>CATQHA010000002.1 GCA_958295725.1 uncultured Alphaproteobacteria bacterium | reverse complement strand
GGGGGCGACGGGCGCGACCGCGGCGGCCGGCGACTTCACGCTGTCGAGCGCGAGGACGCTGACCATCGCGGCCGGGGCGACGGAGCAGCACCGGCACGGTGACGGTGACGGCGGTGGACGACACGACGGACGAGGCGGACGAGACGGTGACGGTTTCGGGGACGGCGGCGGGCGGCAACGGGGTGGCGGCGCCGTCGAGCCAGACGCTGACGCTGACCGACGACGACTCGACGCCGACGCTGGCGCTGTCGCTGTCGGCCTCGACCATCGACGAGAGCGGCGCGGGTAACGTGACGACGGTGACGGCGAGCCTGAGCGGCGGGATTTCGGGCGAGGCGATCACGGTGACGGTGACGGCGACGGGCGCGACCGCGGCGGCGGGCGACTTCGGCCTGTCGAGCGACAATACGCTGACGATCGCGGCCGGGGCGGCGACGAGCACCGGCACGGTGACGGTGACGGCGGTGGACGACGCGACGGACGAGGCGGACGAGACCGCGACGGTGGGCGGGACGGTGGCCGGCGGGTACGGTCTGGTGGCGGCGCCGTCGGGCGTGACGCTGACGATCACGGACGACGACGCGCTGCCGACGCTGTCGCTGTCGCTGTCGGCCTCGACCATCGACGAGAGCGGTTCGGGCAACGTCGCGACGGTGACGGCGGCGCTCTCGCACCCGTCGGGCGAGGCGGTGACGGTCACGGTTTCGGCCTCGCCGGGGGCGGGGGACGGATTTCACGCTGACGGGAACGACGCTCACCGTCGCGGCGGACTCGACGACGAGCACGGGCGCGGTGACGATCACGGCGATGACCGACACGACGGATTCGCCGAACAAGTCGGTGACGGTCTCGGGCGCGTCCGCGGGCGGGCGCGGGGTGGCGGACCCGTCGGGCCTGACGCTCACCATAGCGGACGACGACGCGGCGCCGGGGGTGACGCTGGCGGTATCGCCGTCGTCGATCTCGGAGAACGGCGGGGTGGCGACGGTGTCGGCGACGCTCACGCATCCGTCGAGCGCGGCGACGGCGGTGACGGTGATGGCGGTGTTGGGCTTCTACACGGTGGGGTCGGACGCGACGATCGTGATCGCGGCGGGCGAGACGGCGAACGCCGCGGACACGGCGCTGGTCACGGCGGGGGACGACGCCGCGCACAGCGGCGGGCGTTCGACGACGGTGACGGCGACGGCGGCCAACGACCAGGGGGTGGGGGAGCGTGACCGGGGCGGCGCTGACGCTGACCGACGACGAGACGCCGCCGACGGTGGCGCTGGTCCTGTCGTCCGCGTCGATCTCGGAGACGGGCGGGGTGTCGACGGTGACGGCGACGCTGTCGGTCAGGTCGAGCGAGGCGGTGACGGTGACGGTGTCGGCGGCGCCGGGGACGAACGCGGCGGCGTCGGACTTCGATCTGAGCACGGCGACGACGTTGACGATCGCGGCGGGGCAGACGGCGAGCACGGGCGCGGTGACGGTGACGGCGAACGGGAACGCGGTGGATGCGCCGGACAAGTCGGTGACGGTTTCGGGGACGGCTTCGGGCGGCAACGGCGTCGCGGCGCCGCCGGACGTGACGCTGACGCTGACCGACGACGAGGCATTCCCGAGGGTGGCGCTGGTCCTGTCGTCCGCGTCGATCTCGGAGACGGGCGGCGTGGCGACGGTGACGGCGACGCTGTCGGTGGCGTCGAGCGAGGCGGTGACGGTGACGGTGTCGACGACGCCGATCTCGGGGTCCGACTTCACGCTGAGCACGGCGAACACGCTGACCATCGCGGCCGAGGCGACGACGAGCACCGGCGCGGTGACGGTGACGGCGGAGCACGACACGACGGACGAACCGGACGAGACGGTGACGGTCTCGGCGACGGTATCGGGCGGCAACAATGTCGCGGCGCCGTCGAGCGTGACGCTGACGCTGACCGACGACGAGACGCTGCCGACGGTGACGCTGGCGCTGTCTTCGTCGTCGATTTCCGAGGGCAGCGGCGTGACCACGGTGACGGCGGCGCTCTCCGGCGTATCCAGCGAAGCGGTGACGGTCACGGTGTCGGCGGCGCCGTTGTCGGGCGCGACGGCGGCCGACTACGCGCTGACCACGAACAGGGCGCTGGTCATCGCCGCGGGCTCGACCGCGAGCACGGGGACGGTGACGCTCACGGCGGTGAACAACAACGTCGAGGCGGCGGCGGACAAGACGGTGACGGTCTCGGGCGCGGTATCGGGGGGCAACGGCGTGTCGGCCCCGGCGGGCCTGACGTTGACCATTGCCGACAACGACGGCTCCGTGCCGACCGGCGACGATACGACGTGGCGCAACGTCGGCCAGACACAGACCAATTGGGACGTCACCACGATGTCGCTGGTCGCCGAGACGACTTCGCAGACGATCGAGTTCACGGGAGGCTACGAGCAAGGAAATGTGGACGTCTGGGCGTGCGCCAACAAGGCGGTCTCCCAGCGGGCGCATACCAACATCCCCGGGCCGAGCAGCACCGAGTGCATGAAACTCGCCAACGACATCGGGTTCAGGAGGTCCGTGACGATCACGCTCACGCAGGCGATGATCGACAACGACGGCATCGTCATCCTCTTCACGAGAGAGTGGACCGGTAGCAACGTGATCTACTACAACACGGAGTGGGTGCCCATCGTCGCGCCGCCCAAGGCGACGCTCTCGCTGTCTCCGTCGTCGATCGCGGAGAACGGCGGGGTGGCCACGGTGACGGCGACGCTGGACAAGGCGGCGAGCGCGGCGGCGACCCTCACGGTGGCGGCGGCGGCGGTGTCCCCGGCGTTGCCCGCCGACTTCACGCTGAGCACGGCGAACACGCTCACCTTCGCGACGGGGGGGACGGCGAGCACCGGGACGGTGACGGTGACGGCGGTCGATAACGCGGCCGACGCGCCGGACAAGACCGTAACGGTCTCGGCAACGGCGAGCGGCGACGTGAAGGCGCCGCCCGACGCGACACTGACCGTCACGGACGACGAAGGTGGGCTGACCGTGGTCGAGAGCGGCGGTTCGACCGCGACCACGGAGGCGGGCGGCACGGACACGTTCACGGTGCGCCTGACGTCCAACCCGAGCCAGACCGTGAATGTGCTGGTTACCAGCCAGGACACCTCCGAATGCGAGGTGTCGGCGGACGGCGGCGCGACGTATGGCGTCTCCGGGACCGTCGCCATGGCGCCCACCGGCGGCGACGCCTCGGCGGCCGCGGCGAGCCTGTGGAATTCGCCGCATACGGTGACGGTGCGGGGCAAGGACGACGATGTCGACGACGGCGACCAGATTTGCCGGGTGACGGTGGACCCGGGCGAGACCGGCGCCGGTAACCTGCCGTATAACCGTGTGAGTACCCATACCGTGTCGGTGTCCAACGAGGACGACGACCGTCGCCGGGCTGACGGTGAGCGCGGTGACGGGGCAGGCGACGGAGGCGGGCGGGACGGCGACCTTCACGGCGAAGCTGGCGACGCGGCCGACGGCGGCGGTGACGGTGACGGTGACGGGCGGGGACGCGAGCGAGGGCACGGTGTCGCCGTCGTCGCTGACCTTCGCGCCGGGCGTCTGGAACACGGCGCAGACGGTGACGGTGACCGGCGTCGACGACGACGTCGACGACGGCGACGTGACCTGGAACGTCGTCTTGAATCCCGACAGCGGGCCGACGGGAGACGCCCACTACCGCAGCCCCGTCGCCGTCCCCAACGCCAACGTCGGGGTGAGCACCACGGACGACGACACCGCGGGCGTGACCTTCACCCCCACCGTCCTGACCGTGACCGAGCAGGACGCCGCCGGCGCGACGTTCACCGTGGTCCTGGACTCCGAGCCCCCCTCCGGGACGACGACGGTCGGCCTCGGTCGCTCCGACGCCGAGATCGATCTGAACGGCGTCCGCACGTACCCGTACAACCTCTCGTTCGACCCGACGAACTGGAGCACGGCGCAGACGGTGACCGTCACGGCCTCCGCGGACAGCGACATCCGGAACGACACCAAGGAGATCAGGTACACGGTGGCCGGCTATGCGGGCGGGGTGACGAACGAGGTCGCGGTGACGGTCACGGTCATCGACGACGACAAGCCGGTCGTGTCGCTGGCGCTGTCGCCAGCGTCGATCTCGGAGAACGGCGGGGTGGCCACGGTGACGGCGACGCTGGACCGGGTGGCCACCGAGGCGACGACGGTCACGGTGTCGGCGGCGGCGGTGTCCCCGGCGGCGGCGGGCGACTTCAGTCTGTCGAGCGCGAATACGCTCACCATCGCGTCGGGGGATACGACGAGCAGCGGCGCGGTGACGGTCACGGCGAACGACAACGATGTGGATTCGCCGGACAAGTCGGTGACGGTCTCGGCCACGGTATCGGGCGGCAACGGGGCGACGGCCCCGGTGAGCCTGACGCTGACGCTGACCGACGACGACGCGGCGCCGGGGGTGACGCTGGCGCTGTCGCCGTCGTCGATCGACGAGAGCGGGGCGGGCAACGTATCGACGGTGACGGCGACGCTCTCGCATCCGTCGAGCGCGGCGACGACGGTGACGGTGTCGGCGGTGACGGGCTTCTACACGGTGGGTTCGGACACGACCATCGAGATCGCGGCGGGCGAGACGGCGAACGCCACGGACACGGTGCTGGTCACGGCGATGAACGACGACGTGCACCAGGGCAGCGGCGGGCGTTCGACGACGGTGACGGGCACGGCGGCCAACGCCCAGGCCGCCGCCAATTCGGAGACCGTGACGGTGACCGGGGCGGCGCTGACCATCACCGACGACGAGGACCTGCCGGAGGTGGCGCTGGTGCTGTCGCCGGCGACGATCGACGAGCACGACGGGACGAACCCCGGGTCGAGCACGGTGACGGCGACGCTGGACCGCGCGTCGAGCGCGGCGGTGACGCTCACGGTGTCGGCATCGCCGGGGTCGGGGACGGATTTCACGCTGTCGAGTGCGAACACGTTGACCATCGCGGCGGGTTCGACGACGAGCGCGGGGACGGTGACGATTACGGCGGTGAACGACACGACGGATGCGCCGGACAGGAGCGTGACGGTCTCGGCGACGGCGGCCGGGGGTAACGGGGTGTCGGCGCCGTCGGACGTGACGCTGACCATCACCGACGACGAAGCTACGCCCACCGTGACGCTGGCGTTGTCGCCGTCGTCGATCGACGAGAGCGGGGCGTCGAACGTCTCGACGGTGACGGCGACGCTGTCGGGGGTGTCGAGCGCGGCGGTGACGCTCACGGTGTCGGCATCGCCGGGGTCGGGGACCGACTTCACGCTGTCGAGTGCGAACACGTTGACCATCGCGGCGGGTTCGACGACGAGCGCGGGGACGGTGACGATTACGGCGGTGAACAACACGACGGATGCGCCGGACAAGTCGGTGACGGTCTCGGCGACGGCGGCGGGGGGTAACGGGGTGGCGGCGCCGCCGGACGTGACGCTGACCATCACCGACGACGAGGACCTGCCGGAGGCGACGCTGGCGTTGTCGTCGGCGACGATCGACGAGCACGACGGGACGAACCCCGGGTCGAGCACGGTGACGGCGACGCTGGACCGCGCGTCGAGCGAGGCGGTGACGCTCACGGTGTCGGCATCGCCGGGGTCGGGGACGGATTTCACGCTGTCGAGTGCGAACACGTTGACCATCGCGGCGGGTTCGACGACGAGCGCGGGGACGGTGACGATTACGGCGGTGAACGACACGACGGATGCGCCGGACAAGTCGGTGACGGTCTCGGCGACGGCGGCCGGGGGTAACGGGGTGGCGGCGCCGTCGGACGTGACGCTGACCATCACCGACGACGAAGCTACGCCCACCGTGACGCTGGCGTTGTCGCCGTCGTCGATCGACGAGAGCGGGGCGTCGAACGTATCGACGGTGACGGCGACGCTGGACCGCGCGTCGAGCGAGGCGGTGACGCTCACGGTGTCGGCATCGCCGGGGTCGGGGACGGATTTCACGCTGTCGAGTGCGAACACGTTGACCATCGCGGCGGGTTCGACGACGAGCGCGGGCGCGGTGACGATCACGGCGGTGAACAACACGACGGATGCGCCGGACAAGTCGGTGACGGTCTCGGCGACGGCGGCCGGGGGTAACGGGGTGGCGGCGCCGTCGAGCGTGACGCTGACCATCGCGGACGACGAGGACCTGCCGGAGGCGACGCTGGCGTTGTCGCCGGCGACGATCGACGAGAGCGGGGCGTCGAACGTATCGACGGTGACGGCGACGCTGGACCGCGCGTCGAGCGAGGCGGTGACGCTCACGGTGTCGGCATCGCCGGGGTCGGGGACGGATTTCACGCTGTCGAGCGCGAACACGTTGACGATCGCGGCGGGTTCGACGGCGAGCACGGGGACGGTGACGATTACGGCGGTGAACGACACGACGGATGCGCCGGACAGGTCGGTGACGGTCTCGGCGACGGCGGCCGGGGGTAACGGGGTGGCGGCGCCGTCGGACGTGACGCTGACCATCACCGACGACGAGGCGTTGCCGACGGTGGCGCTGGTTCTGTCGCCGGCGTCGATCGACGAGCACGACGGGACGAACCCCGGGTCGAGCACGGTGACAGCGACGCTGTCGGGGGTGTCGAGCGCGGCGGTGACGCTCACGGTGTCGGCCTCGCCGGGGTCGGGGACCGACTTCACGCTGAGCACGGCGACGACGCTGACCATCGCGGCGGGTTCGACGACGAGCGCGGGGACGGTGACGATTACGGCGGTGAACAACACGACGGATGCGCCGGACAAGTCGGTGACGGTCTCGGCGACGGCGGCCGGGGGTAACGGGGTGTCGGCGCCGCCGGATGTGACGCTGACGATCACGGACGACGAAGCTACGCCCACCGTGACGCTGGTCCTGTCGCCGACATCGATTTCGGAGGACGGCGGGGTCTCCACGGTGACGGCGACGCTGAACGGCAAGTCGAGCGAGGCGGTGACGGTGACGGTAGGTGCCGCGGCGGGAACGGGGGCGGTCGCCGCGGACTTCGATCTGAGCACGGCGAAGACGCTGACCATCGCGGCGGAGGCGACGACGAGCACGGGCGCGGTGACGGTGACGGCGAACGACAACGACGTGGACGTGGCCGACAAGTCGGTGACGGTTTCCGGCACGGCGGCGGGCGGCAACGGGGTGGCGGACCCGTCGAACGCGACGCTGACGCTGACCGACGACGACACCGCCGGCGTGACCTTCAACCCCACCACCATCACGGTGACCGAGCAAGGCGCCGGCGCGACGTTCACCGTGGTCCTGGACTCCGAGCCCGCCCCCGGATTGGGAACGACATGGGTCGGTCTCACTCCCCCCGGGGCCGTTCTCACTCCCCCCGACATCGAGCTCGATCTGAACACCGCCCTCACGTACCCGTACAACCTCTCGTTCACGCCGTCGGACTGGAGCACGGCGAAGACGGTGACCGTCACGGCCAAAGGGGACAGCGACCTCCAGGACGAGATCAAGCAGATCAGATACACGGCGGCCAACTATGGCCGCGGGGATGTGACGAACCAGCTCGCGGTGACGGTCACGGTCATCGACGACGACAAGCCGGTCGTGTCGCTGTCGCTGTCGTCGTCGTCGATCTCGGAGAACGGCGGGGTGGCCACGGTGACCGCGACGCTGGACAAGGCGGCGAGCGAGGCGACGACGGTCACGGTGTCGGCGGCGCCGGTGTCCCCGGCGGTGTCGGGCGACTTCGGCCTGTCGAGCGCGAATACGCTCACCATCGCGATGGGGGATACGACGAGCACGGGCGCGGTGACGGTGACGGCGATGGACGACACGACCGACGAGGCGGACAAGTCGGTGACGGTCTCGGCGACGGTCGCGGGCGGCGACGGGGCGGCGAATCCGTCCGACGCGACGCTGACGATCACCGACGACGATCCCGCGCCGATGCTCTCCATCGACTCGCCGAGCGTGACCGAGGGCGACAGCGGCTCGACGGACCTGACCTTCACGGCGACCCTGAGCGCCGCCTCCGAACGCGAGGTGACGGTGGACTACGCCGACACCGGGACCGGCACCGCGACTTCCGGGACGGACTACACGGCGCTCACCGCCGGCACGCTGACCTTCGCGGCGGGGACGACCAGCCGGACCTTCGACGTGGCGGTGACGGGCGACGTTCTGGACGAGGCGGACGAGACGGTGAAAGTGCGGCTGAAGGATCCGGTGAACGCGGCGGTCTCGACCACGGCGGGCACCGGGACCGGGACGATCACGGACAACGACGCGACGCCGACGCTGTCGATCAGCTCGCCGAGCGTGGCGGAGGGCGACAGTGGCTCCGCGGCGCTGACGTATACGGTGACCCTGAGCGCCGCCTCCGGACGCGAGGTGACGGTGCAGTATGCGGACGCGGGCCTGGGGACGGCCACTTCGGGGACGGACTACACGGCCATCGCCGCCGGCACGCTGACCTTCGCGGCGGGGACGACCAGCCAGACCTTCAGCGTGTTGGTGACGGGCGACACGGTGGACGAGTCGAACGAGACGGTGGAGGTGACCTTTAGCGGTGCGACGAACGCGACGATCTCGACGCCCGGCGGGGTCATCGCCAATTGGCTAAGGGTTACGGGGACGATCACGGACGACGACGGCGCCCCGACCTCGATCACGCTGACGGTGGACGACGACGACGTGGGCGAGGGCGACGGGGCGACGACGATCACGGTGACCGCCACGGTGGACGGCACGACCCGGTTCGCCGAGGCCAAGACGGTGAGCGTGAGCGTGGCGGACAGCAGCACGACGGGGGCGGTGGACTTCGCCGCGGTGTCGGATTTCGACATCTCTATCGCCGCCGGGGCGGCGAGCGGTACCGGAACCTTCACGCTGACGCCGACGGACGACTCGGACGACGAGACCGACGAGACCATCACGGTCAGCGGTACTTCGACCGGCCTGACGGTGAACGCGGCCACGATCAGCCTCACGGACGACGACGGGACGCCGACCTCGATCACGCTGACGGTGAACGACAACAGCGTCGGCGAGGTCGACGGGGCCACCACGATCACGGTGACGGCCACGTTGGACGGCTCGACGACGCTCGGCTCGGCCACGACGGTGCGGGTGAACGTGGCGGGCAGCGGCGCCGCGACAGCGGTGGATTTCGCCACGGTGTCGGCGTTCGACATTACGATCGCCGCGGGCGACGCGAGCGGTACCGCAGACTTCACGCTGACGCCGACGAACGACGTAGTGGACGAGACCGACGAGACGATCACGGTGCGCGGCACGGCCTCCGGTCTGACGGTGAACTCGGCCAGGATCAGCCTGACGGACGACGACGCGGCCCCGACCTCGATCACGCTGACGGTGAGTGACAGCAGCGTGGGCGAGGGCGACGGGGCGACCTCGATCACGGTGACCGCCACGGTGGACGGGACGACCCGGTTCGCCGAGGCGAAGACGGTGCGGGTGAGCGTGGCGGGCAGCGGCACGGCGGGGGCGGTGGACTTCGCCGCGGTGGAGGCGTTCGACATCGAGATCGCGGCGGGGGCGGCGAGCGACACCGCGGGCTTCACGCTGACGCCGACGGACGACGCGGTGGACGAGACCGACGAGACGATCACGGTCAGCGGCGCGTCAGGCAGTCTGACGGTGAACTCGGCCACGATCGGCCTGACGGACGACGACGCGGCGCCGACCTCGATCACGCTGACGGTGGACGACAACAGCGTGGGCGAGGGCGACGGGGCGGCCGCGATCACGGTGACCGCCACGGTGGACGGGACCACCCGGTTCGCCGAGGACACGGCGGTGACGGTGAGCGTGGCGGGGAGCGGCACGGCCACGACAGTGGACTTCGCGGCGGTGTCGTCCTTCGACATTACGATCCCCGCCGGGGCGGCGAGCAAGACCGGGAGCTTCACGCTGACGCCGACGAACGACGCGGTGGACGAGACCGACGAGACGGTGACGGTGAGCGGCTCGTCGGGCAGCCTGACGGTGAACTCGGCCACGATCAGCCTGACGGACGACGACGCGGCGCCGACCGCGATCACCTTGACGGTGAGTGACGACAGCGTGAGCGAGGGCGACGGGGCGACCACGATCACGGTGACCGCGACGGTGGACGGGACGACCCGGTTCGCCGAGGCGACGACGGTGACCGTGCTCGTGAGCGGTGACAGCTTGTTGGCGACGGCCGTGAACTTCGTGGCTGTGGCGTCCTTCGACATTACGATCGCCGCGGGGGCGGCGAGCGGCGCCAGCGACTTCACGCTGACGCCGACGAACGACGTATTGGACGGGACCGACGAGACGGTGGGGCTGTACGGCCATGTCGCCTCGGGCAGCGTGACGGTGAGCTCGGCCACGATCGCGTTGACGGACGACGACGCGACGCCGACCGCGATCACCTTGACGGTGGACGACAACAGCGTGGCCGAGGACGACGGGGCGACCACCATCACGGTGACCGCCACGGTGGACGGCGGGACGCGGTTCGTCACGGACACGACGGTGACGGTGAGCGTGGCCGGGAGCGGCGCGGCGACGGCGGTGGACTTCGGGGCGGTGTCGGACTTCGACATTACGATCTACGCGGCCGACGCGAGCGCTACCGGCACCTTCACGCTGACGCCGACGAACGACGCGTTCGACGAGACGAACGAGACGATCACGGTGAGCGGCACGTCGGGCAGCCTGACGGTGAGCTCGGCCACGATCGCGTTGACGGACGACGACGACGCCCCGACCGCGATCACGCTGACGGTGGACGACAACAGCGTGGCCGAGGACGACGGGGCGACCACGATCACGGTGACCGCCACGGTGGATGGCGCGAGCCGGTTCGTCGATCCCACGACCGTGACCGTGAGCGTGGGGGGTAGCGGCACGGCGACGGCGGTGGACTTCGGGGCGGTGTCGGACTTCGACATTACGATCGCCGCGGGGGCGGCGAGCAAGACCGGCACCTTCACGCTGACGCCGACGAACGACGCGGTGGACGAGACCGACGAGACGGTGACGGTGAGCGGCTCGTCGGGCAGCCTGACGGTGAACTCGGCCACGATCACGTTGACGGACGACGACGCGACGCCCTCGATCACGCTGACGGTGAACGACAACAGCGTGGCCGAGGGCGACGGGGCGACCACGATCACGGTGACCGCCACGGTGGATGGCACGATCCGGTTCGCCGGGGCGACGGCGGTGACCGTGAGCGTGGCGGGCAGCGGCACGGCGACGGCGGTGGACTTCGCCGCGGTGACGGACTTCGACATTACGATCGCCGCGGAGGCACAGAGCAAGACCGGCACATTCACGCTGACGCCGACGGACGACGCGGTGGACGAGACCGACGAGACGGTGACGGTGAGCGGCTCGTCGGGCAGCCTGACGGTGAACTCGGCCACGATCACGATCACGGACGACGAGGCCCTGCGGACGGTGACGCTGGCGTTGTCGCCGACGTCGATCTCGGAGACGGGCGGCGTGACGACGGTGACGGCGACGCTGTCGGGGGCGTCGAGCGAGGCCGTGACGGTGACGGTGGGGGCGACGGGCGTGACCGCGGCGGCGGGCGATTTCAGTCTGTCGAGCGACAAGACGCTGACGATCGCGTCGGGTTCGACGACGAGCGCGGGGACGGTGACGGTGACGGCGACGGGCGACGCGGTGGACGAGACGGACGAGACGGTGACGGTTTCGGGGACGGTCTCGGGCGGCAACAACGTCGCGGCGCCGACGAGCGTGACGCTGACGCTGACCGACGACGACACGGCCGGGTTCGCGGTGTCGCCGGCGACGTCGACATCGTCGCGGTTGCGGACGACGGAGGATGGCGGGACGGCGACGTTCACGGTGGCGCTGGAGAGCGAACCGACGGGGGACGTGGTGCTCGGCGTGGCGAGTTCGGACACGACGGAAGGCACGGTGTCCGCGTCGTCGCTGACCTTCACGGCGACGAACTGGAACACGGCGCAGACGGTGACGCTGACCGGGGTGAACGACGCCCCGACCAACCCCGCCGACGGCGACCAGGACTACACCGTCACCCTGACGGTGAACACGACGAGCACGCTGGACGCCAAGTACGACGCGCTCGCGAGCTCCCCGGTCACGGTGTACGCGGTGAACGCCGACAACGACTACGGGCTGGACGTGAGTTCGGTGACGGGTCAGGCGACGGAGGCCGGCGGTCAGGCGACCTTCACGGTGGCGCTGCTGTCGGAGCCGTCGCAGGCGGTGACGGTGACGGTGTCGAGCCGGGATACGGGCGAGGGAACGGTCTCGCCGCCGTCGCTGACCTTCGCGGTGAGCGACTGGAGCACGACGCAGGCGGTGACGGTGACCGGCGCGGACGACGCCATCGACGACGGAGAGGTGACTTGGGCAGTGCGGCTCGATCCGTCGAGCGGCGACACCAACTACAACGGGCTGGCGAACGTGGACGTGTCGGTGACGACGACCGACGACGACGCGGCGCCGGGGGTGACGCTGGCGCTGTCGCCGGCGTCGATCTCGGAGAACGGCGGCGTATCGACGGTGACGGCGACGCTGGACCGCGCGTCGGGGGCGGCGACGACGGTGACGGTGTCGGCGGTGACGGGCTTCTACACGGTGGGTTCGGACACGACCATCGTCATCGCGGCGGGGAGCACGGCGAACGCCGCGGACACGGTGCTGGTCACGGCGGCGAACGACGACGTGCACCAGGGGACGGCCGGGCGTTCGACGACGGTGACGGCGACGGTAACGAACGACCGGGCGACGGCCGACGGGACGACCATGGCGGTGGGCGGCGGGGCGCTGACGCTGACGGACGACGAGGACCTGCCGGAGGTGACGCTGGTGCTGTCGTCCACGTCGATCGACGAGAGCGGGGCGTCGAACGTATCGACGGTGACGGCGACGCTGGACCGCGCGTCGAGCGCGGCGGTGACGCTCACGGTGTCGGCCTCGCCGGGGTCGGGGACCGACTTCACGCTGAGCACGGCGAACACGCTGACCATCGCGGCGGGTTCGACGACGAGCGCGGGGACGGTGACGGTGACGGCGACGGACAATGCGACCGACGCGCCGGACAAGTCGGTGACGGTCTCGGCGACGGCGGCCGGGGGTAACGGGGTGGCGGCGCCGTCGGACGCGACGCTGACCATCACCGACGACGAGGCGTTGCCGGAGGCGACGCTGGCGTTGTCGGCGTCGTCGATCGACGAGAGCGGGGCGTCGAACGTATCGACGGTGACGGCGACGCTGAACCGCCCGTCGAGCGAAGCGGTGACGCTCACGGTGTCGGCCTCGCCGGGGTCGGGGACGGATTTCACGCTGTCGAGTGCGAACACGTTGACCATCGCGGCCGGTTCGACGACGAGCGCGGGGACGGTGACGGTGACGGCGACGGACAATGCGACCGACGCGCCGGACAAGTCGGTGACGGTCTCGGCGACGGCGGCCGGGGGTAACGGGGTGTCGGCGCCGTCGAGCGTGACGCTGACCATCACCGACGACGAGGCGTTGCCGGAGGCGACGCTGGCGTTGTCGCCGTCGTCGATCGACGAGAGCGGGGCGTCGAACGTATCGACGGTGACGGCGACGCTGAACCGCGCGTCGAGCGAAGCGGTGACGCTCACGGTGTCGGCATCGCCGGGGTCGGGGACCGACTTCACGCTGTCGAGTGCGAACACGTTGACGATCGCGGCGGGTTCGACGACGAGCGCGGGGACGGTGACGATTACGGCGACGGACAACACGACGGATGCGCCGAACAAGTCGGTGACGGTCTCGGCGACGGCGGCCGGGGGTAACGGGGTGTCGGCGCCGTCGAGCGTGACGCTGACCATCACCGACGACGAGGACCTGCCGGAGGTGACGCTGGCGTTGTCGGCGTCGTCGATCGACGAGAGCGGGGCGTCGAACGTATCGACGGTGACGGCGACGCTGGACCGCGCGTCGAGCGCGGCGGTGACGCTCACGGTGTCGGCATCGCCGGGGTCGGGGACCGACTTCACGCTGTCGAGCGCGACGACGTTGACCATCGCGGCGGGTTCGACGACGAGCGCGGGGACGGTGACGATTACGGCGGTGAACAACACGACGGATGCGCCGAACAAGTCGGTGACGGTCTCGGCGACGGCGGCCGGGGGTAACGGGGTGTCGGCGCCGTCGAGCGTGACGCTGACCATCACCGACGACGAGGCGTTGCCGGAGGCGACGCTGGCGTTGTCGGCGTCGTCGATCGACGAGAGCGGGGCGTCGAACGTATCGACGGTGACGGCGACGCTGAACCGCCCGTCGAGCGAAGCGGTGACGCTCACGGTGTCGGCATCGCCGGGGTCGGGGACGGACTTCACGCTGTCGAGCGCGAACACGTTGACGATCGCGGCGGGTTCGACGGCGAGCGCGGGGACGGTGACGATTACGGCGGTGAACGACACGACGGATGCGCCGGACAGGAGCGTGACGGTCTCGGCGACGGCGGCCGGGGGTAACGGGGTGTCGGCGCCGTCGGACGTGACGCTGACCATCACCGACGACGAAGCTACGCCCACCGTGACGCTGGCGTTGTCGCCGTCGTCGATCGACGAGAGCGGGGCGTCGAACGTATCGACGGTGACGGCGACGCTGTCGGGTGTGTCGAGCGCGGCGGTGACGCTCACGGTGTCGGCATCGCCGGGGTCGGGGACGGATTTCACGCTGTCGAGCGCGAACACGTTGACGATCGCGGCGGGTTCGACGACGAGCGCGGGGACGGTGACGGTGACGGCGACGGACAATGCGACCGACGCGCCGGACAAGACGGTGACGGTGTCGGCGACGGCGGCCGGGGGTAACGGGGTGGCGGCGCCGTCGAGCGTGACGCTGACCATCACCGACGACGAGGCGTTGCCGGAGGCGACGCTGGCGTTGTCGGCGTCGTCGATCGACGAGAGCGGGGCGTCGAACGTATCGACGGTGACGGCGACGCTGAACCGCGCGTCGAGCGAAGCGGTGACGCTCACGGTGTCGGCATCGCCGGGGTCGGGGACCGACTTCACGCTGTCGAGCGCGAACACGTTGACGATCGCGGCGGGTTCGACGGCGAGCGCGGGGACGGTGACGATTACGGCGGTGAACAACACGACGGATGCGCCGAACAAGTCGGTGACGGTCTCGGCGACGGCGGCCGGGGGTAACGGGGTGTCGGCGCCGTCGAGCGTGACGCTGACCATCACCGACGACGAGGCGTTGCCGGAGGCGACGCTGGCGTTGTCGGCGTCGTCGATCGACGAGAGCGGGGCGTCGAACGTATCGACGGTGACGGCGACGCTGAACCGCCCGTCGAGCGAAGCGGTGACGCTCACGGTGTCGGCATCGCCGGGGTCGGGGACCGACTTCACGCTGTCGAGTGCGAACACGTTGACGATCGCGGCCGGTTCGACGACGAGCGCGGGGACGGTGACGGTGACGGCGACGGACAATGCGACCGACGCGCCGGACAAGTCGGTGACGGTCTCGGCGACGGCGGCCGGGGGTAACGGGGTGTCGGCGCCGTCGAGCGTGACGCTGACCATCACCGACGACGAGGCGTTGCCGGAGGCGACGCTGGCGTTGTCGGCGTCGTCGATCGACGAGAGCGGGGCGTCGAACGTATCGACGGTGACGGCGACGCTGAACCGCCCGTCGAGCGAAGCGGTGACGCTCACGGTGTCGGCCTCGCCGGGGTCGGGGACCGACTTCACGCTGTCGAGTGCGAACACGTTGACGATCGCGGCGGGTTCGACGGCGAGCGCGGGGACGGTGACGATTACGGCGGTGAACAACACGACGGATGCGCCGGACAAGTCGGTGACGGTCTCGGCGACGGCGGCCGGGGGTAACGGGGTGGCGGCGCCGTCGAGCGTGACGCTGACCATCACCGACGACGAGGCGTTGCCGGAGGCGACGCTGGCGTTGTCGGCGTCGTCGATCGACGAGAGCGGGGCGTCGAACGTATCGACGGTGACGGCGACGCTGAACCGCCCGTCGAGCGAAGCGGTGACGCTCACGGTGTCGGCATCGCCGGGGTCGGGGACCGACTTCACGCTGTCGAGTGCGAACACGTTGACGATCGCGGCGGGTTCGACGACGAGCGCGGGGACGGTGACGATTACGGCGGTGAACAACACGACGGATGCGCCGAACAAGTCGGTGACGGTCTCGGCGACGGCGGCCGGGGGTAACGGGGTGTCGGCGCCGTCGAGCGTGACGCTGACCATTACCGACGACGAGACGCTGCCCATCGTGACGCTGGCGCTGTCGCCGGCGACCATCGACGAGAGCGGGACGGGCAACGCGACGACGGTGACGGCGACGCTGTCGGGTGCGTCGAGCGCGGCGGTGACGGTGACGGTGGCGGCGGCGCCGGGAACGAACGCGGTGTCGGGCGACTACACGCTGAGCACGGCAACGACGCTGACGATCGCGTCGGGGCAGACGGCGAGCGCGGGGACGGTGACGATTACGGCGGTGAACAACAGCGACGACGAGCCGGACATAGAGGTGACGGTCTCGGGCACGGCGGCGGGCGGCAACAACGTGGCGAACCCGTCCGCCGTGACGCTGACGATCCGCGACGACGAGGGTCCGCCGCTGGTGACGCTGGTCCTGTCGTCCACGTCGATCTCGGAGAACGGTGGGGTATCGACGGTGACGGCGCGTCTGAACCTGGCCTCGAGCGCGGCGACGACGGTCACGGTGTCGGCTTCGGGGAGCGGCTTCACGTTGTCGAGCGCGAGGACGCTGACCATCGCGGCGGGCTCGACGGCGAGCGCGGGGACGGTGACGGTGACGGCGGCGGACGACGCGACGGATGCGCCGAACAAGAGCGTGACGGTCTCGGGTTCGGCGTCCAACTCCCAGGGGGTCGGGGGGCAACCCTCCGCCGTGATGCTGACGATCGTGGACGACGACGCGGCGCCGGGGGTGGCGCTGTCGGTGGCGTCGTCGTCGATCCCGGAGAACGGCGGCTCGACGACGGTGAGCGCGACGCTCTCGCACCCATCGAGCGCGGCGACGACGGTGACGGTGTCGGCGTTGGCGGACGCCTATTCGGTGGCGTCGGGTTCGGGGGCGACCATCGTGGTCGCGGCGGGTTCGACGACGAGCGCGGACACGGCGATGATCACCGCGGTGGACAACGACGTGGACGCCGCCGACAACGCGGTGACGGTGGCGGGCACGGCGGCGAATAGCCAGGCCGCCGCCAATTCGGAGACGATGACCGTCACCGGGGCATCGCTGACCATCGCCAACGACGACGACGCGGGGTTCGATGTGTCGCCGACGCCATCGGCATCGTCGCGGCTGCGGACGACGGAGGATGGCGGGACGGCGGCGTTCACGGTGAAGCTGGCGACCGAGCCGACGGGGAACGTGGTGCTCGGCGTGGCGAGTTCGGACGCGACGGAAGGGACGGTGTCGCCGTCGTCGCTGACCTTCACGGACTCGAACTGGAACACGGCGCAGACGGTGACGCTGACCGGGGTGGACGACGCCCCCGCCAACCCCGCCGACGGCGACCAGGACTACACCGTCACGCTGACGGTGAACACGACGAGCACGCTGGACACCACGTATGACGGGCTCTCCGCTGTCACGGTGTACGCGGTGAACGCGGACAACGAGTACGGGCTGAACGTGGGTTCGGTGACGGGTCAGGCGACGGAGGATGGCGGGACGGCGACCTTCACGGTGGTGCTGCGGACGCTGCCGTCGGCGGCGGTGACGGTGACGGTATCGAGCCGGGATGCGAGCGGGGATCCGGATGCGAGTGAGGGCACGGCGTCGCCGGCGTCGCTGACCTTCACGGCGACGGACTGGAGCACGGTACGGACGGTGACGGTGACCGGCGCGGACGACGCCATCGACGACGGCGACGTGGCCTGGAAGGTGCGGCTCGATCCGTCGAGCGGCGACGGCAACTACAACGGGCTGGCGAACGTGGACGTGTCGGTGACGACGACCGACAACGACAACGCGCCGGGGGTGACGCTGGCGCTGTCGCCGGCGACCATCGACGAGAGCGGGGCGGACACCGTCGCGACGGTGACGGCGACGCTCACGCACCCGTCGGTCGCGGCGACGACGATCACGGTGACGGCCACGCCGGTGTCCCCGGCGGTGGCGGACGACTACACGCTGAGCATGGAGACGATGCTGACCATCGCGGCGGGTTCGACGACGACCAACGACACGGTGACGATCACGGCGGTGGACAACGACGTGGACGCGGCGGACAAGACGGTGACGGTCTCGGGTTCGGCGTCCAACTCCCAGGGGGTTACGGCCCCCTCCGCCGCGACGCTGACGATCAGGGACGACGACGAGAAGGGGTTCGCGTTCGACCCGGCGGGGTTCATCGAAGTGACGGAGGGCGGCGCGGCCGCCGCATACACGGTGAAGCTGACCTCGAAGCCGACGGGAGATGTGGCCGTGGCGGTCGCCGCTGCGGACAACGCCTTCCTTTCGGTCTCTCCCACAAGCCTGACCTTCACGGCGACGGACTGGAGCACGGCGCAGACGGTGACGGTGACGGCGACGGACGACGGGAACGACTACGCGGAGCCGTCGTCGGTGTCGCACACGGCGTCGGGCGGCGGCTACGACGAAGTGAAGGACACGCTGCAGGTGTCGGTGACGGGCGAGACCGCGGTCAGGACGGACGGCGCGTCCGGGACGAGGACCTACTTCATCGAGGGGCGGAAGGTGGAGGTGACGGTCGGGGCCGACGTGCCCGAAGGGATCGTGGTTGATTTCGCGGGCGTGCGCGTGAAGGAGGCGGTGGCGATCGGGGCCGGCGTGCCGTCCGGGACCGTGGTGGATTTCGCGGGCGTGGGCGTGAAGGAGGCGGTGGCGGCGGCGACGACGATCACGATGGATATCTCGCAGGATGTCCCCACGGCGACCGTCGAGCGCGCGAAGGGCGACGGCTTCAACCTGGGTCCGGAAGGGTCGCGGACGGTGGTGAACATCAAGGTCGTGAACGCTCCGGGGGTGCGGGTGTGCCTGCCGGTGACCGCAGCGGTGGTCGCCGGGGCGCGGGACGCCGGGCGGTTGCGGCTGTTGCGCGACGACGGGAGCGTCTGGGCGGCGGTCGCGAGAGCGGAGGAGTACGACGCGGCGATGGCGCGGATCTGCGCCTCCAGGGTGACGTCGTTCGGACCCTTCGCGACGGGCTACACGGACACGCGGCCGGAGTTCGACTTCACCCTGACGGCGATGGTGTTCACGGTGGACGAGGAGATCGATTCGGTGACGCTGCCTCTGGCGACGGGCGGCGACAGGACGCGCCACGAGTTGGGTCCGACGCCGCTGGTCCTGGCGCCGGGGCTGACCTTCGTCGACGCGACGGGGACGCTGTCGGGGACGCCGACGGAGGTGTACCCGAAAAGGGACTACGTCTGGAGGGCGACCGATATCGACGGGGAGGAGGACAAGCTGGAGTTCACCATCGAGGTGAAGCCGGCTCTGGCGGAGGCGCAGGCGCGTCTGAAGAGGATCAACGAGTCGGTCCTGCCGGAGTTGTCGCGGGCGACGTGGGGGAGCGTCGTGGAGGCGGTGTCGGGCCGTCTGGAGGGTCCGGGACCGGGCGGCGGGATGGCGGACACGGTGGCGGGGGCGCTGAAGGCGCAGGAGCGGACGCGGGACGAGGAGGGGCTGTCGTGGCGCAAGGCGCTGGAGGGCCGGACGTTCGCGGTCGCGCTGGGCGCGGGCGGCGGTGACGGTGACGGTAGCGGCGGCGTCGGGGGCGGCGGGTCCGGTTCCGGCGGCCCGGTCGTATGGGGCGGGGGGAGCCGGCGGTCGTTGTCTCTGGACAAGGAGGAGCTCGACTGGTCGGGCGATCTGTTCTCGGCGCACGTGGGTGTCGACGGGCCTCTGGGGGAGAGCCTTCGGGGCGGTCTCGCGGCGACGTGGTTCGAGGGTTCGATCGAGTACACGGACCGGAGCGGGGAGGAGGCGGTCGCGGGCGTTCACGAGAGCCGGATGACGGCGGTGCATCCGTATGTGGGGTGGTCGGGGCCGGGCGGCTCGCGTCTGTGGGGGACGCTGGGTTACGGCCAAGGCGAGATCGAGATCACGGACGCGGAGGTGGTGGAGCGGTTCGGGGTCCAGAAGGGCGACAGCGCGTTCCTGGGCGCGGCGGTGGGGGTCTCGGTTCCGGTGCTGTCGGCGGGCGGGCTGACGCTGGCGCTGAAGGGCTCGGGGGAGGCGACGCAGTACTCGGTGGACGACAACGGAGTGGCGATCGCGGCGGTGACGGTGGACACGCGGCGCCTGCGCCTGACGGTGGAAGGGAGCCGGGTTTACACGCTGTCGGGCGGCGGGACGCTGACGCCGTCGCTGGAGGTGGGCGGTCGCTGGGACGGCGGCGACGGCGAGACGGGCATGGGGGTCGAGTTGGGCGGCGGCCTCGAGTGGGCGTTGCCGTCGCGGGGCCTGACGGTGGAAGCGCGGGGCCGGACGCTGGCGGCGCACGCGGGCGACGTCGAGGAATGGGGGGCGTCGGGGTCGGCGCGGCTCTCTCCGGGGCCGGGCGGTCGGGGCCTGTCGCTCGAACTCGCGCCGGGCTGGGGCGCTTCGGAGAGCGGTCTCGGGCGCCTGTGGGACGGGGGCGTGGCGGGGCGCGCGTCCTCCCTGGACGAGGGCGGCGATGCCGGCACGGCGCGCCTGGAGGCGGAGTTGGGGTACGGGTTCGGGGTCTGGGACGGGGCCGGGGTGGCGACGCCCTACGGCGGCTTCGGCTACGAGGAGGGCGGCGACCGGCGCTACCGCCTGGGAACGCGCCTGGAGTTGGGGCCGGACCTCGCCGTCGGCCTCGAGGTCGAACGCGAGGAAGGCGCCGCCAACCCCAACCACGGCGTCGGACTCAACCTGCGCATCAGGTGGTAGACACGTCCACGCCGCAACCAGAAAGACGACACGGATTCCTCCGGCGATCGACGAACGAATATCCGCTCATCCCTGAAAGTCCGCTATCGTAGGGCCGTGTTCTCCCGACGGTCTCCGCCGGGAGGTCGCGACGCCACCGGCCGACCCCGCGCTACCGGGCCGGCGAAGCCCTCTCGCCGCGGACGACCCTCATGGACGAAGCGGGCGGGTGAACGGGAACGGGTATGGAAGAACCACGAGACAGATACCGCATCGGCGTCGATATCGGCGGTACGTTCACCGACCTCGTGCTCGCCGACGTCGACCGCCGGGTCCATGCCGTCAAGGTTCCCTCGGTGCCGTCCGATCCCGCGGAAGGCGTGTTCGACGCGCTGCGTAAGGCCGCGGACACCCTCGGCGTGGCCCTCGAGTCCCTGCTTCGCGATTGCGCCCTGTTCGTTCACGGCGCCACCATCGCCACGAACACGGTGCTGGAAGGGAAGGGCGCCAGGGTCGGCCTGCTGACCACCGAGGGGTTCCGGGATTCGCTGGAGATCCGCCGCGGCTACCGCGCCAATCCCTTCGATCACCGCACGCCGTATCCGCCGGTGCTGGTTCCGCGCAGCCTGCGGCGTCCGGTGGCGGGACGTTTCGATCGCGAGGGGAACGAGACCCGGGAGCTTTCCATCGACGACGTGAGGGCGGCCGCGAAGGTCTTCGACGGCGCGGACGTCGAGTCCGCGGCCATCTGCCTGTTCAACAGCTTTCTGAATCCGGCTCACGAGAAACGGGCCGAGGCGGCCTTGCGGGAGAGCTGGGACGGCGACTGGGTGTACGCCTCGGTCGATATCGCCCCCACCATCGGCGAGTACGAGCGCACGTCGACGACGGTCATGAACGCCTACGTCGCGCCGCGCACCGTCGGCTATTTGCGGCGCCTGGACGAACGCCTCCGCGGGCTCGGCCTGCCCAGGGGCATCCTGCTGGTGCAGAACAACGGAGGCGCCGTCCCGATGGCCCGCGTCGCCGACAAGCCGGCGACCCTCCTCCTTGCGGCCCGCGTCCGCGACCACGAACGCGAACGCCAGATTGTCGCGCAATGCCCGCAAGGCCGAGCCTTCCGCCCCCTTGCGGGCATGGATGCGGTCGATCAACTCGGGGACCCTCTCGACAGTGGCGCCGATCGCAACGCAGTCACAGGCCGGCACGATCGGCTTGGGCCGTCCGTCGCCCACTTCGTCCGGCACGTCGAACGGCCCGCCCGGGAAAGCGACCGTCTCGAACACCATTCCTCCGAATATCCGCCGCATTCGGTCGTCGAGTTCCGCGCGGGTCTCGCCGGCGTCGACAAGGCGGCGGCGCGTCTCGGGAGAGCGCATCACCGAACGGCGCTCCCGCGCCCCGCCGGGCAGGCCGGCGCCGGAAACTTTTTCTCATGCCCGGTCGCGCACCGTCGCACGCCCGCGCGCGTCCGTCGCGATTCCGTTGGAAACCCGCGTTTCCACCGTGTTGCGGGAGCCATATGTTCATTCTACGTTCTTGTCCATGATCCGTAACACGCCCCGGTCTTCGGCGCTTGGCGCACCGCCCCCACTACCCGCCAAGGCTGACTGTTTCTGCCGGAGCCGATATTGCGCCCGCCCCTGATGCCGTTCGGTCCGATCCCCGGCTCCTTCGTGTTCCTCGTCGCGATCGGCATGCTCGACCGGATCTGGCTGCCTCGGCTCCACGCCGCCAACGCCACCGGCGCACGCGATCCCGAGGCCGGCGCCGTTGAAGCGGGCGTACCGTGACCGGGGCCGGGGGCGATACCGGGCGCGGCGTCCGCGCCGCCGCCCGGGGCTTGCGCACCTGGAGGCGGCTCGCCGGCATGGTTCTCATAGCCGCTCTGATCGGCGCCGCCAGCGCCGCCGCCTGGAAGGCCGCGCGCACCATCACCGCCCATCAGTGGTACGCCGTCGGCATGCTGGTGCTCGCCGAGACCCTCATCGACGCCGGCCTGAGCCCCCACCGGCCCAAGGAGGTGCGCCACCCCGACGGACGCGTCGAGACCGTGACCCTCGGCGCCATCGCCAACCACCGGCCGCTGATCGCGTTGCGCAAGCACATCCTCGACGACCTCCTGAACGCCGCCCTGCTCGGATTGGGGATCGGCGCCGGCATCGTCGTCGCGGCCCTTGTTGCGCTTCACTACGCCGGCGGCAGGCTCAAGCGCGGGCAGCGCCTGCGCGGCGGCGAACTGCTCTCCGCCCGGCAACTCCGGTGCGCCCTGCGTCCCTTGGTGCTGCCGGCCGAGATCGCCCGCCTCGACAGCCTCGCCGGCTATCTCAAGTTCCCCGGCGCATGGCCGGTCGCGCGCATCAGGCTGCGGTACGCGAAACGCCCCAAGGTCGCCGAGCGCTTCGTGCCGAGGGCGGAAGGGGAAGCCGGCGCCGGGGAAGCGGCAGCGCCCGGGAAAGCCGAGGCGGCGAGGCCGGACGAGGCAAAGGATGCAATTGAACAGGCGCCCGACGCGGAGGCCGCGCTCGACTTGTGGGAACTCGACCCGACGGCGGCGGATTGGGTGGAACACGACCTCGAAACGGGGGCAATGAGCCGCGCCGCCGAAGGCTGGCCGGAGGAGATCGACCCGTTACCGACGACGGCCGATGCGGGCGGAGAGAACGCGGATGCCTTCCGACCGAGCCTGAGCGGAGAACGTTCCACGGAAGGTAACGGTGGGGATGCCGGCGACGGTTCCCCGGTTGCGAATCGGCCGGATGCGCGGGACGGATCCGGTTCCGGCGACGGGAAACCGGCGAGCGGGCTGATCCGGATCTGAGATGGTCGCCTCCATCGGCGCCGTCGCCTCCCCCGCCCAGGGCATCACCTACTACGAACGCGACGGCTACTACGCCAGGGACGATCCCGCTCACAAGGAAGGCAGCGCCTGGTTCGGCAAGGGCGCCGAGGCGCTCGGGCTCGAAGGCCCCGTCGACGCGGAGACGTTCAAGGACGTGCTGGCGGGAGAAGTGCCGGACGGAACGGGCCGCCGGCTCGGGCGCAAGGACAGGGACGGCAACGTCCATCACCGGCCGGGACGAGACGTCACCTTTTCTGCTCCCAAGTCGGTCTCTCTCGCCGCCCTGATCGGCGGTGACGGGCGCGTCGTCGCAGCCCACGACCGGGCGGTGACGCGCACCCTCGCCTGGATCGAGGCCAACGTCGTCGAGACCCGGATGAAGGACCCGGGGACCGGACGCATGGTCCGCGCGGGTGGCCAGGCCATGGTCGCCGCGACCTTCCGCCACGACACCTCGCGCAACCTCGATCCGCAACTCCACACCCATGCGGTGCTCGCCAACATGGTCCGGGGCGAGGACGGCAAGTGGCGCACGATGGCCAACGAGAAGCTCTACGCCTCGAAGATGCTGGTCGGCGCCATGTACCGCAGCGAACTGGCGCGGGAGTTGGGAGCGCTCGGCTACCGCATCGAGAAGACCCACGCCGACGGGCGCTTCGAGATCGCCGGGGTTCCGCGCACGACCATCGAGGCGTTCTCGACGCGGCGCGCCGAGATCGAGGCGGCGATGGCGAAGCACGGTCTCGGCGACCCGGCGGAGAATCAGAGCCTCGCCCAGCGCGCGGCGCTGATGACCCGCGCCCACAAGCGCGACGTCGACAAGGACACGCTCCGGGAGAGTTGGAAGAAACAAGCAGCCGGTCTCGGCTTCGACGCGCGAGTTCTCGCGGCGGAAGCCGTGCCACGGGAGGCCGGCAAGGACGCGGGCCGAGCCGCCGCCGGCCTTTCCGGCGACCGGCAGGGTTCGGGGAAGGCCGCCGAGGCCGACCAGGCCGCGGCGTGGGCGGTGGCGCATCTCTCCGAGCGCGAGGCGGTATTCTCGCGCACCGATCTGCTGGCCGCCATGCTCGCCTGGCGCCCCGGCGCGGTGGCGATCGGCGAAGCCGAGGACGCGGTAACACGATTGGAGAAGGCCGGGACGTTGCACGCCGCGAACCTGCCCGTCCCGGGAGACTCGCTCACCACCGACAGGGCGGTCGCCGACGAGAAGGAGACTATCGCCCTGATGCGCGCGGGCCGGGACCGGGGCGCCGCCGCGATGCGCGGGCGCGCCGTCGACAAGGCGCTGCGCAACGGACCCCTCACGGCCGGACAGAAGGACGCGGTGAAGCTGATCCTGTCCGGGAAGGACCGGACGGTGGGCGTCCAGGGCTACGCCGGGACCGGCAAGACCGCCATGCTGAACCGCGCCCGCGCGCTCCTGGAGAAGCGCGGGTTCGAGGTCAAGGGGCTGGCGCCGTCGGCCTCGGCCGCGCGGACCCTGGCGAACGAAGCCGGCATCCGAAGCGAGACCCTGCAACGGTTCCTCGCCCGCAACGCCGGCGTCGCCCAGGGGCGGCTCACGGCCAGGGGCGAACGCCAGATGCGCGCCGCGTTCAGAAAGACGGTGCTGGTGGTGGACGAAGGCTCGCTCGCTTCCACCGTCCAGGCCCGCGATCTCCTGCGGATCGCCAATGCCTTGCGCATTCCCCGGGTGGTGCTGGTCGGCGACGAGAAGCAGCTCGATGCGGTCGATGCCGGCAAACCGTTCGGGCAGTTGCAGCGGGCGGGCATGAAGACGGCGACCATGGACGAGATCATGCGCCAGCGCGACGCGGGCCTGAAGGCCGCCGTCGAGGCGAGCCTCGCGGGCGACGTGCGCAAGGCCTTCGAGAAGCTCGGTCCCAACGTCGCGGAGGTGAAGGCCGACAATCTCGCCGGTGCGGCCGCCGCGCGCTGGCTCGGGCTCTCGGCGTCCGAACGCGAGAACGCCGGGCTGATGGCCCCGAGCCACGCGCTGCGCGAGGAGATCAACGACATCATCCGGGAACGGCTGATCCGCGACGGCGCGATCTCGGGACCGGCGCTGGGGACGGAGCGCCTGGTCTCGCGCGGCTACACCAACGCGGAGAAGGCGCTCGCCGCCAACTACGCGCCCGGAGACGTGGTGGCGTTCCACCGCGCCTACAAGCGGCTCGGGGTCGGGAAGGGCGACGAGTTGCGCGTCGTCGGCATCGACCGGAGCGCCGACGCCGTGAAGCTGATGGGGAAGGATGGTGAGGTCGTCTCCTGGGACCCCTACAGGCTCGCCGGCAGAACTGGCGGGATCGAGGTCTATCGTGTCGACGCCATCGAACTCCGCCAAGGCGACCGCATCCGATGGACCCGGAACGACGCGCGGCACGAGCTCGTCAACAGCGCGGCGGCAGAGGTGACGGCGGTGAAGGACGGAAGCGTGAGATTCCGCCTCGAGGACGGGCGAGTCCTCGACATGCGCAAGGACGATCCGCAACTGCGTCACGTCGACCGCGCCTGGGCGTCCACCGTCCATGCCTTCCAGGGCCGCACCGTCGATACCGTCATCGCGGCGATGGAAGCCAACCATCCGCACCTGACCACGCAGAAGACGCTCTACGTCGAGATCAGCCGGGCTCGCGACCGCGCCGAGCTGGTGACTGACGACCGGAACGCATTGCGCGAGCGGCTGGAGGCTGCCACCGGAGAGCGCATCGCGGCGCTGGAGGCGGTCGAACCCGAGCGGGAGAAGAGCAGAAGGCCAGAACCCGTCCACGGCCGCGGCCGGGAGGAAGTTAGGTCGGAACCGGGACACCGAACGCCGAAGCCAGAGAAGGTCCGTGAGTCGCGCGAGGTCGAGATGGAGATGTAGGCAAAGCCATGAGCCGGCCTGGACGCGCGTCGGAGAGGAAGCGGGCCCGCGGCACACCCCGTACCGGACGTTCGTAAGCATGATTGACGAATGTAGTCACGAATAACAACATACGATATGGGTAAGGACACGCGACCGGTCGGTTGGATTCGGGCGGCGCGCAAGGTCTATGAAGGTTTTCCGGAGACCGTTCGAGAACGCGTCAACACGGCTTTGACCATTGCCGCGAAGGGCGGCAAGGCGGACATCGCCAAGCCGCTCAGGGGCCTGGGGTCGGGCGTGATGGAGATCGCGGTGCGTCACCGAACGGACGCTTGGCGGGTTGTCTACGTTACCGAGATCGCCGGAAGGCTGTGGGTGCTGCATGCTTTTCGGAAGAAATCCAAAACGGGTGTCCAGACCCCGAAAACGGAGATCGACCTCGTCCGGGCGCGTCTCGGGCGATTGAGGAAGGAACTGCTGCGATGAAGGATGAAAACATCGAACTGGTCGAGGGAAGCGGCAACGTCTTTCGCGACTTCGGGGACCCCGAGGCCGATCTGAAGCAGGTCAAAGCCATCCTTGCGGCCCGGGTCATCTCCGTGCTGGACGAGCGCGGCCTCGGCGTGCGGAAGGCGGCAAGCGTGACCGGTTTCGCGGCCGCGGACTTTTCGCGTGTCCGAAACGCGGACCTCGGACGCTTCACCCTGGACCGGCTGATGAAGATGATCGGCGCCCTGGACGACCGCATCAGTTCGTCGGAACCGGGAGTGAATCGAATGGACCGCGAAGTGCCGGATAGCCTTCCTCGAAGGCAAACAGACCCGCTCTGGATTCAGCACCATTTCCTTGCCACGGGACATGATGAGAGCACTCCGAACGCGACAGCGACATTCGTGAAGAGAAAGGGCCGTCACTACATGGTGACGTGCCGGCATGTCTTGCGGGTGGTAGAGGATCGGAGGAGCGCGGCAGGAGACACACAGCTAACGATGGCTTTGCAAATCGATCGAACCATGTTGAACCTGTCCCATATCGGCCCGCAAGGGATCACGCTCAGTGTCCAGACACCGGAGGCGGAAATACAGTCTGAGGAAGTAGACATCGCCCTGGCTTCTCTCGAAGGGGGATATTGGGATATATTGAGCAGCCAAAAGAACAAGGCGGCTATCGATCTTGACTCATGGCGGGAGCCGAATTGGGCCGCTGTGCGGTATTGCCTGGCAACCGGCTATCAGGATGAAGACAAGCACACGATCTCGAGAGAAGGTGCCGAGAAGGTCGTTACACCGTTTCTGTGTGTGGTTGCGGAGTTGTGTTCGGCTCCGGATCAAGACACAACAAGATTTGTTTTGATGAATGATCTGGATTCGCCGCATGGATATGGATTCAGTGGGATGAGTGGCGGTGCCGTGTATGCGATGGAAGGAAACGAAGGGAGCGAGGTGGAGGATGAGGATCTTCTCCCGATCGGTATCGTCTATGAAGGTTCTCCAAGTAACATCCGGCCGAAGGAACAGAGTGAGGAACAGGCGGTGGGAGCGATCTTTACAGATCGGGACATCATGATTCGCGCACTGCTGTTGACGCCCGATATCTTCGACGATTGGCTGACGAGGAGCGGATTTTAAGGTCGGAGCACCATGAGGGAGAAACGTCATACGTTTCGGCCGTGTCAAACGATGACCTGCTTATTCTTGAGAGTCCACCGTTGATCTGTTATGTTTTTCATACATTTGCGAGAATGGGGGTCACGGCGATGGGGTTCAAGGTTGCCTCTCGGGTACGGGGTCTGAGCGATGCGGAGTTCCGCGAGGCGTTCGGCGCCGAAGAGCAATGCCGAGCCGTCTTGGCCCGGCTGCGCTGGCGCGATGGTTTCGTCTGTCCGGGCTGAGGTCATCGTGGGTACTGCTTTCCGTCGCGCCGGCCCGTCTATCAGTGCAAGCACTGCAAGAAGCAGACCTCACTGACGGCGGGGACGATCTTCCATTCGACCAAGCTGCCGTTGACGACGTGGTTCGCGGCCATCCACTTGATCGTGACAGCGAAGAACGGCATCTCGTCGGTGGAACTGGGGCGCCAGCTTGGGGTCAGGCAGGCAACGGCTTGGGTGATGAAGCAGAAGATCATAGCGGTGATGGCGCGGCGCGAGAGGGACTAGCCGCTGTCGGGCCGGGTGGAGATGGACGACGCCTGGCTCGGAGGGGTGCGTTCGGACGGCAAGCGGGACCGCGACGCGCCCGGCAAGGCGCCGTTCATGGCCGCCGTTTCGACCGGCCCCGAGGGAGGCCCGCACAAAGCCAGGCTGGCTCCGGTCAAAGGCTTTCGCAAGCGCGAGATCGCACGCGGCGCAAAGCGCTGGCTGACCCCCGGCGCCTTGGTCGTGACCGACGGGCTCGGCTGCTGGACCGCCCTCGGCCATGCCGGCCATGACCATCGGGCAATCCGCACCGGCTCCGGGCGCGCCGACGTGCGCATGGCGCCCTTCAAGTGGGTCAACACCACGCTCGGAAACATCAAAAGCGCAATCACCGGGACCTGCCGCAAGCTCGGACCCGACCACGCCGAACGCTATCTCGCCAGTTTCGCTTGGCGCTACAACCGCCACTACCAACTCCAGTTCGTGATTCCCCGCTTCCTGCACAGTGCTGCACGCACCCAACCCATCCCATACAGGGCACTCATCGCAGGTTGAGTTTCGCGGATAATCAGGAAGTTGTTCGATCACAACCTCGTTGGTATCGTAGTCTGAATCGGAAAGTATCTCATCAAAGCGAATACCCGAGGAACGGATCCTCCGCTCCGGTTCATCTTCCGCCGTTGAAACGCACGGAATCATCCTTGCGCATGGCAAAATTCAGACACGACTCCGTCGCACCTGTGTCTGCGTTGGCGGCCTCGTAAGAACCATGCGGAGCATCAGTCGTGGAAGGATTTTCCGACGGTTACTTTCATAAGCCGACCGGTCCGAAATGAAAGTCGTACTGCACCTTTCTCAGCATCAACCGGTTGATGGCCAGCACATCGACCTTACCTTGCTTTATTGGGCAGCCGAACAAACCCAGATTTGGGATGATTTTGGATTTTTCCTGATCGGCAAGTTGCGGAAATCTCCGGTGAGATAAGCCGAAGCTGGTCTCAAGGGGAATTTTCCCCGTTTGAAGAAGGCTGAAATAGGACGGATAAACGAGACCGTCGTAGCCACTCTCGGCCGCAGCCAGCGCGATAGCTCTACAAATTTCATATGAATGCTCACCAGCCAGAAAGAGCATGTGAACCGCCATGTCAAGGCTCTCGAACTCCGACTTGTCAGGCTCGAGGAGCAATTCCGTCAAATTCAGAAGCTTCATATCTTCCGTCGTCATCAAAGTCGCAACGAATATATCATCCTCTGCTGACACTCGGCACTCGTGAATGCAAATCTGCAAATCCTGCGAAGCATACATCACGGGGAATTCTTCGGAATCAAGGCGTCCTTCGCATGTCATTTCAGCCGGAGGACTGTCATATTGATGGGTGTCTTCAGGGTGTTTTGGATTTTTGCGAAGTCGGTAAAATTTCTGACCTCTGGACAGTAAATATATTGGATATTCATTACAAATATGTTGTGTTATTTTCCTTCTCTCTGTTGGATTTTTCAATGCATCCAAAGGCTCTATATTCACGCCGATCATCCAGAATCTTGGTCCGTAGTGAAAGAAACCAATACCGACCGTTTTCTCAATGAGACGCATATCCTCCGACGGCCATGGTGAGGTGACTGCGAGGTCCGTCGTGTGACGATCGTTGAATTTCACCAACGGGGAGACTCCATAGAGTGTACGGCGGAGCGTTCCCCATACGAAGAAGCGATGCGCGAGAAGATTGATCAGATCCTTGGTTAGTTTTCGACCATCTGACATGCGACAGCTCGGACAAACGCTGCTGTCGATAAGTCCTATCTCTTCGGCTGAAAGACGCAAACCCTCATTCGAGAAACATCGAGAGCATAGCCGATAAGCTGCCTGCTCCCACGCTTTCCGCCATCCCAGGCGAGTCGTCAGATAAAGTATGAAAGCCAGTCTGAAGATATTGTTCAATCTCGGTATTTTCATTCCTGCTCACGTAGTTCTCTGTCACCGACAGATGTAACGGATCGGGATTTCGACACGATTCCACCAAACCCTCGTCGAACACGGGTCATCGCTCGGTGACGTAGATCGTCCGTTGGTCTGACGAGGGTGGCATGGCGACTGCGTGAATCCTGTTCGTACTCGGACCAGCATGTCAGATATCCGGGGGTTCCTCCGGCAAGTCTGGAGCGATCCTGGAGATATCCCGACGGATTTCCTCGATCTCTTCCTCGCGTCCGGCCGCGATCATGTCGCGTGCCACGGCCTGCGCCGTGAACAGCGATGACCGAGCAACCTGGATCTGCACATCGGTCCGTGGCCATTCGCGGTTCTCCAGCCATCGCGCGGCGAGCTCGGCGAGCAGCCGGTTCGCCGTGGTCTTGCGGTCCTTCGCCGCCGCCTCGAGGCGCTCCCAGAGCTCTTCGTCGATGCGAATGTGCTTGTTGACGGTCCCGACCACCGGGTTTCGCCTCCCGCTTCGTTGCGCATCTCGGCCAGCATCCGCCGCATTCGGGTGCCGGTCGGTGCTGGCAGCTCACGATTTCCTGCCGGACAGTACCGCAACCCGCAATGAATCGCATGAGCATCGGGAGGATTCCGGGCAGGTTCGATGGCCGCGCGGACCATTTCGCTGCCCTTGCCGTGCTGGCGGCGCACGCAATCGCTTCGTTCCTGCTTCGTTTTGGAATGGATGGATGCCGGTTTGTGCACAATCTCGATCCGAACGGGCCGCAAGACGGCGCCGGATGGGCCCCGTGCGGGCAGCGACGCGGAATGCCGCCATTCATAGTCCTGCACATATGTGGCTACGACGCAGAATGCGACGCAGGCGGTGAAAGAGGCTGTTTCCTACAGCCCTCTGGGGCCGGCGTGTGACGCATGTGTTACGCCCAGACCGTTGATATCGTTCCTGTATGCTCTCGGGATCGGCCATTCGACGCAAAAAGCGACGCACATTTCCCGGCATGACAGGCGCGCGCGGGGCTGTGATCGCTCATGGCTGAGCGCGGTCAAGCGCACGTTTTCGCAGCCTTTTCAATACCTTGCAGCGTGCTGCGTCGGGTGTGAGGGTAGAAGCTCCCACTGGAGTCCTACAGGCGTTCGCGCCGTACACACCGCGTCGGGCCCGGGAGGCCGGCGCCGCAAGGGTTTGGAGCCATCGCGGCGCTTGAGCGAGACGACCGGTCCGCGATCTCCGAGCGCGTTCCGCGTTGTCGTCCCGGCGACAGAGGTAACAAAGTGCGGCGCGCGGTGCAAGCGAACGGCGGCATTCTTCACACATCGCGCACCGGAGCCGGTCGCGGGTCGGTTCGTTACCTTGGCGCATGAGTGCTTCCTCACATGTTCCTCCGAGCAACCGGGCGCCGCACACATGTTCCCGCAACGCAGGGACGGGCGGTGCAAGCGTTGGTGTTCAAGGCGATGGCTCTCCATTCACTCGTTACCGCGAGCGCGGGAGAGGAAGGCGCACACGTTACCGCGGCGTCAGCCGCGCGACGGCGAACGGTGGCGTGGACGGAGCCGCGGGCAGTCGTGCGAAGCACGCTGCCGGACGCGGCGACGGTCGCGCCCGCACGGGAGCCGGCAGTCGTGTCGCCACGACCGCGGACGGCCGTGCGGATGCCGGTGCGCGGCGAAGCCGGCGCCGGCGACGCGAGCGGTGCAATGGCGGCGCGCCGATGCGATGGCCGCGGCGAGCACGGCGCGAAGCGCCGGCGAGAGCATCCACGCGGCGGGCAGTGAGGGGATACCGGCGCGGCGTTGCCCGCGCCGCCGCACCGGATCGTAACGGGAAGGATGAGCGGGCCGCGCCGACGGATCGGCACGGCCCGCGATGGCGCCGCGGCTCAGGCCGCGACGCGCTGGACGGGGATGCCGAGCTTCGTGGCCTTGTCGATCAGGTTGTCGGTGATGCCGTTGCCGGGGAAGGCGATGACGCCCTTGGGCAGGAGGTCGAGGAGGTCGTCGTTGCGGCGGAAGGGCGCGGCCCGTCCGTGGCGGTCCCAGTCGGGCTTGCACACCACCTGGTGGACGCCGTTCCGTTCGGCCCATTGCGCGGCGATCTTCTCGACGCCGGGACCGCCGCCGTGGACGAGGATCATGTCGGCGTACTTGGCGCGGACCTTGTCGAGGCGAGTGAACACCGCGCCGGGGTCGGTGACGGTCTTGCCGCCGGCGACGGCGACGAGGGTTCCGTCGGGCAGGTGCGCGCGGGTCTCGCGGTCCTTGCGGGCGCGCCGGAAGTCGCGGGCGTCGATGGCGGCGGAGGTGAGGCGTCCGGTCCGACTGGTGTGGCTGCCGTGCCTCGGACGCCAGACCTCGCCGGTGGCGCTGCGGTACTGTTCGGCCACTGCGTCGCGCATCTGCTCGAAGGCGTCGCGTCGGTCGCTGAGATTGCGCGCGCGGTCGGTGACCAGCTCCAACTCGCGCGACTTGATCTCGGTGCCGTCCTGGGCGCGTTCGAGGTCGCGCATCTCGGGCGTGAGCCTGTCGACGGCGCGGTCGAGGCGCTGGACCTGAGCGTGCAGCGTGTTGACGAAGCCCCAGAGGAGGCTCTCGCGTTCGTCCGCGAGCTGGAAGCCGTCGGGCGTGACGCCCTCGGCGATGATGCGGAACGCCTCGCTCATGGCGGCGATGGCGTCGTCGCGGTCCCAGATGTCCCTGGGATCGTGCTCGCCGGGTTCGGGCGTCGCGCCGAAGAGCGCCGCGTTCTCGCAGACCGTGGCGGTGACGGAGTGGGTTTCGAGGGTATCGAAGGTCATGATGTTGCTCCCCTGAGCTGCGTTGAACCGTGCGGGTCGTTGCGTCCCGCTGTGACGGTTCGTTGGGACACGCTCGCGCAGGGGAGCCACCGGGGCCGCAAGGCATGACCCGTCGCGGCGCGCGAGTGGTGCGGGCGCACAAGCGAGCGTAGCGAGCGCGGAGCCACGGTCGCGCGCCGCGGCGGGTTTAGGCGCACAGCGCCGTTGCCTTGCGAGTCCCGGCCGGAACGGAGCGTAGCGGAGTGGAGGACCCGCGAAGCGGGTTGGCGGACCGAGCAAGCGTGGCACAATGGGCCGTCACAGCGGAGAGCGTATTTCTCTCCACCTGCACGGCCCCCATCGGCGGTTCCGCCCGCACGGCGTCCGGGATGAGTGACGGGCGGTGCCGTCCGCCGGCGAACGGCGCCGGAGGCCGGTATCGCATTATCCGGCGCGGCGGCAGCCGGATCGCGCCGCGGGCCTGGCTGTCACCACAACGGGTGGGTGTCGACCATCCGCTCGACGACGGCGCGGATACGCGAGCGGTCATGGATCCTGACCGGGCCACGCCAGTCCTCGCTCAGGTGAGCGATGTAGACCACGGCGCCGGGAACGAGGATATCGGGGTGGCGGTAAAGATCGCCGATGCACTCGCCGTCCGCGAGGATGCGCGCCTCGTCCTCGGCGATGCGTTTGAAGGTGATGTCTGTCATGCCATCCTCCATGCCGTCCGGATGCGACGGCGGACTTGAAACCGGCTGCAAAATGAAAGGGACCGGCGCCGGAGCGCCGGTCCCCGAGAAAGGTGGGAGAAAGCGGAAGCGGTTCAGAACGGGATTTGGTCCATGTTGTCCGCCTGCGCCGGGGCGCCGCCAGCCGGTATCGCCGAACCGTCCACCGGCGCCTGGGCATCCGCAGCGCCGTTGCCGTTGGCGCCGTTCGCCTTGTCCAGGAACTGGATCCGGGAACCGGGGACGAGCAGGATCTCGGTCGAGAACCGGTCGCTGTCCTCGCCGTCCCTGCGCCAGCGTCGGGTCTGCATCCTGCCCGCGACATAGACCAGCCGGCCCTTCCTGGCGTTCCTGGTCAGCATGTCGACCAGGCCGGGCTGGAAGGTGACCACCCGGTGCCACTCGGTGCGGTCGACCCGCTCGCCGGAGTTCTTGTCGACGTAGCTCTCGTCGGTGGCGATGCTCAGGTTGGCCACGCGGCCCCCCGAGGCGAGATGGTTGACGGTGACGTCGGCGCCGAGGCGGCCGATGACTTCCGCGCGGTTCAATCCGAAACTCATGACGTTCTCCTTCGTGCTCTCGATGATGACGTTGGTTGGCGAACGACGGGACCGCGACCTCTTCCGGCCCCCTTGCCGTTCACCCTTCCCTCGCTTCCCTCCAACTCCCGTGCGCCGAGACCTCGCGGTCGGGGCAGTGGCGGGCGCGGTCGTCGGCCAGCGCGTCGCGGACGGCGCGGGTGTCGAGCCCGATCTCGGCGAGCAACCGGCCGCCGGTCGGGGTGATGGGGTCGTAATCGGAGTAGAGATCGAACATGCCGGGTCTCCTTGGCTGTGTCGCGCCCGGGACGAGGGAGACCTTCTCCCTCTCTTCCACCGGGCGCTCGCCCGACACGCGCTTTCCTCCACCTCCAGATGGCCGCCCCCGCCGCCGAGGGGGGACCGCTCAGGTCCAGCCCGTGAGCGAGGCCGTGATGGGCGCGTCGGCCACGATCTCGACCTGATCCCTGGTCAGCTTCGCGAACGCGAGACAGAGGGCGACATCGGCCTCGCAGTCGAACGGGCCGTGTTCCCGGCCCGTCGCGCGTTCGATCACGGTGTAGCTGGGGTCCCACACCGGGATGCCGCGGAAGTGACCGGAGCGTTCGTACGAGCGGTCGGCGCAGGGCTGACACCTCGCGGCCCCTTGCGAAGCGCCGCCGCAGTCGGTGCAGATGCCCCTGGCCCGGCGCTCGGCATAGCGCCGGCGGGCCGCGGCGTTCTTGCGTTCGGGCGAGCCGCGTTCGGCTTCGAGCGCGGCGCAGGGCGCGCATCTCGAACCGCCGTCCGCGCTCGGTCCACCGCACCGGCCGCAGAGGCCATCGGACCGGCGGGCGGCGTAGAGACCGCGCTCGGCCGCCCGCCGCGCCTCCCGGCAGGGCGCGCAGGCCGTGCCGCCCTCGACGGGCGGCCGGCGCCCGCACCTCGTACACAGGCCGGCATCGCGGCGCGCCTGCTCGCGCTTGCCGCTCCTCGCGCGGGCGCCGCGGCGCCTGGCTTCCGGGTCTCTGCCGCCGTACGACTTGCCGGCCGCCTTGCCCGCCGCATAGCGGGTGCGTTCGGCTTCACGCCGTTTCTCGCCGCAGTCCTCGCAGACGGCGCGCTCCGGGGCAGCCGGCGCCTGGCCGCAACATGTACAAAGGCCCTGGGCCAGACGCTCGGCGAGCTTCCGCCGGTAGCGCCGACGCTCGGACGCGCGGGCCTTCTCGGGGTCTCTGCGCGGCTTGCCGGCGGCCCGAAGCCTGGCGTCGCGGGCGCGCTCGGCGACCCGGCGTCGTTCTCCGCACGGTTCGCAGACGCCGCGGCCGGGCGCGGGCGGCCGTTCCCCGCATCGCGGGCAGAGGCCCTTGGCGCGGCGTTCGGCAGCGCGCCGCGCGGACCGCTCGCGGTCGCGCGCCAGCCCCACCTCGGGGTCTCGATAGGCCATCCTGGCGTTCTCCTGTCGGGATCGGGAATCCGGACGGCGGACGCCCGGCCGGCGATGGGCCGGCGGGACGTCCGCAAGAGCGCGCCGGTCAGCCTCTCTGGCGGCGATCCGTGAATATCCCCATCGCGCGCCAGCCCCAGAGCTGGACCCCCGAGCCGCGCAGCCTGACCCCCGTCGCGATGATGATCTCGTCGCGCGCCGGCCGCATCTTCTCCAGCGCCTTCACCGATACGGTCGTCGGCCGCGCCTTGCGCCGGCCCTTCGGCTTCGTCCCGTCGGCGTGGAGGGGAACGATGTCGCCGTTCGCCATGGAGCGGAACCGCTGGACGGCATAGCGGTCGTCGTCGAGACCGCCACCGACGAAGTGGGTGAGGAATGTGCGCGCGTCGCCGCGCGGGGCGATGACCGTCTGCATCGTGCCGTGCTCCCTGGACAGGTGAATGGGGACGGCGGGACTGGCTCCCTCCGGAGCGCCGCCCGCCGCCCGTTCACGGCCGAACCTTTCCTCTCGAAGGCGCGGGGCGATTCAGGGGCGCGGGTTAACGGCGGCGGTGCCGGCGGCTATACGGATAGGGACGACATGATCCCGGCCGGCGTTGCCGCCGGGCCGGGGTCACACGGTTCGGCGCACGCTGGAGGTTGCGCGGACGGATTGATAAACACCGAACTTGGTGCTGTAGATCAAGTATGATGGCAGGCGCTCGCGAGATCTGTATTGCAGACGTTCAAGATCAAGGCGTTCGCCCGTTTCCCTGACCGAGAGGGGCTGGAGGATGCCGCGCTGTGCGAGGCCGTCGGGCGCGCCCGGAGGGGCTTGGTCGATGCCGACCTCGGCGGCGGCGTCATCAAGCAAAGTAGTCCGTTCGTGCAAATGTCGCGGGATCGTGAAGTCGACACGACACCCACCCGGCGCCCGACCGGAATCGGTCTCAACAGCCCAGTCGTAACCGTGTTCGCGGGCCGGAGCTGTTCGAGCATGTCTGCGGCGGCAGTTCTACTCGGATGACGCGAACTATGGCGAAGCTGTGCGACGCCATGCCGTGCCCTAGGATCAGGACCTATAACTGGTTGTATGGAGTGTCGGGAAGCGAAATTACCTCCACCGCAGAGTCTCGTCGGGCCTCATTCGTATAATTTAAGGTTGAGTAGCCGCCAGATGTCGGTTCCTTTCTCGTTCTGCACCTCGGCGTAGTACTTAGTTCGGATCATCGCACCAAATGAATTCTGTGCATCAACGTATGCGGATATTTTATGTCTGCATTCGCCTTGATAATGGACATTTACGCCCTTACTCGAAGAATAAGGAAACTCCGCTGTCGATGGTGATTTTAGCTTATCTTCAACGAACGTTTGCGACATAACAAACGCCATGTCAGTATCTTTACAGTTATCTTCTGCCTTTTGCTCCGGGGTCCGATCATCACTACTGCCTGCAGCCAACACCAAAAAGATCCCAAATGCGAGAAAAGACAATATAGATTTTCTATTCATTTCGACTTCCTCTGCCCGACCATCATTAGAAATATGCTGAGGAATCCGACTGTGTATGCTATCAAGTCATAAACGTCGAATACTCCAGATATATAATTTGTAGATTGCAGGATTTCCGACGTAATACCAATCATCCACAAGGCAGCAGTCCAAGTAAATGCAGCCAACCATTTCTCTGCTCCCCATAGACACAGCATCAATGCTGCAAAGGAGAAAATCCAGAGGCCATTTGGTGCAGAAAAGATTAGCCACTCCGGAAAATATATGCCGCTTAGAACACTAAGGGCGCGCAGATCACCTATCAGATCCCCAAGTCCAATATGACTGGCCCATTTGAAAACAGATATTGAATCTGGTCGAAAAATCAGATATATTAGTCCTCCTGCTAACAGAGACATTACACTCAAGAATAGGAGAGATCTCCAAGGCCATATCAAGGAGTTCATGAAGGGAATTTCCTAGTATCCCAGAACTGAAGTTAAGTTCATAATAGGATGGCCATGGGAGTTGACCAGAGAGGATTTTTCCGATGGCGCGCGGCAGGGGTCGGCCGGTTGCGACGCTGGTTCTGAGCGCGGAAGAGCAGTCTTTTCTGGAAAGTCAGGTCCGCCGTCACCGGATCGCCCGGTCGATGTCGGATCGCTGCCGCATGATCTTGCGCTGCGCCGAAGGTTTGCCGAACAAGGCGGTGGCGGCGGAACTGGGCGTGCATGAGCACACGGTCGGCAAATGGCGTCGCCGTTTCCTGAAGGGTCGCCTGGACGGACTGTCGGACGAGCCTCGGTCGGGGCGGCCGCGGACCATCGAGGACGATCGGGTGGCTCAGGTCATCGAGCGGACGCTCAACGCGGCGCCAGTCGATACCACTCATTGGTCTTTGCGCTCGATGGCCAGGGAGGTCGGGCTTTCGCATACGACGGTCCGACGCATCTGGACCGCCTTCGGGTTGCAGCCGCATCGTTCGGAGACCTTCAAGCTTTCCGCCGATCCGCTGTTCGTGGACAAGGTCCGCGACATCGTCGGGCTCTATCTGTCGCCGCCGGACCGCGTGCTGGTGCTCTGCGTCGATGAGAAAAGCCAAATCCAGTCGCTCGACCGCACGCAGCCCGTGTTGCCGATGCTGCCGGGCAGACCCGAGAGGCGGACCCACGACGACAGGCGCAACGGGACGACATCGCTGTTCGACGCTCTCGATGTCGCCACCGGCTTCGTTATCGGCACGTGCTACAGACGCCATCGGGCCAAGGAGTTCCTCGCCTTTCTGAAGGAGATCGACGGGCGCGTCCCCGAGGGCCTGGACGTCCACATCGTCGTGGACAATGACGCCACTCACAAGACCGCGGCAGTCAAGGCCTGGCTGGCGCGGCGAGCGCACTGGCGCGTCCACTTCACGCCGACCTCCGCTTCCTGGATCAATCAGGTCGAACGCTGGTTCGCGGAACTGACGCGCAAGCAGTTGCAGCGCGGCGTGCACACCTCGACCCGCCAACTGGAAGCCGACATTCGCGCCTTCATCGAACAACACAACGAACATCCCAAGCCCTTCAAGTGGACGAAATCTGCCGATGACATCCTCGCCACCGTCAAACGCTTCTGTCACCGTGTCAATCAAAACTTATGCCACGAACTTTAGATTCAGGGGAATAGGTAAATAGAGACCCCTTGTCGGATGTGGAGGGCATGACGGGCTTCTCGGGAGCGTCGACGACGTAATCCCCGCCATCCCGCGTGACCGGAGCGCGTGGCACGAGGTGACGGGCCGTCGGCGTCATGCGAGTGCCGTGCACGGGGTTCCGTCTCGGGAACGCCGTTGTTTCGGTTTTCGCAAGATGGCCGCCGTTCCGGCGATCCTCCGAAACGGTTGCCACGAGTCGGGCATCGGTCATTTTCATCGAATGTCTTCCGCACCGCCGAGAGCCATGGTCTCGGCCACCGTGTCCGCATTGTCGACGTCGGCAAGCGGAACGATTCTGGACAGACGAACCAGAACGCGCGCGGATTCGAGCGCCTGCTTCTGGGCGACACTGAGCGGCGATCTCAGGGCCGTCTTCGCAATGCGAAGCCACGCGTCGCTCTGATCTTTCTCGAGGACGTTTCCGCCGATTCGCGCGAGGGAGACCATGCCCCGAGACTCGCATAACCGGCACCTGGGGGCAAAGGAACGCTCCGCAGACGCTACCGTTTGGCGTCGATCCGTGTTACAACCGCGCCGTGTTTCCGTGTTCCGGGGTGGCGGGGCCGAACATGCCACGGCGTATGTTGGAGAGGATTGAAGACGTGGCGCGCTTCTACGCCGCCCTCCGACGACTGGAAGAAGGCATCGGGGGAATGCGCCGACTGTCGTACTGCGACGGCCGCGCGGGCTGGCCGGAGCGCGGTATCTATTTCTTCTTCGAGGGCGGGGAGGGGCGCACCGGGTCCGGCGCAGGCCCGCGTGTCGTCCGTGTCGGGACGCATGCCCTGACTTCGGGATCCGGAACCAGCTTGTGGAACCGTCTTCGCAACCACCGCGGCGACACGAAGACCGGCGGTGGCAACCATCGCGGGTCGATCTTCCGGCTGCTCGTCGGCGCGGCACTGGCGGCGCGCGAACCCGGTCTGAGCATCGACACATGGGGATGCTGTTCGTCGGCACCCCGCGAGGTGCGAGCCCGCGAAGCCGATCTGGAACGGCGTGTCAGCGGCGTGATCGGAAACATGCCGATGCTCTGGCTGTGCATAGACGACCAGCCCGGTCGCGACAGCCGGCGCGGGTACATCGAGAGAAACGCCATTGCCTTGCTCAGCAATCACGGGCGGACCGCGATCGACCCGCCGTCCGAAACATGGCTTGGGCGACATTGCCCGCGCGGAAAAGTCCGCCGCTCGGGTCTGTGGAATCAACGGCACGTCGATGACGAATGCAATCCGGATTTCCTGCCGACGTTAGAGGGGCTGATTTCGGAATGGATCGCCGGGGAGGGTGCGTCGTGAACCGGGATGTGAGCGTGGTGATCCAGTGCGCCGCCGGAAAGAATGCGAACGCCGGCCATGTCATGTCGGAAAACGGCCGGAGGATCCTGTTCGTCGCTGACCCCGCCTGCGCGCCGGCGCGCGCTTCGATCGTGTATCGCCGTCCCGACGACATGATGTCTCCCGGACGTTCGTATCGCGACTTCCTCGTCGCGTACAATCGTGACCAGAGGGCGGAGAATACTTTCGACTTGCTTCCCGCGTCGGCGCTGTACCGGAACGAAACTTATCGAAGGCTGGCGGAAAAATTTGGCGTAAGAAGACTGTTCATCCTGTCCGCCGGTTGGGGGCTGGTATCCGCCGACTTCCTCACGCCGAACTACGACATCACCTTTTCCAACAACGCGAGAGGCGAGAACGCCTACAAGCGTCGTTTGATACGCGACACAGGCTATCGGGATTTTTGCATGATACCGAAAGACACGTCCGACCATGTCGTCTTCCTGGGAGGCAAGGACTATGTTCCGTTTTTTTGCTCGACGACGGCGGGAATCGTCCAGAGAACGGTGTTCTACAACGCCCACATGCCGCCGGACGCGCCTGGTTGCGCGCTCCAGCCATACGAAACGACGACGAGGACGAATTGGCATTACGAGTGCGCCAGGGCATTGATCGATGGCGCCATTGCCATCTGATTGCTCCGCGGTCCGATTTGCAACGGTGAGGATGAGAAGAGGGGGATAAAAAAGGGGGCGATGCACAAGACCAGTAGCGACGTGCCGCAACGGCAGCACAATAAAGACCGGATGCGGCGCGCCGAAAGCTGGCTGGCAAGGGCGAACAGAGCGGCGAGGGAGGGTGAAGAAGCGAGCGATGGCGTCGGGTTTGCGTGCGAACGATTTATGTTTCTCTGGATATCCTTCAACGCCGCCTATGGTTATGAAGTGATCGAGGACGAGACCCACGATTTCTATCTAGCGGAGAAGGAGAAATTCGGAAAATTCCTGTATGAGATCGTGAGACGGGACAAGGACGAAATCATTCAGAACATTCTAGATACTGGTCCCGTTCGAATTCTTCTGCGCAACAAATACCTTTTCAGGCCATTCTGGGAGTCGGTCCGGGAGGCCCCGGGCGGCCGGGGTTGGAAACAACGATTCGAGAAAGAAAAACAACAGGCGAATCGCGCGCTGACGAACGGTAACGTCGATCGTGTCCTTGAAATCGTCTTCCGGCGGCTCTACGTGCTGCGCAACCAGATCTTTCACGGCGGCACCACCTTCGCCGCGGGCTGGGGCGGGGATCAGGTCAGGGACGGAAGCCGCATCATGGCGGCCCTCGTGCCGGTGATTCTCGACATCATGCGTGCCGACATCGCCACGGACCCGGATACCGGCGCTTGGGGAAAAGTCGCCTACCCGCGCGTCAACGAAAGCAGGGACTAATGTCATGAACCTGAAGTTCATCACATATTATTTGGTCTATTTCATGGAAAAATTGTTCGACGAGAGTGAGAATTCATTGTCCGTATAATGATCCTTACTTCAGTTTCGATGCACTAGGCTCAAGACTCATATCCAGAAGCAGACGATAGAGGCAAGACAGATGGCGGTCAAGCGTGTGTCCTGGTTCAGGACATATGAGACGGGAGGGTTTCTTCGGCTGGTTGTTTGGCAAGGTACTCGACAGGGGTATTTCCGCCAAGGGCCTGGTGCGGTCGGAAAGTGTTGAATTCGTCGGCGAAGGCGTCGATCCAGCGGTTGATGTGGTCGAGGTCGTCGTTGGGCAGGTCCCATATAGCTATCGAGGTCCTTGGTGGCGATGCCGCGGAAGCGCCGCTGCGACGGGCGGATAGCAGCCGCTAGCGTCGGAGACGAGTAAGACATCCCGGGCCACGACCGGATCCAGCGCATCCTTCACGCTATTCGAACAGGAAACGGGACTCGTATCATTGCGAGACCGATATCTTCTCGGGCCCGCGGGCTGGCGAATCCGCGACGCATTCAGTCCCGTCAACGACGACGATAACAGCTACCGCGTGTTCTGGGGCCGCTCGAAGGATCTGCGGACCACCATGGAGGCTGTCCCGGAACAGAGCGTCACCGACAGGAAAGAGACGCTGGCCGCTCGCTACCGGAATCAGGCCAGACATGTTCTCCTCGCGGCCAAGTTCAGGACGGATTCCGGTCGGCTCCTCGCAATTTTCAGAACATCCCGGCTGTTGGCTCGATGTGGGGTCCTATCCGAGGCCAGACGACGAGTCTCGACGAGGCGAAAGCACTGTGTGCATGGTGCAACAGTACGCTCGGAGCGTTCGGATTCTTGATGAGGCGAGGAACGATGTTGACGAATCCGTCATTTTAGCAGGCCGATCTGGCCACGTTGCGAGTTCCAGACTTGAAGGCGACGAGCGCCGCTGTCCTCGCCGAAGCGTACGAGCGCACCAAGCACATGCCGGTCAAACCGTGGAAGAATGGGGCCGATGACGATATGCGCGAGCACCTTGACCAAGCCGCGGCTCAGACGACGGGGATGGATATCGAGACGATCAGGGACTGGAGAGCGCGGATCAGCCGCGAACCGACCGTTACCAATGAGCCCGTTGCGGAGTAAGGTGAGAACGACAGGCCGGACAAAATCTGCGTGGGTCTTGGATAACCGGCACATCCCTTCGCCCACCACGGATACGGCGAGCAGCGGAATCTCACTCTATGACTGAACGTTTCTCGGATCGGCAGGGCTACCGACCGACCGCCGCACAGATCACCGTCCGCGAGGATGCCCCTTCCGACCTGCGCGGCGCGATTCCCTCGATTGCCGAGAATACGGGCATAAGGCCGTCCGACATGCGACGAGTGATCTGCTCAGTCCTGCTGGCACGGCCCGACTCGGACAACTGGTCCGAGTACCCGAATATCCGGCATGAGGTCGATGATCTCATGGAGAGTGCCCCATGGTACAAGGTCTACGACATCGCCGAAGCTCTCTATGCCGAAGTCGCCGCCAACGGCGCGCGGGATTCCGGGCCTGCGGGCGAGTTCGGGCGGCGCCTGAACGACTTCTTCATTGAGAACGGTATCGGCTGGGAGCTCCGGGACGGTCGGATCACCCACAGAGGTTCGGAGGCTTTTGCCAGGAGCACCCACGAAGTCCCCGATCGCCTGGACGAGTCGGACCTCCAACGCGCAGCGAGCGAAATGCGCGAGGCCCTGCGGGACATCTCCCGTCGCCCGGAGCCGGACATTACCGGCGCTATTCAGCATGCCATGGCGGCACTTGAGGCAACCGCACGCGAGGTAGCCGGTCAGCCCAATCTGACACTGGGCAAGCTCGTGTCCTCGCTCGCCTTGCCGGCACCTCTTGACCAAGCCGTCCACAAACTTTGGGGTTACGCTTCCGACCGCGGCCGCCACATCCGCGAGCAGCAATCTGTCGATCATGCCGAAGCCGAGTTGATTGTCGCGGTCTCCGGTTCCCTTTGCGCGTTCCTGGCTTCGCGCCGGTCTTGAACACGTCACGCGCGCAGCGGACCGGGGGCGCATGTTGTGGGGCCCAGTGCCGATGTCGGTCGGCTACCCCAGCCGACACAGGGATCAAATCCACAGCGGGTCGCGCCGCGCGGATGGCTTCCTCCTACCCGTGGCCGTGGAATCTGAATTCTGATTCGAGGGGTCGTCGCTTAACCAGTCGATACTCCGGCGCTGAGGAGATTCTTCCGCGTCGCCTTCCGGATCCATCCAGTCCAGCTGCCTGGACCGGTTCGCCGTCGTGGCAGGGTCAAGCGGACCGTGCCTCACGGCGCGCCGGTCCGCAGTGCTCGGCCGGTCAAGTTCCATACCGTCTCCGGCATTACCCATTTCTTCCGACGGCGGCGTCGGCACGGCCCTGTATCCCATGGCGCGTGCGATAATACCTGCTGCCCGCGCGGCGGCGTCGCGCAACGCGCCGTCGTCGAGATGGGCGTAGATCGCGGTGGTCTCGCGCTGGCGGTGTCCGAGCAGCCGCCCGACGGTGGTCAGCCCGACGCCGTTCATGACGCCCTGCGAGGCCCATGTGTGGCGGCAGTCGTGGATGCGAAGGCCGGGTAGCCCCGCCTCTTCCCGGATGCCGCACCAGAACGTGTAGAGCCGGTCCGATGAGAGGTCGTCGGGGAACACCCGTTCCCTGCCTTCCGGCCGGGGCAGCGCCGCGAGCAGCCTTGCCGCTTCCGGCCCGAGCCAGACGGTGCGCGGCCCGGTCTTGGAGTCTTCGAGGCGCGCGCTCGCGCCGTCCTCGCCAAGCTCGCCGATCTCGTCCCACTTGAGGTCGATGACTTCGGAGAGCCGCGCCCCGGTGAGGGTGAGCAGGCGGATGGCCGCGACCGGCCAGGGGTGTTCCTGCTTGTGCCGGTCGAGCACCGCGCCGAGGCGCTCCAGCTCCTTGTGGTCGAGATAGCGTGCGACGGGCCGCCTCGGGTTCTTGACGATGTTGGCGCAGGCGTCGGGGACGTGCTCGCCGATCTCGCCCCACTGGCGGGCGGCGGCGAGCATGGCGCGGAGTATCTCGAAGGCGCGGTTGGCCGCGCCGGGCTTGTCCACGCTCGCCGCATCGAACCATGCCGAGACCCGCGCGTGGTCGATGGCGTCGAGCCTGAGCCGTCCGAAATGCGGCAACAGGCGGTTGCGCAGGTAGATGTCGAAGGTCTCCAGCGACGACGGTTTCCAGCGGTGCATTCGCCGCTCGCGGTAGCGGGCGGCGAAGTCGCGGAACAACGGCGCCTTGGTCTTGCGCGGGGCAGCGACGGCCTCGCCGCCCCACAGGCGGGCGAGCACGGTTGCTGCTTCCCTCCGGGCCTTTTCGATGCCCATCTCGGGGAAGCGCCCGAGCGTGATCTTGCGCATGCGGCCCCGGACGCGGGTCTGGACGATGAAGGACCTGACGCCGGAGGGATGCACCCGCACCCCGAAATGCCCGAGCGTCCCGTCCCAGAGGGTGTATTCCTTCGCCGCCGGCTTCGCGGCGGCGATGGCGTTCGCGCCGAGCCGGGGATGGCGGTGTCTACCGGTCATGGCCGGCCTCCTTCCCGCTTCCGGTCATGGCGTCGTTGACGATGCCGGAGATGCGCCCCGCCGCCTCGCGGACGTGCTCGTCGGCGAGATGGGCATAGCGCTCGGTGGAGGCGGTGTCGGCATGGCCGAGCAGGCGGCCGACGGTGTAGAGGTCGAGGCCGCTCATCACGGCGTGGGAGGCGAAGGTGTGGCGGCAGTCGTGGATGCGCACGCCGTCGAGCCCGGCGAGGTCGCGCAGCTTGTGCCAGCGCAATCCGAGGTCGGTCATCGGGCCGTCGCCCTTGCGGTTCGGGAAGACGAACCGTCCCTGGCGCGGCAGTCCGTTGAGGACGGCGCGGGCGGGCGGCGGGAGCTGGACCGTCTTGGGGCCGGTCTTGGAGTCGGGCAGCACCGCGCGGGCGCCGCGTATCCAGTCCCAGCGGAGGCCGGCGATCTCGGACGACCGCGCGCCGGTGAACAGCAGGAGCCGGATCGCGGCGGCGGCCTGCCGGTCGTCGGCGTGGTCGAGCACGAAGCCGAGGCGCTTCAGCTCGTCCAGCGACAGGAAGCGCTCGCGCGGGACGGTCTTGTAGCGGCGCATGTTCCGGCAGGGGTTGGAGCCCTGCGGGCGAAGGTCCCAGAGTTCGGCTTGCCGCATCATGACGGAGAGCACGGGCAGGGTCCGGTTGGCGTTGCCGGGCGTGCCGCTCATGGCGTCGAACCATCGCCGCACGTCGGCGCGGGCGATCTCCGCGACGCGCATCGCGCCGAAGAAGGGCAGGAGGTAGTTCCGGGTCATCAGCCGGTTGTTCTCGCGGGTGGAGGGTTTCCAGCGCCGCGCCTGTCGGCGCATGAACTCGTCCGCGAAGTCGGCGAACAGGGGTCCGGTCTCGCGCTCGGCCTTCGCGGCGGCGATGGCGGCGAGGGCCTTCTCCCTCGCTTCGGCGGCGGTCATCTCGTCCGCCGTGCCGAGGACCGTTTTGGGCACGCCGACCGGGCGCAAGACGCGGACGAAGAAGGTCTTGGTACCGTTCTTCGCGAGCTTGAAGCCGAACTGGGGCAGGTCTCTGTCGATGACGGTGAGGCCGCGAGTGCCGGGCTTGCGTTCCTTGAACGTGCGGCGGACGGTCCGTTCGTTGATGGTGGCGTGGATGCGCACGGGGTTCCTCCGTTGTCCGTTCCCTCGGGCGCCGCCCGTTCGCAGGGAACGGGGCGGCGGTTCCGGGGAGACAACGCGGCCCGCGCGCGGGATCGCGGCTGTAGGCCGAATCCGGCCTAACGTACTGTCATGTAACGGAAACCGTCCGGTGAAGGCGGACCGGCCGGGTCTCGCTCAAGGCACCGGGGTGCGTCGGGTGTGGAGCGAACCGGCTTCCATGCCGTGATCGTACCCTGGATGTCTTGAGAAGGGATTGGGGCCGCGGGACCGGCGAGGGGAGCGGGCCGGTGCGGGCGCGACGGTGTGTCGCGCGGGCGGCGGCGCCGACGCGGGGGGATGTTGTCGTCGGCGATCGGTGTCTTGGATCGTGAGGCGATGGAGCCGATCCCGTGTCGGGGACCGGCTCTCGCGGGTCGGGTTATCCGTTGCGCCGGTCGTGTTCCCATTGGGCGGCGCGGGCGAGGACTTCGGCATGGCAGGGCTCGGGGGCGCAGTGGCAGACGAGGTCCTTGCCGGCGAGGGCGTCGAGTCGGTCGCGGTCGATGCGCCCATCCTGCATCCGCTTCCAGAGCCATCGGCGGTATTTCTCGATGACGGTCTTGCGGTCTCCGTCGCGTCCGATGACGAAGGGGTTGCCCCATTGGGTGGGTCGTCCGACGTAGACGGCGCTCTTGGGGATGTTTCGGTCGGTCCGCTTGTTCCAGATGCGCATCTCGCTCTCCTCTTCTGGATGTTGCCACCGCCGGGGCGTTGCGTCCCGACGTGCTGTCGAATTGGGACACGCGCGCGGACCGGAGCCACAACGGCCGCAATGCCGGCGCCGGGAAGCCGTCCGATGGTGCGGGCGCACAAGCGAGCGGAGCGAGTGCGGAGCCACGGTCGGACGGCTTCCCGGCGCTTCTTGGCATTGCGAGTCGTTGCCGAAGCGAAGCGGAGGACCCGCGTAGCGGGTTGGCGAAGCGAGCACGCGTGGCACGATTGGACATCATGTCGGGCAGTCGCGTTGTCTCCGCTCGCACGGCGTCCATCGGCAGCATCCGCACGGCCTCCGGTGGTGAGGCGAGGAAGAAGGGCCGATCCCGTGGCGGGGACCGGCCCTGGGTGGTTGCGCTCAGGCGGCGACGCGGTGGACGGGGATGCCGAGCCGGCGCGCCTTGTCGATGAGGTTCTCGGTGATGCCGGAACCGGGGAAGGCGACGACGCCCTTGGGGAGGAGGTTGAGGAGGTCGTCGTTGCGGCGGAAGGGTGCGGCGCGTCCGTGGCGGTCCCAGTCGGGCTTGCAGACGATCTGGTGGACGTCGTTGCGCTCGGCCCATGAGGCGGCGATCTTCTCCGCGCCGGGACCGCTGCCGTGGACGAGGATCACGTCGGCGTGTCGGGTCTTGACGCGATCGAGGGTGTTCCAGATGGCGCGGACGTCCTCGGCCTCCTTGCCGCCTGCGACGGCGACGAGGGTTCCGTCGGGGAGGTGGGCGCGGGTCTCGCGGTCCTTGCGGGCGCGGATGAAGTCGCGTGCGTCGATGGCTGCGGAGGTGAGCTTGCCGGTGAGGCTGGCGTGCGAGCCGTGACGGGGGCGCCAGTGTTCGCCGGTCTCGGCG
>CATQHA010000001.1 GCA_958295725.1 uncultured Alphaproteobacteria bacterium | reverse complement strand
GACGCCGGCGTCGTCCGTATTGGCGAACAGGTCGCGGTCGACCGCGCCGCCGGCCGCCTCGTAGGCGCCGACGCCGACGAAGCGGGCGAGGTCGGAGGTCGCCGGGATGCGGTCCTCGGTCAGCATCCGCCGCACCTCCCAGGACGCCGGCGGGTAGCCCCGCGCCTTCATCTGCTTCCAGACCGCGGTCTGGCGGCCCTGGTCGGCGGTGACGGCGAACGCGGTCAGGGTCTCCAGGTCGATCTCGCGGGCGCGCAGCGCGTCGAGCAGCACCGGCGCGGCGCCGCCCAGGCGCAGGCGCTGCTCGACCGTGCGGGTCGCGACGCCGAAGCGCGCGGCGATCCCGGCGGCCGTCGCCCCGTCGTCGGCCAGGCGGCGGAAGGTCTCCACCTGGTCCGCCGGGTGCATGGCGACGCGGACCGTGTTCTCGGCCAGCGACAGTTCGCGCGGCAGGGCGCCGTCGCCGCACACGCGGCAGGGCACGGGGAAGTCGGCGGCCACCGCGCCGTCCCTGGCCAGGGCCTTCATCGCGGCCAGCCTGCGCCCGCCCGCGATCACCGCGTAGCGGGCGTCCTCGCCGGCGCCGACGGGCCGGACGACCAGGTTTTCAAGCAAGCCGTGGGCGGCGATCGAGGCCTTGAGCTCGGCCAGCGCGGCGTCGTCCGCGGGCGTCTTGCGGGCGTTGTCGGGGGAGAGTTCGAGCCTGCCGAGCGGGATGTGCCGGAGGCCGGGGTCGGGTTCGCGCATGGGCGATCTCCTCGTGTGGGGACGATCTTCGCGTGGAAGACCGCCGGAAGGTGCGATCGATGGCCGGAGCGCCCTTCCTCGGGCGTCCGGCCTCGCCCGGCCCCGGCCCGGCCCGGACTCCGGGCGGCGCGCGGGCATCGGATCGGGATCGAAACGCCGGACCGGCGTGTGGGCAGGGGAAAGTCGGGTCAGGCGTCGCGCTCGCGGAAGGCCGCCCCGGACCCGGTCCGGGGTTCGATCAGGTCGGCCGCGGCATCGAGGTGAGAGGACGCCTTGGCGAGACCCGCGGCCGCCTCGCGCATGTTGCGGGCGCTCATCCGCTCGTCCGGCGGCAGGTCGCCGTCCGCCGTCCAGGCGATCCATTGCGACAGCCCGGCCAGGGCGGAGAGCGCATCCGCGAGCGCCTGGGCCGGCGCCCCGTGAACGGCGCGGGCCGGAGCATCTTCGACCATGGCGTTATTCTCCTTGCGCATCCTGGGCCTCGACCACCGTCACGTTCAGTTGCGCGAGGATGCCGCGCAGGGTTTGCGCTTCCTCGGCGAACACCTGGTCGAGATACTCCGGGTCGCTGTCGCTCTCGATGCCCCACAGGCCGGGGCTCTCGACGGTCTGGATCAGGACCCCGTGACCGAGGTCGATGAGGAACGCCGCCCGCGCGCGGATACCGATGCAGTACCATTCGCCCTCGCGGTAGGCCGTGAGGCGCTCGGCGTTGGCTTCCGCATTGGCCGGGTTGGCGTCGGGCTCGAGCCAGGACAGGTCGGGATACGGGTCGTCCTCGACGATCCGTTCGAGGTCGGCGGCGCGCACCGTCATCGTGCGCCGCCCCGGGGCGTGGTCGAGCATGCGGAACTGATCGGTCATGGCGGGTTCCGTCCTGGATGGATGGGGAAGGCCGGCGCCCGCGAGCCGGGCGCTCGTTCCGGGACCGTGGGAGGCGTTGCCGGGCTGGTTGGGGAGGCCCGCTCCGGGCATCCGGCCTTCGCCCTCCGACGGCTTGGCCCGGCCTCCGGGCGGCGTAGGGCGCGGCGTTGGAGCCAAAGGGTCAGTCGGTGCAGTAGCACGCCTCGGTGTCCGCCACCGCGTCGTCGAACAGGTCGGCCTGATTGAAGGCGGCGGCGCGCAGCTCCTCGTAGGTCTCGCCGAGGCGGAACCGCTTCATGCTCTCGCAAGCGCGCCCTTGCGCGTTGGTCCGGTTCGAGACTCGGCGCTCCTGTTCGATCCACCAGTCGGCCCGCGATGGATCCTCTCGGATCAGGCGCAGCAGCTTGGCCCGGCCCTTGAGGAAGCAGAGGACGCAGTTGCCCGCGTAGGAAGGGATGCCGAGGTCGAAGGGTTGACGCTTCCACCAGGCCAGCACGTCGCGCTCGTCAACCCCGGCGTCCGCCAGCGGCAGAACCGCACGGGCGCCGGTGCGGCTGCCGCAGTCCCGCGCCCGCATGCGCAACACCCGGGAGCGCTCGTCGGCGCGCAGACCCACCACCGAATGCCACCGGCGCAGGCCGAGCCGATAGCGGGCGTGGGACTCGATCCGATCGCGTTTGAGGAAGCCCGTACAAAATCGGATGCCGACGCTGGGCGCGAAGCCCTTGCGGTCGATCAGCGCCGCGTAGGGCTCGCCGCCGCGCGACGCGCCGCGATGATCGACGATGCGCGTGCGGTGCGGCGCGTCCCAGTCGTACTCGACCCAGGCGATGTCGACACCCCACGCCTTCGAGCAAGTGTCGACGAAGTCGAGCGTCGCCGGGTGCTCCAGGCCCGTGTTCGCGAACACGACGGCGATGTCGTCGGGCAACGTTCCCCCGTAAGCCGCGACGATGTGCTCGAGCATATAGCCGGACGTTCTTCCACCCGAGAAGCTGATGACCGCCGGACGCGGGATGCGGTAGGGATCGTGGATGCCCATCGCTCAGGCCTCCCGGCCGCCGGTCGCCCGCGCGCCGGGGTCGAGGAGGTTCGCGCGCGCGAGTTCGGTCACGCGCCGTTCGGCGTCGGCAAGTGGGCGGGGAGGCTCCCGGCACGCCGCTTCGTGGGACAGCCCCAGGCAGACCGGCAGTATGGCGCCGAGACGCCAGACGCGGTCGGTCGCCCGGCAGGGGCGGCCGCGGCCGACGATCCAGCCGAGGAAATAGCCCGCGAGCCAGACCGCGACCTCGCGGCGGCCGGCGCCCCGGCGTCTGGCGACGCCGAAGATCGGGAGCGACGCGGGCCTCGGCAGGGCCTCGCCGATCCTGGCCTCGTGGATGCGAACCGCCTCGCCGAAGTCGGCGCAGGGGCCGTCCCGGCGCCATAGGAAATCCTGGCCGGAGAGCATGAGGAAGGCGTCGAGCCGGTTGCGCGGACCGGGATCGCGTTCGGCGAGGATCAGGGCGGCGCGTTCGGTCGCGGCGCTGTCGTGGGGCATGCGGAGACCTCCTCCATCGGGGGATTCGCCCGGCCCGGGCAGACCCCGAACTCCTGGGGGCGCGCGGGCATCGCGGCGACGCCCGAACCGGCCTCGCCATCCGGGAGCGCTTGAAATTGGGAAACGGGGAACGATCAGCCGGCGAGACGGCCGACGCGGATACGGTCGATCCAGGCGTCGGCGCGGGATTGCGGATCGTCCTCGCGCAGCTGCCGGCGGAGTTCCATCCACAGCCGTCCGAGCGCGTTGCGGCCCTCGTAGCGGTCGTCGGCGGGCCGCGCGCCCCAGAACGTGTCGCGGGTCGAGACCTCGACGATCGGCCGCTCCCCGGTCGCCGCAAGCACGCGGTCGATCTCGTCCCGGTCGGTCTCGCGTTTGCGGCGCAGGACCCAGCGCATCGCGTCGATCCGCATCCGGTCCCAGCCGGGGTCGATGCTCGCGCCCCCGGTCCCGCCGATTGCCTTCGCCTCCTTCGCCGTGGGAGCCATGGCGATCCGTTCCTGGAGGTCCGGCCGGGCGGCGAACTTGGCCGCCTGATACAGGTGCTCCGTGGTCGAAAAGGTCCAGGGACCCGCCGGGATGGGAGTCGACAACGGCCGGAAGTTGCTCAACTCGCCCCAGGCGGCCCGGGTGAACCGGAACCCGCACACCTCGTCCCGTGTGTAGACGCGCATCGCCTTCTCCCGTTCGCCGCCCGGCGCGGACGCGCTCTCGGGCGCCCCGCCTTCGCCCTTCCCCGGCCCGGCTCGTCCTCCGGGCGGTGCACGGACGGCAGGCGGGAACGAAGCGGACCGCGCGTCGCGGATGCGGGTTACGGGATTGCCGTGGGTGTCGGGCCATCGTCCCGGCAATGCACGAGCCCGGCGATCGGGTCGCCTGGATGCGTATTCTCGGTGCGGCGGATCGTGGGCGGCGCGCTCGCGTTGCCGCTCCTTGGCGACCGACAGAATCCGAAGCCGGACCCGGCGGCCTTCGCGGTCGCCGGCGGCCAGGAGCGCGTCGGCCCGCATCGCGGCATGAGTGGCCGCTCGTCGCCGTGGTGAGCAGCGCGGCCGCGCCAGACGTCGAGATCCGAAATTATCGGGGACACCATGATCGGTCGGCCAAGCATCGGGTTGCCCATCGGCAGCCGGCTCGATGCATCGTGGATCGTCGTTCGCGGGGCGGTTGACGAAGGCGCTCACCGGCTAGGCGGTCATGGCTTCCGGTGGGTACGGTTCAAGCGCAATCTTCGCGCCCGCGAGCCAGGAGCCGAACGCCGTCGGGGCGAGGATTACAGGCATCCGATGGTGGATCGGTGCCGCGATCTCGTTGGTGGCCGCGGTGAGGGTCGCGAACGGCTCGCGGTCCTCCATGCCGATCAACCAGGGCTGCTTCGCCCCGCCCTCGCGCCTCCATTCGTGGAACCCGTCCGTCGGGATCAGGCAGCGGCGGGAGGCGAACAAGACCCGGAACGAGGGTTTGGCGCGCCGTCTCCGAACGCGCGTTGACGGGCTTGTGGCCGATCCGGGAATCCTTGGCCCAACCGGGGATCGAACCCCAGCGCGGCACCGAAAGCCGACGGCGGCCGTCCCGACCCGTGCGGACAACCGCCACTTCCTGGTCCGGCGCGATGTTATAGCGGGGCCGGAGGTTCAGCGGCGTTTCGGGGAGATCGAGGAGCAGGTCGGCCCGGTCCCAGGCGAAGGTCTGCATGAAGCGGCCGCACATGCAAAGGAAGGTCGCCACCCTCCGAGACCCAGAGCAACCTTGGTGTTACCCAGCTGTGTCCGCACTCACGATGAATGAGTATAATGGCTCGACCGAGACGTGAGAGACACATGGGTACGCAACTCGTCGAAATACCACTGGGCGAGACGATCATCAGAGCACTGGACGAGTGGCGGACCAAGCAAAAACCATCGCTGTCCCGACCTGAAGCCGTTCGCTTGCTGCTGGAGGAACGGCTGCGTGATGAGCGCCGGGAACAGCAAACCGCGCCATCGTTGGGTGCCATGCGCCACCCTACTGCGGACAAGTTGGGGGCCCTGTACGCTTTGGAGCGGGTGTCCGGATTCGGGCCCGTGAAGTTCCGCGAGATGCATGACGCCGGAGTGGACCCCGGGGAGGCGATTAAGCGCCCTGAGTTGCTTCCGTTTGGCGGACGCACGGGAGACAAGCTCCGCGCGGCGATTCGTGCCCTTTCGCCAGCCGACATTGCTGCCGAGCGCTCTCGCGCAGAAGAACAGCTGAAGCGCGCGGAAAATTGCTCCGCTACGATTCTCGTCCACGGCGATGCGGAGTATCCGGAGCGCGTGTACACCAGTAACAATCCCGTACCTGTTCTCTATGTCCGCGGCGATCCCGCGATCTGGGCTGCTGGGGGTTCAGTTGCGGTCGTCGGTTCTCGGAAAACGCGCGACCCATACGCGGGCAGCGTCCGGAAATTTGCGATGACCGCAGCGCGCAAGAGTCTAGTCGTCGTGTCAGGATTTGCGGTCGGTGCCGATTCGATTGGGCACGTCGCGGCTCGAGATGTCGACGGAAGTACGGTCTGCGTCATGCCCTGCGGACTGGACAAGGTATTTCCTCCGGAGAACCGAAGTCTATGGGAGGAGCTGCTTGCGTATCCTGGAGCCGCCTTCGTCAGCGAGTTCGGATTCGGGCAGCGTGCGTCATCGCTACATCTGCGTAAGCGTAACAAGCTTATCGTAGCGTTTGCACAAGGCGTTCTTGTTGCTCAATCGGCGTCCGACGGGGGAGCGATGAACGCCTACCGTTTCGGGCGTGAACAGAAGAAGCCTGTCGCCACGTTCAAGCCTGATGGGTCGAAGGACACGACCGGAAACGCGTTGATAGAGGAAGACTCACGAACAGGAGGATGCGCTTTTGAATTAACCGCCGGCCAGTCGCTGTACGAAACATGGATCGACGGACTCTCCTCCTGGACCTAGACGGCACGCTCTGGGACAGTCGCCCGTGGTACGCGGAGGTTACGGCACGACTGTCTGGCGGCTCAGCAGCACAACACGAGCGCACTCTCGCAGCGGGAACGAGCATTGTGCAGTTGGCAACGCAGTGCGGAGTGAGCAAGGCTCGCTTTGCCCGGGCGGTTAAGGACAGCACAGTGTCGTTGACGTTCTACGATGGCGCACGGCAGGCTCTGGATGAACTCCGAGAATGCGGGACGTTGATGGGTGCGGTGACGAACCTGCCGGGATGGCTTGTCACTCCCATGACAGAGGCGACCGGCATCGACGAATACTTTGAAGTGGTCGTCACGCCTCGCCCAGGCGTACCGGCGAAACCACAACCCCACGGGATACGAAGGGCGCTGCGGGAGATGGGACGAGAAGCCGGTCCACACACTTGGTTCGTGGGTGATGGGGTAGCGGACGCAAAGGCGGCGAAGGCAGCCGCGGTGCGTTTTGCGTGGGTGTCTTACGGCTACGAGACAACCGCTCCACCGGATACGGAAATGGTACTCCACGGATTCAAGGATGTGCTCGGACTATGAAGTTTCTTTACAAGATTCACAGTGGGTATGACGGTTTCAGGCCGGCGGTGATCCCGCAACGGATGGAGGAGAATAGTCGACTGATTCTAGGCTGGCGCCATTACATCGACGTTGTAGAGAAAGGGTGGGAGTGTTGGGTCTACTTCCACGGCCAGCACCATTTCGAAAACGGGGTCTACGCGAAAGGAATCGTGGACGATGTTGACTTGGATGCGAATAAAGTCAGCCTTCGCATACGCGAGTACAGCACGGAATCTCCGATAACACGGCGGAAAGTTTCCAAGATAGTCGCGGAGGTCGTGGCACCGCGTTACCGCCAAGTCTTCGTTTGGCCAGAGGATAGGACGATCGCGCCTGAATGTAGCTTGTCGGCATGCAAGGCCAGGCGATGCGACGACTGCCCAACATGGACCAACCTGCCTCTTATCAAGAAAGGGCACGCGGGGTCACCGTCACGACTAAGGCGGTCTGTATACGAGGACGCAGTTTCGGCGCATTGGATCGTGCCGCGGCGCTGCTACGAAACACGAATTGCCCCAAAAGTGTTGAAGATGAGCGCGAGATTCGCTGCTTTCAAGGTAGGAGAAATGGCCTACGCTTATCCATTCGCACGAGCGATGTTCGAGCAGCTCCGCAAGCGGAATTTTCTCAATTTTAACTACATTGTCCCGATACCATTATCGCCAGATAAGAAGAATATAGGTGAAAAACATCGGACGCTCGTGTTGGCAAAAGAACTTGGCAAGCTGTTGGCCGTTCCAATACGTGAGATGCTGAGGTTGACGGAGAACGTTTCCAAGCGTCGAATGCAGTCACAGGGATGTACAACTGCGAAATTTGAGAACACGTATTCCAATGCGCTACGGGCGGATGTCCCTCTGGACGCGGACAGGATCTTGCTTGTGGATGACGTAATGACGAGAGGTAGTACCGTGGCCCAAGCCCTCAAGGTTCTCCGCCGACAGAAATCGGACGCGAAAGTGGTGGTGGCGACCGCAGGCCGGATGATCGTGAAGGAAGCGGTCTTGAAGGACAGTGGGTTCAGGGCGTAGAGGTATCGATACCTCGGATACGGTTTCGACGCAGGGCGGGCGACAGTCGGTGCGTTCGCACATGACCATGACGCAACCGGGCGGTTGACGACGGCATCATCCCACCCGCATGTCGATACGCTCGCCCCAGGGTTGGGGGTTGCGCGCGCCGGGCGGCGGTCCCCAGTTGCACCAGATCACCGGATAGTCCGGCTCGGTTTCGGGGTAGCGGTCGCACTCCATGTCGGTCAGGTACAGACAGCAACCTGGGCGTAGCCCCTGGTCGGAGAGCCACGCGAAGCCCGGCCGGAAGTCGGTGCCGCCACGCCCCTTGATCGCGACCCGCTCCGGCAGGTCGCCGGAGGCGTAGAGCGCGGCATCTTGTACGGCGGCGTCGACCTGGAGGAGCGCGACGGTCTCGGGTTGCAGTTCCGCCGCGATCTCCCGGACCTCGGTCCAGAACAGGGCCAGCGTGTCCGTCGGCAGCGAGCCGGAGGTGTCGACGATGACGGCGATAGTGTCGATACCCTCCGAGCGGATCGAGGGCAGATACAGTCCGCCGTCGATGAAACGCCGGTTGGGGAGGCTCCAGCTGTAGTCGCGGCGGGCGGCGTCGGTCATGTGGCGGCGCAACAGCGCGCGCCAGTCGAGGGCGCTCCGGTGGGCGCGCCCGAGTTCCTCCTCGACGGCGCCCGGCGCCTTGCCCTGCGCCTTGGCAAGGCTCATCGCCTGGTGCATGGCCTCGTCCCAGGCCTGTTCCTCGGCGGCGGTGTCCGGCGATGCCGCGCCAGACTCGTCGTCGTCCCGGCGCGCGGCGGCGTCCATGACCTCGCCGGTGCCGTATGCGTCGTGGCTGGAAGGCGCCTGCCCGGACGCCGGAGAGGCCGGGTCCCCGCTTCCGGTTCCCGGATCGTCCTGCTTGCCCGGAGCGCCGTCGGACAGATCACCGCCGTCATCGCCGCCGCCGGCGTTCGATCGGGGCGTGCCCTCGGGACTCGGCGTTTTATCGGACGGTTCCGGGAGCCTGTCGTAGGCCTGCTCGACGCTCAGCCCGTCCCAGGCCTCGGCGTCGGGCGGCAGCACGAACCCGGCATCCCGCAGCAGCCCGTGCGTGACCAGCTGCGAGGCTTGCTGCCAGCGTTCGGGGTCGCGTTCTCCCCGCCGTGTGTGGTGCTTGAGCGCGCAGGCCAGGACCACCCGCGCGAGCGCGGTCTTGACCCGGTCGGCGTCCGTCTCCGCCACCCAGCCGGGCGCATAGCGGAGGTCCCTGCCGTCGCTCGCCAGGGTCTCGCGGGACGCGTCGGCGCGGATCGGCAGGCGCAACGCGAGGCTGCCGAAGAAGGGCTGGTCGCGGAGCAGCGCCGTCACGCAGTCGCCGACGCGCCGCGCCGATTCCGCATGGGCGCGCCCGGACATCACGCCGCCTCCCGGTCCGGCGCGCCGGCGGCCGGCGCGAAGTAGCCGGCGAAGCGGGCCGTCAGTTCGTCCGCGTCCTGTTTCACCTGTTCGCGGGCGCGCGGATCGTACCGCCGCGACGGCCGCAGCACGTCCGGGTCCACGCGGGCGATCCTGTCCCCCACCTCCCGGCACAGCCCGGCGAGTTCGGCGTCCTCGAAGACGTTGAGCCGGGGCACCACGTCCACCAGGTCGCGCACGTTCTCGATCATGCTGTCGCGGAACGTCAGCGGCTTGCCGTTCTCGTCCTCGCGCAGCCGCTCGCCGACCCGCTCCACCGCCTTGCCCAGGCGCCGGTAGAGGTCGCCCAGCGCGTCGTGAAGGCGGGCCTGGACCTGCCGCCGGATGTCGCGCTTGACGCGCGCGGTCTCGCCGGCGGCGAGATCGGCCAGGAAATGCCGCGCGTCCTGTACCGGGAGGATGCGGTAGGCGATGCCGAACTTGGCCTGGAGCGCCTCCTTGGCCGGGTAGTCGCCGACGCGAAACAGGCGGCCGAGATCGAGGCGGGCGCGTTCGATGTGGCTGTCGTAGTCCTCGACGAAGCGGGCGCGCTCGCCCACCATGCGCTCGATCAGCCCGTCCAGGGCCGCCGTGTAGCGGTCGTAGTTGGCGACGGTGAGCAGCCGGCTGCCCTGGTCGTCCCAGGGCAGCGTGTTGGCGTAGTGCGCGGTCCGCGCCTTGCCCATGGTCTCGGTCAGTTCGGCGAAGGCGCTCTTGGGCAGGAGGCGCTTGTTGTAGCGCCCGGCGTCGGTGTCGGCGTCGTGGTGGATGGCGACGTGGCGGCTCGCCTCGCGGTCGTGGAGGCGGCCGGACCAGGCGTTGATGCGCAAGGATACGAGCATGGCGTCCCTGGTGAGGTCCATGGGTTGGTCTCCCTGGAAATGGCGTCAGCGGGTTCTGGCGGCGGCCCAGCGGATGAAGGCCTCGGTGTGCTGCAAGGCGGGGTCGCGGCGGATGCAGGAGCCGACGAGGAACTCGCCGACCTCGCGCCGGAGCCGGGTGGCGTAGGCGACGATGGCGCCGAGATTGACGTCGTCGGCGAGTCTGTAGAGCGAGCCGCAGAGCGCGATCAGGGCGCTGGCGTTGTCGGGAACGGGGGCGTTCTCGGGGTCGTCGATGACGGCGCGGGGATGGGGCAGGTCGCGCCAGACCTTGAGGAAGGCGCAGAACTCGACCGCGGCGGCCTCGCCGACGGCGCCCCGGAACAGGGCGCGCTCGGCGGCCGGATCGAGGCCGTTGCGGCGATGCACGATGTTGGAGACGAACTCCCAGGTGCGGGGGCAGGGAAAGGCCTTCTCCGCCGACCGGGGATCGAAGTCGTGCAACAAGTCGGGGCGCATCTGGACGAAGAACAGGACCTCGGGCGCGATGCCGTTCTCCGCGCCCCAGGCGCACCAGTCCGGCGCGTCGACGCGGATCTCCAGGTGCACGAAGCGGGAGGCGAGCGGCGTCGGCATGCGGTGGACGACGCCGCGGTCGGTCTCGCGGTTGCCGCAGGCGATCAGGGCGGCGCCGTCGGGAAGTTCGTACTCGCCGCAGCGCCGGTCGAGGACGAGCTGGTAGAGCGCGGCCTGGACCATGGGCACGGCCGAGGGCAACTCCTCCAGGTTGACGAGCCAACGCCCGTCCGCGTCCGAGGGCGGCAGGAAGGCGGGCGGCGCCCAGCGGGTGCGGTCATGACCGTCGCGCCACGGGATGCCGCGCAGGTCGACCGGATCGAGCAACAGGGCGCGGACGTCGATGTACTCGCGCCCCGCGTCGGCGGCGACCTGTTGGGCGATCTGGGACTTGGCGCATCCGGGCGGCCCCCAGACGATGGCCGGCTGGCGCGCCTCGACCAGAAGCGCGAGGGTGTCGGCGAGTTCGCCGGGGCGCAGCGAATAGTCGGCGGAGATGGTGTCGGGGTCGGGCATGACGGACTCCGGGCGGGATTGCGGAAGCGAGGGAAGGCGCGGTCGGAACGCCCCTCGGCGTCCAGCCTTCGCCCGGACCCCCGGCCCGGCTCCGACTCCTGGCGGCGCAAGGCGCGTCGGCCGGCGATGACGGCGGGGAAATGCGGTAAAGCGGCAGGCGGTGGCCGGGCTCGCGCGGCCGAAGCGGTGGCCCCGCCCCCGGCCCTGCGCTTGAGGGTCTATAGCGGATACGCTATACGACGGGCATGGGACCGTCTCGGCCGTCGACGCCGAAGCGACCGGCGCGCGGCTGACCGTGGGCTTGGCGCGGGCCGATAGCTGAGACGCGCGAAACTGCCCGCCAGCCCGGCGCCGCGCCGGCCGGGATCGGCCATGACGGGTCGCGCGATCGCCGGAATCGGCGTCTTGCTCTGGAATGCCCTCCGTGTTGCCATTGTGTTGATTGTCATGTCCGATGCAATCATGCTTCTTCGGACATCAGATATTATTGTTTATATTCATATAGTTATGTAAACGTGATTGTTGGTAAACAGATGAACGGCAAAATCCGACACCTTCCGACCGCACCAGGCCCTTGGCGGACATACCCCCGCCCAGTACCTTGCCAGACACCCGGCCGGAGAAACCCCTCCGTCTCATATGTCCTGAACCAGGACAGCCGTTTGCGCGACGCCGGGTTTCGGGGTAAACAGCACCATCCCGCCCCCCGAATTTCCCGAGACGAGAGGAGCCGATGGCCACGATCCCGGAGACCATGAAATGCATCGAAATTCCCGAGCCGGGAGGTCCCGATGCCCTGAAGCTCGGCACTCGGCCGATACCCGAACCGGGGCATGGGGAGGTCTTGGTGAAAGTGGCCTCGGCGGGAGTCAATCGTCCGGACGTCATGCAGCGCCAGGGCGGCTATCCGCCGCCACCGGGAGCCTCGGATATTCCCGGACTGGAGATCGCCGGGATCGTAGCGAAGGTGGGAGCCGGCGTCGTCGAATGGCGGGAAGGCGACGAGGTCTGCGCGCTGGTGACCGGCGGCGGCTACGCCGAGTACTGCCCGGCGCCCGCCGCCCAGGTCCTGCCCGTACCGAGAGGGATCGGTCTGGAGCACGCCGGCGGGCTGCCGGAGACGTTCTTTACGGTATGGACCAACGTCTTCGATCGCGCAGGCCTTCGGGCGGGCGAAAAACTGCTCGTGCACGGCGGATCCTCGGGTATCGGAACGACGGCCATCCAGATGGCGAGTCAGCTCGGCGCTCGTGTTTTCGCGACCGCCGGATCGAAGGAGAAGTGCGACGCCTGCCTGGAGCTCGGCGCCGAGCGAGCCGTCAACTACCGCGAGGAGGACTTCCTCGAGGTGCTCAAGGAACCGACCGGCGGAATGGACGTCATTCTCGACATGGTGGCCGGAGACTACGTCCAGAAGAACATCTCGCTGTTGCGTCCCGAGGGACGGCTGGTGCACATCGCCTTTCTCGGCGGGCACAAGGTCGAACTCAATCTGATGCCGACGATGCTCAAACGCCTCTCGGTTTTGGGATCGACCCTCAGACCACAGAGCATCGAGGCGAAGACGAACATCGCGCACTCGTTGCGGGAAAAGGTCTGGCCGCTGATCGAGAACGGCCGGATCAGACCCGTCGTCGACTCGACCTTTCCGCTCGCGGATGCCGTCAAGGCTCACGAAAGGATCGACGGAGGGGCGCACATCGGAAAGATCATTCTGACCATGTGAGGTCGGAAAGCGCGGATAAGGCTGTCCGGTCCGGGGACGGAGTCTCCGGGCCGCGCCGGAGGAACCTCGATTGACATACGCCAGCCACCTCTTCACGAGCGAGTCCGTTTCGGAAGGACACCCCGACAAGGTCTGCGACCGGATCTCGGACGCCATCGTCGACGCCTTCATGGCCGAGGATCCGGACAGCCGTTGCGGCGTCGAAACCATGGCCACCACGAACCGTATCGTTCTGGCGGGCGAGGTGCGCGGCCCCGCCTCGGTGACCGGGGATCGCATGGTCGAACTGGCCCGCGACTGCGTCCGCGAAATCGGCTACGAGCAGGACGGTTTCCACTGGGAGAAGGCGGATGTCCGCAACTTCGTCCACGAACAGTCGGCCGACATCGCGCAGGGCGTCGACGCCCGCGGCAACAAGGACGAAGGCGCGGGCGATCAGGGCATGATGTTCGGTTACGCGTGCCGCGAGACCGACGAGCTGATGCCGGCGCCGATCCATTATGCCCACGGAATCCTGCGCGCCATGGCCGCCGCGCGGCACGCGGGCAGGGAACCCAAGCTAGGACCCGACTCCAAGAGCCAGGTCACTCTGCGATACGAGAACGGCAAGCCCGTGCGCGCGACGTGCGTCGTCGTCTCCACCCAGCACGGCGGTGACGTCGACCAGGACGAGGTTCGGGAAATCGTCCGCCCTTACGTCCTGGACACGCTGCCCGACGGCTGGATGTGCGACGAGGACCGGTTCTACGTCAATCCGACGGGCCGGTTCGTCATTGGCGGCCCCGACGGCGACTGCGGCCTGACCGGACGCAAGATCATCGTCGACACGTATGGCGGCGCGGCTCTCCACGGCGGCGGGGCGTTTTCGGGCAAGGATCCGAGCAAGGTCGACCGATCGGGCGCCTACGCCGCCCGGCATCTGGCCAAGAACGTCGTGGGCGCCGGACTCGCGGACCGCTGTGGCATTCAAGTCGCCTACGCCATCGGCGTCGCGCAACCTCTCGCCGTCTACGTGGATCTCTACGGCACCGGCAAGGTCGATCAGGCGAGGCTGGAGAAGACGTTGGCCGACATCATGGACCTCAGCCCGAGAGGCATTCGCGAACGCCTCGAACTCGACAAGCCGATTTACGCGCGCACGGCCGCTTACGGCCACTTCGGCCGCCCGCCCGAGCCCGATGGCGGGTTCCCCTGGGAACGTCTCGACCTCGTGGACCCGTTGAAGTCGGCCCTGACCTGAGCCACGGACCGTCCGACGCGGGACCGGATCGTTATCTGGTGGAATCTTCGCTCGGGGGGACACGATGACGCGCCTGGAGACGTTCACCACGAACGGGCACGAAATTCCGATCGTCGCGATGAAGGGCTCGCCACGGGCATGCGGCGTCCAGTATGGCCGCGCCGTGGCCGATCTCATCCATGGATCGCTCAAGGCTTATCTCGAGTCCTTCCGTGTCCTCCACGGCCTGGAGCGAGACGTCGTTTTCGAGTTGGCGCGGAGATTCGAGCCGGCCATCGCGGAGTTCGACCCCGCCACGATGGAAGAGATCGAGGGCATCGCCGAAGGCGCCGATGCGCCCCTTGAAGCGATCCTGACCATCAACGCGCGAAGCGAGCTCGTCCATGGTCTCAAGGCGCGGCTCGACGACGGCTGCACCTCGTTCATCGTGTTCGGCGGCATGACGGCCGACGGGCGTACCTACGTGGGCCAGAACTGGGACTGGAACCCGGCCATGAAGCCCAACGCCGTCGTGCTCGACATCCAGCGCGAAGGGGATCCCCGAATCCTGACCCTTACCGAGGCCGGCCTCGTGGGCAAGCACGGCCTCAACGAGGAAGGGATCGGCCTGTGCAACAACTTCATGCTGTCGGATAAGCGGCGTTTCGGAATGCCGGTCCACGTCATCCGCCGCAAGGCCCTCACCGCCCGGATTCCGGGCGACGCTATCGGCGCCGTCCTCAACGCCGAACGCGCGCTTGCCGCCAACTACATGATAGGTCATGCCGACGGCGCCGGCGTGGCGCTGGAAGCGTGGCCCGGCGGGCTCGATATCGTCCATGCCAGGGACGGCCTGCTTACCCACGCCAACCATTTCCAGATCGCGCGGACGGACCGCGAGGACATCGGCCGTGACATCTTCCCCGACACCCTTCTGCGCGATGTCCGGCTCCACGATCTCCTGAGCGCGCGGCGCGGCCGCGTCGACCCCGGTGTCCTGGCGCACGCCATGAGCGATCACTTCAACCATCCGGATTCCATTTGTCGGCACCCCAATCCGAACGCCCGGGAAGGCCAGGGCATCGAGACGTTGGGCTGCATGATCATGGACCTGACGGAACGGGTTCTGCACTTCTGCTCCGGTCCGCCGTGCGAGGGGGATTTCGCGGCCATCCACATGGACCGCGAACCGGGACGGATCGCCGTGGCGAACTACCGCGAGGCGGCGTAAACGAAGGGACAGCTACGTTTTCCGGGAGACGAGGAAGCGCTCGTAACGGCCGATGCCCGCCAGGGCGCGCGCCGCTTCCGGAATTTCGTCGAATACGGGGATCCCCAACGCCAGGGCCCGGGCCCGGTCGGCGCGTTTCCGCCCGTCCGCCTCGACGGAGCCGTCGGAGCGCAGCACGAGCGCGAAATGAACGTGCGCTTCCATCCGGGCCCGGACGTCCAAGACGTTCTGGACGAGGTTCTCGAGGATGTTGAAACGCCGGTCCGCCGAACCGACGAACGACGCGATGTTGAGATGCACCACCAACGCATCCGACTCGCCCGAGGCGTACACCGCTTCCAGGATCTTCTCCACGATTCCCGCCCCTTCGACCCGAAGCGTCGAGCGCGGTGTGTCGATCGGATTGCCGATGCTCGTCCCCGGCGGCAGGTCGAGCGCGTCCAACGGCTTCCGCGTTTCTTCCGAGAACGCGGGGACCGAGAGCCCCACCGAAGAGAAGATGTCCGCGCCCATGACGCTGATTCCGCCGCCGTTGCCGAACAGGGCGACCTTCTCCGTGGGCCGCGCCGGGCGCGGCGTCAGCATCTGGAACGCCAGCAGGATATCCAGGAACTCGTCGAGGGTTTCCGCGTGCGCGAGACCCAGCTGGCGAACGGCCGCTTGCCAGATACGCTCGTCGCTGGCCATGGCGCCCGTGTGGGAGACCGCTGCGCGCTGCCCCTCGTGGCTGCGCCCCCCGCGCAACAGGACGACCGGCTTGGCCCCGCCGGCGGCACGGAGGATATCGAAGAAGCGGCGGCCGTCCTTGACGTCCTCCAGATACAGCCCCACGACCCCGGTATCGGGGTCGGCGAGGTAGAACTCGAGAAGATCGTTGGGACCGACGTCCGCGCTGTTGCCGACGCTGACGAGGCTGCTGAAACGCACACCGCGTTCGTTCCCGCGGCGGATCATGTTCGTGCCGAGCCCGCCGCTCTGGGTAACGACGCCGACGGGTCCCGGTTCCGGCGAGACGCCCCCGACCCATGTGAGGCGACCCTTGGGACAATAGATCCCGATACAGTTCGGTCCGACCAGCCGCGAGCCCCCGGCGCGGGCCGCCGCGACGATGTCCTCCTCGAGATCCTTGCCGGCGACGGTCTCGCCGAAGCCGCTGGACGACACCTGCGCGAACCGCACCTTGCCCCCGGCGCCGGCGAGGAGCCCGGGAACCGACGCCGCCGCGACCGAGATATACGCGTAGTCCACGGTCTCCGGCAGGTCGGCGAAGGTACGATAGGCGCGAAGGCCCTCTACCTCCTCCGCCGACGGATGAATCGGATAGATGCCGCCCCCGAAGCCGAAGTTCCGGACGTGATTGATGATTTCGTTGCCGAGCGTCACGCTCGAAGCCGAAGCCCCGACCACCGCGATGGCGCGGGGCTCGACGAGCGGCCGGAACGTCTCCAGCGCATTCGGATTGGGCGACACGTCGCTCATGTCGGGGCGTTCAGGCCGTTCGGGCCGTTCGTCGCAACGCACGGACATACCCGCGCCGCCAGGCGGTCAGGTCGTTGTTCTCCAGCACGCTCATCATGGACGACCAGCGTTCGATCCGTTCCTTCCGCCGCATGTTGAGCGCCCGGTGGATGGCATCGGCGACGCCATCCGTGTCGTAGGGGTTGACCACCAGCGCGTCGCTCAATTCGCGCGCCGCGCCGGCGAAGCGGGAGACGACGAGGACGGCGGGCTCCTCGGGGAGCTGGGCGGCCACGAATTCCTTGGCGACCAGGTTCATGCCGTCGCGGAACGGCGTCACGAGCGCCACGCGCGATGCCCGATACAGACCGGCCAGATTGGCGCGCTGAAAGGAACGGTTGAGGTACCGGATCGGGACCCAGTCGGGTTCGAGAAGCGGCCGTTGATGTGTCCGGTGAGTTGCTCGAGGTCCTCGCGGATTTCCCGGTACTGCGCGACGTCGCCGCGCGAGGGCGGCGCGACCTGCATCAGCACGACCTTGCCCCGACTCTCGGCGCGCCGCTCGAGGAACCGTTCGAACGCAAGGAACTTCTCGTGCAAACCCTTGGAGTAGTCGAGACGATCGACGCCCAGGATCAACTTGTGGCCTCTCATGCTCGCGCGCGTGCGCTCGTACTCCCGTTTCGCGGGTTCGCTCTCCGCCATCTCCGCGAATTCCCCGGTATCTATCGAGATCGGAAAGGCCTGGGCCCGAATCGTGCGGCCGAAGGCGCTGACGGTCGAGTTGCGGCGCACCTCGCCTCCCGCTTCGCGCGTTACGTACTCGTGGAAGGCGCGCAAATCGTCGGGCGTCTGGAAACCGGCGAGGTCGTAAGCGAACAGCGAGCGAACGATGGCTTCGTGATTGGGCAGGGTGAGCAGAATCTCCGGCGGTGGGAAGGGAGTATGCAGGAAGAAGCCGATGGGGTAAGGGGCGCCCAGCCTGCGCAGCTCCTGGCCCATGGGCAGCAAGTGGAAGTCATGGACCCAGACGAGATCGTCCCGCCGCAGCAATTTGGCCAGATGGCGGGCGAAGAACCGATTGACTCCTATGTACCCCTTCTCCTGACCGCGCTCGTACGCCGTCAGATCCATGCGGTAGTGAAACAGCGGCCACAAGGTCTGGTTGGCGAACCCGTTATAGTACTCGGCCCGTTCGGCTCGCGTCAGGTCGAGGGTCGCATAGGAGACCTGTCCGGATGTCGTGACTTTCGGAGCGCGATGCCTGATCTGGGTCGTTTCGCCACTCCATCCGAACCACAAGCCTCCGGACTCCCGGAGCGCGGCCTCCAGTGCGACCGCGAGACCGCCGGCGCGGGCCCGCGTCTTTCCGGTGTCACGCGCGACGGCGACGCGGTTGGAAACGACGACGATTCGGCTCACAGCACCTCTTCCCAGCTCCGGCTCAGTCGAATCGCGGAATTGATCTGACCCACCAGGGAGTAGGTCTGCGGGAAATTACCCCACAGCTCGCCGGTCTCGACGTCGAGGTCTTCGGACAACAGGCCGAGGTGATTGCCGTGCGACAGAACGTCCTCGTAAATCTCGCGCGCCTCCTCGTTCCGCCCCAACGCGGCCAGACACTCAACATACCAGAACGTGCAGATGATGAATGAATTCACCGGCTCGCCGAGATCGTCCGACGTGGCGTACCGCATCAGATGGTTCCCCCGGCGAAGCTCTTGCTCGACGGTTTTCAGGGTCCGGCGAAAACGTCGGTCGTTGGGATCGATAAACCCGACTTCCGGCATCAGCAACAGACTGGCGTCGATGTCGTTGCCGCCGAACGAGGCGACGAAAGTTCCGAGGCGTGGATTCCAGGCCTCATCGAGAATCGTCTCGCGAATCTCCGTGGCCTTCCGCCGCCAGTAGCGCCAACGCCGCCCGAGGCCCAGGTGGCGGGCGACCTTGGCCAGACGATCGCAGGCGGCCCAACACATCAAGCTGGAAGACGTGTGGACCGTCGTCCGGTTGCGCAGTTCCCACATTCCGGCATCCGGTTTCGCAGCGAGTCTGACCGCCTGTTTGCCCACGCCCTCGAGTCGCGCGAAGGTCTTTTCGTCTCCGGGCCGCAGGAAACGCGAATCGAAGAACGCCTGGGTGGTCGCGAGGACGATGTCGCCGTACACGTCGTGCTGACGCTGTTCGAATGCCTGATTGCCGACGCGAACCGGACCCATCCCCCGGTATCCGGCGATTCCATCGACGGTGCGTTCATGCAACCGCCGCTCCAGCGCGATTCCGTACACGGGCTGGATGTCGCGGCCGTTCGCCGTGGCGACGATGTTGGTCAGAAAGCGCACGTAGTTCTCCAGAACCGGAACCGCTCCCAGCCGATTGAGAGCGCGGACGACGAAATACGCGTCCCGCGGCCAGCAATACCGGTAGTCCCAGTTCCGTCCACTGTCCGGGTACTCCGGAATGGAAGTGGTGAGAGCGGCCACGATGGCGCCGGTCTCCTCGAAACTGCACAGCTTGAGCGTTATCGCGGACCGAATCACGGCGTCCTGCCAGTCGAGCGGGATGGCGAGCCGCCTGATCCACTCACGCCAGTAGTCCCGGGTCTGTTCCAGAAACCTCGAGAAGACCGTGGCCGGGCCCTCGGACAGTGTTTCGTCGGGACCCAGGACCAGGGTTACCGGCTCCTCGAGGAAGAACGGCGTCTCGTCGAGCACGTAGGCCGGGGGCGCGTCCGTCGTAAGCCGCATCGTCGCGTTGGCGCCCACGTAGCGGACGTGGTTGCTGCCGTGGGTGATGCCGGGCGCGTTGGCGCCATAGTCGGAACTCGGCCGCAGTCTGATCCTGATTCGCGGCACGCCGGCGACCGGCCGGACTCCGCGGACCAGCATCAGCGGCCGGAAGACACGGCCGAACTGCTCGAAGCGGGGCGCGAAGTCCTGGATCTCGACGACGCCGCCGTTCCTGTCGTAGAGGCGCGTGACCAGAACCGCCGTATTGGCCAGATACTCCTGCTCCGAGCGGACGAAGTCGTCGATCTCGATTTCGTAGACGCCGGAGGCGTCGGGCCGTCGGCGTCCATGCCCCCGCAACAGGTCGCAGAACACGGGGTCTCCGTCGAATCTCGGCAAGCAGTACCAGACCACCCGGGCCCGCGCGTCGACCAGCGCGGCGATCGCGCAATTTCCGATGACGCCGAGATCGAGATTCGTCATGCTCGCGTCCCCGTGGCCGAGGTGGACGCCTCGGCCGCGCCGGCGATTCGCGTCAGCCAGCCCAGCAGTTCCTCGACCGTGTCGACCCGCGCCGCGGCCCGCGTGGCCGAGCCCTTCCCGGCGCGTCCGATACGGATGCTCACGCCGTCCCGCGCGTTGACGATGGCGAAACCGTCTTCGTCGGTGACGTCGTCGCCGCAAAATACCGGAGTCCGCCCCCTGAACGGCGCTTCGCGCATGAACGCTTCTATGGCGGTGCCCTTCGTGAAGGCGCGCGGCTTGATGTCGAGAGCGAACTTTCCCTCGACCACTTGCCAGTCCTCCGTCTCGCCCGCGAGAGCCGCGTTCACGGCGTCCCTGCAAGCATCCGTCAACGAGGGATTGAGGCGATAGTGCAAGGCGACGGCGAACTTCTTGTCTTCGACCAGGACGCCTCGATGCCGGGCGGCGAACTCCCGCAGCGACACGCGGACGTTCCGCGGGCAATGGGGAGGCAGGGTCGGACGGACGATCGCGCCATCCGCGGTGCGCCGTTCGAATCCATGCAACCCGGCGACGGCCGGAACGACGGCGCCGAGAAAGCCGTCGATCTGCTCGATCGGCCGGCCCGTCACGATCGCGACGGCGTCTCCCAGCGCCTCGCGCAACGCGGCCAGAAGCGGAGGCAGAGTCTCCGGAACGTCGATGGACTCCGGCGTCGGCGCGATATCGACGATGCTGCCGTCGAAATCGAGGAACAACGCCCAGTCCAGGCGCGGTTCGGGCAGGTCCATGGAACGCGCGGTCACCGCCCGCCCAGGATCTCGCGCGTCCGAACCTTGCCGTGCTCGACGGCGGGCTGGTCGAAAGCGTCTACGCCCGACATCCGCGCCGCGATCATCGTCTCCAGCATGAAGTGCATGAACAGCGCGCCCATCGCCGCGGCGTCGACACGGGCCAGCCGAAGGACCCGCGTGGGCCGGCCGCGCGCGATCAAGGCCTCGGTCGTGGCCGTCCGCTGCGCCGCGACGAGGTCGCCGACGGTCGTGTCCTCCAGGTAGGCCAGGGCCTCCTCGCCCGTCCGTCCCGCGGGGATCGCGGGTCCGGCGCCGCCGACATCCGGCTGAATGATCGTGAACGCCTTGTCCCGCGGACCGTCGAGGTAAAGCTGTAGCTGACTGTGCTGGTCCAGGGGCCCCAGCGCGGGAACCGGGGTCGTGCCCGATCCGCCCTTGCCCAGGCTCTCGGCCCACAGCTGACGGTGCCAGGCGGCGAACGGATCGAGAGCGTCGCCATAGGGCATGAGGACGCTCATGATCGCGCCGCGATACCGGGCCAGTCCCAGCGAGACCGCGGCTCCGAGCGCCGGAGGATCGGAGGGGGACGATCCCGCGCCGAAGCCGCCATCCAGAACCGCGGCCGCTCCGCTCCGTATCTCCATCGGGTCCAGGCCCGCGATCGCGGCCGGCAACAGGCCGACCGCCGACAGGACCGAGAAACGCCCACCCACGCCGGGATCGTGATCCAGCACCCCGTGGCCACGCGCGACGGCCAGGCGTCTCAGGACGCTGTCCGCCGGGTCGGTAACGACGACGAAACTGTCGGACACGGCCTCGCCGAGCGCGGCCCGCGCCGCCTCGTGACAAACCAGGTACTGCGAGACCGTCTCCACCGTGGAGCCCGACTTCGAGATCACCAGAAACCCGGTGCGCGCGAAGTCGGTCGTATCGACCAGCGCCGCCAGGGACGCCGGGTCGAGATTGTCGACGAAATGGAGTTTCGGACCGTCTATCGGGTTCAGCCGCGCGATCGCCCGGCCTCCGAGACTCGAGCCTCCGGTACCCAGCACGACGACGCTCTCGAACCGGGACCCGATCTCCGCCGCGACGGAGGCGATGCGGGGAATATCGTCCCGGCGCGCGGGCAGCGCCAGGATATCCACGGCGTCGTCCACGGCGCCATCGCGCAGATCCTCGATCGCGGCGGTCGCGCCGTCGAGCAAAGGCGCCAGCTCGTCCTCGGCGAGGCCGTGTTCTCCGATCGTCTCGGCGAGGCAACCGCGAACATCCTGTTCGTAGGGCGCGGACATGCGGTGGACGTCCTTGCGAAAAAATCGGGGAAGCGGAAGATGGCACGTCGGCCGAATATCCGCCAATCTATCCTCCCACGCGCATCACGGGAGCGAGCACCATGCGAACAGCGATTCTGGGAGCGATCGTCGGCGGTCTGATCGGCGCCGGTCTGGGCTTCGCGGCGGGCATCTTCACCTACCCATACATTTTCCTCGCGGACATCGTGGCGGCGGAGGAAGTGACCGACGCGGCGTCGAGAGTGGTCGTGGCCAAGGGAACGTTCATTCACGCCAACCCGTCCGACCCCATCCATTACGGCAAGGGGTCCGTGACGGTCTACAGGGACGCCGTGCGCCTGGGAACGGATTTCGAAGTCGGACCGGGGCCGAAGTTTCACGTCTACCTGGTGCCCCGGGCGCCGGTCACGCCCGGCGACGATGTCGCGGCCTCGATGTACGTCGACTTGGGGCGGTTGCGCGCGTTCAAGGGCAGCCAGGTGTTCCCGGTGCCCGTCGGCGTCGACCCCGCCGACTATCGAAGCGTCGTCATCTGGTGCGAGCGCTTCGGGGTGCTGATCTCTCCCGCCACCCTGGAATTTCCATAGGTATCGTCCGCTCCCGAAGCGCGGCGAGCGACGCGGCGACGGGCGGGAAGGCCCGGCAGGGCGATGTCGACCGAGGAGAACGGCGGATGAAGAAGCGCGGGCTCCTGGCCCTCGCCGCGGCGGTCGTGGCGGCCTCCGCCGGTTCGCCGGCTTTCGCGGAAGGCGATCCGGCGAGGGGCGAGAAGGTGTTCAGGAAGTGCAAGGCGTGCCACACGGTCGCGCAAGGCGCGAAGCACAAGGTCGGCCCGAATCTGTACGGCGTGATCGGACGCCGGGCCGGCGCCGCCGAGGGTTACAGGCGCTACTCCAAGGGTCTGAAGACCGCCGGATTCGCATGGGACGCGGAACTGCTCGACCGGTATCTGACGAGCCCGAGGAAGATGATCGAGGGCGGCCGAATGGTCTTCCCCGGACTGAAGAAGGCGCGGGACCGGGCCGACGTCATCGCCTACCTCATGCGGGCGGCGAAATAGTCACGGCAGGCGCCCTCGCGATCCGCCGCGCGGTGTCGGCGAAGCGCCGGACTCCCTCGGGCGAGAGCGCGTCGCCGGCGCCGTTCATGCTCCCCCTCCCCCGTGAGGGGAGGCCGGGAGGGGGTAGACAGCGGATCAGATCAGCGCGAACGACCGGGCGAGCACCGCCAGCACCAGCGCGAGAGTGAGCCCGACCATCCATTTGACCGTGCCCATCTCCGCCCTCAGCGTTTTCTCCACCGCCGCGAGGTCGGCTTTCGTAGCGACGTTCTCCGTGACCGCTTCATGCAAGCCGTCGGCGACCGCCTCGGCTTGCGACTCGTCCATGCCGGCGTCCTTGAGCCGCCGCGCCAGCGCCAGGGGATTGAATGCCACGGTCGCCATGCCGGCACCTTACCCGCGCCGCCGCGTCGAGCCAACCGCGTGTCCTGGTTCAAGACATATGGGACGCCGCGTGGGCCGCGTCCCGCATAGTGTCTGAACCAGATCGGTGGACAGCGGATCAGATCAGCGCGAACGACCGGGCGAGTACCGCCAGCACCAGCGCGAGAGTGAGTCCGACCATCCATTTGACCGCGCCCATCTCCGCCCTCAGCGTGCCCATCTCCGCCCCCAGCGTTTTCTCCACCGCCGCGAGGTCGGCTTTCGTGGCGACGTTCTCCGTGACCGCCTCGTGCAAGCCGTCGGCGACCGCCTCGGCTTGCAGCTCGTCCATGCCGGCGTCCTTGAGCCGCCGCGCCAGCGCCAGGGGATTGAACGCCGTAGTCGCCATGCCGGCACCTTGCCCGCGCCGCCGCGTCGAGGCAATCACGGTCACGCTTGTCCACGGGGAGAGGTCGGGAGGGCGCGCCCGGCGGACAGAATGAAACCCTCAAGGGTTTCGGGCCGGGTTCTGAGGAAGTCCTGCTTATCCGCAAGACTCATCCAGTGACAGGGACGCCGCAGGGTCCGTTCACATTACCTTCCCCCCTGTCCAGGGGGAGGTCGGGAACGGGACGGCGGGGTCCCGCCGGCGAGACCCGCGCGAATACCGGGTGCTTCCCGGTCATGCCGACGACGAACACGTCAGCAACTCCGCCGGCGGGCTGAACGGGTTGTCCAAGTACGAACCGGCGGGAGCGGACCCGCGCCATCGGGGCGCGGGTCGCGGTGGGTGTTTTGGGTGTTTGACGCGAAGCGGAATCCGGATAATATGGACAACATGAGTTGGGTATCCAGCGAAGCTGTCGGCGTGCTCGTATTTCTCCTGCCGGGGTTTGTCGCCGCGGCGGTTTTCTATTCACTCACTTCGCACCCCAAGCCCGGCGCGTTCGACCGTGTAGTTCAGGCTCTGATGTTCACGGCGGCGGGACAAGCGATCACGTCGGCGATCATCCTGGTTTTCGGCACCGATCTCGGAAATGCCGCATGGACCGAGAACTGGGAGTTTTTCCTGTCTCTCATTGTGTCGGTCTCTCTTGCGGTTCTGGCAGCTTATGTTCTGAACAAGGATGCCGTGCACCGGGTTCTTCGCCGCCTCGGCATTACCAGGGAGACGTCTTATTCATCCGAGTGGTACTCCACTTTCGCAAGGCACGAGTGCTACGTCGTATTACATATGAAAGGGCAACGCCGTCTTTTTGGATGGCCCGAAGAGTGGCCCAGCCACCCGACGGAAGGCCATTTTCGAATCGCGGAAGGAGAGTGGCTGGAAAACGATAAACGGATATCCGCGACGGGTGTCGCCGCTATTCTGGTACCCGCCAGCGGGGTCGAAATAGTGGAATTCATGGAATACCCCGAGCAACCCGAAAGGACTTAAGTCATGGCAAAGGAACCGACACCGCCGCCGACGAAGAACGTAAGAAACGTAAGACTGGCGGAAGGCGTATCACGGAAGCAGAAACCTGTCGTCAAACCGAAACCGCCTCCGGCTCCGCCGCCGAAAAAGTAGGATTGACGGTCGAGGTGCGTGGGGGTGTCGAAACCTGATCGCGCCGACACCGTATCCGTTACAGGGTCGGAAACGGAAATCAAGGCCAGCACTCTCGCGATCTGCCGCGCGGTGTCCGTGAAGTGCTGGACCTCTTCGGGCGAGAGTGGACGCCCGAGGATGGTGCGTTCGCGATACGACAGCCACTTCTTGAGGACCTGGTAGCCACCGAGCTTGTAGCGCCAGATGGCGGCGGGGACGATGCGCCAGAAGGCGCGGTCGTTCAGGTGGATATCGGAGGTCGTCTCTCCCAACGACGGCAGAGCGTTCCCCAAGGCGGCGCGTTCTTCCGGCGTGTAGGGGCATTCGACGGCGCGGCCCCGGCCGGGCTCTGACCCGCATTTATCGTGTTGTGGGGCGCATCGGAGATATGGCGGGAGAACGGGAAGGATGCCCGACGAAGCGCCCGCCTGTCGGAGGCGTCGCGCCGGAACCTCCGGCGCCGCAAGCGGCAGGCCCGCGGACGCGGCGTCGGTTCTCAGTCCCGCAGCCGCAACACGTCCCAAAGATTCCTGTCCGGATTCCAATACAACATGTACCTGTTCTGACACTCCAGCGTGTACTCGACATGCTTGTCGCCCTCCGTACGCACCCTGATTTCCGGATAGTATCGACCCATTTCAGAACAGCGGAGAACTTCGTTATCTCCAGGTTCTACTTCTAATTCTGCCCATCCTCGCCTTGCCGATCGATAATAGAAACGCAACGTATCGTACGAGTTATTGATTATTTGAACTCTTCCCGAGTCGGGGTTTCGCTTCCCGACGCTCAGGACGTCCGGATGTCCAGATATCGGAAGAATCGAGACCGCCGCGCACCCGATCATGGAAAGAATTCTCACCCTTGCGATCATACGTCCTGCCCGTCTGTCTTTTTTACTTCCCGGACCCGATCCGACCGATACTTCCAAGGTCTGATCTGACCGAGAAGATAACCCGCGATCGTCCCGAAAAGCCCGAAAGCCGGTGCGGAGTTTGAGACGGAGAATCCGCCCGTGATCAGGTACAGAGCTCCCACGACCAGAATCATGACGATCCCGATACGTTCTATTTCGCTGGATTTTTCAGGAATATGATTTCTGAAACCGATCATTATCGTGATCATGAAGACTATCGCGAAGACCAGAAGGGACATCGTAAGGATTACCTGCGAGTCGCTTGAGAAGTTGCTGATACCCGCGTCCACTCTCGAAACCGTCCCGGGCGGTGAATTGGTGTGGGAGACGGCGGAATTGTCGTGAGAGGCGGCGGAATTGTCGTGAGAGGTGGAGAAGGACGGGTTCGTCGGGAAGAGCGACGCCGCCGCGACCGCGACGAGCAGCAGGACGGCGCCGGCGATGGCCCTGGGGGACGCGCCGGTTCGGAACCCTTCGCCGGGGGAACGGGGCATCGGTCCGCCGCCGCTCAGAACAGCCGCCGCACGCCGATGCGGACGGTGCGGGCGGTGCGGTCGTAGAGGGGGATGCTGGATCGGGTGCGCGACCAGCCCAGGGTCAGTTCCGGCAGGTAGCCCTCCCAGGCCAGTTTCCGGTGCGAGAGCGTGAGGCCGACCTCTCGCGCCCGGTCCTCCCGCCGGGCGCGGAACAGCCACTCCTCGGCGTCGAACCTCGTCCGCGCCAGCGCGGCGCGGAGCGATACCTGCCAGTCCCGCCCCACGTCCGCCGCGTAGCGCAGCGACGCCTCGCGCGAGGTCCAGCTCCGGGTTCGCGCCTTCGCCGTCTCGCGGGCCGCCTTCGCGCCCGCCGTCAGCCAGCCGGGGCCGACGCGGCGGGCGACATGGAGGGCGAGCGAGCGGCCCCGCGGCTTCTCGCCGCGGGCGCGGTCGTAGCGCGTGGTCCAGACGCGGGGAAGGACGCCGAGGCGCCAGTCCCGCGCCACCGCCTGTTCAAGGCCGAGCCCCGCCCACAGGCCCTTCGCGTAGCCCTCCCCGCCGCGCCAGCGGCGCTCGACCCCGAGGCTCGCGCTGAAGAGGCCCGGGCGGGGGCGCCCGCCGATGTCCAGCGCATAATGCAGGCGCGGCCCGGTGGAAAGGCCGGCCCAGGTGCGGTCGTGGGCGCTGGCACGCAAGGCCGTGTCGCGGGCGAGCGAGGCGTTCGTTTCGAGGGAGAGGCGTTCGCCCAGCGGCTCGCGCCAGCGCAGGCGCGCGCCGACGCGGGGCGACCCAGGCGCGGACGGGGCGTTGATCCAGGGTCAAGGGCAGGCCGCCGAAGGCGGGGATGGCCACCGTGTCGCGCTCCGGCGCGTTGTTCACGTTGTCGTCGCGCCAGAGGCCGATGTCGAAATCGAGCGCCCAGCGCTGGCGGGCGCGGATGCGCTCGAGGTAGTCCTCCACGATGCGCTTCACCGCCGGCGGCAGCCCTTCCTTGCGGCGAACCTGCCGGAAGACTTCTTCGGCCTCGTCGTCGCGCCCGAGAGAGAAGAGCACGGCGGCGTAGTCGAGCTGCGCGCGGTCGAGGTCGGGGCGCTCCTCGGCGAGGGGGCCGAGGAGTCGCGCGGCTTGGGCGAGATGGCCGCCGGCGATCAGGGCCAGCGCGGCGGTGTAGCGGAGGGCGCTCGTGTCGGCGCCTTCGGGCGCTTGCCGCACGGCCTCGCGGAGGAGGGCGTAGGCCGCCTCCGGGTTCCCTGCCACGATCAGACGCCGGGCGGTTTCAACCGCCGCGGTCCCGACGGGCGCCGCGAGGGACCGCGGGCCGCAGTAGAGGAGGGCGGCGACGAGTACGACGGCACCCGCCAGACCCGCGACGTTCACGGGAGGCGGGCTTTGCCACGGGTTTCGCCACGACACGGCGGACGCTCGGTCTCGGGAGCGACGCCTTACTGCTTCTTGGCGCCGAACGCGCCGACTGCTTCTTCGAGGCGAAAGGCTCCGAAAACTTCCTCGTCGTTCGGACCCCTAAAATCCACCCTCAAACCATCATCAACAGAAGTATAACCGGAGCCTTTTCCACTCAAGTTAGTTTTACGCCACTGTGTACGGGAGAGTGTGACGGCCTCCCCGGTATTGATATTGCGGACATTGGAGAACTCGACGTCGACATTACGGAAGACTTCGTCTCCAGTTCGGACAGTGCCCAATCCAACCGTGACATCCACATTTCCGATGAAGAACTGGCGATACAAAGGCGAAGTCGCAGTGCTTCCCGTTCCGACCAGTGCTCCCCGCCAATGACCCGTCGATATCACCGATCTGGATTGGGGAGGACTATAGATATAGGTCTCCGCCCCGATGTACTCTCTTTCATAACTACGCCCTATGAATGCCCTCCTCAGTGCCACCGCGAAGTATCCGTGATCGAGAATACCGACGATACCGATTTCCTCGCTAGGTCTTCTGTCGACACCAGTACCAGGACCAAGAGCGCGCGCCTGCACGATGGGAATACCACCATGCAAAGATGTCATGACGGGTTGATACTCTACATTGCAGTATGATTCGTCCGAGGATGTGGACATACACCAAGCTGCCAGAGGGGATCCTGCAGCCGCACCATAGCCGGTAGACCCACGATCTTCGATCGTTCTTATGCGGCTATATATATCGCTCGGAGACCAGGAAAGCGCGCCACCGCCGGAGTTGAGGTACGTTGTCGGCCAATCCGGAAACGGCCAGTCTCTCTCCTCCATTTCGCCGTTCTGGCCACCATCCTGTCCCCCACCGCCGGGCGACGCCGGAGCCCGCGCCACCACGACCTCGCCCTCGGCGACGGTGGCGACGAAGCCGCCGCCGCCGTCGCGCTCGGCGACGACGACTATGCAGGCGGGGCCGCCCGCCGCGCACGTGAAACGGGCACCGTCCCTGTCCACGCTCGCGCCGGGCTCGATCGCGAAGATTCCGGCCGTCGCGAGGGTCACGCCCTCCGGCAGCGCGACCGGCTCGGGATCAGGATTGTCTGGAACCCGCACCGCCGCGACCATGACCTCGCCACCGGTACTGGTGGCGGCGAACCCACCGCCGTCGCGCTCAGCGACGACGACCGTGCAGGCAGGGCCGCCCGCCGCGCACGTGAAACGGGCGCCGTCCCTGTCCACGCTCGCGCCGGGCTCGAGCGTGAAGGTTTCGGCCGTCGCGAGGGTCACGCCCCCCGGCAGCGCGACCGGCTCGGGATCGAGTTGCGCCATCGACCGTCCCGGAGGAGGCGTGCTGCCGCTGCTGCTCCCGCCGCCGCCGCAGCCGGAGAGCATGAGAACGAGGGCGCACGCCGCCGCCGACAAGACGAATCCACGAGCACTGCTGAAGAACATCGGAACAGGACCTCCGCTTCCTGAAGAGGCCCCGTGAAGAGGCCCCGTGAAGAGGCCCCGTGAAGAGGCCCCGTGAAGAGGCCCCGTGAAGAGGCCCCGTGAAGAGGCCCCGTGAAGTTCGCAACCCTACCCTACCACGAACGACACCGCAAGGTCAAAATCCGCCCTTGTCGTTTGTCGTTAACAGAGGATATGACCGGATTATGTACCAACTGATCTGTCCGGTTTTAGAACGTATTCAGGCCAAGGAGGGACTGGATGCGTCGGACGGAGCAGCGACAGGGACTGAGATTGATGAAGTTCGAGGAGGTTTACGGTCGCACCCATCGGGGTGTGTTGAGCCAAGGCGAGGCGGCGGAGGTTCTGGGTGTTTCGGAACGGACCTTCCGGCGCTGGCGCGACCGCTACGAGGCGGAGGGGGCGGAGGGGTTGTACGACCGCCGTCTGGGCCGGGTCTCGGCGCGCCGCGCCGGCGTGGACGAGGTGGCGCGGGTTCTGGCGTTGTTCGACACCCGCTACTGGGACTTCAACGCCAAGCATTTTCACGAGAAGCTGGTCACCGCGCACGGCATCAAGCGCAGCTACAACTGGGTTCGGCTGACCTTGCAGGCTCATGGCCGCAGGCGCGCGGCGCCCCGGCGCGGCGCCCACCGGCGCAAGCGGCCGCGCCGGGCACTGCCCGGCATGATGCTGCATCAGGACGGCTCGCGCCATGAGTGGGCACCCGGTCGGGAGTGGGACCTGATCGTCACCCTGGACGACGCCACCAGCGAGGTCTACTCGGCCTTCTTCGTCACCGAGGAGGGCACCATGTCGAGCTTCCGGGCGCTCCGCGAGGTGATCCGCGAGCGCGGACTGTTCTGTTCGCTCTACACCGACCGCGGCAGCCACTACTGGCGCACCCCCGAGGCCGGCGGCAAGGTGGACAAGGACACTCCGACCCAGGTCGGTCGCGCGCTTCACCAACTCGGCATCGAGCACATCGCCGCCTACTCGCCCGAGGCCAGGGGGCGCTCGGAGCGCATGTTCGCCACCGTGCAGAAGCGCCTGCCCCAGGAACTCAGGCTCGCCGGCATCACCGACATGGCCGAGGCCAACCGCTTCCTCGAGGAGGTCTACCTGCCGGACCACAACAGACGCTTCGCGACCCCGCCCGAGGCCGAGGGTTCGGCCTTCGTGCCCTTCGCCGGCGCCTTGGAAGACATCCTCTGCGTCCAGGAGGACCGCACCGTGTCAGGCGACAACACCGTGCGCTACAAGGGACGCAGCCTGCAGATCCCCGCCGGGCGACATCGCCACCACTACGTCAAGGTCAAGGTCCGGGTGCACGAGTACCCCGACGACACCCTCGCCGTCTTCCACGGACCCAGGCGCCTCGCTCACTACCAAGCCGACGGAACCCCGCTCGAAACCCAAACCCGCAAGGCCGCGTGACCCGCTTCGACGCAACCCGCCGGCGCCCTGTGGACAAGTGGACAGCCGCCCCGCGCCTGACCACTTCCCCACAGGGCCAACAACCCCAACAGAAGCGGTCAATCCATTTGGTACATAATCCGGTCAACTCAAAATGTTCTCGACAGGTCAAAATTCGTCGCGCGGGGAAAATTTCCATCCAGGGCCATTTCCCCGGAAACGGCCCCGACCCTGGAGCGCGCCGGATGGAGCGGCGCCGGTCACCGGACGCGATCCAGGCGGCCCACGACCTGGCGCGGGCGCGTCGCAGGCCGGCGAAGTACGCCTCGACCGCCGCCGTCAATCGCGCGTTCGTTCCGATCATCGCCCCGTTGTCGCCGAGCGCGGCCCGTTACGCACGCGCTCGCGCCGCGCGGATGGCGCGCCAGATCTTCTCGGGCGTCAGGGGCATATCGAGACCGCGCACGCCATGGGGACGGAGGGCATCCAGCACGGCATTGACCACGGCCGGCGGCGCGCCGACGCATCCCGCCTCCCCCACGCCCTTGATACCGAGCAGGTTGTTCGTGGAAGGGGCGTCCTCGAAGAAGCGGACCCGCATGTTCGGAAGATCGTCGGCGCGGGGCAGGCAGTAATCCATCAGGGACCCGGTCAGGAGCTGTCCGCCGCCGGGCTCGTAAGCGACGCCCTCCACGACCGCCTGCCCGATACCCTGGGCGACGCCGCCCATGACCTGGCCTTCCGCCGTCATCGGATTGACGACCGGACCCGCGTCCTCGACCGCACGGTAGCCGACGACCGCGACGGCGCCGGTGTCCGGATCGACTTCGACCTCCGCCACGTGGCAGCCGTTGGGATAGGAGATCCAGGGCCGTTCGTAGACTTCCTCGTCGTCCAGCGGACCTTCGAACCCGTCCGGGCATCGCGACGGATCGAAAGACGCCCGGACGACGTCCGTCATCGCGATGCGCCGGTCGGTCCCGGCGACGACGAACGCGCCTTCGGCGAAGCGCACGTCCGCTTGCGCCGCCTCCAGCAGGTGGGCGGCGACCGGCACAGCCTTCTCGACAACCCGGTCCGAAACCACCCTGAGAGCCGATCCGGCCATGCCGAGAGTGCGCGAGCCGGAATGTCCGCCGCCGGAGGGCGTCGCATCGGTATCGCCCTGGCGATAGACGACGGCCGCGCGGGGAACGCCGAGCCACGTCGCGACGAGCTGGGTCAACGCGGTCTCGTGCCCCATGCCCGTGGACTGGCTCCCGACCGCCAGCACGACGGACCCGTCATCGGCGAAGCGCAAGGCCGCGTACTCCCTGGACGGCCCCCCGGTGGGCGCCAGCCAGAAACTCATCCCGATACCGCGAAGAATCCCCGGTCTGCCGGGCGCTCCCCGGCGCCCCGCCTCCGGCCACGCCGCCGGTTCCAGCGCGCGATCGAGGACCTCCGGGAAATCGCCGGTATCGAAGACATGGCCGAGGCCGTTGTCGTAGGGCAACTCGTCGGGCCGGAGGACGTTCAGGCGCCGGAGCTCGACACGGTCGACGGCGAGCTCCCGGGCGGCCGCGTCGATGACACGTTCGATCTGGTACGTGGCCTCGGGCCGGCCCGCGCCGCGATAGGGGTCGGTCGGCGAGGTGTGGGTGAACGCGACCTTCGAACGGAAGTGACGCGCGCCGATCCGATAGTGCCCGCCGACGGTCCTCACCGTGGCCGCGGTGGCGATGCTGGCGCTGTTGGCGGCGAGATAGGCCCCGGCCTCGCCGACGGAAAGCACGCGCAAGGCCAGGAAACGGCGCTCCTCGTCGAGGGCGAGCGAGACCTCGCTCCACTGATCCCGGCCGTCGTTGTCGCTCAGGAAACTCTCGGAGCGATCGGCGATCCACTTGACCGGCCGCCCGAGCTCCCGCGCCGCGAACAGCACCAGCGGATACTCCGGATAAAGGGCGTTCTTGGCGCCGAACCCGCCGCCGACGTCCGCCGCCCTCACGCGCACGGCCTCGGCGGGAACGTCGAATATCTCGGCGGCGAGCTGATCGCGGAGGACATGCACGTTCTGGGTCGATGCCGTGAGCGTGAAGGATCCCGCCGCGGAGTCGTATTCGCCGACGGCGCCGCGCGGTTCCAGGGGAACGACCGCGACGCGCTGGTTGAGGATCTCGATGCGGACGACATGCGCGGCGGCGGCAAACGCGGAGTCGACCGCCTCGGGATCGCCCGCCTCGTAGTCGAGGCACAGGTTTCCCTCCACCTCGTCCCAGACCAGGGGCGCTCCGGGTTCGAGCGCGGCGCGCGGCTCGACCACCGCGGGAAGCGATTCGTAGACGACCTCGATCGACTCCATGGCGTCCCTGGCGGCCGCGACGCTCTCGGCCACGACGAACGCGACGGCGTCGCCGACGAAGCGCGCGCGCCCGTCGGCCAGGATCGGACGCGCCGGTTTGGCGAGCGGCGTCCCGTCCCGGTTGTTCAGCACCGTCCGCGTTTCGATCGCGCCGAGACCCCCCGCGGCCAGATCGGCACAGGTATGGATCGCGAGAACCCCGGGCGCCGCGAGCGCCGAAGCCGTGTCGACCGAGAGAATACGCGCGTGGGCGTGGGGCGACCGCAGCACCGCGCCATGCGCCATGTCCGGCAGGTCGATGTCGTCGACGAAGGTCCCGGCGCCGGCGAGGAACCGCCCGTCCTCGATCCGCCGCAACGGTCGTCCGATGCGGGAACCGGTCACGCCGTCCGGCCCCTTCCCGCCGGTCGGGTCGATGAAGAAAAACGGAGCGACCGCCGGACGGCGGCTAAACGTGAAACGACTCGCCGCAGCCGCAACGGCCCTTTTCGTTCGGGTTGTTGAACACGAAACCCGAGCTCAGCCTGTCCTCGACATAATCCATCTCGGTGCCGGCGAGATACATCGTGGCCAGCGGATCGACGCAGATCTTCACGCCTCTGTCCTCGACGAGCTCGTCCATGGGAAGCGGCGCGTCCGCGTATTCCATCGCGTAGGCGAGGCCCGAGCACCCCCGGGTCTTCACGCTGATGCGCAACACCGCGCCGGCCTTGTCGCCCACGTCGATGAGATGCCTCACCTGGCGCGCCGCGGCATCCGTCAGCCTGAACAATTCCCGATCGGCCATTCCCTTCGGTTCCATTCCCATCCCCATGAACCCTCAAAAATCCAGCGCGAGTTTCGCGTCGTCCGACATGCGGTCCGGGGACCACGGCGGATCCCATACCAGCGCCACCTCGACCTCCCCGACACCGTCGACCGCGGCGACCGCGTCGGCGACCCAGCCCGGCAGTTCGCCGGCCACGGGACAACCCGGGGCCGTCAAGGTCATCTCGATGGCGACATCGCCGTTTTCCGCCAGCGCCACGTCGTAGACGAGACCGAGATCGTAGATGTTGACCGGGATCTCCGGGTCGTAGACCGTCCGCATCGCCTCGATCAGGACGTCCTCGCCGGGAAGCGTCCCCGCGTCGCCGGGCCTCGGGGACCCCGACCGCGCGACGAACGGCTCCGGCGCCGGCCGCTCCGGCATGAAGTCCACGAGCGACGGACCGTCGCGAGGGTCTCTCCGTTCCGATTCCTGCTGCATCGCGTGCCTATTCGGTCGTCACTTCGGCTTCGCCCTGGAGCGCCGCGTTCATCGTGTGCCAGGCGAGCGTCGCGCACTTCACCCGGATCGGGTACTGGCGCACCCCGGACAGCACCCGGAGGCGGTCCATCTCGTCGGCGAGGCGCTCGTCCGTCTCCGCGCCGGCATCGGACGTGCACATCCCGTGGAAGTTCCGGAACAACGCGCCGACCTGCGCCAGCGTCTTGCCCGGGACGATCTCCGTCATCAGCGACGCGGAGGCCTGGGAGATGGCGCAGCCGCGTCCGTCGAACGCCGCGTTCCGCACCACGCCCTCCCCGTCGACATCGAGATAGACGGAGATGCGGTCGCCGCACAACGGATTGTGTCCGTCGGCGCGATGGCTCGCCTCGTCCGGCTTCCCGTAGTTCCGCGGGTTCCGTCCATGGTCGAGGATGACTTCCTGATAGAGTTCCCTGAGATCGTCCAGCATCAGCCGAAAATCTCCTTCACATGGTGGAGCGAGTCCACGAGCCGGTCGATTTCCTCGCGCGTGTTGTAGAGACCGATCGAGGCGCGCACGGTGCCGGATATGCCGAAGCGGTCCATCAGCGGCTGCGCGCAATGGTGGCCGACGCGGACCGCGATGCCGTCCCGGTCCAGGATCGTGCCCACGTCGTGCGGATGCACGTCGTCCTGCAGGAAAGAGACGATGCCGGCCTTCTCGCCCCTGGCGCCGAAGAGCCGGACACCGGGCGCGTCCGACAGCCGCGCGGTGGCGTACCGGAGCAGGTCGCGTTCGTGGGCCGCCACGGCGTCGCGCCCGAGCGCGTTGACGTAATCAATGGCCGCCCCGAGCCCGATCGCGCCCGAGATGTTCGGCGTTCCCGCCTCGAATCGTTCGGGCGGCGCGGCGAACGTCGTCTTCTCGAAGGTGACGTACTCGATCATGTCGCCGCCGCCCTGGTAGGGCGGCATGGCCTCCAGGTGTTCCGCCTTCCCGTAGAGCACGCCGATGCCGGACGGGCCGTAGAGCTTGTGACCGGTGAAAGCGAAGAAATCGCAGCCCAGATCCCGGACGTCGACGTCGAGATGCACCGCGCTCTGCGCCCCGTCGATGAGAACGGGGATGCCCTTTTCGCGCGCGAGCCGGGTCATCTCCCTGGCCGGCGTGACCACTCCCAGCACGTTGGAGATATGCGTGAACGCCACCATCCTCGTGCGCGGGGGTGAGCATCGCCTCGAAAGCCTCGAGATCGACGAGGCCGTCGTCGTCCACCGGTGCGGCCCTGACCGCGGCGCCCGCGCGTTCGGCCGCGAGCTGCCAGGGCACGATATTGGCGTGGTGCTCGAGCTCGGTCAGCAGGATCTCGTCTCCCTCCCGAAGGCGTCGCGCCGCGAAGCTGCTGGCCACGAGGTTGATCGCCTCGGTCGCGTTCCTGGTGAACACGATCTCGCGGGTTTCCGCCGCGTTGAGGTACGCCCGGACCTTCTCGCGGGCCTCGTCGTGGAGCTCCGTCGCCCGCGCGCTCAGGTAATGCACACCCCGGTGGATGTTGGCGTATTCCCCCTCGTAGACGGCGGAGACGGCGTCGATCACGGCGCGCGGTTTCTGGGCGCTGGCGCCGCTGTCGAGGAAGATCAGCGGCTTCCCGTGCACCTCCCGCGACAGGATGGGAAAGTCCGCCCGCACCCTGTCGACATCGTATGCCGGCGGACTCGCGCGGTCGGCGCCGCGCCACGCCACCTCCGCGACCGCCGGGTTCATGCGCCCGCCTCCGCGTCGGCCGGCGGCTCGCGCGACAGCCAGTCGTCGATCTCGGCGTCGAGACGGTCCCGGAACGGTCCGTCCTCGACCGACTCCACGGCTTCGGCCACGAAAGCCCTGATCAGCACCCGGCGCGCCTCCTCGGCGCCGAGGCCGCGCGAGCGAAGGTAAAGCAGCTCGAGTTCGTCCAGATGACCGGCCGTGGCGCCGTGGCTGCACTTCACGTCGTCGGCGTAGATCTCCAGTTCCGGCTTCGTGTCGATCTCCGCGTCGTTCGAGAGGAGAAGGGTCTTGTTGAGCTGATGGCCGTCGGTGCGCTGGGCGTCCGGACGGACCGAGACCCGCCCCTGGAACACCCCGCGGCTCCGGCCGTCGAGCACACCCCTGAACGCCTGCCGGCTACTGCCCCCGGACCCGGCGTGGGTGACCCGGGTCGTGATATCGGTGTGCTGGCGGTCCCGCGCGAGATAGGCCCCGTCGAGCCGACAATCGGCGCCTTCGCCCTCCAGCGTGGCGTCGATCTCGCACCGGGAGAGCCCGGCCCCCACCGACATCAGAAAAGCGCGGTACGTCCCCCGTTCCGCCAACGTCACGCGGGTGTTCGCCAGGTGATAGGCGCGCCGGGACTCGCGCTGGATCTTCCGGTGAACGACGGACGCGGACGCGGCGACGACGATCTCCGTCACCGGGTTGGACCAGTACTCCGACGGCCCGGCGCCGACGTGCGTCTCGGTCAAGGCGATCCGGCTGCCGGCTCCGGCGACGACGAGATTCCGTGGATGGACGCTGGTCGGCGATCGCGCATCGTTCACGAAGACCGTTTCGACCGGCAGGTCGATCGTCACGCCGTCACCTGCGACGATCACGCAACCGTCCATCATGAACGCCGTGTTGAGGGCCAGAAGCGCCTCGTCCTCCAACGAGGACAGGCGTTCGATGTGCGGGCGCACGATCCGCGCCCGGCTCCGCAGCGCCTCGCCCAAGCTCAGCACGGCAAGACCCTCGGACGGCGGCCCCGTGCGGGACCGGCCGGCGTCGAACCGGCCGTTCACGAACACCAGCCGGCGCCCGGCGCCCGATCCGCCCGCGTGGATGCCATCGAGATCGAACGGCGGGTCCCCTTCCGGCGACGCTGCGATGTCGAAGGGCGTTTTCGCGAGGTCCTTGAGGTTGGTGTACTTCCAGGCCTCGACGCGCGTCGACGGCAGGGCGACCCGGTTGAAAGCGTCCAGGGAGTCGCGGCGCAGCGCGTCGAGCCAGTCGAGCCCGGCACCGGGCAGTCCCGCGGCCACCTCGTCGAAACGCTCGACGAACGGGAACTCGGCTACGATCCGGCGCGACATGTCCCGGTCTCCCGTTCCCCGGCTTCAGGCGGCCTCGGCGGCCGTCAGCGCGCCGTACCCTTCCCTCTCCAACTCCAGCGCCAGTTCCCTGCCCCCGGATTTGACGATCCGGCCATGGGCGAGGACATGAACGCGGTCGGGCACGATGTAGTCGAGAAGGCGCTGGTAATGCGTGATCACCAGCATCGACCGGGCCGGTTCCCGCAAGGCGTTGACGCCGTTGGCGACCATCTTCAAGGCGTCGATGTCGAGGCCCGAATCGGTCTCGTCGAGCACCGCGAACGTCGGCTCGAGCAGCGCCATCTGGAAGACCTCGTTCCGCTTCTTCTCGCCGCCGGAGAATCCGACGTTCACCGGGCGCTTCAGCATGTCGTCCGGGATATTCAGCTCGGCCTGCTTTTCCCGCACGAACTTCACGAACTGCATGGCGTCGAGCTCCCGTTCGCCCCGGTGCCTGCGCCGCGCGTTCACGGCCGCGCGCAGGAACGTCGTGCCCGCGACCCCCGGGATCTCGACCGGGTACTGGAAGGCGAGAAAGAGCCCTTCGCGCGCGCGCTCCTCGATGGAGAGGGCCAGCAGGTCGGCGCCCCGGTACCGGACGGTCCCTCCGGTCACCTCGTACCCGTCCCGTCCGGCCAGCGCATAGGCGAGCGTACTCTTCCCGGAACCGTTCGGACCCATCACGGCATGGACTTCGCCGCGCGCGATGGTCAGATCGATCCCCTTCAGGACCTCCCGCTCGTCCACGCGGACATGCAGGTCTCGGATCTCCAGCATTCCTTCTTCCGTTCCGTGCGGGGGATCGCGCGGCTCAGCCGACGCTCCCCTCCAGGCTGAGTCCGACGAGCTTCTGGGCCTCGACGGCGAACTCCATGGGCAGCTCCTGCAACACTTCCTTGCAGAAACCGTTGACGATGAGGGCGACCGCTTCCTCGGCGGACATGCCACGCTGCCGGCAGTAGTCCATCTGGTCGTCGCTGATCTTCGATGTCGTCGCCTCGTGCTCCACCTTGGCGGACCGGTTCCGAACCTCGATGTACGGCACCGTATGGGCGCCGCACTTGTCCCCGATCAGCAGCGAATCGCATTGCGTGAAGTTGCGCGCGCTCTCGGCCTTGCCCTGCATGCGGACGAGGCCGCGATACGTGCTTTGCGCCCGTCCCGCCGAGATGCCCTTGGAGACGATGGTGCTGCGGGTGTCGCGTCCGACGTGCAGCATCTTGGTGCCGGTATCCGCCTGCTGACGGTTGTTGGTGATGGCGATGGAATAGAACTCGCCCACCGAGTGGTCTCCCTGCAGGATACAGCTCGGGTATTTCCAGGTGATGGCCGATCCGGTCTCCACCTGGGTCCAGGAGATCCTGGAGCGGCTCCCGCGGCAGGCGCCGCGCTTGGTGACGAAGTTGTAGATGCCGCCGCGGCCCTCCTCGTCGCCGGGATACCAGTTCTGGACGGTCGAATACTTGATCTCGGCGTCGTCCAGGGCGACGAGCTCGACGACCGCGGCGTGGAGTTGATGCTCGTCCCGCATGGGCGCGGTGCAGCCTTCCAGGTAGCTGACGTAGCTGCCCTTGTCGGCGACGATCAGGGTACGCTCGAACTGGCCCGTGTTGGCGGCGTTGATGCGGAAGTAGGTCGACAGCTCCATCGGGCAGCGCACGCCCTCGGGCACGTAGACGAACGACCCGTCGGTGAACACCGCCGAGTTGAGCGTGGCGTAGAAGTTGTCCGAGTACGGCACGACGCTGCCCAGGTAGCGGCGCACCAGTTCCGGGTATTTCTCCACGGCTTCCGAGATGGAACAGAAGAGGACGCCCGCCTTCTCCAGTTCCCCCTTGAACGTCGTGGCGACCGATACGCTGTCGAACACGGCGTCCACCGCGACGCCCGCGAGCATCTCCTGCTCGTGAAGGGGGATGCCGAGCTTCTCGTAGGTCGCGAGGAGCTCGGGATCGACCTCCTCCAGACTCTTCGGGCGGTCCACCGATTTCGGCGCCGAGTAGTAGTAGGCGTCCTGGTAGTCGATGGGCGGATAGGACACCTTGGCCCAGCGGGGCTCCTCGTCCTGCTGGCGTTCCCACAGGCGATACGCCTTCAACCGCCAATCGAGCAGCCATTCGGGATCGCCCTTCTTGGCCGAGATGAAGCGGACGATCTCCTCGTCGAGCCCCTTGGGCGCCGTGTCGGACTCGATGTCCGTGACGAACCCGTACTTGTAGCCCGACTCGCCCAGGGCCTCGACGGTCTCGGCGGCGGCGTCGACCGCGCTCATGGTCCGATCTCCATGGGCCCGGATACCGGAACCCGGTCGCCCGTCCCGGCCGATCCGCCAGCGCCGCGCGGCGCGTGGACGAGCATGTCCGCCAGGGTCAGGTCGTCGAGAACCCGCTGAACGGCCTCGGCCACGACGACCCAGCGGCCGCCCACCCGGCAGCGGTCCTCGAAATCGCAGAGCCCGCCCCCCGCGGGCAGGCAATCGGTCAGGGCGACGGGCCCCTCGAATCCGGAGATGATCTCGGCGACGGAGATGTCCGTCGCGGGACGGTCCATCCTGTAGCCGCCGTTCCGGCCGCGAACGGCCGTGAGCAGTTCCAGCTCCGCCAGGCGATGAAGCAGCTTGCTGACGGTCGGCGCCGGTAGACCGGTGGACAGAACGACGTCCGACGTCGTCCGCAACTCACCGTGGTGGTGGGCCATGTGGCCCATCACCATCACGGCGTAATCTGTCATACGACCGAGTCTCAACATGGCGGGCGTCCGGTGCCGGATGATCGTTTCCCAAGGGTTCCAACGGGTACATAGGAAAGCGGAGTGAATTTGTCAAGTATTATGTGTCCTGAACCAGGACAGCTGTCGTCGGGATGACTTGCGGTTCGGTCACGGCGCCCTCCCATTACCTCGCCGGGTTACGCCACCCCTTTCCCGGCGTCCGGGTCGTTTCAGGCGTCGATCCGATAGATCCGCGTGGCGTTCCCGGCGAACAGCTTGCGCCGGTCCTCGACGGGAAGGTCGGCCGTCGTCCGCTTGAACAGCGAGTAGATGGCGTCGAACGACGCTCCCATCCGGTCGACGGGGTAATTGCTGGCGAACATGCAGCGGTCGACGCCGAAGACCTCGATGGTCTCGCGGATGACGCGCGCGTTCCCGTCGTCGCTCCAGGCGCTTCCCGGCACCAGCAGGAAGGAAATCTTGGTCGTGACGTTCGGGCACGCGGCGACGGCTTCCATCCCCCGCCGCCAGCGTTTCAGGCCCTCCTCCCCGCGGTCCCACGGAAGACCCGCGTGATTGAGGACGGCGCGGACGTCGGGCAGCGCGCGGGCGACCTCGGCGGCTTCCTCGAGATGCCAGTACGGCACCCGCATGTCCCAGGACAGCCCGTATTTCGGGAACAGGGCCAGATCGCCGAGCCATGCGTCGTCCTGCATGGTGCCCGGTTCCCCCGCGATCGATTCGCCCGGCGAACCGGAAACCCTGGGCTTGGTCCGAATACCCTTGACCAGGGGATTTTCGGCCTGCCGGGCGAGTATCTCTCCGGTCTCGGGGTGGGCCAGCGGCGCCCACGCCACGATCGCGCTCGGCACGCCGGCCTTATCACGAAGGCGCGTCAGCCAGTTCGTCTCGTCCAGCGGGTCGCCGACGTGCCGCTCCGCCTCGACATGGACCGTCTTGACGACGTTGTGCCCTCCCGCGTCCCGCCAGTAGTCCTCGGGCAGATAGTCGCGCCGCAGGACGTCGTAGTCGCCGAACGGAAAGCTCGCCAACGGTCGATCCGTCAGCCACGGATAGTGGAGGGCGTCGAGGTCCCAGAAGTGATGATGCGCATCGACGATCTCCAGGTCGGACATTTCAGACATGACGGCGTTCCGTTCGGGGTGGCGCGGTGGGCATCGGGATTCCCGGGTCCGGGCGGTCACGGCCGCCGTTCGGGCGGAGCGTCGGCCCCGGTAAGGTGGTCCGCGGCCTCCGTCGTCCTCAGCAGGACGTAAACGTCCCGGGTATTCATGTAGGTTTCGAACACGTCGCGAATCAGTCCGGCGCACAGGTCCTTCCGCGCCTGGGGCAGGCCGGGCGCGATGTCGACGGTCACCGTGGGCAGTCCGTCCCCGATCTCGCCGAAGGCCTCGCGAACGGAGACGTAGACCCATTTCCCGGTCGCGGGAAACCTCTCCTCCCGGGCGGGAGCCAGCGCCTCGTCGACCGCCCGCCTGATCCCCCGCCGCAGCCGTTCCTTGTGGGCATCCGTATACCCCTCCGGGATATCCACGCGCACGATCGGCATCCAGGTCCCTCCCCGCGCTCCGCACGCCCTTTTTACACACGATTCGCGCCGACGCTTCAACGCCTGTCGACACGACCCGGTTCGGAGAAGGCCCCCCATGCGGGTCATCGGCCCGCCGCGCCGTGTCGCGCGGGGCGCCGTCCCGGCGTGGCGATTCGCACAATCCGCACACCGTCGGGGCACGAGCCCCGCGCGCCGCGAGGTCGCGGTCCACCTTCCCGACCTTCCCCCACCAAGGGGGGAGGAGTATCGACAACACGGCGCGACGCCGGATCGGAATCGCACAATCCGCACACCGTCGGGCCGCATGTGACATTCCGGCCAAAAACACAATATATTGTAGTATATGGCCACTTAAATCAATATATGGTATATCGAAGGCATTATCGGGAAGAGGATCCGCATAGACACGCGGCATGGACATGCGACCGGCGTCCACACTCATGCGATTGGAAAAATTTTCTCTATAATGGAATTTTCCTGTTGACTCGCGCCGAGGAAATTCCTATGTTGTTCCTCGAACGGGAACAGAGACATCGCCATGCGCGGTAATGCCGCCACCGCCGCGGCCAGACGCCCGCGCCGGAAAAGGCGACGACGGCCACCGTGGCGGCCGCCTCCAGCCGTCATGCGGATACGACCTCATCGCACGGCCGAACGGTGCTGCGCGGGCCCGGACATGGCGATATAGTGAGCCGAACGACGATCCTTTCCGGGGAGCGGGCCATGACCGTCACCGAGCCGAACGCCTCGATCGCGGACCGACGCGCCGCCGCGGTCGCCGACATGCTGGCGCGCGTGCGTGAGATCGAGAGAACGCGCGGCGTCACGCGCGACGCGTTGAACGACATGCGCGAGGAGCTCTACAAGCTCGCCGCGCGGAAGGAGCTCTTTCCCAAGAGCGATTTCCCGCCGCCGGAAGGCGATACCTCCAATATCCGCTACCTCCTGTCGGAGGACGCCGACAAGCGCTTCGCGCTGTACATGAACTCCATCAGGCCCGGAAAGCTCACCAACCCGCACAACCACACGACATGGGCCATCGTCGCGGCGGTCGAAGGCGAGGAGGTCAACCGGTTCTACGAGCGCACGGACGACGGCGCCGACCCCGGCAAGGCAACCCTGAAGCAGACGGACGAGACCGTGGTGAGGCCGGGCGTGGGCGTGGCGTTGATGCCGGACGACATCCACAGCATCGCGGTCACGGGCGACACGCCGACCCTCCATCTCCACATGTACGGGAAGTCGCTGGACGCCATTCCCGACCGGCTCGGCTTCGATCTGGAAGCCGGCACGGCCGACCGCTACGGCGGCGGGTCCGGAGCGACGGCGTAGCGGCCCGGACGGACGCCGGACCATGCCCCGGAGCATAAGCGCGCCCAGCCTCAAGGCACTGATCAACGACGGCGGAGAACTCGCGCTTCTGGACGCGCGCGAGCAAGGCGGCTTCGGTCGCGCCCATCTCTTCTTCTCGAGCTGCCTGCCGCTGAGCCATCTCGAATTGCGTATTCGCGACCTCGTTCCGCGCCGCGGCACGCGCATCGTGCTCACGGACGCGGGCGAAGGACTCGCCGACCGGGCGGCGGACAGGCTGGAAGGGTTCGGGTACTCCGACGTGGCCGTGCTGGAAGGCGGCGTGCAGGGCTGGAGCGACGCCGGCTACGAGCTGTTCAGCGGCGTGTCGGTGCCGAGCAAGGCCTTCGGCGAATTCGTCGAGCATATCGACGGAACGCCCGACATCACCGCGGAAGAGCTGTGCGCCAAGCGCGCCGCCAGCGAGGACGTGATCGTGCTGGATTCGCGCCCCCTCGACGAGTACCTGCACATGACCGTTCCCGGCGCGATCAACGTGCCCGGGGCCGAACTCGCCTACCGGGCGCGCACGCTCGTCCCGAACCCGGCAACGCAGGTCATCGTCAACTGCGCCGGGCGGACGCGGAGCATCATCGGGGCCCAGTCGCTGATCAACGCCGGCCTCCCCAACCCGGTCAGGGCGCTGCGCAACGGAACCATGGGATGGCGTCTCGCCGGCCTCGAGCTCGAGCGCGGAGCGACGCGCCTCGCGCCCGAGCCCGGCGCCGGCGAAGCGGAGCGGGCGCGGGCCATGGCGGACGACGTCGCCGCGCGATTCGGCGTGAGCCGTATCGGCCCCGACACGCTCGAGGAGTGGCGCCGGGAGGCCGACTCCCGCACCCTCTATCTCCTCGACGTGCGCCACCCGGAGGAGTATGCGGAGGCCACCTGCGCGGCTCGCGTCACGCGCCGGGCGGCCAGCTCGTCCAGAGCACGGATTCGTACATGGCCACCCGGGCGCGCGGGGTCGTGCTGATCGACGATACGGCCGTTCGCGCCACGATGACCGCGTCGTGGCTGTCGCAGATGGGCTGGCGGGACACGGTGGTTCTCCGGGACGGGCTCGGGTCCGGCGACCTCGTCGCCGGCGCCCATTTCCCCCGAGATCCCCGGCCTGGACGAGATCGAAGCCGCGGAGATTTCGCCCGCGGGCCTGAGGCGCGCGCTCGACGCCGGCGACGCGGCCGTGGTCGACCTGTCCGACAGCCCACGCCTACACGGCCGGACACGTTCCCGGCGCGTGGTACTCGACGCGCGCCAGGCTCCCGGACACTCTGCCGAAGGTCCGGGCGACCTCCCTCCTCGTTCTGGCATCGGAGGACGGGACCCCTGGCCCGGCTGGCGGCACCGGGAAGCGGAGGCCGCGACGGACACGCCGGTCAAGGTCCTGACGGGAGGAACCCTCGCGTGGCGCGATCTCGGCTATCCGCTGACCGGCGGCTTCGAGAACATGGCGCAGGAACCGGACGACCACTACCCGAGCGCCTACGACCGGGACACGGACGTCGAGCGGGCCATGCGGGATTACCTCGCCTGGGAGACCAGCCTCGTCGCGCAGGTGGAGCGCGACGGCGACGCGCGGTTCGACATCGTCCGCCCCGGCCCGGCATAGCCGCGACGTGCGGGAGACTATCGAGGGCGCCGTCGAGACGGTCCGCGACGACCGCTACCCGCGCGCCAACCCGGAAATGCGTCCGCCATGAAAAAATCCGCGCTCCACGTCTACGCCCTCGCCGTTTGCGGTCTGCTGATCGTCCCGCTGCTCATCTCCGGGGGCATCGCGGTCTACGGCATCCTCCAGGCGACGTGGCCGAAGCTGACGATGCCCGCCTACGAATACCAGCGCTACCAGTCCGACGACGCCTACCGGGAACACTTGTCCGAGTGGAGCCGTTTCCCGGGAGACGAGAGCGGGCGGCGGGCCAACGGACCGCCCTCGGATGCGGAAATCGCGGAACGGCGGCGGCAGGCGTTCCTGGAAGCGCTGGAGCGGGAACGGCGCGACGGCATACAGAGCATCATCCGTTGCGCCATTTTCGGCCTGATCTCCCTCATGCTTTTCCTCCCTCACTGGCGCATAGCGCGCCGCGAAAGACGGGAGGCGTAAGGGGCCGGACCGTCCGATACCGGCCTCCCGCTCCCAGATACCGACGCCACGAACGCCCGAACGCCCGATGCCGGAGCGCGCCGATCTCAACATCCTCTGCTGGGAAGGCTACGAGGACCCGAACGTCATCGAGCCGTTCACGGAACGGCACGGCTATTCCGTCCGCGCCGAGACGATCGTTTCCGACGCGGATGCGGCGGCCCGCATCGTCGGACCGGAGCGCTCGTCCTGGGACGTCGTCAATCTGAACAACCCGTTCGCGCGCGAGACGCTTTATCCGGCGGGCGCAATCCGCGCGCTCCCCCGGGACCGGTTCGCGGACGAGTACGACCGCCTGCTGCCGCAATTCGACGACCTCTACCGGGTGGACCCGAAGCCGGGACGGGAACGACATCATCGGCGTCTGCCAGCGCTTCGGCCCGTTCAACATCGTGATCGACGAAGGCCGGATCGCGCGGGACACGGCGGAATCGGAAGGGTTCCTGCTGGCGGACGACCCGGCCAACAGGGGACGGTACGGAGTCCTCGAATACGACGACTTCAATATCTTCCACATCTGTTTCGCCGCCGGTCTCGATCCCTTCGACGCGCTCTCCCGGCGGAGCAACTGGACGCCTTCGAGGCCAAGGCCCGGCAATGGTTCGCGGGGCGCGGCGGCGGTCACCGCCGATCACATCGAGATGAACCGGGCGCTGGTCGACGGCGCCATCGGGTTCTACCTGTCCGGCGGCATGTACACCGCCTCTCCCGCCCGCCGGGACGGCCACCGCCGCATCCGCGCCGTCACCCCGCGCTCGGGGGCCGGTCGACGGCAAGGGCGCCATCGTGTTCCTGGAGGTGACGTCGGTCGTCGACCACGGGGGCGACACGGCGCCCGCGCTGGCGTTCCTGGAACACGTCCTCACGCCCGAGACCGCACCGACGGTGGCCTTCGCGCGCGGGTCCTGCAACCCGGTCGCGCAGATGGGCGACACCCGCGTCTTCGAGCGGTTCACCGCCGACCAGCTCGACATCCTCCAGTGGGAGAGCCTCGAGGAAGACATCGCGCGCTGCGCGCCGTACCGGATCCCCCCCGACCACGGCGAGCTGTTGCGCCGCCTCCGCGTGGCGAAGGACGCGGCGCGTCGGCCGTGACATCCCGGCCCGCGGGCCGGCAGTTTCATACGTATCGAACCAGGACAGGGACTTGACCCGGTCCGACCGCCCCGGTACGGGAAGTGCGCTCCGCCCGCGCCCGGGCGACGGAAAGGACGAGGCATGGCACTGATCATCAACCGCGAACAGACGAGCTACGAGGTCGAGGACCACATCGCGCGCATCACGTTGAAGCGGCCCGAGAAGGCGAACGCGCTCACCCGCCAGATGCGCAAGGAAATCCAGAACGCCTTGTTCGACATCAAGACCAATCCGGATATCTGGCTCGCGATCATCGACGCCGAGGGCAAGATCTTCTGCGCCGGAAAGGACCTCCTCGAGCAGGTGGATCCCGACACCGACGACGGCACCGTCCATTCCAACGACGAGCTCTTCGTGTACATGCGGACCGTCTACAAGCCGATCATCGTGGCGCTTCAGGGCGCCTGCATGGCCCAGGGCGCGGGCTTCGCGCTGAGTTCGGACATCGTGCTGATGACCGAGAACGCCAGTATCGGCTGGCCCCAGGTCAAACGCGGCATCTCGTCGGTGTCGGGTCCGACGCAGGGGGCGCACGCGATGGTCTGGCCGACGGCGATGGGCTACCTGCTGCGCGGCAAACAGATATTGCCGGAGGAAGCCTGGCGTCTCGGTCTCTGCAACGAGATCGTCAAGGGCGGCAAGGACGAGCTCATGGAGACGGCCGAGCGCTGGGCGGGCGAGATCCTCGCGAACGCGCCGCTCGCCGTGCAGGGCCTGAAGGAGGCCGCCCGCCGGTGCCTCGAACTCCCCCTGGAAGCGCGTCTGCGGCTCGCCCGCCAGATCGCCGACCGGGTTCTGGAGAGCGAGGACTCCAAGGAAGGCATCCTCGCCTTCAGGGAGAAGCGCGATCCCGTCTGGCGAGGCGAGTAGCGCCGCCGCGCCGTGTCGCGGGAGGGCATGACCGCCGCGGTGGAGGACCCGGACGACCGGCCGCCCCTCGCCGGGTTCCGGGTCGTCGACCTGACGCAGGTCATCGCGGGGCCTTACGCGACGCTGATGCTCGCTGATCTCGGCGCCGAGGTCCTCAAGATCGAGCCGCCCGGACGCGGCGACGATCTGCGGTCCGTGGGGCGTTATCCGCCCGCGCGAGAACCACGAGGACTACTTCTACGCCAACAACCGCTCGAAGAAGAGCATCGCCCTCGATCTCAAGGACCCCGGCGACCGCGCCATCGGGCGGGACCTCGCAAAGGTCGCCGACGTCGTCGTGGAGAACTTCTCCCCGGGAACGGCCCGCCGCCTCGGCATGGGTTGGGATGACCTGCGGCCGCTCAACCCCGGGCTGGTCTATTGCAGCCTGGCGGGCTTCGGCCAGGCCGGGCCGTCGCGGGACCGCTACGCACTCGATCCCATGATCCAGGCGGTCACCGGCCTGATGACGGTCAACGGCGAGCCCGACGCCCCGCCGACGATGGTGGGCGCGCCGCTCTGCGACGTCATGGCGGGCATGTTCTCGGCCTACGCCATCGTCGGCGCCCTCCATGCCGTGAGGCGCGACGGCAAGGGGCGATACATCGACGTCTCCATGCAGGACGCGACGCTCGCGGCGCTGGGCCCCCGCATGGGCGAGTCCTTGCAGGCCGGGCGCAACCCCGGCCGCCATGGCAACCAGAACCCCATGCGCGTCCCCGCCAACACCTACAGGACCAGGGACGGCGTCCACCTCTCGCTGATCGTCCAGAACGACCGCCACTGGCCCCGTTTCTGCCGGGCCATGGGCTTCGACGACCTCGCCGACGATCCCCGGTACGCCGGAAGCGCGGGCCGCGCCGCCGCGCGGGAGTTTCTCGACGAGCGGACCGCCGGGCGCGTCTCGGAGCTCACCTACGGCGAGTGCGTCGAGGCCCTGGAGGCGGAACGGCTGCCCTACGCTCGCGTGAACACCTATCTCGAGGCGCTGGAGGACGAACAGGTCGCCTTTCGCGGCCTGGTCCGCGCGCTGGACCACCCGGCGTCCGGCGAAGTCCGGGTCGTGGGCCCGCCCTGGCTCATGTCGGGCGCCCAAGCCGGGATGACGCCGCCGCCCCTGCTCGACCAGCACGCCGAGGAGGCGCTGCGGGACTGGCTGGGCTGGGACCGGAAGGCTATCGCCCGGCGCGCGGCCCGTTCGACATCCGACCGGAAGGCGGCGCCGTAGAAGAGGCGCATCGCCTCCCGTCCGCGAGTCTCACGACCGGTCGGCGCCCTCGCGGACGATCATGACCGACACCGGCGCGTGCCTGACGACCCCGCGCGGCGTTCGGCCCGAGCAGATAATCCCGGAACCCGGGCCGGTGCGACGCCATGACGATCAGGTCGGCGCCGACCTTCTCCGCCGCTTCGAGAATCCGCTCGTAGATCGCGCCGCTGGCGACGATCGTCCGCGCCGCGACGCCGTCGGGAACGTTCCCGGCGACGAAGGCCGCCATGTCGGCGTTCGCCTTCTCCAGCGCCTTCTCTCGAAGCCGTCGGGGAAGAACCCGGCGACCCAGGCCGAACCCATGCCGGGCACGACGGTCATCACGTGCAGCCTCGCGTCGGGCGACCGGCGGAGCTCCAGGGCCGCGGGCAACGCCTCGCGCCACGAGGACTCGTCGCCGAGATCGACGGGAAGCAGGATGTCGTCGTACATCGCGAACCTCCTTATCGGGCGGTCGTCGACGCCGACGCCTCGCGCCGGCGGCGCTGCGACAGGACGACGAGCCCCAGCAGGACGAGCGCCGGCGCGAACATCAACTGCTTGGGCGGGCGCTCCACCTCCACGTGGATGCCCTTGATCTCCCAGTCGAAGTCCAGGCCCGCCAGTTCGGCCGGGCTACCGAACACCAGATTGTCGACGAAGACTCCGCCGTCCCCGGTCCGGACCTCGATCCCGGCCTCCTTCAGACGCTCCGCGCCGGCAGCCCCGGCCCCGAGCGGCAGCACCACGAGCTTGCCGACCCGGTCGCCGTCCAGGGTCTCGCCCTCGGCGTCGATCCGAAGGCCGGCGTCGGCGGGCAGGCCCTCGGCGATCGCCTCGATCCGCGTCGCCGGGACGACCTCGACCGGCGGGTAGACCATGTCCCACCAGAACCCCGGCCGGAACAGGGTGAACGCCACGAGCACCAGGGCCAGGGACTCCCACAACCTGCTCCTGACCAGGAAGAAGCCCTGGGTGGCCGCGGCGAACACCAGCATCGCCAGCACCGATGCGACGACCACGACGAGGAAGTGGTACCAGCTCGTGATCCCGATCATCAGCAACTCGGTGTTGAAAATGAACAGGAACGGCAGGATGGCTGTCCGGATGTCGTAGGTGAACCCCTGGAGACCCGTCCTGATCGGGTCGCCGCCGGATATCGCGGCGGCGGCGAACGCCGCGAGTCCCACGGGCGGCGTGTCGTCCGCGAGGATGCCGAAGTAGAAGACGAACAGGTGCACCGCGATGAGCGGCACGATCAGGCCGGATTGCGCCCCCAGCGTGACGATCACCGGCGCCATCAGGGTCGAGACGACGATGTAGTTCGCCGTCGTCGGCAGGCCCATGCCCAGGATCAGGCTGATGATCGCCGTGAACACGAGCATCAGGACGAGATTGCCGCCGGAGATAAATTCGACGAACTCGGTCATCACCAAACCGATGCCGGTCAGGGTGACCGTGCCGACGACGATGCCGGCCGCCGCCGTCGCGACGCCGATGCCGATCATGTTGCGGGCGCCGCCCACGAGGCCGGCCAGCAACTCGTCCCACCCCCGGCGCACCGCCGCGCCCAGGTCCCGGTCCCGCCGGAAACAGGCCGTCAGCGGCCGCTGGGTGACGACGATGAAGATCATGAACACCGTCGCCCAGAAGGCGGACAGGCCCGGGGAGAAACGCTCCACCACCAGACACCAGACCAGCACGACGACCGGCAGCAGGTAATGGAGACCGGACTTGATCGTCGGGCCCGGCGGCGGCAGTTCCACGATCTCCGCGTGAGGGTCCGCCCCGGCCGGGAACCGGGAGCCGTACCAGGCCAGCCCGACATACGCGACCACGGTCAGAACCGCCGCGATCCACGGCGACGCCGCCCCGAACGCCGTCTTGACCCAGCCCATGCCGTAGTACACGGCGCCCGACAGGACGATCAGGCCGATAACGGTCATGACGAAGGCCAGCAGCGTCCCGGCCAGCGTCGATTCGTAACGGCGCGGAAGGCCCCGCATGTCCGCCTTCGCTGCTTCCAGGTGCACGATGTAGACCAGGGCGATGTAGGAGATGATCGCCGGCAGGAAGGCGTGCTTGATGACGTCGACGTAGGAAACGCCCACGTATTCCACCATGAGGAACGCGGCGGCGCCCATGATCGGCGGCGTCAGCTGGCCGTTGGTCGACGACGCGACCTCGACGGCGCCGGCCTTCTCGGCCGGGAATCCGACCCGCTTCATCAGCGGGATCGTGAACGTGCCCGTGGTCACCACGTTGGCGATCGAGGAGCCCGAGATCAGGCCCGTCATGCCGGACGACACCACGGCAGCCTTGGCCGGCCCCCCGCGCATGTGACCCAGGAGGGAGAACGCGACGCGGATGAAGTACCCGCCGGCTCCCGCCTTGTCGAGCAATGCCCCGAAAAGCACGAACAGGAACACGAAGCTCGTCGAGACTCCCAGCGCGATGCCGAACACGCCCTCCGTCGACAACCACTGGTGCGACATCGCCTTGGAGAGCGACGCGCCCTTGTGCGCGATCACGTCCGGCATCCAGGGACCGAAGAACGTGTAGACGAGGAACACGCTGGCCACCGCCATGAGCGGCGGCCCCAAGGCGCGTCTCGTGGCCTCCAGGAGGAGAATCATGCCCACCACGGCGACGACGAGATCCACCTTCGTGGGCGCGCCGGACCGGTCGGACAACGCCTCGTAGAAGAGATACAGGTACGCCGCGGCGAAGGCCCCGACGAAGGCGAACGCCCAGTCCTGGACCGGGACGCGATGCCGCGGCGAGCGCTTCAGCGCCGGATAGGCAGCGAAGGTCAGGAAGATCGAGAACGCGAGGTGGATCGCGCGCGCCTCGGTGTCGTTGAGAACGCCGAACCCGAGCATGAACGGCAGCGGCGAGGCGTACCACAGCTGGAACAGCGACCAGACGAGAGGCACGCCGAAGAGGACCTTGGCCGGAAGGCCGCCCGGCGCGCGCACACCGGTATCGGCCTCCGCGATCATGTCCTGGAGGGCATGCTCCTCCGCGGGTTCGGAACCGCCGTTCCGATCGTTCATTTCCGGCCTCCGTGGCAAGAGCCGGGCGGCGTCGGGACGTCCCCGGGGGACGTCCCGACGCCCGACGCGACTACATCAGGCCAGCTTCCTTGTAGTACTTCGCCGCGCCGTCGTGGAGGGGCGCGGAGAGACCGTCCTTGGCCATCTGGGCCTTCTGGAGGTGCCTGAAGGCCGGATGGAGCTTGCGGAAGTCGTCGAAGTTCTCGAACACGGCCTTGACGACCTCGTACACGACATCGGCGGACGTCGCCGTCGACGACACGAAGGTCGCGCCGACACCGAAGGTCTGGACGTCGCTATCGGAGCCGCGATACATCCCGCCGGGGATGGTCGCCGTCCGGTAGTAGTCGTTGTCCATCACGAGCTTGTCGATGGCGGCGCCCTTGACCGACACGAGAACGCTGTCGCACGACGTCGTGGCTTCCTTGATCGACCCCGAGGGGTGGCCGACCGTGAAGACCATGGCGTCGATCTTGTTGTCGCACAGCGCCTTGGACTGCTCCGCCGACTTCAGCTCGGACGCGAGCATGAAGGCGCCCTTGTCCCATCCCAGAGCGGCCATCACGACCTCCATGGTACCGCGCTGACCGGAACCCGGGTTGCCGATGTTCACGCGCTTCCCCTTGAGGTCCATGATATCCATGACCCCGGAGTCGGCTCGGGCGACCACCGTGAACGGCTCGGGATGGACGGAGAAGACGGCCCTCAGCTCCTTGAACGGACCGGCGTCCTTGAATTTGCTGGTGCCGTGATAGGCGTGATACTGCCAGTCCGACTGCGCCACGCCCATGTCGAGCTCGCCGGCGCGGATGGTGTTGAGGTTGTAGACCGAGCCGCCCGTGCTCTCCACCGAGCAGCGGATGCCGTGCCGCTTGCGGTCCTTGTTGACGAGACGGCAGATCGCCCCGCCCGTGGGGTAGTACACGCCGGTCACGCCACCCGTGCCGATCGTGACGAACTTCTGCTGCGCCTCCGCCACCGGCGCCTCGGCCGCCACGAAGGCGCCCCCGGCCAGGGCCACGGCGGCCGCGGTCAATGCGATACGTTTCATTTTACACAGTCCTCCATTTCAAAGGTTGGTGTCACGACGTCGTGTCGAGTCTCCTCGGCCAACCCCGGCGGATGGAACTCCACCGGGGCGCACGGCGGCGGGACGTGACACGGGCCCCCTCCGCCGCGAATCGAATTCTCCCGGGGTCGTCGATTCTCTCATCGCGACGCCCCCTCCGCCCGGACGACCGGTCGGGCGTCCATGCCCTCGAACGCGTCGCCGAACGCCATCTCGAGACGGTCCACGATTTCCTGCACGTCGTCCTCGTCGACGATGAAGGGCGGCGCCAGCAGGACGTGGTCTCCCCGTCGACCGTCGGCGGTCCCGCCCGAAGGATAGCAGATCAGGCCGCGCGCGAAGGCGGCGTTCTTGATCCGCGCGTGGAAACGCAGCGCCGGATCGAACGGTTCCTTCGTGGTCCGGTCGGCGACGAGTTCGAGCGCGCGAAACAGCCCACGGCCCCTGATCTCGCCGACGTGTGGATGATCCCCGAACGCGTCGTGGAGCGCCTCGTCCAGCACCTTCCCCTGGCGCCTCACGTTGGCCAGCAGATCACGCTCGACGATGGCCCGTTGCACGGCCAGGGCGGCCGCGCACGCCGCGGCGTGGCCCATGTACGTGTGACCGTGCCGGAAGTATCCGTCGCCCGCGCCGACCCCGCGGTAGATGGCGTCCGACGCGAGCACGGCTCCGATGGGCTGATATCCAGCGCCGAGCCCCTTGGCGACGACGACGAGGTCCGGCACGACCCCTTCCTGTTCGCAGGCGAAAAGGGTTCCGGTCCGGCCCATGCCCGACATCACCTCGTCGAGGATGAGCAGGACGCCATGGCGGTCGCATATCTCGCGGATCCGGGCGAAATAGCCGGGCGCGGCGGGAACGGCCCCGATGGTCGACCCGGCGACGGTCTCGGCGACGAACCCGATCACGGTCCCCGGCCCGAGCGCCAGGATCGCCGACTCGAGCTCGTCCGCGACCCGGAGGCCATAGGCCTCCTCCGATTCGCCCGGGTTCCGTCCGCGATAGGCGTAGCAGGGCGAGATATGGGCCACGTCGACGAGGAGCGGCTCGAAGGGCGCCCTGCGCGCGGCGTTGCCGCCGACGGCCAGGGCGCCGAGCGTGTTCCCATGGTAGCTCTGCCGCCGGGCGACGAAGCTGCCGCGCCGCGGTTCGCCGGTGTCGACGAAGTACTGGCGGGCGAGCTTGAGCGCCGTGTCCATGGCCTCCGAGCCGCCGCTGACGAAGTAGACGTGATCGAGGCCGGACGGCGAGACCTCGACCAGCAGATCGGCGAGGTTTTCCTGTGCATGCGTCGTGAAGAAGGCCGTGTGCGCGTAGGCGAGCGACTCGACCTGTTCGAGGATCGCCCGGCGGACGTCGGGGTCCGAGTGCCCCAGGGTCGACACGGCGGCGCCGCCCGAGGCGTCGATATAGCGGTTCCCTGCGTCGTCGACGATGTGGATGCCCTCGCCCCGCGCGGCGACCGGGGGCTTCTCCCGCATGTCGCGGTAGAACACTCGGGTCATGGCGGTTCCGACCGGCACGGGTCCCGCGACGGCGCCGGGCCGCCGGGCCGCGCGGCCCGGGAAACCCGCGCGCGGTCCGCCTCGGGATCCTCCGGGAAGGGAATCGACCGGACGAGGGCTTCGATGCACGAGGCGGTGTCGAGCATTTCGCAGGCGAAACCCACGGTCGGCGGGCTCGGCGGCGTCGGCCCCCGCCAGAAGAGATGCTCCGGCCAGCTTCCGTCGGGCCGTTGCCGGCGCAGGATCCGCTCGAGCGTGGCCCACAGGTCCTCGCCCTCCGGCGCGGCCCCGATGAGGTGCAGGGCGGAGAGGGCGCGCGCGGTGCGCAGCGTATCGCCGTAGCCGCCGTCCGCGCCGCGCCGCGCCCGGATCCGGTCCGCGAGCGGGACCCCGAGGTCTCGGAACGCGGGCACGCCCCGATGGCGGGCGCGGGCAACGGCGTCGTAGAGGTCCAGGATGTCGGGATAGTAATGGGAGCTCCCCTCGCCGCTCCCTTCCCGGACCAGGCCGGCGAGCCACTCCGCCGCCCGCTCGCCCGGCGCGTTGCAACCCTGAAAGGCGAGGTAACCGACGACGTTGGCGTTCACCACGCTGTCCACGTCCACGACGTTGGCGTCGGTGGGCGGGGTCAACCAGGTCCTGAACCTGCCCCGGTCGTCCTGCGCCGTCGACGGACACCCGACGTTCCTGGCGAACAGCACCCACGGGTGCCACGGAATCGCCATGGAGCAGACGCTGAGGCTGTCGAGATCGTTCGGGAGACGCGGCCAGTAGCGCCATACCCCCGGATAGCTCATGGACCGGACGATGAACTCCCCCGACCGGTCGCGGATGGCCGCGGACCTGGGGTCGTCGCAGACCGCCAGGGTGAGCGCGCCGAGGGCGGCGACGAAGGGAGCCTGCTCTTCCCGCGCGGGCCCCTCGAGCTCCAGGTTGTCGTAGCACCGCGACGTCCAGGCTCCGTCGGAACGGACGGCGGCCTCGAGAAAGGCGAGACCCCGGTCCACGGCGTCGCGCGCCGCCTCCCGGAGCCGCGGCGCGGCCGCCGGGGGGTCGCCGGCGAACGGTTCGGATGCTTCGCGCATGACGACGGGGATACCCGCTTCACGCCCAGGGTGTCGAAAGCATATACATGGCCGCGAACAGATATACACCATCCCGCCCGTCCGCGGGACCGATCCGGCGACGAGAATTCCGTATGGGGATCGGCCGAGACATGACGGGGATCGGCGCTGCCGACGGGCCGGGGTCATGCGTCAGCTTCCCGGAGACGATCCGGTCCGCGTCGCGTTCCGCGCGTACCGCTCGCCGGGAAGGATCACCGGGCGAGCGGCCGCGGCTCCGCCCATCGCGGCGGGTTCCATGCGAAAACAGCGCCCCGGAGTGTTGATCCATGCCGATCGCTGCATGGTATGGTCATCGCTCCGCGCCGCTTCGCTCCGACTGGTGATCGGCTTCACCGGAATGCGCGGGAGACAGGGAGAAAATCGATGGGATGGTTCATGCTCCGACGCTCACGGTCGTTCGCCGGCTCGCAGGGGCGGAGATTCCCCCGGAGAGGAGGAGGCCCTTCTCGCGTCCCGGCGCGGGCCGTTCTCCTGCTGCTGGCGATGGTCGCGGCCCTGGCGCCGCGGGCGTTCGCCCAGACGACGCCGGACCCGGGAGAGAGATGGACGCCGGGCGGTGGCTGGACTCATGATGTGACCACGACGAGCCTCGTAGGCAAGCTGATGCTTCAGCAGTCGGTCACAATCGCCGGAGGAAGTCAGATCTGGGATAGCGTTGCGATTGACGCTTGTCCCTGGACGAGGGTGGAGCCGCCGCTCCCATCTACCCCGTCGTGTGACTCACTCAAGGCCTTTGGACAGATTCCTGGCTCTCCTTTCCGGAACGACCCTTTGACGGTGTCGAATTTCTCTCCGACCCAAGCCATGATCGACAACGGCGGGGTCGTCATCAGACTCAGGTGGTCTGGCTACAGCAGCACTGCCGGGGACGTTGGCATGACCGAGTGGGTTCCTCTTGTACCGCCTCCGAGTGCGGCGCTGGTCCTCACGCCCGCCTCGATTTCGGAGGCTGGCGGGGTTTCGACGGTGACGGCGACGCTGGACCGGACGACGAGCGCCGCGACGACGATCACGGTGTCGGCGGCGGCGGTGTCCCCGGCGGTGGCGGGCGACTACGCGCTGAGCACGGCAACGACGCTGACGATCGCGGCGGGGGATACGACGAGCACCGGGACGGTGACGATTACGGCGAACGACAACGACGTGGACGCGGCGGACAAGACGGTGACCGTTTCGGGGACGGCGGCGGGCGCGGGGGCGGCTCCGTCCGACATGACGCTGACCATCGCGGACGACGACACGGCGGGGTTCACCTTCGTCGTGCCGGCGGGGGAGCTGACCGTGACGGCGGGGGGCTCGGCCGAGAGCTACACGGCGGCGCTGACCTCGGCGCCGACCGGGACGGTGACGGTGTCGGTCACGAGCGACAACGCCGACGTGACGGTGAACCCCACCAGCCTGACCTTCACGAACTTGAACTGGAACACGCCGCAAACGGTGACGGTGACGGCGGCGGCGGACGGGGACGACTACGCCGATGGGGCGTCTCTGACCCACGACGCGACGGGCGGCGGCTACGACGGGGTGACGGGCGCGCTGTCGGTGGCGGTGGCCGGCGGCGCCCGCATCGCGGTGTCGGCGACGCGGACCGAGAGCGTCTATGTCGTCAACGGCCAGCGGGTCACGGTGGTGGCGCTCGGGGTTCCGGCGGGCGTGGAGATCGACCTGCCGTCGAGCCTGGGCGCGGCCGTGACGGCGAGCTTCGCGCCAGCCGCGGCAGACGTGCCGCGCGAGAGCGCGCGCTTCAGCCTGGCCCACGGCGGCGAGCGCGTGATGGTGGACGTGACCGTGGACCCGGTTCCGACCGGGGGCCTGACGTTGTGCCTGGCGGCGCCCCAGGGGATACGGGACGCGGCGGGCCGGTCGCCCGGCCGGGAGCTTGTGCTGCTGCGCTACGCGGACGGCGCCTGGGCGCCGGTGACGGGTTCGGCCTGGGACGCGACGCGGATGCGGGGTGACGTCGTTCTCGCCCTTCGCTCTGGGCTACGCGGACAGGAGCATCGAGTTCGCGGGGACGGTCTCCAACCAGGTCTACACGGTGGACGAGGCGATTGAGCCGCTGGTGCTGCCTCTGGTGAAGGAGGGGACGGGAGACCTGCCGATAACCTACGCGCTCACGCCGGCGCCGGCGGAGTCGCTGCCGCCGGGGCTGACGTTCGACGCGGCGACGCGGACGTTGTCGGGGACGCCGACGGAGGTGTTCTCTGCGACGGAGTATAGCTGGACGGCGCGGGACGCGGACGGGTCGGAGAAGACGCTGACGTTCACCATCGCCGTCGCGATTGATACGCCCATGCTCTCTATCGACAGTCCGAGCGTCACGGAGGGGACGGGGACCAGGGGCGGGACCCTGCGCTTCCTGGTCTCCTTGAGCGCCGCAAGCGGCAACCAGGTGACGGTGGGCTACGCGGACGCGGGCACCGGCACCGCCACCTCGGGCACCGACTACACGGCGATTCCCGCCGGGACGCTCACCTTCGCGGCGGGGACGACCGCGCGGACGATCGACGTGGCGGTGACCGGCGACGCGACGGACGAGGCGGACGAGACGGTGGTGGTCCGGTTGAGCGGCCCGGTGAACGCGACCCTCGCCGACGCGAGCGAGGGGACCGGGACGATTGACGACGACGACGATGTGCGGGTGCGCCTGAAGGCGATCAACGAGGCGGTGTTGCCGGAGTTGTCCTGGGCTCTGTGGGGGAGCGCGCTGGACGCGGTGACGGGGCGTCTGGAGTCTCCCGATGCGGCGGCGCCCACGGTGGCCGATGGGCTGGAGACGGCGGCGGGGTTCGTCCGGGCCAACGAGAGCGCCCTGGAGGAAGGCGACGTGTCGTGGAAGGAGCTGTTGGGGGCTGAGTCCTTCGCCTTCGGCCTGGCCGCGGACGGCGAGGGCGGTCCGGGCGTCGGCGGCGTCGTGGCGTGGGGTTCGGGCGACTGGCGGCGCCTGTCGCGGGACGAGGATGCGCTGGACTGGTCGGGGGATGCGTTCTCGACCCATGTGGGCGCGGACGCGGCGTTGCGGCCGGACCTTCGGGCCGGTCTGGCGGCGTCGTGGTTCTCGAGCGACGTGGACTACACGGACCGGAGCGGCGACGCGGCGGTGAAGGGTTCGCACGAGAGCCGGATGACGGCGTTGACGCCCTACCTGGGCTGGGATGCGGGCGGCGGGACGCAGCTGTGGGGGGCGGCCGGTTACGGCTGGGGCGAGATCGAGATCGTGGACGAGGACCTGCGCGAGCGGTTCGGGGCGCAGAAAGCGGACAGCCGGTTCCTGGCGGGCGCCGCGGGCGGGTCCGTGCCGGTGTGGTCGCAAGGCCCCGCGACTCTGGAGGCGAAGGGATCGGCCGAGGCGACGCGCTGGCGGGTGAAGGACAACGGCGAGGCGATCGCCGGCGTGACGGCGGAGACGCAACGTCTGCGTCTGGCGGCGGAGGGGAGCCGGGCCCATGCGCTGCCGGATGGCGCGTCCCTGACGCCGAGGCTGGAAGCGGGCGTGCGCTGGGACGGCGGCGACGGCGCGACGGGGGCGGGCCTGGAGGCCGGCGGCGGCCTCTCCTGGACGGACCCGGCGCGGGGCCTGACAGTGGAGGCGAAGGGCCGCGCGCTTCTGGTCCACAACAAAGACGTCGAGGAGTGGGGCGCGTCGGGGTCGATGCGTCTGGCCCCGGACGCGGACGGGTTCGGCCTGTCGTTCCGGTTGCTGCCGAGCTGGGGCGCGTCCGGGAGCGGCGTGGCGCGGCTGTGGGACAAGGGCGTGGCGGCGGCGCGCCCGGCGGACGGCGGCGGCGGCGAGGCGCGCCTGGAGACGGAACTGGGCTACGGGCTGCCCGCGTTCGGCGGCGCCGGAGTGACAACCCCCTACGCCGGGTTCGGTCTGGCGCAAGGCGGCGAGCGCGACACGCGCGCCGGCGTCCGCCTCGGCCTGGGCGCCGGGTTCGACCTGGGCATCGAGGCCGAACGCAGGGAAAACGCCGCCGACACCGGGCACGGCATCGGGCTCGACCTGCGCATCAGGTGGTAGAGCGTTCGGTTCGCGCCGAAAGGTCGTGACCGGGGCGGCTCCACCGGCGCGCACAGGGGTCAAATCCACAGCAGGTCGCGCCGCGCGGATGGCTTCCTCCTACCCGTGGCCGTGGAATCCGGATTCTGATCCGAGGGGTCGTCGCTCAACCAGTCGGTACTCCGGCGCCGAGGAGATTCTCCCGCGCCGTCGCCATCGGGTCCGTCCGAGCGTATGCGGACCCCCTCCCGACCTCTCCCCCGTCAGGGGGGGGAGGAGCGGCACATTGGACATCGGTAATTCATATCCACAATAGATCGCCATCGGGGGTATACTGCGGGCAGGCGGGAAATCGGGGAGCGTTGCGCCTTGTTGTTCCATAACAAAGTCTTCAGGCAGGATGCCGTGGCGCGCCGGTCGCGCACGGAGCCTCTCGACGACCGGCTCCAGGTCACGGCGCCCCACGAATGGATGGTGCTGGCCGGACTCGGCCTGTCGCTTCTCGCGTTCCTCGCCTGGGGGGTGTTCGGGAGCGTGGAGCGCGGCCTCTCGGTCGAGGCCGTGCTGGTCGCGCCGGGCGAGCGCCACGCCGTGATCTCCCCCGTGTCCGGCAACGTCATCGGAATCATGGCCGAGATCGGGGACGTCCTGGAGACGGGACAGACGATCGCCCGGGTGCGTCCGCCGGAAGCGGAACGCCAGGCCCGAATCGCGCAGAGGATCGTCGGCACGGTCGAGGACGGGATACGCCACGCCGAGGGCGCCGCCGCCGCGGTCCAGGAAGCGCTGCTCGCGGTGGCGCGAATGGAGCTCGGAAAGATCGAGACCGACGCCGGGGAATCGATCGTCGCCCCGCGCGGAGGAAAGCTCGTGGCGCACCGTCTGGCTCCGGGCCGGCCGGTCGGCGCCGGGGAAACGGTCGCCCGGATCCGGGGCGTGTCCGAGGATGCCTGGCAGGCGCTGGCCTTCGTATCGCCGGAAGACGCCGGGAAGCTCACGGCGGGCATGGACGCGGAGGTGCTCGTGGCGCTGCCCGAGCGGCCGGGTTCGAGCGCGCTGGAAGCTCGCGTGCTGGAGGTATCCCCCCGGCCCGTCGCCGCCCCCGAATGGCTCGCCGACCTCGGCCTCTCGACTCCCGCCCCCGCGCACCTGCTGCGGCTGGTCCTGAACGAACCATCGCTCCCGCCGCTCGCCGACGGCGCAGGCGGCCTCGCGCGGATCGTGTTGGGGGAGCAATCCCCCGCGGCCCTGCTGCTGGCGAGCGGGAGCACCCAATGACCGCCCCCGGCGATGCCATGACCCGTCGATCCCAACTGGACGAGGCGCTGAAACGGGTGCGCGTGTCCAGCGAGGCTCCCTCGCGGCGCCGGGCGCACACCCCCGTGCTGTTGCAGCTCACCCAGACCGAGTGCGGGGCCGCGTGCCTCGGGATCGTGCTCGCGCACTTCGGGCGCTGGGTCTCGATCGAGGAGCTGCGGGAGACGTGCTCGGTCGGCCGGGACGGGTGCAACGCGGCCGATATAGTCCGCGCGGCGAGCCGGTACGGCCTCGAGACGAGGGGATGGCGCAAGGAGCCGAAAGAGCTCTGGAGCATGGTCCCGCCGATGATCCTCTTCTGGGAATTCGACCACTTCGTCGTTCTCGAGGGCTTCGGCAAGGGGCGTTTCCTGATCAACGACCCGGCCAACGGCCACCGGACGGTCAGCGAGGAGGAGTTCGACCAGGCATTCACGGGGGTGACGCTGACGTTCGAGCCGGGGCCCGATTTCCGGCCGGGCGGCGTCCGCCCGGGCCTCCTGTACCGGGTCCTGCCGTGGTTGCGCGACGTCAAGAAACCGCTCGCGTTCGCGATGTGCTGCGGGCTGCTCCTGGCCTTGCCTTCCCTGGCGCTGCCGTTCCTGGCGGGCCTGTTCGTGGATTTCGTGCTCTCCGGGCGCGAACCGTCCTGGGGCGGCGCGCTGATCGGGATCCTCCTCGCCGCCGCGGGCCTGCTCTACCTCCTTACCTGGCTCCGGGAACGCTGCCTCAGACGGCTCTCCGTGCGCCTTTCCGTCGATCACGCCGAGCGTTTCATGACCCGGCTGCTCCGGCTTCCCATGCGGTTCTTCTCGCACCGATTCTCCGGCGATCTGACCTCCCGGATCCAGCTTCTCGACGCGGTCTCCAGCATCGCGACGGCGCACTTCGTCGGCATCCTGATCGAGCTCGTCACCAGCGTGGCGTTTCTCGGACTCATGCTGGCCTACGACCCTCTGCTCTGCGCCCTGGTCGTCGGGCTGAGCGTGCTCGGCGCCGTGGCCATGCGCGTCCTGGCCCGGGCGCGCGTGGACGAGAACCGCAAGCTCAGACGCGAACAGGGAATGCTCTACGGGATCGGGATGTTCGGCCTCGGCAAGATCGACACCTTGCAGGCGACCGCGTCCGAGGACGACTTCTTTTCCCGCTGGACGGGGTATCAGGCGCGAGAGCTGCTCGCCCGGCAGAGGTTCACCGAGCTCGGCTACGTGAACGCGGCCCTGCCGGTGCTGCTCCTGATCATCGGCAACGCGGCGGTGCTCGGTCTCGGCGGCTGGCGGGTGATGTCCGGCGACATGACCCTCGGGATGCTGACGGCATTCTACATGGCGGCGGTGAGCTTCATGCAGCCGATCGGACGCTTCATCCAGTTCGCCGACATGTTCCAGATCCTGGAGGCCGACCTCCAGCGTCTCGACGACGTATTCGACGCGCCCGAGGACCGCGACTTCGAGCCCGTTCCCGGCGCCTCCGCGGACCGGCCCTCGACCGCCGGGCGGCTGCGGCTGAAGGGCCGGATCGAGCTGCGCGACGTCACCTTCGGCTACCAGGACAACCGCGACCCCCTGCTCAAGGATTTCAACCTGACCATCGAGCCCGGCCAGCGCGTGGCGATCGTCGGCCCCAGCGGGTCGGGGAAGTCGACGCTTTCGGCGCTGGTGGCCGGCCTCCACCAGCCGTGGTCGGGAGAGGTCCTGATCGACGGGCACCCGCGCGGCGCGATTCCGCGCGAGCTGCTGCACGGTTCGATGTCCCTCGTCGACCAGCACATCTTCCTGTTCGCGGACACGGTACGCGAGAACCTGACCATGTGGGTTCCGGAAGTGCCGGATCAGATCCTAGTGGCGGCCGCGCGGGACGCGACCATCCACGAGGAGATCGTCTCCCGGCCGCTCGGGTACGACGCCCCGGTCGACGAGGGAGGGCGCAACTTCAGCGGCGGCCAGAGGCAGCGGCTGGAGATCGCGCGCGCGCTCGTCAACAACCCGTCGGTGCTGATCCTGGACGAGGCGACCTGTTCTCTCGATACGATCACCGAAGTCCGGATCGACGACGCGCTGCGGCGCCGGGGATGCACCTGCCTCATCGTGGCCCATCGGCTGAGCACCATCCGGGACTGCGACCTGATCGTGGTCCTCGACGGGGGGCGCGAGGTGCAGCGGGGCATCCATCAGGAACTGATGCGGGATGCCGACGGGCTGTACCGTCAGCTCGTGGAAGCGAACTGAACGAGCCGCGCGCGGAGCGAAGGACATGGAGAAGCGGGCGCTGGACAGACTCGGGCAAATCGCGCTCTCGCGGGGCGAGGCGTTCATCGGCGGCGGCAACCGGCCCATTTTCCTGTCCGATCCCGAGGTGGTGTGGTACGTCGTCGAGGGCGCGGTCAACATTTTCGCCGCCCGGAACTCCGGAGACGAGGCGGAATCGGACTTCAGGCAACTCCTGCGCGCCGGGGCCGGGCGGCTCGTCTTCGGCGTCGGCGAGGGGGAAGACAACTCCTCGTCGTTGTGCATCGCCAAAGGACTCCCCGACACCGAGCTCCGCCGCCTGCCCCGGACGGCGTTCGCCGAACCGGAGGTCGCCGAATTTCTGGCCGGACAGGTCGATTCCTGGATCGTCGATCTCGCCGCCGCGGTCGCCCGGGAGGTGACGCCGCGCCCGCGCCCCGAGCGCTTCCTGACCGCGGGCGAGGACGTCGGAACCGTGAACGAGAACGTGCTGACGACCCGGCACGGCGTGGTCTGGGTCTCCAGCCCGGAGGGGAACGCGGCCTTCCTCGACACCGGCGAGCCAGCGGGCGACGGTCCCGGCTTCACCCCCGTCACGGTCGATAGCTGGATAAGGCTGTTCCGCCCCTCGCGGCTGATCGTCACCTCGTCCGAGGCGCTCGAAGCCGACGGCCTCCTGTTTCCCGCCCTGGCCGAGTTCCATCGTCTGGCGCTGTCCGTCGAGGAGCTCAACAGGCGCCTGACGCTCGTCGACATGGCCAACCTGCAACGCGCCCAGGCTCGGCACCGTCGCCGGAGCGAGGAGCACGCCCGCCACGACCTGTTCGGCGTCCTGGATGGCCGCCGCTCCATGATCAGAACCGACGAATCGGCGCTGCTGGGCGCCCTCGAGCTGGTCGGCCGCCACGAGGGAATCCGGTTCCGCTCTCCGCCTCGCCGGAGAGGAATGGACGAAGGGGATCCCGACCTGACGGAGATTCAGCGCGTATCCGGGGTCCGCGCGCGCAAGATCAGGCTCGACGACGACGACCGGTGGTGGCTCGGCAACAGCGGGGCGCTGCTGGCGTTCCGCCGCGGAGCCGGGAACCCGGTGGCGCTGATTCCAGGCATGTCGGGACGCTACCGCGCGGTCGACCCGGCGACGGGCCGTTCGGAGCGGGTCGACGCGCGTCTGGCCAGCGATCTCGTTTCCGAGGCGCACTTCTTCTACCGCGCGCTGCCGCGGGACGGAGCGGCCCGCGTGGCCTCTCTGTTCCGCTTCGCCTTCCGCGGGCTCGGGGGCGACCTCGCGCGCTTCGCCATCGCCGGGCTGCTCGTCGGCCTCCTGATGTTGGTGCCGTCCATCCTGTTCGGCGCGCTCGCGGACCGCGTGATCCCGAGCGGATCCGGCTGGCAGCTACTGAAACTGTCCCTGTCCCTGGTCCTGCTGGCGATCCTCACGGCGTTCCTGCAGATCCTCCAGGGAACGGCCCTGATGCGACTGGAAGCCCTCGCGACCGCGCGCGTCGGAGCGGCGCTTTGGGACCGGATGCTCGGCCTGCCGTGGTGGTTCTTTCGCCGCTTCTCGTCCGGCGATCTGGCCATGCGCGCCATGACCTTCCAGGAACTGCGCGATCAGGTTTCGGGCGTGGTCGGCGGCGCCCTGCTGTCGGTGATCTTCCTCCTGCCCACGTTCGTCCTGCTGTTCCTTTACGACATCGCGATCGGCTGGCTGGGCCTGGCGCTGGGCCTTTTCTCCCTCGGGACGACGTCGATCATCGGCATTCTCCAACTGCCCCACCATCGGCGCCTGCTCGCGGTCTCGCGGCGTCTGGCGGGAACGCTGCTGCAATTGCTGAACGGCATCGGGAAACTGCGCTCGACCGGGTCGGAGGGGATCGGGTTCGCCATGTGGGCGAAGGGTTATCGGGAACAGAAACAGACCGAGATGCGGCTCGGCAGGCTGAACGAGCATCTGATCGCCTTCATCGCCGCCGTTCCCCCGCTGACCGCGGCGGCGGTGTTCGCGGTCGCGACGCACGACGGCGGCGCGACCCTTCCGACAGGAGACTTCCTCACCGTCTACGCGGCCCTCATGGTGTTCTACGCGGCGTTGGCCCAGCTCGGCGGCTCGTTCTCCGCCGTCGCCGCCATCGTGCCGGCATACGGGCAGGCGACCCCGATCCTGGAAGCGACGCCGGAAACCGGCCTCGAAGGCGAATCGCCGCCGGAGTTCGGCGGCGACGTCCACATCGATCACGTGAGCTTCCGCTACACCGAGGACGGTCCCCTCGTCCTCCGGGACGTCTCGATCCCCGCCCGCGCGGGCGAGTTCGTGGCCATCGTCGGGGAGTCCGGGACGGGCAAGAGCACCCTGTTCCGGCTCGCGCTCGGACTCGAGACGCCGCTGTCGGGAGCCGTCTACTACGATGGGCGAGACCTCGGACGCCTCAACAAGCGAGCGGTGCGCAGCAAGATCGGCATGGTGGTGCAGGACGCGTCGATGCGGCCCGGGACCGTGCTCGAGAACATCGTCGGACTCTCCGGGGATCTCACCGAGGAAGACGCCTGGCGAGCCGCCCGCCTCGCCGCCATCGACGAAGACATCGCCGCCATGCCGATGCAGATGCATACGGCTGTCGGCGACGATTCGTCGCTGTTCTCGGGCGGGCAGATCCAGCGGATCGCACTGGCCGCGGCGCTGGTCCGGGATCCGAGCGTCCTGTTCCTGGACGAGGCCACCAACTGGCTCGACAACAGGAGCCAGGCCAGGGTGATGCGGAGCGTGGCTGAACTCGCCGTCACCCGGTTCGTGAGCGCGCACCGCCTGTCGACCATCCGGATGGCCGACAGCATCCATGTGCTGCGGGACGGCCGGGTGGCCCAGACGGGCACCTTCGACGAGCTGATGGAGACCGACGGTCCCTTCCGGAATCTGGTGCGCCGGCAGATGACCTGATCCGACGGCACGGAAGTTCCCGCGATACCGAGCCGAAACTCGCAACCGGGGAACGTCCCCGACCCGGCGTCGGGAAACTCCGCGGCACGGGCCATCAGCCGATCCCATCCGGGACCATGGACAGCTCTCGATTCTCCGTGGCCGCTGCCGAGCGAGGGGCCTCGCCCGGCGCTCCGGCCCGGCGGCCGTCTTCAGATCGCTTTCGCTGAACGGCCCGGCGGGATTACCAATTGAGCTCCCGACGATGCTGCTCGTTGACGAGGCCAAACATACCGCCGGCGACCGTCCGCAGATCGCTTTCGCCCAGCTTGCTGTCGGGCGGAAGAACCAGATGCGCGGTCTCCCCGCTCTCTTCGTGGACCTCGATCGACAGCGACGCCGGAATGGTGACGCCCAACTCCTGCTCGAGCGCTCCCTTCGGATCGCCGAGCAGCCGGGCGCGGAACTCCGCGTCCCCGGTCGCCTTGTCCACGATCTTCATCCGCATTTCATTCGGCGTTTCCATTGATTCTCTCCTCCTCGGGCGATGATACGCTCCATGTCGCGCCGCCACGCTTCCGGCGACAAACACCCTTGACGACGATGGGCAACCTGACTGGCCCGTCGAACGGGCCTCAACCCTAATTCGCGCGGTCCGGCGGGATTACCAATTGAACACCGAGCGAGCGTTACCGAGACTGCTGACAAAACCGCCGGCGACCGCCCGCAGGTCGCTTTCACCCAGCCTGCTGTCGGGCGGAAGAACCAGATGCGCGGTCGTGCCGCTCTCTTCGTGAACCTCGATCGACAGCGACGCCGGAATGGCGACGCCCAACTCCTGCTCGAGCGCTCCCTTCGGATCGCCGAGCAGCCGGGCGCGGAACTCCGCGTCTTCGGTCGCCCTGTCCACGATCTTCGTCCGCATTTCATTCGGCGTTTCCATTGGTCCACTCCTCCTCGGGCGATGATACGCTCCATGTCGCGCCGCCACGCTTCCGGCGACAAACACCCTTGACGACGATGGACAGCCTGACTGACCCGTCGAACGGGCCTCAACCCTAATTTGCGCGGCCCGGCGGGATTACCAATTGACGCGAAAAGGATTGTAGTAGCCCCCGGCGACCGTCCGCAGGTCGCCTTCGCTCAGCTTGCTGTCGGGAGGAAGAACCAGATGCGCGGTCGCGCCGCTCTCTTCGTGGACCTCGATCGACAGCGACGCCGGAATCGTGACGCCCAACTCCCGCTCGAGCGCTCCCTTCGGATCGCCGAGCAGCCGGGCGCGGAACTCCGCGTCCCCGGTCGCCTTGTCCACGATCTTCATCCGCATTTCATTCGGTGTTTCCATCGGTTCGCTCCTCTCGGGTGATGATACGCTCCATGTCGCGCCGCCACGCTTCCGGCGACCAACACCCTTGACGACGATGGGCAACCTGACTGGCCCGTCGAACGGGCCTCAACCCCAATTCACGCGCTCGGCTCGATCGTCTCGACCGCGGAAAACGGGTTCGACGCCATGATGCGCGCCCGTGGGACCGCCGGGCGGCCCTGGGATTACCAATCCTGCGCCCTCCATATTCTCCCTATGTCGCCCATCGTGCTGCCGCCGGCAACCGCCTGCAGGTCGCTTTCGCTCAGCTTGCTGTCGGGCGGAAGAACCAGATGCGCGGTCGCGCCGCTCTCTTCGTGAACCTCGATCGACAGCGACGCCGGAATGGTGACGCCCAACTCCCGCTCGAGCGCTCCCTTCGGATCGCCGAGCAGCCGGGCGCGGAAGTCCGCATCCCCGGTCGCCTTGTCCACGATCTTCGTCCGCATTTCATTCGGTGTTTCCATCGGTTCGCTCCTCTCGGGTGATGATGTCATCCGTGTCGCACCGCCACGCTTCCAGCAGTGAGTACTCTTGACGACAATGGACAACCTAGCTGGCCCGTCGAATGGGCCTCAACCCCAATTCACGCGCTCGGCTCGATCGTCTCGACCGCGGAAAACGGGTTCGACGCCATGATGCGCGCCCGTGGGACTGCCGCGCGGCCCGGCGGGATTACCAATTGTGCACACTCCATCTCCCTATGTCGCCCGCCGCGGGGCGGCCGCCGGCGACCGCCTGCAGGTCGCTTTCGCTCAGCTTGCTGTCGGGCGGAAGAACCAGATGCGCGGTCGCGCCGCTCTCTTCGTGAACCTCGATCGACAGCGACGCCGGAATGGTGACGCCCAACTCCCGCTCGAGCGCTCCCTTCGGATCGCCGAGCAGCCGGGCGCGGAAGTCCGCGTCCCCGGTCGCCTTGTCCACGATCTTCGTCCGCATTTCATTCGGTGTTTCCATCGGTTCGCTCCTCTCAGGTGATGATGTCATCCGTGTCGCACCGCCACGCTTCCAGCAGTGAGTACTCTTGACGACAATGGACAACCTAGCTGGCCCGTCGAATGGGCCTCAACCCTAATTCGCGCGGCCCGGCGGAATTACCGGTCGCCGATGGCCGTATCGACATTCCGCCCCAAGAACCTCGACCGCCCACCGCCGCGGCGTCTCGACGGCCTCGCGGCGAAGGCCGGCGGGACAGGCGGGCTAGTCCTGCATGAGGGAGCAGGTCATGCCGGCGTATGCCTTGGCGTCGACTCCGGCGTCCGTGACCGTGAGCTTGACGTGGTTGAGCCCCTTGTAGACGAGGAACACGCCCCGGCTGTCGTATATCCTGTCGAGCGCGCACCACTCCAGCAGCCCGCGGGCCTTCGCCGCCAGACACCAGCCGCGCCGCGCCAGCCGCTCCACGACCGGGCGCCAGTCGCTCCGCCCCGTGATCAGCCAACCGTCCAGTTCGCCGCTCCACGATCCCGCGTGGTACAGCTCCAGGCCGAGCCGGGGCAACAGCCCCGCGGCGGCCACGTCCACCGACAGCCGGAACCGGGGCAACACCTCCCCGAGGTCGGCCAGGATCTCCGTCGCCGGACCGACCGACCCGCGCCGGCCCAACCGCTCCAGCACCCCGCCGATCTCGTCGCGCCCGATCTCCTGGATCACCAGCCGCACCGCGCGCGGTGTCCGGCCCGGCAACGCGCCGACGTGGGCGACCCTGCCGCCCGGCGGCAACGCCGCCAGCACCCGCGCCACCGACCGCCGCACCTCCCCGTCATCGGTCCAGCCGACCGCGTCCGCCAGCGCCGCGATCGGCAAGGGCCGCTGGCGGTCATGCGGCCCGGGCTCCTCCGCGAGCCGCACCTTCAGAAACACGCCCGGCTCCGGCCGCCGGTCGGCCGGCGTCTCGGCCAAGTCGTATTCGAGCATCGTCCCGGCGATGCAACCGTGCAACGCGGAGTCGGCTTGCCCGATCTCGACGAGGTACCGGGCCAGCGCCGTGGCCTCCGAGCCCGGATACGCGGCTTCGCCCCTGTGGATGAAGTGCCGCGCAAGCGGGCTCCCCGGTCCGACCACCACGAACAAGTCCGCGGCGGGCGTCTCCTCACCGAGCCGAAACTCGCAACCGAGGGGCGTCGCCAACCCGGCGTCAGGCAACTCCGCGGCACAGGCCATCAACCGGCCCCATCCGGGACCGTCGAGCAAAGCGCGTGGTATCAGTGGGCGGAGGACCTCCGCAAGCACCATCCCCGGCGCGCGGCGCGCGTCAGACGCCGATGTACCGTACCGCGAGCCCGGCCCGGTCGTCTCGACCGCGGAAAACGGATTCGGCGCCACGATTGTGTGCCCACGGGACCGCCGGGCGGCCCGGCGGGATTACCAGTCAGACACGATATTCCAATTCCCGCCCCCGGCGACCGCCTGCAGGTCGCCCTCGCTCAGCTTGCTGTCGGGCGGAAGAACCAGATGCGCGGTCGTGCCGCTCTCTTCGTGAACCTCGATCGACATGGACGCCGGAATGGCGACACCCAACTCCCGCTCGAGCGCTCCCTTCGGATCGCCGAGCAGCCGGGCGCGGAAGTCCGCGTCCCCGGTCGCCTTGTCCACGATCTTCATCCGCATTTCATTCGGCGTTTCCATTGGTTCCCTCCTCCTCGGGCGATGATACGCTCCATAGTCGCGCCGCCACGCTTCCGGCGACAAACCGCCCTTGACGGACGATGGACATCCTGGCGGCCCGTCGAACGGGCCTTCAACCCCAATTTGCGCGGCCCGGCGGGATTACCAAGTGCGGGGGTCCCATTCCTGTCCACGGGGACGAGCGCCGCCGGCGACCGCTTGCAGGTCGCCTTCGCTCAACCTGCTGCTGGGCGGAAGAACCAGATGCGCGGTCTCGCCGTTCTCTTCATGGACCTCGATCGACAGCGACGCCGGAATGGCGACGCCCAACTCCTGCTCGAGCGCCCCCTTCGGATCGCCGAGCAGCCGGGCGCGGAACTCCGCGTCCCCGGTCGCCTTGCCCACGATCTTCATCCGCATTTCATTCGATGTTTCCATTGGTTCTCTCCTCTCCGATAAACAGATGGGCGTAATGCGCTACCAGGTCGAGGGGAAGGCGACCTGCCATCCCCCGCCACCGGCGGCGGCCTGCAGATCGGCGTCGTTCAGCTTGCTGTCGGGGGGAAGAACCAGATGCGCGGTCTCCTCGCTCTCTTCGTGAACCTCGACCGACATGGACGCCGGAATGGCGACGCCCAACTCCTGCTCGATCGCTCCCTTCGGATCGCCGATCAGCCGGGCGCGGAAGTCCGCGTCCCCGGTCGCCTTGTCCACGATCTTCATCCGCATTTCATTCGATGTTTCCATTGGTTCGCTCCTCCTCGGGCGATGGTGTCAAAAGCCGTCGTTACCAATTGATGTTATAGAACCCCGGATGCCTTTCAAACCCGCCGGCGACCGCCCGCAGGTCGCTTTCGCTCAGCTTGCTGTCGGGGGGAAGCACCAGATGCGCGGTCTCCTCACTCTCTTCGTGAACCTCGATCGACATGGACGCCGGAATGGCGACGCCCAACTCCTGTTCGAGCGCCCCCTTCGGATCGCCGATCAGCCGGGCGCGGAACTCCGCGTCCCCGGTCGCCTTGTCCACCAAGTGCCCACGCAGCTCGTCCACGGTTTTGGTTTCTGTGCTCATGAATTTCCCTCTATCACGTGTTCGCCGCGGCGTCGGCCCGCGCTCGCCGTCGAGCGGAAGACCAGCCGCATCGGCCTCACCAATTGAGACCGGCCTCTCTGAGCCCTTCCCGTTCGGCCGGAGTGAAGATGCTGAACCCGGCCGTCACCGACCGCAGGTCGCCTTCGCTCAGTTTGCTGTCGGGGGGAAGCACCAGATGCGCTGTCCCGGCGCTTTCCTCGTGAACCTCGATCGACAGCGACGCCGGAATGGCGACGCCCAACTCCCGCTCGAGCGCCCCCTTCGGATCGCCGAGCAGCCGGGCGCGAAAGTCCGCATCCCCGGCCGCCTTGTCCGCGATCTTCGCCCGCATTTCATTCGGTGTTTCCATTGGTTCGCTCCTCCTCAAGCGATGATGCGCTCCATAGTCGCGCCGCCACGCTTCCAGCGACAAACGCCCTTGACGACGATGGACAACCTGACTGACCCGTCGAACGGGCCTCAACCCCAATTTGCGCGGCTTGGCGGGATTACCAGCTGGCAATCTCCCTGTTTATCGCCTGCGAGATCCACCTGCCGCCGGCGACCGCCTGCAGGTCGCCTTCGCTCAGTTTGCTGTCGGGGGGAAGCACCAGATGCGCCGTCCCGGCGCTCTCTTCGTGAACCTCGATCGACAGCGACGCCGGAATGGCGACGCCCAACTCTTCCTCGAGCGCTCCCTTCGGATCGCCGAGCAGCCGGGCGCGGAACTCCGCATCCCCGGCCGCCTTGTCCGCGATCTTCGCACGCATCTCATTCGGTGTTTCCATTGGTTCGCTCCTCCTCAAGCGATGATGCGCTCCATATCGCGCCACCACGCTTCCGGCGACAAACGCCCTTGACGGACGATGGGCAACCTGGCTGGCCCGTCGAACGGGCCTCAACCCTAATTCGCGCGGCCCGGCGAGATTACCAGTGGCTGATGGCCGAATCGACATTCTGCCCGAAAAGCCTCGACTGCCCGCCGCCGGCGACCGCCCGCAGGTCGCTTTCGCCCAGCTTGCCGTCGGGGGGAAGAATCAGATGCGCGGTCGCGGCGCTCTCTTCGTGAACCTCGATCGACAGCGACGCCGGAACGGCGAGGCCCAGCTCCTCCTTGATCGCGGCCTTCGGATCGGAAAGCAACCGGGCGCGGAACGCTTCGTCCGCGGTCGCCTTCTCCACCAAGTGACCGCGCAGCTCATTCATGGTTTTGGTTTCAGTGCTCATGGACCCTGAACCTCCAGTTGAATTACAATGATAGGAAAAGTACTTGGCGAAACGCACGGGGGAAACCCTAATTTGAGGTATTCGCGCGGCGGCACCCCCGGCGCGGCAGGGATGGGGTACAAAGGGCGCTGGCGACGCGAATACGCTCGCCATCGCAGCGGCACGGAAATCGCGCCAGCGTCTCGACTCCGTCCGACACGATCCATGGATGGTCCCTGAATGTCGAAGCGCCGTATCCGCGGACCACGCTGGCCGGAAGTCATCCGGAGCATGCTGGAACGATCGGGAGGCCGCGGCCGTTCGGGCGTCATGAAGAGACTCGCCAAGTCCGCCCTGTCCCGGTTCGTCCCGCCCTGGTCCGCCCTGTCCCGGTTCGTCCGGCCCAGGCTCGTCCTGCCGGCGCTGCTGATCGCGGTCGCGACCATGGGCTTCCTCTACCTGCGCGCGACCCGCCCCGAGACGACGCCCGCGCCCGCCGAGGAACGGGCACGCCCGGTCGCCGCGATCGAGGCGCGGTACGTCGACATCCGGCCCGCGATCGTCGAGTTCGGCACCGTCGTCGCCGGCAGCGTCGTCGAGTTGCGGCCGCTGGTGGCCGGCCGAATCGCCGAGCTGGGACCCGGCTTCGTCGAGGGCGCGGTCGTCCGCAAGGGCGAGACGCTCGCCGTCATCGACCGGTTCGACTACGAGATCGAGGTGGCCGACAAGGAAGCCGCGGTCGCCGAATCGCGGGCCCGCCTCGAGGAGGCGCGGGCGGAGCTGGACGCCGAGCGCCGGTTGCTGACCATCGCCCGCGAGCAGGCCGCGCTGCGCATGGCCGATCTGGAACGGAAGCGCGAGCTGAGCGAGCGCGGCACGCTGTCGCGCAAGGCCCGGGACGACGCGACGATCGCCGCCAACGAGGCCAAACGGTCGGTCGGGACGGCGGAGCAGCGCCTGGAGCGGCTGACGGCGCGGATCGAGCAGTCGAGCGCCGCGCTCGCGCGCAGCGAGGCCGCCCTGAAGCAGGCCCGGCGAGACCTCGACGAAACCCTGCTGGCGGCGCCCGAGGACGGCTACCTCGCCGACGCGACCGCGGCCGCGGGGCAGCGCGTCGGAACCGGCGACCGCCTCGCGCGGCTGATCGTCGCGCGCCGGCTCGAAGTCTCGTTCCAACTGAAGCGGGGCGACTTCGGGCGCCTGGCGAGCGGCGAAGGCGAGCGGACGGCGGACCGGCTGCTGGGGCGGGCGGTGTCGGTGACGTGGCGCGTCGGGCCGCGCGACTTCGCGTACGACGCGATCATCGAGAGACTCGACGCCGAAATCGACCCGGCGAGCGGCGGCATCGGCGTCCGCGCGCGCCTCGTCGACCCGGATCCCGGCGCGCCGCTGCGGCCCGGCGCCTTCGTCGAGGTTCGCATCCCCGGCGAGCTCTACCGCGGAGTCCTGCGCCTTCCCGAAGGCGCGGTCGATAGGGAAGGCAACGTCTACGTCATCGAGGAGGGCCGGCTCGCGCCGCGCCGCGTCGAGCTGCTGCGGCGGATGGCCAGGGACGTGCTGGTCCGCGCCGACATCGCGCCGGGCGCGAGGATCGTCACCACCCACTTCCCGGAGATCGGCCCCGGACAGCGGGTAGAGGCGCGGTGAGCGCGCGAGACGACGCGGACGCGGCGGAGCGGGGCGCGCGGAGAAGCGGCCCGATCGCCCTGTTCGCCCGCCATCGCAACGCGCCCAACCTGCTGCTCGCCCTGATGGCGATCGTCGGCGTCTACGGCATCGTCAAGATGAACTCGCAGTTCCTGCCCACGTTCGGCATCGACCTCGTGAACGTGTGGGTCGAATGGCCGGGCGCCGCGGCGGAGGACGTGGACGCCAAGCTGGTGCGGGCGATCGTCCCCGAGGTCCGCTTTCTGGACAACGTCAAGCGGGTGCGGTCGACCGCCACCGAGGGGGGAGCGAGCGTCAGCGTCGAGTTCAAGGCGGACAGCGACATGCAGGCCGCGCTGTCGGACGTGGAAGCCGCGGTCTCGCGCATCCGTACCCTGCCGGAAGACGCCAAGACGCCGGAGACGAGGCGCATCGCGCGCTACGAGACGATCCTGCGCGTCGTGCTGTCGGGATCCCATACGGAGGAGGCGCTGAAGGCGCACGCCAAGAGGCTGCGCGACGGCCTGCTCGACCGGGGAATCGACCGGATCACGGCGACGGGCATGCGCGACGAGGAGATCCTGGTCGAGGCGCCGTCGGCCGCGCTCCGGCGGCTCGACATGACCCTGGCCGACATCGGCGCCAGGATCCGCGAGTCGTCGCGGGACCTGCCCGCGGGCGACGTAGGGCAAGGGCGCCGGCATATCCGGAGCCGCGGCCTTGTCACCACCGCCCGCGGAATCGAGGACATCGAGATAAAGGCGCTCGAGGACGGCCGCGCGATCCGCCTGGGCGACGTGGCCCGCGTGCGCGAAGGCTTCGGCGAGGACACCGAGGAGATCCGGCGTAATGGACGACGCGCGATCGAGCTCCACGTCCAGCGCGCCGTCCAGGGCGACGCGCTGAAGATGGCGAAGATCGCGGAGGCCTATCTCGACGAGGTCGCGCCGACCCTGCCGGCGACCCTCGATATGGAGCGCTACGACGTGGCCGTCGGCTCGCTTCGCGACCGGATCGACCTGCTGATCCGGAACGGCGCCAGCGGCTTGGCGATCGTGATCGTGATCCTCATGGTGTTCCTGCGGGCGCGGGTGGCGTTCTGGGTGATGGTCGGCATCCCGGCCTCCCTGCTCGCCGCCTTCGGGGTCATGCTGGCGGTCGGCCTGACGATCAACATGGTCAGCCTGTTCAGCCTGATCATGACGGTCGGAATCATCGTCGACGACGCGATCGTCGTCGGCGAGCACGCCGATACCCGCGGCCGCCAGGGGCTGTCGCCGCTTGCGGCCGCGATCGACGGCGCCCATCGGATGGCCGTTCCCGTGTTCGCGGCGGCGCTGACGACGATCAGCGCCTTCCTGCCGCTGCTGATGATCTCCGGGGTCCTCGGCCAGATCATCGCCACCATCCCGCTGGTCGTGGTCGCGGTGCTGATCGCGAGCCTGATGGAGTGCTTCCTGGTCCTGCCGGGCCATCTGAGCGTCGCCTCGACGCCCTCCCCGACCGGGTGGCCCGCCCGCTACCGCCGATGGTTCGACGACGGGTTCGCGGCGTTTCGCGACGGGCCGTTCCGGTCCTTCGTCGAGGTCTGCATCCACTGGCGCTACGCGACGCTGGCCGTCGCGGTCGGGCTGATGCTGCTGGCCGCTGGCATGGTGGCGGGTGGCCGGGTGGGCTTCACCTTCTTCCCGTCGCCCGAGGCGGACCGGGTCTTCGCCAACGTCACGATGGTTCCCGGCACGCCGCGCGAGGCCACGGTCGCGATGCTCGACGAGGCGAATCGCGCGCTCGACGCGACCGTCCGCGAGTTGGAAGGCGACGACAGCGACCTCGTCCGCATGGCGATAACGAAAATCGGCATCCCGGCCAGCGGGGGGGTCGAAGCCGGCGACAATGTGGGCGGGGTCGAGGTGGAGCTGCGTCCCGCCGACCGGCGCGACTTGCGTCTCGAGCCGTTCATCGATGCCTGGCGCGCCAGGATCCGCCCGGTCGCCGGGCTCGATACCCTCACCGTCTTCGGGGCCCGGGGCGGACCGCCCGGCAGCGACGTCGACGTGAGGTTCATCGGCGACGACGTCGTGGCGCTCAAACGGGCGGCGCTGGAGTTGCGGGCGCTCCTCGAACGCTATCCGGGAGTGCGCGCCATCAGGGACGACCTGCCCTGGGGCAAGCGGGAGACGATTCTGGAAGTCACGCCGCGCGGCCGCTCGATGGGCTTCACCACCCGGACGGTCGGCCGCCAGGTGCGGGACGCCATCGAGGGCGTGATCGCGACGCGCTTCCCGCGCGGCGACGAAGAGATCGTCGTCCGAGTCAGGCTCCCGGCGGACGAGCGCGACACGGACGTTCTCGACCACCTGCACTTGCGCGGCCCGACGGGCGCCGAAGTCCCGCTCGACGAGGCGGTCTCGCGGCGGGCCAACCAGGGCTTCGCCTACATCAGGAGCGAGGACGGACGCCGCCAGGTCGCCGTCACCGCCAAGCTCGACGCCGACATCGTCACGACGGGCGAACTGCTGGCGGCCATCGAGCGCGACGGGTTGCGCCGGATCGCCGAGCGCCACGGGGTGGAACTGGCCTTCAAGGGCCGGTCGGAAGAGACCCGGGAGACCCTTTCGGACATGATGCTGGGGGCGCTGATCGGGCTCGCCGGGATCTACATCGTCCTGGCCTGGGTGTTCGCGAGCTACAGCCGGCCGCTCGCCGTCATGGCGATCATTCCGATGGGATTCGTCGGCACCGTCCTCGGCCATTGGCTGTTCGGCTACAACCTGACCATCCTCAGCCTGGTGGCGCTCATGGGGCTGTCCGGCATCGTGGTCAACAACTCGATCATCCTGGTCACGGCCATCGGGCGGCGCGCGGAGACGGAGGACTTCCTCGAGGCGATCGTCGGGGGAGTCCGCGACCGGCTGCGCGCGATCGTTCTGACCTCGGCCACGACGATCGGCGGGTTGAGCCCGCTGCTGCTCGAAACGAGCCTGCAAGCGCGGTTCCTGATCCCGATGGCCCTGACGATCGTCTTCGGCCTCGGCTGCGCGGCGACGCTGGTGCTGTTCGTGATGCCCGCCCTGTTGGCGGCGGGCCGGGATCTCCGCCGGATCAGGAACATCCTGCGGCCGGTCCGGTCCCCCCTCGCCCGCGGCGCGTCCGGTCCGGCGCAGGAGGGCGCCAGGGAGCATGGGAATGGGACCCATGCCTGACGTGTCCCGCGAGACACCCCTGGCGCCCAGGAGCCGGTCCAGCTCCTGGCGCGCTCGACGCGCGGTCCGCCGCCGGAACGCGGAACCGGAACGTCCCGAGGACAGGGCTTCCACGCGTTTACGTGCGATCGAAGTATCGCGAAAAGAAAATCGACGTATCAAGAAACAATCTTCGATCCACCGCAAAAAAGTTGCGTATGAATACATTTCTCTGGATCGTTGGATACACAGTTTATCCACAGATCTATTCACACTTTTATCCACATTCCGTCATTCGTGCTACCGTTCATTCCGGTCGCCAGCAGCTGGAACGACAGCCACTGGGCGACTCTCGCGGCCCACCGGGAGATCGTGGGCTGGAACGGAGGCGTGACGACGCGACGCGGTCGCGAGAGCGCGCCCCCAAAGGGCCGTAATTGGGGAACAGCGATCCATGTCCAATCCGATCGAATCCGTTCGTATCAAAGGTTTTCGTTCCCTCGCGGATGTCGAAATCGAAAACCTGCCCATGGCGACCGTCCTGATCGGCGCCAACGGCTCGGGCAAATCCAACTTCGTCCGCTTCTTCGAGATGATGAGCTGGATGATCGGAGCTCGCCGGCTGGCCGAGTTCGTCCAGCGCCAGGGCGGCGCCGACGACCAGCTGTTCGGCGGTAGCAAGATAAGCCCTCGTCTGGAGGCGGAGATAGTCATGCGGACCGAAGCGGGGCGAAACGACTATCGCTTCGCGCTCGCTCACGCGCATCCCGACCGGTTCGTGTTTACGGACGAGGCATTCCGGTTCAGTCGAGAGGGGTTGGGTACGGAGGCGTCCTGGCAACATCTCGGAAGCGGCCATCCCGAGGCGAAGATTGTCGAGACCGCGCAATCGGACGAATCCGACGGCAACCAGAGGACCGCCGGCGTGCTCGTCTATCTGTTACGGCGCTGCGCCGTGTATCAGTTCCACGACACCTCCGACGACTCGCGCATCAAAAAGAGATGGGACGCGGAGGACAACAACTACCTCAGATCGCATGGCGGGAACCTGGCCGCGATCCTGCTCCGTCTCGAACGGGAAGACAGGCGACGGTTCGAGTCGATCTGCGACCACATCCGGCGTGCGCTGCCGATCTTCGACCGGTTCGAGATCGAGGAGAGCTACGGGAAGGTCCTGCTGCGGTGGAAGGCGAAGGGGATGGACAAGACCGTCGGCGCCCACCTGACCTCCGACGGCTCGCTTCGCCTCTTCGCGCTGGTGACGTTGTTGAACCTCCCGTCCGGGATACTCCCCGACGTGCTGTTGCTGGACGAACCGGAGCTGGGGTTGCATCCGGCCGCCGTCGCCCTGGTCGGCGACATGATCAAGGCGCTCGCGGAGGATCGGCAGGTCATCGCGGCGACTCAGTCACCACTGCTCGTCGACAAGTTCGGTCTCGACGAGATCCTCGTTCTGGAGCTGCAGGACAGACGGACGGAGATCCGTCGATGCGACGAAGAGGCGTACCAACACTGGCTGGAGGAGTACGCGACGGGCGAGCTCTGGCAGAAAAACCTGCTCGGAGGCCGCCCGTGATCCGTCTTGCCGTGTCGGTGGAGGGCCGGACCGAGGAGGAGTTCGTCAAGGACGTTCTCGCCGCAAGCCTGCGGCCGATGCAGGTCGCGTTGACTCCGGTTCTGATCGGCCGCGCCTGGAGCGGAGGCGCCGGCGGGGGCGCCGTCGGCGTCGAACGGCTCGTATCGGAGATGGTCCGCTTGCACCAGTCTTTCGACGCCGTGACGTCGCTCGTCGATTTCTACGGTTTCCGCGACAAGGGAAAACGGACGGTCGATGCGCTGGAGGAACACCTGGCCCAGGAAATCGAAACGCGCGTTTCCGATGCGAGACGGGTGTTCCCCTATGTCCAGAGGCACGAGTTCGAGGGACTGCTGTTCTCCGATGCGACGGCGTTCCGAGCGGTCGCACACATGACGGGCATGACGGATCCGGACATCGAGGCGCTGGCGGCGGTCCGTCGGCAATTCGCGACACCCGAAGACATCAACGACGATCCCGACAATGCGCCGAGCAAGCGAATCGCGCGCATGGTCCCGAGATACCGGAAGCCTCTCCACGGCCCGCTGATCGCGCGGGCGACGGGCCTGCCGACGATCCGCGCGCAATGCCCGCGGTTCGACGCCTGGCTGACGCGCCTGGAAGGGTTGGCGCGCCCGGCTTGAGCCGCCCCAGCTTTCCGACCGGTCGGAGACGGGCGCCGCGCCGCGACTCGTCGAAATGGCGCGCCCCCGGACACGATCGCGATATAGTGTCGCCCCGCCGCCGGTTGGAAGGACGGAGCGAATGCAGGAGTACGGACCGCTTGTCGTCCTGAACGATCCCGCGTTCATTCACCCGACGACGCTGATCTACGGGAAAGTGACGATCGGGCCGGGGTCGTCGACATGGGCCAACACGGTCATCCGTGCCGAGAACGACGAAGTGGCGATCGGCGCCAACACGAACGTCCAGGACTTCACGATGATCCACGTCGGATCGGCGACGAGCGCGATCATCGGCGACAACTGCTCGGTGACCCATCATTGCACGGTGCACGGATGCGTCATCGAGGACAACTGCCTGATCGGGATCAACGCCACCATCATGGACGGCGCGGTGATCGGGGCGAACACCATCGTCGCGGGCGGCGCGTTCGTGACCGAGGGAACGATCGTCCCGGAGAACTCCGTCGTCGCCGGCATCCCCGCCAAGGTCGTCAGAACCCGGAACAACCGCGACGCCAACTGTTACAACGCGATCCTCTACAACCTCAACGCCGTGGCCTACGCGCGCGGCGAGCACCGGGCCTGGGACGATCGGGCCACCGTCGCCGAGGCCGAGCAACGCCTCGAGGCGTTCCGGTCCGGGCACGGCCCGGCGGAGCCCGTCCGACCGGGTCGAACGTGAATGTCAACGCGAATGGAGTGGGACGCATGAACGACATGCATATCGAGCATCCCTATCTCGTGTTCCTGGGCGACGCCCACGACCAGCTCGCCGCCAAGACGGCGGATGGCGTCGCCTTCTGGCGGCGCGAATGGTGCGTGGGCCAGCTCCGCCTGCCCGGCTGCAACGCCGACACCGGGCTCCCGGACATGACGGTCTCCGAGGCGACGGCGAAGGGCGCCAGGTCGCTGATCGTCGGCGTCGTCAACGCGGGCGGCGTCCTTCCCGAATCGTGGACGGACACGATCGTCGAGGCGCTGGAAGCCGGTATGGACGTGGCCAGCGGCCTGCACATGCGGATCGCGGACGTCCACGCCGTGCGCGAGACGGCCGAACGCCTGGGCCGCCGGCTGTTCGACGTGCGACACCCGACGCGGGACTTCGCCACCGGCAAGGGGACGAGGCGGACGGGCAAGCGCCTGCTTACGGTGGGCACCGACTGCTCGACCGGCAAGATGTACACCTGCCTCGCCATGGAGAAGGAGATGCGGGCGCGCGGCATGAAGGCAGACTTCCGCGCCACCGGCCAGACCGGCATCTTCATCGCCGGCGGCGGCGTCTCGGTGGACGCCGTGGTCGCGGACTTCATCTCGGGCTCGGTCGAATGGCTGACCCCCGACAACGATCCCGATCATTGGGACCTGATCGAAGGCCAGGGATCGTTGTTCCACGCCTCCTACGCGGGGGTCACGCTCGGGTTGATCCACGGTTCCCAACCCGACGCCATGGTGCTGTGCCACGAGCCGACCCGCGCGAACATGCGGGGCCTTCCCGACGCGCCCCTGCCGCCGCTCGACCTGTGCATCCGCGCCAACGTCGAGGCCGCGCACCTGACCAATCCCGACTGCCGGATGGTCGGCGTCGCCGTCAACACCTCGGCGCTCGACGAGGGGGAGGCGCGAGACTATCTGGGCGCGGTCGAAACCGAGACCGGCCTGCCTTGCGTCGACCCGGTCCGGGACGGCGTGGCCGGTCTGGTGGACGCCGTTTCGTGAGCCGCCGGCGCCTCGTCGTCCGGCAAGAGGACTGGCCCATTGCGGGAACGTTCACGATCTCGCGGGACAGCAAGACGACGGCCGAGGTCGTCGTCGTGGAGATCCATCAGGACGGGCGGCGCGGACGCGGGGAGTGCGTGCCCTACCGGCGTTACGGCGAGACGCGCAAGGGCGCGGTCGCACGGATCGAATCGCTCCGTGCCGAGATCGAGGACGGCGCCTTGGGACGCCCGGCCCTGCAACGGCGCCTCGGGCCCGGCGCGGCGCGGAACGCGCTGGACTGCGCGCTGTGGGACCTCGATGCCAAGCTCTCCGGGATCCCGGCGTGGCGGCTGGCGGGACTGGCCGAACCGCAACCCGCGGTCACGGCGCTCACCATCGGTCTCGACGAGCCCGAGGCGATGGCGGCGGCGGCCAGGAAGAACCGGCGCCGTCCCCTGTTGAAGCTGAAGCTGGGCGGCGACGACGGCAAGGACGTCCTCCGCACGCGTGCGGTCCGGCAGGCCGCGCCGGACGCGGCCCTCATCGTCGACGCCAACGAGGCGTGGACGCCGCCGACGTTCGCCGAGTACGCCGGCGAGCTCGCCGCCCTCGGCGTCGAGCTGATCGAGCAGCCGCTGCCCGCCGGAGCCGACGGCGTCCTCGAGAGCCGAGACCGCGCGGTGCCCGTGTGCGCGGACGAATCGGCGCACGACGCGTCGACGCTGGGCGACGTCGCGCGACTCTACGACTTCGTCAACATCAAGCTGGACAAGACCGGCGGCCTCACCGAGGCGCTCCGGCTGGCGGACGCCGCCCGATCCGCGGGTGTCGGCGTCATGCTGGGGTGCATGGTCGGAACGTCGCTCGGCATGGCGCCGGCGGCCCTCCTCGTCCACGCCGCCCGGTTCGTGGACCTGGACGGCCCGCTCCTCCTGGCCAGGGACCGGGACCCGGGACTCCGCTACGTCGGCGGCGCCATGCACCCGCCGCCGCCGGAACTGTGGGGCTGATCCGGAGTCTCCGCCGGCGCTCGCGCGGAACGCGGGCGCTTCCCGGGATCGCGCGCCCTCCCTACGGATCGGCGTTGGCGAGATAAAGCCCGGCGAAGATCAGCAACAGGCTGGCGAGGTGGAACGGCTCGAAGGTCTCGTCGAGGAAAATCACGGCGAGGATCGCCGTGAACAGCGGCGGCAGGAACAGGAACTGCCCCGCCCCCCGGGCCCCCAGCGCCTTGGCGCCGGCATTGAAGCACGCATAGGCGAGCACCGTGGGAAATACGCCGCAATAGGCGAGGAAGACGAGGTTCCCGGGGACCGGATCGAAACGCCAGGGATGGAAGACGCCCGAGAAGTAGATCGCCCCGCTCACCAGGAGCGCCGGCGGGATCATGGCCCAGAGCAGGGCGAGGGCGTCGATCTCCGGCGGCCGATAGCGCAGCAGGATCGAATAGACGGCCCAGACGACGATGCCGATCAACATGACCACGTCGCCGAGGACGAACTCGATCCGCAACAGCGTGGAGAGGCGCCCCTGAGTGACGACGACGAGCACGCCGAGGAAGCCGGAGGCCATGCCCAGCAGCGTCCGCCAGGACACCGGATCCCGAAAGCAGAGCCAGGAGAGCACCACGATCCAGGCGGGCGTGGCGGTGTTGATGAGGGAGACGTTGATCGACCCGGTCAGCCCGAGCGCGCCATAGAGGAACTGCGGAAACAGCCCGATCCCCAGGACGCCCAGCACGGCGATGATCTTCCAGCACCGCAGGATGACGCGCCGTTGGCGGACGACGCGCCGGATGGCCCAGGGCGTCAACAGCGCGAACGCCGTGACCCAGGCCCAGAAGGCGAGACCGGTGGTGGGGACGTGGAAGCTGCCCGCGCGGCTGACCACGGCGTTGGCGCCCCAGAAGAGCATACAGCTCGTCAGCAGGAAGCTCGGGAGCAGACGACTGGAGCGTATGGCGTCGGCGTTCACGGCCGGGGAGATAGCACGGAGTGGCCGCCGCGCGCCACGCAAAGGGGGGAGTGAGCATGGCAATGTCGTCGGGTAGAGCCAACTGTTTCGCCAATGCCGGATATGCTTCCACGCAACCCACAAACATTTTCACGGAGCGATTGGTCTTTATCCAGCACCTGGATACGTGACGTGTCGAAGCGATGCGGGTATTCCGTGAGAACGTCAGGTGCGGCGGTCGTGATTACTCCTCTATCCTCGGTCGGCGGGTAAGGGGTCAAGGCTGGTTTCGTCACCGAACATCGTTTCGTCCGGCACGATCGTCACGCCGTTGGGCGTAACTCCGTCCGGAAGCGCCTTGAAGACTTCGATTATCGAGCATCCATATTCCCGGAGTTCGCGTGAAATCCGCATCTTTGCGCCATCTCCCGATGCCTCGTAAACCCGCACGATCCGGTATGGTAAGTCGCCACGCACCATCTCGCGCAGTTCTCCATACGAAAGATGAAACTCACGGGTGAAATCTCCAGTCGTGGTCTTGACTTCCAGATTCTTCCAGGATCCACCGCATTTAACACGGAAGTCATATGGCTCAATGGCGTTGATGTCCGACGCCCACACATAATCCGTGATTTTCTTCTTCTTGAGACGCTGCCGAAGATAAAGATCAACAAGGGCCTCGCCGAGTCGACCGATTTCCTCCGCCTTGAGTCTTGCCTCCCGAAAGTCTTCGAGAGAGAGCTTCGTCGGTCGCGGACGACGGAGCAGCCGATCTACTGCCGACGCTTGGCCCATCGCAGCTTCCACGATGTCTTCTTCACTCAGTGAAAGTCTCCTTTCGTCGTCGATCAGAACGTGGATTTTTGCTTTCTTGTTCGGATTGGAATGACCGTGTTCCTCGAAGAATCTCTGCAGGTCGGAGCGAAGTTCGTCGTCGACGTCTGGCCGCGCGGTCTCGAGCAATCGTTTGAGTGTTTTCTCCGTCACTCTACCGTCCCTGCCCCTTCTGGCTCTTTCCACGTAGAACCTGGCAGTGTTTCCCTCATATCCGATGAATTTCGACGGCGCAAACAGCCATCCTTCGTCCGATTCGACGGCATACCAATGGCGCACGAACGTCATCCGTCGGGTGAGCTCGCGGGCGAACTCGGAATCTCCGTCCAGCTCGGTCTGATAACGCCAGATGTTCTTGATCGCCTGGTCGAGATCGTCGACCAGCTTGTCGATGGGGCCATCTATCGGCTTATCGGACATGCCGGACTCCCTCGTCGGGTGCGTCGCCAGGGCGAATATGGAACACCGCATCTCACGTGCGCCCGAACCAGAACGCGAACGGAGCCGCGCCTCCCCGCCAAGCGGGCGACCCGGCGTCTACTCGTGGGTCCAGACGGGCTCGCGCTTGGCGATGAACGCGTCGATGCCCTCGCCGGCGTCGCGGAACATCATGTTGCGCGCCATCTCCTCGCTCGCGCGCATGTACGCCGACTCGAGGTCCATGCCGAGCTGTTCGTAGAACAGGCGCTTGCCGGCCTCGACGGCCGTCCGCGACTTGCCGAGGATGGACCGGCACAGTCCCTCCAGGGCGTCGTCGAGCTCGCCGGGCGGCGCTACCCGGTTCACGAGGCCGGCCTCCAGGGCCTCCGCGGCGGACAGCAGGTCGCCGGTGAACAGCATCTCGAACGCCTTCTTGCGCCGCACGTTCCGGGTCACGGCGACGCCGGGGGTCATGCAGAAGAGGCCGACGTCGATCCCGGACGTGCCGAAGCGGGCGTCCGACGCGGCGACGGCGAGGTCCGCGTTGGCCACGAGCTGGCAGCCGGCCGCCGTGGCGACGCCGTGCGCCCGGGCGATGACGGGCTGCGGCAGCCGCGTCATGCTCAACATCATCCGGCTGCACTTCCTGAACAGGTATTCGTAGTAGTCCCGCTCGGGCCGCGCCCGCATCTCCTTCAGGTCGTGCCCGGCGCAGAAAGCCGCGCCCGCGGCCGCGAGCACGACGACGCGGACCGACCTGTCCCCGGCGATGGCGTCGAGCTCGGCCTGAAGCGCGTCCAGCATGTCCTCGGACAGCGAGTTGTATTGCCCGGGCCGGTTGAGCGTCAGTCGGGCGATGCCGTCCCCGTCCGCGCGGAGCAGGATCGGTTCGGCGGAATGCGAGCTTTCGGCCTGTGCACTCATGACCGTTTCCCGTGAATACGAGCCTCGTCCAGGCTCAAGGTAGCGCCGACGCCAAGCGGCGGCAACCGGACTCAGGGGCATGTCGCGGCCCGGCCGGAACAACGCCATCCTTCCTCACATGGTCCGTTCATACCCCTCCTCCTGACAAAGGAGGCCATTTACACTCCTCCCCCCTGAACAAGGGAGAGGCCGGGAGGGGAGACCCATAGGCCCCGAAAGACTCGAACTGTAGGAGCCGACGGTGACGAAGAAGACACGAACAGGCGCCGAGGTCTTTCACCAAACCCCTCTCGGACGGATCGTCCACGGCGACAGCATCGACGTCCTCGCGACCTGTCCGAGAGATTCGGTCGACCTGATCATGACGAGCCCGCCCTTCGGTCTGGTCCGCAAGAAGGATTACGGCAACGTGGACGCGGACGAATACATCGACTGGTTCAAGCCGTTCGCCGCCGTATTCCACCGCATCCTCAAGGACGGCGGCAGCCTGGTCATCGACATCGGCGGCGCCTGGAACAAGGGCTATCCCACCCGCAACCTCTATCACTTCAAGCTCCTGGTCATGCTGTGCGAGGAATTCGGATTCCATCTGGCCCAGGATTTCTACTGGTGGAATCCCTCCAAGCTCCCGACGCCCGCCGAATGGGTCACGGTGCGCCGGGTGCGGGTCAAGGACGCCGTCAATACCGTCTGGTAGCTGTCCAAGACGCCTTGGCCGAAAGCGAGCAACCGACGGATCCTTCAGCCATACAGCCCCAGCATGAGGGAGCTGCTGGCCAAGGGCTACAGGGCCAAAAAGCGCCCTTCCGGCCATGATATCAGCGACAAGTTCGGCATCGACAACGGCGCGGCGATCCCGCCCAACCTCATCGCGATCCCCAACACCGAGAGCAACAGCTTCTATCTGCGGTACTGTGAGGAAAAGGGCTTCAAGCCGCATCCCGCCCGCTATCCGGCCGGGCTGCCGGAATACTTCATCCGCATGTTGACCGAACCCGGCGACTTCGTGATCGACCCCTTCGCCGGAAGCTGCGTCACCGGCGAGGTCTGCGAGCGCACCGGACGGCGCTGGACCTGCGTCGAGCTTCTTCGCGATTACTGCGAGGCGGCCCTCGGCCGCTTCGTCCGGGACCCGGAGGAGACAGCCAGACCCGTCGTCGATCCCGCGAACCCGTCCAATTACTACCGGCTGCCCCACCCGGGCATTCTGTGGAACGGCGACCCTGGCGAGCCCCTGCCGAGCGATGGCGGCAAGTCACGCCGCCCCAAGAGAGCCGGAGCGGATATTCCGAAGTCTCGCGAGGAACGCGGCGTTTCCATCCATCGAGACGGAACACCCCCTCTTTCCGCCGCCTCGTCCGCCGACGAACGTGGAACCTGATTCGCCCGCCCGCCGGCACCCGCCCGCTCGGGATCACCACCCGACGGCGTAGGCCGGACGGCGGGCGTCCGCCCCGCCGGTATGGATGCCCGTCTCCAGATCCTTACGGATCATGCAGACGGAACCCGCCCGCCAGGTCCAGTCCGGCCATCGGTCCACGTCGTGACCGCAGGAGTCCAGCGCACGCGCGACGGTCTCGCCGATACGGCTCTCCAGCATCACCTTGGCGGGCTGACTGCCGTGGGGCTCGAACGAATCGGGGAAGCTGTAGGTCGCGAACCGCGGCGCCTCGATGGCCTGTTGCGGGTTCATCCCCCACCGCGCGACGTTGAGGAAGCATTGCAGCATCGCCTGCACTTGGACGTCTCCGCCCGGCGTGCCGAAGGGCATGACGAACTCGCCCTCGCGGATGGCGATCGCCGGGTTCGGCGTCAGGCGCGGCCGCTTGCCCCGGCGCGACGGACGACGCATGGTCCGGATCGGCCCACGACTGGGACCCGCGCGACGAGGGGCAGAGGCCGGTGCCCGGCACCACCGGCGCGTCGTTGGCCGTGTCGCTGGGGGTGGCCGAGAACACGTTGCCGTGGCGGTCGGTGACGCAGACGTAGGACGTTGTCGAGAGCCGGCGCCCCCCGCGGCGTCCGCTCGCGCGGAGCCGCCGGCGTGGGTCGGTCCCACGGCCGCCATGGCCACCGGGTCGCCTCCCCGGAGGCATATCGAGCCAGGCCTCCCCGGGCCGGATCAGATCGCGGCGGCGGCGGGTGTAGCCGTCCGACAGCAGTTCCCGCATGGGCACGGGTCACGAAACGAGGGTCCCCCGTAGTGGTGGTGACGGTCGGCGAAGGCGAGCTTGAGCGCCTCGATCAGCGTGTGGGACGTAGGCCGGCGAGTTGTGGCCCATGGCGCCGAGGTCGAAGCCGTCGAGCAGCCGCAGCGCCTGGAGGAGCGCGGGACCCTGGCACCAGGGACCGCAGGCGTAGACCCGCGTGCCGTCGTAGTCCACCGAGACGGGAGGCTCGATACCGACGCGGAAGTCGGCGAGATCGCGCGCCCGCATCCAGCCGCCGTTCTCCCTCGTGGAACTTCACGATGGCGGCCGCGATATCGCCGCGATAGAAGGCGTCCGCGCGCGGCCCGAAGCCCCGCCTCGCGCCCCCGGCCCGGCGGGCCGCGGTCTCCTCGTCGGCCATGTACCGCAGCGTGCGCCCGAGGTCGCTCTGGACGAACAGGTCGCCCGCGACGGGCGGCTTGCCGCCGGGCAGGTAGATCTCGGCGTTGGAGGGCCAGCGTCGGTAGTTCGCCTCGTTGGCACGGATCAGGTCCGACATCAGCGGGTACATGACGAACCCTTCCGAGGCGAACCGGATGGCGGCGGCCCGCGACCTCCGCGAAGCTCATCGTGCCGTAGCGCTCGAGCGCCGTGATCCAGGCGTTCGGGCGCGGCCGGCACGACGGTCCGCAGGATGCCCTCGGGAATGTGGGAATCGTGCTCGCGCCGGAACAGCTCCGGATCCGTGGCCGCGGGCCAAGTTCCGAGGCCGCTGATGGTGACAACCTCGCGCGTTTCCGCCAGATACACGATGATCGGCGCCACCCCGGCGACGTTGACCAGCTCGCTCTGCAACACCCCGAGAGCGATCCCGCCGGCGCATCCGGCGTCGATCGCGTTACCGCCGGCCTCGAGCGCCTCGAAGGCCGCGTGGGCCGCGAGATAGTGGCCGGGCGACCGCCATGTGGCGGGTGCCGCGCGACGGCCAGGCCCGCCAGTGTCCCCCGGGCCCTCCTGGGCGCCGCAATCGTTCAGTCCGTCGATGGACATGGCGCATTCCTCCGTTCCCGATGGGACCGGCGGGGCCGATGTTCCGTCGCTGGCCGCCCCGCCGCGCGATCGCTCCGCCATATTGCGGCAGGAATGTCCGGCCCGGCAAACCGACCGGGGCCGCTCTATTCCGCGTTCCGATTGGTGATCCTGTCGCCCGAGACTGAACTCCGGCCCCTTCTTCCAGCCTGGGGGCGCGGAGCGCGGTCGCGCGACGCCGGAGACAATCAGGAGTTGCGCGGCCTACGGAAGCAACTTGAGGGAGCCGACGATGAGCGCCGCTTGTCCGGCGGCGACGGCAAAAACGAAGCGGGCACAACCGAGTTTCGAGGCGGGCGAGACCGGCTTCGAGATCAGCCCTGGTGGCAAGCGCGCCACGGTCGGCACCGACGGCATCCCGCATGGCGTCGGCATGGCGGCGTTCGAGGCCGGCGGCTTCGAGATCGCGAGCGGCGGAAAGCGCATCGAAGGTGGTGGCACTCATGCGGCGAGAATAGGTCGACACGAATCCCGGCGCAAGATGTTGTCCTGGTTCAGGCCATATGAGACACGGGGGTCTCTTTGGCTGTCAGTGAGTGAAGGTACTGGGCGGGGGGTGTGTCCGCCAATGGGCCTGGTGCGGTCCTGAAGGTGTTGAATTCGTCGGCGAAGGCGTCGATCCATCGGTTGACGTGGTCGAGGTTGTCGTCGGGGCAGGTCCCATGAGGCGTAGAACTCGTATCTCCAGGCGCCGTTGTTGCGCTCGACGTGTCCGTTGAGCTGGGCGATCGTGGCGGGGAGTTCGAACAGGTCGATGCCGCGGCGCTGGCATTCGGTCTCGAAGTCGGCCTTGAACTCGGAGCCTCCCATCGACCTGGATGGCTTCGATGGGGAAGGGCATGTCGGCCTGGAGCTTGTCGAGGAAGCGCCTGGCGTTGTGTGCGGTTGCGCGTCCTCCAGGCCTGTGCGCAGGTCCATTTGGTGACGGGGTCATGGGCGGTGAACTGCTTGATGGCGGGGCGGTCTGTGTGTGGCGAGACGGTGAGGGTGTCGAGTTGGACGATCTCGCCGGGACTTGTGGGCTTGCGGCCCTTGGGCAGGCGTTCTGGCGTAATGGTCTGAGGCGCCGGGCGGCGCGCGGCCCGTTGCGGCGCAAGGTCGGGACCGGGGTGACGGCGCCCGCGCTCCATGAGGGTCTTGAGGATGCGGCCTGTGGTGCTCTCGCTTGCCGCGTGCCCCGTTGCGTCGGAGCAGGACGGCGATCTTGGCCTTGCCCCACATGGGGTAGTCGGCGCGTGTCTCCCGGACCGCCGTCACCAGCGCCGCCGACCAAGTGGGCCGGCGCGGGTGTGTGCGGGCGGCGCGAGCACGGCTTGAGGCGGTTGCGGTCCGCCAGCCTCTGCCACCGGTAGAGGGTCGATCTCGGCACGCCGACGGCGTTGGCAGCCGCTCGTGCGGTCAGGCCGTCGGCCCCTGGCCTGGCGCCAGCGCTCAAGGGCGTCGCGCCTGTGCGCTTCGTCGCTCCGCTCCTTGCCGCACAGGCGCGACGCCAGGGCGGCTCCTCGTGTAATCTGCCGGGGCAGGCCGAAGGTCTGCATGGGGGTTCTCCTTCACGCTGCTTGTTCAGCACCAACAGCGTCGGAGACCCCCGCCCTTACATCAAGGGCCGTGTCTCACATCTGTCTGACCTAGGCCGTGTTGATGAATTATCGGAGTCCGATCCATGCGGACACGATATGAACAAACGCCAGGAACGTCCGACCGAGCTTTTCATAGCGGGTGGCGATGCGGCGGAACTGCTTGAGCTTGTTGAAGAACCGTTTCGACCTTCTCCCGCGACCCGTACTTCCGCGCATCGTGAGGGATGGGCTCGGTCCGGTTCGCTTTCGACGGGATGACGGCTTCAATCTCCCGCACGGCCAGGAACCGACGAATGGCGTTGCTGTCATACGCCTTGTCCATCACTACGGCCACCGGGGCGGGCAACACTGGCACCCCCTCCCACACCGTTTCGAACGCCCACCGCGTCATTGCGTTGTCCGCCAGTCAACACGAACGACACCCCGGTGCGCTCGTCAATGCAGGCCGCGTGCAACTTGGTGGAGAACCCACCCCGGAGAGCGACCCAGAGCCTGGGCCTGTTGTCCGCCGTTTTTTTTGACGCTCCGGCCGCGTGCTGATGCGCCCGTACAATGGTCGGAATCGATGAACAACGCGCCGAGCCGTTCATCGTCGAGGGTCTGGAACCGCTGCCAGAGCCGTTTTCCACAGGTCGCGCTTTTCCCAACGGCGGAAGCGGTGATAGACGGCATTCCAGTTGCCGAACTCATCGGGCAGGTCCCGCCACGGGGTCCCGGTGCGGGCCTGGTACAGGACGGCCTCGATGAACATCCGGTCGCTGAGCGCCGGCGGGCTGCCGGCCGGCGTGCTTGAGCTCCTGAAGCACGGGTTCGATCTTCGACCACAGGGCATCGCTGATGAGCAAGCGTAACGCCCATGCTTGTTCTCCCAGGACCATCGACGGAGAACTAATCATCCAGAAATTCCAGAAATTCGTCAACACGGCCTAGGTCAGATGTTGTCCTGGTCTCCGGAATTCGAGACGCGGGCCTTGACGCGCGGGCAAGGCCCGTTCCACAAAGACGACACGGGGAAGGACGCGCGGAACCGCACGGTCGCCGGCGTAGCGGATTGGAGAGCCCAGAGCCCATGTCGATCGACACTGCGGAGGTGGAAGTCCAGCTGCTCGACCCGGCCAAGTTCCGGGATCCCGAGGTCACCGCCGACGGATCGGCGCGGGCGAAGATCGGGCTGAAGAGGCTGGAGACGCTGTGGTTCAACACCGGTACGCTCTGCAACCTCGCCTGCGTCAACTGCTACATCGAGTCGAGCCCGGCCAACGACCGGCTCGCCTACATCACGGCAGCGGAGGTTCGCGCCTATCTCGACGAGATTCGCCGCGACGGTTGGGCGACCCGCGAGATCGGTTTCACGGGCGGCGAGCCGTTCATGAATCCGGAGATCATCGACTGCATTGAGGCGTGCCTGTCCCCAGGGGTTGGATACCCTGGTGCTGACCAACGGCATGCGGCCGATGATGAAGCGCCAGGACGAATTGTCGCGGCTGAACCAGACGTATGGCAGCAAGCTCGCGATCCGCGTGTCGCTCGATCACTACACGCCGGCCCTCCACGACCTCGAACGGGGCGCGCGCAGCTGGGAACGCGCGTTGCCGGGCCTCAAATGGCTGTCCGAGCACGGGTTCCACGTCACCGTGGCGGGACGGACCCCGTGGGTCGAATCGGAGGACGGCCTGCGGACCGGCTATGCCCGGCTGTTCGCGGCCGAGGGGCATCCGCGTGGACGCCCGGGACCGCGCGGCGCTCGTCCTCCTTCCCGAGATGGACGAGACCGTCGACGTGCCCGAGATCACCGCGTCGTGCTGGGGAATCCTGGGAGTCGATCCGGACGACGTGATGTGCGCGACGTCGCGCATGGTGGTGAAGCGCAAGGGCGCGACGCGCCGATCGTGCTGCCCTGCACGCTCCTGCCCCTACGACACGTGCTTCGAGTTGGGCGAGACGCTCGCCGACGCCGTCGGCGAGGTGGCCCTCAACCACCCCTACTGCGCCAAGTTCTGCGTCCTCGGCGGCGGCTCCTGCTCCGCCGCGAGATAGCGGACGGGACCATGGCGCGGGGCCGGGGCCGGCCCCGCCGGCTTACGGTCGAGGCCGGTCGAGAACCGGATCCCCCACGCCCCACGGCCTCGCAAGCGGCGCTGACGATGGCCGAGAAGTCCCTTGTCGGCGTATTTCGACCCGAGCAACCCGTCGTAGTGGGCGAGCGCCAGATCGGCGAGCGGCGTATCCACCCCGAGCTCGCCCGCCAGGCGAACGCCGAGCGCGAGATCCTTGCGGGCGAGCCGCATGGCGAACCCCGGTTCGAGATCGCCGGAGAACAGCTTCGGCAGCCAGCCCGTCGACAGGCATCCGTTGGTCGCGGTCGTGCCGGTGATCACCCGCCAGACGGTGTCGGCGGGCAGACCGGCCTTCATCGCCATGGAGAGCGCCTCGGCATTGGCCTTCGCGGTGATCATCGTCAGGAAGTTGTTCACGACCTTGCAGCGGATCCCGGTGCCCACCGGGCCGCAATGGACGACGGTATCCCCCATCGCGTCGAGCAGCGGCCGGACGCGCGCCACGTCCTCGGCCTCGCCGGCCGACCATGAACATCGACGTGGCCGGCAATGGCCTGTGGCGGAAGCCGGCCCACGGCCGCGTCCATGAAGGTCATTCCGGCGGCCCTGGCCGCCTCCGCGAGCGCGTCGGTGTCCTTGGGATAGATCGTGCTCGTATCGAGTACGACAGTCCCCGGACGGCCGCTCTCGACGATACCGCCGGGCCCGGAGACGACGTCCATGACCTGCGGCGAGCCGGGCAACATCGTGACGACGATGGTGCTGGTCTCCGCGACTTCGGCCACGCTTTCCGCGCCCGAGGCGCCGAGCGCGACCAGCGGCGGAACCCTGGACCGGTCGATGTCGAATACCGTGACATCGAACCCTTTCCTCACGAGATTGCTCGACATGGGCGTCCCCATGACGCCCAGACCGATGTAGCCGATCCGTTCCATGATTCCACTCTCCATCGCCAGGCGATATCCCGGCGCGGGATCATAACCGAGGGCCTCCATGTCCGGGAACGATCCGTCCTAGTTCGCCACATGCGGGCTTCCCGGGGGCCGGCTCCTCCCTGCCGGGAGACCATTCGCACTTCTCCCCTTTGATATTTATGACCTTAAAACACAACATACTGTGGTTCAAATCGAAACGTCCCATGGGACCCGACAGTGTGCGGATTGTGCGG
>OY282368.1:1012500-3524415 GCA_958295725.1 uncultured Alphaproteobacteria bacterium | reverse complement strand
TCGCCGAGAAGCTGGTGTACGGGGTCGAGAACGTCACCACGGGCGCCGGCAACGACATCCAGCAGGCCACGAACATGGCGCGCAAGATGGTGACCGAGTGGGGCATGAGCGACAAGCTCGGCCCGCTCCGCTACGAGGCCAACGACGAGGAGATATTCCTCGGCCACTCCGTGACCCAGCGCAAGAACGTGTCCGAGGCGACGGCCCAGATGATCGACGAGGAGATTCGCCGGTTGGTCGAGGAGGCCGAACGCCTCGCTCAGAAGGTGTTGACCGAGCATACCGACGAGCTTCACAAGCTGGCCAAGGCGTTGTTGGAGTACGAGACCTTGTCGGGCGCGGAGGTCGCCGCCGTGCTTCGGGGACAACCCATCCACCGCCCGGACGAATCCGAACCGCCCGAGGACAGGGCGCCGGCGTCGACCGTCCCGTCATCCGGGAAATTCAAGGACCGCGGCGGCTCCGGAGAAATGGAACCCGAGCTACAACCCGGCTCGTGAATTTCGTGCGGGCCTCGGGGAACTTGGTCTTGTTCGACTCCCCGGATCTCCCCACGAGACTCGGACCGGGCGCGGCGATCTATCTGCGTCCCTATCCGATTTTTCCACGGACGCGAGCGGACGGGGCACCGTACCGTTCCGGCGCGTTGCCACTGGCTGATGGCGATTGCGCCTTTTCCGGCTGCGAGGTTCTGGTCCGAGACGGAAACGAGGTCAACGCCGGTTTCGCCGGTCTTTCGCGGATCGATCGTTGGAAGAGATCCTCCCTGAGCGACGCCCACGGCCGCGTTGTCGACGAGCAGTTGGACCGGCTGACCCGGCCTCCGTCGGTGCTCGATGGAGTCCCTGGCGGCCGTCCGCGGATCATGGGCGTGATCAACGCGACCCCCGACAGCTTCTACGCCGGAAGTCGGGCCGCCTGCGTGTCGGCCGCGGTCGACGCGGCCCGGGAGATGGTGGAGGCCGGCGCCGACGTCATCGACGTCGGCGGCGAGTCGACGCGCCCGGATGGCGCGCTGCCGGTCGGCGTGGACGAGGAGGTATCGCGTGTCGTCCCGGTGGTCGAGGCATTGGCCGGTCTTCCGGTACCTGTTTCCATCGATACGCGTCACGCGCGCGTCATGTCGGAAGGCGTGGCAGCCGGAGCTTCCATGATCAACGACATCAGCGCCCTGACCGGCAAGGGGAGCCTGGAAGCTGCGGCGGCGGCGGGTGTCCCTGTGATCCTCATGCACTGTCCCGCCGAATTCCTGGCGATGCATCGGCCGACGCGCTACGGTCACGTCGCGCTCGACGTCTTCGACTGGTTGGCAGGGCGGATCGACGCCTGCGGATCGGTCGGCCTGCCGCGCCAGCGTGTGATCGTCGATCCCGGAATCGGATTCGCGAAGCAGGCGCCGCAGAGTTCCGCAGTCCTGGCGCGGGTGTCCCTGTTCCACGCACTCGGATGTCCGGTGCTGGTGGGCGCCTCGCGCAAGAGCTTCATCGGGCGTCTGGCGGGAGGTGATACCGCCGACGACCGACTCCCGGGATCCCTGGCGGCGGCGTTGTGGGCGCGGAGCCAGGGAGTCCAGATGCTGCGCGTTCACGACGTGACCGAGACCCGTCAGGCACTCACCCTTCAGGCGTCGATCGACGCGCGTCTGACCGAGGGAGCTCGACCATTTCGCTGTACAACGATGCCCGCCGCGGACTAGAAAGCCAACCGGTCGTTCGAACCGATCCATCGTCGGATCGAGGCCGGCTGCCACGCGGATCAGATGGGGGGCGGGAGAAATCGCCGATGGCGCCGAAGTATTTCGGGACCGACGGGATTCGCGGCACCGCCAACGAGTGGCCGATGACGGCCGATGTGGCCCTGGCTGTCGGCAAGGCGGCGGGCAGTCAGTTCATTCGCGGCGACCATCGGCACCGGGTCGTGATCGGCAAGGATACCCGGCTTTCCGGCTACATGATCGAGCCCGCCCTCACCGCGGGCTTCATCGCGGTCGGCATGGACGTGATCCTGGGCGGGCCGATGCCCACCCCCGCGGTCGCCATGCTCGTCCGATCCCTCAGAGCGGACCTGGGCGTGGTCATTTCCGCCTCCCACAACCCGTACCGGGACAACGGGATCAAGCTGTTCGGCCCGGACGGGTATAAATTGTCCAACGAGGTCGAGACACGAATCGAGGCGCGGCTGAACGGGGGCGGGAACGGGGACGTGGCGCCGTCGGCGGGCCTCGGCCGGGCCAACCGGCTCGACGACGTGGCAGGACGCTATATCGAGTTCGTCAAGAACACGTTCCCCAGGGAGCGGACCCTCGACGGCGTGAAGGTGGTCGTCGACTGCGCCAACGGCGCGGCCTACAGCGTGGCGCCAACCGTCCTCTGGGAGCTCGGCGCCACGGTCATCCCCCTGGGCGTCACGCCGGATGGGACCAACATCAACGACGGTTGCGGGTCCACCTCGCCCGAGGCGATGTGCGATCAGGTCGTCGCGCACGGCGCCGATATCGGGTTGGCCCTGGATGGGGACGCCGACCGGGTCGTGCTCGCCGACGAACGGGGCGAGTTACTCGACGGCGACCAATTGATGGCGATGGTCGCCACCCACTGGCAGGCGACGTCGCGGCTGTCGTCGGATACGGTTGTCGCCACCGTGATGTCCAATCTCGGTCTCGAACGGTATCTTTCGGAACGGGGACTGAAGCTGGCGCGCACGCCGGTCGGCGACCGCCATGTCGTCGAGCACATGCGCGAGCATCGGCACAACGTGGGCGGCGAGCAGTCGGGCCATATCGTCCTGAGCGACTTCAACACGACCGGCGACGGGTTGATCGCCGCGCTTCAGGCGCTGGCGGTCTTCGTCGAGACCGGCAAGCCCGTGAGCGAGGCGGGACGCTTGTTCGCGCCCTTCCCCCAGGTGTCGCGCAACGTCGCCGTGGACCGTGATCGTCCCATGGAGGATGCGAGGATCCGGCGGGCCGTCGACGACGGTCGTGCGCGCCTCGGTTCCTCCGGCCGCGTCGTCGTGCGTCCGTCGGGAACCGAGCCGATCGTCCGCGTCATGGCCGAAGGAGAGGACGGCGACCTGGTCGGCGAGATCGTCGAGGATATCGCGGCGGCGGTGAGCCACGCGGCGAATTGAGGGAGCGGGGACCATGAAAGGTCGAGTGCTCATAGTCGCGGGATCGGACTCCGGCGGCGGCGCCGGCCTTCAGGCGGACATCAAGACCGTCACCGCCCTGGGCGGCTTTGCCGCCACGGCGGTCACCGCCCTCACCGCACAGAACACCGTGGGCGTTCAGGAGATCCACGACGTTCCGGCCTCGTTCGTGGCGAGCCAGATGAGGAGCGTCATCGACGACATCGGCGCCGACTGCATCAAGACGGGAATGCTTCACACGCGGGAAGTGATAGATACCGTCGCCGATTTCCGCGAAAGCCGGGTCTCCGGTGTTCCGTTCGTGGTCGACCCCGTCATGGTCGCCAAGGACGGCACGCGATTGATCCAGCGGGACACCGGCGAGACTCTGAAGGCGCGTCTGATCCCCGGGGCCGCCCTGATCACGCCCAACGTCCCCGAGGCTGTCGCGCTCACGGGGTTGCCCATTTCGTCGTTCGGCGAGATGGAGCGGGCGGCGGGGAGGCTGCTGACCCTGGGTCCCGAGGCGGTGCTGCTGAAAGGTGGACACCTCGAGGGCGACGTCGTCCGGGACATCTACGTCACGGAACGGGCCATGGAGATCTTCGACTCCCCCCGGATCGGGACGCGTCACACGCATGGCACCGGATGCACGCTCGCGTCCGCCGTCGCGGCGGGCATCGCCCGGGGACTGGCGGTGCGGGACGCGGTCGTGCGGGGGCGGGAGTACCTGCGCGCGGCGATCGAGACGGCGCCCGGTTACGGCGCGGGGCACGGCCCCCTCAACCACGGACATACGGTGGCGCCCGCGGCGCCCGAACTGGAGTGAACGTTCCTCGCGCGCGGGAACGACGAGAGGCGGGGAATGGCATATCGCGTCGCGGTGATCGCGGGAGACGGGATCGGCAAGGAAGTCATGCCCGAGGGACTCCGGGCGATGGAGGCGGCCGGCAAGCGGTTCGGCATCGGGTTCTCCTGGCTGGAGCTCGACTGGAGCTACGAACTGTACGCGTCGACGGGCGCCATGATGCCCGGGGACTGGCGGGATACGCTTGCCGCCTGCGATGCGGTCTACCTGGGCGCGGTGGGGCACCCGGGGGTCCCCGACCACGTCTCGCTCTGGGGTCTCCTGATCCCGATCCGGCGGGCGTTCAATCAATACGCCAACGTTCGTCCCGTCAGGCTGTTCGAAGGGATCACGCCTCCTGTCCGCGACCGGTCCCCGGGCGAGATCGACATGGTCATCGTGCGGGAGAACGTCGAGGGCGAATACTCCGAGATCGGCGGCCGACTGTACGCAGGCACCGATCGCGAACTCGTGACACAGCAAACCGTGTTCACGCGTGTCGGCGTCGACCGCGTCATGCGCTACGCGTTCGATCTCGCCCGCGCGCGTCCGCGCAAGCACGTCACCTCCGCGACCAAGTCGAACGGGATCATCCACACGATGCCGTTCTGGGACGAGCGGTTCGACGCGATCCGGGCCGATTATCCCGACGTCTCGACGGACCGGTACCACATCGACATTCTCGCCGCGCATTTCGTGACGCATCCGGACTGGTTCGATGTCGTCGTCGGCAGCAACCTCTTCGGCGACATCCTTTCCGATCTCGGCCCCGCGGTCGCGGGCGGCATCGGCATCGCCCCGAGCGCCAACGTCAATCCCGAGGGCGAGGCGCCGTCGATGTTCGAGCCCGTGCACGGTTCGGCTCCCGACATCGCCGGACGGGGGGTCGCGAACCCGATCGCGCAGATATGGTCCGGGGCCATGATGCTGCGGCATCTGGGGCACGGAGACGCGGCGGCGGCGGTCGAGTCCGCGATCGAGACGGTGGTCGCCGAGGGCAAGGCGACGACCCCGGACCTTGGAGGAACGGCGACCACGGTCGAGGTGGGTACGGCGATCGCAGACGCGATCTGAACGTCCCGCCGGATCGCTACAGCGCGCTCTCCAGGACGTCGAACAACCTGTCGACGTCTTCCGCGTCGTTGTAGAGGTGCGGCGTGACCCGCATCGAGGCGCCTCGCACGCTGACGTATACGCCCGCGGCGGACAGTTTGCCGACCAGACCCTCGGGCATCCCGTCCGGGAAACGGATCCCGAGAAAGTGGCTGGCCCGCCGGTTGCCGGGCAGACAGGTCAACCCCAGCGACCGCGCGCGCGCCGCGATCCTTTCTGTGAACCCGCCGAGTGTCGCGGAGATCCGGTCGATGCCCCAGCCGGCGATCAGTTCGAGGGACGCCTTCGCGGCGGGCATCAGTGCGAAGTTCGACCGCTCGCCCACGTCGAAGCGGCGGGCGCCCGGCTGAAACGTGTCCCGGTAGTTCACGAGACCGGCAAAATCCTCCGCGTTCTCCCTGCCGATCCACGTCTGCTCGAGGGGCCGTCCGTCGTGGTATGCCGGCGAGACGTAGACGAATCCCAGGCTGTAGGGTCCGAGCAGCCACTTGTAGCAGGCGGACACGAGGAAATCGGGCTGGACGCGTCCGACGTCGAGCGGCAGCGCGCCGAGCGACTGTGTGGCATCGACGACGAGCGCCGCCCCGTTCTCCCGGCAGGCGTCCGAAACCCGTTCGAGGTCGACCAGACCACCGTCGGTCCACAGACAGTTGGGGATGGCGACCACCGCCGTCCGGGCGTCGATGGCGCCGATCGTCGCTTCGGCCCAGTCTCCGTCGCCGGACGGCGGAACCGTGACGACCGACCCTTCCCGGTCGGCGGCCAGCCGGCGCCACGGATAGACGTTGGACGGGAACTGCTCCGCCAGGATGACAACGGTTTGCCCCTTCCGGAAGGCGACGTTGGCGGCGGCGATTCCGATGCCGTAGCTGACCGACGGGACGACCGCGATGTCCTCCGCCGTCGCGCCGATCAGGCTGGCGAACAGGCCTCGGGTCGCCTCCGATTCCGTGAAGAACTCCCGCGGCGCGAGCTCCCAGGGTTTCGATTTCCGGGCCATGCCGGCCTCGCCCGCGACACGCGCGGCGGTGGGGAGCGGTGAGATGTAGGCGCAATCGAGATACGCCACCTCGCGCGGGATGTCGAAGAGATGGCGCTGATGCGGGATCATGGGCGCGCCCGCGCGCGAGGCCGATCCCATCTTCACGCCTCGGCGGCCAGTCGCGCCGCGGCGGCGGCGAACGCGTCGACCTCGTCCTCGGTGGTGTTGAACGCGGTGACGAGGCGCAGCACCGGCGAGGCGCCGCCGTCCCAGAGATGGAAGCCGAACCCCAGGTCGAACAGCCCGGCGACGACCGGTTCCGGCACGCGCGGAAAGACCTCGTTCGCCTCGACCGGATGCACGATGCCGATCCCGGGGACGGCCGACAGGCCTTCCGACAACCGCCGCGCCATGGCGTTGGCGTGGCCGGCATAGCGCAGCCACAGGCCGTCGGCTACGTAGGCGGCGAGCTGAGCCGAGACGTAGCGCATCTTCGAGAGCAGATGTCCCCCGCGCTTGCGTCGGTACCTGAAGGCCTCGGCGAGTTCCGGCCGGAAGAAGACCACGGCTTCTGCCGCCATCCCGCCGTTCTTGGTCGCTCCGAAGGACAGCGCGTCGACACCCGCGCGCCAGGTGATATCGGCCGGTGCGCAGTCCAGGTACGCGACTGAATTGGCGAACCGCGCGCCGTCCATGTGGAGGCCCAGATCGAACCGCCGCGCGACCTCCGCGATGGCGGCGACGTCGTCGGGCCGATAGGACGTCCCCCTTTCGGTCGCCTGGGAGAGGCTGATCGCGGCGGGCTGGACGTGATGCTCGAACCCGAGCGCCAGGCTGTCGAGCCTTTCGGACAGATCCGCGGCCGAGACCCTGCCGTGCTCCCCCGGCAGAGTCGCCAGCTTGGCGCCGGTGTAGAACTCCGGCGCGCCACATTCGTCCGCCTCGATGTGGGCGTTCTCGTGGCAGTAGATGGCGCTACAGGGTGGTGTGAGCATGGACAGCGCCAACACGTTCGCCGCCGTGCCGGTAGCGACGGGAAATACCGAGACTTCGGTCTCGAAGAGTTCCGAGAACCGGGCCGAAAGCCCGGTGCTGAGGTCGTCCGCGCCGTATGCCGCCGCCGTGCCCGTGTTGGTCGCGACGATCGCCTCCATGATCTCGGGCGCCACCGGCGCGGTATTGTCGCTGGCGAAGTCGGCGGGCGCGTTCGTCACGGGAACCGCCGTCGTGGAAGTCGTACTCCCCGATCGGTCACGGGCGATGTCCGAGCCAGGCGTTTTCCTGCGTGTCCCGGTTCGGGATTCCCCCCCCCCCCCCCCCCCCGCTACGGGTTTGCGGGCGGGGACGGGCGCGGCGTTGCGGATGATCAGGGGAATTTCGACGAACCGGGTTTCGTCTCCCGCCGTCGTCAGGACGTGTGCGGCGCTTTGCATGGTCCGCCCCCTCCGGACTCCGACGACGAGCCAGACGAGGTCCGGCTCCCAGGCCGCTTCGAGGTCGCGAGGCGAGGGCCGCGCCAGTCCGTTCGGATGGGAGTGATAGATACCGATCACACGGCGACCGCTTTGCCTGAGCGTGCGTTGCAGGCGAAGGCGGAGAGCCGGGTCGATCTCGAAGCGGCGCACGGGCTCGTCCGCGACGTTTTCGCTCTCGTGGATGCCGTCGACATACGCGATGCCCGCCTCCTCCGTTCCCGACAGAAGGCCGCAGCACTCGTTCGGATACGCGGCCTCGGCGAAGCCTTCGATGGCCCGTAGGTCCTCGGGTGCCAGCAAGACCGTGCCCGGGGCTCGGCTCATGGGGATTCCCGGACTTCGAACGCGCCGAGACGGGCGCCGGTCGCGGTATCGAGCACCACGATCCGGCGCGCGCCCTCGGACGTTTCCAGACGAACGAACAGGCGATCCCCTTCGGCGATCATGTCCACGATGCGGCCGCCGCGGGGCACGTCGAGCGTCCGGGTCCCGAATCCGGGGCGCGGCGTGGCATCGGGCGCGGCGGTTTCCATGGTGGCCTCGGCCGACCGGATGTCTCCCCAACCGGCGCCGGCGCGCTGGACGATGGTGACGACCACGACGGCGGTGCCGACGACGATCGCCACGCCCATGCCGATGACCAGGAACTTGAGGGCGCGTAAGCTGTCGGTCATTGTCGACCGCCGCCCGCCGGGCTACCCGCATTCACGATGGAACCGCTCCCCACGACGGCATTCGAGACGTACACGGTCGCCGTCGACGCGTCGACGGCTGGCCTGCGCCTTGATCGGGTGCTGGCGTCCGCCCTGCCCGGTCTGTCGCGCATGCGTGTCAAGGCGCTCATCCAGGCGGGCCTCGTCGGCTGCGACGGTAAGACCATACTGGAGCCCTCGTACCGGGTCAAACCGGGGGAATCCTACGCCGTTTCCGTCCCGCCGCCCCCCGACCCGCGCCCACGAGGCCAGCGGATACCGCTTCGCGTCCTGTACGAGGACGACGATCTCATCGTCGTCGACAAGCCGGCCGGCCTGGTCGTGCATCCGGCGCCCGGCAACCCGGACCGGACCCTGGTCAACGCGCTGATCCATCACTGCGGCGAATCCCTGTCGGGGATCGGTGGTGTGCGCCGCCCCGGGATCGTGCATCGGCTGGACAAGGAAACGAGCGGTCTGATGGTCGCCGCCAAGAGCGACCGCGCGCACGCCTCGCTCGCCCGGCAATTCGCGGAGCGCGTCATCGAACGCGCCTACGTGGCGGTCGTCTGGGGAGAGCCGCGCCCGCCGTCGGACGAGATCGAGGCTCCCATCGGACGCGACCCGCGGAACCGCCGCAGGATGGCCGTGGTCGAGCGTGCCGGCCGGCCGGCGCTGACCCGGTACCGGGTGCGGCGGCGGCTCGTCGCGGGGGCCGGGATCGTGGCCAGCATCCTGGATTGCAGGTTGGCGACCGGCCGAACGCATCAGATCCGCGTGCATTTGGCGCACATCGGACACCCCGTGGTCGGCGACCGGTTGTACGGCGGAGCCAGACAGGTCGGCGGAGCCACGGCGAACGCGCGCGCCGTTATTCGCGCCTTCGGCCGCCAGGCGTTACATGCCCGAATCCTGGGTTTCTCGCATCCGGGAACCGGGCGACACGTCAGGTTCGCCTCGGAATTGCCCGTTGAGATGAAGGAATTGATTGGTGTATTGGAACGACTCGAGTGACGGTCCGGGATCGCCGCGCGATGGCGCCCGACCGCATCTCCGCGTCCGGACACACTTTGGCCGCGATTTCGGATCAGGATCGCGGTCCGGCGGTCGGAACGGATGTTGGTGCACGCGGAACGTCGCCCGACCACGAACGGTGCGCAACCATGGCGAAGAACCTGCTACCAGTCGTTTCTCCGGAAGGCGGCCTCTCGCGCTACCTCCGGGAGATCCGCGGCTTCCCCATGCTGGACGCGGAAGAGGAGTACATCCTGGCCAAGCGCTGGCGTGAGCACGACGACGTCGAGTCGGCCCACACGCTGGTGACGAGCCACCTTCGCCTCGTGGCCAAGATCGCCATGGGCTATCGCGGCTACGGGCTTCCCGTCGGCGAATTGATCGCCGAGGGCAACGTCGGCCTGATGCAGGCGGTGAAGCGGTTCGAGCCCGACAAGGGCTTCCGTCTCGCGACCTATGCCATGTGGTGGATCCGGGCCTCGATCCAGGAATACATCCTGCGGTCCTGGTCGCTCGTCAAGATGGGCACGACGACGGCGCAGAAGAGGCTGTTCTTCAATCTGCGCAAGCTGAAGGGACGGCTGAAGGCCATAGAGGAGGGCGACCTTCACCCGGATACCGTCAAGACCATCGCCGACAAGCTGGACGTCTCCGAGGACGACGTCGTGCAGATGAACCGCCGTCTGGCCGGCGCCGACCACTCCCTGAACGCGCCCATGCGCGTGGACGGGGAGGGAGAGTGGCAGGACTGGCTGGTCGACGAAACCCCCGATCAGGAGACGGTCCTCGGTGAGTCCGAGGAGATGGTCAAGCGGCGCGACATGCTGGCCGACGCGATGCGGACCCTTAACGACCGCGAACGCCGGATACTCACCGAACGCCGCCTGAGGGACGATCCCTGCACGCTCGAGGACCTCAGCAAGGAGTTCGGCGTCAGCCGGGAACGCGTTCGCCAGATCGAGGTGCGCGCCTTCGAAAAGATCCGGAATGCGATCCGCGACGCCCAGGTCGGCGCGGATATGGTGGGTTAGGGGCGCGTGCCAGGATCAGACGATGGCAGACCGAGCAAGTTGCGTCTCACATCCGTTCTGTCTGAACCAGGACATGCAGTGTTCTTGCGTCCGATCTCGCGGGATCCGGCACCGACGATGACCCGGTGCTTGCCCATGGTGCGGCGGCGAATACCCTTCCCGCACAGGCCATGCCCAATCCTCTCTAAATATCCTCAACGACCAATACCCATGTACGCTTCATCGGCAATTCAGCTTGAATATCGGCGGGAAAATGTTTGTAGTGTTCTTGGATATTCCGTACCAGATCCGATTGATCCCAGAGGCGAACCCCAAAAAACAGCTGGCGGGCTTCTCGAAGGACGGGGTCCTTGAAACCGCCCCAAGATACGAGCAGGCCCTGATCTGCACCATAGTTTTGTATCACCCCTTGGAGTCCCCGTAAGACTGTCACGTCCGCTGGATCATTTCCCGACTTGACCTGAACGCAAATACGAGGGAATCCAAACCCCATCGGCCCTTGTCCCGCGACAAGATCGACTCCGCCATCGGGGCCTGGAAGTGATCTGCGGACCGTACAGCCTTGTGCCTCCAACACGCCTTGAACCAAGCGGGTCAGATCGTGGCCTCTGAATTTCCGGCTGATGAAATCGATGATTTGATCGTCGGCTTGTCGCTGGATATCGATATCCGCCGTAGCTGCATCTTCCCCTTCGTCGTTTTTCCGCCAAGATGTGGCAGTACCATCGAGAAGAGCTTCGATTCGGGTTTCGGCGTCGTCGCGAGAGACTTTGAATACCGTTCGCGCGGCACCGAACGAGTAGCGCAGGTCGCTGTCGAGTCTGCTTCGGGCGAGGTCCGTGTCGATCCATTTGACCGGTCGCTGGTGCCGTCCTCCTAATGGCGCGTCGGGGTCGTATTTGTAGTTCTCGGCAACCCGTCCGAACGCGATGGCGGATCGTTTCTTCAATGGCAGCGCGACAATGTCGCCTTCCTCGAACTCTCGACCGAAGTTCCATAACTGACCCGTCCAGATGCCGACCGTCCGCGAGTTCTCGTCGGGGTATTTGTTTGTCAATATCCGATTCAATTCGTCTTTGTTCTCGATTTTGGAAAGATCGCTCACGTCATCCCAGCCGACCACCACGACACTGTTTTCCAGAGCGAAGTCTTCCCGCTCTCCGTATTTTCCCGCCCGTGCTACCCAAAGAGTCATAGTGCATAATCTCCTTATCCACGACGCCTTCCGATTAGGTCCTGTTCACACCAACGTAATGCATCGGCGATGAAAGTGAAGAGGATGAAGCTACGGAATGTCACGTCGATCTTCTCGAGCCGAGTGAAGATGCAGCGATAGTCCTTCAGACGTCCGGAACAAACGCCGGACCTCGTTGCGCCGCCTGTACACCTCCCGATTGTACTCCCAAGGGTCGGTCGAGGCGACCGCCCTGACGACTCCGTGCCTTCGCGACATCGGAGACCTACCCGTCGAAGGGGTCGCGGACGACGATGGTATCGTCCCGCTCCGGGCTCGTGGACACGAGAGCGACCGGCACGGAAATCAATTCCTCGATGCGCCGGATGTACTTGACGGCGGTGGCGGGCAGATCGGCCCAGCTTCGCGCGCCCTGGGTGCTTTCGCGCCATCCCTCCATGGTCTCGTAGACCGGCTCGACAGCGTCCTGTGCGGCGGTGCTCGACGGCAGGCGAGACAGGAAATTATCACCCAGACGATATCCCGTGCACACCTTGATCTCGTCGAGCCCGTCGAGGACGTCCAGCTTCGTCAACACGATGCCGTCTATACCGCCGACCTTGGCCGCCTGGCCGACCATCACCGCGTCGAACCAGCCGCAACGCCGCTTGCGCCCGGTTACCGTCCCGAACTCCCGGCCCCGCTCGCCGAGACCGGCGCCGGTCGCGTCGTCGAGCTCCGTCGGGAAGGGGCCGGCGCCCACCCGCGTCGTGTAGGCCTTGGCGATCCCCAGCACGTAATCGATGGCGCCGCTTCCCACGCCCGTTCCCGTCGCGGCCTGTCCGGCGACCGTGTTGGAGGACGTCACGTAAGGATAGGTGCCGTGGTCGACGTCCAGCATGATTCCCTGGGCGCCCTCGAAGAGTATCCGCCTGCCGGCCCGGCGGGCCTCATCGAGCGCCCGCCACACGACATCGACGAACGGGCCGATGCGTCCGGCGATGCCGGCGATGCCGGCCACCAACGCCTCACGGTCTACGGGGTCGGCGCCGAATCCCCGACGCAGGACATCGTGGTGGGCCAGCAAGGCGTCGATCCGGGATTCCAGGGCTTCCCGGTCCGTCAGGTCGCAGATACGCACGCCGCGACGCCCGATCTTGTCCTCGTAGCACGGCCCGATGCCCCGGCGCGTGGTGCCGATCGCCTTGCCGCCCTGGGCCTCTTCCCGCAATACGTCCAGATCCCGATGCAACGGCAGGATCAGGTTGGCGTTCTCGGCGATCTTCAGGTTGCCTGGCGTGACGTGGACGCCTTGCGAGCCGAGAGTGTCGATCTCCTCGAGCAGCGCCCACGGGTCGACGACGACTCCGTTGCCGATGATCGACAGCTTGTTCTGGACCACGCCCGACGGGAGCAGACTCAACTTGTACGTCACGCCGTCGATGACCAGCGTATGGCCGGCGTTGTGTCCGCCCTGGAACCGCACGACGATATCCGCGCGCTGGCCCAGCCAGTCCACGATCTTTCCCTTGCCTTCGTCGCCCCATTGGGATCCGACGACCGCTACGTTCGCCATCTCGTGCTCGCCCTGCGCCGGGAGGCCGGGATCGTATCACGACACCTCGACGGGGGCGTCGTCCCGCAGCACGTGGCCGCACCGGAGGCGGCGGGCCTCCGCCATGTCGTCGTCGACGGCGGACAGGCCCTGAAGGGTCCGCCACCCGTCCGCGCGGAGTCGCGTGGACGCCTCGGAGGGCGCCCCGAAGGGAACGTAGACGAGGCGTTCGGGCTCCGGCGCGGGGAGCGCCCGCGCGAGCGCGTCCATGAACAGAGTGAACCCCGTCGCCGATTCGCCGGTATCGAGCTCGTAGCGGCCGCCCCGCCCGATCTCGCTGTGGACCCGCGGCGTGAAGACCGTGAAACTGACGCCGGTCTGATACTCCATGCCCCGGAACTCCACCGGATCGACCGTCAGGTTGAGACCGGGCGCCGCGGCGGCCACGCGCTCGACCGTCTGTTGCAGCTCGTCGCACATGCGTCTCGTCCGGTCGAGGAACGGCAACACCTTCAGGCGGCCGATCGCGTCGGTCGCGGGACCGGCGGCCTCCAGCAGCGCCGTCAGCAGCGTCCGCGTCTCCTCGCCGAGACCGGACAGGGCGGCCGGATCCTTGCGGTCGAGCGCGACCCTCGCCCGCCGCGCCTCGTCCTCGGCGAGACCGATCTCCCGGCAGATCGCGGGCACGAGGGTCGGCAGCGACAGATCGACGCTGACGTCGTTTATACCGACCGCGCCGAGCGCCTCCGCGGCGAGCACGACCGCTTCCACGTCGGCGCCGGGCGCCGGTGCGCCGACGAGCTCCGCTCCCACCTGGACGAACTGGCGCTCCGGCCGCAGTTGGCTCCCGCGCACGCGCAGGACGTGGCCTGCGTAGGACAGGCGGAGCGGACGGGGCGCCTGGGCCAGCCTCGTGGCGGCGATACGCGCGACCTGCGGCGTGATATCCGTCCGCAGCCCCATCATCCGCTGCGAAACCGGATCCATGAGGCGGAACGTCTGCGGCGATACCGCCTCCCCCGGACCATCCAGCAGGCTTCGTTCGAATTCCACCAGAGGCGGGTCGACCCGTTCGTAGGCGTTGGCGTGGAAGACCTCGAGCAGGCGGCCGACGGCGCGCGCCTCCGCGCCCGCCTCCGGGGGCAAGGCGTCCCGCAATCCGCTGGGCAAAAGCGACCGTGGCGGCGATTCGTTCATGGGCCTGGAACTCCGGTTGGAAATCCGGACGCCGCGCCCCGTTTTCGGCGCACGGGACCGTCGCGATCACTCGAAACGCAAGGCTCGGACCTGCTTGACGTGCGGCAGCTGCCGCAGCCGGGCCAGGACGCCGTCTTCGATGGCGTCGTCGACCGCGACGAGGGCCAGCGCGTCTCCCCCGAGACCGGCGCGGCCGAGATGGAACGTCGCGATGTTCACGCCAGCGTCGCCCAGGGTCGTGCCGAGATTTCCGATGATCCCGGGTTTGTCCTCGTTGTCGAGAAATACCATGTGTTCCCCGAGCTCGGCCTCGACCTTGATGCCGTCGATGTCCACCACCCGGGGATTCCGATCCGAGAACAACGTCCCCGAGACGTCGCGGGTCCGGTCTTCCGTCTCGACGATCAGCCGGACCAGCGTCTGATAGTCGCTCGCTATTTCCATGGTCACCTCGCGCACGACGATGTTCCGTTCGCGCGCGATCACGGGGGCGTTGACCATGTTCACGGTCACGAGCTTCCGCGCGAGCAAGCCCTCGAGAACGACCGACGTGAGAGGTCTGGTGTTGAGGGCGGTCACCGCGCCGGAGTACTCGACCGTAACCGATCTCGGCCCCGTGTCCACGAGCTGGCCCATCAGTTGCCCGAGCTGGCGGGCGAGCGCCATGTACGGCATGAGCTTGGGCGCGTCCTCCGCGGAAACCGCGGGCATGTTCAACGCGTTGCTCACCGCGCCCAGAAGCAGATAGTCCGACATCTGCTCGGCGATCTGGATCGCCACGTTCTCCTGCGCCTCCGTCGTCGAGGCGCCGAGATGCGGCGTGGCCACCAGACCGTCGATCCCGAACAGGGGGCTCTCCCGCGCGGGCTCTTCCGCGAACACATCCAGCGCGGCGCCCGCCAGATGGCCGCTCTCCAACGCTTCCTTCAATGCCCCCTCGATAATCAGCCCGCCGCGCGCGCAGTTGACCAACCGCGCGCCGGCTTTCATTCTGGCCAGCGCCCCGGCATCGATCAGGCCGCGCGTGGCGTCGGTCAGCGGTGCGTGGAGCGAGACGAAATCGGCTCGTCCGAGAAGCCCGTCGAGGTCCACCTTCTCCACGCCCAGTTCCGCCGCCCGCTCCGGGGAGAGATAGGGGTCGTACGCGAGGACTTTCATTTTCAGGCCCTGGGCGCGGTCGGCGACGATCGATCCGACGTTCCCGCAGCCGACGATGCCGAGCGTCTTGCCGGCGACCTCGACCCCGAGGAACCTGGACTTCTCCCATTTGCCGGCCTGGGTCGACCGGTCCGCCCGAGGGATGTGGCGCGCCAACGCCAACATCATCGCGATGGCGTGCTCGGCGGTGGTGATGGAGTTCCCGAACGGCGCGTTCATGACCACTACGCCGCTCGCGGTCGCCGCGGGCACGTCGATGTTGTCGACGCCGATGCCCGCCCGGCCGATGATCTTCAGGTCGCGGCCGGCGGCGATGACCTCCGCCGTAAGCATGGTTCCCGACCGGACGGCGATACCGTCGTAGCCGGAGATCGCGTCCCGCAGCCGTCCGGCGTCAAGGTCGAAGCGCTCGTCCGCCTCCACGCCGCGGTCGCGGAATATGGCGGCGGCCCGCGGGCTCATGCGATCGGAGATCAGGACTCTCGCCATGGGACGGCTCGTGGTCGGGACGTCACGCCGCGCTGGAGTACGACGCTTTCACCTCGCCGTAGGCCCAGTCGAGCCAGGGCATCAGCGCCTCGATGTCCTCCCGGTCGACCGTGGCGCCCGCCCAGATCCGTAGTACGGGAGGCGCTTCGCGATGTCCCGCGATGTCGAAGGCGACGTTCTCGTCCGCCAGCAGCGCCGCGATTTGTCTGGGCACGGCGGTCCGCTCGTCGGCTGACAACTCCGCGAACCAGGGTTCCGTGAAACCGAGGCAGACGGATGTCGGCGAGCGGGTCTCGGGCGCCGCGGCGAGGTAATCCACCCAGGGAGTCGCCTCGACCCAGTCCGCGATCGCCGCGCCGTTGGCCCGGGTTCGGGCCACGAGGCCGTCGAGCCCGCCGACCTTCTCCGCCCACGCCAGGGCGTCGAGCACGTCCTCGACGCAGAGCATCGACGGCGTGTTGATGGTTTCCCCGGCGAAGATCGCCTCGTTGAGCCTTCCCCCCGCGGTCAGCCGGAAGATCTTGGGAAGCGGCCAGTCCGGAACGTGGCACTCGAGCCTCTCCACGGCACGCGGCCCGAGAACCAGCATCCCGTGTCCACCCTCGCCGCCCAGGACCTTCTGCCAGGAGAAGGCCACTGCATCGAGCTTCTCCCAAGGCAAGGGCAACGCGAACGCGGCGGAGGTCGCGTCACAGATGGTGAGGCCCTTTCGATCGGTCGCGATCCAGTCGCCGTCGGGGACGGCGACCCCCGAGGTCGTGCCGTTCCACACGAAGACGACGTCGCGGTTACAGTCGACTTCACCGAGATCGGGGAGTCCGCCGTAGTCGGCCTCGAGCACGCGCGCGTCCTCCAGGGGGAGCTGGCCGACGATGTCCTTGACCCACTCGCGCCCGAAGTTCTCCCAGGCGAGGACGTCCACGCCTCGGCTGCCCAGCAGCGACCACAACGTCATCTCGACGGCTCCGGTGTCCGACCCGGGCACGATTCCGACGCGATGGGCGGCGGGCACGCGCAGGATCGCGCGAGTCCTGTCGATGACCTCCTTGAGCTTGGCCTTGCCGTCCGCGGACCGGTGCGATCGTCCGAGCACGGCGCCGTCGAGAACGGCCGGCGTCCAGCCCGGCCGCTTGGCGCACGGCCCCGACGAGAACTGGGGCCGGCGCGGACGTGCGTTCGGTTTCATGCCTCTTCCTTCCAGAAGAGCTGCGACCCGTTGGGGGATCGTGGCCCGCCGCGGAGATAGTCGCCCACGACGCGGAAGTCAATGACGTGTCCCGAATCGGATTAGCGGCGGCGCGCCTCGTGATACGGTGCCGGCATGAGATTGAGCGAAATCGTCCTGCCGGTATTGCTGATCGCGGGCATCCCCGCCTTCGCCGCCGCCGACGGTCTGGTCGCGGGCGGGACGGCCAGGGTCATCGACATCGTCGACGGGGATACGCTGGTGCTTGAAGACGGACGCAAGGTGCGCCTCGTCGGCATCCAGGCCCCCAAGCTGCCGCTCGGCCGGCCGTACGTCGCGATCCAGCCCCTCGCCGACGACGCGCGGGCGGCGCTCGCGGAACTGACCTTGGGACGCACGGTCCGGCTTTCGTTCGGGACCCGGCGCATCGACCGCTACAACCGCCGGCTCGCCCATCTTCACGACGAGAACGGACGTTGGATCCAGGGCGATCTCCTGCGCCGCGGCCTCGCGCGGGTCTACAGCTTCCGCGACAACCGGTCGCTGGTCGCCGACATGCTGACGCTCGAGCGCGAGGCCCGGCGGGCGGACCGGGGCATCTGGAGTCACGCCTTCTACCGGGTGCGGAGCGTCGCCGAGACCCCCCGGCATCTGGATTCCTTCCAGTTGGTGGAAGGGCGGGTGTTGGCCGCGGCGGAGGTGCGGGGGCGGACCTATCTCAATTTCGGGGAAGACTGGCGCACCGACTTCACCGTTACCGTATCCCCGAGAGACCGGCGGCGGTTCCGACGGGCGCCCTTCGACCTGCTGACGCTGGAAAGCCGTCGCGTCCGGGTGCGCGGTTGGCTCTACCGGCGGAACGGTCCCATGATGGACGTCACGCACCCCGAGCAGATCGAGCTCTTGTCGCCATGAAGCGCGACCGGGAACGCCGTCGCATCCCCACCGCTCCGGCCGTTCTGAGCGCCTTGCTGCTCGCGCTCCCGGCTCTCCCCGGTTGCGTGACGACCAATCCCGCTACCGGGGAACGGGAACTGGCTCCGTTCATGTCGCCCGCGGAGGAGCGGCGTATCGGCGCACGCGAGCATCCCGAGATGCTCGCGCGGTTCGGCGGCGTGTACGACGACATCGAGATCGGCGCCTACGTGGCGGAGATCGGCGGCCGTTTGGTCAAGAGCTCCGAGCTGCCCGACCTCGGGTTCACCTTCACGGTTCTGAACTCGCCCGAGGTCAATGCCTTCGCACTGCCCGGAGGGTATGTCTACGTCACCCGCGGGCTGCTGGCGCTCGCCAATTCCGAGGCCGAGCTCGCCAGCGTCCTGGCGCACGAGATCGGGCATGTCACCGCGCGCCACGCCGCGCGACACTACAACCGGGCCATCGCGACGAATCTGGGCGCCGCGATCCTGGGCGCGGTGACGCGGGACTCCGCCGTCGAGCGGCTGGGGCAGATCGGCGGCGAACTGTTCCTCAAAGGCTTCTCCCGCGAGCAGGAGTTCCAGGCCGACATGCTGGGGGTCCGGTACATGTCGCGGGTGGGCTACGACCCGGAGGCGTCGGCCACGTTTCTCCGCGCGCTGGCTGGCCACGGCGCGCTGGAACGCGAGCTGGCGGGACGCGAGGGACGCGACGTCTTCGAGGATTTCTTCGCCACGCACCCCCGGACCCAGGACCGCGTGCGCAAGGCCATCGCGGCGGCGCGGGAGAGCGGGGCGCGGGCCGACGCGCCCCGAAGACGCGACCGTTTCCTGGAGACGGTCGAGGGACTGCTTTACGGGAACGATCCCGAGCAGGGCCTGGTGCGTGGGCGCGCGTTCGTTCATCCCGAGCTGGGCTTCGCCTTCACGGCGCCGCCCGGCTACCGTCTGCTCAATACCCAGGACGTCGTGTTCGCGAAGGGACCGGGGGACGCGCTGATCCGGTTCGACGCCGCGAAGGAACGGACGGCGGCCGACGTCGCGTCGTACCTAGCGCGGACGTGGGCGCGCGGACTCGCGCTGAGCGACGTGGAGCGCATCCGGATAAACGGCATGGAGGCGGCGACCGGCCGCGCGACGATCCGGTCGCGGGACGGGTTCGCGGAATTGAGGCTGGTGGCGATACGGTTCTCCCCGGACGCCATCTACCGGTTCGCGATGGTCACGCCGCTCGCGGTCGAGCCGGATCTCCGCCGGGAACTGCGACGCACGACGTACAGTTTCCGGCGGCTCGAACGGGGCGAGGCGGCGGCCTACCGGCCGTTCCGCTTGAGAGTCGTCACGGTCGGGCCCGGAGACACGGTGGAATCCCTGGCGCGTCGCATGCCGTTCGAGGACTTCCGGGTCTCTCGTTTCCTGACGCTCAACGGCCTGTCGCGGGGCGTCCGGTTGTCCCCCGGTCGGCGGGTCAAGGTCGTGGTGGGGTAGGGGCATGGCGGCGCGCGCCTCCCTGGAGTCCCGGATCGTCGATGCCGCGATGGAACGGGCCCGGTCGGTGGGCTGGGAGAACGTCCGGCTCCACGACGTCGCCGACGCCCTGGACCGGAGTCTCCCCGACGTGCGGCGGTACTTCCGGGACCTCGACGCGGTCGCGGACGCCTGGTTCGCGCGGGCCGACGCCGCCATGCTCGCAATCCGGGATCGCCGGGAGTTCGGCGCCCTGACGCCCAGGGAACGGCTGTCCGCCGTCATGTGGCGATGGCTCGAGTCGCAGTCGGCGTATCGGGACGTCGTGCAGGACATGTTGGCGGCCAAGCTCTATCCCGGACATCCCCACCACAATGTCGCCCTCGCCCTGGTGCTGTCGCGGACGGTGCAGTGGATCCGGGAGGGCGCCCACCTGGATGGGACCGGCCGCCGGCGGCGAGTGGAGGAAATCGGCCTCAGCGCGCTCCTCGTCGCGACGGTGGTCCTGTGGCTGCGCGATACGTCCGAAGGTCAGGCGAGGACGCGGCGGTTCCTCGAGCGCGCCCTCTCCGGCGCGGACCGGTCAATGGCGGCGTTGTTCCCCGATGCGACGCGGCAAAATGGGCGGACCCCGGAAAAGTCGAGGGAAACCCGGGAAAATCCGCGAGGGCGAGCCGCGGCCGTCAGATCTGGATCCAGTCGACCGGTCGGCCGTCCGGCGTGAAACAGGCCGCGTGCAGGGCGCCACCGTACCCGCAGCCGCCGTCAAGGGTGGCCGTATGCGTACCCATCCCGGGTCCGCGCCGTCCCCGGTCATCGCCTCTGACGACGCGCGCGAACCGGTCGAAGGGTTCGCTTATCGTGGCGAAGTAGCCGGACCCCCACCAGAGGGTGTCGCCTTGCTCGGAAAGCGGGCGCGTGGGGTCGACACCGGCGGCGACGAGAAGGAGGTCGCCCTCGGGGGCATAGGCGGCGCGGCGCAGCGAGATCATCAGCTCGCCGTGGCCGGGCCGGGCGTGCATGGCGGCGCGCACGGCGCTCGTGAACCTCGTGATTCCGAGCGGACCGTCCCGACAGACGCGGCGCGCCGCTTCCGGATCCGCCCCGTACCCCAACAGGGTCGCGGCGACTCCCTGGCCGAGCATCCAGTCGAGGACCTCGCCGGGGCTCTGGGCGAATTGAAGCTCCAGGAAGCGGCGCCACATCTCCTCCTGCGCGCCGCGCAGGTAGACGATCGAGGACGCGCAGAACCCGGGCGTCGCCAACAGCTCCCGACGGAACCGGAGCATATCGTCCACGGTCCCGGAGACGTCGGGCCCGACACCCAGGAAGTTGCCCAGATAGACCAGCCGGTCTCCGACTTCGATGCGTCCGCGAAGCTCTTCGTGGAGCGTCGCGAGGCACCCGGCTTCGCCGCGAACGGCCCCAACCGCCCAGACGCGGCCGGCGCCCGCGAGACTCGCGAATACCTGAGGTTGGGCCGGCTTGGTACTCAAGGCGCGTGAACCTCCCGAGAAGAGCCCGGGCCGTCGGCCTTGTCCGGCGCGATCCGGGTCCTCGGCATCCCGGCTGGCTCAGGCGGTCCGCAACATATCCTCCAGACGTTCCGTGGCTGCCGCCTCGTCGACCCGTTCCACGGCCGCCAGCTCGCGCGCCAGGCGCTCCAGGGCCGATTCGTAGATCTGCCGCTCGCTGTAGGACTGTTCGGGCTGATTGGCCGAGCGGTGGAGATCGCGGATCACTTCGGCGATGGAAACCGGATCGCCCGAGTTGATCTTAGCTTCGTATTCCTGGGCCCGACGGCTCCACATGGTGCGCTTGATCCGGGCGCGTCCCTTGAGTGTCGAGAGCGCCGTCGTCATCTTCTGCGGCGTCGACAGCTTGCGCATGCCGGACCCTTGGGCCTTCGCCACCGGAACCCGCAACACCATCTTGTCCTTGTCGAAGTCCACCACGTAGAGCTCAAGGTCCATGCCCGAGATCTCCCGCCGTTCCACGCCGGTGACCCTGCCGACGCCGTGGGTGGGATATACCACGTAGTCGTCGACCGCGAACGGCAGCTTTCGCGCTCGCACCCTGGGTTTCGGCGCCGCTTTCGACGCGGACTTCGCGGCGGTTTTCCCGGCCGGCTTGGCGGCCTTCGCCGTCGTCGGCCCGACTTTCGACCGGGATTGGGACTTGGCCCGGGACCGGGATTCGGCTTGTGGCTTCGCCTTCGATGCCGACGCCGCGGCCTTCGTCCGCGCCGTCCCGGGCTTCGCCTTCCTCCCGTCCGCGGTCTTGGCAGTCGCTTTCGCCATGGTCTCCCGTCCCTCTCGATCCCTTTCCTCGCGCGGTCGGAGCAATGCGCCGCAACCTTCTCCGACCGATACCTCCGCCGGGGCGAATTACGGGGTCAGGCCCGAAGCACGTCCCGAATCGAGCCGCATCCCCGAGATTCAACCGCCCGAACCGGGGTTGGCGCTGAAATACTTCTCGAGCTTGCCGTCCTCGTCGGTGTACGCGTCCGCGTCCTCGGGCGACTCGCCCTTGCGGGTGATGTTCGGCCATTTCTCGGAATACTCGCGATTGAGCTCGACCCACTTTTCGACGTCGCCCTCGGTATCGGGGATGATCGCCTCGACCGGGCACTCCGGCTCGCACACGCCGCAGTCGATGCACTCGTCAGGATGGATGACGAGCATGTTCTCCCCTTCGTAGAAACAGTCGACCGGACATACCTCGACGCAGTCCATGTACTTGCAGCGGATGCAGGACTCGGTGACGACGTAGGTCATGCTTGGCTCCAGCAACGAGAATCAGCGATCGGACCGTTCCCCGCGGGTCGCGTCCGCCCTGTCGATCCCGAGGCGCTCCATCACCCTCCCGCGCGCCGCGCCCCGGTCACGGTCGGATACATATATGAGGCCACCGACGCGGCGCAACAGGTTTGCTTCATAGTCGTGTAACACGCCGTCGGCATAAACGACCTCCCAGAGCATCTCGACGATCGCGACCCGCTCCTCGGGCGGACAGGTCTCCTTGATCGCGCGGGTGAAGCGGACGAGATGGTTGCTGTCGTCGTGGACGACTTCCGCCTCGGCGATGAGGTCGTCCGCCTCGGCGTCGCCCAGGCCAAAATGGTTCGTGACCAGGGATCGGATCGACTGCCGTTCCGATTCGTCGAAGTCCCCGTCGAGCCGGGCCGCCTCGACCATGAGAACCGCCGCGGCCAGCGCGCGGCCGTCGGCGGCGCGGTGCGTTTCCGGGTCTCCGGCATCCATGCCGGCGAAGAGTTTCCTGATCCGGTTGATCACGATGTCCGCCTAGCACGGGGCGCGGTGGGCGTTCAAGCCGAGGCGTCCCGGGCCTGGGACGGGCGCCCGGCGCGGTCGGGGTCCGCCCGCCCGGACAGGTCGTCGAACAGGGTTCGGGCCTCTGCCGCGGGACCGCGGCGGGAACCGATTCCTGCCACCCTGACGACGCGGATCTCGCGGCCTTGGGGGAATATCAGCACGTCGCCAATCCGTACCCGATGGTCGGGCTTGGCAACGACGGCGCCGTTCACGCGAAGCCGCCGGTCCGCGCAGACCCGCGTGGCCAGCGAGCGGCTCTTGAAGAACCGCGCGAACCAGAGCCAGCGGTCGAGGCGCAGCGACTCGCTCATGCCCCCCCGCGTCCGGCCTCCGCCGCCAGTTCGCCCAGCACGGCGAACGGAGAGTCCGGATTCGCGGGCTTCTTCGCCGCCCGTCCGCGAACGGCCGCGACCCTCGCCGCACGCCCGCGGGCCCTTGCGAAAACCCCCGGCCGGTTCCGCTTCCGGCGGTATCCCAGGTCCCGCATCACCCGCGCGAATTCTTCTCCCGAGCATCCGGCCAGCGCCATGAGTTCCTCGCTCTCGTGGACGAGGGATTCCCGGGCCTGTCCGTGGACCGCGCTCGTCAGGCGTTCGGCGATGTCGGCGCGGATGGCCCGGCGGCCGAGGCGGACGTATCCCGCCGCGTTATAGAAGCCGGGAGGCACGCCCTTACGGGCCGGCGCCGACGGCCGCGGCACCGGCGTAACCGCCGCCGTCGCCTTGGGAGTCCGGTGCAGTTGCCAGAGCCGGACCGCCAGGGTGCTGCGCTCCGGTCGCAGCATGGCCGGGAGGAAGACGCTGTTCGCGCCGAATCGGACGCCCCGCCGCCGCATCGCCGCACGTTCCGCCTTGCCGAGCCGGCCGAGCTGGTTCTCGACGGCCGCGCGGGGCAAGAGTCCCATCGCTTCCCGCATCTGGAACAGGAGTCCCCGGCCGGCGGCGCCCACCTCGCCCGCCTCCGCTTCCGTCAAATCCGTCAGGCGGGCGAGTGGACGGAGCTCGCGGTCGATGTGATCCGACAGCCAGAGCTCGAGCCGCTTTCGGGCCCGCTGGGTCCATTCCCCGTCGAGCCCCGACGGGAACAGCGCGACGCCGGGATGGAGGGCGTCCTTGCCCGGCGTCAGGCGCGCGAGTGGGGATCCCCTCCAGTCGAGAGTCCGGTCCGGCGTCAGCGCGACCGCCGCGTCGTCGTCCGAGATCAGCCGTTCGACCCGAGACTGGAGTTCCCGCGAGACGACGCGCGATACCGCGGCGCGCGGGCCGCGGTTCCCCGCCGGGAGCGCGGCGCGGTCGGGAACGAAGCGGAACCCTTCCACGCGCCCGACGACATGTCCCTCCATGACCACCGCGCCATCGTCGTCCACGTACCCGTGAACAGGTCGTTTTTCGTTCATGCGACGCAAGAGCGCCGCGGCGCGCCGGTCCACGAACCGCTGCGTCAACCGCTCGTGAAGCGCGTCCGACAACTCGTCCTCGACCGCCCGGGCCCGTTCCTGCCAGTGCCGCGAGTCGGACAGCCATTCGCCGCGATGCGAGATGTAGGTCCACGTCCGAATATGGGCGATCCGCGCGGCGAGCGTGTCGATGTCCCCGTCGGTCCGGTCGAGGCGGGCGACGTGATCGGCGAGCCAGTCGGTCGGGAGCACGCCCGCGGGCGACATGAGGTATCGGTAGATGCGGCCGAGCAGCCGCGAGTGCGCTTCCGCCATCGTCTTCCGGAAGTCGGGGATCCGGCACACTTCCCAGAGTGTCTTCACGGCCGCGCGGCCCTTGGCGAGCGCCGCGATCCCGGGCTCCGAGACCAGCGACTTGAGCGCCATATAGTCTTCGGCGTCGCGCGTCCGGGCGAGGACGCCTCGATGGGCCGCGGGCGGCGCCGACTCGAGGCTGGCGATCAGGCCGCGGGCGGACGAGACGTCGAGGGCGGCGTTCCGCCACCGAACGGTCTCGACGCGGTCGAACCGATGGTTCTCGACACGTTCGACGGTCCCGGGCTCCAGGGAGCCGGCGTCGGCCGTGGTCCCGAACGTCCCGTCGCGCATGTGGCGCCCGGCTCGTCCGGCGATTTGGCCGATTTCCTCCGGGGTCAGGTCACGACGCGCCAAGCCGTCGTACTTGCTCAGACCGGCGAAGGCGACGTGGTCCACGTTCAGGTTAAGGCCCATGCCGATGGCGTCCGTGGCGACGAGGTAATCGACGTCGCCGGCCTCGAACATGGCCACTTGCGCGTTGCGCGTGCGTGGACTGAGGGCGCCGAGAACGACGGCCGCGCCGCCCCGGTGCCGGCGGATCAGTTCCGCCGTCGCGTAGACGTCGGGCGCGGAGAAGGACACGACCGCACTGCGTTTCGGCAACCTGGAGAGCTTCTTCCGTCCGGCGAAACCGAGCGTGGAGAAGCGCGGACGCGAGACGAACCGCGAGTCCGGAACCAGACGCCTGACGATGGGGCGCATGGTTTCCGCGCCCAGGAACATCGTCTCCTCGAGGCCGCGCGCCCGAAGCAGACGGTCGGTGAACACGTGTCCGCGCTCGCCGTCGGCAGCGAGCTGGATCTCGTCGACAGCGAGAAACGCGAACCGCCGGTCCATGGGCATGGCCTCGACCGTGCACAGGAAATAGTCGGCGTTGGCCGGAACGATCTTCTCCTCGCCCGTGACCAGGGCGGCGCGGGAACGGCCCACGGACGCGGCTACCCGGTCGTAGAGCTCGCGAGCCAGCAGCCTGAGCGGCAGGCCGATGACACCCGTGCGGTGGCCAAGCATCCGCTCCACCGCGTAATGGGTCTTGCCCGTGTTCGTGGGGCCGAGCACGGCGACGATCCGTCCGGGCGCGCCGCTGGAGCCAGTAGAACTCATCCCGCCCAGCATCGGCTTTCGCGGCTCAGGATGCAACAATCGGCGCCCACCCGGGACCTCTACCCCCCGGCATCATCGGCTTCCAGTGCATGGGGGGGGACCATGTTATGGTGGTTCGAGGATGGATATCACGGACGAGGAAGGACGGCGAAACCGATATCGAAGGTCAGCGGCGGGGAGGTCGGCGCCCGGCGGGTTCCGTGTCGTGGTTCCGAAAACACGAGGGGTTCGTCGCCGATGGAGCGCGGACATCGTTTTGGGCGGAAGCGGCCGAAGGCGGGCGAACCGAGCGGCGGATAATCGGGAAGTTGTGTCGGACACGACACCCCCCGATACAACGGAGCCTTGGATTATATCCTTCACCTGGAGGCGAAGTAGGTGAGGATCCGAAACGCATCATTCTGTTTGGTGATTATTTTCCTTGCGGTGGTAATCGTCTTGGCGGTGCGTCTATTCCATTACGACAGTGACGCTTTGCAAGGCGATATGAAAAACCAGTACCAGGGCCAAGATGTCATTGGGAAAGGGGTGGATTACCCACCGGCCTGGAACAAAGTGATTTATCCACCGGGCGCCCCCAAGATTATCTCCCATTACCGTGCCCGGAGGTGGTTGAGGGGGAAAAGGAAAATCCATCAAGGCATCGATATCTGGGGTCTCCCCGGTCAACCGATCATCGCCGTCGCCGCCGGCTATGTGACTGAAACTTACACCGGCAAATGCGCGGGGCCTATCGTCGTGATCGATCATGGTCGAGACAAGGACGGGAAACCCCTGATAGCGCGGTATGTTCATGTTCAGGACATTCTCGTCGAGGAAGGACAGGGCGTGTCCCGCGGCGATGTGGTTGCCCGCCTGGGCGACAACTACGATCAATTCGAGTGTATAGGGGGGAAACCACACTTACATCTGGAGGTTGGCCGCGCGAGAAACGGGGCTGAGATAAACCCCCACCTGTTGTGGGCCGACGGGCCTTACCGCGTCACTTGCTTCGACAGGAGCAGAGACTACCCATCCGGGACGCTGACATACCCGATGCCGTGCGCCAAGGCGCCCGATCTTCCCCGTTCCGGCTGGTATCCGGGAAAGAACTCTTTGCGACGCTTGCGAGATGCTCTGCCGACACCAACTCGCCATCCCGAATGATGGATGCGTTCTCGGCGAGTTGCGGCGGCCCATGCGCCCATGTTCTTGCATTGTCCGGAATCGGCCCGGAATCGCCGCGTTCGGCTCGTCCGGCAGACCCGGGCAGACGATATCCGGCCGCACCGAGGCAGCGCCTTGCGCTCGAAAAATGCTACGGCGCACCTGCCTCCGTTTGACTCGGGATCGACCCCTCCCATACTTGTCGGCGGCCTTCCTTGGGCCGACCCTCGCGCGCGGAAGGCGATACAAGGCGGTAGAATGAGCGACGGTACCGATACCCCGATCGAGAACTGGCGCGCGCTGGCGCGAGAAGAGCTCAAGGGGCGCGACCCCGACGCGCTCGTGTGGACGACGCCCGAGGGCATCGACGTGAAGCCGCTCTACACGGCGGCGGATCTGGAACGGATCGAGGTCGATACGCTTCCGGGCTTCGCGCCGTTCACTCGCGGGCCGCGCGCCACCATGTACGCAGGGCGGCCGTGGACGTTGCGGCAGTACGCGGGCTTCTCCACCGCCGAGGAGTCGAACGCGTTCTACCGCCGCAATCTGGCGGCCGGACAGAAAGGGCTGTCCGTCGCCTTCGATCTCGCCACTCACCGAGGGTACGACTCCGATCATCCGCGCGTGGGGGGCGACGTGGGCAAGGCCGGCGTCGCCATCGACTCCGTCGAGGACATGAAACGCCTGTTCGAGGACATCCCGCTCGGCGAGACGAGCGTTTCCATGACCATGAACGGGGCGGTGCTGCCGATCCTGGCGGGATACATCGTGGCCGCCGAGGAACAGGGCGTCGGCCAGGCGCGACTCACCGGGACCATTCAGAACGACATCCTCAAGGAGTTCATGGTCCGCAACACCTACATCTACCCGCCGGACCCTTCCATGCGGATCGTCGCCGACATCGTCGCCCACACCGCCACCGACATGCCGCGGTTCAACTCCATCTCCATCTCCGGCTATCACATGCAGGAAGCCGGAGCGACGTCCGTGCAGGAACTGGCGTTCACTCTGGCGGACGGCGTCGAGTACGTGCGCGCGGCCCTGTCCAGGGGCCTGGACATCGACGAGTTCGCCCCGCGCCTGTCTTTCTTCTTCTGCATCGGCATGAATTTCTTCATGGAGATCGCCAAGCTCCGGGCCGCCCGGACGCTCTGGGCCGAGCTCGTGGCGCCGTTCGGTCCCCGCGACCGGCGCTCGTCGACGTTGCGGACCCACTGCCAGACCAGCGGCGTCTCGCTGACGGAGCAGGATCCCTACAACAACATCGTCCGCACGGCCTACGAGGCCTTGGCGGCGGCCTTGGGCGGGACGCAGAGCCTGCACACCAACGCCTTCGACGAGGCCCTCGCCCTGCCCACGGACGCATCGGCGCGAATCGCCCGTAACACGCAGCTCATCCTCCAGGAGGAGACGGGCATCGCCAAGGTCGTCGATCCCCTGGGCGGCAGCTATTACGTCGAATCGCTGACCCGTTCGATGGTCGTGGAGGCCAGGAAGATCATCGCCGAGGTCGAGGCGTTGGGCGGCATGACCAGGGCCGTCGCGCAAGGGATGCCCAAGATGCGTATCGAGGAGAGCGCGGCCCGCAGACAGGCGCGCATCGACCGCGGCGAGGAGACGATCGTCGGTGTCAACAAGTACCCGCCGGAGGAACGCACGTCCGACGTCGATCTCCTGGACATCGACAACACCGAGGTCCGGCGACGACAGATGGAGCGTCTGGAATGGGTACGGCGGACGCGCGACGCCACCGCGACCGAGATCGCGCTCCAGGCCCTGGAGAATGGCGCGCGGGGAGACGGCAACCTTCTGGCGCTCTCTATCGAGGCGATCCGGGCCCGCGCCACCGTCGGCGAGGTGTCGGACGCGCTCGAACGCGTCTTCGGGCGTCATCGGGCGGAGGCCTGGAGCGTGACCGGCGTGTACGGCGGCGCTCGCGCCGGGGACGACGGCTTCGTCCGCGTCCAGCGCGAAATGGAGGCGTTCGCGAAAGACGAGGGCCGGCGTCCGCGCATCCTCATCGCCAAGCTCGGACAGGACGGGCACGACCGGGGCGCGAAGGTGATCGCGTCGGCGTTCGCGGACATCGGGTTCGACGTCGACATCGGCCCCCTGTTCCAGACGCCGGAAGAGGCCGCCCGGCAGGCCGTCGAGAACGACGTGCATGTCGTCGGCGTCTCCTCGCAGGCGGCCGCGCACAGGACGCTGGTGCCGCAACTCGTCGACGCGTTGAACGCGCAGCGAGCCGGGGACGTCGCCGTTGTGGTCGGCGGCATCGTGCCGCCGAAGGATTACGACGTGTTGCGGACGGCCGGCGTATCCGCCGTCTTCGGACCGGGCACCGACATCGCCGAGGCGGCCTCGGAGGTCATCGGCCTCATCCGACGCCGCGCCCGCGCGGCGTAACCGCCCCCGCTCATCGAGGCGTCCGGAAATCCGGTTCCGGGCCGGCGGTTACTTCGTGCCGTAGAGCCGGTCTCCGGCGTCCCCGAGGCCGGGGACGATGTAACCGTGGTCGTTCAGGCGGTCGTCGATCGCGGCCGTGAAAACCGGCACGTCGGGGTGGGCCGCCCGGAACGCCGCCACGCCTTCGGGCGCCGCGAGCAGGCACAGGAACTTGACGCTCCTGGCGCCCGCTGCCTTGAGGCGCGCCGTCGCGGCGATCGCGGAATTTCCCGTCGCCAGCATGGGATCGACGATGACCAGCATACGGTCATCGAGATGGCCCGGCACCTTGAAATAGTACTCGACGGCCTCCAGGGTTTCCGGATCGCGATAGAGACCGATGTGCCCGACCCGGGCCGCCGGCACGAGGTCCAGCAAACCGTCGAGGAGCCCGATTCCGGCCCGCAGGATGGATACCAGAACCAGCTTCTTGCCTTCCAGCTTCGGCGACTCCATCGGCGCCAGGGGCGTCTCGATCGTCCGCGTGGCGAGTGGAAGGTCGCGAAGGACCTCGTAGCCCAGAAGCAGCGCGATCTCGCGCAGCAACCGACGGAATTCCGCGGTTCCCGTGTCGCCGGTCCGCATCAGCGTCAGCTTGTGCCGGACCAGGGGATGATCGACGACGGTGACGCCCGGAGGCATTGTTCCCCCCCCCCTTCTGTTTCCCGGGTTTCTAGAACACGAGACCTTCGAGGTTCAAGACCCCGAGGCGACAGGGGAGATGCCCGGCGCCGGTGGCAGCTGGCGCGGCGCGGGACGATCGCTTGTCACGAGTCGTCGGCGGGATCATTCTGTTTCCCGTAACCGCAGGGTTTTCGCGCCCGCGGCGTGGAGCGCTCGATGTCGGACAAAGCGCGCGACCTCAAGACGGAACGTCTCGAACGAGTCGTCGAACACCTGCGGGCGCGCACGGACCGGAAGCGCGCGTCGTCCGTGGAGCGGTTCGTCCGCCTGTTCTACCGGCGGGCGACGGCGGCCGACCTGGCGGAGAGTCCGGTGCAGGATATCTGCGGCGCGGCCCTCAGTCTCTGGAAGTTCGCGGAACGGCGGGAACCCGGCGCTCCCAAGGTCCGTGTCCTCAATCCGCGCGCGGCCGAGCACGGATGGCGGTGCTCGCATACGGTCGTCGAGATCGTCAACGACGACATGCCGTTCCTCGTCGATTCGATCGTCGCCGACTTCGACCGCAAGGGCCACGCCGTCCATTTGGCGATCCATCCCATCGTGCGGGTTCGGCGCGACGCCGAGGGCCGATTGCTGGAGATCGCCGCCGCGGAGGCGCGGCCCGAAGCGACGGAGTTCATCGACGAATCCCACATGCACATCGAGATCGGCGCGCGGTCGTCGCCGGAGGCGCTATACGAGATCGCGGAGTCGATCCGGAGGGTCCTCGCCAACGTTCGACGCGCGGTGGAGGACTGGCGTCCCATGCAGGCGAAGGTGGACGCGGCCATCGCCGACCTGAAGGCGAACCCGCCGCCGGTTGCGGCGGAAGAGACAGAGGAGGCGATCTCGTTCCTCGAATGGCTGGCCGACGATCATTTCACCTTTCTCGGATATCGCGAATACGTCCATGAATCGATGGCCGAGCGCGCCACCCACGAGGCGGTCGCGGGGTCGGGACTCGGGGTGCTGCGCGATCCGGGCTTCCGCGTCCTGGCGGACACCAGGGGCGGTCCGACGGAACTGTCACCCGAGGTTCGGCATTTTCTGGGCGGTCCCGAGCCCGTCATCCTTACCAAAGCCAACATCCGCTCCACCGTGCATCGCGCCGTCCACATGGACTACATCGGAATCAAGACCTTCGCCGGGACGGGCAAGGTCGTCGGGGAGCGCCGGTTCGTCGGCCTCTTCACCTCCGCGGCCTATAACCAGCTCCCCGCGCGGATACCCTTCCTCCGGCGCAAGGTCCGACGGACGGTCGAGATGTCGGGCCTCTCCGCCGCGAGCCACGACGGGAAGGCGCTCGCCAACATCCTCGACACCTTTCCGCGCGACGAGTTGTTCCAGATTTCGGAACGGCAGCTTCACGACACGGCCGTCGGAGTCCTCGATATTCACGAGCGTTCGCGAATCGGCGTCTTCCATCGACGCGATCCGTTCGGACGCTACGTCTCGTGCCTGGTCTACGTCCCGACGAAGCGGCACGGCGCCGGGCTCGCCGAGCTCCTCGGGAAGGCGGTCGCCCGAGCATTCAACGGCTACGTATCGGTGTCCTTCATTCACGTCGGGGATTCTCCGCTCGCGCGGATCCAATACATCGTCGCCACCAAGGAGGCGGAGAAGCCGGAACCCTCCCGCGAGGAGCTCGAGGAGCTTCTCCGCGCCGTGGCGCGAACCTGGGGAGAGGGCCTCCACGACGAGTTGCTCGATCGGTTCGGCGAGGAACGCGGCGATCTGCTTCGGCGCAGGTACGGAACCGCGTTTCCAGCCGGTTACGCGGAGACGTTCTCCCCCCGGGAGGCCACGTTCGACATCGAGAAGATGGAGGACGTCGCACCGTCCGGCCGCGTCGGCATGAATCTGTATCGGGCGGACGGGGCGCCCGAGAACGTTCTGCGGTTCAAGCTCTTCCATCGCGGCGGGCCGTTGCCGCTGTCGGACACGCTTCCCGTACTGGAAAATATGGGCTTCCGGGTCATCGAGGAACGTCCCTTCGAGATCCGGCCCGCGGACGGCGACCCGGCGATCTGGATCCACGACTTCGGTCTGGAGGCGCCATCCGGCATCGGACTCGGTTCGCGCGGCGTCAAGGACAAGCTCGAGGAGGCGTTCGCGCGCGTCTGGTACGGCGAGACCGAAAACGACGGGTTCAATCGTCTGGTCACGCGGGCCGGGCTGGAATGGCGGGAAGTCGTCGTCCTGCGAGCGTTCTGCAAGTACCTGAGGCAGACGGGAATCGCCTTCAGCCAGACGTACATGGAGAGTACGCTCGCCGCGAACGCCGGCATCGCCCGCGACATCGTGCGCCTGTTCAAGACCAGGTTCGACCCGCGCGACCGCAAACGCGCGGCGCGCGGCGAAGTCACGCTCGCGCAGGAGGTCGAGGCGGCCCTGGACGCCGTCGCCAACCTGGACGAGGACCGGATTCTGCGTCGGTTCCTGAACCTGGCCCGCGGCATCCTGCGAACGAACTTCTTCCAGTCCGACGCCGACGGCGGCCCGAAGCCTTACGTCTCCTTCAAGATCGACAGCCGGGTCATCGACGGGCTGCCTCTGCCGCGGCCCTTCGTGGAGACGTTCGTCTACTCGCCGCGGGTCGAGGCCATACACCTGCGCGGGGGGAAGGTGGCGCGGGGCGGGCTGCGCTGGTCCGACAGGCTGGAGGATTTCCGCACCGAGATCCTGGGCCTGATGAAGGCGCAGATGGTGAAGAACGCCGTGATCGTGCCCGTGGGAGCCAAAGGCGGGTTCGTGGTCAAGCGCCCGCCGGCGGCGGGGGGCCGCGAGGCCGTCCAGGCCGAAGCCGTCGAATGCTACAAGACCCTGATCCACGGGCTCCTCGATCTCGTGGACAACAAGGTCGACGGCAAGGTCGTTCCGCCGAGGGACGTCGTTCGGTTCGACGGCGACGATCCCTATCTCGTCGTGGCCGCCGACAAGGGCACCGCGACGTTCTCGGACATCGCCAACGGGGTGGCGCTCGGCTACGGCTTCTGGTTGGGAGACGCGTTCGCCTCGGGCGGTTCCGAAGGATACGACCACAAGCGGATGGGCATCACGGCGCGCGGCGCCTGGGAGGCCGTTGAACGCCATTTCCGCGAGATGGGGCGCGACACGCAGACCGAGGATTTCGTTGTCGTCGGCATCGGCGGCATGGCCGGCGACGTGTTCGGGAATGGGATGCTGCTTTCGCGGCGTATCAGGTTGATCGGCGCCTTCGACAGCCGGCATATCTTCGTCGATCCGGATCCCGACCCCGCCGGGACCTGGGCCGAGCGCAAACGGCTGTTCGAGCTTCCGCGCTCCGCGTGGACGGATTTCGACGAGAAGCTGATCTCGGAAGGGGGAGGCGTCTTCGATCGTTCCGCCAAGTCCGTGAGGCTGACGCCCGGGATCAAGCGGGCGTTCGGACTGAAGGCCGACTCGACGACACCGAACGGACTGATCCGCGCCATGCTGACGTCGGAGGTCGATCTCCTGTGGTTCGGGGGAATCGGGACGTACGTGAAGTCCGCTGACGAGACGCACCTCGACGTGGGCGACCGCGCCAACGACGCGTTGCGCGTCGACGGCGTGGACCTGCGCGCCCGCGTGGTCGGGGAGGGCGCGAACCTGGGCATGACGCAGCGCGGCCGTATCGAGTATGCCCTGGCCGGCGGGCGGATCAACACCGACGCCATCGACAACTCCGCGGGCGTCGATTGCTCGGATCACGAGGTCAACATCAAGGTTCTCGTGGACTCGGTCGTCTCCGCCGGTAACATGACGCGCGAACGAAGATCGAAGCTGCTGGCGGACGCGACCGACGAGGTGGCCAAGCTCGTGTTACGGAACAACTACCTCCAGACACAGGCCATAACGACCGCGCAAAGCCGCGGCGGCCCGTTCGTGGAGTCGGCGATCCGTTTCATGCGCGCGTTGGAGCGTTCGGGCCGGCTGGACCGCACGGTCGAGTTCCTGCCCGACGAGGAGACGCTCGCCGAGCGCGAGGCCAGGGGAATCGGGTTCGCGCGTCCCGAGATCTCCGTCCTTCTCGCCTACGCCAAGATGGCGTTGTACGAGGACCTGCTCGGGACCGACGTGCCCGACGATCCGTATTTCGCCGCCGACTTGGCGGCATATTTCCCCAATGCGTTCCGCGAGGACTTCGCCGGGCCGATCGAAGACCACGGTCTCCGGCGGGAAATCGTAGCCACGACGATCGCGAACTCGATCGTCAACCGGGCGGGACCGACGTTCGTCGCCGACATCGTCGAGGACACCGAGACCTCGGTCGCCGAAATCGCGCGAGCCTACGTCGCGACGCGCGACGCGTTCGACCTCGGGACGCTGTGGGCGGACATCGCCGTGCTCGACAACAAGGTCGACGCCGTCTCGCAGACGGAAATGACGATCGTCGTCACGGATCTCGTGCGCCACGCGACAATATGGTTCCTCAGGAACGCGCTGCGGCCGATGGACATCTCGCATGTCGTCGGCGCCTACGCGCCGGGCATCGCCGCGATGGCCGGAGGCCTGGGGGATAGTCTCGCGGATTTGGAGGCCGCGGCGCTGCGAGACCGCGCGTCCCGCCTTGCCGGGAAGGGCGTCCCGGATAGTCTCGCGCGGCGGATCGCCGGTCTGCCGACCATGCGATCGGTCTGCCATATCGTCCACGCGGCCACCGGCTCGGGGCGGCCGATCGACGAAATCGGCCGCGCGTACTTCGCCATCGGAGACCGGCTGGGCCTCGACTGGTTGCGTTCCGCCGCGGAGAGGATCGAATCGCGCGACCGCTGGGAACGTGTCGCCGTCGACGCCATCGTAGAGGACCTCTACGGCCAGCAACGGGCCCTGGTCGAGCAGGTCATGGAGCGAGCCGGCGGTCTCCTCGACCGGCGGGCCGTCGCCGACTGGGTGGACGCCAATGGCGCGACCGCCGCGAAGATATCCGCTCTCGTCGACGAGTTCCGCCTCGGCGGATACGTCGATCTCGCCCGACTGGAGATCGTCAACCGGCACCTGCGAAGCATGTGGACTCCGCCGGGCGTCGCCTCCGCCGCCGGACGAGCGCTTGCCTGAATTCACGGACACGGGACACGAACGATGGGACACGAGGGGAACCTTCAGACGCCGGCGACGCTCCGGGGACGCGTTGGCTGGGCGCTCTACGACTGGGCGAACTCTCCCTTCACGACGCTGATCGTCACCTTCGTGTTCGCCGCGTATTTCAGTCGCGGCATCGTCGGCGATGAGGTCCAGGGCCAGGCGTTGTGGGGATACGTGGCGGGCATCAGCGCCGGGCTCGTGGCGATATTCAGCCCGGTTCTGGGTGCGGTCGCCGACGCCGGCGGGCGCCGCAAGCCGTGGATACTTGCCTTCACCGGCCTCTGCGTCGTCTGCTCCGCTCTCCTCTGGTACGCGGAACCCGTGCCGGAAGCCGTCACGCTGGCGATGGTCCTGGTGGTCCTGGCCACCGTCGGGTTCGAGTTCGGCATCGTGTTCAACAACGCGATGCTCGGCGACATCGTCGAACAGGATCGGCTGGGCCGCTGGTCGGGCTGGGCTTGGGGAATCGGCTACGCCGGCGGTCTGGCGGCGTTGTTCGTCATGCTCTTCGGCTTCATCCAGACCGACGAACCATGGTTCGGCGTGGGCACGGAGAACGCGGCGAATATCCGCGTCGCCGGCCCCCTGGCGGCCCTCTGGCTCGCCGTCTTCGCGATCCCGATGTTCCTCTTCACGCCCGACCGCGCCGCCAGCGCCCTGCCCCCGATGTCGCGGCTGAGGCAGGGCATGAGCACCCTCGGCGCGACACTGCGCGGGCTGACGGGCGAGCACGCCAACGCCGTGCGGTTCCTGATCGCCCGCATGATCTACAACGACGGGCTGGTGATCGTGTTCGCCCTGGGCGGGGTCTACGCCGCCGGGCGCTTCGACATGGGACAGGCCGAGCTCATCCAGTTCGGGATCGTCCTGAACGTCACGGCCGGGCTCGGCGCCGTCGCGTTCGCCTGGCTGGACGACCGGCGGGGCTCGAAGTCGGCGATCGTGATTTCCCTGATCGGCCTGGCGGGCGCCGGTCTCGGCGCGGTCACGGTCGACGACGTGGCCTGGTTCTGGATATGGGGGGCGGTGCTCGGGATATTCGTGGGACCCGCCCAAGCCGCCAGCCGCTCGCTCATGGCGCGGGTCGCGCCGCCGGAGCTGCGCACCGAGTTCTTCGGCTTGTTCGCCCTGTCGGGCAAGGCGACGGCGTTCCTGGGTCCCATCACCGCGGCCACGGTGACGGCGCTGTCCGGCAGCCAGAGCCTCGGTCTCGGAACCGCCGTCGTGTTCTTCGTGATCGGGCTCGGCATCATGATGACGGTGCGGGAGCCGGAACGCCCGGAAGGGGGACCGGCCCGCTGACTCCCGGAGGCGCGGGGACGATCGTCGATCCTTTCGCCCCCTCAATGACGGAAGTGACGTAGCCCCGCGAACACCATCGCGATCCCGGCCCGGTCGGCCGCGGCGATCACCTCGTCGTCGCGCACCGAGCCGCCCGGCTGGACCACGGCGGTCACGCCGGCCTCGGCGGCCGCCAGCAGCCCGTCGGCGAAAGGAAAGAACGCATCGGAAGCGGCGACGGACCCTCTGGTGGCGGGCTCGGCGCGTCCGGCCGCGCGCGCCGCCTCCTCGGCCTTGCGCGCGGCCAGACGCGCGGCGTCCACCCGGCTCATCTGCCCCGCTCCGATGCCCACGGTGGCGCCATCCTTGGCGTACACGATGGTGTTGGACTTGACGTGCTTGGCGACCGTGAACGCGAAGACGAGGTCCGCGGTTTCCGATTCGCTGGGCTTCTTCCGGGTCACCACCTCGAGCTCGCCACCGGTCAGCCGATCGTCCCGCGTCTGCGCGAGATACCCTCCGGCGAGCGACCGGACGGTCATCCCGCGCGAAGCCGGATCCGGAAGCGATCCCGTCAGCAGGAGTCTCAGGTTCTCCTTTCCGGCCAGGACATTCCTCGCCGCGTCGTCGGCGTCCGGCGCGACGACGACCTCCGTGAACATCCCGGAGATCTCCTCCGCCGTCTCGCGGTCGAGAGCGCCGTTGAGCGCGACGACGCCCCCAAAGGCGCTGACCGGATCGCACGCCAGCGCCTTTCCATAGGCGGCGGCGAGTGAATCGCCGAGCGCGACGCCGCAGGGGTTGGCGTGCTTGACGATGGCGACCGCGGGACCGTGGCGTTCGGGGTCGAACTCGGCGACCAGCTCGCAGGCCGCGTCGGCGTCGTTCAGATTGTTGAACGAAAGCGCCTTGCCCTGGACCCGGACCGCCGTGGCGACGCCCGGCCGGGCGTCGCCGCCGGAATAGAACGCCGCTTCCTGGTGCGGGTTCTCGCCATAGCGCAGAACGTCGCGGCGTTCGCCGGCGAGGACGAGCCGCTCCGGAAAGGGATCGCCAAGTTCCCCGGCGAACCAGCTCGATATGGCCGCGTCGTAGGCGCCCGTCCGGGCGTAGGCCTTGGCCGCGAGGCGCCGCCGCAGCTCCTCGCCCACGGCCCCGCCGTTCGCTTCCATGTTGTCCATGACGGCCCGATAGTCGCCCGGGTCGACGACGACCGTGACGTGGGCGTGATTCTTCGCGGCGGAGCGGACCATGGCGGGCCCGCCGATATCTATGTTCTCGACACACTCCCCGAAGGGCGCGCCCCTGGCGACCGTCTTCTCGAAGGGATAGAGGTTGACCGCAACCAGGTCGATGCCGGCGATTCCATGCCGGTCCATGGCCTCGCGGTGGCTCGCCGCGTCCCGCAGCGCGAGGATGCCGCCGTGGACCCTGGGATGCAGCGTCTTCACGCGGCCGTCCATCATTTCGGGAAACCCGGTGTAATCCGAGACGTCCCTGACGGTCACCCCGGCGTCGCGCAGCATCCTCGCGGACCCTCCCGTCGACAGGATCTCGACGCCGCGACCGGCGAGGAAGGCTCCGAATTCCTCCAGCCCGGACTTGTCGGCAACGGAGAGGATGGCGCGGCGGATCATGGCGTCGTCGGTGTCTGTCGGGCGGGCGGACGAGCGGCTCGGTTGACGGCGATTCGGTCGACGGTCGCGCGCATGGGCGTCGGTCGCTAGCATACGCCCGGCCGCGGGCCGCGGCGACAGCGAAACGCGCCATGATCCAGGTTTCCGACGTCAGTCACCGCTTCGGCGAACGCGAGGTGCTCAAGGACATCAACCTGAGCGTCCGTGAACGTCGCGTCGGCGTCATCGGCGCCAACGGATCGGGCAAGAGCACCTTCGCGCGCCTTCTGAACGGTCTTCTGATCCCCGACAGCGGCGCCGTCACCGTGGACGGTCTCGACACTCGCGAGGACGCGAAGGCGGTCCGGCGGCGGGTGGGTTTCGTGTTCCAGAACCCGGACAACCAGATCGTGTTTCCCGTGGTCGAGGAAGACATCGCCTTCGGCCTGAAGAACCTGAAGCTGCCCAAGCGCGAGATCGCGCGAAAGGTCGACACGGTTCTCGCCGAATACGGACTGACCCATCTTCGGGACCGGGCCGCCCATCTTCTGTCGGGCGGTGAAAAGCAGCTTCTGGCGATCTCGGCGGTCCTGGTGATGGAGCCCCGGTACGTGGTGCTCGACGAGCCCATGACCCTGCTGGACTTGCGCAACAAGAAGCTGATCCTCGACACCATCCGGACGATCGGGCAGCCGGTGGTGCTGGTCACCCACGATCTGGATCACCTGCGGGACTTCGAGCGCGTCATCGTTTTCGACGGGGGACGCGTCGTGGCCGACGGTCCGCCCCGCGACGCGATCCGCCACTACACGCGGGCGATGGCGTGATGCTGTCGCTGTACGTTCCGGGCGATTCGTTCGTTCATCGCGCGCCGGCGGCGGCCAAGCTCGCCATCCTCGTGATTTGCGGCGCGGCGCTTTTCGTCGTTTCGGGCATTCCGGTTCACGCCGCCGAACTCGCGCTCCTCGCGGGCCTGTTCCATGCCGCCCGCCTGCCCTGGCGCGACACCTTCCGGCAGTTGCGGACCGCGCTGATCTTCCTGGTCCCCATCTTTCTGTTTCACGTCTTCGTCACGGACTGGACGCTGGGCCTGGAGACCGTCCTCAGGATCCTGGTTCTTCTCCTGCTGGCGGTGCTGGTGACCCTGACGACCAGGACGACGGACATGATCGACGTTCTGGAGGCGGCGGTCCGGCCGCTGCGCCACGTCGGCGTCAATCCGTCCAAGACCGGCATGATGCTGTCGATGGTCATCCGGTTCATTCCCATGATGATGCGCGAGGCGCAAGAGGTTCTCGAGGCCCAGCGCGCGCGCGGGCTCGACCGCAACGCGATCGCCTTGCTGATGCCGCTCCTCATCAAGACCCTGAAGATGGCGGACGACCTCTCCGAGGCCATCGAGGCTCGTGGCTACGACCCCGAGCCGGTCGTTCCCGTCTGGCGGAGGAAGGGTTAGGACTCCGGACGTTGTCCCAACATGGGTTTTCAACGGGTCGGCATCGGTTTGACAGGGACTGGCCTGTCGATGCTGTTTCAGTGAAACATCAGAGAGCCATTCCGGCCCTGGATGGCGTCCGAAACCACGAGCCCGCCACGGTGACGGCCGGTCACCGCATCCTGGTAGCGGTATTGGAGGCCCTTCAGCTGCTGCCCGTAACGCCGCTTGAGCCTCGCTGCGCCAGGTTGCACATGGACGTTATTCACATGACCCGTGCAGTAGGAATAGCAGGCGATGGGGTAGAGAAGCGCCGAGCAGACGATGTCGCAGACTTGAAGTCCAGCGTGGTTATCGCTGTGCCCAAAGGTCGGCAGTTCAACGATCCGTCGGCAGCTCTGGGCCGCCAAGCTGAACTTTTGCGTAAAGATGGAGTGGGAGACGCTGACATTCTTGAATTTGTTCCGGCTATCAGCGATACAGATGCCGGTGTCGCCGGTCCGGGTCGGATGGTGATCGAAGTAGATACAGATTTCCTGTATCGAGGACGTGTAGACAGACGTGGCGTCGAAAGACAGTCCAATGCCTTTCACCCAAATGCGCGCAACCAGATTTACGTCGTATTGTCGCAGCAATTTGAGGATCTGGTCGACGAAGCCGATGGCGTGCTGCCGCTGCCGCGCGGTTCCGCGCGTTGCGTTTCTGCGAATGTCGGCACCTTTGATCTCGGGCAGGATTCGGTCCAGATGTCTCGCGGATGGATAGGGAAGTTTGGGGAAGTAGCACCGCTTCAGGTTCAGGAAGCTATGAGTAAAGTCGTGGAGGTATGCGATATCGATAAAGAGACCGCCGATGACGAGAACCGGCTGGTTGTTCGGTAACGGCGGATTGGCGAGCGCCCCGAGGTCCCCCGCCTCGTCGATGAAGCAGGCCTTCGTCTACCCCCCTGACATGGCTATGGCCACCGGATGGTGGCCATAGGGTCCGCCGCCCACGACGGGGTCGGCAATACGCGTTTGCTTGCTATGGGCAATGTGTGACAGCCGATCGCCTGGGTGTCAACACACTTGTTTCGGGGTCCCGAACGCCCTGGCGTTGATGCACGGACTCTCCCGGACTATAAGGGATGCCCCGACCCCGCCGCCACCGTCCCCGAGACGTCCTGAAACCGGATCCCCTGGGAGGCAACATGACCACGCGAGACATGGTGTTCGTCGCGCTGTTCGCCGCGCTCACCGCGGCCTGCGCCGTCTTCCCGCCGTTCCAGGCGCCGCTCGTGCCGGCGCCCATCATCGTGCAGAACATCGGCGTGATGCTGGCGGGCTCGATTCTCGGCGCCAGGCGGGGTGCTCTGTCCCTGTTGCTGTTCGTCGCGCTCGTGGCGGCCGGCCTGCCCCTGCTCACGGGCTGGAAGGGCGGCTTCGGCGCGATCCTGGGACCCACCGGGGGCTTCATCCTGTCGTGGATACCCGCCGCGTTCGTCGTCGGGTGGCTCGTGGAAAGGTACTGGAGACGCCTCAACTTCTGGAACCTGCTGCTGTTCAACGTGATCGGCGGGGTGATCGTGGTCTACGTCATCGGCATTCCGTGGCTCGCCCAGGTGGCTGGCATGGAGCTCGGGAAGGCCGTCGCCGGTTCGGCGATCTTCATTCCCGGCGACGTCGTCAAGGCGGTCGTCGCCGCGGCCGTGGCGATGATCGTCAAGCGTTCCTACCCGTTGATTCGCGCCTGACGGCAGTCGCCGCGTCGGAACGCTGTCTCCGCTCAGCAATCGCCGGGGACGAGCGAGTCGCGCGATACCCTGACCCGTGTCCGGCGGCCCAGAAGGTCGAGCAGGATAAAGACCCTGTCGTTGTCGGCGGTGCACTGGAACAGCCCGACGCGATCGCACAGCGCGCCGCCGCCGACCCTGACCCGGTCGCCCTCGGCGAACGTCCGGCCGCGACCGAGCCGGACATAGCCGTCGTCCGCTTCGCGGGTCTTGATCTCGGCGATGATCTCGTCGCCGACGATGGCGGGGCGGTCGCCGAAACTCACCAGGCGCGCGACGCCGGGCGCCGTATTCACGCGCGGGCGATGTCCGGCGTCGATGTCGGCGCGCACGAACAGATAGCGGGGAAACAGGGGCCGCGGGACGATCTCGGTCCGGCGCGCGTGCCGCCGTTGCCGGAGATAGCGCGGCAGGTACGTCTCGAACCCGCGTTCCTCGAGGTTGTTCCGCGCCCAGACCTCGAGCTGCGGCTTCGTGTAGACGACGTACCAGCGGGTCACGGGCCCTGTTCCTCCGGCGCGCGGCGGGACGTGGAGACCCGCAGCAGGGGCGGGACCAGAATCCTTTCCGGGGGGAAGTCCCGGGAGAGGGTGTCGTACGAGGCCTGGGGATGCCTCGCGTCGGTCAGCAGGATCGCGTCGATGTCGCCGGCGGCCTCGACGGACGGCTTGACGGGCAGCTTCATGAACTCGCTCGATCCGCCCCGGCCGTCGATCATCGCCACCAGATCGACGTCGCGCCCCAGGTTGCACAGGATCGCGATCTCGGCCAGTTCGCCCGGACCGCCGAGCGCCACGCGCCGCCACCGCCGCGCCGCGCACTGGCGGAGGATATCCTCGCATTCGTTCCGGGCCTGCCGGTAGAAGTCGAACGAGCGCCTCAGATACCGGGCCGTCAAGCGGCTCTTCTCGGCGAAACCCTGGGGGGTGAGGTAGTAGGCGTAACGGTTTGCCGGCGCCTGGGCCATCCTCAGGAGACCCTTGCGCGCGCACCGCTTGAGATAGGCGTTGGTCAACCCCAGGGCGATTCCCAGCTCGCCGGCCAGTGTTCTCTGGGAGACGCCGCTGTTCTCGTGAACCGCGTTCAGGAGACCCAAGGTAATCCGGCTCTCCGCGTCGATCGGTTGTCCGTCCATGAGGTACTTGTCGTTCAGGGCCCCGTCCTCCCCGCCGCGCGCCCACAGGAATTGCCGGGGCATGGCCCGGCACCCGGGCGTTCTCATCGTGAACGTTACTCTGTTCACTCCATGAACGTCAAGCGGCAATTCGCCGATTCCCGCGCTTTTCGGACGAATCGCTCTCGTGACCTAGTTCAGACAGATGTGAGACACGGCCCTTGAAAGAGAGGTGGGGGTCTCCGACGCTGTTGGTGCTGAACAAGCAGCGTGAAGGAGGACCCCCATGCAGACCTTCGGCCTGCCCCGGCAGATTACACGAGGAGCCGCCCTGGCGTCGCGCCTGTGCGGCAAGGAGCGGAGCGACGAAGCGCACAGGCGCGACGCCCTTGAGCGCTGGCGCCAGGCCAGGGCCGACGGCCTGACCGCACGAGCGGCCGCCAACGCCGTCGGCGTTCCGAGATCGACCCTCTACCGATGGCAGAGGCTGGCGGACCACAACCGCCTCAAGCCGTGCTCGCGCCGCCCGCACACCCCGCGCCGGCCCACCTGGTCGGCGGCGCTGGTGACGGCGGTCCGGGAGACACGCGCCGACTACCCCATGTGGGGCAAGGCCAAGATCGCCGTCCTGCTCCGACGCAACGGGCACGCGGCAAGCGAGAGCACCACAGGCCGCATCCTCAAGACCCTCATGGAGCGCGGCGCCGTCACCCCGGTCCCGACCTTGCGCCGCAACGGGCCGCGCGCCGCCCGGCGCCTCAGACCATACGCCAGACGCCTGCCCAAGGGCCGCAAGCCCACAAGTCCCGGCGAGATCGTCCAACTCGACACCCTCACCGTCTCGCCACACACAGCCCGGCCCGCCATCAAGCAGTTCACCGCCCATGACCCCGTCGCAAAGTGGACCTGCGCACAGGCCTGGAGACGCGCAACCGCACACAACGCCAAGCGCTTCCTCGACAAGCTCCAGGCCGACATGCCCTTCCCCATCGAAGCCATCCAGGTCGATGGAGGCTCCGAGTTCAAGGCCGACTTCGAGACCGAATGCCAGCGCCGCGGCATCGACCTGTTCGAACTCCCGCCACGCTCGCCCAAGCTCAACGGACACGTCGAGCGCAACAACGGCGCCTGGAGATACGAGTTCTACGCCTCATGGGACCTGCCCGACGACAACCTCGACGACATCAACCGATGGATCGACGCCTTCGCCGACGAATTCAACACCTTCAGACCGCACCAGGCCCTTGGCGGACACACCCCCGCCCAGTACCTTCACTCACTGACAGCCAAAGAGACCCCCGTGTCTCATATGTCCTGAACCAGGACATCTCGTTGACAAGCGATGAACGCCGCCCTCAGTATGCGCGCGCTCCGGCGCGGTGCGATGGGCCGCGAGACCGGGCCCCATCGGAGCTGGACCATGGCGTCGGATACAACGATCTCGGTGATCGGCCTGGGTTATGTCGGATTGCCGCTCGCCATCGCGTTGTCCCGCCACTTTCCGGTCCACGCGTTCGACATCGACCGGTCACGCGTCTCCGAGCTCCGCCGGGGCTTCGACCGGACGGGAGAAGTGGCGTCCGAGGCCCTGGAGTCGCCCGGGCTGCGTCTCACCGACGAAGCCGACGACATCTCGCGGGCGTCGATACACGTCGTCACGGTCCCGACCCCTGTCGGCGAGGGCAACGTTCCCGACCTTTCCGCCGTGAAGGACGCCTGCGCGCTGATCGGCCGGTATCTCTCCCCCGGCGATATCGTCGTGCTCGAAAGCACCGTCTACCCGGGCGCCACGGAGGAAGTCTGCGGCCCGGTGCTGGCCGCGGCGTCCGGCTTGACGTGCGGGGAGGAATTCTTCCTCGGATACTCGCCCGAGCGCATCAACACGGGGGACAGGGAGCACACCATAGAGCGCATCACCAAGGTCGTGTCCGGCCAGACCACCGAGACCGCCGACCGCCTCATGGAGATATACGGGAAGATCACGGACGGGAACGTGTTCCGGGCCCGCGACATCCGCACCGCCGAGGCCGCCAAGGTGATCGAAAACGCGCAGCGCGACATCAACATCGCCTTCGTCAACGAGATCGCCGGGATCTTCCACAAGATCGGCATCTCCACCCACGACGTCCTCGCGGCGGCGGAGACCAAATGGAACTTCCTGCCGTTCAAGCCCGGCCTCGTGGGGGGCCACTGCATCGGCGTCGATCCCTATTTCCTCGCCCATCGGGCGCAGGAGGCCGGTCACGACCCACAGGTGATTCTCGCCGGACGGCGGATCAACGACGGCATGGGCGCGTTCGTCGCCGACTGCATCGCCGACCGCCTCGCCGGGCCGAGTCGTGTCCTCGTGCTCGGTCTGACGTTCAAGGAGAACGTCTCCGACCTCCGCAACAGCAAGGCGGTCGACCTCGTGCGCCGGCTCCAGGCGCACGGACACACGGTCGACGTCCACGACTGCATGGCGGCGCCCGAGGACGCCTTCGACCGGTACGGGCTGCGCCTCCTGCCGGAGCTGGCGGGCGACGGCTACGGGGCGATGGTGGGCGCCGTGCCGCACGACGCCTATGCCGGGCTGGACGCCGACGCGATCGCGGGGCTGCTCGCGGGCGGCGGACTCGTCGCGGACATCAAGGGTCTGTGGCGCGATCTGTCGTTTCCCGCCGGAATACGTTACTGGCTGCTGTAGCGACGGGCCCGCAGCCGGTCGGGAACCCCGATCAGCGCCGAAACAGCGTCAGCGCCCACTTCACCGTCTCGACCCCGCCCGGGCCTGTATGGCCGTGAACGACGATCTGCCTCGTGGCGCGGACCCCCGCCGCGCCCCCGAGATAGACGCTTTCTTCGAGCGCGACATCGTGACCGGACCGGAAGCGCATGCCTTCGCCGCGCGCCGGTCGCAGCAACACGGTCACGCCGTCGGTCGCCAGCGAGGCGCGCACTCGCGGATGGAGGTGGAAACGGAGGGCGAAGCGCCGTGCGCGGCCGCCTTGCGGCCCGACGGCGGCGATGGCGTCCTCGCCCCTCACGTGATCTCCGTCGGGCGACACGTAGATCGCCCGGTCGTGCCGCAGACCGAACCGTTTGGCGTAACCGTCGTGACTTGCCTCGACGAGGACGTTGCCGCCGTCCTCGCGTCGGCGCGCCCGGACCGCCGGAGGCGCGAGGCGCCGGGAGCGCGGATCGAAAATGTCGCGGGCGTTCGTGTCGGCGACGACGAGGGTGGAATGCGCCGCGGTCGTTCGGCCCGCCTCGCGCCACCGGGGTCCGCCGTCGGCGCCACAGTTCACGATGACCCGGTCGCGGCCCACGCCGAGTTCGAAGCTCAGGAGCCCCGCGAACGCGGACGGCGCGCCGCGGCGGGTCGCGCCGACGTCGAACAGCACCAGCGTCTTTCCCGCCGATAGCCTCTGGTATCCGCCGTCGGGCAGTTCCGACGGCGCCGCGCCGCGCGCCCGCGCGGCGGCGAGAATGCCGTCGATACGCCCGCGACCGTCCCCGGCGCCGCCGTTGAAGTTGCCGAAGCCGCCGTCGCCGTGCCGCAACGACCTCGCGGCGAGGGCGAGGCGCTTGATCGCGTCCGCCAGGGCGTCCGGCGGGGCTCGGCCGACGCTCTCCAAGGCGGCGCGGACGATCAGGAGGAGTCGCAACGCGGCGAGCGTCCGGTCGGGGTCCCGCGACGCGTGGACGCCGTCGGGCAGCACTTCCCGGGCGATCGACTCCTGGAGAGCCCGAAGGTCGTCCGCGAGCCGCCTGCCTTCTCCCGTCAGCGCCGCCCGGGCGACCAACCGGCCCGCAACCGCCGGCAAGGCCCGGCAATCGGGCGACAGAATCCCCGCGACGCGGAAGAGATGGCGGGCCTGGGCGCGGAAGCTGGCCAGGAACCGTCGGCGAAACGTCGGCTCCGCGCCATGGCAAAGATAGTCCGCGTGGCACGCCCAGGAGGCGAGGCGGCGGCCCAGGACGTCGGGACGCCAGGAGAGGGCGCGCCATCGGTCGTTCAGGTCGATCCAGGACCCCGCGAGTTCGCGGACCCGAAGACGCGCCGTTTCCGACTCCGTCGCCCGGAAGTCGGCGAGCCATTCGAACGTGTTGACCTCGGCTTGCCAGATCTCGCTCGCTCCCTGGAGAGACCAGGGAGGCTCGTTGAGGACCGTTCGCTGCTCGCCCCGGAACAGGTATCGCCCCTGGAACATCGCGTTCGCGAAGTTCCGGTCCCCGGGCGCGGGATCCACAGGACGGCAGAGAAGGGAAGACGGCGCCTCGACCCGCAGGCTCCGGGCGTACAACCCGGTCGCGAACGCCCGCTCGATCAGGAACCGGGCCGGACGTCCGGCGACGGTCGGTGACGAGCCTCCCGGGCTCACCGGACCCGGGTCCGAGACCCATCGCCCGGCGCCGTCGCCGCGCCGCACGGCATCTATCGAACGCTCTCGCGCAGGGTCTGGATGTTCTCCCGGTACTTCTCCGGTCCACCCTGGAAGATCGCGGTGCCGGCGACCAGCATGTCGGCGCCCGCGTCGACGACGAGGGGCGCGGTTTCGGCGGTGATCCCGCCGTCCACCGCGAGGTCGATGTCGCGGTCGCCGGCGTCGATCATCTCGCGGATGGCCGCGATCTTCTTCAGCGCGCCACGCAGGAACGTCTGGCCGCCGAATCCCGGGTTGACGCTCATCACCAGGACGAGATCGACCTCGTCGAGGACCGGGCGGACGGCTTCCACGGGTGTGGAGGGATTCAGCGACACCCCGGCCCGCGCCCCGCGCCGTTTGATCAGCTGGATCGTGCGGTGGAGGTGGGGTCCCGCCTCCGGATGCGCGGTGAGCGTGTCCGATCCGGCTTCGGCGAACGCCTCCACGTAGGGATCTACCGGAGAGATCATGAGATGGACGTCGAACGGCAGGGCGCTACAGCTTCTGATCGCCCGAACGACGGACGGCCCCACCGTGATGTTGGGCACGAAATGACCGTCCATGACATCGACATGGATGAAGTCGGCCCCGGCCTCGGTGACCGCCCGCACCTCTTCGCCCAGGCGCGAGAAGTCGCTCGCCAGGATCGAAGGAGCCACCCGCACGTTCTTCCTCATGCCGCGCCGTCGTACCAGTTTGCCCGGGGGGCCGCAATTCTTGATTGATGTCCGGGGATCGTTGATCTGAAAATGTAGCGTTTCGTCACCGATCGTGATGGCGCGTCCCCTTCTTCGGGAGAACCCAGGGAGGGGTGGAGGGGCGTGGGGGATGACCGAGTTTCACGTACGTTGCCTTGCCGAGGCGCGAGACGGCAAGTGGGAAGCGATCTGCCTGGACTTCGACCTTGCCGCGCAGGCCGATTCGTTCCCGGCCGTGAAGACGCGCCTGAAGGAAGCCATCGACCTGCACGTCGAGAGCCTTGAGGACTTGTCGGAGGCCGACCGGGTTCGGCTGTTGCGCCGACGCGCGCCCTGGTGCTTGTGGGTCAAGTATGTCATCGCCGTCGCGCTGGCGAAGTTCCACGAACGCCGCAGCGGCGGCGAGTATCGTCATACCTATACGACGGCGGTCGCGACTTATTGACGAAACAATTCTTTTGGAAGGCCCGACTGGCGGATGATGTTCCGCAGCGTACCCTTCGCCACGTCGTCTCCCCCCGCGTGCATGCGATGGTGACTTGGTGGAGTACGCCATCGACTGAGCCACGATAGGTCGCGTGGCTTCCTTTGCGACGCACTTCCCGAAACCCGTTGTCTCGAAGTATGCCGATAATATCTCTGAGTTTTCTCGTTTTCATGTAGTATAGTTTTACATGAAGTCGTATTACGTAAAGTTTAAGCGGATGAAAAAAGGATATAAATCCAGTAAAATCGATTAAATGGTTGAAAGTGGAGCGTCGCTTTTCATGGCGCTCGGAATCGGGACGAACACTCGCTTCCGGGCACCTTTGGCAGCCTTTTCCTGGGTAGCGCCGCGGGCTACGCCGTTCGTTTCAGGCGCGCGACGAAGAACCCGTCGACCCCCCCGGCTTCGGCCAGATGGCAGGGAAGGGTTTGAACGTCCCCCGCGGGCAGAACGGATCGCTCGAGCCCCGCGACGTCCGTGCGTTCGATCGGCCACCGCTCCAGGTCGCGGCGGGACGACAAAAGGCGTTCGACCTGTTCGGCGCCTTCCTCCGGCTGCAACGAGCAGGCGGAATAGACGAGGACGCCGCCCGGGGCCAGCATGTCGGCGGCGGCGGCGAGCAATTGGCCCTGCAACTCCGCCAGGCGCGCCACGTCCGCCGGTCGCTTCAGATGCGGGACGTCGGGATGGCGGCGGATGGTTCCGGTCGCCGTGCAGGGCGCGTCGACGAGAATCGCCTCGTAAGGCCGCCCCGGCGTCCAGACGCGAAGGTCGCTCTCCACGACATTGGCCTTCAGGTCCAGCCGTCGCAGGTTCGCGCGCAACGTCCGTAGCCGGGCGGCGGACACGTCCAGCGCGTCGACGACGGCGCCGGCGGCGGCCAGTTGCGCCGTCTTGCCGCCGGGCGCCGCGCAGGAGTCCAGGATCCTGGCGTCCGCGGGGTTTCCCCGCAGCGACGAGAGCAGAATGCGCGCCGGAACGGCGGCCGCGGCGTCCTGGGGCCACCAATCCCCATCGGAATAGCCGGGAAGGTCCTCGATCGGACCGCCGCCGCGGCGTCTGAGGGACCCCGTGGGAAGGACCTCGGCGCCCAGCCGGCGCGCCCAGTCCCCGGCGTCCGATTTCACCGACAGGTCCAGGGGCGGCTCCATCGCGTGCGCGCGCGCGATCTCCCGGGACCGCGCTTCGCCGAACGCCGCGTGCCACGACGTCCACAGCCACGCAGGCGTGTTGAGAGGGGCGGGGTCCGGCGCGTGGAGAAGCGCGTCGCGGTCGCGCGCGAGACGCCGCAACACCGCGTTGACCAATCCCTTGAACGGGCTGTCGCGTCCGACGAGGCGCACCGTCCGGTCCACGGCGGCGTGGGGCGGCGTCTCCAGGAACAGCAATTGGGCGGCGCCCAGCCGCAGGGCGTGTCTGACGCGCGTCAGCCGTGCGGGGAGGGGCCGGTCCAGCAGCGCGTCGACCGCCCGGTCGATCTGGCCGAGACGCCGCAGCGCGGTCGACGCCAGAAGCCGCGCGAACGCCCGGTCGCGGCGGTCGAGGCGCACGTACCGCCCGCCCTCGGCATACGCTTCCGCGAGCACGTCGTCGAGTCGCTCGCGCCGGTCGAGCACCGCCGAGAGGAACGCCGATGCCGCCATGCGTGGGTCGGACGCGGGGGCCATGACGCGGCTTTAGCGCACGCCCGCCGCCCTGTCGATCATGGGCCGGGAATATCTCTCCGCGTATGCCGCCGGCCCGTTGACGGCGGGCCGGCGGTTCGTGCATGTGGAAGCCTCGGTCGCGGGAGGAACGGCCCCCGCGGCGGGGAATCGAGGTTCCGGCCCATGGAAACGGACGCCGAGTCGGACGCCGCCGCGTCCGCGCGGCCCGACGGCGAGGCCGCGGCGGTCGAGCCGGCCGGGAAGGCCCGGTCGCCCGGGCGCGAACGGAGCGGCGCGCCGGACGGGGAACGGGGCGGTCCGAGCGGTCCCGAACCGACGCGCTACGGGGATTGGGAGAGAAAGGGGATCGCCAAGGACTTCTGATCCCGGCGCGGCTCCGGCGACCGGTTCGTGTCGACGCCCCTTGACTCGGAACGAATTGAGAACACATAATGGGATGTGATGGCCCCTCGCGAACATCGCGAACCGGTCCCGTCCGGGCGCCGCGCCCGGACGGCCACATGGGCGACCGCATGACGCCGGGGGCGTTCATCGCCAAGTGGCGGGCGTCGGCGTTGAAGGAGCGCTCCGGGAGTCAGGAGCACTTCATCGACCTGTGCCGGCTGCTGGGCGAGCCGACGCCGGCGGAGGCCGACCCGACCGGGGAGACCTATTGCTTCGAGCGCGGGGCGCGCAAGGACACGGGCGGCGAGGGCTGGGCCGACGTGTGGAAACGGGGCTGCTTCGCCTGGGAGTACAAGGGCCGGCGCGCCGACCTCGACGCGGCGTTCAACCAGTTGCGGCAATACGCGCTTGCCTTGGAGAACCCGCCGCTGCTGATCGTCTCGGACATGGCGCGGTTCCGCATCCGCACCAACTGGACCAACAGCGTGAGCGCGACCCACGAGTTCGCGCTGGAGGACCTGGCGGACGCGGCGGCGCGGGACAAGCTCAAATGGGCGATGTCGGACCCGGAGCGGCTGCGTCCGGGGGAGAGCCGGCAGGCGCTGACGGAGCGGGCGGCGGCGACCTTCGCGGCGCTGGCGCAATCGCTGCGCGGGCGCGGCCACGAGGCGCGCGCGGTGGCGCACTTCGTGAACCGTCTGGTGTTCTGCATGTTCGCGGAGGACGTGGGTCTGCTGCCCGACAGCATGTTCACGCGGATGCTCGAACACGCGCGGCGCCGGCCCGAAGGCTTCGCGGAGTTGGCGGGCCGCCTGTTCGGGGCGATGTCCGGGGGCGGAGACGTGGGGTTCGAGGTCGTGGCGCGGTTCAACGGCGGTCTGTTCGACGACGACGCGGCGTTGCCGTTGGGGAAGGAAGAGATCGAGACGGCGCTCGCGGCGGCGGCGCTCGACTGGTCGGAGATCGACCCGTCGATCCTGGGCACGCTGTTCGAGCGCGGTCTGGACCCGGACAAGCGCTCGCAACTCGGGGCGCACTACACGGACCGCGACAAGATCATGCGGATCGTGGAGCCGGTGATCGTCCGCCCGCTTCTGGCGGAGTGGGAGTCGGCGAAGGCGGAGATCGCCGCCGGTCTCGAACGGGCGGAGGCGGCCGGGCCGGGGGCGGTGCGGACGCGGCGGCGGGGCGAGGCCGAACGGCGCTTCCGCGCGTTTCTCGAACGGCTGCGCGGCTTCGTCGTGCTCGATCCGGCGTGCGGTTCGGGGAACTTCCTCTACCTGGCGCTGCACGCGCTGAAGGACCTGGAGCACCGGGCGCAGCTGGAGGCGGAGGCGCTGGGGCTGCAACGGTCGTTTCCCGAGATCGGGCCGGCGAACGTCAAGGGGATCGAGGTCAACGCCTACGCGGCCGAGCTGGCGCGTGTGTCGGTGTGGATCGGGGAGATCCAGTGGATGCGCCGCAACGGGTTCGACGTGTCGCACGACCCGATCCTCAAGCCGCTCGACACCATCGAATGTCGCGACGCGATCCTGGCCCCGGCGGGCGACGAACCGGACTGGCCCGCAGCCGACGTCGCGATCGGCAATCCGCCGTTCCTGGGCTACTCGCCCATGCGTGAAACCCTCGGCGACGACTACACGGAGGCGATACGCGATCTCTACAAAGGTTCCGTTCCCGCGTTTGCGGATCTTGTCTGCTACTGGTTCCATAAGGCCGGCGACTTGGTGGCTCGCGGCGAAGTCGTGCGTGCGGGCTTGGTGGCGACGAACTCGATCCGGGGCGGACGCAACCGCGCTGTGCTCGACCGGATCGTGAAGGACGCGACGATTTTCGACGCATGGTCCGACGAGCCGTGGGTGGTGGACGGGGCGGCGGTGCGGGTGTCGCTGGTGTGTTTCGGTCCGAAGGACGCGGAACCGGTCGTGCGCCTGGACGGCCGGGATGCACCGCGTATCAACGCAGACCTGAGCGCGAGCGCGGCGGACATCACGAGAGCAGCGAAGCTCGCCCGCAATCGCGGCGTAGCGTTCGTTGGCGGCATGAAGAAAGGCGCGTTCGACGTTTCCGGAGAGCTGGCCCGCGCGTGGCTACGACTCCCCGTGAACCCGAACGGGCGGCCCAACGCCGACGTCCTCAAGCCGTGGATGAACGGCATGGATGTGACGCGCCGTCCGCAAGACAAGTGGATCGTCGACTTCGGGCACGAGATGAACGAGGTCGACGCCGCGTTCTACGAAGCGCCGTTCGCGCATGTGATGGAACATGTGAAGTCGGCGCGGGGTCGCAACCGCCGCGACGATTTGCGACGGAACTGGTGGCGGCACGATCGCTCGGGACAGACGATGTTCCGACGGATCGGAGCGGTATCTCGCTACATAGCCACTCCAAGGGTCGCCAAGCACCGGCTGTTCGTCTGGCTCGACGCACGTGTGTGTCCCGACAGCGCATTGATTGCCATCGCCCGCGACGACGACACGACCTTCGGTATTCTCCACAGCCGGTTCCACGAGGCATGGTCGCTGCGGCTCGGAACGTGGCTCGGTAAAGGCAACGATCCGCGCTACACCCCCACCACCACCTTCGAAACCTTCCCCTTCCCCGAAGGGCTCTCCCCCGACATCCCCGCCGCCAACTATGCCGACGACCCGCGCGCCGCCGCCATCGCCGATGCGGCGCGAAGACTCGTCGAGCTCCGCGACCGCTGGCTGAACCCGCCCGAATGGGTGGAGTGGATCGACGAGCCGGTTCCCGGCTATCCCAGGCGCCCCGTCCCCCGCGACGAGACGGCGGCAAGGGAGCTCAAGGCCCGCACCTTGACCGCCCTCTACAACGCCCGCCCGCGATGGCTCGTCGACGCGCACGCCGCCCTCGACGCCGCCGTGGCGGCGGCCTACGGCTGGCCGGAGGATATCGGAAACGACGAGGCGTTGCGGGAGTTGCTGGGGCTCAATACAGCCCGCAACCGTGAGGAAACGCCATGAACGACTTCGTGAGTCCCGCCGTAGAGGCTGGGTTCCCACGGCTGCACTGCGGCGGAGAAGTCGCTCGCCGTCAACTACTCACCCGGCGACGTGATTGCCTTCCATCGCGCCTAGACACACCTCGGGCTGGTGAACGGCAGCACGGCCGGGGTAGTGTCAGTCGAAAAGAACCGCGTTGCGTTCCCACTTGAGGATGGGCAGTGGTTTTGCCGCTGGGTGGGTTCAATGTAACGTACACGGGCATGAGCATGACAGGCGAGAAGATGATCGGGAAACGTTCTCGACCATGACCGGGAGGCAGCGGACTGGTATGTGCTGGAGCGTGCGCGGCTGGGCGCGGACGGCGGGAGGCCGCCGTTCGTCGACGGGCAGATCGTGGCGGTCGCATATATCGAACACTCGGGATTTCAAGGGTTTCTGGAGGCTGCAGGTGCGGAGTTGGGCGTGAACGGAGTGCGGAATACGGGGTGTCTTTTACGGGGTGGACGGGACATGGCCCGTCGGCGGAAGTCGAGAAATCCAGAGAACGTTGAACGGAACTATTGGCGAACGTAGGGATGATGAGCAATAAAGCCACCAAGGTGGGAGCCGGCGATGGCCGGTCGGTAGCCACAGGGGACCGGTGCGTGAACCGGAACGACCCAGTGGGAACCGTGGTGGATTTGTTCTGTGGCGGGGGGGCTCTATCGTATGGTTTCCTACTGGAAGGCTTCTTGATTGCGTGCGGTTACGACATCGACGAATCATGTCGATTCTCTTTTGAGAAGAACAACGAATCATCTTTCATTCGGCGTGACATGATCGAAATCAATCATATCGAATTGGCCAAGAAATTCTCGCCGGAGCTTCCGCGAATCTTGATTGGATGCGCACCATGCCAACCATTCTCGCGATATTCTCAGGGACACAAGGACCCGAAATGGCAACTGTTCCGGGACTTCGCCCATTTGGCTGTCGATGTGGATCCTGACATCGTGACGATGGAGAACGTTCCTCAGCTCGTTCGATTCAAGGGTGGCCGTGTTTTCTCTAATTTCGTGGAAACTCTGCGCGGTGCAGGTTACATTGTCCGATGGATGATAGCTAATTGTCTTGATTTTGGTGTGCCACAGAACAGGTTTCGTCTTGTTCTGATCGGCTCGAAACATGGTGAACCGAATCTTCCGGAGTGCACTCATAGCTCAGACGATTATGTCACGGTCTCACAGACTATCGGCAATATGCCTCCTTTGACGGCCGGACAAGTCGATGCGGTGGATCGTCTTCATTGCGCCAGTGGATTGTCGGAACTCAATCTCAAGCGTATTCGCGCGTCACGACCGGGAGGTACATGGAAAGATTGGCCCCCGGATCTCGTGACAAAGTGCCACCGAAAAGATACGGGGCGTGGCTATGCCTCCGTCTATGGTCGGATGCGATGGGATCGACCTTCACCAACCATTACAACACAATTCTACGGATTTGGAAACGGACGTTTTGGCCACCCGGAACAAGATCGTGCACTCTCGCTTCGTGAGGGTGCAATACTGCAGACTTTTCCGCGCAATTATACGTTCGTCCAACCTAGTGAACCTCCTCACTTCACGAAGATCGGCCGGATCATCGGAAACGCCGTCCCGGTGCGACTGGCGCAGGCGATCGCGCGTGCCATCAAGGCTCACTTGTGGGAGCACAAGCTGTGAATAGTCAGCGTCCCCTCAAAATGAGATTGAGTTTGAATGTCTTGCAGCATCTTGGCCTCAATCTCTACAGCAACGTTCCCGCGGTTCTTTCCGAAATCGTCGCAAATGCCTGGGACGCAGATGCTGGGAAGGTCCGAGTCAAGTTGGATAAGGTGGAAAATAATATTGTAATCGAGGACGATGGTATTGGAATGACGAGGGATGACGTGATTGATCGATTCTTGTTGGTGGGCTATCAGCGACGAAGCTGGCAACCTGGATCGACATCTAAGGGCCGCTCGCCCATGGGCCGAAAGGGAATCGGTAAGCTGTCGTTGTTCTCGATCGCAAACGAGATTGTCGTGGAGACGATCCAAGGGGATCAGGGAACCGCTCTGCGAATGTGTCTTGATGCTGTTAGAAGAGCCATTGAAGACAACAAAGGTGAATACGAGCCGGAAGAGATATCGACCTCCCGAATTGGCTTTGAGAACGGAACCAGAATTACCCTTAGTGATTTACGTAAGCGCCAAACGATCAGTACCGCTGAGGGGTTACGTAAGAGATTAGCAAGGCGTTTCTCAATCATCGGTCCAAACCATGGTTTCATGATTACTGTCAACGGGGATGAAATCACTCCCGAAGATCGAGGATACCATGATAGATTGCAGTATATTTGGACGTATGGAGATCAATCTGCGGTCATTTCTCTTTGTAGAAGACTGGATAAAAATGAGCAACGAAATACAACTTTCACCTTGTCGGATGGATCAGAATTGACGATAGATGGATGGTTAGGAACCGTTCGAGAGAGTGGGCAATTGCGCGACGAATACGGAGAGAATTTGAATCGAGTAGCAATCTTCGTTCGAGGAAAGATGGCACAAGAAGACCTCCTTGGAGATTTTACCGAGCGAGGAATCTACGCGAGCTACTTGATCGGAGAGCTGCGAGTGGACGGTTTGGATACTGCCACCGGATTGGAGTCCGATCATGATGAAGACTCTGCGATCAGTAGCCGACAGCGAATCGTCGAGGATGACCCGCGTTATGTCGCACTGAAGAAATTCGTCGGTGGAGAGCTCAAATTCCTTCAAAAACGCTGGTCTGAATTGCGTGCCGACTCGGGTACTCAGACCGCTATGGAAATTCCCGAAGTCAAGGCCTGGGTCGAAAATCTCCCGAAAGGATTCTCTGAGAAAGCGAAGCGCTGGTTGGGAAAGATCAACCGGATCAATGTAGATGAACCCGCCGAGCGTCGACAATTGATTAAGCATGCGGTACTTGCTTTCGAATTCTACCGTTGGAATGAGAATCTAGACAGTCTAGATTCGATCGACGATAAGAACCTCGAATCCGTGATCCTCATGTTTCGTGAGTTAGATGGTCTTGAGGCGACGTTGTATGGTCAGATCGTCCAACACCGCATCGCGGTGATCAGAGCCTTGCAAGAGAAAGTCGATCGGAACGCGAAGGAAAGAGTCATTCAAACCTACATCTTCGACCACCTCTGGTTGCTTGATCCCTCTTGGGAGCGGGTCGAAGCCTCTGAGGTAATGGAAAAGCGTGTCGGTACGCTGTTCAAGAATGTGAATGCAACCCTCTCGAAGGAGGAAAAGAATGCGCGATTGGATATCAAGTACAGAAAGACAGCGGGTAAGCATGTTATCATCGAATTGAAGCGGCCAGAGCGATCCATATCCGTTTATGATCTTGGGAAGCAGATCCACAAATATCGTAGTGGTATGCTGAATATTCTCGAAAAGGTGGGGACTCCCTACGAGCCTGTCGAATTCGTATGTCTTATGGGTAAGTCACCGATTGAATGGAATCAAACAGATGGTAAGAGAGCGGTTGAAGAAGTGTTAAGAGCAAACAATGCACGTTATGTGAATTACGACGAACTATTGGCGAATTCTTTCCAATCATACTCGGATTATCTCAAGCGGGCAAAATTGATGGATCGCCTTGGAAAAGTAATTGGCGCGATCGACAACTACGTGGAAGAATGATCTCGAACGAACGACCAGACGTGACCCGAAGCGCCCTGATGCGGAGGGTTCGGGGACGAGACACTAGACCGGAGATGATCGTTCGACGACTTCTTCATCATCACGGTTATCGATTTCGACTTCATGTTGTGGATCTTCCTGGTCGTCCCGACATCGTGTTTCGTAGTCGACGGAAGGTGATCTTCATCCATGGTTGTTTTTGGCATCGTCATGAAGGATGTAAACGGACCACGACTCCTAAGACTCGTAGAAAATTCTGGGAGGATAAATTCGTCACGAACCAGAGACGTGATGCCGGTGCCGTATCGTCCTTGGAACGTGAAGGTTGGGAGGTGATGATTGTGTGGGAATGTGAAACAGACGATATTGAAGGATTGAAAAATCGTTTGTTATCCTTTCTTGAAGGAAGCCGTACTCCGGAATTTGTCCCGGTGTGAGCGGCATAGTTTATGACTCAAAGTCTGTCTCTTTGGCAATAGGCATCACAAGTAGCCGTTGCGTAACACGTATAGGGTTGCGTTTATGACCTTGTGCAGGCCCGTCGTGCACTGGGTGCCCCAGAGCTTTCGGTGACGGCATGTGTGGCTCAAGCACAGTCCATTCTGCATTGGTCAAGCCACTTGCGTAGCACAGGCCATCGCGCTCCTACTATGGGCGAGCGATTCCAGTTCACATATTGTGCTTCACTGATTCATTGGCGCAACCGGAGATGTACAACCTATTTAAACCACTCAACTCTTTTCGGGCCAGACCCCAAGCGCCAACAGACCCGCCCGCCGGCAGGAATCAGTCGGCGGGCAGGGGCGGGCATGGTTCGTAAGCGTGACAGGCCCGTTCTTCGCCCGAGCCGCGGCCGTAATAGTGCCACGTCGGGAAGTTGAAATCCGCCGTCAGCGGGCACGGCAGCATGAGGGCGGCCTGGAGGATAGGCGGGAGAACGTGACGGCCGCGTTTCGATTCGATGATGGATTCATGACGCCCGCTCGCGATGACTCGCCGACGGCCACGCGGCTCTCAATATCGCCGTCGCGGCGGCCGGACGCCGTCGGTCGGCCGACATTCTCCGGAGATTTCCGGGGAAGCGACTGCCCCGCTGTCCGCCTGCCCGACCTTGACTTGCCGGCGGCGGCGGCCGAAATTCGGATCGGTGGCGGGGCAGCGAGGCGAAAAGGTCGCGGAATGGGCACGGCGCAGTCGCACGTCGAATTCCGGGGCGTCGGCAAGACCTACGACGGACGGACGATGGTCGTGCGGGATCTTGATCTCCGCGCGCGGCGGGGCGAGTTTCTCACCCTGCTCGGGCCGTCCGGATCTGGCAAGACCACCTGCCTGATGATGCTCGCCGGCTTCGAGACGCCCACCGAAGGCGAGATCCGCATCGCCGGACGCCCGGTGCATGACGTGCCGCCCCGGAAGCGGGGGATCGGCATGGTGTTCCAGAACTACGCGCTGTTCCCGCACATGACGGTGGGCCGGAACCTGTCGTTTCCACTGGAGGTGCGGGGCATGGACGCCGCCCGGCGGGCCGAGTGCGTCCGCCGGGTGCTGGCGCTGGTGCGCCTCGATGGCTTCGAGGCGCGGCGGCCGGACGAGCTGTCCGGCGGCCAGCAACAGCGGGTGGCCATCGCCCGGGCGCTGGTGTTCGAGCCGGACCTGGTGCTGATGGACGAGCCGCTGGGGGCCCTCGACCGGCGCCTGCGCGAGGAGATGCAGTTCGAGATCCGCCGCATCCAGCGCGAGCTCGGGGTCACGGTCGTGTATGTCACCCACGACCAGCAGGAAGCGATGGCGATGTCGGACCGGGTGGCGGTCTTCCATCGCGGCCGAATCGAGCAGGTCGCATCTCCGGAAACCTTGTACGAGGAGCCGGAAGGAGAGTTCGTCGCCCGCTTCATCGGCGACAACAACCTGTTACGCGGGCGGATCGTTTCCGTCGGCCCCGACACCTGCGAGGTCGAGACCCCGGGCGGAACGGTGCGGGCGTTCCCGGTCCATCGCCACAGGCCCGGCGACAGGACCGTCCTCGCCATCCGCCCGGAGCGGGTCGGCCTCGCCCGGACCGGCGTCTACAGCAACATCTTCGAGGCCGACGTCGAGGACATCGCGTTCCTCGGCGATCACCTGCGGCTGCGGCTCGACCTGTGCGGCAACCCGGCCTTCATCGTCAAGATTCCGAACACCGTCGGCCACGGCGCCGTGCTGCGGGGCGACCGTATCCGGGTCGGCTGGGGCGCGGTGGACTGCCGCGCCCTGCCGGACGACGAAGGGGCCCGGGCCGTGGAAGCCGTCGCGGCATGACCGGACCCCGACTCGCGGGCGCGCCGCGGACGCGCGGAACCGAAGCGAAGCCTCCACCGGCCACGAGAAAGGACCCCGCCATGACGTCGCCTCGAACGGGACGCGCGACGCCGCCGCGCATCGCCGGGTACGCCGCCGTCGCCGCGCTGCTCGCCGCCTTCTCCGGCTCGCCCTCCGCCCATGCCGAGTCGGTGACCGTGGTGTCCTACGGCGGTTCCTACGCCAGGGCCTGTCAGAAGGCCTATCACGAGCCCTTCACCGCGGAAACCGGCATCGAGGTGCGCCTCGCGGACTTCAACGGGGACCTCGCGCAGATCCGCGCCCAGGTGGAGACCGGCAACGTCCACTGGGACGTCGTCGACCTCAACTTTCCCGAACTGGTGCGGGCGTGCGACGAAGGATTGCTGGAGCCCATCGCCCTCGACGACCTCCCGCCCGGGCCGGACGGTACGCCCGCGCGCGACGACTATCTCGAAGGCGTGCCTCTGGAAGGATGCAGCGGCGGCGGCATGCTCTATTCCACCGTCTATGCCTACAACCGCGAGAGCTTTCCGGGCGAGAAGCCCACCACCATCGCGGACTTCTTCGACCTCGAGAAGTTCCCCGGGCGCCGCGGGATGCGCCGCCGGCCCGCCGCCAACCTCGAGTTCGCGCTGATGGCGGACGGCGTGCCGGCCGACCGGGTGTACGCGGTGCTGGACACGCCGGAAGGCATGGACCGGGCGTTCCGCAAGCTCGACACGATCAAGGACCGGATCGTCTGGTGGGAGGCGGGCGCCCAGCCGCCGCAGATGCTCGCGGACCGCGAAGTGACGATGAGCACCGCCTGGAACGGCCGCATCTTCAACGCGCGGGTATTGGAGAACCAGCCCTTCACGATCGTCTGGGACGGCCAAGTGCTGGACGGCAGCTCGCTCGCCATCGTCGCCGGGACGCCCAATCTCGAGGCGGCGCGGCGCTTCCTCCTGTTCGCGGCGCGGGTCGAATCCATGGCCGCGGTATCGCGCTACATCGCCTACGGGCCGGTACGCCGCTCGGGCGCGAGCCTGGTTTCCACCCACGCTGAAACCGGCATCGACATGCGCCCGCACATGCCGACCAGCCCGCGGAACATGGCCAACGCCGTGTTCAACGATTGGGAATGGTGGAGCGACAACGGCGACGAGATCAACGAACGTTTCAACGCTTGGCTCGCGCGCTGAGAAGCGCCCGCGTCCGGGCGGCGCTCCTCACGCTGCCGCTCGTCGCCTTCATCGGCGCGACATTTGTCGCCCCGCTGGGGGCGATGCTGATCCGCGGCGTTCACCAGCCTCTGGTCGCCGATTCCATGCCGCGGACGCTGGCGCGGCTCGAAGGCTGGGACGGCCGGTCGGTTCCGGACGAGGCGACGTTCCGGACCCTGGCGTCGGAGCTGCGGAGCTTGCGCGAACGCCGCGTTCTGGGCGCCGTGGCGGCCCGCGTCAATCGCGTGGAGAGCGGTATGCGCGGCGCTCTGGTGCGGACCGCCCGCAAGTTGCGCCGCGCGTCGCCCGCCTCCTGGCGAGAGGCGACGATCGCCGCCGACCCGGCCTGGGGCGAGGCGCGCGCGTGGCGGGCGATCCGCCGCGCCGGCGAACGCTACACGGCGCGCCACTATCTCAACGCGCTCGACCTGCGCCGGGACGCCGCCGGCGCCGTCTCTGCCCAGCCGCCGGAGCGGCGCATCTACCTGTCGCTGCTCGGGCGCACGCTGGCCGTCGCCGCCGCCATCACGGCCATCTGCCTCGTCCTCGGCTACCCGCTCGCCCATCTGATCGCCAACGCACGGCCGGCAACGTCCAACCTGCTGCTCCTGCTGGTGCTGGTGCCGTTCTGGACGTCGCTGCTGGTCCGCACCACGTCGTGGATCGTGCTGCTCCAGAACCAGGGCGTCGTCAACGATCTGCTGGTCGCCGTCGGCCTGATCGACGAGGAAGAGCGGGTCGCCCTGATTTACAACATGACCGGCACGCTGATCGCGATGACCCACGTCCTGCTGCCGTTCATGATCCTGCCGCTCTACGCGGTCATGCGCACGATCCCGCCGCAATACCTCCGGGCGGCGGCGAGCCTCGGCGCGACCTGGCGGCAGGCGTTCGTGCGCGTCTACTGGCCGCAGACGCTGCCCGGCGCGGCCGCCGGCGCGCTGCTCGTCTTCATTCTCGCCATCGGCTACTACATCACGCCGGCGCTGGTCGGCGGGCGCACCGGACAGCTGATCTCCAACATGATCGCCTACCACATGCAGGAGTCGCTGAACTGGGGGCTCGCGGCGGCGCTGGGCGGCGTCCTGCTCGTCTGCGTGGCGGCGCTCTATCTGGTGTACGATCGCCTCGTCGGCATCGAACGCATGCGGCTCGCCTGATGGCGCGGAGCGCGGAGCGCCGTCCGTTCGGCGACCATCTGGGCCGCGGCCTGTACCTTGCGTTCTGCGTGGCCGTGCTCGTATTTCTGATCGCGCCGATGCTGGTGATCGTGCCGCTCAGCTTCAACGCCGAGCCCTACTTCACCTTCACCGAGGGCATGTTGCGCCTCGACGCGGACGCCTGGTCGCTGCGCTGGTACCGGGGCATCGTCGCGGACGACGACTGGCCGCGTGCGCTGGGCAACAGCCTCGTCATCGGCGTCGCCGCCACCGCCATCGCCACCGCCCTCGGCGTTCTCGCGGCGCTCGGGCTCGCGAACCCCGCCATGCCGGGCCGCGTGCCGGTGACGGCTCTGCTGCTGTCGCCGATGGTCACGCCGCTCGTCATCTCGGCGGCGGGCATGTTCTTCTTCTATTCGGACCTCGGCCTGGCGCAGACGCATCTCGGCCTGATCCTCGCCCACGCGGCCCTGGGCGCGCCGTTCGTGGTCATCACCGTGACCGCGACGCTCGCGGGTTTCGACGGCAACCTCGCCCGCGCCGCCGCCAGCCTCGGCGCCGCGCCGCCGACCGTCTTTCGCCGCGTCCAGCTGCCGTTGATCGCGCCCGGGGTGATCTCCGGCGCCCTGTTCGCGTTCGCCACGTCGCTCGACGAGGTGGTCACCGTGCTCTTTCTGGGCGGCCTGGAACAGCGCACCATCCCGCGGAAGATGTGGTCCGGCATCCGCGAGGAGATCAGCCCGGAGATACTCGCCGTCGCCACCATCCTGGTCGCGTTCGCGCTGCTGCTGCTCGGAACGGTGGAGTGGCTGCGCCGCCGCGGGGGCGAACGCGCGGCGGCGCGGTTCCGACCGGGATAACGTCAGGCGCCCGGCAGAACCTCGGGGTTCAGCACCAGGCCCTCGCCGGGGTTCCGGCCCCCGTGGATGGCGATGATCGAATCGACGCACCGCTCCGCGACACGGCGTCGACGGCATCGGCGCTGGCCCCGGCCGAATGCGGCATGAGGAGCACATTGTCGAGCGCGAACAGGGGCGACTCTCCCGGAGGCTCCGTTTCGAACACGTCGAGCCCCGCGCCGGCGATGACGCCGCCGGTCAGGGCCTCGATCAGCGCGGCCTCGTCCACGACGCCGCCGCGCGACGTGTTGACCAGGTAGGCGCCGGGCTTCATCAGGGCGAGCGCCTCGCGATCGACGAGTCTCTCCGTCTCGGGCGCGCGCGGCGTGTGAAGGGAGACGAAATCCGCCTCCCGGAGCAACGCCTCGAGCGAGACCGGATCGACGCCGAAGCCGCGTATCGCGTCGTCGGGGAGGAGGGGGTCGTGGCCCAGGATCCGCATCGCGAACCCCTGGCACCGCCGCGCGAAGGCGCGGCCGGTCCGGCCCAGACCGACGATCCCCACGGTTTTCCCGTGGAGACCGACATGATAGCGCCCGCCCCAGCCGCCGCCCGCGACCAGACGGTGGTACGGGAGCAAGTCGTTCGCCAGACCCGCCATCAGCGCGAAGGCGGCGTCCGCGACCGCCTCGTGGTTGGCGCCGAACGCCATGGCGACCGCGACGCCGCGGCGGGTCGCGGCGTCGACGTCGATCTGGTCGTGTCCGACTCCCCAGCGGGCGACGATTCGCAATTCCGGCGCCACCGAGAGCGTCCGGTCGTCGTAGGGCTCGCTGCCCGCCATGGTGGCGTAGGTTCCGGGCAGGCGTTCGATCAGCTCTTGCCGCGTGTACTTGCGTCCGAGCGGGTTGAATTCGACGTCGAAGCCGGCCTCTTCCAGCTTCCGCAGCCACGGGCCCCGCCGCCGGTCCGGTTGCCAGGCGCAGATCAGGACCTTCTTCCCGTTCATGTCGAGAGGCGATCAGTATCCGCCGCCGGGATCGCCCCCGCCCGACGCGCCGTTCCCCCGTGCGCCCGACACCGCGGCGCGCGCGGCGCCGGCGAGCAGGAGGGTGTCGTTGCCGACCGACACCAGATCGAACCCCTTCTCGCCCATCTCGCGCGCGTACGCGCCACTGGCGTTGTGGATTCCGGCGGCGAGGCCGTTGTCCTTCGCGGCGGCGAGGATCCGGTCGATGGCCTCGACCATGACGGGCTCCCGCGAGTCCTGATGCGGCGTCAGGCCGAGTGACAGCGAGAGGTCGGAAGGGCCGATATACAGGCCGTCCAATCCGGACGTCGCCGCGATCGCCTCCACGTTGTCCAGGGCTTTCCGCGTCTCGATCATGCCGATCACGAGCACGAGGTCGGTCGCGTTCTTCACGTAATCCGGCCCGACGCTCATCATGACCCGCGTCGGACCGAAACTGCGGTTGCCCCGCGGCGCGTAGCAGCAGTTGGCGACGAGCTCCGCGGCCTCTTCCGGCGAGTTGATCATCGGACAGATGATGCCGAGGGCGCCGGAATCCAGCATCTTCATGACGATTCCGGGCTCGTTCCACGGCACGCGCGCCAGGGGCACGGCGTCGGTCGTCGATATCGCCCTCAGGCACTCCAGAGCCGTGTCGTAGTGGATCATCCCGTGCTGGGTGTCGACCGTGACCGAGTCGAACCCTTGACGCGCCATGACCTCCGCGGAGTGGCCGCTGGGAATGGTCAGCCAGCCGTTGACGGCCGTCGCGCCCTCCCGCCACAGCGCCCTGAGTGGATTTTCCTTCATGCGAAACGTTTCCATGCGCCGCTCCGTCGAACCGCCAGCGTAGCGACCGCGATCGGCGGCCGCAACGCGGGCGCCTTCGATCGTTCACGGCGCGAAGTCGGGCCGATGGCGCGCCGTCTCGGGCGTCGGGGAACGCCGGCGCGGTTCCGGTCGAACCCGGACCGCGCCGGCGGCGCTATTTCTTCTTGCGGGCGGCGCGGGCGGGCTCCCTCGCCGCCGGTTTCCCGGCCGCCGCGGCCGGCCGCGCGGTGCGTTCGGCCGCCTCCCGCTCCGCCTTGGTCTTCTTCATCCTGGGCTTCCAGTCGAGCATCTTCATGAGCTTCTTGAGCTCGGTGTCCGCCATGTAGGCGGTGTGCTCGGGGCCCGGGTAGACACGGTTCCGCACGTCGTCCATGTAACGCAGATACACGTCCTCGATGATGGGGATGAGGTCCGTGTAGATCTTGGAGTGACGGGGCACGTGCTCCTCGTACAGGTGGAACAGGTCGGAGCCGATGATATGCACCCCGTGCGCCTTGTTCCCCGCACCCAGGCTGATGACGGGCACCGGCAGGGTTTCGGTCAGGTGCTGGCAGACCTCTTCGGTGGTCACCTCGCAGAGGATCGAGAAACAGCCGGCGTCGACCATCGCCCAGGCGTCGTCGATCAGTTCCTTGGCGCGGTCGGCCGTCTTGCCCTGGGCCGTGAAGCCGCCGAGTTGCGGCATCCGCATGGGCGTGATGCCGATATGGCCCTGGACGGGGATACCGGCCTTGACGATCGCCTCCATGTGTTTGGCGTGATGTCTGTTGCCCTCGCATTTCATCACCTCGGCGTTGGCCTCGGCGACGAAGCGGCCCGCGTTGTCGACGGCCTGCTCGGGCGATACGTGGAAGCTCCAGTACGGCATATCGACCATGCGCAGCCCGTATCTCGATCCGCGATCGATGGCCTTCGCCATCATCATCACCTCGTCGAAGGTGACGCTGACGGTGCTGCCGTGGCCGAACAGGATCATGCCGCCGGTATCCGACACGCAGAGGATGTCGACGCCGAGACGGTCGGCGATCACGGCGTTGCGGTAGTCGTAGACCGCGAGTTGAACGATCCCTTCGCTCTCGCGCATCTTGCGTTGCAGCATGGGAATGGTGACTTTGCGCCGTCGCGTCTGGCGATCCATCATGGTGAAGCCTCCCTGTCCTGGTTTTCGACATCGAATGTGAATGAAGTCCGCGATTCCGGCTGCGTCGCCGGGACTCCCGTACACGAACAACGCGACGACGGCGCGAGTCAAGCGGTCGACGGCCCGGGCCGCGACATAGTTCGCCACCGCGATTGCCGTTGACAGATTCCATGCGGCCCGCGCCGCCGGCGAAAAGGATGCGGACGAATGACCATGCAGAAACCGGACCGCGAACCGGACTACGAACCGGACAACGTTGACCGCTTCAATGAAGCGTATGACCTCACCTTGTCCTTGTTGCAGGCGATATTGGACCAATTCCCGGAACCGGACCTTATCGGACCGTCAATCGACGCTCTCGAATCCTTGCTGCCAATCACGGACGGCGACGAATACCGCAAGGGACTCAAGCGGGCCGCCGCCAGCGTAGACGAAGTAAGCCGCGTGCTTCGGGAACATGAAGACACAACCGACCTCGTACAGACTTGCGCTCATGCGGCTCGTTTCGTGGTTCAGACCGCCATTGAAATCTTTGACCGGGCCGAATCATGACCGCCGCCGCACGGGCCACATCGCTGGCGAACGTCCTTCGCTTCCCGTCCGGTGCTGACAGCGCCGGGCGGGCCGCCGCCAAATACGCCAGCACCGCCAGCGCCATCGAGACTCGGCGGGCTTACAAATCGGACTGGCGGGCATGGACCGCATGGACCGAAGCCGCCGGCATCGAATGGACCGTCGCGACCGGCGACGATGTTGCCGCGTATGTGGCGGGCCGCGCGCTTCCGTTCACCGTGGATATGCTTCGGGAAACCCTTGCCGCCCCTTGAAGCGCTTCGGGTTGGCGTGCAGACTTCTCGGCCGGAATGGGCGCCGTCGCGAACTGCGCGATTGAACGCGCCAATCATCTTACATGGGACCAGGGAGGCTCCGATGAAGTACAAGGTTCTGCTCTTCGACAGCTGGGGAACCCTCGTCGACAACTACTCGATTTCCGAGGTGCTCGAGCCCTATGTCGGCGAGAGCAACCTGTCGAACGAGATCTCGCGCGACTGGCGCTTCCAGCAGAAGTGGGCGATGTTCTACGTCACGCTCTCCGACCGCTTCGTGCCGCACCCGGGCTTGACGGAGGCCGCGCTCCGCTGGGCTCTCGACTACCATCACGTCAAGCTGTCGGAGAAGGCCATCGCGGACGTGATGTCCCAGTACCACAAGCTGCGGGCCTATCCCGACGTTCCGGGCGCGCTTCGCAAGCTCAAGAGCCTCGGCCTCAAACTGAAGATCGTCGCCAACCCGACCAGGCAGATGCTGCTCGATCATACCGAATACGCCGGCATCCAGGAGTATTTCGACGACATCATCTCGAGCGGCGAGGAGGCCCGGGCGTTCAAGCCGTCGCCCAAGGTCTTCAGTCTCGGCGTCCGCAAGGCCGGCTGCAAGAAGAGCGAGGTCCTGTGGGTAACGGGTCATTTCTGGGAAATCACCGGCGCCGACACCGCCGGTCTCGATACCGCATGGACCAATCGCGCCCGGCATCCGGCCCTGCCGATCGGCGTCACGCCAACCTATACCGTCCCCAATCTGGCGGCCCTCGCGAATGCCTTGGCGCGGGAACGGCGGGCGGCATAGAAACGTCCCGCATCGAGCGTCCCGCGCGACGCGGCGCGGCCGATCTCGTCGCGCCGGGGACCGCCCGCGCTCACCGATCTTTTGTGGACAAGCAACCAAGACCTTGAGGAACTGCCCGAAAACGCGCTCGATATGGCCTCCGAGCATGCACGGACACGCTCCGCGCGATCGCCTTGTATCCCGCCGGTGTGGTAAGTTACGCGGCGTTATCGAGAGATGACCAGCGTGACGGACGGTAACGGGCCGAGCCCGCCTGGAATCTCCGGCAGCCCGCGCGGCCGGCGACACGGAAAAGGATGACCGAATGAAACTCTACGACTTCAAGGGCGCCCCCAATCCCCGGCGGGTGCGGATGTTCCTGGCCGAAAAGGGCGTTTCGGTGCCGGTCCGGCAGGTCGACCTGATGGCACGGGAGCAGCACGGGGACGCGTACCGGGCCATCAACCCCTGGTGCACCGTGCCCGTTCTCGAACTCGACGACGACACGTGTATCCGCGAGGCCATGACGATCTGCCGTTATATCGAGGCGATCCATCCCGAGCCCGCGCTCCTGGGAACGACGCCGGTCGAACAGGCGGCCATAGGCGCGTGGGAGCACAAGTTCGAGGTCGACGGCCTGATCGCCGTCGGCGAGGTATTGCGCAACTCCGTCGACGCGTTCGCCGGCCGCGCCTTGCCAGGCCCCGTCTCCCACGAACAGATCCCGGCGCTGGCGGACCGGGGGCGCCGGCGCATCGCCCATTTCATGGATCTGCTGAACGAACGGCTCGGCGAGAGCGGGCACGTGGCGGGACCCGGCTTCAGCGTGGCGGACATCACGGCGTTCGTGGCGGTCGATTTCGCCGCTCGGGTCGAGAAGGATATCCCCGACGGCCACCCCCACGTCAAGCGCTGGCACGAAACGGTCGGCGCCCGGCCCAGCGCCCAGGCGTAGCCGGCTCCTCCGCGTCCGTCGTCCCGACCGCGTTCGCGAAACGCCCATCCCCTCGCGGCGGATCACGTTCGCCGGGACGCCGAGCGCCGCCGCCGCGCAAGCACGCAAGGAGGGGCCGTCATGGCATCCGACATGAAACTGTCCGTCGCGCGCGCCGAGGACACGCCGTTCGAGGAGGACGGATTGCGTTCGTTCTTCGAGTACCGCGATCTCGGCGTCGGCGGGTCGACCGGAGGCAGGTTCCATGCCCACGTGATCCGCGCCCGCGGGGGCCGCGGCGAACGGGTCGGCTGGCACAGGCACGATCTCGATTTCCAGATGGTCTATGTCCTCAAGGGCTGGGTAATCTTCGAATACGAGGGCGAGGGGAGGGTGAGGCTCGGTCCGGGCGACTGCGCGCATCAGCCCCCGGGGATCCGTCACCGCGAGATCGACCATTCGGACGACCTCGAACTGATCGAGATCACATCGCCCGCGGAATACGCGACGACCGACGCCGAGGCGCCCACCTGAGGAGAGCCCCCGCCCGGTCTCTCCCCGGCTACGCCGTGGGAACCGCCGCGCCCGGAACCGCCCGCGCGACGGCCCCGGAAGAGGATCTCAGCGGGACGTCCTTCCGCCCGATCCTGCGAACCCGAGCATCGCGTGCAACAGCACGTTGCACCCGGCTTCGAGGTCCTCGGGCGTGGCACTCTCCATCTCGTTGTGACTGATCCCGCCCTCGCAGGGTACGAAGATCATGCCGGTCGGAGCGACCCGCGCGACATGGCAGGCATCGTGTCCGGCGCCGCTCACGATGTCCATGGACGTGTAACCGCACGCATCGGCCCCCGATCGAACCGCATCGAGGCAGGCCGCGTCGAATACGACGGCCGGAGAGCGCCATATCCGCTCGAATTCCAGCTCCAATCCGATATCGTCCGCGGTGGTTTCGCAGGCGGCCTGGAGCTCCTCGTCCATGGCTGACAGGACCGAGTCGTCGGGATGACGGAGATCGACCGTGAAGAAGACCGATCCGGGAATGACGTTTCTGGAATTCGGTTTCGCGTCCAGCATCCCGACGGTGGCGCGGCCTCCCGGCCGATGGGAGAGGCCGATACGGTTCACGGCTTCCACGGCCCGCGCCGCACCCAGCAGCGCGTCCCGGCGGACGGGCATGGGCGTCGGGCCGGCGTGCGCCTCCTGCCCGGTCATGACGATCTCGTACCAGCATTGCGCCTGACCGCCGGATACGACTCCGATGGTCTTCCCTTCGTCCTCCAGGATCGGACCTTGCTCGATGTGGGCCTCGAAATAGGCCGCGAGTTTCCGGTCGCCGCATTCCCGGTCGCCGGCATAGCCGATGCGCACGAGTTCCTCGCCGAGCGTACGGCCTTCCGGGTCCTGGCGCGAGAGCCCGTATTCGATGTCGAAGACGCCGGCGAAGACCCCGGAAGCGATCATCGGAGGCGCGAACCGCGAGCCCTCCTCGTTCGTCCACACGGCGATCTCGACCGGCGCCTCGGTCTCGACGCCGAGATCGTTGAGCGTGCGCACCACCTCGAGCCCCGCCAACACGCCGTAGGCGCCGTCGAATTTGCCGCCGGTCGGCTGGGAGTCGAGATGGCTGCCGGTCATCGCGGGCGGCGCGTCCGGATCGCGGCCCGGACGCCGGGCGAAGACGTTACCCATGCGGTCCACCGAGACCGCACAGCCGGCCTCCTCGCACCAGCGAACGAACAGGTCCCGCCCTTCCCTGTCGAGATCGGTCAGCGCGAGGCGACGGACACCGCCCTTGTCGGTGGCGCCGATCCGGGCCATGTCCATCAGCGACCGCCAGAGCCGGCCGCCGTCGACGCGGAGATTCCCGTCTCCGCCAGCCGCATCCACCATCGTCAGGCTCCTCCCCGTCGGCGCATCTCCGGACCGTTTCGGCGCCGCCGGCGCCGCCGTCACCGCAGCGGTGAAAAGGCCGCCGGAGTCACGAGCATGTTCGACTGGCGTTCGATCAGCTCCAGCTCGCCCTCGGGCGGCCACCGTCCCGACGCCGAAGCCCGGTCGCGAGCCTCGGCGCGGCTCTCCAGGCTTTCGTAGGGCCAGATGTGCAGGAACCTGTTGAGCCCGCCGACATCGGAATAAAGCGCCGCCGTCAAGGGCGAGAAGGCGGTCCGGACGTGGACGTTGTCGCCCCAGATCCGCAGGAACTCCGGCATCGACCCGGGCTTGATCGTGTAGTCCCGGACCTCGTAGACGGGACCGTAGGTTCCTGGTTCCGCGAACGGGCTGTTGGGCGCCGGCTTGAATATCTCGGCGCGCTGATCGACCACCAGTCCGAGTCGCGCGAAGCCCGGCGGCCAGTCGGGGTCCTTCACGGCCGCGGCGCGCACGTCCTCGCGGTGTCGGGCGCTCTCGTAGGGCCACACGTGGATGATCCGGTTGAGAGGCCCGAACTCCGTCCGCCAGAACGCGGCGAGCTCGGAGTGCTTTCTCCGGTGTTCGTAGGCCCGCGCGAACATGTCCAGCACCTTCGGCATGGCGCCGGGGGTCAGCGTGTAGGTGCGAAACTCGTAGATCATGGCGCCGGTTCCCCCTGGTCGTCGGCCGTCACTCCGACAGCCCGCCGCCGATGAAGCGAACGATGGACGAGACGTCGAGCTCGCCGTACCCGGCCTCGCAGTAGAGCGCGAAGAGGGCGTGCGCCTGCGCGCCGAGCGGCGTCGACGCGCCGTTCGCCTGCGCCGCCTGCTGGGAGAGGCGGAGATCCTTGCGCATCATCGCGGCGCTGAAGCCGGGCCGGTAGTCGTTCTCCGCGGGACAGCCCTCAACCATGCCCGGCATCATCCCGTAGCCCACGAGGGGCCAGTTCGCGCCCGACGATTTGGAGACGATCTCGAAGAATTTGTCGACGTCGAGACCGACGCGCCTCGCCAGCGTCAGGCCCTCCGAGGCGCAGAGAAAATTGATGCCCATCATCATGTTGTTGCAGATCTTCGTGGCGCATCCGGCGCCGGGAGGGCCGGTGTGAAAGATGTCGGCGCCGAGCACGTCGAAGTACGGTCCGGCCCGCGCGAAGCCGTCGTCCGTGGCGCCGGCGATGATCACCAGCGTCCCCTCCCGCGCGCCCTTGGTTCCGCGGGACACGGGCGCGTCCAGCATCTCGAAACCACGCTCCCGCGCCGCGCCCTGGACCGCGTGTACGGTGGCGAGGTCGATGGTCGACATGTCGATGAGCAGGGTGTCCGGCGCCGCCGAATCGAGCACGCCGCCCTCGTCCAGATAGACCGCGCGCACGTGGTCGCCCTCGGGAACGATGGAGATCACCGCTTCGGCGCCGTTGCAGGCCTCGGCGATGGAACCGGTGGCCACGCATCCCGCCCCTTCCCCCCGTTTCGCGTTCTCCGGAACCACGTCGTAGGCGCGGACGGCGTATCCCGCCTTGGCGAGGTTCGCCGACATCGGCAATCCCATGTTGCCGATGCCGATAAAGCCGATCGTGCTCATCGCTCCCCCACCCCCTCTACTCGTCCCGGCGCGGTCCTGTCCGGGATCGCATCCCGCCTGCCCCGGCCTATCGCAGGGGCGAGAAGGGAGCGGGCAACAGTATCTTGCTCTCCTGCCTGAGCGAGAACTGGCGACCGCCCCTGGGCGGCCAGACGCCCGTCGCCTGCGCCTTGGCGCGAACCTCCGCGCGATGATCGAGGCTCTTGTACGGCCAGATATGGACGAACTTGTTGAGGCCGCCATGCTCCGTGACGCCGGCGAACGCCAGGGGCGACAGCTTGAGGCGCTCCTCGATCGCCGACTCCCAGCGCTTGGCGACCTCCGGGAACGACCCCGGTTTCAAGGTATAGGTGCGCATCTCGTAGACCGGGCCGAGATCGCCCTTGGGCGTCTCGGGGCAGAACGGAGCCGGCAGACAGATCTCGGACCGCATACCGACGACGAGGTGGGACACATCCGGCGGCCAGTTCACGTCCTTCGCCGCCTCTCCCCGGACTCGCAGCCGGTCGTCGAGACTTTCGTAGGGCCAGATGTGCACCACCTGATGCAGGGGGCCGATGTCGGTGTGCCAGAAACCCGCCACCTCCGAATATCTCGCCCGATGCTCGTACTTCTCGCCGATCCCGTCGATGAGCTCCCCCACACCGCCGGGGATGCAGTCGTAGGTCCGGATTTCATAGATCATGTCGTGACTCCCTGTGGACGAGCCATGGTGCGAACATCGCGCCGGGGCTACCTGGATTTCGCGCGGCCGCCGCGCCGCGCCGCGCCGCCCTTCACCTTCCTCGGGTCGAAGCTGTTGACGCCCCAGGCGGCGCGCGGCTTGACCGGGCGGACCGGCAAGCCGTGCTCGCGCGACAGGTCGAACAGGGGACCGCCGGGCGCCAGCATGGAATTGAAGAAGAACATCAGCGCCTGGGTCATCTCCCTCGGGCGCTCGCGGGTCACGAAGTGTCCCGCGTCCAGCATCATGACCGCCTCGAGGCCGGGGATGTGGTTCTCGAGGCCCTGGAAGTACTCGATGGGCTGGCGCGGATCGTGGGCGCCGAAGACCTGGACCACGGGAAAGGTGAACTTCGTGTAGTCCACCGGCTTGTTCTTCCGGATATCCCGGAAATAGCGCGGCACCGCTCGCGCCGTTCCCGGGCTGGAGAACTCGGCCACGATCTCCTCGATTTCGCCGTCGCCGAGCTGTGTCCCGGCGCCGCACGAGCTCTCGAACCAGACGCGCACGTAGGCGCCGGGCCTGGCCATGAGCCTGGCGCAGTCCTCCGGGTTCATGGCGTTCCACTGATGGTGCAGCGAATTACGGACGTCGTATTCGTGCAACGAGATGGAGCAGCGCATGTAACGCTGGATGCGTTCGGGGATGCGGTCGCAGACGTGATCGCCGATGATCGATCCCCAGTCGTGGCCGGCGAGGCGGAACCTGTCGACGCCGAGCGAATCGAGAACCGCGACGAGCTCGCGGGCGACGTTGGCGCCGGTGTAGTCGCCGTCCCGCTTGTCCGACTGGCCGTACCCCTTCAGATCGAAGGCGAACACGCGGAACTGCGTGGCGAGGGTCGGGATCTGGCGCTTCCAGCATTGCCAGCTCTCGGGGATGCCGTGCAACAGAACCACCGGCTCGCCGTCGCCGGCCTCCACCCAATGCCATTTCACGCCGTCGACCCGCTTGGTGTGGTGGGTGAGGCCGCTCATCCTTATCCTCCTCGACCGTCGTCGACTCCGGCCCGCCGCCGGGAATGCGCGGAGTATAGCGACGGAACCCCGGCGGAGTCAGGGGGTGTACGTGAAACGGGACCGCGCGAGGACGAAGGGCCGACGGGCGGCGCAGGCCTCGATGCGAGATACCCCGATCCCCGGAATCGCGTGGTCCTCGGCGACGGTCGGATCAAACTCCGGCGGGACGTCGAGCTCGCCGGGCGGGGACTTGATGGCGCACTCCACAGGCTCGCGACACCGACGTGGAAGGCGTTTCCCGACGTTCGCAATACCGTCGGCACGAGTGGCGACAGCCGGTCCGGCGCGCCGCGCGTCCGCTGCCGCTCCGTAGCCGCCGCAAGCACGTCGCGTCAGCGGTTCATGCGGTTTTCCACCAGATCGGACACGACCGCCGGGTCCGCGAGGGTCGAGGTGTCGCCAAGGTCGTTGGACTCGTCGGCGGCGATCTTGCGCAGGATGCGGCGCATGATCTTGCCCGACCGGGTCTTGGGCAGACCCGGCGCCCACTGGATCAGGTCGGGCGACGCGATGGGACCGATCTCCTTGCGCACCCAACGCACCAGTTCCTCGCGCAGGTCGTCGGAAGGCTCCTCGCCGGCCATCAGGGTGACGTAGGCGTAGATGCCCTGCCCCTTGATGTCGTGGGGATAACCCACCACCGCCGACTCCGATACCTTCGGGTGGGCCACCAGCGCGCTCTCGACCTCGGCCGTGCCCATGCGGTGGCCGGACACGTTGATCACGTCGTCGACGCGGCCGGTGATCCAGTAATAGCCATCCTCGTCCCGACGGCATCCGTCTCCGGTGAAATACCGGCCCGGATACTGGCTGAAGTAGGTCTGGACGAAGCGCTCATGATCGCGGAACACCGTCCGCATCTGTCCCGGCCAGGAATCGGCGATACACAGGTTGCCCTCGCAGGCGCCCTCGAGCTCGTTACCGTCCGCGTCGACAACGACCGTCCGGACGCCGAAGAACGGCCGGGTGGCGGAGCCCGGCTTGAGGTCCGTGGCGCCGGGCAACGGCGTGATGCAGACCCCGCCCGTCTCCGTCTGCCACCACGTGTCGACGATGGGGCAGCGGCCGTCGCCGACGACATCGTAATACCAGTTCCAGGCCTCCGGGTTGATCGGCTCGCCCACGGTGCCGAGGAGCCGCACGGACTCGCGGCTCGTTTTCTTCACCGGCTCGTCGCCTTCCCGCATCAGCGCACGGATGGCCGTCGGCGCCGTATAGAAGATGTTGACGCCGTGCTTGTCGCAGACCTGCCAGAAGCGCGACGAATCGGGGTAGTTGGGCACGCCCTCGAACATCACCGTGATGGCGCCGTTGGCGAGCGGTCCATAGACGATGTAGCTGTGCCCCGTGATCCAGCCGGCGTCGGCGGTGCACCAGTACACGTCTCCGTCGTGGTAGTCGAAGATGTACTCGTGGGTCATCGAGGCGTACACGATGTATCCGCCGCTCGTGTGCAGCACGCCCTTCGGCTTTCCCGTGCTGCCCGAGGTGTAGAGGATGAACAGCGGGTCCTCCGCCCCCATCTCCTCGGGGTCGCAGGCGGTGGGCTGGTCCGCGACCAGATCTTCATACCGGACGTCGCGTCCTTCCACCCAGCCGATGTCACCGCCCGTGCGTTTGACCACGATGCATTTCTCGATCGTCGGGCAGCTCTCCAGGGCGGCGTCGACGTTGGCTTTGAGGGGAATGGGACGGTTGCCGCGAACGCCCTCGTCGGCGGTGATGACGACGCTGGAATCGCAGTCCTGGATGCGTCCCGCGAGCGAGTCGGGCGAAAAGCCGCCGAAGACCACCGAATGGATGGCGCCGATACGCGCGCAGGCGAGCATCGAGTAGGCCAGCTCGGGGACCATCGACAGATAGATCGTGACGCGGTCGCCCTTCTTCACGCCGATGGACTTGAGCCCGTTGGCGAGCCTGCACACCTCGTCGTGCAACTCCCGGTAGGTGATGGTCCTGTCGTCCTCGGGGTCGTCGCCTTCCCAGACGATGGCGGGCTTGTCGCCGCGGGACGCGAGATGCCGGTCGATGCAATTGGCGCTGACGTTCAGAGTTCCGTCGTGGAACCACCTGACGTGCAGATCGTCGGCCGCGTAGGAAACGTCCTTGATCTTGGCGTAGGGTCTGATCCAGTCGATCCGCTTGCCGTGCTCGGCCCAGAAGGCCTCGGGGTCCGCGACCGATCGCTCGTACATGCTCCGGTAGGTCTCGCTGTCGCACAGCGTTCCGCGCTTCCATTCCTCGGAAACCGGATAGAGGGCTCGTTCCGACATGGCTCGGGCGTCTCCCTGGGGACGGGCGCCACGCCGGGGGAATTCCAGCGAGGCGCGGGCGTTCGTTTCGACGTTCCGGTCGGATTATTGATTCGTTTCGGGCGGCGCCACAAGACGGGGTCGGACAGGGAGGCGGGAGCGACCCGGTTCGGACGGATAACGGTATGTGAAGGGTGTTATCGGGACGCTCCCCCTTTCAGCCACCTTCTGTCGGGAAGCATGTGGCGAACCAGGGCGGGGATTGGACAGCGGGGCGCGCGACCGCTAAGGATAAGTCGGCCGGGGAGGCGGCAACCATGCTCCTGCATCTCATGACGTGGCGGGAAGTCGAGACCTGCCTGAAAGCGTCGACCGGCATCATGATGCCCATCGGGTCGACCGAGCAGCACGGCCCCACCGGGTTGATCGGAACCGACGCCATCTGCGCGGAAGCCATCGCCACGGCGGCGGGAGAGATCGCCGGGGCCGTTGTGGGTCCCACGATCGGCGTCGGCATGGCGCAGCACCATATGGCCTTTACCGGCTCGATGACGCTTCGACCCTCCACCCTGGTGTCCGTCATCTCCGACTACGTCGACTCGCTCGCGCGGCACGGCTTCGAGCGCTTCTATTTCATCAACGGCCACGGCGGGAACGTCTCGACGGTGCGGACGGCCTTCCAGGAGGTCTACGCCCAGACCAGCATCGACGGCGGCGGTGACCGGCCTCGCGTGCGTTGTGCGCTCCGCAACTGGTACCAGCAGCCCCGCGTGCAAGCGCTCGCCAGGAACTTCTACGGCGACAAGGAGGGGTATCACGCCACGCCGTCCGAGATCGCCGTCACGCAGTACGTCCGCCCCGACGCCATCAAGGTTGCGGAACTGCCCCGGCCGCCGCCGCCCGCCGGAGGCTTTTCCTTCACCGACGCGGAGGACTATCGGCGCCGGTTCCCGGACGGGCGCATGGCCTCCGATCCGTCCCTCGCCACGCCCGAGCACGGCAGGGAGCTTCTCGAGCTCGCCGCCGAGGATCTCGCCGCCGACTACCGGGAATTCCTGCGGGATTGACGCTGCTCCGGCCCGCCGAGGGGCCGGAGATCGTCCGTCGACGGCCACGTCAGCGTCCGATCGGGCCCGCGACGACGACGTTGCCGTCCTCGACGGCGACGGGCACGGGCGTCAGCGACGCCCCCGGACAGGGGCCGGCGACGCAGAACCCGTCCTCGATCCGGAACCGGGCGCCATGGGTGGCGCAGAGGAGATTCTCCCTGTCGCGGGTCAGGAACCGGTCGGGCGTCCAGTCGAGGGGGGTCCGCGCGTGCGGACAGACATTGACGTATCCGAACACCTGGTCGCCGCGGCGCACGATGAACATCTCGAAACGCTCGCCGCCGCCGCCGAAGCCGAACCCCTTGCCGCTCCGGTCCGCGAGGTCGTCCAGGCGGCAGAGCACGCGCCCCGGCGGGGGGGCGTTGGCCGGGTCGTCCCGGCTCAGGGGTCGATACCGCCCATCTCGCAGATGCGCTTCCAGTGATCGGGCTCGACCGGCATGACCGAGAGGCGGGACTGGCGCACCAGCGGGAGTTCGCCGAGTTCGGGACGGGCCTTGATGTCGGCGAGGCTCACGGGCGTCTTCAGGGGTTCGACCGCCTCGACGTCCACCATGCCGAACTTTCCAGTCGGATCGGTATGGTCCGGGTAGTACTCCTTGACGATGCGGACGACGCCGACGACCTCCCGGTCCTTGCCCGAATGATAGAAGAAGGCCCTGTCGCCGATCTTCATGGCTTTCATGTTGTTGGACGCCTGATGGTTGCGCACGCCGTCCCATTCCGCGGGGCTCTCCTTGACCTGATCGTCCCAAGACCACATCCCGGGTTCGGACTTCATCAACCAGTACGCCATCCGCAGGGCCTCCCTTCGGTCTTCCGCGAGCATGTCGAACGCGACTCTAGAGCGCCTCCGCGACCACGCCAATCGGCGCGGTCCGGCTCAGGCCACGTCGTCGCCCAGGGGCCGGGACAGCAGCTTGCGGATCTCGTCCTCGACCGACGCGCCCTCGTGGAGAATAGCGTCGACGGCCTCGCAGATCGGCATGTCGATGGACAGGTCGCGCGCGAGCCCGGCCACCGCGCGCGCGTTGAATACGCCCTCCGCGATCGAACGCCGGCTCGCCACGACATCCTCGAAACGCTCGCCTCGGCCGAGCGCCGCCCCGAGGCTCATGTTGCGCGACTGCGCCGACGAACACGTCAACACCAGATCGCCAAGACCGGCGAGACCGAAGAGGGTCGCGCGCCGGGCGCCCTTGGCCTCGCCCAGCCGCAGCATCTCCACGAGGCCCCGGGCGATCAGGGCCGCGCGGGCATTCGATCCCAATTCGAGCCCCGTCGAGATGCCGCAGGCGATCGCCAGGACGTTCTTCACGACGCCCCCGATCTCGGCGCCGACCAGATCGTTCGAGCGGTAGGTCCGGAAGGTCGTCGAGCCGAGGGCGTCGATCAGGGCATCGGCGATGGAATCGTCCTCGCAGGCGACGGTGACGGCCGTGGGCAGGCCCTTCGCCACCTCGGCGGCGAACGTCGGACCGGACAGGACCGCTTGGGACACGCCCGGCAGGGCGTCCGCGACCACCTCGGTCATCAGGGCGCGGGTGTCTTCCTCGATACCCTTGGCGCAGATCACCGCCGGGACGCCGCCGGGCCAACCCGGAGCCATCGATTCGCAGACGCCGCGCAGAAACTGGCCGGGCACCACCAGCAGCACGGCGTCGGCGGCGCGGATCTCGGCGAGGTCGCTCGTCGCCCGGACCCGCGGGTCCAGGGAGACATCGGGCAGGAACGCCGCGTTGCGATGCTCGTTGTTTATGGCCTCCACGACGGCAGACTCGCGGGCCCAGACGAGGACCTCGCGGTCTCGCCTTCGGGCGACCGTCGCCAGCGCCGTTCCCCACGCGCCGGCGCCGACGATGCCGATGCGCCCATAGCGCGCCGTCATGCCGTCCACCCCGTTGTCGGCGACTCGCGGTCAAGCACCGAACGAATGCTCCCGCACGACGTCGGCGACGCGGATGCGATAGCTCGCGAAGATCCCCTCCTTGCCCTTCGCCTGGGCCGCCTGGTGGCTCGCGTTCGCGCGCCAGGCCCTCACGGCCTCCTCGTCACGCCACAGCGACAGCGACAGGTACTTGCCCGGCGTGGTCAGGCTCTCGAACCGTTCCACGGAGACGAATCCGTCGATGGCCTCGACCTCGTCCCGGAGCGCCGCGGCCAAGTCGAAATAGTCGTCGGTCCGGCCCTCGTCCGGCGTCACCTCGAAGATTACAGCGATCATGGAGTGTCCTTTCCGTCCTCGTTCATGGAGCGGAGCGGGCGCGTCTCGTCGAGGGGCCAGCGCGCGCGCGCCGGCGTGTCGAGCGGGTCCGTCAGACCGCGCCGCAGGCGTTCCACGCCCGCCCAGGCGATCATCGCGGCGTTGTCGGTGCAGAGATCCGGCGGCGGCGCCCACATGGAGAAGTCCGCCGCGGCGCACACGGCCTCCAGGCGCCGGCGCAGGTAACCGTTCGCCGCGACACCGCCCGCGACCACGAGGCGGCGCGCGCGCGGGTGTCGCTCCGCGTAGGTTTTCAGGGCATTCGCGGTGCGGTCGACGAACACGTCACCCACCGCGGTCTGAAACGATGCGGCCAGATCGGCCGCGTCCCTGGTTCCGGGAACGCCGTCGGTCAGGCCGGCGACGGCGTGGCGCACCGCGGTCTTCAGTCCCGAAAACGAGAAGTCGCAGCCGGGCCGGCCGCGCAGCGGTCTTGGAAGGTCGAAACGTGCGGGATCTCCCTCGCGAGCCGCACGTTCCACCGCGGGTCCGCCCGGATATCCGAGGCCGAGCATCTTCGCGGTCTTGTCGAACGCCTCGCCGACGGCATCGTCGATCGTGGTGCCGAGCCGCCGGTAGGCGCCGACGCCGGCGACCTCGACGAGTTGGCAATGGCCGCCCGATACGAGCAGCAGCAGATAGGGGAACTCGATACCGTCGGTGAGTCGGACGGAGAGTGCGTGCCCCTCAAGATGGTTGACCGCGACCAGGGGCCGCGCGGTCGATGCGGCGATGGCCTTGCCGGTCACCAACCCCACCATGACGCCCCCGATCAGGCCCGGTCCCGCCGTGGCGGCGACGCCCGAGAGGTCCACGTAGCGGGTGTCGGCCTCGCGCATGGCCCGGTCGACGATGCCGTCCAGATGGCGGATGTGGGCGCGCGAGGCGATCTCCGGCACCACGCCGCCATACACGCGGTGCTCGTCCAGTTGCGACAGGACGATACTCGACAGGATCCGCCGCTCGCCATCCACCACCGCGGCCGCCGTCTCGTCGCAGCTCGTCTCGATGCCCAGCACGACCATCGCGTGCTCCTCGTGGCGCATGCTTCTCGTGGAAGGCCATGTACGCGCCCCGATTTCGCTTGCCCTCTTCCGCGTCACGCACTAGCACCCTAGTCATGACGGCGCAACGCACGGACGCGCGCGCGCGCGCCGCGGTGCGCATCGGCACCCGCGGCAGCGAACTCGCTCTCGCCCAGGCCGAGCAGGTTCGGGCCGGATTGGCGGCGGCGCACGACGCGTTGAGGGCCGACGACATCGAGCTCGTGGTCATCCGCACCGCGGGCGACCGCGTGACCGACCGGCCGCTCGCCGAGGTCGGCGGCAAGGGTCTGTTCGCCAAGGAGGTAGAGGAGGCACTGCTCGCTGGCGACGTCGACATCGCGGTGCATTCCATGAAGGACCTCGAAACCGCGCTCCCCGACGGTATCTCGGTGCCCTGTATGCCGCTGCGGGAAGATCCCCGCGACGCGCTCGTCAGTACGGTCGCGGACAGTATCGTCGCGCTGCCGGCGGGCGCCGTCGTGGGCACCGCTTCGCAGCGACGGCGGGCGCACCTCAAGCACGCCCGCGAAGACCTCGAGGTCGTCATGTTCCGAGGCAACGTCGATACGCGCCTCGCCAAGATCGAGCGTGGCGATGTCGCCGCGACGTTGTTGGCGCTGGCGGGTCTCAACCGCCTCGGGCTCGCCGGACGGGCCACGGCCGTCCTGCCGCCGGAGGAAATGCTGCCGGCCGCGGGCCAGGGCGCCATCGGGGTGGAATGCCGAAGCGGCGATACACGCGCCCACGAACTTCTGGCGCCCCTCGACGATCCCGACACCCACGCTTGCGTTACCTGCGAGCGGGGTGTCCTGGCCGCGCTCGACGGAACCTGCCGCACGCCCATCGCCGCGCACGCGCGACTCGTCGAGAATCGCCTGCAACTCATGGCGCGTGTGTTCAGAACGGATGGGAGCGACATGCTCGAAACTCGTCGCGACGGAGTTCCCGCGGACGCCGAGGCGCTCGGGCGCGACGCGGGCATGGAGCTCCGGGCGCGCGTGGGTCCCGAGTTCCTCGCCGGGCCCTGAGCCGTGCGCGTCATCAACACCCGACCCCGCCCCGACGCCGCGGCGCTGACGGATGCGCTTGCCCGACTGGGCCACGAGGCGATCGAGGCGCCATTTCTGGATATCAGGTTCGGGCAGCCGCCGGAGTCGCTCGATCTCCGGGGCGTGCAGGCCGTGATGGCGACGAGCGCGAATGGCGTCCGGGCGCTCGCGGCGGCGACGGAGATCCGAGACGTGGCCCTCTTCGCCGTCGGCGATACGACGGCGCGCGTGGCCGCCGAACTGGGCTTCGCTCGGGTGACCCGGGCGGGCGGCGACGTCGAGGCCCTGACGGACACCGTCATGTCCACGCTGGACCCGAGCGCCGGCGCGCTATTGCATGCGGCAGGCGCCGAAGTCGCAGGAGACCTCGCGGGCGCGCTGGTCGCCGCCGGGTTCGTGGCCCGCCGCGTCACCCTCTACGAGGCCCGGGCCGCCGTCGCCCTGCCCGCCGCCGCGGACGCGGCGCTTCGATCCGGAGACGCCGACGCGGTGGTCTTTTTCTCTCCCCGCGCCGCGAAGACCTTTGTTAGGCTGACACGCGATGCGGGATTGGCCCAAGCCTGCCGAATGTTGAACGCGTACTGCCTCAGCCGAGCGGTTGCGGAGGAATTGCCCGCCCTCGAATGGCGCGGCGTTCACGTCGCCGAACGGCCGGAACGGGAATCCCTCCTTGACCTCCTGTCCGGGACGGCCAGTCCATGACCGCCTCGACGAAGCCCGAGGACGCGCCCGAACCCGATCCGGCATCGGACGAGACCGCCGCCGCGGCGCCCGCGTCGGACCGGTGGCCGGTCAGGGCGGCCGTGGCGACGGGCGGCGTCGCGCTGATTGTCGGCGCGTTCGCCATCGCCGCCCACGTCGAGCCACGGTTGCTCGGCGGGTTCGGCGCTCCAGTCCACGATCCGAAGCCCCAGATCGCGGCCCTCACCGCGCTATCGGGCCGCGTGGACGTCATGGAGAGCCGACTCGCCGAAGCCGCGCGGTCCCTCGACGCCCTGGCGCGCGAGCAGGCGTCCCTGGCGACGATGGCGGGCCGGATGGGCACCATCGTCCGGGAGATGGATGCGCTGGCGGGCCCTCTCGACGACACGCGACGCCGCATCGAGACCTTGGCCCGGGAAGTACGCGCCGCCGACGAGGGCGAACGGGTGGAGTCGTTGGCGAACCGGATCGGAGCGCTGGAGACGGTGCTGTCCGACACGGACGCCGTCTTTCGGACAGCGGAGGCCCGTCTCGCCGCGTCGCTGGCGGAGCTGGAGTCGCGAATCGACGAGCTCGACGGCCGCGCCCGCCTCCTGGAAGTCGTGCAACCCCAGCATGTCGCGGGCGCCGCCGCGCTGGCGTTGGCCGTCGGCCGGTTGCGTGACGCCGCGCTCGACGGCCGGCCGTTTTCGGAATCGCTTTCCAGTGTCAAGGCCCTGCTGGCGGCGGAAGGCGGTATCCCGTCCGGCTTGTCGCGCGCGCTCCGCGAACTCGAAGACCATGCCGCCGCCGGCGTCGCGACGCCGACCGTTCTGCGCCGGAAGCTGAGCGCGGAGGCTTCCGCCATTCTGCGCACCGACGCGGCCGGAGCCGACGGCTGGGCGGACGATATCCTGCGGCGTCTCGCCACGGTCGTCACCGTGCGACGAACGGGCGACGTTCCCGGCGCCGACATCGACGCCCACCTCGCGCGCGCCGAGGCGGGATTGCTCTCCGGCGACCTGGCGGCGGCCGTGACGGAGCTCGCCGCGTTGACGGACGAGGCGGCAGATGCCGCCGCTGCCTGGCTGACGCTCGCCCGCGCCCGCCTCGCGGTGGAGTCCGGTCTGGCCAGCCTCCATGCCGAGGCGGCGGCGCGCGTCGCCATGATCGGCGATGGGGCGGGCGAGGACGGTTCCCCACGATGACCCGAGCTCTCCGGTGGTTCGTCGGCCTCGCGCTGGTCGCCTCGATCTCGGCGTGGCTGGCGGACCGGCCGGGCAACATCGTCGTCGACTGGCAGGGCTGGCGCGTCGAGACCTCGGTCGCCGCGGGCGCCATCGCCTTCGCCGCGCTGCTCGCGGCGGGAGCCCTCGCCTATCGGGGCTGGCTCTGGCTCCGGCGCGGCCCGCGCGCCATCGGCCGGGCGCGCCGGGACCGCCGCCGCCGCCGCGGCGAGGCGGTACTGTCCGGCGGCATGACGGCTCTGGCGGCCGGCGAGAGCGACGAAGCCTTGAAGCTCGGACGCCGGGCGGCGTCCTTGCTCGACGAGTCGCCGCTTCCCCTGATGCTGTCGGCGCAGGCCGCCCAGCAGGCGGGAGATACTTCGGAGGCGGCACGCCTCTACAGGCGCATGCTCGACGCGCCCGATACCGAATTCCTCGGTGCGCGGGGGTTGTTGATGCAGGCGCTGCGCTCGGGCGACACCCGGACCGCGCTCCGCCATGCCCGACGGGCCCACGCTCTGCGGCCCGCCTCTCCCTGGGTCCAGAACCTGCTCTTCGACTTGCAGTCGGCGGCGGGCTTGTGGCGCGAGGCGTTGGTCACCCTCGATGACGCTTCCCGCCGCAAGGTGTTCGACAAACCGACGGGCCGCCGACGCAAGGCGCTGACCCTGTTCGCACAGGCACGCGACGTCGATGCGGCGGGCGACACGGAGACGGCCGCCGCCTTGGCCCGTGACGCGCATGCCTTGTCGCCGGAATTCGTCCCCGCGGCGATGCTCGCCGCGCGCCACTATCAGGCCGACGGCGAGACGGGCAAGGCGGTGCGCGTCATCGAGACGAGTTGGCGCAAGTCGCCGCACCCCGAACTGGCCGCCCTCTACCTCGCTCTTCATCCCGAGGACGACCCGGCCCGGCGGGTGCGGCGGATGGCGCGGCTCGATCGCCTCCACGCCGGGCATCGCGAAGGGCGCGTGGCGCTCGCGGGGGCGCTGATTACCGCGCGCCGCTGGCGCGAAGCGCGCGGTCATCTCGACAAGGCCCTCGCCGAGCGCGAGGAACGGCGCCTGTTCCGGCTCATGGCTCGGGTCGAGGAAGGCGAGCATGGCTCCGCGGCCACGGGCATGTGGCTTCAGAGAGCGTCGTCCGCGCCGCCCGACGATACCTGGGTATGCCAGGGGTGTGGCGGGCCGGCGGCCGACTGGTTTCTCCACTGCGAGCGGTGTGGCCGTTTCGACTCCCTCGTCTGGGGCGTGACGCCGGAACCGCCGTCAGGAGCCGCCGTGGTCGCGGCCGGGGCGAACGGGAACGGCGGCTCGCCGGCGGCCCTGGCGCGGCTTTCCGAGACCTTGCGGGATTCCGCCGACCCGGCGCGCGCGCCGCTCGCGATTCAGGGGCGGGGCGGAGGTGGAGACGTCGTTGACCCCTCTCCGCCCAGAGCGTAGCTTGCGTCACAGTGAACGGTCGCGCGATGTCCTGATTCCCGCCCCCATGCTGCGGTAGCTCAGCTGGTAGAGCAGCTGATTCGTAATCAGCAGGTCGGAGGTTCGAGTCCTCTCCGCAGCACCATTTTTCTTTTTGAATCAAATAGTTGCGGTGGGGCGACCGTCGGCCCGCGTGGATGCGTGCTCTACAGCGTCCGGGTTCCGGGCGGACGGGCCCCCGCCGCCTTGGTGTATCGGAGCGTGGAAGGACGGTTCGCCTACGGACGGCCCGAGCGATGCGTCAAGAAGACAGGAGCGCGGTAGATACCCGCGGCTCGAATACGATCGCGGTTATTTCCAATTCCGGACCGCGGCGTTCCGGTCAGGCGACGGCGGTCGCGATGGCGTCGTCGGCGAGTTCCGTGAGATCTCCCCGATAGGGATAGTTCACGTAGGGCGTCATATGTTCGCGCCTGATCTCCGACTCGACGGGAAGGTTGTCCGACCGGTTGTAGACGAACATCAGGTACAGCCGGTCCTCGTCGGAGCGGTTCTTTTCCGACCCGTGCATGAGTTCGGGCGCGAAGAGGACCATGTCGCCGGGGCCGCCCTCGACGAACACCGGCGGCGTCTCCGAGATCATCCTCTCCACGTACGCTTCGGGCGCGTTGTAGGACTGGTAGCCTACGGACTTGGTATCGAAGAACCACTCGCCCACGCCGTGCCGGTGGGATCCCGGCAGGATCCGCATGGCGCCGTTCTCCGGCGTCGACTCCGTCAGCAGGACGCCAACCGTGATCATGTCTTCCATCGAGCCGCGCCGGATACCGTCGTTGACCCAGTTCGCGAAGTCGGTGTGCCAGGGATATCCCTCGCCCACGCGCCTCATCTTGGCGTTGACGCGCGTTTGGAACAGGTAGACGCGCTCGCCCAGCAGCTGCTTCACGGGTCCGAGGATGCGCGGGAGCCTCGCGGCCGCCGCCACGGCCCGGGAATCGAGGTCGACCCCGAAGCCGACGCGCGTGGCGACGCCGTTCAACTCCGGGACGTTGCCGTCGGCGTGGCCGCGGTCCGGCGACAGGACCGCGTAACAGTCGGCACGCAGGACCTTCATCTCCTCGGGCGTGAAGACGGCAGGAATCCTCAGATAGCCGTCGGCGCGGTAGATGTCGATCCGTGCCTGCGCGAGCTTCATGCCGATGCGGGTCGATGCCGGAGCAAGACGAGCACCGTATTGTAGCATGTCGTCGGCTTCCGTCCCCGTCCGGCGGCCGCGTGTCCTCCGACGATGGTGCCTCTCGGCGCCGGAGTGTCGGTATATCGGCACACGGTTTGTCCCTATGATGGGCGGACGGTGAGACGAGGCGCCAGGAGGGGGGCCGCCGTGTTGCGAGGGAGAGCCGCGCTGGTCACGGGCTCGACGAGCGGTATCGGCCTGGCGACCGCCGAGGCGCTGGCCGCCGAGGGCGCCAGGATCATGATGAACGGCTTCGGCGATGCCGACGAGATCGAGGAAACGCGCGCCGCGATGGCCAGGCGCCACGACGTGGAGGCGCGGTATTCCGGCGCCGATCTCACCGACGTCGAGCAGATCGACGGCCTCGTCGACGATACCGTCTCGGCGTTCGGGTCGCTCGACATCCTGGTCAACTGCGCGGGCATCCAGATCGTCGCGCCCATCGATGAATTCCCGCTCGACGGCTGGGACGCCATTATCGCGATCCATCTCTCGGCGACGTTCCACACGACGCGTCTCGCGCTGCCCCGCATGAAGGAACGGCGCTGGGGCCGGATCGTCAACATGGGATCGGCCCACGGGCTGGTGGCCTCCCCCCGCAAGGCGCCTTACGTGGCGGCGAAGCATGGCGTGGTCGGGCTCACCAAGGCGACGGCCCTCGAGGCCGGCCCCTGGGACATCACCTGCAACGCGATCTGTCCGGGCTTCGTCAAGACGCCCATGTACGACCTCCAGGCCGAGGGTCTGGCGGCCCGGGACGGGCGCGATGTCGAGGAATTCGTCCGGGAGCAGGTGAGTGCGCGGCATGCGTTGCCGCGCATTATCTCGGTCGAGGAGATCGCCGCTGCCGCGGTCTTCCTCTGCTCGGACGCGGGGCGATCGATCAGCGGGACGACGATATCCGTCGACGCCGGCTGGACAGCGTTTTGATCCCGCGTCCTTACCCGTGGGCGGCGACGTGCCAGACGGCCACCAGCGCGGCGAGCGCCAGGACGACGAACGGCAGGTAGGGCAACATGCGGTGAACCCATCTCATCGCGCGACTCACAGCCGGAAGGGCAGCTCCAGGAACATGTCGAGGACGTAGAGCGCGCCGGCGGCTGCGGTGAGCGCGCCCAGCATCACCTTCAACGAGTATTCGGGCACGAAGCGCTGGGTCTTGGCCGCGGCCCAGGAGCCGAAGATGCCGCCGGCGGCGGCGAACAGGCCCCAGGACCACTCCGGCGTGATGGCCGTCCCCGTGATCACCGGCAGGATGCCGCTGTAGGTGATCAGGGCCACCAGTGAAAGCACGATGACGTAGGGGATCGTCGCCGCGACGACAACGTATATGGGCAGCCGGTAGAGGGTCGCCAGGATCGGCACCAGCAGGAACCCGCCGCCCACGCCCAGCGCCGACGAGACGATCCCGACCCCGAAGCCGATCGCGAACAACGCCGAGGGACGCACGGTCCACGTATCGCCCCAGAAACCGATCGTGATACGATCACCGGCCTTGCCGAGCGTCTCGATGGGCGTGCCCGGGGGCACGCCGGCGGGCGCCCGCCCTGCGGCGCGACGGGCGATGGCTTCGGCTCGGAAACGGGCGTCGATCCCCGCACCGGAGCGACGGGCACGGAATCCGCGGACGGCCGCAACGCACAAGTGTCCGCCGACGAACACGAGCGCGACGCCGACGGCGAACGTGAAGGGCTTCACGTCCGAGAGCCACGTCAACCGGACGAACGGCCCGATCAGGGCGCCCGACGCGCCGCCGACGCAGACCCATAGGGCGAAGTCGAGGTTCCACTGCCGGTTGCGGCGGAACCCGAACAACGCGCCGAGCGGGTTGAAGAGGGTGAGGATCTGGGTGGTCGGAGAAACGGCCGGGCTCGAGAACTGCAGCACGGACATCGTGTACGGGAGCGCGAAGATCCCCGACGCCTCGCCGACGAGGGCGAGCGTGTAGCCGGTCCATGCCCCCATCCACACGAGGTGCCAGATGGGAACCCGCACGCCGGCGATGGGAAACGCGACGTCGCCTCCGGGAAGCGTTCCATGCTGAAGGTACGCCGCCGCGAGACCCGCCGCGAACGTCAACACGATGAGTGGAAGCTGCTCGGCGAGGAATTCGCGCGCGACCGGAACATGGCTTCCGCCGGGAGTCGGCTTCTCTCCGGTCACGGCGGTCGCGCCCCGGCCCCGCAGGCCGTGGAGACGGCCGAGGGATCGCACCGGCGCGTTTGAGCGACGCGGGGTGGGTGAAGTTCGTGTCCATTCATCGGAATCGGGCTTGGTTCACGGCGCACGAGACGACTGAGGCGGCGAGCCATGCGGATGGCCGCTCGTTGCGCAAGGTAGTCCCGGGAAGGGTGTCCGCCAAGGGCCTGTCCTGGTTCAGGACATATGAGACACGGGGGTCTCTTTGGCTGTCAGTGAGTGAAGGTACTGGGCGGGGGTGTGTCCGCCAAGGGCCTGGTGCGGTCTGAAGGTGTTGAATTCGTCGGCGAAGGCGTCGATCCATCGGTTGATGTCGTCGAGGTTGTCGTCGGGCAGGTCCCATGTGGCGTAGAACTCGTATCTCCAGGCGCCGTTGTTGCGCTCGACGTGACCGTTGAGCTTGGGCGAGCGTGGCGGGAGTTCGAACAGGTCGATGCGGCGGCGCTGGCATTCGGTCTCGAAGTCGGCCTTGAACTCGGAGCCTCCATCGACCTGGATGGCTTCGATGGGGAAGGGCATGTCGGCCTGGAGCTTGTCGAGGAAGCGCCTGGCGTTGTGTGCGGTTGCGCGTCTCCAGGCCTGTGCGCAGGTCCACTTTGCGACGGGGTCATGGGCGGTGAACTGCTTGATGGCGGGCCGGGCTGTGTGTGGCGAGACGGTGAGGGTGTCGAGTTGGACGATCTCGCCGGGACTTGTGGGCTTGCGGCCCTTGGGCAGGCGTCTGGCGTATGGTCTGAGGCGCCGGGCGGCGCGCGGTCCGTTGCGGCGCAAGGTCGGGACCGGGGTGACGGCGCCGCGCTCCATGAGGGTCTTGAGGATGCGGCCTGTGGTGCTCTCGCTTGCCGCGTGCCCGTTGCGTCGGAGCAGGACGGCGATCTTGGCCTTGCCCCACATGGGGTAGTCGGCGCGTGTCTCCCGGACCGCCGTCACCAGCGCCGCCGACCAAGTGGGCCGGCGCGGGGTGTGCGGGCGGCGCGAGCACGGCTTGAGGCGGTTGCGGTCCGCCAGCCTCTGCCACCGGTAGAGGGTCGATCTCGGCACGCCGACGGCGTTGGCGGCCGCTCGTGCGGTCAGGCCGTCGGCCCGGGCTTGGCGCCAGCGCTCAAGGGCGTCGCGCCTGTGCGCTTCGTCGCTCCGCTCCTTGCCGCACAGGCGCGACGCCAGGGCGGCTCCTCGTGTAATCTGCCGGGGCAGGCCGAAGGTCTGCATGGGGGTTCTCCTTCACGCTGCTTGTTCAGCACCAACAGCGTCGGAGACCCCCGCCCTTACATCAAGGGCCCGTGTCTCACATCTGTCTGAACGAGGTCAGGGCCCGGCGGCCTCCATATCCGTCCGCACGAGGCCGACCGCAGCCTCGCTTGTCGGGGCGCGCGGGAGCCTGTATTTTCGGCATCGGTGGAGCGGGAGGGAGAACGAATATGTTCCGGGGATCGTTTGTCGCGCTGATCACGCCGTTTCGGGACGGCGAGATCGACGAACAGGCGTTTCAATCGCTCGTCGAGTGGCATATCCGGGAAGGCACGCACGGTCTGGTGCCGTGCGGGACCACGGGCGAATCGCCGACCTTGAGCCACGCCGAGCACAAGCGAGTCGTCGAGATCTGCATCGAGACCGCCGCCGGACGGGTTCCCGTCATCGCGGGCGCGGGTTCCAATTCGACCCGCGAAGCGATCGAACTGACGGAGCACGCCAAGGAGGCGGGGGCGGACGCGACGCTGCACGTCACGCCCTACTACAACAAGCCGACGCAAGAGGGGCTGTACCGTCACTTCAAGGCCATCGCCGACGCGGTCGACCTGCCGATGTTCATCTACAACATCCCGGGTCGTTCGATCGTCAACATGTCGGACGACACCATGGCCCGGTTGGCGGAGATGTCCGGCGTCGTCGGTGTCAAGGACGCGACGGCCGATATCGCGCGGGTCAGCAGCCAGCGCCTGCTCATGGGACCGGACTTCATCCAGTTGTCGGGCGAGGATTCCACGGCGCTCGCCTTGGTGGCGCATGGGGGGCACGGCTGCATTTCGGTGACCGCGAACCTCGCGCCGCGCGCCTGCGCGGAGTTCCAGTCGGCCTGTCTGACGGGCGATTTCGGCGTCGCACTGGAATACCAGGACCGTTTGATGCCGCTCCATACCGCCTTGTTCCTCGAGACGAGCCCGGCGCCCGTCAAGTACGGGGCCGGTCTGCTGGGGCTGTGCGGCGACGAGCTGCGGTTGCCGCTGGTCGAGGTTTCCGACAAGACGAAGGAGTCGGTCGAAAGCGCCATGCGGACGGCCGGTTTGCTCAATTGACCGGATGGCCCGTTCGACGAGCGGTGCGGCGCGGACGGTCGCCGTCAACAGGAAAGCCCGCCGCGATTATTTCATAGACGACACGTTCGAAGCCGGCGTCGTCCTGCGGGGTTCCGAGGTCAAGAGCATGCGCGCCGGCCAGGGCAGTATCAGCGAGGCCTACGCCGCCGAACGCCGGGGCGAGCTCTTCCTGATCAACGCCCACATTCCCGAATATGCGGCCGCGAACCGGCAAAACCACGACCCGCGCCGCCCCCGCAAGCTGCTACTGCACAAGCGCGAGATCAAGCGTCTCGTGGGCGCCATACAGCGACAGGGGATGACGCTGGTCCCGCTCTCCCTCTATTTCAACGAGCGGGGCCGGGCGAAGGTGGAACTGGGCCTCGCCCACGGCAAGCGCAAGTACGACAAGCGCGCGGCGGAGCGCGACCGCGAATGGGGCCGGCGGAAAGCGCGGCTGCTGCGGGAAACGGGATAGGCGTCAACCGCTCTGGTCGGCGTCCGGCGAGCTCCCGAGCCACGTCTTCACGGCCGCAAACACGTCGTGGAACATGGCCTCCGTCAGCCGACCAGTGTTCACGTTGTAGCGGGAGCAGTGATAGCTGTCCGCGAGCAGGAGCGAGTCCCGCAACTCGCGCAAGGCGCCGTGCCGGAACGGGAACAGTTTCCGCCGGATATCCAGGGCGTCGAGAACGGCGTCGTGGGCGACGGTGCCGAGCGCGACGATCGCCCGGACTTTCCGTAGCGCCGCGAGTTCCCAGGCGAGGAACGGGCGGCAGGTCCGGATCTCCGAACCGAGGGGGCGGTTGCGGGGCGGGACACACCGAACGGCGTTCGTGATCCGGCAGCCCACGAGACGGAACCGGTCCCTGGCGTCCTCGGAGTAGCGTCCGCGGGCGAAGCCGAATTCCCGAAGCGTCGGATACAGGAGTGCTCCGGCGGCGTCGCCGGTGAAGGGGCGTCCCGTCCGGTTGGCGCCGCGCAGGCCGGGCGCCAGCCCGACGACCAGGAGTTCAGCGTCCTCGCTCCCGAACGAGGGCACGGGAGCGTTGCGCCACGTCGGCTCGGACGCCCTGTTGCTCTCGCGGAAGTCCACGAGGCGCGGGCAGAGGGGGCAGTTCCTGTCGGGCTCCGGCGGGCCGGCCATGGCGGGAGGCGGCTTCCGTGAGATCAGGCGGAGTGGCGGATGTCGTCGTCCAGGGCGATTTCGCGTCTGAGGTCGTCTTCCTCCTCGACATCGTTCACCGGGGCTCTGTCGTGCGGAAAGCGGGCTTCCCGCTCGATAAGCTCCTGAATGTCGCGCAGGTCGACGAACTCGTCGGCCTGACGGCGAAGCTCGTCGGCCACCATGGGAGGGCTCGATTCGATCGTGCTGACCACGGTGACCCGCGTGCCCTTGCGCTGCGCCGCTTCGACGAGACGCCGGAAGTCGCCGTCGCCGGAGAACAGCACGACACGGTCGACGAGCGGTGCCATCTCCAGGACGTCGACGGCAAGCTCGATATCCATGTTTCCCTTGATCTTGCGCCGTCCAGTGGAGTCCGTGAACTCCTTCGTCGGCTTGGTGACCATGGTGAAGCCGTTGTAATCGAGCCAGTCGACCAACGGCCGGATGGGCGAATACTCCTGGTCCTCGATCAGCGCCGTGTAGTAGTATGCGCGAACGAGGCGAGCCCGGGAGACGAAGTGCTCCCGAAGCCGCTTGTAATCGATATCGAAGCCCAGGGCACGGGCGGTGGAGTAGAGGTTGGCGCCGTCGATGAACAGCGCGATACGTTCATCCTGGTAAAAAGTCATTTCCAAAATTCCCACACTGTTCGTTTCTCCTCGACGAAGGGTCGCGTTTCGCGACCCGCGCAAGCTCCGCGCCCGGATCCGCCCGGCGCGGGCCGCGTCGTACAGGCTTCTACCATACTCGACGCGGCTTCACGAGCAGCGCGGAGAGACACGATCCCGGAACAGGATTTAGCACGCGAGGTTCCGAAGGCAAGTGGATACCGCCTCGAGGGGAAACGACGCGATCCTGATCGGCCTGGGCGCCAACCTGCCGGGTCCCACCGGAGCGACGCCTCTGGAAACGCTGGAGGCCGCGTTGGAGGACCTGGAAAGGCGGGGCGTTCGCGTCGTCCGGCGGTCGCGCTGGTACCGTAGCGCGCCGGTGCCGGAGTCGGATCAACCCTGGTTCGTCAACGGGGTGGCCGTCATCGCGTTCGACGGCGCGCCCGGAGAGCTTCTCGACATCCTGCGACGGATCGAGGACGCGTTCGGCAGGGTTCGGCGCGTCCGTGACGAGGCGCGCGTCGTCGATCTGGACCTCCTGGCATTCGGAGACACGGTGGAGATCCCGGACGCCGGCGGACGCGCGGAAGGGGGGATCGAGCTTCCCCATCCCAGGCTCCGGGACCGCGCGTTCGTGCTCTTGCCGATGGCGGAGGTCGCGCCGGACTGGCGCCATCCCGTCGACGGGCGGACCCTCGACGAGTTGATCGCCGGCCTGCCGCCCGGCCAGGCGGCGGAACCGCTGGATGGGTGACGCGCAGTGCGACCGCGCCCTTGCCTTGGCGAGTCATTGCGAATATGTATTGGTCGAGTACTTGGGATTACCGAAGCTGCTGGAGTTGAGCCATGGCGCGCGTTACCGTCGAGGATTGCGTCGAGAAGATCCCGAACCGGTTCGATCTGGTTCTTCTGGCCGGACAGCGGTCCCGCCAGATTTCCGCCGGCGAGGAGCCGACGGTCGATCGCGACAACGACAAGAATCCCGTCGTCGCGTTGCGTGAGATCGCCGATACGACGATCGAGAACGACGAACTCCGCGAGTCGCTCGTCCGAAGCATGCAGCGCCATGTCGAGCACGACGAGCCCGAGGAAGACGATATGGCCTTGCTCATGGCGGGTCAGGAGTGGGCCGCCATCACGGGCGCGGACGCCGGTCGGGACGCGGCGGGCGCGAGCGAAGAAGAGGAAGCCGCGGACATCGAAGACCTCGAAATGGCGGGGGCGGACGAAGGCGATGCCGTCGGCGAACCGGAAGAGGCGTGATCGAGCGCTCGATCTGAAGCCGGCGCGCGACCGGACCGTTCGCGATCGGCCGCGCCCGTCGTTTCCAGAAATTCGGAAGTTCCCCGGACGGCGACGGGAACCGTCGTGCGGGTCATGATGGGGCAGGTCGAGCTCGTCGAGCGGGTGCGGGCGTACGATCCACGCGCGAGCGAGGATCTGCTGAGTCGCGCCTATGATTTCTCCGTCGCGGCACACGGAAGCCAGACCCGCGAATCGGGGGATCCCTACTACATGCACCCCGTGGAAGTGGCGGGCATCCTCACCGAGATGAAGCTAGACGCCGACACGATCGCCACGGCGCTTCTTCACGATACGGTGGAAGACACGCTGGCGACGCTCGGAGAGATCGAGGGGCGGTTCGGCACCGATATCGCGCGCCTCGTCGACGGCGTGACCAAGCTGTCCCTGATCGAAATGCCGCACACGGAAGAGACGCGGCAGGCCGAGAACTTCCGGAAGCTCGTGCTGGCCATGTCGAACGACATCCGCGTGCTGCTGGTGAAACTGGCGGATCGTCTCCACAACATGCGCACCCTGAAGTTCGTCGGGAGCGGCGAGAAGCGGCGGCGTGTCGCTCTTGAGACGATGGAGATCTACGCTCCGCTCGCCGAGCGGATCGGGATGCATCACATGAAGGACGAGCTCGAGGACCTCGCCTTCGCCGAACTCCGCCCCGAGGCCCGAGAGACGGTCCTGTCGCGTCTCGAGTTCCTGCGCGAGCAGGGCGCCGATCTGGTGCCGCGCGTCACGGAGCAGCTAAGAGAGACGCTGGAGGCGGCGTCCATCGGAGCTTCGGTGACGGGCCGCGAGAAGCGCCCTTATTCCATCTGGCACAAGATGGAGCAGGACAACGTCGGCTTCGAACAACTCTCCGACATCATGGCCTTCCGGATCGTGGTCGAGAACGTCGAAGACTGCTATCGGGCTCTGGGCGCCGTTCATGCCCGTTATCCGATGGTGCCGGGCCGGTTCAAGGACTACATCTCGACGCCGAAGCGCAACGACTACCGCTCGCTGCACACGACGGTCATCGGTCCGGAGCAGAACCGGGTCGAGATCCAGATCCGCACGCGAGAGATGCACAGCATCGCCGAGTACGGCGTCGCCGCGCATTGGCAATACAAGCAGCACGCGGACCACGTCGACGGCAATCAATACCGTTGGCTCCGGGAGCTGCGTGAAATTCTCGAGAACGCGTCCGACTCGCGGGAACTCCTCGAGCACACCAAGCTCGAAATGTTCTCCGATCAGGTCTTCTGCTTTTCGCCCAAGGGCGAGCTGATCGTCCTGCCGAGGGGCGCGACTCCGGTCGATTTCGCCTACGCGGTGCACACGGACGTGGGCGACACCTGCGTCGGCGCGCGGATCAACGGCAAGCTGGCTCCGTTGCGCTCTCAGCTCAAGAACGGGGATCAGGTCGAGATATTGCGATCCACGGAACCGTCGCCCTCTCCCATCTGGGAGAATTTCGTCATCACCGGCAAGGCGCGCTCGGCAGTCAGGCGATTCGTGCGCAAGCAGCAACGTTCGCAATACCGGGAGCTCGGCCGCGCCATCATGAAAAAGGCCATCGGCGAGACCAATCGTCGACCGACCAGCCGGACCACGAGGCGCGCGCTCAAGTCGCTCGGCCGGAAGTCCCTCGAAGAACTGTATATCGCCCTGGGCAGTGGCGACATCGACAAGGCGACGGTCGTCAAGGCGATCTACCCGGACCCGACGGTCCGCGAACGGGCGGGCAAGATCCTCTCCCGGATGCGGCCCCGCATCGGTTCGGCCAGGGACCGGACCGATCCCGTGCCCATACGGGGTCTGATGCCGGGTGTCGCCGTGCATATGGCCGGGTGCTGCCATCCGCTCCCCGGGGAACGCATCATCGGCATTCTGACCGCCGGCAAAGGCGTGACCGTGCACACGATCGACTGCGAGGCGCTGGAACAGTTCAACGACACGCCCGAGAGATGGCTGGACGTCGCCTGGGACGCGAGCGCGGATCCCCATCGGATGCACGTGGGACGGATCGAAACAGTGCTGTCGAACACGCCGGGAAGTCTCTCGCGCTTGACGACGGTCATCGCCGACAATCGCGCCAACATCTCGAACCTCAAGATTACCGACCGATCGTCCGATTTCTACGAATTCCTGGTCGATATCGAGGTCAAGGACGTCGCCCATCTGACCGGTATTCTCGCGGCGCTTCGCGCGGAACCGGCGATCAACTCGGTCGAGCGGGTGCGCGGATGAGGCCTGGAGCTCGCGCTGCGAGTCCGTCCGGCGCCGGCGATATTCCGGATTCGATGACGAGACGGGTGGGCCGATGTTTCGTCGCCGGGTGAGCATGACTTTCCCGCAGCGGGCGCGGGAGTTCCTCTGGCCGCGCATGGGATGGTTCCGGGCCGGCGCCTACCTGCGCCATCGCGTCGTGCGACTCCGGGGGTCGGCGTACTCCATCGCGGCCGGACTCGCGTGCGGCGCCGCGGTTTCATTCACGCCATTCGTCGGTCTTCATTTCGTGTCCGCCGCTCTCATCGCGTGGCTGCTCGGCGGCAACGTCATCGCCTCGGCCGTCGGGACCGCCGTCGGCAATCCGTGGACGTTTCCGTTCATCTGGTGGGGCACGCTCCGCCTCGGCGAGTTGCTTCTGGGATCGTCGCGTCTGGCCGACGTGCCGCGGCATATAAGTCTTCACTACATCTTCGACCATCCCTTCGCGGTCCTGCTGCCGATGACCGTCGGCGGCGCACTCTGCGCCGTCGTGGTGTGGATCGTCGTCTTTTTCCCGACTTGCTACTGCGTCGAGCGGTATCGGCGTCTCCGGTCCGAGCGTTTGCGCCGACGGCGGGAGGCGGCGGCGACCGTCACCGGTTCCCGCGCCGGGGGAGGGTTGGTTCCGTGAGCCGGTATCCGAGGCTGGGCGTGAACGTCGATCACGTCGCGACCGTCCGGAACGCCAGGGGCATCGACCATCCCGACCCCGTCAGGGCCGCCCGCCTCGCCGTCGGGGCCGGCGCCGACGGCATCACGGCGCATCTCAGAGAGGACCGGAGGCACATCCGGGACGACGACATCGCCCGGCTGAGCGAGGAGCTCGACGCGCCGCTCAATCTCGAAATGGCGGCGACCGACGAAATGGTCGCCGTCGCCGCGAAGTTCCGGCCCCATGCCGCGTGCCTCGTTCCCGAGAGACGAGAGGAATTGACGACCGAAGGCGGCCTCGACGTAACGGGTTCGCGGGACCGCCTCGGGGAGGTCGTTCCGCGGCTGCGAGAGGCGGGCTGCCGCGTGTCGCTGTTCGTCGACCCCGACGAAAGGCAACTCGACGCGGCGGTCGCGATCGGCGCTCCCGTGGTCGAGTTGCACACGGGCGCGTATTGCGAGGCCACGGGTTCCGGGCGGCGGGCGGAGTTGCGGCGGCTGAAGGATGCCGCGGCGCACGCCGAGCGGATCGGTCTCGAGTGTCACGCGGGCCACGGGTTGGGGTTCGAGACCGTCGCCGCCGTCGTCGCCATCCCGACCGTCGTGGAGCTCAACATAGGCCACTTCCTCATGGGGGAGGCGATGTTCACGGGACTGGAGGGCGCCATTCGCCACATGCGCGCGCTCATGGACGGGGCGAGGGCACCGGCGTGACGTGGGAAGGGGCATGGCGGTGGTGATCGGGATGGGCAGCGACCTCATCGACATCCGGCGAGTCGAGAGAACCCTCGACCGCTTCGGCGAACGCTTCGTCAAACGGATATTCACCGAACTGGAGCGCTCGAATTCGGAGGGCCGCGCCGGTCGGGCGGCGTCGTACGCGCGCAGGTTCGCCGCCAAGGAAGCGTGCGCCAAGGCGCTCGGCACCGGGTTTCGGCGAGGCGTCTTCTGGCGCGACCTCGGGGTCTACAACCTGCCATCCGGAAAGCCCGTGCTCGAGCTGACCGGGGGCGCCCGGACCCGGCTCGAGGAACTCACGCCGGACGGTATGCGCGCCCACGTCGAACTCACGATCACCGACGAGCCTCCGCTCGCCCAGGCGATCGTTCTCATCTCCGCGCTCCCGGTCGACGCGTCGTGACCGGGCGCGCGCTCCGCGGCGGCGGTCGGCCGGTTTGCGGACTCCGCGGATCGGTGGTTCCCTCGCGGTACCGTCGGCGGGAAGCGCGCCGGTGAGCGAAAAGAAGGCGAAAGGCGGCGTCGGCGAGACGATCCGCACGATCGTCTACGCCGTGTTGATCGCGGGCGTCATACGGACGCTGGCCTTCGAACCGTTCAACATTCCATCGGAGTCGATGCTGCCCACCCTGCTGGTCGGGGACTACCTGTTCGTTTCCAAATACTCCTACGGGTACAGTCGACACTCGTTGCCGTGGAGCCCGCCGCTGTTTTCCGGCCGGATCGCCGAGTCCGCACCGGAGCGCGGAGACATCGCGGTGTTCAAGCTCCCGCGGGACAACGATACCGACTACATCAAACGAATCGTCGGATTGCCCGGCGACCGGATTCAAATGAAGGAGGGCCGCCTATACCTGAACGGCGAACCGGTGGCGCGGTCGCGTATCGAGGACTTCACCTACACCGACGACTTCGGAAACGTCTACTTCGCGCCTCAGTACGTGGAGCGGCTGCCTAACGGCGTCGCCTACAGGACCCTGGATCTGCTGCGAAACGGCAACCACGACAACACCGGGGAGTACCTGGTGCAGCAGGGCTATTACTTCGCGATGGGCGACAACCGGGACAACTCCCTGGACAGCCGGGTCGCGTCGGCCGTGGGGCTGGTTCCGGCGGAGAATCTCGTCGGCCGGGCGGAGGTCCTGTTTTTTTCCACCGACGGTTCCGCGCGATTCTGGGAGGTCTGGAAATGGCCGTTCGCCGTGAGGTACGGGCGTCTGTTCGACGGCCTGCGAGGCTAGTCCGGCATGTCGTCGTCCCGCGCCGAGCTCGGCGGACTACTCGGCCACGAGTTCGAGCGGACCGGACTGCTCGACGAGGCCTTGACGCACCCCAGCGCCGCCGGGGGCGGACGCCGGTCCGCGCGACGTCCGCGCGATTACGAGCGCCTGGAATTTCTGGGTGACCGGGTCCTGGGGCTCGTCATTGCCGAACGCCTGCTCGCGCGCTTCGATAACGCGGATGCGGGACAGCTCGCGTATCGGTACAACGCGCTGGTAAGGCGGGAGACTCTTGCCGGCGTCGCCCGGGATATGAATCTCGGGGCGTATCTGGACCTGGGCAAGAGCGAGCGCGACGGGGGCGGCGCGAACAGGCCGGCCCTGCTGGCGAACGCCTGCGAGGCCATTATCGGCGCGCTCTACCTCGACGGCGGCTTGAGCGTAGCGGCCCGGTTCATCCATCGTTATTGGGACGACAGGGTCGACGCGCTGGTCCAGGCGCCGAAGGATGCCAAGACGCGGTTGCAGGAATGGGCTCACGCCGCGAGTCTGGAGCCACCCGCGTACACCCTCGTCGCCCGCGAGGGCGCGGACCACGATCCGACGTTCACGATCGAGGCGTCCGTGCCGGGGCTTTCGGCGCGGCGGGGACGCGGCGGCTCGAAGCGCGAGGCCGAGCAGGCCGCCGCGGCCGCGCTGCTCGCGGGAATCGAGCGTCACGAGCCCCCGGCGGCGACCGACGATGGCTGACGATACGGCGCGGAAACCCGGCGGAAACACGCGCGCGGACGCGCGATGCGGCGTGGTCGCGCTCGTGGGCGCGCCCAATGCCGGCAAGTCCACGTTGTTGAACGCATTCGTGGGGGCGAAGGTATCGATCGTCACGCCCAAGGTTCAAACGACGCGGACGCGGGTTATCGGCGTGGCCGTCGACGGAGACTCGCAGTTCGTGTTCGTCGACACCCCCGGGATCTTCTCCTCTCCCCGTCGTCGTCTCGAACGGGCGATGGTCGACGCGGCGTGGTCCGGCGCCCGCGACGCGGACATGGTCGTGCTTCTCGCCGATTCCCGCCGACCGGCGGATACGGACGGCGACGACACGGCGCGGATCGTCGAAGGGCTGGCCGGGGCGGGCTTGCCGGCGGTGCTCGTCCTGAACAAGATCGACCTCGTCGAGAAGAACAGGCTGCTCGCCCTGAGCGACGCCCTGAACGAGTCCGGCGCGTTCCGGGGCACCTTCATGATCTCGGCGCTGTCCGGAGACGGTGTGGGAGACCTGCGGGACTTTCTCGCCGGGATCCTGCCCGAGGGCCCCTGGTTGTATCCGGAAGATCAGATCGCCGCTATGCCCATGCGGTTGCTGGCGGCCGAGACGACGCGGGAAAAGCTCTTCATGCGGCTCCGCCAGGAACTGCCCTACCATCTCACGGTGGAGACCGAAGGTTGGGAAGAACGCCCCGACGGCGGTGCGAAGATCGATCAGGTGATCTACGTGTCGCGTGACTCCCACAAGGGGATCGTGCTCGGGAAGGGCGGGCGGGCGATCAAGGCGGTGGGCGTGGCGGCGCGCCTCGAACTCGAGAACACCATGGAGCGCCCGGTCCATCTGTTCCTTCGCGTGAAGGTGCGCGCGGCCTGGCTCGACGAACCGGCCCGGTATCGGGAAATGGGCTTGGAGTTTCCCCGTTAGGCCTCGGCTCGATGGAGTGGACCGACGAAGGGATCGTTCTGTCCGCGCGCAAGCACGGCGAATCGTCCGCCATCGCGCAACTGCTGACCGGACACCGGGGCCGCCACGCAGGCCTCGTTCGCGGCGGCGCCGGGCGAAGGATCCGGGGAGTGCTCCAGCCGGGCAACCAAGTGAGTGCCAGCTGGCGCGCCCGGCTCGCGGAACATCTCGGAATCCTGACCGTCGAGCCCATGCGCGCGCGCGCCGCGAACTTCCTCTCCGATTCGGACCGGTTGGCGGGCCTCAGCGCGGCTTGCGCGGTCGCCGAGGTCGTCCTGCCCGAACGCCAACCCCATCGGGGCACCTACGAGGGAATGATGACCTTGTTGGACGAAATCGAGCGAAGCGAGTCCTGGCCGCTCGTCTACGTGCGATGGGAAGCGGGCCTGTTGGCCGAGCTGGGGTTCGGGCTGGACCTCGGATCGTGCGCGCGGACGGGTGCGGAGACCGGATTGGCATACGTCTCCCCCCGAAGCGGGCGCGCCGTCGGTGCGGCGGCGGCCGGGGAGTATCGCGACCGTTTGCTACCCTTGCCCGCGTTCCTCGTCGCGGACGGACGGGGCGCGGGCCGTGCCTTGCCCGCCACGCTTGGAGATCTGCGCGACGCGGCCGCGGATGGACTGGCGTTGACGGGACATTTCCTGGCGCGTCACGTTCTCGGTGACCGGGGCGGCGCACTTCCCCCCGCCAGGGCACGACTGGTAGAACGATTTTCTCGTCGAAACACAATACCTAGTGATATATCGGTGAGATGACTGTTGCTCCACCCGCCGAGGACATTCGCGATACCGCCCTGACGGACGCCTTGAGCGAACGGTATCTCGCTTATGCGCTTTCCACCATTACCGCCCGGTCCCTGCCGGACGCGCGCGATGGCCTGAAGCCCGTCCATCGCCGGCTGCTGTACGCGATGCGGCAACTCAGGCTCGATCCCGACCGGGGCTTCAAGAAATGCGCCCGCGTCGTCGGCGATGTCATCGGCAAGTTCCACCCCCACGGAGATCAGGCGGTTTACGACGCGCTCGTGCGCTTGGCCCAGTCGTTCGCCGCACGCTATCCGCTCGTCGACGGCCAGGGGAATTTCGGCAACGTAGACGGCGATAACGCCGCGGCCATGCGTTACACCGAGGCGCGGTTGACCGAGGTGGCCGAAACGCTGCTCGACGGAATCGACGAGGACACGGTCGATTTCCGGGATACCTACGATGGCGAGGAGAGCGAGCCGGTGGTGTTGCCGGCGGCGTTTCCCAACCTGTTGGCCAACGGCGCCAGCGGAATCGCCGTCGGCATGGCGACGAACATTCCGCCGCACAACGCCGGCGAGCTGTGCGATGCCCTGTTGCATCTCGTCAAGTATCCCCGGGCCCGCGCCGCGAAGCTGGTCGAATTCGTGCCCGGTCCCGATTTTCCCACCGGCGGGGTTCTCGTCGAGCCGGCCGAGAATGTCGTCGAGGCCTACGCCACGGGCCGCGGCGGCTTCCGGCTTCGGGCGAGATGGGAAACGGAAGACCAGGGCCGTGGTCAGTACCGGATCGTCGTGACCGAGATCCCCTATCAGGTGCAGAAGGCGCGGCTGGTCGAGAGGATCGCGGCGCTCGTGGAGTCGCGAAAACTGGCCATGCTGGCGGATATTCGGGACGAGTCGGCGGAAGAGGTGCGGATCGTTCTCGAACCCAGGAGCCGTTCGGTGGACGCGGCCGTGCTCATGGAGACGCTTTACCGGCTGACCGATCTGGAGGTGCGGATCCCCCTCAACCTCAACGTCCTCGATGCCCGCAACACGCCGAGGGTGATGGGATTGCGCGAGGCGCTGTCGGCGTTCCTGGAGCATCGGCTGGACGTGCTCGTGCGACGCACCCGCTATCGCCTGGGCCGGACGGAACGGCGACTCGAGATCCTGCAAGGCTATCTCATCGCGTTTCTCGATCTCGACGAGGTGATTCGGATCATTCGCGACGCGGACGACCCCAAACCGACGTTGATGGAGAAGTTCGATCTATCGGACACGCAGGCCGAAGCCATTCTCAACCTGCGGTTGCGGGCCTTGCGGCGCCTCGAGGAGGAAGGCATCCGGCGAGAACACGCCGACCTGACCGAGGAACGCGAGAGGCTTCGGGCGTTGCTAGGGGACGAGAAGAGGCGTTCACGCGCCCTCTCGGCGGAAATCCGTGCCGTTCGCGAGCGGTTCGGCGGGAAGACCGGGCTGGGCCGTCGCCGGACCGACATCGGCCAGCCTCCGGCCGCGGTCGTCGTGCCCTTCGAGGCGATGGTCGAGAAGGAGGCCATCACGGTGATCTGTTCCGAGAAAGGCTGGATTCGGGCGGTCAAGGGTCACGTCGACCCGAACGGCGACACCCGCTACAAGGAAGGGGATCGCGGCCGTTTCTGGCTGCACGCGGATACGACCGACAAGCTGGTGCTGTTCGGAACGAACGGCCGCTTCTATACCATCCCTTGCGACAGGATCCCGCGCGGGCGCGGCCACGGTGATCCGGTGCGCCTCATGGTCGAGTTGGGCACCGAGGACGACATCGTTCAGCTCGTGGTCCACGAACCGGGGCGGACCTTGCTGGTCGCGTCGAGCGACGGTCGTGCCTTCCTCGTCGGAGAGGACCATGTCATCGCCCAGACCCGCGGCGGGAAACAGGCGCTGAACGTCGGCCGTGGAGTCGAGGCGCGGGTCTGCGCTGCGGTGCCGGAGGGCGCGGATTCCGTCGCCGTCGTGGGCGAGAACCGGAAGTTGCTGGTGTTCCCCGTTTCGGAACTGCCGACCATGACCCGGGGGCGCGGCGTCCTGGTCCAGCGTTACAAGGACGGGGGCCTGTCCGACGCCGTCGCGTTCAGTCTCGCCGGGGGTCTCCCCTGGCGGTCCGGCGGCCGGACGCGGACCGAGAGGGATCTCGCGCCGTGGTCCGGCAAGCGCGCACAGATCGGCCGCCGCGCGCCCAAGGGCTTCCCGAGATCGAACCGGTTCGCCTGACCCGGGACCGCGCCGGGGAGCGCGGGCGACACTACCGCATGACGCCTCCGCCGTTCAGGCGGGCGCGTCCGCGAGCTCGAGCCCCCGTTCGATGCGCCCGAGGCAGTCGCCATGGGTGTCGAGTCGTTGCTGGATGTTCGCGATATCGCTCTGGATGTTCGCCAGATGCCGTTCCATGGACGAGACACGGTGGCGGAGGTCGCGCACGTCGTCCCGCACCGCTCCCACGTCGGCGCGGGTCGCGCGCAAGTGCTCAAGGACGAGGCTCTCGGTTTCGGCGTTCATCGAGCACCCTCTCTCGCCTACTGTTTGCCGCAGGCCGCCTCGTTCACGCGCAGGAATTCGGCCAGGAAACGATCCAAGTGTTGTGATACTTGGGACAGTATGAAACCCGAATCTCTACCGTGGGTGCCGGTACCCCCGCTACTCCAAGTGGATGCCACGCCGCTGAGGCCAGACAAGGGATCAAAAACCGATTTATTGTATTCCAGGGCCACATTAAAAGCACCTGCGAGCACGTTCACGTTGATGTAGAGGTATGGGCTGCTTGCCTCGATGTAGAGACGGGCGGAACGGAGGCGGCTCTCGGCGGCAGCCCGAATCGAGTCCTCCGTAAGGCCGATCTCGGCGGCATCTTCGGGCAGACCCTCGACGACGAGCCCCATCGGCTCACAATCGGCGAAAAGCTTGAACCGATCCAGTCCTTGTCCTACCGCGAGCGACGGCCACAACTGCTTCAGCGCCCGGTCGAGAGTCTGTGGCTCGGCACGGTCCAGTCCTTGTCCTACCGCGAGCGACGGCCACAAGGCGCAGCACGCCGCCGCCACGAATATGCGCATCGACCGCATGGCCCCTTCGCCGTTCACGCGGGAGCTCGAGCCGCCGTTTGATGTGTTCCAGACGATCGCCATGGGTGTCGAGCGGTTTCGGCGTTCATCGGGTGTCCTCCTTCGCGAGATCCCGCGTCACCGCCTCAGCGGGACCCAGCCTTCGGGCCCGAGCGCCTCGATGGGCGCGAACCTCGCCTTGTAGGCCATCTTCTCGCTCTCGGCAATCCAGTAGCCGAGATATACGTAGTCGAGGCCCAGTTCCGCCGCGCGCCGAATGTGCCACAGGACGATCGCGGAGCCGAGGCTCAGGCGATGCAGGTCGGGGCGGGAGAAGCTGTAGACCATCGACAGCCCGTCCGCCATGGCGTCCGTCAGGCAGGCGCCGACGAGCCGTCCGCCGGGCTCCCGGAACTCGACCATCGACGTGGAGACGGGCGTATCCTCGACCATGAACCGGTAGTCGTCGAAGTCCATGTCCATCATGCCGCCGTCCGCGTGGCGCCACGACAGATATCGGCGAAACAGCCGGAACTGCTCCACGGTCGCTATCGCCGGCCGTTCGCCGGCTTCGATATGCGCGGTCCTGGCGACGACGCGCCGCATCCATTTCCTGGGGTGAAACTCCCTGGCGACCGCGCGAACCGGCACGCAGGCCGCGCAGTCGTCGCACAGGGGACGGTAGACGACGCCCTGGCTTCGGCGGAAACCGGCCGCCGCGAGGGCGTCGTGGAGTCGCCCGGCGTCGTCGCCCCAAAGCTCCGTGAAGACCTTCCGCTCGAATTTACCCGGCAGGTAAGGGCACGGCATCCGCGGCGTGGCGAAGAATTTCTTCTCGTGGGGGTCGAGGGTCGAGTTCATGCCGGTCGTTCGGTTCCTCCGCCGCGTCTTCCGTGTGAATGTCCTGGGCCCCTTCCTCCCGCCTGACGCGCGCAGGGTACACGCAATCCCCGACTGGGGGGACCGCGCCCGGACTTTCACGGAATATCCCGGCCCGGCCCCCGATCACCGCTTCGGTCGCAGCACGAGGGTCCCCAGCGCGCCTTCGAGAATGTCTTCGCGGTCCATGCTCATCGGAATATACGCGACGTCGCGCCAGTTCTCCGCGAAGTGGCGATAGTACGGCGACAGGACGTTCCCGGATTGCCCGGTGCTCTGCATGTAGAGCGACCGGTCGAGGTTCGACAGGTCGTAGATCGCCCGATAGCCGGCGCCGTGGAATTGCCGGAACGGCGTGCGTTCGCTCGCGATGCGGTGCGCCGCCGCGTTCACCGTGAACCCGTCGCCGTCCGACTCGAGGGCGATATCGAACAAGCGCGCCAGCAGAGGCAGCCGGGAGAAGGGAGTATGCTCCGCGTAAGCCACGTGCGCCTCGCCCCAGCGCCATGACGTGGGGTCGGGTCCGTACCTTTCCGTCAGGTAGGCGATGGCCGACGCGAGGGCTCGGGCGACGGTCTCCGGGCAGGTCTCCCGTCGTCCGGTCCGCCCGTCGTCGCAGAGGTGTCGGCGGCGGGTCAGTATGTCGTTCACGAGCAGCGGGCGCGCCGCCCAGAATTCTCCGAACAGGGCGCCGATGTCGTCCTCAAGAAGGAGCCGCGCGACTTCCCGGTACCAAGCCCAGAAGAGCAGCGGTTCGGGGCGATGGCGGTCCATGGCGCCACCCCATCGCGACAACATGCGGACGAAAGGTCCGTTCGTCTCGTCGACCGGGAGCTGGTCCAGAAACAGGGGCAGAAAGTCGACGGCGACCAGACTCGTGGTGTCCGCCTGTATCCGTCGCATGTCCGCGACGGAGTGCCTCTCCACCTCGGCGAGCATCGTCTCGATGCGCCTTATCCGGTAGGGCGGTGCCCAATCCTTCGATATCGCGTAGGGGTACGCCTCGCCGACGACCTTGTGGTTGGCCGTGGCGATCGATCCGCCATCCGGGTTGTAGGCGCGCGGCATCTCCTCGAACGGGATGTAGCCCGTCCATTCGTAGGCGGGATCCCACCCGGGCGCGGGCATGGTTCCCCGGACGGCGTTCGTGGGCCTGCGGACGGGAATGCGTCCGACCGCATGGTAGCCAATGTTGCCCTCGACGTCCGCGTAGACGACGTTTTGTTGTGGTTCCTTGAAATCCGCGAGGGCATCGGTGAATTCGCGCCAGTTCCTGGCCCGATTCATGTGCAGGATCGCGCGCGCCGTCGTGTCGCCGCTCCGCAGTGCCGTCCAGGCCAACGAGATCACGTGACCCGGTTCGGCCGCGTCGGCCGCGCGCGAGGAGGCGTCGGATATGACGGGCCCGTGGACGGTCTCCCGTGCGTTGAAGCGGAGATCGTCCGCGTCGCGCACGCGAATGACCTCGGCGCGGACGGTCAACGGCCTCGGCCCGTCGGGCGCGACGTACGAGTCGGGATCGCCCTCCGCGATCTTTTCGATGTAGAGGTCCTGAACGTCCGCGGTCAGGTTCGTGAAGCCCCAGGCGATCCGGTCGTTCCGGCCCAGGGCGATCCCGGGGACGCCCGGAAGCGTCGCGCCGATGGCGCGGAACTCGGGACAGTCCAGATGGGCGAGGTACCAGACCGACGGCGCGCCCAGGCCCAGATGGGGGTCGTTCGCGAGAAGCGGTTTGCCCGTGGTCGTTCGCGTTCCGGCGAGGACCCAGTTGTTGGAGCCGTTCGCCGGGGAACGGGCCAACAAGGCCGACGCGCCCGCGATCTCGACCGGCGCCCTCGACCAGGCGCCGGCGAGGTCCGGCAGGGCGATGGGCGCGTCCCCGGGATAGGGCGGGAAGAGTTCGACGAGCCGGTCGGGCCGCACACCGGCCAGTTTGACCAGGCGCAGGCGGAGCAGCTCCTTTCTCCAGTTCCGGGCGAGGTCCCAGGCCAGTATCTTTCCCCACGCGAGGGAGTCCTGCGGTTCCCAAGGCTCCGGCCGATGGCCGAGGATCAGGAATTCCGGCGGGAGCGGACCGTCGCGGGCGTCGAGAAACGCGTTGACGCCCGCCGCGTAGGAGTCGAGGACGTCGCGGGTCTGTCGATCGAGCTCGGCATAGGCGCGTTCCGCCGCCCGGTGAACCCCGAGCGTGCGGAGAAACCGGTCGGTGCGCCGGGCCGGAGCGCCGAGGATCTCCGCGAGGCGTCCCGCGCCGACGCGGCGGTTGACCTCCATCTGCCACAGTCGGTCCTGGGCATGGGCGAACCCCAGGCCATACATCACGTCCCCGACGTTCTCCGCGTAGATGTGTGGCACGGCGTTCCGGTCGCGAACGATGCGAACGGGGGCGGAGAGGCCCGTCAGCTCGATGGCTCCCTCCATCGCCGGCAGGGATCCGCGAAGCCAGACCCAGGTTCCGCCCGCCGTCAGGCAGAGAACCGAGACGACGATCACCAACGTCCACGCGAGAAGTTTCATGGCTCCAGTTTGCGCGAATCGGCGGTGGGGGCAACTTGCGCTCTATTCATATTCCTCCCCCCTCACGGGGGAGGAATATGAACGGACCATGCGGAGTCCGAAGGCGTCGTTCCGGCCGGGTCAGACGGCGGCTTCCGGCCCGTCCCGCGAACGTGTAGAAATCCGCAGTCGGCCCCGGTGCCGGCCGCGCGGTCACCGGAAGGGAAGGGATGGGAGGAGCTCATGGGAATGAAACTGGCGTTCATCGGTCTTGGGGTCATGGGGTTTCCCATGGCGGGCCATCTGGTCGCTGCCGGTCATGACGTGACAGTCTACAACCGGACCAAGACGAAGGCGCGGCGATGGGTCCGAAAGCACGGCGGCGAGATGGCCGGGACACCCGCCGAAGCCGCCCGCACGGCGGACATCGTCTTCGCCTGCGTGGGAAACGACGACGACGTCCGTAGCATCGCCACGGCGAAGGACGGCATCTATCAGGGGATCGAGAAGGGCGCCATCTTTGTCGACCACACCACCGCGTCGGCCACCCTCGCGAGAGAGCTGGACGCCGCGGCGAAGGAGAGGGGTTGCCGGTTTCTGGATGCACCCGTTTCCGGTGGGCAGGCGGGAGCGGAGAACGGCGCGCTCACGGTCATGGTCGGCGGGCGGAAGGGCGCGTTTCGCGAGGCGAAGCCGGTCATCGACGCATATGCGCGGGAGGTCCGTCTCCTCGGTCCCGCTGGCGCCGGACAGCTGACCAAGATGGTCAACCAAATCTGTATCGCCGGGCTGGTTCAGGGTCTTGCCGAAGGCATGAACTTCGCCCAGCGGGCCGGTCTCGACGGCGACGAGGTCCTCGACGTCATTTCCAAGGGCGCCGCTCAGTCGTGGCAGATGGAAAACCGCGGGCGCACGATGCTGCGCGACGAGTTCGACTTCGGCTTCGCCGTCGAGTGGATGCGCAAGGACCTTTCCATCTGTCTGGAGGAGTCCCGGCGTAATGGCGCGCGGCTGCCCGTGGCGGCGCTGGTCGACCAGTTCTACGCCGAGGTCCAGGCGTTGGGCGGAAGTCGCTGGGACACCTCCAGCCTGATGAAATTGCTGACCCGCCCGTGATCCAATGACCGAGGACGTCGCCTTTCTGGGCCTCGGGGTCATGGGCGGCCCCATGGCCGGACATCTGGCGGCGGAGGGGCATCGGGTCACCGTCTACAATCGGACGGCGGCCAGGGCGCGGGCGTGGGTCTCCGAGCACGGTGGCGCCGTCGCCGCCACACCGGCGGAAGCGGCCAGGGCGGCGCGTTTCGTGTTCTCCTGCGTCGGCGACGACGACGACCTGCGGGCCGTGACGGTGGGTCGGGACGGCGCCTTCTCCGCCATGCGGTCGGGCGCGGTGTTCGTCGACCACACCACGACGTCCGCCGGGGTCGCCCGCGAGGTCGCGGAACGGGCGCGGTCCGGCGGTTTCGACTTTCTGGACGCCCCGGTCGCGGGCGGCGAGCCCGGCGCGCGGCGGGGCGCCCTCTCCATCATGGTGGGCGGCGGTGCCGGGGCGTTCGCGCGCGCGGTGCCCCTTCTGAAGACGTATGGGCGTAGCGTCCTCCACATGGGTCCCGTCGGCACCGGACAACTGGCGAAGATGGTCAATCAGATATGCGCGACCGGAATCGTCGCGTCCTTGGCCGAGGGTCTGTCTTTCGCGGAGCGGGCGGGTCTCGACGGGGACAAGGTCGTAGAGGCGATCTCGAACGGATCTGCCGCGTCCTGGCAGGCCGACACGCGCGCCCGACCGATGCTGCGGCGGGACTTCGGCGCCGGCGGCGCTGTCGGCCTCCTGTACAAGGATCTCGGCATCTGTCTGGACGAAGCGACACGGATCGGCGCATCGTTGCCCGTGGTCGAGCTCGCGCGGTCGTATTACCGGACGTTCGTCGACCGGGGAGAGGGGGGGCTCGACGCCGCCTGCGTGATCGACCTCTTCGACGGGCGGGACGGCGGCACCGGCTAACGGAGGCGGAAGGACACGGGAACGTCCACGGCCCCGGAGACCGCCTCGCCGTCGACCGTCGCCGGCAGAAACCGCCATTCGTTCACCGCCCGGCGCGCGGCTTCGTCGAGAAGCCCGTGGCCGCTGCTCCTCGTGACCGTCACGCGTTCCACCGCGCCCGCGCGATCCACCTCGACCCGCAACAGGACTTGGCCTTCCAGCTCCAACCGCCGGGCCGCGAAAGGGTATCCCGGCGGACGATTTTGCGCGGCGACCCGGACGCCGCGGGTGACTCCCGTCCGTGTTTCGGCGGGCTGCCGGATGTACGCGGATCGAGGCGACGCGCCGGAGGACGCGTCCGGCCGATCCCGCCGGGGCGTGTCCGCGGCGGACCGCGAGACCGCCGAGGGTCGGTTCCACCCCGTGTCTGCCGGCCCCCACGGCGGCGCGTCCACGGCGGACATGTCCTCCCGATCCGGGAGCCCGACGGCGGTGGCGCCATCCGGTACCGCCTGCGGCGTCGGGGGTTTGATCCGCGGCAGGGGCGCGTTCCTCCGGGGTTTCGGTGTCCGCGCCGCCGGCGCCGCCCGGGGGGTCTCTTCGCGGACACCGACGCGGAGAGTCCTCGCGCCGGGGGCTGCCGGCGCGGCCGTCCCGACCGGCACTGGCGCCAGGTCTCGCGCGATGTCCGGCGGCGATGGACCCGCCGGAATTTCCGGGGAGGATCCCGGCTCGTCGAGGAGCACGAGCTCCACCGTGATCGGCGGCGAGTCCCGCGGCGGGAGGGCGGTATCGGGGCCGACGGCGGCGGCGGCCAGCGCGTGACCGGCCAGTGACACGGTCACTGCCGTCCATCGGATCTTGATGGCACTGGCGGAGATCGTCTTCATGGCGTTTCGTTCCCGGTGTCCAGCCGCCGCCAGGGCGCCACGAAGGTCCCGGCGGCGGTGGAAACCGTGACAGTCTCGACGCCGTATGCCCCGCCGACGGCGCCCGACGTCAGAACTTCTTCCGGATGCCCGTCGCGAACGACGCGCCCCTCCGCGACGAGTACGAGATCGTCGCAGAAACGGGCCGCCAGGGTCAGGTCGTGAAGGACCGATACGACGATCCGGTCGCCCGCCGCGAAGTCCCGGAAGAGCTCCATGACCCGGAGCTGGTGGTAGGGGTCGAGCGAGGCGACCGGCTCGTCCGCGAGCAGCACCTCGGGGTCGCCGGCGAGGGCGCGGGCGATGAGAACCCGCGTCCGTTCGCCGCTGGACAGCGACGAGACGGTCCGGTCCGCGAGGTGGAGAACGTCGGTCCGGCTCATCGCGGCTTCCGTCATCCGGGCGTCGGCATCGCTGGAACCCCGCCAGAGACCGGCGCAGGGAATGCGCCCCAGCATGACCAGCCGGTCGACGCGCAGCGGCCAGTGGACCGGCGCGTCCGCCGGCAGGTAGGAAATGCGCTTGGCCCGGGTCGCGCGCGGCATGGCCGCCATCTCGATCCCCCCGAGCGTGACGACGCCTCGGTCGGGCGCCATCAGTCCGCCCAGGACGCGCAGGAGGGTGGTCTTGCCGGCGCCGTTGGGCCCGATGAGGCCGACGACCCGGCCGTGCCCGGCGGTGAACGCCACGCCTCGCAGCGCCTCGCGTCCACCCAGGGAGACGGCCACATCCCGCGCGACGAGTCCGTTCACGCCAGTGTTCTCCGCGTGCGCACGATCAGGTGGAGAAAGAAGGGCGCGCCGATCAGCGCGGTGACGACGCCCAGACGCGGTTCGTGCGTCATCGGCGGAAGACGGGCGGTCAGGTCGGCAGCCAGGAGCAGCGCCGCTCCCCCCAGTCCGCTCGCGATCAGGAGGCGGCCGGGCTCGTGACCGACGAAGGGACGCAGGAGGTGAGGGACGACGAGACCGACGAACCCTATGGCGCCGCTCACCGCGACGCCCGCGCCCACGCAGCAGGCCGCGCCGAGAACGATTTGCGCCTTGACGCGCGACAGATCGAACCCCAGCGACCGCGCCACGTCGTCGCCGAGGGTGAGCGCGTCGAGGGGTCGGGCCGCCGTGGCCAGCAGAAGCCATCCGATCAGCGTGAGCGGCAGCGCGACCGCGACGTGCGAGAGGCTGCGGTCGGCGAGCGAGCCGAGAAGCCAGAACACGGCCTCGACGACGGCATAGGGACTGGGCGCCAGATTTAGCGCCAGCGAGATCAACGCACCGGCGAACGCGTTAACCGCGACGCCCGCGAGAACCAGTGTGAGCGGACCGGCGTCGCGCCCGGCGAGGACGAGCAGAAGCGCCACGGCGGCCGCGGCCCCCGCCGTCGCCGCGACGGGAACCGCGAGGTCGGACCCCGTCGCCAGTCCGAAATGGATGGCGAGGACCGCGCCCAACCCCGCGCTGCTGGAGACGCCGATCACGCCGGGGTCCGCCAGCGGGTTGCGCAGCAGGCCCTGGAGAGCGGCGCCCGCGAGGCCGAGGCTGCCCCCGACGACGATCCCGAGTACGGCGCGCGGCAGGCGGATTTCCACGAGGATCAGGCCCGGCAGTCCCGGATCGCCGCCGAGGGCCGCCGCGAGCGTCGGTATCGGCGGCAAGGATATGTGCCCCGTCGCGAGCGACGCGGCGAACAGCGCCAGGACCAGGATCGTCAGGACGACCAGCGGGAGCACGGTGGCCGTGCCGGCCGACCTCCGCGTCCCCTCCGACGGTCGTCCGGCGCGCGGTCCGCCGCGGTCCGTTCCGGGGGCCGTCACGGCCGCGCCTCCGCCAACAGTTCGACCGCTTCCGCGAGCATAGGGCCCGGACACACCCAGAGACGGGTGGGAATCCGGAGCAGCGTCTTCCCCTTCATCGATTTCGCGAGAGCGGGGTGACGGAGTGTCTCCTCGGCGATCGAGGCGCCGCCGTCGCCGAAAGAGCCGAGGATCAATACGTCGGGGTCGGAGGCGACCAGTCGCTCCATCGACAGCGCGGCGGTCCCCGTCACACCCAGTTCGGCGGCCGCGTTCCGGAAGCCGGCGGCGGCGAGAACGGAATGGATGGGAGTCCCGCCGCCGGCGGTGTATCCGTTGGGCATATAGAAGGCGGCGGTTCGCCGGCCGGCGGGCGCGGCCCGTCCGGTGCGCTCCAGCCGCCGGTCCATGTCCGACAGCAGCGCCTCGCCGCGTTCCACCTCGTCCAGGAGCGCCGCGACGCGCCGGATCTGGGCGCGGATTCCCGCGAAATCCTCCGGCGGGTCGAGGACGGCCACGGGATGACCCATGCGCTTCAGGAAGGCGACCGATCCTTGCGACGTGAAGCGTCCCGCGAGTATCAGGTCGGGTTCCAACGGAAGAATCTCTTCGACGCGCCCGCGCGTCGCCGGGAAATCGCGCGCTACGGACGCCATGTACGAGTTGGCGGGGTCGTGCGACAGGTAGCTGACCGCGGCGATGTTGGAAGCTTCCGCCAGCATCAGGACGAGCTGGTCCGCGCAGAGGTTGAGCGAGACGACCCGCCGGGGTTTCGCGTCCGCCCCGCCCGCGAGAGACCCGGCGAGAAGGACGGCGGCGAGGAATCTCGGGCCGAAGCGAAAGATGCGCGCCGCCGCCATCGCCGGCCTCTAGAACGTCGCCCGAAGGCCCCCGTAGACCGCGCGGCCGGGCGCGCCGAAGGCCAGGACCTCCTCGTATTCGCGGTCGAGCAGGTTCTCGCCCCGGGCATAAATCTCGACTCCGGGCCGAACCCGGTAGCCGGCGACGATCTTGAGCAGCGTGAAGCCGCCGAGACGAACCGTGACGGGGGCGGGATCGAATCGGAGATCCGTGCGCTCGCCGTTGAAGTCGATGCCGACGTTCACCCAGCCCGGGCGGTTCTCGATCTCGAACGTGTAATTCGCGTTCAGGCTGGCGATATGCTTGGGCCGGCGCGGCAGCTCCGTGCCGGTCGCGTCCTGTCCGACCGACCAGGTGTAGGCCCCGGAGAGCGTCAGATCGGTGTCGAACCGCCAGGTTCCGGCGAACTCGACGCCGTGGGTCCGGCTGGTGCCGGAGAGATTCATCGCCGTGTCGCCGAAGCCCTGGATCAGGTCCGCGATGTCGGTCTCGAAGTACGTGACGTCGAGGATCGCCTCGCCGCCGAGGAGCGGCTGCTCGATACCGGCGTCCCAGCCCGCCGCGGTTTCCGGGGACAGGTCGGGGTTGCCCCTGAAGCCGGCCGCGAACCCGAACAACTCGAAGATCGTCGGGTTCTTGACCCCTTCGCCATGGCTCGCGTGGAACCGCGTCCCCCACGGCCGGTGTTCGTAGGCGGCCGCGACCCGGTAGGTGTCGGCGTCGTCGAAGAATTTCGCGTCGTCGCGCCGGCCGGCGACGGAAAAGTGGATCGTGTCGAGCAGATTGAGCCGATACTCCGCGACGTACCCCACGTGGCCGATATCGCGGTCGACGTCCGAGAAGGCGCTCGCGGAAATCACGTTCTCCTCTTCCCGTTCTGCCGCGAGGGTCAGGGAATGTTCGGCATGGGCCGCCTCGAAACGCAGGGTCGTCTGGTAGTCGAACTTCCGTTTCTCGCCCTCGAACACGCTGCTGGCGATGCCGTCCTCGAAGTACTCGCGATGGCTGTCGGTGAGCCCGGCGCTCACCTCGTGAGTCCAGCGGCCGTCGAGCGTGGAGAGGGTGGCCGACCCCCGGTAGTAGCGCTTGATGGAGCTCGTCCGGGCGTCGGTATCGGTGAGGCCGATGCCGGAGACGAAACCGTCCGTCCGCAATTCGGCGTCCGTCCACCGACCCACGACGTCGAAACTGGCGTTCGGCGCTGGCGAGAGGCCCGCCTTGACGTGGACGGTGCGGTTGCGATGACCGTCCTGCTCCCCGTTGCCTCGCTTCTCGCTCGCCGCCGAGATGCCGTCCGTATGAACGCCCACGGCGTGCGCGGAGACGTGGTAGCGGTCGCCTCCGGCGCGGAAGCTCGCGGCGCCGCGCGCCGTGCGGAAGGATCCCGCCTCGGCATCGACGGAAATCCCGGGCGCGCCGTGTCCCCGCCGGGTGACGACGTTGACGACGCCGCCGATCGCGTCGCTGCCCCACAGCGCGCTTTGGGGCCCGCGAAGCACTTCGACGCGCTCGATCTCGTTGGCGAGGAGATTGCCGAAATCGAATTCGGATCCGTTCGCCGGATCGCCCACCTCGATTCCGTCGATCAGGACCAGGGTCTGGTTCGCTTCCGCGCCCCGGATGCGGACCTGCGTATAGGCGCCGGAGCCTCCCGAACGACTGACGGCGACGCCGGGCACCTCGCGCAGGGTCTCGCCGATGGTACGGTCCTGTTTCGCGTCGATGTCGTCGCCGTCGATGACGGTCACCGCGCTGCCGACCGCCGAGGAGGGGACGGGTATCCGACTGGCGGTGACCACGACTTCCGGCAACATCCGGACCTGCGCCGACAGGCGCTCCGAGGTGGTGCCGAGGACCGCCGCCGCGCCCCCGAGGACAAACGCGAGACGTCCGAGTTCTCTGTTGAATCGCATGGATGGCTCCCGAACCGATTTGTGTTTGACACGGAGAAAGCCGTGCCGTCGCTGAGAGCCGACCGACGATGTCGCTGATTTCCTGTCGATGTCATCAATGGCCCGTTCGCGACGACACGTTTGCTTTCCGTTCGTCGCCACCAACGGCAGTCCGTCCCGACGAAACACCCCGTTCACCGGTTGGGCGACGCGTGGCGGCAGGTCTCCTGGCTCGCGGGTTGTCGCAGGCGCTCGCCTTCCCGGGATTCCCAGTGGCGATCGTGAGCGCCGACTATCCGCTTACAGTTGCGGGGGCAGCCGCGGACTCGACCGCGAAGGCGATCTCACCGCGTTCCCTTTTTATCCCCGACGGGGGGAACCACCACGCCGCGGAGCATATACGCCCGCCGCCGGACGGGCAAGCCTCTGTCCTGGTTCAGGACATATGAGACGGGAGGGTATTGACCTCGTTCAGACAGATGTGAGACGCGGCCCTTGAAGGAGAGGTGGGGGCCTCCGACACTGTTGGTGTCGAACAAACGGTGTGAAGGAGAACCCCCATGCAGGCCTTCGGTCTGCCCCGCCTGAACCACTACTTGGACAGACTCCTAGAAGCCGCTCAGAACGTCCTCGGCGGCCGACACGCCCTCCGGCGTTCCCACGTGCATCCACGCGCCTTCGTGGATAAGACCGAACAGCCTGCCTTCCGACTCGGCCTTGTCCCAGAGGCGATTCAGGGAGAAAACGCCGCCGGGCGCGGCGTCGAACAGACGCGGATGCAGGATCTGGATCCCCGAGAACACGAACGGCGCCACCCATTGCTCCTCGCGCCGGGACAATCGTCCATCGTCCGCCATCGTGAAATCGCCCAACCCCTCGTAACCGATGGCACCGACCGCGAAGCACATCAGGAGCAGCGCGTCCATTTCCTCGTCGCTCCAGCGCCGCGCCAGGCTCGACAGGGTGTTGGCGCGCCCATCGAGCCACAGGACGTCGGCATTGAGAACGAAAAAGGGCCGACCCTCGAAACGGGTCAGGGCGCGGGCGACTCCGCCGCCGGTGTCCAGCAATCGATCGGACTCGTCGGATATCGTGATCTCCGGCTCCCGGCGAGATGCCAAGTGGTCGCGCAGCATGTCGGCGAAACGATGGACGTTGACGACCGCCTTCGGGATACCCGCCGTGCTCAAGCGATCCAGGACTCCATCGATGAGCGGCGTGCCTCGAATCTCGACCAGAGGCTTGGGACGCTCCGACGCGAGATCCCGCATCCGGGTGCCCTTGCCGGCGGCCAGAACCATTGCGGTGTCGGACAGGGACGAGACGGAAGGCGTCATGAGGGAGCCACGGACCCGGCGATGTAGGAGCCCCGCAATCGCGACGGCACGTGCCGATCGAACCAGACGCGCAGAGGATTCAACACGGGGTATTCAAGGTCGCCCTCGAGTAGACCCCAAACCCGGGGAATGTACGCGAGATAATCGCTTTTTCCATCCCTTCGCCAAAGTCTGGTGAAGATGCCGATGATCTTGGTGTTGCGCTGCGCGCCGAGAACCGCGCGGGCGGTTCTGGTGTCCGTGGCGTCCAAGCCTACGCCCTCGACGAACCGGTCGAACATCTCCTCGACCAGGACCGGAGGAAGGCCGCGCCTCGCGTCTTTCAGAAGCGACACGAGGTCGTACAGACAAGGACCGATGAGCGCGTCCTGAAAATCGAGCAGTCCCACGCGGGACGTTCCGTCCCGCCGTTCCAGCCACATCAGGTTGTCGACGTGGTAATCCCGAAGCACCAGCACCGGCACACCCTCGCCGGCCAGCGGCAGGACCTCCCGCCACGCCGCGAAGAAGGACTCCCGCGCGGACCGTGCGACCGCGGTCCCGCCGACCGCGGGAAGATACCAATCCACGAACAGCGCGGCTTCGTCGAGCAGCGTCGGAACGTCGTACCGGGCGACATCTTTCGGCAGCTCGCGGCGCTGGAGGTCGATCAGGAGGTCGACGGCGTGAGCGTACAGTTTCCGCGCGTCACCACCCGCGTCGAGAACCCTGGCGAACAGGTCGTCGCCCAGATCTTCCAGCAGCAGAGCCCCGAGCTCGACATCCGCCGCGTAGACCTCCGGCGCCGAATATCCGAGGAACCGCAGGTGCCGGCCGATCGCGATGAACGGGCGCACGTCCTCGCGGGACGGCGGCGCGTCCATCAGCACGGCGCTCCGCCGGTCGCGCCGTAGACGCTCGTAGCGGCGAAACGAGGCGTCTTCCGCCAACGGCTCCCGCGTGGCGCCGGACCAGCCGGCCCGCGCCAGAAATCCCTCGATGTGCGCCGCCCGGTCACCCATTTCCGACGAGCCCGGCCAACCGTTCGCGCCACGTCGCGTCGCCGACGATCCCGACGCGGCGCTCGTCCTCCGTCGCGCCAAACGTGAACGCCATGTCCAGACGTGCGCCCGGCAAGTTTTCCGGAAGGCGGTCGGGCCATTCGACGAGACAGATGCCGTCGTTCAACGCGTCCTCGATCCCCAGTTCGAGCGTCTCGCCCGGATGTTCGAGACGAAACAGGTCGAAGTGCCAGATGTCGCCACGGGGCATTTCGTAGGTCTGCGCCAACGTGAACGTCGGGCTCGGAACCTCGCCGACCTCGACGCCCGCGAAGGATGCCCGCGAACGGATGAAGGAGCGTGCGAAAGCCGTCTTTCCGGTTCCGAGCTCGCCGGAAAGGCAGATGAGGTCGCCCGGCTGCGCGACCCCGGAGAGCCGCGAGGCCAGCCGTTCGGTCTCGGCGAGACCGCCGAGTATCTCACCGTCGCCGGTCGTTCGACATGTTCCCGCGTTGGGCCTTGTATCGGTCATTCCGAGGTGGTCTCGCCGAAGAACCTCCCGGCTCCCGGAGTTCAGTAGCGATAGTGATCGGGCTTATACGGCCCCTCGACCGGAACGCCGAGATACTCGGACTGCTCGCCGGAAAGGCGCGACAGCCTCACGCCCAGCTTGTCGAGGTGAAGACGCGCAACCCTCTCGTCGAGATGCTTGGGCAGCACGTACACTTTCTTCTCGTATCGGTCGGTGTTGTTCCAGAGTTCGAGTTGGGCCATCACCTGGTTCGTGAACGACGCGCTCATCACGAAGCTGGGATGCCCCGTGGCGCACCCCAGGTTCACCAACCGGCCCTTCGCCAGCACGATGAGCCGTTTGCCGTCGGGAAACTCCACCTCGTCGACCTGCGGCTTGACCTCGTGCCACTGGAAGTTTCGCAACGCCGCGATCTGGATCTCGGAGTCGAAATGGCCGATGTTGCAGACGATGGCGCGGTCCTTCATCTCGCGCATGTGGTCGAGGGTGATGACGTCCGTGTTGCCGGTCGCGGTCACGAAGATGTCGCCGCGCGGCGCGACGTCTTCCATCGTCGCGACCTCATAGCCTTCCATGGACGCCTGGAGGGCGCAGATCGGATCGATCTCGGTCACCACGACGCGGGCGCCCTGCCCTCTCAGGCTCGCGGACGACCCCTTGCCGACTTCGCCGTAGCCGCAGACCACCGCCAGCTTGCCCGCCAACATGACGCCCGTCGCCTGCTTGATCCCGTCGATGAGGCTCTCGCGCGAGCCGTACAGGTTGTCGAACTTGGACTTCGTGACCGAATCGTTGACGTTGAACGCCGGAACCAGGAGATCGCCGGATTCCTCCATCTGATACAGGCGGCGGACCCCCGTGCTCGTCTCTTCCGACAGCCCGCGTACGTCCTTGAGGAGACCGGGATGCTTGTCGTGCATGACCTGCGTCAGATCTCCGCCGTCGTCCAGCAGCAGGTTGGGACGCCAGCCGCCCGGCCCTTCGATCGTCCGGTCGATGCACCAGTCGTACTCTTCAAGGGTCTCGCCTTTCCACGCGAACACCGGCACGCCGCGCTCGGCCACGGCCGCGGCGGCGTGGTCCTGGGTCGAAAAGATGTTGCAGGAACTCCAGCGCACCTCGGCGCCGAGCGCCATCAGCGTCTCGATCAACACCGCGGTCTCAAGCGTCATGTGAAGGCATCCGGCGATACGCGCGCCCGCCAGCGGCCGCTGGTCCGCATACTCCTCCCGCAGCGCCATGAGGCCCGGCATCTCGGTCTCGGCGATCGTGATCTCGCGGCGCCCCAATCCCGCCAAGGCAATGTCGGCGACCTTGTAGTCGGGCATGGAACGTTCCTCAAGGGTGAAAGAATGGTCGGGGCCATGAGTTTCGCGGCCCGGCCCCGGTCATGCGGCCGAGGGTCTATATCACCCCGTCCGTCCCGCCGTAAACATCGGGGCCTCCGTGCCCCGACATGCCGGTGACGAGAACCACCGATACGGGAGAGTCGTCGTCCACCGCCGTTACCGAAGCGCGGCTCACCGCGGGCGTTCCTCTTGCGCAAAAGCGGCCGCCCGCGGCAAAGGTGCGTATCCCCGGCGTCGGAGTCAACGGACTATCCCCCGGGGAACACGGTCAGGCCGGCAACGGCAACTCCACCGTTAAACGCGCCCCGACGACCTCCCCGTCCTCGTTCCGGCGATTCTCGGCGCGAATGTCGCCGCCGTGCGCGGCGACGATCTGCCTCGAAATACTGAGCCCCAGTCCGGAATGCGCGCCAAAGGTCTCACCCTCTGGCCGTTCGGTGTAGAACCGCTCGAATATGGCTTCCCGCATGTCTTCCGGGATGCCTGGACCATCGTCCTCCACCGTTATCCGCGCGCGGCCGTTCTCGCGGAAGACACGGATCTGGATGCACCCCCCGGAAGGACTGAAGGTGACGGCGTTGGCCAGTAGGTTCCTCATCACCTGACCCAGGCGTCCCTCGATGCCATCGACCACGAGGGCGGCGTCGGACCCGGTATCGACCGCGATATCGGGCGAGTCGCCGCGTCCCGTTTCGCGCTCGATTCCCACCAGGGTGCGAACGAGCTGGACCAGGTCCACAGGCCCGATTTCCGCGCGGGCGAGTTCGGCGTCGACACGCGATGCATCCGCGATGTCGCCGATCAACCGGTCGAGTCTCGCGACGTCTTCCTGGATGATGGCCGTCAGTTTCTCCCGCCGCCGGGGGTCGTCGCCCCGGGCCAGCAACTCCACCGCGCTGCGAATGCTGGTGATCGGGTTCCTCACCTCGTGCGCGACATCCGCGGCGAACGCCTCGATGGCTTCAATTCTGTCGTACAGCGCGGTCGTCATATCGGCCAGCGCCCCGGAGAGATCGCCGATCTCGTCCCGGCGAGAGGTGAAATCGGGAATCGCGACGCGCCGGGTCGGTCCCCGGCGGACGACCTCGGCCACCTCCGCCAAGTGCCGGACGGGACGCGCGATGGTCGCGGCCAGATAGATCGACAGCATCACAGTGATCGCGAACGCCAGCGCGAATACTTGCAGGATGGCGAGACGCACGTCGCGCACCCCCGCCTCGATATCCTCGCCGCTCGCCGACAGCAGGAGCGCTCCCAGGACCTTCTTGAACCGTTGCACCGGAAGGGCGACGGTCACTATGACCCGTCCGTCCGCGGTCCGGCGCTGGGCGCTGTCGGTCTTACCTTCGAGAGCGCGGAGAACCTCGGGGAAATCTCCCGCCACCAAGAACGACGGCTCGCGATACAGCGGCAATGCGGAGTCCAACGACAGAAACCCGGACATAAGGTCGGACGCCCGGCCGACCAGCCTGGACACGTAACCTTCCTCGGCCGGCGGGACGAGCATCCTGGCCCGCACCTCCCGGTTGCCGCCGAGCAGAACCCGGCTATCCGCGACCATAACCCCGCTTTCGTCGAACAGACGCACCCGAGTTCCCGTCAACTGGGAGAGCCGGCGCACGAAATCGGTGGCGATCTCCACGTGCAGCGCGATGCTTTCGGGAGGTCCCCCGACGGCGCCCTCGCCGAGCGCACCGGCGATGATGGCGCCGTTGATCGACAGCGCCGCCACTTTCGCCTCGAAGAGGCTCTCGCGGTACTGGCCGAGGAACAACAGGCCGCCCACGAGTATCGCCAACGCCAGCACGTTGACCGCGAGCACGCGCAACGTAAGGGGGGACAACAGGCGCCGCCGCGCTCGCGCCGCCCCGCGGCGTGATCGTTCGCCCGGCCCTTCGGCCACCGCGGTGTCGTCGTCGTTCGCGCCGTACCCGTTCATGGGCGGTCAACGAGATCACGCTTCGCGATATCTATAGCCCACGCCGTAAAGGGTCTCGATGCTCGCGAACGCCTCGTCGGCCTCGCGGAACTTCCGGCGCAATCTCTTGATGTGGCTGTCGATCGTGCGATCATCGACATAGATATTGTCATCGTAGGCCGCATCCATGAGCTGGTCGCGGCTCTTGACGTGCCCCGGGCGCGCCGCCAGCGCCTTGAGAATGAGGAACTCCGTCACCGTCAGGTGCACCTCGCCGCCGCGCCAAGTGCACGAATGCCGGGCCGGATCGAGGACGAGATGGCCGCGGACGATCGGTTTGTCGTCGCCGTCCGAACCCTCTTGCCGCCCGCTGCCGGCGCGCCGCAGAACGGCGCGAACGCGCTCGATGAGCAGGCGCTGGGAAAACGGCTTCCGGATATAGTCGTCGGCGCCCATCTTCAGGCCGAGCATCTCGTCGATCTCATCGTCCTTGGACGTGAGAAAGATCGCGGGAACGTCGCTCGTCCGCCGGAGGCGATTGAGCAGCTCCATGCCGTCGAGTCGCGGCATCTTGATGTCGAGGACGACCAGATCCGCCGGTTGATGCGTCAAGGCCTTCAGGGCCTCGGTGCCGTCATGGAAAGTCCGGACGCGAAACCCCTCCGCCTCAAGTGCCATCGAGACGGACCTAAGTATGTTCCGGTCGTCGTCGACCAGCGCGACCGTCGCCCGGGGTGAGTCGCTCATGTCAGTCCGGGGTTCCCGTCAATCATCGACTCCCCTACCGAACAGGCCGCATTGCGATGCCATGAACCGGTTTGTTCGGCAGGTTACCTGGTTGGCGCTACCCGGTGTCACTTCTTGCCGTCCTTGGACGGCGGCGCCTTTTCCGGCGGGTTTGTCTTTGGCGGAGGCGGTGGAGGCGGCGTCTTGCCCGGTCTCGCCGGCTTTCCGCGCTCGTTGATGATCCTCTTAGGAGGCATACCGGTCCTCCACAACCCTGTATGCGACCTTCTCGCATTTCTCGTTCAGTTTTCGATCCTCTCGGATATCCGCGTGCCCTGCCCGCCCGGTCACCTCCAGAGCTCTCCGCGCCAGCCGTTGGTTTTTGCGTCGCGCTTCAGAGTCGTCCAGATCGCGTTCATTGACGTCAGCCCACAATTCGCGCCATTCGATTTCCAACGCGCTGCATTCAAGGCTGATCGCGTGCAGGACGGCGGCCTTTTTTGCGTAATCCGCTATGAAATCCCAAACGACGAGGAGAGCGACCAGCCCGCCGGCAATAAGCTGAACGCTCGCCGGAAGCACATCCAACAACGCGGCGATGCCGCCGGCCGCTGCGGCCAGCAGGAGAAAGCGAACGATCGAATGGTTACGTCGATGCCGATCGGAGAGCACCTCGTAGTACCGAACGAGCCGCGCCACATCCAGGAGCTCTTGCCAAACGGCGTTTCGTGTTTGCTCGGTTGCCATATCGTTCGTCTATCGCAACGTATCAAGCCTCAACACATTCTATATGATCTTGCGCGGGACGCCATTCGATTCAAGACAAAGCACATATGGTCTCGGCGCATGAACCTCCGCCATGGCAGTTCAAGTCGAGATAGAAGCGCCATGGAACCGAACGTCAGTGCGCCTCGTCCCAGTTGTCGCCGACGCCCGTATCGACGGTGAGCGGCACGCTCAGGCGCGCCGCGCTCTCCATCACCTCCTTGACGACCGACGCCGTCCGGCCGATCTCGGCTTCCGGAACGTCGAACAGCAGCTCGTCGTGCACTTGGAGCAGCATCCGGGCCGACAGCTTCTCTCGCTTGAAGGCCTTGGGGATCCGCGCCATCGCGCGCTTGATGATGTCGGCGGCGGAGCCCTGCAACGGCGCGTTGATGGCCGCCCGTTCGCCGAAGTTTCGGCGCGCCGGGTTCTTGTCCCGCAGGCTCGGCACGTGCACGCGGCGGCCGAACAACGTCGTCACGTAGCCGTTCCGTCGTGCGAACTCCTTGGTGCTCTCCATGTAGTCCCGTATCCCGGGGTAACGCTCCAGATAGGCCTCGATGTAGGCCTTGGCCTCCCTTTGCGGGATCGCCAGCTGTCGAGCCAGTCCGAAGGGACTGATGCCGTAAATGATGCCGAAGTTGATGGCTTTCGCGCCGCGGCGCACCGTCGGGTCCATGCCCTCCATCGGCACGCCGAAGACCTCGCTCGCCGTCAACGCGTGGATGTCGGCGCCTGCGCGGAAGGCGTCCTTCAACGTGCCGATGTCGGCGGTATGCGCGAGCAACCGTAGCTCGATCTGGGAATAGTCGGCGGAGAGGAACTTGCAGCCGTCCGCGGGCACGAACGCTTGGCGGATCTTGCGCCCCTCCTCCGTCCGCACCGGGATGTTCTGGAGGTTGGGGTCCGTCGACGCGAGCCGTCCTGTGCTTGCCGCCGCCATTTGAAACGAGGTGTGCACCCGGCCCGTTTCGGCGTCGATCTGCGCCTGCAAGGCGTCCGTGTACGTACCCTTGAGCTTCGAGAGTTGTCGCCAGTCCAGCACGAGGCGCGGTATCTCATGGCCCAGCGCGGCGAGATCCTCGAGCACGTCCGCCCCGGTGGCATAGGCGCCGGTCTTGCCCTTCCGGCCGCCCGGGAGGCCCATCTCGTCGAACAACACCTCGCCAAGCTGCCTGGGAGACCCGACGTTGAATTCACGGCCCGCCAGCCCATGGATCTCCCCGACCAGACGGGACATGCGCATGTCGAAATCGTCGCCGAGTATCTTGAGCTTCTCCGGGTCGACGCGGATGCCGGCGCGCTCCATGCCGACGAGCACCGGCACCAGCGGACGCTCGATGGTTTCGTAGACGCCGACTAGGCGTTCGCTCACCAGCCGCGGTTTCAATAGCCGATGCAGGCGCGCGATCATGTCCGCGTCTTCCGCCGCGTAGTCCACCGCCTTGTCGAGCGGCACCTTGTCGAAGGTGATCCGAGCCTTGCCGGTCCCCGCGACGTCCTTGTACGAGATGGGCTTGATACCCAGGTGGCGTTCCGACAGCTCGTCCATGCCGTGGCCGTGCAGGCCCCCCTCTAGCACGAAGCTCAACACCATGGTGTCGTCGACCGGCCCGAGCTCGACGCCGTACTTGGCGAACACCGCCATGTCGTACTTGATGTTCTGCCCGATCTTGAGCACGCCGGGGTTCTCGAGCAGCGGCCTGAGGATCCCGACCGCGCGGTCGAACGGGATCTGAGCCGGCACCCCGTCGTCCCGTGGTTCCGTGTCGAGGCCAAGGTCGCCTTGTCCGGCCGCCCCCGTATGGCCGAGCGGCACGTAGCACGCCTTTCCCGGCTCCACCGAGAGGGACACGCCGACAAGGGCGGCCCGCATGACGTCGAGCGACGTCGTCTCGGTGTCCACGGCCACCGTGCCTTTCGCCTCGGCGGCCGCGACCCAGACACCCAATGCTTCCTCGTCCTGGATCGCTACGTACTCGCGGTCGCCCTCGGGCTCCGAGGCCAGCGGCGCCACGGTCTCGCCGGCTTTCTTACCGAGCCTCGCGCGCAGGCGAGCCGAAAGGGACGCGAGCTCCATCTCGTCGAGGAACGCGAACAACGTGTCCGGGTCGGGCGGACGGAGCTCCAACGCCTCGATACCGTCCTCGACGGGGACGTCGCGCTTCAGCGTCACGAGCTCGCGGCTGACACGCGCCAATCCGGCGTTCTCCAGCAGGGTCTGGCGCCGCTTCGGCTGCTTGATCTCCCCGGCACGGTCGAGGAGTGTCTCGAGGTCGCCATAGGCGCCGATCAACTCCGCCGCCGTCTTCACGCCGATCCCGGGCACGCCGGGCACGTTGTCACTGGAATCGCCGGCCAGCGCCTGGACGTCGATCACCTTGTCCGGCCCCACTCCGAACTTCTCCACGACCTGCTCCTCCCGGATCACGGTTTGTTTCATCGGATCCCGCATCGACACGCGTTCGCCGACCATCTGCATCAGGTCCTTATCCGACGAGACGATCACGACCTCGTAGCCTGCTGCGACCGCCAGATCGGCGTAGGTGGCGATCAGGTCGTCGGCCTCGAAGCCCTCCATCTCGACGCAGGGCACGTTGAAGGCGCGCGTCGCGTCCCGGACCAGCGGGAACTGCGGGACGAGATCCTCCGGCGGCGGCGGACGATGGGCCTTGTATTCGGGGTATATCTCGTTGCGAAAGGAACGGCGCGCGGTGTCGAAAACGACCGCCAGATGGCGGATGTCGTCGTCGGCCATGGCGTCGTCGACGAGCCTGTTAAGCATATTGCAGAAGCCGGCAACGGCGCCGACGAGGAGGCCGTCGCTCTTCCTGGCGAGGGCGGGGAGCGCGTGGTAAGCCCGGAAGATGTAGCCCGAGCCGTCAACCAGCACGACACGCTGGATGCCGTTCGCCTCCTTGGAAAACTCCGTTTCGCGACCCGCGGTTGCCATCGTCGATCCTCCCCGACCGAGTGCCGACGCTTCAGTATGCCACGGGGCCGGTCAGGGACGCTTGAATTGTTTGGAAAGTGCGAGTCCCTGGCGCTGATAGCTGGACCCGATGCCGCGCCCGTAGAGCCTGTCCGACGGCGCCGTCAACCGCTCGTAGAGCAGGCGTCCGACCACTTGGCCGTGTTGGATCATGAACGGGACGTCCCGCGACCGGAGCTCCAGAACCGCCCGCGTCCCTTCGCCGCCGACGTCGGCCAGTCCAAAGCCCGGATCGAAAAAGCCGGCGTAGTGCACGCGGAATTCGCCCACCAGCGTATCGTAGGCCAGCATCTCGGCCGCGTGGTCGGCCGGAACGGTCACCGACTCGCGGGACGACAGGATATAGAAGTCGTTGGGGTCGAGGATGACGCCTTGGCCCGTTCGCACGCGCACCGGCTCCCAATAGTCCTCGGGATCGTAGTGATCGACCTTCGAGACATCGATCAGGTCGGCGTTCTTGCGCGCACACCAGCCGATCAGGTCCGAATTGCCGCTCCCCCCCGCGTCCACCGTAATGGCGAGCAACCCCCGCCTCGCGTTCTCCTCGAACACGGTCTCGTCGTCAATGAGTGGAACTTCGGCGTGAAGCGCACGCAACGCCGTCTCGCTCCACCGGGGCGCCCCTCGCTTGATCCGGAGCTGCGACAGGCGCGTGCCTGTTTCCACCAGAATACTGAACGAGCGTGGCGATATCTCGACCCACAGCGGGCCGCGGTAGCCGGCCCGCACGCGGTCGAACTCCGTGCCGCCGTCGGTGATCAGGCGACAGAACACGTCGAGACGCCCGGTGGAGCTCTTGGGGTTGGCGAGGGCCGATGTGCGATGCCGCAGCTCGAGGCTCTCCATCGCTTGCACCAGATAGACGCATCCCTTTTCCAGGACCGCCCCGTCGTCAAGCGAAAACCGGTGCATCCTGTACGCCTCGATCTTCTGGCCTACCGAGGCGTCGCGGCCGGGCAGAAAGCTGGCTCGGGTTCGGTAGGCGACGGGACCGAGGCGGATGTCGAGGCTGGCGGGCTGGATTTGGTCTGGGCGAATTCGTTCGGTGGCGTTGATCTCGCCGCGTTTGACCGCTTCGCGAAGCCCCTGGGCGGGCACGACACCCGTGGAGTGCGTCGGCTCCGCGTCCGGTTTCGCCTCGCGAACATCGAAGAGCGTATGTTCGGCCACGTCAGCCATCGATCTTCCGGTAGAGATTCGCCCGCCGGTCCCAGTGGGTCTCACATACGTGTCGCGCGGCCTTCGCCGGACGGTCACGGTAGCGGGGTTGCCTTCCCCTCGGAAGCATGGATATCGCGCCGGATCCGCGCGAGATTCCTGTCCACAGGCACCGTACCTTGGTGCTGTCTAAGCGTCAGTGATTCCATCCCCGAGTCTCACACCGGGAGATTTTCTTGTGGATAACGACGCGCCGGAGCCGGCTGCCCCGACTCAGTGACCAGCGTCCCCGGCCGCGCCGGCCTCGAGAACGAACCGCCGGTCGCAATAGGGGCAGTCGATCGCGCCGTCCCCCCCCAGGTTGAGATAGACCTTCGGGTGCCCCAGTGGTCCGCCGCCGCCGTCGCAACTGACGGTACGCTCCTCGACCTCGATGATTTCCGGCGGTTCGATGGACATGCAGTTACACCCGATCCCGGTCGGCAAACCCGCGACGGCGCGCGACGCGCTGGCCGTGCGTTGGTCGAATGATACGCAAAGCCATTCGGTGTTCAACCGGAACGCATAGGACATGGGACGGCGCCTTGACGCCCGGAACCGCCGGTCGTACATAATCGATCTCGGGTCGCGGCGGGCCGCACCCACCGCCCCTCGCCCGCCATCAGCCAACGCCGGAGAACGCCATGACCGTCAGCCATGTTACCGACGACTCCTTCGAGACCGACGTGATCGGCGCCGAACGGCCCGTGCTCGTGGATTACTGGGCGGAATGGTGCGGTCCCTGCCGCCAGATCGCGCCGGCCCTGGAGGAGATCGCGAGCGAGATGGGCGATCGGATCACGGTGGCGAAGCTCAACATCGACGAGAATCCGACGACGCCGACCAAGTTCGGCGTGCGCGGCATCCCCACGCTGATGCTATTCAAGGGCGGAGAGGTCGCCGCAACCAAGGTCGGCGCGCTGCCGAAGGGCAAGCTCGTGGAGTGGCTGGAGGGAGAGCTTTAGCCGCTTCAGCCGTGCCGTGCCAGAATCCGGCCGGCTAGGTACAGCGATCCGCAGATCAATACGCGCGAAGGCGCTCGCCCGTCGGTCCCGGCGACCGACTCGACCGCGCGTTCCACGGAGTCCGCGGCGACCGCGTCCAGACCTACCTTCCGGGCGGCCGCGGCCACGTCCTCTCCCGAAAGGCTCGCCTTCTCGCCGGGTATCGGCACCCCATGGACGTTCTCGACCAGCCGGTCCTCGGCGAACGGCGTGAAGAACGCCGATACGTCCTTGGTGTCGAGCATTCCGCAAACCAGATGGACGGGACGGGGACGGTCGGTAGCTTCCCCGTCCCTCCAAGCCACCAACGCGCGGGCAAGGGCACGGCCGGCGGCTGCGTTGTGTCCGCCGTCCAGCCACAACTCGGCCGCGCCGGGCAGGAGATCCCGCAGGGGACCCCGTTCGATGCGCTGTAGACGTCCGGGCCAACGCGCCGCCCGCAGACCTCGGCGAACGCTGTCATCGCCGATCCCGAAACCCGGCAGGGACAACAGCGCCACCGCCGCGGTCGCGGCGTTGGCGAGTTGATGTGGGCCGGGAAGGGGCGGACCCGGGAGGCGCGTGTCACGCGATCCCAGCCGCAACGAGATCGATCGGTCTCCCTCGTCCACCCGGAAATCCCATTCCGAACCATGCCTCAGAAGCGGCGCGCCGATCTCGGCGGCGCGCGCGGCAATCGGCGCCAGCGCAGCGTTTTCCTGGGGGCCGATGACGGCAAGGACGCCTTTTTTCAGGATCCCCGCCTTCTCCGCCGCGATCCCGCCGAGGTCGGTCCCCAGGAACTGCGTGTGATCGATCGACACGGGCGTGACGACCGTAGCGACGGGCGCCTCGACGACGTTGGTGGCGTCGAGGCGGCCTCCGAGCCCCACCTCGAGCAGGAGGACGTCTGCCGGATGTCGCGAGAAGGCAAGAAAAGCCGCGGCGGTCGTGATCTCGAAGAACGTCACGGGAGCGGAAGCATTGGCGGCCTCGCACACCGTCAGGATTTCGTCCAGCTCGGCCTCGTCGATAGGAAGCGTGCCGCCGTATCCGTCCGCCAAACCGATGCGTTCGCGAAAATCGACGAGATGCGGAGAGGTATAGGCGTGAACCCTGTAACCGGCCGCGCGCAGCCCCGCCCGCAGCATGGCGATGACGGACCCCTTGCCGTTGGTGCCGGCGACGTGAACGACCGGCGGAAGCCGGGTTTCGGGTCGGTCGAGAGCCGCGAGCAGACGCCGGATGCGCCCCAGCGAGAGGTCGATCCTCTTGGGATGCAGCGCTTTCAGCCGCTCGAGAACGGCACTATCGCGCCGGTGCCCGGCCTCCATCCCCCACCTATGCGACCCCGTCCAGGTGCGCCCCGGACGGGAGGGCCAACAGGGGGTCCGTCGCCGGCGGGACGTCACGAATCGCCTCGGCGCTGGTCAACAGTGCCAGAAGGTGGGTCAGTGCCGTGCGCAGATCCCGGCGATGGACGACGAGATCGAGCATTCCGTGCTCCAGCAAATACTCGGCCCTCTGGAACCCTTCGGGCAGGCTTTCGCGGATCGTATTCTCGATCACCCGCGGTCCGGCGAACCCGATCAGGGCGCCGGGCTCGGCGATGGAGATGTCCCCGAGCATCGCGTAGGACGCGGTGACGCCGCCCGTCGTCGGGTCGGTCAAGATCGAGATGTAGGGCAAGCCGGCCTCTCGGACGTCGTCCACCGCGATCACGGACCGCGGCATCTGCATCAGGGAGAGGACCCCTTCCTGCATTCGCGCACCGCCCGCGGCCGCGATCACGACGAGCGGAGCGTGGCGGGACACCGCTTCCTCGGCCGCCTTGATCAACGCCTCGCCGACAGCCAGACCCATGGACCCGCCCATGAACCCGAAATCCTGGGCGGCCATGACCGTCTCCAGGCCGCCGAGGCGGCCGACCGCGATGACCATCGCCTCGTGCTCGTCCGTTTTCGTCCGGCTTTCCTTCAGCCTGTCGGCGTATCGCTTCGAGTCGCGGAACTTGAGGGGGTCGGCGGCGACCTCGGGCACCTCGACGCGCTCGTAACGTCCGTCGTCGAACATCTGCGTCAGGCGCTCCCTAGGCGACAGGCGGAAGTGATAATCGCACTGCGGGCAGACGCGGTGATTGGCCTCCAGGTCTCGATGAAAGACCATCTGGCCGCAGCTCGGACACTTCTCCCACAGGTTCTCGGGTGTCTCGCGTTTGCTGACGAGCGCGCGGATCTTCGGCCTGACGAAGTTCGTGAGCCAGTTCACGACGCCGGCTCCGCCTCGCGGGCGCGACGCACACCGTCGGCGAGCCCCTGGACCCGGGTCAGGAGGGCATCGACCAGACCGGGCCTCGCCTTGCCGTCGGCATCGATATTCTCGGAGATCGCCGTCACCAAGGCGGAGCCGACCACCGCCCCGTCGGCGGCCCGGGCGATCGCGGCGGCCTGCTCGGGCGTCTTGATGCCGAACCCGACCGCCACGGGAAGCGACGTGTGACGCTTCAGGCGCTCCACGGCGCTGGTGACCAAGGACAGGTCGGGGATAGCGGCGCCCGTAATACCCGTTATGGAAACGTAGTAGACGAACCCCGACGTGTTGCCGAGAACACGGGGCAATCGCGACTCGTCGGTCGTGGGCGTGGCCAGCCGGATGAAGCTCAGGCCCGCTTCGAGCGTGGGCAGGCAAAGCTCGGCGTCCTCTTCCGGGGGCAGGTCGACGACAATCAATCCGTCCACACCAACGTCCTTCGCCGCCCGCAGGAACCTGTCCGGACCGAAAGCGTAGATGGGATTGTAATAACCCATCAGAACCAGCGGCGTATCTGAATCCCTGCGGCGGAACCGGGCGACGGAATCGAGCACCCGGTCGAGGGTCGTCCCGGCCTTGAGCGCCCGCAACCCGGAAGCCTGAATGGCGGGACCGTCAGCCATGGGGTCGGTGAAGGGAATTCCCAGCTCGACAGCATCCGCTCCCGCGCTCGGAAGACCCTCGAGAATGGCGTTCGCCGTATCGCGGTTCGGGTCTCCGGCCATGACATAAGCGACCAGAGCCGCGCGGTCGTCCAGCGCGAGTCGGGCGAAGCGCCGTTCGATCCGCGCCGTCCCGCCGGTGCCCGTGGTCAAATCTCCACTCCCAGTGCGTCGGCGACGGTGAAGATGTCCTTGTCCCCGCGACCGCACATGTTCATGAGGACGAGGTGGTCGGCGGGGCGGTCCGGGGCGATTCTCATGACGTGGGCGAGGGCATGCGCGGGCTCCAGGGCCGGAATGATGCCTTCGACCCTGCCGCACAATTGGAAAGCCTCCAAGGCTTCGTCGTCCGTGACCGGCACATACGTCGCGCGACCGGTATCCTTGAGCCAGGCGTGCTCCGGCCCGATACCCGGATAATCGAGGCCGGCGGATATCGAATGGGCCTCGACGATCTGCCCGTCCTCGTCCTGCAGGAGGTAGGTCTTGTTGCCGTGCAGCACGCCGGGACGGCCAGCCGCGAGACTCGCGGCGTGTTCTCCCGTGTCGATTCCTCTACCCGCCGCCTCGACCCCGACGATCTCGATCCCGTCGTCGTCCAGGAACGGATGGAACAAACCCATGGCATTGGAGCCTCCGCCGACGCACGCGACCAGCGTGTCGGGAAGTCGTCCCTCCGCCGCCTGTATCTGCTCGCGGGCCTCGACGCCGATGACGGACTGGAAGTCGCGGACCATCTCCGGATAGGGATGCGGGCCGGCGACGGTGCCAATGATGTAGAATGTGGAGTCGACGTTGGTGACCCAGTCGCGAAGCGCCTCGTTCATGGCGTCCTTGAGCGTCCGCGAACCGGAGATGACGGGAACTACCTCCGCGCCCAGCAGCTTCATACGGAACACATTGGGCTGCTGCCGTTCGATGTCGACCGCGCCCATGTAGACCGTGCAGGGAAACCCGAAACGCGCGGCGACCGTCGCCGCGGCGACACCATGCTGTCCAGCACCGGTTTCCGCGATGATCCGGGTCTTGCCCATCCGCCGGGCCAGCAGGATCTGGCCGATACAGTTGTTGATTTTGTGAGAGCCCGTGTGGTTGAGCTCGTCTCTTTTGAAATAGATTCGGGCGCCGCCGAGGTGCTCGGTCAGGCGCTCGGCAAAATAGAGGGGGCTGGGGCGACCTGCGTAATGCTTGTTGAAACTGGCGAGCTCGGCCTGGAAGTCCGGATCGTTCCTGGCCGCGCCATAGGAGGCCTCCAGGTCCAGAATCAACGGCATCAGCGTCTCGGCGACGAAGCGGCCGCCGTAGACCCCGAACCGTCCTTCCTCGTCGGGTCCCGCCCGGTAGGTGTTCGGTATCTCCATCCCGGGTACGCCTGTCATCGACTCATGCCGTTCGTATGCTCGCGGGACTGTCAGAGCGCTCTGACGGTATCCAGGAACCGCTCGATCAGTCGGGGGTTCTTGCTCCCCGGGCGGTCCTCCACGCCCGAGGAGACATCCACCGCCGCCGCGCCGCTGATGGAAGCCGCCTCGGAGACGTTGTCCGCGTCGAGTCCCCCGGAGAGCATCCACGGCCGCTCTCGGGACCAGCCTTGAAGCAGGTACCAGTCGAAGGTCACGGCGTTCCCTCCAGGCAGCGCACCCATCATATCCTTGGGGGCCCTGGCATCGAACAACAGCCAGTCCGCCGACTCGTCGTATTCGGAAGCCGCCTCGACGTCGGCGGCGGATTCGACCTTGATGGCCTTCATGGTTTCAAGACCGAACCGGTCGCCGAGCTCGCGAACGCGGTCTGGGGATTCGCTTCCGTGCAGTTGGAGCATGTCCAGGCTCACGGTCCGGAGCGTCTCGGCGATGACATCATCGGATGCGTCCACGAACAGGCCCACCGTGGTCACCGTCTGCGGCACCACGCGCGAGAGCACCGCCGCCTCGTCCGGCGCCACGTAACGAGGCGAAGGTGGAAAGAACACGAACCCGACGAAGCAGGCGCCGCCGGAAACGGCGGTGGCAACCGACTCGAGCGTGTTCAAACCGCAGATTTTCGCGCTGACTCCCATCCTCGCACCTATAGCACGAAACGTGCTTGAGATTGGGACTGTGGAGACCGGAGTCGCGGGCGGTTACGGGAGTCTCACGGCACCGAGACCACTCCGGACCGCAGGCCCTGGTCCGGTGGGTCCGACGGCGATTTGGCAAAGGAATGCGCGCCGGTTTCGAGCTTGTCCCGTAGAGCGGCGACTTCCGTTTCCAGCAGGGCGGTACGCCGACGCAGCCACCTTGCGTCGCGCCGCCAGCGCCGACCCGACAGCCAGGCGGACGCGCCCCCGACGACGAGCCCGGCCAGGACGGCCGCGAGGACAACGAGAAAGAGCGGTACGGTGAGACCGAAAGGCAGTGGACCGAGGCCGACGTCGACGTCATGACGATTGGCGACCGCGAATGCCGCCACCACGACGAGAAGGGGCATGTAGAGAAGCCAGAAAAGCGCCTTCACCTTCCGGTATCCCTTGTCCCGGCTGGTGGCTCTCATCCGCTTCGACACGGAAACCGCCCACCGTCCGGCGTCACCGGCCGGCACCGTTGGAGTCGTTCAGCCGCCTACGCAGATCCTTCCCGATCTTGAAGAACGGGATGTGCTTTTCTTCGACGAACACGGCTTGGCCCGTCCGCGGGTTGCGCGCGGTCCGCGGTTGGCGTTGCTTGACGGAGAACGTTCCGAAACCGCGCAATTCGACACGGTCGCCTCGCGCGAGGGCGGTGGAAATCTCATCGAAGATCGTGTCGACGATCCGCGCCACGTCCCGTTGATAGAGATGCGGATTGAGCTCGGCGAGCCGCGCTATCAATTCGGACTTGACCATGGGAGCCCCACTTCCGCAGCGTCCGCCGACCCGTCCGCAAGCGGGTCGGTCCATCGAAGTACATTCCGATCATGCCGAACCGGGACCACCCCGTCAAGCATAAGTCTTTCAGAAAACGTCGTTTTTCGGCACCAAAGGAATCGACGGGGAAATCGTCGGGCCGCGCCACAAGTTCCAAGGCGGATCGAGTCCGGATTGGACCGCCATGGAGCGCTCGCTATTCCTTCGTCTCGGAGTCGTTCGCCGTCCGGGAATCCGTCTCGTCGGCGGTCGGCTCGGCCGCGGACGTGTCGCCGCCCGACGGGTCGTTCTCGCTCGCCGCCTCGGCTTCCTCGCGCGCCCGGCTGATCGCCGCCCCGAGGATATCGCCCAGGCTAGCGCCGGAATCCGAAGATCCGTACTGCGCCATCGCCTCGCGCTCGTCCGCGATCTCCAGGGCCTTGATCGACAAGATCACGCGGCGGGCGTCGCGGTCGACACTCGTGATCGTGGCGTCCACCTTGTCGCCGACGGCGAAACGCTCCGGACGTTTTTCCAATCGGTCCCGCGACAGATCGGCCTTGCGGATAAAACCCTTAAGATCGTTCCCGAACGTGACCTCGATCCCACCCGGCGCGATCTCGGCGACGGTACACGTCACGGTGTCGCCCTTCTTGAGCTTGCCGACCCCTGCGAACGGATCCTCCGACAGATGCTTGACGCCGAGGCCGACTCGCTCCTTTTCAACGTCGATGCTCAGGACCTTGGCGCGAACGACGTCGCCCTTGTTGTACTCCTTGATCGCCTCCTCGCCGGGACGGTCCCAATCCAGGTCCGAAAGATGAACCATGCCGTCGATGTCGCGGGTCAAGCCGATGAAGATGCCGAATTCGGTAATGCTCCTCACCTCGCCTTCGACTTCGCTACCCTCGGAGTGAAGCGCATGGAATTCCTCCCACGGGTTTTCCGTGCACTGCTTGATACCGAGGCTGACACGCCGCTTCACAGGATCGACATCGAGGACCATGACCTCGATCTCCTGGCTCGTGGACACGATCTTGCCCGGGTGGACGTTCTTTTTCGTCCAACTCATTTCCGAGACGTGCACCAACCCCTCGACTCCCGGCTCCAGCTCGACGAACGCACCGTAATCCGTGATGTTGGTGACGCGGCCCTTGAGCCTCATGCCGGCCGGGTACTTGCCTTCGACGCCGTCCCACGGATCCGCCTCGAGCTGCTTCATGCCGAGGCTGATCCTCTGCGTTTCGGGATTCAGCCGAACGACCTGCACCTTGACGGTCTGGTCGATCTGTACGGCCTCGCTCGGGTGGCCGACCCGCCGCCAAGCCATATCGGTGACGTGGAGAAGCCCGTCGACGCCACCCAAGTCGACGAACGCGCCATAGTCGGTGATGTTCTTGACGACACCGTCGAGAACCTGGCCTTCGTGAATGTTGGCGATGAGCTCCTGACGCTCGGCGGCGCGGGCTTCTTCCAGGACGGCGCGGCGGGATACCACGATATTGCCCCGCCGGCGGTCCATCTTGAGGATTTGGAAAGGCTGAGGCTGGCCCATCAGCGGCGTGATGTCACGGACCGGGCGCACGTCTACTTGGCTGCCCGGCAGGAAGGCGACGGCACCGGAGAGATCCACCGTGAACCCACCCTTGACTCGGCCGAATATGACGCCGCTCACGTGCTCGTCCTTGGCGAACGCGTCCTCGAGTTTTTCCCAAGCTTCCTCGCGCCGCGCCTTTTCCCGGCTCAGCACGGTCTCGCCATGGACGTTCTCCATGCGCTCGAGATAGACTTCGACCGTGTCTCCGAGGCCGACTTCGGGAGTTTGACCCTGAGCTGAAAACTCCCTGAGAGGCACCCGGCCTTCCGATTTCAGTCCGACGTCGACGACCGCCATGTCGTTCTCGATGGCGATAACGGTCCCGACGACGACCTTGCCCACAAGGTCATCCCGGTTTCCGAAGGAGTCTTCGAGAAGGGAGGCGAAACTCTCCCCGGGTTCGGGGGGGCCTCCCCAAGTCTCGGCCGCAGTATCCGTCATTCCGTCCCCTGTCGTTGCCCAGTCCAACCGCCCGCGTATATCCCATCGCGCGGGCAGACCCACGCGTACCGCGTGGATTTCAGTCGCTCGACCCAGAGATGTACGCCGTCAGGGTCGCGAAGGCCGCGTCTATAGACAAATTCGTCGTATCTAGCAAGTGCGCGTCTTCCGCTGGCGTCAGAGGGGACGCACTGCGTTCGGTATCCCGCGCGTCGCGTTCGACAGTCGCCGCGAGCACCTGTCGCTCGTCGACCGGGGTGCCACTCTCCCGCAGCTGGAGGAACCGACGGCGCGCCCGCGCCTCCGGGGTCGCGGTCACGAATATCTTGTGGTCGGCGTCCGGGCACACGACGGTCCCGATATCCCTGCCGTCGAGGACCGCCCCCCGGACCTTCCCGGGAGGCCGGTGAGCGAAGCGGCGCTGAAACCCGATCAAGGCGGCGCGAACCTCGGAGATAGCCGCGACCCGGGATGCCGCCTGGCCGACATCCTCGCGGCGCAATTCGGGATCGCTCAGGTCGCCCGCGTCCAGATGCCCCGCCGCCCCGACCGCGGCGCGCGAGTCTCCGGGATCCGAGCCATCCCGCAACACGCGCAACGCCACCGCACGGTAAAGCGATCCCGTTTCCAGCCACGCGAGGTTCATCTCCTCCGCCAGCAATCTCGACAGAGTGCCCTTGCCGGCGGCTGCGGGGCCGTCAATCGCGACGATCATTTCGAGGCGTTTCGCGGCCGCGGCGCCCGCGCCACTTCGGCGCCCAGAACCGTTATCAGATCGATGAATTCGGGAAAGCTGGTCGCGATGGTCTCGGCGTGGTCCACCACGACCGGTTCCCTGGCGGCCATGCCGAGCACGAGAAACGACATGGCCACCCTGTGATCGAGACGCGCGTCGACGGTGGCGGCGCCGGGCACCGGTCCGCCCAGACCGGTGACCGCGAGGCCGTCCCCGAATTCGTCGACCGTGACGCCGCAGGCCCGAAGGCCGGCCGTCATGGCCGAAATGCGATCGCTTTCCTTGACGCGGAGCTCGCGGACGCCGCGCATGACGGTTCGGCCTTCCGCGCCCGCCGCCAGGGCCGCCAGAACCGGGTACTCGTCGATCATCGTGGGCGCCCGCTCCGGCGGCACCTCGATGCCGACCAGACCACCGTGCCGGACCGTGACGTCGGCCACCGACTCGCCGCCGATGGCACGGACGTTCGACAGCTCGATATCGGCTCCCATCTCCCGTAGCGTATCGAAGAAGCCCGTCCGCAAGGGATTGGTCCCGACATTCTCGATCGTGACACGGGAACCTGGGACAGCGAGGGCGGCGGCCACGAGGAAGGCAGCCGACGACGGGTCGCCCGGAACCGCGACGGCGCGCCCCGTCAGTTCCGCCTCGCCCTCCACGGCGATGTGGCGCCTGCCGTCACTGTCCTCCCCTTCGGTGATCGCCGCGCCGAAGTGCGCCAACATACGTTCCGTGTGGTCTCGCGAGGGAACGGGCTCGACCACGGAGGTGCGGCCTGGTGTATTGAGAGCAGCCAGAAGGATGGCGGACTTGACCTGCGCCGACGGAACCGGGAGGACGTATTCGATGGGAACCGGGCTGTGCGCGCCGGCGACGATCAGGGGAAGGAGATTCCCGTCCCGCGCCGAGATGTCGGCTCCCATCCGCCGGAGGGGGAGGATGACGCGGTCCATGGGCCTGGTCGAGAGCGAGGCGTCCCCGGTGAAGTACGCCGCCAGGCGATGGGATGCGACCACGCCCATAAGCAGCCGGACACCCGTTCCCGAATTTCCCAGATCGAGGATCGACGCCGGTTCGCACAGTCCTCCGACCCCGCGCCCGAAAACGACGCGGGTATCGGATTCCGGTGCCTGTATCTCGGCCCCGAGGTGGCGCAACGCCGTTTCGGTCCTCGCCACGTCGTCGCCCCGAGACAACCCCGTGACGACCGTCTCGCCGACCGAAAGCGCGCCGAAAATGAGCGCGCGATGGGAAATCGACTTGTCTCCCGGTACGCGCGCGGTGCCGGCGAGCGTCCGGGCGCGATATGAGGCGAGGGCGGTCAAGCTGTTTCCAGGACGTTGAAGACGCACGGGCTCCGGGACGAAAAACTTTTGACAGGTTAACCCGTTCATGGCAATTGGAGCGCCCTTGAGTTCGTCTCGTCCCACAAACCGTCGAAGCGATCGGGAGCCATCCGCGTGTCCAAACCTGAATGGGGCGAAAAACGGGAATGCCCGGAATGCGGAGTGCGCTTTTACGATCTCAAACGCGACCCGGTCGTTTGTCCGAAGTGCGAGACGCCGCACCTCGTGACGGTCGCGAAGACGGCGGGGACCGTGGCCGGGGGTTCGACCGTGGAAAGCGCGGAGCCCGCGTCGGCCGGGGGTGCCGGGACCGCCGGTCTGGAGAGGGAAGACGGTGACGTCGGCAAGCTCCCGGACATGGATGTCGACGGCGCCGAGGACGACGAGGAGGAGGACGATCTCATCGAGGACGCGGCGGAACTCGTGGAGGAAGGCGACGATGTGTCGGACGTGCTCGACGACAGAAAAACCGACGGATAGCGGTTTCGCCGCCGCGACCGGCGCGACGCGGCGAAGGGATCGGGGGCCATAGCTCAGTTGGGAGAGCGCTTGAATGGCATTCAAGAGGTCGGGGGTTCGACTCCCCCTGGCTCCACCACTTCGCCTTATTCACTTGTTCCTGACAGTTCCCCGAAAGCCGCAGAAATACACGAAAAATACGCCGAAGTGATTCTTGATCGTTCCCGACAATTTCCCTGTATCCCCACAATGAGTGTTGGGATGGGAACGATGGCGAGGCTCACGGCGGCGCGATCTCGGGCTCGGGCGCTTCCCGGACGTCGGTCTGGCCCAAGCCCGCGAAGCGGCGGCCCACAACCGGGCGACGGTCGCCAAGGGCGAAGACCCGCTCGCCGAAAAGCGCCGGGCGGTCATGCCGACGTTCCGCGAGGCGACCGAACGGGTCTTCGAGGCGAACCGCCGGCGCTGGCGCAACGGCAGGCACACGACGTGCCTCTCGAAACCCCAACCCGGAAGGCCGTGACCCGCCGGAGGGCCCGTGGATCAAGCGGACAGCCGCTCCGTCGGGGCCGTGGCCGACTATCGCGCGGCCATGTCGAGAGGCGCGGCGATCATTCGGCGGATCCGGGCGTGGTGCAGCCCACGGCAGCCTGAACGGGGCGGAGGCCAAGCCGGTGTCGGCGATCACGACGCCGATTCCGACGAAACAGCCTTCCTCCCCTGCTCCGGCCCCGATCCACCATCCCTTCCGGGCTTTACCCGGATGGGTCGGTTCGCCGCGTATCTACACCTCGAGCATGCGGCGGAGCAGCTCGACATCCTCGGACAGCGCGCTGTCGTTCTGCATCAACTCGTCGATCCTGCGAACCGCGTGCATGACCGTCGTATGGTCGCGCCCGCCGAACTTCCGGCCGATCTCGGGGAGAGATCGTGAAGTCAACTGCTTTGCCAGGTACATGGCGACCTGACGGGGCCGCGCGACGGCGCGGGCGCGTCGCGCCGAATGCATGTCGGCAAGGCGGATGTTGAAGTGCTCCGCCACGCGTTTCTGAATATCGTCGATGGTCACCCGGCGATCGTTGGCGCGCAGGAGATCGCGCAACACATCCTGCGTCGTCTCGAGCGTGATGGGACGCCCCACCAGATTGGAATAAGCCAGCACCCGGTTGAGTGCTCCCTCCAGTTCCCGCACGTTGGACGTGATGCGGTGGGCCAGGAACTCGAGAATCCTGATCGGCACGTTCCTGGCACCCGCCTGTTCCGCCTTGCTCTGAAGTATGCCGAGCCGCAGCTCGTAGTCCGTCGCATGAATGTCGGCCACCAGCCCCCAGACCAACCGGGACTTCATGCGCTCTTCGATACCGTCGAGGTCCGACGGCGACCGGTCACCGGAGATCACGATCTGGCGGTTCCGATCGACGAGGGCGTTGAAGGTATGAAATAACTCCTCTTGCGTGGTGTCTTTTCCGGCGATGAACTGGACGTCGTCGATCATCAGGACATCGACGGAGCGGAACTGCTCCTTGAACGCCATGACATTCTTGAAACGCAGCGCGCGGATGAACTGGTACATGAACTTCTCGGCCGAGAGGTAAACGACCTCCCGGTTCGGGAACTTGCCGTGGATGTGCCATGCGATGGCATGCATCAAGTGCGTCTTGCCGAGCCCGACACCGCCGTACAGGAACAGCGGATTGAAGGGCACCGTCGCGACGTCACCAACTCTTTGCGCCGCGGCGAACGCCAGCTCGTTCGGCTTGCCCACGATGAAATTCTCGAAGGTGAAACGCGGGTCGAGCGGCGCGCCGATATCGAGCTCCCGCTCCCGAGGCCGCCCGCCGCCCGTCCGGTCGTCCGACCCGTCGGTCTCCTCGGACCCGTCCGTGGGCCGCGCCGCCGGCTTGGCCGGCGGATTGATCCGCACGTTGACGGCGCGCACCGACGGACTCTCGTCGCTCCATAACGAACGCAGCCGGTCGGCATAATGAGACACGACCCAATCGCGCATGAACCGGGTCGGTACGGCCAGCTCGACTTCGCCGTCCTCCATCCGCATCAGCGACAGCGGCTTGAGCCAACTATTGAACGCGGCGTCGCCGACTTCCGACCTGAGCCGCGTACGCACACGCCTCCACTGACTCTCGACGTCCTGGGCCGCTTCGGACGAGTCGCTCATCCGCCTAGTTCTGCGTCCAGGGAAGGCCTGCGGCCTTCCAGCCGCCCGTGGCGCCCCGGTGTTGATGCGCGTCCTTGTCGCCCTCGAAACCCTCTGCCATGTTGTAGCAGCGAGCGAACCCCTCGGCGGCCATGGCCAGCGCCGCGGCACGCGATCGCGCACCGCTCCGACACAGGAAGAGGTTCGCCGCGTCGCGCGAGAGCCCTGCGTTGCGCAACGTTTTGACGAACCCGGCATTGAACGCCATGTCGGGAAAGCACTGCCAGGAAACCAGCAAGGGCCGCTTCCCGAGCCCCGTGAGATCGGGAATCCCCACGAACGACCACTCGGCATCCGTCCGAACGTCGATCAGCGTGGCGTCCGGCTCGTCCCGGAGGATGGCCCAAGCCGTTTCGACCGGGACATCGCCGACAAAGGATGTTCCGTCCAGTTGCCCCTCCCCCCTGACCGCTGCATCGATCCGACGCCTCGAAACATCGACCGAGAACCCGAACATCCGACAGCCGGCGGAACCCGCGTCTGCCCCGAGCCCTGACACCGAACGCCGATGCCGGATCGATTATTTTGCTTGTTCCGATGAATACTTCCGATACATGGCAGGAACGCACTGACACCCCGGCAAATACGAAGTATCTACCGTGCAAAAGAGTAAATTCTTGTGGACGACTTGTACTCGCTACTTAACGAAAGCCATCCCCATCCGACCTTCAGAGTAATTCCATCGAAGCGGGAGGACAATAGCGGCGCGCCGACTCGATCCAAAAAATACGTCTGCGTCGGTCTCGATTCGCCCTCCGCTACCACATGTAGGCATGCCCCCCACGGTGCGGCGAAGATGCCTCGCGGACGATGTCGAAACTCGGACCGAAGGTGGCGGAACCCGACGAACGCCACGCGGGGACGCGGCGTCGGCACGACGGGGAGAAGTGATACGACGGGAAGACGGTTCGGCGCCGTACTCAGGCGTCCATTGCCTTCACGCGCGCCGACAACCGGGAGATCTTCCGGGACCCCGTGTTCTTCTCGATGATTCCGGCCTTGACGCCGCGCATGATCTCCGGCTCCGCGGACCGCAGAGCCGCCCGCGCGGCCTCCCGGTCGCCCCCCGAAATGGCCTCCTCGACCTTCCGCACGTGCGTGCGGATCCGGCTGCGACGGGCCATGTTGATCGTCCGGCGACGACCGTTTCTGCGGATGCGCTTCCTGGCCGATTTGTGATGCGCCATCGTGTCTCCTCGGGGTCTTCTGCCGACCGGAACGCGGCTTATATCGCCGGGTGCGGCCGGGGTCAACCGTTCCGGACGCCGAGCGGATTCCTCTCGGGCGAATTCCTGTCGCCGCTCGAGCTACCGTTGCTTGAAATCGGGCTTGCGCTTTTCGATGAAGGCCACCATCCCCTCCTTTTGATCGTCGGTGGCGAACGCCGAATGGAACAGCCGCCGTTCGAAGTGAATTCCCTCCGCCAAGGTGGTCTCGAAGGCGCGGTCCACGGACTCCTTGGCCATCATGACGATCGGCAACGAGTGCACGGCGATCTCGCCGGCGAGTTTCAGGGCCTCTTCCAATAGGGTTTCGGTCGGAACGACCCGGCTGACGAGACCCGCGCGCTCGGCTTCCCCCGCGTCCATCATACGTCCGGTCAACACGAGATCCATCGCCTTGGCCTTCCCGACGGCGCGCGGCAGCCGCTGGGTTCCCCCGGAACCCGGCAGGATTCCGAGCTTTATCTCCGGCTGTCCGAACTTCGCGTTCTCCGCGGCGATGAGGACGTCGCACATCATCGCCAGCTCGCAGCCACCGCCCAAGGCGAACCCCGCGACGGCCGCGATGGTCGGTTTGCGGCACCGGGAAACCCGTTCCCAATCGCGGGTGACGAAGTCCTCCTTATAGACGTCCATGTACGACTTCGACTGCATTTCCTTGATGTCGGCCCCGGCCGCGAACGCCTTTTCGTTGCCGGTGATGACGATGACGTGGATCGCGGGATCGTCCTCCATCGACTCCACGGCTCGAGAGAGCTCTTTCATCAGCGGCGGGCTCAGCGCGTTCAGGGCATCCGGCCGATTGAGTGTGATCACGCCCACGGACTCGCGGGTCTCGACGAGAATGTTCTCGAACGCCATGGTTCAGCCTTCCTGTTCAGTCACGTCCAACCTGTTCGTTCGGCACGATGGTAATCCTGATCTCCGTCGTTCCGCCGGCGGTCTCGAGGTGGTAGCGCAGCATCTCTCCCGACCGCGCGAACTCGGCGTTCCCCCGCCGCTTCCATCCGAGTTCGGGCAAAACCGCCTCGTAGTACGCGACGACCGCCCCAAGGGGCACGGCGCCCGCGGCCACGGACTCGACGACGCGTCCCTCCGGCTTGTCGAACACCATTCCCTCGTCCACGATCTCGACCAGCCCGGACATGAGGGGTAGGTCATCCAAGGTCGAGAAGAAGACCGCCGGGGCAACGGACTGACCCGTGGCCTCGCCGGCGACGAGTAGGCCCAGCGTCAGGCCGACCAGCCGGCCCTCCAAGGACCGTTCGACGATCTTCTTCGCCCGGACGCGCATGTTCCCGCCTACCCCGGATTTCTCACGCTGTGATGTGCATCGGGGTTCTGCGTGTGAGATAACTCTTTGTGAGCAAAGGGTTATCTGACGGCAGAGGAGTACCCCGATGCAGACGGAGTGTAGCGCGGCGTCGTTTGGTTTCCAAGCCATCGCGGGCCGTTCGGTTGTGGCGGCGTCCGACGGCGGTGCGGTGGGTTCGGATGCGGGTGCGTTGTTGCTGGGTGAGGCGGACCGTGCGACCGGGTTGATCGAGCGGGTTGCCGGGTGTTTCAGCGATCATCGCCGGCGGCATCTCGTGGAGCATGAGATCAAGACTCTGGTTGGCCAGCGGGGTGGATGACCTGTTCGGCGCTGAAGACCGGCGCCTGGATCAGGATCGGCACGCGCCGGGTCAAGATCGCCATGGCCTCGAGGCATCCCCACAGGCAGGCGGACGCTCGTCTCAATACATCAACCAACCGCCACCCTCGACCGCACCGCGCCACACACCGACAACATCAACCAAATGCCGACAACCACGCGACAGCGTGAGAAATGCAGGCTAGATTTCCCCGTCACGGTTCCTCGCCATCGGAGGATTGCCCATGAAGGAGGTCGGGTTCGTCGACGTTTCGGTGCGTGACGCCCCGCAGTCGCTGTGGGCGACGCGCATCACCAACGACATGATCATGCCCTTCGCGCCGCGTATGGACGAGATGGGCTTCGACTGGATAGACCTCGAGGGCGGTGCGGTCTTCGACGTCTGCGTCCGTTATCTGCGGGAAGACCCCTGGGAGCGCATGCGCCTGATGGCGGAGCGTTGCGCGCGAACACCGCTCAACGTCTGGACCCGCGGCCAGAGCCTGTTCACCTTCGAGTTCTTTCCCGACGACATCGTCGACCTGACCATCCGGCGCATCGCCGCCAACGAGATGCGCCGCCACACCTTCTACGACACGCTGGGCGACGTCCGGAACATCGAGCTCGCCATCGCGACGACGAAGGAGGCCGGTCTCTACTGCTGCGCCGGATTCGCCTACGCCCTGAGTCCGGTCCACACGGACGAGTACTACGCCGACATCGCGACGGAGATCGTCGGACGCGGGGTGGACGCCTTCATCATCAAGGACGCCAGCGGCCTGCTCACGCCCGACCGTATCCGCACGCTGGTCCCGGCGGTCCGCGACGCCATCGGCCCGGACATGCCGCTGGAGCTCCACTCCCACTGCCGCGGCGGGCTGGCGGAGCTCTGCTATCTCGAGGCGGTCCCGCTCGGCGTCGACGTGCTGCATACGGCCATCGGCCCCATGGCGGGGTCCGACTCGCTGCCGCCGACCGAGTATTTCGTCCGCCATCTCGGCGATCTCGGATACGGGGTCAGGCTCGACCTCGACGATCTCGCGGAGATGGCGGACTACTTCACGGCGCTGGCCGAGCGTTACGACAAGCCCCTGGGCGTCCACAAGCGCCATGATCCCAAGCTCTACGAGCACCAGATCCCGGGCGGCATGATCTCCAATCTGCACTCCCAGCTCGCCGATATCGGCATGAGCGACAGGTTCGAGGAGGTGCTGGCGGAGGCGGTGCGGGTCCGCGAGGACCTCGGCTATCCGGTCGTCGTGAGCCCCTTCGCGCAGTACGTCGTCACCCAGTCGGTGATCAACGTGGCGCAAGGAGAACGCTACAAGACCGTCCCCGACGAGATCGCGCGCTACGCGATGGGGTTCTACGGTCGGCCCGTCGGGCCCATCCTGCCCGAGATCGTCGAGAAATCCGCCGACCGCCTCGGCATGAAGGAGCCCATCGCCCGGCGCGCCGGCGAACTCGTGGAGCCCTGGATCCCCCGGTTGAGGAAAGAGCGGGGCCCGTTCGCGTCCGACGACGACCTGCTGCTCGCCGCCTTCTACCAACCGCCGGTTCTCGAGTCGCTCTTCGCCGCGCGCGACGCACCCGGACGCCGGACCGACTATCCACTCTCGGCCCTGACGCCGCTGAAACAACTCATGAACGAGGTCGAGAAGCGCCCGACGCTCAAGTACGTGACCGTCAGAAAGGGCGACTTCGCGTTCGAGGTCGAGGGGCCCGCATCACGGGCGGTCGCCGCCGGATGAGGTCCGTCGCCCCCGCCACTCGGGCCCGGTCCCCGGCCCTGGCCGCGCTCTTCGAGCCGGAGTCGATCGCCGTCGTCGGCGCATCCGAGGACGCGACACGCATGGGCGGAGGGCTCATCCTGAAATTCCTCGACCTCCACGAATACGGCGGCGCGATCTACCCGGTGAACCCGAAGTACGAGACGGTGAATGGACGGAAGTGCTTTCCCTCCCTCGCCGACATTCCGGACCCCGTCGACCTCGCCGTGCTCTCCGTCCCTGCGACGGTCGTCCGCCGGACGGTGGAGGCGCTCGAACCCGGCCACGTCAAGTGCTTCCTCGTCATTACGTCGGGATTCGGAGAGCTGGGCGAGGACGGCCGGCGCGCGGAAGCCGAGCTGATGGCCCTCATCCGCGACAAGGGGGGCCGCGCCGTCGGACCCAACTCCGTCGGCTCGATCAACCTGTGGAACGGCGCCGTCCCCTCGATCACCCAGCTCCTCGACCGCAAGGACGTGGCGCCCGGCAACGTCGCGCTGGCGAGTCAGAGCGGCGCGGTCGGCGCCGCCATCCTCACCGAGGCGGAGCGCCAGGGGATCGGCACGGGACACTTCGTGAGTTCGGGAAACGAGGCGGATCTCGAGTTCTCCGACTACGCCGGATACCTGATCGACGACGACCGGGTCGGCATCGTCGGCGGTTATATCGAGAGCATCCGCGAGGGCGCGGGTTTCATCGACGTCTCGCGGGCGGCGCTGGAGGCGGGCAAGCCCCTCGTTGTCCTCAAGGTCGGCAAGTCGGACGCCGGGGCCGTCGCCGCCCGGTCGCACACCGGGGCCCTGGTCGGCTCGGACGCGATCGCCCAAGCCGTGTTCGACGCCAACGGCGTTCTGCGTGCCGCCGATGGCGACCAGTTCATCGACTACATGAAGGTCTTCGACAAGACGTCGGCCTCCCGGGGGACGCGCGTCGCGCTGGTCTCGCATTCCGGCGGCGCCGGCGTGCTCGCCGCGGACGCCGCGACGGACGCCGGCCTCGACGTCGCCCCGTTGCCCGAGGAGCTGCGGGCCAGGGTCGCGGAAATCCTTCCGGACTACGCCGGGTTCAACAACCCGCTGGACGCGACGGGCCCCATGGTGTTCCGGCCCGATATCCTGGCGCGATGCCTGCGGATACTCCTCGAAAGCGACCATTACGACGCCGCCGTGCTGTCGGTGAAGCTCATCTGGCGCAACGGACTCGAGCTGGTCGACGAATTGACCAAGCTGCGCGCCGACGTGGACAAGCCGTTCGCGGTGTCGTGGGTGGCGCCCCACGAGGGTGCCATGGAGGCGATCCGCAAGGCGCCGTTCCCGGTGTTCGGCGATCCGGCGCGGGCCGCGAGAAACGTCGCCGCGCGCCTCCTCTACGACGAGCGGCGCCGCGTCCTGCTCGCCGACCCCGGGCCCGCCCGCGATGTCGAGCCCGGCGCCGCCGGCGACGCGCCGCTCGATGGCGTGGAGGCCCAAAAGGCCGTGCTCGAGGCCTATGGCGTTCGCCTGCCCCGCGAAATCGTCGCCGCGACCATCGAGGAAGCGGAAGCGTTCCGCGCCGAGCTCGACTCGCCCGTCGCCGTGAAGATCGCCTCCCCCGACATCGCCCACCGCACGGAGGTCGGCGGCGTCGTCACCGACGTGCGCGGCGAGGACGCCCTTGCCGTGGCTTGCGACACGGTCAACGCCAACGCCCGGCGCCGCCGTCCGGACGCCCGCGTCGAAGGCGTTCTCGTGCAGGAAATGGTGAGCGGCGGGCTCGAGGTCCTGATCGGCGCCAAACGCGACCCGGTCTTCGGCCCGATGGTCGTCTTCGGACCCGGCGGCACACTGGTGGAGCTCGTCGCCGACGTGAACATGTTGCCGGCGCCGGCAAGCGAGGCCGTGGCGCGGCGGATCCTCGAGGAGTCCGTCCTCGGCCCCGTGTTCCGGGGCTTCCGGGGCGGCGGCCCCCTGGACGCGACGGCGCTGGCGAAAACGATCGCCCGGGTCTCGTGGCTGGCGGCCGACCGTCCCGAGATCGCCGAGCTCGACCTCAACCCCGTCGTCGTCCTCGGCGACGGCGAGGGCTGCGTGGCGGTCGATTACAAGTTCACCGTGGAGCCGTAGCCCCCGTGTCCGACGATACGCCTCTCACCTATCGCGACGTGGCATTGATCCTCGCGCTCGTCGATGGGCCGCAGGGCGGCAGGCTGACGCTGGCGCGGGACGGCATGGAGGTCCGTGTCGAAAAGGCGCATCGGGGATCGGCGGCTGGAACGCCCCCGGAGCAGGCGGCGGAGGCTCCGTGATGGCGTTGTCGGCCAGGGACGTGATCGAGATCCTGCGAACGCTGGACAGGCTCGGGTACCGGCGTTTCCGCTACGAGCAGGACGGCGCGCGGCTCGAGGTGGATGCGATGGCGGGCGGCGAGGGCGAGGCGGCGGCGCCCGGGACGGCCTCGACCGCCGGGGTCGCCGGAACCGCCGAGCCCGTGGTCGTCGAGGAGCCGGCGGCGGCCTCCGTCCCCGCGGGGGCGCCGCCCGCCGCCGCTCCTCCGCGGGAGGGGCTGGTCGGCGTCGAGTGTCCGATGACGGGCACGTTCTATCGCGCTCCCGCGCCGGACGCGCCGCCGTTCGTCGAGGTGGGCGCCGGGGTGGGCGCCGGCGACACCGTCTGCCTCGTCGACGTGATGAAGCTCTTCAACTCCATCCCCGCGAGCGTCGCGGGGACCGTCGTCGAGATCTGCGCGGAGAACGAGACGCGGGTGGAGGCCGGCCAGCCGCTGATGTGGATCGACCCCGCGTGCTGATCCCGCCCGGTGTTTCGGCCTGGCGGCCGCCGGTCGGTTCACGTTCAGTCATTCCATCCAGGGCAACTCGTTCCCGATATCCGATCTTCGCGCCCGGTCGTCGGACGTTGGCGTGGAGGGGATTCCGACGGTCATTCGGCGGAAGCGGAATCAAGCAAGGCGTCGCCGATTCGATTTGCTCCCGGTTCACGTTGTGGTACACTTCGAAACAGGGTCAGCATTGTTGACATAACGGCGGCCGTGCGGGTGGCGACGGGCGCAAGGCATCGGAGGCGAGACGGACGGGCATGAAGGACCAGGACGCGCATCTCAGATTCAGTCACGACAACAACAGGGTCTTCAGCGGCTACGAGAAACGCCACGTTCCGCCGGAGGATCCCGAGCTGACGCACACCGACCCCGACACCCCGATGGGGGAATTCCTGCGCCGCTTCTGGCAACCGGTGTGCCTGTCCGGGGAGCTCTCCGACGTACCCAAGGCGATCAAGATCATGGGTGAAGAGCTGGTGGCGTTCCGAGACAAGTCGGGACAGGTCGGCGTCCTGCACCGCCACTGCGCCCACCGCGGCGCCTCGCTCGAATACGGCATCATCCAGGAGACCGGTATCCGCTGCTGCTATCACGGCTTCCAGTTCGACGTCGACGGCAGGCTGATGGCGGTGCCGGGCGAACCGGACGGCGGCGCGCGCCTGGCCGAGAAGGTCAGCCAGGGCGCGTATCCGGCCTTCGAGCGTCACGGTCTCGTCTTCGCCTACATGGGCCCCTACGAAGAAATGCCGAAGTTCCCCGAATGGGATTTCTTCGATGCCTACGACGACCTCGAGCTCGTCCCGTTCACCAACGTCTATCCGTGCAACTATCTCCAGTCGTTCGACAACATCCCCGACCAGATCCACACCTCGCAGCTCCACAACGCGAGCATGAGAGTGGTCGGCGATGACGACGACGGCGACTATCCCGCCACGGCGCTCAATCCGGTGTTCACCCAGACGCCCGTGATGGAATACGCGTCCGTGCGCGACGACACGGCGATGGTCTTCATCGCCGGCCGCCGCGTCGGGACGGACAAGATCTGGGTGCGGATGAACGACGTGGTGGTCCCGAACCTCACCATCCACGCCAACCTGTTCGAGGACGGCCGCGACACCCGGTACTTCCATCGCGTGCACATGGCGCGCTGGTACGTGCCTGTCGACAACGAGAACCACATCATCATCGGCTGGCGCATGTTCGGCGCGGCGATCGACCCGTTCGACGCCGGACGCAAGGAGCGGTGCGGATACGACGACATCGACTTCCTCGAAGGCCAGACCGGCGGGCGCCCCTACGAGACGGCGCAACGCACGCCCGGCGACTGGGAGGCCATCGTCAGCCAGCGGCCCATCGCCGTGCACGCGCTCGAGAACCCGATGCGGGGCGACATCGGCGTCTACATGAACCGCCGCAACCTGCGCCGCGCCCTCAACGGCGACAACCCGCATGCGCAACCCGGCGCGATGCACGCCAGGGCCAACGCGGGCGAGCGCGACTACTGCTGCACCAACAACACGGTGCTGGCGATCCCCATGCGGGAAGGCCGCGACGACGAGGAACTCGTCCGCGAGGTGTGCCGAAAGATGGTTGAGATCATCGCCGAGGGCGACGAGTACGAAGGCGACGAACGCGACGCCTTCATTCGCGACGCGATGCGGGAGTACGAGCGGTCCTTCGCCGGAGCGATAGCGGCGGAATAGCCTTCCCTTCCCGGACTCGAAAACGCGCCGCTCTTGCGAGCGGCGCGAGTTCTGGCGCGGCGACCGCCTTCGCGCGGTTTATAACGGCTTGACCAGTGTCCTGGAACTGAAATCCATCATTTCTGTCGGATCGAACTCCGCATCCCCGGCCGGGCGAACCGCAAGAGGCCGGTCACCTACGACGCCGTACTCTACAAGCGACGCGATCCGATCGAGCGCATGTTCGGCAGGCTCAAGGACTGGCGGCGCATCGCCACACGATACGACCGGTGCGCCCACGCCTTCTTCAGCGCCATCTGCATCGCCGCTACCGTCATCTTTTGGTTATGAGTCCTGAGCCTGGGCTCATGCCCGCGATTCGCTGATTGAGCCTTTATGAGTACTCCCGCCGGAATCGTGTTACCGTTATCTCCCTTGCCATTATATAAGCTCCAAAGGTAGTTATCGCAGTTTGTGCAAAGGCGCCAACCCCATAACTCGACAACAACCCCACTGGCCAAACGTCGTCAAGGTAATTGCCAGTGGACGGAAGAAATTCAGGATAGAGAGGCACAGGAAAAACGAATATTGGGATGACCATAAAAAAAGAAAATATATAAAATAAAAATCTACCCCTGAATTGATCTACAGCAAGATAACCACCTCTCAGACGTTCAAGGTTCGAAGGTTTTCTATCTAGAAGAACGATCAGTATAAAGGTAAAAATATAACAGAATACCATGAAAAAATCAAGTATAATAATGATTCCTCTGTCATAATTATTCAGTATCTTAAATCTCAAAAAATCACTGCAATGCCATGGTATTTTGGGAAATACATAATACAAAATATCCAATATTTTCTGATTATGACATAATATACTGTGGACTGAAATAATCGACAAAAAAACTTCGGAAATTGAATATAATCGCTGAAATTATAGCCGGTATGAGTATCACGCAACTATAAATCATCGACTCTGTTACAACTCGAATTGACCTTCGAGAATATAAAATATATTTAGATACAAGAATTGCAACAAGCATCATCAAGATGAGACCGATCCATTTGTTCAAATCCATGTCAAATCACCCCTTGCAATCATAAGCCAGAGATTTATTCACAGATGCGTTATGCCGGCGAGAAGCGAAACGACTACCAACCACCGTGATATGAGTACAGATACAAGGTCGGCGATCCAGTTCATGCACATGTCATTACCTGTCGGAGGTACGTAACATAGTTTCCCCCTGTGCACTGGAACCCGACTCGCCCCAGGAAGCGGTCCGGCCGCTAAACCGTCGCCGCCGTTCCCAGAATCGCGGTCGCGGCTGCCGACCACACCCCGCCGACGCCGTGCGCGACGGCGACCTCCGCGCCCTCGATCTGGCGGTCCCCGCACTGGCCCCGGAGCTGTCGAGTCGCCTCGATGATCGTGAAGATGCCGTACATGCCCGGGTGGCAGTAGCTCATGCCGCCGCCGTTGGTGTTGACGGGACAATCCCCGCCGGGGCCGATGCGTCCTCCCGATACGAACGGGCCGCCTTCCCCTTTTCCGCAGAACCCGAGGTCCTCGAGATGCACGATGGGGAAGACGGTGAAGGCGTCGTAGAGCTCGCACACATCGACGTCCCCGGGCGTCAGCCCCGCCATCTCGAAGGCCCGCCTCCCCGACTCGACTCCGGCGCTGACCGTCAGGTCCGGCATCTGGTGGATGTGCCGGTGCCAGTGCGCCTCGCCGGCGCCGAGCAGGTGGACCGGCGCCTGCCGCAGGTCCCGGGCCCGGTCGGGCCGGGTCACGACGACGGCGCCGCCCCCGTCGGTGACGACGCAGCAATCGAGTAGCGTGAACGGCTCGGAGATCGCGCGCGCGTTGACGACCTCCTCCACGGTCAGGGGATCGCGCATGAACGCCTTGGGGTTCATGCGCGCCCAGGCGCGCGTCTGCACGGCCACCTCGGCGAGCTGCTCCCGCGTGGTGCCGTACTGGTGCATGTGCCGTGCCGCCGACATCGCGTACATGCTGATCGGCATTCGCGGCCCGTAAGGAAGCTCGTAAGGGGACGGATTGGCGTTGGTCGTGAAACCGCCGCCGCCGGACCGCTGGGTCGAGCCGTACAGGATCAGCGCCACGTCGCAGGCGCCCGCCCGCAGCGCCGTGGCGGCGTGATGCAGATGCGCGATGAACGAGCAGCCGCCGACGGTCGTCGAGTCCGTGTAACGCGGCCGAATGCCGAGATACTCGGCCACCTCGACCGAGGCCATCTGGTAATAGACGGAGGCAGAGAAGAGGCCGTCGACGTCCGCTTTCCTCAGACCGGCCTCGTCGAGGGCCCGGACCATGGCCTGGGCCTGCAGGTCGAGCGCCGTGACGCCCGCGCCGACCGCGCCCAGATCCGATTCGGCGACGCCGACGATACAGGCCTTGCCCCGTGGGTCCCCGTCCATCCGTATGCCGCGTCAGACCGTTTCCGGCCCGCCGAGGATGCTCGTGACCTGGGTCGAGAACACGCCGCCGCTGCCGTGCGCCAGGGCGACGCGCGCGCCGTCGACCTGCCGCTCGCCGCACTCGCCGCGCACCTGCCGCACGGCCTCGATGATCGTGAAGATGCCGTACATGCCGGGGTGGCAATAGGACAGTCCGCCACCGTTGGTGTTGACCGGGCATGCGCCGCCCGGGCCGATATTGCCGCCCGATACGAAGGGGCCGCCCTCGCCCTTCGCGCACGCGCCCAGGTCCTCGAGAAAGACGATCGGGTTGATGGTGAACGCGTCGTAGAGCTCGAAGACGTCGATGTCGCCGGGCCGCAGGCCGGCCATCTCGTAAGCCCGTGCGCCGGACTCGGTGGCCGCCGTGGTCGTGAGCTCGGGCATCTGCGAGATGTGCCGGTGCCAGTGCGCCTCGCCCGCGCCCAGCAGATGGACCGGTTCCCGCTCCAGGTCCCTGGCGCGATCGGGCCGCGTCACGATCACGGCGCCGCCGCCGTCGGTGACGAGACAGCAGTCCCGCGACGTGAAGGGTTCCGAGATCATGCGGGCGCCGGACACTTCCTCCACGGTCAGCGGATCGCGGGCGAACGCCTTCGGGTTCAGCCGCGCCCATCGGCGCGCCTGGACCGCGACCTCGGCGAGCTGCTCGCGCGTGGTGCCGAATTCGTGCATGTGCCGCTGGGCCGCCATGGCGTACATGCTGACCGGCATACGCGGCTCGTAGGGCCGCTCGTAGGGCAACCAGTTGGCGGTCGAGACCAGTCGGCCCGAATCCGAGCGCTGGGTGCTGCCGTAGAGGATCGCCGCGACGTCGCAGGCGCCCCGGTCGAGGGCCACCGCCGCGTGGAGCAGGTGCGACACGAAGGACGATCCGCCGAGCGTCGTGCTGTCGGTATAGCGAGGACGGATACCCAGGTACTCCGCCGGTTCCACCGACGCCATCTGGTAATAGGCGGACGACGAGAAGAGGCCGTCGACGTCCGCCTTCGTCAGGCCGCACTCGGCGAGCGCGCGGTCGAGCGCCTGCGCCATGAGGTCGGCGGCCGACAGGTGCGGCCCCACCTCGCCCAGATCGGACTCGGCGACGGCGACGACGCAGGCCCTGCCCCGGAGATTGGCGCTCATCCGTCGCCTTGTGGCCTGAAGACGTGCTTGGGCAACCGGCCCGCCTTGGCGTCGACTTCCTCCACCGGGTAGACGGTCTTCAACTCCACGCGCATGCCGATCCGCACGTCGTCGTTGGGTGCGTCCTCGACCGTGCTCATGATCCGGAATCCCTCGTCCATGTCGATGAGCACGACGTTGTACGGGTCCCGGCCGCGCGCGTGAACGACGGTGCGGGTGTATACCTCCCCCTTGCCGGCGCTCGGCTTGTAGACGACGTTCGTGGACCCGCACTCGGGGCAAACGAGCCGTGGATAGAACGCCACGCGCTCGCAGTCGCCGCACGTCTGATAGATGATCTCGCCGTTGTCGAGGGCGTCCTGGTACGCCTTCAATGGCGGGAGCATGGCGGCGCCGTCGGCCATGGTTCGATCTCCGCGTCGCCGGGGTTCCGGGGGCCGGTCCAGGGGCGGAGGCGCCGCCCTCGGGAGCGTCGCAGTGTGTCGGGACGCCCGGCGGGAGTCAAGGTTGCGGCGGCTTGTCCGCAAGATCCGTCCAGCGGATAAGCGGGAGGCGGCAAGCCGCGCGTCGGTCCGGCCGGGAGCGGACGAGAGCGGCTTCCGGTCCCGTGGGGCCGCCGTTATGCTGGCCGCGGATCTCGATTCGACGGGAGGACGATCCGGTGAACCTGACCGAACGCTTGGAGATGGAGTGGGAGCTGAAACGCCTCAACGACGACTATGTCCGTTATGCCGACCGGCGGGACTTCGATTCGTTCGCCGCCCTGTTCACGGAGGACGCCGTGCTCGAGATCGGCGGCGTCGAGCGCCGCGGCCACGACGCCATCAAGAGGCATTTCGCCGACCGCGAGCCGATGGTGACCCGCCACTTCTGCACCAACCTCCGCTACGAACCGATCGACGAGAACACCGCCGAAGGCGAGATCTACCTCGCCGTCTATCGTTGCGCGGGCCCCTACACCGAGGCCGACGGACCGATCCCCTACGACCGGCCCGACTGGATCGGCGAGTATCGCGACAGGTACGCGTGTGCGGCCGACGGCTGGAAGTTCTCCGAACGCCGCCTCCACATCCGCTTCGAGAAGGTGCGGTAGGTTCGGGGCCGGGACCGATCCCGGTCGCCTACTTCAGCCAGAAACCGCCGTCGATGACGAATTCGCTCCCGGTGACGAAGGAGGCATCCTCCGAGGCGAGGAAAACGACGCCCCTGGCGATGTCGTCGACCGTGCCCAGCCGGCCGATCAGGTGCAGATCTTCCGCCATCTCGCGCGCCCGGTTCTCGCTCTCGCCGGCGGCGTCGACGATCCGCTTCATGGCGGCGGCGCCCATTTCCGTATCGATGATCCCGGGATAGACGCCATTGACGCGGATGTTGTAGCCGAGGACCGAGACTTCCCGCGCCGCGGACCTCGTGAACAGGCGCACGGCGCCCTTCGACGTCGCGTAGACGGAGGCGAAGGGCGAGCCCTTGATCGAAGCCGTCGACACTAGGTTGACGATCGCACCCGCCGGACCCTTCGCCGGGATGCGCTTCTTCATCGAACCCATGGCGAACCTCGTGCCGAGCATCACGCCCCAGACGTTGATCCGCATGACGCGGTCGTACTCCTCGAAGGTCGTCTCCTCGATCGACTTCTGGAGATACACGCCGGCGTTGTTGATCAGCACGTCGAAGCCGCCGAGGCCGTTCACGGCCGCATCGACGGCCGCGGCCCAATCGCTCTCGTCGGCGACGTCGTGGCGAAGGCTCCGGGCCTCCCCGCCCCGCGCCCGGATCCGCGCGACCGTCTCCTCGATATCGTCGTCGAGGATGTCGGTCGCCAGGACCCTGGCGCCGCGTTCGGCCAGCAGCTCCGCCGTCGCGCGGCCGATGCCCCGACCGGCCCCGGTGACGATGGCGACTTTTCCGTCGACGCGGTTCATGGCGAATTCCCTTTCCGGAAGCGTTCTGCCCGAAAACGTTCGGATTGCCGGTGGCCGTGGACGACGCCGAAGTCGGCTCCCCTGGAGATCTCGAAAGTCCGTAGTCCCGGGCGGGCCTCGACCTCCTTCAGGAGATACTCGGCCGGCGTGTAGGCGTGGTGGAACGCGGTGTAATCGGCCGTCGCGCGCGCCTCGAACAGGGGCCGGAGAACCTCGTCGGGATACATCGCCGCGAGCAGCAGGTCGTCGTCCGACTCGAAGGGCCCCCGCTCCTCGCGGATACTGTCGAGCGCCGGGGGAACGTGGGAGCCGCTGGGGCCGGTGACGACGTCGGAGCTCTTCCCGGCCACGCGGTCGACGAGGTTCTGGTCTATCGGCGCCGGCGGACAGCCGTAGTAGCCGAGGATGTACTTCCGCAATTCGTCGGGAATGGTCTCGTAGCGCTCTCCCCGCACCAGGTTGAGGACCGCCTGGGTGGCGATGAACTGGGCCGAGGGGCTGACGATCGGCAGGTATCCGAGTTCCTTGCGCACCCGGCCCATCTCGTCGAGGACTTCGTCCAGGCGGTGCTCCAGCCCGACGGTCGCGAGCTGGCTCGTCAGGTTGGAAATCATGCCGCCCGGCATCTGATGTTCCAGCACGCGCGGGTCGAACGGCGCGGGCGCGCCGACCGGCTTGTTCCAGCGCCGGGCGACGAAATGGAAATAGTCCGCGATCTCGTCGAGGAGCCCGGCGTCGAGCCGCGTCTCGTATCCCTTCGCGACCAGGTTCTCGGCGATCCATTCCGTGGGCGGATGGGACGCGGCGTGCGCCAGCGGCGAGATCGCGCAGTGCAGCTTGTCGACCTCGTGGTCGACGGACTCGAGCAGGACATCGGGGGCCCGGCCCGTCATGCAATGGGTGTGCAGATTGAGTGCCGCGCCGCCGATGGCTCTCTTCACGGCCGGCCCCAAGGCGCGGATGCGCTCGACCGACAGCAGGCCGCTCGGATCCTTGATGACGACCTCGGTCGCGCCCATGCGGACGAACCGGGCGGCGCGCTCGGCGAAGTGCGCATCCGTGTGGACCGGACTCAAGGTGAAGACCAGGGCGCCCGACACCTCGAGCCCGACCTCGACCGCCTTGCCGACGACGACGTGGAGGCCGTCCATGTCGTTGAGATGGTCGTAGATCGTGGCCCGCCGGATGCCGTTCGCCGCCAGCCGCTCCATGGCGAGCTCGACCACGTCGTCGGGGAAGACCTCGAAGGTCCACAGGCTCTGTCCGCGCACCCAGGCGTTCAGCGGCGTCCTCGTCGCGAGCCGACGAGCGTGACGGATCCGCTCCCAGGGGTCCTCCAGGAGAAAGCGGACCGCGACGTCCCAGACCGCGCCGCCGATCAGGTCGATGGCGTCGTAGCCCACGGCGTCCATGCGCTCGACAACGGGCAGCATCATCTCGTTGGTCATGCGGGTCGACCACAGGCACTGGTGGGCGTCCCGCAGGGCCTCCTCGACGATGGGGATCCCGCGGCTCACGGAAGCGTCCGGCGCGGCGGCGCGGCGGCCGGGGAAGCCTCTACCCCGAATGTCCCGGCGGGCGTCGGCCCGCCCGCGGCCTCCTTCACGAAACGCAGATGGAAGTCACCCGCGTCGACGACCACCTCGCACTCCTCGCCGGCGCCGTCGACGATCTCCAGGATATCGAGAACATCCGTATAGCCGAGCGCCCGGCCGCCGTCGCCGCCCCCGCCGTCCGATCCTCGCGCCACGGTCGCCCCCGCGTCGCCTACGGGATGAACCCGTCGCGCCGGAAGGCGTCGAAGATGCGGATGAACATCTCCTCGCTGTCCACGTAGTCGTGGAACCCGAACTTCCGCAGCTTCAGGGATTCGAGCATCACATCCCAGGACGGCGCGAAGGCGTAGTTGGCGTACCCCCAGTGGGCCGCCTCCGCCCACGGCGTCTCCGTCAGGCCGTGCCTGGCGACGACCTCGTTCCACAGGGACGCCTTGTCGGCCATCATCAGTTCGAGGTCGATCTCCTGGACGGGGCCGCACTCCATCTCGAAATAGTCGGCGATCCTGGGCCACATGTTCTCCCAGCGGAAGTAGTCGCCGTTGACCACGTTGAAGGCCTCTCCGGCACATTCGGGCGTGGTCGACATCCACACCAGCGCGCGCGCCAGCAGCTCGACGTCCGTGGCGCAGTGAAGCGCCCGGTAGGCGGCCTCGTTGCCGGGATAGCGAAGCGGCAGACCGAGCTCCCTGGAGATCGTCGCGTAGACCGCGATCGGCTTGGTCAGGTTGAGGTCGGTGCGCGCGTATCCGGTGACGATGTGCGGGCGCGCGCACGACCAGCCCCACGGTCGGCCCTCCGCGAGCTCCATCAGGTGGTCCTGCTGCGAGTAATAGAAGTTGGGCGGCATGTGGCGCGGGTCCTCCTCCCGCGCCGGCGTCTTGAACGGCCCGAGGTGCCGTCCGTAGTACTTCGATCCCTGCATCAGGCAGACGTGCCGCAGATCGGGAAGATTGGGCAGCGCGGCGTCCATCGAGTTGCGGAAGAAGTCGGCGTCCTCGGGCGCCTTCTCGGCCCAGCGGATGCCGGAGGCGTGCCCGCAGAAGAAGACGTGGGTGACGTCGCCGATGGCTTGGCCCGACAGCCTGGCCCGGCAGTCGTCGGGCTCCGCCATGTCGCAAGCGATATGGCGCGCCCCGGTCTCGAAGTAGGGTTCCCGGCGCGAGACGGCGATCGTCTCCCAGTCTTCCAGGGTATCGAGCAGCCTGACGAGGTTCCGCCCCACCATGCCGGTCCCGCCCAGGACCAGCGCCACTTTCCTGTCGGCCATGGCCGGTCGATCCTCCTTCAAGGGGTGCCGAGGCGGCCATTCTGATCCGCCGGTCCGCCAGTGTAAAATCCGCCTCGTCGCGGTCGGCGGACAGGGCATCGAACGCGATGGCGGTCATGGGCGGGCCGCCGCGGGTCCGGGCGCAGGCACGACACGGCCTTGGGCCCTGGCGACGTAACGATCTGCACACCGGTGCGGAAGGGGTCGCGCTACCGCTCCTCCGGCGCTTCGCTCTCGCCGAACGAATCGACGACCGCGTATGTGTGGAAGGCTTCCCAGCGCAGACCCTCGGGATCGCGCACCCAGGTCTTGTTCTGGGTCTGATAACCGCAGGTGAGCGCGTTCCTGTCCAGGGTCTCGGCGCCCGTCGCCGCCCAGCGTTCGCGAAGCTCGCCGAGCTCGGCCTCGTCCTCCGCCTGGACGCCGAGATGCACGTCGCCGGGCGCGCGGCCGCGCGAGTTGATCGAGAAGTTGACCCTGGGGTCGTCGAGCATCCACTTGGCGTAGTCGGGCTTCTCCAGGGTCGGCGGCCGGCCGAAGAGGCGCGTGTAGAACGCCGCCGAGGCGGCCACGTCCTCGACGACCAGACCGACGTGCATGCGTTTCATGGCGTCCTCCCGTGAAAAGGTCCCGGACTATTCCGCTGCCGCCTGGACGTAGGGAAACGGCGCCAGCTCCTGGAGGGGCTCGGAGATCTCGTAGACGCTCGAGACCGCAAGCTCGTGGTCGTAGGGCAGACCCTCCTTCTCGGCGCGCTTGCGCAGGCGCTCCTCGTGGTAGTCGAGGACGTCGCGGGGAAACGGCATGTCGCCCGGGTTCAGGATGCGCAGGTATCCGTCGACGTCGCGGGCCGGAAGGATACGGCTCCTGACCGAACGGCTCGGCGACCAGGGGATGTCGAGCACGCCGGCCTCGCAGGCCCGCACCGCGCCGACGGCCGCGTCGCCGTCGCCCATCTCCAGCACCTTGTCGACGATGGCCTGGACCTCCCGGCGGATGACATCCTTCTCCCGTTCGTAGGCGGGCAGGCCGTCGAGCTTGACGCCGCGCGCCATGTAGATGGCCATGCGGGTGACGCGCAGGCCCTCGGCGTTAGCCTCCGGCGTCGGGATGCCGAAAGCCTCGTGGAGGCTCTTCGTGGTGACGCTGACGGCGCCGCCCACGGCCGCGAGCGTGCCGCCATAGGCCACGATCGCCGCCGACTGGGCGTCGTCGTGTGGCCACGCGCCCATCCAGTGCAGCGACGTCACCGGCGTGAACGCGCCCTCGTACCCCTTCCTGGCCAGATACTCCTGGCACATCTCGCGGCAGACCTGGATGGCGGCCGCGTCCTGGACCAGATGCAGCGTCTGGCCGAGCTCGAGGCCATAGTTGCGGACCCCCTGCGCCGCCGCCAGCAACGCGTCCAGCACGGCCGTGACGATGGCGATACAGGGCGGGATGTTGGTCCCGGTGAGGAACCCCGGCTGGCGGCGATGCAGCTCGACCCCGCGCTCCAGATACATCGACGCCAGCCGGTCGAGGTACTGGTAGTTGCGGATGCCGGTCTCGATCGGGATCTCCTTGGTGTAGGACAGGGTGTAGGCGATGGCCGACCCCAGGTATCCCGAATACCCGGCCGCGTAGCCGACCTCGCCGGTGAGCCTGGGCATCGCCGTGCCCGTCAGCATGACGGCGGGCTTGTCGATCGCCTCGATCAGCTCGCGGGTGTCCTCGACGCCGTAGTTCACCATCGGGAACCCGTTCAGCATCGAGCGTCCGAGACGCATGGATTCCTCGATGCCGTGCCGGGCCTGCTCCCAGCGCTCGTTCCGCGTGTAGCTGTCGGTCGTGGTCGGAACGATGTCGGCCAGACCCTCCCGGTCGAGAGTGGTCATCAGTTCCTTCTGCATTTCCAGAGTGCCGAAGCCGCCGCGCGGCTGGGTCAGCGTGCGGCCCTCCGCGTCGGCCCGCCGCATCACCCAGGCGAGGCGCTTATGCGGGGGCAGGTTCTTGTGGTAGTCGACCGCGGCGTCGAAGTCGACGCCCGCGCCCGTCGGCCAGCGGGCCAGGTTCCCGGCGCGCATCCTGGCGAACTCGTCGTCCGGGATCCGGGCCTCCGACAGCGGCGGCGTGGCGCTATCCAGCAACGCGACTTCGGACATTTCGGCGTTCCTCCCCGGCGACAGGATGCATATGGGAGAGGCCCAAGGTCAAGGCGGCTTCCGGCTCCACGGTCGCCAGCAGGCCGCAGGCGTACAGCAGGTATTCCCGGTCCAGATAGAGCCGGGGCGCGCGCGGGCGGAGCGATTCCGGATCATCGGGGTCGGCGCGCGCCTCGGCCAGGATCCCCGCCGGGTCGCCGTCGTGGACCAGCGCGCCGCCGGTGCCGACGACGGCCGCCAGCCCCGTGAGGTCCTTGCCGTGCTGGGCGATGGCCGGCCCCATGGCGGTGTAGACGGTCTCGGTCCTGCCCGCGTGGCGGCCGACGGCGATGCGGGTCGCGGCGCGCGCGAGCGCCCGGTCGACCGCCCGTTCCTCGTCCGTCCGCGGCAACCGCTCCACATCGCCGGCGACCGCCGCCACGATCTCGCGAAGACGGTCCCCGGACAGCCCGGCGTCGCGGGCGAGGGCGTCCGGGCCCGCCGCCTCGACGATGGAAAGGGCGTTGTGACGCATCCCGAGATCGCCCTCGACGGTGCGCTTGACGTAGGGTTCGGGCAGTCCGCGCTGGATCGCGCCCTCGACGGTCGGCTCGCCGGTCGCCACCGAGTGCACGTCCGTCGTCGCCCCCCCGATGTCGACCACGAGCAGCGGCCCCAGGCCGTCCCGCCCGCCGGCGCCGTCGGCGAGCAGGCGCGCGCCCTCCATGACCGCCTCCGGCGTCGGCATGAGAACCGCGTCGAACGCCTCCGCCGCCCGGTCGATCCCCTTGGCGTGGACGATGCGGTCGATGAAGATCCGGCGGATGGCGGCGCGCGCAGGCTCGATGTCGAGCACGTTGAACTCCGGCATGACGTTCCCGGCCGGGACCGCCGTCTTGCCCGCCGAGGCGAGACGCTCCGAGATACCGTCCGTCGCCTCGCGGTTCCCGGCGACGACGACGGGACAGACGATGCCGCACGCCGCGAGCCTCCCGGCGTTGTGCCGGATCACCTCGTCGTTGCCGCCGTCGGTGCCGCCGGCGAGCAGGAGGATATCGGGATCGAGCGCCTCGATCTCGGCGACGTCGCCGGCGGTCAGCCGATAGGCGTAGGCGCCGACCAGTCTGGCGCCAGCGCCCAGCGCGGCGATTCGCGCCGCCTCCGCCGTCAATTCCTTGACCAGCCCCACGGTGACCATGCGCAAGCCGCCGGCGGCGCTGGACGTCGCCAGACGGTGCGCGAAATCGGGAAGGCCGCCGATACGGGTTTCCAGATCCGCGAGCGCCGCTTCCATGCCGACCGCGACGTCGGTCGCGACTGTCGACGGCCCCTGGCCCGCGCCGACGATCTCGGCCCGTTCCAGGTCGACGGCGCGGAGCTTGGTGTAGGTGCTGCCGAAGTCGATGAGCAGCGCGGCCCGGGCGTCTCCGCTCACGAGTCCGGGGTCCGCCCGCCCCGGGCGTGCGCGGCGAAGTCCCGGTCCAAGGCCTCGACGACCTCGCGAGTCCGCGTGCCCGGCGGAAAGGCGCGGTCGAAGCCCATGTCGAGGAAGCGTTTCTCCGCCACTTCCCACGGGGTCTTGCCCACCACGAGGTTGCCGCCGACATAGAGCAGGATGTCGTCGAGGCCCGCCTCCACGCAAAGATCGCGAAAGCCGCGGCAATCGAGCTCGCCCTGGCCATAGAGCGACGAAACCATGATGCCGTCGGCCGCCGTCTCGATGGCCGCCTTGACGAACTCGTCCGCCGGCGTCAGGGCGCCGAGGGCGACGATGGCGTATCCCGCCTCCTCCAGCGCCATCGACAGGATGCGGTTGCCGACGATGTGCGTGTCGGAACCGATGACGCCGGTCACCAGGGTGATGCCGCGCCGTTCGGCGGGATCGAGCGTTCCGGTCACGCGCACCCCCGTCCCGGGAGAAGGGACTCCGTCGGCTCCCGTCACTCGGCGGCGGCGGCCGGGCGGCCCATCTCCTTCCCGATCAGAGGCATGACCTCGGAGGCGAAGCGCTCGATCGACCGCATCGACTTGCGGAGCGGCATCGATCCGACGTGCATGAACAGGCTCATGTGAAACGAACCGACCCTGCGCGCTTCCTCGACGATACGCTCCGCGACCGTTTCCGGGTCACCGATGGGGTTGTTGGCGACGAGCTCCTCCAGCGTCGGTTCGTCCTCGAAGGGCACCTCCGGCAGCAAGCCCCGCTCCAACTCTTCCTCGCGGAAGCGCAGGTGACGGGCCAGCCGGTACTGGAACCGCGCGTTGTCGGCGAATTCCAGGGCGTCCTCGCGATTGCCGGTGACGTAGGCGAAGCGGAGCGTGGCGAGCCGCATGGTCGCCGGATCGACGCCGGCGTCCCTCCAATTCCGCTCCGCCGTCTCGCGCAAGCCCGCTACGAAGCCGATGTCCTTCACCAGCGCCGTAAGGGTCAACGGATAGCCGCTCCGGGCCGCCCGGCGCTGCATCTGGGCGTTGTTCCCGGCGATCCAGATATCGGGCATGGGGTTCTGCGCCGGCCGCAGCGCCATGTGGGTACGCGGGAAATCGAAGTGCTTGCCGTGGTACTCGAAGGAGTCGTTGGCGAGCCCGCCCTCCACGATGTCCAGCACCTCCTCGGTGATGTCCGGCGAGTGCTCGAGATCGACGCCGAAGCGCGCGAACTCGTGGGGCTGATAGCCGCTGCCGAAACCGAGCACGAGCCGGCCGTCGGTCATGCCGTCGACGAAGGCCACCTCCGACAAGAGCCGCGCCGGGTGATAGAGCGTGCCGATGACGATGGCCGTGCCGAGCTTGATCCGGCGGGTGACGGGGGCGCAGTAGGCGCACATCATCAGCGGCGACGGCGCGATCGAGTAGTTCGAGTAGTGGTGCTCGGGGAACCAGGCCGTGGTGAAGCCCGCCCGGTCGGCCAGCTTGACGGTCTCCGCGGCCTCCTCGACGATGCGGTTGATCGTCTGCGACTCCCGCCGGCGACTGAGCAGGTTGAAGATTCCGAACTCCATGGACGCGCCCTCCGATTCTCAAGGGATTCCGGACCGCCCGACCGCCACGATGACGGGCCCGGTCCGCGCGAAGCGGCGCCAAGCATACCGACCGGGAGCGGAACCGTGAAGTTCTACGATTTCCACATGTCGAACGCCGCCTACCGGGTTCGGATTGCGCTGAGACTCAAGGGACTCGAGGCCGAGCGGGTCGTCGTCGACCTGGTGGCCGGCGAGCACCGGTCGGCGTGGTTCGAATCCCTCAATCCCCAGCGCATGTTGCCGATCCTGGAGGACGGCGGCGTCACGGTCGTGCAATCCCTACCCATCCTCGAGTACCTGGAAGAGGTCTATCCCGAGCCGCCCCTGCTCCCGGCCGACACGGCCGGGCGGGCCTGGGTCCGGGGCTTCGCCCAATCCATCGTCAGCGACATGCACCCCCTGATGGGCCGGCGGGTGCGCCGCTATCTGGCCGAGCGGATCGGCGCTTCCGCGGCGGACATCGGCGACTGGTACGGGAACTGGATCGCCGCCGGTCTGGGCGGGCTGGAAGACATGCTCGCTGCACGGGAAGAGCCGGGTGCGTTCTGCCACGGCGATTCGCCCACGCTGGCGGACCTGTGTCTGGTTCCGCAGACCTACAACGCCCGACGGTTCGGCCGCGACCTGTCGCCCTACCCGACGGTCATGGCCATCGTCGCGCGCTGCGACGAGCTGCCCGCCTTCGCCGATTCGGCGCCCGAGAGGCAGCCGGACTGGAGGTCCATGGAAGGGATGATTCCGGGCGGCCGGTGACGGCGCGACGGCGGCGGCGCATGTCCCGGTGCCGGTCGCCGTTTCCGGCGAACCCCCCTTCCGGCCTCCCCCGGCAGGGGGAGGAATACGAGCGGACGGCGCGTCCGCCAACTTGCCCGAACGGGGGCAATGGCGTAAGACTCCGCCACGAACGGCGGGGCGAGACGGCCGCGGCCAGGGAGGGTTGCCAGACATGACCAGGATGACCACGGAGGAAGCCTTCGTGAAGGTGCTTCAGATGCACGGCGTCGAACACGCCTTCGGCATCATCGGCTCGGCGATGATGCCCATCTCCGATCTCTTCCCCACGGCGGGGATCACGTTCTGGGACTGCGCGCACGAGTGCAACGCCGGCATGATGGCCGACGGCTACACCCGCGCCTCGGGCAAGATGTGCATGATGGTGGCGCAGAACGGCCCCGGCATCACCAACTTCGTGACGCCGGTGAAGACCGCGTACTGGAACCACACGCCGCTGCTGCTGGTGACGCCGCAGGCCGCCAACAAGACCATCGGCCAAGGCGGCTTCCAGGAAATCGAACAGATGAAGCTGTTCGAGGACATGGTCTGCTATCAGGAGGAGGTTCGCGATCCCTCGCGCATGGCCGAGGTGCTGAACCGCGTCATCGAGAACGCCTTCCGGCTGTCGGCGCCGGCCCAGATCAACGTGCCGCGCGACTACTGGACGCGCGTCGTCGACATCGAGCTGCCGCGGATCGTGCGCCTGGAGCGCCCGCGCGGCGGCGCGGCCGCCATCGGGGAAGCGGCCGAGCTTCTGTCCAGAGCCAGATTCCCGGTGATGCTGAACGGCGCCGGCGTGGTGCTGTCCGGCGGCATCCAGGCGTCGGTCAAGCTCGCCGAGAAGCTGTCGGCCCCGGTGTGCTGCAACTACCAGCATAACGACGCCTTCCCGGGCAACCACCCGCTGTCGGTCGGCCCGCTCGGCTACAACGGCTCGAAGGCCGCCATGGAGCTGGTCTCGAAGGCCGACGTCGTGCTGGCTCTCGGCACCCGCCTCAATCCCTTCTCGACCCTGCCCTGTTACGGGGTCGAGTATTGGCCCAAGGACGCGAAGCTGATCCAGGTCGACATCAATTCCGACCGCATCGGCCTGACCAAGCCGGTGACCGTCGCCATCCAGGGCGACGCCAAGGCCGTCGCCGAGCAACTCCTCGCCAAGCTCTCCGCCACGGCCGGCGACGAGGGGCGCAAGGAGCGCGAGGAGGTCGTCGCACAGACGAAATCGGCCTGGCTGCAGCTGCTGTCGTCGATGGACCACGAGGAGGACGATCCCGGAACGACCTGGAACGAACGCGCCCGCACGGCCCAGCCCGACCACATGAGCCCGCGCATGGCGTGGCGGGCCATCCAGGCGGCCCTGCCCCAGGAAGCGATCATCTCGTCGGACATCGGCAACAACTGTGCCATCGGCAACGCCTATCCGACCTTCGAGGAGGGCCGCAAGTATCTGGCGCCGGGCCTGTTCGGCCCCTGCGGGTACGGGTTCCCGGCGATCATCGGAGCGAAGATCGCCAAGCCCGACACGCCGGTGGTCGGTTTCGCCGGCGACGGCGCCTTCGGCATCTCCATGAACGAGATGTCGTCCTGTGGCCGCGACGAGTGGCCGTCAATCACGATGATCATCTTCCGCAACTACCAGTGGGGCGCCGAGAAGCGGAACACCACGTTGTGGTTCGACGACAACTTCGTCGGCACCGAACTCGACCTCGACGTGCGATACGCCAGGATCGCCGAGGCCTGCGGCCTCAAGGGCGTCCGGGTGGCGACCATGAGCGACCTGACACAGGCGTTGTCGGACGCGATCGACGGGCAGATGGAGAGGAACGAGACCACCTTCATCGAGGTCGTCCTGAACCAGGAGCTGGGCGAACCGTTCCGCCGCGACGCGATGACGGCGCCGGTCATGGTCGCCGGCATCGACCCGGCGGACATGCGGCCCCAGGTCGGCGCGTAGGCGGCCCGACGCGGCCACCGCCCACATCGCCGCCGCGCTCCGTCGGCGCGGCGCATGGCGCGGCCCGTTTCCGTGAGGCGCCGACCATGCTGAGCACCGAGCCCTTCGAGGTCCCCGGATACCTGCCGGAGCTCGCGCGCGGGCTGCCCCGCGTCGCGATGGCCGTGGCGGGCGCCGATCACCCGGTCGCCCTCGAAAGCGCGAGACGGGCCGCCGAGGCGGGCGCCATCGATCCCGTGCTGATCGGCGATGCCGATGCCATCCGCTTCCTCGCCGCCGAGGCCGGCTGGGACCTGGACGGGATCCGCGTCGTCGAGGAGGCGGACGAGGCGAGGAAGGCGGAGGCCGCGGCGGCGCTCGCCAGGGACGGCGAGGCGTCGGCGATCATGAAGGGCCACGTGCACACCGACGCGCTGATGCGCGCGGTCCTGCGCCGGGACGCCGGCCTTCGCACGGATCGCCGCGCGAGCCATGTCTTCCACATGACGGCCCCGGGTCGCAACGGCGTGCTCCACGTCACCGACGCGGTGGTCAACGTCCGGCCCGACACGGACGAGATGCTCGACATCGTCAACAACGCCGTCGAACTCGCACGGGCCGTCGATCCCCGGGAGCCCCCCGGAGAACCCCGCGTGGCGCTCCTCTCGGGCGCCGAGGTCGTGAACCCCGCCATGCCGTCGAGCGTCCAGGCCGCCGAGGTCGCCGCTCGCGCGGCCGACGGCGAGGTGACGGGCGCCGTGGTCGACGGCCCCTTTGGCTTCGACAACGCGGTCTCGCCCGAGGCCGCCCGGCTGAAGGGCATCGACAGCCCGGTCGCGGGCAACGCCGACATCCTCGTCGTGCCCAACATCGAGGCGGGCAACATCCTGTTCAAGCAGATGGTCTATTTCATGAGCGCCACGGCGGCCGGCGTGGTCATGGGCGCCAAGGCGCCGATCGTGCTGACGTCGCGGGCCGACCCGCCCGAGGCGCGTCTGGCGGCGGCCTTCATCGCCGCCATCGTGGCCGCGAAGGCGCCCGGCGGGCGGCCCTGATCGTTGTCGGACCTGGGGTCCGACCTCCGGGGCCGATTCCGCTCACCCCGTTCCCTCGTCGGCCAGGCGCGGCACGGGCCGGTCGTCGATCGGCATGTGCAGGGCGGACGCGACGACGCCCAGGCCGACGAGAAGCCACCAGATCGCGCCGTAGCTTCCGGTCGCGTCGAACAGCCGGCCGCCCAGCCAGACGCCGGCGAAGCTGCCCAGCTGGTGGCTGAGAAACGTGAGGCCATACAACACGGCCACGTACCGCAGGCCGAAAATCTGTCCGACGAGGCCGACCGTCAGCGGGATGGTGCACAGCCAGAGGAACCCGATCGTCGCGGCGAACGCGATGACAGAGGCATGGGTGACGGGCAGAGAGACGAAGGCACAGATCGTGACGGCCCGCGCCATGTAGATCGCGCTCAAGAGGTTCTTCTTGGAAAGGTGCCCCCCGAGATAGCCGAAGCTCACGCCGCCGAGCATGTTGGCGAGCGCGATGACCACCAGCATCGAGGCGCCGAAATAGGCGCCGAACCCCATGTCGACGAGGTAGGCCGGCAGATGTGCGCTCAGGAATTGGACCTGAAACCCGCACACGCAGAACCCGACCGTCAACAGCAGGAAACCACGGTGGCCCACGGCCTCCCGCAGCGCCGCGGCGAGACCGATGGCCGTGTCCTCGTTGTCCGTCCTGGAAACGTGGAAGGCGTGGGCGCGCGAGGCCGAAAAGGCGAGTGGGACGATGACGCCGGCGATCAACGCCAGCGTGGTCAGGCCGACGAACCAGTCGTGGGCGGATACCAGGAGCTGACTCAGCGGGATGAGGAAGAGCTGGCCTCCGACCCCGCCAGCCGACACGATTCCCAGCCACAGGCTTCGTCTGGCTTCCGGCGCGATCTGGCCGACGACGGCGAGCACCAGGGGAAAACCACAGGCGCCGAGGCCGAGACCGGCGAGCACGCCGCCGCTCGCGAGCATGCCCTCGGGCGTGGTGGACCGCGCCATCAGGAACACGCCGGACGAGAACAGCAGGCCGCCGATCATGATGACCCGGGGCGCGCCCCAGCGGTCGGCGAGCATTCCGGCGAGGGGCGCGGCGGCCCCGACCAGCAGGGCCTGTGTCGCGAGAGCCAGCGATAGGGCCTCCCGGCCCCAGCCCAGGTCGATGCTGATGGGCCGTAGGAAGATACCGAAGCTGTTGCGGATTCCCAGAGAGATGAAGACGATCAGGGTTCCGCAGAGGAGCACGAACGCGGGACGCCGCCAGAACGCGGATCGTGCGCCGCCCGCGGACCGGGGAACCGGTGTCGCCGCCGTCGCGCGGCGGTTCCCCATCACTTGAGCCGGACGACGGCCGCGCCGGGGGACGTCACGTCGCCGGCCTCGTCGGTGACGAAGAGCCTGAGCCGCACGCGCCCGCTCGCCGCGTCGACGGACTCGACCTCGCCGCCTGAAACGAGGGTCTGGCCGAGATGGCACGCCTTGCGGTTCGAGTATTCGAACTCAAGGAGCGCGCCGTCGTCGCCGAGCCAGTCGGTGACCACCTGGGCCAGCCAGTCCCCCTGGAGGGGTCCGTCGATGACCACCCCGGGATGGCGCTCGACCTCGGTCGCGTACCGCTCGTCGTAATGGATGCGGTGGGGGTTCCAGATGGCGGCGTTGTAGAGGAACAGCGACACGTTGGTAGGGGTGTGGACGCGGCCGGGAATCTCCTGGCCGGGACGGACCTCGCTCAGCCGGGGCACGGGTGCTACCTCACGATCCGGGTCAAGGTCTCTTCCATGACCGGCGCACCGGCCCCGGTCGCGATGGCGAGCTCCGTCACCACGAATATCAGGGGGCCTCGCCGCCCCTCCTTCTCGAAGATGTCGGCGATGGCGCGGACGCCGACCAGGGTGTCTCCGGGACGGACCGGACGATGGACGGTCAGCCTGATGCCTCCCGCCATCGTCCGCTTCAGGGGCAGTTCCGGCATGGCGGCCGCCGGAGGCAGCCCGTCCGGCCCCAGGGCGTCCAGTGGCGTCACCGGCCGGAACAGGCCGAAGGCGAACATCGGCGGCGCCTCGTCGCCGTCGAGGTAGGCCCGCCGCGTCTGTTCGGTGGCGATGGCGTACTTGACGATGTCGCGTCGGCTCACCTCCACCGTGACCGGCGGCTCGCGATGCCCGATCCAGGACCTGATCTCGGGGGTGAGCAGGAACATGAGCGAGGCCCTCGGGGGCGAGGTTCTCAGGAACCGCCGCGCCGGACGCCCCGGGGCCGGAAGCAGGGCAGCGTCATCCCCTCGCCGACATCCTCGAAGGCGACCTCGACCGGAAGGCCGATGTCGATCTCCTCCGGCGCGACTCCATCCAAGCGGCAGTTCATACGCACGCCCTCCTCCAGGTCGACTGTCGCCAGGACGATCGGCAGGCGATCCTCGAAGGCTGGGTGGAAGGCCTGGTGCGAGACCGTCCAGCTATGCACGGCGCCCCGGCCGGACGCCGTCGTCCAGGCGACCGCCATGGAATGGCAAGCGGGGCAGACCGGGCGCGGGTAATGGCGCACGGCCCCACAGTCGGCGCAGGTCTGAAGGTCGAGGCGATGGGACCGCAGGGCGTCCCAGAAGGGCCGGGAGTCCTCCGTCGGTCGCGGCAGAAGCCGATCGTCGGCGGGCGGGCTCATCGGCGCTACCGCCGCATGATGGCGATGGACCCGTCGCCCATGTCGCCATAGCCGGTGACGAGGCCGATCTCGGCGTCGGGGACCTGGGCGTCGTCGCCGTCGCCGCGCAACTGGCGGGCCAGTTCGACGACATGATTCATTCCGGCCATGTGGGATTGCGACAGGAGTCCGCCGTGAGTGTTGGTCGGCAATCGCCCACCGAGGCCGAGGGCGCCGTCTTCGACGAAGGCCCCGCCCTCGCCCTTGGCGCAGAATCCCATGTCCTCGATCTGGCAGAGCACCGTGTAGGTGAAGCAGTCGTAGATCTGGGCGACGTCGATGTCGTCGAGGCCGACGCCCGCCATCCGGAAGGCCCGGGGCGCCGCCTTGGCGAGGCCGAGAACCGTCAGGTCGGGACGCTGGGTGATGGCGCTTGGCGAATCGGGATGTCCCTCGGCAACACCCATGACGTAGACCGGTCTCCGGCGCATGTCGCGGGCGCGCTCTGCGCCGCTGATCACCACGGCCGCGCCCCCGTCGCTCTCGACGCTACAGTCGAACAGGCGGAACGGATCGGAGATCATGCGCGAACGCTGATGGTCCTCGACGGTGATCGGTTTGGTCATCACGGCGTTGCCGTTGAGGATCGCGTGCTCGCGCGTGGTCACCGCGACCTCGGCGAACTGGCGGCTGGTGGTGCCGTAGAGCGCCATGTGGCGACGCGCCATGGGCGCGTACAACTGGACCGGCGCCACGGCTCCGGCCGGCATCTCGAACTCGCCGACGATCCGGAACTGGGGGAAGGCCGCGACCCGAGCGGCGGCGCGCGGCCCCGAATAGCCCCGGCGCCCCATGGGCAGCAGGACATGAGTGGCGATGCCGGCGGCGACCGCGGCGGCAGCGGACTGGATGGCGGCGACGCAACTGGCGCCGCCCATGGGCGCCGTCACCGAATACCGCAAGTCCTCGATGCCGAAATTGGTGATGAAGTCCTCGGCCACCGCCGTCCCCGTGGAGAACGGGATGACCCCGTCGATGTCCCGGGGCGACAGGCCGGCGTCGGCGATGGCGGCGAGCGAGGCTTCCATCTGAAGCGCGACGGGGCTCTTGTCGGAGCCCCGCGTGTAGGCGGTCTCGCCGACACCGGTGACGCAACAGGTTTCCTTGAGGGTAGCCATGATGTCAGGGGGACGATGATAGCCCAACGCCATGCAAGGGCAAGGCGGGAGCCGAGAGGCTATCCGACAGGCGCCAAGGATACACCGTCCAGCGTGATGCCGATTCGGCCCAAGGTCTCGTTCTCGGCGCCATCGGGTGGCAGGACACCGCCGTGTTTCCGGTGATCGTCCTCCATTATCTGGCCCAACCCTCCGCGAAGACTCGCGCGCGAAGGCCACGCGAGTTTCTTGACGGATTGCCGCCGGGGCCGATTGAATGAACGCCTCGCCGGACAGCCATCGACGGTCCGCGACGGGGAGGACAGACCGTGGACAACCGCGTTTGCGAGATGCTGGGGATCGAGTTCCCGCTCTTCGCCTTCACCCACTGCCGCGACGTCGTCGTCGAGGTCAGCAAGGCGGGGGGCTTCGGCGTCCTCGGGGCGGCGCGGATGACGCCCGGCGAGCTCGACATGGAGCTCGACTGGATCGACGCGCATATCCGGGGCATGCCTTACGGCGTCGACCTCATCGTCCCCGACAAGTTCGTCGGCAAGGACGAGCGGCCGTCGCCCGAGGAGTTCCTCGCGATGCTTCCCGAGGAACACAAGGCGTTCGCTGTTGACGTGCTCGAGGCCCACGGCGTCAACGCCGACGGGGTCGACGACGCGGTGCGCCTCGAACTGATGGGCTGGGGCGACAATCTCCGCCTGGAAGGCGCCACGGCGATGCTGGAGGTCGCCTTCTCGCACCCCATCAAGCTGATCGCCAACGCCCTCGGGGTGCCGCCGCCGCCGATGCGGGAGATGGGGAGGAAACACGGCGTCGCCGTGGCCGCCCTCGTCGGCGCCAAGTCGCACGCCGTCCGACAGGCGCGAGCCGGGGTCGACATCCTCGTGGTCAGCGGGACGGAAGCGGGCGGCCACTGCGGCGGCGTCTCGACGCTGGTGCTGGTCCCGGAAATCCACGAGGCCATCCAGGAGCATGGCGACCCGCCGATCCTGGCGGCGGGGGGGATCGCCACCGGCCGCCAGATGGCCGCCTGCATGGCCATGGGCGCCGCCGGGGCCTGGACCGGCTCGGTCTGGCTGACCACCGCGGAAGCGGAGACTTCTCCCGTGATCAAGGAGAAACTGCTGGCGGCCGGGTCCGGCGACACCGTTCGCTCGCGGAGCCGCACCGGCAAGCATTCGCGCCAGTTGCGATCGTCCTGGACCGACGCCTGGGAGCGGCCGGACGCTCCCGAACCGCTGGCCATGCCCCTGCAGCGCCTGATCTCCGAACCGGCCCTGAAGAAGGTCGAGAAACTGTCGGAGGGCGGGCACGCCGGCGCGCGGGAGCTCGCCACCTACTGGGTCGGCCAGGGCGTCGGCCTGATGAACGCCAGCCGGTCGGCGCGCGATGTCGTGTACGGCTTCAAGGAGGATTTCATCGACGCCTGCGAGCGGCTGGCGAAGGTCGTGGGCGCGTAGAGCGGTCGCGGACCCGGATCAGGGCGTCGACGGCGACGCACCCCCCGCCGCGCGGCAGAGCGATCAGGGGATTGATGTCGAGCTCCTCGATCCACGCCCGCGCTCCGACGGCGATCCGCGACAGGCCGACGACCCCGTCGACCACCGCGTCGATGTCCGCCACCGCGCCGCCGCGGACGCCTTCGAGCAGAGCGTAGCCGCGCAGCTCGCGCAGCATCTCGTCCGCGGTCTCGCGGTCGACCGGGGCGCGACGCAAGGTGAAATCCCGCAGGAGCTCGGCGTGGACACCCCCCAGGCCACAGAGAACCATGGGCCCGAACACCGGGTCGCGCTCGATGCCGAGGATGAGCTCGACGCCGGGCGGCACCATTTCCTGGACCAGCACGCCCCGAACCTCGGCGTCCGGCGCGCGGTCCTCCACGGCGCGCGCGATCTCGTCGAAGGCGCTCTCGACCGACTCCGCGTCGCGCAGGCCGAGCCTGACTGCGCCGATATCCGTCTTGTGCGCGATATCGGGAGAATTCACCTTGAGAGCGACCGGATAGCCGAGCGCCCCGGCGTGGCGCGCCGCTTCCTCCGGGGAGCGCGCGAGGCGTTCCCGCGCCGTCCGGATGCCGTGGGCGGCGAGAAATCTCTTGGCGGCAAACTCGGTGTCGGCCTCGGTCTCGGGAATGGGGGCGATGTCGGCGGCCGGCGCGGTTTGCCAGCGCCGCAGAAGGGTCTCCCGCCGCTCGACATGGTGGGCGAGCGCGGCGAGCGCCCGGACAGCGCGGTCGGGATCGGTCAGGTGCGGGATACCGCCTTCCCTCAACATCCGGGCCGCCCGGCCGTCGCCCGGCATCGCGACCATCACAAAGGGCTTGCCGCTGTCCCGCACCGCCTTCACGGATTCCTCGACCACCGTGGATCCGAGCCCGTCCACGTAACCGATCATCTGGCCGAAAAAGAGGACGATCGCATCGATGTCTTCCCGGACGGCCAATGCCCCGAGAAACTCTTCGTAGATATCGGGCTCGTTGATCAACTGCCCGGTGGCGTCGATGGGGTTGGCGACCCCGGCGAACGGGACCCGCCGCCGGAGGCGGGCCTGGACGTCCTCCGGCAGTTCCGGCACTTCCAGCCCCGATGCGGCGCAGGCGTCGGCCAGCATGATCGCCGCGCCGCCGGACAGACTCACGATCCCGACCCTCTTCCCCGCCGGAAAGATTCCGTGGCCGACGAGCCGCGCGATGTCGAGCATCTCGTCGACGGTGTCCACGGAGACCAGCCCGTACTGCCGGAAGACGGCCTCGTAGATGTCATGGGACCCGACGATGGCACCGGTATGGGACCGCGCCGCCCGCGCGCCCACGTCGCTCCTGCCGACCTTGATGATCACGATGGGCCGCCCCTCCTTCAGGGCGGTCTCGGCGGCGCGGACGAACGCATCGCCGTCCCGGATCTGCTCCACGTACGCCAGCACGGCGCGCGTTTCGGGGTCACGGACGAGGTGGTCCAGCACTTCCGACAGCTCGATGTCCGCCTCGTTGCCGGTGGTGGCGAAGAGACCGAGGCCGAGATCGAGGGCCGTCGCCTGCGCGAGGATATAGGCGCCGTACATCCCGCTCTGGGAGACGAGGGCGAGCGGTCCGGCTTGGTGCGCGTGTTCCAGCACGGAGCTGAAGGTCGCCGTCAGGCCGGACCGCAGGTTTATCGCGCCCATGGAGTTCGGTCCGCAGACGCGCACGCCGAGTCGCGCCGCGCGCTCCACGAACCGCGCCTGCGCCGCGCGCCCGTCGTCGCCCAGCTCGGCGAAACCGGCGCTGAACACGATGACGGTCGGGATGCCTTTGGCCGCGCAGTCCTCGAGGATCTTAGGGGCGCGGGCGGCGGACACCGCCAGAATGGCCAGATCGACAGGGCCCGGGATGTCGCGAACCGACGCATGGCACCGGAGCCCGCCGATGGAATCGTGGCGGGGCGTGACAGGATAGATCCGTCCGCCGAAGCCGTACCGCCGCAAGTACTTGATGGGGCGCCCGCCGATGGACTCTTCCGATCCGGACGCACCCACCACGGCGACCGAACGGGCGTGGAACAGCATGGCCAGCGGATCGGCGCGGCCGGTCGGGAGGGTATCTTCGGTTCGCGGAGGCACGTCGGCCCTTCTGGTTCGGTTGGACGACCGCGGCGGATCGCGCCTCGGGAAGTCCGTCTCGCGACTCCGTCGGAGCGCCCGGATCCGGTTAACATACCGATACCGGAGCGAACGGCCGATGTTGAGGTGGAAGCGAGTCGAGGCCATGGACGTCATCGTGTTCGGCGGCGGCGGGTTGATCGGCTCCTACGCTACAGCCGACCTGTGCGACCTCGGAATGGACGTCGCCGTGTTCGGCCGCGGCGCGCCGAGAGGCATCCTGCAGTCCTACGAAGGCCGTGTCCGCTGGCTCCGGGGCGACGTCGGCGACGCCGGGCAGGTGGCCCACGCCGTCGAGGAGACGGGCGCGCGGCGGATCGTCCATCTGGCCGCGGCCTTGCAGTTCGACTGCGAGTGGATCCCCGAGGCGGCGCTGCGCGTCAACGCGGGAGGCACTCTCAACGTGCTCGCCGCGGCCCGCGACCGCGACGTCGATCGGGTCGTCTTCGCCAGTAGTGGCGCCGTGTACGGAGTCCGGGCCGAGCCCATGCGCGAGGACATGCCGGTGGGACCGGACATGACGATCTACGGCGCGAGCAAGCTGCTCTGCGAGACTATCGGCGACCGCTACGCCGACCGGTACGGCTTCGATTTCCTCGCCTTGCGCTACAACATGACCTTCGGGCCGGGCAACGTCACCAGCCCGGGGATGGCGAAGGTCATGCAGGACGTCACCGGGGCCATGGACGGCGCGCCGGTGACCGTGAGCGAGGTCGGCGGCGGGCTTCGGCGGCACTTGACTTACGTGCGCGATTCGGCGGCGGCGACGGTCCTGGCCCTGACGCACCCGAGCCCGTCGCATCGCGCCTACAACATCGCCGGCCCGGACGAGAACTACATCACTTTCGACGAGCTCGCCGGGATCATGCGCGACGTCGCGCCGGAGTGCGGCACCGTCACGTTCACCGGCCGCGGGCGCGAGGCCGGTCCGGTCGATACCACCCGCATTCGGGAGGATCTCGGCTTCGCGCCGAAGTACGGCGTCGCCGACGGCCTCAGAGCGCAGCGCGAGGATCGGCGACGCTGGTGGTGAGCATGCGCGGCCGGACGCGCGATTCGGCCTTGCGATCGGTCGAGGCGAAAGATTGCAATCAGCCGGATATGAAACTTTCAATTGACCGAGGGTTGAACTTTCAATCAGACGAATATAAAGCTGACCTCGTTCAGACAGATGTGAGACGCAGCCCTTGAAAGAAGGGTGGGGGTCTCCGACGCTGTTGGTGTCGAACAGACAGCGTGAAGGAGGACTCCCATGCAGACCTTCGGCCTGCCCCGGCAGATTACACGAGGAGCCGCCCTGGCATCGCGTCTATGTCGAGGCGTTGATTCAACGCGACGTGCGAGACATGGCGCGCATCAGATCGCTCGACACTCTTCCCCGGCTTCTGAGCGCCGCATTCTCGCAGACCGCCCGGCTGTTCAAACTGAATCTCGGACTTTCCCACGTCGCGGCGTAACCGTATTTACAAGATGTTTTTCAATGGGATAGATAGACCTTTCGTCTGAAGCCTCCGGGAACCGTCGTTTTCCGGCACCGCATAGGTACCGTTTCGTTTCCAAGCTCCGCGCGCACCCGCGCGGCTTGCCCGTAAAGGTTCGGCCAAGCCGGTACGGGGCTGTAGATTCTAGCGATTGAGCGTGCGCCCCCAATTTCTCCGCAGGGGCCGGAGCCAGATGTCCTTCCGGGGCTTGTCGTACTGCTTTTGACGGTCGTAACGCCCGCGACCCTGGGTAGTTCCGACGTGGGTCCAGCCGGAGGCCCTGTAGACGGCACCGTTGTGGCGCGGGGTCTCGACGAAGGTCTCGATGAGGACGGGGGTTGTGTTGTAGCGCTCGGTCCAGTCCTCGGGCCGGAGGTCGAGCAGACGCACCTCGTCGAGGGTGGTCGGGGCTGGGACTGGCGGCGCTTCGGTGTCCGGCCCGAAGACGATGGGCCCGGGCCGGTTCTGCCGTCCCTGTGGCGCCGGCAGGGCGATCAGGCCGTCCTTGTGCATGGCCAGCATGGTCACCCTGGCCATCATGTCCTTCCCCATCGAAGCCATCACAGGCCGATGGCGGGTCCGGGTTCAAGGCCGACTTCGAGACCGAATGCCAGCGCTGCGGCATCGTCGAGCCCACTCCAGAGACCAGACTATCCGAGCGTTGTTCCTCGTTGTGCCATTTAGGGAAGGTCTGATCAAGCTGCTTGGTTATGCGGAGGGAGCATTCCCGATGCTCGATGGGGCTTGGGGAAGCGCCATTGAGGCTCGGAACCCCCGGTTTCGATGCCCCGGCGGTGGTTTTCGAAGCCGCCCGGTGGTTTCCGTACCGCCCGGACGGGTCGCTTCCGCCTCACGCCAGCGCCAGATGGCGCTCGCCGATCATCAGGTTGGCGAAGCCCAGCAAAAGCGCGATCCGTTGTCTGTTCTTCGCCAGCCCCCGGTAGCGCACCCTGGCGTAGCCGAAGCGCCGTTTGAGGTACAGGAAGGGATGCTCGACCTTGGCACGCACCGACGCCCTGGCCCGCTCGCACGCCGCCGCCGCGCTGTCGGGCGCCAGCGCGCGCCGCTTGCCCGGCTTCAGCGCCACACGCCAGTCCACCGCGCCGCCATTGTTCTCCGGGCGCTTGCCAACCCCCTGGTAGCCCGCGTCCCCCCACACCCGCCGCTCCGCGCCGTGCAACAGCCGATGCGCCGCCGTCACGTCGCTCACGTTCGCCGCCGTCGTACACAGGCTGTGGACGACACCCGACCGGACGCCCACCCCGATGTGCGCCTTCATCCCGAAGTACCACTGGTTCCCCTTCTTCGTCTGGCGCATCTCCGGGTCCCGCCTGCCCGCCTTGTTCTTCGTCGACGACGGCGCCTCGATAAGGCTCGCATCCACGATGGTCCCTTCCCGGAGCCGCAAGCCCCGCGACGCCAGGTGCTCGTTGATCCCTCCCAACAGCACCTCGCCCAGGCCATGCCTCTCCAACAGATGCCGGAACTCGAGGATCGTCGTCTCGTCCGGCAGCGGACCCGACAGCCGCAAACCCACGAACCGACGAACCGACTCGACCTCGTGGAGCAGGTCCTCCATCCCCGGATCGCTCAGGTTGTAGAACAACTGCACGCAGTGCACCCGCAACATGACCGACAACGCGTAAGGCCGCCGACCCCGCCCCTCCTTCGGATAGAACGGCCGAATGCGCCCCTCCAGACGCTCCCACGGGATCAACCCGTCCATGCGGGCAAGAAACTTCTCCCGGCGCGTCACCCGCTTCTGCGACACGTACTCCAAATCCGCAAACGTCGCCTGTCCCATCGTCCAGCCTCAACCCCAAACCATGAAAGACTATTGTAACAAAACACCAAACTTGATCAGAGCTTTCTTAGGGGTTGACCCAACTGGCCGGGTTCGATAAACGGTATACCGAATCTCGGTACAATGAGGAACAGCGTGGTGACAGAAGCGAGCTACGCCGTATCGAAATCCCGGTCCAACCGCCCCGGATGGTCGATCAGCTTCCGGAATCCGCCGTGAGGCTCACCATATCATTGGGCTGAAAGCTTCACCCGACCGGATCGACCCAGACGGGGCAGGTCTGGAAGGATCATCAAAACACGCGATGAATCAGGATCGACGTCATGGCTGAAACGACTTACACCGCATCGAAATCCCGCTCCAACCGCCCCGGATGGTCGATCAGCTTCCGACATCCGCTCCGCAGCGACGCGCGAGGCAGGCCCGGCCTCAAAATGCGCAGAGGTTTGGGAACGACGGACGAGGCCGAGGCAGACCGCCTCGTCGAGGAAATGAACATTCTTCTTGCTGGCCACGGATGGTGGAACGCAAACAGGCGCGCGGATTCGGAGAACTAAGTTCTCGAAGATCGTCGTCGATACGTTTTATGACGAGATACAGGCCGGTCGAGAAGATCCGGAGTCACTTCGCGAAGAGGCGATACGCCTCCCCGACAAGGAGGAAGGCTATTCCCGGGTTCTGTTCGTCGGAACGACCGGCGCGGGCAAGACATCGCTGCTCAGGCAGATGATCGGTTCCGACCCGGACAGGGACAGGTTCCCCTCAACGGCTCCTGCCAAAACGACAATCTCAGACATCGAGGTTGTGCAGAGTGACGGCGACTATCAGGCTGCTGTCACGTTCTTCACAGAATTCCAAGCCCAGTCGAATATTGATGAGTGCATTGTCGATTCGTGCCTTGCCATTCTTGATCGACAGCCTATCGACAGGGTGGCCGAACGGTTTCTGAATCACCGCGATCAGAAATTCAGGCTTGGTTACGTCCTCGGTGGATGGAATCAGGCTAACGCTTCGGGGGATATCGATGGCGATGAGTTCTCCTTTGATACCGAAGCAGAGACAAACGACACCGTGATCGAGGACGATGCCATTCCTGCGTCCGAGCAAACCGGAAATCGTAAAGCCCTGCGAGGCTTCCTTGACCGTATCGCTTTGCTTGCTGAATCGGCGGAGCAGCGGCTGTCGAACGATCTTGAGATTGATCCCGGGAGCACGCGCGGCCCCGATCGTGAGGCGGCCAAGCAACTTATCGAAGAGAACTTCGAGGCATACGTAGCTCAGGATGAAGCCTTTCATGATTTGATCCAGGATGTCCTCGACCGCGTCCGGGAAAGGCTCGATCGGATCAGCGACGGCGCTCTGGAACGACACCGCTCTGGCTGGCCCAAGCGCTGGTTGTTCGAAACTGCCGACCGCGACAAGTTTATTGCTCAAATTCGCTGGTTCTCCAGTAACGACTGGCGTCAGTTCGGCCGACTCCTGACCCCGCTGGTAGACGGCATCCGCGTCAAAGGTCCTCTCTTCCCGTCCTTTGCGGAAACAACACCTCGGCTCGTCCTGATCGACGGCCAAGGGCTGGGTCACACACCCGATTCCTCGTCCAGCGTGACAACGCATATCACCAGACGCTTCGACCGGGTGAATGTCATCCTGTTGGTGGACAATGCGCAACAGCCGATGCAGGCGGCACCCCTTTCTGTTCTCCGTACGGTCGCTCACAGCGGTCACAGCGAGAAGCTGGCTGTCGCGTTCACTCACTTCGATCAGATAAAGGGACCCAATTTACGGACTTTGTCCGACAAACGTAGCCACGTGATGGCATCCGTCCTGAATGCCTTGTCCAACCTACGCGATGGTCTCGGGATGTCTTTCGTGAGAAGCATTGAGTATGGAATCGATGATCGGTGCTTCATGCTTGGCGGTGTCGACCGGAACCTCGGGAACTTACAGGGTTCGGCAGCGAATTACATGCATGATAAGCTACGAAATCTTGTCCGCTTCTGCGAGGATTCTATTCAATCTCCCCCGCCTCCAGAGGCGAGCCCCTTCTACGATCCTTCCGGAATCCCGTTTGCCGTTCGTGAGGCGGTCTCGAACTTTCAGGGACCTTGGCTCGCTCGTCTGGGACTCGCCCGTCATGAGGGAGTTAGGAAGGAGCATTGGACACGCGTAAAGGCGCTCAACCGCCGGATTGCTGGCGAACTCGACGACGAGTACGATACCCTCACGCCTGTGGCTGACCTTGTTGCACGACTGAACGAGTCCGTTTCGCGCTTCCTGGACATACCCATCGAATGGACGCGGGAACCGGAAGACGTTCAGGAGCGTCAAGCTGCCATCGCGCGTATCCAGAGAGTTGTGTCATCCGAAATACACAAGCTGGCGTTTCGACGTATCATCGATCGGCACCTCGCTGAATGGCGGGCTGCTTACGATTTACGTGGTCGTGGCTCGACGTCCGATCGAGCGTACGCCATTCGCGGCATCTATGACACTGCGGCCCCCCTACCGGACGCCATTATGCCGCCGCTATCCAAGCAGTTCCTCGTGGAAGTTCGGCAAATTCTTGTCAACGCGATCAAGACAGGCGGCGGTGAAATCAGGTTGGACGTCGCGCCGCATGGCTGACGGAGTGAAAACTTCAGGGTCGACGCGCACGCGAGGAAGGCCACGAGGTTCGCCCGCGACTATGACGAATTCGTCCATGACCTGGCCCGGATCGAAGACGACGGAGATCTTGGCACCGACACTCTCCCTTGTCGTGGAATGCGAATAGCGCGGCGACTCGGACATCGGAGAGGACTCCCAGAAGCCGTTGCCAGTGCGCGAGACTGTACGCTTAATGATCTTTGACGGCAACTTCACGCCCGGTTCCGATTTCAGTTGAGCACGTCACTGCTGACGACAGAAAATTCGGTATCGCTCTGATTGGGAACATCAAAGCGTCCAGCGAACTGGCGACCCGCCTTGCCTACGAGGAGTTGGTGTCCGGCGAACCCGTCATTCGCTCCGACTTTGACGTATATCTCGGGGAAAACCGACTGGTGTATTCAAGGAGCCGTGCGTCCGCGCTGACACAGAGGCGCTGTTCTTCCTCCACCTGTCCCCGGTTGACGTGAACGACCTTCCCGACGGTCGCCAGTAACACGGCTTCGACAACCTGGACTTCGATTTTCACGAGCACGGCAGGAGATTCAACGGCAAGTGCCAGACGACCATCACTCTCCCCGGCTACGACATCACCAGCATCAGGACCGGCCAGTACATTCCCGGCAAAGCGCAGGTCTGGAAGGTGGAGTTCCTTTTTCAGTGATGTTCCGGCCATGGTCGATGCCGCGGTTCAGGCGCCATCGCTTGCCAACTCTCCTCTGAACGCTTCGGTTCAACGTCGTTTGACAATCACGCCGCCGCCATCTCGATTGCAGACGATGACTGGCCCACTCCTGGAAGGTAACCGGACGTCGATAGCCATGTGATGGAGCAAGGTCTCGCCATCGGCTATGACCTCGTTCAGACAGATGTGAGACACGGCCCTTGAAAGAAGGGTGGGGGTCTCCGACGCTGTTGGTGTTGAACAAGCAGCGTGAAAGAGGACCCCCATGCAGACCTTCGGCCTGCCCCCGGCAGATTACACGAGGAGCCGCCCTGGCATCGCGTCTTGGCGGCGCGGAGCGTAGCGAAGCGGCGCCAAGACGCGATGCTCTTGAGCGCTGGCGCCAAGCCAGGGCCGACGGCGAGCGTTTCGCCCACGGGGTGGTGCTTTACGACGGCGAGCTCAGCGCGCGTTTCGGGGACCGCCTCCATGCCGTGCCGATCCGCCGATTGTGGGAAGCGTCGTGACCCGAGTCATCGGATCGACCGTCGAGAGCCAACTTGCCGCGAGCTCTTTCAGGCGATAGGTTCCGTGACCCACGCCAAGACCGATTGAACGAGGGAGATTCCATGGCACTGAAGGAAGTCGCGCCCGCCGATGACGACGACGCGCGGGAGGACGCGATCATCGCCGAACTGGTCGCCGATGCCCGCGCCGCCATGGCGGCGTTCGCCGATGCCGGCCAGGACGCCGTCGACGACGCCGTCACCGCGCTCGCCTGGGCGATCTACAAGCCCGAACGCGCCCGCGAACTGGCGGAAGTCGCCGTGCGGGACACCGGCCTCGGCAACGTCGAGGACAAGGTCGTCAAGAACCGTCGCAAGACCTTCGGAACCTTGCGCGATCTTCTGCGGGAGAGCGCCAGGACCGTCGGCGTCATCGAGGATCTTCCGGACCGTGGACTCGTCAAATACGCTAAGCCCGTCGGCGTGGTCGTCGCCGTCTGCCCGTCGACCAACCCGGCGGCGACGCCGGTCAACAAGGCGATGCTGGCGGTCAAGGGGCGGAACGCGATCATCCTCGCCCCCTCCCCGGCCGGGCGGTCCGCGACCTCCCGGATCGCCGGGATGATGCGGGACGAGCTGGCCCGCGCCGGTCACCCGGAGGATCTCGTGCAGGTCCTGCCGCAAGTGTCCAAGGCGCTCACCCAGAAGCTGATGAACGCCGCGGACCTGATCGTGGTGACGGGGTCCCAGGACAACGTGCGCCGGGCCTACAGTAGCGGCAAACCGGCGATCGGCGTCGGCCTCGGCAACGCGCCCGTGATCATCGACGAGACCGCTGACGTCGAGGCCGCGGCCGTCAAGATCCGCCTCTCCAAGACGTTCGACAACGCCACGTCGTGCTCGTCGGAGAATGCCGTCGTCATCGTCGATTCGGTCTACGACGCGGCCATCGCCGCGCTGGAGGCCGAGGGCGGCTATCTGGCCGGCCCCGAAGAGAAGCGGAAGATCCGGGACAGCCTGTGGGCGGACGGCAAACTGAACCGGCACATGATCGCCAAGGACCCGGACGTCTTTGCCGAGATGGCGGACCTTCCCGAGGCGTCGAGGAAGGCGAGGTTCTTCCTCGTGGAGGAAAACGGCACCGGCCGGGACCATCCGTTCTCGGGTGAGAAGCTGTCGCTGGCGCTCGCTGTCTATCGCGCCAGGGACTTCGGCCACGCCATCGGGACGGTCCGGGAGATCCTCGCCTACCAGGGGGCCGGACATTCGTGCGGCTTGCACTCGACGAGCGAGGAGAACATGCGGCGACTCGCGGAGGAGCTCGACGTCGTCCGCGTCCTCGTCAACCAGGCCCACGCCATCGGCAACGGCGGCGCCTTCGACAACGGCCTGAACTTCACCCTGAGCATGGGATGCGGGACCTGGGGCGGCAATTCCATCACCGAGAACCTCAACTACCGGAACTTCATCAACGTCACGCACCTGTCGACCGTGATCCCGGACGAAACGCCCACAGAGAAAGAGCTGTTCGGCGCCTACTTCACGCGCCACGGCCAGTGACGGCGCACCGCTGAACGCCCATGGATTTCGAGGAACACGCGGCGAAACCGCTGCTCGCGGCCGCCGGCATCGCCGTCCCGCACGGCGCGACCGTCACGACGCCCGACGAAGCGGCGGCGGCGGCGGAGTCCTTGGGACCCGTGGTCGTGAAGGCGCAGGCGCCCACGGGCAAGCGCGGCAAGGCGGGCGGCATCAAGCCGGCGGACGACGCGGCGGGCGCCAGATCCGCGGCGCGCGAGATCCTCGGCATGACGCTCGGCGGGCGCGTGGTCGAGCGGGTTCTGGTGGAGGAGCGCGCCGACATCGTCCACGAGCTCTACGCCACCGTCCTCAACGACACCGCCAGCAAGGGCCCCCTGGTGCTGTTCTCGACCCTGGGCGGCATGGATATCGAGGAGGCCGCGGCGCGGGACGCGAACGCCGTCCGGCGCCACCCCGTCGACATCCGGCGCGGCCTGGATTCCGCGGCAGCGAAAAGCGTCCTCGACGGCCTCGGCCTCGGCGCGGCTACGGAAGCCGTGGCCGATGTCCTCGTCCGGCTCTACGGCGTGTGGCGGTCGCGGGACGCGGAGCTGGTGGAGATCAACCCTCTCGCCATCACCGGCGATGGGCGGGCCGTCGCGCTCGACTGCAAGTTCATCCTCGACGATCTCGCCAGGGCCCGCCAGGAGGACATCGTCGACGCCGGCGTCCCCGACGAGCTGACGGACCTGGAGGCGCGTGGCCGGGACCTGGGCCTCACTTACATCGAGCTCGACGGGGAGGTCGGCATCCTCGCCAATGGGGCGGGCCTCGCGATGACGACCATGGACGCCGTGCGTCACTACGGCGGCGGGCCGGCCAACTTCCTGGAGATCGGCGGACAGTCCTATACCAAGGCCACGCCGGCGCTCGACCTCGTTCTCTCCAATCCCAGGGTCCAGAGCCTGGTGGTCAACTTCTGCGGCGCCTTTGCCCGTACCGACGTGATGACCGAGGGCGTCGTCGGCGCCTGGGAAGCGCTCGAACCCGATATCCCGGTGTTCTTCTGCATCCACGGTACCGGCTCGAAGGAAGCGGTTCCGATCGTCCGCGAGCGCCTCGGAATGGAGCCGTTCCCGACCATGGACGAGGCCGTGCGAGCGGCCATCGCGGTGGCGAAATGAGCGATCTCGCCGGCATGATCGTCCGCGCGCCCGACCGGATCCTGGTGCAGGGCATCACCGGACGCCAGGGCGGCTTCTGGACGCGACGGATGCAGGAGTACGGCGCCAGGGTCGTCGGGGGCGTCAACCCAAAGCGCGCCGGCGAGGAGTTCCTGGGGGTCCCCGTCCACGAGAGCGCCGTCGCGGCGGCGAGGGAGACCGGGATCGACGTCGCGGTCATGTTCATCCCGCCGATGGCCGCCAAAGCGGCAGCGCTCGACGCCATCGAGGCCGGCGCGCGCTTGCTGGTCGTCCTGACGGAGCACATCCCGACCCAGGACGTGATGTACTTCATGGCGGCGGCGAGGGACTCCGGCACGCGGATCATGGGGCCGAACACGGCGGGTCTGGTGACGCCGGGCGAAACTTTCGTCGGCATCATGCCGGCCTGGGAGGAAGACATCTGCCGTCCCGGACGGGTGGGCGTCGTCAGCCGTAGCGGGAGCCTCGGGACGCTGGCGTGTCTCCACCTCGTGCAGGCGGGGTTCGGGCAATCCGCGGTGCTCGGGCTCGGCGGCGACCCGATCCTCGGCACCACGACGATCGAGGCGCTCCGGGCCCTCGAGCAAGACCCGGGAACGGACGCCGTCGTGCTGGTGGGCGAGATCGGCGGCACGGCCGAGGAGGACGCCGCGGCGTTCATCGCCGCCATGTCGAAGCCGGTGGTCGCCTTCATCGCCGGCGGCGCATCGCCGCCCGGCCGCAAGATGGGCCACGCCGGCGCCATCGTGATGGGCGACAAGGGTACCTACCGGTCGAAACGGGACGCGCTGGAGAAGGCCGGCGCGGCGGTGCTCGACATGCCGTCGCAGCTTGGCGAAACGATGCGCGAGGTTATGGCCACTTAGGCCGTCGCCGTGCCACAATCCGGCGCCATTGAGCGCCCCACCGGCCATCAAGGCGAGACCGCCCGTCCCTCCGGGCGGACTCGGAACACGGAAGAGCGGAGACCACGGCATGTCAATCCAGGAAATTCCCGAAGAAATCGGCGATCTCGCGCCCGAGGTCCAGGCGACCTACGACGAGGCGGCGCGCCTTTCCGACAAGGTCGTCGTCGACGGTAGGATCGACTCCGCCGTCACCGGCGAGACCTTCGAGGTCGTCAACCCGGCGTGGCTGAACGTCGTCGGGTCGGCGCCGCGCTGTCGCGAGGCCGACGTCGACCGCGCCGTCGGCGTGGCCAGGAAGGCCTTCAGGTCATGGTCGCGAAGGGGCGCGAAGGAGCGCGGCGCGCTCACGCGCGAGCTCGCCGACCTGATCGAGGCGCATGCCGACGACATCGCCCGGCTGGAGGCCCTGGAAACCGGCAACGCCTATGCGACGCAGGCGCGGCCCGAGCTCGGCATGGCCATCGAGGTGCTGCGCATGTTCGCGGGGCTGGCGACGGAGCTGAAGGGCAACACCGTGCCCTGGGTCGGCGGCACGCTGCACTACACCACCCGCGACCCGATCGGGGTGGTCGGCGCGATCATCCCGTGGAACGCGCCGATCCTGCTGTGGGCCTGCAAGATCGCGCCCGCCATCGTGGCCGGCAACACGGTCGTCCTGAAGACCGCCGAGCAGGCGCCTCTCGCCGTGCTGAAGTGCGCCGAGCTCGCCCAACGGATCCTCCCGCCCGGGGTGGTCAACACGATCTCGGGCATGGGCGAGGAATGCGGCCGGCCGCTTGCCGAGCACAAGGACGTGCGCAAGATCACCTTCACCGGGTCGTGCCCGGTGGGGCGCCGGATCATGCATTACGCGGCGGACAAGATCTGTCCGGTGACGCTGGAGCTCGGCGGCAAGAGCCCCAACATCGTCATGCCGGACGCCGATCTCGATCTGGCGATCCCCGGCGTCATCCAGGGCATGAGGTTCTCGCGCCAGGGGCAGTCGTGCACGGCCGGCTCGCGCCTGTTCCTGCACAAGGAGATCGCCGACAAGGTGATCGAGCGCGCCATGGCCGCCATGAAGAACCTCAGGATCGGCGATCCGCTGGACCCCGAGAGCGAGGTCGGCACGATCATCTCGCAAGAGCAGTTCGATCGCGTCACCCGGTACGTCGAGATGGCGCGTGGCACGCCCGGCGCGGAAATCCTTTGCGGCGGCGGGCGGCCGGACGACCCGGCGCTGCGGAAGGGTCTGTTCTTCGCGCCGACGCTGATCAAGGACGTGCCGCACGATTCGCCGTGCGCCCAGGAGGAGATCTTCGGGCCGGTCGCGGTCGTCTTCGAATGGGAGGACTTCGCCTCCGTGCTCGAAAGGGCGAACGACACCGAATACGGCCTCGCCGCGACGCTGTGGACGCGGGACCTCAACCACGCGATGCGCTTCGTCGACGAGGTCGAGGCCGGCCTGGTCCAGGTCAACCAGTACGGGACGCCGATCGCCAACGTCGCCTATGGCGGGCTCAACCAGAGCGGTCTCGGCAAGGAGCTGTCGCTTGAAAGCATGTTGGAGCACTTTACGCGCAGCCGCACGGTGATCATCAACCAGGGCACGCCGGACCCGGCCATCGACGCCTGATCCCGCGCCTGGAACCGGCGTCCGTCTCGTTCCGTCGGTCCGCCCCCGACGCCCGTTTCCATCGGTGACCCGTGTCCGCTGAATACGACTACATCGTTGTCGGCGCTGGCTCGGCCGGTGGCGCGCTGGCCGCTCGCCTGACCGAGGATGGCCGTGCGCGGGTTCTGCTGCTCGAAGCCGGCGGCCGGAACCACAGGGACATCTGGGTGAGGATCCCCCTCGGGGTCGGCAAGATCCTCGACAGCGAACGCTACGTCTGGAATGACCGGACCGAACCCGAGACCGGGATGCGGGGCCGCTCCATCTACTGGCCCCACGGGCGCTTGCTCGGCGGATCGAGTTCGGTCAACGGCATGATCCACGTGCGCGGAGAGCCGGCGCGCTATGACGAATGGCGCGATATGGGCTGTACGGGATGGGGCTATCCCGAGGTGCTTCCCTACTTCAAGCGGCTCGAGACCGCCGCCTTCGGCAACCCGCAGTGGCGGGGACGGGAGGGCCCCATCCACACGACCCGGGTGAAGACGGACGACCCGGTCTCGCGAGCCTTCGTCGACGCCTGCAAGGAGGCCGGCCTGCCGGAGAACGAGGACTACAACGCCGGTTCGACCGAAGGCGTCACCCGCCATCAGTTGAGCACCCGCAAGGGGTTCCGGTGCGGGACGGCGGCGGGTTACATCGACGGCGCCCGGCGCCGGCCGAACCTGAACGTCGTCACCCATGCTGCGGCCAGCCGGGTCCTGTTCGAGGGCCGGAAAGCGGTGGGTGTCGCCTATCGGGTGAACGGCGAGGAACGGGAAGCCAGGGCCGGCGGGGCGGTCGTGCTGTCGGCGGGCGCCATCGCCTCGCCGCACCTGCTGGAGTTGTCGGGCATCGGCGGCGCCGGGCTCCTGCGGTCGTGCGGCGTTCCCGTGGTCCGCGACCTGCCGGCGGTGGGGGAGAACCTCTCGGACCACCTGCACAACCGGCTCAACTTCGAGACCACGCATCCCGTCACCGCCAACGACATCGTCCGCAACCCCTGGCACGCGGCGCGGCACCTGCTCCGTTACGCCCTGCATCGGGACGGGATATTCTCGACACCGACCTTCAAGGTGCAGGCCTTCGCGCGCTGCCACCCGGAGGCGGAGTATCCCGACGCGCGTATCCAGTGCGCCCTGTCGAGCGGTACGAGCCGTTACGCGCGGGACCTCGACCGCTTTTCCGGCTTCCACATCGGGTCCTACTATCTGTGGCCGGAGTCCCGAGGCTCCGTTCATCTGCGGTCCGCCGACCCGGCGGAACGGCCGAGGATCCAGGCCAACTATCTGGTGCATCCCCGCGATCGGGAGATTACCCTGCTCGCCTTCAGGAAGGCGCGGGAGATCGCCGGACAGCCCGCCCTGCGGGACGCGATCGTGCGGGAGACCCGCCCGGGACCGGACGCCGTGACCGACGACGAGATACTCGACTACATCACGCGAACGGGCGACACCTCCTGGCATCCCGTCGGCGCCTGCCGCATGGGATCGGACCCGGAGTCGGTCGTCGACGAGAAGCTCCGCGTTCGCGGCGTGGGCGGACTCCGCGTCGCCGATGCCTCGGTCATGCCGCATCAGGTCTCGAGCAACACCAACATCCCGGCCGTCATGATCGGCGAGAAGGCGGCGGATCTGATCCGGCGGTCTCCGTGAACCCCGCCGTCAAGGAAATCCCGGTTGGTCCCGGAGGATATCGAAGGCGCTGAAGAAAACTGACGCGCGTCCCGGGACCGGGGGTGTCCTGGTTCAGGACAAAGCCTTGACCGTTTCGACGAAACCGGGGAACAATCGGGGCCAACGCGCGGGTTCACGGTCGCGGGGACGGTCGATCTCGAACCGGCTCCCGGGGTGGCCCGCGACTTGGTGAAACACTGGTTCGGGGTCCGCCGAAATCTCTGTCCTTGAAATCTCGCTGACCAACGATCTCCAAGAGATCACCGCCGTGGCGGAGAAAATCGACGAGTTCTGCGCCGCGCGCGATCTGCCGTCGGCCATCGCCTACGCCGTCAACCTGTCGCTCGACGAACTGCTGACCAACACGATCAGCTATGGGTACGACGACGACGCCCGACACCGGATCGACATCGCGATCCGCATGGACGGGAGCGCCATGGTCGTGGAAATCACCGACGACGCCAAGCCGTTCGACCCCTCCGAGGCCGCGCGACCGGATACCGACGTCCCGATCGAGGATCGACCGATCGGCGGGCTGGGCATCCACTTCGTCCGCGAAATGATGGACGGGTTTTGGTATCGCCGCAGCGGAAAACACAACATCGTGACGCTCACCAAGAACACCGAGACCAAGAACACGGAGGACGCCGGGACGGCGACGTAAGGGCGAGTAACACGGGCGCGCCGGTGCGCGATCAGTCCGGATCGCCGTTGTACCGCAGAACCAGACAGGTGATGTCGTCCGACTGATCGGCGTCGCCGACGAACTCGGTGACCGCGAGGGTCACGTTCTCGATCACGGCCCCGACGGAGCTCCGGTTGCCGGTCGACAAGGCGGCTTGAAGGCGCGTCTCGTCGAACATCTCGCCACCGGCGTTCATCGCCTCGGAGATACCGTCGGTGTAGAGGAACAGCGTATCCCCGGCGGCGAGCGCCAAGCTGTTTTCGTCATATGTCAGGTCCGACATGACGCCGACCGCGATGCCGCCGGTCAACGGCAGCATCTCGATCTCCCCGTCCCGTCGAACGAGGAACGGTGCGTTGTGGCCAGCGTTGGCGTAACTGAAGTGGCCCGTCGCGGGATCCAGAATGCCGTAGAACAGCGTCACGAACAGGTCGTGGGGGTTCTGGGCGCAGATCCCGTCGTTGACGAGGCGCAAGCAGGCGCCGGCCTGGTCCGCGTCATGCGCGGCGGTGCGCATGACCGTCCTCGCGATCGCCATGAAGAACGCCGCCGAGACGCCCTTGCCGGAGACATCGGCGATCACCACGCCGAGGCGGCCGTTCGGCAGGACGAAGAAGTCGTAGAAGTCGCCGCCCATCTCGCGCGCCGGAGTCATCAGCGCGTCCCCCGAATAGGCGTCGTGCCGGGGCATGATCTTGGGCAGGATCGCGCCCTGAAGGGAGTGCGCGATAGCGAGCTCGTCCTCCATGCGCTGTTTCGCCTGGTCGAGTTGTGTGTTCTTCTCCCTGAGGTCGCGCGTGCGCTCGGCGACCAAGGCCTCCAGATGATCCTCGCGCGCCAGGACGTCGCGAGCCATCGCCTGGAACACGCGGATCAGCCGGCCCAACTCGTCGCGCCGACGGCCGGCGTCGTCGAGCGATTCCGGGACGAAGGTGCGCTGATCCACCTCTTCGGCCGCCCGGGTCAGAGCCATGACCGGCCGCGTGATGCGGCGGGCCGACAGGATCGCGGTCACCGAGCCGATCAGGAAGGCGGTGGCCGCGATCAGGAGCCCGAACCAGAGGTAATCGGCAAGCAGCCGGTCCAACTGGTCGCGAGGCATATGAATGACGGCGACGCCGATGGCGACGCCGCGGTCCAGGACGGGCGCGGCGACATGGAGGGCGTTGCCGCCCAGCACCGATTGTGCACCCGCGTTCAACGCCCGCCCGGCGAGTTCCCGGTCGACCGCCATAAACACCGGCTCCGGCACGGTGCGCGCGTCGGTCGCGACCGCGGCCGTCACTTCGAGCGAGTCGTCGACCACCCATATCGCCCGGATTCCCGGTTGCCCGGCCAGCGAGCCGAGCGCCGCTACCAGCCCGAAGGTCCCGCGCAGGCCAGCGGTCGCGTCGGTCGGGCTGCCGACCACCACCACCCCGCCGTCGCGGGCGCGGACGCCGACATACCGCATGGGTCGCTCCAGCCCGTCCCGCGGCACCGGTCGCAACGCGACGGAGAAGCGGCGTCCCGACAAGAGGGATCGCAGAACCGGCCCATCGATGTCCCCGAGCGCCATGTCGACGCCGGTCTGGCCGAGCCCGTCGAAGGCTCGCGCCACCGGCGTCCCGGTTTCGTCCACTATCCAGATGTCGTCAATGACGCTGTCCGCCGTGATCTCCGCGAGGTGGACGGCAAGCACCTCCGCGTCGCCGCCGACGGCCTCCGACAGATGACCCAGGGCGATCGCCTGCGCCTCGTTCTCACGCGCGACGAGATGGGCGATTCCGTCCGTTATCGCATCGGCGCGGTTGGCTTCGCTCGCGATCAGGCCGGCGACGAGCCGCGCCTGGTTCTCCGCCTGGTCGATCAGCGCGTTGCGCGCCAGCAGGCCCATCGCCGTCGCCACGCCGAGGATGGCGATGCCCACCGATGCGGAGACGATCAGGACCAGATGCCGGGAGAGACTTCCGCTCGCCCCGCCCAAGCGGGCACGCAGGGCGCGCATCACCAGGGCCACGACCCCCGCGAAGACGAGAAACCAGGCCATGGCGTAGAGATAGATCCAGAACGAGAACCCGGGCCTGTCGATCGCACCGATCACGGTCTGGGCCCGGTGGACGAGCTCGGGCACGCCGATGACCGAGGCGGTGGCGGACGCCATGACGATGATCAGGAAGTAGCTGGTCCAGGACGGCAGGAACAACAGCGCCTCGGCGGTCTCGCCGCGCCTCAGATGCTGCAGCGCGGCGAGGGCGTTGTCGGACACGTAACCGGCGACTGCGATCGCCAGCGCCAGCGACGCCTTGAACCAGGCCGGCACGGTCACGACGACGCCTAGAATCTCGAAGGATCCGGGAACGATGTAGGCGAGATAGAACAACATGACGAAGGTCGGCGCGCTGCGCGCGAACGTCGTGAGCGCGCCACCCGTCCCCCTGACGCCCCGCGCGGAGCCTCCCCGCAGCACCGCCAGCGGCACGCCAACCAGCGTGCCGATCGCCATCGCGACCAGCGAGACGATCATGTTCCAGCCGAAACCCGCCGCCAGATAGGGCGTCCAGGTCAGCAGCGCGTCGACCACCTCCCCCGCCGTCATGACGCGTGGTCCCGGTGTTCCCAACGGCGGAAGGCCCGGACCGTGCCGATGACCAGCAGGAAGTAGCAGATCAACAGCAGGTTCATCATCACGGCGTCGTTGCCCTTCTCGGCCACGATCGAGGTGCTGGCGTGCACCAGCTCGGGCAACGCCAGGGTACTGGCCATGCCGGTCGCCTTGACGATGTTGATCGAATTACCCATCACCGCGGCGTGGCACAGCCACAGTGCTCGACGGAATTCGGCGATCCCGAAGCGCAGGCGTTCGCCCTCGCCGGCCGCCACGTCCGCCGCCAGGGAGAACGAGACGGCGTTGCTGGCCGCGGCGTAGAGCGACAACACCACGGACGCGACCGTGAACGCGTCGAGCGAGAAGCCGAGTGCCAGAACGACGCCACCGAGCCCGAAGAAGACGACATAGAGCTGCAGGAGCGGCGGCGTCATGCGCAGGACGGCGCAAAAGCCCTGCAGGAGGGCTGCGGCGACGGGTATCCGTCGATGTATCACCCAACCGAACAGGACGCCCAAGGCTATGCTGCCCACCACCGTCACGACGGACAGCGCGACCGTCAGGAACAGACCGAAGAGAAAGATATCGCGATCCTGCGGGTCGTAGATCAGGCTGACGTCGAGACCGGTCGCTTCCCTCAACATCAGGGATACCCCTGAAACGCCGCCGAGCTCCCCGCCGGCAACGAGCGCGACCTCGCGGCACGCGAGGGGCCATTTTCCGGTATCGTCCCGTCGGCAGACGAGCTCGCCGGACCCGTCGGTCTCCTGCCAGATCAGCCGGGCCCGCCGCAGATAGGGCGAGGGAGGCAATCCCCACCGCTCCTCGAGCTGCTGCAGAAAGCCATCGCGATGCCATCTCGCGAGCGTATTGCCGAGCAGCCGGTCGAGGCGCCCGCCAGCTTCTTCTTTGGCGATGGCGACCGCCCAAGGGGACACGAAGCGCGTCGGCAAGGACACGTGGTAGCCCTCTTCCCAGTCTCCGCTCGCCAGCTCGTTCAGGAGGTTGACCTCGTCGTACAGCCAGCCGACGCAGTGCGCGTTGCGCAGGGCCAGCGCGGCCTCGCGCGTGGAGTTGAGGGAGATCGTCTCGACCAGGAGCCTTTCGCGGGCCAGGCGATTCCACAGCGAGCCCTGGACGCTACACACGGTACGGCCGCGCAGCTCCTCCCAGTCGGAGACCCGCGCATCCGGCCGCAACAGAACGTTGACTCCATCGCCGTAGTACTGCGGCTCGATCATGGTCACCAGCTCGCGGCGGCCGCGGGTGTCGCCCAGTGTGGCGACGACGATGTCGACCTCGCCGCGCTGGAGCTTTTGCAGCCGGTTGGCGCTGGTCACCGGCGTGAACCGCACCGACACGCCGACGGCATCGGCCAGGGCGCGGGCGACATCGGTATCGTAGCCGACGAGGTCGCCGTCCTCGTCGCGGAAACCGAAGGGTCGGTAATCGGCCTTGACTCCGGCGATCAGGTGGCCGCGCTCGCGGATCTCGTCGAGCCGGTCAGCCGCGGCCTGACCGGCGCCGTGCAGCCAGACGGCGACGGCGAGAAGCGCGAGGCCGACGTGGCGACCGAGTCGGAACCAGACGATCGTCCTCATGGGGTGTCCGGGGGCAGAGGTCTGGCCACGATCAGAAATCCGTAGCCGCTGGCGGCCGGGGCGATCCGGCACGCCAGATCGTCGAGTCGACCGAGCAACGGGTTGCCCACGACCGCATACTCGGGTAGCAGGCTCTCGGGCTCGATGCTCTCGATCCGGAAACCCGCGGACGAGAGGTCGTCACGGGCCTCCGACGGAGAGAAGAGATGGTAGAATAGTCGGATACCGTCGGCGGCCCGGCCGCGCGTGTAAAGGATATCCCCGGCCTCCAGCTCGCCAGCCCGCACCAGGGGAGCCGCTGAGCGCCGCGCCGCCCGGAACCGCCGCCGCGCGTTCGGCAAGCCGAGGACCAGGACGCCCTCCGGCTTCAGCATCTCGCGGACCGCGCCGAGCAGGTGTAGGCGCGCCGCCCGTCCGGCGATGTGCCCAAGAACCCCAAAGGCCATGAGCGCGAGATCGAACGACCGCCGGTGCGCCTCGGTCAACGCCTCCGGCTCGCCGTCGCGGATGACGAGCCGCCCCTCGTCGACGAAGCCACGCAGACGGTCCGCCATCGCCCGGCATGCCGCCGGACAGACGTCGTACGCCACGCCGCTCGCCCGGGTCATCTCCATCAGCGGCAAGGTGTAACGTCCGGTGCCGGCGCCAAAGTCGAGAAACCGGCCTCCTTTCTGCAGGAAGCCCAATGATTTCCTCAGCGTACGCCCGTTGGGGCGCGGATAGCGTCGGTCGTAGAGACCCGAGGAGATGTAGGCCTCGTAGCCGCCACGCACGTCCGGCACGCACACCATCGGCGCGGGCACACCATCATCCACGACGCCGGCGACGCCACCGCGCACGGTCATCTTTCCTCCATTGGCCAAGCGCGTCGAGGCTTGCCACCGGAGCGGCCGCAACGCTAGGCTTCCGATACCGGCCGGAGCCTACTATCGACGAGCCCGGCAAGCAATACTCGATATCGCGAAGGGCGGGAAGGGGCGGAGATTGAAATCACGGACGAACGATCTTTCGCAAGCGAGGGGTTCCTTGCGGGCGAGGTGGGTAACGGTGCTGGTGGCGCTGGCGATGATTCATGCCGGGGCGAGCGCGGCGGATAGCGTCCTCGACCGGATTTCCGCCGACGGTGCGATACGCGCGGGCACCAGGGCCAACGCGGCGCCGTTCGCGCAGAAGACGGCCTCCGGAGAGTTCGAGGGATTTTCCGTCGACCTGCTCAGGGAGATTCGCGCGGCTGCGGAGAAGACAACCGGACGGACCGTCCGCCTCGAGCTTTTCGAGGTCACTCCGAGCGACCGCCTGCAACGCGTCGCTTCCGGCGAGCTCGATATCGTATGCGGCATCACCACGCCGACCTGGGAGCGGGAAGATATGGTGGACTTTTCCCTGCCGTTCTTCCGCGATGGTACGCGGGTCATGGTGTATCGCGGTCAAGCCGGGCGCGTGGCCGACCTCGGCCGGATCGAGGTCGGCGTGGTCGAGGGCACCACCACCGTGGCCGTGGTGAAGGATCGGCTGCCTGGCGCCAGTCTCCGCGTGTACGCCAACATGGGCAACGCGATGCGCGGGCTGGAACTGGGCGAGGTCGACGGTGTGGCCAATGTCGGCGTTGTGCTGCTCGGGCTCGCCGAACGCGGCGAGCCGAGGCGCAGCGTCGTGTTGCTGCCGAGAACGCGCGCGCTGGAGACGGAGACCCTGGCCTGCGTCCTGCCGCAGAACGACAGCCGTTGGCGCGACCTGGTCAACAGGACCCTTGTCGGCATGTTCGCCGACGTGCGGGATTTCAGCGGTCGTTACGAGGAAATCTACGATCGCTGGTTCGGTCGCGACGGCGCGCTGTTCTATCCGCTCGACCGCGCGACGCGCGACTACCTCGGCGACATTTCGATCTGGGCCAAGTGACCGTCCCCCGGGCGGGGCCGACCGGACCGCGGCGGTTCAAGCCCGACTTGAACCGCCGGAATCCAGAGTCCGGACCGTCATAATCATGTCGTAGGCGGGCAAGGTGAGGAACTCGGAGAATTCCTCCGACGTGCTCATTTCGTCGAAGAGTGCGGCCGCGTCGTCGAAACGGCTCGCGGTGTAGGCGTCGCCGCCGAGCTCTCCTCGAATGCCGACCATGACCTCTTCCCGCACAGTATCGAACATGGCGCGGTCGACGACCCTGCCGTCGTCCAGCCGCGCCCCGTGGCGGAGCCACTGCCAGACCTGGGTGCGCGAGATCTCCGCCGTTGCCGCGTCTTCCATGAGATTGTACAGCGGCACGCAGCCCGATCCCTGCAACCAAGCCTCGAGATAGCGAATACCGATGTTGACGTTCTGGCGGAGTCCGGCCTCGGTGATGCCGCCTTGGGGGACGTCGAGAAGGTCAGCCACGGTGACGTCGACGTCCTGACGCTGGCGATGGATCTGGTTCGCCTCGGGCATCAACCGGTCGAAGATCTCTCTGGCAACGGGCACCAGGCCCGGATGCGCGACCCAGGTGCCGTCGTGGCCGTCCGCGGCTTCGCGCTCCTTGTCGGCCCGTACCTTGACCAGCGCCTCCTCGTTGGCCTTCTCGTCGTTTCTGATCGGGATCTGCGCGGCCATCCCGCCGATGGCGTGAGCGTCGCGGCGATGGCAGGTCTTGATGGCGAGCAAACTGTACGAGCGCATGAAGCGGCGGGTCATGGTGATCTCGCCGCGGTCCGGCAACACGCACGACGGGTCGTTCCGGAACTTCTTGATGAAACTGAAGATGTAGTCCCAGCGGCCGCAGTTGAGGCCGGCGGAATGCTCACGCAACTCGTACAGGATCTCGTCCATCTCGAAGGCGGCGAGAATCGTCTCGATCAGGACTGTGGCCTTGATCGTTCCGCGCGGAATCCCGAGGGCCTCCTGCGCCGCGACGAAGACGTCGTTCCAGAGCCGCGCTTCCAGATGGCTTTCCATCTTGGGCAGGTAGAAGTACGGCCCGCTTCCCCGATCCAGCAGGGTCCGGGCGTTGTGAAAGAAATACAAGCCGAAATCGAACAACGATCCGGAAGCGGGCGCGCCATCGATCAGGACGTGCTTCTCCGTCAGGTGCCAGCCCCTCGGGCGAACGATCAGGGTCGCAACGTCCTCTCCCAGCTCGTAGCGGCGCCCGCTCCGGGGGTCGTCGAACTCGATGGTGCGGGCGTTGGCGTCGCGCAAGTTGATCTGGCCTTCCAGCAAATTCGACCATGTCGGCGCGGTGGCGTCCTCGAAATCGGCCATGAACACACTGGCGCCCGAATTGAGCGCGTTGATGATCATCTTGCGGTCCACGGGACCGGTGATCTCCACCCGGCGGTCCCGAAGGTCCCGGGGGACGGGCGAGACCGACCAATCGCCGTCCCTGACGCTTGCGGTTTCGACGAGAAAATCGGGTCGCACGCCGGCATCGAACGCCACCTGCCGGTCGATCCGCGCCCGCAGGAGATCGAGGCGCCCCGGGTTGAACGATCGATGCAGACCCGCCACGAAACCGAGCGCCTCCGGCGTCAGGATTTCGTCGAATCCCGGCGCCACGTCACCGAGAACCTCGACCCCTTCCGCTTGTTCGGCGAAACCCGCCGCACCGGCCGTCATCGCCATCCTCCGTCCTCCTGGGATTCGCACCGGGAACGCGCCCTCGCCCCGGTGAGGGTGAGATTCGAGCACGGTTCGTTCGCTCCAAAAACCGGCACCGTATTTAACCGACCATGTTGAAATAACATAATTTTTCCAGGACAGATGCTCAAGTTCCGAAGTAAGCGCCAAACGACTTCTTGCTTATCCATGAGAATTATCCACGACGAGAAGGTTTCGTCGGCCCGGGAGCACGGAATCGGACAACGATGGAGACCGTCGGGAGAACACGGCCCTCCAATAGCAGACTTTCATGGGTAAGCAGAAACGACTTTGTCGTGGTCTCGCCGTTCTAAGTAATATCCTCCATTCAGCCATTAGTCACAAAATATTCTTGACGACACCAGAACAAGAACGTCTCTCCATGTATCTCTTCAGCACCTCGATTGATAAAATTCTTCTCGGCATTCACGATATCTACCGTGATTCCCGCCTTCAAGATTATGAAATGCCCTGAGTTGGCGATTTTTCTGATCTCGATAATAGGCATACTGGGCCACGAAGACCACGAGCAAGGCCGAGAAGAGGATAGCCACAGGAACCGATCAATTCATGAGCCGAGCACGACAGGAATGACAAGGCTCCTATTCATCTGTCTTCCTCCACGTCAAACCCAATCCGGAAACTAATTCAGGAAGGCCACCGTGTCAACGACATGTCCTGGTTCAGGACATGTGAGACGGAGGGGGGTTCTTCGGCTGTGTGTCTGGCAAGGTACTGGGCGGGGGTATGTCCGCCAAGGGCCTGGTGCGGTCGGAGGGTGTCGGACTCGTCGGCGAAGGCGTCGACCCAGCGGTCGATGTCGTCGAGGTTGTCGTCGGGCAGGTCCCATGTGGCGTAGAACTCGTATCGCCAGGCGCCGTTGTCGCGTCAGAGCAGGGATCTTGGCCTTGCCCACATGGGGTAGCCGGCGTGTGTCTCCTGGACGGCCGTCACCAGCGCTGTCGACCAAGCGGGCCGGCGCAGGGTGTGCGGGCGGCGCGAGCACGGCTTGAAGCGGTTGCGGTCCGCCAGCCTCTGCCATCGGTAGAGGGTTGATCCCGGAGCGCCGACGGCGTTGGCGGCCGCTCGTGCGGTCAGGCCGTCGGCCCTGGCTTGGTACCAGCGCTCAAGGGCGTCGCGTCTGGGCGGCTCCTCGTGTAACCTGACGGGGCAGGTCGAAGGTCTGCATGAGGGTCCTCCTTCAAGCCGTTTGTTCAACATCGACAGCTTCGGAGACCCCCCGCCCCTCTTGCAAGGACCGCCTCTCACATCTGTCCGAACGAGGTCATCCCCATTACTCGGACAGGCTCTTAGGAGTCCGGGCTTCCATGGCACGGCCGCCGCGCGTATTCACGATCCCCGTCGGGACGCCTTTCATCGACACGTTGGCGCGTGGCATCCTGAAGAGTTGCGGCGATGACCCTTTCGAACTGGCCCGCGTCCTCGTCCTGTTGCCCACGCGGCGCGCGTGCCGCGCGCTTCACGACGCGTTTCTTCGCGCGACGGGCGGCCAGCCTCTGCTGTTGCCCGCTATCCGACCCATCGCCGACGTCGATGAGGAAGAGATATCCGTGCACGGGATCGGTCCGGGACACGGAATTTCGGAACGGGCTCTCGGAATCCCACCGGCCATTCCCGCGCTGCGGCGCCAGCTGCTTCTCGCGCGTCTCATCCTCGAGCTGGACACCCAACGCCGTCCCCGCGTGTCGGACGGCATGGATCACGCGCAGGCCGCGGCGCTCGCTCACTCGCTCGCGAACCTGCTCGACCAGATGCAGACCGAGCGGCTGCCTTTTTCGGTCCTGGAAGAAGTCGTCCCCGACCAGTTGGCGGCTCATTGGCGGCAGACGCTCGATTTCCTCAAGATCCTGACCGAGCATTGGCCGCGCCTCTTGCGGGTGGAAGGCTGCGTCGACCCCGCCGACCGGCGCAACCGCCTCCTGGAGACACAGGGGGATGTCTGGCGGAACGCACCTCCCGAACATCCGGTCATTGCCGCCGGCTCCACGGGCACGATTCCGGCGACAGCGGACCTCCTGAAGGTTATCGCGGCGCTTCCCAACGGGACAGTCATCCTCCCCGGCCTGGACCGGACCATGGATGAGGAGGCTTGGAAAGCGGTTGACGAGACCCACCATCAGTATGGGTTGCGCCGTCTCCTGAACCATCTGGGTGTTCCGCGCTTCGACGTCCGGGTCTGGGAGGAAGCCGGCGGGGAAGATCGTCCGGACAGTCGCACCCGGTTTCTGTCCGAAGCCATGAGACCGGCCGAGACCACGCATGCTTGGCGGAGCGACGGGCATTTCGCGCCGTCCGTCGTGGCCGGGCTGGAGCGGATCGATTGTCCGGGACCCGAGGAAGAGGCCCGGGTCATCGCGCTCGTCATGCGGGAGGCGTTGGAAACTCCCGGACGAACGGCCGCCCTGGTGACGCCCGATCGGGCACTGGCCCGGCGCGTCGCCGCGGAGGTCCGGCGCTGGGACGTCGAGGTCGACGATTCAGCTGGACTGCCGCTCGGCGAGATTCAACCGGGCGCGTTCTTTCGTCTGGTCGCGCAGATGGCGGCCGCGCGACTGGCGCCGGTCCCGTTGCTCGCGGTGCTCAAGCACCCGCTTGCCGCTGGCGGAATGGCGCGTGCCCGGTTCCGCGGGACCGTACGCGCGCTCGAGCGCGTCGCCCTGCGGGGTCCGCGGCCGGCGCGTGACCTCGAAGGGCTGACGGCCGCCATCGAGGCGGCCGGCGCGAACGATACGCTCCTCTCGTTCGTCGCCGGTCTGGGGTCGCGCCTTTCGACGTTTCTGGAGGCCTCGCGCGAGAGGTCCGTTCCCCTCGTCGAGTTGCTGGAGCGCCACGTTGCGGCCTGCGAGGCCCTCGCCGCCGACGAGCGGGGCGCGGGCGCGGAACGCATGTGGAATGGGGACGCCGGAGCGGAGCTCGCCGGTTTCGTCGACGAGTTCCGCCGGGCGGCGGAAGGCATGACGCCTCTTTCCGGCGCCGAATACGCCGCGCTCCTGACCCGGCTACTCGACGGCCGTGTCGTTCGACCGCGATGGGGCCTGCATCCCCGATTGAATATCTGGGGGTTGCTCGAGGCGCGCCTGCAACGCGCCGACGTGATGATCCTAGGCGGCCTCAACGAAGGCACTTGGCCGCCCGAACCCAGGTCGGACCCCTGGTTGAGCCGTCCCATGCGCGAGACCGTGGGACTTCCCACGCCTGAGCGCAGGATCGGTCTGACGGCCCATGACTTCGTGCAAGCCGCCGCCGCTCCGGTCGTATTCCTCACGCGGTCGGAGAAAGTCGAGGGAACACCGACCGTTCCCTCACGGTGGTTGTTGCGGATCGACACGCTCCTCGCGCGGCTCGGCGGTGAACTGGGACCGCGGCGTCCTTGGTTGAGGTGGCAGGAGTCGCTGGACCGGTCGGAGACCGGTACCGGCCCGGTGGCGCCTCCCGAGCCGAGACCGCCGCTGTCGGCGCGGCCACGCCGTCTTTCAGTCACCGACGTCGAGACGTGGGTGCGAGATCCCTACGCCCTGTTCGCGAAGCGCATCCTGAGGTTGCGTCCCCTCGACCCCGTCGATGCCGATCCCGGCGCGATGGAGCGGGGCGTCTTCATCCATCGGGCGCTGGAAGTGTTCCTGTCGGAGCATGGCCCCGAACTTCCCGAGGACGCGGTGGAACGGCTCATTTCGCTCGGGGAGAGCGTGTTCGGCGCCGCGTTGTCGCGACCGTCCGTCCGGTCGTTCTGGTGGCCCCGGTTCCGGCGGGTCGCGGACTGGTTCGTTGGCGAGATGCGCGCCCTGACCGACCGGGGCGGCGTGGCGCGGACGGCCGTCGAGACCCGCGGGGAAATCGGATTCGAGGTTTCCGGGGCGCCGTTCACGCTTGTCGCCAAGGCGGATCGGATCGACGCCCGGTCCGATGGATCTCTGACGATCGTCGACTACAAGACCGGCGGGATTCCGTCTCGGAAGGAGATCGCGTCCGGGCTGTCCCCTCAGCTCCCTCTCGAGGCATGGATAGCCCAGGCCGGAGGCTTCCACGATGTCGGGGCCGCATCGGTCTCCGAGCTGGCCTACTGGCGGTTGAGCGGCGGGTCCCCGCCCGGAGAGGTCGTCCCGGTGCGGGAAGACATCGCCGAATTGACGGAACGCGCGCGGGACGGACTTCGACGGCTGGTGGAGGCGTTCGACGATCCGGCGATTCCCTATCGGGCGCGACCGCGACCCCGCCGCGCGATCCGATACGGCGATTACGATCACCTGGCGCGCGTGGCGGAGTGGTCCGCCCGCCCGGACGGAGATCCCGAGTGAGCTTCCACGGCTCCACGAACCGGCAGATCATGGCATCCGATCCCGGGTCGTCCGCCTGGGTGTCGGCATCCGCGGGAACGGGAAAGACGCGAGTACTCACCGATCGGGTGTTGCGTCTCCTCCTGGACGGCACGTCGCCGGGCCGGATCCTCTGTCTGACGTTCACACGCGCGGCGGCGGCCGAGATGACCAACCGGCTTCACCGCGATCTCTCGCACTGGGCGATCCGCGAGGACGCGGATCTCTGTCGCGCGCTCCGGGAACTGACGGGACGGGCGCCGGTCGACGACGACCTGGAACGAGCCCGACGGTTGTTCGCGCGCGTGCTGGACGCGCCGGGTGGTTTCAAGATACAGACGATCCATGCCTTCTGCGAGTCGTTGCTGGCGAGATTCCCCCTGGAGTCCGGGCTTCCGCCGCATTTCTCGGTGATCGACGAGCGGACGTCCGCGGAACTCCTCGACGAGGCGCGGGACCGCGTTCTCATCCGGGCGAGAACCGATGCGCCGCTCGCCGACTCGCTCCACCATCTGACGTCCCAGGTGTCGGAAGACCGGTTCGGCGACATGGCGCGGCAACTGACCGCCGAGCGCTCGCGACTGGAGCGGTTGCTCCATCGGTTCGACAACTCCTTCTCCGCTGTCTCCGCGGCCATTCGCGAGGCGCTCGGGCTGAATGCCGACGAAGACGAAGCGGCCATTGTTACCGCGACGTGCGATCTTTCCGACTCCTTCGTCGAGAAACTGCATCACGTGGCCGACGCCATGTCGCGGGGCGGAACGACCGATCGACGGCACGGCGCCCTGATCGGCGAGTGGCTCGACAACCCGGAAAGAAGGGAGAATCTGTTTCCCCGTTACGTTTCGGCGTTCCTCACCCAGCAGGGCACGCGGCGAGCGAAGCTCATCCACAAGGAGGCCTCGGGAAAGGCGCCTGGCGACGCTGGCGCCCTGCTGGATAGAGAGGCAGATCGTCTGGAGGCCGCGGTCGCCAGAATCGGGAACGCTCGAACCGTCGCCGATACGCTGGCCGCGCTGTATCTCGGATACGGCCTCTTCGGCGCCTACGAAGAGGTGAAGCAGCGACAGGCGCTGCTCGACTACGAGGATCTCATCGCCCGCGCGGGGCGGCTGTTGATGTGTTCGGAAGTCGCGCCCTGGGTTCATTACAAGCTGGACGGCGGCCTCGATCATGTTCTGATCGACGAGGCCCAGGATACGAACGACGAGCAGTGGCAGGTCGTCGCGTCCCTGACGGAAGAGTTCTTCGCCGGGATGGGGGCCCGGGACGTCCATCGGACGATATTCGCGGTGGGCGACGCCAAGCAGTCGATCTACGGCTTTCAGCAAGCGGATCCGCATCTCTTCGCCCAGTGGCGTGATCATTTCGGTGCCCGAGTGACCGGCGCCGGCGGCACGTGGCAATCGCTGGATCTGGTCCATTCATATCGCTCCGCGCCGCCGATTCTATCTCTGGTGGACGAGGTGTTCGCGCCGCCGGAGGTGCATGACGGTCTGGTCTTCGACGATGCCGAAATCGACCATGTGCCCCATCGCATGGGCCAAGCGGGACTGGTCGAGCTCTGGCCGGCCGAACGGCCCCACGGCATCGCCGAACCGGAGCCCTGGGACCCGCCGGTCAGGCAGGTCCACGACCTCACGCCGGGCGTCCGCCTGTCACGGACGATCGCCGGCAGGGTCGGCGATTGGCTACGTCGCGGCGAACGTCTGGAGAGCCGGGACCGACCGGTCCGTCCGGGCGACGTCATGATCCTCGTGCAGCGCCGAGCCGGAATTGCGGGAGAGATCGTCCATGCCCTCAAGCGGGCCGACATCCCCGTCGCGGGAACCGACCGAATGATCCTGACGGAGCAGCTCCCGGTAATGGATCTCGTTTCGCTGGGATGGTTCTCGATCCTGCCGGACGACGATCTGTCGCTCGCCGAGACCCTCAAGAGCCCGCTCTTCGGATTCGACGACGAGGCGCTATTCGATGTCGCGTGGGAGCGTGGCCCGAGGAGTCTGTGGTCGGCGCTTCGGGATCGCCAGGATCGCTCGCCCGCATACGCCGCAGCCGTCCGGACGCTAGGGGGGATTCTGGCGGCGGCGGATCACATGCCGCCTTACGAGTTCTTCGCCCGCGTTCTGGGCCCGGGCGAAGGCCGGAGCAAGCTGCTGGCACGGCTCGGCCCGGAAGCCAACGACCCCATCGACGAATTCCTCGCTCTCTGCCTCCAGTTCGAGCGGCTGCATGCGCCGTCGCTCCAGGGGTTCCTGCAATGGGTGACGGCGGGCGATGCGGAGGTCAAGCGGGATTTGGAGATCGGCCGCGACGAGGTGAGGGTTCTCACGGTACACGGTGCCAAGGGACTTCAGGCCCCAATCGTGTTTCTTCCCGATACTTGTCGGGTTTCGCGGGAGTCCAGCGGGATCCACTGGATTCGCGACGAGACCGGCCGAGCGGCCTTTCCTCTCTGGTCTACTCGGCGCGACCGCGAAGGCGACGCGGCGCGAAACGCCCGCGAGACCGCGCGCCAGCGTCGGGAACAGGAGTCCCGACGGCTGCTCTACGTCGCCCTCACCCGGGCGGAGGATCGCCTGTACATCGGCGGGTTCGAAGGGGCGCAAGGACGTCCGTCGGGATGCTGGTACGACACGATCGACCGCGCGATGCGGGAGATCGGAATGCCGATCGAGGGGCCGGACGGCGAGAAAATCCTGACGTTGCGGGATGAACAATCCCGCCCACCGGATCGGGCGGACGCGCGAGCGGCGCCGTCGCACGGCGACGCGCCTCTGCCCTCGTGGGCGCGCGTGGCCGCGCCGCCGGAACCGTCCCCGCCGACCCCGTTGGCGCCCTCGCGGCCGGAGGGAGCGGAACCACCAGTCCGCTCCCCTATCGGTCCCGACTCCGGCGCGCGGTTCCGGAGAGGGCGTCTCATTCATCGACTGCTGGAGCTTCTCCCGGAAATTCCGGCGGCGCGGCGCCCGGCCGTGGCACGGGAGCTCCTATCCAATCCGCTCCACGGATTGGAACCGTGCGCGCGGGAGGAGATCGTCGACGCGGCGTTGAGCGTTCTGGAAGATCCTTCCTTCGCGCCGCTCTTCGGTCCCGGCAGTCGGGCCGAGGTGGCGATTGCCGGTGTCGAGGGAGCCCGCGTCGTGTCGGGCCGGATCGACCGTCTGCTGGTGACCGAGGACTCGGTCCTCGTCGTGGATTACAAGTCCGACCGTCCTGCTCCCCGGACGGCGGACGACGTGGCCCCGGCTTATCTCGGGCAACTGGCGGCCTATCGTGGGATCCTGGAGAGGATATATCCCATGAGAACGGTACGTTGCGCGCTGCTCTGGACGGACGGTCCGATACTGATGGAAGTCGATCGCGGCGATTGCCCACCCCGCGCGGGCTGACTTGGCTGTTGGTGCTGGTCGCCGTTGTCCGGGAACCGCGTGCCGACGGCCCGATGTGGGGCGGGGCCGATACGCCGTTCCGATACGCCGTCGCAATAGCAGCGTGGGCCTCATCCTCGCCATGTCGATCGCCCGCGGCGCTATCCCCGCGACAATGGCGGGCTACCGGAAACGTGCGTCGTTGAGCCGCCAGTACGCATCCGTTCCCTTGGTCACGGAATTTTTCTCCATGAGGTCACCGGGGGTGCGACCAGTCCCGTTCTTCCCGTCGGGTCGGCGCCCGCGTCGAGCAGGGCCTTTACCACCCCACGGACGTCTCGCCACGCGCCGTCCCAACCCGGTGCGAGGGTGTTTGTCCTTCATGGTTTCGTTCGTCTACATCGGCACCATCCGCCATGTGACGTGGAACGTCCGCCGCCGCGGCTTTCTTGAAGACGTCATGTTCTCTCCCCCGCGCACCGACATCGACAGCGTAACGTCCGATATTTCTTCACGGCGATACCGGTTCCCGCGCCGGTTTTTCTGCACGACGAGGGCCATGAAATGACCTCGTGAGACATGGACCATCGGGTCAGCCAGTATCCGACCTCGCCGTATCCGGAAGCTCGCTTACGGTCATGGCTGCCCTCGGAGCCTCTGGGAGCGGCGAGTCACCCGGGAGGACCGGGGTGTCTGTCGGAGTGTCCGTGCCGAGATTTCAACGAGTCCGTGGGGGGTTGCGAAACGGACAGGAAACCATAGGGTTGGCGCGACTCCTGTCTTGAAGGCGAACTTGACATGGAAAGACCTGTCCGCGTCTACCTCATGCGCCACGCGAAGACCGTGGAATCCTGGCGCGCGGTTCCGGACGCCCCGCTCGGCGAGGTCGGGCATGGACAGGCCAAGAAGGCGGCGCGCGATCTGGCGCCCTTCGGACCGCTGCCCCTCTGGTCCAGTCCCTTGCGGCGGGCGCGCCAGACGGCAGATCATCTCGCCACGCTCTGGAACACGGATGTCCGTATCGATCCCCGGATCGCGGAGATCCCCGCGCCGGGCACGGATCCCAAAACGCGCGGCGACTGGTTGATGCGGACGCTTGCTTCCCGTTGGCTGGACATGGACGCGGATCTGCGGGCGTGGCGGGACGACGTGCTCGGCACGGTCGGCGCGGTTCGCGAGGATACCGTGATAGTGACCCACTACGTCGTCATCAACGCCGTCGTGGGTGCGGCGACGAACGACGACCGGGTGATCTGTTTCCATCCGGACAACACCGATACGACCGTCATCGAACAGATTGGCGGCCGCTTGACGGTCATCGGCTACACGCTGGACGGGGTGTCGGCGGCGGCACTCGCGGGTTAGAGGTGTTCCGGTCCGGCCGGAACCGTTCCGGCGCGCCGTCAGCCGAGGTCCGATACGCCTCGATAATCCCCTTGGCTGTAGAGCAATGCGTGACCGTCCTCATGGTCGTGCATCCGGACTTCCACGACGTCACCGAAGAATATCGTGTGGGATCCAGACGTGACAGCTTCCCGAACCTGGCAGATGACGTTGGCGCGGGCTTCGTCGAGTATGGGCGCGCCCATCGCCGAATCCTTCCACACGGCGCTGCCCGCGGTGAAACGTTCGTCCCAGTCCGTAGTGCCTATTCGGCCGGCGAACACCTCGGCGATCGGACGCTGTTTCTCGTTGAGGATGTTGACCGAGAAGCACCGTGCGTCGGCGATCAGGTCATGCGACGACGACGCCTGGTTCACGCAGATGAGCATGGTCGGCGGGTCCAGCGAAACGGAGCAGACCGCGGTCATGGTGAGGCCGCCGCGCGCATTCCCGGACTTCACCGCGACGACGGAGACGCTTGCCGCCAACTGGCGCATTGCCATACGAAGACCGTCCGCCATCGGTAAGGCTGACCGCGTTCCAGAGCCGGTCGTGTCTTGGGTCATCGCCATGCTCGCATATTCCCAAGTGTGGCACAGGCGCGGGCTTCGAACCAAATGCCCGCGGGTTTTGACACGTCGGCGGCGAGCGGGATAATGCCGCTTGGCGGGTGCACTCGGCGGTCGGCATGACGGACTGTGGAGCAAGCGAAACACCGGGACGTTCCGGCCTTTCGTCGGGGACCGGCGTTCGGCGTTTCCGCCCTTCACTCGAACGGGAGACAGCGAAATGATGGACAAGGTTGCCGTCGTCGTCGCGCCGACAGGGGCGCTCAACACGCGGGAATCGGCACCGTACATGGCCTATACCGTCGAGGAACAGGCCGTGGAGGCGAAAAGCTGCGAGGACGCTGGCGCGTCCGTCTATCACGTTCATGTCAGGGATGAACGGGGTGCCAATTCGGGCGATCCCGGGATTTATGGCCGGCTGGTCGCGCAGGTGAGAGCGAAGTCCGCCGTGCTCATTCAAATCGGGGGAGCACTCGGCCCTGTCCGCGACCCCGACACCGGCATCGTCGGCTATCCCTTCACCGAGAAAGACCGGTTGCGCGCTCTCGAGACGAAGCCGGCGCCGGACATGTTCACGGTGAAGATCGGTGCGGTCGAGCTTCGGGTTCCGGCCGAGAACTACGAAACCATTGGTCTGCGGAACTCGCCCACGTTCTTGCGGCAGGCGGTCCCCTACATCATGGAACGGGATATGTGCCTGGAGCTGGAAATCTTCGATGTCGGCTGTCTGTACAACGCCAAGATACTGGAGGAAGAAGGGCTTTTCGGCTCTGCCGGGCTGAGCTCTCCCGGATGCTATCTGCACTTCGTGATGGGCCACGGCGGCCAGCCCGCGACGATGAAGCAGCTTATGTATCTGCACGAAGAATCACAGAAGCTGTTCCCCAACGCGGAGATTTGCGTGAGCGCCGCCGCGGACGAATGCTATCGCATCGTCGCGACCGCGATGCTTCTCGGTTGCAACATGGTGCGATGTGGTATCGAGGATAGTCGGCGCTTGGCGGACGGTCGGCGCGCCGAAAGCAACGTTCAGATCGTCGAGAACGTCGTCGGAATCGCGAGGGAAATCGGACGGGACGTGGCCTCGGCCGGCGAAGCGAGCGAGATGTTGATGCCGAGGAAGTCGGCCAGGCGCGCCGCCTGACGATCTCCATCCGTTCGGGGCCTCCCGATTTCGTGGCGGGGGCAGGGAGGAAGAGACATGGATATGGGTCTTGACGGCAAGGTGGCCTTGGTGACGGCGGCCAGCAAGGGCATCGGCCGTGCGATCGCGCGGGAGCTCGCCAACGAAGGCGCGAACGTCGCCATTGCGTCGCGTCGCGACGACGCCCTCAAGGCGGCGGCGGGTGCGATCAAGCAGGAGACGGGCAAGGACGTCGCCACCTACGTGGCGGACCTGCTCGACGATGCCGGGGTGCGAAAACTGGTCGATGGCGTCGAGAAGGATTTGGGTCCCATCGACATCCTCGTCAACAGCTCGGCGGGACCGCCCACCAAACCTTTCGAGGAACTCTCCGACGAGGACTGGCGGGAGGCCCTCGACATCAAATTCATGGCGCAGATGCGACCCTCGCGCGAGGTCTTCCCGCGCATGAAGAAGCGCAACGAGGGACGCATCATCAACATCATCGGCAGCCATGGCCGCTATCCGCACGCCTATGCCATCACCGCGGGCGTGGTGAATGCCGCGCTGCTCAACCTGACCAAGGCGTTGGCCGAGGAAGGCGCGCCGCACAACGTCCTGGTAAACGCCATCAATCCCGGACTCACGGATACCGAGCGGGTGACCTATCTCGCCAACCTCAAGGCCGAGACCCAGGACATCACTTACGACGAGGCCGTCGCGGAGATGTGCCAGGATACTCTCCTCAAGCGTCTTGCCGCGCCAACGGAGATCGCCTCGATGGCCGTCCTGATGGCATCCTCTCGCGGCGGATTCATCACGGGATCGATGATCGACGTGGACGGCGGCATGACACCCTGCATCTGAAAGTCCGTATCGATGTAGGGTGCTGTGCTCGACCGTGTGGTATTTTCCTCGCATGACCCGGGCCGGGCCGTCTGCCCTCTCTTTTCCTCCGCACTCCGGGGCGCCTGAACCCTCCCCCGACGTCGTCGTCGATGGGCGGTTGCCTCCGAAATCGCCATCCTCCGAGGGAGCGGTTTCGCCCGTGATGGCTCAGTACCTGGGTATCAAGGACGAGCATCCGGACGCCCTGTTGTTCTTTCGCATGGGCGATTTCTACGAGCTCTTCTTCGCCGACGCCGAGGCGGCTTCGGAGGCGCTCGATATAGTGCTCACCAAGCGAGGGCGTCATCGGGGGCAGGACATTCCGATGTGCGGCGTGCCTGTCCATTCTTACGAGAGCTACCTTCAGCGCCTGATCCGCCGCGGTTTCAAGGTGGCCGTTTGCGAACAGCTCGAGGAGCCGGCGGCAACCAGGAAACGCGGCGCCAAGGCCGTCATGAAGCGGGAAGTCGCGCGCATCGTCACGCCGGGCACCGTGGTCGAGGACGCGCTCCTCGACGCGCGGGCCAACAACCATCTGGTTGCGACCGCGCGGGCGGAAGGCAGCTTGGCCATTGCCTGGGTCGATGTCTCCACGGGCGATATCGCTGCGGCGCCGATGGAGCGAACGGAGCTGGCGGGCGCTCTCGGCCGGCTCGATCCTGGGGAAGTGCTCGTTTCGGATCGGCTGGTGGAGGCGCCGGAATTGGGCGGGGTTCTCGCGGAGTGGGAGTCGGTGCTGACCACGCTGCCTGCGGAGCGATTCGATTCCCAAGGGGCGGAGCGGCGCCTCAAGGAAAGCTTCGGTGTCGCCACTCTCGAAGGGTTCGGGGCGTTCAGTCGGGCGGAGCTGGCGGCGCTCGGCGGGCTGCTCGATTACGTCGAACTCACCCAGCGCGGGAAGCTCCCCGGCCTGAAGCCTCCTGTCAGGATCCGAACCGACGCAGCCATGCTCATCGACTCCGCGACGCGGCGCAATCTCGAGCTCACGCGGACATTGGCGGGCGAGTCGACGGGCAGCCTGTTCTCGACGATCGACTTCACCGTCACGGGATCTGGCGCCCGGCTTCTGTCGCGTCGGCTGGGCGCGCCTTCGACGGACGTCGGCGAGATCGGGGACCGGCATGACGAGGTGGCGTTTTTCGTCGGCGAAGATGGCTTGCGCGCGACGGTGCGCGCCAATTTGCGCACAACGCCCGATATGGAGCGGGCACTCGGGCGGCTGACGCTGGGCCGGGGTGGGCCTCGCGATCTGGCCGCGGTGCGGGACGGACTTCGCGCGGCGCACGTGTTTCGCGACCTGCTGTCGGACGATGCCCTTCACGCCATACCGCGCGGCATCGCCGACACTGGCGCCGGTCTCGGCGAGCACGGTCCGCTGATCGCAAAGCTCTCTCGCGCCCTTGGCGAGGAACTGCCATTACAGGCGCGCGACGGCAATTTCGTGGCTTCGAGATACGACAGAAGCCTGGACGAGCTTCGGATGCTGCGGGACGAGAGCAGGCGGCACATCGCCGCGATGCAGTTGGCGTATGCGGAGGAGACGGGAATCCCCTCGTTGAAGATCCGGCACAACAACGTGCTCGGGTACTTCGTCGAGGTGACGAACACGCACGCCGATAAGTTGCTGGCCGGTAAGGATGGCCCCTTCATCCATCGGCAGACGATGGCCAACGCTGTTCGATTCACGACGACGGAACTAGCCGACCTCGAATCGCGGTTGAGCTCGGCGGCCGACAAAGCCGTGGCTCTCGAAGTCGAGATTTTCGAGATGTTGTGTCGCGAGATCGAAACGCACGCGCCCGCCATCGCGGCCGCGGGCGGCGCGATCGCGCGACTGGATGTGGCGGCCGCCTTGGCGGAGCTCGCGGAAGTGCGACGATACGTGCGACCAACGGTCGACGATTCGCTCGCGTTCGAGATCGACGGCGGCCGACATCCCGTGGTGGAGGCCATGTTGGAACGGACCGGGGAAGGTTCGTTCGTCGCGAATAATTGCGATCTTTCGGAAGGTCAGCGCCTGTGGCTGCTGACCGGCCCCAACATGGCGGGTAAAAGCACGTTCCTGCGCCAGAACGCAGTGATCGCGATTCTCGCCCAGACAGGATCCTTCGTGCCTGCCGATGCCGCCCGCATCGGGGTGGTCAACCGGATGTTCTCTCGCGTCGGCGCGTCGGACGACTTGGCGCGGGGACGTTCGACCTTCATGGTCGAGATGGTGGAGACCGCCGCCATTCTCAACCAGGCGGGCCCGCGCGCCCTCGTCATTCTGGACGAGATCGGGCGCGGGACCGCCACCTACGACGGCCTGTCCATAGCTTGGGCGGTGGCCGAGCACCTGCACGAGGTCAACCGGTGTCGTGCCCTGTACGCGACCCACTACCATGAGCTCACGGCGCTTTCCACGAAGCTCGAGCACTTGTCCAATCGAACCATGCGCATCAAGGAATGGCGGGGCTCGGTCGTGTTCCTGCACGAGGTAGCCCCCGGTGCTGCGGATCGTTCCTATGGCATTCATGTCGCCAAGCTGGCCGGTCTGCCGGCCAGCGTCATCGACCGCGCCGTCGATGTTCTCAAGGCCCTCGAGACGGGCGAGAAGGCGGCAGCGGCCGACACGCTCGCCGACGACCTGCCGTTGTTCTCGACCATGGTCGGAAAACGGGCTTCCAGCACCACGGCCGGTTCGAATCCCGTGGTGGATGCCCTGAAGTCCATCCATCCCGACGAACTGAGCCCGCGCGACGCTCTCGATCTGATCTATCGTCTCGTCGCCTTGGCGCGCGACGCTTCTTCCGACAACGGCCAAGCGCACGAGATGACGCAGGTTCGTTTCTGAGATCTCGACGCGTTCAGTCGTATACGACGACCGATCTGATGGATTCGCCTTCATGCATCAAGCGGAAGGCATCGTTGATATTATCCAATGGCATGGTGTGCGTGATCAGGTCGTCGATATTGATCTTGCCGTCCATGTACCAGTCGACGATTTTCGGCACGTCCGTGCGCCCCTTGGCGCCACCGAAGGCCGTTCCGCGCCATACGCGACCCGTCACCAGTTGGAAGGGACGTGTCGCGATCTCCGTCCCGGCGGGCGCAACGCCGATGATCGTACTTTCACCCCAACCCTTGTGGCAACACTCGAGTGCCTGACGCATGGTGTCGACGTTGCCGATGCACTCGAACGAATAATCGGCGCCTCCGTTCGTCAACGTCACGAGATAGGACGTGAGGTCGCCGTCGACTTCCCTTGGATTGACAAAGTGGGTCATGCCGAACCGTTCCGCGAGCTTCTTCTTTCCGTCGTTGATGTCGACCCCGACGATCATGTCGGCGCCCACGAGCCGGCAACCCTGGATGACGTTGAGGCCGATGCCACCCAGGCCGAAGACCACGACGTTGGTGCCGGCTTCGACCCTGGCCGTGTTGATGACGGCTCCGATCCCCGTCGTCACGCCGCAGCCGATGTAGCAGACCTTGTCGAACGGCGCGTCCTTCCGGATCTTGGCGACGGCGATCTCGGGCAGCACCGTGAAATTGGCGAACGTCGACGTGCCCATGTAGTGATACAGCTTCTCGCCTCCGAGGCTGAAACGGCTGGTTCCGTCCGGCATGACTCCTTGGCCCTGGGTTTCTCGAATGGCCTGGCACAGGTTGGTCTTCCCCGAAAGGCAGTACTCGCACTGTCGGCATTCCGGCGTGTAGAGGGGAATCACGTGGTCGCCGGGCGCGACGCTGGCGACGCCGTGCCCTACCTCGACGACGACGCCGGCGCCTTCGTGTCCGAGAACGGACGGGAACAACCCTTCCGGGTCGGCGCCGGACAAGGTGTAGGCATCGGTATGGCAGATCCCCGTTGCCTTGACCTCGACCAGAACCTCGCCGGCCTTGGGACCATCGAGCCGGACGGTCTCGATCGAAAGGGGGTCGCCGGCTCTGTGAGCGACTGCGGCGCGGACGTCCATGATTCCTCCCTGCCTCGTTCGATAAGCGCCCGGACGCGCGACCGCAGGTTCTGGTCGGCGATCCGATGAGCACTGTCTGTGATACGCGTCGACCGGTATGATGATGCAAGACCCACCGAGACCGCGCAAGCCGTGAGGACTCAGAAGTGAAGGTCCGGGCCGACAATCCCACGGTCACGCCGCGCCGCGCCGTAGCCGCCTTTCGGAGCCGCCGGGAGGTTTTGGATGCGAAGGAGTTTGCCGAAGCCCTGAACGCCTTGGTGGAAGCGGGTGGTACTCCGGGGCCGGGAGTGCGCGCCGACGTGTTGTCCTCGAGCAGGCGTGCGCTCTCTGAAGCCCAACGATCCATTCGAGAGAGATTCGAAGCCGGCTTGTCGGGTCGCGCCGCCGCTCGGGCGGTCGCCTGGGCGGTAGATCAACTCGTCCGGACGCTGTTCAGCTTCGCGGTGCGCCACGTTTATCGGCAGTCGAATCCAACGGCCGGCGAGCGACTTGCCGTCATTGCCGTCGGGGGATACGGCCGCGGCGAGATGGCGCCGTTCTCGGATGTCGATCTGCTGTTTCTTTTCCCCTACAGGCAGACGCCGTGGGGGGAGCAGGTCGTCGAGTACCTGTTGTATATGCTTTGGGATCTCGGTCTGAAAGTGGGGCATGCCGCTCGCTCGATCGACGAGTGCATGCGCTTGGGTCGGTCCGACATTACGATCCGCACCGGCTTGCTCGAGGCAAGGTATCTGTGCGGCGACGCTGATCTCTATCGAGATCTGCGACGGCGCTTCCGGGAGGAGATCGTGGTCTCAACGGGTCCCGCCTTCGTCGAAGCCAAGCTCGCGGAGCGGGACCGGCGCCACAAACGTTTCGGCGATTCGCGCTATGTCGTGGAACCCAACGTGAAGGAGGGTAAAGGGGGGTTGCGCGATCTGCACACTCTGTTCTGGATCGGCAAGTACGTCTTTCAGGTTCCCAGGGTCGCCGGCCTCGTGGACCATGGGGTGCTGACTCGGGCCGAGTTCCGGCGCTTCGCGAAAACAGAAGAGTATCTCTGGGTCGTCCGTTGCCATCTGCACTACCTGACGCATCGCGCGGAGGAAAGGCTGACCTTCGACGTCCAGCCACAGATCGGACGGCGTATGCGGTACACGGACCGCCCAGGTTCGCGTGGTGTCGAACGTTTCATGAAGCACTACTATCTCGTCGCCAAGGAAGTTGGCGATCTCACGCGTATCTTCTGTGCGGCCCTTGAGGAGCAGTTCAAGCGGAGGTCTCGCTTCCGCCTGCCGCGTATCGGTCAGCGGCAGGAACGGCTCGTCGGTTTCGTCATCGAGGGAGGACGCATCGACGTCGTCGATGACGATCTGTTCCGACGGGATCCAGTCTCGCTGATCCGGCTCTTCCGCCATTCGGACCGCTACGAGGTGGATGTTCACCCGCGCGTCCTGAGACTCGTCACCCGTAGTCTCCACTTGATCGACACGTCCCTGCGGGAGAACCCCGAGGCCAATCGGCTATTCCTCGAAATACTGACGTCGAGGCGGGATCCCGAGACCACGCTCCGGCGCATGAACGAGGCGGGGGTGTTCGGGCGATTCGTGCCGGACTTCGGGCGGATCGTCGCACAGATGCAACACGATATGTACCACGTCTATACCGTGGACGAGCATACGATCCGCGCGATCGGAATGCTGGCTAGGATCGAACGCGGTTCGCTGGAGGAAGACCTTCCCCTGTCGAACGAGATCATTCACAAAATCCAATCGCGTCCCGTCCTGTTCCTCGCGATGCTGCTCCACGATATCGCCAAGGGCCGGGGCGGGGATCACTCCGAGATCGGTGCCGACATCGCCTTCGGGCTCGGTCCCCGCCTCGGTTTGAGCAATGCGGAAACGGAAACCGTCGCGTGGCTGGTTCGTCATCACCTCGCCATGAGCTCCACCGCCTTCAAGAGGGACATACAGGATCCCAAGACCGTGTCCGACTTCGCGGCTCTCGTACAGAGCCCCGAACGCCTCAAGCTTCTTCTGGTGTTGACGGTCGCCGATATCAGAGCGGTCGGCCCAGCTGTCTGGAACGGGTGGAAAGGCCAGCTTCTGCGCGACCTCTACCATCGAACCGAGGAGGCGTTGTCCGGAGGCTTGTCCGAGGAGGGAGACGACGAACGCGTCGCCGCCGCGCAAGCGGAGCTTCGATCCCGCCTGTCCGACTGGTCGGACGACGAGTTCGAGACCTATCTGGTACGCGGTCATTCCTCCTACTGGCTGTCCGCGGACGCGGAGACGCTGTCGCGACACGCCGGGTTGGTGCGCCGCGCCGACTCGGCAGGCCGGCGCCTGGCGCTGGATTTCCGCTCCGACTCGTTTCATGCGGTCACCGAAGTCACCATCTACACTCAGGATCACCATGGACTCTTCGCCCTCATGGCCGGCGCCATCGCGATGTCGGGCGCCAACATCGTCGAAGCCAAGATATTCACGACGAACGACGGCATGGCTCTCGACACGTTCTGGGTTCAGGATCCGGCGGGCGGTCCCCTCGAGGAGGCGCGCGCCCTGGCCAAGCTGGAATCGACTGTCGAACGGACGCTCGCGGGCGTGATCGATCCCGGCCGCGCTCTCGCGCGCCAGTTCGGCATTTCCGGACGCGCCCGGGTATTCCAGGTGACGCCGCGGGTCATTGTCGACAACACCGCGAGTCACGTCTTTACGGTGATCGAGGTGAACGCGCGCGACCGTCGGGGACTCCTCTACGACGTCACTCGTGCCATCGCCGATCTGGGCTTGTCGATCGCCACGGCGCGGGTTGCGACTTACGGCGAAAGCGCGATCGATGTCTTTTACGTCAAGGACGTGTTCGGTCTGAAGGTCGTGCATGAAGGAAAACTGGATCGCATTCGGACGGAGCTGATGGCGGTGTTGGGAGGGGGGGCCGAAGAGGTGGCCCGGGATCCGGGAGGCCGGAATCTTCGGGGAGCGGTGGCGGCTGTTTGAAACGGTCGTCTTTCCGCCACCGTCTCGCGCTACGTGACAGGCCATGAAGCTACTCCCGGCTATCACGACCGTCGGTGGCTACACGATGTTGAGCCGCGTTCTCGGCTTCGTCCGGGATGTCCTGATCGCGGCGTTCCTAGGCGCGGGAATGGTGACCGATGCCTTCTTCGTCGCGTTCAAGCTGCCCAATTTCTTTCGTCGTCTGTTCGCCGAAGGCGCGTTCAACGCGGGATTCGTTCCCATCTTTTCCGAGATCCTCGAACGCGACGGGCGCGACGCCGCCCGCGATTTCGCTCAGTCCGCTCTGGCCGTTCTCGTCGTCGTCCTCGTCCTCCTGGTCGGACTGTTCCAGGCCCTGATGCCTTGGTTGATGTACGGAATGGCGCCCGGGTTCGTCGCTTGGCCGGAGAAGTTCGACCTGACGGTCGCACTGACACGCATCACGTTTCCCTATCTGCTGTTCATCAGCGTGGTGTCGCTGATGGGGGGCATTCTGAACAGTCTGGGACGCTTCGCCGCGGTCGCGGTCACGCCGGTGCTCCTCAATCTTTGCCTTATCGGGGCACTTCTCTGGCTCGCGAAATCGACGCCGACACCGGGGCACGCGCTTGCATGGGGTGTCGCCGTGGCCGGGGCGATTCAGTTCGTCTGGCTGGTCGTCGCCCTTGACCGCGCCGACATGCCGTTACGGTTTCCCAGACCCCGGTTCACGCCGCGGGTCGAACGCCTGCTACGGCTCATGGCTCCCGCGGCGATCGGCGCAGGTGTCGTTCAGATCAATCTCGTGGTCGATATCGTATTGGCATCCCTGCTGCCGTCCGGCGCGGTCTCGTATCTCTTCTATGCGGACCGGCTCACCCAATTGCCCCTCGGCGTGGTCGGCGTGGCCGTGGGCACGGCGTTGCTGCCGCTGATCTCGCGGGAACTTGGCGGGGGCCGGAGGGGTCGGGCTATCCGCCATCAGAATCGGGCAACCGAGTTCGCGTTGCTTCTCGCCCTGCCCGCCGCGGCGTCCATCGTCGTGCTGGCGCATCCTTTCGTGTCAGTGTTGTTCGAGCGTGGGGAATTCGGACCCCGTGAATCGGACCTCACGGCACTGGCTCTGCGTGCCTACGCGGTCGGCCTGCCGGCCTACGTCCTGGTCAAGGTGCTGACCCCCGCGTACTTCGCGAGACAGGACACGGCCACGCCGGTGCGGATTGCCGCCATTTGCGTGCTGGTCAATCTCGCTCTCAATCTCGTCCTGATGCAGTGGCTCGATCACGTCGGGCTCGCTCTCGCCACGGCACTCTCGGCGTGGCTCAACACGTGGTTGCTCGCGCGCCCGTTATCCCGGCGCGGCGACTTCGTCGCCGATGCCCGATTGCGGCGGCGGTTGCCAAGGATACTACTGGCGACGGCGATCATGGCGGGGGGGCTCGCCGTGGCGCACACGGGCCTCGACGCCTGGCTGGCGGGCACGTTCCTACCGCGTATCCTGTCCGTCGTGCTCTTGGTCGTCGGAGGTCTCGGACTGTTCGGGCTCGCCGCCTTTGCCACCGGCGCGGTTCGTCCGGACGATCTGCGGTCCTTCCGTCCCGCTCCCGATGGTTGACCCTCACGTGCGCAGGTACCATAACTCGGTGCGCTGACGAGCATGAGGCAAGCGATGCGGCGCATTTTCTCGGGAGTCCAGCCAACGGGGAATCTGCATCTCGGCAATTACCTGGGCGCGATACGCAACTGGGTTACGTTGCAGGCTGAATACGAATGTATCTATTGCGTGGTGGACATGCACGCCATCACGGCCGCGCAAGATCCTGCCGAGCTGCGAGCCAGCACGCGCGAGGTCGCGGCGAGCCTGCTGGCCGCGGGGGTCGACGCGAAGACGGGTATCCTGTTCAACCAGAGCCAGGTCAGCGCGCACGCGGAGCTCGCCTGGATATTCAACTGTATCGCGCGTCTGGGCTGGCTCAACCGCATGACTCAGTTCAAGGAAAAGGCTGGGAAGCACCGCGAGAACGCCAGTGTCGGTCTCTATGTCTATCCAAACCTCATGGCGGCCGACATCCTCGCCTACAAAGCGACTCACGTGCCTGTCGGAGAAGACCAGAAGCAGCACCTGGAGCTCTGCCGCGATATCGCGCAGGCGTTCAACAGCCAGTACGGCGTCGACTGCTTCCCGTTGGTGGAACCTCTGATCCTCGGCGAAGCAACCCGCGTGATGAGCCTTCGGGATGGGACCGAGAAGATGAGCAAATCGGATCCGTCCGACCATGCGCGCATCAATTTGACCGACCCGCCCGACCTGATCGCCAGGAAAATTCGACGGGCGCGCACCGATCCGGATCCGCTTCCCGGCACGCCGGACGGATTGGCGACGCGGCCAGAAGCGGCCAATCTGGTCGGCATATTCGCGGCCCTGTGCGATGCCTCCGTGGCGGATGTGTGTCGGCGGTTCGAGGGTGCCCAGTTCTCGACGTTCAAGGAAGCATTGACGGAGCTCGCGATCGCCGAGCTGGCGCCGATCACGGCCGAAATGCAGCGCCTGATGGACGACTTGGCTTATGTGGAGTCCGTCCTTCAAGACGGCGCCGAACGGGCGCGAAGCCTCGCGCGACCCGTCACGCGCGAAGTCCAGGAGATCGTCGGTTTTCTGGCTGCGTAGACTCCTGACCGGATTCCAGGCTCAGGCCCTATAGGCGATCTTGAGTATTCGGGCGGCATGCGGTTCAAGTTCCCCAGATATAGGGGAGGTCATCATGTCCGATTACCACTTCTGGTTATCCGGCGCCCGTTTCGACCGTATCCGGTCGCTGTTGCCCAACAAGGTTCTCGGCGTGCCCGGGGTCGATGACCGGCGCGTCATCTCCGGCATCGTCCACGTCATCCGCGACGGCCTCGGGTGGCGCGACGCGCCGCCCGAGTACGGCCCACACAAGACCCACCACAACCGCTTCGCGTGCCGGTTCGACGACGCCATGGAGGCGCGAAAACCTGGCGCCTTTGCGAATGTTGCGCGCGATGGCGGCGAGACCGTGGACAGTGGCCGGTCGCGCGCCCGGCTGCCGTGGACGTTGCCGGCCTGGAGAAATCGGGTCCTGAACACGAGATATGGCCCGCCGTCGATTGGCGGGACAGGCGATTGACTCGTCCGGAGACGGGGCGCAGCCTGTCGGGGACCGGATGACGAAAGGGTGCCCCATGGCCATGCAACCCAACGTCGACCTCGACGCCGCGCTCAAGGAGGCGGAGGACAAGTACGCCATCGCCAATCCCAATAGCCGCGCCTATCACGAGATCGCCTCCCGGCCGATCGCCGGCGGCGTCGGTCGCAGCGCACTCTACTTCCGGCCCTTTCCCCTCGCCTTCTTGCGCGGCGAGGGCGCCTACATCTGGGACGTGGACGATCACCGCTATGCCGATTTCATGGGCGACTACACGGCGGGCATTTTCGGTCATACCCATCCAGCCGTTCGCCGCGTGATCGTCGAAACCCTGGACGGCGGCATCGCCCTCAACGGGCCCCACAGGCATGAAGCGCCCTTCGCCGAGGCCTTGTGTCGGCGTTTCCCGGCCTTCGAGCAGATCCGCTTCGCCAACTCCGGCACCGAGGCCAACATCTGGGCCCTGACACTCGCGCGCGCCGCAACGGGCAGAACCCACGTGATGGCGTTCGAGGGCTGCTATCACGGCGGCGTATTCAACTTCGAGCACGGCCCCGCGCCGGTGAACTATCCCATTCCCTGGGTGCTGGCGCCCTACAACGACCTCGACGGCGCCCTCGCCCTGATCGACAGGCATGGGAACGACCTCGCGGCCGTAATCGTCGAGCCGATGGCGGGCGCTTCCGGATGCATCCCGGCGGAACGGGAATTCCTGCAAGCCTTACGCGATGCGACGCGGGAAAAGGGGATCGTCTTCGTCTTCGACGAAGTGATGACCTCCCGCCTCGGGCCGAACGGCTACCAGGACGAGGTCGGCGTCATGCCGGATCTGATGACGGTCAGCAAGCACCTCGGCGGAGGTCTGTCGTTCGGCGCCTTTGGCGGCCGCGCCGACCTGATGAAGCACTACGACCAGACGGGCGAGAAGTCGCTGCCGCAGTCCGGCACCTTCAACAACAACGTTCTCACGATGACCGCCGGCTTGGCGGCCATCGAGGAAATCTACACCGAGGACGCCGCGCGCGACCTCAACGCCCGGGGAGACGACCTGCGCGCGCGGCTCAACGGGCTCGCCGACAAGCATGGCCTGCCGGTGCAGTTCACCGGGGCAGGATCCATGCTCAACATCCATTTCACGGCCGCGCCCATCCGCGCGCCGCGAGATGTGCGCGGGACGGACCTGCGCAAGCGTGATCTCTTCCACTTCGACATGATGGACCAGGACCACTTTCTCGCGCGCACCGGCATGATCGCCCTGTCGCTGCCGATGACCGGAACGGAGATCGAGGGCCTCGTCGCCGCCGTGGACGAGTTCTTTTTCAGCCGGAGATCGCTGCTGGCCGACTGAGGCCGTCTGGAACGCGGGTCTCGTTCGCGTTCCCTACATCCGCGACGAGGGCGTCAGGTTGCCAGCTCCGGGTGGTCGCGATAGTGGTCCAGGGCTTCGGGATTGGCCATGGCGTCGGTGTTCCTCACGGGCCTGCCGTGAACCACCTCCCGCACCGCGAGCTCCGTAATCTTGCCCGAGATCGTGCGCGGCACGTCGGGCACTTGCAGAACCTTCGCGGGCACGTGCCGAGGCGAGACGTTCCGGCGTATTCGCGCCTTGATCCGGTCGGCCAGATCGTCGTCGAGCGTCAGTCCCTCGCGCAGACGGACGAACAGGACGACGCGGGTGTCGCCCCGCCACTCTTGGCCGACCGCCAGACCTTCCTCGACCTCGTCCAACTGTTCCACCTGCCGGTAGATCTCCGCCGTGCCGATGCGTACGCCGCCGGGGTTGAGAACGGCGTCGGAGCGTCCGTGGATGATCATACCGTCGTGGTCGGTCAACTCGCACCAGTCGCCGTGCCGCCATACCCCCGGATAGACCTCGAAGTAGGCTTCCCGGTATCTGGAGCCGTCCGGGTCGTTCCAGAACGAGACCGGCATGGACGGGAAGGAGGACGTGCAGACGAGCTCGCCGCGTTCTCCCCGCGCGGGGTTCCCGTTCGCGTCGAAGACATCCACCGCCATGCCGAGCACCCGGGTCTGGATCTCGCCCCGCCAGACGGGACCCGCGGGATTCCCTCCGAGGAAGCATCCCATGATGTCCGTACCGCCCGAGATGGAGGACAGGCAAACGTCCTTCTTGATGCGCTCGTAGACGAAATCGAACGACTCGGGCGCCAGCACCGACCCCGTCGTCAGGATCGCCTTCACCGAGGACAGGTCGTGCGAGTCGATGGGCGACAACCCCCGGTTCCGCACCGCGTCGATGTATTTGGCGGACGTCCCCAGGACGGTCATCTTCTCGGCGTCCGCGTAGTCAAAGATGGCATTACCGTCCGGATGGAAGGGCGATCCGTCGTAGAGCAGCAGCGTTGCTCCGGACGCGAGGCCCGCCACGAGCCAGTTCCACATCATCCAGCCGCAAGTCGTGAAGTAGTAGAGCCGGTCGCCCGGTTTGATGTCCGAGTGGAGGCAGTGTTCCTTCAGGTTCTGCAGGAGAGACCCGCCGTGTCCGTGCACGATGCATTTGGGCAGGCCCGTCGTGCCCGACGAGTAGAGGATGACCAGGGGGTCGTTGAAGTTCACTTGCGCGAAGTCTATATCGCGGGCTTCGTGGCCAGCGATCAGATCCTTGAACAGGACCGTTCCGGGAAGACCATCGAGCGGAGGTTCGTCGCGCGAATATGGGACGATCACGGTCCGTTCGAGATCGCCGAGTTCCTTCTGCAGAGCGGCGACGCGTTCGAGGGAATCGAACTGCTGGCCGTTGTAGAAGTATCCGTCGCCCGCGAACAGGACCTTGGGGGCGATCTGCCCGAAACGGTCGAGCAAGCCCTTGACGCCGAAGTCCGGCGAGCACGACGACCAGACCGCGCCCAGGCTCGTCGCCGCCAGCATGGCGATGACGGTCTCAGGCATGTTGGGCATGAAACCCGCCACCCGGTCACCCTTCGCGACACCTATGGCCGCGAGTGCCTGCGCCGTTCGCGAGACCAGGTCGTACACCTCGTCGAAGGTGAGTTCCCGGCGGACCCGGTCCTCACCCCGAAAGATCATGGCGACCGTGTCGTCCCGCCGCCGCAGCAGGTTTTCCGGAAAGCTCAGGCGGGCATCCGGAAACCAGCGGGCGCCGGGCATTCGGTGCTTGTCGGCGACGACGCGCTCGCCGCGCGTCTCCGCCACGACTCCACAGAAGTCCCAGAGCGAAAGCCAGAACTTCTCGTCCTCCTCGACCGTCCAGCGCCGGAAGGCCGGAAAATCCCGGAAGGCCACATCCCAGCGTTCCTCCATGGCGCGCATGAACGCGCGCATGTTCGTCCGCTCGGCGCGGTCAGGCGCCGGCGTCCACAACGGCTGGATAGCATCCTGCATCGAGTTTTCTCCCGCTCGCGAGCCTCGGTCGGTCCGAACGACGTTCCGGTGGCGAATCTAAACGTCGTCCGCGGGCTCGTCGGTATCGGCGAGACGCCCCAGGACTCCGCGGGCTCGATCCCGGTGATCGTCCGTGACGTAGCGGCGCACGGCGCCGATGGCCGCCGCCAGAACCGCCGCATCGTCGGAGAAACCGAGACCGGCAATGAAATCCGGGATCATGTCGGCGGGAACCACGAAATAGCCGAGCGCCCCCAACAGCACCGCCTGGACGTGGCGTGGGGTCTTGGAATCCGTAGCACAATAATAGGCGGCGACGGCTTCGTCGAGGAACGGTACGCGCCCCAGGGTACGTCGGACTTTGTCCCAGAATCCTCTCGATTCGGCGATCGAATCGGCTCCATGATCGGAAGGCGACATCCTTCGCATATAGGAAGGAGTGACGCGATCCGCAACGGACATCCTGTCGCGCATCGGAATGTGATCTGCTAAACCAGCTTGCCGATGGATGACATCGATCGGGGACGAGGGGAGGATCCATGGAACTCGAGGGAGTGGCCGCCATCGTGACCGGCGGTGCATCGGGTCTCGGGGCCGCGACGGCGCGCGCGCTCGCCGCGGCCGGCGCCAAGGTCGCGATCTTCGACGTCAACGCGGAGGCCGCCAAGTCGGTCGCCTCCGAGATTGGCGGGTTGGGCATCGAATGCGACGTCGCGAGCGACGAGGTGGCGCGGGACGCCGTCGCGTCCGCGCGGGAGGCGCACGGCGCCGCCCGGGTGCTCGTCAACTGCGCCGGCATCGGCCCGCCAGGCCGCGCCGTCAGCCGCCGCGGGCCTCTTCCGCTTGACGATTTCCGCAAGATTATCGAGATCAACCTGATCGGGACTTTCAACTGCGCGCGTCTCGCGGCCGCCGACATGCTCGAACAGGACCCTGTCAACGACGACGGCGAGCGCGGAGTGATCGTGAACACCTCGTCGGTCGCGGCCTACGACGGTCAGATCGGGCAGCCGGCCTACGCGGCGTCCAAGGGTGGTATCGTCGCGCTCACCCTGCCGCTCGCGCGTGAGTTCGCTCCACGGGGCGTTCGGGTCATGACCGTCGCCCCGGGGCTGTTCGCGACGCCGCTGATGTTCTCGTTGCCGGAGGAGGCACAGAAGGCGCTCGGTGAGAGTGTCCCATTCCCGTCCCGGCTCGGCGACGTGGAGGAGTACGCATCGATGGTCCTCTACATCTGCGGGAATCGGATGCTCAACGGCGAGGTCGTCCGGCTGGACGGGGCGTTGCGCATGGCGCCGAGATAGGGCGTTTCGCCCCACCCCGCGCGAGACGTATCCGCGAATGGGGCAGAACGGCCCGCCCCCCGTCGACGCTCCGCCCAGCGCGGCAGATATCGAAGCGTTGGCGGCCGCGATCTACGAGTCGCTTCCCGAGGAATTTCGCGCGCTGACGAGCGCCGTCGTTTTCCAGGTCGTGGAATTTCCCGATTCGGAAACCATGGAGGAGCTGGGCGTCAACGACGCGTTCGATCTGCTCGGTCTCTACCGTGGCGTGAGTCTCGATCAGCGAAGCATTCTCGATACCCCGACCGACGTCGACATCGTATTTCTCTACCGTCGCCCTATCCTCGATTACTGGTGCGAGACGGGCGAATCCCTCGCGGCGATCGTGCGTAACGTATTGGTTCACGAAATCGGCCACCATTTCGGACTGTCGGACGCGGACATGGAGGCGATCGAACGCGAGGATTGACGTCCCGTGACGTCAGATGTCCGCGGCCCCATGAATCGACGCTTCGTCCGCCCCGGCGCGCTTTGACCTCGCCCCAACCGGTTGATGTCATGGCCTCTCGGCCATTGAGCAAGGGCGCGCTCTACACGCGGTGCCGCCTGTCTGGACTTCCGTTCCGGATGACAGCGGCCGTGAAGCCGCTTGCCGGTGTTCTGGGACAGGGGCAGGCTGTCGAAGCCCTGCGGTTTGGCGCCCGGATCAAGCGGGACGGTTACAACCTGTTCGTCCTCGGGTGCGAGGGCCCGCTGCTGCGGGGCCGGTCCACCGACATCGTCATCGGGGATCTCGAAATCCCGGCGCTTCCGGTCCGCCCGGGCATTGGCGACCCCGAAACGGATCAGGCGGATATCAAGGAGTAACCGGCTTCCCGGGTATAAGAGGCGCCGTTGCGCCCCAAGTAGCTGGAATACAACGCGAATTCTCCGACCGGGAATTCTTCGGTGAGGAAGGAGCCATACGCCTCGAGATACTTCGCCAGCCGGTTGAACTTCGTGCCGTCGAGCCGGGCCAGGGTAACGTGCGGGTGGAATTTCCGGGTTTCGGGCTCCAGTCCCGCGCGCGCGAGAGCCATCTCGGTTTTCGACCGCAGGGCGAACAGCCTCTCGCACGGTCGCACGCCGGCCCAGAGAACCCGGGCGCGACGGCGATCGCCGAAACAGTCGACTCCATCCATGACGAGCGAGAAGGCGGGCGATCTGATCGCGGACAGCACGGAAACGATTTCGGGAAACCGCGGTTCCTCGACCTCGCCGATGAAGCGCAACGTCAGATGCAGGTTCCGGGGTTCGATCCACCGCGCCCCGGGTAACCCGGCGCACAGGGAGGCGAGCCGGTCGCGCACGCTCTCCGGCAGATTTATCGCGACGAACAGCCGGATCATGCTTTATTCAGTGTCGATGACGCGGATGACGTAGGGGAATATCCCCTTCACGATACGTTCAACTCCCTCGGCGGTCGGATGAACGCCATCCGCTTGATTGAGCCCCGGATTCGCCGCGACACCGTCGAGAAAGAACGGATACAGCAACACGTCGTGTGTCGCCGCAAGTGCCGGATAGATGGCGTTGAAGGCCTTGGCGTAGCGATCGCCAAGATTCGGCGGCGCCAACATGCCGGCGAGTAACACGTGAATGCCGCGCTTCTTCAGGACCTGGAGAATGGCCGCGAGATTTCCCGACGTCTCTTCGGGATCGATCCCGCGCAGCGCATCGTTGGCGCCAAGCTGGACGATCGCGGCATCGGGCTCGTCGGCTAAAACCCGGTCCAGCCTCGCACGGCCGCCGGCCGTGGTATCGCCGGACACGCCGGCGTCGATCACGCGGACGCGCTTTCCCGCCTTGCGCAACGCGGATTCCAGCCGGACCGGAAAGGCGTCCGCGGCCACAAGACCATATCCGGCCGTCAGACTGTCGCCCAACGCCACGATGACGAACTCCGGGTCCGCCGACAGTGAACGGACACCGATTCCGGGCACGAGACACGCGGCAAGGATGGCGAAGGTCGAAATGCGACCTATATGGTAGAGGCGCGCGCGCCGCCCGGGCGCCCCGCGCGATCCCATCGAGACCATTCGACATCGCCTTAACATGTCCGCCCGCGTCGTCCTCGATCGTTCAACCATGCCTTCGCGACCGATGGTCGTTCTGGAAAACGTGCACCTCACTCTGAAAAGTCGGGCGGGCGAGGTCAACATCCTGCGTGGTATCGACCTTGCCATCGACACGGGAGAATCCGTCGGCGTGGTCGGACCGTCGGGATCCGGAAAGTCGACCATGCTTGCGGTGATCGCCGGACTGGAAAGGGTCAGTGCCGGCCGGGTTGTGGTCGCCGGCACCGAATTCGCCGGACTGAGCGAAGATGCGCTGGCTCTGTTCCGCCGCCGCCACGTGGGTATCGTGTTTCAGTCGTTTCACCTCATCCCGGCGATGACGGCTCTGGAGAACGTCGCCGTGCCGATGGAGCTGTCCGGTTTTTCGGACGCATTCGACCGGGCCCGCGCGGGTCTGGCCGCCGTTGGACTGGACGGCCGTGTCGACCATTACCCGGCGCAACTCTCCGGCGGCGAACAGCAGCGCGTGGCCCTGGCGCGCGCGTTCGCCACGGGCCCGGCTTTAGTCCTGGCCGACGAGCCCACCGGTAATCTCGACACGGTCACCGGGTCCCAGATTATCGATCTGATGTTCGAGATCAGGGCGCGTGAGGACACGACCCTGGTGCTCATCACCCACGACTCCGCGGTGGCCGACAGGTGCGACCGCGTCGTGCACCTGAACGACGGGCGCATAGCCCGGCCCACGGATGCCGCGCCCGCCGCGGCGACCTCCGGGGAACTTCGATGAGCTTCCCGCAAGCGGGTTCTCGGCCCGTCGGCGTTTCCACCCCCGGCCCGCAGCTTGCCGAATGGCTCATCGCGTGGCGTCTGGCGCGCCGCGAGCTCAGAGGCGGAACAAGGGGCTTTCGTATTTTCCTGGCCTGTATCGTCCTCGGCGTCGCCGCCATTTCGGGCGTGGGTTCCCTGGCCGAAGCATTCCGCGCCGGGCTGGCCGGGAACGCCCGGGCGCTGTTGGGCGCGGATGTGGAAATCCGCGTCGCCGCTCACGGCGCTACGGGAGATCAACTGGCCTGGCTGAAGGACAACAGCGAAACGCTGATCATCGTCCGTGAAATGCGCGCCATGGCCTACGCGACAGCGTCGCCCGCGCGGACATTGGTGGAATTCAAGGGGGTCGATCCGGCCTATCCGCTCTACGGCTCGGTCACGCTGTCGCCGTTCATCTCCCTCGCGGAGGCGTTGGAGACTCGCGACGGCGCGCCGGGTGCCGTGGCGGAGAAGACGTTGCTTTCCCGTATCGGTCTCGCCGTCGGAGATCGCCTGCAGGTCGGAGACACGGAAATCGAGGTTCGCGCGACGATCGTTCGCGAACCCGACCGCGTGTCGGGCGCCTTCACGCTCGGACCCCGCCTCATGGTGACGAACGAAACGTTCGATGCCACGGGTCTCGTCCGTCCCGGCAGCATGTTGCGGCACAAATATCGCGTGCGCCTTCCGCCCGCGGAGACGGTGGGATCGTGGGTCGAGAAACTCGACTCGGCCTTTCCCGACGCGGCGTGGCGCGTGTACGACCTCGACGACGCGCAACCCTCGGTCAAGAGGTTCGTCAATCGCCTCGGCATGTTCTTGACGCTTGTCGGCCTGACGGCCCTGGTGATCGGCGGTGTCGGGATCGCCAATGCGGTGGCGAGCCATCTCGCGGGTCGGATGGAGACCATCGCCACGCTCAAGTGTCTCGGCGCCACGTCGGATGTCGTCTTCCGGACCTACTTCCTCGAAGTGGGCGTCCTGGCGCTCCTGGGTATCGCACTCGGGCTCGGGCTGGGCGGTGGGACGGTGGTCCTGGTGGCCTCGCTGACCGGCGCCTCCCTTCCCGTATCCCCCGTGACGGGCCTGTATCCCACGCCCCTCGTCGTCGCCACGGCATTCGGAATACTGACCACGACCGTCTTCACCCTGTGGCCTCTGTCACGGGCGCGCGGCGTGCCGGCCGCAGGCCTGTTCCGGGACATCGTCGCGCCCGCGCGGCGCATTCCCCCGATGCGTTACGTGTGGGCCACGGCGCTCGCGCTCGTGGTCCTGGTCGGACTGGCACTGTCGACGACGGCGTATCTTCTGGTCGCGCGCTGGTTCATCGCCGGCGCGGCGGCCTTGCTGGTCGCGTTCTGGATCGTGGCGAAGCTGATCGTCGCCGGGGCCGCGAGGTTGAAGCGGCCACAGTCGCCGACCTGGCGGCTGGCGCTCTCCAGCCTGACGCGACCCGGCGCGCCAACGGCCGGCGTCGTCGTGTCGATCGGTACCGGCCTGTCGGTCATGGTCACCGTGGCGTTGCTCGATACCAGCCTCTCCCGTCAGATCGCGGATCACATCCCGGAGCGGGCGCCGTCGTTCTTCTTCATCGATATCCAGCCGGACCAGGTGCGACCGTTCGAGGATATCGTCGCGCGCACCGATGGCGCGGATCTGCTTCAGCGCATGCCCAATCTGCGGGGACGGCTGGCGCTGATCGACGGTACGCCGGTGGACGAGGCCACCTACGACCCGCAGGCGTCCTGGTTCGTGAATGGCGAACGGGGCCTCACGTACGCGGCGACGCCGCCCGAGGGTGCGGACATCGTCGCGGGCGCTTGGTGGCCCGAAGGATACTCGGGTCCACCAGCCATCTCGCTGGATGCCGATATCGCGGAAGAACTCGGCATCGGTGTCGGCGACACTTTGACCTTCAACATTCTGGGTCGCCGCGTCACAGCCGAGATCCATAACCTGCGCGCCATCGACTGGAGTCGTATCCGGGCGGAGTTCGCGACGATCTTCGCCCCCGGCGCGCTTGAAGACGCGCCGCAGACCCATGTCGCCGCCGTCGGCGTCACTCCGGAAGCGGAGGACCGGCTCCATCGCGCGGTGACCGACCGGTTCGCCAACGTCTCCGCAGTCCGCATTCGCGACGTACTGGAGACGATCGCCGACGTGTTCTCGCGTATCGCCACGGCGGTCAGGGCCAGCGCCAGCGTCACCGTCGCCGCGGGGCTCCTCGTCCTCGCCGGCGCCGTCGCCGCCGGATATCGCCGCCGCGTCTACGACGCCGTTATCCTCAAGGTCCTCGGCGCCACGCGGGCCGACGTCATGCGGGCTTTCGTCATCGAGTACGCCATGCTCGGAGCCGTAACGGCCGTGCTTGCCGCGGTCGCGGGGACCGCCGCGAGCTACGCCGTGATGCGCTTCGTCATGGAAGGCGACTGGGCGTTCGATCCGTTCGCGGTCGTTCTCACCGTCGCTGCCGGTATCGCCGTGACGATTCTGCTCGGTTTCGCCGGCACGTGGAAGGCCCTCGGGGAAAACGTCATGGCCGTTCTCAGGGCAGAATGACGGCGGGTGCGACCTTTACGACCCTGGAGGCCGTTGGTAAACTTTCGATTATCAGCGGCTTGTCGTGGTATCGCAATACTCCTTGCCGTGGATAGTTATCGACTGTGGGAAATACCTTCTTCTCTCACCGATACATGGACTGATGCGTCACCTTGAGCAAACCACGGGTACGAATTGATTATCTCTAATGTGACAATAGCAGGATTCAGTAACATGAAGAATAATCCTCTCCCCAGACTGGACAGATCGCCGGAATTGAGAAGAAAATTGCTGCCGTACTGCCGTCTTCGGGCAGGGGACATTTGGGTTGACAGAATACGTGGTCATCGTGTCGGGTGTCTCGACGCATCCAACCTGAGGGATATAGATAGCATTATGTCTGGAGAATGGGCACGGCTGGCAATTCACGATCCACCATACAATCTTGGGGCATTTGAAAGAAAGTCGATAGTGGAATTTATCAAGTGGTGTCAAGCGTGGGTGTCTCACACACACGCTGTTCTGGCTTCTGATTCCTCTTTATATATTTGGATTGGCGCTGATCAGAATAATGGCTTTCAGCCACTGCCTGACTTTGTTCTCATGATGCGAGATCAATCGTTTCGCCCACGAAGTCTGATCACCATGAGGAACCAGCGTGGATACGGAACTCAAAAGAACTGGATGGCGATTCGTCAGGAGTTACTTTATTATGTTAAGGGGAATCCTACCTTCCATGTTGATGCCGAATACACAGATATTCCGAAGATAGTTCGCGGATATTATAAGGAAATAAATGGGAGAAAAACGGAAAATTTAGAACGAAGTCATTCAAATACAATAAGAGCAGGAAATGTTTGGATTGATATTCAACAGGTATTTTATCGAATGGAGGAAAATGTTTCTGGTTGCTATGCCCAAAAGCCGCTGAAGTGTATTGACAGAATTCTTCGAGCGAGCTCATCATCTAATGATTTAGTGATCGATTTCTTTGCACACTCCGGAACAACCTTGATTGCATCTGAAATCCTCAACCGAAAATGTTTCACATTGGATATTGATCCAATCTACACCGAGATAACAATTCGACGTCTTGAACGGTTTCGCTCTACAGGAAAAACTGGATGGCAGAACGGCCATCCATTTGAGAACGATGTATCAGATATTGGTCTCGGGACGACGACCGTTCCTGAAACTAGCTTCCAAGGAAGACTATTTTAGGAGTTTGATTCCATGGAACATCTGAAAAAAGAGCTCGATACCCTGCTGGCTCAGCTTTTCAATGAAAGTGACATCCGGGACAGACTTGAAACTCTCGTATCAGTTTATCCGTTTAACGAGTATGAATACATTATATCTCACTTACTTGCGATGAGCGTTCTTAGTTTAGATGATTATTTAGAACTTCGAGATGAATATACTTCAAGGAATCTTTATCTCTATATTTTTGAGATTAGTGCACCCCGTACCTTTGGTGAATCTTGGGCACAGGGTCATTTAAAAGAGTTGGTTCCAACTTTAGAAAAACCATCGAAAAGGATAGATCCAGACTATTCCGGTCAATATGATTTTTATATGGATGGTATTCGCATCGAAGTCAAAGCATCACGTGTAGTTGATGCAAATTCGGACGCTCCACTCTATGTGAAGGCTCTATCTTCAGATTCGACAAAGGAATTCTGGATGAACTTTCAACAGATCAAACCAAGGTTCTGCGATGTTTTTGTTTGGATTGCAGTGTGGAGGGATGTCATTAGGTATTGGGTACTATCATCTAAGGAAATTGAATCTAACAGATATTATTCACAAGGCCAGCATCGTGGGAATATCGGTGAAGGTCAGTTGCATATCAAACATGATAATATTGAGGAATTTGAAAACTATAGAGTGCAACCCAACAAACTCGAAGGGGCGATTCTTTCAGCATATCATCGACAAAATAGAACAAACTCTTCGTTGGGCCCCAAATAAGGACGTCGGTGGAGGGGTTCGGAGCGAAGTGACGGCCCGCGCGGCGAGCCTGACAATCGGCACCGCCACGAGCTACGCCGTGATGCGCTTCGTCATGGAGGGCGGCTAGCTTCGATCCATTCGCGGTCGTTTTCGCCGTTGCCGCCGGTGTCGCCGTGACGATTCTGCTCGGTTTTGCCGGCACGTGTGTCCTGGTTCGGGACATATGAGACGGTGGAGGTCTCCGAAGCCGTTGGTTCGAACAGACAGCTTGAAGGAGGCCCCCCATGCAGACCTTCGGCCTACTCCGTCAGGTTACACGAGCCCTCTTTCAAGGACCGCCTCTCACATCTGTTTGAACTAGGGAAGCTCTGATCAAGTTTGGTGTTTTGTTACAATAGTCTTTCATGGTTTGGGGTTGAGGCTGGACGATGGGACAGGCGACGTTTGCGGATTTGGAGTACGTGTCGCAGAAGCGGGTGACGCGCCGGGAGAAGTTTCTTGCCCGCATGGACGGGTTGATCCCGTGGGAGCGTCTGGAGGGGCGCATTCGGCCGTTCTATCCGAAGGAGGGGCGGGGTCGGCGGCCTTACGCGTTGTCGGTCATGTTGCGGGTGCACTGCGTGCAGTTGTTCTACAACCTGAGCGATCCGGGGATGGAGGACCTGCTCCACGAGGTCGAGTCGGTTCGTCGGTTCGTGGGTTTGCGGCTGTCGGGTCCGCTGCCGGACGAGACGACGATCCTCGAGTTCCGGCATCTGTTGGAGAGGCATGGCCTGGGCGAGGTGCTGTTGGGAGGGATCAACGAGCACCTGGCGTCGCGGGGCTTGCGGCTCCGGGAAGGGACCATCGTGGATGCGAGCCTTATCGAGGCGCCGTCGTCGACGAAGAACAAGGCGGGCAGGCGGGACCCGGAGATGCGCCAGACGAAGAAGGGGAACCAGTGGTACTTCGGGATGAAGGCGCACATCGGGGTGGGCGTCCGGTCGGGTGTCGTCCACAGCCTGTGTACGACGGCGGCGAACGTGAGCGACGTGACGGCGGCGCATCGGCTGTTGCACGGCGCGGAGCGGCGGGTGTGGGGGGACGCGGGCTACCAGGGGGTTGGCAAGCGCCCGGAGAACAATGGCGGCGCGGTGGACTGGCGTGTGGCGCTGAAGCCGGGCAAGCGGCGCGCGCTGGCGCCCGACAGCGCGGCGGCGGCGTGCGAGCGGGCCAGGGCGTCGGTGCGTGCCAAGGTCGAGCATCCCTTCCTGTACCTCAAACGGCGCTTCGGCTACGCCAGGGTGCGCTACCGGGGGCTGGCGAAGAACAGGCAACGGATCGCGCTTCTGCTGGGCTTCGCCAACCTGATGATCGGCGAGCGCCATCTGGCGCTGGCGTGAGGCGGAAGCGACCCGTCCGGGCGGTACGGAAACCACCGGGCGGCTTCGAAAACCACCGCCGGGGCATCGAAACCGGGGGTTCCGAGCCTCAATGGCGCTTCCCCAAGCCCCATCGGGCCTCGGGAATACTCCCTCCGCATAACCAGGCAGCTTGATCAGAGCTTTCCTAGGTCAGTCGGGGAAAACGTCATGGCCGTTCTCAGGGCGGAATGACGGCGGGGCAAGGCCCGGGAAATCCGTCGTCGGCGGGGAGGCCCGCGCCGTCCTTGAATCGCCGCAATTGTCTCCAATATATTGTCCGTCACTCTGGAAGGCCGGACAAGGGGGCCGAAGACCATGGCGGAAAACATCAAGGCGCGCCTTTCGCTTGGCGCGACCGCAATGGAGCGGGCGGCGATCGACGAGGGTCTGCGCGCCTACATGCTCCGGGTATACAACTACATGGCGTCCGGCGTGGCGCTGAGCGGCATCGTCGCCGCTCTCGTGGCGTCCTCGCCCGCATTGCTGCAGGCGATCTACGGGACGGGCCTGCAATGGGTCGTCATGCTCGCTCCGCTGGGGTTCATCCTGGTGCTCAGCTTCGGCGTGAACCGTCTCAGCGCGACGGCCACGCAAGCCCTCTTCTGGGCCTTCGCCGCCGTGATGGGCGCGTCGCTCTCGTGGATTTTCGTGGCCTACACGGGCGCCAGCATCACGCGGGTGTTCTTCATCACGACGGCGACCTTCGGTGCCATGAGCCTCTACGGCTATACGACGAAGCGCGATCTGACCGGCATGGGCCACTTCATGTTCATGGGCCTGATCGGCATCATCATCGCCAGTATCGTGAACTTCTTCCTCGCGTCTTCGGCGCTCCATTTCGCCATCTCGGTGATCGGCGTGCTCGTGTTCGTGGGATTGACGGCCTACGACACCCAGAAGATCCGGAACATGTACTTCGAGGCCGACAGCGCCGACCTCGCCACCAAGAAGGCGGTGATGGGGGCGCTGACGCTCTATCTCGATTTTATCAACCTGATGGTGCTGCTGCTCAGGCTGTTCGGCGAACGGCGCTGAGCATCTGGACGATGTACCGACCCGGAGAACCGAAAGGCCCGGCGATGCCGCCGGGCCTTTTTCATACGAGCCGCAGTCCCTTGGCGTTCAACGCGGCGAGCACGGGGCCCAGTTCGCGTCCGCGCCGCAGAATCCGCCCTCCGGCCGAGATCACCGCGAACAATCCCCGGCGCCGGGACGGTCCGCGGGTTTTGACGATGCGGTAGAGCGCGTCTTCCGACGCGCGCCGGAAGACCGAGAAGGTGGCGCGGTCGGGTTCGAATTCGATGGCGTAGTCCCGCCACTCTCCCGCTCTCACCATGCGGCTGTACACCTGCAGCATGGCGTCGAGCTCGTGGCGATCGAAGATGACGAGGGGTGTTTTGCCCGTCCGGCCGCTCGTCGTCGGCCGGGCGGGCCCGCGCCCTTCGAAGGCGACAACCTCGCTCATGTCAACGGCCTCCCGGGTTGTCATCGTGCTGTCACGAAACATGCCACGCCCGACATTGGCGGAACAAGGGAAGGAAGACGGCCCCGGCCTACACGAGATGACAGGCCGCGCCGTGGCCGGGCATCACCTCGCGCCACTCGGGCGCCTGGAGACGACACCGCGGTTCCACCAGCGGACAGCGGGCGGCGAACGGGCAGCCGGAGACGATTTCCGTCGGGCTGGGAACCGCGCCCTTCAGCGTCGTCCGGGCGCGCCGCCGCTCCGGCGACGACCTGGGGACCGCGTCGAGCAACGCCCGCGTGTAGGGGTGGGCCGCATCGGCGAGAATCGCTTCCGTGGATCCGTACTCGACGATTCGGCCCATGTACATCACGGCAATCTGGTGGCACGCGTATTCCACCGCCGAAAGGTCGTGGCTGATGAGGAGATAGGTCACGCCGTACCGATCCTGGAGATCCCGGAGCAGGTTCAGGACCTGAGCCCGCACGGAGACGTCCAGCGCCGAGACCGGCTCGTCGGCGACAATCAGTGCCGGTCGTGTCGTCAGCGCCCGGGCGATGGCGATGCGCTGGCGTTGGCCGCCCGAGAACTCGTGGGGGTACTTCGACATGTCCGCTCCCCGGAGGCCCACCGCCTCGAGAACCTCCCGGACGCGTCCACGCCGTTCGTCCGGCCCAAGCCGCTTCTCCGCGGCCTCGAGGGGCTCCGAGACGATGCGTCCAACCGTATGCCGCGGGTCGAGGGAACCGAAGGGGTCCTGAAAGATCATCTGGAAATTCTGGCGGTGTCGTCGCAAGGCCCGACTCCGCATGGCGTGGGGGTCTTTTCCCAGGATACGCAGGGTTCCGGCCGTGAGGGGCTCCAGCGCCATCACGCAGCGCGCCAGGGTGGATTTTCCGCAACCGGATTCGCCCACCACGCCGAGGCTTCGGCCCGCCCGCACGGTCAGCGAAACCCGGTTCAGCGCGAACACGCGTTGCGGGGCGGCGGTCAGGCTCTCGCGCGGCAACATGTAGTGGCGCGTCAGCCCGTCGGCGTCGACCACCGGGGGGTTCGGAAAGGTCATCGGCGCGACCCGAAGGACGGCGTGGCTGTCGCGGCATCGAGGCGCAGACAGGCCGCGGAGTGACTTTCGCCGACCGGACGCATGTCGGGAGGCTGCGAGTGGCATGTCTCGCGCGCCAGGGAGCATCGGTCGGCGAAGGTACAGCCGGTGGGCAGGTCGGCGAGCTCGGGCACCGTCCCGGGGATCGTGCGGAGCCGTCGACGTCCCTCGCCGAGTCGCGGCATGGCGGCGAAAAGGCCCCGCGTATAGGGATGGGCGAGCCTGGTGAAGACGTCCCATGTCGGTCCCTGCTCGACCACCGCGCCGCCATACATCACGATAACCCGATCGACGGTCTCGGCGATGACGCCGAGATCGTGGGAAATCAAAATGAGCGACATTCGACTTTCGCCGACGGCGTCGCGAATCAGATCGAGAATCTGGCCTTGGACCGTCACATCGAGCGCGGTCGTCGGTTCGTCCGCGATCAACACCTCCGGACGGCAGGACAGAGCCATCGCGATCATCGCGCGCTGGCGTTGACCCCCGGAGAGCTGGTGCGGATAGGCGGCGTAGAACCGGCGCGGGTCGACCAGTCCGACGCGCTCCAGCAACGAGAGCGTCTCGACCTTGGCTTGGCCACGGTCCAGACCGAGGTGCAGCATCAGAGGTTCGACGACCTGTTTTCCGATGGCGCGCACGGGATTGAGCGACGTCATGGGTTCCTGGAACACCATGGCGATGGCATTGCCGCGAACGCGGCACATCGCTTCCTCATCGAGGGTCCGCAAATCGCGACCGTTCAGGGTGATGCCGCCTTGCGTGTCGGTTCCCTCCGGCAACAATCCCATCAGTGCGAGAGCCGTCATCGACTTGCCGCATCCGGACTCTCCCACGATGCCGAGCGTTTCGCCGCGTTCGAGCTCGAAGCTCACGTCACGAACCGCGCGCTCCGGGCCCGCCGGCGCGGGGAACGCGACGGTCAGACGATCGACCTCGAGCATGCTCATCGCGGGTATCCCGCCAGCCGTGTCCGGGACAGTCGTGGGTCCAGGAGGTCGCGCAGCCCGTCACCCAGCATGTTGAACCCCAATACCGAAATCACGACGGCCAGACCGGGAAACAGGACGAGGTGCGGAGAGAGATGGAGGAAGGTCTGCGCCTCGTTCAGCATGCGCCCCCAACTCGGATGCGGCGGCTGGGTTCCCAGCCCGAGATAGGAGAGGGCCGCTTCGGCGAGGATCGCGATGGCGAAGAAGATCGTCGCCTGCACGACGACCACGCCGAGAATGTTGGGCAACACATGCTCCAGGGTGATCCGGGCATGACCCTTGCCCGCTGCGCGCGCCGCCAGGACGAATTCCCGCGCCCAGATGGCGTTGGCGGAGCCCCGCGTGACGCGCGCGAACACCGGGACATTGAAGATGCCGATGGCGAGGATCGAGTTGACGGCGCCGGGCCCGAGGATCGCGGTGATCATTATCGCGGACAGAATGGCCGGAAAGGCGAACGCGAAGTCGGAGAACCTCATGATCAGTTCCTCGACCCAACCCCGCCGGGCCGACGCCCACAGACCGAGGAACACTCCGACCGCGAGTCCCGTGCCCACCGCGACGAATCCGACGAGCAGGGAGTTTCGGGCGCCCACCATGATCATGGAGGCGACGTCCCGGCCGAAGTGGTCCGTGCCCAGCCAGTGCGTCGGCGACGGGGGGTTCAGCTTGTTGGCGATATCCAGTTCGTAGGCCGAGTGTGGCGTCCACGCAAGGGAGACCAGCGCGAGCAGCGCGACGAGGCCGGCGAGAACGCCGCCCAGAAGGAAATTCCCGCGGCGCAGCGCGAGGGCCAGGAAGTTCGGTTGTCGGAAGGCGTTCACGCGTCGCGCGCTCCGAGCCGCGGGTCGATTGCCGCGTAGGCGAGATCCACGATGAAATTGACGACAACGACCATGGCCGCGAGTATCAGGACCACGTCCTTGACCACGACGAGATCCCGATTGGCTATAGCCTGGAACACCAGCCTGCCCAATCCCGGGAGGAAAAAGACGTTCTCGATGACGATCGTTCCGGCGAGCAGGTTGGCGAACTGAAGGCCCATGACGGTCACCACGGGAATGAGCGCGTTCCGAAGCACATGGCGCCACAGAGTCGCCCGCCGCGTCAGCCCCTTGGCGCGGGCGGTCCGAACGTAATCCTCGCGAATCGTCTCCAGCACGCTCGACCGCATGACCCGCGCCAGGATGGCCGTCTGGACCGTCGCCAGGGCGATCGCCGGCAGGAGCAGGGACTTCAGCGCGGGCCACGTCCCGGCGCCCCAACCCGGAAATCCACCAGACGAAAACCAGCCCAGATAGACCGAGAAGAACAGGATCAGAAGAATACCGAACCAGAAGTTCGGCAGGGCGATGCCGAGCTGGCTGAACGCCATCACCCCCCAATCGCCGATCTTGTTATGATGCGTGGCTGCGTGGAGTCCGAGGCCGATGGCCGCGACGACGGTCAACGCCATGGCGAGCACGGCGAGGGGCACGGTCAGGGCGAGGCGTTCGACCACGAGCTCGAAGACGGGCACGGAGTAAGTGTAACTCACGCCGAAATCGCCCGTCAGTATTCCACCGAGCCAGCCGAGGTAGCGGTCGACGGCAGGCCGGTCCAGACCGAGCTCCCGGTGCAACGCTTCGTAGGCCGAGGGTTCCGCGTCGGCGCCGAGAATGGCGTAGGCGGGGTCTCCCGGAAGGATTTCCAGCGCCAGGAAGACGACGACCGACGCGCCGAGCAGTGTGGCGACGAAGATGGCGAACCGTTTGGCGAGAAAGACGCTCATGGCGAGGGCGCGCGCGTCACTCGGAGGGACCTTTGCGCGAGCGGTGGGAAGTCCGTCTTAACCATCCCGCTCCGGCAACAGGAGACCGGTCACCGACGCCCGGTCGTCGAACACGTGCCGCGCCGCCGCCAGAATGTCTTCGGCGGTCACGGCGAGGACCAGATTCGGCCAAGCCTCCACATCCTCCGCGGTGCGACCGACCGCCAGCGCGGCGCCGAACAAGCGCGCGCCGGTTGCCAGACTGTCCCGGGCGAACACGGCGTCGGCCGTCATGCCGGTCTTCGCCCGTCGCAGCTCTTGCTCCGTCACCCCGGATTCCAACAGCCTGGAGATCTCCTCCTCGATCGTCGCCTCGACGGTCTCGAGGCCCCCGCCGTGCCGCGCGCTGCCATAGAGGTAAAAGCGCGAGAGGTCCATCGAGCTACCGCTGTACGACGCCCCGGCGCCGCTCGCCACCTTTTCCTCGACGACCAGACGCCTGTAGAGGCGCGAGGTCGTCCCGCCTCCGAGAATTTCCGAAAGAACCTGAAGCGGTATCGCGTGTCGTGTCTCGCCGGCCGTTCCGCTGGGCGCCAGATAGGTCCGTCTCCAAGACGGCACGCGAACCCGTGGATCGCGCATCGTGACGCGCCGGGCGGCCCGATGCGGCGGCTCCCGCGGACGCTCGCGCGTCGCGATCTCTCGCGCCGGAATGGGGCCGTAGTGTTTCTCGGCCAGCCGACGCGCCTGGTGTGGGGTCATGTCTCCCGCGACGACCAGCAGAGCGTTGTTCGGCGCGTAATGACCGGCATAGAAGTGGAGAAGGTCCCGCCGCGAGAGTTCCGCCACCTCGTGCTCCCAGCCGATCACGGGGCGCCCGTAAGGATGAGAAAGAAACTGAGCGGCGCTCATCTGCTCGGCCAGAAGAGCGCCCGGATCGTTCCCCAGCCGCGACCGACGCTCTTCCCGAACGACTTCGCGCTCGGCGGCGATGTCCTCTTCGCGCACCACGAGGTTGGTCATGCGATCGGCCTCCAGCCGCATCACCGTCTCCAGGTGCCGGGAGGCGATCGTCTGGTAATAGCCCGTGTAGTCGTGGCCCGTGAAGGCGTTCTCCCGGCCGCCGAGTCGGGCCACGATCCGCGAGAATTCACCTGCCGGGACGTTGCGCGTCCCTTTGAACATCATGTGCTCAAGGTAATGAGCGAGGCCGGACCTGCCTGGCGGATCGTCGGCCGCACCCACCTTGTACCAGACCATGTGGGTGACGACGGGGGCCCGATGATCCGAAATCACGACAACCCGCAGCCCGTTGTCGAGGGTGAACTGCTGTGGATCGAACAGGCCCGCTCGCGCGTCTCCACGGACATCGGTCGCAAAAAAGACCAGCAACAAGACCGCGACAATGGCCGAGAAGTGCAGCTGCGGGCACCGTTTCCCCCCCAATTGCCGCGGCGGAGTCCCGCTCATGTCGCTATCCGCTCCCTCCGTTCCCGGATATCGCGCACGATCCTCAAAGAATAGGGGGCCGTGAAAGACAGCCGCAAGCCGCAGGTTCCTCCCGTCCTCAAGTCCGGGTTTCAGGGCGGGCGACCGCTGGCCGCGCGGAATCGATCAGAAAGCGCGTTTGAAGGTCGATCTCTTGCGCTCGATCACAGGCACTTCGCTCTCGGCCGGCGGCTCGCCCTTCGCCACCGCCTCCCGCAGGCGTTCGGCCTCCTTCTTCGCGTCTACGACCGGCTCCTCCCCGGAACCATCCCGCCAGAACATCAAACGACGGATGAACGAGGAGTCCTTTTCCGCCAATGCCAGGGTCTCACGGCGAATGACGGTGCGGATCTGCGGATCCGCCTTGTCCGTACCCGCTTTCTTCAGGAAGACGGTCTCCGCGCGGCTATGGGTCGGCCGCGCGGCGGTTTCCGGAGCGGTACGGGATTGGTCCTCTACGGCCCCGACCAGCGCGCGCCGAGCCTGCTCGCGCGCCTGGACGTCCTGCGGTCCACTCGCCCCCGGCCTCGGCGGCCGCAGGGTGAAATCCGGCGGGATGATGAGCGGCGCCTTGGTGACCACGGTGAATTCGTCCGGGGCCGACTTCGTCAGCCCGAGCTGCTCCTTGATGCCGGTACAGGAGGGCAGCGCCATTCCCGGCAGGAGAATGGCAAGGAGAATGACGAGGCATCGGGACGTCGGGCGTGTCGTCATCTTCGGGAACCGCTCGCTCGATCAGGATTCAGGTCTCGTCCGTCCGCGCACGGAAGAAGCCATCATATAGTAGCGCAATCACACCGACGACAATCGCCGAATCGGCGACATTGAAGGCGGGCCAATGATATCCCGCCACGTGGAAATCCAGAAAGTCGAGGACGGCGCCGAAGGACAGACGGTCGAACGTGTTGCCGAGTGCGCCCCCGATGACAAGACCGAGGGCACTCGCCACGAACCGGTCTTCCGCCCGGCGCAGCCAGACGACCAATGCCGCGACAATGGCGAGGGCGAGCCCCGATAGCAATAGAGGCGTCAGCGAGGATTCGCTCTGCAACAACCCGAAGCTCACACCCGTATTCCACACGACCACGACGTCGAAGAAAGGCGTGACTGCGTGGCGCGCTTCCCAGGGGCTCCAGGCGTCGAGGATCAACCACTTGGTCAGGCGGTCGCCGGCGAAGGTCGCGACCGCGGCCCCAAGGCCCACGCGCACTCCTCCCGCGCGCGTCAGGCCCGCACGCGACATCAGGTATTCGCCGCAGCGACCGATGGCGCAGCGTCGACCGCGTTCCCGCACCGGCGACAGAGATCGGGGCGATCCGGATCGTCGCCCACTTCCGGCAACACCTGCCAACACCGCTCGCACCTGGTCCCGTCGGCAAGGCCGGGCACGACGGTCACGCCCCCCACTTCGTCGAGGCGGAAACCATCCTCCGGCCCTTCGGCGACGACGACCTCGGCATCCGAGGTGATGGCGACCTCGCCCAGGTCGAGTCCCTCGAGGGCCTTGGCGAACTCCGGGGTGACGTAGACCTTGGGCCGGGACCGGAGGCTGGAGCCGATCCGTTTTTCCCGGCGCTCCACCTCGATCCCCCCCGTGACGACCCGCCGCAGGTTGCGGACAGTTTTCCACTTCCGCGCCAAGGCGTCGTCGCGCCACTCTTCCGGCAGATCCGGGAAGGTTCGGAAATGGACACTGCCGTCCTCGCTCGGATTCCGGGATAGCCAAGCCTCTTCGGCCGTGAAGCACAGGATCGGCGCGAACCAGGCCGTCAGGCAGTCGAACAAGGTATCGAGCACCGTGCGGGCCGCCCGGCGGCGGAGCGAATCCCGCCTGTCGCAATAGAGCGAGTCCTTGCGGATATCGAAGTACAGCGCCGACAGGTCGACCGTACAGAAGTTGTAGAGAGCGATGAACATGCGATGAAAATCGAAGTCGTGACACGACTGGCGGACGAGCCGGTCGATCTCGTGGAGCCGATGCAGCACCCAACGCTCCAGTTCGGGCATCTCGTTCGCCGGAACGCGCTCGGACTCGTCGAAGCCCGCGAGGTTGCCGAGCAGGAAGCGCAAGGTATTGCGGAGTTTCCGATAGGCATCCACCTGCGTCTTGACGATCTCGGAGCCGATCCGAAGATCTTCCGTGAAATCCGAGCTGACCACCCAGAGCCGCAGGATATCGGCCCCGTGCCGGTCGATGATCTCCTGGGGGCCGATCACGTTGCCGAGTGACTTCGACATCTTCCGTCCGTGCTCGTCGAGGACGAAGCCGTGGGTCAACACCGCGTCGTAGGGCGCTTGGCCGCGCGTGCCGCAGGACTCGAGCAGCGAGGAATGGAACCAGCCGCGATGCTGATCGGATCCCTCCAGATAGAGCGATGCCGGCCATGAGAGGTCTTCCCTGACCTCGAGCACGAAGCTGTGAGTCGATCCCGACTCGAACCACACATCGACGATGTCATCGACCTTGTCGTAGTTGGCCTGGTCACGGTCCGGCCCGAGGAAGCGTTCTGCGCCGCTGGTGAACCAGGCGTCCGCGCCTTCCTGCCTGAAGATCTCGACGATCCGTTCGTTGACCTTCTCGTCCCGCAGCGGCTCGCCGGTCCTCTTATCGACGAAAACGGCGATGGGAACGCCCCAGGCGCGCTGGCGCGAGATCACCCATTCCGGTCTCTGCTCCACCATGGAATAGATCCGGGCGTGACCGCTTTTCGGCACCCATCTCACTTCGTCGATGGCTGTCAGCGCGGTCTTCCGCAGGTCGTTCTCGGACATGCCGATGAACCACTGCGGCGTATTGCGGAAGATCAGAGGAGCCTTCGACCGCCATGAATGTGGGTAGGAGTGGGTGATCTCGCCGCGTCCCAGAAGTCCGCCGGCATCTTGCAGCGCCTCGCACACCGGGTCGTCGGCCTCGAACACGTGGATTCCGGCGAAAAGCGGCACGTGATCGAAATAGGCGCCGTCCTCGTCCACGGTGCGGGGTGCCTCGATACCGTTGGCCTGGCCGAGCTCGAAGTCTTCGGCTCCGTGGCCCGGGGCGATATGCACGAACCCGGTACCCTGCCCCATATCGACGAAATCCGCCGGCAGCAACGGCACGTCGAAATCGTAGCCCCGCCCGTGGAGTGGATGCCGACAGAGCGAGCCGGCCAGATCGGCACCGCCGAACCGTTCCACCGTTTCGTGGCCGGTGATTCCCGTTTGTCGGCACACATCATCGACCAGCGCCGCGGCCACCACGATCTCCTCGCCGATGACGGCGAGACTCGTGTCGCCGGTCTCGATTACGCGAATCCGCGCGTACTGGACCTTGGGCGAAGCGGCGAGCGCGCGGTTCCCGGGCATGGTCCAGGGGGTCGTCGTCCAGATCACGATACTGGCGCCCGCCGCCGCCGCGACCGGAGACGAGTCGGGAACAGGGAACCGTACGTAGACGGTTGTCGACACGCGGTCGTGATACTCGATCTCGGCTTCGGCGAGCGCCGTCTTCTCCACGACCGACCACATGACCGGCTTCGACCCCTTGTAGAGGCCGCCGTTCATCAGAAACCGGCAGATCTCCCCCGCGATGATGGCTTCGGACTCGCGGTGCATGGTGGCGTAGGGGCGCTTCCAATCGCCGAGCACGCCGAGCCTCTGAAACTCCTCGCTCTGGATTCCGATCCACTTCTCCGCGAATTCCCGACATTCCCGGCGGAATTGCACGATCGGCACGTCGTCCTTGTCGCGGCCCGAATCCCGGTATGCCTGCTCCACCTGCCACTCGATGGGCAAGCCGTGGCAATCCCATCCGGGGACGTAGTTCGCGTCCTTTCCCATCATCTGCTGCGACCGGTTCACCACGTCCTTGAGGATCTTGTTGAGCGCCGTGCCGATGTGGATGTTGCCGTTCGCGTAGGGGGGGCCGTCGTGGAGGATGAACGTCTCACGGCCCTTCGAAGCCTCCCGCAGCCGGGCGTAAAGGTCGAGCCTGGCCCAGCGCTCGAGCAGCTCCGGTTCGCGCCTGGGCAGCCCGGCGCGCATGGGGAAGTCGGTCCTGGGCAGAAATACCGTCGATCGGTAGTCGGCGCCGGAACGGTTGGAAACTTGTTCTTCGGTAGACATCGTCGGTGCGGCTTTCGCGGACGGGATGCGAAAAAGGCGGAAAGGCTCGCAGCCCGGCCCTCAGTGGAGGGCCGGGATCGTAATTCGCCCGCTTTCCGCGACTCGTTGGCGCATTGCCGACAGCATGACGTCCTTGTGGGTGCCCTTATCTAACAGTGTCTCGACTCGGTGTCGAGCGTCGCGTGCCCGGGCGTCCGGTGCGTGCGGCCCGTGGCGGTGCCTACCGGTCGGGACGAGGAGCGAAGCGGTCCTCGGAATACGCCGGATCGGCGAGGATCGCCCGGGCGCCCTCGCAGTCGGCCGCGATCTGCGCCTTAAGCGCGTCCAGCACGTCGAACTTGCGCTCGGGCCTCAGGAAGTCCAGGAACGCCACGCGCACGTCCCGACCGTAGATGTCCCCGTCGAAATCGAAGATGTGGACTTCCAGAAGCGTGCTCTTGCCGTCGAACGTAGGCCTCCGGCCGAGATTGGCGACCCCGCCGTGCCGGGTTTCCGACCCCTCGCGCTCGATGACGACGCGGACGGCATAGACTCCGAGGGCCGGCTCCAGATGATCGCTCAGGGCGACGTTGGCGGTCGGAAAGCCCAGGCGGCGGCCGCGCCGATCCCCGGGAAGAACCGTGCCGCCGATCTCCCACCAGCGGCCGAGGCGGTCGGCGGCGGGCAGCGGCCTACCCGCCATCAGGTACTCCCGGATCCGGCTGGAGGCGTAGATCTCCCCCCCTTCTGCCGGATCCCCGTGCGTGATTCCCTCGACCACGGTCAGTCCAAAACCACTTTCGTCGGACATGCGCGCGAGAAGTTCGCGGTTTCCCGCACGCCCGCGGCCGAACACGAAGTCGTAGCCGACAACCACCCACCGGACCTTCAGCGCGCCGACGAGGACGTCGCGGATGAAGTCTTCCGCAGCGATGGACGCGAACTCCCTGTCGAAGCGGACGGCCACCATGAACCGTGCGCCCAGCTTCTCGATCTGGCGGGCCTTGGCCCGCGACGGCGTTAGACGGAAGGGCGGGAAGTCGGGTTGGAACACCGTGCGCGGGTGCGGCTCGAAGGTGAGCACGCCGAACGGGATATCCAGATCCGCGGCCAGGCGACCCGCCTCGCCGATGACCGCCCGATGGCCGTGGTGCACACCGTCGAAGTTGCCGATCGCCACGGCGCCACCGCGCACGTCTCCGGGTAGATCGGCATATTCGCTGAAGACACGTATCGACTTGTCGGCCATTCGGGCCCCGCCTTCCGTCGAGGATTTTCCGTTGGCATAGCACGAACGCGGGGTCCGGCGCGTCACGTCTCCGTCGCGCCCCAGCGCCCGAGCAACCTCTGGAACCTTTCGTGCGCGTCCCTGTCGAGCGAGGTCCAGCGACCCTGGCGGTCGAGCAGGGGATATGGCGGATGGGCTTGCAGGCAGACGGCGTGGGTCGACGGCACGAGTGGGACCCACGGCGCGTCTTCTTCGCCGCCGAAGAGACCGGGCAGGAGGTGCGTGTGGGGGCCGTCGAGAAGGTGTGCGTCGTCGCGCGACCTGGGGATCGGCTGGTAGACCTCGATGCGACCGAGGGCCGACAGGAATATCCGGTGGGGGCTGGCCTCGACAATGGTGCGGCCGAGCTCGCCGCCGGGCGCGAGCACGGACATGTCCGACATCGTCCGCAGGCGTTCCGCCAAGTTCCGATCGCCCGTTCGGACGCAGGCCCGGATGCGGTCCGTCGGAAGGCCGAGATCGAACAGTGCGGAGTTCCGATCCCGCTCGCGAACGGCGCCCGTGTCGGGGCCAAGGTCCGCGAGGCCCTTCGGGCCAGTCATGCGCGCGGCGCGTGCGGGCAGCGCGACGACGAGTCCGCGCCGCCAGCGGTCGTCCCGTTTCGACGGCGCCTCGTAGGCGATCGGCCGGATGCCCGGCCGCGGGTGGATACGGATAGCGCCGCGGCCGGTCGCGACGACGAGATCCTCCGGGGCATGGACGTCGTAGGTGTCCCGATCGCCGTGGAGGAATTCGGCGATCGCGCCGGGGATCCCCAGACTCCACCCCGTTCCGGGATCCCGCAGGAGATCCACCAAGGTCGCCCGGGCGTCCGGCGATTCGTGGTCCGAACCTGTCATGCGATCGCCTCTCGATCCTAAGCCGCGATACGAGTCGGGAAAGTGTTCCGAGGAAGCGGGTCTCCCGGCAATGCGTTTGCGTCTCGCGACGCCATCCGTGGGCGGACGCACGGCATTCCAGGAGAGCGTGGCAGAGCCGGCTTGCTGTGTGGGGGTCGGGGCCGACCGGCCAAACCGTCGAGGGTCTACGTCCGGCCGGTCGGGGCGCCGTCGAACTCCTCGACGGAATAATCGAAGTGGACGACGCCGTCGCCGAATTCCGAGGCGAAGCTGAATTCCATCTTCATGTCCTCGATACGCATCGGATAGAGGACGCCGTCGAGGTGGTCGCACTCGTGCTGAAGGAGCATGGCATGGAATCCGTGGGCGATGCGCTCTTCCTTCGTTCCGTCCAGCGTCGAATAAGTTATCCGAATGTTCCGGCGCCGTTTCACCTTGCCGAACAGGCCGGGCAGCGAGAGGCAGCGTTCCCAGATCGTCTGCGATTCGGCACTCAACGGCTCGATGACCGGATTGACCATGGCGGTCCAGGGCACCGGCTCGGTCGCCGACCCCTTCGGTATGTGTTCCGCGGGGAGGCGATAGACCACCAACCTCCGCCCGACGGAGACCTGCGGCGCGGCCAACCCTCGGGCGTCGATGTCGGTCAGGGTGTCCTTCATATCCTCGGCAAGACGCACCACGTCGTCGGCGCGAGCGTCCGTCACCGGCGCCGCCGCTTCCCTGAGAATGGGATTGCCCATCAGAACGATCTTGCGAATCGCCATCTCTGTATCTTCTCCGTCCGCCGCGCGACGCCGTTTCACGGCGCATCGCGCATTCTATCGGATTTTGCCCCCGGATGACGTATCCCGTCCGTCGACGGCCGTTCCTCACCCCCGCGCGGCCTGCGCTTCAAGGGACGAGGAGATGCCGCCCAGTCGACGCCACGCCCAGGTCAGGGACGACAGCACCAGCAGTGCTCCCGCGGCCAGCGGCCAGCCCATTCCGACGCTCTCCGACGCCGCGCCCATGATCAGGGCGCCGATCGCGGGCACACCCCGGAACGTCAGGCCGAAGATGCTCAGGACTCGTCCCCTGACCGAGGCGTCGACGGTCAGTTGCATCAGGGTCTGCACGCCGATTCCAGTGATCGTCATTCCGAGGCCCGCGACCGTGACGGCGGGCACCGCCACCCAGAGGGAGTCCGTCGCGACGAACGCGAACATCGCCAGGGCCTGGATGACCGTCGCGATCAGGATCAGCCTCGCGAGGCCTTCCGGTCCGCCACGCTGCGCCAGCCACAGGCCGCCGGTCACGGCGCCGGCGCCCGTCGCGCAGGTCAGCACGGCGAGGACGTCCGCGCCACCGCCGAACACGCGGTCCGCGAAGCCTGGAAGAAGTTCCTGGAACGGACGGATGCCGAGGCAGACCACGATCAGGATCATCAGGATCGGGGCGACGCCGGGGTGGGACGCCACGTAACGAACCCCGTCGCCGAACTCGCGGATAAGGCCGGGGCGGTCTTGTCGAGGCGGGGCCGCGGCGCTCTTGATACGGACGCGGCCGAGCGCCCACAGAAACACGGCGAAGCTCAGCGCGTTGAGGCCGAAGGTCGCGCCCGTCCCGAACGCGAGGATCGTCACGCCGGCGAGGGCCGGGCCGACGAAGCGCGCAAGGTTGAAGGATATGGAGTTCAGGGCCACCGCGGTGGGCAGGTATCTGCGGTGCACAAGGCTGGGCACGAGAGCCATCCGCACGGGCTGGTGGAACGCGTTGACGATGCCCAGGAACAACGTCAGGGCGAACAGGATCTCGATCGTGATCGATCCCGAGACCGTCAGCCCGAAGAGTGCGACGGCCTGGAGAAGCGACAGCGCTTGATTGATCCTGGTAAGCTTGAGGCGGTTCCACCGGTCGGCCGCGGAGCCCCCGATGGGTGCCACCAGGACCGCCGGGAACAGGTCGGCGAAGGCGACCGCCCCCAGCCAAGCGGCGGACTCCGTCAGTTCCCAGGTCAGCCATCCCACGCCGACCCGCTGCATCCAGAAGCCGACCATGGATACCGACATTCCCGCCATGTAGACGCCGTAGTTCGGCTGTCCGAGCGTCTGGATGATCCGCGCGAGGCCCGAGAGGCGGATCATCGGGCGCTCTTCTCAAGCGAGATGGATTCGACAACCATGGATGCACGACAGGAGCGACGGACGCCGACGGTCGGCCGCGCCCGTCTGGCCAGTACCGGGCGTTTGTGCCACCATCGCGCGAGCGGCGCAAACCTCGCGCCGGATACGCCCCACCGGCGCGGCGCGAGGAAACGTCGGCGTGCGACAGACAGGAACGAAGACATGAGCGACACCGTTCTGTACGAGACCGACGGCGCCATCGCGACCGTGACCCTGAACCGCCCCGACAACATGAACACGATGAACGACGATCTGCTCGCGACCGCGGCGGATGTGTTCGAGCGCGTCGCGTCGGAAGACGCGATCCGGGTCGTCGTCTTCACGGGTAACGGTCGCGCGTTCTGCGCCGGCGGGGACCTCGGGGGCGGCGCCGGCGGCGGCGTCTTCGACGATCGTCCCGTCCGACAACAGATCGAGAGCCTGCGTCGCGCGATGCGGACGTCCCAGCTTCTGCGCGAGATGCCCAAGGTGACCATCGCTGCGATCAACGGTGCCTGCGCGGGCGCCGGCCTGTCGTGGGCCTGCGCCTGCGACCTTCGGTACGCCGCGGAATCGGCCAAGTTCAATACCGCGTTTCTGTCGGCGGGCGTCTCTGGAGACTTCGGGGGAACGTGGACCTTGCCGAGGATCGTTGGTCCGTCGAAGGCCCGGGAGTTGTACATGCTGTCCGAGCGTTTCACCGCCCAGGACGCCGAGCGTATCGGACTCGTGGTGCGGGCCCTGCCTGACGACGAGCTCATGCCGTTCATCCGTCATGTAGCGGAGAAGCTGTCGAAATCGGCTCCGCTCGCGCTGCGGCGGATCAAGGCCAACTTCAACGATTCCGAGCGGCCGCGTTTCAGCGAAGCGCTCGACCTGGAGGCGGACCGTCATACGCGCTGCGCGCTGACCGAGGACGCGACCGAGGCCGCCGCCGCCTTCATGGAGAAGCGGGAGCCCGTGTTCAGGGGCCGTTGAGGTCGGGACGGGTGTCGGTCCCGCTCGTGAGGTCGTGAAGTCGTCATGTCGGGCATCGCCGAGGCCCTAAAGCGGCCACTCACCAACTCCCCGGTCGTGGCGGCCTATCGGGAGAAGACGCCGACGTCCGAGCGTCTGGCCGCCGAGGCGCATACGCTGTTCCCCAGCGGACTGACCCACGACAGCCGCCGTCTGGCGCCCTACGGCATCTACGTGGAGAAGGCGGAGGGGTCGCGCAAATGGGACGTCGACGGCAACGACTACGTCGACTACTTCGGCGGCCACGGTGCCCTGATCCTGGGCCACGGCCATGCGGAGATCCGGGCCGCCGTCCATGCGGCCCTCGACGGCGGCACGCACTTCGGCAGCAGCCACGAGATGGAGATTCGCTGGGCCCGGCTGATCGCGCGGCTTGTACCGTCGGCGGAGAAGGTGCGCTTCACGGCTTCGGGCACGGAAGCGACCCACATGGCCGTGCGCATCGCGCGGGCGTTCACCGGACGACCGCGGATCCTGAGGTTCCTGGGGCATTTCCACGGTTGGCACGACCACATGGCATCCGGCGTCCACGGCCATTTCGACGGATCGCCGACCCCGGGCGTGCTGGACGAGGTGGCCGGCGCCGTGGTCTTGTGTCCGCCCGGCGACATCGACGCGGTGGAGAACGCCTTCCAGATGCATGGCGACATCGCGGCGGTCATTCTCGAGCCCATCGGTAGCCAGACGGGCCAGGTCCCGCATCTCCCGGGATTCCTCTCCGGGTTGCGGAAGGTCACGCGGGCACGCGGCACGCTCCTGATTTTCGACGAAGTGGTGACCGGATTCTGCGTATCGCGCGGGGGTGCACAGGCACACTACGGGGTGATGCCTGACCTGACGACGCTCGCGAAGGTCGTCTCGGGCGGTGTCCCTGGCGGGGCCATCGCCGGCCGGGCAGATCTGTTGGAGCTGTTGGACTTTGAGGCGGCCGCCCGACACGGCAGGGCGAAGATCGGCCACCAGGGGACCTACAACGCCAATCCCGTGACAGCGGCGGCGGGCGTCGCGGCGCTTACCGTCATCGCGGAAACGGACGCCTGCGAACGCGCGAGTCGCTCCGCCGAATCGTTGAGAAACGCGCTGAACACGGTCATCGAGGACGCGAACGTGCAGTGGGCGGCATACGGCGAGTTCTCCGTGTTCCACATCTTCACGAATCCCAGGGGCCGGGTGATCAGGGCCGGCGAGTTCGACCCTCTGGACTACGATTTCGAGGAGCTCGCACTGAAGCCGAAGGAAACGATCGACAAACTCCGCCTCGCCCTGTTGGTCAACGGCGTCGACGTCACGGGTTGGCCCGGCGGCACCGTATCGATCGCTCATGGCGAGGCGGACATATCACGCACGGCGGAAGCGTTCTCCCGGGCCCTGCACATGCTCAGGCAGGACGGCGAGATCTGAAACCGTTCCAGTCCGGCCGAACTCGACCGTGGGGTGGGCTGTTCATTCCCGCGACCCGCCGACCGGAACGATCCGTTTCCTCAGCTTGCCGAGCTCGGCCCGCTCGAACCGGAGATGGTGCCGCCGCTCCGTGTCCTCCTCCTCGACGGCGATGGTTTTCGACAACTGCGCGATCACTTCGTCGATCGTCTGGCCGAGTTGGCCTTTTTGGTTTTCCGGAAACGGCAGGACGACGCCGTGGTCCATCATCAGGTCGGCGAAGGCGCCGGCGTCGGATTTGCCGAGACGCGCGAGTTCCCGGTCTATCTCGTCCCAGGGCGCTCGCCACGCTCGATACAGGCGATCGCGCGAACGGGTTCCACGGACTTCGGCCGTTTCCTCGAGCCGTACCATGATCCGCACGAACTGCCAGACGTCGAGGCAGACCTCCCCGGCGGACACACGAATACCGTGCCGACGGGTCGCCACGCCGGAGGTTCCGGTTGTCCGGACCGGTGGCTAAAAGTAATCGACGAGGAACGGGATGACGCGAATGAACAGGAAGCCGAAGATGAGGAACGACAGCAGGATCAGCCCGACCGCGCCGAAACCATATATCATCCAAGTGGCGGGATCGCTCCAATCCAGGACCATCTTGCGATCCTGATGAGTACGTGCGTCGAGTACCGCTTGCGCCTCGGCCGTTGTCGCGTCTTCCTGTGACATTGTCTGCCTCCGACTCCCACGCGCCCCGGGGACGCCATAAGGTTCAAAGCCTTCGGGACCCCCCCGATTCCCAGACCGGCACTAGTTTACGTTTTTAGGCGTGACGCGCAAGTAGGTGTTCTGGTTCAAGACATATGAGACGGGAAGGTTTCTTCGGCTGTGTGTCTGCCAAGGTACTCGACAGGGGTATGTCCGCCAAGGGCCTGGTGTGGTCGGAAGGTAGGGCATGTCGGCCTGGAGCTAGTCGAGGAAGCGCCTGGCGTTGTGTGCGGCGGCGCGGCGCCGGGCCTGTCGGAAACCAAACGACGTCGCACTACACTCCGTCTGCATCGGGGTACTCCTCTGCCGTCAGATAACCCTTTGCTCACAAAGAATTATCTCACACGCAGAACCCCGATGCACACCACAGCGTGAGAAATCCGGGTCAAAGCCACTCGGTCGAGGTTCGGCGGTCGCGTTTACGGAAGAGGAAGGCGAGCGCCGGCCCGAGGACACCGAAGACGATCCAGGCCGGCCAGCCGAGAACCGTCACGATCCCGGGGTCCCAGACCGATGGATGGATGTACCGCTGAACCACGGCCTGAGAGAGATTGAGGCTGGCCGCGTCGATCTTGAACCAGAGATGACCGATGGCCAATCCCTGGTAGGCTCCTGCCTCGAGCGAGGCGAGGATCTCCGCCCCCGCCGCCATGAACGCGGCCGCGGTGACGATCCAGCCCAGGACGCGTCCGGCGATCATGGGGAGCGGCCCAACGGCGTCATGCCGCGGTCGAGACGAGCCTCGGCGATGGTATCCGCGATTCGCGATTGGATATCGGGGAGCCGGTATCGGATATCGCGGGCGAGGCGGCGGCCATCCGACATCCGCAGGTTCGGATAGGGGGCGACGCCTTCGGGGAACGAGATTTTCGCGTCCGGAAGATGCCTGAGGATCATGGCCGCGACCTCCTCCAGGCTGGCGGTCGTCCCGCCCGACACGTAGGCGTCTCGCTCCAGGACGTCCGCCAGGCACAGGCGCGCGAACATCTCGGCGACGTCATCGACGTGGATGAGCGACGACGTCTGCTCTGGGGATTGCGTCGACGCGAACCGCCCGTCGAGCGCGGCGCCGTGGATCATCCGCGACACCTCCGCGCTGCGCCCCGTCGTTCTGCCGTATCCGAAGACGGAGGCTGGCCGCAACGCCCGCGTGTCGAGGCCGAAGCGCTCCATGTATCGTCGCGCGACGGTCTCGTTCATCGCCTTGGTGTGGCCGTAAACGATGTTCGGACGGAGCTCGTCGTCCTCATCGACGGCACGGGCGCCGTAGTACGCCTGATCGTCGAACACGGCCACGGAACTGGCGTAGACGACGCGTTCGAGACCCAGCCTCGCGGCCGCCTCGAAAACGTTCGTCGCCCCCATCACGTTGACGCGCATGGCGAGCCGCGGTTCGTCCTCCGTCACCGGGGCCAGCAGCGCCGCGAGATGGACGACGCGGCGGACTCCGTGCTCCCGGACCGCGGCGACGAGGTCGTCCATCCGCGAGATATCGCCCTGGACGATGGCCGGACGCGACCCGTCCCCGAGGTCCGAGAACCGCCGCGCGTCGGGCGCATGGTCCAGACAGACGACCGTCTCGCCCTTCGACAGCAGAACCCGTGCGACACGGCTCCCGATGAAGCCCGTACCGCCCGTTACCAGGACCGACAATGAACGCTCTCCCATTCTTCCCCGGAAACACTAGAGCATATCCCGTCCGGATTGGAATCGGCGGCCCTCTATCCCGGAACCTCCGTTGTTCCTCGCGTCCCGGCCGGCCCATCCGGCGTTGCAAAACGGCGGGAGCGGACATAACGTGCCGCGCGTCCCCGGGGAGGGGTGGCCGAGTGGTCGAAGGCGCGCGCTTGGAGAGCGCGTGTACGCTTGCGTACCGTGGGTTCGAATCCCACCCCCTCCGCCATGACGTGTCGCCGGCGCGGAACGGATCAGGGAGGCGCGGCGATGACGCTGACTTACGACATGGGAAATGCGGGCGATCTGCTCAAGCACGGCGTTCTGGCGGAGTTCGTCCGTTGGTAATGCGAGCGGGGCAAGTCGTTTCGCTTCATCGACCTGTTCGGCGGCGAGCCGTGTAACCAATCAGCGCCTGATAGCGGTGATGAGGCGGCCAAACGTGTCCGGATGGTGGCGATGCGCGTCGGGGAGTTGCCGGAATGGGTCGCGCTGAGGAGGGCGCAGACCGACATCGGGAAAGATCGTTACTACGGCAGCGGCCTCTTGGCATACGAAGTCGCCACCCAAACCGGGAACGGAGATGTGCGCGTCCTGGCCAACGACCCTTGCCAGGCGCGCCGCGAGAGACTTGGGGAATCGGGATTGTCTATGCTGGATGAAGAGTTTCCGGGCATTGGTCACGACGCTTACAAGGCGTTCGAGGAGATTGTCGGTCACGGCGAGTTGGATGAAGACGATTTGGTGTTGATCGATCCCTTCGGCGAATTTCTCCCGTCCAGGGCGAATGAGGTTATCCCGAGGATGGCGGAAGCGGCCGAGCCGAGAAAGTATCTCGAAAGGCGTCTCAAGAAGCTTGCGACGCACTTGGCGGGTATCGTCGCTTGCCAACTCGAGCCCCGGGCCGTGCGCGGGACATAGAAGTTCCATGGAAGCCGCTTGAGGACCAAAGAGGACTTCGACGGATCGGTGACGTCATGCCCCACCCTCGACGACTCGCCGGCCGCTGCGCCGTCGTCACCGGCGCGGCAAGCGGAATCGGCGCCGCCACCGCCCGGCGATTTGTCGATGAAGGGGCACGGGTTCTCTTGGTCGACCGGTCTCCGGAAACCGCGGCGGTCGCCGCCGGGCTCGGCGGCGTACCGCTCGAACTGGATGTTTCCGGAACCGACGCGGGCAAGCGGCTGGCATCGGCGGCGCTCGCTGCCTTCGGGCGTATCGACATCCTGGTCAACAACGCTGGCATCGGATTTCCGCACGGGCTCGCAGACACCGGCGATGACGATCTCGTCCGGATCGTGGACGTCGATCTGGTTGCCGTTCTGCGCGTCATCCGCGACGTGACGCCGCACATCGCCCGCCCCGGCGGGCGCGTCCTGAGCGTCTCGTCGGCCTTCGGCGTCGGCGTGCATCCGAACAGCACGGTGTACGCCGCCGCGAAAGCGGGCATCGCCCACGCCACGCGGCAGCTCGCCGCCGAACTCGGACCCGAAGGGGTATTGGTGAACGCCGTCGCGCCCGGCGTCATCGATACCCCGATGACCCATGACCGGATCATCGGCGACGACTACTATCGGAGGTCGCTCATCGAGGCCGCCCCGCTGCGCCGTTCCGGCACGCCCGAGGAGGTCGCATCGGTTCTGTGCTTTCTCGCCTCGGACGACGCATCCTTCGTTACCGGCCAGGTCATCGCCGTCGACGGCGGCTGGACGACAGCCCGCCATTCCCCGCGCAGAGACTGAGGTTTCCGGCGGGATACCTTGCAATGCCGGCGCGAAGCTGCCATGTGAGCGCCCCGATCCTTCATCCGCCGGCGGCGAAGCGGGCCATGGCCATGCCGAAGTCCTATCTGGAGCGAGTTCTGCGCGCCAACGTCTATGACGTGGCCCGAGAGACTCCCCTCGAGCGGATGGATCTGTTGTCGAAGGCGATCGGCCACAACGTACTGCTGAAGCGCGAGGACTTGCAGCCGGTCTTCTCGTTCAAGATTCGGGGCGCGTACAACAAGATCGCCAACCTCGACGAGGATGTGCGCGCCAACGGCGTGATCTGCGCGTCGGCGGGCAATCACGCCCAGGGCGTGGCGCTCGCGGCGGCCGTGCTGGGTTTGAGAGCGGTCGTCGTCATGCCCACTACGACGCCGCGGATCAAGTCCGACGGCGTCGCGCGACTCGGTGGAGACGTCGTCCTGCACGGGATTTCCGTCGACGAGTCGTTCGCGTGGGCCCATGCCATGGCGGAGAGAGACGGTCTGGCGTTCGTTCATCCCTTCGAGGACGTCGACGTGATCGCCGGCCAGGGCACGATCGGGCTCGAGATCCTGCGCCAAAACGGCAACGGGATGGACGCCATCTTCGTGCCTGTCGGCGGCGGCGGCCTGATCGCCGGCATCGCGGCCTACGTCAAGTCGCTCTGGCCCGGCGTCAAGATCATCGGCGTGGAGCCGGAAGACGCGGCCACCATGCACGCGGCGCTGAAGGCGGGTCGTCCGATGGAGTTGAACGAGGTGGGCCTGTTCGCCGACGGCGTCGCCGTGCGCACCGTCGGCGAGGAGACCCATCGCATCGCGACGGAATGCGTCGACGACATCGTGCTCGTCAACACCGACGAGATCTGCGCCGCCATTCTGGACATCTACGAGGACACCCGCTCGATCGCCGAACCCGCCGGTGCCCTCGCCCTCGCCGGACTGAAGAGCTACGCCGCCGCGCGGCGGTCCCGGGACGAGACGCTGATCGCGATCCTGTCCGGCGCCAACGTCAACTTCGACCGCCTGCGGCACATCTCCGAGCGCGCCGACATCGGGCGCGAGCGCGAAGCGTTGTTCGCCGTCACCATTCCCGAGCGGCCCGGCAGCCTGCGGCAGTTCTGCGAGGTCATCGGCAAGCGCGCCATCACCGAGTTCAACTACCGCTTCGCGGACAGCGACGATGCGCGGATATTCGTCGGCCTCGAGCTGCATCAGGGCCGGCGGGAACGGGACGGTCTGCTCTCGACCCTGGAAAGCGAGGGCTTTCCCGTCGTCGACATGACAGACAACGAGCTTGCCAAGATTCACGTCCGGTACATGGTTGGCGGTCACGGCGATCCGGGACTGGACGAGAAGCTCTACCGCTTTTTCTTTCCCGAACGGCCCGGTGCCCTGCTCGGCTTCCTGAACGAGATGGGTCAGCGCTGGAACATCAGCCTGTTCCACTACCGCAACCATGGATCGGCCTACGGGCGCGTCCTGATGGGCTTTCAGGTGCCGGCGGACGGCGAGCGCGAGTTCCAGGACTTCCTCGAGAACACGAAATTCCAGTACGTCGAGGAGACCGAAAATCTGGTCTATCGGATGTTCCTGAAGTAGATCCGGCGTTCCGCCGGGATCTCGGCCATCGGGGATCAGACCTTCGGCATAATGTCTTCGGCGATCCGTTCGTGGGCTTCGACCCAGCGATCGTAGTCCTTGTAGACCGGCTCGAAGAGCACCATGCCGACACCCATTTCGTCGAGGCGGCCCAGGTTGTCGACGATCCGGTCCTCGGAACCCACGAACATCACCTTGTACCTCGTATCCAGCGCCTCGAAGGCCATGCGCGCCCGCAGGCAGATCGTCAACTCGCCGTAGTCGCGGCCCTGTCGCTCGCACCCGCCCCTCAGCGTCGCGATGCCATCCTCCAGCATCTCGAAGGTCGCGTTCGACGGCAGCCAGCCGTCGCCTTGCTTGACCACCCGGCGCAGCGCCGGTTTCGACGTGCCGCCGATCAGGATCGGGATGCGTTTGTTCACGGGCTTGGGCTGAAAGCCCACATCGGGTATCTGGAAGTACCGTCCCTGGAAGCTGGTCTTCTCTTCGGCCCACATGACGCGCATCAGATCGATGGCCTCGGTGCACCAGGCGCCCCGCTCCGTGAAGGGCTGGCCCAGCATGGTGATCTCTTCCTTCATCCAGCCGACACCAGCGCCCAGAATCACGCGTCCGCCCGTAAGATAATCGATCGACGCCAGTTGCTTGGCGACGAGCAGGGGATGCCGATGGGGAAGGACGAGGATCGCCGTCGCCACCTTGATGCGCTCCGTCACCATGCCGACGACGGACATGGCGATGAGCGGATCGACGATGACGCCTTCCTTCGGGAACGGGAATTGGCCGTCGGCGGAACCCTTGTAGACGGGATCGATTTCGTAGGGGATGACCACGTGATCGCTGGCGAACAATGCGTGGAATCCCAACGCCTCGGCCTTCCTTCCGAAGCCGACGAGGTTCTCCGCCGTCGCGTGTTCCTCCATCATGGGCATGAGCGCGGCGTATTTCATGGTGTTCGAGGCCTCCCTTGTCGCGTTGGCGCGTCGCGGCCGTTCATTCCAGTGCGGTCGCCGCGTCGTGCTCGACGGGGAAGGTGACGGACCGGGCGATGAAGCACATGGCGTTCGCCTTTTCGTGCAGGCTTTCCGCCAGCGCCAGGTCGCTGTCGGGCGCGATCGTCACCCGGGGTTTCAGGGTCACGCCGGTGAACTCGCCGGACCCGTCCGGATTGACTCGCATCGTCCCTCGCGCGGTGTCCTCGTAAGTCTTCACCACGACCTTGCGGACCGCGCAGAGGTGCAGATACCAGAGCATGTGGCAGGCGGACAGGGAAGCCAGCAGCATGTCCTCCGGGTTATGGCGACCGGCGTCGCCCATGTACGCAGGATCGGCGGACCCCCTGATCGTCGGCTTGCCGTCGCAGGCGATATCGTAATGCCGGGTATAGGCCTCGACGCCGGTCGTCCCCGCGCTCCGGTTGCCCGTCCACGTCACGGTCGCCGTATAGGTATGCTCTTTCGCCATGTCCCAATTTCCGTTTCCCGCCGCATGCGCGTTCGCCGCGGTCCCATGGGTGCTCCTTGTACCACGAATGACGCTGGCGGCGACTCGGCGGACGTGGTCTGATCGGCCCTTGAGGAACCGGTAACGGGTAAAGCGATGGGGGGAGCGACATGAGGTTGGAGAACAAGGTGGCGGTCGTCACCGGTGGCGGCGGCGGTATCGGCGCCGCGGTCGCCAGGGCGGTCGTCGAGGAAGGCGGACGGGTCGCCCTGCTCGACGTGGACCTGTCCGCCGCCGAAGAGATCGCTGCGGAGTTGGGCGGCGATGCCGCGGCGTTCGAGGCCGACGTCACCAAGCTCGACCGGCTCGAGGCCGCGGCCGCGGCCGCGAGCGAACGGTTCGGCGGCATCGACGCGCTCGTCAACAACGCCGGCATCCGCATCGTCAAGTCCTTCCTTGACCACACGGAGGAAGACTGGCGGCGCATCCTCGACGTCAACCTGACCGGACAGTTCTTGGCGGCCAAGGCCGTGGCGCCTCACCTGATCGCGCGTGGGAAAGGCAAGATCGTCAACGTCGCCTCGATCGCGGGAATCGGCGGCCGGCCCAACCGCGTGGCTTACGTTGCCGCGAAGTTCGGTATCGTCGGCCTGACCCGGGCGCTCGCCATGGATCTCTCGGCGGACAACGTCTGTGTCAATGCGCTCTGTCCCAGCATGATCGCCTCGCCGCTCAACATTTCGCTCGCCGAGGACGGGGACATCGGCCCCCGGTGGGCGAAGGACAACCTGGCGCGTCGCTGGGGCCGGCCCGAGGACGTGGCCAAGGTCGCCGTGTTTCTGGCGTCCGACGACGCCGACTACGTGACCGGATCGGAGTATCGGGTCGACGGCGGCGAGGCGACAGGCCTTGTCCGCGCCGGCGAGATGGAGTTGTAGGCGACTCACGCCGGCGCGAAGGTGAACGGCGTGGTCCGCCGTACGTTCTCGTCGATCTTCAGGCGGTAGTTGAGCGGCGGGTGCGCCCGCTGCCGACAATCGAGGCGCTCGCAGATGCGGCACGCGACGCCGATGGGTGTCGCCGCCCGCTCGTTCCCGAGGTCGAGACCGTCCGCGTAGACGAGCTGTCCCGCGTCGCGGATGTCACAGCCCAGGCCGATGGCGTATTGCGGCGGCTGTTCCCATGTCCGGGATTCGACTGGGTCGACGGTTCGGGCGATCGTGAAGAACCGCGAGCCGTCGGGTATGGCGGCGATCTGGATCCGGATCTGCCCGGGCATACGAAAGGCGTCGTGCACGATCCAGCGCGGGCAGGTGCCGCCGAACCGGGCGAAGTGAAACCCGCCTCCGCTGAGGCGCTTGGAGACGTTCCCGGCGTTGTCGACCCGGATGAAGAAGAAGGGAACTCCGCGAGCGCCGTGACGGTCGAGGGTGGTCAGGCGGTGGCATATCTGTTCGAAGCTGGCGCCGAAGCGGCGTTGCAGGATCTCGATGTCGTAACGCAGCGTCCGGGCCGCGTCGAGGAATCGCCCGTAGGGCATGATCACGCAGGCCGCGAGGTAGTTGGCGAGCGACAGGCGGCAAAGGCGCTCGGCCTCCGGACTCGAGAGCTCCGCCCGCTCCACATGGCGGTCGAGCAGGTCTCCGTATGCCTTGAGGGCGATCTGGACGGCGAGCTGGAAGCTGCGCGCCGCCGGCGACAGCATTTCGGAAAGAAGCACGCGCCGGCGATGGAAATCGTAGCGGCGCGTGGTCTCGGGCATCACGTCGACGGGGAGCACCCGCGTCTCGATCCCGTGAACGTCGCGCAGGTAGTCGCCGAGACCTCGAAACACGTCCGTCGGATCCAGGTCGGCCTCGATCCACAGGTTCTCCGCGCTCGCCTCGATCTCGGGGAAGTGGTTCGATTCCGATTGCAGGTACTCCCGGACTTCCTCCACGGGAAAGACCTGCCCGCCGATCCCGTGTGCCGTGTCCCGGCTCGCCACCTGCTCGGCCAGGACCTGGGAATCCTCGCGCAACTCGCGATAGGATTTGTAGAGCGCGAGCATGGCCTCGGCCGCCGTCGGGCCAGCCTCGGCGATGGCCCGGATATCCGCGTCCCGTACTGGACGGTCTCCAAACAGGGGGTCGCCGAACACCTCCCGAAGGCCCGCGTAGAGTTGGGCGTTGCCGTCTTCGGCGAATTCCTTGAGGTCGATGTCGAACGCCTGTCCGAGGCGGAACAGGAGCTGGACCGTCAGCGGCCGCTGATTGTGCTCGATGAGGTTCAGATAACTCGCCGAGATCTCGAGCTGCTCCGCCATCTCGCTCTGCTTGAGACCGAGATCCTCGCGAAAGCGGCGGATTTTGTGTCCCAACAGGACTTTCCGTCCCACCGACCGGTCCGTCGTCGCCATCATCCACGACCCGTATTATTTTCTGAATTTACATATTCACAAATTAGAAATTTGCAAAGTTGTCTCGATGACCCTTTTACATTCAGTGAAGTATAGACGATTCGGATTTTTGTCAATTAGACTCTGTCCAGCATATGCATCCGGCGCGAGATCGAAACGGAGGAGGGACCGATGCAGCAGGAGATGGAGCGACACACCCGGGCGCCGTCCGGCCGTTTCGACGGTATCCGTCGGGACTACACCGTCGCCGACGTCGAGCGGCTCTCCGGCAGCATTCGTATCGAGCATACCCTTGCCCGTCAGGGCGCGGAGCGGCTTTGGGAGTTGCTGCGGCGGGACGAGCCGGTGCGATCGCTGGGCGCCGTCACCGGCAACCAGGCCATGCAGATGGTGCGGGCCGGCCTCGAGTCCATTTACCTTTCCGGCTGGCAGGTCGCCGCGGACAACAACAAGGCGGGATCGATGTATCCCGACCAGAGCCTCTATCCCAGCGACAGCGGGCCCGAGCTCGTTCGCCGCATCAACAACACCTTGCGCCGGGCCGATCAGATCCAAACGCTGGACGGCGAGGACGGTATGGACTGGTTCGCTCCCATCGTTGCCGATGCCGAGGCTGGGTTTGGCGGCGTCCTGAACGCGTTCGAGGTCACCAAGGCCTACATCGAGGCCGGCGCCGCGGGTGTCCACATCGAAGATCAGCTCGCCTCCGAGAAGAAGTGCGGTCATATGGGAGGCAAGGTCCTCGTTCCCACCGCGCACCACATCCGCAACCTCCTCGCCGCGCGGCTCGCGGCCGACGTCATGGGCGTGCCCACGGTTCTCCTCGCGCGGACCGACGCGGAAAGCGCCAAGTTGATCACCAGCGACATCGACGAGCGGGACCGGGAGTTCCTCACCGGCGAGCGCACACCGGAGGGCTTCTATCGGCTCAGGGAAGGCACGAGTTTCGAGCGCTGCGTCGCCCGCGGCCTGGCTTACGCAGAGTACGCCGACCTCCTCTGGATGGAGACGTCCACGCCCGATCTGGAACAGGCGCGCCGCTTCGCCGAGGCCATACAAGCGGAATTTCCGGGCAAGATGCTCGCCTACAACTGCTCGCCCTCCTTCAATTGGTCGGCCCACCTCGACGTTCCCACCATGGAACGGTTCCATCGCGAGCTCGGTGCCATGGGCTACAAATACCAGTTCGTGACCCTCGCCGGGTTCCATGCCCTCAACTACGGCATGTTCGATCTCGCCGGGGCCTATCGCGACCGCGGCATGGCAGGGTACGCCGAACTTCAGGATGCCGAGTTCGCGGCGCGGGCCAAGGGGTACTCCGCGACACGCCACCAGCACGAGGTGGGCACCGGGTACTTCGACGCGGTCGCCGAGGCCATCGGCGGCGGCCGATCCTCGACCACGGCCCTCGCCGACTCGACGGAGATCTCCCAATTCGAGACGCCGGCGGAACCGCCGGCGATCGCGGCCGAATAGCGCGCAGCGCGGCGCACATCGATCGACGGAGGATTCAGCGATGAATACGAGGTTCTGGGTCGTCGGCGGCGAGTACACGGACACCACTTTCAACGAGCTGGTGAGCGGCAGCGAGCGCGTGATGGGCCCCTATCTGGATCACGACACGGCGCTGGTCGCGTGGCGCCGGGTCGCCGAGGAGACCCGGAGCGATTGCTACGCCCGCTTCACCGTGGCCGAGGAGCCCGCCCTCCAGGGCATCTGACCGGCGTACGCACCGCCGGGCCCGGTTTCGCGCGCCCCGTCGGACAACCGAGGCGGGGAGGGATGAGGGGTCTTTTCGCGTCATGAGGGCCCAAACGATGGCGCGTAGCGGGGGCCGGTAGATTGCGACGCTGGTTCCGGGCGCGGAAGAACGGTCTTTAGTCTGGAGGGACGGGTTTGCCGTCACTGGATCGTCCGGTCGATGTCGGATCGCTGTCGTATGATCCTGCGTTGCGCCGAGGGTCTGCCGAACAAGTGGTGGCGGCGGAACCGGGCGTGCATGAGCACACGATCGGCAAACGGTGATGGCCCATGCCTTCGGCACGAATTTCATTCTCGCCATCGATACCGGGTTCTCCCTTGCCGACGCGCAGTCCGGCCACACGTCTCTTGAATGGACAGACACGTGGGCCATGAGTATGTAGGGGAGTATGATTGGAAAGACCGCGATGGTGGCAGTCGCCGTCCTGCTGATGGCGGCGCCGGGTCGGGCACCGGCCCAGACACCCAAGGAAATCGGCACCTATAAGGCTTGGCGGGCCTATGTCTATAACGAGGCCAAAGGCCGCAAGGTCTGCTTCATGGATTCGGAGCCCATGTCTACCAGGCCCAAGAACGTCCGGCGGGGGCAGATCTACACGCTGGTGACTCATCGACCCGGCGACAAGGTGCGCGACGAGATCAGCATATTCGTGGGCTACCCCTTCAAGGAAAGTAGCACCGTCAAGGTGACGATCGCCGGTAAGAAGTTCGAGCTGTTCACGGATGCCGATTCGGCCTGGAACTACGATGCGGCCGGCGACCGGAACATGGTCAAAGCCATGATCAAAGGCAATGCCATGATCGTGGAAGGCCGGTCCAAGCGGGGTACCCGTACGCGCGACCGGTACTCCCTGGCGGGATTTACCGCGGCCCACAAGGCGATTTCCAAGGCCTGCGGCGTCAAGTAACCGTGGAACGGAACCGATCGCTGAACGGGCGGAAGGCCCTGGCGGTCGAGTCGGGCCGGAGACACCGCATGAGCGTGATGCTGGAAGCCGCACACAGCCGGTCGTCGATGGCGAATCCCGCGAACCTCGTCGGGCTCGACCGGGAAGGGCTCCGCGCGGCGCTCCTCGCCGTGAACGTTCCCGAACGCGAGCTCCGGATGCGGACGTCCCAGCTCTGGCACTGGATCTACCATCGCGGCGTCACCGATTTCGCCGCGATGACCGATGTCTCCAAGTCTTTCCGCGCGGCACTCGGAGATCGTTACGTCCTGTCGCGCGGAGAGGCCGTCTCGGAACGGATCTCCTCCGACGGCACCAGGAAATGGTTGATCCGATTCCCTGACGGAAACGAGGTCGAGACCGTCTATATCCCGGAGGAGGATCGGGGCACGCTCTGCATTTCGTCTCAGGTCGGCTGCACGCTCAATTGCCGTTTCTGCCATACGGGAACGCAGGGGTTGGTGCGAAACCTGACGGCGGCCGAAATCGTTTTCCAGCTCTTGTTCGCCCGCGATTCGTTGGAAGAGTGGCCGAGCCCCGGTGAACCCCGGCGGATCTCCAACATCGTACTCATGGGCATGGGCGAGCCGCTCTACAACTACGACAACGTCGCACGGGCGTTGAACATCGTGATGGACGCCGAGGGTATCTCGATATCACGTCGGCGGATCACCCTGTCCACTGCGGGCGTGGTGCCGATGATGCCCCGGGTCGGCGCCGAACTCGGGGTCAACCTGGCGGTCTCGCTGCATGCGGTCGACGATGCCGTGCGCGATGTGCTCGTGCCCCTCAATCGCAAATATCCGATCGCGGAGTTGCTGGAGGCATGCCGAACCTATCCGGGCGCCAGCAACGCCCGGCGGATCACGTTCGAGTATGTCATGCTGAAAGGGATCAACGACTCTCTGGACGACGCCAAGTCCCTGGTCAGGCTGATTTCGGGCATTCCGGCGAAGATCAACCTCATCCCCTTCAACCCGTGGCCCGGCGCGCCCTACGAGTGCTCCGATCCGGAGACCATCGTCCGGTTCGGCGAGTTCGTGAACCGGGCCGGCTACGCATCGCCGGTTCGCGCGCCCCGTGGCCGCGACGTCATGGCTGCCTGCGGTCAACTGAAATCCATGAGCGTAAGGCAACCCGGAGGCCGACGCGGGAGGGACACATGACAACCGATGTGAAGAAGGTGGTGCTCGCTTATTCGGGCGGACTCGATACCTCGGTGATCCTCAAATGGCTACAGGAGATCTACGGCTGCGAGGTCGTGACCTTCACGGCCGACATCGGCCAAGGCGACGAGCTTGGGGAAGCCCGGGCCAAGGCTGAAATGCTGGGAGTCAAGGAAATCCACATCGAGGACCTGCGCGAGGATTTCGTCCGTGACTTCGTTTTCCCCATGTTCCGGGCCAACGCGCTCTACGAAGGCCTGTATCTATTGGGCACGTCGATCGCCCGTCCCCTGATCGCCAAGCGGCAGATCGAGATCGCCCGTCGGACCGGCGCGGACGCCGTCGCCCACGGAGCGACGGGCAAAGGCAACGACCAGGTGCGTTTCGAACTTTCCTACTATGCGCTCGAACCCGACATCCGCGTGATCTCGCCATGGCGCGAATGGGACCTGGCCTCTCGGACCGCGCTGATCGAGTTCGCGGAAAGGCACCAGATCCCCATTCCACGGGACCGGCGGGGCGAGGCGCCGTTCTCTCAGGACGCGAACCTGCTGCATATCAGTTCGGAGGGCAAGGCACTTGAGGATCCGGCCGTCGAGGCCGAGGAATATGTGTTTACGCGTACGGTGTCGCCGGAAGACGCGCCGGATCGCCCGACCGTCGTCGAGATCGAGTTCGAAGGCGGGGACCCCGTCGCCATCGACGGCCAGATACGCTCCCCCGCCGCGCTGCTGGCCGAGCTCAATGCGCTGGGCGGCGCGAACGGCGTCGGCCGGCTCGATCTGGTGGAGAACCGCTTCGTCGGCATGAAGAACCGCGGCATCTACGAAACGCCCGGCGGGACGATTCTGCTCGCGGCCCATCGCGGCATGGAGAGCATCACGCTCGACAGGGGCGCGGCCCACCTCAAGGACGAGCTCATGCCGCGGTACGCCGAGCTCATCTACAACGGCTTCTGGTTCTCGCCGGAACGCGAGATGCTCCAGGCCGCCATCGACAAGAGTCAGGAGCACGTCTCGGGCAAGGTGCGCGTCAAGCTCTACAAGGGCAACGTCGGCGTGGTCGGCCGAGAGTCGGACGATTCCCTCTATTCCCTGGATCACGTCACCTTCGAGGACGACGAGGTCTACGACATGCGCGATGCCGAAGGCTTCATCAGGCTCAATGCACTGCGTCTGCGGCTTCTCAACAAGCGGGGCCGATCATGAGCTTACGGGCGGCTCGGCCGCCGGGAGAGCAACCCAGGCATGCGACAGGGGATCAGGAGTTCTCGCTCGGCGACAGCGTTCGAAGCGCGAGGGCATGAACGCGGTCGCCGAGCTCGTCCTTGAGCACGCGGTAGACCATTCTCTGACGTTCCACGCGGGAGATCCCGTCGAAGGCCGTGGCCACGATCTCGACGCGAAAATGGGTCTCGCCTTCGGGACGTGCGCCCACGTGTCCTGCGTGCAGACGTGACTCGTCGACGACGGCGAGATGGACCGGCTCGAACACATCGGTGAGCTTGGCATGCATGGAAGCTGCGACACTCATGCTTCGTCTCCATGAAGAACCGACGTGTCCCGCAAGGTGACCACAGCCCCGCGTACTGTCAAGAAGACTCGCCGCGGCAGGTGTCGCTTGGGCAACGTCGAGTTTCATGTTGTGGTGAAGTGCCTGCGCCGACCGCGCCGGCATTGAGGAAGATGTCGCCTTCATGCTTGACGCCGATGATGGCGCCCTGGCCCGTGCCTTCCGCCCGAGGGCGACGGCGTTCTCTATCGACGCGGTCGTGCCGGCCCCGGCGCGAAAATCCCGCGAAGGTTGTCAGTGCCTGGATCGGACTCCATACTTGAATCATGCCGCCGTCGAAACTCAAGGATTTCTCCCCGGCGCGTGCCGCGCGTGTCTGCGATCACCCGGACTGCGCCGCGGAAGGCGGATTCCGCGCCCCGAAGTCGCCGGACAATCTGAACACCCACTACTGGTTCTGCCTCGATCACGTCCGCGTGTACAACGCTACCTGGGATTATTTCGAGGGTATGTCGCAGAGCGAGATCGAGCGGTTCCAGAGGAGCGCGGTCACGTGGCATCGTCCGACTTGGCCGTTCACCGGCGTTTCGCGCGGCGACGGCGCGCGGCAATTCGCCCCGCGGCGTGATTTCTTCGCCGGTTTTCGGGACGATATCGGGATCCTGTGGGGCGATGGCGCGGATGGAGCGAACGATGACGACGGCACGCGAAAGCGTACAATGCCCGCAGAAAGATGCGCGCTGGCTGAACTGAACCTTGACTCGGATGCGGACTTGCAACAAATCAAGGACCGGTACAAGGAACTCGTCAAGAAATTCCACCCCGACGCCAACGGCGGCAGCAGGCAAGCCGAAGAAAAGCTGAAGGTCGTCAATCGAGCTTACGGTTACTTGCTGTCTTCCGGCTACGTTTGAAACATAGCCCCAGAAACACGGACGTAATTCATGGAAACCACGGATACCGTAGTCGAAGGGGCTGAAAAGCCGTTGGCCGTTCCCGACATCACGGTGTCGGTCAACCAGGTGTTCGGCCTCGACACGGAGCTCCAGGCGCCGGCGTTCTCGTGGACGCACGAACTGGTGCCCGACATCGACGAGGCCTACTGCTTCGACCGCGAGACGACCCTCGCGATCCTGGCGGGTTTCGCCTACAACCGCCGCGTCATGATCCAGGGCTACCACGGCACGGGAAAATCGACCCACATCGAACAGGTCGCGGCGCGGCTCAACTGGCCGTGTATTCGGGTCAATCTGGACTCGCACATAAGCCGTATCGACCTCATCGGAAAGGACGCGATCGTGATCCGGGACGGCAAGCAGATCACGGAATTCAGAGAGGGAATGCTTCCGTGGGCGCTGCAATCCGCGACCGCGCTCGTGTTCGACGAATACGACGCCGGCCGGCCCGACGTGATGTTCGTCATCCAGCGGGCGCTGGAAGCGGAGGGTAAACTGACGCTGCTCGACCAGAACAAGGTCATCCGCCCGCATCCGGCGTTCCGACTGTTCTCCACGACCAACACCATCGGGCTCGGCGATACGACCGGCCTCTACCACGGCACCCAGCAGATCAACCAGGGCCAGATGGATCGATGGAACATCGTCTCGACTCTCAACTACTTGCCTCACGAGGCCGAACTCGAGATCGTCCTGGCCAAGACCCCGGCCTACAATACCGAGGAGGGCCGGAAGATCGTCTCGAACATGGTCAATCTCGCGGACCTGACGCGCGCCGGATTCATGAATGGGGATGTGTCCACGGTGATGTCCCCACGGACGGTGATCACCTGGGCGGAGAACGCCGACATCTTCGACGATATCGGCTTCGCGTTCCGGCTCACGTTTCTGAACAAGTGCGACGAAGTGGAACGCACGACCGTGGCCGAGTACTACCAGCGCTGCATTGGCGAGGAACTTCCAGAATCGGCGGCGAACATCCGGTTGATGTAGGCGCGCCAACGGAGTCGGCCGCCCCGTGACCATGAGCCAGCCAGAGAATCCCGTCGAACCGTTCAAGCGGGCCGTCACCGCGACACTGCGCGCCATCGCCGAGAACGACGAGATCGAGGTCTCCTACGGCTCGGAAGGTGCCGGCATCAACGGCTCTCGGGCCAGGCTGCCACTGCCGTCGCGGGAGCTGCCCCCGAAGGAAGTCGGCCAGATTCGCGGCATGGCGGACTCTCTGGCGCTGCGTGTCCGGCACCACGATGAACGGTTACACGCCGCGAGAGCGCCCAAGGGGCAGGACGCGCGCGCCCTTTTCAACGCTGTGGAGCTTGCTCGGATCGAGGCGCTCGGTGCCCGGCGCATGGTCGGCGTCGCGCGGAACCTGAGCGATGCGCTTGAAAAGGAATGCGAAACGCGTGGCTTCGCCAAGATGGAGCATCGCGAGCAGGCGCCCCTGGCCGACGCCGTGCGACTCATGCTGCGGGAGCGATTCACTGGCGCGACGACGCCGGAACTCGGTCGGCGGATCGTCGAGTTGTGGCGGGACGAGATCGAGAACAAGGCGGGCACCGACTTTCGGGAGCTCGCCGCAACCGTCGACGATCAAGCGGCGTTTGCCGCCGCGGCGCGGCGGCTCATCGCCCATCTCGATCTGGCGGAGGATTGGGATGGTGGGGACGAGGAGCAGGAACAGACATCCAGCGAAGATCGGTCGGATCAGGAGGGTCGGGAAGACGAGGGCGACGGCGCACCTCCCGACGGCATGTCCGCCGAGACGGAAGAGGTGGCGGAGGGTGAGAGTTCCGGCGAAACCGACTTTGTCGCGTCCGATCAAATGCAGCCGATGGGCGATGGGGAGGAGGATCCGGGAGAGTCAGAACATCCTTGGTGGCCGGACGGATTCCATGGAGACAACGCCATCGAACCGCCGTATCGGGCATACGCCACCCAGTTCGACGAGATCGTCGAAGCCGTCGAGCTCTGCGATGCAGAGGAGCTGGCGCGCCTTCGCGCGCAACTCGACCGGCAGGTCCAGCATCTCCAGACGGTCATCGGCCGGCTCGCCAACCGTTTACAGCGCCGACTCCTCGCCAAGCAACAGCGCTCGTGGGAGTTCGACCTCGACGAAGGGTTGCTCGACGCCGCCCGGCTGGCGCGGGTAGTCGCCAATCCGCTGCATTCCTTGTCCTACAAACAGGAGAAGGAAACGAATTTCCGCGATACGGTCGTGACGCTGCTGATCGACAATTCCGGCTCCATGCGCGGGCGTCCCATAAGCGTCGCGGCGACTTGCGCCGACATTCTTGCCCGCACTCTGGAGCGCTGCGGAGTCAAGGTCGAGATCCTCGGCTTCACGACCCGGGCCTGGAAAGGGGGGCAGGCACGGGAGCTCTGGCTTTCGCGGGGCAAGCCGCCGAACCCCGGACGCCTCAACGATCTCCGGCACATCGTCTACAAGGGGGCCGACGAGCCTTGGCGACGCGCCCGGAAGAGCCTGGGCCTGATGTTGCGCGAGGGCATTCTCAAGGAGAATATCGACGGGGAAGCTCTGCTGTGGGCGCACCATCGTCTTCTGGGACGTCATGAGCAGCGTCGAATCCTGATGGTCATATCGGACGGCGCACCGGTCGACGACTCGACCCTCTCGATCAATCCCGGCAACTATCTCGATCGGCACCTGAGGCAAATCATTCACTGGATCGAGACGCGCTCCACTGTCGAGCTCGTGGCGATCGGTATCGGCCATGACGTGACGCGCTACTACCGGAGGGCCGTAACAATCGTCGATGCCGAGCAACTGGGCGGGGCGATGATGGACAAGCTCGCCGAGCTGTTCGACGAGGACCCCCAGTTCACGGGGCCGGCCACTTCGAAACGTATCCACTAGACTCGGGATCTATAAGCGGTCTTCAGTATTCGGGCGGCGTGCGGTTCAAATTCCCCAGATATAGGGGAGGCTACCATGTCCGACCACCACTTCTGGCTATCCGACGCCCGGTTCGACCGTATCCGGCCGCTGCTGCCCAACAAGGTTCGCGGCGTACCCAGGATCGATGACCGGCGCGTCATTTCCGGCATCGTCCATGTTCTGCGTAACGGCCTCGGGTGGCGCGACGCGCCGCCCGAATACGGCCCGCGCAAGACCCTCTACAACCGCTTCGTGCGCTGGAGCAAGGCCGGCGTCTTCAACCGTATCTTCGAGGACCTGGCTGCGGACAGCTAGGCGACGGGCGCGGCGATGATCGACAGCACTCACTTGAAGGCGTACCGGACTGTGGCCGGTCTGCTCGAAAAGGGGGTCTTTCGCGCCGTATCGAGCGCGCCCGAGGCGGCATCGCCACCAAGTGCCTCGACAGCTGTCTCGGGTGGTTCCATCCGATCGAACTCGGCGATCGGCCACCCCCGAGAGCGTGTCTCGAGACGGCAATGGCCAGGACATGCCTGCAATTCGCTAATCGAGCCAATTTCTCTGGCTTCATTCCGTGAAAATCGCGATTTCCCTAGTGTTGTATCCCGGAGATACATGCGCAAAGTCGTTGGATTTTGGCGAGTATTGATTCGGGGGTTGCGGTCCACATGAAGGGGGTTGCATTGGCGTTGTAGTGCTCGACGAAGCGTTCGATTTTGTTGACCGGTTCCTTGACGCTGGAGAACGAGCCGCGTCGGATGGCCTTCTGGGTGATGATGCCGAACCAGCGTTCGACCTGGTTGAGCCAGGAGGCATAGGTGGGGGTGTGGTGGACGTGGTAGCGGGCGCGGGCGGCGAGCCAGGCTTTGACCTTGGGATGCTTGTGGGTGGCGTAGTTGTCGACGATGAGATGGATGTCGAGGGGTTCGGGGACATTGGCGTCGATGTGGTGCAGGAAGGCGAGGAACTCCTGGTGGCGATGGCGCCGCTTGCACTGGGTGAGGACCTTGCCGGTGGCGATGTCGAGGGCTGCGAACAGGGTCGTGGTGCCGTGGCGGACGTAATCGTGGGTGAAGCCTTCGACATAGCCCAATCCCATCGGCAGGATGGGTTGGGTTCGGCTGAGCGCCTGGACTTGGGTTTTCTCGTCGACGCACAACACGACGGCGTGATCGGGCGGGTTGAGGTAGAGCCCGGCGATATCGCGGACCTTCTCGGCGAAGAAGGGGTCGTTGGACAGCTTGAAGTGGCGCTGGCGGTGGGGCTGAATGCCGAACAGGCTGAACCAGCGTTGCACGGTGGACTTGGAGACGCCGGCGTTCCCGGCCATGGCGCGTGTGCTCCAGTGGGTGGCGCCGTCGGGTGGGGTGGTTTGCAGGGCGGCGTTGATGACTTCGGCGAGGCGTTCGTCTTCGTGGGTTCGGGGCCGTCCCGGTCGCAGTTCGTCGTGCAAGCCCTCGATTCCTTGCAAGCGGTAGCGCTTGCGCCATTTGCCGACGGTGGTGGGGGTCAGGCGCATCCGTTTGGCGATGGAAGCGTTGGGCTCGCCGTCGGCGCAGGCGAGAACGATTTGCGCGCGCCGGACCAGCCCGTGGGGCAGGGAGCGGGAGTTGGCGAGGCTGAGGAGTTGAGACCTCTGCTCGTGGTTCAGAACGATGGGTTCGATTGGACGACCGCGGGGCATGGCCAGACCCCTGATGGGAAACCAGCCACAAATATACCAGTTACTTTTGGGTCATAACACTAGTGATGCGCCGTCTCCGGCCCGGCCTGTTCGGCGAGGACCCGCTCCGGAATGGCCGCGAACGGATAGGTGTCCGGGTCCGAATCCTCCACGCGGGTCACGATGACCTTCTCTCCCACCGCCGCGTAGAGGTCCCTGATCGCGCCGGGCACTCTCGCCCACAAGGAGTCCATGTCCGGCGCGGGGACCAGGAGGCCCCTCAAGTCCGAGCTCTCGGCATGGAACAAACCGGTGTTCCCCTCCCTGACCCGAACGCGGACAATTCGCACCATGCTCGTCGATGCGCCCATGCGATTCTCCCCCCATGCTTCAGGTCGCGCCACAACGACGCCGAATCAGCATTGGCATACTTGTATCGATGTCAACCCTCCGTTTCGGGGGTTTCCGGCGCGAGTCCGTTTCCCACGATCCTGACGGGGGGGTATGAATGGCACGAAAAAAAGGGCGGGGATGACCCCCGCCCTTGACGGCTCCCGTCGGAAGCCGGATCAGAAGTTGACCGCGAGACCGAGGGTGAAGGCCGAACCCTCGTTGCTCGTGCTGTCGCCCACGACGGGATTCACGGTCACCTCCGCGTTCTGGTACGACGCCAGGACGCGCACGCCCGGACCGAGGGTGTAGCTCGTGCCCAGAGCCCACACCGACATCTCGGCCGCGGCGGGGCCGTCCCCGTAGTTGGGTTTCGCGCCCGGCGGAGTTCCTGACGGCACTTTGTGCGAGACCTCGCCGTCGTGGAACGTCGCGCTCACCGCCCAGGGCCCCTGCCCGTAGCTCGCGCCGACGTTGTACGCCGTGCCGCTGCCCTTGTTCATCTCGTCTTCCACGTCGGCCACATGGCCGCCGATCTTGAAGCCATGCGCGCCGAGCGTGGCGCCGCCGTTCACGATCTTGTAGTCGTCCATGACCCCCGGAGCGTCCGCCGTGGCCCCGCCGAGCAGGAGGGCGACCTTCATGCCGCCCACGTCGCCCGAGTACTGGACCGAGCCGTCGAGCGCGTTGGTGTAGTTCGCCGTCTCGTCCGAACCGCTTGACCCGATGTTCTTTCCGCCCGTGTCCTGGATTTCGGGACGGTGGGTCAGCGAGAGCCGGAAGCCGTTGAAGCGGGGCGTGAAGTAGGTGATGGCCGGGTCGTCGTTCGAGACGTCGACATTGGCCGAGCCGAGCGGCTTGCGGAACGCGAAGCCGCCTGTTCCCCCGGGCATGACCAGCCACTCGGTCGTCACGCCCGACGAGACGCCGTGGGCCACGTTCGGGCCCCACACCGACCAGGTGTCGCCGTAGCGGCCGGAGTTGGTCGTGCCGAGCCTGACCATCCCCCACGCGCCCGAGAGGTCGAGACGCGTTTCGTCGATGTCATCGCCGCCGGAATTGAGACCCTCGAGTTCGATCCGCCCGCCGATCTTGAGGCCGTTGTCGAGCTCGGCGCCCAGCTTGAAGTGGACCTCGGAGTCGATGTGGTGCAGGACGGAGCTTTTGTCCTTGTCCATGTCCTGGCTGGCGAAGTGGGTGTCGTGGTAGAAGAACCCGCCCAGCGAGAGGGTCGGCTTCATCATCTCGGCCGCGGCGACACCCGGAATCGCCATCGCGGCGGTCGCCAGGGCGCTGGTGGCGAGAAGCTGGTGTTTGTGCGCTTTCATTCGTGATCCTCCGTATACGGTGTTGATTGGCCAAAAACCGTTTGCGCCGCGGAGTGTAAACACGCTCCGTTCCGCCGAATCAATGCGTTTGACGGCGGAACCGCGCGCCGCGGGCAAGAACGACACGATATGTGACCTTTTCGCCACACCGGCGGTTCCGGCGGGCGCGGGGTTCACCCGGCGGGTTCGGGCGCGGACGCGGGGCGGCGGAGCAGTTCGCCGAGAGCGGCCGTCTGGCGCTGGCCAGCCCGGATCAGTTCGTCGAGGGCGGCGGCCTGGCGCTGGCCGGCCCGGATCAGTTCGTTCAGCGCCGTCATGGTTTCGGCGTGGTGCTGGTCCGCCCTGGTCATGGTTTCTTCGTGGCGCTGGTCGTCGGCTTCGCGTTGTTGATCGAGGATAACGGCGCGTTCCTTGTTGGCGCGGATCATCGCGCGGATGCCGTGCCAGATTCCGACGGCCGCGACGGTGGCGGCGCCGGCCGATACGAAGGCGGCGGCGGCTCCGGCGGCCGCGACAACCAAGCTGGCAGTCTCGAAGTCGGTCATGGCGGCGGTCCCCCGGCCGGTCGTCGGAATCGGCGAATGCGATTATAGCAACATCGCCGGGCGCACGGGATTCACCCGGCGGGCGCGGACGCGGGGCGGCGGAGCAGTTCGTCGAGAGCGGCCGTCTGGCGCTGGCCGGCCCGGATCAGTTCGTCGAGGGCGACGGCCTGGCGCTGGCCGGCCCGGATCAGTTCGTCGAGGGCGGCGGCCTGGTGCTGGAGCGCCGTCATGGTGGCCTCGTGCTGGCGGCGTCCGTCCCGGATCAATTCGTCGAGTGCCGTCATGGTTTCGGCGTGACGGCGTTCGTCGGCTTCGCGTTGTTGATCGAGGATAACGGCGCGTTCCTTGTTGGCGCGGACCATCGCGCGGATGCCGTGCCAGATGCCGACGGCCGCGACGGTGGCGGCCGTGGCGTTCGCGAAAGCGATGACGAGGGAAGCGATCTCGAAGTCGGTCATGGCGGCGGTCCCCCGGCCGGTCGTCGGTATCGGTCAGGTGCGATCATAGCGACATCGCCGGGCGCGCGCGGGGTTCACCCGGCGGACGCGGGGCGGCGGAGCAGTTCGTCGAGAGCGGCCGTCTGGCGCTGGCCGGCCCGGATCAGTTCGTTCAGCGCCGTCATGCTTTCTTCGTGGCGGCGTTCGTCGGCTTCGCGTTGCTGCTTCAACGCCTCGCGTTGCTGTTGCCCGCGTTCGTCGTTGACGCGGACCATCGCGCGGATGCCGTGCCAGATGCCGGCGGCGGCGGCGATGGCGGCCGTGGCGTTGGCGGCAGCGATGGCGAGGGAAGCGATCTCGAACACGGTCATGGCGGCGGTCCCCCGGCGGTCGTCGGTATCGGTCAGATGCGATTATAGCGACATCGCCGGGCGCGCGGGATTCACCCGGCGGGTCCGGGCGCGGGCGCGGGGCGGCGGAGCAGTTCGTCGAGAGCGGCCGTCTGGCGCTGGCCGGCCCGGATCAGTTCGTTCAGCGCCGTCATGGTGGCCTCGTGCTGGCGGCGTCCGTCCCGGATCAGTTCGTTCAGCGCCGTCATGGTTTCTTCATGACGGCGTTCGTCGGCTTCGCGTTGTCGATCGAGGATAACGGCGCGTTCCTTGTTGGCGCGGACCATCGCGCGGATACCGTGCCAGATGCCGACGGCGGCGACGATGGCAGCCGTGGCGTTGGCGGCAGCGATGGCGAGGGAAGCGATCTCGAACACGGTCATGGCGGCGGTCTCCCGGCCGGTCGTCGGTATCGGTCAGGTGCGATCATAGCAACATCGCCGGGCGCGCGGGATTCACCCGGCGGGTCCGGGCGCGGACGCGGGGCGGCGGAGCAGTTCGTCGAGAGCGGCCGTCTGGCGCTGGCCGGCCCGGATCAGTTCGTCGAGGGCGGCGGCCTGGTGTCGGAGCGCCGTCATGGTTTCTTCGTGACGCTGGTCCGCCCTGGTCATGGTTTCTTCGTGGCGGCGTTCGTCGGCTTCGCGTTGTCGATCGAGGATAACGGCGCGTTCCTTGTTGGCGCGGACCATCGCGCGGATGCCGTGCCAGATTCCGACGGCAGCGACGATGGCGGCCGTGGCGTTGGCGGCGGCGATGGCGAGGGAAGCGATCTCGAACACGGTCATGGCGGCGGTCCCCCGGCGGTCGTCGGTATCGGTCAGATGCGATTATAGCGACATCGCCGGGCGCGCGGGATTCACCCGGCGGGCGCGGACGCGGGGCGGCGGAGCAGTTCGTCGAGAGCGGCCGTCTGGCGCTGGCCGGCCCGGATCAGTTCGTCGAGGGCAGCGGCCTGGTGTCGGAGCGCCGTCATGGTGGCCTCGTGCTGGCGGCGTCCGCCCCGGATCAATTCGTCGAGTGCCGTCATGGTCTCGGCGTGGTGCTTGTCCGCCCTGGTCATGGCTTCTTCGTGTTGCTTGTCCGCCCTGGTCATGGCTTCGGCGTGGCGCTGGTCGTCGGCTTCGCGTTGTTGATCGAGGATAACGGCGCGTTCCTTGTTGGCGCGGACCATCGCGCGGATACCGTGCCAGATGCCGACGGCGGCGACGATGGCGGCCGTGGCGTTGGCGGCGGCGATGGCGAGGGAAGCGATCTCGAAGTCGGTCATGGCGGCGGTTCTCCGGCCGGTCGTCGGTATCGGTCAGGTGCGATCATAGCGACATCGCCGGGCGCGCGGGATTCACCCGGCGCCGGGCGCGGACGCGGGGCGGCGGAGCAGTTCGTCGAGGGCGGCCGTCTGGCGCTGGCCGGCCCGGATCAGTTCGTCGAGGGCGGCGGCCTGGTGTCGGAGCGCCGTCATGGTTTCTTCGTGACGCTGGTCCGCCCTGGTCATGGCTTCTTCGTGGCGCTGGTCGTCGGCTTCGCGTTGCTGCTTCAACGCCTCGCGTTGCTGCCGCAACGCCTCGCCTTGCTGGCGCCCGCGTTCGTCATTGCCCCGGACCATCGCGCGGATACCGTGCCAGATGCCGACGGCCGCGACGGTGGCGGCAGCGGCCGATACGAACGCGGCGGCGGCTCCGGCGGCCGCGACAACCAGGCTGGCGGTCTCGAAATCGGTCATGGCGGCGGTCCCCCGGCCGGTTGTCGATATCAGTGAGTAGCGGACGCGGGGCGGCGGAGCAGTTCGTCGAGAGCGGCCGTCTGGCGCTGGCCGGTCCGGATCAGTTCGTTCAGCGCCGTCATGGTGGCCTCGTGGTGCTTGTCCGCCCTGGTCATGGCTTCTTCGTGGCGCTGGTCGTCGGCTTCTCGTTGCTGCTTCAACGCCTCGCCTTGCTGCCGCAACGCTTCGCCTTGCTGGCGCCCGCGTTCGTCGTTGCCCCGGACCATCGCGCGGATACCGTGCCAGATGCCGACGGCCGCGACGGTGGCGGCGCCGGCCGATACGAACGCGGCGGCGGCTCCGGCGGCCGCGACAACCAGGCTGGCGGTCTCGAAATCGGTCATGGGACGAGGATAGGTCGTCGCGGATCCTGGCGCAAGGCGGGTCGTATCCCGTGTTTACCGACACCGCGCGAGATTCGACGTTGCGCGTCGGGGCCGGCCGTCGCACAATCGGAACCTGCGAAACAGGCCGTCCGCCGACGGATTCGGAAACCCAGGAACGGGAGGAGCCCTCGAAGATGTCCGGACCCCGGCGCAAGCGCCTCCTGCTGACCGGCGTTCTCGGCGGCGTCCTGCTGCTCGCCGTCGGATGCGAGAACCCGAGGATCGAGGAAGTCGGCGACGTCGACTACGACCCCAGGAAGGCCCCGTTCGAGGGCGACGACAGCGGCGGGCTGTTCGGCGGCGGGATTCCCCTCCTCGGAGGTCCGGACGCCCGGCCGTCGGACGGCGGGGGCATCGGCGTCAACGCGTTCCTCTGGCGGGCCTCGCTCGACACCGTCTCGTTCATGCCGCTCTCGTCCGCCGACCCCTTCGGCGGCGTGATCATCACCGACTGGTACTCGCCTCTCGAGACGCCCTCGGAGCGCTTCAAGATGACGGTCTACATCCTCGACCGCCGGCTGCGCGCGGACGGCGTGAAGGTATCGGTGTTCCGGCAACGGCTCGCGGCGGGCGACCGCTGGGTCGACGGCGACGTGGGCGACGGAACGGCGACGGAACTGGAGAACGCGATCCTCACCCGCGCGCGCGAGCTGCGCGCGAATGCCGTTCCGGAGTAGCGAAGCCGTCATGACCGGCGCCGCATTCGACACGCCCGCCGCCGCTTGCGGCCTCGAACGGGAGACGTCGTCATGACCCCGGAACCAGGCGGATTCATCGGTCTGGCGGCGCTGATCGTCGTCGTCTTCGCCCGGCTGCGGGCGGACATGGGCAAGATCGAGCAACGCCTCGGACGGCGCATGGACGGCCTCGAGCAACGGATGGCCCGCCTCGAAGGCCCGATCGACGGTCTGCGCGACTCCGTGACCGGCCGAAAGGACGCGGCGTGAACGGGAAACCGGCATGACGACGACCGCAGCGCGTCTCGTCGGACGCCCGGGCGCGGGGCGATGACGGCCCGCCCCGACGCGCCCGTCTCCGGGGACGTGCCCGCGGAACGTTTCCCCCCGTGACGGTTCGCGCCGCCCCTCGCGACCGGGAGGCGGCGCGACGCTCTCCGAAACCGCGACCGCCAACGCCCCGCCGACCGACGCCATGAACCCGCCCGCCCCACACGACGCCCCGTACGACGCCCAGAGAACGGAGGCGAAATGGCAACGGATCTGGGCCGAGCGCCGTACGTTCGAGGCCCGCGAAGACCCCGGCAAGCCGAAGTACTACGTCCTCGAGATGTTTCCGTACCCCTCCGGACGCATCCACATGGGACACGTCCGCAACTACACGCTGGGGGACGTGGTCGCGCGGTACAAGCGGGCCAGGGGATTCAGCGTCCTGCACCCCATGGGCTGGGACGCCTTCGGCCTGCCCGCCGAGAACGCGGCGCGGGAGCAGAACGTCCATCCGGCGGCGTGGACCTACGGCAACATCGCCAACATGCGGGACGAGCTCAAGGCGATGGGGCTGTCGCTCGACTGGTCGCGGGAGCTGGCCACCTGTCATCCCGGGTACTACGCGCGCCAGCAGAAGCTGTTCCTCGACATGTACGAGGCCGGTCTCGCGTACCGGGGGGAATCGTGGGTGAACTGGGATCCGGTGGACCACACGGTGCTGGCGAACGAGCAAGTGATCGACGGCCGCGGCTGGAGGTCCGGCGCTCCCGTCGAGAAACGCAAGCTGAGCCAGTGGTTCTTCAGGATCACCGCGTTCGCCGACGATCTCCTGGAGGCCCTGAACACGCTCGACCGCTGGCCGCCCCAGGTGCGGACCATGCAGCGGAACTGGATCGGCCGTTCCGAGGGACTCGCCATGTCCTTCGAGATCGTCGGGCGGGACGACGGCCTCGACGTCTACACGACGCGGCACGACACGATCTTCGGCGCCAGCTTCATGGCCCTGTCGGCCGACCATCCGCTCGCCTCCGAGGCGGCGGGGCGCGACCCCGAAGCGGCGGCGTTCGTCGCCGAATGCCGCCGCACGGGAACCAGCGAGGAAGCCGTCGAAACCGCCGAGAAGAAGGGCCACGACACCGGCCTCCGGGTCCGCCACCCCTTCGACGAAGGCAGGGAGCTGCCCGTCTACATCGCCAATTTCGTGCTGATGGAGTACGGTACGGGGGCCATCTTCGGCTGTCCCGCGCACGACCAGCGGGACCTCGACTTCGCGCGCGCGTACGGGCTCCCCGTGCTGCCGGTCGTCGTTCCCAGGGACGCGGACGCCGCCCGGTTCCGGGTCGACGACGAAGCCTTCCTCGAGACCGGCGATGTCGTTCTCGCCAATTCGCGGTTCCTCGACGGCCTCTCCGTGGACGCGGCGAAGACGGCGGTCGCCGAAAGGCTCGAACGGACGGGCAAGGGGCGGCGCGCGGTCAACTACCGCCTCCGCGACTGGGGAGTGTCCCGGCAGCGATACTGGGGCTGCCCGATCCCCATGATCCACTGCGACGGCTGCGGCGTCGTTCCGGTCCCCGAGGAGGATCTGCCCGTCGCCCTGCCGGAGGACGTCACCTTCGACAGGCCCGGGAACCCCCTCGACGACCACATGGCCTGGCGGCGGGTGGGCTGCCCGGCGTGCGGGAAGCCGGCCCTGCGCGAAACGGACACCCTCGACACCTTCGTGGATTCGTCGTGGTACTTCGCCCGCTTCTGCAGCCCGCGCGCCGACGCTCCCGTCGACCGGGACGCGATCCGCTACTGGATGCCGGTGGACCAGTACATCGGCGGGATCGAGCACGCCATCCTCCACCTGCTGTATTCCCGATTCTTCATGCGGGCCATGAAGGACCGCGGCCATCTCGGGTTCGACGAACCCTTCGCGGGGCTGTTCACCCAGGGCATGGTCTGCCACGAGACCTATCGGGACGGGGACGGGAACTGGCGCTATCCCGAGGAGGTGACGCGGAACCCGGACGGCCGGACGGTGCTCGCGGAGTCGGGATCGCCCGTCGAGGTCGGCCGCTCGGAGTCGATGAGCAAGTCCAGGAAGAACGTCGTCGACCCGGGCTCCATCATCGGCCGGTACGGCGCCGACACGGCCCGCTGGTTCATGCTGTCCGACAGCCCCCCGGAGCGCGACCTGGAATGGACGGACGCCGGGGTGTCCGGAGCCTGGCGCTTCGTCCGGCGGGTGTGGCGGCTGGCGCGGGAACTGAGCATCCACGCCGGCGAGGCCGGGAGCGGCCGGCCGACGGCCGACGGGGACGGCCCCGACGGCGAGCTGCGCCGCGCCGCCCACCGGACGGTCGCGGCGGTCGGCGACGATATCGAGGCGTTCCGCTTCAACAAGGCGGTGGCGCGGATCCACGAGTTCGTCAACGTCCTGGGCACGTGGACGCCGCCGGACGGGGAGGGACGGCCGGACGCCGCCGCCGCGCTCCGGGAGGCCCTGGAGACCCTGGTCCGGCTGATCGGACCCATGATGCCCCATATCGCCGAGGAGCTGTGGCGGCATCTCGGTCACGAGACGCTGCTGGCCGACGCGGCCTGGCCCGTCGCGGATCCCGAGCTGGTCGCGGAGGAGAGCGTCGTCATCGGCGTCCAGGTGGGCGGAAAACTGCGCGGCGCCATCGAGATGGCGCGCGATTCCGACGAGGCGGCGATCCGGGAAGCGGCGCTGGCGCACGCCAACGTGCGGCGAAGCGTCGGCGACCGCGCCGTGCGGAAGGTGATCGTGATCCCCAACCGGATCGTCAATGTGGTTCTCTAGGCCGGCCGTCGCCGCGGCGCTGATATCGGCCTCGGTCGCCGCGTGCGGGTTCCGCCCGCTCCACGCGCCCGGCGGCGGCGCGCCCGAGGTTCTCGCGGGAATCGAGATCGCCCACATACCGGACCGCCTGGGGCAAATCGTGCGGAACCGCCTGCTGGACCGCCTGACCCCCCGGGGTCCCTCCGCCGCACCGGCCTACAAGCTGACCGTCTCGTTGCACGTGTCCAGAGAGGCCCTCGCGATCACGAGGGAAGTGGCGGCGACGCGTTTCAACGTGTCCCTGGAGGCGGATTACGTTCTCTCGTCGACCGCGACCGGGGAAGCGGTGTCGCGGGGCCGGGCGAGGTCGGTCACCGCCTACAACGTCGTCGCCTCGGACTACGCCAACGTGGTCGCCGAGCGCGACGCGGAACGGCGGGCCGCCGGGGAAATCGCCGACGAGCTGAAGACGCGCGTCGCCGCCTTCCTGGCGCGGAACGCCCGGTAGCGACCCGGCGATACCCGGAGGACCGTCGTGAAGATCAGCGGCAGGAACGCGGACTCGTTCGCGCGCGACCCCGACCCGAACGTCCGCGCCGTTCTGGTCTACGGGCCGGATTCCGGGCTGGTCGGCGAGCGCGCGGCGACGCTCGCGCGGGCCAGCGGCGTCGATCCCGAGGATCCGTTCGCCGCGACGGCGCTGCGGGGAGAAGACCTCGCCGGATCGCCCGGACGCCTGCTCGACGAGGCCGCGGCCATTCCCTGGGGCGGCGGAATCCGGGTCGTCCGGGTCCGGGGCGCGTCGGACGCCCTCGCGCCGGCGCTGTCCGCGCTTCTCGAGCGTCCGCCCGAAGGCGCGTTCGTCGTGATCGAGGCGGGGGACCTCGGGCCTCGTTCCCGGGTGCGCCGCCTGTTCGAGGACGCGGCCCGGGGCGCCGCGGTTCCGTGCTACCCGGACGACGACGACGCACGCGCGCGGCTGATCCGGGAAACGTTGCGCGCGGACGGAAAGGAGATCGAACCGCCGGCTCTGGAGTATCTGTCGCGGCGCCTGGGCGGCGACCGCGCGCTCGCCCGCCGGGAGCTGGACAAGCTGGTTCTCTACGCCCTGGACCGCGACGGCGCGGTGACCCGGGAGATGGCGGCGGCTTGCGTCGGCGACGAAGCGGAACGCGCTCTGGAGGACGTGGCCTTCGCCGCCGCGGCGGGCGGCGTTTCGGAACTGGCGCGGGCCTGGGACCGCGTCGTGGCGGCGGGGCAGCGGGACGTCGCGGTGCTGCGGGCGCTCGCCCGCCACCTCCAGAGACTGCACGCGGTATCGGTGGCCCGCGATTCGGGCGGCAGCATCGAGAGGGCGATGTCGTCGCTGCGGCCACCCGTGTTCTTCAAGAGCAAGGCGGCGTTCGCGGCGCAGGTCGCCAGATGGACGACCGTCCGCGTCGAGGAGGCGCTGGACATCGCGTTGCGCGCCGAACGGTCGTGCAAGACCACAGGGACGCCCGGCGGCCTCGTCTGCGAACGGACGCTCTTCCGCATCGCCGGCGCGGCGCGGCGCGGCTGAGCCAGGGCCCCGGCCGGGCCGCGACCGTTCCGCGGCCGAGCGCGGACGCGGCGGCGGGAAGACCGGTCGCGGCGGTCCGGTAGGCGAGCGTGGCCTGCTCGAACCCGGTCGTGGCGTCGGTTCCCCGTCCCGATCGACCATGCGCGACAAGTTCCGCGACGGACGAAATCCGGCGTCCGACGCCATCTCCCGCCGGAGACGAAAGCGCCGAGACCGCGCCAAGGGTCATCCCTCCAGGTCGCAACCCAGGAACGCGCGGCCGCGGTTCCGCGCCGCGCGCAGGACGGAGAACGAACCGGCCGCCGGGTCGATCACGTAATCGCCCTCGTTCGACACGGCGGCCATCAACGCGCCCTGCAACTCGACGGGCTTGCCGTGCGGATGGCCCGTCCGCGGCGCCTTCTCGCGCCACACGTCGGGAATGTCGTGGGCCTTCCACACGCCCTTCGCCTTACGCGGTTCCTTCTGCAGGACAGCGCAGTATTCCGCCGTCCGTCGGGTGCGGTAACCCATCCCCATCCTGCCCTTGTCCCAGGTCACGAGGTCGACGACGTCGAGGGCCGTTCCCTCCAGCCAGGCCTCGAACCCCTCGCACAGGTGGAACTTGTCGACCCACAGGAACAGGTGGCCGGACGGCGCCAGCACGCGGTCGACGTCGCGAACGAACTCCGCGATCGTCGCCTCCGGCATCTGCCGGAGCGCGGAACGCCGCCGCCCGCGGGCCACGCCCTCGTTGCCGTAAGCCAGCTTGTCCAGAACCCCGCGATACTGCGGATCGAGGAACGCCACGGGCACGGCCTCGCCGGGCAGGAGCGACAGGAACTCGAGCCCGTCCATGGCGAGCCGCGCGTTCGGTCTCAACCGCCGCGGCGGACGGAACGGCGGCGCCTCCACGGCGCGCTCGCCCGAGAACACGCCGGCCGCCGAGGTCGACACCCTATGTCTCCTCGCGACGGCGCAGGCGCCGGCACACGTCGTCCAGCTGCTCGAGCGTCCCGTAGCCGATGCCGATCGTCCCGCCGGCCTCTCCCTTGTGGCGGATGTCGACGCGAAGACCGAGGGCCGCGGAGAGATCGCGCTCCAGCGCCAGCGTGTCCGCGTCCTTCCCGACGACGCGCCGTTTCCCGCCGCCCCCCCGACTCTCGTCCTCCGTCCGTCGCTTCGCCAAGGCTTCCACCTCGCGGACCGTCAGCCGCTCGCTCGCGGCGCGTGTCGCGAGCCCTTCCGGATCCCGCGCCGCCAGCAGGGCCCTCGCGTGCCCCGCCGACAGTCGCCCGTCCTCCACGAGCCGCCTCACGCGGTCGGGCAGGCCCAACAGGCGCAAGGTATTCGCCACGTGGCTGCGGCTCTTGCCGACGGCGTGGGAAACGGCCTCCTGCGTGAGCCCGAACTCCTCCGTCAGGCGGCGGTATCCCTCCGCCTCCTCGATCGCGTTCAGATCCTCGCGCTGGACGTTCTCCACCAGCGCGATCTTCAGCGCCTGGGCGTCGTCGAGCTCCCTGACGACGACGGGAACCCGATGCAATCGCGCCCGCTGGGCGGCGCGCCACCGGCGCTCCCCGGCGACGATCTCGAACGTCTCCCCGTCGCCGCCGACGGGCCGCGCGAGTATCGGCTGCAACACGCCGACGTCGCCGACGGAGGCGGCCAGGGCCTCCATCTCCGTCTCGTCGAACCGCCGCCTGGGCTGGAACGCGCTGGGCCGCAGCCGTTCGATGGGAACGACCCTCGGCGACCGCGCCCGGTCGGGGTCCGCGCGCTCGTCTCCGCCGTCGTCGAAAAGCGCCGACAGTCCCCGGCCCAGACCGCGGCGCCGGTCCTGGATATCCCCGGTCATGCGACGAGGGTCCCTTCGCGCCGCAGCACCTCGCCGGCGAGGCTGATGTAGGCGCGGCTGCCGGCGCACCGGAAATCGTACAGGAGCGCGGGCTTTCCATGGGACGGAGCCTCGGAGACCCGGACGTTCCTCGGGATCACCGTGTCGTACACCTTGTCGCCCAGCACGCCGCGCACGTCCGTCGCGACCTGGTCCGACAGGCTGTTCCGCCGGTCGAACATGGTGAGCACCACGCCCTCGATATCCAGCGTCGGGTTGAACCCGGCGCGCACCCGCTCGATCGTCCGCATGAGATGGCTCAACCCCTCGAGCGGCAGGAATTCGCACTGCAACGGCACGAGCACGGCGTCCGCGGCGACCAGGGCGTTCAACGTCAGGAGTCCGAGCGCGGGGGGACAGTCGATCAGGACGTAATCGTACTCCGCGACCGCGCCGCCGATGGCGTCGCGCAACCGGTGACCGCGCCGCCCCACGTGCGCGAGCTCCAGCTCGGCCCCGGAAAGGTCGACCGTCGCCGGGACGATGTCGAGCCCGGGAATATCGCTCGCCACGGCCGCCTCCCCCACCGTCGCCGCGTCCACCAGGACGTCGTAGGTGCTCGGGGACCGGTCGTTCCGGTCGATCCCGAAGCCGGTGCTCGCGTTCCCCTGGGGGTCCAGATCGACGACCAGCAGCCGACGGCCCGTGGCGGCGAGGGCGGTCGCCAGGTTTATGGCGGTCGTCGTCTTGCCGACGCCGCCCTTCTGGTTCGCCACCGCGATGACCCTGCCCTTCCCGTCCGGGCGAGACCGCGGCGTGCCGCCCACCGGCCCTCCGTCACCGCTCCTCATCCGCCAATCCCCTCGGTTCCCAGCCCCCCGACCCGCAAGATCGCCGCGCCCGCCGCCGTCCGGCTCGGTAACCTGTCTATATCGATATTAGCATATTTTGTAATTCTCCCCAACTCAGACCCAACATCTTGGCCCTTCGGAAAAAGACACACCGTTTCCGGGCCGCACAGCGGGGCTACCATCGCCAACAGCCTGTCGAGCGGTGCCAAGGCCCTCGCCGTGACGACCCGGGGCGGCGGGAACGGCCGCTCCTCCGGGCGCGCCGCGCCGATCTCCTCCATCCGGGATTCCACCACCTCGGCCTCCGCTTCCGTCAGCCGGACCGCCTCCCTGAGAAAGGCGCACTTCCGCGCGTCCTTCTCGACGAGGAACATCCGGCCGCGGCCGAGAATGGCCAATACCAGACCCGGAAACCCGGCGCCGCTTCCCGCGTCGACCCACACCCGCGCGCCCGCCGGGGCCAGGTCCGCCAGCTGGGCGGAGTCGAGCATGTGGCGGCGCCAGATGTTCGCGAGCGAGCGGGGGCCCACGAGGTTCATCCGGCGTTGCCACCTGGTCACCAGCGCGGCATACGCCTCCAGGCGCTCCAATGTTTCACGTGAAACACCGGTATCGCGGCGAAAGGCGCCGGCGTCGTACGCCCCGGTCCCGGTCCCGACCCCGGCCATGCCCCGTCCTCGCCGACTCAGGCGCCGACCGGGGCGCTCTTCGGCGACCTCCGCCCGCCCGTCCCGCCGTGGCGGCGAACATGGACGAGGAGCAGGTTCACCGCCGCCGAGGTGACGCCGGGCACCCGGGCGGCCGCGCCGAGCGTCGTGGGCCGCGCGGCCGCCAGTTTCTCGCGCTGCTCGTTCGACAGGCCGTCCACCCGGCGGAAGTCCAGGTCCGGCGGGACGCGCAACGCCTCCTCGCGCCGGAAGGCCCGGATGTCCGCCTCCTGCCGAGCCAGGTATCCACGGTAATGGGCCTCGCACTCCAGCCGCTCGGCGACGTGGGCCGGCATCCCTTCGAGCTCGGGCCAGATCCGCGCCAGATCGGCGACCGTCATGCGGTAGCCGCCGAGCAGATCGAAGGCGCCGCGCCGCGCGCCGTCGCGGGTCGCCGGGATCCCGTGCCGACGCGCCTCGCCAGGGGTCAACGACAACGTTTCGAGCCGCCCGCGAGCCGCCTCAAGGGCTTGCGATCCGGCCTCGAACGCCGCGATCCGCTCGGCGCGCACGAACCCTCTCCCGATCCCCAACGGCGTCAACCGTCGGTCCGCGTTGTCGGCCCGCAGGGTCAAGCGATATTCCGCCCTCGAGGTGAACATCCGGTAAGGCTCGTCGACGCCGCGGGTGACCAGATCGTCGATCAGCACGCCAATATAGCCGTCGGCGCGATCGACGGTGACGGCGGCGGCGCCGGACACCCGGCACGCCGCGTTCAATCCGGCCATCAGTCCCTGGGCGGCCGCTTCCTCGTAGCCGGTGGTGCCGTTGATCTGGCCCGCGAAGAACAGACGTCGCGCCTTGCGGGTCTCCAGGGTCGGGAACAGCTCCCGCGGATCGACGAAGTCGTACTCGATGGCGTATCCCGGTCGCGTCATCTCCGCCCTCTCGAGCCCCGGAACGGTCTTCAACAGCGCCGATTGCACGTCCCTGGGAAGGGAGGTGGATATCCCGTTGGGATAGACCGTGTCGTCGTCCAGCCCCTCCGGCTCGAGGAAGATCCGATGCGCGCTCCGGTCGCCGAAGCGCACGACCTTGTCCTCGATGGAGGGACAATAGCGGGGACCCACGCTCTCGATGCGGCCCGAATACAGGGGGGACCTGTCGAGGTTGGCCCGGATCAGCGCGTGCGACGCCGGCGTCGTCGCGGTGACGTGACAACTTACCTGGGGCGTCGCGATCTCCCGGGTCAGGAAAGAGAACGGCACCGGCGGGTCGTCGCCCGGCTGCGCCTCCAGGCGGGCGTAGTCGATGGTCCTCCCGTCGAGGCGCGGCGGCGTGCCCGTCTTCAGGCGCCCGCGACGGAACCCCAGCCGCCCGAGCGTATCGGCGAGACCCAACGCCGGCGCGTCGCCGACGCGCCCCGCCGGCGTCCGCTCCTCGCCCACGTGGATCAGGCCCCGCAGGAAGGTGCCAGTCGTCAGGACCACGGCGCCCGCGCGGATGTGCCGCCCGTCGGCGAGCGTCACCGATCGCGCCTCCGAGATCCGGCCCCGGCCGACGATCCCGAGGTCCTCGACCGCGGCTTCGGCGACCGTCAGGTTCTCGATCCGGCCCAGCGCGCCCTGCATCGCCCGCCGATACAGGGCGCGGTCCGCCTGGGCCCTGGGGCCCCGGACCGCCGGACCCTTGCGCCGGTTCAGGAGACGGAACTGTATCCCGGCGGCGTCCGCCACCCGGCCCATGAGCCCGTCCAGCGCGTCGATCTCGCGGACGAGGTGCCCCTTCCCGAGACCGCCGATCGCCGGATTGCACGACATCTCACCGATAGTGCCCGCCTTGTGCGTCACCAGCAGGGTCGCGGCGCCGAGGCGCGCCGCCGCCGCCGCCGCCTCGCACCCGGCGTGGCCGCCCCCGATCACGACGACGTCGAAGACCGCGCCGTCGGGCACCCGAGCGACGTCGACCGCCGCCGCCGGGCGCCCGGAACCCGGCCGTGTTTCACGTGAAACATCCATCGTTCCCCTACCCCGGTATCGAAGCCCGTCCGATCACTTTCCGATGCAGAAGTCCCGGAACACGACGTCGAGGAGCTCCTCGACGTCGATCCTCCCGGTAATTCGGCCGAGCGCTCGCGCGCCAAGCCTCAAATCCTCCGCCAGGAGCTCGACGCGGACGTCCGCCGCGCCGCCGTTTTCCGATCCGGCCAGGAACCTCCGCAGGCACGCCGCGGTCTCCTCGACGGCCGACCGATGGCGTTCCCGCGTGAGCGGCGGCGCCTCGCCGCGGCCCACGCGCCGCTCGACCTCCCTTTCGAGCGCCTCCAGAAAACCGCCGAGGCCCCTGCCGGTGGTCACGGATACGGGCCACGCCCGGAGACCCCTCACCCGGATTCCCGCCGCGACCTCGTGCAGGTCGATCTTGTTGACGACGACCATGGCATTCTCGTCCAGCAGGGATTCGATCCGCGCCTCCATCTCGACGACCGGCGCCGCCTCCACCATGACGATCCTGAGGTCCGCCGCCGCGGCCGTCGCCAGCGCGCGCCGGATCCCCTCGTCCTCGATCTCGTCGCGGCTTTCCCGCAGGCCCGCCGTGTCCGCGACGGTCACCGGGAAGCCGCCGAGGTCGAGGCGAACCTCCACGACGTCCCGGGTCGTTCCCGCGCGCTCCGAGACGATGGCCGCGTCCCGCCGCGCCAAGGCGTTCAGCAAACTCGACTTGCCCACGTTGGGAGCGCCCGCGATCACGACATACAGGCCGTTCCGCAGGCGCTCGCCGCGCCGGCCGTCATCGAGGTGCGCGACGAGCTCGCCGAGCAAATCGCCGGCGTCCCGGCGGATGAAGAATATCAGATCCGCGGGCAATTCCTCGTCGGGGAAATCGATGACGGCCTCCAAGCGCGCCAAGGCGTCCCGTAAACGGACCCGCCACGAGTCGTAGACAGCGCCGAGGCGCCCTTCGAGCTGATCGACGGCCTGACGGCGCTGCGCTTCCGTCTCGGCATCGACGAGGTCGGCCACGGCCTCGGCCTGAACGAGGTCCAGCTTGCCGTTGAGGAACGCGCGGCGCGTGAACTCTCCCGGTTCCGCGACGCGGACGTCCCGCCGGGCGCGAAGCGCGCTCAGCACGCCGGACACCACCGCCATGCCACCGTGGACGTGCAGCTCGGCGACGTCCTCGCCGGTGCAGCTGGCCGGCGCCGGGAACCACAGGACAAGACCGTCGTCGAGCACCCGTCCGTCCCCGGGGTCGCGCAGCGCCGCGCGGGTCGCCACGCGAGGCGCCGGGACCGCGCCCGCCACCTCCGCCAGCAGGCTTCCCGCGGCCGGCCCCGAGATGCGGACGACGGCGACTCCGGCCCGGCCGCGCCCGCTCGCGAGGGCGACGATCGTCATGTCGGAATGGGGGGCGGGAAGGCGGCGGCCGACCTTCATCCGCACGGGCGGCGAGATTCCCAATCCGGGCTCCTCACGCTACAGTCACGCGGGGACCCGGCATGTCCACCGGTAAAGACGACTTCGTCCCTGAATACAACATTTAGTAGATTGATCCGCTCAGTTATACTAAATATAGAAAACGACGGAGACACGATGCCGATACCGAACACCCGGCGACCCAGGTCGCCCGCCGCCCGATCACGCGACCGCCGCCGGCTGGTTCGGATCGTGTCCGAGAGATCGCTGCTCCGGGACACGGAGGTCGAGCTCGCCTCCGGAACCAGCAGCACCTTCTATTTCGACATGAAGCGCACCGCCTTCCACCCCGAGGGCGCGAGCCTCATGGCCCGGCTCATCCTCGACGAGCTCGCCGACATCGATGCCGACTACGTGGGCGGCCTCGAGATGGGCGCCGTGCCGCTCGTCGCCTGCGCGGTCCAGCGGAGTCTTTCCGGCCGCCGCCTGCACGGGTTCTTCGTCCGCAAGCGGCCGAAGGACCACGGCACGCGCCGCCTGATCGAGGGGCTGGGTCCGAAGGACTCCCTCGCCGGCAAGACCGTGGCGTTGCTCGAGGACGTGACGACCACCGGAGGTTCGGCGCTCAGGGCGGTGGCCGCCGCGCGCGACGAAGGCGCGTCCGCGCCCGTGGTCGTCACCGTCCTCGACCGCATGGAAGGCGCCGCGGACACCCTGAAGAGGGAGAACGTCGCCCTGCGGGCGATCCTCACATCCCGGGACTTCGAGCTGTAGGGCCATTCCGAATCACGCTTCCGGCTCTCCGCGCACCGATTGGCCCGGCCGCAACCGGAGACGCTCGACGCGCCCGCCTTCGATCAGGTGGACCCGCAGCACCTCGTCGATCTCCTCCTCGGTCGCGCAGCTGTACCAGACACCCTCCGGATAGACGACCATGGTCGGACCCAGCTCGCACCGGTCGAGACAACCCGAATTGTTGATCCGTACGCGCTTGATACCGAGCTCCTTCGCCCGGTTCTTCATGTAGTCGCGCAGCGCCTGGGAACCCTTCGCCTTGCAGCACCCCCGCGGATGATCGGCCGCGCGCTCGTTGACGCAGCAGAACACGTGACGCCGGTAGAACAGGGGCGGATCGCCATTGACATCGTTGTCGTTAACGCCGTTCATCGGGTCTGGACCTCGTTCCTGTTTCCGCCTTGAAACCGGACCCGTGCAATAACGCAAGGAACGCCCATGCGCAACGTCCTCGACACCGCCGCCAGCCCGTACCTCATCCAGCACAAGGACAACCCCGTGCACTGGCAGACATGGGGACCCGAAGCCTTCGAGGCGGCGGCCCGGCGCGACAAACCCATCCTCCTCAGCGTCGGATACGCGGCTTGCCACTGGTGTCACGTCATGGCCCACGAGAGCTTCGAGAACACCGACATCGCGGCGCTGATGAACGAGCTCTTCGTCAACATCAAGGTCGACCGGGAGGAACGTCCCGACGTCGACACCATCTACCAGCAGACGTTGCAGCTTCTGGGCCAGCATGGCGGCTGGCCGCTCACCATGTTCCTCACGCCCCAGGGCGCCCCTTTCTGGGGGGGCACCTACTTTCCGCCGGAGTCGCGGTACGGACGGCCGGGGTTCCCGGACGTCCTGCGGCAGATGCACACGATCTACAAGAACCGGCGCGACAAGGTCGCGGAGAGCTCGGAGTCCGTCAAATCCGCCCTCGACAAGCTCTCCCGGCCGCCCGGCGACGACGGCTCCGCGCGGTTGTCCATGGCCGTCCTCGACCACGCCGCCACCCAATTCCTCCGCGCCCTCGATCCCGACAACGGCGGCCTCGTCGGCGCTCCCAAGTTTCCCCAGCCGTCGATCTTCGATTTCCTGTGGCGGGCGCACGTTCGCGGCGGCGAGAAGATATTCGGGCACGCCGTCTCGCTCACTCTCGACCGCATGTGCCAAGGAGGCATCTACGATCATCTCGGCGGGGGATTCGCCCGCTACTCGACGGACGAGATCTGGCTGGCGCCGCACTTCGAGAAAATGCTGTACGACAACGCGCAACTGATCGAATTGATGACGCACGTCTGGCGCAAGACGGGAAGCCCGCTCTACGCCGACCGCATCCGCGAGACCGTCGGCTGGACGTTGCGCGAGATGCTGGCGGGGGGCGGCGCCTTCGCCGCCTCCCAGGACGCCGACTCGGAGGGCGAGGAGGGACGCTACTACGTCTGGAGCGAACGGGAGATCGACTCGCTCCTCGACGACGCCGCCCTGTTCAAGAACGTCTACGACGTCTCGCCGGGCGGCAACTGGGAGGGACGCAACATCCTCAACCGCTCCGCCCATCCCGACCCGCTCGACGACGCGGCCGAGGCGAGTCTGGCGCGGTCGCGCGAGATCCTCTTCGCCGCGCGCGACAAGAGGATCAAACCCGGATGGGACGACAAGGTCCTGGCCGACTGGAACGGGCTGATGATCTCGGCGCTGGCCGGCGCCGGCGCCGCGTTCCAGACGCCGGAATGGGTCGTGGCGGCGGAGCGCGCCTTCGCCTTCATCGACGGCGGGATGAGCGACGGCGACCGGCTCTTCCATTGCCACCGCGACGGCCGCGCGACCGAAGTGGCGTTCCTGGACGATTACGCCAACATGTCGAAGGGCGCCCTCGCCCTGTTCGAGGTCACCGGCAACCCCTCGTACCTGGAACGCGCCCGCGCCTGGGCGGATACGGTCGAGGCCCACTACCTGGATGCCGACAACGGCGGTTACTTCTTCACCGCCGCCGACGCCGAAGCCCTGATCACCCGGCCACGAACCGCCGTCGACAACGCGACGCCGTCGGGAAACGGCGTCATGGCGCACGTTCTGGCGCGTCTTCACCACCTCACGGGAGACGACGCCTACCGGCGGCGCGCCGAAGCCGTCTGCTCGGCCTTCTCGGGAGAGACGCGGCGCAATCTCCTGGGCATTACGTCGCTGCTCGGCGGTTTCGAGCTCCTGGCGGCGGCCGTCCAGGTCGCGGTGATCGGAGAGCGCGGCGGCGACGAGACCCGGGCCCTGACGCGGACGTACTTCGAAAGCCCCGTTCCGACCGGCGTGCTGCAAGTGATCGAACCGGACGCCCGTCTCCCGGAGAGCCACCCGGCGTCCGGCAAGGGCCTGGTCGACGGGAGGGCTACCGCCTACGTCTGCTCGGGGACTTCCTGCTCCCTGCCCATCACGGACCCCGTGAGCCTGCGCGCGGCCCTGGCCGACCCGGTCGGGGCGTTGACCGCGGCGGCGCGACCCTGACGCTCCCGATTCCCGGCGAGCCCGACGGGTTCGCCGCGCCGGACGGTTGCGGGGCCGTCGCGCCTTGGGACAAACTGCCGGTCGAACCGGCCGGGACGCCGCTCCCGGCGCGAGGTCGAGACCCCCAGAGAACAGGAAGGAACCCATGGTCAAGGCGATTCAGATCAGCAAGGCTGGCGGACCGGCAGTGATGAAATGGCGGGATATCGATCTCCCCGCCCCGGACCGCGGAGAAGTCCGGATCAGGCATACCTACGTCGGGCTCAACTACATCGACTGCTATTTCCGCGCCGGCCTGTATCCGCTGGCCGGATTCCCGGCCGTTATCGGCATGGAAGGCGCCGGCGTCGTGGAAGCCATCGGCCCCGGGGTCGGAAACTTCGGAGAGGGCGACCGGGTCGCCTACGCGCTGACGCTCGGCGCCTACGCCCAGAAACGCAACATCCCGGCGGACAAGATCGTCAAGGTCCCGCCGGCGATCTCCGACAAGACAGCGGCCGCGATGATGCTGAAGGGAACGACCGTGGAGTACCTCGTCCGCCGCACCTACCGGGTGAAGCGCGGCGACACCGTCCTGTTCCACGCCGCCGCCGGCGGGGTCGGCCTCATCGCCTGCCAGTGGTTGAAGCATCTCGGGGCGACGGTGATCGGGACCGTCGGCTCGGACGCGAAGGCGCGCCTCGCCAAGCGTCACGGGTGCGATCATCCAATCGACTACACCAGGGAGAACTTCAAGGAGGCGGTGATGGACATCACCGGCGGCAAGGGCGTCCCCGTCGTCTACGACTCGGTGGGTAAATCGACTTTCGACGCCTCCCTCGACTGCCTTCGCCCGCGGGGCGTCATGGTGCTGTTCGGACAGTCCTCCGGACCCGTGGCGCCGCTCGACCCGGCGGTTCTTTCCGCCAAGGGATCGCTCTACGTCACCCGGCCGTCGCTGATGGCCTACAACGCCTCGCGCCGCGAATACGAAGCCAGCGCCAAGGCCCTTTTCGACGTGGTGGAGTCGGGCGCCGTCAAGATCAAGGTCAACCAGACCTATCCCCTCAAGGACGCCGTCCGCGCGCACAAGGACCTGGAGGGACGCAAGACCACCGGCTCCACGGTGTTCCGGGCGAGGTAAGGGCCCGTCCCCGGCCGCCGACGAGCCCGCGGTCGCATATCCATGCACCCCCCTCCTCCCGGCTTCCCCTCGTGAGGGCGGAGGCCGGGAGGGGATGGCCCGCGGGGCGCGGGAAGGAACGTCAGGTATTCATCGAATCGAAGAAGTCCGAGTTGTTCTTCGTCGGCTTGAGCTTGTCGAGCAGAAATTCCATGGCGTCGGTAACTCCCATCGGCATCAGGATGCGCCGCAACACCCACATCTTCGAGAGCGTCGCCTTGTCGACGAGCAGCTCCTCCTTGCGGGTGCCGGACTTGGTGACGTCCATCGCCGGCCACGTCCGCTTGTCGGAGAGCTTGCGGTCGAGGATGATCTCTGAATTCCCCGTTCCCTTGAATTCCTCGAAGATGACCTCGTCCATCCGGCTTCCGGTATCAACCAGCGCAGTGGCGATGATGGTCAGCGAGCCACCCTGCTCGATGTTGCGGGCCGCGCCGAAGAACCGCTTCGGCCGCTGCAAGGCGTTGGCGTCCACGCCACCGGTCAATACCTTGCCCGACGAGGGAACGACCGTGTTGTAGGCGCGGGCCAGACGGGTGATCGAATCCAGCAGGATCACCACATCCCGCTTGTGCTCGACCAGACGCTTGGCCTTGGAGATCACCATCTCCGTCACCTGCACGTGCCGGGACGCCGGCTCGTCGAAGGTCGAACTGATCACCTCGCCGTCGACCGACCGCTGCATGTCGGTCACCTCCTCGGGCCGCTCGTCTATGAGGAGGACGATGAGATAGACCTCCGGATGGCTGGCCGTGATCGAGTGGGCGATGTTCTGCAACATCATCGTCTTGCCCGTCCGGGGCGGCGCCACGATGAGTGCCCGCTGCCCCTTTCCCAACGGCGTGATCAGGTCGATCACCCGCGAGCTCATATCCTGACCCGTGGGGTCGTCGATCTCCAGGTTGATCTTTTCTTCCGGATACAGCGGCGTAAGATTATCGAAGTTGACCTTCTGCCGACCCTTCTCCGGGGCCTCGAAGTTGACGTCGTTGACCTTCAGCAGCGCGAAGTAACGCTCGCCGTCCTTCGGGGCCCTGATGGACCCCGTCACCGTGTCCCCCGTCCGCAGGGCGAAACGCCGGATCTGGCTGGGCGAAACGTAGATGTCGTCGGGGCCGGGAAGGTAGTTGGCCTCCGGCGACCGAAGAAACCCGAAACCGTCCTGCAGGATCTCGAGCACCCCTCCCCCCGAAATCTCTTCGTCCTTGTCCGCGAGCTGCTTGAGGATCGCGAACATCATGTCCTGCGTCCGCATCGCATTCGCGTTCTCGACCTCGAGCTCTTCCGCGAACTCGAGAAGATCGGTGGGCGATTTCTTCTTCAACTCTTGTAGATGCATGGCCAGCCTATTCGGACTCGACGATCACGCGCGAGGCCTCGGGTTCGATGACAGGATACGCGCCAATCGGCGCCGGGACGGGCGGATGTCTTGAGAGATTCCAAGCGGGAGCGGACTACCCGACCATCCCGCCGAAATCGGCCTCGACAGGGTTACCCAAGAAAACATGGAAGTCAAACGAATGTCCTGGTTCAGGACATATGAGACACGGGGGTCTCTTTGGCTGTCAGTGAGTGAAGGTACTGGGCGGGGGTGTGTCCGCCAAGGGCCTGGTGCGGTCTGAAGGTGTTGAATTCGTCGGCGAAGGCGTCGATCCATCGGTTGATGTGGTCGAGGTTGTCGTCGGGCAGGTCCCATGTGGCGTAGAACTCGTATCGCCATGCGCCGTTGTTGCGCTCGACGTGTCCGTTGAGCTTGGGCGAGCGTGGCGGGAGTTCGAACAGGTCGATGCCGCGGCGCTGGCATTCGGTCTCGAAGTCGGCCTTGAACTCGGAGCCTCCATCGACCTGGATGGCTTCGATGGGGAAGGGCATGTCGGCCTGGAGCTTGTCGAGGAAGCGCTTGGCGTTGTGTGCGGTTGCGCGTCTCCAGGCCTGTACGCAGGTCCACTTTGCGACGGGGTCATGGGCGGTGAACTGCTTGATGGCGGGCCGGGCTGTGTGTGGTGAGACGGTGAGGGTGTCGAGTTGGACGATCTCGCCGGGACTTGTGGGCTTGCGGCCCCTGGGCAGGCGTCTGGCGTATGGTCTGAGGCGCCGGGCGGCGCGCGGTCCGTTGCGGCGCAAGGTCGGGACCGGGGTGACGGCGCCGCGCTCCATGAGGGTCTTGAGGATGCGGCCCGTGGTGCTCTCGCTTACCGCGTGCCCGTTGCGTCGGAGCAGGACGGCGATCTTGGCCTTGCCCCACATGGGGTAGTCGGCGCGTGTCTCCCGGACCGCCGTCACCAGCGCCGCCGACCAAGTGGGCCGGCGCGGGGTGTGCGGGCGGCGCGAGCACGGCTTGAGGCGGTTGCGGTCCGCCAGCCTCTGCCACCGGTAGAGGGTCGATCTCGGCACGCCGACGGCGTTGGCGGCCGCTCGTGCGGTCAGGCCGTCGGCCCGGGCTTGGCGCCAGCGCTCAAGGGCGTCGCGCCTGTGCGCTTCGTCGCTCCGCTCCTTGCCGCACAGGCGCGACGCCAGGGCGGCTCCTCGTGTAATCTGCCGGGGCAGGCCGAAGGTCTGCATGGGGGTTCTCCTTCACGCTGGTTGTTCAGCACCAACAGCGTCGGAGACCCCCGCCCTTACATCAAGGGCCGTGTCTCACATCTGTCTGAACGAGGTCAACGAATGTCCTGAACCAGGACAGCCGCTTGCGCTGCGCCCGACTATAGCTATGATCGTGCATCATCGATACCGTGGCAACCGCCGTTTCCCGGATGCGGGCGTAGCTCAGGGGTAGAGCGCGACCTTGCCAAGGTCGAAGTCGAGGGTTCGAATCCCTTCGCCCGCTCCAGTCCTTCCGGGATCCGCGCTGACGTTCCCGTACCGGGATCAACTTCGCGCCAGTTCGCCGAGGCCCGGTGTCTCGGGCAGCACCTCGTCGATCAGGCGGCGGGTCTGACCGAGGGTGTCGTCGTCGCCGGCCGCGACCGGCTGGAGCACGAACTTCGAGACCCCGCCGGCGATGAACCGCCGGAGCCTCTCCACGATGTCGGCGGCTCCGCCGACGACCATGCAGTCCTCGGGCTTCCGCGCATTGCGTCTGACGACGGTCTCCGCCCGCGACACCACGGGAGCGTCGTCCCAGGAGCCGAAGCGGAAGTGGAAGCCGGCCCCGTAATGGTCGTCGGGGATGCGCCGCCCCGCCTCCCTGGCGGCGGCCTTGACGGCGGCCACCACCGGCGCTACCCCGTCCGGGGACTGGAATCCGCCCAGCCAGCCGGTACCGACGCGGGCGGCGCGGCGGACGGCGGCCTTGCTGTCGCCGCCGATCCACAGCGGCAGGCGCTTCTGGACCGGCAACGGCGAGATCCGGACTCCGCGGTAGCGGAAGTGCTCGCCGTCATGGTCCACACTCTCCCCGGCCCACAGACGGGCGATGATGTCGAGCGCCTCGTCGGTCCGCGCGCCGCGCCCCCCGGTGCCGCGGCCCGTCGCCCGCCACTCCTCGCCGAGGGGGGTGCCGATCCCAAAGGCGGGCAACAGGCGGCCTCCGCTGAGGAAGTCGATCGAGGCGCACTGCTTGGCGACGACCAGCGGGTCGCGCCAGCCAAGCGCGACGACGTTCATGCCGAACTTGAGGCGCCCGGTCGCACCAGCGACGGCGGCCATCGTGGTCAGGCTCTCCAGCATCGGGACGTCGGTGATCAGCCGGTCGGTCTGCCAGACCGAATCGACGGTCGAGTCCTCGCACGCCTCGATCCAGCGCCAGAACCCCCGCGCCGTCTCGAACGGAAGCTCGCTCAGACCGACTCCGATTCCAACGCTCACGCGCCGCCCCCATCCCCGCGCGACCCGCCGGGTCCGTTCCCCGCCGCCGCGACATCGCGCCAGATGAAGAAGGCAGCGATGAACACCCCGACGAAGACGACGAGCCAGAGGGCCGGCTCCATCACGTAAACGGCGACGATGCCCATGAAGGCGACAAGGCCCAGCATCCCGGCCGCGGCGAATATCTTGTCCAGCATGTCAGCCTCCACCGTCCATGGGAACCCTCACTCGTCCGCCTCCCCGGCGATTCGATCGACCAGCCAGCGGGCGGTCCGCGACAGCCGGGCGTCGTCGTCGCGACGTCCCGCGAGCTGCACGCCGAGCGGCAACCCGTCGCGTCCCTCGAGGAGCGGCAGCGAGACCGCGGGCACGCCGCAGAAGGTCCAGAGCGTGCAGAAGACGGGGCTCCCCGTCGAGTCGAGGCCGACGGGCGCGACGCCGGTCGTGGCCGGCGTCAGAATCGCGTCGTAGCGGTCGAAGATCCTGTCGAGGCCCGCACTCAACACGTCGCGCCATTCGACGGCACGGTTGTAATCGACCGCTGTCGTCTCCCGCCCCTCCTCGATCATGCCGCACAGGGTGTCGCTCAACTCCGCCTTGCCGCGTTCGTAATAGACGGCATAGCTCTTCGCCTGGTCCGCGCACATCATCGCGCGATGCCAGCCGACGGCGCGGTCGAACGGCTCGGGCAGGGACACCTCGTCGCAGGCTTCCCCCAGGAACGCGGCGAGTTCCCCGAAGGCGGCGCGGGTTTCCTCGTCGGCCTCGTCCCAGACGGGGGTGCGGACGAAGGCGAACGTGGGCGGCAGCGGCGGGTCCGCGGCGGCCGTCTCGGCCAGCCGCGGACGCGCGCGGACGGTCATGTCGGGGTCGTCGTCGTCGTAGACCGCGAGCGCGTCGGCGATGAGCGCCGCGTCCGTCACCGTGCGCGCCATGACGCCGACGGTGTCGAGCGGGCGCGACTGGGCCAGCACGCCACGGCGGGATATCGTCCCGTGGGTGGGCTTAAGCCCGACGACGCCGCAATAGGCGGCCGGACGGACGACGGAGCCGTTCGTCTGCGTACCGACGGCGAGCGGGACCATGCCGGCAGCCACCGCCGCCGCCGAGCCGCTGGACGAGCCGCCCGGCGTGCGCTCCCGGTCGTGCGGATTTCGGGTCTTGCCCGGCGCCAGGACGGCGAGCTCCGTGGTCACGGTCTTACCCATGATCACGGCGCCGGCCTCCCTGAGCAGGGCGACGACGTGGGCGTCGCGCGACGGCCGCCGCCCGGCGTCGAGAACGGTGCCGTTCTCCGTCGGCAGATCGCGGGTGTCGACGATGTCCTTGATGCCGACGGGAACCCCATGGAGCGGCCCCAGGGCCCGGCCGGCGGCGCGGTCGGCATCGCGCTCGCGCGCCTGCGCGAGAGCGTAGTCCGGGTCGAGATGCGCCCACGCCCCGATGTCGCCGTCGCGCACCGCCACCCGTTCGAGGCAGGCCTCGACGAGTTCGACGGCGGCGAACTCGCCGCTGGCGATGCCGGCGATGGCCTCGGCGGCGTCGAGGTCCGCGAGGCTCATGCCTGCCGCGCCGCCGCCGTTGGCGAGGCTCGCCGGCAGCCCTTTCCGGTTACCTGCCGTAGACGATCTTGGGCAGCCACAGGGCGATCTCCGGAAACACGTAGAGGATGATCATCGCCAGGAAGACCATCGACAGGAACGGCATGCAACCCTTGAAAATCTGGACCAACTGGACGTGCGGCGGCGCCACCCCCTTGAGGTAGTACGCCGCCATCGCCATAGGCGGTGTCAGGAACGACGTTTGCAGGTTGAGCGCCACCAGGATACCGAAGAAAAGCGGGTCGATGCCGAAGTGGGGCAGCAGGGGCAAGAAGATCGGCACGAAGATGATGATGATCTCCGACCACTCGAGCGGCCAGCCGAGCAGGAAGATGATGACCTGGGCGAGGATCAGGAACGTGATCGGGGAGAGATTCAGCCCGAGCACGAACTCCTCGATCAGTGCGTGTCCGCCGAGGTACGAGAACACCGAGGAGAAGGTCCAGGAACCCACGAACAGCCAGCACACCATGGCCGACGTGCGGACCGTCAGGTAGACGGACTCCTTGAGTGCCCCCTTGTCGATGCCGTGCCAGGCCATGTAGCCGATCAGGACCGTGAAGAAGCCCACGTCCAGGGCCCAGTAGCTGTGCTCGTGCTCGGCGAAGGCCTCGTTCAGGCCCAGGATCGGAAACATCAACAGGTAGACCGCGCCCAGCGCCAGCCCGAACAGGGCACCCTGTCCGCCGTGGGCGTAGAGGGGTTTCAGCGCCGGGGTCCGGGGGTGCAGGACCGCGACCAGAGGCCAGCGCTCGCCGCCATGACGGACGACCGCGGCGAGGGCGAGGGCGATGCCCACGGCGACGCCGGGCGCGAAGGGCAGCGTCCGCTCCGCCGGCAGCGGTGCGTCGAACGCCCAGTTGGCCAGGAACCGGATCAGGAAATAAGACACGTACAGGACGACGGTCAGAATCCCGCCGGCGCCGATAGCGTAGTGCCACGGGTTACCGGGCCGCGGGTCGCCGTCGGCGTCCACCCACTCGGGTCTGGTCTTCCCCGTGCGGATCTCGGCGATGCGGTACCCGGCCGCCAGGACGAGCCCGCCGGCCGCCCCCATCGAAGCCGCCTCGGTCGGCGTCGCCAGTCCGAACAGGATGGCACCGAGAACCGAAAGGATGAGAAAGGCGAGCGGGAAGAACGAGGTCACCATCATGACGACGATGTTGCCGGTGTGCATGGCCTCGACGTCCTCCCGGCGCGGCGGCGGAGCGATCCTCGGGTTCAGCATGGCCCGTCCCGAGACGTAGAGAATGTAGAGTCCGGCCAGCAGCAGGCCCGGCAGGATGGCGCCTGCGTAGAGTCGCACGACCGACATGCTGGCGGCCGCGGCATAGACGATCAGCATGATCGACGGCGGAATGAGAATGCCGAGGCAGCCGCCAGCGCAGATCACCCCGGAGGAGAAGCTGGTGTCGTACCGCGCCTTCAGCATCGCCGGGAAGGCCAGCAGGCCCATCAGCGTCACCACCGCGCCGATGATGCCCGAGGCCGTGGCGAACAGCGTGCAGGTGACGAGCGCCGCGATCGCCATGGATCCCGGCATGTGGCGGGCGGCGATCTGCAAGGTGGAGAACAGGCGGTCGACGAGGTTCGCCCGCTCGACGATGTAACCCATGAACAGGAACAGGGGCACGGCCACCAGCACGTCGTTGGCCATCACCGAGTAGGTCTGGTTGACGAGCAGGTCGAAGACCCGGTTGTCGAAGACGGTCTGCATCCGCTCCGGCTCGTAGTAGGCGTAGTAGCCGAAGAAGATGCCCATCGCCATCAGGGTGAAGCAGATGGGAAAACCCAGCATGATGGTCAGGATGAAGATGCCGAGCATGAGCACCGCGACTTCGGGATTGCTCATCGGGCGCCTCCGTCGGCCGCTTCGCGCAGCTCTTCCTCATGCCGTTCCTGTAGCACCCTCTCGAGCTCCTCGACGTCCTCGAGATGGGTCGGCCACGCCCCCGTGCGCAGACAGACGATGCAGCGGAGCACTTGGGCGATGCCCTGCACGAGCAACAGCGCGCCGGCCACGGGGATGATCGTCTTGAACTGCGAGATCGGCACGTTGGCCGGGCTGTTGATGCTGACCTCGCCCCTTCCGTAGTTGTAGGACCAGGACTCGCCCGCGTAATCGGCGCCAGCGATGATGAACGCGAGGATGCCGGGAAAGAAGAACATGAAATAGAGGACGATCTCGATGGTCGCCTGGACCTTCGGCTTCCACAGCCGGAACAGGACGTCGCCCCGCACGTGGCCGTCGCGCGCCAGCGTGTAGGCACCGCCGATCATGAACAGGGTGCCGTACATCATGTAGCTGAGGTCGAACGCCCACGACGTCGGATCGCGCAGCGCGTAGCGCACGAAGACCTCGTAGGCGACGCCGAACGTCAGGATGAGGATGCACCAGGCGAAGACCTTGCCCACCCAGGCGGTGAAGCTGTCCACGAAAAAGATGAACCGGTCCATGCCGAAGTCCCGAAGACGCCCGCTCATGGGCCGGCGGCGCCCGTCGCGGGAGGCGACAAGCACCCATCCGCGCCCGCTCGCGGTCCGCGGCACGGGCGCGGATGGGGCGACGCCGCTACCGGGGTCCCGCCCCGCGGTCGAGCGAACCCGGCGTGATTCCTTCCCGCCGCGCTAGAAGGGCAGCTTGCCCGGGAAGTAATGCTCGTAGGCAAGCTTGTAATCGGCCGAGTTCACGAGGTCGTAGAACGCCACCCGCTCCGACCACACCCTCTGGCTCTCGACCACCTTCTTGAAGAAGGGGTCCTGGCCCATGAGCTTGCCGAGCACCTTGTCCCAGGAGTCGAGCTGGGCATTCATGATCGACTGATCGGTGCGATAGACGTTGACATTCTGCGGGTCGGCCATGAGCCACTGGAGGTCCTTGGAGTACTGGTCCATGGCCCAGCCGTAGTTGGCCGTGTTCGCGGCCTCGGCGCCGTACTCGAGGATCGCCTGGTGCTCCTTCGGCAGCGAGTCGAACTTCGTCTTGTTGAAGATGAGCTCGAAGAACTCCGCCGCCTGATGGTAGCTGCCCATATGGTAGTGCTTGGAGACATCCTGCGCCCCGAAGCGGCTGTCGGCCGTCGGGTTGTTGAACTCGAACGCTTCGATCACGCCCTTCTCCAGGGCCGGCATGATCTCCCCGCCGGGGAGCTGGGTCACCTTGAGGCCCATGCCTTGCATGATGTCGGTGGCGAGGCCCACCGTGCGGTACTTGAGGCCCTTGAGCTGATCGACGCTCTCGATGTGCTCCTTGAACCAGCCCAGCGGCTGCGTCGGCATGGGCATGGCGAAGAAGCTGAGGATATCGAGCTTGAGGATGTCCCGCTGCAGCTCCGTCAGCAGCTCCTTGCCGCCGCCGAAGTGGATCCAGGCCAGTATCTGCGCGGCGTTGGCACCGAACACGGGGCCGGTGCCGAACAGGGACGCGGCCTTGTTCTTCGAGTACCAGTAGGCCGTCACCGTGTGGGCGGCGTCGAGCACGCCGCTGTGGCAGGCGTCCTGCACCTGGAACGCCTTGACGACGGAGCCCGCCGGCAACAGATCGATCTTCAGCCGGCCGCCGGCCATCGCCTCGACGCGGTCGACGTACTGCTTGGCCATTTCCTGGAACGGACTGGTCGCGCCCCATGACGACTGCAACTTCAGGGTCGCCGTCTGGGCCCTGGAGACCTGCGGGAACGCCACGGCCGCGGTCGCCGCCGCGGCGGCCGTCGCGCCGCCCTTCAGAAAACGGCGACGATCCCCGCCCGCGGGCGTGGACTGGCTTCTCTCCTTCTCTCCTTCTCTCCTTCTCTCCTTCTCTCCTTCTCTCCTTCTCTCCTTCTCTCCTTCTCTCCTTCTCTCCTTCTTGCGGAGATCCTTGAATTTCAACATCCGTATTCCTCCCCTCATGCGCTCCGGACGACTCCGGGCGATGAATAAGCGTCGCCGGCCCTGCCGTCGTTCCGGCGGATGGCCGACCGCTCCGATCGATCCCCCCACTCTATGCATGTTCTTCGCCTCTTGCACCCCCCGAATCCCGGAAATCGGGAATCATGTCGAACAGCACCGCGCCGAAGCGATGACCGCGCTCAACGAATCGACCCGATCCAGTCCGCCGGCGAGCGTGCGCGCAGCGCCCTGCCCCGCATAATCCAGACAGTTCATGAGCACGCGCGTCCGGCGCGACGGGGTCTCGTCCGACGGGCTACCGGCGCCAGATCGGGTTCGGCAGCGTATCCAGGAACGCCTCGTGAGCCGCGGTCTCGTCCGCCGTCGGCTCATGCCGGCGCGGCGTCCACGCCGCCGTGGCGCCGCCGTCCGGCGCGACGGCCGCACGGGTTCCGAACGTCAGGCCCGGTTGCCGCCCGCCGACCAGTTCCAGGTACACTTCCGCGAGCAGCTCGGCGTCCAACAAGGCTCCGTGCTTGACCCGTTCCGTGTTGTCGATGCCGAATCGCCGGCACAGCGCGTCCAGATTGGCCGGCGCCCCGGGGTACTTCTTGCGCGCCAGGGCGACGGTGTCGACCACGCCGTTCCGCAGGGCGCTTCGGCCCGCGCGCGCCAGCTCGGCGTTCAGGAAACCGAGATCGAATTCGGCGTTGTGAATAATCAACCGGGAGTCGCTCACGAATTTCAGGAAGACGTCGGCGACCGACTCGAACAGCGGCTTCCCGACCAGGAACTCGTCTGTAAGGCCATGGATCCGCACGACCTCTTCCGGCACGTCCCGTTCCGGATTCAGGTACTCGTGGAATACCGAGCCTGTGGGCACGTGATTGACGAGCTCAAGACAACCGATCTCGATGACCCGGTGCCCGGATCCGGGGCTCAACCCCGTGGTTTCGGTATCAACGACGATTTCACGCATTCGTTCGAGCGGAACCGCGCGCGTCCGTCCCCGGCGCGCCGACGCAGCATTGTGACGATGGATCCGATCCGCCGCAAGGAATGGCACTTTCCGTTTCCGGTCTGAACGACGAAATCGGCCCGCCGCCGCTTCTCGGCGTCCGGCATCTGACGCGCCAGGACACTCGCGAGTTTCTCCGGCGTCATTCCGGGACGCCCCAGCACGCGGCTCGCCTGCACGAATCGCGGGGCGCTCACCACGCAGATGAAATCGCACTCCGCCTCTCCGCCAGTCTCGAACAGCAACGGAATATCGAGCACGACCAGACGTTCGCCACGGGAACCGGCCAGACGGATGAACCGGGCCCGCGCCGCTCCGACCTTCGGGTGGACGATGCCCTCGAGCTTCTCGAGAGCGCCCGCATCGCCGAACACCCGCCGTCCCAGCTCCTCGCGGTCGACGCCGTCGCCGCGAACGACGCCCGGGAACGCGGTCTCCACCTCCTCCATGGCGGCACCGCCCCTGGCCAACAGGCGGTGAACCGCCGCGTCCGCGTCGAACACGGGCACTCCGACCCGACGGAAGGAAACGGCGGCAGTGGTCTTACCCATGCCGATCGAGCCGGTAAGGCCGAGCGCGATCACGGTCGCGACAGGCCCTTCAGATCGGCCTCGATACGGGCGCGCAGCTCGTCGGTGACCGCGGGCGCTACCCCGAACCAGGCTTCGAATCCCGGCCGCGCCTGGTGCAACAACATCCCCAATCCGTCGACGACACGATTGCCGCGCGCCGCCGCCTCGACGAGAAGAGCGGTATGCAGGGGCACGTAGACGGCATCCGTGACGACAGCCTCCCGTGGCAGGGCGTCGAGCGGCAGGCCGAGGGGCGCTTCGCCCTCCATGCCGAGCTTCGTCGTGTTGACCAGCAACCCGGCTTCGTTCAGCGATCCAGCGCGGTCGGCCCATGGCCATGCCTGCGCCACGGGTCCCAATTCGCCAGCCAGGGCCTTGGCCCGCGCCGCTGTCCGGTTGACGATTCTGATCTCGGGCGCGCCGCTGTCGGCGAGCGCGAACGCGATGGCCCGCGCGGCGCCGCCGGCACCGACGACGACCGCGGGATCACCGGCCGGCGTCCAGTCCGGCACCGACTCGCGCAGGTTCTCAAGGAACCCGAAGGCGTCGGTATTCGATCCATGAAGGCTGCCATCCCCACGGACCACGACGGTATTGACGGCACCGATCCTCCGGGCCAGCTCGTCCGCCTCGTCCACGGCTTCCAAGGCCGCTTCCTTGTGCGGGACGGTGACGTTGGCGCCGACGAACCCCAGCCGCGGCAGGATACGGAGCGCCTGTTCGAAGTGCTCCGGAGCGACGGTCAACGGCACGTAGGCACCGTCGATGCCATGGAGATCCAGCCAGAATCCATGAAGGAGCGGCGAGCGCGAATGCGCGACGGGCCAACCGAAGATACCGACGATCCGTCCCGCGGCGGAGTTCCTCATGCCGCAACTGCCCCCACGTCACGCAGGAATCCGAGGAGCGGCAGGAGCGGAAGTCCCATCACGGTGAAATAATCTCCGTCGATTCCGGAGAACAACTGCGCGCCCAGCCCCTCCAGCCGATAGGCGCCGACCGAGGCGAGAATGCTCTCGCCGGCGGCGGCAATGTACGAATCGAGAAAGGCATCCGAGAAGTCCCGAACATGCAGCACGGCGGCCTCCGAATACAACCACTGCGACCGCCCCTCGAACGCCACGCAGACCGCGCTGACGAGATCGTGGGAACGGCCTCGAAACCGGCGCAGACGGGATACGGCCTCCGCCATGCTCCTGGGCTTGTCGAAGAAGGTTCCCTGGAACGTCAGAATCTGATCGGCGCCGACCACCCAGGCCTCCGGCCGGCGGCGCGACACGGCCAACGCCTTGGCCTCGGCGAGGGCCTTCGCGACTCCCGCCGCCGACGCGGCCGTCGTGCGGTGTTCCATCTTGATCCCGGACTCGTCGATCCCCGCGGGATCGACCTCGAAGGCGAGACCCGCGTTTCCAAGGACACGGCTCCTGATCTCGCTCGCGCTGGCGAGTACGAGGACACGGCGCGCGCTCATACCGACCGCCGCTCGTTGTAGATATTGAGGATCGCGGCCGCCGTTTCCTCGATAGACCGTCGCGTCACGTCGATGCCCGGCCAGCCGTGACGAGCAAATATCCTCCGCGCCCGCAACACTTCCTCCCGGACCGAATCCAGCGCGACGTAATCCGTCTCCTCGTCCTGATTGAGCACCGAGAGCCGGTTCAGGCGCAACTGGACCAAGCGGTCGGGATTGGTCGTCAGGCCGATGACGACGGGCCCGTCGAGCGCCACGAGCTCCGGCGGCTCCGGGATACCAGGAACCAGGGGAACGTTCGCGACCTTCAGCCCCCGGTTGGCCAGATACACCGACGTGGGCGTCTTGGAAGTCCTGGAAACACCCACCAGGACGACATCCGCCTCCCGCAACGTTTCAAGCGACTGTCCGTCATCGTGCGCAAGACAGAAACCCATTGCGGCGATACGGTCGAAGTAGATCGAGTCGAGCGCATGCTGAAGACCCGGCAAGTGTCGGGGCTGCTGGCCGAGGAATTGACTGAACGCCGCGAACAACGGCTCCAAGACCGGTATGCACGGCGCCTGAAGCCTCTGACAGCCCTCGATCAAGGCATCTCGCATCCCGACGTCGACCAGGGTGAACAGGACAATCCCCGGATTGGCGCTCACCTCCACAAGTACCCTGTCGACCTGCTCGGTGCTCCTGACCAGCGTCGACAGGTGCTGTGTCGGCCGCGCACCGTCGAACTGCGCGACCACGGCCTGGGCGATGCCGATGAGCGTCTCGCCGGTCGCGTCGGACACCAGATGCAGATGGAACGCCGTCACCACGACTCCCTATGCGCAATATCCCCGGGGATAACCAGCTCCAGGAATCGGGATAACTCCGCCGGACCGACTCATCGGCGAATCGATCCACGGACACACGAAGCCTTTCCACGGTTCATCAAGCTGTGAACGAGACATTCCATATGCGTCGAAATACGTGGACAACCTGCCGGACCACGAATCATGCTCATGTTATCACCGGATTTCATACGCTGGCTCCTGTCTCCCGTTCCGCGGCTCCCGGGAGATACCCACGCAAGCCTCCGTGGAGTTCGCCATGACAAACCACATCCTCTCCCGGCGCTGGACAAGCTGCAGAGAGAAAAGGATCCCCATGGATCACCGTACAACCACAACTACATCCTTCTTTACCTATATTAAGTAGTTGTATGTCGTTTGCCGAACACGGATGAACATGACGACTCGCTCGAGCACACATATCGGAAGCCGGGACAAGCCGCTCCTGAAAGCACTTGACGGCGAGATCGTTTCGCCACCGCCCATCTGGTTGATGCGACAGGCCGGTCGGTATCTGCCCGAATACCGGGAGGTCAGGAAGGCGGCCGGCGATTTCCTCGCGCTGTGCCATACACCGGATCTCGCGGCCGAGGCGACGCTTCAACCCGTACGGCGGTTCGGGCTGGATGCCGCGATCGTCTTTTCCGACATTCTGGTCGTCCCTCACGCCCTGGGACAGGGCATAAGGTTCGAGGAGGGGAAAGGTCCGATCCTGGACGCCATCCGCGCGAGGGAACAGTTGAAGAGTCTCGACAAGGCCGGTCTCGACGAGCGCTTGTCGTCCGTATACGCCGCGCTGGCGCGGGTGTCTCTCGCGTTGCCCGACGCGGTTTCGCTGATCGGTTTCGCCGGCGCTCCATGGACCGTCGCGACCTATATGGTGGAAGGGGGAAGCAGCCGCGACTTCGCCGTCGCGAAGGGTTGGGCGTTCTCCGATGAAAGGGGATTCGGCGAGCTCATCGACATCCTCGTCGACGCGATTGCCGAGCACCTCGCCGCCCAGGTCGATGCCGGGGCCGATGTCCTGCAGATATTCGACACTTGGGCGGGAGTCCTGCCGCGGGCGCAGTTTATCCGCTGGTGCGTGGGGCCGGTCGAGGAGATCGTTTCGCGTGTTCGCCGACGGCACCCCGGAATTCCCATCATCGGGTTCCCGCGCGGCGCCGGGGTCGGGTATGAGATCTATGCCAGGGCGACGGGTGTCGACGCGGTCGGCATCGACAGTTCAGTCCCACTGTATTGGGCGGCGAGCGACCTTCAGAGCGTCTGTGCCGTACAGGGAAACCTTGATCCCGTTTCGTTGCTTGTGGGAGGAGATGCGATGGTCGCACACGCCCGGGAGATCGTGTCCGTTCTCGGTAAGGGGCCGTTCGTCTTCAATCTGGGACATGGCGTGCTGAAGACGACGCCGCCCGATAATGTTGCCGCCCTGGTGGCAACGGTGCGCGCACTTTGAAGACGGCGGTGGTCTTGTTCAACCTTGGTGGGCCGGACGGTCCCGCGGCCGTGCGTTCTTTCCTGACCAACCTCTTCGGTGATCCCGCGATCTTGCGGGTGCCGGGTCCTCTGCGGTTTCCGCTCGCGCGGTGGATCGCGAGGCGCAGGACGCCCGAGGCGATGCGGCTCTACGCCGAGCTGGGTGGCGCGTCGCCGATCCTCGAGGAGACCCGGGCGCAGGCGGAAGCGCTGCGGGACATTCTGGACGAGCGCGGGGAGTATCGTGTCTTCATCGCGATGCGCCATTGGCATCCTTTCAGCGAGGAGGCGGCGCGCGACGTGGCCCGCTACGCGCCCGACCGGGTATGCCTGTTGCCCCTCTATCCGCAGTTCTCGACGACGACGACGGCGTCGTCTCTGGACGCGTGGCGGCGGGCCGCGCGGGTCGCGGGAATCGACGCACCCACGACGGCCGTGTGCTGCTACCCGACCGACGAGGCCTTCGTCTCGGCCCAGACGGAGACCCTCGTGGAAGCGATGTCACGTTGCGTCTCGGCGAGCGGCGGGCGGAAACCGCGTGTCCTGTTCTCGGCGCACGGCCTGCCGCGTCGGATCGTCGATAGCGGTGACCCGTACCAGTGGCAGGTCGAGCGGACGGCGGAGGCGGTGGCCGAGAAGGCGAATCTCGAGGCGGGATCCTGGGTCGTGTGCTACCAGAGCCGCGTGGGTCCGTTGCGGTGGACCGGACCGGAAACGGCGGAGGAGATCGAACGGGCCGGAGTGGAAGGCCTGCCGATCGTCGTCGTTCCCATCGCGTTCGTCTCCGAGCATTCGGAAACTCTCGTGGAACTCGACATCCGGTATCGGCAGACGGCCGAATCGGCTGGCGTGCCAGCCTACGAGCGGGCGGCCACGGTACGGACCCGTCCCGGGTTCATGGAAGGGCTGGCCGCGCTGGTCGTCGGGCTGCGGGGGGAGGATGCCGGCCCGACCGGCTCGACCCGTCGGATTCGGTCGGCGACCGGCGGCCGGCAATGCCCCGAGGCTTTCATCCATTGCGCCATGGCCGCGACCGGCGAGGAGGGCGGCGCGTGACCTGGCTCGTCGATGCCTACTTGTGGATCAAGGCTTTCCACATCGTTTCGGTGGTCGCGTGGATGGCGGGCATGCTCTACCTGCCACGTCTTTACGTCTATCACTGCGACGCGGAGGCGGGGTCGGCGCAGTCGGAAACCTTCAAGGTGATGGAGCGAAGGTTGTTGCGGGGCATCGTGAACCCGGCAATGCTCTGCGCCTTCCTGTTCGGCGGCGCGCTGGTCGTGACTCCGGGGGTCGTCGACTGGTCGGACGCGTGGCCTTGGGCGAAGGCGGCACTGATCGTCGCCATGACGGCCGTTCACGGGCTCTTCGCCCGGTGGCGGAGGCGCTTCGCGGACGACGCCAATCGCCATTCGCGAAACTTCTACCGCGCGATGAACGAGATCCCCATGTTGCTTTTGATCGTGATCGTCGTCGTCGTCGTCGTAAAACCCTGGTGAACACGGCCTGTCGGGCCAGTGGGCAATCCGATCCTGCCATGGCCAGAAGTCCGCTTATGCCATGTCTGCCCTCCACACGGCGTCTTACTGAACCAGGACAAACGCTTGGATCGCCTCTCCGTGTCGGTTATCGTCCGCCCGCTCCGTCGCCCGCCGACGAGGGGACCATGCCCGCGACCAGGCAAGACCTGTACGAACGCCTCGCGGAACTCGGCATCGCATGCGCGACGTACCGCCATCCCGCGTTGTGGACGGTCGAGGAGAGCAAGCGGTTGCGCGGCGACCTGCCCGGCGGCCACTGCAAGAGCCTGTTCCTGAAGGACAAGAGGGGCGCGACGTACCTCATGGTCGCTCTGGAGGATCGCGAGATCGACCTGAAGCGGCTGCGCGGGCCGATCGGGGCGGCGCCGCTCTCGTTCGGACGGCCCGAATTGCTGATGGAGATGCTCGGCGTGATCCCCGGGGCCGTCACGCCGTTCGGGCTGATCAACGACGTGAACGCCCAGGTGCGCGTGGTTCTCGACAGGGAGATGCTGGAACGGGACCCGCTCAACTACCACCCGTTGACCAACGAGGCGACGACGGCCATCGCGCCAGACGACCTGTTGAAATTCATCCGCGCCTGCGGCCACGAACCGCGGATACTGGATTTCGGGACACCGGACGACGCCGGAGGCTGAGACGATTCCGCCTCCGCTCGCGCCGGGCGTGCTATCATGGTTGGCGAACCGTGGTTTCGGAGCCGCGCACCACCGACGAGCCGAAGGGACATCATGGAACAGATCATCGGGGGCGAAGGACCGCCCGGTCCGGGCGGGAACGGGCCGCTGATCAGGGACGGCGACACCGCATCCTTCGGCGAGGACGTCATCCAGGCCTCGATGGCGGTGCCCGTCATCGTCGATTTCTGGGCGCCCTGGTGCGGCCCCTGTAAACAGCTCGGGCCGGCGATCGAAAAGGTGGTGAGGGCCGCCGCGGGCGCCGTGAAGCTCGTCAAGGTCAACGTCGACGAGAACCAGCAACTCGCCGGGCAACTGCGAGTGCAATCCATTCCGGCGGTGTTCGCCTTCAAGGACGGAAGGCCGGTCGATGGCTTCGTCGGCGCCCTGCCCGAGAGCCAGATCAAGGCGTTTGTCGAGCGTCTCGCCGGCAGGATCGGCCCGTCCCCCGTGGAAGAAGCGGTCGCCCGGGCGCGGGCGCTTCTCGAGGGCGGCGATACCGCGTCCGCGGCGGGACTGTTCGGCGAGGCGTTGAAAGCCGAGCCCGGAAATCCCGGCGCGGCGGCCGGACTGGCCAAGTGCCATCTGGAGAACGGTGATCCTGAACGAGCGCGCCAGACCCTGTCGGTGGTGGTGCCGGAGCATCGTAACCACACCGAGATCCGCGGCGTCGAGGCGGCGCTGAAACTGGTGGAGAATGCCGGGGATACGGGCGACGTCCAGGAGCTGCGCGCTCGGCTCGATGCCGACCCGGCAGACCATCGGACGCGCTTCGAGCTGTCGGAGGCGCTGGTCGCGGCGGGGCGGCGAGAAGAAGCGGTGAACGAGCTTCTCGAGCTCGTCCGCCGGGATCGCAACTGGAACGACGAGGCGGCCAGAAAGCAGCTCGTCACGCTCTTCGAGGCGTTCGGGCCGACGGACGAGCTCTCCGTCGGCGGACGCCGCCAGCTGTCGTCCCTCCTGTTCTCGTGAACACGTCGACGGCTATTGCGCCGGACACGCTGTCACCCACCATTCCGGTGTTTCCGTTGTCCGGCGCGCTGTTGTTGCCGCGCGGCGAGCTTCCCCTTCACGTCTTCGAGCAGCGCTACCGCGACATGGTGCGCGACAGCGCCTCCAGCCACGGTCTTATCGGCATGATCCAACCGACGCGACCCGAATCGACGGTGAACCGTTCCGACCTCTACGGGACCGGTTGCGTGGGCCGCATGTCCGGTCTGCGCCGAACGGACGACGGTCGGTACTACCTGACGCTGATCGGGCTGTGCCGATACGATGTCGCGGAAGAGCTTCCGATGACGCATGCCTATCGCGAGGTCGTCGCGGACTATCGGCGATATCTCTCCGACGTCGACCCGGCCGAACCGGCCGTCATGGATCGCGAGAAACTTCTTTCCGCCTTGCGGAGCTATCTCGACGCGCAGGACATGGAAACGGACTGGGACCGGTTGTACCGGGTCGACGAGGAAACGCTCGTCAACGCGCTGGCCATGATGTGCCCGTTCGATCCCCGTGAGAAGCAGGCGCTTCTGGAGGCGGCGGATATCCGCGAGCGTTCCGAGATCCTGACGTCCCTGTTCACGATGGGCGGTCTCGCCGCGCGCGGAACGGCGCCGTCTTCCATGCAATAACCCGCGTCGGGACGCATGGTCGAACCACGCCCGCGGGATGCCGGAGCGCACGATGGACGATAGTAAGGGCACGGTCGACCCCAAGCTCCTGGAAATCCTGGTTTGTCCATTGACCAAGGGGCCCTTGCGTTACGATCACGCAGCACAGGAGCTCGTCAGCGAGCAGGCGGGGCTGGCTTATCCCATCCGCGACGGCATTCCCATCATGCTCGTCGACGAGGCCCGACGGCTCGACGACGGGGAGGATGTCCGAAGCCCGTCCCGTGAACGATGAACGGGCGATCGAGGCCGGTTCCGAGACCCACCGAGGTCCGGCTCAGGAAGGAGGAAAAGGCGCTCGAGATCGATTTCGACGACGGGAGTTCATTCCGCTACCCGGCGGAGTTCCTTCGCGTCGAAAGCCCGTCTGCGGAAGTCCGGGGGCATGGTCCCGACGGGAAAATCGTCGTCTCCGGCCGTCGGCACGTGGGGATTCTCGAACTGGAGCCGGTCGGCCGCTACGCACTGAGAATAAGGTTCGACGACCTGCACGATACCGGCATCTATTCGTGGGAATACCTCTACAGCCTGGGCCGCGACCGGGACGGGATCTGGCGACGTTATCTGGACGCCCTGGAATCCCGGGGCCTCGACCGCGATCCCTGAATCGAGGATCCGGTCTCGCGAAGGGGTCTCATGGGGCCATCCCGCGAAGCATCCGCGGCAGCTTGCCCACCGTGCCTCGCGCGTGGCGCATAAATAATCTCTTCAGCGGCGGCATCCGGTTCACGGCGGCGAGACCCGCGTCCCGCGCTACCCTGGCCGCGCTGATGTCGTTGGAGAACAGACGGTTGAGTCCGTCGGTCACGGCGAGGAGCACCATGGAATCGAACCGCCGCCAGGTCTCGTAACGGGAGAGGATGTCGGTGCCGCCGATATCGAGTCCGAGACGGGCGGCGTCGACGACGACTTCCGCCAACGCCGCGACGTCGCGAAACCCGAGATTGAGACCCTGCCCGGCAATGGGGTGCATCGCGTGCGCGGCGTCTCCGACGAGCGCCAATCGTCGGCTGCGATAGGTTTTGGCATTATGCAGCGCGAGCGGATAGCTCCAGCGTGGGCCGACGCTCACGACGTATCCGAGGAAATCTCCGAACCTGTCTCGCATTTCGTCGTCGAAGGCGGGTTTGTCCAGCTCGATCAGTCGGCCGGCCACGGCCGAGGGTTCGGTCCACACGAGGGACGAACGATCGCCGGTCAGGGGCAGAATGGCGAGCGGCCCGGCGGGGAAGAACCGTTCGTGCGCGATGCCGCGGTGGGGGCGTTCGTGGGTCACCGTGCAGACGATCCCGGACTGCGCGTAGGACCAGCCATGGACGCGGATGCCCGCCGCTTGGCGGAGCGGTGAGGCGCGTCCGTCGGCCGCGGCCACCAGACGGCCGCGCAGGACTTCGCCACCGGCGAGACGGACGACCGCGGCTGTCCCGGACCGATCCAGGGCACTCAGTTCGGCGGGCGCGAACAGCTCGATGTTCGCGGTTGTCGAGATCGCGGCGCCCAGTCCCCGCCGCAGATGGCGGTTCTCCAGCATGAACCCCAGGGGACCATCGCCCAACTCGTTGTGGTCGTAATGCAGGAACAGGGGCGAGTCGCCCTCGCTGACCCGAATGTCGAGGATGGGTTGCGCGTCGTCCGCCAGATGTCTCCAGACTCCGATCGCGTCCAGGGCGCGGCGGCTCGCATGGGAAACGGCCGATGCCCGTCCGTCGAACGGCTCGTCGACCATCGTGGCCGGATCCAACCGATCCATCAACGCCACGCGGAGCCCGGCCCCGCCCAGCGCCACGGCGAGCGTGGACCCGATCAGCCCGCTCCCGACGATGACGACATCGAAATCCCGTCCGGTCGTATTGCGCTTCGTCGCGGCCATGAATCCAGCATCGCGCTCCCGGCGCGCGATGTCCAACTCGTCCGGACGAGTCGTGTCCCGAGTCCGGACGCTTGGTCGAGGTCCGGTCCGTAAGATAGTCTTCCTGCCGGTAAACGGATGCCGTCCCGTGGAGCCCGTCGAAACGACATGCAGGATCCACCCGTTGCCGGCTTCGCGCGGCATGTCGGAATCGCGGCGGAAGACGAGGCGCTGCTGGCTGGCGTTCCGCTATTCTCGGGTGTCTCGCTCGAATCCTTGCGGATGCTGCTCGCCGATGCCCGGGTTTGCAGCCATCCGCGCCACGCCGTGCTGTTCCTGCAAGGGGAGCCCGCCGGGCACTTCTACGTGGTGTTGGACGGGTGGGTGAAGTTGTTCCGCACGACGTCGGACGGACAGGAGACGGTTATCGCCGCGGTCGCGCGCGGCGAATCCTTCGCCGAAGCCGCGAGTTTCGCCGAAGGAGTCTTTCCCGTCGGGGCGCAGGTCGCCGAGGAGGCGCGCCTGCTGGTCGTTCCCACGCTCTCGTTCACCGACCAGTTGAAGCGAAACCCGATGTTGGCGGTCAACATGCTGGCCGGTATGTCCCGCCATCTGCGTGGCCTGGTGGAGGAAATCGAGCAGCGGACCGTCAAGTCCGCTGTGCAGCGGCTCGGCGCGTTCCTGCTGAAACGGTGCCCCGACGGACGCGAGGCGGCCATGATCGACCTTCCCACCGACAAGGGTCTGGTCGCGGCGCGTCTGGGAATGCGGCCGGAAACGCTCTCGCGCGCTCTCGGGAAACTCCGGGCGGTCGGGGTGTCCACCCGCGACCGCCGGGTCGCGGTTTCCGATGTCGGCGCGCTGCGCCGCTACGCCGAAGGCGAACCCATCGGCGCCGACCGGCCGCGTTTCCTCTCGTCTTGACCACGATCAAGGCGAGGACATGACCGCGGGTCTACGAAACCGGGACGGATCCGGGGAGACGCGTCATGACCTACCGTGAAGTTTTCACACTCAAGAGGCTCTGGATTTTGTTCGGCGCCTTGCTCGCCGCGACGTTCGGAGTCCTGCTGCTGGTCGGCGGACGGGCGTTCCAGGAAGCACCGCCTCTGCCCGCGACGGTGGCGGTGGTGGATGGCGAGACGTCCTCCAGGCTGTTCGACGCCGACGACATTCACGACGGGCGCGACGTCTGGCGCCGCCTGGGTGGCATGCAGTTGGGGTCGATATGGGGGCACGGTGGCTATCTGGCTCCCGACTGGACGGCCGACGTGCTGCATCGCGAAGCGCTGGCCATGCTCGACGCGGACGGCGATTTCGACGCGCTCTCTCCGCCGGACCGGGCGGCGCGGATCGCGGCTCTCGCCGCGCGCATCCGCGTCAACACCTACGATGCCGAGAGCGGGCGGATCGCGGTTTCGCCGGATCGCGCGCGGGCTATCGAAACCGTGGTGGCCCATTACACGGCGCTGTTCGGCGGAGCCGGTGACGGCCCCGAGGCGGCGGCCCTGCGCGAGGCTTACGCGATCCCGGAACAGCCGCTCGGCCCTCGACCCGACGCCGAGATTCGCAAGCTCGTCGCCTGGTGGTGGTGGACGGCTTGGGCGGCGGTGACGCTGCGTCCCGACGACAGCGTCACCTATACCAACAATTGGCCGCACGAGCCGTTGGTCGGCAACCGGCCGAGCGCCGCGACGTTCATCTGGACGTTCGTGTCGGTGGTCCTGTTGATCGCCGCGACGGGCGCGCTGTGCTGGTTCTTCCTGCGCGAACGCGACGAATGGCGAAAGGACACCGAACCTCCGGTGGGCTATCCGGAGGCCAACCCGATCGATGCGGTGCGTCCCACCGCTTCGATGCGGGGCGTGGTCAAGTACGTCTGGATCGTCGCCGTTCTGCTCACCCTGCAAATCGCGCTCGGAGCGGTAACCGCGCATTTCGCCGTCGAAGGCCAAGACTTCTACGGCCTGCCGCTGTCCGAGATCGCTCCCTACGCGCTGACCCGTACGTGGCATGTACAGCTCGCGGTGCTGTGGATCGCGACCGCGTGGCTCGGCGCGGGGCTCTACCTCGCGCCGATGATCGCGGGGTTCGAGCCGCGCTGGCAGCGGTTCGGCGTGGACGCGCTGTGGGTGGCGCTCGTTATCGCGGTTCTGGGCTCCCTGTCCGGCGAGTGGCTCGCCCTGACCGGGCGCCTGACCGATCCGACGCTGGTCTACTGGTTCGGGCATCAGGGCTACGAGTTCCTCGACATGGGGCGCTTCTGGCAGGCGCTGATCTTCGTCGGCCTGCTTATCTGGCTGGCCCTGATGATGCGTTGCCTCGTGCCCGCCATCCGCAGGGCGGGCGACGACCGGCATCTGCTCATCCTGCTGTTGTTTTCTTCGGCCGGCATCGCCCTGCTGTTCGGGGCCGGATTTCTCTACGAGAGGGATACCCATCTCACGATAGCCGAATACTGGCGGTGGTGGGTCGTGCACCTGTGGGTGGAGGGCATGTTCGAGGTATTCGCGACCGCATGGGTGGCGTGGGTCTTCGTGCACATGCGGCTGCTGCGGCCCTCGGCGGCCGCGATCTACACCATGTTCTCGGCGATGATCTTCCTCGGCGGCGGAGTTCTCGGAACTTTCCACCATCTGTATTTCGCCGGTATGCCGGAATCGGTGCTAGCGCTCGGCGCGGTGTTTTCGGCGCTCGAGGTCGTGCCGCTGGCGCTGATCGCCTTCGAGGCTCACGACCATTGGCGGGCGGAACGGGAAGCGCCCTGGGTGCGACGCTACCACATGCCGCTAATGTTCTTCCTGGCGGTCGCGTTTTGGAATCTGGTCGGCGCGGGGGTGCTCGGTTTCCTGATCAACCCGCCGTTGTCTCTCTACTATCTGCAGGGGCTGTTGACCACCCCGGCGCACGGCCATGCGGCGCTGTTCGGGGTTTACGGCATGCTCGGCATCGGCCTCGTCCTGCTGTGCCGCCGCGACCTGCCGCAGGCCGTGGGGGCATGGTCCGACAGGACCCTGCGGTGCGTGTTCTGGCTGTTCAATGGCGGGCTCGCCCTGATGGTCTTCGGTTCGCTGCTGCCGCAGGGCATCGTCCAGGCGCTGGTCTCGTTCGACCAGGGTTACTGGCACGCGCGCGCGCCCGACCTCCTGCATTCGCCGCTCATGGAGACGCTGGTCTGGCTGCGCGTGCCGGGTGATGTCGTGTTCGCGCTCGGGGCGCTGCTGCTGCTTTTCTTCCTGGCGCGGGTCGAGTTCGGTCCGCGCGCGGCGCGCGACCTCTGAAGTTCGTCCGTACGGCACGGGCGCCGGGGCTGGAGAGGAGAAACGCCCACGGTCCGGCCTGCGGTGCCGTGAGGAGGCGTGCGTGTACCGGGCACGCGTTCGGGTCGCCATCTTCGCGGGCGCGGCGGGCGTTCCCTGGCGTCGTTTCCCGCACACGGGGTTCCGGGTCGACGGTCGCGGGGACGCGCCGCGTCCGCGAGTCGTTGTCGGCGTCAGGCCGGCCGGGTACGCTCGCGACATTGTGAATGCATGGCACGAGATGACCGCCCTGGAGCTGGGGGCCGGTATCGCGGGTGGCGAGATCGACGCGGTCGAACTCGCCGAGCACTTCCTCGACAGGATCGGGCGGGAGGATACGGACCATGACATCTACATCCGGGCGACTCGCGAGCGCGCGGTCGCGGAGGCGACCGCGGCCCGGAGTCGCGCGCGAGCCGGGCTGCGTCGGGGTCCGCTCGACGGGGTCCCCATGTCCTGGAAGGACTTGGTCGCCATGGCGGGCGAACCCACGACCGGCGGATCTCCCCTGCTCGCGCAACGGCCGCCGGCGGCCCGGGACGCGCCGCTCCTGTCGCGCGCCACCCGCGCGGGGATGGTGTGCCTGGGGCGGACCAACCTGCCCGAATTCGCGTTCTCGGCCATGGGGATCAACCCCCATTTCGGAACGCCCCCGAATCCCTTCGATCCGGAGACTGCCCGCCTGCCCGGCGGTTCGTCTTCCGGCGCGGCCGTCTCGGTCTCACGCGGATTGGCGCCAGCCGCGATCGGGTCCGATACCGGCGGTTCGGTGCGCGTTCCCGCTGCCTGGAACGGTCTGGTCGGCCTCAAGACGACCGCCGGCGTCCTGTCGAACGACGGCGTGTTGTCGCTGGTTCGCCACCTCGACACCGTCGGCCCCCTGACCAGGGACGTCGCTGACGCCGCGGCGATCTTCGCGGTTCTCGCGGCGGAGGATCCGGTCGATCTTCGGGGCGCCTCCATCCGGAACGCGCGCTTTCTGCTCCCGGAGATGCTGTGGCGCGACGTCGACGACGACATTGCCGAAGTCATGGCGCGGGCGATCGAGCGCATCGAAGCCGCCGGCGCCCGGATCGTCCGCGAAGAGATCCCGGAGCTCGACGAGGTGACGGATATATTCCTCTCTTTCGGCGACCTGTTCAGCGCGAGCGCGTACGCCGAGCTCCGCGAGAAGGTCGATGCCCAACCCGACTTGGTCTACGAGCAGATTCTCCGGCGCCTCCATCTGTCCGTCGGCGCGACGGCCGTCGACGTCATTCACGCTTGGTCGGAGATCGATCGCCGCGCCGCGGCGTATCGCGCCCGGGTGGCCCCCTATACCGCGGTGCTGTGCCCGACCAGCACGATCTCGCCGCCGGCCATCTCCGAGGTGGAGAACGACGCCGAGGCCTACGCCGAGGCGCAGCGGCGGATCCCGGTCAATACCAGAATCGGAAACCTGTTGCGGCTGTGCGCGGCGACGGTGCCGGCCGGCCTCGCGAACGGTCTCCCCGCAGGCCTGATGATCTACGGTCCGCCCGACCGGGACCGCTACGTCCTGCGGGTGGCGAAGGGGGTGGAAGAAGCGTTTCGTACCGCCTGACGGTTCCGAGCCCGTCTTGTGGGGCATGACCTGTGGGAGTTGCTTCCGGGGGAGGTGAACCGGCGGCTTGAGGCGCGACACGACCACAACCGAAGCGGACAATTCCACTTGCTGGCGACAGACCTTCGCCCACGACCTTGATACCACCATATTGCGGGGGCGGTCCTGACAGGCGTCTTCGCCGTCGAGGCGGTCGGCGGCACGCTAGGAGCGCTTGAAGGCAATGTCGCGCAAGTCGGTACGCAGATATACGGGATCGTCGCGACGATCGTCTATTGCGCCGTGGTCTCTCTGGTCTTGCTCAAGGTCATCGACGTGACGATCGGTCTCCGCGTCGACGAGGAGCGGGAGCGGGAAGGTCTGGATATCGCTCTCCACGGCGAAAGCGTCTCGTGAGGCCCGGGCTTTCCCGGGCCTCCCCGGCGCTTGGGACGGCCTCGCGCCGCCTCGGCGGCCGGGAACGCACTCTTCGAATTTCTCCGGGAATGGACTGGATCGGAATATTTCACCTACAATCGCGTTTCAATATCCTGTAGGTTCAGAAAAATTTGAGACCAAACCTTGCGCTGTGCGCCTTGGGTTCGCCATGACGCGCCAACGCGCACGCTTGTTGGGGATCATGACCGAAGCACCCGGGCGCGTCGTCGATACTCGGTCGCCGACGTAATTCGACCATGACGCAAACATCCAACGTCCACGGCAAGGCCCCGATCCTGCCTCGGGGGTTGGCCGACATCGTCTGGCGGCGCGCCGTGGAAGCCGCCGGTCTGGGCTTGTTGATCGTCGCCATCGGTTTCGCGGTGTCGTTGCTCTCCTATGCGCCCGAAGACCCGAGTTTCAACCATGCGACGGCAAGAGCTCCTGAGAACCTTCTCGGTCTTCCCGGTGCCCACGTGGCCGATTTCTCGTTGCAGACACTCGGCGTCATGGCCGGGTTGGTAGTGCTTGTCCTCGTCTGCTGGTCGTGGCGCCTCGTTTCCGAGCACCGTATTCCCCGATTCTGGTTGCGTCTGACCCTGCTGCCCGTCGTGTTGATTTTTTCCGCGATCGCGGCCGCCAACGTCGAGCCGCCTGACGTCTGGCCGCTCCCGGCCGGCTTGGGCGGAGTGATTGGAGGGGAAAACAATGTCCGGGTCGCAGAGGCCGGCCATGCGTATCTTCCGGCCTTGCCATCGGGTTTCCATGCGATCGTGTTCGGACTTCTGGCGCTGTTCTCGCTCGTCTTCGTCATGGGCCTGACCGTCGCCGAGTGGCGCGCGATGTGGCGTCGGGGGGGTCTCGTCGCGGTGGGCACGCTACGGGCGGTCAGCGCCCTCGGACGCGCCGGAGAACGGCTGAACCTCCGTCGCCGGTCGCGCGGGGCGCGGAACAACCCCCTCGAACGGAGCGAGCCGGTTTTGGAACGCGGGGCCGCGGACGATACGCGGTCTGGAGCCGGCGATCGGGAAGATGGAGCCGTGCCGCCGCAGCGCGTGCGCAAGCGGATGGCCAGACCCAGGCAAGGCAGGCGCACCGACACCGAACGCCAGCCGACGCTGGATCTGGTCCCGACGAACGAATATCAGTTGCCCGCCCTGTCGCTGCTGTCCTCGCCGCCGGCGGGCAAGTCTTCCCGCGCCGTGAGCGACGAGGCGCTCGAACAGAATGCGCGCCTGCTCGAGTCCGTTCTGGAGGAATTCGGGGTCAAGGGGCAGATCAGCGAGGTTCGGCCGGGGCCGGTCGTGACGCTTTACGAGCTCGAGCCGGCGCCGGGCACGAAGACCTCGCGCGTCATCGGTCTCGCCGACGACATCGCGCGGTCTATGAGCGCCGTCTCGGCCCGGATCGCCGTGGTCCAAGGCAAGAATGCCATCGGGATCGAGCTTCCGAACAGCGATCGGGAGACCGTTCACCTCCGTGAGCTTCTCTCCTCGGCGGCCTACGAGAGTACGGCGGCGAACCTGACCCTCGCTCTGGGAAAGGATATCGCCGGTGCCCCGGTGATCGTCGATCTGGCGCGTATGCCGCACCTGTTGGTCGCCGGCACGACCGGGTCCGGCAAATCGGTCGGGATCAATTCGATGATCCTGTCGTTGCTGTATCGCCTCCCTCCGGACCGGTGCAGGCTGATCCTGATCGATCCGAAGATGCTCGAGCTCTCCGTTTACGACGATATCCCTCATCTGCTGACGCCCGTCGTCACGGAACCCGGAAAGGCCGTCATCGCCCTGAAGTGGGCCGTGCGCGAGATGGAGAACCGCTATCGCGCCATGTCCCAACTCGGGGTTCGGAACATCACGGGTTACAACCAGCGCCTGACGGAGATCCTCGCCAAGGGCGACGGGCTCAAGCGCACCGTGCAGACCGGCTTCGACACCGAAAGTGGCGCGCCGGTGTTCGAGGACCAGGAACTCGACCTCCAGCCGTTTCCCTATGTCGTCGTCGTGGTCGACGAGATGGCCGATCTGATGCTGGTGGCGGGAAAGGAGATCGAAGGAGCGATCCGCCGTCTGGCGCAGATGGCGCGCGCCGCGGGAATCCACCTGATCATGGCCACGCAGCGGCCATCGGTGGACGTCATCACCGGAACGATCAAGGCGAACTTCCCCTCGCGGATAAGTTTCCAGGTCACCTCGAAGATCGACAGCCGAACGATCCTCGACGAGCAGGGCGCCGAGCAATTGCTGGGTGCCGGCGACATGCTCTACCAGGCGAGCGGCGGCCGCGTGCAACGGGTGCACGGTCCTTTCGTCTCCGACGAAGAGGTCGAGAAAGTCGCCGCGGCGTTGAAAAAGCAAGGTAGTCCCGAGTACCTCGACGCCGTGACGGAGGACATCGAGGCCAGCTTCGAGTCGCCGGAAAGCGGCGCGAACGGCGATGAGCTCTACGAGCAGGCCGTGGCGTTCGTGAGGCGGGAACACCGCGCCTCCACCAGCTTCATCCAGCGCCATTTGCAGATCGGCTACAACCGGGCGGCGCGCATCATCGAACAGATGGAGGCGCAGGGCGTCGTGTCGCCGGCGGACCGCGTGGGGAAACGCGAGGTTCTGCTGCCCGACGGCGGCGGTTTCGAATAGTCTCGGGTCCCGCGGCGAACCGCCCCTCTGCTGTCGCCCGGCACCCGATGGCCACAGGACTCCGTTTGCCCCTCGCGGTTATCCTTCTGGCCGCCGCCGTTTGTGCGCGCGACGCCGGGGCGGCGGAGCTCTCGTCCCAGGATCGGCGGGATATCCGCCGAATCGAGACGTACCTCAACGATATTCGTACACTCTCCGCCGACTTCATCCAGGTCGCTCCGGACGGCTCCATCGGCCGTGGGCGCTTCTATCTCAAACGCCCCGGTCGTCTGCGTTTCGAATACGAGCCGCCCGCGCCCGTCCTGGTTGTCGCCGACGGCACCTACGTGAACTACTTCGACGTCGAACTGGGCCAACTCAGCCAGATCGGGGTTTATTCCACCCCGCTCGGCGCGGTCGTCGCCCGGGAAGTCCATCTGAGCGGCAGGATCGCGGTCACCTCGGTCGAACGCGGGTCCGCCGTCATCTCGCTGCGGACCATCGACACCGAGGAACCGGACCGCGGAACGCTGACCCTGATATTCAGCGAACGTCCTCTCGAACTCAGGAAATGGGAAGTGATCGACTCCCAGGGGCTGACGACCACGATCGTCCTCGACAACCTGTCGATCAATCCCGATCTCGATCCGGAACTGTTCGTCTTTCGACAACCCGGCGTCGAGGACGGCCGGGGCGGCGATTGAGGATCGGCCCGGAGCGCGTTGCCTCGCGATCAAGCTGGACGGGAGTGAACGGCGCGTCTAAATAACGTGTCGTCGATTATCGGCGCTCGGGAGATTCGGGAGCCGGCGAGGCGAGGTATAGCGACAGATGGCGCGAAAAAACCGGCCCGCGGTCGTGGGCATCCCCGCGAGTATCCGGCACGTGAACGAAAACGAGTTTCATGCGGTCTCGACCCGCTATGTCGAGGCGATCGTCCGCAATACGGGGGCGGAACCGATCCTCATTCCCGCCATCGGGGACCGTCTCGACCTCGAGGACCTGACGCGGCGGGTCGACGGCTTCCTCTTCACCGGGTGTCCGTCCAACGTCGAGCCCCATCACTACGACGAACCCGTCAACCTTACCCCCGACAAGCGCGATCCCGACCGCGACGCCACGACCCTGCCGTTGATCCGGTTCGCGCTTGCCAACGCCGTTCCCCTGTTCGCCATCTGCCGGGGCTTCCAGGAGTTGAACGTCGCGCTCGGCGGCAGCCTCCACCAGCTTCTGCACGAAGTTCCCGGGAAGTGGGACCACCGGGGCGGCCGCGACAAGCCGCTGGCCGAGCGGTTCGCCCCCCGGCATCACGTTTCCCTGACGCCGGGGGGCCGGCTCGCCGACCTCGCGGGGTCGTCGCGGATCGTGGTGAATTCGCTCCACGGTCAAGGCGTCGATCGCTTGGGACGTGGTCTGCGCGTCGAGGCCATCGCCGACGATGGCACCGTCGAGGGATTTCGAGTGGACGGCGCGGAAGCGTTCGCGCTGGGCGTCCAGTGGCATCCGGAGTGGCGCACGGAAGAAACGTCCCACTACGGCGTTCTGTTCGGCGCCTTCGGCGCCGCCGTCAAGGAACGGGCTCTCGTCCGTCAATGAGCGCCGACATCAAGGACCTCGACGATCTCGGGTCGTCGGGTCTCGACGACTTTCCCACGCTTCGGGCGGTGGCGCGGTTCGCGCGAACGGTGCCGCATGTTTCGTGGTTCCTGCGCCTCGGCGAGCCGTTGACGGAAGAGGTTCGCCGGATCGGCGATTCCTATGTTCACGCCTTGGGATTTCCCGATTGCGCGGTCGCCGCCGTTGGCGACTGGGAAGAGGCCGCCGCCGCCACCGAGGATTCCGGCTTCGACGAGCCCTCGTGGGAGGCCGAGGAGCAGCTTACCGCGGGGCTCATGGACGAGGCCCTCGTTATTGTCGAGCGGGAGGAGTTGACGATCGCGCTCACGCATGTCTCGGCGGCCGCGGGCGATGCCGCGAAGCTGGCGATAGAGGAAGCGGCCGCGCGCGCCGGCTACTCCGATCGCGTGCTTCTCGACGCAGCTGCGGGTGCCGCAACGAAAGCCTGTTACCAGACGGCCCTGCTGCTGGCCGGTGGCGGAGACGAGGATCACGCCGTGGCCTTCAAGTACCGGCTGTTCGAAAGCGGCCACTGGCCCCTCGGCGTCATCGGCAGCACCTTCAACATATTCTGATTCCGGGCCGCTCTCTCTGGACGCCCGGTAGAGAGAAGTCCAGACGGCTCAGGAGTTGAGTGTCCGGGTCAACTGGCCGGTCGTCCTCTCGAGACGGGTCGCGAGCTCGCGCATGATTTCGACCGCCATCCGCGGGAATTCCTCCACCATGCGGAAGAACAGTTCCTTGGAAATCTTCAGGACTTCGACGTCCCGGTCCGCGACCACCGTGGCCGTCCGCGGGACATCGCAGAGAATGGCGATCTCACCCACAATGTCGTTCTCTCGCGCCTCGGCGACCCTCGCGTCGCCGTTGGGTGTCGAGACCACGATCCCGACGGAACCCTCGATGATGATGTAGGCGGAATCGCCCACGTCACCCTGGCGGCAAAGCTCGGTGCCTTCCCTGAAGGTCAGGCGTTCACTCGCGAAAGCCAGGAGCTTGAGCTTCGACGGCTCGATATTCGAAAACAACGGGATTCGCCGCAGAAGATCGACTTCCTCGTTCAGGCTCATCGTTTCCGTCCCACCGGCTATCGAGCGCTGTCGAGCAGTTGCCTGAAACGCGACCCGTCCCGATCGAGCTCCTCGAACGTGCCCTCCTCCACGATCCTTCCCGATCGCATGACGAGCACGTGATCGAAACCTTTCGCCAGATCCGCCTTGTGCAGCACCCAGATCAACCCGCGACCGGCGAACTCCTCAAGCAGATTGCCCATTATCAGCCCCTGGCTCACAGTGTCCAGCGCGACCGTTGCCTCCGCGAGAAACAGTATGTCGGGTCGCTTCAGGACGCTGCGCGCGATCGCGAGTTTCTGTCGCTGTCCCGAAGACAGTCGCGAACCGGATACGCCGACGTCATACCCCAATCCGACCTCGACGATCGTGTTCCTGAGGCCGAGTTCCGAGATGACTTCCGTGATCAGCGCACCGATACGGTCCGCGGCTTCGGGCCGTCCGTAGACGATCTTCCCGAAAAGGATGTTGTCCTGAATGCTCGCCGTGCTCGCGTAGGCGTCGGGGTCCAGGAATTCCACGGAGGTTCCAATCTCCTCGGGAAGGTCCCTGGCGAACACTTCGCGGGCGTCCAGCAGCTTGGCTTGGATGTCGTCGTCGATCATGCCCAGGCGATGCCGCGCGGGAACGAGCTTGAACGGCAGCGACATGATTGGAGCGCGCTCCCCGACCGACAAGTCCTCCAGCTTCTCACGGTCGATTCGCGTGAGCCACTGCTGGAGCTCGCCCAACTCCTCCGCCGACACGAAGCTGTACCGTTGGAACAGTTCGTGGTCAGGCGGCACGTCGGCGAAAATTTCGACCATGGTGGCAGCCGTATCGTACCCGATCCGCAGGATGGACTCCGTCAGGCCGACCTTTTTCAGAACTTCCAGGACGTACGGATCTTCGCCAAGCCGGTTCATGTCGAAGGCGCCGCCGCCGACATTGCCGAATAGAAGGTTCTCCCCGACGGTCGCGTTGGCGTTATAGGCGGACCGGTCGAATACTTCGACCAGGTCCGCCATGCCCTCGTCGTCGATCAGGCGTTTGCGGAATGTCGCACGGGCGCGAAGAATCGCGGCCGCCGTGTCGCCGCGTGTCTCGGGATCGATCGTTCCCCGGAGTCCCAGCCGGTACACCTCGTCGTCCAGATCCACCATTTCGAGGACGCGAAGTCCCCGCGCCCGAAGGGCCTCGGGCGTGCCGGCGCCAGCGGACTCCATGTCCATCCAGTCCGCCTTGATATCGAGGGTCGTATTGCCGGCGGCCCTCGCTTCGTTCTCGTGCCAGCGGCGTTGGCGCATAGCGTCGTCGTCGTACTCGAACTCGCGTACGGGACGGTGCTTCAAGCCGTAAAACAGATTGGATCCCAAGGAGCCAGCGAAGACGTACCCTTGCTGGCCCACATAGGCGAGGCGACGCCCCGTGATCGCCTCCGGCAGACCCGCGAGCTCCAGTCCGCCGATCGAAACACCCCCTCGTGTCGGATACAGGAGCCGGCTCAGCAGCTGCGCCAGATCGGTCGCGCCACTTCCGGGCTCGCCGACAACGGCGACTCGCGACGGCATCGACAGCTTCAACGAAATACGGTCGACGACATTGTCCCCGATCTCGTCGGTCAGCGTCAGGTTGGCGGTCGCCAGGTCGCCGGTCAGCGGATCGATAGACCCCGGTTCCTCCGTCTGCACGCTCTCGTCCGGCATGCCGACCGGGGCGAACTGACTGACAACCTGTTCGTATTTGATCTTCGCGTCCTCCCGCCTCTGATAGAACGCAAGGAGCTCCTTCCAGGGCGCCCCCAGATCCTTGTGCGCCGCGATCGCGGCGACCAGCGTCCCCATTTCCAGCGATCCGACGATGACGAGGTAACCACCCAACGAATAGAAGAAGAACGGTCCGAGTTGCTGGATGAAGTTGTTGATGAATTTGATGACGAACTTCTGGCGATAGATGCGATACCGCACATGGAAGATGTGTCCCAGCCGATCGGAGAAATCGGCCAGCACGAACCGCGACGTGTCGTGGATGTGGATCTCGGGTGCTCCCTGGACCGTCTCGCCGATACGGTCCGACAGGCGACGTACCAGACGCACCCTTTCCTTGCCCAAGGCATTCACGCGCATTTGCAGGCGCGGGATCAGGTATAGCTGAATGGGGTAGAGCGCGACGGCCGCCGCCGCCATGATCCAGTTCTGGTAGAACAGGAACGTCAGGATGACGATGAGCGTGCCTCCCTGAAACACCGGCAGTGCGAAGGCCTCGCCGATGAATCCGCCCAGAGGCTCCACTTCCGAGGTGATCATCGGGATGATCTCGCCCTGGGACACGTTCTTGAAGGTCGGCTGTGGGAAGCGAAGCACCCGGCTGAACAGTTGATAACGCAGCCGGCGCAACATTCGCTCGCCGGTCAGGCCCTGGTAGACATTGATGTAATATTTGAAGGCTTGGTTTATCAGGACGAGGATCAGAAAGATCGTGCACAGGAGGAACAAGTAGCCGGTCCGGTCGAACTCGGTTCCCAGAAGGCCGACGGGGAAATCTTCCGGGTTCCCCTGGATCGCGCCATTTATGATGCGCTTCGGAAGCTCGTAAAAGGCGTACAGGAAGGGAAACGACAGGGCGGCGAGCGCGGTGAGCCAGATCTGCTGCCGCAGACTGTGGCGAGTCAGGTATCTATAGATGGTTTTTTCCATACCTGCTTATCCGTGAGATTCATCCCGCGATGGGAGTTCCGTATGCGATGGGTCACGGGCTTCGTCGCTGCCGGGTCCGTTCATACTCCTCCTCCTTCACAAGGGGAGGAATGGCGAATCGGACACGTCCCGTCGGCGAGAGCGCGCTGCCGAGCCGCGACATAGCCTCCGAACTCGCCGGACGAGCCATGCCGATCGGTGCCGCCATGACATTCCGGTCGGAAACATCAAGGAAACCCCGCGCTCCATTGGCGGACTTTCATGGATAAACAGATTTCCATATGACCTGCATATCGCCAGACAGCGAACCAAAGGACGATCCCGGACACCGGAATCGCCAGTTCGGGGGGTTCGGCAAACCCCGCCTTCGACCGTGCCGGAAAACGTGGAGCCAAGGCAACCGGAAAGTCGGCGCGTGGTGCGATTCGCGCTTTCTCGCCAGCGGTCCGTGTGCGAGAGTCGCTGCCATGTCGCGGAAAGCCCATGATCCCGTGATGGCTTCGCGAGCCGGTCGTGGCGCCCGGGTGTTGATTTACAGCCACGATACCTTCGGGCTGGGCCATCTGCGCCGCTGTCGAACGATCGCCCACTCGCTGGTCGAGACCCACGAGGATCTGTCCGTACTGATACTGTCCGGATCGCCCATCCTCGGCAGCTTCGATTTCCGACGTCGCGTGGATTTCGTCCGCGTGCCGGGCGTCATCAAGCTGCGCAACGGAGAATACACATCGCTCAATCTCCAGTTGCAACTGGAGGAAACCCTCTCGATGCGGTCCTCCATCATCAGGCACACCGCCGACATTTTCGATCCCGACGTGCTCATCGTGGATAAGGAGCCGCTGGGGCTGCGCGGAGAGATGCAGGGCACCCTGGAAATGCTGCGCGCCCGAGGGAAGCGCCTCGTGCTCGGGTTGCGGGACGTGCTCGACGACCCGGGCACCTTGTCTGTCGAGTGGGAACGCAAGAACGTCCTTCCCGCGCTCGAGGAGTTCTACGACGAGGTCTGGGTCTACGGCTTGCCGCAGATGTGCGAGCCCCTGGAGGGTCTGCCGCTGACCGAGGACATACGGCGCAAGGTCACCTATACGGGCTACCTGCCGATCGCCGTTCCCGAGACCGTGTTCCCCGCCGAGGTTCCGGAGATCACCAACCGTCCGTTCCTGCTGGTCACGACGGGCGGCGGCGGAGACGGAGACGTCTTGATCGAGTGGGTGTTGCGCGCCTACGAGTCGGAACGGATGCTGCCCTATCCGGCGCTGCTTGTCCTGGGACCGTTCCTTCAGCCGGAAAAGCAATTGCAGTTCATGGCGCGCGCCGCCGAGCTCGATGCCATCGAGGCGATCGTTTTCAATCCGTATATCGAGCGGCTTGAAGAAAACGCGGCGGGGATCGTCGCCATGGGAGGATACAATACTTTCTGCGAGATCCTGTCGCTCGACAAGCGGGCGGTCGTCGTTCCCCGGACGGCTCCGCGTCGGGAACAGTTGATCCGAACATCTCGGGCGCAGGAACTCGGCCTCATGCGTATGCTCGAGGACGACGGTCGTATGGACCCGGAGGAGATGGCCCAGGCGTTGCGGGATCTGCCGCGCCAGCCGAGGCCTTCGGAAACGATTGTGCCCGGTTTGCTGGAAGGACTCATCAACGTGAACCGGTTGATCGGTCCCTGGCTCGATCGCCGACCGACACCCGAAATGGGGGATACCGTTACGGCGTTTCGCCCCGCCTGAGCCAAACCTGTTAGATTTGGCGCGGCATGAAGACGGTCGCCTTCATTCTGAAGGGCTATCCACGCCTCTCCGAGACGTTCATCGCCCAGGAAATCCTCTCCCTGGAACGGTTGGGTCTCGTCGTCGAAATCGTCAGCCTTCGGTATCCCACCGACGTTTCAACGCACCCGGTTCAGCGCGAGATCGGCGCTCCCGTAACCTATCTCCCGGAGTATCTGTATCGAGAGTCGCCGCGGGTCTTCCGCGCCCTCGCAGCGGTCGTGCGCCGCCGCCGGTTCCGGGCCGCGCTCGCGACTTGGTGGAAGGACTTCGTTCGTGACCCGACCCCGAACAGGATCCGCCGGTTCGGCCAGGCTGTCGTCCTGGCGCACGAGCTTCCGCCCCGGGTAAGCCGGTTGCATGCGCACTTTCTTCATACCCCGGCCTCGGTGGCCCGCTACGCCTCGATATTGACGGGATTGGGCTGGAGTCTTTCCGCTCATGCCAAGGACATCTGGACGACGCCGGCATGGGAGAAACGGGAAAGGCTCGCCGGGTGCGATTGGGCCGTCGCCTGTACGGAGACGGCATTCCGCCACCTTCAGGATCTCGCGCCGCCGGGCCGCCTGCATCTCGTCTATCATGGTCTCGACCTTGATCGATTTCCGCCTCCACCATCCTGTGCCTCGGACCGGGACGGTTCGGATCCGGATCGTCCGGTCGTTCTGGTGTCCGTCTGTCGAGCGGTCGAAAAGAAAGGCCTCGACACGCTTGTCGAGGCACTCGCGCAGTTGCCGACGCATATCGCGTGGCGATTCGTGCATATCGGGGGCGGTCCCCACCTGGATCGTCTGAAGAGCAAGGCGACGCGGTCGGGGTTGGCTGATCGGATCCAATGGCTCGGCCCTCAACCGCAAGAGGTCGTTCTCAAGCACTACGGATCGGCGGATCTGTTCGTCCTGCCCAGCGTCGTCGCCAGGGACGGCGATCGTGACGGCCTCCCCAACGTCCTGCTCGAGGCGCAAAGCCAGGGTCTCGCCTGTATCTCCAGCAACCTGCCGGGCATTGCCGAGTTGATCTCCGACGGAGCGACCGGCGTCCTGATCGAGCCCGGCGATATCGCGGCGCTTGCCGGCGCCATCTCCGGCCTCGCACGGGACCCCCGGCGCCGCCAACGGTTGGGCGCCGCCGCGCTGGAGCGTGTCCATGAACGATTCGCCCTGACCGGACACATCGGGCGGCTCGCGTCGTTGTTCGGGCTGTCGCCCGTGAACGAGGAAAACGCCCGTTGCGGATAGCGTTTTACGCACCCCTGAAGGCGCCGACCCATCCGGCGCCGTCGGGCGATCGCCGAATGGCCCGCCAGCTCGTCTCGGCTCTGCGGTTCGCGGGGCATACCGTCGATGTCGCATCGACGTTCAGAAGTTTCGATGGGAATCCCGCGCGGCAAGACGCGGTCCGAGACATCGCCGAGGCCGAGGCGGATCGAATCGTTCGCGACTATCGGGCCCGTTCCGAGAGCCGGAGACCGGAAGTCTGGTTCACCTATCACCTGTACTACAAGGCTCCCGACTGGATCGGACCCAGGGCGTCGCGGGCACTCGGACTGGGGTACGTCATCGCCGAGGCGAGCTATGCGCCCAAACGCGCGAACGGGCCATGGGCGTCGGGCCACGAGGCGGTGGCGAACGCCCTCGGCGCGGCGGACTCCGTACTGGCTCTCGCGGAACGAGACATTCCCTGTATTCGGCCCCTGCTGCGCGCGGGGGCCGAGTTGCTCCGTCTGCCGCCGTTCCTCGATCCCGCGGCGGACGCCGACGGTGTGTCCGGCGATGCGGATCGGGACTCTCGCCGGGCCGCTCTCGTCGAGCGGCACGCTCTCGATGGTGCCAAGAGCTGGCTCCTGGCCGTCGCGATGATGCGGCAGGGGGACAAACTCCAATCCTATCGCCTGCTGTCGCGCGCCTTGGCGATGCTGCCAGGAGACGACTGGCAGCTCGTCATCGTGGGTGACGGCGCCGCCCGCGCGGACGTGAGGGCCGAATTCTCCTGCTTTGGTTCGACCGGTCGGGGCGGACGCGTCGCTTGGTTGGGCGAACTCGCGGCACCCGGATTGCGGCATGTCTATGCGGCGTGCGACGTCCTTGTCTGGCCTGGCGTCAACGAAGCCTACGGAATGACGTTCCTCGAGGCGCAGGCGGCGGGATTGCCGACGGTCGCCGGTGACGCCGGAGGCGTCCGCGAGGTCATCCGTGGCGGCGAAACGGGTATCCTCGTCGATGAGAACGATTGCGACACCCTTGCCAAGGCCGTCCGCGGTCTCTTGGACGATCCCGTCCGACGACGGGACATGGGGCGCCGGGGACGGAAGTTCGTTCGGGACGAACGGTCCCTGATCACGGCCAGCGGCATTATCGACCGAGCCGTCGTTCGTGCCGCCGAGACACGCCATGACGCCGCGCACGGGGCTTCGTGACCGCGCTCGCCTTGATGCGTCACGGACCGACCGCCTTCACGGAAGACCGGCGGATCCAAGGTCGGCGCGACGTGCCCCTATCCGAAACGGGGCGCGCGAAGGTCCGGGGCTACGAGGTCCCGTCCGGGCTGGCGAATTTCGCTTGGATTTCGAGTCCTCTCTCCCGCGCGCGGGAAACCGCGCGGATCCTGTGGGCCGGCCCGACCCCGACCGATCACCGTCTGATCGAAATGGACTGGGGAGCCTGGGAAGGCCGTACCCTGAAGGGTCTCCGCGACGAGCTCGGAGAGACCATGCGGGACAACGAGGACAAGGGTCTGGACTTTCGCCCCGACCGGGGCGAGAGCCCCCGTCAGGTCCTGCGTCGGGTCCGGCCACTGCTGGCCGAGATCGGCGCGGCGCGGCGGGACACGGTGGCGGTCACGCATCGAGGCGTCATTCGGGTGATCTTCGCGGCGGCGCTCGACTGGGACATGGCGGGACCGCTGCCGTACGAGTTGGACTGGTCCTGCGCCCACGTGTTCGACGTGGACGATCGTGGTGTTCCCCGGGTATCGGCCCTCAACATCTCCATGGCGCCGGCTCGATGGCGGTCGCCGACGAAGAACCGGCTGATACGGTGAACAGGCCGCGCGTTCTCGTCTACGTGCAGCACCTCGTGGGTATCGGTCACTTCAGGCGCGCCGCCGTCATTTCGCGAACCGCCGCGGCGAGAGGCATGGACGTGACCTTGATGTCGGGCGGTCGAGCACCCTCCGAAATCGATCTCGGGGTCGCGAGGCTCGTGCAGCTACCGGCGGTCCATGCGACGGAGGATGACTACTCCACACTTATCGCGGAAGACGGATCCCGGGTCGGCGACACCTTGCGGCGACGGCGCGCCGGTCTCGTGCTGGAGGCGTTCGAACGGTTCCGGCCGGACCTGCTCGTCGTCGAGTTGTTCCCCTTCGGACGCCGACAGATGAAGTTCGAATTGCTTCCTCTGCTACGGGCCGCCCGGGATGCGCGTCCTCGCCCCGTCGTGGTCTCGTCGGTACGCGACATCCTGGTCGGGCAGTCGCGGACCGGTCGCGCGGATGAGGCGCGCGGCCACCTCGACTCGTACTTCGACTACGTTCTCGTCCACGCCGACCCGTCCCTCGTCACCTTGGGAGCGACGTTTCCCCAAGCGCACCGGATCGAGGAGAAGGTGCGGTATACGGGATACGTCGTCGATCGGATTTCAGGAGGCGACGGCGCCGACGGTACGAACGAGGTCGTCGTTTCCGCCGGGGGCGGCGCGGTGGGCCAGTATCTGTTGGAAGTCGCGTTGGCGTGCCGACCGCTCACCGCGTCGCGTGACCGTATCTGGCGCCTGCTCGTGGGCTCGCGCGGCGCGGCGGGTTCGCTCGCGGCTCGACCGGGCGGGACGGATTCCGGCGTAGTCGTGGAGGCCGCCCGGCCCGACTTCCCGGCTCTGCTCTCGAGGGCCGCCGTGTCCGTCAGCCAGGGCGGATACAACACGGTCGTCGAGACGCTCCAGGCGCGAACGCCCGCCGTCATCGTGCCGTTCGCAACCGGAGTCGAGACGGAACAAACGGTGAGAGCGGAACTGCTGCGCGAGAGAGGGTTGATCGAGGTCGTCTCCGAGGCGGAGCTTTCGCCGGAGAATTTGGCGCATGCCGTCGACTCCGCCTATCGCGCGGGACCCAAGGACCCCGGCATCGATCTGTCGGGCGCGGACACGACGGCGGATATTCTCGAGGCATGGGCGCGACGGGCGGCCCAGCACATGTGAACGCGGCGGGGTGAGCCGATGGGAACCTGGTCCGCGCTGATGGACGAGCTGGACGTGTGGTCGGCCGCCGGACGGAAGGCGACGATGTGGTGGCGGGACGACGACGCGACGCGTCCTGTCCCGGCGCTGGAGCGCCTGCTCGACACCGCGGCGACGCACGGCGCGCCACTTTGTCTCGCCGTCATCCCGGACCTCGCGCGGGAGGAACTGCTGACATGCCTGGAAAGAAACGTGAACGTCGCCATCGCCGTTCACGGCGTGAGCCATGAGAACTTCGCGGCGGCCGGCGAGAAGAAGTGCGAACTCGCCGATTCCCGGTCCTCGCGCGCAATGGCGGACGAACTCGTCGAGGGTCGGGAAAGGCTCATCGCCCTGGCGGGCCACAAGGTGATCCCGGTTCTGGTGCCGCCGTGGAACCGTATTTCGCGAACGCTGGTCCCTCTGCTGCCGGAGCGCGGCTTTCGGGGACTGTCGATTCACGGAGACCGTCGCGCGGGCGCGCCGGTCCCCGGGCTCCGGCAAGTGAACTGTCACATCGATCCCGTCGACTGGCGCGGCGGCCGCGACTTCATCGGCGTCGCGGGCGCGCTGGAGCAGGCGATCGGGCATCTCGCGCGGCGACGCCATGGCTTGGCCGACTCGGCCGAGCCGACCGGATTGCTGACGCACCACGCGGTCTGGTCCGATGCGGCGTTCGCGTTTCTGAGGGAGCTCCTTGTCCGTACTGGGGAGCACCCCGCCGCCTGTTGGCTCACGCCGCGCGACGTGTTCGGGCTGGAGCCTTGAGCACCCACCGGTATTCCGCGTCCGGTCTGGCCGCCGATTATTGCCGCGCCGGGATCGGCCTTTTCGCGACCGCGGGACCCCTCGCGCTCCTCGACCCGACCGGGACCGGGGGGCTCGTCTACATCCTCGCGTCTCTGGCGATCCTCTTCGGCGTCTTCGCGGTCCGGACGCTGATTCGCCAGCTGACCGTGTACGAAGCGACGGAGACGGGGTTGCGGGTGTTGGGACCGATCGGATTCCAGCTTGCCTGGTCCGATGTATCGGACGTGCGGCTCGAGTACTACTCGACTCGGCGGGACCGTGGCCGCGGCTGGATGCAGCTTCGGGTTCGCGGTGCCGGGCGGACGGTCCGCCTGGACTCGACCCTGGAGAGTTTTTCCGACATTGTCGGGCGCGCCGCCGAAGAAGCGGCATGTCGCGGTATCGTCCTCGGCGATGCCACGCTGGACAATATGCGAGCGTTGGGCATTACAGGGACGTCGGAGAGGACAAGAGTACCGGTCGTTTGATGGGAAACGTCCTGCTCGTTCGCGATCTCGAGGTCGAGTTCCACCTCCCCGAAGGCATCGTCAAGGCCGTCGAGGGCGTATCTTTCCGGATCCCGGCGCGGAAGACCGTTGCGCTCGTCGGCGAGTCGGGGTCGGGAAAGACCGTCGTTTCCCAGGCCATCATGGGAATCCTCCCCAAGCCGGCCCGTGTCGTGGCTGGCGAGGTCCTGTTCTTCGACCCGGACAAGCCGGAGAGCGTCGTCGATATCGCCGCGTTGAAGCCCGACGGCGGGGCGATGCGGAAGTTGAGGGGCGGCCGCATCTCGATCATCTTCCAGGAACCCATGACGTCGTTGTCTCCGCTTCACACGATCGGCGATCAGGTCGGCGAAGCGGTACGCTTGCACGCACGTTGCGATGCCTCGACGGCGCGCGATGCGACGGTCGAGATGCTGCGGCTGGTGGGCTTTCCCGATCCGTCGAAGGCGGCGCACGCCTACCCCTTCGAGCTATCCGGAGGGCTGCGTCAGCGCGCGATGATCGCCATGGCGTTGGTGTGTCGGCCCGCCGTCCTCATCGCCGACGAGCCGACGACCGCGCTGGACGTGACCATTCAGGCCCAGATCCTGAAGTTGATGCGGGACCTGCAGGCCGAGCTCGGCATGGCCATTCTGATGATCACTCACGACCTCGGCGTCGTCGCCAACGTGGCCGACGAAATCGTGGTGATGTATCGTGGAAAGGTCATGGAGGCAGGGACTCTCCACGACATCTTCGATGACCCCCGGCACCCGTACCTTCGGGCCCTCATGCGCGCCGTTCCCCGTTTCGATATGGCGGCGGGCGAACGGCTGGTCCCACTCCGCGAGATCGAGGCGCAAGGCGGCCGGCTCCTCGGGGACAGGGAGCCGTGGCCCGATACCGAGGCGGCGCGTGCGCCGTTGCTGTCGGTGAGGAATCTGAGCAAGAGATTCACGACTCGAAGGGCCTCGGTGTTCGGTTCGAGGCCTGGCGGCAGCGTGCTGGCCGTGGACGACGTCGGCTTCGATATCGAGAGGGGTGAATGTCTGGGTCTGGTCGGCGAGTCGGGCTGCGGCAAGACGACGACCAGCAAGATCATCATGCGGGCCATCGGTCCTGGCGGGGGGACCGTCACGTTCAACGACCGGGGATCGCTGGTCGACGTGTTGAGACTTGGCGGCCGGGAGCTGTTCGATTTCCGGCGAAGGGTCCAGTACATCTTCCAGGACCCGTTCGGCTCCCTGAATCCACGCATGACGGTTTTCGATATCGTCAGCGAGCCGCTCGTCATTCACGGAATCGGAGACCGGGAGCAACGCATGGAACGTGTCCGCGAGCTCATGAGGCTCGTCGGTCTCGACGTGCGTTACCTGCGCCGCTATCCGCACAGCTTCTCGGGAGGGCAGCGGCAGCGGATCGGCATCGCGCGGGCACTCGCGCTTCAACCCGACTTGCTCGTCTGCGATGAACCCGTCTCGGCCCTCGATGTCTCGGTGCAGGCCCAGGTGCTCAATCTTCTGCGGGACCTGCGGCGGGAACTCGGTCTCACTTATCTGTTCATTTCGCACGATCTGGCCGTCGTCGATTACATCGCCGACAAGGTCGCCGTCATGTGCAAGGGCCGGTTGGTCGAGATGGCGCCTCGTGACGTGCTGCTGCGGGATCCGGTACATCCCTATACTAGGGCTCTGCTGGCCGCCGTGCCCAAGACGGATCCTCGGAGGCGCCTGGACCTGACCGCGCTGATGGCGGGTCGCGCCTCCGAGCCGTCCGCCTGGCCGCCGCCGTTCACCGTGGACGGGGCCACGAGGCCCCGTCTCGTTCATCTGGGCGACGATCACTACGTCCGGGTGGTCGGCGACGGTTCCGACGCGCATCGGCCGCCGGCGTGATCTCGACGGTCCGACGATCCCTGTCCGCCGCCGTCGCGTCGGTGGCATGTCTGGTTTGGCCGGCCTCGGCCATCGAGCTGCGGGAAACGCCCTCTCTCGCGCAAGCCGTCGCCTCGGGAACCCTGCCGCCCGTCTCGGAGCGCGTTCCATCGACCCCTTCGGTCGTGGATCTGAAGGGTGGATCGAGGCGTCCGGGCCGACACGGCGGGACGCTGAACATGCTCGTCGGCCGTGCCAAGGACACACGCCTCCTCGCGGTTTACGGCTATGCGCGCCTCGTCGGGTACGACGCCGCGTTTCGGTTGCGGCCCGATATTCTGGAGGACTTCGACGTCCGGGACGGCCGCGTATTCACGTTCAGGCTGCGCCGGGGGCACAAATGGTCCGACGGTCATCCCTTTACGGCTGAGGATTTCCGCTATTACTGGGAGGATGTCGCCAACAACCCGAGCCTCGCTCCGTCGGGTCCGCCGCGCGATATGGTCGTCGCCGGGGAACTCCCGCGGTTCGAGATCATCGACGATCGCACGGTGAGATACACTTGGCCGGCGCCAAATCCTTTCTTCCTCCCGCGTATCGCCGGTGCATCACCCCTGTTCATCTACCGCCCGGCCCATTACCTGAAGCAATTCCATCCCCGCCATGTCGGCGAGGCGGCGGCGGCCCGACGCGCCGAAGAGGAAGGGCAGAGAAGCTGGGCCGCGCTGCACAATCGGCGGGATAACCTTTACAAGTTCGACAATCCGGATCTCCCGACGCTGCAACCCTGGAGGAACACGACGCGTCCGCCGGCGCCGCGATTCACCGCCCAGCGCAACCCCTTCTTCCACCGTATCGACGCGCGGGGCCGCCAGCTCCCGTATATCGACGAGGTCGTGTTGGTTCAGGCGGACGGAAGGCTGATCTCCGCCAAGACCGGGGCTGGCCAATCGGACCTCCAGGCGCGGAACATCTCGTTCGACGACTACACGTTCCTGAAGGACGGTTCCGGGCGCGGCGGGTACGACGTGCATCTGTGGCGCACGGCGAAAGGGGCGCACCTCGCACTGTTCCCGAACCTCAACCAGAACGACCCAGTCTGGCGGGAGGTGATGCGAGATCGGCGATTCCGAAAGGCCCTGAGTCTCGCCATTGATCGCCCGCTGATCAATCAGGTGCTCTATTTCGGGCTCGCCCTGGAGCATCACAACACGGTACTGCCGGACAGCCCGCTCTACGACGGGACGTACGCGCGGACCGAGTTCGATATCGAGAGGGCGAACGGACTGCTGGACGAGATGGGTCTGACGGAGCGGGATGACGACGAAATCCGCCTTCTGCCGGATGGGCGACCGATTCACGTCATCGTCGAGACTGCCGGCGAGGACACGGAGCGGACGGACGTCCTCGAGCTGATCCGGGACGATTGGGCCAGGATCGGCGTCCGGCTGTTTACCAAGCCATCCCAACGGGAAGTCTTTCGCAACCGTATCTTCGCGGGCGAGACCCTGATGTCGATCTGGTTCGGGCTGGAGAACGGGCTGGCCACGGCCGAGACCAGCCCGGAGGAATTGGCCCCGACGAGTCAGCTACAGTTGCAGTGGCCGAAGTGGGGTCAGTACTTTGAAACCAAGGGCAAGTCGGGGGAGCCTCCGGATATGGCGGCGGCCGTCGGACTGGCGCGACTCAACGAGGAGTGGTTGAACGCCCCCACTACCCGGGAACGCGAACGCATCTGGCGGAGAATGTTGCGGATTCATCGCGATATGCTTTTTTCCATCGGGATCGTCTCCGGCGTGCCGCAACCGGTCGTCGTCAGGAAAACGCTGATGAACGTGCCCGCGAAGGCTGTCTACAACTGGGATCCCGGTGCCCAGTTCGGCGTCTATCGGCCGGACACGTTCTGGTTCGCAAGGTGAATCCGGACGATACCGTCCCGCCGACGGGCGGTTGAGGTGGTTTGGGCAGGTCTGGCGATGTTCACGTACTTCGTCCATCGGGTATTGATCATGATTCCCACGCTGTTGGCGATCAGCGCGTTGATCTTCGTCATTATCCAGCTTCCGCCCGGCGATTACCTTTCGAACCAGATCCAGGAGCTGAAGAGCCAGGGCGACACCGCCGCGTTGGCCAAGGCCGAATTTCTGCGCCATCAGTACGGACTGGATCGCCCGTTCGTCGAGCAGTATGCGACCTGGCTGGGGGTCTGGCCGGGCCCCAAAGGGTTCTCCGGCCTCCTGCAAGGCGATCTCGGCTATTCCTTCGAGTTCGACCTGCCGGTGACCGAAGTCGTCGGAGATCGGCTCCTGCTGTCCTTTATCGTGTCGTTCGCCACGATCGTCTTCACTTGGGTGGTGTCGTTTCCCATCGGCGTGTATTCCGCGACCCACCAATACAGCGTCGGCGATCACTCTCTGACCTTTCTCGGATTCATCGGTCTCGCGACGCCGAACTTCCTGCTCGCCCTGGTCCTGGTCTATTTCGCCAACGTCGCCTTCGGCACGTCGATCGGCGGCCTGATGGATCCCCGGTATCTCGACCAGCCGTGGTCGTGGGCGAAATTCGCCTCCGTTCTCGAACACCTGTGGATACCGGTTATCGTCATCGGGACGTCCGGCACGGCCGCCATGATTCGCAGGTTGCGCGCCAACCTGCTCGACGAGCTGCAAAAGCAATACGTGGTCACGGGCCGGGCGAAAGGCCTCCCGCCGCTCCGTCTCCTGATCAAGTATCCGTTACGGCTGTCCCTCAATCCCTTCGTTTCCGACATCGGAAATCTTCTGCCGCAGGTCATTTCAGGCGCCGCCATCGTATCGGTGGTTCTGTCGTTGCCGACGACCGGTCCCATGCTGGTCCACGCGTTGCAGGCCCAGGATCAGTATCTCGCGGGATCGTTCCTGATGTTTCTGTCTCTGCTGACCGTCATCGGAATGTTCCTCTCCGACGTGGCGTTGGCCGCGCTGGATCCACGAATCCGTCTTGGCGAGCACGCGGTTCGATGATCGGCCGCGCCTGCCCCGGGGCCGATGGCGGACCGGGTCACTTCGTCAACGGCGAGCCCTTCGACCCCTATTCGGCCGAAAGCATGACGGTCGAGCAGGAGCGGTACTACATGGCCTCGCAGTGGCGGATGATGTGGTGGAAATTCCGCCGCCACCGCCTTGCCGTCGCGTCCGGGGCCGTGCTGGCGGCGTTCTATTTCTCCATTCTGATCAGTGAGTTCCTGGCACCCTACCATCTCCATTCGCGCGACGCGCAGCACGTCTTCGCGCCGCCGCAGGAATTGCATTTGTTCCACGAAGGAGAGCTCGTGGGCCCCTTCGTGTATGGGCTGAGTTACCGCCTCGACATGGAGAATCTGAAACGCGAATACACGCCGGACCCGAATTTGGTTCAGCCCATCCGGTTCTTTTGCTCCGGGGACGAGTACGAATTCTGGGGGCTCTTCGAAGCCCGTCTCCACTTGGCGTGTCCCGCCGAGGGGGGAACGCTGTATCTCCTGGGGACCGACCGGTTGGGCCGCGACATGCTGTCCCGGATCGTTTACGGCACGCGGATTTCGTTGACCGTCGGCCTGGTGGGCATTTCGATCAGTTTCCTTCTCGGCCTGTTCTTCGGGGGCGTGTCGGGCTATTTCGGCGGCTGGTGGGACACCCTGATCCAGCGGCTTATCGAAATCATCCGTTCTTTCCCCGAGTTGCCGCTTTGGATGGCGCTGTCCGCGGCCCTCCCCGTGACCTGGAGTCCGACGCTCGTCTATCTCGGCATTACCGTCATCCTGGGGCTCGTAGATTGGACCGGGCTGGCGCGCGCCGTCCGAGGAAAAATCCTGGCGTTGCGCGAGGAGGACTTCGCGACGGCGGCCCGGCTCATGGGGGCCAGTCCCTCCCGCATCGTCGGACGGCACCTGATGCCGAGTTTCATGAGCCACCTGATCGCATCCGCGACCCTCTCCATCCCCTCGATGATCCTGGGCGAGACGGCCCTCTCGTTCCTGGGACTTGGGTTGCGCCCCCCGGTCACGAGTTGGGGCGTGCTTCTCAACGAGGCCCAGAACATCAACGTCGTTGCGTTGTACCCCTGGCTGATGTTGCCGGTGGCGCCCGTCATCGTCGTCGTGCTGGCGCTCAATTTCTTCGGCGACGGGTTGCGGGACGCCGCGGATCCGTACCGTTGACCGGAGTTCGCGCCGCGGTTACGGGGCCAGGACCATCAGGTTGACCGGCCGCTCGACCCCGACGACCTCGGCCTTCTTGAGCACCCGTCGCCGCCGGGGAGATTCATAACCCTGCGCGCGCGCCTCCTCATATGCCCACTCCGTCGTGAGGGCCACGACGCCCGCGGCCTTGTTGTGTTTCTCCAGCTTGGCGGCGAGATTCACGGCATTGCCGATCACGGTGTACTCGAGTCGTTCGGGATCGCCAACGGCGCCGAAGATGACCGGTCCCGTGGCCACCGCGAACCCGATTTCGAGGGGTCGTTCGCCTGACGCGCGACGCTCTTCCCGCCAAGCCTCCGTCATGGCCACGAGTTCATCGACGGCGTTCAGGGCATCGGCGGCCCAAGTCTCCGATCTGGATGCCGCGCCGAACGTCGCCATGATGCCGTCCCCCAGATATTTGTCGATGCTGCCGCCATGACTTTGGATGGTGTTGCCCACCCGGGTTTCATATTCGGCCAGCAAGGTCATCAGGGCATCGGGCGTCAACTCCAGGGAGAGCCGTGTGAAGCCGCGGATGTCGCAGAACAATACGGCCGCGTCGACGAGTTCTCCCTGCCCCGGCTCGATACGGTGCTCGGACTTGGTGATTTGGTCCGCGATCTCGGGGGAGAAGAACCGCGACAAATCCTCGGCCGCCGCGCTTTCCGTCGCCGATCGGATCAACAGCCGTCGCGCCCGGACGATCGCCAGGGCGAGGATCGCGGTGACGACGAGAATGGATGCGATCTTGTCGAATTCCGCGCCCAGAAGGATCCGTGTCGAGGTCATGTACAGAACGAAGTCCCGCGTGATCTCGCTGGTCCCTTCGACGACCGACAAGCCGACCACGAACAGCCATCCCACGGAAGCCGTCGCACCCGCCAACAGCACGAAGAAGGCGTCGAATCTCAGCGCTCGCAGGGCGATGAAAATGAATACGTAAAGGAGTGTCGGTATTTTCAGGACGAATGCCGCAGGTTGTTCGTACTGGACGTGAAAGCTCCAGATGAGTCCCATGAGCAAGGCCATATCGACAATCACCGAGAGAGTCAGGAACCACCGCGTCAAGGCATTACGGTATGCCAGCAGCAGGCGTATGACCGTGAAGGCGAGATAGGCCGTCAACGCCCACGGGACCGGCGTAATCATTGCCTCCGTGTGGAAGGTCTTGGGCGACGACGCGTACAGCGTCCCGAAAACGCAGACCACCCCGAGCTGAACCCAGCCGATCAGGATCTCGCTTTGCGCCTGTTGCTGCTCGATCGCCGCGCGGACGCGCTCGGGCGCCTCGAGCAATCCGGCCCCGCCGAACGGAAGAAGCTTCGGCATCCTCGACGAGCGACCTTTGAGCGGAGCGGACATCGGTTTCCCCTCGTTGCGGTTATGTGTCTCGTGCCTGTGCAAGCTATCGCGTTCGCTCGCACCTCCGCATCCATGACGCGCTCAGGAGGCTTTTCGCAGCCACAGGCTGGACTCGAACGCGTCCGGCGGAACAGGAAGGCGACGCACGACGCTCGCATCGAGGGCGGCCGGCATCGCTGTCGTCACGTAGCGACTTGAAAACATCGTCTCATAGCCCCCGAAAACAAGCTGCGCTACGGCGGTTTGCTCGTTGTAGCCGCGCCAGTTCCACTCGGCCGGATAGTCGTCGGGCAGGAACACGTCATGGAAGTGTATCCAGACTCCTTCGGGAAGTGCGGGAAGCACGCGATTCAGGACGGTGTCGACGTCGCTGCCCGGCATGAGCACGTGACTTGAGTCGACCACCAGGAAATCGCCCGTCCGCAAGGCGCCGAAGAGGCCCGCACCGGCCTCCTGAACCGTGATCGTCAGGAATTCGACATCAAGACCGGACAACGCGGCACGCGGACTCGGATCGACCGCCGTCACGGTACACGAGAACGCGCCATCGGAAACGGCCCGGGCGATGAAGCGCGTCGAATGGCCCGATCCCACCTCGACCACCCGCGAAGGTCGCTCATGACGAAGCAGGGCATAGAGGATCGCGGCGTCGAGGCGGGGAAACCAGTCCTGTTCCCACCGCGGCGCGGGAGAAGGTCCGGCGCCGATGCCGTGCAGGTCGTCGCTGAAGGACTCGACGAGCGAGAGAGCGTCCCGGAACGTCGCTTCGCATTCGGCGAATTGGCGGCGAACCGACTCGTAGGGAGCGTTGGCGCCCGGACGCGGCAGGCGCCCGGCATAACGATGAGGAATGAAGAAGCCACGCCGCGCGAGCCCCAGGACCGTCGTCAGGCCCAGGCGCAGTGCTCGAGCGTTCATGCGGGAATCAGAGCAGGTCGATGACGAGCCCCTCGCGCGCCATCATCGATCCCGGACGTCTGGCCTCCAACCGTTCCGCGATGCCGTCAAGGAAGTCGTCGGTGTGGTCCGGATCGTGGTGGAACAGGACGAACGTTCCGACGTTCGCCGCGTCGCAGAGCCGTACCCCTTCCTGCCAAGTCGAATGTCCCCACCCTACCCTGTCGGGATATTCGTCGTCGGTATACATGCCGTCGTAGGCGACGTAGTCGGCGCCCTCGACGAGCTCGATGATATTCCGGTCGAGCCGGTCCTTCGTATGCTCCGTGTCCGTGAGGTAGCAGAACGATTTCCCCTTGTAGTCGATGCGGTATCCCGTGGCGCGGTTGGGGTGGTTGAGCTCGGTCGTCCTCGCCGTGATTCCCGGTTTGACGTTGATGCTCTCCCCCGCGTGGAAGTCGCGGTAGCTCATGTTCGCGGCGAAGATCGTCAGGGGCACCGGAAACAGCGGCGCCATCATCATGTCGATCAGAACCCGCTCCAGCGTCAGGTCCGGGATCAGGTGCCCGGCCCAGATCCGGAACGTGTTTCGGGGATTGTAGAAGGGGCTGAAGAACGGGAGGCCGCAGACATGATCGAAGTGTGTATGCGTCAGGAATACGTCGGCGTCCAGGGGATCGCCCTGGTCGAGGGACCGGCCCAGATAGCGAACGCCCGTTCCGCCATCCAGTATGATCAGGTGCTCGCCGCAGCGAATCTCGAGGCACGACGTGTTCCCGCCATAACGGGAAACGCCGGGGTCGGAGCAGGGAATACTCCCGCGAACCCCCCAGAACCTCACGCTGAATATATCCGAAGCGGCCAAGCGCCCCCCTTCGATCAACGCCCGCACCATCGATTCTCGTCCGCATTGTGCCCGACTGCGGCATGGCGCGAAAGAGCGAAGGAAGCGGTTCCGGCCGGACCGGGAGCGCTCTAGGGAACCAGCCGATAGCCGCCGGGTTCGGTGATCAGAATCCGCGCCTGGGATGGGTCGCGCTCTATCTTTTGACGCAGGCGGTAGATGTGTGTTTCGAGCGTGTGAGTCGTCACGCCGGCGTTATATCCCCAGACCTCCGAAAGGAGCGTGTCTCGGGACACGGCCTGTGAGCCTGCCCGGTAGAGATATCTGAGAACCGAAGTCTCTTTTTCCGTCAGGCGGACCTTGCGTCCTCTTTCTTCCTCGGTCAAGAGCTTGGCGCCGGGACGAAAGACGTAGGGTCCGATGTTGAAGACGGCATCTTCGCTTTGTTCGTGCTGCCGGATCTGGGCTCGCATACGTGCGATCAGAACTCTTATCTTGAAGGGTTTGGTGATGTAATCGTTGGCGCCCGACTCCAATCCCAGGATCGTGTCGGCGTCCGAATCGGCGCCGGTCAACATGATGATGGGGCATTTGACTCCGACCTGCCGCATAATTCGACAGACTTCGCGGCCGTCCATGTCGGGGAGACCGATATCGAGCAGCACGAGCTCGTAGTGTTCGCTCTTTACGTCCTGTAGCGCGCCGCTGCCATTGGCCGCGGAGGTCGTCCGGAATTCACCGTGCATGTCGAGCTGCTCGGACAACGACTCGCGCAACGCCTCGTCGTCCTCGACCAGCAGGACTTTCCTTGCCGTCATTCGTCGCCCGCCGTCTGGTTCCGAATCGAAGGTCAAGAATGTTACACGAGTCGAGATCCGACAACCTTCTCGTCGCCTTCCCCCGTCCCTCGTCCGACAGTCGTTCGCTTCCGGTGTCCCGAGATCTCGGGTCGGTGTGGAGATTCCCTTCGCCCCACGGTCTCCCGTCGTCCCCATGGTCTATACTCCCGCGCCATGGACGCCCGCGGCGAAATACCGGAACGGCGGAGTGGCGAAACGCGCATGTCGGGGTCCGTGTCGACCCGGCCGGCAACCCGCTCCGTGGATCGCGCGATCTCGGACATTCGGCGGGGCCTTCCGGCGATCGTGACGGGCGTCGGCGCGGAATTCGCAGTCGCCTTCGCGGCGGAACAGACGACTGGCGAGGCGCTCGCCTGGCTTGCGAACCTCGGCGGCGGCTATCCGACGCTCGCGATCACGGCCGAGCGCGCAGCCGTGCTGCGTATTCCGCCCACCGGCGCCGACGTCGCGATCCTGAAGATCGGGGACGATCCGGACCCGGCCATCATCCGCAACCTGTCCGATCCGACCGCGGACCTTGCCAATCCGTTGCGCGGGCCGTTCCAGGCCGCTGACACGCCGCCATCCGCGTCCGTCGCGGCGTCCGTGGAGTTGTGCAAACTCGCCAAACTCCTCCCGGCGGCGGTGACCGCGTCCTTCACGGACGGGAATCGATCGCGGGCCGAGGCTTTCTCGGTGGCCAACGATCTGCTCCTGGTGGCCGCCGAAAGTATCGCCAGGTTCCAGGAGAACGCGGCGGAGACGTTGGTCCGCGTGACCTCCGCGCGCGTGCCGTTGCCGGGCTCGGGAACCGCGGAAGTCGTCGCCTTTCGACCCGGCGACGGTGGGACCGAACACCTTGCCGTCGTTGTCGGCGAGCCGGGCCGCGGGTCCGTGGTGCCGACGCGGCTGCACTCGGAGTGTTTTACCGGAGATTTGCTCGAATCCCTGCGCTGCGATTGCGGAACCCAGCTGCGGGCCGCCATGGACGCGCTGGCGAAGGAAGGAGGCGGCGTATTGTTGTACCTCGCGCAGGAAGGCCGCGGCATCGGCCTGATCAACAAGCTGCGGGCCTACCGCCTTCAGGACCAGGGTTTCGACACCTACGACGCCAACGCGCGGCTGGGCTTTGCGTTCGACGAACGCTTCTTCGAGTCCGCTGCGCGAATGCTCAAGTTGCTCGGTATCTCCCGGGTGCGCCTTCTGACAAACAATCCAGGAAAAGTGGAGGGATTGCGGCATTGTGGAATCGATGTCGTCGAGCGGGTGCCGCACGCTTTCCCGGCCACCGCGCACAACGCCCATTACCTCGACGCGAAAGCCAGACGGGCCGGCCACGTCTTTTAGGTGGCCCTTCGACCGTGAAATCGCGCCTCGGACCGGCGCGCGAGTCGGGAGCGATGAACCGCATCGTCGTTGGCGCGGAGGCGACGCTCGCCTTTCGCGGGGTCGTTCATCGCTGCGCTCTCGGCCGGAACGGCGTGACCGCGGAGAAACGGGAGGGCGACGCCGCGACGCCGGCGGGTGTTTATCCCTTGCGGGAGGTGTTCTACCGACGGGACCGCATAACCCGTCCGACGACCGGACTCCCTATCCGGCCGATTCGGGCATGTGACGGCTGGTGCGACGATCCGGAAGACCCGGCTTACAACCGGCTGGTGTCCCTGCCTTGCGCCGCCAGTGCCGAAAGGCTGTGGCGCGACAGTCGCGCTTACGATGTGGTCGTGGTGATCGGCCACAACGACCGGCCACCGACTCCGGGGCGCGGTAGCGCGATCTTTCTGCATGTCGCGCGTGACTCGTTCGCACCGACCGCGGGATGCGTCGCGCTCGCGATGGACGACCTTCTCGCCGTGCTGAAGGACTGCGACCGGGATACGGAAATCGACATAAGGGGACCTACTTATCCATGAAGGTCCGTCATTGGAGGACCGTGTTCTCCCGACGGTCTCCGCCGGGAGGTCATGACGTCACCGGCCGATTCCGCGCTCCCAGGCCGACCAAGCCTTCTCGTCATGGATGACCCTTATGGATAGGCAGGTAAGGGGGTGACACCGCGCGACGGTCGGCGATAGATCATCGCGAGTCGCGGGGACCGAAGATGGCGGTGCCAACCCGGACGTGGGTCGCGCCGAAGGCGATGGCGATCTCGTAATCACCGCTCATCCCCATGCTGACCCAAGGGAGGCCGTTTCGTTCCGCGATCTTGGCCGAGAGCGCGAAATAGGGGGAGGGTTCCTGATCGAATGGCGGGATGCACATCACGCCCCGCACGCGCAGTTGATACCGTTCCCGGCATTCCGCGATGAACCGGTCGGCCTCCATCGGCGGCACGCCCGCCTTTTGGGACTCCTCGCCGATGTTCACTTCGACGAAGCAGTCCCGTTGCCGGCCCGCGCGCGACATCTCCTCCGACAGAACCCTGGCGAGTTTCGGCCGGTCGACCGTCTGGATGACATCGAACACGGCGACCGCCGTCTTCGCCTTGTTGGTTTGAAGCGGACCGATCAAATGGAGTTCCACGGAGGGGAAGACTTCCCTGAGTGGCGGCCACTTCGCCTCCGCTTCCTGGACCCGATTCTCCCCGAAGACTCGGTGGCCCGCGTCGAGCGCGGACGTGATGCGTTCGGCGCCATGAGTCTTGGAGACCGCGATCAGCCTCGTGTCCGATACCCGCCGGCGGGACTCCCGGGCGGCCTCCTCGATTCGCTCTCGCACCGTTCGAAGGTTGGCCGCGACATCGACGACATCCCGGCGGCGGTCCGCCGATTGCGGTGACTCCACCCTCATGACACTGTCGCGGAAGTCCTTCGAATTCGACGTATGACTCTAACAGAGCTCGCCACGCGCCTCAATTCGCGGCATCCCGGCGGCGGCGGATTGCCTTCGGTCCTGTTGCTGACGGACGGCGTGCGCTTGCCGGATCCGCTACCTGCTGCGGCGATTCTCCCCCGTGGCGCCGGGGTCGTTCTGCGCCATTACGAGGATCCGGACCGCCTCGCCCTGGCGCGGGAACTGGCTGGCCTGTGCCGACGCCGCGGCCTGCGATTGCTCGTCGCCGGCGACGGCCCCCTGGCCATGCGCGTTTCCGCCGGGGGAGTCCACTTCCCCGAGAAACGTTCGGCGGAAGCGAGTCGATGGCGCCGCCGTTGTCCCCACTGGATCGTCACGGCGTCTGCTCATTCGCTGCGCGGGCTCGTCGCGGCGTCGCGCGCCGGATCGGATGCGGCGCTGCTCGGACCGGTGTTCGCCACCGAAAGCCACCCCGATGTCCAACCGCTCGGAGCCGTTCGGTTCTCGGCGTTCAACCGAACGGCGAGACGGACGCTTCGGAATTTCCCCGTATACGCTCTCGGAGGTTTGGCCGCCGACACGGCCTCGCGCCTTTCGAACTGCGGGGCGGTCGGGCTGGCCGCGATATCCGGTCTCTCCGTCCCTAGAACGTAGGCACGTCTGGTTCGCCATTCAGCGGCAGGGCGGTCTCGACGTAGGACATCATGTATTCGACACATGACGGGACATCGTTCGCCGCCGTGTCGACGACGAGATCGGGCGCCGCGGGCGATTCGTAGGGAGCCGAGATTCCCGTGAAGTCCTTGATCTCCCCGCGTCGCGCCCGAACGTAAAGACCCTTGGGGTCCCGACGTTCGCAGACCTCGAGTGGCGCCTTGATGTAGATCTCGTGGAAATCGTCTCCCGCCGCGGCGCGGGCGCGGGCGCGGTCGGAACGATACGGAGAGATGACCGCCGAAACGACGACGATGCCGGCGCGCGAGAACAATGCAGCGACCTCCCCCACCCGTCGAATGTTCTCGGCACGGTCTTCGGGGGAAAACCCGAGGTCCGCGTTGAGTCCGTGGCGCATGTTGTCGCCGTCGAGCACGTAAACCTCATACCCCTTCCCGAACAGCGATCGTTCCACCTCGATGGCCAGAGTGGACTTGCCAGCGCCGGAAAGACCCGTGAACCAGAGCACGCCCCCGCGATGCCCGTGCCTTTCGACGCGGGCATCGGTTCGGACTTGGCGGACCGCCCGCGTCACGTTCGTTTCCCGGGGCGCGCAGATGTCCCCTCGATCCGCGTCGTCTTCCATGCCGGTAAGGTCCGAGACCGGTGTGCCGTCATCGTTCGGGACTCCGATTCATGAGTCCGTCGGACGGGTCGCTTGTCTGTCGAGGGTGCGCACCCCCGCGCCGGCGCAGCGATCATGGAGCCCACGATCCATCGCCGGAGACCGGGGCAGGTATGTGGACTCGTTCAGAATACCGGTGCGCCCCCTTCGTCGAGGTAACCATGCGCTTCCATGACCTCCCGGTGATCGCCGACGACACGGGATACCTGTTCTTCGGTCAGATGGTCGCGCCATGTCCCCAGTTTCCCCGAACGGAAAAAGCGGATCCGACTCTCGCCTCGGAACTCGGCGGTCTCCGGCGCCGTTTCCAGGCCCTTGCCTCGGAATGACGGGTGCTCCCGGGCCGGGATGGCCTCGACGAACCCTTGGGATCTCTCCTGACTCGCCAATGCGTCGAACGAACTGAATTCGATGGCCTTCTCGCACCGTCCGGGCTCTTCGGGCAGCTCCAGGAATCCGACAAGTCGGGAAAACGAGTCGACTGGTTCGAGAAGCATGTCCTCGTAACGCATGACGTGGACCTTGAGGCCCGGAGCCTCGACCCAGCTCCGGACATGTTCGCTCCAGCTCCCCAGGAACTGGAAGACCTGCCGTTCCGTTCCGCCCAGGGCATTCTGTTCCGAGCCCAGCCTCTCGATCGCTTCGTCGCAGGTCATGCCGTAGTGATGCGCATAGCTCAACGCGACGTCGAGCGGGTTGCGCATGATGTAAACGGCGCCCTCCGTGGCTTCGGGGTTGATGGTCGGAAGGTCGTCGAGGTACGCGATCGCGTTGTGGGTCTTGACGATCGTCGTACCTTGGCTTTCGTGCGCGAATCTTTCGTGCACGACGAGCCGCAGTTCCTGGGTCTCCTTCGGCGACAACGGTTCGGTTATGGGGAACCCGAGAACCTCTTCGTAGTAGTGCTTGGGGCCGTCGCCCCTGACGAATTCGGGAAGGTCGTTTATCGGGACGGGCGAACGGCCGTTCGCCAGGTAGTTCGCGAGGAAAGCGCGGACCCAGGTATTTCCGGATTTGGGGTACGACGCGAGCCACAGGACTCCAGGCACGGCTCTTCCTCGTTCTGGGGAGCGCGAATTCCGGACTCGCGCCTTCGGGCCAGCCGAGACCGGTATCTATCGCAATCGGGATTCGGCCACAAGCCGGGTTGCCTCACCGCGCCCCGAAGGCCGACCGCATCTCGGCGATGATGGCCTCGGCGGCGGCGCGCCGGTCGTCCCGGGCGATGATCGGTCGCCCCACCACGAGGTAGTCGGCCCCCGCGGCAATGGCCGCGGAGGGGGTCGCGGTACGCTTCTGGTCGTCGCCGGCCACCGACGCCGGCCGCACGCCCGGGGTGACGATGACGAAGCCTTCGGGCGCCACGGCGCGGATCGCCGCCGCCTCGCATCCCGACGCGACGACGCCGTCCAGGCCGGCGTTTATGGCGCGTGAAGCCCGTTCCACGGCCAGGTCGGCCACCATCCGATGGCGACCGAGGGCCGCCACGTCGGCGTCGTCGACGCTGGTCAACACCGTCACGAGCAGGAGCTTCGGATACGCGGCATCGCCGCGCCCCTTCAGGGCGGCCCCGATCGCCCGGTCGGTGGCCTCGCCGCTACCCTGAATGGTCAGGAAGGTCGCCCCGACCCGACTCGCGCCAGCCACGCCGCCTCGCATGGTCGCTCCGATGTCGGCGTACTTGTAGTCGACGAAGACCCGCCGGCCGGTTCCGAGCAGTTCCCGGATGAAGGGCTGGACGTCGCCGTCCCACTGGAGATGCAGGCCGATCTTGTAGAACGTGACGATACCGTCGAGCGCGCACGCGATCTCGCGCGCCTCGGCGACGGTGGGAACGTCGAGCGCGACGATGAGGCGGCCGGAGGCGTCGACCGGCGGTCCGCCGCCGCGGACGGCGAAGGATGCCGGAGCGGTTCCAGTCAAACCGGACCCGTTCTAATGCCGGGTCGTCCAGGCGCGACAGGCCGCGTCGATCCGCTGCAGGCTCTCCTCCAGGATCTCGTCGTCGTGGGCGAGCGAGAAGTAACGTCGGTTGATGGGCAGAACGTAGATACCCTGGCGGACGAGCTCCATGTCGAATTCCTTGCTCGCCTTCAGGTCGCCGGTGGCGTCCATGTCCGCCTGGTTCCGCGGCGGGGCATCGCGGAACAGGATGTTCCAGTACGAAGCGACTCCGTAGGAGAGGACCGGCATGTCGTGCCGGTCGAACACCTTCTGGGCTTCTCGACGCATGTTCTCGGCCTGGCCGTTCAGCCAGTCATAGGCGCCGGGCTTCTTGAGTTCGCGCAGACAGGCGAGGCCGGCGGCCGCGGCCAGCGGGTTGCCGCAGTGGGTGCCGTTGACGAACACGTAGTCGTCCTCTCCGCGGCGGCGCGGATTCGCCTGACCGACGATCTCCGCCCGCCCGGCGACCGCGGACAAGGCCGCTCCACCGCCGATGATCTTGCCGTATGCGGCGAGATCGGGCGTCACTCCGTAATACTCCTGGCCGCCGCCATAGGACATGCGGAAGCCCGAGACCACCTCGTCGTAGATGAGGAGGATGTCGAACTCGTCGCAGAGGCCGCGCAGACCCCGGTGGAAGTCGGGATGCGGCGGGATATTGCGTTGCACGGTCTCGGTGGTGACGGCCGCGATCTCGCCCGCGTGTTCCTCCATGATCCTGCGCACCGCCTCGAGATCGTTGAACGGCGCGACGAGGACCGTGTCCTGGACGGCCCGCGGGATGCCGGCGCCGTCGGCGATGCCGTGGGGGAAGTTGGCGATGTGGGGCGCGCCGGTGGTCCCGCCGCCGAACGTGCTGATTGCCGAATAGTCGTGCGCCCCGTGGTAGGCACCCTCGAATTTCATGACCTTGTCGCGGCCCGTGAAGGAGCGCGCGAGCCGCAATGCATAGGCGTTCGCCTCGGAGCCCGTGGAGCCGAACACTACCATCTCGGCGCAGGGGATGGCGTCGACGAGCTCCCTGGCGAGTTCGATCACCGGGACGTTGAGGTTGCCGAAGTGGAGGTGACCCCGCGTGAGCTGGTCGCTCATCGCGTCGGCGATCGCCGGGTGGGCATGTCCCAGAATGTTGACGGACGCCGCCATCGAATAATCGATGTACCACTTTCCGTCGACGTCCTGGAGTTTGGCGCCTTCCCCTTTGTGCACGACGAAGCGGATGTCGTCCGGGTTGGAGTAGACAGCGAGGCCCGCGCCGGGCAGCACCCGCTCGGCGATCTCGTAGTACTCCTTCATGCCGCGCACGCCAAGGCGGTCTCCGGTTTGCGCGGCAATCGCTTCGGGTTGGCTCATATGTGGATTCCTTCCCATCGTTTGCGGCGACGGTGACGGGGCGGCTCAGCCTCGGTCCTCATATTCGCAGACCAGGGCGCCCGAGTCATGGAGGCGCGCGCGCCAGCCGGGCGGCGCGACCGACGTCCCTCCCGCCTCTTCGACGATGCCGGGACCCGTAAACCCGTACCCGGGCCGCATGCGCGCCCGGTCGTAGATCGGGCAATCGACCCATTCTCCGTTGAACCAGGCTCGGCGTTTCTCGAGCAGCGGATCGCCGGGAGACTCGGTCTCGAAGCCGAGCTCGGTCTTGTCGACCACGCCGACCGCCGTGAGGCGGATGGTGGTGATCTCGGCGTCGTTGTCCTTGTCGGCGTAGCCGAACGTCCGCTCGTGCCGCTCGTTGAACGCGTCGCGAAGCGGTTCGTTCGACGTCCAGTCCGGTCGCCAGGGAATGCGCAGGGTGAATGACTGGCCGACGTACCGCATGTCGCAGACGTATTCGAACTCCCGGCGGTCGGGGCCGAACCCGTTGCCGTTCAGTTCACTCGCGCCGGTCTCGCGCAGCGCCCCGAAGCGGCCCCGCAGATCCTTCGAATCGATCTCTCCCAGCCGGGCCTTGAAGGGATCGGCGTAGTCGCGGCGCTGATCGGCCAGCAGTTGGCCGAGCGCCGACAAATGGCCGGGGAAGCGAGGCACGATCACGTTGGCGATGCCGAGTTCCTCGGCGACGAGGAAGACATGCATCGGACCGGCGCCGCCGAACCCGACCATGGTGAAGTCGCGGGGGTCGTAACCCCGGTGCACGGAAACCTCGCGCACGGCGCCCGCCATCTTCGCGACGGCGATGCGCAGGACCGAGTCGGCGAGCTTGACCGGATCGGCGTCCGCGACCCCGAGCTTCTCCGCGAGGTTCTGGAAAGCCTTTTCCGCCAACTCGCGGGACAGCACGAGTCCGCCCGACAGCTTGCGCTCGGTCGGGAGCCGTCCCATCAACAGGTTGGCGTCCGAGATCGTGGGGTCGACGCCGCCACGTCGATAGCAGGCCGGGCCGGGTACCGCGCCGGCGCTTTGGGGGCCGACTTCGAGAGTGCCGTCTGGGCGCACCCAGACGATGCTGCCGCCGCCGGCGCCGATGGAATGGATGTCGAGTTGCGGCATCTGGAGCGGATAAGCGTCGATCTGGTTGGCGTGAGAGATGCGTGGGCTGAGATCGGAGACCAACGCCACGTCGGTGCTGGTGCCTCCCATGTCGAAGGTGATGACGTCGCGCTGGTCGGCGAGCTCGGAGACCCGCACCGCGCCGCCGACACCGCCGACCGGACCCGACAGGAACGTGTTGACCGCGAACTCGCGCGCCTTTTCGAGGGTCATGGCGCCGCCGTTGGACCCCATGATGTTGACCGGCGCCGACACGCCGCGCCCTTCGAGTTCGTCGGCGAGGGTGTCGAGATAGTCGATGAAGTTCGGGGTCAGGTAAGCGTTCAGCACGGCGGTGGAAAAGCGCTCGAACTCGCCGCGCTCGCGCACTACTCCCGAGGACGTGCAGATATGCGCGCCGTTCATAAGCTTCGACAACGCCGCCGCCGCCGCCCGTTCGTTCTCCCCGTTCACATAGGAATTCAGAAAACAGACCGCGACCGCCTCGACGCCTTCGGCGTTGAACTTCTCGACGACCTCGGAGAAATCGATGTCCGCGACCGTCCGCAGGATCTCGCCGTCGGCGGCGGTCCGCTCCGGAACCTCGAGGCGAATGTCGCGATTCACCAGCGGCGCGGGACGGACGAACTTGATGTCGAACAACCCGCCGATCAAACGCCGGCACTTGCCGATCTCCAGCACGTCGCGGAATCCCTCTGTGGTGACCAGCCCTGTCCTCGCGCCCTTACGTTCGAGAAGCGCGTTCGTCGCGATGGTAGTGCCGTGCACGAACGCGACGATGGCCCCGTACTCGATCCCGAGCGCTTCGAGCGCGTCCAGCACGCCGCGCCATTGTTCGCCAGGGAGGGAGGGCACCTTGGCGGACAGGAATCGCTTTTCCGTGGGGTCGTAACAAAGAACGTCGGTGAAGGTTCCGCCCACGTCCACGCCGACGTGGTATCTAGCTTGCGACACTGTCATATCTATCTGTCAATAAAGCATTTCCCGGAACGAGCGATGTCGAGACGCCATGGCGACATTGTGTTGCCGTAAGCATACCGTAAGCGGATTCAATGCAATGCCGACGCATCCGGGCGCACTCCTGTCGTAAGGGTTCGATCATATGGGCAAGCGTTCGGTCGGCCTCCGCCCGACGGCAATGTAGCAGGTTGCGTTCCAAGACCAAACGGAGTGTCCCGGTTCGGGACAGGGGATTTCGCTCGCACCGGTATCGGCGTAGCCCGAGCGAGACGACCTTCCAGTCCGATGCCAAGGGTCTGCCGCCGCCGAAGCCGGCTTGGCCCGGAGTTCGACCTCTCCCGCTCTCTCATCGAGGCCCGCACACGCGCCAGGCTCACGCAAGCCGAGCTCGCGGAACGGAACGACGCATGCAGCCCGGCTTGAGAGCGGTCGCGCCCATCCCTCCGCCGGAACCCTCGAAAAGGTTGCGCGCGCCGCTGGCGCCCGTCCCGGTTTCGATCCAGCGCGATGACAGCCTCCGGAGACGGGCGCCGTCGAGTGTGACGCTGACCATTACCGACGACGAGGCGACGCCGACGGTGGCGCTGGCGGTGGCGGACAGCGCCATCGCGGAGGACGGGGGCTCGACGACGGTGACGGCGACGCTGTCGCACCCGTCGGGCGCGGCGACGACGGTGACGGTGGAGGCCGCGCCGGAGGCCCCGGCGGTGGCGGGCGACTACACGCTGAGCGCTGCGATGACGGTGACCATCGCGGCGGGGAGTATTTCGAGCAGCGGCACGGTGACGATCACAGCGGTGGACAACAAGGTGGACGCGGCGGACAAGACGGAGGGTGACGGGCACGGCGGCGAACGACTGGGGCGCAGGCGCGGTGACCGGGGCGGAGCTGACGATCGAGAACGACGACGAGAAGGGGTTGGCGTTCGCGCGGGCGGAGGATCCGGACTTCGATCGCTCGAGGGTGCTCGAAGTGGCGGCGGGGAGCTCGGCCTCGTACACGGTGGCGCTGGCCTCGGAGCCGACCGGGCCGGTGACGGTGACGCTCGTCCCCTCGGATCGTCTGGCCGTGACGGTGAACCCCGCCAGCCTGACCTTCACGACGACGAGCTGGAGCACGTGGCAGCCGGTGACGGTGACGGCGGCGGCCGGCGACGGTCTGGCCGATCCGGTGGCGCCGCTGAGCTACCGTGCCCGGGACGGCGGCTACGACGGGGTGACGGGCGCACTGTCGGTTGCGGTGGCCGACGGCACCCGCATCGCGGTGCCGGCGGGGACGACGACGCAGATCGAGAACATCTATGTCGTCAACGGCCAGCGGGTCACGGTGGTGGCGCTCGGGGTTCCGGCGGGCGTGGAGATCGACCTGCCGTCGAACCTGAATGAGGCGGTGTCCATGACGTTCAAGCCCGTCGGGGATGAGGTGCCGCGGGAGAGCGGGTCCTTCAGCCTGGCCCATGGGGACGAGCGCGCGATGGTGGACGTGAAGGTGGTCCCGATGCCGGCGGGGGGCGTGAAGCTGTGCCTGAAGCCGCCGGAGGGGATGCGGGACGCGGCAGGCCGGGTGTCCGGCCGGGGGATGAAGCTGCTGCGCTACACGGACGGCTCCTGGACGGCGGTGACGAATTTGGATTCGGACGACTGGGACGAGTCGCGGTCGCGGGTGTGCGCGACGGTGGAGAAGACCTCGCCGTTCGCGGCGGGGTACGCGAACACGAAGCCGAAGTTCGACACCACCCAGAAGGATCTGATGTTCACGGTGGACGAGGCGATCGATCCGGTGGTGACGCTTCCGGCGGCGAAGGGCGGCGACGGGACGTTGCGCTATACGCTGACGCCGGATCTGCCGCCGGGCGTCAAGCTGCGCGATCGTCTGCTGTTCGGGACGCCGGAGAAGGAGTCCGGGCGGGTGACCTACACCTGGACGGCGACGGACGGGGACGACGAGACGGTGTCCTTGACGTTCGACATCGAGGTGAAGCCGGCTCTGGCGGAGGCGCGGGCGCGGTTGAAGAGGATCAACGAGTCTGTGTTGCCGGACGTTCGCGGTCGGGCTGGGCGCGGGCGGCGGCCTCGCCGACGGCGCCCCGGAACAGGGCGCGCTCGGCAGCCGGATCGAGGCCGTTGCGGCGATGCACGATGTTGGAGACGAACTCCCAGGTCCGCGGACAGGGGAAGGCCTTCTCCGCCGACCGGGGGTCGAAGTCGTGCAACAGCTCGGGGCGCATCTGGACGAAGAACAGGACCTCGGGCGCGATGCCGTTCCCCGCGCCCCAGGCGCACCAGTCGGGCGCGTCGACGCGGATCTCCAGGTGGACGAAGCGGGAGGCGAGCGGCGTCGGCATGCGGTGGACGACGCCGCGGTCGGTCTCGCGGTTGCCGCAGGCGATCAGCGCCGCGCCGTCGGGGAGTTCGTACTCGCCGCAGCGGCGGTCGAGGACGAGCTGGTACAAGGCGGCTTGGACCATGGGCACGGCCGAGGGCAGTTCCTCGAGGTTGACGAGCCAACGCCCGTCCGCGTCCGAGGGCGGCAGGAAGGCGGGCGGCGCCCAGCGGGTGCGGTCATGACCGTCGCGCCACGGGATGCCGCGCAGGTCGACCGGATCGAGCAACAGGGCGCGGACGTCGATGTACTCGCGCCCCGCGTCGGCGGCGACCTGTTGGGCGATCTGGGACTTGGCGCATCCGGGCGGCCCCCAGACGATGGCCGGCTGGCGCGCCTCCACCAGAAGCGCGAGGGTATCGGCGAGTTCGCCGGGGCGCAGCGAGTAGTCGGCGGAGAAGGTATCGGGGTCGGGCATGACGGGCTCCGGGCGGGATTGCGGAAGCGAGGGAAGGTGCGGCCCGAACGCCCCTCGGCGTCCAGCCTTCGCCCGGACCCCCGGCCCGGCTCCGACTCCTGGCGGCGCAAGGCGGGACTGGCCAGAGAGAAGCGGGAGAGGTCGAGGGGAGGGGTGGCGCTTTCGACGACGCCAATGGCCCGAAGTTGTATGAGATATGGGTGCCGAAACCGCGCTGACGTGCGCCGGAGTTGAATTGAATCCGCTTACGGTATGCTTACGGCGCCAGGAACGGGTTCACGGGACAGGAATCAAAAACCCCCGGAAACGTCAACGTTTCCAGGGGCCTGCGGTGGTTGCGGGGGCAGGATTCGAGCCTGCGACCTTCAGGTTTGAAGCCTGGGGACTGCGGAAAGACGGCGCGAACCCTTGCCGGTTCGTGGAGAAGTACAAGGAGCACAAGCGGGAGCGGTTTCTGACGGAGGACGAGTTCCGCCGGCTGGGACAGGTGCTGAGCGAGGTCGAGGCCGAGGGCTCGGAAGCGCTCTCGGCGGTGACCGCCATCCGCCTGCTGATGCTGACAGGGTGCCGACTGGGCGAGATCCAGACGCTTCGTTGGGAAAACGTGGACCTGGAGGCGGGCGAACTGCGGTTGCCGGACAGCAAGACCGGCGCGCGGATGGTGCCGCTGTCGCGGGCGGTGGCGGGCGTGCTCGCCGCCCTGCCCCGCGACCCGGACAATCCCTGGGTCATTGCCGGCAGGAAGCCGGGGGCCCATCTCACCGACCTGCAGCATCCCTGGCGGCGCATCCGGGCGCGCGCCGGTTTGGGCGACGTGCGCATCCACGACTTGCGGCACAGCTTCGCCTCTCGCGCGCTGGCGCTGGGCGAGAGCCTGCCGATGATCGGGAAGTTGCTCGGACATACACAGGTTCAGACGACGGCGCGATACGCTCACTTGGCGCGGGACTCGGTGAAGGCGCCCGCGTCCAAGATCGCGGACAGCATCGGCGCGGATCTTCTGATCGGAGGAGCGGGATCGGATGCGATTTGAACCGCTATCGAGGAACGCGAAGGGTGCGCCGTCTCGTTCGGGCATTGTCACCGTTGTCGTTATCATAGCGGAGATACTATAAGGGAACGGTGTGGATTGGAGCGTCGAGACCCTGAGCGCGACGGTGGACAGGGAGCTTGGGGCACTGTCCGTCGACATGCGGGCACGGTTTGCGCGAATCTGCCAGAAGCACAGCACTAAAATATGAGAGCCACCAGTGATTAATGCGTACCTTCCCCAGCAGAGGTAGCCCCCGCGCGCTGCTGTCCGTCGTCGTTCCCTGCTTCGACGAGGAAGCGGTCATCGGCAAGATCCACCGCCGCCTTGTCGTCACGCTCGAAACCGTCTCCGATCTCGAGTTCGAGCTCGTCTATGTCGACGACGGCAGCCGCGACGCCACGCTGGACCTCTTGCGCGGGTTGCGGCGCGCCGATGCGCGTGTGCGGGTTCTCGCGCTGTCCCGCAATTTCGGCCATGGAATGGCCGTCACCGCGGGCCTGGAGTGCGCCGCCGGCGATGTCGTCGCCGTCATCGACGCCGACCTCCAGGACCCGCCCGAGATCATTCCCGAGATGCTGGCGCGCTGGCGCGCCGGCGCCGACGTCGCCTACGGCCTGCGCGCCGAACGCGACGGCGAGACGCGGTTCAAGCGCTGGACGGCCAGCGCCTTCTATCGCCTCCTCGACCGGCTCGCCGACATCCCCGTTCCGCTCGATACCGGCGACTTCCGGCTCATGGACCGCGCGGTGGTGGACGCCTTCCTCGCCATGCCGGAGCGCGACCGCTTCGTGCGCGGCATGGTGGCCTGGACCGGCTTTCGCCAGGAGCCGGTCCCCTACCGGCGCGCCGCCCGGGCGGCGGGCGAGAGCAAGTACCCGTTCGGGAAGATGCTGCGCCTCGCCATCGACGGCATCGCGTCGTTCTCCCTCGTGCCGCTGCGCCTGGCGACCTGGCTCGGCCTTCTCGTTTCCGGGCTGGCGTGCGCGGGCATCGTCTACGCCGTCGTCCTTCGCCTCTTTACCGCCACCTGGGTCTCCGGCTGGACGTCGCTCCTCGTCGCCGTCCTGTTCCTCGGCGGCGTGCAGCTCCTGTGCCTCGGCGTCCTCGGCGCGTATCTGGGGCGCATCTATGGCGAGGTGAAGCGGCGGCCGCTCTATCTGGTCAAGGAACGGCTGGGCTTCCCGTCCACCAGGCCGGCGGCGCGGGAGGAACCCGCGGATGAGTAGCGCGACGGCGCGCTGGCTGAAGCTGTTGATCGGCCTCGCCGCGACGGCGGGGTTCGTCTGGCTGCTCGCGCGCGGGGTGGACCTCGACGCGCTGGGCCGCGTGTTCGCGGCGTTGTCGTTCGCCATGATCCCGGTCGCCCTGGCCTTCTTGGCCGCGGGCTATACGCTGCGCATCGTGCGCTGGTGGTGGATGCTGCGCGCCCTCGAACCGACCCTGCCGCTCGGCGCCTGCGCCGGGCCGTTCCTCGCCGGCATGGCGGTCAACAACGTGGCGCCGTTCCGGGCCGGCGACGCGCTGCGGGTCCTGGGGTTTCGCCACGAGCTTCGGGCACCGGCCGCGGCCGTGGCGGGAACCCTGGTCGTCGAGCGGGTCTTGGACGTGGCCGTCCTGACCGGGGTTCTTTTTCTCGGCCTGCTCGGCCTGCCGGACGGCGCCTTCCCGCGCGGCTTCATCGTGACGGCGGCGTGGTTGGCGGGCGCGGGCATCGTTGCGATCCTCGCCCTGCCGCTGCTCGTGTCCGGGCGCTTCCGGAAGCGCTTGCCGGGACGCCGTTTCCTGGCCGGCCGGCGCTGGGCGCAAGCCGTTGCCAGACACGGTGCCCATCTGGCCGGGGCGCTGCGCCTCGCGCGCGCGCCGCGAAGAATGCTCGCGCTTCTCGGCCTGTCGGTCGCCGCCTGGGCCTGCGAGGGGGCGGTGTTCGCGATCATGGCGGCGGCGATCGGGGCCGGGGCCGAACCGATGGGGCCGTGGTTCTCCCTCGCGGCCGGCACGCTCGCCACTGCCCTCCCCAGTGCGCCGGGCTATGTCGGGACCTTCGACTGGTTCGCCGCCCAGGGCCTTGAAGCCTATGGCGCCTCGCCCGAACGCGCCGCCGCCTTCGCGCTCACCGTCCACGCGGTACTGTGGGCGCCGCTGACCGCCGCCGGGCTGCCCTGGCTGCTCGCACGCGGCATCCGCCCGCGGCGCGTCCGAGGCAGTGTCCCACTTGGCGCACGCCGAACTTCCGCGGCGACAACGATCCGCATGGGAGCCGTGGGGGAGGCCCGATGCAAACGATAGGGATGCGCGTCATGGCCCGGCGGCATCGTCCGTTTAAGGAAGGTCTGATCAAGTGGCCTAGGCTCAGGACCTATAACCCAGACTTGAGTATTGGGGCGGGATGTGGTTCAAAGCCTCTAGATGTAGGGGAGGTTACCATGTCCGACCACCACTTCTGGCTATCCGATGCCCAGTTCGCCCGTATCCAGCCTCTGCTGCCCAACAAGGTTCGCGGCGTGCCTCGGGTCGATGACCGGCGCGTCATCTCCGGCATCGTCCACGTCATCCGCAACGGTCTCAGGTGGCGCGACGCGCCGCCCGAGTACGGCCCGCACAAGACGCTCTACAACCGCTTCGTGCGTTGGAGCAAGGCCGGCGTCTTCACCCGCATCTTCGAGGCCCTGGCCGCCGAGAGCCGGGCGGCGGGGACGGTGATGATCGACGCCACCCACCTGAAAGCTCACCGGACTGCGGCCAGCCTGCTCAAAAAGGGGGTCTTTCGCGCCGTATCGGACGCACCCGAGGCGGGCTCGACTCAAAGCTGCACGCGGTCTGCGATGGCGATGGCAGGCCCCTGATCATGTTGCTGACCGAAGGACAGGTCAGTGACTGTCGCGGCGCCGCGACCGTGTTCGGCGCCCTGCCCGAAGCCGATGCCCTGATCGCCGACAAGGGCTATGACAGCGACCGCTTCCGCGAGGCCTTGGTGGAGCGCGGGATTGAACCCTGCATCCCCGGCCGGGCGAGCCGCAAGAGGCCGGTTGCCTACGACGCCGAACTCTACAAGCGGCGCAATCTCATCGAGCGCATGTTCGGCAGAATCAAGGACTGGCGGCGTATCGCCACACGATACGACCGATGCGCCCACACCTTCTTCAGCGCCATCTGCATCGCCGCTACCGTCATCTTTTGGTTATGAGTCCTGAGCCTAGTGTCGTGTCACACATGATACGTCGTATTTTTGATGGTAGCTTTCTCGTCGTCCAGCGACGGCGAGGAGGTTGGCATGAAGCGTTACGTGGTGACTTTGGAGAAGGAGGAGCGGGACGAGCTCGCGGGGATCACGCGCAAGGGTTCGCATCAATCTCAGAGGGTGATCAACGCGCTGGTCCTGCTCAACTGCGACGAAGGCGAGTTCAACGAGCACCGGGCGCGCGGGGAGGCCATTGCCGGGATCCTGCGCATCAGTGCGCGCAAGGTGGGTCGGGTCAAGAAGCGTTTCGTCGAGGAGGGCATGGAGGCAGCGGTCGGCAGGGTCGCCGTCCCAGCTACGTGCGCAAGGCAGACGGCGCGTTCGAGGCGCGCTTGCCCGGCTTCAGCGCCACCCGCCAGTCCACCGCGCCGCCGTTGTTCTCCGGGCGCTTGCCAACCCCCTGGTAGCCCGCGTCCCCCCACACCCGCCGCTCCGCGCCGTGCAACAGCCGATGCGCCGCCGTCACGTCGCTCACGTTCGCCGCCGTCGTACACAGGCTGTGGACGACGCCCGACCGGGCGTCCACCCCGATGTGCGCCTTCATCCCGAAGTACCACTGGTTCCCCTTCTTCGTCTGGCGCATCTCCGGGTCTCGCCTGCCCGCCTTGTTCTTCGTCGACGACGGCGCCTCGATAAGGCTCGCATCCACGATGGTCCCTTCCCGAAGCCGCAGGCCCCGCGACGCCAGATGCTCGTTGATCTCTCCCAACAGCACCTCGCCCAGGCCGTGCCTCTCCAACAGATGCCGGAACTTGAGGATCGTCGTCTCGTCCGGCAGCGGACCCGACAGCCGCAAACCCACGAACCGACGAACCGACTCGACCTCGTAGAGCAGGTCCTCCATCCCCGGATCGCTCAGGTTGTAGAACAACTGCACGCAGTGCACCCGCAACATGACCGACAACGCGTAAGGCCGCCGACCCCGCCCCTCCTTCGGATAGAACGGCCGAAGGCGCCCCTCCAGACGCTCCCACGGGATCAACCCATCCATGCGGGCAAGAAACTTCTCCCGGCGCGTCACCCGCTTCTTCGACACGTACTCCAAATCCGCAAACGTCGCCTGTCCCATCGTCCAGCCTCAACCCCAAACCATGAAGACCTGTTGTAACAAAATCCCAAACTTGATCAGAGCTTTCCCAGCGCTCGAGGGCATCGCGTCTTGGCGCCGCTTCGCTCCGCTCCGCTCCGCGCCGCCAAGACGCGATGCCAGGGCGGCTCCTCGTGTAATCTGCCGGGGCAGGCCGAAGGTCTGCATGGGGGTCCTCCTTCACGCTGGTTGTTCAACACCAACAGCGTCGGAGACCCCCACCCCTCTTTCAAGGGCCGCGTCTCACATCTGGGAGGTTCTCAAAATTGCCTGATTCTGGCTTGGATGGTGTAGAATAGGGGTACGGGAGTAGAAGCAGGAGAGTCCGGATGCGCACACCGGGATTTTTCGACCTGGAAGAACGATTCGCGAAACTTGATGGACTCGGTGATCCGCTGGTCAAGGTAGCCGAGGTGGTGCGTTGGGAAGGATTTCGGGGGGCGCTGGACACGGCGTTCGCCAAGGTGCGCAAGAGCAACGCGGGCCGCAAGGAGTATGATCGGGTGCTGATGTTCAAGATTCTGGTTCTGCAACAGTTGTACAATCTGAGCGACAATCAGACGGAGTACCAGATACGAGATCGGTATTCGTTTGGTCGATTTCTGGGGTTGCATCCCGAAGATGCGGTGCCGGATGCGAAGACGATATGGCGTTTTCGGGAAGGTTTGAAGTCGGCGCAGGTGTTCGAGTCGTTGTTCGATGAGTTGTCGTCGCAGATTGCGGACCAAGGCTATGTTGCGCGTAAGGGTCAGATCGTGGATGCGAGCATTGTGGAGGCGCCACGCCAGCGCAATTCTCGCGAGGGTAACGCCAAGGTCAAGGGTGGGGAGATTCCCGAGGATTGGTCGCGGACCAAGCGTCGGCACAAGGATGTGGAAGCGCGCTGGACGCGCAAGCATGGGGTGAGTTACTACGGGTACAAGAACCACATCAGCATGGATCGGGAGTATGGTCTGATCCGATGTTGGGAGGTGACGGATGCGGCGTGTCATGACAGCCGGGTGTTTGAACAGGTGCTGGATGAGACGAATACCAACGGTGCGGTCTGGGTGGACAGTGCCTATCACAGCCGAGAGCATGAGCGGTTCCTGGAAGCGGGAGGCTGGCGCAGTCACATTCACCGCAAGGGGTACCGGAATCGGCCGCTGCCGGCTCGGTCTCGGGAGGCCAATCGCAATCGCTCGAAGGTGCGTGCTGCGGTCGAGCACGTATTTGCTCATCAACAAGCGATGGGTGGGAAGTGGGTCAGGACGGTCGGTCTGGCCCGAGCGCGAATCAAGATCGGCATGATGAATCTGGCGTACAATCTGCGTCGGCTCGCGTGGCTCAAGGTGAAACGCCGTCCGGTCTACCGGTATGCGATGAATTGAACGTCAACAAGGAAAGCTCTGATCAAGTTTGGGGTTTTGTTACAATAGTCTTTCATGGTTTGGGGGTGAGGCTGGACGATGGGACAGGCGACGTTTGCGGATTTGGAGTACGTGTCGAAGAAGCGGGTGACGCGCCGGGAGAAGTTCCTTGCCCGCATGGACGGGTTGATCCCGTGGGAGCGTCTGGAGAGGCGCCTTCGGCCGTTCTATCCGAAGGAGGGGCGGGGTCGGCGGCCTTACGCGTTGTCGGTCATGTTGCGGGTGCACTGCGTGCAGTTGTTCTACAACCTGAGCGATCCGGGGATGGAGGACCTGCTCTACGAGGTCGAGTCGGTTCGTCGGTTCGTGGGTTTGCGGCTGTCGGGTCCGCTACCGGACGAGACGACGATCCTCAAGTTCCGGCATCTGTTGGAGAGGCACGGCCTGGGCGAGGCGCTGTTGGGAGAGATCAACGAGCACCTGGCGTCGCGGGGCCTGCGGCTCCGGGAAGGGACCATCGTGGATGCGAGCCTTATCGAGGCGCCGTCGTCGACGAAGAACAAGGCGGGCAGGCGGGACCCGGAGATGCGCCAGACGAAGAAGGGGAACCAGTGGTACTTCGGGATGAAGGCGCACATCGGGGTGGACGCCCGGTCGGGCGTCGTCCACAGCCTGTGTACGACGGCGGCGAACGTGAGCGACGTGACGGCGGCGCATCGGCTGTTGCACGGCGCGGAGCGGCGGGTGTGGGGGGACGCGGGCTACCAAGGGGTTGGCAAGCGCCCGGAGAACGACGGCGGCGCGGTGGACTGGCGGGTGGCGCTGAAGCCGGGCAAGCGGCGCGCGCTGGCGCCCGACAGCGCGGCGGCGGCGTGCGAGCGGGCCAGGGCGTCGGTGCGTGCCAAGGTCGAGCATCCCTTCCTGTACCTCAAGCGGCGCTTCGGCTACGCCAAGGTGCGCTACCGGGGGCTGGCGAAGAACAGGCAACGGATCGCGCTTTTGCTGGGCTTCGCCAACCTGATGATCGGCGAGCGCCATCTGGCGCTGGCGTGAGGCGGAAGCGACCCGTCCGGGCGGTACGGAAACCACCGGGCGGCTTCGAAAACCACCGCCGGGGCATCGAAACCGGGGGTTCCGAGCCTCAATGGCGCTTCCCCAAGCCCCATCGAGCATCGGGAATGCTCCCTCCGCATAACCAAGCAGCTTGATCAGACCTTCCCAAGGTCGATATACTGGCTTTGAGCAGACGCAACAGCCCGTTGATCGAGTTCCTGACCACATCGCTCCTCATCTCCATCCTTTCGTCACACCCATCTTCTGAATGTAGCCGCACGGCAGATATTCCGTCACACAACGAAACCGATTATGAGAACCTCCCATCTGTCTGAACTAGGTCAGCTCCAACGTCTGCGTTCTTCCGGCGGCGGCCAGTACAACGACGAAGGCCTCCTCTGGGAAGGCGAGGTCCGCTTCGATGAGTAGCCGGACGACGGCGAGCGCTTCCCGGCCCCACGTCGCGGTGATCGGTGGCGGCTTTTGCGGGCTCGCCGCGGCCTGGGAGCTCAGCCGGCGCGGCGTCCGCGCCACGGTGCTGGAGCGCGACGCTGAAATCGGAGGCCTCGCCGGCGGCTTCATCGCCGGCGGCGCGCGGCTCGAGAAGTTCTACCACCACTGGTTCACCAGCGACGTCCACGTGATGGAACTCATCGCGGCGCTGGGCCGGTCGGCCGAGCTGGTGTCGCGCCCGACCCGGACCGGCACGTACTACGCGCACGACTTCTTCAAGCTCTCGACGCCCCTCGACCTGCTGCGCTTCTCGCCGCTGCCGTTCCCGGACCGCCTCCGGCTCGGGCTGCTGGCGTTGCGGGCGCGCCGGGTGCGGGACTGGCGCGCCCTCGAAGACCGCACCGCCGCCGACTGGCTGCGCGAGATGGGCGGCGAGCGGGTCTGGCGGGTGGTGTGGGAGCCCCTCCTGCGGGGCAAGTTCGGCGACCTGGCGGAAGAGGTGGCGGCGGTCTGGTTCTGGAACAAGCTCAAGCTCCGGGGCGGCAGCCGCGGCAGGGGCGGCGGGGAGCGGCTGGCCTACTACAAGGGCGGCTTCGCCGCGCTGGCCGACGCGCTGGCCCAGGCCATCCGGGACCAGGGCGGCCAAATCCGCGCCGGCGTCCCGGTCGTCGGCTTGCGGGTGGACGCCGGGCGGGCGGTCGGGGTGGTCACGCCCGAGGCGACGCTGGCCGCCGACGCCGTGATCGCAACGCCGGCGCTGCCGATCGTCGCCGACCTCCTCGCGCCTCACGCGCCGGGCGATTACGTGGACGGCCTGCGGCGCATCCGCTATCTGGCCAATGTCTGCGTCGTGCTCGAGCTCGACCGCGGCCTGTCGGACCTCTACTGGCTGAACGTCAACGACCCCGGTTTCCCCTTCGTGGGGGTCATCGAGCATACCAACTTCGAGCCGGCATCGACCTATGCCGGGCGGCACATCGTGTATCTGTCGCGCTATCTGCCCGAGAGCGACGCGCTCTGGCGGATGCCGGACGAGGACGCGGTCGCGTTCACGCTCGAACACCTGCGGCGGATGTTTCCCGACCTGACGGACGACCAGGTTCTCGCCGCCCATGTCTGGCGCGCGCGCCACGCGCAGCCCGTCGTGGAGCGCGGCTACCGCCGGCTGATCCCCGATACGCGCACGCCCGTGGCGAACCTGTTCCTCGCGACCATGGCCCAGATCTACCCGCAGGACCGGGGCACGAACTACGCGGTCCGGCAGGGCCGGGAGGCTGCCCGGACCGTCGCGGAGGCGCTGGACGGCGCGGAATGAGGGGCTTTCGGCGCGTCCGGACGCGATCTTTTTCACCGTAGACAACCGGAGGGGTTCATGTTCTGTATGCCTTCTCGAAAAAAACTTGATGTATTTCTTCTGATCGTTTGTACATTTGTCATTTCTATTCTTTTATTTTTCATAATATCTTCTTTCTTTCCGTTTAAAGACGGGGATGAATGGAGTTTCATCTATATTGCAACGGGTATCTTGGAGGGAGAAATACCTTATCTCGATCGCTGGGATCACAAGGGACCTCTGATATATCTACTGAAACTCGTGGGCTTGATGATTTCCGAGTTGTGGGGGATCTGGATTGTCCAGACGATCTTTCTGATCTTATCGGTTTATTTTTTGTTCTTGACAGTCAAACAAAATTTTGATACTCCAATTTCGTTGTTTTGTATTTCAATATTTCTGATCCTTTTAATAAAATTTAGAGCCGATGGTTTGACCGAATATTATTCTCTTCTATTTCAGTTTATTGCCCTGTATCTCTTTGTCCTCGTCGAACGGCGAAACAGGCGCGAATCATGGCTCCCGCTGGCCATCGGGGTACTCGGTGGCCTCGCGTTTCTTCTGAGACCCAACCTCGTCGGCATATGGCTCGCCGTCGGCCTGTACTGGGTTTCGGGAGCGCGGGCACCGAACCGACTTTCCTGGTCCATTGTCGGGGGGAGCGGGGTAATCGCCGCCGCCGCCGCCGTCTTTGCCGTCGTTGGCGGGTTGAGTGCGTTTTGGGACGCCGCCGTCATCTACAATCTCGCCTACAGCAGCGATGCGCCGCTCGCGGACCGGATCTATGCGGCGCTCCAGCTCGGGAGACAATTGTCGTGGATTTCTCTGCCGGTTGCCGCCGGTTGGTGTATCGCTTTCGGTTATCGGCTTCTGAGAAGGACGCGGGACGAGCGCTACTGCGATCTCCTGTCGATGAGTCTGATCCTGCTCCCGCTCGAAGTTGTGCTCGTTTGCGTATCGGGTTTCCACTACACGCACTACTATATAACCGTCTTCCCGGCCATCATCGTGTTCATGGCCTATTCGGCGCGACTCGTCATTGATTTTTTTGGATTCATCGTAAAGAAACATTTTGCCACAAAAGAACATCTCGTCGCTCCCGCATTTGTGCTTGGCACATTTCTATTCTTATTTTTTTCCGTCTTCTATTACCGTTACGACCACATTCTCCAATTCGCCATAAAATACACACACGACGGCGTAATCACGCGGGACGTGTCCCCGCGCTTTGCCGAACTTTTCTTTCCGGCAACGGCGGAACGTCTGCCGGCGCTAGAGAATCTTGAGCATAAGGTACGCGTTGCCGAACGCGTCCGCTCGGCAACGGAACCCGGCGATCGTATTCTGGTATGGGGAAACGGGTCGGAGATATATCTGTTCTCCGAACGCGCCGCGCCCACGCGTTTCTTCTATCAAAATCCCTTGATCAAACCGGGCTATGCGACCCGGTCTCTTGTCGATGAGTTCATCTCGGACGTCAAGGACGAGATGCCGGCAATGATAATCGACACACGAGACAGAGGGCTTCCTCCACTGGAGGAAACGGCGCGCCGCGACTGGCGTCCCATGAAAAGGCATGAGCATGATCCCGATGTGTTCCAGCACTTGTTCGACTTGGTCGAAACAGAATACGAAGTCGTCGGTAAAGACGGCGCCTGGATACTCTACGGAAGAAAGTAGTGCCGCATGTGAACCGACGGGCGAGATCAAGCCCGAGAAGACATGACCACAGGAAGCGGATTCGACCGTATTTTCGTGTCGCTGGCAGCAGACAGCACCGAAACCGAGACGGCGACGACCGACTCGATGCATCCGAAGGCACACCGCGCCACCGTCAGCCTGCTCGAAAAGGAGCTCTTTCGCGGTGTATCGGCCGCACCAAGGGTGGGCTCAACTCCGAAATCCACGCCGCCTGCGACGCTCACGGCAACTCCTTGATCCTGACCCGTGACCAGTGCACGGGCGCCGACCTCAGCGCCATGTTCTTCCTGCACCTCATTCCCGTCGACGTGAACGATCTCCCCGGCCATCGCAAGCAGTACGGCTTCGACAACCTGGACTTCACTTTCCGAGATCACCGCCTCATCGAGGGAGGAGTCTGCGTAGCGAGGCGGGAACTGCCCGATTACGACATCGCCGCGATCCGCACCGGCCAGTACACCGGCGAGGGCCAGGTCTGGAAGGGCGGCTTCGACCTCGCCGGGTCGACGGATGACGGGCAGGCCGCGCCTTGAACGAAAGGATCGAAACGGCGCTGGTGATCGGCGCCACGTCGGACATCGGCCGCGACATCGCGCGTAAGGAAAACTCTGATCAAGTTTGGGATTTTGTTACAACAGGTCTTCATGGTTTGGGGTTGAGGCTGGACGATGGGACAGGCGACGTTTGCGGATTTGGAGTACGTGTCGAAGAAGCGGGTGACGCGCCGGGAGAAGTTTCTTGCCCGCATGGATGGGTTGATCCCGTGGGAGCGTCTGGAGGGGCGCCTTCGGCCGTTCTATCCGAAGGAGGGGCGGGGTCGGCGGCCTTACGCGTTGTCGGTCATGTTGCGGGTGCACTGCGTGCAGTTGTTCTACAACCTGAGCGATCCGGGGATGGAGGACCTGCTCTACGAGGTCGAGTCGGTTCGTCGGTTCGTGGGTTTGCGGCTGTCGGGTCCGCTACCGGACGAGACGACGATCCTCAAGTTCCGGCATCTGTTGGAGAGGCATGGCCTGGGCGAGGTGCTGTTGGGAGGGATCAACGAGCACTTGGCGTCGCGGGGCCTGCGGCTTCGGGAAGGGACCATCGTGGATGCGAGCCTTATCGAGGCGCCGTCGTCGACGAAGAACAAGGCGGGCAGGCGGGACCCGGAGATGCGCCAGACGAAGAAGGGGAACCAGTGGTACTTCGGGATGAAGGAGCACATCGGGGTGGACGCCCGGTCGGGCGTCGTCCACAGCCTGTGTACGACGGCGGCGAACGTGAGCGACGTGACGGCGGCGCATCGGCTGTTGCACGGCGCGGAGCGGCGGGTGTGGGGGGACGCGGGCTACCAGGGGGTTGGCAAGCGCCCGGAGAACAACGGCGGCGCGGTGGACTGGCGGGTGGCGCTGAAGCCGGGCAAGCGGCGCGCGCTGGCGCCCGACAGTGCGGCGGCGGCGTGCGAGCGGGCCAGGGCGTCGGTGCGTGCCAAGGTCGAGCATCCCTTCCTGTACCTCAAGCGGCGCTTCAGCTACGCCAGGGTGCGCTACCGGGGGCTGGCGAAGAACAGGCAACGGATCGCGCTTTTGCCGGGCTTCGCCAACCTGATGATCGGCGAGCGCCATCTGGCACTGGCGTGAGGCGGAAGCGACCCGTCCGGGCGGTACGGAAACCGCCGCCGGGGCATCGAAACCGGGGGTTCCGAGCCTCAATGGCGCTTCCCCAAGCCCCATCGGGCGTCGAGAATACCCCCTCCGCATAACCAGGCAGCTTGATCAAACCTTTCTAAGCTGGCGGAGGACGGCCGCGCGTTACAGCTCGCGGCCCGCGACCCGGCGCGGCCGGAGAGAGAGGCGCGCGACCTCCGGGTGCGCACAGGGGCCGCCGTGACCGCGCACCGGTGCGACGTGCTCGATGAAGACGGCGGCGTCTCGTTGCTCGATACGCTCGACCCCCTGCCCGACGCGGCGGTGTGCGTCGTCGGGCTGCTCGGCGACCAGGCGGAAAGCCAGCGCGACGGCGCGGCCGCGGAGCGGGCGATGCGCACCAACTATGTCGGCCCCGCGCCGCTGATGGGACGCTGGCCGAGCGCTTCGAGCGGCGCGGCGGCGGCGTCCTGGTCGGCGTCAGCTCGGCAGCGGGCGAGCGGGGGCGGGCCGCGAACTACGTCTACGGCTCGGCCAAGGCGGGGTTCACCGCGTTCCTCTCCGGTCTGCGCGGCCGGCTGGCCGCCTCCGGCGTCCATGTGGCGACGGTCAAGCCGGGCTTCGTGCGCACCCGCATGACCGACGGGATGGACCTGCCGGCGCGGCTGACCGCGGAGCCCGAGGAGGTCGCCGCCGCGGTCGTCGCAGCGATCCGGCGGCGCCGCGACGTCGTTTACGTGCGCCGGGTCTGGCGCCCGATCATGTTCGTCCTGCGCGCCGTCCCGGAGCGCCTGTTCAAGCGGATGAGGCGCCTGTGGAGAATCCACGGCCCCGGCCGTATGTCACCTCCTGTCCCGCTTCAGAGTGCAGACAACCCTGACACCACGCCGCGGGGCGTGACCGGCGGCATAGTGGAGGCCGCAATACGCTTCAGGAAAACGGCAACCACACCAGCTGTCCTGAACCAGGACAGGCATTCGATTTTCTTGACGGATTGCCGTATCTTGCCGCCGATGTTTCCCGAACTCGCCTATCCGCTCGCCCTCGGCGTTGCCGTCACGGCCGTCTTCGGCGTTCTGATCCGGTTGACCAGGCGCTGGCACGGCGCCTTCAGCGTCGATAGCGCGACCGGGCCGCAAAAGGTTCATCGAACGGCCCACCCCCAGGGTCGGCGGTCTGGCCATCTACGCGGGCTATTGGGCGGCGGCGGGCGCGGTGCCGCCGCCGGTGCGGGATCTCCTGTTCGCCGTCGGCGCCAGCGCCGCCTTCGCCTTTCTGGCAGGCGTGATCGAAGATCTGACCGGGAGCGGCCGGGTCGCCGTGCGTTTCGTCGCCACGCTGCTTTCGGGGCTGGCCTTCTGCCTGGCGACCGGCTACGCCGTCACGCGCTTGGAGATACCTATTCGTCGACCACGCGATGGCGCTCCCCTTCCTCGCGATCGCCTTCACCATCTTCGCGATGGCCGGCCTGGCGCACGCCGTCAACATCATCGACGGTTTCCACGGTCTGGCGACGGGATCGACGATCGTCATGCTGGCCGCCTTCGCCGTCGTTTCCCTCGGGGCGGGCGATCGCGACATGGCATCGTTCTGTTTCGTGGCGGCCGCCGTCTTCCTGGGCTTCGTTCTCGCTTCCGTCGCCGTCATGATTTCCTGGCGCAACCCCGACGTCTCGCCGTGGGTCTGCCTGGTCGTGCTGGCCCATCCCCTGTTGGAGACCGCGTTCTCGGTCGTCCGGAAGATCCGCGAAGGCCGCAGCCCGTTCCAGCCGGACGGGTCGCACCTGCACATGCTGATCTACCTCCGCGTCGTCCAACGGCTCGCCCGGGCGGGCGGGAACGAGCGGCACGCCAATCCCGCGGCCGGCGCGCTGATGTGGGCGGGCGCGATGACGGGCCTGACCGCGGTCGCGATCATCCCGCACGACCGGGAATGGTCGCTCCTCGTCTTGGCGCTGCTGGTCCTGCTGTACGTCCTGGCGTATCGGAAGGCGGCGGCTCCGGCCGCGCCCCGCGTCGAAACGGACGAGGCGCGCGCATGACGTCGAAGCCGGCCGTGCTGGTCACCGGCGGCGCCGGCTATATCGGCGGCCATGTGGTGCTGGCGTTACGCGAGGCCGGTTATCCCGTCGTCGTCCTCGACGACCTCTCGGCGGGCCATCGCGCGGCCGTTCCGGGCGATGTTCCTTTCGTCGAAGGGGACATCGGCGATATCGGCGCCGTCGGCGAGGTTATCGCCGATCATCGGATCGCCGTCGTCGTGCATCTGGCCGCCAGCGCGAGCGTTCCCGAGTCGGTGCGCGACCCGCTGCGCTACTACCGCAACAACACGGGCGCAAGCGCGAACCTGATCCGCGCCTGCGTCGAAGGCGGGGTGCGGCGGTTCGTCTTCTCCTCGACGGCGGCGGTCTACGGCGTTCCCGCGACGATCCCGGTACCCGAGGACGCGCCGAAGGTTCCCATCAACCCCTATGGCAGGTCGAAGCTGGCCATCGAATGGATGCTGCGCGACGCCGCGGCGGCGCACGGCTTGCGCTACGTCGCGCTGCGCTACTTCAACGTCGCGGGCGCCGACCCGCAAGGGCGGGCGGGCCAGTCCGGCCGGGGCGCCGGGCATCTGATCAAGGTCGCCTGCGCGGCCGCCGCCGGCCGGCGCGACCATGTCACCGTGTTCGGCGCGGACTACGAAACCGCGGACGGCACCTGCGTGCGCGACTACATCCACGTCTCGGACCTAGCCGAAGCCCATGTCGCCGCCCTGCGCGACCTGGAGGAGGGTGGCGGCGGCCGCGTGCTCAACTGCGGCTACGGCCGCGGGTTCTCGGTCCGCGAGGTGCTCGAAACGGTGCGGGCGGTCGCCGGAGTGCCCTTCGAGGTTCGAGAGGGACCGCGGCGCGCCGGCGACCCGCCGGTCCTGATCGCCGATGCGTCGCGGATCCGCGCTGCGCTGCGCTGGTCGCCGCGCCACGACGATCTCGAATTCATCGTCCGCACCGCGCTTTCGTGGGAGCGGAAGCTGGCGGACGCGGACGGCGTCGCCGGCCGCCGCGATCGTTCTTCCGCCCGGTAGCTTGCCCGACACGCGGCCGGAGAAACCCCTCCGTTTCACATGTCCTGAACCAGGACAGGTCCTTGAAACGCGGCGGAGACCGCGACAACATGGCCCCCGCGGGCGCCATCGGCTCCCGGACCCGGAGGCGCGCGGTGTTTGCATCCGCTGAACTCGGCCGCGAGCTCGACAAGGCGACGTTCAAGGCGAAGCAGCCGGAACTGCGCGAGGCTCTGCTCGAGGCGCAGTTCGAGCTCGCCGAACGGCGGGACTTTTCCGTCGTCGTCCTGATCAGCGGAGTGGACGCGGCGGGCAAGGGCGAGACGGTCAACACCCTCAACTTCTGGATGGATCCCCGGCTGATCGAGACCAACGCCATGGGCGAGCCCACGCAGGAGGAGCGCGAGCGGCCGCGCATGTGGCGCTTCTGGCGGGCGCTGCCGCCCAGAGGCAAGATCGGCATCTTTTTCGGGATCTGGTACACCGTGCCGATCGTTGATCGCGTCTACGGCAAATCGGACGATGCCGGCCTCCAGGCCGCCATCGATGAAATCCTCCGCTTCGAGGCGATGCTGGCCTCGGAGAGCACGCTCGTCCTGAAATACTGGCTTCACCTGTCCAAGGACCGGCAGCGCGAACGCTTCAAGGCGCTCGAAAGGGACGCGCACACCCGCTGGCGGGTGGCGGATGACGAATGGGAGCGGTTTCAGCTCTACGACACGTTCCGCGCCGTTTCGGAAATCACCTTGCGGCGGACCAGCGTTCCGCACGCGCCCTGGATCGTGGTCGAGGGATCCGATGCCAGGTACCGCCTGACGACGACGGCGAGGTCCCTGCTGGAGTCGTTGTGGGCCCGGCTGGAGAATGCGCCGCCGAGTCCCGCCGAAGCGGTTCCGCCCAAGCTGCCCGAACTCAAGGATCGCAACGTCCTTCGCGCGCTCGACCTGACCGGAATCCTGCCTCGAAAAAAGTACCACCGGGAGCTCGGGGCGCTTCAGAGCCGGCTCAATCTGCTGTCCCGGCACAAGAAGATGGCGGAGCGTTCGGTGGTCCTGGTGTTCGAAGGCGTCGATGCCGCCGGCAAGGGCGGCACGATCCGGCGGGTGGCGGGCGCGCTCGACGCCAGGTTCTACCGCATCATCCAGATCGCCGCTCCCAGCGACGAGGAAAGGGCGCACCCCTATCTCTGGAGATTCTGGCGCCATCTGCCGCGCGCCGGCCACTTCACGATCTTCGATCGCTCCTGGTATGGGCGGGTGCTGGTGGAGCGGGTCGAAGGCTTCGCGGCGGAGGCCGACTGGACGCGCGCTTACGGCGAGATCAACGATTTCGAGTTCGAGATGAACCGCCACGGGATCGTCGTCGTCAAATTCTGGCTCCACATCAGCCGGGAGGAGCAGTACCGCCGCCTAAAGGAACGACAGGAGACCGGCCACAAGCGCTACAAGCTCACCGAAGAGGACTGGCGCAACCGGATGAGGTGGGACGCCTACGAAGAGGCCGTCTGCGATATGGTCGCGCGCACCGGCACCAGCATCGCGCCCTGGCACTTGGTGTCCTCGGAGGACAAGTACGCAGGCCGCGTCGAAGTGCTGAAAACGATCTGCGAGACGATCGACGCGGCGCTGTAGCGGCGGCCCCGGGTCGACGGCCGGCGCGTCATCCCGGGCATCGTCCACATCGTCCGCGACGGTCCGGGATGGCGAGCCGTTCGCTACCTAGAATTTTCGCTCGGCGATGCGCGCGTCGGTCATCTTCGATTGGCGCAGATATTGCGAGAGCATGTGCATGATCGACTGGTGGGTGTCCTCGATCACGCCGTAGTTGTCGCCGTCGACATGCAGGTTAACGGTGGCCAGCGGCGCCGAGCGGCCGCCGTCGAAGCCGGTCAGAGCGATGCCGTCCAGTCCGTTCGCGACCGCCCAGTCGAGGGCGCGGACGATGTTTTCCGAATCGCCAGAGGCCGAAATGGTCATCAACAGATCGCCGGGTCGGGCCGCGGTCCTGAGCTGATGGATGAAGCAATCTTCGAACGCGATGTCATTGGCGATCGCGGTAACGATCTCCATGTTCGCGCTCAGGCTCATCACTCGCGGCAGAACGCCGGTGTCGGTCTGCACCCCCTTGGCGACGTCGCAGAGCAGGTGGTTGGCGATCGCCGCCGAGCCGCCATTACCGCAGACGAAGAGCCACGCGCCGCGCGCGAACGCCGCATCGAGCAGGCCGGCGGCACGGGTAAGCCGCGCCCGGTCGATGGAGGCGCCCGCCCGCGCAAGCCGGGTCAGGTAGTCGTCGCAGTAGCGGGCGACTGATCGGTAGCCCGTGTCGGGAAAGGTCATGAAACGTCCTGCGTAGGTCGGGGACCGGCGACGGAAAGCGCCGCGCCGAGCGCGGTGATCGGCCGCCCGATGGTGATGGGGAAACCGCCGTCCGCCAAGCCCGCCGCCGCGGCGCGGTCTCGGGCGCCGTAGCCGGTCCGCACCAGCCAGCCGCGCGCGAGCCCGGCGCGCCGCCCGGCCTCCAAATCGTCGACACTGTCGCCAACGATCCAGCTTCGGGCGAAGTCGATACCAAGATCCGCGGCGGCGGCATGGAGCATACCGGGGCCGGGCTTGCGGCAGGGGTCGCCGCTGCCGGGCAGCGCTGGACAGGCGTAGACCGCGTCGATCAGGCCGCCGGCGGCTTCGGCGAGCGCGAGCACCCGCTTCTGCACGACGGCGAAGGCCTCCCACCCGTAGAAGCCGCGGCCGATCCCGGACTGATTGGTCACGATCACCACCCGGTACCCGCGACGCCGGACCGCGGCCAAGCTCTCGAAGGCGCCGGCGATGGGTACGACCTGTTCGGCGGCGCGGAGATAGTCCACCAGCTCGATAAGCGTGCCGTCGCGGTCGAGGAAGAGCGCCGGGACAGGAGATAGCGAGGGGCCGGCGCGCACCTCGCGCCACAGGCCGGACGGGTCGAGCGGAAACCCGCGCATCGCGGGTTTGTCGGTTGCGCGCCCTGGGTTCGACAGAGCCATTGTCGGACCGGAGTCGCTCCCGGCTACCCGTCGGCGACGATCAGCACGGGCGGCTTCGACGCCACGCTTTTCGCACCTTCATTGTCACGCGTGAATCCCGACCCCGTTGGATGAATCGTCCATGTTCGCCGGTCGTCTCGTCAACCTCACGGCTCTCGATGGATGTCGAGCACCACACGACTGCCCATTCCGAATATTCGGACTGGCAATTCATGATAATCCCCCAACGCTTCCCGCACGGCCGGTTGGTTCTCCGGCCGACAGACGACCAGGACGAAACCGCCGCCGCCGGCGCCGCAGACCTTGGCGCCGTCCGCGCCGGCTTCGAGCGCCGTCGTGATCATCGTCTCGATGCGCTCCGAACTGATCCCATCGGTCAGCACACGCTTTGCCCCCCACCCCTCGCGAAGAATCCGCCCCAAGCTGTCGAGTTCGCCGGCTTCGAGGTCGTTCGCAAGAGTCTCGGCAAGCTTGCGTATTGTATCGAGTTCCGCTCGCCGGGCGCCTATCTCCTCGCGTTGCTTCTCCAGGATGGCGTTCGCTTTGCGTGTCACGCCCGTATAGTATACCAACAGGCGTTGTTCCAGGCGGCGTCTTTGATCGGACGACAGGCCGATTCTGCGGGTCGTCGTCGTGCCGTCGTGCCCAAAACGGAATTCCCGCAGGCCGCCATAGGCCGCGATATAGGCGTCTTGTCTGCCCATTGCCTTGCCCAGGCGCGTCAACTCGATCTCGCAAGCCTGCTCGGCAAGTTCACGCGCTGAAAACTGAACGCCCTGAAAGCAATGAAGCGCGTTGAGCAGACCGACGGTAACCGACGATGACGAGCCGAGGCCCGATCCTTCCGATGGAATGTCGGCAATCGTCGTGATCTCGACGCCTCGGTCGACGTCGGTAAAGCGCATGGCTTCCCGCACAAGTTCGTGCTCGACCGCATCGACTGAATCGACGGTCTGCCTGCCCGAGTAGTTGAGGCAGATCATGTCGTCGTAGCGTCGTTTCACGATCACATAAACGAATTTGTCGATCGCGCAGCTCACGATTCGGCCGCCGTGATCGTTGTAGTACTCCGGCAGATCGGTGCCGCCGCCGGCGAAGCTGATCCGAAGCGGCGTTTCGCTGACGATCACGCGCTTACCCTCGCCGTCCATTCGCGCTCGGCGGCCGCATGGGCCTCGGGGCTGCTCCCGACGTCCCGCAAATAGGCATCGATGACAAAGCCCCGCATCTTGCCGACAAGCCGGGGTAGGAGATCGTATCCGATATCCGCCGGCGGCTGTGCGATGAAATCGATAACCGAGGGCGCGAAGGCGTAGATACCGGCATTGGCAAGATCGCTTTTCGGCGCCACGGGTTTCTCCTCGAAGGAGGCGACGATGCCGTCCGCGTCGAGTTCGACGATGCCCTTGGCGCGAGGTTCGTCGGTATGCGTCAAGGCGAGGGTTGCGAGTCCACCCCGGGACCGATGGCGCTCGATGAGTACGGAGAGATCGAAGTCGGTCAGGTTGTCGACACAGCACACAAGAAAGAACTCTTCATCGGCGACGAAATCCCGATTTGCCGCCAGCGTTCCCGCGCTGCCGAGCAGGGCGGGCTCGTAACACGGCCGAATCGCCGGCACCCGACGTCGGCGCCCCAAATGCGCCTCGACCTGATCGGCGAGGTGGTGAAGGTTGACGAGAACGTCGTCGACGCCGGCGCGGAGCATTGCATCGAGCCAGATGTCGATCATCGCGATGCCGCCGATCGTCAGGAGACATTTGGGGGTTCGGTCGGTCAGCGGACGCATCCTGGTGCCAAGCCCCGCCGCCAGGAGAAACGCCTTCACGACCCAATCCGACAAGATTGTCCCGCCCGCGCCATCACTTCGGACAGACTCCTAACACTGGATGGCCGCGACCATCTCGACCTCGACGAGCAGGTCGGGTCGGGTGAGGCCGGCGACGATCAGGAGCGTCGAGGCCGGGCGCTCCTCGCCCAGATACTTGCCGCGGACCTCGTTATAGGCCGGCAGGTTCGCCGGATCGGTAATGAAATGGGTGATCTTGACCATGTCCTTTATCCGCATGGAATTGAAGGCGAGCACCGCTATGCAGTTCCGCCAAGCGAGATCGGCCTGGGCCGCGAAGTCGGCGGGCACGTTGCCGTCCTTGTCGATCCCGACCTGGCCAGCGATGAAGGTAAGCTTGGCGTTCTCCGGGACCTCGATGGCGGCGCGTAGGCGCCCAGCGGCGGGTGAACGGTCTCGGGGTACATGGCTCGGTTCTGCATGACGGCCTCCATGCGGGGGTTCTTCGGCTGTGTGTCTGGCAAGGTACTCGGCGGGGGTGTGTCCGCCAAGGGCTTGGTGCGGTCTGAAGGTGTTGAACTCATCGGCGAAGGCGTCGATCCATCGGTTGACGTGGTCGAGGTTGTCGTCGGGCAGGTCCCATGAGGCGTAGAACTCGTATCTCCAGGCGCCGTTGTTGCGCTCGACGTGTCCGTTGAGCTTGGGCGAGCGTGGCGGGAGTTCGAACAGGTCGATGCCGCGGCGCTGGCATTCGGTCTCGAAGTCGGCCTTGAACTCGGAGCCTCCATCGACCTGGATGGCTTCGATGGGGAAGGGCATGTCGGCCTGGAGCTTGTCGAGGAAGCGCTTGGCGTTGTGTGCGGTTGCGCGTCTCCAGGCCTGTGCGCAGGTCCATTTGGTGACGGGGTCATGGGCGGTGAACTGCTTGATGGCGGGCCGGTCTGTGTGTGGCGAGACGGTGAGGGTGTCGAGTTGGACGATCTCGCCGGGACTTGTGGGCTTGCGGCCCCTGGGCAGGCGTCTGGCGTATGGTCTGAGGCGCCGGGCGGCGCGCGGTCCGTTGCGGCGCAAGGTCGGGACCGGGGTGACGGCGCCGCGCTCCATGAGGGTCTTGAGGATGCGGCCTGTGGTGCTCTCGCTTATCGCGTGCCCGTGGCGCCGGAGCAGGACGGCGATCTTGGCCTTGCCCCACATGGGGTAGTCGGCGCGTGTCTCGTGGACGGCCACGACCAGCGCCGCCGACCGGGCTGGCCGGCGCAGGGTGTGCGGGCGTCGCGAGCGCGGCTTGAGGCGGTTGCGGTCCGCCATCCTCTGCCATCGGTAGAGGGTCGATCTCGGAACGCCGACGGCGTTGGCAGCCGCTCGTGCGGTCAGGCCGTCGGCCCTGGCCTGGCGCCAGCGCTCAAGGGCGGCGCGCCTGTGCGCTTCGTCGCTCCGCGCCGCCAAGACGCGATGCCAGGGCGGCTCCTCGTGTAATCTGCCGGGGCAGGCCGAAGGTCTGCATGGGGGTCCTCCTTCACGCTGTCTGACCAACAGCGTCGGAGACCCCCACTCCTCTTTCAAGGGCCGTGTCTCACATCTGTTTGAACGAGGTCAGGCGGTTGACGCTGATGTGGGGCGTGTTTTATGCTTTCCGCCATGTGCGCCAGCCGGCCGCCTTGGCGGATTGCGGATCGCCGCCGCACAAGTTGGGGGGCGAGCTTGTCCGGTGCCCCAAGCTCCAGTTGAGGTACCGAACCGTTGACCTACTATACCGACAAGCTCGATCTCCTGCGAGATATTTTCGCTGGCAACAGGGTCGAGTTGTTGCCTGACGTGCTGTGTGTCGACCAGAAGCGCTATCCGATCATTGATGACGTCATCATCGTTCTGCAGCCCGAGCACTATCCCCCATCCGTCTTCCAAAAACTGTGGCCTACAGCTGACGATGCGATATGGGATCCAGATTTTGCCCGCGACATTCAGTTCACTTTCAGCGAAGAATGGCGAACCTTTCCCGATGTCATGTGCGAGCATCAAACGGAATTTCGTCAGTATTTCGACCTCGTCGATCTCACCGACCTGTCCGACAAGCGGGTCTGCGATCTGGGTTGCGGGATCGGGCGCTGGAGCTATTTCCTGCAGCAATGGGCTGGAGAGTTGATTCTAATAGATTTCTCGGATGCCATCTTCATCGCCCGCAATAATTTACGCCAAAGCAACAACACGGTGTTCCTCATGGGCGATCTTCGTCAGCTTCCGCTTCGGCCCGGGTTCGCTGATCTCATCTGCTGTATCGGGGTTGCCCATCACCTTCCTGTACCGGCTCTACAGGCTGTGCGGGAGATGCGCCAATACGCCGACAGACTCCTGATCTATCTGTATTCCGCCTTGGATGGCAGGCCCCCGCACTATCGGCTGCTGCTGCCACTTGTGTCAGCGATTCGCGACGTTCTCAGTCGCATCCACAACGACCGCGTCCGTTCCGCCTTCACATGGATGGGCGCAATCTGCATCTACATGCCGTTCATCGCGCTGGGACACCTATTGCGGCCAACCGGGCTAGCTTGCTACGTGCCACTCTTCGACTTCTACCATGCTAAGTCGATGAAGCGCATTCGCCAAGATGTCTACGACCGCTTCTTCACGCGCATTGAGCAGCGGTTTTCTCGGACGGAGATACTCGCGCTGACGGACAGCTTCGCGCGCGTATCGATTTCACCGAACATTCCGATGTGGCATTTTCTCTGCGAACAGGACTGAGGTGCATCATTCCCGTTCCGGATCATCGATTTCATCACCGATCTATCGATCAGTGGTGCCCAGGTAATGCTGCTGCGTCTGCTTCAGGGAACCGATCCAGAGGCTTTCGATAGCACGATGTGCAGCCACCACGCTGCGGACATTCGCTCGTTCGATGGGAGTCGACGCAATGCGTCAGCACGACACGTCGCGGTAGCTGAAGACTTTCCAATTTCGTCCCGCAGCCATCCGACGTGGGTTCGGGCTGTGGCGGCCGGGTCATGACCGGGTGAAAAGCGGCGTGACCCCTCTAGCCGGCTTGGCGACGCGCTGCGGTGGCCGTCCCCGGCGCCACGTAAAATAAGTGTCGCGCGGCAGTATCGCGGCGACGAGCACGAACAGGATGACGATGTATCCCGTGCGATAGCGGATAGCGCTTCCCCCATTCATCGCGCCGAAAGGATAGGTGGGGAACAGCATCCAGAACGTCGTGAAGGCGCCCACGACAAAGGTGAACGCTGGCATCCGCGTCAGCCCCCGAACCGCGAACCAGATCATGACCGAGAGGATCGCCGCGCTCTCGGCAAAGGACACGAAGTGCAGGACGTGCCCGGACAACGCTTCCTGGAACGTCGGGCCGAAGAGACTCCGGAACATGCCCTCCGGGGCCTTGAGAAAGATGTCCGCCGGCGTTTCCCAGAAAGCTAGGCGATTGAATGTGACGCCGGTCCCGGAAAACGCGGGCTGTATGTATTTGAACACCAGCCGAGCCATCGTGTCCTTGAAGACATAGAGGAATGACAACGACGACAGCCCCAGGATCAGCGCCAACGCGGCCGGCTGGCGCACATGACGGGCGGCCCAGGTCACTCCGAGCAGGTATGTGAGCGCCGGGGCGTAGTGCGGCTTGAGCGTATAGACGAAGACAAATGCCACGATGTGAAGAGGATTCAGCCGACCTTCGCCATACCAGATCTTCAGGATGCCAACCGAACCGATGCAGAGGAAGAACACGACGAGCACTTCCTTGCTCGCGATGGACGACCAGAACGTGAAGGAGGGGAGCAGAAACAGAAAGGCGAGCCGGGCCCGATGCGCCGGCTTCGCCGCCTGCAGCAGCACGACAATCCCGACGAAGGCGACGGTCTGGAACCCGATATTGATCAGGATCGGATTTCCGACGAACAACCAGTTGAATATCGTTCCCAGAGAGTATGCGAGATACGTGCCGACATTTCGTGCCGTTGAAAAGTCTGCCAGATCGGTGAAGGTGGCCCATGAAATAAAATGTCCACCAAATTGGTATACCCCTATATCCCCAAGGAACGTGATTTGCGAAACGACCAGTTGCCCGGCGACCGAGGCGGCGGAGCGGTAGCACCACAGAAAGGTGTAGAACACGCCCCACGTCAGCATCAGGCGCCTTTCCAAGCGGTCCGCCTCGGTCTCGGGCAATGTCATGTTCACGAGTAGAGCTGTAGCTATGTCTGGAGAGCGACACTCAACAGGTTCTCCCAGGAGTCCAGAACCCTCGCCGGATCGTTCGCCCCAAGTGGAGCTGCCTCGGACGGCGCTAGATTCAAGCGCGCCTGATCGTCGGTCATCAGTCGGTCCAATGTTTCGGCCAGCGCATGTACGCGGTTGGAGCCGGAGACGAGTACGCCGTTCCGGCCCGGTCGGATCAGGCGGTTGACGCCGGGGCAGTTCGCAAAGCCGACGGCAGGCAGCCCGTGAGCGAGGGCCTCGACCAAGGCGAGACCTTCGCTCTCGTAGAGCGACGGCATGACGAAAAGTTGCGCCATTGCGTATTCACTTCCCACGTCCTTGGTCGCGCCGGGAAGTGAGACGCGTCCATCGAGTCCGAGCGCCGCGATGTGCGCCCGCAGGACATCGTGGCGGTCGCCGTCGCCGACGATACGTAAATCCCAGTCGGGCAAACGGCCAGCCACCAAGGCGAACGCATCGATGAGCGTGGCATGGTCCTTCTGCTCCGCCAAGCGGCCGATGGCAAGCAGGACTTTGCGCGGCCGGCTCGCGCCGACCGTATCGGCCCGTGTGACCGGCATCGTCATTGGCGCCGGGTTCGGTATCACCACCATGCTGGATCGCAGCGCGGCCGGATATTGGGTCATGACCTGCTCCGAAACGACGGTAATGCGCCATGCCAACCACGGCGTCAGGCGCAGGAGCGCGCGTTCCAGCGGGCGCCTCGCATAGTGGGCCGGAATGATATGCTCGCTGGCGATGATGGGTATGCCCGTGCCGACCGTCGCCAGACCGAGCGGAATGAACGCGCTATGCATGAACCCGACCGCGACCTCGGGTTCATGCGCGGCCAAGGCGTGCCTCAGGGACCCGATGCGCATGATCGTCTCCCGCAAGGTGGCGGGGCGGTCGACCCGGCCAATGCCGAGGCGCGTCCAATCCGCCCGGGAGTCCAGCGGATAGAAAGCCTTCGCGGCGGGCCTGTCGTAAGAAATGAGGGTAACGCGGTGTCCACGGACGACAAGGCCATTGACGATTCTAGCGAAGACCCGTTCGGCCCCCCCTCCGGACAGTTCCAGGGACTTGATGGCGAACAAGCACTTCATCGGTCGACGATATCCGCGAACGGAGGTTTCTGGGCCTCGGCACCATCGCTCCCTGTCCCGTTCATCGGTTTTCGATCCGGTTCAGGAGAGTTGTCCACCGCGGATAGATTCGATCCGGGTGAAACCGTCGCACGGATCTTTCCGCCGCCTTTCCCATGGCCTTGCGCCGTTCCGAGTCCGTCATCAGCTTGTCCAGAGCCTCGGACAGGCTTCGGGCATCGCCGTTTCCGTCGGCGAGCAGGCCGGTTTCATCGTGGACGATAAGATCTTTCACGCCAGCGCAATCCCTATAACCGACGGCGGGCAAGCCATGGGCCATGGCTTCGGCGAGGGCGTTCGGGAAACCTTCCCATCGCGAGGGCATGCAGAACAGGGAAGCGCGCCGGTACGCATCGGAAATCGAAGTCACGGCGGGGATCATGCGAACACGTGCTTCCATTCCACGCCGCAGGATTTCCTCGCGGAGACGTTGTCGGATGTCACCGCTTCCGACGATGACGAGCTCCCAGTCGGGATGCCGCGGGGCAAGCTCGGCGAACGCCGCGATCAACGTTTCATAATTCTTCTGGGCGCATAGTCGTCCGACAGCCAACAATTCAAGCGGTTTTCGCGTATCGTCCTTGTCGCCCGGACGGGCACGCGGCGGCGGGTGAACAGGGTTGGGAATCGTCGCGATGCGCGATCGAAGGAATCGGGGGTAGTCATCCACGTATCGGGGAAACTGGACGGTAATTCGATCAACCAGAAACAGAAGCATGAAGTTCGGATTCCATTTCGATGCACTGATGTGATTGTAGATGGTCAATGAGTGCCGCTCGGAAACGACGATACGAATTCCCGTGAAGAGGGAGGCCATAAAGAATCGCGCGAGTATCCCGTGGTGAAAACAGACCACGACGGATGCGTCGGCGTCCTTGAGTGCCTTGCGGATCGCCAGGACGAGTCGAATGCGAGCACCGAAGCCGATAGTGCCATGCGGTCGGGTGGTCCCCACCTTGTACCATCGCACGCCTTTATCGATCGGGTAATAGGACCGCGCGACCTCGCGATCGAAGGTGATGAGGCTGGAGTCGCATCCTTGCCCCGCGAGTCTGTTGGCGAGGCCCACGATGTTCCGTTCGAGCCCGCCCGCCATCTCGTCGAGGGATATCGTCGCCAGGACACACTGCCCGCTCACGTTTTTATCCCATCGACGATCAGGGACGTGTCGGCATCGATGAATCCCCACCGGATCCGGCTTTCGGGCGTCGCGTTCGCGCGACTTCGGTATACGAACCCGTCTTCCGCGGAATAGTCCTTGCGGATTAGTCGCCTTCGCACATCGTAGCCTTCGATGTGGTCCGCCTGAAACCCGGTCTCAGTCATCAATGCGCTCAAGGTTTCAACGGTCAGGAGTTGCTTGTGGTCCTCGGGGTCGTCGCCGATGCCGCCGACCCCGACATGACGCAGGTAATTCCCGTCGGGGTAATTCCCGTCGGGGACGGCGACACGAATGCGACCGCCTTTCTCCATGTGTCGGCCAATATACGCCAGCGCGACGCGACACTCGTCGCGAGTCAGGTGCTCGAACACATGTTCCGCCAGAACGTGTGTTACGATGCGCTTCCCCTTGAACACAGCCCGCCAATCCTCGGCTTTCGTGATGTCCAGCCAGTCCTCGTTGGTCGAGTACCACCCGTCCTGATACGTTTCGGCGACTCCGACGATGATCTTGAGTCCTTACTCCGCGCGAAACAGGACCGACGATTCGCCAGCGACGCCAGCGGTATTTGAAGCGCGCGGCGCGCCGGTTTTTCAGCCACATTGGCAACGATCTCTTGAGCGCGGCGATCATCGCCTCTTCACGACCCGTTCATGCGGCGCTCGTGGATTAGCCGCCTGGGGCCGGTGGACAGAAGGTGCGACGGAGCTGCCAGCGGATAGCGGACGATCAATCCCGCCAACTCCGTGAAGAATCGCCGGTAGTCGCCTTTGAAGTGCCAATAGCGGAGTCTCGGCCATCGTTTCGCGTATTCATATCGATCGACGGACTCCAGGTATCGTCTGTACTTTTCGGCAAGATACCGCTCCGAATCGAGGTTCCTTTCCGGCGACTTGTCCGGCGCGTCGGTCGCGTATTGCACGAACAGGTACTCGCACGTCCCGATGAAATGCGCTCCCTTCAGCGCCAAACGGATCGCGAGATCGGCATCCTCCACCCGGCGCAATCGTTGATCGAACCCCCCAACCGCGGCGAAGGTAGCACGTCGGGCCAGAAGCGAGCAAGTCGGGGTGCCGCCGCCGTAAAACCAGCCGGGACGGCGGCGGTGGAACAACAGATAATCCGCGACCGCGCTTCCGTTCGGCATCTCGACACCCCGGCTGCCGATGGCGGGGAGATCCAGGGTATAGCCATTGGCATAGACCCGTCGACCGGAGGCATGACACGAAATCAACTGTGCGCCGGTTCGTTCTTCGTAGGTATGGAGTGCCCCCACTTGAGCACCGATACGGCCTGGAAGCGCCTCGTCATCGTCATCCATGAAGGCGATGAATTCGCCGCGGGCTCGAGCGAGGATCGAATTGCGCGAACCCGCCGGGCCTCGGTTCTCTGGATGGCGCACGAGACGCGCCGCGGGGGAGTTTCCGATCTCCACCTGCGTCGCCGCCGCGGATCCGTCTGTGGAGGCGTCGTCGACGACAATCACCTCGAAGTTCGGCCAGTCTTGGGACAGGGCGCTGCGCACCGCGCGGCGAATTGTGTCTTCGGCGTTGAAACACGTGATGCCGATGGTGACGAGGGGGGCTGTCATTTCAACGATTAGTCTCCCTCGTGAAACCGGCGAACCGCCGCGTTCGGACCGAGATTGGGCAGGGCGAGCCAGAGACGCCGGGCCGCCCGCGACGGATGTCGCGCGGCCAGCCCCAGGGCCTTGACGAGGAAGTCCGACCTCCGTCCTTCCAGCCAGGCTTGCTTGAGTTCGATCCAGTTCCGGCAGAAATCGAATAGCCCATAACGATCGGGCACGTCCCGATGTTTCTCCAGCAGCTTCACGATGAAGTTCTTCTCCATGGCCAAGTTCCTGTCCGGCGCGGGCGCGATGCGCTGATCCACCAGCGGTTCCGCGATACCGGCAAAATGCCCCCCTGACTTGGCCATGCGGATGGCCAGGTCGGTGTCCTCGCTACGCCGGAACTCCGGATCGAATCCGCCCAAGCCGCGATAGACCGACGTTCGCGCCATCTGCGAACACGTGGCGCAGGCGCCGTATCCGTCCTCGAGCGGGGTTCCGATCAAGACACGTTCGGCGACCGTCCAGCCCGCCGGTGCCGGTCGATTCGCCCTTGTGCCCATGGTTGGCACGATCTGTTCGGACCCATCGGGGAAATGTTGCCGACGCGCGGTGTGGCAGATTACCGGGGCACCCATCGAATGGTCGCGTTCATAAGTGAGGATTCGCTCCAGTTGCCGGGCGACCCGGTCCGGCGCGCTGCTGTCGTCGTCGTCGAAGAACGCGATAAACGCGCCTCGCGCCTGCTCGACGATCCGGTTGCGAGCGGCGGCGACACCGCCGTTCGCCTCCTCGCGGAATACGCGGATGTCGGTGTAGCCGACGCTCAACCGCGTGAGAATGGCGCGCGTATCGTCACCGGAGCAATCGTCCACGATGACGATCTCTGTCGGGCGCCACGTCTGCGCGCGCGCCGACGCCACGGCGCGCTCCACCGTTTCGGCGGCGTTGTACGTCGTGATCCCGATGGTGACGAGGGGTTTGCCGTTCATCGAATTAGCGCTTGGTTCTTCGGTTCTCTCGTCACGAAAGTGTCGGGGCGTCGCGCTCATACTGGAACTCCGCGGCGGGCCGTGCCGGCGAGATCCGCTACTAGGGCTTGCCACTTGTCGAATTGTGGGTCTGGAGGATAGGCCGTCATGGCTTGGACGGCGTGCATGCCACGCCGGGCGCGTTCGGTGGGATCGCTCATGGCCCGGCCGAGTGCCTCTGCGAGCGCCGCCGGGCCGTCGATGCCCCGCGCCAACCAGCCTGTCTCTCCGTCGTCGATCAGGTGCGCGACGCCATCCGAGCCAGCGAATCCGACCGCCGGGAGCCCGTGCGCCAAGGCTTCGGCGAGCGCGTTCGGGAACCCCTCCCACCGTGAAGGAATGGCGAACAGGTGGCTGCTGACATATGCATCGGCGATATCTGGACGCGCTGGCGACAGGTGCGCGCGACCCTGGAGTCCGTGTTCAGCGATGCGATCCGCGAGCATGAGCCTGTCCGGGCCGTCGCCGACGATCTCCAGGTCCCAGGCCGGATGTTCGCTGGCAATCTCCGAGAAAGAGTCGACCAGACAGGTCAAGCGCTTCTGAATCTCGTCCAGTCGGCCGACCGCCAACAGCGTGTATCTCCCGGCGGCGTTCGCCGTCTCGGGCGCCGCCCTCCTTCCAGCGGACGTGACGGGGTTCGGGATCGCGGCCATGCGCCCGTGCAGCGCTTTGGGATAGCCCTTGGCGAACTCTTCGAACTGAACGACGACGCGGTCGGCCCACCGCAGCAGGAAAAAGCATTGCCGGCGCCGAAAAGCCCCATGGCGCCACAGATACATTGAAGGCGCGTTGCGCTCCGCCGCGACGAGCCGGACGCCAACCGCCTTTGCCGCGGCGTATACGGTCTTGTCCCCGCTCATGACGAAGCCGATCAAAACCTGGATTTTCTCGCGGCGAAGCAGACGAGCCAAGACGAGGAACCGTCGCGCTTTGTCGAGAAGACCTGGACTAAACCCCAGTCGGTGCCATGTCACGTCTTTACTTACGGCATGGAATGGTGTCGCACCCAGCGCGTCCCACGAAACGAGATGGACACGGTGTCCGCGCGTCGACAGGGCATTGGCCAATTGGCAAGACATGTGTTCCGCGCCGCCCGCTTCCGAGAGTCGATGGAAATAGATCGCGAGAGAGGGTGCGTCGCGCCGACACGACTCATGCGCCATTCGAGTCCGGCGTTTTCGGCGCTTTCCAGGATTCGATGAAGTAGCCGAGCGGCGACGCTAGGAATCCATCGTCCTGGCGGCCGACGATATTGCGGTCGCCCCGGTGACGCCAAAGCGCCCACAGGATGTCGAGTAGCAGGCCAGCATGACGGCGAACGGGCTTCAGCGGCCCCGGAAGGCCGCTCGCACAGTGCCCATTCGAGAACGGCCCCCATGCGAGTGCCTCGATGGTCGGCTCTTCGAAGCCCGTCGAACCCAGCTTGCGGTGCCAGAAACTCGGTGTGCCGCGGTAGTAATCGTCCGGGTGACCGTGGACGCGGAACATGAACGGCATCGACAGGACCAGACGCCCGCCGGGTTTCAGCACGCGACAGAGCTCCATCAACGTTTCATCGAGCTCGTAAACATGCTCCAGCGTGTTCAGGGATAGGATTTCATCGAAGGACGCATCGTCGATGGGGAGGCGTTGACCGGTCTGGAGCAGGAATGTCGGTTGAACCGTGGGATCAATGTTGGCCGAGCGATATTCGACAGTCCGTCCGGCGGCGGTCCAGCATGGTATTCGATCCACGTAGGCGACCCGGTCTCCTCCGCCGAAGTCGAGCACCGTGCCGGCCAGCGCAGCACGTTCCATGCGCTCGTACTGCAACAGCCGCAGCACGCTGAGATTACCACGGAAGAAAAGCGCGCGATAACGGGCCAGAGTGGGTTTTCGAAGCGTGACACGGGTCATGTGGAGGCACCGCGGTCGTGACGGCAATACAGCAGGAGCTTGGATATCCGCTTGTCATCCAAGCATATGCCGCCGAGATAGGCATCGTCTATCTCCTGTCCTGGTTCAGGACATATGAGACGGAGGGGGTTCCTCGGCTGTGTGTCTGGCACGGTACTCGGCGGAGGTGTGTCCGCCAAGGGCTTGGTGCGGTCTGAAGGTGTCGGACTCGTCGGCGAAGGCGTCGATCCATCGGTTGACGTGGTCGAGGTTGTCGTCGGGCAGGTCCCATGTGGCGTAGAACTCGTATCTCCAGGCGCCGTTGTTGCGCTCGACGTGTCCGTTGAGCTGGGGCGATCAGGGCGGGAGTTCGAAGAGGTCGATGCTGCGGCGCTGGCATTCGGTCTCGAAGTCGGCCTTGAACTCGGAGCCTCCATCGACCTGGATGGCTTCGATGGGGAAGGGCATGTCGGCCTGGAGCTTGTCGAGGAAGCGCCTGGCGTTGTGTGCGGTTGCGCGTCTCCAGGCCTGTGCGCAGGTCCATTCGGTGACGGGGTCATGGGCGGTGAACTGCTTGATGGCGGGGCGGTCTGTGTGTGGCGAGACGGTGAGGGTGTCGAGTTGGAGGATCTCTCCTGGTGTAGTGGGCTTGCGGCCCCTGGGCAGGCGTCTGGCGTATGGCCTGAGGCGCCGGGCGGCGCGCGGTCCGTTGCGGCGCAAGGTCGGGACCGGGGTGACGGCGCCGCGCTCCATGAGGGTCTTGAGGATGCGGCCTGTGGTGCTCTCGCTTACCGCGTGCCCGTGGCGCCGGAGCAGGACGGCGATCTTGGCCTTGCCCCACATGGGGTAGTCGGCGCGTGTCTCGTGGACGGCCGCGACCAGCGCCGTCGACCGGGCTGGCCGGCGCAGGGTGTGCGGGCGTCGCGAGCACGGGTCGAGGCGGTTGCGGTCCGCCATCCTCTGCCATCGGTAGAGGGTCGATCTCGGAACACCGACGGCGTTGGCAGTCGCTCGTGCGGTCAGGCCGTCGGCCCTGGCCTGGCGCCAGCGCCCGAGGGCATCGCGTCTTGGCGCCGCTTCGCTACGCTCCGCGCCGCCAAGACGCGATGCCAGGGCGGCGGCTCGTGTAATCTGCCGGGGCAGGCCGAAAGTCTGCATGGGGGTCCTCTTCACGCTGGTTGTTCGACACCAACAGCGTCGGAGACCCCCACCCCTCTTTCAAGGGCCGCGTCTCACATCTGTCTGAACGAGGTCACCCCGGCCATTTGCCGGAACGTTGCGTTGCTCTCCATCAGATCGTCATGGGTGCCGGAATCGGCGATTCGGCCCCCCGACATCAGGTGGATGACGTCGCACGACCGCACGGTCGTCAGGCGGTGGGCGATGAGTATCATGGTGAGCTCTCCTCCGAGCGAACGGAGCGTCTCGCCGATCACCTCCTCGGTGATGCCGTCGAGCGCGCTGGTCGCCTCGTCGAAAATCAACAGGCTCGGGGCGCGGTAAAGCGCCCGGGCGATTCCCACGCGCTGGCGCTGGCCTCCCGAAAGGCGCACGCCGCGCTCCCCCACCAGCGTATCGTAGCCCTCGGCGAGTTTGGATGTGACGAATTCGTGCAGATGAGCCATGCGGGCCGCGCGAATCACGGCGTCGCGGTCGATCCGTTCGTCGGGAACGCCGAACGCGATGTTCCGCGCGACCGTGGCGTCGGACAGATAAATCTGTTGCGGCACGTAGCCGATGTTCGAGCGCCACCGCCGACGCGTCTCCGGCCCCAGCGCGACGTCATCGACGAGCACCCGGCCCGATGTCGGTTCGAGCAAACCCGCGATGAGGTCGACGAGCGTGCTCTTGCCGGCGCCCGTATGGCCCACGAACGCGACGGAACTACGGCCCTGGATCACGAGATCGAGGCCGTCGATGACCGTGTGTTCCGCGCCCGCGTACCGGAAGCTCAAGGAGTCGAGGCGAATATCGCGCGTGAACGGCAGCCGTCCCGCGGCCGACGAATCCATCATCACTTCCGCCCCGGGTGCCGACACGAGGTCGGCGTGCAGCCGGTCGAGAACCGCCGTGTTGAAACGGATAACCGACATTCCTTCGAGGATCCGGTGAAGAGAGGGCACGAGACGGTATCCGGCGATGCCGTAGAGCGTCAGCACGCCGATCGTTTCGTTCGGGTTGGGGTCGCGCGCCAAGGTGATCAGCGCGATGGTGATCATGCCACCGAGGGCCAAGGCATCGAACATGAAGCGTGGCCCCTGTCTCAGAATATCGTTTATGACATACAGGTGTGCGCGCCAGAGGGACGACTCCGAGAAGTGATCGAGAAAATAGGATTCGCGCGCGAGGAGCTTGATCTCCCGGACACCTCCCAGGGATTCGTTCACCGCCTTGAAGCGCCCCTCGTCGGCCCTCATGCGGGCCCGGCCGAGATCTCCGAGTCGGCGGCGCAGCAGGAGGTAGACTCCCGAATAGCTGCCCCCAAGGACCACCATGATCAGGGACGTCGTGACGGCGTCGTGCCACAGCAGATAACCCACCACCGCCACGGCGACCGCGCCGTCGGCGCATATGCGCACGAGAGACATAAGTGCTCCGTGAATCAGTTGCGTGACCTCGACCAAGATATTCTTGCTCAGTCGGGCGCTGTTCGTGGCGAGATGAAACGCGAGCGGTCGATTCAGGTAGGTCTCCAGCAGGCGCGACGCCACCGAATGCTCTGTTATCATCACGAAATGCGCTTGCAGCCAAGCCGAGAAGGCGCCGGACACGTTCCGAAAGACGATCACGCCGAGCACCGCCAAGCCGACCGCCACGAGGAACGAGACCGTGTCCCGGGCGCCCAGAACGTCCCGGGCCTTGCTCAGAACGACGCTTTCCTCGATCAGGGATGGCTCGACGACGATTTTCATGAACCAGAATACCGAGCCCACCCCCACGACCTCGATCGCAGCCATAAAGAGGGCGGCGATGAGAACGACGGTCCCCTTCATCCGGTCATCCGGCGTGAGAACGCGATATCTCTTTGATAGCACTACGGGATCGCGTGGTTTGGATGGTTGTGGCGGATTCGCGATCCGAGCTTTCCGCTCTCCGGTGAATCAGCGACGATGCAGGAGCCGTTCATTTTGTGTCAACGACTGCCCGTCAACGCTCTCGCCACGCCTGAAACATGAGGATTATCCACAAACGACGACTCAACCGCGAATTTCCATTTTTTCCATTTAGGAACTCATTCCACGCTTGCCGGATTGGGCACGGATGGAAAAATCCTTCTTCCCATAATCGTCGCTCATCCAGAAGAGCCTCTGCCCAATCTCTAAGCGGTCCCCGCAACCAAGCTCCGAGGGGCACGCTGAACCCCATCTTTGGTCGATCAACCAGCTCTTTCGGCACGAACCTGTCAAGAATCTGCCGCAGGATCCATTTGCCTTGACCGTTTCTGATCTTAGCCGATAGCGGAAGTCGCCAAGCAAATTCCACGACCTGATGATCGAGAAACGGTGCGCGCGTCTCAAGACTCGCTCCCATTGCGGCACGATCCGTCTTGACGAGGATGTCGTCCGACAAATAAGTGAGAGCGTCGACTTCCATCATCATCAGGCTCATGGGATCTGACACACCTTTCCAGATAGCTGATTCCAGGATGGTCGAAGGCTCGACGGCCGAGCGCACGACCGCATTCGGTTCGTCCCAATGGGATATAAGCTCACGATAAATGTACTCGATCTCGCAGCCGTTCATGAGGCTAGCCAGAATATGCGCCTTGGAACGGTACTTTCCCCGTCGAAAGAGGGTGACGAGAGCGCGGGCCCCGAGTTGGCGTGCCAGCCATGGCATGAGTTGAAGAAAAGCATGGATGCGAAGAAACAGAAAATAACGCTCGTAGCCGCCGAACAGTTCATCGGCGCCATCTCCGGACAGGGCGACCGTCACATCCCGGCGAGCCATCCTGGCCAGCAAGGCGGTTGGAATTTGCGATGAATCGGCGAACGGTTCGTCGTAGAGAACCGGCAAGAAAGGAACGACATCGAGCGCGTCTTTCCCGGACAGGTACAACTCGGTATGATCGGTTCGAAGGTGAGCCGCCACCGCTTTCGCGTATTCCGCTTCGTTGAAGCTCGGGTCGTCGAATCCGATTGAAAAAGTCCGGATCGGCCGGTCGGATTGGGCCTGCGCCAACGCCGCTATGGTCGAGGAGTCGATCCCACCCGAGAGAAATACGCCAAGTGGCACGTCAGCGATCATCTGTCGGTCGATCGCCCGGGTCAGCACATCCTGGAGCGTGGCGATCATATCTTCCGGACCACCCTTGAACGGCCGTTGCCGGCCACTGGCCACCAAATCTCGCAGCGACCAGTACTTCCGCGGCTCCGGTGTCTCGCGAATGCATCCATGCACCGCGTCCACGGGAACACCGACGACCTCTCCGGCGGGCAGCTTTCGGATTCCGCAGTAGATCGACCACGGCGCCGGGACGTAACCGAATCGAAGGAACAGGGCGAGCACGTTCCTGTCGATTTCTCCCGTGAATCCCGGATGGACAGCAAGCGCCTTGAGCTCGGACCCGAAGAGGAATACCCCTCCCTGCCAACCGTAGTAAAGCGGCTTCTCCCCGAGCCGATCCCGGGCGAGATAAAGCGTTCTCTCTTTCCGGTCCCAGAGTGCGAAGGCGAACATGCCGACGGCCGACCGCAGCGCCTCCTCCAGGCCGAGGCTCTCGATCGCCGACAGAAGCGTTTCAGTATCGGAATGTCCCCGCCAGGGAATAGCCTCCGCGATTCGACTTTCGATACGGAGTCGGAGGTCTAGGTGATTGTATATCTCGCCGTTGAACGCGATGACGTACCGCCCGGACCTAGACAGCATGGGCTGATGACCGGCCGACGACAGATCGATGACGGCTAGGCGACGACTTGCGAGCGCGACGCCCGATTTGTGGTCTACCCAGGTCCCGGAATTGTCGGGGCCACGATGTGCGATCGCTTCCGCCATTGAGGAAGAGAGGAACGTCATTTCTTCCGCTGAGGAAGAAGCACCGCGAAGGAAACCAGCTATTCCGCACATCCCGCCGACCCGTTATGGGTTTCCAACTGACCCTTCGCGGCGTGGCCGCGAAACGGCTTGACCCGCCGTTCCCACTGGCCCGATGGGCCGTGTCTCACATGTGTCTGAACAAAATCAATAGTGTCTATGTCCTGGTTCAGACAGAAGTGAGACACGGACCTTGATGTGAGGGTGGAGGTCTCCGATGCTGTTGGTGTTGAACAGACAGCTTGAAGGAGGATTCCCATGCAAGACCTTCGGCCTGCCGTGGCAGATTGTACGAGGAGCCGCCCTGGTATCGCGCCTGTGCGGCAAGGAGCGGAGCAACGAAGCGCACAGGCGCGACGCGTCATGGTGTCGTCCGACCGTGGCCCGCTCGAAGACTTGGTCGAGGCCGACGAGACCGCCATCCCGTTCCGTATCAGGGACGATCGCCCACCGGTGGTCATGGGCGCAGCGCAGCCCGGTGGGTAAGATGTGTTCGTCGCCGGTGCGGTCGAACTGGGGCCAGACGGCGACCCCCGCCGCATCCGGCTGGCGCCGGTCGAGGACTTCTCTGCCGGCAGTCTCCATCCCTTCGCTACCAGCGTCGCCGCGCCGGGCGCACGCCTGACCACCGACGGACGGCTGGAGTGACCATGCTGGCCTGCCGGACCACGACCACGATCCCGAAGGTCATTGGTCAAGAGGGCCGCCCATGTTGTACTGAATGGACTCACCGCGTGTTCGCCAATCTCAAGCGCTGAGTGCTCGGCGCCTTCCACGGGCTGCGGCGGCTGCATCTGCGCCGCTACCTCGACGAGTTCGTGTTCCGATGGAACCGTCGCCGTTATACCGTCGATGCCTTTGACATCCTGCTCGGCATTGGCATCCACCTCGACCCCGCCACATACCGCGCTTTTGTCGAAGCAGTGCGCCTGATCCTGACCAACGCCCGTCGCACGCGACCGCACCTTCACTTTCAACCCGCGCCGACCATTCAACCCGCGCCGATCAGCCGGAACACCAACCCGGACCCTCAATGTGTCCAAAACACGCCTCGCTGCTCAACAAATCAATCCTGATGCCAGACCTCAATATCACGTAACACCAGAAACAAAGGGATAAGCCCGTTAGCTGTTTTCAAAATGACACATCAAAGGTGGTTTGAATTGATCTTAATAAAGGTAAAGTGATTATTTCCTATTCCTGTAGTTGTTTTGATATACTTCAATAAGAAACCTCTATCGCAGAAAAAATGAACGATTTCGTCAACCGATGCAAACTCATATGGATAACCTCCGATCCAATCTTCCACATCGACGAGAAATGACATGCCTCTTTTATGTTTATATTCATTAAAATAGTTTCTCCTACTCCTTATCGATATGTAACATCCTACCAATAGAAAATATGTATAGCCCAAAATTCTCACAACAAACCGGCTTATCGGTCCTCGATTATAGAGTTTTTTCACCCTTTTCCATATGCGAGACATTCGAACTTTATTATATATCCCTAAGTAGAGAAGTCCACCTTCCTTTGGTAATTTTGCGACATTAGCCATTGCTTCCCACATATTTCCGGTATGATGCAGAACTCCGAAAGAATAAACAATATCAAACTTTCCAAGACTAAGACAGAAATCTGAATCGAGTATGGATCCGCGTTCAATATAAAAATCTTTATCTTTAGAATGCATTTGACGCATTGATTTCGCACACTCGACTGCATCTAAATCGTAATCAAAAGCATGAACTTTCGAATCTAACTTACGGGCAGCTAAAGATAAAAGGCCACTTCCACATCCTATATCCAGGAACGTCTTCCCAGAAATGGGCATAGTCAATACCGTCCGTAGATGATGCTCGGCTATCGAGATTCTTTCTTCTGTCACATGATCTAAATACCGACGCCAGTTTTTACCGAAAGAAAATCTCCTTTCCTTACAAGACATAGTCTAGTCACTCGAACCGAAATGAGAGTTCATTGTTTGATCATCGTTCATAGCTGGGAACGCTGGTTGTGGCGTCAAGAGGGACCGGCGAGATAGCGTCCGGTGTAGTCGGATTCCAGCTTGCGGGAAGCAAAGTGCGGCATCGACACCCCGTGGCCGACAGATGGATACTTTCATATTCACAGGGCCTCGCCGTCGCGCCTCCAGGCGACAGGTTGACCAGGAGCCCGCCACCCGCCGTCTCGACATGCTCCGGTCTGACCCTCGGAGCGTCGTCGCATTGATTGAAACCGGACATCCCGAACGACGCAGCCAGCACTGCGGTCTTGGCCCGCGCGCCGTTCGCGGTGTCGTAATGCATATCGCCACGGCAAGGGCGTGACGTGCTCTTCGTGGCGCACGTCACGCATATGCGGAATGGAGTTATAAAGGTATGGTGCCCGAAAACAAACCTTGGCTTGTCCATCATCGCCGCCCCGAAATCCGCCGCGCCGGTGATGGGCATGACCGCGGTTGCCTCGCGAACTGATGTCGATATCGCAGCGGCAGGGGGGCCGATGGATTCGCGGCGCTACCGAAGTCGAGCAGGCGTGGACGCGCGAGATCAACAAACAAGGAAACGACCCGCTGGGCGCCACCGCCGTGGAGGTTTGGGATCACGACCAGGATTTTCATGTGCGCTTCTTCTTCACATCCGCCTCCAGCCAGCGCGTGGCGATTTTCTCCGGGCCGAACATCTGCGCCCGCTCCGACCCCTTGGCCGCGAGGTCACGCTGCAGGGCGTCGTCGTCGAGAACGCGGACGATCGCCCCCGCCAACGCCTCGACGTCACCTTCAGGCGCGAGCAACCCATACTTTCCATCTTCGAGAATCTCCGAGGGTCCATAATTGCAGTTGAAGCTCACGACCGGGCATCCGTTTGCAAGTGCTTCCCCCAAGACGTTGGGCCAGCCCTCATAACGTGAACTCAGGACGAAGCAAGCGGTATGACGATACCATGTTTCGACTTCGGCGACATGTCCGGGCAGATGCAGGCGGCCTTCCAGCCCGAGTTCGCGTGCCAGCCGAAGCAGGTTCGCTCGTTCTGGTCCCTCGCCGAGAATCGCAAGATGGAGAGCGGGCCGATTGAGGCGATGAAACGCCTGCAGCAGCCGCTCGAAGCCTTTCTGCGGCACGAGTCGGCCCACTCCCAGTATGTAGCTGTAGCATTCGGGAAGCGGAGACGTCGTTTCCTGCGCTGTCTTCATGGCGACCGAATTGGGGATGAACGATATTCTTTCGAGAGGAAGACGCCACACCGACGCCATCCCTCGTTTCACCCCTTCGGAAACGGCGATGACGCGGGACGGAAGCCGGTAGAGCAGAGGCGCCAGGAGTCGGTCCTGGAAGGAGAAAATGTAAGCAGGGTTGTTGCGCACGCTGATGGTCAAGTGGGGCAGGCGGCCCGTCAAGGTCGAGGCGATAGTAGCGGGAATGTTCGCGATTTCCATGAAGGAGATGATTCGATCGGGGCGCTCACGCCGCAGGAGAGACAGCAACCATGTCGAGCGCATCCCGATGTTATAGGTATTTTTGATAATGTCGGGCAGACTGCGTCGAACAAGGCCTAATAACGGCATTGAGCGCGTTTCGACGTTATAGATTTTTCTGATGAAGGTGTTGGGGTTGCCCGGCGCGTCCACGGGATCGCGAAGATCGACGATTCGGCCCCCATGGTCGTAGGATATTTCCGATGCGTCAAAGAGTGCTATCGTCACTCCGTGGGATTTGGCCCATTCCTGACTCAAGAGGGAAACGACCCGCTGGGCGCCACCGCCGTGGAGGTTTGGGATCACGACCAGGATTTTCATGTGCGCTTCTTCTTCACATCCGCCTCCAGCCAGCGCGTGGCGATTTTCTCCGGGCCGAACATCTGCGCCCGCTCCGACCCCTTGGCCGCGAGGTCACGCTGCAGGGCGTCGTCGTCGAGAACGCGGACGATCGCCCCCGCCAACGCCTCGACGTCACCTTCCGGCGCGAGCAACCCATACTTTCCATCTTCGAGAATCTCCGAGGGTCCATAATTGCAGTCGAAGCTCACGACCGGGCATCCGTTTGCAAGTGCTTCCCCCAGGACGCTGGGCCAGCCCTCATAACGTGAACTCAGGACGAAGCAAGCGGCATGACGATACCATGTTTCGACTTCGGCGACATGTCCGGGCAGATGCAGGCGGCCTTCCAGCCCGAGTTCGCGTGCCAGCCGAAGCAGGTTCGCTCGTTCTGGTCCCTCGCCGAGAATCGCAAGATGGAGAGCAGGCCGATTGAGGCGATGAAACGCCTGCAGCAGCCGCTCGAAGCCTTTCTGCGGCACGAGTCGGCCCACTCCCAGTATGTAGCTGTAGCATTCGGGAAGCGGAGACGTCGTTTCCTGCGCTGTCTTCATGGCGACCGAATTGGGGACGAAGATGAACGATATTCTTTCGAGAGGGAGGTGGCATACTGACGCCATCCCTCGCTTCACCCCTTCGGAAACGGCGATGACGCGGGACGGAAGCCGGTAGAGCAGAGACGCCAGGAGTCGGTCCTGGAAGGAGAAAATGTAAGCAGGGTTGTTGTGCACGCTGATGGTCAAGTGGGGCAGGCGGCCCGTCAAGGTCGAGGCGATAGTAGCGGGAATGTTCGCGCTTTCCATGAAAGAGATGATTCGATCGGGGCGCTCACGCCGCAGGAGAGACAGCAACAATGCCGAGTGTATCCCGATGTTATAGGCACTTTTATAGATTTTTCTGATGAAGGTGTCGGAGTCGACCGGTACGTCCGGAGGGGCGCAAAGATCGACGATTCGGCCCCCATGGTCGTAGGATATTCCCGATGCGTCAAAGAGTGCTATCGTCACTCCGTGGGATTTGGCCCATTCCTGACTCAAGAGGGAAACTACTCGCTGGGCGCCGCCGCCTCGGAGGTTTGCGATCACGACCAGGATTTTCATGTGCGCTTCTTCTTCACATCCGCCTCCAGCCAGCGCGTGGCGATTTTCTCCGGGCCGAACATCTGCGCCCGCTCCGACCCCTTGGCCGCGAGGTCACGCTGCAGGGCGTCGTCGGCGAAGGTGTTGATCCATCGGTTGACGACGGTGTGAGGACGCCTGCTCGCCAAGGAGAGATGGCCAGACTTACTCCATTCGGGGTCTTGCCGGATGCCTCGACCCCTCTTACGCGTCCTACACACCACTGCGAACGCCAGCGCCCCTGCCCATTCCCGCATCGAATCCGACCCGTCCATCTGCTCGCGTATCTTGAGCTATCTTTACTACGGCGCAGACTCCTAGCCCCATACCAAGACGCAGTGGCGGAACTCCACGCTGGCGGGCTTATCTCATGCGATTGCCCCGGCCGCGGGATTACCGCCCGCGGCCGATTCAGGGCCCGTCAGGAGTCCAGACACCGCGCGCGTTCCCAGGCGAGCGCGGTGCGGACGATTATGTCGAGGTGATCGTGGCGTGGCGTCCAGTCCAGTGTCTCGCGGATCCGGCGTGTGTCCGCGATCAGCACCGGCGGGTCGCCAACACGCCGCGGTCTGTCCCGAACCTCGAACGGGGAGCCCGAGGCGGCTACGCGCACTGCCTCGATCGCCTCGCGCACGGAAACCCCCTGGCCATAGCCGCAGTTCAGGGTGAGACTCCCGCCGCCGCCCTCCAAGTGGCGAAGAGCCGCGACATGCGCCCGCGCCAAGTCGGAAACGTGGATATAGTCGCGCACGCACGTGCCGTCCGCGGTCTCGTAATCGGTTCCGAACACGACGAGGCGATCGCGGCGCCCCAACACCGCTTCGCAGGCGGCCTTGATCAGATGCTCGCCCTCTCCCCATTGGCCCATCCGTCCGTCTGGATCGGCACCCGCGACGTTGAAATAACGCAGCGTCGTGTAGCGGAAATCGTGGCCCGAAGCGGTGTCTCGGAGCATCCATTCCACGGCCAGTTTGGAACAGCCGTAAGGCGAAATGGGAATCGTTGGCGCGTCCTCGGAGACTGGAACCACCTGCGGAATGCCGTAAACGGCCGCCGTCGAGGAGAAGACCAGCCGTCTCACCTCTCGGGCGAGGCAGGCTGAGACAAAGTTCGCGCTCGCCCCGGCGTTGTTACGCCAGTAACGGAGCGGGTCGCGGATCGATTCAGGGACGCTGAGGCTGCCGGCGAGATGAACCGCCGCGCCGACCCGGTGTTCAGTGATCGCGTGGCTGACGGCATTCGCATCGCCGACGTCGCCTTTGACGAACGGAACGTTGGCGGGAACCGCGGCGCGGCGCCCGGTCGACAGGTCATCGAGGACAACGACCGGATAGCCCGCCTCACGAAAGGCCAGAACGACATGGCTTCCGATATAACCAGCCCCGCCCGTGACCAGAATGGGCATCTTCCCCGATACGTTGTTACTCAACTTCCAATCCCCCCCGCCGATTCTCAGGCTCCAGGTCGACATGCCCTTCCCCATCCAAGCCATCCAGGTCGACGGAGGCTCCGGGTTCAAGGCCGACTTCGAGACCGAATGCCAGCGCCGCTGCATCGACCTCTTCGAACTCCCGCCCCGATCGCCCCAGCTCAACGGTCACGTCGAGCGCAACAACGGCGCCTGGAGATACGAGTTCTACGCCTCATGGGACCTGCCCGACGACAACCTCGACCACGTCAACCGATGGATCGACGCCTTCGCTGACGAGTTCAACACCTTCAGACCGCACCAAGCCCTTGGCGGACACACCCCCGCCGAGTACCTTGCCAGACACACGGCCGGAGAAGCCCTCCCGTCTCATATGTCCTGAACCAAGACAGACACTTGATCGACCGACCGCAATCGGACACAATTTCCCATGTTGCCCGACCGTGACACTTGGATCACGAGTCAAAAATAGCGGGTATCGCCCACGTTGTGTGGAATCGCAGGGTTTATTGATCTCGAACGGCGGTCGGACGCCGCGCGCCTGAGGCGGATCGGATGGACGATGTCCGACACCTTGCGGCATCGCGGACCGGACGCGGGCGATGTTTGGACCGACGCGTCAGCCGGTATAACCATGGGTTTCCGGCGCCTTGCCGTCATCGATCCAACGCCGACGGGGCATCAGCCTATGACCTCGGCCGATGGACGTTGGGTGCTGACCTACAACGGCGAGATCTATAACTACCAGGATCTCGCCTTGGAATTCACGGGACGCAGCCACCGGTTTCGTGGCGCCTCCGACACCGAAGTTCTGCTGGAGCTTTTTGCACACCATGGCGTCGAGGCCACGCTGCCGAGTTTGGTCGGTATGTTCTCAATTGCCCTGTGGGACAAGGCGGAGCGGCGGTTATGGCTGATCCGCGACCGGTTGGGAATCAAACCGCTGTACTACGGCCGCCAAGGTGCCGGCGTATATTGGGCCTCGGAGTTGAAGGCGATCCGCGCCCACCCTGATTTCGAGGCCCGTGTCGATCTGTCGGCGGTCGATGGATTTCTGAAGACCAACGCCGTGGCGGCGCCATCGTGCATCTATGAGGATATCAAAGCCCTGCGTCCGGGCGAAATCGCCGTCATTTCCGACGATGGCGTTGTCGACCGCCGAACCTATTGGTCGATGACGTGGATCGCGTCCAGTCCAATTACCGATCTTCTGGAGGAAACAGTTCTCGATTGTGCCGAGACACTGCTCGCCGATGCCGTCGAGAGACGCATGATTTCTGACGTTCCGCTGGGGGCGCTGCTGTCCGGCGGCATCGATTCCTCAACCGTGGCGGCATTGATGCAGCGCGCCTCGGGTCGCCCGATAAAGACCTTCACCATTGGTTTCGCCACCACGAAATACGCCGACTACGATGAAGCGGCCCATGCGACGGCCGTCGCTGACCATCTGGGTACGGATCATACCAGCCTGGAGCTATCGCTGGACGACGCCCGCGAATTGATCCCGGACATGCCCGATCGGTTCGACGAGCCCTTCGCCGACTCTTCGGCCCTGCCGACTCATCTGGTCTGCCGCTTGGCGCGCCAACAGGTGACCGTGGCGCTCAGCGGCGACGGCGGCGATGAAGTTTTTTTCGGTTACAACCGCCACCGGGCGCTCGCGCGCATGGCGAACACGGTCGACGCCATTCCCGGATCGGCTCGACGATTGATCGCCGCGACTGTCGCCGCGCCAGGCCCGGCTATGTGGGACGGTCTCGCGCGGTTGTTGCCGCGACGCTGGCGCCCGCGCATGGTCGGCACCAAGATGGGCAAGCTGGCGCGCTCCTTGGCGATTGACGACCCGGACCTCCGTTATCTCGATCTCGTGACTCATTGGCCGGAAGACCTGACCGGTCTCGAAACGGTGCCGACCATGCCGGAGGGCATCCCCGATCTTGATCCCGCAGCCCGCGCCGCCTGGGCGGACACGGTCGGCTATTTGCCAAACGGCATCCTGACCAAGGTCGACCGCGCGAGCATGGCCGTCGGACTCGAAGTGCGGACGCCGTTGCTCGATCACCGGTTGGTTGAGTTCGCCTGGATGCTGCCGACAGAACTGAAAATCCGGGGCGACGTTTCCAAATGGCCTCTGCGGCAAGTGCTGTATCGGTATGTGCCAAAAAGCTTGGTGGATCGCCCCAAGTCGGGCTTCGCCATCCCCTTGGGGGATTGGCTGCGCGGGCCGTTGCGAGATTGGGCCGAGACTTGGCTAGCGGAAGACCGGCTGCTCAGACGTGGCTGGCTCGATCCGGCACCGGTTCGCGCAGCCTGGAAGGATTTCCTTGGCGGTAGAGGGGGGAGGCGGGAGGAGGCGCTATGGGGCATTTGCATGTTGGAGGCATGGGCCGACCGTTGGATCGGTGACCCGTGATGTCGACCCGCCGGTCAGGGCAACCTTACGTCCGACGATGGAGGATCAACACTTGCGGCCCCGTCACCTTGCCAAGCAGCGGAGATCCTCAACTCTCCTTCAAGGATCCTGTCTCATATTCGCAAGAAGCATTGGCGGGCTGAATCGGGCGATAGCCCATGCTGCCGCACTGCGGGTGACCATGCCTTGAGCCACCGCGCCCGAAAACCGCCACTCATGCTATCGCATGCAGTGACATAAGTCCATACCCGCAGATGCGGGTAACGTCAAGACTTTGTCCTGGTTCAGGACATATGAGACACGGGGGTCTCTTTGGCTGTCAGTGAGTGAAGGTACTGGGCGGGGGTGTGTCCGCCAAGGGCCTGGTGCGGTCTGAAGGTGTTGAATTCGTCGGCGAAGGCGTCGATCCATCGGTTGATGTGGTCGAGGTTGTCGTCGGGCAGGTCCCATGAGGCGTAGAACTCGTATCGCCATGCGCCGTTGTTGCGCTCGACGTGTCCGTTGAGCTTGGGCGAGCGTGGCGGGAGTTCGAACAGGTCGATGCGGCGGCGCTGGCATTCGGTCTCGAAGTCGGCCTTGAACTCGGAGCCTCCATCGACCTGGATGGCTTCGATGGGGAAGGGCATGTCGGCCTGGAGCTTGTCGAGGAAGCGCTTGGCGTTGTGTGCGGTTGCGCGTCTCCAGGCCTGTGCGCAGGTCCATTTGGTGACGGGGTCATGGGCGGTGAACTGCTTGATGGCGGGCCGGTCTGTGTGTGGCGAGACGGTGAGGGTGTCGAGTTGGACGATCTCTCCGGGTGTAGTGGGCTTGCGGCCCCTGGGCAGTGTCCCGGTTCAGGACATATAAGACGGTGGGGTTTCCTTGGCTGTCAGGGAGTGAAGGTACTCGGCGGTGTCCGTCGAGGGCGTTGCGTAGCCGGAACAGGCGGCCCAGTTTCCGCCGACGGTAGAGGGTGGCCCGCGACACGCCGACGGCATGGGCCGCGTCGGCGGCGCTCAGACCGTTGCTGCGGGCGCGACGCCAAGGCGGCGCCCCGTGCAACATGACGGGGCAGGCCTAAACCCTGCATGTGGGTCCCCCTGTAGGCTGTCTGTTCAAACCAACAGCTACGGAGACCTCCAACCCTCCTTCAACCACCCCGTCTCTCATGTGTCTGAACCAAATCACGGCGGGCTGGCGAATCGTCAGAACAGGGTATAGATAAACGGTGCCACGGCGGTGCTGGACATGGCGATCAGCCCGCCGAGGAGGAGAAGCATGACGATGATCGGCATCAGCCACCATTTTTTGTTGGTAGCCATGAACTCCCATAGCTCGGCCAGGAAGCCAGGCTGGGGCGCGTTGGCCTGTTCGGCGAAGTCCTCCGACCGGTCGTCCGTCATTACCTCTCTCCTGCCGTGCCGGTCCGTGTAGACCGCAAACGCGAGAACGTTTTCGACAGGAGCTCGGATCGGGCCACCGCATCCCGGCACAGCTCATGCCCCAGCGCGTTCCAGTGGCTGTCCTGCGGCCACTCGAACCGTCGACGATGCTCCCGGTGATGAGCAATGAAGAGCGGTTGCATGTCAATGGTCTCGTAGCCCTGCCGCCGCGCGTTGGCGATGAAGTGGCGCCGCATCTCGTCCACGAAGCCGACCTTGGCCGTCTTCAGGCTCTCCGCATAGCGCACTCCATCGACGACAAACAGAATTCGGCCAGGATCGAGACCCGAATAGCCGGGGAGTTGTTCAAGGAACGCATCAATTGCGAGTTTCGAGTCAATTACGATTTTCGAGTCGACAGTTTCCGGCGGACTCCCGTGTCGCATCACTGCGGGCCTCCCGAAGATCCACCCCTCAATCTGAGCCATTGCATGATACAAATTCAGATTATTTGCCATGTATCTGGCGATCGACGATGATCGCGCGAGCCTATACCTGAAATTCGACCTGAAATTCGGCGCGTAGTTGAGCCGCTTGAGATCGAGCCCACTGCCGGTCTGGCCTGGAACGAAATAGTGAAACCCAAGGAATCCACGGTGAGCGTATAGACTTTGATCGAAGTCGTTGCCAATCACGACGACGATCAGCCCGTTGGGACGGTACGTGTCGCGCGCGTGCCGGGCATAGGCCAAGTACTGGCTCAAGGGAGCGCCCGACAGGCCGAACGAATAGACCCGGGAGGTCGGTGCCAAGTCGCGTGCCAGCCGACCGTGGCAAGTCTGCCAGAACGGCACCATGAGCGCCTCGATGTAACTGTCGCCGATAACCGCGAGGAGAGGGTCGGGCGCGTCCGAATCGTAGTCGAAGTCGCTGACGAAACCGGCGTTGTTGACCCGCACCTCGTTGACGATCGAGAAGTTCCAGTCCCGCGACCAAGTGAAGGTTCGGTTCGGTTCTAAGTGGGCGAACGGCCGTGCGTCGTCGACCGGCATTGTGTGCTTGCCCTCGTGAGTTGGAAGGACCCGCAGCAGGATCTCAAGACCGATGACGAATCCCGCGATGGCGACCGACACCGTGGCTGCCCGCAACAGCCAAACCCGACGCGCGCGGCGATCATGCCGATTCCGTCCGGTTGTTCTTTGATCGACCATGCCGCGTCGTCCAGGACGTTCAGAACTGCTTGAAGTACCGGCGAGCGTTGCTGTCCGCCCCGGAACGTGCGCTCCAGTAGCTCGCCGCCGACCGCTCCGGCGCACGTTCCAGCGGGTCGCCCTTGACAACGCGCACGCCGAGTCCGATCGGCGTTACTACCAGATAGAAGACCGTTGCCAGTATCAGGTGCGAAACGGTCCACCCGATCGGTAGCGCGGCGTATACCCACCCGAGATAGATGTGCCGGCGCAAGGGCGGGACCGCAGCGTAGACCCCGGTCAGCGCCACGCCGAAAATCCATATCGCCGCTGCCGCCGCTGGCCAACGCCACTGCGCCAGACCGCCCGTGAGGACGAAGAAGCCGACCATCAGGACGCCGAACCAGCGGAGCATCTTCGCCGAGGGGTTCCGGTCGATTTCGATCAGGGCCATCCACGCCGCCGTCAGTCGAGCTCGAACTGGTCGAGATAGGCGTCCGCGTCGGTCGCCGCCGTCCGTGGCTGCGCCTCCTTGAGCAGCAGGAAGCGTTCAAGGACCAGCGCGTCCATATCGGTTGCCATGAAACAGCGCCAAGCCTGTTCGGGAGTGCAAACGATCGGCTCGCCGCGAATGTTGAAGCTCGTGTTGACGATCACCGGGCAGCCGGTCTTGGCTTCGAAGGCGCGGAGTAGTTCGGCGTAGCGGCCGTGGCGGTCTCTATCGACCGTCTGCACCCGGGCCGAGTGATCGACATGGGTGACGGCCGGGACTTCGGAGCGCACGGCCCGCACTTGGTCGAGGCCGCGCAGGGCGCACCCGTCCTCGTCGGCCGACTTTCGGCGGTTTTCGCGCACCGGCGCGGTGACCAACATATAGGGGCTATCCTCCCCAGGGCGCATGTCAAACCAGTCGTGGACCCGATCGCGGAGCACCGACGGGGCGAAGGGGCGAAACGATTCCCGGAACTTGATCTTCCGGTTCATGACCGACTGCATGGCGGGGCTGCGGGCGTCGCCGAGAATGCTGCGCGCGCCGAGCGCGCGCGGCCCGAACTCCATGCGACCCTGGAACCAGCCAACCACCCGTTCCCGCGCCAGCAGATCCGCGACCGCATTGCAGAGCGAGGCGTCATCCGAGTATTCCCGATACGCCGCGCCGACCCCGTCGAGGAGGGCGCGAATGTCCTCGTCCGACACGCGGGGCCCCAGCAGCGACCCGCGCTGGCTATCTCGCGTCCGCGCCGTGCGCGGGCGGTCAAGCAGCTGATGCCAGATGAAGAGCGCAGCTCCGAGTGCGCCCCCGGCATCGCCCGCCGCCGGCTGGATCCATACGTTATCGAACGGACCTTCGCGCAGCACGCGGCCGTTGCCCACGCAATTGAGCGCCACGCCGCCGGCAAGACAGAGATCGTGCAGCCCCGTCTCAGCCGAGACGTGGCGCGCCGCCCGTAGCATCGCCTCCTCGGTGACCTCTTGGACCGATGCGGCAATGTCCATCTCGCGCTCGGTGATTGGCGCTTCCGGGGCGCGCGGCGGCCCGTCGAAGAGCCGGTCGAATTTGTGCGAGGTCATCCGCAGCCCGTCGCAATAGGAGAACCAGGATTGATCCATACGGAACGATCCGTCCGGCTTGAGGTCGATCAAGTGCTCGCGGATACAGTCGGCATATCTGGGCACGCCATAGGGCGCGAGCCCCATCAGTTTGTATTCGCCGGAATTGACCTTGAAGCCGGTGAAGTAGGTGAAGGCGGAATAGAGCAGGCCGAGGGAATGTGGGAAGCGGACTTCCTGTTTCAATGCGATCCGGTTACCGCTTCCCGTACCCCAGGTGGTGGTCGCCCATTCGCCAACACCGTCCATCGTGAGAATCGCGGCCTCGTTGAACGGAGAGGGGAAGAACGCGCTCGCCGCATGCGATTCGTGATGTTCGATGAACACGATCTGCCGACGGTAGCCTCCCCCCGCAAGGCCCTTATCCTGGTTCAAGCCCTTCACGATCTCGCGCCGCAGATGAAGTTTCTGCTTTGCCCATGCAGGCACGAAGTGCAGGAACGAGCGAAATCCACGCGGCGCGCATGCCAAGTATGTATCAAGCAACCTTTCGAGCTTCAGGAACGGCTTCTCGTAGAAGCCGACATAATCGAGCCGCTCCGGCACGAGCCCGGCCTCGTCGAGGCAGTAACGGATGGCGTTGGCGGGAAACGACGGGTCATGCTTTCGACGAGTGAACCGCTCCTCTTGAGCGGCCGCGACGATCTCACCGTCGACGACCAGCACCGCCGCCGCATCGTGGTAGAAGGCCGAGATGCCGAGAATCGACGTCGACGACGAACGACTCATGGCGCCTCGCAGCCCGTCATCATGGAGTACACAGAAGGCAGGGAAGGTTTGACGGGCGCGAGCGGGTCTCGCTGTGGTCGCGAATGTGGCACAGGACCGCCGGCCGGCGATGGTTTACGCCGGAAATTCTCTCCATCATCGAGCCGTTCCCCAATAAGCGCTTGTCTCGATAAAGATACAGCATGATTTCAACGTCTCATGTTCGGAGGAGTATTTTATATATGACCGGGCGGCTGTACGCAATCGCCGACTGCCGGCATCGCGACTCGAGTCACTCTGTTCGGCCGATCCTCGCGTGGGGCGGAGTCGCACGCAAGGCCGTGTCCTGGTTCAGGACATATGAGACACGGGGGTCTCTTTGGCTGTCAGTGAGTGAAGGTACTGGGCGGGGGTGTGTCCGCCAAGGGCCTGGTGCGGTCTGAAGGTGTTGAATTCGTCGGCGAAGGCGTCGATCCATCGGTTGACGTGGTCGAGGTTGTCGTCGGGCAGGTCCCATGTGGCGTAGAACTCGTATCGCCATGCGCCGTTGTTGCGCTCGACGTGTCCGTTGAGCTTGGGCGATCGGGGCGGGAGTTCGAAGAGGTCGATGCCGCGGCGCTGGCATTCGGTCTCGAAGTCGGCCTTGAACTCGGAGCCTCCATCGACCTGGATGGCTTCGATGGGGAAGGGCATGTCGGCCTGGAGCTTGTCGAGGAAGCGCCTGGCGTTGTGTGCGGTTGCGCGTCTCCAGGCCTGTGCGCAGGTCCATTTGGTGACGGGGTCATGGGCGGTGAACTGCTTGATGGCGGGCCGGGCTGTGTGTGGCGAGACGGTGAGGGTGTCGAGTTGGACGATCTCGCCGGGACTTGTGGGCTTGCGGCCCTTGGGCAGGCGTCTGGCGTATGGTCTGAGGCGCCGGGCGGCGCGCGGTCCGTTGCGGCGCAAGGTCGGGACCGGGGTGACGGCGCCGCGCTCCATGAGGGTCTTGAGGATGCGGCCTGTGGTGCTCTCGCTTATCGCGTGCCCGTGGCGCCGGAGCAGGACGGCGATCTTGGCCTTGCCCCACATGGGGTAGTCGGCGCGTGTCTCGTGGACGGCCGCGACCAGCGCCGCCGACCAAGTGGGCCGGCGCAGGGTGTGCGGGCGTCGCGAGCACGGCTTGAGGCGGTTGCGGTCCGCCATCCTCTGCCATCGGTAGAGGGTCGATCTCGGAACGCCGACGGCGTTGGCGGCCGCTCGTGCGGTCAGGCCGTCGGCCCGGGCTTGGCGCCAGCGCTCAAGGGCGTCGCGCCTGTGCGCTTCGTCGCTCCGCTCCTTGCCGCACAGGCGCGACGCCAGGGCGGCTCCTCGTGTAATCTGCCGGGGCAGGCCGAAGGTCTGCATGGGGGTTCTCCTTCACGCTGCTTGTTCAGCACCAACAGCGTCGGAGACCCCCGCCCTTACATCAAGGGCCGCGTCTCACTTCTGTCTGAACTAGGCCGTGTTGATGAATTATCGGAGTCCGATCCATGCGGACACGATATGAACAAACGCCAGGAACGTCCGACCGAGCTTCTCATAGCGGGTGGCAATGCGGCGGAACTGCTTGAGCTTGTTGAAGAACCGTTCGACCTTCTCCCGCGACCCGTACTTCCGCGCATCGTGAGGGATCGGCTCGGTCCGGTTCGCTTTCGACGGGATGACGGCTTCAATCTCCCGCACGGCCAGGAACCGACGAATGGCGTTGCTGTCATACGCCTTGTCCATCACTACGGCCACCGGGGCGGGCAACACTGGCACCCCCTCCCACACCGTTTCGAACGCCACCGCGTCATTGCGTTGTCCGCCAGTCAACACGAACGACACCCCGGTGCGCTCGTCAATGCAGGCCGCGTGCAACTTGGTGGAGAACCCACCCCGAGAGCGACCCAGAGCCTGGGCCTGTTGTCCGCCGTTTTTTTTGACGCTCCGGCCGCGTGCTGATGCGCCCGTACAATGGTCGAATCGATGAACAACGCGCCGAGCCGTTCATCGTCGAGGGTCTGGAACCGCTGCCAGAGCCGTTTCCACAGGTCGCGCTTTTCCCAACGGCGGAAGCGGTGATAGACGGCATTCCAGTTGCCGAACTCATCGGGCAAGTCCCGCCACGGGGTCCCGGTGCGGGCCTGGTACAGGACGGCCTCGATGAACATCCGGTCGCTGAGCGCCGGCGGGCTGCCGGCGGCGTGCTTGAGCTCCTGAAGCACGGGTTCGATCTTCGACCACAGGGCATCGCTGATGAGCAAGCGTAACGCCATGCTTGTTCTCCCAGGACCATCGACGGAGAACTAATCATCCAGAAATTCCAGAAATTCGCCAACACGGCCTAGGTCAGACTTTATCTTGGTTCACTACATTATGGAACACTGAGTGGGCCTGACCCTCTATTGGTTGATCCCGTTTAGTAAGGAAACCGTTTCCGGGGCCGACCGGAGTGCGCGGTAGATTTCCAGGGTCCGGTCGACCACGCGGTCGACGCCGAACTCGTTCTCCGCCAGGCGCCGGCCTTCCTCCCCCATTCGCCGGCAGAGCGCCCGGTCCTGGATCAGGCGTCCCAGCGATTCCGCGAGTGCGTCGAGGTCTCCCTTGACGACCAGAATGCCGCTCGACCCGTCGACGACCGTTTCCCGGCATCCCGGTACGTCGTAGGTGACGATCGGGCGCCCGCACGCCGCGGCCTCCATCAACGCCTTGGGCATGCCTTCTCTATTGGATGGGAGACACACCACGCTCGCCTCGGCGAAAACCTCGGGCATGTCTTCCCGGCGTCCCCAGCACTCCACGACTCCCTCCGCGTGCCAAGCCCGCAACGTCTCCTCCGGTATCGCGCGCGGGTCGCTGGGGTGCGCGTTTCCCACGAGGGCGAAGCGCGCCTGGATACCCGACGTTTTCAGCCTCCGCGCGACGTCGACGAACGCACTGACCCCCTTCTCTCGGACCATCCGCGACGGAAGGACGACGAGCGGCGGCCCTTCCGGCCAGGCCGCGGGCCGGAAGTCCCGCAACGAGACGCCGGACCCTCGCGTGACGGTCGTCCGCTCCGGATCCGATACGCCGAGGCGCCGCAAGGTCTCGGCGTCGTGTCGGTTCTGAACGATCACCCACGAGTTCGGGTGACCGGTCGCGAACCTGTAACCCCGGACCTGCGCCAGTCTGACGAGGCGCGCGCCGGGATTCGAGGCCGCGAAGTAATAACCGAGCCCCGGAAACGCGGAAACGACCGCCGGGACCCTGGCGAGTCTGGCGGCCACGCCGCCGTAGAGAACGGCCTTGGCCGTGACGTGGTGCGCCACCGCCGGCTTGACGTTCCGATACAGCGCATACAGGGATTTGATCGTCGCGAGTTCCTCAAGCGGACGCATGCCCCGCGGGGAAAGCGGGATTTCGTGGTACGTGATCCCGCGATCGGCGAAGAAAGGCCGGGTCTGGAACGCCCCGGGCGCCCAGACGTTGTTGTCGGGCGCCGCCAGATGGACATCGTAGCCTTCCGCCATGGCGCCAGCGGCCAGCGGCAGCCGATGCGACACGAAGAAATAGGGTTCGTTGACGACGAACAGGAGAACCGGGCGCTCGTTTGGCATGTCTTCAGTTCCCCAGCAGGGCACACTGGAATTCGGGCGTTACGGCTTCGAGGATATTCGGAGGCCGCACTTATGAAGTGCATGCGCAAGTCGTGCAAGGGAGATCCTGAACGACGGTAGCCCTTGGGCCGCTGGATATGGTGCTCGGCTGAGGTGTGTCCATCATGGCTGTGTCCGGTTCAAGACATATGAGACAGAGGGGGTTCCTCGGCTGTGTGTCTGGCACGGTACTCGGCGGGGGTGTGTCCGCCAAGGGCCTGGTGCGGTCTGAAGGTGTCGGACTCGTCGGCGAAGGCGTCGATCCATCGGTTGACGTGGTCGAGGTTGTCGTCGGGCAGGTCCCATGAGGCGTAGAACTCGTATCTCCATGCGCCGTTGTTGCGCTCGACGTGTCCGTTGAGCTGGGGCGATCGGGGCGGGAGTTCGAAGAGGTCGATGCGGCGGCGCTGGCATTCGGTCTCGAAGTCGGCCTTGAACTCGGAGCCTCCATCGACTTGGATGGCTTCGATGGGGAAGGGCATGTCGGCCTGGAGCTTGTCGAGGAAGCGCCTGGCGTCGTGTGCGGTTGCGCGTCTCCAGGCCTGTGCGCAGGTCCATTCGGTGACGGGGTCATGGGCGGTGAACTGCTTGATGGCGGGCCGGGCTGTGTGTGGCGAGACGGTGAGGGTGTCGAGTTGGAGGATCTCTCCTGGTGTAGTGGGCTTGCGGCCCTTGGGCAGGCGTCTGGCGTATGGTCTGAGGCGCCGGGCGGCGCGCGGTCCGTTGCGGCGCAAGGTCGGGACCGGGGTGACGGCGCCGCGCTCCATGAGGGTCTTGAGGATGCGGCCTGTGGTGCTCTCGCTTACCGCGTGCCCGTGGCGCCGGAGCAGGACGGCGATCTTGGCCTTGCCCCACATGGGGTAGTCGGCGCGTGTCTCGTGGACGGCCGCGACCAGCGCCGTCGACCGGGCTGGCCGGCGCAGGGTGTGCGGGCGTCGCGAGCACGGGTCGAGGCGGTTGCGGTCCGCCATCCTCTGCCATCGGTAGAGGGTCGATCTCGGAACACCGACGGCGTTGGCAGTCGCTCGTGCGGTCAGGCCGTCGGCCCTGGCCTGGCGCCAGCGCCCGAGGGCATCGCGTCTTGGCGCCGCTTCGCTACGCTCCGCGCCGCCAAGACGCGATGCCAGGGCGGCGGCTCGTGTAATCTGCCGGGGCAGGCCGAAGGTCTGCATGGGGGTCCTCCTTCACGCTGTCTGTTCGACACCAACAGCGTCGGAGACCCCCGCCCCTCTTTCAAGGGCCGCGTCTCACATTTGTCTGAACGAGGTCAGAACGCATTGACAGGCGACATCAACAACGCCTCATGGCGCCTCACACCCTTCTGACGGTCCAGAGCACGGTTCCGACCATGTGGGCTTCGCCGGCGAGGCAGGTATAGGGCTCGTAGGCGGGGTTGGCGGAGATCAGGCGGAGCCTGGGCGGGTCGGTGTCGGGCAGGACCTCGACGCGCTTGACCACCAGTCCGCCGCCGTCCCAGAGGACGGCCATCTCGCCGGTGGCGGGGGTCTTGCGGGCTATGTCGACCAGGAGCCGGTCGCCGTCGTGGACGGCGGGTTCCATGGAGTCGCCGCGGGCGCGGAGGATGCGCAGGTTCGCGGGCTCTGCGCCGCCCTCGTGGCGGAGCATGGCCTCGGGGAGATACCAGCGCGCGGCCTCGGTGGTGGCCTCGTCGTTGAGCGCCCCGCCGCCGGCGGCGGCCTGCACGGCCACCTCGGAGACGGCGGCGAGCGGCGCGCCGGGGACTTGGGGCGCCGCGGCGCGGGGCTTGCGCGGGTAGGGCTTCCGCCTGGGCGCGACCGGGTGGCGTAGCTCGTCCGGATCGCAACCGAGCATGGCGGCGAGTTTCTCGCTGTCGCGGTAGCCGAGCGCCCTGGGCGAGCCGCGCTCCAGGAACTGGTGCATGTAGGAGGGGTTGCGTCCGAGCGCCGCCGCGGCCGCGCGCATGGTGAGGTCGTTCTCGCGGAGCCGGTCGCGGATTTTCTGTCGTATCGGGTCGCACTGCATCGCAGTTCCTCGCGCGTCTGTCGTGTTGTGTAGGATATTCGCGTCATAAAGCGATTGTCAAGGCCGGATGTTCCACTTACGTTCCGGACATGACCGATAGCACGACAGCCCTGCGCGGCGCCATAGCCGACTTCATCGCCCGCCACGAACTGAGTTCCCGCCGCTTCGGCGCGGCGGCCCTGGGCGATCCCGGCTTCGTCGCCGGGCTGGCGCGCGGCCGCTCGCCGTTTCTTTCCACCGTCGACCGGGTGCTGGTCTTCATGGGCGCCGAGCCGGCGGGGCCGCGCTTCCGCCGCGAGGTGGAGGCGTTCCTGGCGGTGACCGGCATCAAGGCCTCGGTGTTCGGCCTGGAGGCGGCGGGGAACACGGCGTTCGTCTCCCGGCTGCGCGCGGGCCGTTCGTTGCGCCTTTCCACCGCGGACCGGGCGCGCGCCTGGATGGGGCGCAACGCGAGCGCGGCGGAGCGCCGGGCGATCGGCGACGCCGTATCGGGCCGGATCCCCTTCCCCTCGAACACTCTCGAAGGAGCCGACGGAATGATCGACACTCTTTATATGAACGGCCGCGAGGCGGCCGCCTTTCTGGGTCTGAGTCCGCGGACGCTGGATCGCTACCGGGTCAACGGCGAGGGTCCGGCGTTCCACAAGTTCGGGAACCGGGTGCGCTACGCGCGGGCCGACCTGGAGGCCTGGGCTTCGACGCGGCGGCGGACCTCGACCTCGGACCCGGGCGAGGCGAGGCGGGCGTCGGCCCGATGATCGGACGCCGGACCGTCGCCGGCCTGTTCCGGGCGGGAACCGTGCCGGCGCTCCTGCTCGCGCTTTCGGGCTGCGGCCTGGCGGACGTGGAGGACGCGCGCCTCGAGGCCGGAACGGTGGACCGCGAGATCGCCGCGCTCCGCGCGGCCCCCGCCGGTCCGCGCTATTCCACGGTTCGGACGGTCGAGCGGCCCTATGTGGGGCTGGAGCCGGTCGAGGAAGACCGGCGCGGACGCCTGCCCGAACGGTTTCTGGGGGCGGACGCGGTGACGTTGCCGCTCTCGGAGCTCGATCGGGCGGGCGCATTGGCGGCGCGCATCGAGGCGGCGACGGGCCTTGAGGTCCGGTTCACGGGCGCCGCGCCCGCGACGGAGAACGGCGATGGATCGCCCGCGCCGGAGGCATCCGCCTGGGCGGACGGGCTGTCTCCGGGCGGCGGCGTGTGGACCGGCCCGCTGGACCGGCTGCTCGACGCCTGGACCGGGGCGGCGGGCTTCGAGTGGCGCTACGGCGGCGGGGCGGTCGAGATCGTGCGTTCGGTCTCGGCGGTGTTCCGGGTCAACGCGCTGGCGGGCGAGCAGCGCTACGCCGCGTCGTCGTCCACGCGCGGGCGCGAGGGCGAGGACGGCTCGTCCAACCTGACGTCGCAGTCGATCGTGGCCGAGACCGCCTACCGGCCGTGGCCGGAGATCGAGGAACAGCTGAAGGGGCTGATCGGTTCCGGGTCGCGGGTCGCGGTGTCGCCGTCGAGCGCGACGGTGACGGCGAGCGGTCTTCCCCGCGACGTGCGGCGTGTGCGGGCCTTCCTGGGCTACCTGAACCGCGAGGTGCTGCGTCCGGTCACGCTGTCGGTGCACGTCTATTCGGTGAGCTTCGAACGCGAGGCCGATTACGGCCTGGGCCTGAGCTTCGCGCTGAAGCGGCTGTTCGGCTCCTCTCTCGGGCTCGCGGTCGCGGGCGACACGGCGGCGCTCGTCAAGCCGGGTCCGGCGGCCGGCGACACGCTGACGGCGGCGGTGAAGGCGCTGAGCGTCGCGGGCACGGCGTCGCGGGTGCTGAGCGCCGACATCCCGAGCCTGAACGGCAAGCCGGCGCAGTTCTTCGAGCTGGTCGAGCAGGCCTATCTGCGGGAGTTGCGGACCACGGCGGGCGACGGGGTGGCGGAGACGCAGCTGGTGCCGGGGACGGTCTCCTCGGGGTTCGCGCTGAGCTACCTGCCGCGCATCACGGGGCCGGACGAGGTTCTGGTGCGCCTGTCGGCGAGCCTTCGGGACCGCCCGACCTTCACTTCGTTCACGTCGGACGACCGGACGATCCAGCTTCCGGCCTACGGCAGCCGGGCGATCCAGGTGACGCAGAAGATCGGGCGCGGCGAGACGCTGGTGGTGACGGGGTTCAGCGACCGGGGCGCGTCGTCGGAGCGCGGCGGGATGTTCGACGCGGACCTGCCGCTGCCGGGCGGGCGGCAGGCCGGTCTCGCGCGCGCGGAGCGGGTGCTGCTGATCGCGGCCGAGGTCGGGGCGCCGCTGGGGATCTCGGAAGTGCATGGAGCCGAGCTGTGAGCGTGCTGACCCTTGGCGGGCGGCGCTTCGCCGCCGGGCTGTTCTGGCTGGAGCGCGGCGGGACGGTCGCGCTCGCCCGCAATGCCCGCCGGTTCGGCCGGCCGTATTGCGTCCATCGGGACGGGCAGACGGGCTACGCGCCGGACGAGGGCGATCCCGGCGGCTGCCCCAGCCTCGCGGCCTCGCTTCGGGCGCATCTCCGCTCCGGGTTCTGGATGGCGCTGGTGGAGGCCGACGACGGGCGGTGCGCGCTGGTGAAGGTGCGCGACGGCCAGGTCCTGGCCGACGGCGACGAGGTGTTCGAGGACCGGACGGCGGCGCTGGAGGCGTTCGAGCGGGCGCGGTCGCTGGGATGGGCGTTGTACGCGACGCCGGGTCCGGCCGGGGAGGACCTCGCCGGCGGGATCGACGTCGCAGCGTTGCCCGGCGGGCCGGAGCTGCGGCTCGCGCCGGCGCCGCTGGCGCGGTTTTCGGGGGGCAAGGCGGCCGGGGTCCTGTTCCTGCTGTTCGCGCTCGCCGGCGCGGGCGCATCGTGGCCGCACCGGGACGCGGTGCGGAACCTGTTCGCCGGCGCTCCCCCGGCGGTCGAGACCGTGCGGGCCGCGGTGGAGCCGGCGGTGACGGCGGCGATCGACGGCCCGGCCCTGATCGAGGCCTGCCGCCGCGCCATGACCCGGCATCCGCCCTGGCTTCCGGCCTGGCGGACCGAGCGGGTGACGTGCGAGGGACGGTTCGCGGACGAGGCACTGCTGGCGGTGCGCCCGGAACTGCGGGACCGGCCGGTGCTGGTGGCGCGCTGGCGGCTGCCGGCCGAGCGATCCGAAGCGTTGCACCGGCGGGTGGCGGAAGAGCATCTCGCCGGCTGGTACGCGGCCTCGGTGGCGGACGGCCGCGCCTGGGCGGTGGCGCCGCTGGACCCGGTGCTCCGCCTTTCGGACGCAACCCCTCCTCCGTTCCTGGCCTTCCGCCGCGCGGTCGACCGCCGGCTCGGCGGGCCGGACGCGCGGATCGAATACGCGAGCGGAGAACGACGGGACGGCGGCATCGAGGTCCGGGTCGCGACCGGTCTTCCGCTGGCTCGCGTGGCGGCGCTGGTGGGCGGGGTTCCGGGGCTGGAGATCGTGCGCCTTGCGAGCGACGCCGCCGGCGCGTGGCGCCTGGAGGGGCGGCGCGCCGCGCCCGTGTCGATGCCGCGCTCGCTCTACGAACGGCTGACCGGGGAGATCGAACGATGACGGGACGATGGAGTTTGCGCGACGTGTTGCTGGCCGGGGCGAGCGCGCTCGCTCTCGCCGCGGCGGCCGGTCCGGCGGCGGCGCAGGGGAACGATGCCGAACGCCTCCACCGGCTGGAGGCGCTGGCGCATGCCGACGCGGTCGCCGCGGCCTGGCGGCAGCTGGAGGGCCACATTCTGGACCGCTCCGCGGCGGCGACGCGCTGGACCGGTTCGGTTCCCCCGGCGGCGACCGGCTGGCTGGCCGCCTGGACCGGACGCGGCGTCCGGGCGCGCTACTGCGAGGACACGCTGCTGGTCTACCTGGAGCCGGAGGCGCCCAAGGGCGCCGACCACCGCTCGGTCCAGTCCGCGCCGCGCCTCCATGGCGGCGAACGGGGCCGCCTTCCGGCGCTGCACTGGCTCGAGGACGGCGAAGCGAAGGGCGCGGCCGGGCGCGCGGCGGCGGCGTTGCCGGACTGCCTTTCGGACGCGCGGTTCGGGGGCGCGCTGCCGTCCGGGCGGGCGGCGCTCGCCGGCCGGGTCGAGGACCCGCACCTGCAACGGCGCGAGCGGGTGGCCCGCGAGCGGCGCGCCGAGGCCTGCCCCGCGGGCACGCACGGCGACGGGCGGACCATGGGCCGCGAGGTTCGCACGCGACAGGACGGGCGAGGCAATCCGGTGGGCGATCCCGCCTTCGGCCCTTGGCAAGTGCTGGTCGACGGGTGCCGGGCGGACTATTCGGAGTGGGAGCACTACACGCTGGCCTGTTCGTGGGACGCGGGGCCGCCGCACGACCGGCGGATGACCGGAAGCGAGGTCTGGCGGCGCCGGAAGACGGTGACGGCGACCGGCACGAGCTGGGGCGCGCCGGAGTTCGTGTCCACGAGCTGCTGGGACGGGCGCGCGCCGACGCCGCCCGAACCGGCGGTCACGCTCACCGTCCGCACCGAATCCCGGAGCGAGCCCTGCCCGGCGGGTCATACGGGAACGCGGCGTCTGACGCGGACGGTGACCGAGCGTTCGACGCGGTTCCCGTGGGATGCGGCGCCGATCGTGCAAACGATTCCGGCCAACTGGATCGCCGACGACTCGGGCTGCGTGGCGGTTCCGCCTTCCGGCGGCAGGGGCGGCGGCGAAGGCGGCGGTCCCGGCGGTGGTGAAGGCGGCGGTCCGGGCGATGGCGGAGACGGGGGCGCCGGGGGTTCGGGCGGTCCCGGCGGGGGGTCGTGCGGCGAGGACGATACCGGGTCCGACGGTCCCGGCGGCGGCTCCTGCGGCGGGGACGGGGGCGGCGGTGGAGACGGCGGCGGCTGCTTCCTGACCACGGCGGTGGTCGAGCGGCGGGGCGAGCCGGACGACGGCCCCACCCTGACGGCGCTCCGGGGCTTCCGCGACGGCTACATGACGGAGACGGCCGAGCGCCGGGCGCTGGTCGCGGCCTATTACGAGACGGCGCCTTCGATCGTCGCGGCGGTCCCGGCCGATCACGCGGACTGGGACTGGATCGGCGGGCGGATCGACGCCGCCGTCGCGGCGATCGGGAGCGGCGACGGCGATACGGCCTTCGCGATCTATGCCGGCCTGATGAAGCGCCTGACCGGCCGCTGGCTCGGTTCGACGGAGGACGGGCGATGACCGGGAGAACGGCCCGCCTCGGGCTCGCCGCCGTCCTTCTGGCGTCGGCGGTGGCGGCGGACGCCGCGAGCGCGGCTTCGCCCCGGAACGATAGCTCGCACGGCGCCGCGTTCTTCTCCGAACTGCTGACGGGGCGGGTGTGGCTCTACGAGCGGCCCAACTCGGCGCGGGCGGAGGACCGCGGCACGCTCTGGGGGTCGTACTACCGCCCGGACGGGACGGTGCTGTCCTGCGTGCATCTCGACGGCGCCTGGACCGCGTTGGCGGACCGCTGGCGGGTCGTTCCGTCGCGACGCTTCCGGGCGCTGTACAATTATTACAAGGCGGGAACCGCGCCCGACCCGGCGCAGGTCGCGGGCCACGTCCCGATCTTCCACGACCCCGAGAGCGGGCGCCTGCACACCGAGAGCCTGTCGCCGGGCAACCCGCCGGGCGCCTGGTTCGTGCTGTCGCACGGCTGGGCGCAGGAGAGCTGGCCGCGGGCGCTGAAGGACGCCTGCCCCGGTCTCGGCCTGCCTCCCGATCTCCCGGTCAACGAGCGGCAGACCTCGGCACGGATGGACGAGGCGATCGCCCAGGACCCGGACGCGCCGGTCCGGGCGTTGCCGGGATCCGAACTGCGTGCGCCCGGCGCGACCGGGCTGGCGCTCGCCGGAGGCGGACCCACGACGACGGCGGCGGAACTCGCCCGCTTCCTGACCGTGAACGACGGGACGGTGCTGGCGAGTCCCGACGGCGCGCGGCTGGTCCTGGTCCTCGGACCGGAGAAGGACGAGCTGTGGCGGCTCGACGAACGCGGCGACGTCGCGGACGTGGGCTGGCTCCTGCCGTCCGCCGACGGCGCCGGGATCGTCCTGCAATGGGAGCGGCTGCCGCGCAAGGACCGCTACCGCGTGGGCGATCCGTTCCCGCTGCTGCCGACGGGCGAACGTCATGCGGCGATGCGCCTGACGGACCGGATCGTCGCGCGGGACCGGGACGTGAGCCTCCCCTTCATGGACCGCGGGAGCGTGGCCTTCCGGTTCGCGGCCGGCGGTTCCGTGACGGCGCGAATGGACGGCGGCGAGACGGTCGGAGGCCGGTGGCGGTGGTCGCGCGGCAGCCTTCACGTCGCCCTCGACGGCGTTCGGGACGTCGCGGCCTATCCCTGGCGCGCGCTCGCCGGCCGTCTCGGCCGGACGGCGAACGGCGCTGCCGCGGACCCGGCGGAGTAGCCCGGTCATGGCCGCCGTTCGCATTCTTGCCGTCTTCGCCGCGATCGGCCTCGCGGCCGCGCAGGCGGCCCGGGCGTCGTCGATCCTCGAGCCGCCGCCGTTGCCGCCGTCCGAGGCGACAGTGGCCGTCGGGACCGAGGCCGAACCGCGGAGCCCGTTTCCGGCCGGGCGGCCCACCGATGCAGAGAACGCGGAACCGGCGATGCATCCGAGAGCGGCGGAGTCGGAATCCGACCGCGCCGCGCCTGCCAGCCGCCTCCTGCGGATGCTCCTGGATCGGCCGGCGGAGCGCATTGAAGACGATCGAGCGCCGGGCCTTCCCGGCGCGACGGCGCCGCCCGCCGCCGATCCGGTCGTATTCGGCTGTCCGCGCGGCATGCTGACCGCGCTGCTGGCCGGGGCGACGGAACGTTCCGACGCGGCGGCGGCGCTGGCGATCGAGCGCGAGACCCTGACGCTGTGCCGCGAGCGCCAGGAGATCGTGACCCGGATATTCCAACTCGAAGAGGAGTTGACGGCGCTTCTGGAGAAGCCGGAGGACTCTCCGGCGACCGCCGCGCCCACGCCCGCGGACGAAGCGGCCGCGGCGCCCCGCGCGATCTCCCAGCTCGGCTCCCTCGGCGAGACCGGCCAATCCCCGCCGTCCCGGAAGGCCGCCGAACCGCCGCCGCCGTCCTATGCCTGGTTCTCGATCATCGGCACGCCGGGGCGACTGCTGGCCGGGGTGAGCGACGGCAGGCGCGCGTGGTTCGTGCGCGAGGGCGACCGCCTGCCCGGCGCGGGCGTCGTCGAGCGCATCGAGGCCCGCCCGCCCGGCGTCCATGCCGGCGGGACCGCGCTCCCCTACGGCCCGCGTCCTTCGGGAGACGGACCGTGAGACTGTCGATCCGCCCCGACAGGCGCATGCCGCCGGCTCCCGCCGGCGAAGCGGGTTCCGATGCGCCGGTCCGCCACCCCGCCCTGGACGCGCGCTTGCGGCGGGTCTGCGCGGCGTACCCGGACGGACGCTGCCTGATCGCCGCCGGCCACGAGGCCGACCACCTCCTGCGCGCCGCGCTGCTGGCGCTCCGCCAGGCCGGCGCCGTCCCCGACCGCCTGCGCGAGGAGACCGCGACCCTCGAAGAGATCGCCGCCCGCTGGCGGGCCGCCGATCGGACGGACCCGGACGGTGGCGCGACCGACATCGCCCGGCGGGTGGGGCGGCTGTTCGCGGACGCGGCGGCGGCGCGGGCCTCCGACGTGGCCTTCGAGAACGACCGCGGGGCCTGCCGCGTCTTCTGCATCGTCAACGACCGCAAGCTGCCGCTGGCCGAGCCGATGCCGGCGGACGAAGGCCGCGAGGCCGTGGGCTTCCTGTTCCACTGCAAGGACGAGGGCTCGGCCCAGACCAGCTATCAGCGCGGCGCCTTCCAGGGCTTCTCGGTCCGCGCCGGCGGACAGGTGCCCCTGCCCGCCACCGTCTCGGCGCTGCGCTGCCAGCGCGGCCCGCACGAGCCGGACGGCGACCACCTGTTCGCCCGCCTGTTCTACCGCGACCGGATCGAGCGCGGCATGACCCTGGAGCGGCTCGGCTTCTCCGCCGAAGAGGCGGCGGTGTTCGCGGAGATCCGCATGTCCCTGCACGGCGGCGTCTTCATCGGCGGCGCCGCCGGCGACGGCAAGTCCACGACGCTGGCCACCAACCTCGCCCTCCAGATGGAGGAGACCGGCGGCCAGCTCAACGTCGTCACCATCGAGGACCCGGTGGAGTACCCGATCCCGGGGGCGGTGCAGATCGCGGCGCCGACCACGGGTTCGGGCGACGAGCGCGGACGGCGCTTCCAGGAGGCGCTGATGCACTTCTGCCGCGTCCATCCGGCCTCCGGGATGGTCTCGGAGATCCGCGACGCCGACGCCGCCCGCCAGGTGCTCCAGTTCGTCGACACCGGCCATCAGGTGTGGACCACCATCCACGTCCACTCCGCCAACGCGATCCCGTTCCGCCTGCTCGACATGGGCGTGAGCGCGTCCGAACTGTGCAAGCCCGGCAACGTCAAGCTGCTGATGAAGCAGACCCTGCTGCCGCTGCTGTGCGAGGCGTGCGCCCTCGACCGCCCGGCCGAGGGGCGCGAGGTTCCCGAATGGCTCGCGCGGCGGTTGCGCGCCTGGCCCTCGGTGCGCTTCCGCGACGCGCGAGGCTGCGCGGCCTGCGACCGGGAGGACCGGGGCGCGGTGGCGGCGCGGGCCTGGAACGGCTACGCGAACCAGACGGCGATCTGCGAGATCGTCCGCCCCGACGCCGGCTATCTCGCCTTCGTGCGCGACCGCGACCCGGCCGGGGCCTGGAGCCACTGGCTGACGGAGATGGGCGGCGTGCCCATCGGGGTGCGCATCTGGGAGCTGGTCGCGTCCGGCGCGGCGGACCCGTTCGACGCCATGCGCAAGGGCGCGCGGATCGAACAGGCGAGCGATATCCGGCCGGCGCCGACCGCCGTTGCCGGGGATGGCGCCGCATGACCGGGATCGCGTTCAGGCTCATGGCGGCGTTCGTATTCGGGCGGGCGGCGCGGATCGACTGCTTCCGCACCGTGGCGGACCTGCTGGAGGCGGAGTTCCCGCTCGAGCGCGCCCTCGACGTGGCCGCGCAAGCGTTCCGCGACCAGGGCCGCGCGGCCCGGGCGCGCGTGCTGCGACGCTGGCGCCGGGCGCTGACCGAGGACCGGTTCGCCGAAGCGGTGGCGCGTTGGTTGCCGCCGTCGGAGGCGATGATCTTCCACGCCTACGGTCGCGTCGACGCGCGCCTCCTGTTTGCCGCCGCCGCGCGGGTGGCCGAGCTGCGGGAGCGGCAGGTCTCGGCGCTGCGCAAGGCCACCGCCATGCCGCTGGTCCTGGCCGCCGGGCTGGTCGTCCTCCTGTGGGCGGCGGGCGGCCACTTCATCCCGACGATCGAGACCGTGAGCCCGCCCGAGCGATGGGGGACCGGCGCGCGCCTGTTCCGCGCCGCCTCCGTCCGGCTCCACGCCAACCCGCTCGCCTTCGGCGCGATCCTCGCCGCCATCGTCGCGGCCGTCGCGGCGGCCACCGTCGCCTGGACCGGTCCCGGCCGGACGGCGCTCGACCGCATCCCGCCGTTCTCGTTCTATCGCACGCTGACCGGCTCGGCCTTCCTGTTCGCGGTCCTGGAGTTCCTCGCCGCCGGCGTCGACCTGAACGACCGCGCCTTCGAGGCGCTGAAGTGCCCGGCCTCGCCCTACGCCCGCCACCGGATCGGCGCGATCCAGCGCTTCATGGCGCGCGGCGCCGGCCTGGGCCGGAGCATGACGCTGGCGGGCCACGGCTTCCCGGACCCGTCGCTCGTCCCCATCGTCGCCGCCCTCGACGGGACCGCCGGGTGGGAGCGCAAGCTCGCGCGCTTCGTCGAGCGCTGGGTGGCGCGCTCGGACGACCTGCTGCGGACACGGGCGGCGGTGCTGAACGGCGTCCTGCTGCTCGCCGCCGCCGCGATCATGGCCACCGGAATCGACGCCCTGTTCTCGATCCTCGGGCAGGCCGCCGGACATTGAAGGGAGAACGCCGCATGAGACCTGGATCGGGGAACGTTCCGATGCGTTGCGCGCGCCTGCGCCGCCGTCGTTACCGGCGCGGCTTCAGCCTGTTCGGCGTGCTGCTCGGGCTCACGCTGGCGGCCGTGACCATCGTCGGGGCCGTGAGCCTCTACAACTCGGCCCGCGAGTCGGCCAACCGCACGCAGGCCTTGACGCTTCTGAACACGCTGCGGGCCAACGTCGAGACCGTCTACGCCGGCGCGCCGACCTATGGCAACGACACCGACCTGGTCGCCATCCTCGACCGGCGGGGCGGCATCCCCGACGGCGCCCGGACGGAGGAAGGCGGCGCGGTGCGCATCCGCCACCCCTTCGGCGGTCTGGTGACCGTGCTCGGCGGGCCGGGCGGCGTCACCAACCGGTTCCGCATCACCTTCGCCGACGTGGACGACGAGGTGTGCGCGGCGATGGGCGACGCCTATGCCGGGCGCACCCGCGCCCGCGCCGGGATCGTGTCGCTCACCGTCAACGGGACGGTGCTGAACGCGCCCGTGACCGTGGCCCGGATCACCGCCAACTGCGACGACGGCGATGGCGCCAACGACATCGGGTTCACCTTCGGATGAGACCGCTTCGCCGATACCGGCGCGGCGCGGGCGCCCTGGTCGCGGTGCTGCTGCTCGCGGCGCTCGCCGGCGCGGCCCTGGCGGCGCACTACACCGCCCGCGACGAGGCCCGGGGCCGCGCGCTCGACCGCGAGACCGGGCGGACCTTCGCCGCCTGGGTGCTGGCCGCGCATCGGGCGAGCCAGGAGCGCGACTTCGCCGCCCGCCTCGCGGGCGGGACGGGGTTCGCGCTGACCCCGGCCGAACTGCGCGCCTTCGGCGCGGCCCCGCCGGGCCTGCCCGGCCGCTCCGGCAAGGACGCCGCGTTCGCGGTCGGCATCCTGGACGACGGCGCCGGCGTCGGGATGGCGTTCGGCGTGCTCGAACCCGACCGCGCCGGGGCGCTCCCGGCCCTGCGCGAAGGCGCGCTCGACGCCGGCCTCGCGGCGGTCGCCGAAGCGGGCGACGCGGCGGCGCCGATGACGGTCCGCCTCCCGGCCATCGAACGGGCGCTCGGCCGGCCCGTCGCCGCCGACGCCCTCTACGTCACGGCGGACGCCGGGATCCGCTACCGGGACGACACGCTCTACCGCCGCCCGCAGCCCGGACGCCCGTGGCTCAACCGCATGGAGACCGGTCTCGACGCCGGCGGCCGCGACCTCGCCGACGCGGGCGCCGTGACGGCGCTGTCGGCGACCGTCTCCGGCGACGCGGCGGCGGGCGGCGCGACCGTGGACGCGGACGTGGACGCCGCGCGCCTGGACGCCCGGTCCCTGGAGGCCGGCGAACTCGACGCGGCCGGCCTCGCCGTCTCCGCCGAACTGCTGGTCGGGAGCGCCCGGGTCGCGGGCGCGGTTCGGACCCGCTCCGCCGCCGTGAGCGGCAGACTGCAAGCCGCCGCGCTGCGAGCCTCGGGACGCCTGACCGCAGGCACGCTCGCCGCGGCCGGGACCGCCACGATTACCGGCGCGTCGTCGGTCCGCTCGCTCGAAGGCGAGACCCTGGCCGTGACCGGCCGCCTGCGGGCGCGGCGCATCGCCGCGACCGGCGCCTACGGCCCGCGAGCGCGCGTGAGCGGCGCCATGACGGTGACGCGATGCGACGGATGCTGAACCGGCGGCGACACGGCCGGAGGCTGAGCCGGGGGCTGAGTCTCTTCGGCTCGCTGCTCGCGCTGGGCCTGCTGGGCGCGATGGTCATGGCCGCCGCGGCCTTATTCGAGACCCGGTTGCTGGAGGAGAAGTCCCGCCTCGCCGGGCGCCAGCTGACGCTGCTGGCGGACGCCGCGGCGAGCCATGCCGAGGGCCGGTTCACCGATCTGCTGACGGCCGCCCGCAACGGCCCCGTCGAGATCCCTCTCGCCGATCTGCGCGCCGACGGCTCCCTGCCCGCCGGGTTCCCGGAGGTCGACGCGCTCGGGCGCGGGCATCGCGTCCTGGTCCTGGCGGCCGGCGCGGACGGCTTCGACCTGCTGGCGACGCAGACCGTGGCCCCGGGCGATACCGCCGTTCCCTCCGCCGCGCTGTTCGAGACCGCGGGCCGAACCCGGATGGGGCTGGTGGCGCCGGACGCGGCGGCGCGCCTCGCCGGCCCCACGATCGACGCCGACGTGAGCGCCTTCCGGACGGCGTTCGCGGGCGCGCCCGCGACGCGGGCGCTGGCCGCCCTCGCCCGCCTCGACCGCCAGTCGGTGTTCGGCGACCAGCTCTACCGGATCGCCGTGCCGGGGTTCCCCGCCCTCAACCGGATGGAGACCGACCTCGACCTGGGCGGCAACCGTATCGCGGGCGCCGGCGCGCTCGAAGCCGACAGCCTGACGCTCGACGGCGATCTCGCGGTGGGCGGCGCGCTCACGGTGACGCGCGATCTCGTGGTCGGCCGCGCCGTCCGGGTCGCGGGCGCGGCCGGGATCGCCGGCAACGTCGCCGCCGCGACCGCGCGGATTACCGGGGCGGCTTCGGCCGGCGGACTGACCGTGCGGAACGCGCTGCGGGCCGCGAGCCTGACCGCCGCCGGGACGGTCCGGGCCGGTTCGATCGGCGCCGCCGGCGCGGTGGCCGCCGGAAGCGCCCGGCTGACCGGCCTCCAGAGCGGCCGGGTGACGGCCCGCGCCGTGACGGCGACGAGCGTCTCGGCCGCGTCCGCCACGGCGCAACAGGTCCAGGCGACCGGGCGTATCGACGCCGCGCGGGCCGGGTTCGGCCGCCTCGTCGTCGGAAGCTGCACGGGATGCTGACCATGGAACGGAGGATGGATTCGATGCTCCTGGCGGCGGCGCTGGCCGCATTCGTCTGGGCCTGGCCCTGCCGGGCGCAGGAACCGCCCCATTCGACGGGCGCGGGACCGCTGCCCCTGTCGTTGGAGGCGCCGGGCGGCCGGGACGAAGACCGGGCCGGGCCGCCGGCGACCGGGGACATGGGGCGTGCCGGCGACGCGGCAAGAGCCAGGGCGCGGGCCCTCGCGGAGATGGAGCGCCTGCGGGGCGATCTCCAGACCCTCGCGGCGGTCCGCGACGCCCAGGCCGCGCTGCTCGCCTGGAACCGCGAACGCGCCAGGACCGGCGCCGCACCGGCCGCGCTGTCCGCCGCCCCCTGCCGCGACCCGGCGCTGAAGCCCTGGTGCCGGCTGCTGCCCGCGACCTTCGGCGAGGACGTGTCCGGCGAGATTCAAGGAGGGAACGGACCATGACGGCGATCGACCTCGTTCTCGTAAGCCTGGTGCTCGCCGCGATGGCGGCGATCGCCCTGGTGGACGCGCGCCGCGCGCTCGTCGATCCGCGCCTGGTGCTGGCGCTGGTGGGCGCCGGGCTGGCGTGGCGCCTGTTCGGATCGGGTGGATCGAGACCGCTCTGGACCGCCGCCGCCGGCGCGGCGCTCGGCGTCCTCGTCATCGCCCTGCCGATCCTCGCCGCGCATCTCGCCCGCCGGCGCTGGCCGGTGTTCCCGGGCGACGCGATGATGCTGGGCGGGTTCGGGTTCGTCCTCGGTCCCCTCGGCCTCGGCTGGTCGCTGCTGATCGGCGCGGCGTTCGCGCTGGTTCACCGGGCCTGCCTGCAATACCGGCGCGGCCGCCCCTTCCGGCGCGGCTATTGCCCCCTCGGCCCCGGCATGGCCGCCGGCGCCATGACCGTGTTCCTGTGCCTCGTCGCCGGGGTGGCGCTCGCCGCGGAAGAGTCGGCGGCGACGCGGCCGGACCCGGCGGTGACGATCGTCGAACTGCCGCCGCCCCCGCTCGCGGCGACCGAACTCGCGCCTTCCGGCCCGCCGCTCCCCGGCGAACTCGCGGCGAAGGATGCGGTCCTCGATCTCGCGGAGCCGGCATCGTTTTCCGCGATCGCGAAGCGCATCGCGGCGTTGGCCGGCGCGCCCGTGGAGATCGAGGAACGGCCTTCGCGCATCGCCGGCGGCGAGGCCGCGCTGCCCGATCCCCCGGCGCTGCGCCTCGCCTTCGCCGGCCCGTTGCCCGGCCTGCTGGACGCCGTGGCCGCGCGGAGCGGCTACGACTGGGAATGGCGGGACGGCGCCATCGTCTTCCACCGCCATTGGGACGTCGAACAACGCGCGGCGCTGTCCCGGGCCGAACCCGGAGCCGGCGCCTGGACCATCGACCGCGCGCTGCATCCGACCTTGCGGGACGTCCTCGAGTCCTGGGCTTCCCGCGCCGGCTGGTCGGTGGTCTGGAAGCCGGCGCGGACCTATGCCGTCGGGGCCGACGCGGCGTTCGAAGGCCGGTTCCTGGAGGCCGTCGATCTGCTGCTGTCCGGATCGGCGACGCGCCGGTCCCTGGTCGCCACCGCCTACGAGGCAAACCGCCATCTGGTGATCGAGGACGCGGGGGCCGTGCGATGAGATGCCGGCTCCGCATCGTTTGCTTCCTGGCGGCGCTCGCCGCCGGCTGCGCGCCGTTGGAAGCGGACAGGACGACGCCCGTGAGCGAGGCGATGCCCGGCCGGGCCGAGACGCTGCTGGTCGAAGCGGCGCAACGGGCGGAAGCGGCGCTGACCGTGCTCGCCCGCATCCGGTCGGACGAACACGGCCATGCGCTTGCGCCGGCCCCCCGCGACGCGCCGCCCGAACTGCTGCGGACGGCGACGCTCGACTGGATCGGCCCCGTCGAGACCCTGGCCGGGACCCTCGCCGAGCGGGCCGGCTACGGCTTCGCGGTCGCGGGGCCGCGCCCGGTCCGGCCCGCGATCGTCGCCGTCGCGGCGCGGGACCGGCCGCTGATCGACCTTCTGCGCGATGCCGGCATGCAGCTGGGTGCCGCCGGAACGCTCACGGTCGACGCCGGGCGGCGCGCCGTGCGCCTCGACTGGGCGGCGACGGAGGACGGCCCATGATCCGATACGCGATTCTCCTCGCCGCCCTGCTTTGCGCCGACCCCGCGTTCGGCAAGGACAGGGCGCCGCCGGCCCTCGAGGACCTGCTCGCCATCGAGCCGCCGCGCGCGACGGAGACGGCCTTCGCCGGCGAGAAGCGCCGCGCCGCCATGCGCGCCGCGGCCTTGGGATTCGGCGCCCAGGCCGGCCTCGCCCGGCGCGGCTGGGAGATCGCGGGCCTGCTGGAGCGCCACGCGGACCGGCTGTCCACCGTCTACCGCTTCCGCGCCCTGACGCTGCGTGTCCACGGCTTCGCCGTCATGCCGCCGGTTCTCGGAGAGACTTCCCGAGCCTTCCGGCTGGGACGGGACGGAACCCGGGCCGCCACGGCCTCCCGCGTGCTGCGCATCCTGGAGCCGGAGCGCATCGTGAGCGCGGCCCCGCACTGGCGCGACTTCCTCGTCCGCGCCTGGTCCGAACCCGCGCCTCCGGCTTCGGTGCTGTTCCCCCGCGACGCGGAGGAAACCGTCCTCTGGCGCGGCTGGCTCCGCGACGGCTGGGCGCGCGGGACCGCGTTGGCCGAGGACGTGTTCGCCGCCGATCTCGACCGGCTCAATCGCGCCTTCGAGGGCCTCGTGCGCTGGCGGCATGCGCATCTGGCGCGGATGGTCTCGGCCCCGGTCCTGCGCATCGACCGCGCCGCCGTGAGCGGGAACGACCGCCTGCTGCGGATCGACGAGACCGTGGCCGCGCTCGGCGAGCGCGCGCGCTTCGACCTCCGCCCCGAAGAGTGGCGCGCGCTCCCGATGGGAGCGGCGCCATGACCGATCGTTGGGAAGAGGCGGCGTTCGCGTTCCCCGTCGAGGGACTGGACCGCTTCCTGCTGTGGGCCGCCGACCGCGGCGCCTCCGACATCGCCTTCCGCACCGGCGCGCCCGCCTTCGTCGAGATCGACGGCGTCCTCCGCCGCGCCACCGGCGCGGTCCTCGACGGCGTGGCCATGGGACGGCTTGCCGAGCGCGTCTTCGACGCCACCGGCGAGGGCATCCTGCGCTCGGGCCGCGCCGTCGACTGCTCCTACGCCGTGGCGCGGGCGCGGGGCGCCGTCCGCCGCTTCCGTTGCAACCTCTCCCCCGTGCTCGCCGGACACGGCTTCGGCATCGACCTCGCCATGCGGGTCCTGCCCGATGCGCCGCCGACCCTCGAAGCCCTCGGCGTCGAGGACGGCGTCGCCGCCGCCTGGGACGCGCCCCGCGGCCTCGTCCTGGTCACCGGCGTGCCCGGTTCCGGCAAGTCCACCCTGCTCGCCGCCGGCACCCGCCGGCTGCTGGAACGCGGGGCGGGCCGCATCCAGTCCTACGAGGCGCCCATCGAGTTCACCTTCGATCATGTCGCCGGCGACGGCGCGCTGATGTCGTCCTCCGAGATCCCGCGCCACTTCCCGAGCTTCGCCGAGGGGCTGCGCTCCAGCCTGCGCCGCCGCCCGGCCGCCGTGGTGGTCGGCGAGGCCCGCGACCGGGAGACCGTCGAGGCGGTCGTCCGCGCCGCCGACTACGGGATCGCGGTCTACGCCACCGCCCACACCGTGGGCGTCGCCGCCGCCGTCCGCCGCCTGCTCGCCGAGTTCCCGCCCGAGGAGCGTCACGAACGCGGCGCGGCCCTGATCGACGTCATGAACCTGGTGGTGACGCAGATGCTGCCGCCGAACCCGCGCGGCGGGCGGACCGCCATCCGCGAGTGGCTCGCCTTCGACGGCGCCCTCAAGGCCGCGCTGTTGGAGGAGCCCCAGGCGCGCTGGCCGGCGCGGATCGCCGAGGCCGTGGCGCGCACCGGCAACGGCCTCGCGGCCGCCGCCGGACGCGCCTGCCGCGAGGGCCGGATGTTCGAGAGCGACCTGCGGCGCATCCAGGCGGCGGCCGGCGCGATGCCTCAATTCCATGCGGAGAGCGTCGAGCGATGACGGAGAGGAACAACGATGGAAGCCCCGAACGCGCCCTGGCGCGACACCATGCGGCCGGTCCGCTTCTACATGATCGACGCCAGACTCCTGATCCCGATGACGCTGTGGCTGTTCGTTCCGGCCTGGTGGACCACGGCGGCCGTCGTCCTGACGGCGGCGGCGTTCCGCGTCGCGGAGGCCCGGGGATACCGGCTCGGCGCCGCGTTCCGGGCGGTGCGGGCATGGACCGCCGGACGCCGCCATGCGCTCCACGCGCGGCGCGTGCGGCGCTTCGTGGAGTTCGGGTGATGGCGGCCGTCGTGCTGGCGATGGCGGTCGCGGTCCCCGGCGCCTTCGCGGAGTTCCGCTACGTCCCGCCGGCCGAGCCGGTCGCGGAAGCGGACGAACCTGCTCCCGCCGTTGCCGAATCGACGCCCGGCGGGTCCGTCCGCGCCGGCTGGCGGGTCCATGCGGGCGAGACGCTGCGCGAGGCCCTGGGCCGCTGGGGCGCGCGGGCCGGCGTCGATGTCCTGTTCCTCACCGACCGCCGCTACCGCCTGGGCGAGGCGCGGACGTTCGAGGGCGGGTTCGACGAGGCGGCGCGGGCGCTGTTCGCCGCCCTCGCCCACCTGCCGCGCCCGCCGGCCGGCGAGCGCGACGGACGAACGCTCACGGTCCTGCACCGGGCGCCGAACACGGGAGACGAACGATGATCGCGCTCTTCCTGCCGTTGATGGCCGCTCTCGCGTCGACGGCGATCCCGGCGACCGTCGCGGCGGAGCCGGCGGGCGGGGGGACGGTCTCCGCCCTGCGGGCGAACGGCGCGCATGTGGTCGAGCTCGGCGCGCGAGGCGGCCTCGACGGGTATCTCGTGGAGCCCGCCGGCGGCGATCCCTACAGCCTCTACCTCACGCCCGACGGGCACGCGGTCGCGGGACTGCTCTACGGGCCGGACGGCGGCCTGATTACCGGCGATCAGATCGCGGCGGCGCGGGAGATCGATCCCGGAGGACGGCAATCCGGTTTTCCGACATCCGACGGCGGCGAAGCCGTTCATATGACGCACGCCTCCGAGGCCGTGGTCGCCGGCCCGGATGCGGAAACGCTGTTCGGGCGCTCCACCGCGGCTTTCGGGTTCACCCTCGGCGAGGCCGGTCCTCCGGTCGTCCTGTTCGGCGATCCGGCCTGCCGGTGGTCGCGCTCGGCGGCGGTTCGGCTCGGGCGGACGGCGCTCGCCGGCCGGTTCCGGCTGCATGTGATCCCGGTCGGCCTGCTCGGCGCCGCCTCGGCCCGCAAGGCCGCCGCGATCGCTTCCGCCTCCGATCCGGCGCGGGCCTGGTTCGACGGCGCGGTCCCGGCGGCGTCGCCGGAGGGCGCGCGGCGTATCGCCCGCAACAACGCGCTCTTCGACGCCTGGGGCGGGACCGCCGTGCCGCTGATCGCCTGGCGCGATGCGCAAGGCCGGATCGAACGCCGCGTCGGCGCGATCGACGATCTCGACTCGTGGCTGCGGGAACTCACCCGATGAGCGAGCGCATGCGCGCGGTCCGGCAGGCCGTGAACCGCTTCGCCTTCCACCGCGACCAGCATCACGGCTGGCGCCGCGCCGCCGCCTGGCTGCTGGCCTGCAACGCGCTCACGGCCTTCGCCTTCGCCGGCTACGTCTGGTTTCATTCGACCGTCTACATCGCCGTCGCCGCCACCCCGGACGGGCGGCTGGTGCCGCTCACCCCGCTCGACGAGCCGATCATGAGCGACGCGGCGCTCCGAAACTGGACCGCCGCGGCCGTCACCGAGGCCTTCACCCTCGGCCACCACGACTGGCGCCTCCGCCTCGCCGCCGTCCGCGAGAACTTCACCGACGCCGGCTACGAGTCGTTCCTCGACGGGCTGAACGAGAGCCTGTTCCTCGACCGGCTGCGCGACAACCTCCAGGTGGCCTCGGCGGTGGCGCAAGGCGCGCCGGTGGTGACCGACACGCGCTACTTCCGGGGGCGGCTGGGCTGGGTCGTCGAGTTCCCGCTCCTGGTCACCTTCTCGGCCGGGGCGCGCAGCGTGAGCCAGGACCTGATCGCCCGCGTGCTGGTGATGCGGGTGCCGCTCTCGGAGCGCCCCGCCGGCATCGGCATCGAGCAGCTCATCGCCGGCAAGGGGGAGGGCCGGCGATGAGCGCGGCGAGCCGCCTTCTCCTCGCCGCCATCCTGCTGCCGGCCGCGGCGCCGGCGCCGGTCGCGGCGGACGAGGAGCCGCCGCCCGCCGCCGAGCGTCCCGCCGGCCCGGAGGCGTGGCCGGAGCATGCGGCGTCCGACGCGGACGTCGCCCGCGAGGGCCGGGCGGCGCTGCCGTTCACCGAAGCGCAGATCGAGGCGCTCGGCCGCCTGCTGCGCCGGACCCAGGAAGCGACGGCGCGCGGCGAGGGCGAACCGCCGCAAGGGCGCATCCGCCGCATCCGCATCGCTTCTCCGGGAAGCGGCGCCATCCCCGAGATCGCGGTGCGGCGCGGCTACGCCACCGCGGTCTCCTTCACCGACGCCACCGGCGCGCCCTGGCCGATCGAGGACGTGTTGGTGGACCGCCGGTTCCTGCCCGAGGTCGAGGACGGCGGAGAGAACCGGGCAACCCATCTTCTCTACCTGGTTCCGCAACGGCGTTACCTGCACGGCAACGCCGTGGTGAAGCTCGGGGGGCTTGCCGAACCCGTGGTCGCGGTCCTGCGCGGCGGCGGCGCCGAGGCGGACTTCCGGGTGGACGTGAGATTGGGCCTTCCCGGTCCCGACGCCGACCCCGCGCTCCTCGTCCGGCCCGAGGGCTTCCACGCCGGCGACCCGCAACTGCTGGAACTGCTCGGGGGCGCGGTCCCGCCGGACGCGGAGCGCCTCGCCGTCGAGGGCGGCGCCCGCGACGACCGGGCCTGGCGGTCCGGCGGCGACCTGCTGCTGCTCACCCGCGCGCACCTGCTCTCGCCCGGCCCCCGGGCGGCCGAGCGCGGCCCCGGCGGCCGCTGGGCCTACCGCCTGCCGGACACCCCTTACGCGCTCGTGACCCGCGGCGGCCGCGAGACACGGCTCGGGTTCCGCGCGCGAGACGACGTGTCCTCGTTCAAGGAGGCCGACGATGACGAGTGACTCCACCGGGCAAGCGGTCCGCGCCCGGCCCGCGCTTCTCCTTCTGGGCGCCGTCCTCGCCGCCGCCTGGACTCTCGGCCCGGCGACGCCCTCCTGGCCGCAGGTCCCGGACAACCGGGACGTGCGCCTCGACCCGGAGGACCCGATCTCGCCGGCCTACCGCGAGAGCCTGGACGCGCGCGACGGCCTGCGGCTCGAACGCGCGCAAGAGAGCGGCGAGTCCTTCATGCCGATCTTCCACGGCCGGGGCCGGGCGCCGGACGCGCCGCCGGCGGACGAGGAAGACGATACCGGGACCTACCGCGATACGGCCCGGCCGGTGCCGCGCGCGGAACCGGCCCGGCCCGCACCCGTCTACGAGGCGATCGGCGGGTTGCGGCCGCAGGGCGGAAGCCCCGCCGGCCTGTCCGAGATGGTCGGCGTCCTGCTGGAGACCTGGAGCCGCGCCCCCGAAATCGTCCGGCTGCGCTATGCGAGCGACGGGGACGCGGCGCCGGAGGCCGCGCCGGCGCGCCGGGAGACGCCGGCGCCGGGCGAGCCGCTGCCGCGCATCGAGCCCGGCGCGGGCTTCTACGCGCGCACCGTCTACGCCGTGAACTCCGACTATCCGGGACCCGTGGTGCTGGAACTCCTGCAACCGCCGCTGGCGGGCGCCGTGGCGACCGGCGGGTTCGAGCTCGTCCGCGACCGCATGGCGCTGCGGCTGACCGCGCTCGCCTGGCGCGGCCGGACCGTCCCGGTCGACGCGCTCGCGGTCGGCCTCGACTGCGCCTGCTACGGGATCCCGGGCGAGGTCGACCGGCACTTCTTCGCGCGCGTGCTGCTGCCCGCCGCCGTGCGCTTCGCCGAGGGGTTCCTGACCGCCGCCGGGACGCCGGAACGGACGCTCACCCTCCACGGCGGCGATACGGTCCACGAGACCCGGAAGCGGACCGCGCGCCGCGACCTCTATGCGGGTCTCGGCGCGGCCGCCCGGACCGTGGGCGACGTGCTCCTCCAGGACGCGCCCGACCGGCCCACGGTCCGCATCCCGCCCGATACCGAGATGATCGTCACGTTCACGGCGCCGCCCGGGCGCGCCGGGGAGGATGTCCATGCAAGGCGATGACCTCGCCGGCGCGCTGGTGTCGCTGGTCCACGACCTCGAACCCGGGCTGGCGCTGCTGGTCCCGGCGGTCTGCTATCCGCTCGGCCTCCTGGCCTTCTTTCAGGGCGCCGCGCGGCTGCTCAAGACCTCCGAGGACAAGTTCCACGCGCCCTCCGCCGCCGGCACGGCGCTGAGCTTCCTGATCTGCGCCGTCATGGTCGCCTTCCCGTCCTGGCTCGCCGGCGCCGGCGAGAGCCTGTTCGGGACCGGACCCACGGCCGCGGGCGCGAGCCTCGGCTACGGCGGGCGCGGGACGGACTACGACGCGCTGCTCGGCGCCGTGTTCGCCATCCTCGCCTGGGTCGGCCTGTTCGCCTTCCTGCGCGGCGCGTTCGTGCTCCGCGCCGCGGCCGACGGCGCGCCCGGCGCCACCGCCGCCAGGGCGTTCCTGCACATGCTGGGCGGCGTCGCCGCCTGGCGCATGACGGATGCGATCGAGGCGGTGCAGACCACCCTCGGCATCCGGGTTCTGAACATCACATGAGAGGAAACACCATGACCAGGGCGATCGGGTTCACCGTTCTCGGCGCGTGGGCGGCCGCAAGGCCGGCGCTCGCGGTCTCGCTCGGAGACATGGCCGAGAAGGCCGCCGCCGACCTCGAAGCCGTACCGGAGTTTCTCGCCATCGGCTTCTATATCGTCGGCGCCGCCGCGGTCGGCTTCGGCCTCCTGAAGCTCAAGCGCCACGTCGACCACCCGCAGCAGACCAGCATCGGCTCCGGGCTGGTCGCCATCGTCGTCGGCGTCGCCCTGATCGCCGCCCCGGCGATCGTCAACGGCCTCTCCGACACCTTCGGCCTCGACGGCGCCGACGACACCATCTCCCGGCCCAAGCTGTAGGCGCCGCCATGCGCCGCGCGATCGAGGACGCCCTCGCCCTGAGCTGGACGCTCCGGCGCAAGCCGCTGGAGAGCTTCATGCTGCCGGCGGCCGCGCCCGGCGGCGACACGCTGCTCTGCCGCGACGGCTCCCTGGTCTCGCTGTTCCGCCTCGACGGCGCGCGCTCGACGATGGGGGCGGAGGAGCTGGAGCGCTTCGTCGGCCTCGCGAACCGGCGGCTCAACAACGCCTTCCTCGATCCCGGCCATGCGCTCCACGTCGTCTTCGAACGCGCCCCCGACGAGGCCGGCCTGCTCGTCGAGGCCGCGACCGACCGCCAGCGCCGCCGGGGCGCGCGGCTCGGCCTCGACCTCGACGACCTCTTCGGCGAACGCGCCCGGCGCCTGACGCCGCTGCTCGCCGCCGAGACCTGCGCCGTCGCCTGCTGGACGCGGCCCTCGGCGCTCACCGCCCAACAGGCGAAGCGCGACCGCAAGCGGCTCCGCGAACGGCTCCGGGGGTGGCTGCCGGACACGGGCGACTCGCAATGCCCGTTCGCGGTCCAGGACGGCCTGCCGCCGCGCCATGCGGCGCTGCTGGACGCGCTCGGCGCGCTGTTCGAGGAAACGGGCCTGGCGGCCGAGAGGCTGGACGCCGCCGCCGCGCTCCGCCTCGTGCGCCGGCTGCTGAACGGCCCCGACTCCGCCGCCCCGGACTGGCGCCCGGTGGGCAGCGGGAACGACGCGCCCCCGCGCGCGACCGAGCCGCCCGAACACGGCGCCTTCCCGCCGCCGCTGGCCCCGCAACTCCTGGTCCGGGAGCCCGAGCGCCGGGGCGCCGGGCTCCGCGTCGGCAACCGCCTCTACGGCGCCCTCGACATGATCCTGGGACCGCGCGCCGCCCGGCCGTTCCCGGAACTGATGGAGCGCCTCGCCGGCGCCGGCCTCCCCTGCCGCTTCTCCATGCTGGTCGAGGGCGGCGGGCTCGCCCGCATGGACGCGGCGGTCGCCCGCGTGGGCGCCGCCTTCCTCGCATTCTCCCATTCCGACAGCCGCGCCGTCCGCGACGCCATGCGCGGCCTCGCCGAGACCCGCGCCGACGCCCGCGCCGTGGTCCGCCTCCGCCTGGGCCTGCTGACCTGGACCGCGCCGGATGACGGCGAGGACGCGCTCGCCGACCGCATCGGCCGCCTGCAACGGATCGCCGAGGGCTGGGGCGAGTGCGCCTTCTCGCCCCTGGTCGGCGATCCCCTCGAAGCCTTCGCCGCCTCGGTCCCCGGATTCTGTTGCGGCGGCACGGCCGAGCCCGCGCTCGCGCCGCTCCCCGAGGCCCTGCGCCTTCTGCCCGCGGGCCGACCCGCCCCGCTCGCGCGCGAGGCCGATCACCTGTTCCGGTCCCCCGACGGCAAGATGCTGCCCTTCTCCTGCGCCGAGGGCGAGGACCACGGGTTCGAACTGATCTACGGCGTCCCCGGACGCGGCAAGTCGGTGCTCATGAACGGCCTGGCGCTGGCCCATCTCCTCCAGGGCGGCCGGGAACGCCTGCCGCTCGCCGCCATCGTCGACATCGGATCGTCGTCCTCCGGCCTGATCTCCCTGATCCGCGAGGCCCTGCCCCCGGACCGCCGCGCCGAGGCCGGCTGGTTCCCCCTGCGCATGACCGCCGAGTGCGCCGTCAACCCCTGCGACACCCAGCTCGGTTGCCGCCGTCCGCTCCCGGCCGAACGCGCCTTCCTCGAGAATCTGCTCGGCCTGATCCTGACCCCGGCCGGGGCCGAGGGCGTCCCCGACGGCATGCGCGAGCTGATCGGCCCCACTATCGCCCGGGCCTATGCCATGCGCTCCGACGAGGAAGCCGGCGGCGAACCCAACGCCTACACCGCCGGACGGGACGCGGAGGTCGACGAAGCGCTGGCGCGGGCCGCCTGCCGCCTCCCCGGCGCGCCGTTGTGGTGGGAGATCGTCGATCTCCTGTTCGACGCCGGCGAGACCGGGGCCGCGATGCGCGCCCAGCGCTACGCCGTGCCGGTGTTGAACGACCTGCTCGCCGCCGTCCGCGAACCCGCCGTCCAGGGCCTGATCGGCAATGCCCGCCACGGCGCCGGCGCCGAGACCGTCACCGACGCCTTCGTCCGCGTGCTCACCGCGCTCTCCGGCAGCTGGCCGGTCCTGTTCGCCCCCACCGCGTTCGAGATCGGCGCCGCCCGCGTCGCCGCCATCGATCTCGCCGAGGTCGCGCCACGGGGATCGGCCGAGGCCGACCGCCAGACCGCCGCCTTCTACATGCTCGCCCGGCACGCGCTCACCCGCCGCTGGTGGATCGCCGGGGAGAGCCTGAGCGAGGTCCCGGAACGCTACCGGGAATGGCACGCGGAGCGCCTGCGCGAGATCCGCGAGACGCCGAAGCGGCTCGCCTACGACGAGTTCCACCGCACCGGCGGCGCGCCCGCCGTCCGCGCCCAGGTCGAGCGCGACGTGCGCGAGGCGCGCAAGCTCCGCGTCCGCCTGTGCCTCGCCTCGCAGCGCCTGGAGGATTTCGGACCCGCCCTGGTCGAGCTCGCCAACCGCACCTGGGTGCTCGGCGCCGGCGGCAAGGAGGCCGAGGCCCTGTCGCGGGTGTTCGCGCTGAGCGACACCCTGAACGACGCCATCGCCCACCGCCTCACCGGTCCCGGCAAAGACGGCGCCCCGGCGCTGCTGATCGCCTCCGGCCGGCGCGGACGGTTCGACCAGGTGGTGGTCAACACGCCGGGACCGGTCGAGCTGTGGGCGCTGAACACCGCCCCCCGCGACGTGGCGTTGCGCGAGCGGCTCTATGCCCGCCTCGCGCCGGCCGACGCCCGCGCCGCGCTCGCCCGGAGGTTCCCCACCGGCACGGCCCGGGAGTGGATCGACGGCGCGTTGCGGCGGTCCGAACTGCACGGCGCGTCCGGGACGGTCTCGGAACGGACCGTGATCGAACGCCTCGCGGACGGCCTCGCCCGCGCCGCCGAAGCCGATCCGCCGGCGCCGGTGGACCTTCCCGCGCGGCAACCGGACTCCGCCCCCGATCGCGGGGCCGGTCCGGTGCGGCCGAACCTCCTCGCGGGACCGGCGGAGGCCGCCCCCTCCGACGAGACCGCCCCGTCCCCCGATGCGCCCGCCGATCTCCCGGAACCGGCGGCAACCGAGGTCGGCGGCAAAGCCGATCCGCCCGCCGCGGCCATGCCGCGCGTACGACCCGAAGCACCACGCAACCCCCACCGAAAGGAGATCCGACCGATGCTGAACATGAACAGGGCGACCCTGCTGGGCAACGCCGGACGCGACCCCGAGACCCGCGAGACCGCCGCGGGCGACAAGGTGGCGAAGTTCACCCTGGCCACCACCGAACGCTTCCGGGGCCAGGACGGCGAGACCGCGGAAACCACCGAGTGGCATCGCATCGTCGCCTTCGGTGAGGCCGCCGAGACCGCCGGGAAGCTCGTGCGCAAGGGCGTCCCGGTGCTGGTCGAGGGCCGCCTCTCTACCCGTTCCTGGGAGGACAGGGAGGGCGTCGAGCGCCGCGTCACCGAGATCGTCGTCGCCGGGGCGCGGGGCGCGATCAACGTCCTCGCCGCGAGACGGAACGATCCCGCCGCGGCTGAGGACGGCGAAGAGCCGGCGGACCCGGCCGCCGAAGCCGATGAATAGCCCGCGCCCCCTTGCCGCGGCCGCGCTGGCGCTGACGATGCTCGCGCCGCCGGCCGCCGCGGCCGGCGGCGATGCGGCCTGCGATCCCGGCGTCCGCCGGGCCCTCGTCGAGAGCGCCCGCGCCGGCGTCGAACGGGACGTCGCCATCGTCCGCCATCCCGAACAGGGCGTCCGCGACCCGGACTCGATCCTCGACTTCTCCTGCCTCGAGGACCTGTTCGACTACCGCTCCTTCGACCTCCTGTTCGATCCCGGCCGCAAGGACCTGCTCGGTCTCCTGCAACGGCGCGTCTGCGCCGTCGCCCGGGAGGCCTATCGCGGCTATGCCGGGCGCCGGCTCGATGCCGCCGTCTACACCGCAAGGGCCGCCCGCCTGCCGGGCCTCGACGCCGTTCCGGAGCCCGGAAGCGCCCCGCCCCGCGCGGGCGACACCGCGGGCGACGCCGCGCGCTTCCGCAATATCGTCGGAGGCGGGCCGTGATCGCCAACGGACGGAGGATCGCCCGCCTCGCCTGCCTGGCGACGCTGGTGGCGTCGCCGGCGCTCGTGTCCGCCGCCCCGGCTCACGCCCATCGCTGCGACCGCACCGACGACGACCGCGCCGAGGCCACCCGCGTCCTGATCGGACTCACCCGCGAGATCGACGCCATGGAGCGCGCCGTCGTCGAGGCGCTGCGCCTCCAGACCGGCCAGCTGTCGGGCTACCAGGCGCAGAGCGCCAAGGCGCTCACCCAGGCCCTCGACGCCCAGACCCGCCTCCAGGCCCAGACCGCGCGCGAGGTCGAGGAGACCGCGATCATGCGCGCCCACCGCCCGAGCGGGAGCGCCTGTTCGACCGTCACCGGGCTCGCGGGCCTGCGGGGCAGCCGTGCCGCCTCGGCGAACGCCCATGCCCGCGCGAGCGCGGTCGAGACCGGGCGCATCGCCGGCGATCGCGCCGTCGCCGCCGGGGCCGGAAGCGCCGCCGACGGCGCGGCGCGGTTCGAGACCGTGGCCGGCGTCTATTGCAACGCCGCGCGGGCCGGCGACGCCGCCTGCCGGGGCGAGGACGCAAGCCACGCGGCGGACCTCGAGGCCGGCAACCTGTTCGACCGGCGCACCTTCGGGAGCGAGGCCGAGCTGCGCGCGGCGATCGAACTCTCGCGCAACCTCGCCGCCCCCGTGGTCCACGACCCGCCGCCGATGGCCTCGGCCGAGACCGGACCCGAGCGCCGCAACGTCCTGCTCGCCCGTGCGGCGGACGCCCGCGCCGCGCTCGCCGCCGACTACTTCGCCTACGCCCGCTCCCTGCGCATCCCCGGCGCCGACCTCGGCGCCTGGGCCGCCGCCGTCGCGCCCGGAACGGCGCGCGACCCGGACAGGCCCGTCAGCCGCTACGAACTGCTGGAACTGCTCGCCAGCCGCCGCTTCGAAGACCCGGACCGCTTCATAGCCCTCCAGGAGATGTCCGCCGGGAACCTGCTGCGCGAACTGGTCATGCTGCACTCCATCGCGCTCGCGCTCGACTGGGAGCGCTTCCGGCTCGACGAGCGCCGCGGCGCCATCGACGCCGCCCGCCTCGCGCTCGCCGCCGAGGAGATGCGCCGCCTGCCCGGCCTGGCCTCCCCCGGCATCGGCGCCAACTGACCATGGGCGTCCTCCGTTTCCTCCTCCTGCCCGAGTTCGGCCGCGCCCTCGCCGAGGCCGGCCAAGCCTCCAGGCGCATCGGACGCGGCTTCCTCGCGCTCCCGGAACCGGGAGGCGGCCGGCGCTGGCGGCGGCTGCTCGAACCGGAGCGGCGCGCCCGCGCGCTCCTCGGCCTGGCGGTCTCCCTTCTCGGGGCCGCGCTCGCGGCGCTCGGCGTCGCGGGGCTCGTCGGAGAGGCCGCCGCCCAGAGCATCGATCCCGGCCTGTTCGACCGTCCCGACCGCGCCACCCGCGACCTCCTCGCCTTCCTGAGCGACCTGGACGCCGCCGGCGATCCGGTGCTCGGCGACATGCTGTTCGCCTTCAACGGCGGCGTGCTGGTCCTCGCCGGCTTTCTGCTGGTCTGGCACACCGCCGCCGGCGCCGTCGATACCGCCCGGCGGGGCCGCTTGGGGTTCGGCGCCTGGGAGATCGTCCGCGTCGTCGCCGCAATCGCCCTGATGGCGCCCCTGCCCGGCGGCATGAACGGCGCCCAGCACGCCGTCCTGGGCCTCGCCAACCTCGGCGGAGAGTTCGCCGCCGCCGTCTGGACCCCCTTCTCCCAACGGGCGCTCGGACGCGGCGACCCCATCGTCCCGCGCCCGAGCGAAGCCGTCTGGCGCTCGGCCATCGCCCGCGTCCTCCTCTCCGAGACCTGCCGCCACGCCGCCAACGGGATCGCGCGCGGCGCCGGCGACGCGCCCTACGTCGTCCTCCGCCGCGAGCGGACCGGCGGCGTCGAGACCTTCCGCTACGACGGCGACGGGCGCGGCATGCCCCGCGACCTCTGCGGCGCCGTCCGCTTCGAGGGTCTCGACCAGGACGGCTCCCGGGGCATCGCCGCGCACGGCCATCGCAAGGCGCTGACGAGCCTGTTGCCGGCGCTGCGCGAACTCGCCGCCGAACTCGGCGACCGCTACGTTCCCGGATCGCCCGCTCACGGCCGCCCGCTTCCCGATATCGAAGCCGCCCTCGACGCCCGCGGCCTCGCCGAAGCCTATGCCGCCGTGCTCGACGCCGCGCTGCGCCGCGCCGCCTCCGAGGAGCGCCGCGCCCTGGAGCGGGCGGTCGCCGAGGACGCCGGGGAGTCGAGCTGGCTCTCGGCCGCGGGCTTCTTCAACACCGTCGCCGCACGTACCGGCCTGTTCCAGGCCGCCGCCCGCAACGTCCCCGACGCCGCCCTGCCGCTCCCCGGCCTCGACGAGTGGTCGCCCGCCGCCGCGGCCGCGGTCAAGAACCTCCTCGCCGACCTCGCCGCCTCCCGCGCCTGGCAGCCGGTGTCGTTCACGGCCGGCGCGGGCGCCACCGGTTCCCTCCCCGTCGCCTCGGGCGGCGACCGGGGGCTGGTCGGCGGCCTGTTCGCCTTCATCGACCTCGACGCCACCGCGATCGCCGACGGCGGCAACCCCATCGCCGACCTCGCCGGGTTCGGCCACGGTCTCGTCGCCGCCGCCCTGAGCGCCATCGCCGCGCTCTCCGGCGTCGCCGCCGGCTCCGGCCTCCTCGAATCCATCCCCTTCTTCGGCAAGGGGCTCGACGCCTTCGAGTCCGTCTGGCGCGTCACCGACGGCTTCGTCTCCGCCATCCTCGGCGTCCTGCTGGTCGCCGGCGCGGTCCTCGCCTACGTCCTGCCCGCGCTTCCCTTCATCCGCTTCCTGTTCGGCATATTCGGCTGGCTCGTCAACGTGGTCGAGGCCGTCCTCGCCGTCACCGTGTTCGCCGCCGCCCACGTCACCCGCGGCGACGGCGACCGCCTGACCGTGCCCGCCACCCGTCAGGGCTGGCTGTTCCTGCCGGGGCTGGTCCTGCGCCCGCCCCTGATGCTGTTCGGCCTGATCCTCGGCTACTTCGTCTTCCTCGCCGCCATCGGCCTCCTCAACGAGGTCTGGCTGCCCCAGCTCCGCGATGCCAACGCCTCGGGCGGCCTCGGACCCGTGGGCTTCCTCGCCATGCTCGCCCTCTACGTCATGGTCGCCTACGCGCTGATGAACGGCGCGTTCAAGCTCATCGACCTCCTGCCCGCCGTCGTCCTGGAGTGGATCGGCGGGCGCGGCGACACCGGCGGCGGCGAGGCGGAACGCGTCGGCGGGGCCGCCATCGGCGGCATCGCCAGGGTCGGCGGATCGCGGCTGGTCGGCCCCGGCCGTACCGGCCGGCCCCGATGAACCGTCCACCGCAATAGAGAGCAATAGAGAAAGGAGAACGCACGATGACCGAGGGAACCCGGCGCAACGCCGCGCCCGCCGAGACGCAACCCGCATGGCCCGGCGATCCGGAGAACGCGGCCGCCGAAGCGGTCGCGTTCGAGGCGATCGCTCATCTGCTCGCCAATACCTGCCGCTGGGGCGGGCGCACGCGGCGGTTCTACTCCGTCGCGCAGCACGCGCTGGTCATGGCCGGGGAGGTCGAGACGCTGGAAGGCGTCCCCGGCGCCGACCGCCGGGCGCTGACCCTGCACGCCCTGCTGGCGCCCGCCCGCGCCGCCTGGCTCGGGGATCGGGGCGAACCCGCCTCGGCCAAGGCGGCGGAGCGCGCCCGGCGGCTCGGCGAGCGGATCGACCGCGCGGTGCGCGAGGCGGCCGGGTTGGAAGCGGACCCGCCGGAATCCTGGGCCGAGATCCTGCGCCTGGTCGACCGCATGGCCGACGCCGCCGAACGCCGCGACCTGGGCCTCCCTCCGCCCTCCGGCGCCGGCGCCATGTTCCCGCCGCTCCGCCGCCGCGTCCGGCCAATGCGTCCCGAACGCGCCGCCAGGCTGTGGCTCGCCCGGCTGCATGAACTGTCCGCAAGCGCCGAGGGCGAGGCGGCCCGGTCCCCGGAACCGGTGGCCGCGGACACGGACGATCCCGAGACCGGCGCCGCGGCCGCGCCGTGACCGGGGCGGGCGGCGATACCGGGCGCGGCGTCCGCGCCGCCGCCCGCGGTCTGCGCACCTGGCGGCGGCTCGCCGGCATGGTTCTCATAGCCGCCCTGATCGGCGCCGCCAACGCCGCCGCGTGGAAGGCCGCGCGCACCACCACGGGCCACGAATGGTACGCCGTCGGCATGCTGGTGCTCGCCGAGACCCTCATCGACGCCGGCATGCCCCCGCACCGGCCCAAGGACGTGCGCCACCCCGACGGACGCGTCGAGACCGTGACCCTCGGCACCATCGCCAACCACCGGCCGCTGATCGCGTTGCGGAGCCGGATGCTCGACGACCTCCTGAACGCGGCCCTGCTCGGATCGGGGATCGGCGCCGGCATCGTCGTCGCGGCCCTTGTCGCGCTCCACTACGCCGGCCGCAGGCTCAAGCGCGGACGGCGCCTGCGCGGCGGCGAACTGGTCTCCGCACGCCAGCTCCGACGCCGCGTCGCGCCGCCACGCCTTCCGCTACCGTTTCGACGGCCCGCCGAACCGCCCTACCGCATCGCCGGCATCCCCTGGCCCGACCGCACCGAGACCCGCCACACCATCGTCTCCGGCACCACCGGCTCCGGCAAGACCGTCCTCATCGCCGATCTCGTCGAGCAGATACGCCAACGCGGCGAGCGCTGCGTCCTCTACGACAAGATGGGAAGCTACGCCGAGACCTTCTTCGATCCCCGACGCGACGTCCTCCTCAACCCCCTCGACGCCCGCGCGCCCCGCTGGTCGCCCTTCCTCGAAGCTCGCAACGCGCGCGACTTCGACACCATGGCCGCCGCCCTCATCCCCCGCCAGAAGGACGCCGTGGACCCGTTCTGGATCACCGCCGCGCGCCAGCTGTTCTCCCACGGCGCCGCCGTGTTCTGGAAGCAGGGCGAGACCCGCAACCGGGTCCTGGTCGAGCACCTGCTCAAGACCAGCCTCGACGCCCTCGCAGAAGCCATGGAGGGCACCGTCGCCCAGTCCATCGTCGATCCCGCCAACCCCAAGACCGCGCTCTCGGTCCGCGCCATGCTCACCGCCAACATCGGCGCCCTCGAATTGCTCCCCGACGAAGGACCGCCGTTCTCCATCCGCGACTGGATCGGGAACGACGGCGGAAGCGGGTTCCTGTTCCTGACCTCGCGCGGCGACCAGCACGCCAGCCTGCGGGGCCTGATCTCCACCTGGCTCGAGATCGCCGTCAACGCGCTCTTGTCGCTGCCGCGCGACGACGGGCGCCGCATCTGGATCGTCCTCGACGAGTTGCCCACCTTGCACCAGGTCCCGAGCCTGCGGCCCGGTCTCGCCGAGAGCCGCCAGTTCGGCGGCTGCTTCGTGCTCGGGGTGCAGGTGTTCTCGGCTCTGCGCGACCTCTACGGGCGCGACGGGGCGGAGACCGTCTCCGGGCTCTGCGGCACCCGCGTGGTGCTCGCCGCCCCGGACCGCGACACCGCGGAATGGTCGGCCGAGAGTCTGGGGCGGGCCGAGATCGAGGAGATGGCGGAGAGCGTCAACTACGGCGCCGAGACCCCGCGCGACGGGGTGACGCTGGGTGCAAGGCGCGCCCTGCGCCCGCTGGTGCTGCCGGCCGAGATCGCCCGCCTCGACAGCCTCGCCGGCTACCTCAAGTTCCCCGGCGCATGGCCCGTCGCGCGCATCAAGCTGCGGTATGAACAACGCCCCAAGGTTGCCGAGCGGTTCGTCCCGAGGGCGGAAGGGGAAGCCGGCGCCGGAGAGGTGGCGGCGCCCGGGGAAGTCGAGCGCGAGGCCGCCCGACCGGGTTCGAAGGCCGTAAAGGGAAAGCCGGGCGAGGCGAAAGAGGTCATCGAACAGGCGCCCGACGCGGAGGCCGCACTCGACTTGTGGGAACTCGACCCGACGGCGATGGATTGGGTGGAACGGGACCTCGAAACATGGGCAATGAGCCGCGCCGCCGAAGGCTGGCCGGAGGAGCTCGGTCTCCCACCGACGACGTCCGATGCGGGCGGAGAGAACGCGAAGGCCTTCCGGCCGAGCCCCGGAGAAGAACGTTCCACGGAAGGCAACGGTGGGAATACCGGCGTCGACGAAGCGACGGTCCGGGAAACCGCGCGAGCTCCGACCGGTTCCGAAGCCGAGCCGGATTCGAGTGGCGGATATTCAAGGACGGCAGCGAACCGGCCGGACGCGCGGGACGGCTCCGCCCCCGGCGACGGGAAGCCGGCGAGCGGGCTGATCCGGATCTGAGATGGTCGCCTCCATCGGCGCCGTCGCCTCGCCCGCCCAAGGCGTCACCTACTACGAGCGCGACGGCTACTACGCCAGGGACGATCCGGCCCACAAGGAAGGCAGCGCCTGGTTCGGAAGAGGCGCCGAGGCGCTCGGGCTCGAAGGCCCCGTCGACGCGGACACGTTCAAGGGCGTGCTGGCGGGAGAAGTCCCGGACGGAACGGGCCGCCGGCTCGGGCGCAGGGACAAAGACGGCAACGTCCATCACCGGCCCGGACGAGACGTCACCTTTTCCGCTCCCAAGTCGGTCTCGCTCGCCGCCCTGATCGGCGGCGACCGGCGCGTCGTCGCCGCGCACGACCGGGCGGTGCGACGCACCCTCGCCTGGATCGAGGCCAACGTCGTCGAGACCCGGATGAAGGACCCGGAGACCGGACGCATGGTTCGCGCCGGCGGCCAGGGCATGGTCGCCGCGACCTTCCGGCATGACACCTCGCGCAACCTCGACCCGCAGCTTCATACCCATGCCGTGCTCGCCAACATGGTCCGGGGCGAGGACGGCAAGTGGCGCACCATGGCGAACGAGAGGCTCTACGCCTCGAAGATGCTGGTCGGCGCCATGTACCGCAGCGAACTGGCGCGGGGGTTGGGAGCGCTCGGCTACCGCATCGAGAAGACCCATGCTGACGGGCGCTTCGAGATCGCCGGGGTTCCGCGTGAGGTCGTGGAGGCGTTCTCGACGCGGCGCGCCGAGATCGAGGCGGCGATGGCCAAGCACGGTCTCGGCGACACTGCCGAAAACCAGAGTCTCGCCCAGCGCGCGGCGCTGATGACCCGCGCCCACAAGCGCGACGTGGACAAGGACGCGCTCCGGGAGAGTTGGAAGAAACAAGCCGCCGGTCTCGGCTTCGACGCGCGAGTTCTCGCGGCGGAAGCCGTGCCACGGGAGGCCGGCAAGGACGCGGGCCGAGCCGCCGCCGGCCTTTCCGGCAACCGGCAGAGTTCGGGAAGAGTCGCCGAGGCCGACCGGGCCGCGGCGTGGGCGGTGGCGCATCTCGCCGAGCGCGAAGCGGTGTTCTCGCGCACCGACCTTCTGGCCGCCATGCTCGCCTGGCGCCCCGGCGCGGTGGCGATCGGCGAGGCCGAGGACGCGGTAACACGATTGGAGGAGGCCGGAACGCTGCACGCCGCGAACCTGCCCGTCCCGGGAGACTCGCTCACCACCGACAAGGCGGTCGCCGACGAGAAGGAGACCATCGCCCTGATGCGGAGTGGCCGGGACCGGGGTGCCGCCGCGATGCGCGGCCGCGCCGTCGACAAGGCGCTGCGCAACGGACCCCTCACGGCCGGTCAGAAGGACGCGGTGAAGCTGATCCTGTCCGGGAAGGACCGGACGGTGGGCGTCCAGGGCTACGCCGGGACCGGCAAGACCGCCATGCTGAACCGCGCCCGCGCGCTCCTGGAGAAGCGCGGGTTCGAGGTCAAGGGCTTGGCGCCGTCGGCCTCGGCCGCGCGCACCCTGGAGAACGAAGCCGGCATCCGGAGCGAGACCCTGCAACGGTTCCTCGCCCGCAATGCCGGCGTCGCCGAGGGACGGCTCACGGCCAGGGGCGAACGCCAGATGCGCGCCGCGTTCAGAAAGACGGTGCTGGTGGTGGACGAAGGCTCGCTCGCCTCCACCGTCCAGGCCCGCGATCTCCTGCGGATCGCCAACACCTTGCGCATTCCCCGGGTCGTGCTGGTCGGCGACGAGAAGCAGCTCGATGCCGTCGATGCCGGCAAGCCCTTCGCGCAGTTGCAGCGGGCGGGCATGAAGACGGCGGCGATGGACGAGATCATGCGTCAGCGCGACGCGGGCCTGAAGGCCGCCGTCGAGGCGAGCCTCGCGGGCGATGTCCGCAAGGCGTTCGAGAAGCTCGGGCCCAACGTGGCGGAGGTGAAGGCCGACAATCTCGCCGGTGCGGCCGCCGCGCGCTGGCTGAAACTATCGGTCTCCGGGCGCGAGAACGCCGGGTTGATGGCGCCGAGCCACGCGCTGCGCGAGGAGATCAACGACATCATCCGGGAGCGGCTGATCCGGGACGGCGCGATCGTGGGGCCGGCGCTGGAGACCGAGCGCCTGGTCTCGCTCGGCTACACCAACGCGGAGAAGGCGCTCGCCGCCAACTATGCGCCTGGAGACGTGGTCGCGTTCCACCGCGCCTACAAGCGGCTCGGGGTCGGGAAGGGCGACGAGTTGCGCGTCGTCGGCATCGACCGGAGCGCCGACGCCGTGAAGCTGATGGGGAAGGACGGCGAGGTTGTCTCCTGGGACCCGTACAGGCTCGCCGGCAGGACGGGCGGGGTCGAGGTCTACCGCGTCGATGCCATCGAACTCCGCGCGGGCGACCGCATTCGATGGACCCGGAACGACGCGCGGCACGAACTGGTCAACAGCGCCACGGCGGAGGTGACGGTGGTGAAGGACGGGACGGTGAGGTTCCGCCTCGAGGACGGGCGGGTCCTCGACATGCGCAAGGACGACCCGCAGCTACGGCATATCGACCGCGCCTGGGCGTCCACCGTCCACGCCTTCCAGGGCCGCACCGTCGATACCGTCATCGCGGCGATGGAAGCCAACCACCCCCACCTGACCACGCAGAAGACGCTCTACGTCGAGATCAGCCGGGCTCGCGACCGCGCCGAGCTGGTGACCGACGACCGGAACGCATTGCGCGAGCGGCTGGAAGCCGCCACCGGAGAGCGCATCGCGGCGCTGGAGGCAGTCGAACCCGAACGAGAGAAGAGCAGAAGGCCGGAACCCGTCCACGGCCGCGGCCGGAAGGAAGGTACGCCGGAACCGGGACACCGGACACCGAAGCCGGAGAAGGTTCGTGAGCCGCGCGAGATCGAGATGGAGATGTAGACCTGACGCACGGCATGAAATTCGGCGGCGCCGAAGTTGGAGATTGGATTTACTATTGTTCACGGAGGCGATATCGCCTAGATTACTTGCATAGTCCAAATCGCAAGAACGCTCGCGGCGAGGAGGTTCCGGTGACGACGCGACTTATCGGCACGCGGATCAAGGCGCTGCGCGAGGAGCGCAAGCTCTCCCAGGACGATCTCGCGCGGTTGTTCGGTTTCAAGGACCGGCAGACCGTTTCGGCCATCGAGACCGGCGCACGCCGCGTGACGGCGGATGAGCTGGTGCTCGCGGTCGAGAAGCTGCGCGCGCCGCTGGACTATTTCACCGATCCGTTCCGGCTCGCCGGCGAAGGCCGCTTCTCGTGGCGGCAGACGGGCGTCGGAGCGGAACGGCTCGGCGAGTACGAACGCGACGCCGGGCGCTGGATCGCCGCGTTCCGCGCCTTGGCGCCGCGGGTCGGGCGCGAGGCCCCGCTCATGCGCCGGGCGCTCGGTCTTATCCGGCATTCCCGTTTCGAGGACGCCATGCTGGCCGGCGAGCGGTTCGTCGCCGAGTTCGGCCTCGGCGAAACGCCGGCGATCGGTCTGGCGGAGGTCATGGAACGGGATTTGGGCATCCTGGTCCTGATGGTCGATGCCCATGACGGTATCTCGGGCGCGGCCTGCCGCTTGCCCGAATTGGACGCGGTGTTGATCGCGCGCCGCGAGGTCGCCGGCCGCCGCCATTTCGACCTCGCCCACGAGCTGTTTCACATCCTGACCTGGGACGCGATGCCGCCCGAGCACTCCGAAGAGGCAATGGAGACCGGGGGCAACCGCGTGGAGCAGCTCGCCAACAATTTCGCGGCGGCGGTGCTGATGCCGGCCAGCGCTCTGGAGCGGTTCGGCGGTTGGTCGGACCTGACCGAAGAGAAGTCGGTCGCGCGGCTGAACGCCGTGGCGGACGAGCTCCACGTGACGTCCTCGGCGCTGCGGTGGCGGCTGGTCGCGCTCGGCGAGATGAAGCCGGCCGTGGCGCGTTCGTTGCCCGAGGCGGCCCTGCGCAACAACGGACACGACGTCGTGGAGGGTGCGCTGCCCGTCCTGTTTTCGAGACCTTTCGTCGAGGTTCTCGCTCTCGCCATCGACGGGGGCCATGTCTCGCTCCGCCGCGTCGCCGGCCTGCTCGACCTGACCGTCGAAGACTTGGCGGACCTGTTCGCGGCGCATGGCGTCGTGCATCCGGTCGATCTGTGAAGTGGCGCGTCACCAAGGCTCCGTGTTCGTGGACACGAACGTCATCCTGGAGTCGCACCGGGTCGGTTCGTGGCGTGCGCTCACGGGTGGCTATCGTGTCGAAACCGTCGAGGACTGCGTGACCGAAACGCAGACGGGGTTTCAGCGGCGGCGACCGGAGCAACGGATCGATGCAGGAGAGCTGCACGCGTCGCTGGCGGCGGTCCATTCCGTCGAAGATCGCGATCGCGCGGAACTGGCGATTCGGGCGCACGACATCATATTGGATAGAGGCGAGGCATCGCTCTGGGCTCACGCGCTTCATCGGGACGATGCTTGGGTGCTGTGCGGACCGGACAAGGCGAGCCTTCGTTTCGGGGTCCGGATGGGGTTCCGCGAGCGCCTCGTGTCGCTGGAGCGACTCCTTGATGATGTTGGGTATCGGCCAAGGCCGTCCCTGCGAACGGCGTACACGATAGCATGGCATGGAAGAGCGCTTGGAGAAATCGTTCTTGCGGAGAACGAATAATCACTTGAAGAAACGAGTTTGACACGGAATGAACGAGGAAATTAACGAAGGCACGTGGGACGGTATCCGAGCGCTTATATGTGCTCGCGTCAAGGATGGGTCATTTGGAGCGAGTTATCCCGCCACATGCGACGATGGCCACGGATTGATAGGTTGCGATGAGAGCACCTTCTGGAAAGCCTTACGGGCTGAAGTCCCGGCTCTACGGGAAAGCTCTCCGCTCGATCTCTCTGGAGGACCACCGCAAACTCTGGACATTCTCGATACGATTGAGTTTTGTTGGCGATGTGTCGGGAAGCCCAGCCATGTCGACCATCACAAATTTTTCAGCCATTATCATCTGCAATTCGATATTGAGGTTGGTCGAGATGAATTTCGCAACGACATCAACCGAATTTTTCGTCGCAATGGCCTTGCCTATGATCTCACGGAGGAAGGTCATGTCGAACGACTTGTGCCAGCAGTGTTACGCGAGACGCTTTCATCCGTCCAATTTCTTACCGGCGACACAGAGCTTGATCGCATATTGAAGACGGCGCAGCGCAAGTTTTCTGATCCCGACGATGCAACTCGGCACGAAGCTCTGGAGGCTCTCTGGGATGCGTGGGAGCGTCTGAAGACATTGGGTAGCGGACGGGACAAGAAGATGCAGGTGACGTCGCTCCTTGACGGCGCTGCTGGCTCATCCTCGACACAATTCCGCAAAGTGCTGGAGCAGGAGGCCAAGGAGTTGACCTGGATCGGCAACAACCTTCAGATACGTCATTCTGAAGCAAGTCAGGAACGGCTCGCCCAAAGTGAGCATGTCGATTATCTCTTCCACCGTCTTTTCGGGTTGGTTCAGATGATTCTTCGGATGAGGTCGTGAGTTCGGATGGCTTGAAGGGGTCTTTGGCCGTTCTCGGATGGAAATGCGTGCCTCGCTTCTCATAAACTTGGCATCTGGACTTGTGTCAATATTTTGGATCGATTCTTTGATTTAAGACACGCCGGTTGGTATCCCTTACCGGGATTCAGATGGGAGTTGTCCCGCCGTATTTCTCCGATAGGGGCGAAATCTCTTCGGTCGTACCACATCGATCCGGACCGAGAGCTTACGCCTCACCGTCCATGTAGCCCGAGGATTGAGGTTGATCCGTTTCCGGTCTCGCCGATTCATCCGGCAGGTCTGGGGCGATCATGGAGATATCCCGGCGGATTTCCTCGATTTCATCCTCGCGCCCGGACGAGATCATATCGCGAGCCATGGCCTGGGCCGTGAACATGCAGGATCGAAACATGCGGATTTCGTGCTCGGTGCGTGGCCATCCGCGGCGATCGAGGGCCTCGATGGCGAGCTCGACGACGAGCCGGTTCGCCGAAACGTCCCGCTCTTCCGCCGCGTTTTCGATGCGATCCCATTGCTCGGGCGTGACCCGGATGTTCTTTTGCAGCGTCTTCGTCATGCGTTTCGGCAATCCATCCGCGCGATTTCAAATGTGATCCTGGCCACGAAACCGTCGAACGTTCTTGGCGTTCCGGGCATTGACGCGCTCGTTTGCGGACCGCCGAAGCGCTCGGACGCAGCCTGTCGTCAAGATACCAGATTGGTAGCTGTCATCAATGGGCGCAGTTCTGCGCGCGCCCATTTTGAGCACTCGCCGGGGGACAGGCTATTTTCCACTCCGGCGGAAGAACCGGCGTCACCGCCGTGTGTGACGCCCAGCCGCTTGATATCGTTCAGGTATGCTCCGGGCATTCGGAGAGCTACCGATTTGGGCGCACATTTCCCGGCATGACAGGGGCGCGCGGGGCTGTGATCGCTCATGGCGGAGCGCGGTCAAGCGCACGTTTTCGCAGCCTTTTCAATATCTTGCAGCGTGCTGCGTTCAGGTGTGGAGCGAACCGGCTTCCATGCCGTGATCGTACCCTGGATGTCTTGAGAAGGGATTGGGGCCGCGGGACCGGCGAGGGGAGCGGGCCGGTGCGGGCGCGACGGCGGGTCGCGCGGGCGGCGGAGCCGACGCGGGGGGATGTTGTCGTCGGCGATCGGTGTCTTGGATCGTGAGGCGATGGAGCCGATCCCGTGTCGGGGACCGGCTCTCGCGGGTCGGGCTTATCCGTTGCGCCGGTCGTGTTCCCATTGGGCGGCGCGGGCGAGGACTTCGGCATGGCAGGGCTCGGGGGCGCAGTGGCAGACGAGGTCCTTGCCGGCGAGGGCGGCGAGTCGGTCGCGGTCGATGCGCCCATCCTGCATCCGCTTCCAGATCCATCGGCGGTATTTCTCGATGACGGTCTTGCGGTCTCCGTCGCGTCCGATGACGAAGGGGTTGCCCCATTGGGTGGGCCGTCCGACGTAGACGGCGCTCTTGGGGATGTTTCGGTCGGTCCGCTTGTTCCAGATGCGCATCTCGCTCTCCTCTTCTGGATGTTGCCACCGCCGGGGCGTTGCGTCCCGACGTGATGTCGAATTGGGACACGCGCGCGGACCGGAGCCACAACGGCCGCAATGCCGGCGCCGGGGAGCCGTCCGATGGTGCGGGCGCACAAGCGAGCGGAGCGAGTGCGGAGCCACGGTCGGACGGCTTCCCGGCGCTCCTTGGCATTGCGAGTCGTTGCCGAAGCGAAGCGGAGGACCCGCGTAGCGGGTTGGCGAAGGGAGCACGCGTGGCACGATTGGACATCACGTCGGGCAGTCGCGTTGTCTCCGCTCGCACGGCGCCCATCGGCAGCATCCGCACGGCCTCCGGTGGTGAGACGAGGAAGAAGGGCCGATCCCTCGGCGGGGACCGGCCCTGGGTGGTTTCGCTCAGGCGGCGACGCGGTGGACGGGGATGCCGAGCCGGCGCGCCTTGTCGATGAGGTTCTCGGTGATGCCGGAACCGGGGAAGGCAACGACGCCCTTGGGGAGGAGGTTGAGGAGGTCGTCGTTGCGGCGGAAGGGTGCGGCGCGTCCGTGGCGGTCCCAGTCGGGCTTGCAGACGATCTGGTGGACGTGGTTGCGCTCGGCCCATGAGGCGGCGATCTTCTCCGCGCCGGGGCCGCCGCCGTGGACGAGGATCACGTCGGCGTGTCGGGTCTTGACGCGATCGAGGGTGTTCCAGATGGCGCGGACGTCCTCGGCTTCCTTGCCGCCTGCGACGGCGACGAGGGTTCCGTCGGGGAGGTGGGCGCGGGTCTCGCGGTCCTTGCGGGCGCGGATGAAGTCGCGTGCGTCGATGGCTGCGGAGGTGAGCTTGCCGGTCTGGCTGGCGTGCGAGCCGTGACGGGGCCGCCACTGTTCGCCGGTCTCGGCGCGGTAGGCGTCGGCTGCGAAGTCGCGGAGCTTCTCGAAGGCGTCGCGTCGGTCGCCGAGGTTGTGGGCGCGCTCGGTGATGCGTTCGAGTTCCCAGGACTTGACCTCGGTTCCGTCCTGGGCGCGTCCGAGTTCGCGCATCTCGGGGGCGATCCTGTCGACGGCGCGTTCGAGGCGCTGGACCTGTGCGTGGAAGGTGTTGACGAAACCCCAGAGGAGGCTCTCGCGCTCGTCGGCGAGCTGGGTTCCGTCCGGGGCGACGGTCTCGATCAGGGTGTGGAAGGCCTGCTCGACGCCGGCGATGGCCTCGTCCTCGCCCCAGACGGGTCGGTTGTCGGGTTCGTCGGGACCGGGGGTTGCGCCGTGGAGCCTGGCGAGTTCGCAGACGGCGGCGGTGGGGGAGGCGGTGTGTCCGGGTTCGCGGTCGTCGCCGGTGGTGCCGTCGAAGCCGGCCTTGGCGAAGGCGTCGGCCATCGTGGTGTCGGCGGTCTCGGTGTTGTCGAAGCGGTTCATGACGATCTCCAGTTCAGAGGTTGATCCAACGGGACGGTGTGCCCCGTCGTGGTGTCTGGTTGGGACACGCGCGCGCAACGGAGCCACGACGGCCGCAATGCCAGCGCCGGGGAGCCGTCCGATGGTGCGGGCGCACAAGCGAGCGGAGCGAGTGCGGAGCCACGGTCGGACGGCTTCCCGGCGCTTCTTGGCATTGCGAGTCGTTGCCGTAGCGAAGCGGAGGACCCGCGCAGCGGGTTGGCGAAGGGAGCACGTGTGGCACGATCGGACATCACGACGGGAGGCTGTGTTTCTCCCCCCGCACGGCCCCTTACGGCCTTGCCGCCGGCACGGCGCCGGGGGATCGGGCGGAGGCGGTTCGGAGGGCCTCCAGGCGTTCGCAAACGGCGCGGGGTTCGAGGACCGCCATGTTGAACGCCGGGATGCCGTGCGCGCGTGCGATGCGGAGGGCCATTCCGGTTCCCCCCTGGACGCGGCCTCCTTCGGTCCAGCAGACGACGGCGCGAACGGGGGCATCGGCGTCGGGACCGAGCAGGATCGCGGCGTTGCGGGCGTGGAGCTTGCGCACGGCGGGCGAGCACCGGCGCCATGCGGGATGGGCGCCGGCGGCGATGGGAAGGAGCGTGTCGAGTTGGCGGGGCGACAGGGAACGGCAGTCGCCGCCCTTGCGGCCGTTGTATCCGGGCCAGGGCAGGAACGACGTGCGTTGGGCCTGGGGCGCGCCGAGGGCGAAGGCGTTGTCGGCTCCATCGGCGCCGCCGGTGTGGAGATGCCAGCCCCGGCGTGCGAGCCAGGCGGCCATGACGGTCATGCGTTCGAGGACGGCCGGGGGCGTGGCGCGTGCTCCGATGCCGGCGTAGGTCAGGGTCATGGGGTTCTCTCCCGTGGGTGTGCGGCGTTGGGCCCTGGAGACCGGGTTCCTCTCCCGGCCTCCCGGCGGTCGTCCTCTTCCTCGCTCCCCTCTTCCTCCAACGGCGGTCCCGCCTGGTTCGGACCGTGGAACGAAGGCGCCCGCGGTCATCGTCGCGATCACCGGAGCGGGTGGGTGCGGACGAGACGCTCGGCGACCTCGCGGACGCGGGCGCGGTCATGGACACGGACGGGTCCGCGCCGGTCCTCGTCGAGATGGACGACGTAGTAGTGCGCGCCCGGCTCGAGACAGTCGGGCTGGCGATAGATGTCCCCGACGTGATCGCCGTCGTGATAGATGCGCGACTCGTCGGGGGCGATACGCTTGAAGGTGACGCGATCCATGGTGCCGTCCTTCCCGTGGTTGGCGAAGCCGGATGGCTTGCGCGGCGTGGCGAGGGCCGGCTCTCTCTCCGCCCCCCGTGGCGATCGCCCCGCTCCCCGCTTCCCTCTTCACTCCCGTTCAACGCGCCGGCCCGCGAGCCGAGGCGTGGAACAGGGGCGCGATCCTGGCGGCGAGCGCTTGCGCGCCGAATGCGACCAGATCGTCGTTGAAGTCGCCGCGTTCGGGGACGACGACGGCGGCGGGAACGCCCAGGTCGCGGCAGCGCCGCCGGAGGCGGTCGGCGGCGCGTTGGCCTTCGGCGTCGTTGTCGCGGGCGACGACGAGGCGGGCGAGGCCGGGAGGCGGCGCGAAGGCGCCGAGGCTCCCGGCCGAGAGCGCGGCGGCGGCGGGGATGGCGGGGACTGCCGTAACCAGGGAGAGCACGGTCTCGATGCCCTCGCCGACGAGCAGGGTGTCGTGGCCGGGGCTGCCGAAGCGGACGGCGCGGCCATGGACGCGGCCGAGCGCCTTGCGTGGATGCGCGACCTGGGCCTTGGCGGGCGCGGCGGGGTCGAGCCAGGTGCGATGGATGCCGTCGATGGCGCCGTCGTCGCCGGCGACGGCGGCGACGAGCGCCGGCAGGCGGCGGAAGCCGCGGCGGTCGCGGTAGTCGAGGGCGGGATGGAAGCGCAGCGCGGGGAAGCGGCAGCGGTGGATGGCGCGGGTATGGAGATAGTCCTCGGCGTGGGTGCCGTCGATGGCGCGGCAGGCGCGCCAGAGGCGGCGTGCGGCCTCGATGCGGTCGTATGCGGCGGCCTTGCCGCCGGCGGGGGCTGCCGGCATGGCGAGGAAGGCGCGGGCTTCGTCGAGGGCGGGCTTGAGGGACGCCGTGCCGATGCCGAGACGGATGAGGTCGAGCAGGTCGCCGTGCTCGCCGGTGGCGGCGTCGGTCCACTTGCCGGGTGCGCCGGGCGGGGCGAGGCGGACGAACAGGGATCGGCCCTTGGCGCCGTATACGTTGCCGCAGGTCCAGTAGCGGCCCTGCTTGCGGCCGTTGGGAAGGTAGCGCCGGCAGACCTGCTCGGCGCGCCGGGCGAGGGCGGCGGCGATATCGGTGGCGTTCATGGCGGCTCCCTCCGGGGATTGCGGGACGCGCCGTCCCGGCCCACCCCCGGCCTCTCGCCGGCGCGCGGCGGGCAGGCGATGCGCGAAGCGCGAGCGCCCCGCCCATCCTCGGGCGGAGCGGGCTATGCGGCGAGCGTCCGGAAGGTCGCGGAGACGCGCGTCGTCCGCCGCCGGGCATTGGCCGCGCGGTCGATGCCGTGCATCCAGTCCCGCCGCGCCGCGCCGCGCAGGACCAACGCGGAGCGGCGGGGAAGCACGGCGAACTCGTCGGAGGGCAGGCCGGCGCGCGATGCGCGAAGCGCGAGCGCGGCCGCCCCGCCGGCCAGCAGCGAGAGGCGGTGGACTCCGCCCGGCGGGCAAAGAAAAAGGGCCGACGCGCGAGGCGCCGGCCCGAGTGGGAGGGAGGAGAGGAAGGCCGCTAGAACGGGATCTCGTCGCCGATCCCGTCCGCCGCCTGGACGGCCCCGTTGCCGGCCGCGGGCGCCGCGCCGTTGGCCGCCGGGGCGGGGGTGCCGTTGGGCTTGTCGAGGAATTGTACGCGCCCGCCCGGGACCAGCATGATCTCGGTCGAGAAGCGGTCGGTGTCCTCGCCGTCCTTGCGCCAGCGCCGGGTCTGCAGCTTGCCCGCGACGTAGACCAGCCGGCCCTTGCGGGCGTGCTTCTCCAGCATCGCGATCAGGCCGTCCTGGAAGGTGACGATCCGGTGCCACTCGGTGCGGTCGCGGCGCTCGCCGGAGGTCTTGTCGATGTAGCCCTCGTCGGTGGCGATGCTGAGGTTGGCGACCTTGCCGCCGTTGGCGAGGTGGTTGACGGTGACGTCGGCGCCGAGGCGGCCGATGATCTCCGCGCGGTTCAATCCGAAGGACATGACGATCTCCTTGTGGTCCTGGTTGCTGACGTTGGGTTGGCGAACGGGTCCGGTCTCTCTCGATCCCTTCTCCGTTCACCTTCTCGAACCTTCCCTTTCCCTCTCGTCATCCGTCCGCGCCGGCGCCGGGAGAGAGGCCCCGGAGTTCGCGGATCGCCCGGACCGGCAGTCCGATCTCGGCGAGCAGCCGGTCGCTGGCGAAGGACGGCTGGAAGTCGTCGTCGTTGCCGTCGGCGAGGCGGACGGCGGTCGGTGTCTCGAAGAGGTCGTCGAACATGGCAAGCTCCCGTGTTGGAGGGGTCGGGAGCGCCGCCGGGCAGCGAGTCTTCCTCTCGTTCCGGGGCGCTCGCCCCCTCCAGGCTTTCCACTCCTCGCCTTTCCGGCCCGGGAACCGCGCCGGCGGGGCGCGCCGGGCAAGGCGGGCAACCCGCGTGGCTCTCCATGGAACGCGCCGTGCGGCCGTGGCGGGTTTGGGGCCAGCCCCGGCCCACGAGCCGCTCTCTCGTGACGTGAGCGGCGCTTGCGGTTCGCTTCAGTGAACGCAGCGCCCGACGGTCGCGGGTTCTCGATCCCGACAGGAAGGTCTCCCGCGCGTCCGGGCCGCAAGCCGTCTTCCGCGCGGCAAAGGCGGCGTCGGCCGAGGCCGTCAAGAAGGTCAAGGCCGTCGCGCGGGAAGCCGACAGGTGGACGACGGCGGGAAGACGAAGGAGGATGCCGGCGCCGCCGTACCGGCGGAAACAAGACGGGACCGTGCGATGGCCGATCGAGGAGGAGGCAGTCTGGCCGAGCAGCTGGCGTCGGCGCTGCCGTACATGCGCGGTGCGCGCCGGACCGTGCTGCCGGCGTGTCGAATAAGGATGCGCATCCCCGCGGACGATCTCGACGGCGCGTTCGGCGAGGCGCGGGACGAAGTATTGCGCTGGATGCAGGACCGCGCCGGGCGGCGTCTGCCGGCGGAAGCGTGGCGCGGCGAAGGGTTCGAACTCGCCGGGGCCGGTCCGCTCCGCGCCGAAGCGGCGCCGGCGCGGGATGCCGGCCGCTGGACGGCGCGGCTGGACGAAGCCGACGGGGATGCGCCGGACCGCTTATGGGCGACCGAAGCCGAGATCGCCAGGGACGGGGAGGCGATAAGCGTACATGTGCGGCTCGGCTGCGCGGCGCGGGGAGAAAGCCCGCCCGCCCCGTCCGTTCCCGGCCTCGTCCGGCGGATCGCGGATCGGTTCGACGTCGTCGTCGACGGCCGGCCGGTCGGCGCCGGGCCTTGGCTCGTCGATACGCGGGAACGGGCGGAAACGCTTCTCGCACTGCTCTGCGACCCGGGGCGCGAGCGGGACGTGCTGACGATCGCCACGCACGATCTCGACGACGATCCCTCGACCGCGCTGGTCTCGCCGCAATCCATCTTCGAACGCACGCTGGGCGCGGCCCACGTCGCCGTCGTCACGCTGTCGGCCACTTTCGCCCTGACGAACCGGGTCGGCAAGGAACTGTCCGTCTTCCGCCAGGCGGTGCGGACCTACAAGCCCGGCTTCGACCCCTGGCGGGCGGAACCCCGCGACCACCCGCTCGCCGTCGGGACGCGCATATCCGCCTGGGCCGGCGGACCGGAAGCCTTCGAAGACTTCCTCGTCGCCGCCTGCTTGCGCGCCACCGTCGGAGCTGCGGACCGCGAGGAGCGCTCGCCGTTCCCCTTCGCCGCGAGGCGGACCGCCCCGGAGCCGCCGCGCACGCCCGTTCCCCCGGCTACACCCTCGGGGGACGAACGGCTGGACGCGCTGCGGCGGGAGAACGAGGAACTCAGGGCCGAGACTCTGAGGCTGGCGGAATCGCTGGGCAAGGAGCGTAACGCCGCCGGCGCCGCGCGGAAGGAGATCAAGAGTCTCAAGGACCGGGTGGCCCATCTCGAACGCATGCGCGGCAATGCGCCGGAGCGCCCCGACGGGTCCGCCGTTCCGGGCAGCTTCGGGCAGCTCGAACAATGGTCGAAGGAGCAGCTCGACGGCGCCGTCCGGCTGCATCCGCGGGCGATCCGGGCAGCGAAGAAGTCGAAGTTCGAGGACGTCGAGCTCGCCTGCCGCGCCTTGCTGATCCTGCGCGACCACTACGTCCCGATGCGCCTGGAGGGCGGCGCCGACAGGCAGGCCGCATACCGGGAGGCGCTGGCCCGGGAAGGGCTCAAGGACGAGCCGACCTTCGCCGGCACGCGGGCGGGCGAGCATGGCGACGCCTATAACGTCGAGCATGGCGGGCGCAATCGGCAGCTCGAACGGCATCTGAAAGGCAGCAACGCCCGCGACGAACGCCGCGGGTTCCGCCTCTACTTCTTCTGGGACGATAGCGACCGGGAGGTCGTCGTCGGCTGGCTGCCCAACCACCTGCCGACGAGGATCAGTTGACCTCCGGGGCCGCGTCGGGGGAATGTGCCCCGGCGTTCTCGCGGAAGAGACCGGGCGCACGCCGGGGATCGATCGTCATCTCGAACTCGATCGCCGGACGGTCGCGGCCGAACACGATGCGGTCCCGCGGCCGGCCGCCGATAACGCGCATGGCCCCGTAACATCCTCACAGGCAGGCGTTCGCCATGACGCACCGCGCACCGGCAACCGGCCACACCGCGGGGCGGGCAATGCGGGCCGGGTTCGGCTTACTCCGTTTTCGAGGGCCCCTGGCGTTCGAGCTTCACGCCGAAGCCCCGGCCCCTGACGATGGCATCGTCGCCGAACTTCTCCCGCACCGCGTCCAATACCTTGTCGACGCCGCTGTCGGGCGAAGCGCCGCCGAACAGGTCGCCCTGGGCGGCCCGTCCCGGCTCGACCAGATCGTGGGCGCCGATGCCGATCAGGCGGAAGGCGCGGCCGTCGGCCTCGCGGGCGAGCAACGGCTCGGCCGCCCGGAACATCTCCTCCGCCGACCGCGTGGCGCCGCGCAGGCGGCGCGCGCGGGTGACGGTGCGGAACTCCGCGGTCTTGAGCTTCAGCGTCACGCCCCGGCCCGCGACGCCGGCCTTCTTCATCCGCCGGGCCACCGTCTCGGCAAGCCGCCACAGGATCGGGCGCAGTTTCGCCAGGTCCGCGACGTCCTCGTCGAGGGTGATCTCCGAGGAGACGCTCTTCGCCTCGCGGTCGGGATCGACCGGGCGGTCGTCTTCGCCCCGGCTGAACAGGAACAGCCGCCGGCCGATCTTGCCGTAACGGGCGACCAGTTCGGCCTCCCCGACGCGGGCCAGTTCGCCGATCAGGGTAATGCCGTCTTCGGCGAGGCGCCGTTGCATGACCTTGCCCACGCCCCACAACAGGCCGACCGGCCTGTCGGCGAGGAAGGCCCGGGCCTCGACCCGGCCGACCACCGCGAACCCGCGCGGCTTGTCCAGGTCGGAGGCGATCTTGGCGAGGAACTTGTTGTAACTCAGGCCGATGGAGACGGTGATGGAAAGCTCGGCCTCCACCCGGCGCGCCAGCGCCGCCAGGGTCTCCGCGGGGCTGGCGCGATGCAGGGACTCGGCGCCCGAGAGGTCCATGAACGCCTCGTCGATGGAAAGCGGCTCCACCAGAGGCGTCAGGCTCAGCATCATCGCCCGGACTTCGCGGCCCACGGCGGCGTATTTGCTCATGTCGGGCTTGACGATCGCGGCGTCGGGGCAGGCCTTCAGGGCCTGGAACATCGGCATGGCCGAGCGCACGCCGTAGGTGCGCGCGAGGTAGCAGCAGGCGGCGACCACGCCCCGGTGGCGGCCGCCGACGATCACCGGGACGTCGCACAGTTCCGGGCGGTCGCGTTTCTCGATGGCGGCGTAGAAGGCGTCGCAGTCGACATGGGCGATGGCGAGATCGTGAAGCTCGCCGTGGCGCAGGACGCGCGAAGAGTTGCAGGCCGGGCAGGTCCCGGCGTCGGGAGGCGGCCGACGGCCGCAATCGCGGCATAACGTTTGCACGGCGCGATCATAGGTCTCGCCGTGCCGTGCGCGAAGACACCCGTGTTCGAGACCGAGTCAAGAGAGCCGGGGTCGCGGCGGCCCCGAGCCTCATTCGCAGACCACCCCATCGCTGTCACCGTCGCGCATGAGGGGGTAGGCCGGATGGCCGCGCCGCACCGGCGCGATGCGGTGCAGTCTCGCTTCCTTGCACGAGATGCGTCCGTTGCGGTTGTCGTCCCAGCGGGCGAGCGCGTTCGCGGCGCCGGACGCTGGACCACCTTGCGAGACGGATGAACCGGCAGACACCGCCGCGCCGCCGTCGCCGTGGAACACCATCTCGGTGGACTTGCAGTCCGAGAGTATCCGTTCGAGGGCATCGGCCTCGCGGCGGTCGATGGCGAGGCGGTATTCGCGGCGCACTTCGACGACGCGTTGCACGAACCAGCAGCGGTTCCGGGGCGGCAGCCATTCGGCGGCGTCCCTGGCGCATTTGCCCGACCTGCCGCAGCGGTTCACGTCCGGCGCCGCCAGGGTGAGGTTGAGAAGGTCCGAGGCGAACCGGCGGCGTGTCGATACGTCCGCGGCGCACAGGCCGCTGTCGTGGGCCTCGGAGAGGGCGACGACGTGTTCGATATCGGTCTCGCGTCGGCTGGCGAAGGTGCGCCCGGTGTAGGGGCCGTAGATGCGGCCGCCGAGGGCCGCGACGATGCGCGGCTCGACCGATTGGGGATAGGGATAGTCGCGCCGGTCGTAGGGCGAGCATCGGTGTTCCGGGGCCACCACCAGACCGCGCCAGGTCTCGGCGGCGGACGCCGGAACCTGGCATACGACGACGGCGAGCAGGACGGCGGTCATCGTCCAGCGGCGTTGGAGCGGGGATGGTTTCATCGGGGGACTCCGGTTCGCGTGCGTGTCCGGCGATCTCCACGGGCGTGGATCAATGCGCCCGGCTCTCGTCGATTCCGGCGAACATGGACCGCCCGGCGAGGTCCGTCCATGCGGCGCGGTCGAGACCGAGGCGCTTGTTGAGCTTGTCGCAGAGGCGCTCGGCGTCGTCGAGGGTGAGGGCGACCAGGGCGGTCGGGACGTAGCCCGGGAGGTCCCGGAACACGATGCGGATCTGTTGCGGCTGCCCGGAAGGCTCGTAGGCCGGGCAGAAGGCGTAGACGGGATCGTCGGGCAGGGTGCTGCAATGGGGCATATGGGGTCTCCGATGGTGCGGCCGGCGTCATGCCGGCGATACGGATAGCGGCCGTTCGGTATCGGGCCGGCGGTACGGGGGCCGCCCGCGTTCAAGCCGTGCCGGCGGGCGGGGCGAGCGGGTAGCGCTCGATCAGGCGTTCGAGCACGTCGGCGCCGGGGACGAACACGCGCGCCTTCCAGGCGAGGACCTCGGCGACGCAGCCGAGCCGCTTGAGCGCGGGAAGATCGGTGTCGGCCGGCCCCTCGACCTCGATACGGTCGGCGAAGGCGATGGCGCGGCGCGCGATCCTCCAGCCGTTGGCGAGGGGGAAGGACTCGCCGCGCGCGAGGATCGCATCGTGCATCTCGGCCGGCGCCATCTCCGGCCCGCCGTCGAGCCCGCAGGCGGCGCGGAAGGCGATGGCCTGCTCGGCGGTGACGGTGCGCCCGATCAGGGCGTGGCCGTCGTCGGTGGTCAGCCGGCGCACGCGCATGTTCTCCGGCGGCAGCCGGTCCCACAGGGGGAGCAAGAGCCCGGTCACCAGGCGCATCCTGGACTCGGTATGGGCCGGCAGGCCGGTGACCTCGGCGTCCCAGAGCGCGCGCCATTGCGCCTCGTCGATGTCGCGCCAGGAGGATGCGTCGGCGGCGTAGTGGCTCATGGTCTCGCGCGAAGAAGGGCGGACCATGCGGACGCGCGGGTCGATGGCGCCGTCCTCGAGCATGCGCGCCGGCGCGTCGTGGACCAGGGCGATGCGCCCGGAGCGCCGGTTGCGCATCAGGCGGGACGCCTTCCCGGCCTCGGTCAGCCGGTCCCGAAGCGCGAGCGCGTCCCCGGACGTGGTCGGATCGAGCGGGTCGCGGCGGAGGATCTCGACCAGTTCCGTCGCCGCCCCCGACGCCTTGTGGACGTGGACGGTCTCGCGCGAGACGACGGTGAGCGACTCCGCGCGGATGGTCTCGACGCCCCGCTCGAACGTGCCGGCCTCGACCGCCTGGTCGATGTTGGCGTCGATGCGGGTCTCCAGTTCTCCGAACAGGCCGTTCTGCTCGTCGATGGGCAGCGCGAGCAGGCGGTTGAGGAACCTGGGCATGGGCGGCAGGTCTTCCCTGAGCTCGCCCTGCCAGGTGAGCGAGAGGCCGGTGGCGGTCTCGAAGCGGTCGACGGGCCAGCCTTCGACGTGGCCGCGCCAGAGGGCGATGTAGAGCTGGCGCAGCGCGGTGGTGGCGTAGAGGCTCTCCAGGTTGTCGCGGGCGCGGAACAGGCTGGCGTCCTCGGCGCCCATGGCGGTCTGGGAGTCGCGCTGGCCGCGGGTGATGGCGCCGAGGGAGTCGAGCCTGCGGGCGATGGTGCTGATGAACCTGCGCTCGCCCTTGACGTCGGTGGCGATGGGGCGGAAGCGGGGGGCGGAGGCCTGGTGGGTGCGATGGGTGCGGCCCAGCCCCTGGATCGCCTGGTCGGCGCGCCAGCCGGGTTCCAGCAGGTAGTGGACGCGCCGCGCGGTGTTGGCGCAAGAGAGGTCGGCGTGGTAGCTGCGCCCGGTGCCGCCGGCCATGGAGAACACGAGGATGCGCTTGGCCCCGTCCATGAACGCGGCGGTCTCGGCGAGGTTGGCGGAGGCGGGGCGTGAGCGCAGCGCCAGACGCTCGCCGCGTGCGTCGGTCAGGCGGAGCACCCGGCGGGAGCGCCCGGTGACCTCGGCGACGGCCTCGTGTCCGAAGCGGTGGACGATCTGGTCCAGGGCCGACTGCACCGGCGGCATGGCGGCGAGCTTCTCGATCAGGGCGTCGCGCGCGGCGACGGCCTCCCGGCAGAGCACCGGGTTGCCGTCGGCGTCATGGACGGGCCGGCTCATGAGGTTGCCGTTATCGTCGGTGAACGGCTCGCGCAGCTGCACCGGGAAGGCGTGGGCGAGGTAGTCCAGCACGTACTCGCGGGGCGTGAGGTCGATGGAGAGGTCGTCCCATTCGGAGGCGGGGATGTCGGCGATGCGGCGCTCCATCAAGGCCTCGCCGGTGGAGACCAGCTGGACGACGCAGGCGCGTCCCTCTTCGAGGTCGGCGTCGATGGCGCGGAACAGCGTCGGGCACTTCATGGCGGTGAGGAGGTGTCCGAAGAAGCGCTGCTTGGCGGACTCGAAGGCGCTGAGCGCGGCGGCCCTGGCGTTGCGGTCGAGGGTCTCCTTGCCGTCGACGATGCCGGTGGCCTGGAGGGCGTCCTCGATGTTGGCGTGGATGACCTTGAAGGCGTCGGCGTAGGCGTCGTAGATGCGCCGCTGCTCCGGGGAGAGCGGATGCTCCAGGATGTCGACCTCGACGCCCTCGTAGGCGAGCGCGCGGGCCTGGTAGAGGCCGAGGGCCTTGAGGTCGCGGGCGACCACTTCCATCGCGGCGACGCCGCCGGCCTCCATGGCGGCGACGAACTCGGCGCGGTTCTCGAACGGGGTCTCCCCGGCGCCCCAGAGGCCGAGGCGCTGGGCGTAGGCGAGGCCGGGGACGGTGGTGGCGCCGGTGGCGGAGACGTAGAGGACGCGGGCGTCGGGGAGGGCGTGCTGGAGGCGCAGCCCGGCGCGTCCCTGTTGCGAGGGCGCGACCTTGCCGCGCGAGCCGGTGGAGCCGGCGGCGTTGGCCATGGCGTGGGCTTCGTCGAATACGATCGCCCCGTCGAAGGCGTGTCGGCTGTCCTCGTCGAGGCCGCCGGCGAGCCAGTCGACGACCTGTTCGAGACGTGATCGCCTGCCCTGGCGGGCGGGGCTTCGGAGCGTGGCGTAGGTGGCGAACAGGATGCCCTCGGAGCGCGGGATGTCCGCGCCCTGGCGGACCTTGCCGAGCGGGATGACGTCGTCGTCGCGCCCGCCGAGCGCGGTCCAGTCGCGGCGCGCGTCTTCGAGGAGCTTGTCGGACTGGCTGAGCCAGAGCGCCCGTGGGCGTCCGCGCATCCGGTGGTCGAGGAGGATGCCGGCGACCTGGCGCCCCTTGCCGGCGCCGGTGCCGTCGCCGAGCATCCAGCCGGCGCGGAAGCGGACCGGGGCCGAGAGCTTCTCGCCGTCGGCGGTCTCGGCCGCCCCGTCGGGGGCGTCCGCGTCGTTCCCCTCGCCGTCGTCGCGCTCGTCGATACGCAGGACGGTCTCCCATCCCTCGCCGATGCGGTAGCGGGCGGCGAGGCGGCGGTCGTGAGCCTGGCCGGCGAGGATGACGGTTTCGAGCTGGGCGTCGGACAGCAGCCCCTCCGAGACGACGCGGGCGGGCAGCATCGGCCGGTAGGACGGCGCGGGATGCGGCACCGCGGCCATGGCGGCGGACTGGACCAGGGAGGTGGGGTGCGCGTGCGCGTCCCGGATGCGCGCGGTCCTCGGCCGCCAGGGCTCGTAGGGGCCGGCGGCGGGCGCGGCGGCGTCCGGTCCGGCCTCGCCCGGAACGGCTTCGTAGTCGAGTTCGACCACCGGTCCCCGGTCGCGCGCGGACGCGGGCTTCGGCTCGGGGGTGCGGCGCTTGCGCGTGGCGGGCCGGGGCGCCGTGGCGGCGTGCTCGAACAGGTCGCCGGCCGGCGCGGGTTCGAGGGGAAGCCGCGGCGGGACGCCGGCGACGACGGCTTCGAGCAGCGCGGCGGCGCCGGGAACGCAAGCGGACGGCCGGACGTCCGCCTCTCCCCTCGGGTCGCGGTCGAGGACGGTGAGGCGGGTGTCGAAGGTCGTGCCGCGCCGCGCGTAGGCGCGCCCGTCGATGGCGATGGAGAACACCACGCGGGCGGGCGGATCGAGGCGCCGGAAGGCGTCCGTCCAGGCGGCGTCGCCGGGAAGGCAATTGCGCGAGGTGATCGCGGCCAGCCTGCCGCCCGGGGGCAGCATGGCGACGGCCGAGCGGAGGTGGCGCAGGTCGGTCCCGGCGCGCCTCCTGTCCACGCCGGGGGCGGCCGAGAACGGCGGGTTCATCAGCACGATGGAGGGGCGCAGGCCGGGCAGGAAGTCGGCGATGGCCCCGGCGTCGTGGCGGGTGACCGGGGCGCCCGGGAACAGGCCTTCCAGGAGCCCGGCGCGGACGGCGGCGATCTCGTTCAGGTGCAGGCGGCCCTCAGCCCCGGTCCCCAGGGCGCACTCCGCCATCACGGCGAGCATGCCGGTCCCGGCGGAGGGTTCGAGCACGGTATCGCCGGGGCGGACGGCGGCGGCCTGGAGGGCGGCGTAGGCGAGCGGCAGCGGGGTGGAGAACTGCTGCAACGCGATCTGCTCTTCGGAACGCCGGGTCTGGGAGGGTTCGAGCGCGGCCAGGGTCTCGATCATCGCGATCATGGCCTGGGGCGAGCCGGCCTCGCGGCGCATGGCGCGGCCCCAGCGGCGGAGGAACAGCGCCATGGCGGCCTCGGCCGTCTCGTAGGCGTCCTTCCACACCCAGGCGCCGGCGGCGTCGCTCGCCCCGAAGGCGGCGATCATGGCGTGGCGCAGGATCGTGGCGTCGAGGACGCGGCCGGCCTCCAGATGGGGCAGCAGGTCCGCGGCGGCGGCGAGCAGGGCGGCCGGCTTCGGGCGGGAACGCGGCGCGGCCGCGCCGTCGGGGGTCGGAACGTGGATGGCGGGCGGGCGCGCGGACGCGGCCGGCGCCGGTTGGGCGTCGAGCATGGACGGTCTCCATCGGGGATCGCGGGACGAGCGGGCGAGGTGGCGCGAGTCCTCGCGCTGGCCCCGCCGGGCCTGCCCGGCCTTCGCCGCCCCGCCTCCGGGCGGCGCGCGGCGAATGGGTGGCGGGTTACGGGGCGGCGGTCGCGGCCCGGCCCGCGGACCGGGCGCGGCAGGCCTCGATCAGCGCGTCGTAGTCGTCGATGCCGGAGTCGCCCCGGACCAGGAAGGCGAGCTGGGTGGTCATCAGCCGGACGGCGGGGTCGGCGCGGACGTCGCCGCCCTCGTCCCTGACCTGGCGGCAGGCGTTGAAGATGGCGAGCGCGACGCCGGAGGGGTTGCAGGCCCCCGGATCGACGATGAACAGGGCCTCCTCGTGCCGGTCGTAGCCCTGGGGCGACGGATCGGAAACGCTCATTGCGATGTCCTCCATGGTTGCGGACCGGGACGGCGCGCGCGGCTCAGTCGCGCACGATCTCGTCGAGCACGCGGACGCGCGCGCGGCCCTCGGCGACGGTGACGTGGGGCGCGCCGTCGGGGCGGCGGCGGACGATCACCAGCGGCTTGCCGGTCGTCGGGGGCGGCGGATCGGCGGCCTCGGCGACGACCGTGCCCTCGCTTTCGACGAAGCGCAGGCGCGCCCTGCCGCGCGTGACCTCGACCGCGCCGGTCGAGCCGCCGGTCAGGGTGACGACCGGCGGCTCTTCCCCTTCGGCGAACCGGTCGGGGATGGGAAGCGCCGAGGCGGCGTCCCACGGGTCGGCGTCCGCGCCCTCGGCGGCGGCGTAGACGAAGGTGGGGCCGCAATGGTCGAGGGACCGCCAGCCGTCGGCGTCGTCATTGGCGGTCTCGATGGCCTTCTCCAGGGCGGCCTCCAGGGTCTCCGCCTCGACGGCGACGGTGTTGGCGAAGTAGCCGGCGTAGCCGCATTGAACGGTCCAGTGCTTCATCGCGGGGTCTCCTTCGTCCGGGTCCGACCGGCGGCGGCCTCCAGCTCGGGACCGGACTCGACGATGAACCCGGCGCTCGCGGCGGCGGCGGCGTAGACCGAGAGCGGGTAGCGTCCGGCGAAGTGGAGGTCGCGTTCGATCCCGAGGCCGAGCCGCCCCCGGACGGCGGCGATCTCGGCGAGGCTCGCGTCGCCGAGTTCGGGGAAGCCGTGGCCCAGGTCGCAGAGGCCGAAGAGCGTGTCGGGGTCGTCCGGGCGCATCTCGGCGATCAGCCAGGTCGCGGCCCCGCACGGGTCGAACAGCTTGAGGACGGGAGCGTGATCGGCGTCCCGGATGGCGCCGTTGGCGAGCAGCCTGCGGCGAAGCGTGGCGGTGACGAGTTGCATGGGCATGGCTCCCCGGATGATGGTGGATGCGGCCGCGCCGGACGCTCTCCGCGCGCCTGGCCGCCCGCCCCGCCGGGGCCAATCCCGACTCCCGGCGGTGCGGGGCGTCCGGGCGGTTGCCCGCGGGGAAGGCGTCCGTCACGGCCGGCCGGTCAGGCGCCGGCGCGCGGCTCGAACGCGACCGAGACCCGGCGCTCGCGGATGTCGATGCGCACGTCCCGGTCGGACGGCGCGGCCCACAGGACCCCGCGCGAGACCGCCTCGGCGATGGTGTGCCGGCGGGCCTCGTCCTCGGAGCACAGCAGCGCGAGGGCGGCGTGCAGGGCCTCCTCGTCGAAGCGGTCGCGTTGGGTCTCCCAGGAGTCCGCGTCCGCGTCGTCGGACGGGCTGAAGAACCCGGCCCGCAACAGTCGCGCGAGCTCCCCCGGTGCGATGTCGCTTGCCGCCGCGACCAGGGGCCGGGCGTCGTGGAGCCAGGCGTCGGCATCGCCGGCGAAGGCGAGATCGGCGGGGACCGCGATCGACTCCGGCGGCCCGTCCGCGCGCGCGACGTGGACGTGCATGTGGATCGCGTCCGGGCGGACGAACGCCTCGGGGAACTCCGGCGCGTCGGGCTTGTACTCGTCAATGGCGCGCAGCGCGTCGAGGGGGTGCGTCACGCTCCCCGCGGTAACGTCGGCGCGGATGCCGCGGACCCGCGCCAGGGCGTCGTACCGGCCGTACCCCTCGAAGCGGGTGTCGGCCTCGAACAGGCGATCCGCGATCCCGGCGCGGCAGGCGGCGCGGTGGAAGGCTTGCGCGTCCTGGGGATCGGGATCGACCGCCATGACCAGCGCGTCGCCGCCCACGGGCGCGAACGGCGGGGCGTCGCGCCAGTCCTGGGTGTCGGCGACGCCGGGCCGCCAGGGGCGCAGCTCGGCGGGCGGCTCGGGCAGGGCGATCCCGGCGTCGCGGGCGCGCCTCCAGTCGTCGTATGCGGCGCGCGGGGCCGGATCGGCCGCCGCCATGGCGCGGTAGATCGCAAGCCGCGCGGCCTCGCGCATCCCGGCCAGGAACGGGGTCTCGACCGCCTCCTTGCGCGCCGGCAGCACCAGCGCCAGTTCGGGGCAGGACAGCATGTCGGCGCGGGCCGACCAGACGCCGCCCGACACCGTGGCGATCCGGGGCAGGCCGGTGCAGAGCGTCAGGCCGTGGAAGTTGAGGTCGGGAACGTTGTAGCCGTCGTGGCGGTTCCGGAAGACCCCGAACACGATGCCCCGCCAGACCTCGGGGTGGCGGGCGCCGTCGAGGAAGGCGCGCCGCTCCACGGTCTCGCCGTTGAACGAGACGGGCAGCGGGTAATGACGCGCCGCCCCGGCGAGCGCCGCCTCGATCGCCTCCAGGGACTCCGCCGCCGCGAACGCGATGGCGGTGCCGTGCGGATAGGGCGCGCGGTCGTCCGGGACGGCCGCGGCCTCGTCCTCGCCGAGGAAGTGTTCGGGCTTCAGCGCGAGGCGCCAGCCGGGGACGGGACCGCCGCCGGGGACGCGCCGGCGCGAGGACACCGCGCAGCCGCGCCGGGCGAGCGAATAGAGGCCCATGCCGGCGGCGTCCTCGCCCTCGGCGACGGCCGCGTCCCAGCCGGTCTCGCCGAACGACAGCAGCACCGCCGGATCGGCGATCCCGGCGCCGTCGTCCGTCACGGTGACGCGGATGGCGCCGCCCGCGCCCTCGGTGGCGACCGCGATCCGGTTGGCGCCGGCGCGCCGGGCGTTCTGGAGCAGCTCGGTGAAGACGTCGGGGAGGGCGGCGTTGAAGAAGCGGGTCACGCGGGCGATGGCGCCGTCGTGGACCCGCGCCCGGACCGGGGCGGGACCGGACGGCGATGCGCGTTCGCGATCGTGGGTCATGGGGACGATCTCCCGATGGAGGATGGAGGCGCCCCGCCGGCGGTAGACCGACGGGGCGCATGGCGGTGCGGGCGATGCGCCTAGTGTTCTGTCATTCATCGAGTGTCGGATAAAGGCGTTTGAGGTTCACGCGGGCATCGTCCATAGTGAACTGCCAGTTGACCTTGGCCTGGATGCGGTCTCGGGACGCCTGCCAGGCTGCGACCTCGTTGCGCAGGACCTTGAGGGAGGCGATGCGGCGGTTGAGGCACTGACGGATCATGACGTTGAGTTCGACCTCGGCGACGTTGAGCCAACTGCCGTGTTTGGGCGTGTAGACGAACTCGAAGCGGTCCCACAGGGCCTTGGCCTCGGCCGGCGGAAAGGCCTCGTACAAGGCACCGGGGCGGTGGGTGTTCAGGTTGTCCATCACCAGTGTGATTCTCTTGGCGCCGGGGTGGCGCTCGGCAATGTCGTTGAGGAAGAGCGCCCAGTCGGTTTTGGTTCTGCGCGCCGTCACCTTGGTCATGCGCCGCCCGGCCAGGGGTTCGGTTGCCATGAACACGTTGCAGCTTCCGCAGCGCCGATACTCGTAGTCTTCGCGCGTCGGCCGCCCCGGTGCTGCCGGAACCGGTTTCCGCGTCTCGCCGATCAGTTGCCGGGGCGTCTCGTCCATGCACACCACGGGAAAGGCCGCATCGTAGGGACGCCGGTAGACGTCGAGAACCCTCTCCATCGCCGCCGCGAAGTCCGCGTTGCCCTGTGGGGGGATCACCCAGCCGACGCGCCGCCACGGCTTGATTGCGTTTTTTTTAGAACCCGGCGCACCGTCTCGTGCGACACACTGTCGATGTGGCCGAGTTCCACGGCGCGGTCCGCCAGCAACCGCAGCGACCACTGCGAGCGGCCCTCCGGCGGCTCGGCGCAACTCAGCGCCACCAAGCGCGCCTCGAACGCGCCGTCTGCCTTGCACACGTAGCTGGGACGGCGACCCTGCCGACCGCCGAGCGCCGCCTCCATGCCCTCCTCGACGAAACGCTTCTTGACCCGATCCACCTTGCGCGCACTGATGCGCAGGATCCCGGCAATGGCCTCCCCGCGCGCCCGGTGCTCGTTGAACTCGCCTTCGTCGCAGTTGAGCAGGACCAGCGCGTTGATCACCCTCTGAGATTGATGCGAACCCTTGCGCGTGATCCCCGCGAGCTCGTCCCGCTCCTCCTTCTCCAAAGTCACCACGTAACGCTTCATGCCAACCTCCTCGCCGTCGCTGGACGACGAGAAAGCTACCATCAAAAATACGACGTATCATGTGTGACACGACACTAGGGCGCGCGCCGCAGGAAGGCGGGGATCTCCAACAGGCCCTCGCCGGTGTCGCGGCCGTTGCCGGCGACGGGCGCGAACACCCGCTCGCGTCGAGCGTGGACGTCCTTGCCGCCGTCCGAGATGACGATGCGCACCGCGTCATGGTCCGGCGATCCGGCGCCATTCGCGCCGGCGCCGTTCGTATCGGCGTTGCCGGCCTCGACGATGGGCGTATCGGGATCGGACGTCTCGCCGCCTTCGGACCCCGGCGCGTCGTCGACAGGGCCGGCGTCGGAGGGCGCGGGCGCCGCCGGGGTTTCGACGGCGGACGCGGCCGGTTCCGGGATGTCCGTTCCGGACCCGGTGTCGCCCTTCCCCACCGTCGTCCCGTCCGCCGCAACCGTCACTTCGGGCGCCGGGGGCGCGGCCGGCTCGGCCTCGCCGTCCTCCGCGCCGCCGGCGTCGAAGGCCGCGAACCCGGGCGGGACCCAGGCCAGCGCCGCCGCGCGGCCTTCCGCCGTCACCTCGGCGGGGACCTCGCCGCGGGCGTCGAACGCGGCTTCCATCGCCGCCGCGATCTCCGCCTTCCTGGACTTCGCGTGCGCCGCCGCCCAGGCCTCGCCCAGGGTCGCGCCGGCGATCGCCAGCAGCCGGTCCTTGCGCAGCCGCGACCACAGCAACCCGGCCGTCCACACCGGGTCCGGGTTGCTCCGGACGTTGGCGGCGAAGTCGACGTCGAGCCGCGCCACCGTCGCCTCGACCTCGGGCCGCGCCCCGGCCTCGAAGGCGAGCTGGCCCTTCAGCGTGCGCGCCACGCAGGAGGCGAACAGTTGCCGCTTCTCCCGTTCCGACAGCCGGCGCAGTTCGGCGAAGGACTCCGCCGCCGGCTTGCCGAGCCAGTCCAGCGGCAGACCCGCGCGGTCGTTCGCGAGCAGCTTCTCGCCGACGTTGGCCGCGAGGAAGCTCTCGTCGTTGACCCGCATCGGGGGCCGGTCCGGGGTCGGGCGGACGGCCACGTCGAGCGCGTCGTCCCGATAGCCGGCCCCGAACACGGCGTAAGCGAGCTGGAACAGGAACAGGTCGAAGGCGGCGTCGAAGTCGCAGGCGAGCCGGGCCTTGACGATGCCCGCGCGGACGGCGCGCAGGTCGTCGGCCAGGCCGATGCCGACGCCGGCCTCCTTGCGCGCCTCGGCTTCCGGGTCGGCGGGCGACGCCGCCGGTCCCGAGAGCGCCGGCGCGTCGATGCGCCCGGATGCGCCGTATCCGGCGCCCGGAACGGTGGAAGCGTGCGCCGGGTCCGGTCCCGAACCGGCCCCGTTCGCCGTCCCGGGCTCCTGCCTGGGCATGTCCTCGGGCCGGACCAGCCCCTGGATCGTCCGCATGCCGCCGCCCTTGCCGACGGTGACGATGCAGCCGGCCAGCCCCAGGTCCTCGCGGCGGTAGACCGCCCGCGCCTCGACGACGGTGTGGACCTCGTCGAGGCGTTCCTCGATGCGCTCCGCCTCGGCGACCAACTCGTCGGTCCAGTCCGACTCGTCGCGCGCGGCCAGCTCGTCGTGACGGGTCCGGAGGCGCTCGATCTCCGCCTGCTCTTCCGGGGTGGGTTCTCCCGGCCGCGGATGCACCCGTCCGAAGCGGGCGGTGGCGCCCCAGTCGGTCTCGGTCCGCGCCTCGGCCCAACGCCAGCGGGTCCGCAGCTCTTCGGCGGCGGCCTCCAGCTTCGCCGTCGCCAGGTCGCGCAACAGCTTCGGATCGCAGAGCCAGACGCCGGCGTCGTCCGTCTTGGCGAACAGGTCGCGGTCCACCGCGCCGCCGGCCGCCTCGTAGGCGCCGACGCCGACGAAGCGGGCGAGGTCGGAGGTCGCCGGGATGCGGTCCTCGGTCAGCATCCGCCGCACCTCCCAGGACGCCGGCGGGTAGCCCCGCGCCTTCATCTGCTCCCAGACCGCGGTCTGGCGGCCCTGGTCGGCGGTGACGGCGAACGCGGTCAGGGTCTCCAGGTCGATCTCGCGGGCGCGCAGCGCGTCGAGCAGCACCGGCGCGGCGCCGCCCAGGCGCAGGCGCTGCTCGACCGTGCGGGTCGCGACGCCGAAGCGCGCGGCGATCCCGGCGGCCGTCGCCCCGTCGTCGGCCAGGCGGCGGAAGGTCTCCACCTGGTCCGCCGGGTGCATGGCGACGCGGACCGTGTTCTCGGCCAGCGACAGTTCGCGCGGCAGGGCGCCGTCGCCGCACACGCGGCAGGGCACGGGGAAGTCGGCGGCCACCGCGCCGTCCCTGGCCAGGGCCTTCATCGCGGCCAGCCTGCGCCCGCCCGCGATCACCGCGTAGCGGGCGTCCTCGCCGTCGCCGACGGGCCGGACGACCAGGTTTTCGAGCAGGCCGTGGGCGGCGATCGAGGCCTTGAGCTCGGCCAGCGCGGCGTCGTCCGCGGGCGTCTTGCGGGCGTTGTCGGGGGAGAGTTCGAGCCTGCCGAGCGGGATGTGCCGGAGGCCGGGATCGGGTTCGCGCATGGGCGATCTCCTCGTGTGGGGACGGTCTTCGCGTGGAAGACCGCCGGAAGGTGTGATCGATGGCCGGAGCGCCCTTCCTCGGACGTCCGGCCTCGCCCGGCCCCGGCCCGGCCCGGACTCCGGGCGGCGCGCGGGCATCGGATCGGGATCGAAACGCCGGACCGGCGTGTGGGCAGGGGAAAGTCGGGTCAGGCGTCGCGCTCGCGGAAGGCCGTCCCGGACCCGGTCCGGGGTTCGATCAGGTCGGCCGCGGCATCGAGGTGAGACGACGCCTTGGCGAGACCCGCGGCCGCCTCGCGCATGTTGCGGGCGCTCATCCGCTCGTTCGGCGGCAGGTCGCCGTCCGCCGTCCAGACGATCCATTGCGACAGCCCGGCGAGGGCGGAGAGCGCATCCGCGAGCGCCTGGGCCGGCGCCCCGTGAACGGCGCGGGCCGGAGCGTCCATGGCGTTATCCTCCTTGCGTGTCCTGGGCCTCGACCACCGTCACGTTCAGTTGCGCGAGGATGCCGCGCAGGGTTTGCGCTTCCTCGGTGAACACCTGGTCGAGGTATTCCGGGTCGCTGTCGCTCTCGATGCCCCACAGGCCGGGGCTCTCGACGGTCTGGATCAGGACCCCGTGACCGAGGTCGATGAGGAACGCCGCCCGCGCGCGGATACCGATGCAGTACCATTCGCCCTCGTGGTAGGCCGTGAGGCGCTCGGCGTTGGCTTCCGCATTGGCCGGGTTGGCGTCGGGTTCGAGCCAGGACAGGTCGGGATACGGGTCGTCCTCGACGATCCGTTCGAGGTCGGCGGCGCGCACCGTCATCGTGCGCTGCCCCGGGGCGTGGTCGAGCATGCGGAACTGATCGGTCATGGCGGGTTCCGTCCTGGATGGATGGGGAAGGCCGGCGCCCGCGAGCCGGGCGCTCGTTCCGGGACCGTGGGAGGCGTCGCCGGGCTGGTTGGGGAGGCCCGCTCCGGGCATCCGGCCTTCGCCCTCCGACGGCTTGGCCCGGCCTCCGGGCGGCTCGGGGCGTGGGGTCGCACGGAAAGATCGGTCGGTGCAGTGGCACGCCTCGGCGTCCGTCGCCGCGCCGTCGATGCCCGCGCGGCCTCGCACCGGCCGCGGGAACGCGATCAACCGGGTAGTGTGTCGAAGGGGTCGATCGTCCGTGCGCCGAGGGGCGAGAAGTGGCGCAGATTGCGCGTCAGAATCGTCAGGTCTCGGCTCGCGGCGGTGGCGGCAATCGCGATGTCGGCGAAGCCGGGCGCGTGGCCGGCGACGCGCGCCTCGTCCATCAACTCTCCCGCCAGGCGCGCCGCGGCGACGTCGAACGGCAGGACCCGATCGCCGTAAAGATGGAGCACGAGTTCAAGCCAGTCTCCGAGGCCGGCCGCCCTCGAAGCGGAACCGGTCCGCTTCAGCTTGGCGATGCCGTCGGATATCTCGGCCACCGTCACCGCCGACAGGAACAGCTCGTGCGAGTACGCGTCCATCCACCCGGTCAATGCCGCCGGCCGCTCTTGCCGGCCGGGAGCGCCGGCCGACAACACGTTGGTATCCACCAGATACATGCGGCGCGCCTAAAGCGCGGTGTCCCGCATCGGCGTGGTATCGCGCGGCGGCAGGTCGGCCTCTTCCAGGGGCGCGGAAAGCAGCAGGCGGCCGAAGGGCGGAACGTCGCGCAGACGGTTCCACTCCTCGATCCCCAGGATAACGGCCCGGGGCTCGCCGCGGCGGGTGATGACCGCCGCCTCGCCGTGGGCCGCCTTCTCCACCAGCGCCGACAGCGTGGCCTTGGCGTCGCGCAATTGAACCTCTCGCATGATCGCCTCCCGGAAGGAACCAATGTGGTCATATTGGGACGCGGCGCGCGACGAAGCAATGGCTTGCAACATCGTGCCGTGTCCGGCCGTGCTCGCCGCGGCCTCCGGGCGGCGTAGGGCGCGGCGTTGGAGGGTCAGTCGGTGCAGTGGCAGTCGAACGTTTCGGTGTCCGCCACCGCGTCGTCGAACAGGTCGGCCTGATTGAAGGCGGCGGCGCGCAGCTCCTCGTAGGTCTCGCCGAGGCGGAACCGCTTCATGCTCTCGCAGGCGCGTCCTTGCGCGTTGGTCCGGTTCGAGACTCGGCGCTCCTGTTCGATCCACCAGTCGGCCCGCGAGGGATCCTCTCGGATCAGGCGCAGCAGCTTGGCCCGGCCCTTCAGGAAGCAGAGGACGCAGTTGCCCGCGTAGGAAGGGATGCCAAGGTCGAAGGGTTGACGCTTCCACCACTCCAGCACGTCGCGCTCGGCAACCCCGGCGTCCGCCAGCGGCAGAACCGCACGGGCGCCGGTGCGGCTGCCGCAATCCCGCGCCCGCATGCGCAACACCCGGGAGCGCTCGTCGGCGCGGAGCCCCACCACCGAATGCCACCGGCGCAGGCCGAGCCGGTAGCGGGCGTGGGACTCGATCCGATCGCGTTTGAGGAAGTTATAGCGAGCAAATCGTTATGGAGAGTTGAAGCGTTCCGGCCCCGCGAACGCTGGTAATGAGGGCCAAGATACTCTCCATAACATTATGGTTCTCCTCCCATCGATCCAATAGCGAGGAGAATGACCATGCGATCGGAAACAGAACGACGCTTGCCTCGGCAAGCATTCCACGGCTCCTGCACTGGGTGTCTCGCCGAGTTCGAGGAGCACATGAAGCGGGCGGGGTTTGCCGATCTGACAGTGCGGATTTCCAGGGGATCGGCGAGACACTTCCTTGTCTGGCTGGAAACGGATGGCACGGAGACCGAGGCCGTTGACGATGTCGTCATGCGGCGTTTCCGAGACCATGATTGCCGGTGTCGCCCACTTGAGGGGCGTGGCGGTCGTTACAAGCGACTGCCCGAGCGCTCACATGGAGTAATGAGCGGGGTTGCTCACTTCGTCCATTTTCTGGAGCAGACCGGACGCACCGCACATCCCGGAGAAGTCGACCTGAGGCGCCGACTCCTGACGGACTTCCTGGAACAGCGTGCGGCGCAAGGCCATACGTCGAACATGCTCTACAGCTACCGGGCCGCTGTGAGTCACTTCCTGGCCTGGCTCCACCACTCCCGGATCCCGATTGGGGCCGTGACCTCGGATGTCGTGGACCGCTTCTTCAAGCATGACTGCCTGTGCCTCGGGCAATTCGGGAATCTGAGCAAGGCCTCCGCAAGCTCGGACTACGGTTACGCGCTCAAGAGATTCACCAAATTTCTGGTTGAACGGGGTGTAGTCCCGGACGTCTTCGAAGCGCCCGGAAGGCCCCTTTGCTCGAAACTTGGCGCCTTCCACCATTGGCTTCGACGTCACCGCGGCGTCGGCGAGAGGACCATCCGGGAACATGACCGGGCGGTTTGTACGCTCGTGGCCGATCTCGGAAACGATCCGCGCCAATACAATGCGACCTCGGTCAGAGAGGTGCTGCTGTGTCAATCCAGGAAAACATCTCGAGCGAACGCCCGGAGACTGGCGAGCTCCATGCGGATGTATCTGCGGTTCCTCGTCTCGAACGGCGATTGTCCGCCGAGCCTTGTCGACGCCGTTCCCGGATTCGCGGGATGGCGGCTTTCCACACTGCCCCGCTACATTCTGACGGACGACGTTGAACGCGTGATCGCATCCTGCGATCTGGACACGGCTATCGGCGTTCGGGATCGGGCGATCCTGCTTCTGCTCGCCCGGCTCGCCCTGCGCGCCGCCGATATTGTCCATCTTCGGCTCGGCGACATCGATTGGAGCAATGCCCGGCTTCATGTCTGCGGAAAGTCGAAGCAATCCGCGGGGCTGCCGCTCCCTCAGGAAGTTGGCGACGCGCTGCTCGAGTATATCGAGAAGGCGCGGCCGCGCGTGGATGAAGGAAGGGTGTTCATGTGCGTGCGGGCGCCCTACCGACCCTTTGCCACTTCCGGCTCGATCACCTCCATCGTGTCACAAGCTTTGGCGCGCGCCGGCGTACACAGTGCGAACGGACAGGGCGCTCATCTCCTTCGGCACTCCGCGGCCACCGGCCTGCTCCGGTCCGGAGCGTCGCTTGAAATCATCGGCGCCTTGCTCAGACACCGCTCGCCACAAACGACCGCCATTTACGCCAAGGTCGATGCCTCCATGTTGCAGCAGGTGGCGCAACCCTGGATTGGAGACCTCCGATGAACTGGATGCGCCAAGTCGAACGTTACGTCACGTTCAAACGCCAATCGGGCTACAAGTACTTTACTCAGGAAAGGATTCTGTCAGCCTTCGCACGACACGCAATGGCCGTCGGCGACGAGTTTGTCCGGGCCCACACGATCATCGAATGGGCCGCACGGACGGCATCGGCCCATCACGCAAGGGAAAAGCTGGCTCTCCTGCGTGGCTTCGCCCTCTGGCTGCATGCCGAAGACGAACGTCACGAAGTGCCACCGCGCGACTTCCTTGGCCGCAACCAGCGCAGGCGACCCACTCCCCACCTGCTGACGCCGGCGCAGGTCGGGCAACTGATGCAAGCCGCACTATCTCTGCGGCCCGCCTGTTCGATCACGCCCCATACGTTCCACTGCCTGATCGGGCTGATCGCGTCCACGGGTCTACGGCGCTCGGAGGCCGTCTCGTTGCGGCTGACGGATGTCACCGCCGACGGGCTGATCGTCCGCGAGACCAAGTTCCGCAAGAGCAGGCTCGTTCCCCTTCACCGGAGCGTTCGAGACGCCCTTGAACGGTACCTCGAGATCAGAAAGCGAACGGGCGGGGAGGACGACCACCTGTTCGTTCTCTCGACCGGCAGGCGCCCGTCCCTCTCGGCCGTGACCAAAACGTTCATCAAGCTGGCTCGACAGGTTGGGCTTCGCGGTAAGCGTGGTGAGCCCGGCCCCCGGCTTCACGGTCTCCGTCACAGCTTTGCCACCCGATCCCTCGAGGCCGTCGTCGAAACCGACCGGGACAGCATCAACCGGCACATGCTGGCGCTGAGCACCTATCTGGGCCACGCAAACCTGTCGAATACGTACTGGTATCTCGAAGCCACACCGCTGCTGCTTCAAACCATTGCCGATGCGACGGAGAACGCGCACGCGGGGAGGGCTTCGTAATGACCGACCTGGCCACCTATCTCGGCGCGTTCCTGCGGGAACATCTTCCGCGCGACCGGCGCGCCAGCCGCAACACCATCGAGAGCTATGCCTTCGGCTTCCAACTGCTGGTCGGCTTTGCCGCCGAGAAGTTGAGTGTCCGGCCTTGCCGGATTGAGATCGAGCAACTCACCGCCGAGCTCATCCTGGACTTCCTCGACAGTCTGGAGAAGGAACGGGGAAACACAATCCGCACGCGCAACCTCCGGCTCGCGGCCATAAAATCCTTCTTCCGATATCTGGAGTATCGCGCCCCCGCTTGCCTCGACCTCGCGCGTCAAGTGCATGCGATCCCATCAAAGCGCTTCGACCGGACGCTGGTCGATTATCTCGACCGCGACGAACTGCAAGCCCTCCTCGACGCGCCGGATCCGGCAACCGCCAACGGCGTGCGCGACCGTGCCATGCTCCACCTCGCCTACGCCGCGGGACTGAGGGTGTCCGAGACCATCGGCTTGAAGTGCAAGGATCTCGGGCCGAGCCCGGACTCGGTTCACGTGATCGGCAAGGGGCGACGCGAGCGCGTGCTGCCATTATGGAAGGAGACGCAATCCGTCCTCCGGCACTGGCTTGCCATCCGACCGAACGGCACAACGGATCACCTGTTCCTCAACAGCCGGGGTGCGGCCATGAGCCGGCACGGCTTCGCATATCGTCTGGCGCTGCATGCCTCGGCTGCTCGGCAAAAGATGCCGTCCATGGCAGACAAGCGCATCTCGCCTCATGTCCTGAGACACAGCTGCGCCATGCACACGCTGGAAGCCACAGGGGACATTCGCAAGGTCTCGCTGTGGCTGGGTCACGCCAGCATGCAGGCGACCGAGGTCTATCTGCATACCGATCCGGTCGAGAAGCTGGACATACTCGCGGCCTCACTGCCTCCGCAAATCAGAAAAGGCTCCTTCCAGGATGCGCCGGACAGGCTGCTGGCGATGCTGAAAGACGTCAGGGCCGCATAGTTATGGTAAGCGTTCCGGCCTCGACGGTCCGTGTTCGCGGGGTCGGAACGCTCCAACTCTCCATAACGATTTGCTCGCTATAACTTCCTTTATGTCGAGCTCGACATAAAGGAAGCCCGTACAAAATCGGATGGCGATGTTAGGCACGAAGCCCTTGCGGTCGATCAGCGCCGCATAGGGCTCGCCGCCGCGCGACGCGGCGCGATGATCAACGATGCGCGTGCGGTGCGGCGCGTCCCAGTCGTACTCGACCCAGGCGATGTCGACGCTCCACGCCTTCGAGCAGGTGTCGACGAAGTCGAGCGTCGCCGGGTGCTCCAGGCCCGTGTTCGCGAACACGACGGCGATGTCGTCAGGCAACGTTCCCCCGTAAGCCGCGACGATGTGCCCGAGCATGTAGCCGGACGTTCTTCCACCCGAGAAGCTGATGACCGCCGGACGCGGGATGCGGTAGGGATCGTGGATGTCCATCGCTCAGGCCGCCCGGCCGCCGGTCGCCCGCGCGCCGGGATCGAGGAGGTTCGCGCGCGCGAGTTCGGTCACGCGCCGTTCGGCGTCGGCAAGCGGGCGGGGAGGCTCCCGGCACGCCGCTTCGTGGGACAGCCCCAGGCAGACCGGCAGTATGGCGCCGAGACGCCAGACGCGGTCGGTCGCCCGACAGGGGCGGCCGCGGCCGACGATCCAGCCGAGGAAATAGCCCGCGAGCCAGACCGCGACCTCGCGGCGTCCGGCGCCCCGGCGTCTGGCCACGCCGAAGATCGGGAGCGACGCGGGCCTCGGCAGGGCCTCGCCGGTCCTGGCCTCGTGGATGCGAACCGCCTCGCCGAAGTCGGCGCAGGGGCCGTCCCGGCGCCACAGGAAATCCTGGCCGGAGAGCATGAGGAAGGCGTCGAGCCGGTTGCGCGGACCGGGATCGCGTTCGGCGAGGATCAGGGCGGCGCGTTCGGTCGCGGCGCTGTCGTGGGGCATGCGGAGACCTCCTCCATCGGGGGATTCGCCCGGCCCGGGCAGACCCCGAACTCCTGGGGGCGCGCGGGCATCGCGGCGACGCCCGAACCGGCCTCGCCATCCGGGAGCGCTTGAAATTTGGAAACGGGGAACGATCGGCCGGCGAGGCGGCCGACGCGGATACGGTCGATCCAGGCGTCGGCGCGGGATTGCGGATCGTTCTCGCGCAGCTGCCGGCGGAGCTCCATCCACAGCCGCCCGAGCGCGTTGCGGCCCTCGTAGCGGTCGCCGGCGGGCCGCGCGCCCCAGAACGTGTCGCGGGTCGAGACCTCGACGATCGGCCGCTCCCCGGTCGCCGCGAGCACGCGGTCGATCTCGTCCCGGTCGATCTCGCGCTTGCGGCGGAGAACCCAGCGCATCGCGTCGATCCGCATCCGGTCCCAGTCGGGGTCGATGCCCGCGCCCCCGGTCCCGCCGATCGTCTTCGCCTCCTTCGCCGTCGCGGCCATGGCGATCCGTTCCTGGAGGTCAGGCCGGGCGGCGAACTTGGCGGCTTGGTAAAGATGCTCCGTGGTCGAAAAGGTCCAGGGACCCGCCGGAATGGGAGTCGACAACGGCTGGAAGTTGCTCAACTCGCCCCAGGCGGCCCGGGTGAACCGGAACCCGCACACCTCGTCCCGTGCGTAGACGCGCATCGCCGCCCTCCCGTTCGCCGTCCGGCGCGGACGCGCCCTCGGGCGCCCCGCCCTCGCCCTTCCCCGGCCCGGCTCGTCCTCCGGGCGGCGCGAGAACGGCGGACGGGAGAGGAGCGATCCGGTTGTCGCGGATGCGGGTTACGGGATTGCCGTGGGTGTCGGGCCATCGTCCCGGCAATGCGCGAGGCCGGCGATCGGGTTGCCTGGATGCGTATTCTCGGTGCGGCGGACCGTGGGCGGCACGCTCGCGTTGCCGTTCCTTGACGACCGACAGGATCCGAAGCCGGACCCGGTGGCCGCACATGCGCGGGACCCTCAGATGTCCGCGGAGAACCGTTCCAGTTTCGCGGCGGTCGCCGCAAGCCCTTGGCGGGACAGATTGTCGAGGTATTCCCTCACGGTGAACGGCGGTTTCTTCAGGCGGCCGCGCACCTTGCGGATCGCTTCGCGGAAGGCGCCCGGAGCCAGATCGAAGCAATCGCACAGAAACTCGTCGGGATGTCGGACATCGATGCCGAAGGGTTCGACGGCCGCGTTCGGGAAGTGCCGCAAGTTCGAGGTCACGATGACGTCGCAACGTCCGGCGATGGCCGCCGCGAGGACATGCCGATCATCCGGGTCGGGAAGATCGAGTGTCGGAACGAGTGTCTCGTATCCCGTCACCAGGCAGTCACGGGTCGCCCGGTCCATGAGATCGCGCGTGCGCTGGAGAGCGGCGCGGTCCCGGTGCGGCTCGTTGCGCAACAGCGCCTCGATCCACTCCCGATGGATGTCCGCCGTCCATTTCGCCTGGAATACGTCGCTCGCCGCCAACTGCAGGAAGACGTCGCGTATGGGCGCGGGATAAAGGACGTTGGCGTCGAGAAGAACCCGCGTCACGAACGGTCGTAGCCCATGCCGTTCTCCTGCGCCTCGCGCGTCAGACGGTCGAGAACCTCCTCGCGTTCCCGGTCGACCGCGCCCTTGTATGCCATGACGTCCTCCATGCGGACCCGGCGATGCGTGCCGACCCTCCGGTGCGGGATGGCCTTCTCGTCGAGGAGCTTGATGAGATAGGGGCGCGAGACGTTCAGGACGTCGGCTGCCTGAACGGTGGTCAACTCCGCGTGTTCGGGGACGAGGGTCACGCCTTGCCCCGCCGCCATGGCTTCCAGGACATGTGCGAGCAGAGAGACCGCCCCGGTGGGGAGCTCGATCGGTCTTTCCTCCTCGCCGTCCGCGAGGCGAAGCGTCAGGGGCCGGTCCGTCCCGGCATAGCGGGCAAGGACCTGTCGGGAACCGCGAGCGATCTCCGCTTCCCGCGTGGTCGGCGGAAGCTGTCGATGGGGGGTCATGGTCGTCTCCGTCCAATGGTGGCCGTGGAGTAACACGGCGGCGCAATAAACGCAATAAGTGCATTCGTTGCCCGATGCAAGCGAGTGGGGTGAAAGCAAACGACCGAACGTCGTTTATCGCGAGCCCGGCATTGCTTCCCGGCGCGCCCCGATCGCCCGTGCTCCCGGTTCCGTGGCGCCGCGTGGCTTCCGGTCCGTGTCTACGGTTGGATGTCGATGCGCTCGCCCCAGGGTTGGCGGTTGCGCGCGCCGGGCGGCGGCCCCCAGTTGCACCAGATCACCGGGTAGTCGGGTTCGGCCTCCGGGTAGCGGTCGCACTCCATGTCGGTCAGGTACAGGCAGCAGCCCGGACGCAGCCCCTGGTCGGAGAGCCACGCGAAGCCCGGCCGGAAGTCGGTGCCGCCACGCCCTTTGATCTCGACCCGCTCCGGCAGGTCGCCGGAGGTATAGAGGACAGCATCTTGTACGGCGGCGTCGACCTGGAGGAGCGCGACGGTCTCGGGTTGCAGTTCCGCCGCGATCTCCCGGACCTCGGCCCAGAACAGGGCCAGCGTGTCCGTCGGCAGCGAGCCGGAGGTGTCGACGATGACGGCGATGGCTTCGAAACCCTCCGAGCGGATCGAGGGCAGGTAGAGGCCGCCGTCGATGAAACGCCGGTTGGGGAGGCTCCAGCTGTAGTCGCGGCGGGCGGCGTCGGTCATGTGGCGGCGCAACAGCGCGCGCCAGTCGAGGGCGCTCCGGTGGGCGCGCCCGAGTTCCTCCCCGACGGCGCCCGGCGCCTTGCCTTGCGCCCTGGCGAGGCTCATCGCCTGGTGCATGGCCTCGTCCCAGGCCTGTTCCTCGGCGGCGGTGTCCGGCGATGCCGCGCCGGTCTCGTCGTCGTCCCGGCGCGCGGCGTCCATGACCTCGCCGGTGCCGTTGGGATCGAAGCTGGGCGGCGCCTGCCCGGACGCCGGAGAGGCCGGGTCCTTGCTCCCGGTTCCCGGATCGTCCTGCTTGCCCGGAGCGCCGTCGGACAGATCACCGCCGTCATCGCCGCCGCCGGCGCTCGATCGGGGCGCGCCCTCGGGACTCGGCGTGTTGTCGGACGGTTCCGGGAGCCTGTCGTAGGCCTGCTCGACGCTCAACCCGTCCCAGGCCTCGGCGTCGGGCGGCAGCACGAACCCCGCGTCCCGCAGCAGCCCGTGCGTGACCAGCTGCGAGGCTTGCTGCCAGCGTTCGGGGTCGCGCTCCCCCCGCCGCGTGTGGTGCTTCAGCGCGCAGGCCAGGACCACGCGCGCGAGCGCGGTCCTGATGCGGTCGGCATCCGTCTCCGCTACCCAGCCGGGCGCATAGCGGATGTCCCGGCCGTCGCTCGCCAGGGTCTCGCGGGACGCGTCGGCGCGGATCGGCAGGCGCAACGCGAGGCTGCCGAAGAACGGCTGGTCGCGGAGCAGCGCGGTCACGCAGTCGCCGACGCGACGCGCCGATTCCGCATGGGCGCGCCCGCGCATCACGCCGCCTCCCGGTCCGGCGCGCCGGCGGCCGGCGCGAAGTAGCCGGCGAAGCGGGCCGCCAGTTCGTCCGCGTCCTGTTTCACCTGTTCGCGAGCGCGCGGATCGTACCGCCGCGACGGCCGCAGCATGTCCGGCTCCACGCGGGCGATCCTGTCCCCCACCTCCCGGCACAGCCCGGCGAGTTCGGCGTCCTCGAAGACGTTGAGCCGGGGCACCACGTCCACCAGGTCGCGGACGTTCTCGATCATGCTGTCGCGGAACGTCAGCGGCTTGCCGTTCTCGTCCTCGCGCAGCCGCTCGCCGACCCGCTCCACCGCCTTGCCCAGGCGCCGGTAGAGGTCGCCCAGCGCGTCGTGAAGGCGGGCCTGGACCTGCCGCCGGATGTCGCGCTTGACGCGCGCGGTCTCGCCGGCGGCGAGGTCGGCCAGGAAGTGGCGCGCGTCCTGGACCGGGAGGATGCGGTAGGCAATGCCGAACTTGGCCTGGAGCGCCTCCTTGGCCGGGTAGTCGCCGACGCGGAACAGGCGGCCGAGATCGAGACGGGCGCGTTCGATGTGGCTGTCGTAGTCCTCGACGAAGCGGGTGCGCTCGCCCACCATGCGCTCGATCAGCCCGTCCAGGGCCGCCGTGTAGCGGTCGTAGTTGGCGACGGTGAGCAGCCGGCTGCCCTGGTCGTCCCAGGGCAGCGTGTTGGCGTAGTGCGCGGTCCGCGCCTTGCCCATGGTCTCGGTCAGTTCGGCGAAGGCGCTCTTGGGCAGGAGGCGCTTGTTGTAGCGCCCGGCGTCGGTGTCGGCGTCGTGGTGGATGGCGACGTGGCGGCTCGCCTCGCGGTCGTGGAGGCGGCCGGACCAGGCGTTGATGCGCAAGGATACGAGCATGGCGTCCCTGGTGAGGTCCATGGGTTGGTCTCCCTGGAAATGGTGTCAGCGGGTTCTGGCGGCGGCCCAGCGGATGAACGCCTCGGTGTGCTGCAAGGCGGGCTCGCGGCGGATGCAGGAGCCGACGAGGAACTCGCCGACCTCGCGCCGGAGCCGGGTGGCGTAGGCGACGATGGCGCCGAGATTGACGTCGTCGGCGAGTCTGTAGAGCGAGCCGCAGAGCGCGATCAGGGCGCTGGCGTTGTCGGGAACGGGGGCGCGCTCGGGGTCGTCGATGACGGCGCGGGGGTGGGGCAGGTCGCGCCAGACCTTGAGGAAGGCCGAGAACTCGACCGCGGCGGCCTCGCCGACGGCGCCCCGGAACAGGGCGCGCTCGGCGGCCGGGTCGAGGCCGTTGCGGCGATGCACGATGTTGGAGACGAACTCCCAGGTTCTCGGACAGGGAAAGGCCTTCTCCGCCGACAGGGGGTCGAAGTCGTGCAACAGCTCGGGGCGCATCTGGACGAAGAACAGGACCTCGGGCGCGATGCCGTTCCCCGCGCCCCAGGCGCACCAGTCGGGCGCGTCGACGCGGATTTCCAGGTGGACGAAGCGGGAGGCGAGCGGCGTCGGCATGCGGTGGACGACGCCGCGGTCGGTCTCGCGATTGCCGCAGGCGATCAGGGCGGCGCCGTCGGGGAGTTCGTACTCGCCGCAGCGGCGGTCGAGGACGAGCTGGTAGAGCGCGGCCTGGACCATGGGCACGGCCGAGGGCAGTTCCTCGAGGTTGACGAGCCAGCGCCCGTCCGCGTCCGCGGGCGGCAGGAAGGCGGGCGGCGCCCAGCGGGTGCGGTCATGACCGTCGCGCCACGGGATGCCGCGCAGGTCGACGGGATCGAGCAACAAGGCGCGGACGTCGATGTACTCGCGCCCCGCGTCGGCGGCGACCTGTCGGGCGATCTGGGACTTGGCGCATCCGGGCGGCCCCCAGACGATGGCCGGCTGGCGCGCTTCGACCAGAAGCGCGAGCGTGTCGGCGAGTTCGCCGGGGCGTAGGGAGTAGTCGGCGGAGATGGTGTCGGGGTCGGGCATGACGGGCTCCGGGCGGGATTGCGAAAGCGAGGGAAGGCGCGGCCCGAACGCCCCTCGGCGTCCAGCCTTCGCCCGGACCCCCGGCCCGGCTCCGACTCCTGGCGGCGCGAAACAGGTCGGAGCTGGCGCCGGAAGGAGGAGAGAGTGCGCCAGTCACGAAAACGGGGGACCCCCGCGCACGAGCGGCGAGCGCATACGAAAAGCGGAGGTCAATCGCCGTCCGGGATCACCGCCGCGATGCTGTTCGCGGTCCGTGAGGCGGCCGGTATGGCCCCTTGGCATCCCCACGAGCACGAGGGATCTTCAGGCGATCGTGAATGATGCGATCGAGGAGCGCACGCGCCTGTCCCGTAGCGCCCTGAAAAGAAGGGCGCCGACTTCGACGACATGGCACGAGAACCGCCCGGCACGGCGGACCGGACGCGATCGGCGAGGTGCGCCGGACACCACGCCACGCCTGTCCAACGCACCGCGTCGCGGGCATCCGCCAAGTTCGGTCGGACCAAGGCAGTCCCGTCAACGCCCGCCGCCGGCCATCACGCCGCGTTCGAGGCCGCACCCTTCGCAAGAATGTCCGCGCCGATGCTGCCCGCGATCCTGGACGCGGACGCCTTGACCGAGTCCCGCGCCAGATGCGCGTAGCGCGCCGTGGTCTGGACCTGTGTGTGACCCAACAGCTTACCTATCATCGGAAGGCTTTCGCCGAGCGCCAGCGCGCGGGAAGCGAACGAGTGCCGAAGATCGTGGATGCGCACGTCATCCAGTCCGGCGCGTTTTCGGACACGGTCCCACGGAGGCTGAAGATCGGCCAGATGCGCGCCCGGCCTGCTGCCCGGAATGACCCAGGGATTGTCCGCCAGACGGGGCAATCGCGACAGCACTTCCGCCGCCGCGGGCGACAGCGGTACAAGGCGCGCCCCCGTCTTGCCGTCCGGCAACCGCAGCTCGCCGGCTTCCAGGTCCACATCCTCCCAGCGAAGCCTCACGATCTCGTTGCGCCGGCATCCGGTCAGCATCAACAGACGGATTGCCGCCGCCGCGTAAGCCGACACCGACCCTTCCGCCTCCATCCCGTTCAGGACATCCCCGAGCCGACGGAACTCCTCGTCCGACAGGAACCGATCGCGCTTGCTCTCCTTGTACTTTCGAACGAACCGGCACGGATTGCCGCCCTCGCGCCGCAGTCCCCATAGCTCCGCCAAGTTGAAGATTTTGGACTCGATCTCGAGTACCCGGTTCGCCTGATACGGAATGTCCCGCAAGCGGTAGTGCAGCGCCGACACGTGTTCTCGCTCGACCGCCTCGACGGCCAGAATGCCGTAGGCCGGCAAGATGAACTTGTCGAGCACCCGACGGTAGAGCTTCGCCGAGCTCGGCTTGCAGTGCACCGTCACGTATTCCTTCAGATACCGCTCCGCGAGCACCGCCACGGTGACCGTGTCCGCGGACGCGGGTTCTGGAGCCTCGCCCCCCTTGATGCGGGCAATGATGAGCGCGGCCTTACGCCGGGCCTGATCGGCCGAGATGACCCCGTGGCGGCCAAGGGTGATCCGCCTGGACTTTCCGTCCGCGCGGCACTGCGTCACATAGACCTTGGCGCCCGACGGATAGACCCGTACTCCGAAGCCGGGGAGCTCGCGGTCCCAGAACACGGCATCCTTGTCGCCGGCGGAAAGGCCGTCGACGGTGCGCTTGGAGATCGTTCGGTATTGCAGCTTGGCCATAGCTCGCTCCGTTCCGTTGGCGCCTCGGCTCCGGCCGGTTGCTCCGCCCTCATACCGTAAGCGGAGCGCAAGCGGCCGACATGAAATCAGGGCGCATCGAAGCGCATGAGAGGCAGGAACGCAAGCCTGAAATGCATTCAAGGAGAAAGGAATTATCTATCGTTTATAGCAAGTTAGGATGCTCAGGCGTAGGCCTGACATTCCGTGTCGTAGAGTGGAGAAACATAATTCTGTGTGGGTTCCGCCGACGTCGATTCCGACGAGATAGTTTCGGGCGGTCATGAGATCCTTTCCGGCCATGCTCAAGCCAACGGTTCGCGGAGCGTGGGGCGGATCTCGGCCGAATCGCCCGCCGCCGCCGCGAGCAGGCGAAGCGTATGCGGGCCCACGCGCATGGCCGCCGCGCCGTTCGAATCGTCGATCTCGACCCAGCCGCGCACCAGCGGCCCTGTTCCCGCGAATATCTCCACGAGATCGCCCTCGGCCGCTCCGACCCGGTCGGCGATCCTGGAAGGTATCCGAAACATGCGCCGGTCCCCCGCGTAGCCGTCCTCGTTCGCCGCCTCCAGCGTCAGATAAACGCGGGCGTCCCACGATTCCCGGCGGCGGCGGTCCGTCGCCGCGTCGTCGACCGTGCCGCTGCCGTCCAGCACGACGCCATAGCGGATATCGGCGATGCGCGCCGTGATATAGCCGAGACGAACGTCACGGGCCACCCGCCGCGGATCCCGATCAAGGGGGTCGCCGTAGCCGCCGCCGCCCGCCGTTTCGTAGCGTACGACGTCGCCCTCGCGCAGCGGGAATCCGGAGGCCTTCCCCGGAACGGGAGACGGCTGGACGATCTCCCCGTCGCGAATCACGACGAAGTTGTTGGCGGCTCCGTTCGCGGCGCCGTGAACGCCGACCGGTGGAATGACGCACTTGTCGGTCAGGACGGACAGAGCGCCCGATGGACTCAACAGGCGAAGGTCCCGCCGCAGCCCGAGCCCGCCACGGAACTTGCCATCGCCGCAGGAACCGACGCGCAGCTCCGAACGCTCGACGCGCAGGGGGTATTGGCTCTCCACCACCTCGATGGCGTGAATCGAATTGAAGTCGCCCTCGTTGTACTGGCGCATGCAGTTGTTGCCGTCGACACCGTCCGAGGCGCCGGTTCCGCCGGACGGCCATTCGTAGAGGATGAAGATACCCTCCCGGTCGGGATACCGGCCCGTCGTGTAGACGTGGTTCGCGCCGCCCTTGAGATCGCCGACCTTCATCTCGGGAACGGCCTGGCCGAGGGCCGTGGCCACCAGGGTGTCCATGAGGGCCTTCACCTCGACCATGCCGCCGCAGGGCGCCGGGTGCCGGGCATTCACGATGGTCCCTTCCGGCGCGATGATGGTGACCGGCTCGAACGAGCCGTGATTGATCGGCGTATGGGGGTCGAGAAACGCCTTCGTGATGGCGCCGAGCGAGGTCAGCGCCATCGACGGGCCGACGTTGGTCGGCCCCGCGGCCTGCGTGGACGCGCCGGAGAAATCGGCGGTCATCTCGTCGCCCCTGATCGTCAGCTTGAGGCGGCCCACCAGGGACTCGGGGCTCACGCCGTCCGATTCGATGTAGCCTTCCGCGTGATAATCGCCGTCCTCGAGCTCACGGATGCGACGCCGCATGACGTCTTCGGAACGCCGGAGAATCTCCTCGATGGCGGTGAGCAGATCGTCCGGCCCGAAGCGATCGAGAAGGCGCCGAACGTGCGCCTCGGCCTTCCGGCCCGTGCCGTGCATGGCGTTGAAGTCGCCCATGCGCTCGGCCGGCAGGCGCATGTTCTCGACCAGCAGGCGGAGGAACGTCTCGTTCATCGCGCCCTTCTCGCAAATGCGTGTCGGCGCGATGCGCATTCCTTCCTGATAAATCTCCGTTGCCTGGCCCGACAGCGACCCGGCGGTCATGCCGCCGACGTCGGCCCAGTGATAGCGAATGGCCGCGAAGAGGACGAGCCTTCCGCCGCTGAAAACGGGATGCAGCATCAGGATGTCGTTGAGATGGGTGCCGCCGGTGTAGGGGTCGTTATGCAGGAATACGTCACCCTCGTGGATATCGTCCCTGAAGGCCTCGATGACGACTCGCGCCGAATAGGGCACGGCGATGATGTGGATGGGCGTGTCGCCGTCCGATTGCGCGACGTGACGGCCGTCGGCCGTCAGCAGGGCGCAGGAAAAGTCGTGGCCCTCGTAGATGACGGAGGAATACGACGAGCGGATCACGTTGGCGCGCATCTCGTGCACCACCGCGATCAGGGCCTCGCGTATCAGCTCCAGAAGACCGAGCTGGTCCATTTCGCGCTCCCGTGGTCCGGGACGTTCCCTGGAATCCGGCGCGGGGTGGCGACTCCCGCGCCGGCGTCCCGCCGACGATTTCGACGCGAAGGATACTGCAAACGCGACGGTCCGCGCAGTGTCCTGATTCAATACATATGAGATGCCGCGTGGGCCGCTGGGAACGGCGCGTCAGGCCACACGCCAGGCGCTTCCTCGACAAGCTCCAGGCCGACATGCCCTTCCCCATCCATGCCATCCAGGCCGACGGCGGGTCCGAATTCAAGGCCGACACGTGAGCTTTCCGCCCGCCGGTCTCACGCTCGCGCAGGCGGCCGATTCGAGCCGCCGCGGCGACGGCGCGGTGTGCCTGGGGCCCTGAATCCGGACGAGTTCGCTGCCGGAGGCACCGGTACCAACGATCACTACGGGCGTACCCGAAACCCCTGAAACACGGACCACATCAGCGGAGACTCGTCCGGCGGCTCCGGAGCGTGCGCTGCGTTCACGACAACCCACCATGCGCCGTGACGGCCATGTCTTCGATTCCAACCCTTGGACGCCGCGCGTGGCGGCGGGGCTCGCGGGGCTGGAAGAGGCGGCGAAGACAGCCCCCCACTCGGCAGGCGCGACGGATGCCTTCTTCCGCCGCGACGCGATGCTGCCCGAAAGCGATGGGCTGCGTCTGGAGAACGGCGAGCGGACCGGAATTGATCCGGCGGCGCCACGTCGGGACGCATCGCCTCGGCCGTGCGCGTGTTTGCCAAAGGCGTCCGGTCCCATATACATGGTTTGGGTGGGGGTTATCCGAGAGACCATGACGACCGTTCACGTGATCGGCGCCGGCATGGCGGGGCTCTCCTGCGCCGTCGAGCTGGTGAAGGCGGGACGACGCGTCGTCGTATGGGAAGCAGCGGCCCAGGCTGGCGGACGCTGTCGCTCGCTCTACGACGCGACGCTGGGGCGGACGATCGATAACGGCAACCATCTGGTTTTGGGCGCCAATTCCGCGGTATTCGACTATCTGGACACGATCGGCGCGCGCGACGGTCTGACCGGTCAACCCCAGGCCGCGTTCCCGTTCGTCGACCTCCGCTCGGGCGAGCGTTGGACGGTGCGTCCTAACGCGGGCCGGGTGCCGTGGTGGGTCATGGTGCGCTCGCGCCGGGTGTCTGGCAGCCGCCCACGCCACTATATGGCGGGTGTCAACCTCGCATTCGCGCGCCAGGATGACACCGTCGCAAGCCGGCTCGGCGCCGCGGGACCGTTGTTGGAAAAGTTTTGGGAGCCGCTGACGGTCGCCGTGCTCAACGCCTCGGTCACCGAGGCCGCAGCTCGCCTGTTGTGGCCGGTTCTGCGTCTCACCTTCGGACGGGGCGAGGCCGCCTGCCGCGCCTTCCTCGCCCGGGACGGCCTCGGGCCGAGTCTGGTCGAGCCGGCGGTTCGCTACGTCGAGTCCGGTTCCGGCAGCTTTCGATTCAATCGTCGCCTGCGTGCCCTCGGCCGCGACGAGACCGTCGTGACCGGACTGGACGTGGCGGGCTCGGCAGTGCCGTTCGAGCCGGGCGATGTCGTAGTGCTCGCCGTGCCTCCCCAGGTCTGCGCACAACTGCTGCCCGAGGTGCCGGCGCCGCTCGAGACCCGGCCGATCGTCAACGCCCATTTTCGGCTGGACCGGCCAGTACGGATGCCCTGCGGGGGCGCCATTCTCGGCGTCATCGGCGGGACGGCACAATGGATCTTCGCCCGAGGCGACGTTGCCTCGGTCACAGTGGGCGCGGCGCGCGGGCTTGTGCAGTGCGACTCGGCGGAAATCGCCGCACGGCTCTGGTCCGACGTCGCCGCGGCGCTTGATTGTCGGCAGGACGGCATACCGACGGCACGGATCCTGAAAGAGAAGCGCGCGACCTTCGCCCAGATACCGTCGGCGCTGCCGCTCCGCCCCGCCGCCGAGACCCGCTATCGCAACCTCTTCCTCGCCGGCGATTGGACGGCGACGGGGCTCCCCGCCACGATCGAAGGGGCGATCCGCTCGGGCGTCACGGCGGCGGGACACGCTTTGCGCGCCCTCGGCACCGCCTGAACGCGGATCGTCCGCAGGCGACCGACGGCGGACGGCATCGCGTCTTCGCGCCGCTTCGCTACGCTCCGCGCCGGTATGGTGGACTTGCGCGGCCACGAGGCCATATAAGGCGTCGATGAGCGAGCCCCCCTCCACTATCCCGTTCACCAAGATGCATGGCCTCGGCAACGATTTCGTCGTGCTGGACGGGCGTATGGGCGCTATTTCGCTCGCGGCCGACGACGTGCGGCGTATCGCGGACCGCAAGCGCGGTGTCGGCTGCGATCAACTCATCGTCGTCGAGCGGTCGGACCGCGCTGGCGCTTTCATGCGGGTCTACAACGCCGATGGCGGAGAAGTGTCGGCCTGCGGAAACGCGGCGCGCTGTCTGGCGAATACGTTGATGGACGAGCTGGGCGCCGACGCGGTCGCTCTCGACACCGCAGCGGGCAAGCTGGAGGCTTCCCGGGACGGTTCGGGGATGGTTACCGTCGACCAGGGGCCAGCGCGGACCGATTGGCGGGACATTCCATTGGCGCGCGATATGGACACTCTCCACATGGACCTGTCCGTCGGCGGACGGGCGGTCACGGCATTGAACGACGCCGTCGGCGTGAACGTCGGGAATCCACACGCCGTGTTCTTCGTCGGCGACGTCGACTCGGTCGATCTGGCGTCGGTCGGTCCCGGCCTCGAACGCCACGTGCTGTTTCCCGAGCGCGCGAACATCAGCATCGCGCGGGTGCGCACCCGCGATTCGATCCGGGTTCGGGTATGGGAGCGTGGCGTGGGCATCACTTCCGCTTGCGGAACCGCGGCTTGCGCTGTCGCGGTCGCCGCCGCTCGCCGCCGCCTGACGGACCGCTCGGCCGATATTCACCTCGACGGCGGGATCCTCCGGGTTCGGTGGCGAGAGGACGGGCACGTGCTGATGACAGGACCGGTCGCGACCAGCTTTACCGGCATCCTCGACGGCGCGCTGTTGGATGGGGACGGCTCGTGACGGCCCGCCTCCGACATGGCCCGGAGGTCGTGACCTTCGGATGCCGCCTCAATTTCTACGAGTCGGAGATCGTCCGGCGCGAGGCCGTGGCGGCGGGTCTGATCGACGCGGTCGTCGTCAACACCTGCGCCGTGACCGCCGAGGCCGAACGGCAGGCGCGACAGATGATCCGGCGGCTGCGACGCGAGGCCCCCGACCGGGAGATCATCGTGACCGGCTGCGGGGCCCAGTTGCGTCCGGGCGCCTACGCGGAAATGCCCGAGGTCGATCGTGTGCTCGGCAACATCGAGAAGCTTTCGCGAGAGCACTACGTATCCGACCCCAAGCCGGAGAGCTCGGTCGTCGTCGCCGATATCATGAGGGTGACGGAGACCGCGGGTCACTTGATCGAGGGTTTCGACGGACGCACGCGCGCCTTTCTCGAGATTCAGCAAGGCTGCGATCACCGCTGCACGTTTTGCATCATCCCGTTCGCGCGGGGACCCAACCGCAGCGTGCCGGTCGAGCATGTGGTCGCCGAGGCGCGAACACTGGTTGCGGCGGGTTACCGCGAGATCGTTTTGACCGGCGTCGATATCACGGCCTACGGCACCGACAGATCGGATTGTCCCGGACTTGGTGGCCTGGTTCGCACGGTGCTGCGGGACGTGTCCGACCTTCCCCGGCTCAGGCTGTCTTCCCTGGATCCTGTCGAGATCGATGACGAGCTGAAGGCGGCGGTCTCCGACGAGCCACGGCTCATGCCGCATCTCCACCTGAGTTTGCAGTCCGGAGACGACCTCGTTCTCAAGCGCATGAAGCGTCGTCACGCGCGTGCTGACGCGGTGGAGCTCTGCCGAGAGCTTCGGCGGGGTCGACGCGGCCTCGTGTTCGGCGCCGACTTGATCGTCGGCTTTCCCACCGAAACCCGCGAGATGTTCGAGAACTCCTTGCGCCTGATCGACGATTGCGGCCTGACGTATCTCCACGTCTTCCCCTATTCGTCGCGCCCGGGAACGCCCGCCGCTCGTATGCCCCAGGTGGCCGGGGGGGAGCGCAAGGCGCGTTCGGCCCGTCTACGCGCCGCGGGAGACAAGGCGCTCGCGGCTTATCTCGAGAGCCGCGTCGGCGACGTCGAGTCCGTGCTGATCGAGCGCCGCGGCGAAGGCCGGACGGAAGGCTACGCGCGCGTCCGGACCGAAGACGATGGTCCCGACCCAGGCGCCATCGTCCCTGTTCGTATCGCCGGCATTTCGGAGGATCGGCTCGTGGGCTGTGTCGCGGCGTGATCGAACGGGACGGAGAGCAATCGGGCTGGTTTTCGCGCCTCAAACGGGGCCTTGGAAAGTCGGCGGGTGCCTTGAGCGAAGGTATCACCGGGATTCTGACCAAGCGCCGTCTCGACAGCGACTCGCTCGAAGCCCTCGAGGAACTCCTCATCGCTTCGGATCTCGGCGTATCTCTGGCGGCCCGCATGACCGCAGAGCTGGGACGATCTCGTCTCGACGGGGAGATCACATCCGAGGAGGTGCGGAGGATTCTCGCGCGGGAGATCGCCAGGATCCTCCAGCCCGTGGCGATTCCCTTCGAGGCCGACGCCTCCCGCAAGCCGTACGTCGCGCTGGTCGTCGGTGTCAACGGTACGGGCAAGACCACCACGGTCGGCAAGCTCGCCCACGGCTTTCGGCGCCGGGGATGCGCCACGATCATCGCGGCGGGGGATACCTTCCGCGCCGCGGCGATCGAGCAGATCCAGATTTGGGGTGAACGATCCGGCGCCGAGGTCATCGCGCGGGAACCGGGCGCGGACGCTGCCGGTCTCACCCATGACGCGTTCCGGCGGGCCCGATCCCGGAGCGCCGACGTGCTCCTGATCGACACGGCCGGACGCTTGCACAACAGGTCGGACCTCATGGCGGAGTTGGAAAAGATCGTCCGCGTGCTGGGCAAGCTGGACAACTCCGCGCCCCACAGCGTGCTGCTCGTACTCGACGCGACCACGGGACAGAACGCCCTGCGGCAGGTCGAGGTCTTTCGGAAGATTTGCGGCGTCACGGGGCTCGTGATGACCAAACTCGACGGGACGGCGAAGGGAGGCGTGCTGGTGGCCTGCGCCGAGAAGTTCGGGCTACCGGTGCACGCCATCGGCGTCGGAGAGGGAATCGAGGACCTTCAGCCGTTCGATGCCGAGAGATTCGCGGAGGCGCTCGTCGGCCTCGGTTAGGGGATGATCCTTGCCGCGCGCAGATCGTCGAATTGGCGGACGAACATCTCTTCCGTATCCACGACATCGATGAATCCGGCCCGGCGGCATTTGGTGGTGTCCATGCAGACGTCCCAATCGGAGCCGAAGGCATAGTCCCCGAACGCCCAGTTCGCGGCTTTCTTGAATGGCGTGGGCGCCAAGGCGTACTTTTCGACGATCTCGTTCCAGAGTGGTTTCTTGTCCGCCATCGTCGCGGCGAGGTCGATCCGCTGCGGCGGTCCGACCTCCAGGTCGAAATACTCGGCGATGCGCTCCCACATGTGTTCCCAGCGGAATACATCGCCGTTCGTGATGTTGAAGGCCTCGTTGGCGCATTCCGGCGTCGTCGCCGCCCAGACCATCGACCTTCCCAGGAGCTCGTTGTCGGTGACCTGGTAGATCGTGCGGTAGGCCGCCGGTTTGCCGGGCCAGCGCAGCGGCAGGCCGAGCTCCCTGGAGATGACGGCGTAGACGGCCACGATGGACGTGAGGTTCAGCGGGTTGCCGATCGAGAGGCCGCATACGGCCTGGGGGCGGACCGCGGACCACGTCCAGGGCTGGCCTTCCTGAATCTCCCGCAGGTAGCCCTCCTGACCGAAATAGAGACTCGGCGGCATGTGGCGGGGGTCGTCCTCCCTCGACGGGGTTTTGTAGGGGCCCAGGTGACGGCCGTAATACTTCGCGCCCTGCATGATCTGCACGTGCCGGAGGTCGGGCGCGTTCCGCAGCAGGCCGTCCATCGCGTTCCTGAACATCTCGGTATTGGGTTCGGCGGCTTCTTCCCACATGGGGAAGTCCCTGTAGGCGGTGTAGAACACGTGCGTGACCCGCGGCGCGTTCTTCAGGTCCGCCAGACAGGCGCCGCGGTCCGTCAGATCGACGGGCAGGTGCTCGGCCCGCGTCTCGAAGTCGGGAGGGTCGCGCATGACCCCGATGATGTCCCAATCGTTGAGACCGTCGAGATGCCGGAGGAATCCCCGCCCGATGATACCGCTGGCGCCGAACACGAGCGCGACGTTGCGACCGGTCATGACGGCCGTCCTCCTGCCGGGCGCGACCCGCCTCCGCCTTACGGGATGATCCGGTTGGCTCGAAGCTCCGCGAACAGATCCAGGAACATCCGCTCGGTATCGACGAAGTCCAGGAAACCGAATTCCCGGCACTTCGTCGAATCCGACATCATGTCCCACTCGTTGTTGAAAATGTACTGGGCGAATGGCCAGTGCGCCATATCCTCGTAGGCGTTGGGGACGAGATCGTGCTTGCGCACGATTTCGTCCCAGAGCGGTGCCTTGTCGGCCATCATCAGCGGTAGATCGATGCGCTGGGGCGGTCCCGCTTCCATGTCGAAGAAATCGGCGAACTTCGGCCACATGTGCTCGAAGCGCACGTAATCGCCGTTGACGACGTTGAAGACCTGACCGGCGCACGCGGGCGTCGTCGCCGCCCATTCCATGGCGCGCGCCAACAGGCCCGCTTCCGTGGCCATGTACATGGAGCGGTAGGTGATCTGGCTGCCCGGGAATCGCAACGGCAGCCTCAACTCCTTCGAGATGGTGGCGTAGACGGCGATACACGAGACCAGATTCATCGGAATCCCTACCGCGTATCCGCACACCGCGTGCGGACGCACGCATGACCACGACCAGTTCTTTCCCGTCGAATTTTCGATCAGGTAGTCCTGCTGGCTGTAATAGAAATTGGGCGGCATGTGTCGTGGGTCGTTCTCCTTCGCCGGCGATTTGAAGGTGCCGAGGTGCGATCCGTAGGCTTTGGTCCCTTGAAGCGAGCAGACGTGTTCGAGCCCGGTCGCGACCGGTTCGATGACCTCCATGGGGTTGGCGAGGAGCGCGAGGTTGGGGGCATTCTGCTCGGCCCATGTCGGCCGGTCGGTGTAGCCGGCGAAGAACACGTGGGTAACCCGGTCAAGTCCGGCGAGCTTGACCCGGCATTCGGCGGCATCGCCGAGGTCCACGGAGATGAAGCGCGCCGTCGATTCGTAATAAGGCCGGCGTCGAGACAGGCCGACGACCTGCCACTCCTCCTTCGTATCGAGATACCGGACCATGTTGCCGCCAACGATCCCGGTGGCGCCGATCACGAGGGCGACTTTCCGGTCGGACACGGCTCAACGCTCCTGTCGTGCTTCGCGGGCAGCCGACTGTATGGCGCGGATCTGGCCGGGTCCAGCGGGCTGGTTTCGGTCGGGGCGATACTCTACGCTGAATTCCATCCACGGAGTGGGGGGCGATGCCCGAGATCAGGACGCGCCATTTGATGACATTCCGTATTCAGCCGCCCGAGTCGTCGCTCGGGCCGCTGGAATACGGGGATACGCCGTCCGGTTACCGTTGGGTCATGCCCGTTCCCGGCGGCCGTTTCGAAGGGGATCGCCTTCGGGGCCGAATCGTGTTCGGCGGCGATTGGCTGATCCGGCGGCCGGACGACGCGACCGAGCTCGATGTCCGATTGACGATGGAAACCGACGACGAGCACCTGATCGGCATGCGTTATCGCGGGCTGCGTCTCGGTCCCGAGGAGGTCCTGCAACGCCATCTGGACGGCGATGTCGTCGACGCTTCCGAATACTACTTCCGGATCGCCCCGTTCTTCGAGACGGCGTCGGACAAGTATGGCTGGATGAACACCGTCGTCGCGGTAGGCATCGGGGATCGGACCGAGGAAGGTCCCGGCTACGAGATCTACGAGATCCTGTAGAGGCTCGAGGGGCCGGTCGGATGGTGAACCCGCGTATTCGTTTTCAGTACGCCCCGAAGAGGGGCCGTCTTCCGCCGCCCGACGGCAAGCCGCTGATCGTGCAGATCGTGGTGGCGATCGAGATTTTCCGCTACGACCAGCCGATACCCCGGAAGATACTCGCCAATCCCCACGGCCTCGACCCGGTCCCCGACCTCGTCAACTACGCCTGGATGGAGTACGGCATGCGTTGCGGCGTTCCCCGTCTTGTCCGCGTGTTGAAGGAGCGGGGCGTGCGGGCCGTCGCCTGCATCAACTCCGATGTGATCGACGCGTATCCGGACGTGGCCGAGGCCGTACTCGAGGCCGGCTGGGAGTTTCAGGGTCACGGCAAATTCCAGCGTTCCATGTCGGAGGATGACGAGGAAGAGATCATCAACCTTTCCCTCGAACGGATCCGGTCGTTCACGGGCCGACCGGCGCGTGGCTGGATCGGCCCCGGATTGAAGGAGTCCACCCGCACGCCCGAGCTGCTCAAGGCAGCGGGTGTCGAATACATCTCCGATTGGGGCGTGATCGACGATCTGCCGGTCTGGATGTCGACCGAAGCCGGGCCCGTCGTGGTGGTGCCTTACACGGCCGAGCTCAATGATGCCTACGTCTATCACGTCGGCCGGCACGGCCCGAACGAACAGTACAACCGGATGCGCGACATGGTGGCGGGTCTCGAACCGGAACTCGAGGACTCCCCGCGAGTTCTGACGATGTCCTGTCATCACTATCTCATGGGGCAGGCGCACCGCGCCCATTGGGTCGGGCGTATGCTGGACTATCTTCTGGAACGCCCGGACACGATCTTCATGCCGGGAGAAGAGATCTGCGACTGGTTCACGGGAACCGAAACGGCGAAGAAGGAAAAGGCCGCGTTGCGTTAAGACCGCCCGCCGGCGGCGTTGCGAATCGAGTCGAGTCCGAAGTCCGTATGCAGTGCGATCTGCGGCGCCCGCATACGCGCACTATGACGGAACGGATCCGGACAGGAAATCCGGATTCCATGGCGGGACGACAAGATCGTGTCGGCGCGGTTCCAATCGAATCGGGACCGCCCCCTTGACCATCCCGGCGCACGTGCCCACGTATATGTCGCGACCCCGGGTCGCGCATTTTCCCTCGGGTGCCCTGCCCTGCCGCTCATGACCGTTCGGACCGATCGATACAAGGCGATGAATCCGCTCCTCCGGCTCGGGATCGAGGCGGGGCCGCTGCTGGTCTTCTTCGCCGTCAACGCAAGCTATGGGCTCTTCGCCGCGACCGGTGTTTTCATGGCCGCTATCGTCGTGTCTCTGGGTGTCGCTTACGCCGCGGCCCGGCACATTCCCGCCCTGCCCCTCGTGTCGGGGCTGATCGTGCTCGTGTTCGGCGGTTTGACGCTCTATCTCCAGGACGAAACGTTCATCAAGCTCAAGCCCACGATCGTCAACGCGCTGTTCTCGACGGCGATCTTCGGGGGAATGGCGTTCGGCAAGAACTACGTCAAGACGCTGTTCGGAACCGTGGTCACGTTGAGCGACGAGGGGTGGCGTCTCCTGGCTATTCGCTGGGGAATATTCTTCCTGGCGATGGCTGTTTTGAACGAGATCGTGTGGAGGAATTTCTCCACCGACACCTGGGTCACGTTCAAGGTATTCGGGTTTCTGCCGCTGACGGTCCTGTTCGCGTTGGCGCAGACACCGTTGATGCGGCGCTACGCTGATCCGCGCGATACCGCTTGACGCGCCGCCCCATTGGGGGTGTCACGCGACGTTCAGGACATACGCTTTCTCGGTCCTGGCGACCGGATCGAATTCGGACCGTCCCGTATGGTTGATGTGTCTGCCGTAGATATGCAGCGACCACGACACGCGCTCGGTGTCGTTACAGACCGTATGGATATCGTCCGACAGAAACGATGAGACATCGCCCGGGGTCAACCTGCGCTCGGAAAGAGGCTCGAGTTGGGCGTAACCGGCTTGAGTCCCGTCGTCGACACGCCGCCACCACGTCTCCTTTTCCTCGCCTTCGACTCCGACCACGACGCCCCAGGTCTTGTGGTTGTGCGCTGGCGTCCCGCGACCGGGGAGCCAGGAGAACAGGAACACCGCGTTGCTGTGATCCGGTTCCTCGTGCAGCAGGCGCAGGCAGAAGCCTTGCGCTTCATCGTAGTTTTCATCCGTTTCCGTCATGAAACCGGGCGTCGCGGCAAGCTTCCCGGCTAATGGAGCGATCCGTCGCACGATCCCGCTTTCGTCGGATTCTTCTCCGGTGATCCGCCGCAGATCGGTGACAAATCGGGAAAGGTCGTAGTTGTGTTCGAACATCGATGGTTCCCCTTTGGGACAGTCTTCCTTTGGAACGTGACTCTTCGGCGCTCGCGCATCTGGGTCAACGGCATCGTATCGTTCGAATGTTACGTTCCCGTGGCCCGCCGTCCAAGGTCAAGGGCGACCGATGGGGGGTCTCTGCCGAGGCGCCGACCCTGGAATACCATGCCTCGACGTTCCGGTCGCGGGGGAACGGGGAGCGCCGGCTCGTCGTCTTCGTCGAACGGCTGACCGTCGCGCCACACGATCTCCCCTGCCGCTTCCATGTCCGCGCCAATGCCCGCCATGACGCCCTCCCGCCGTCAATTCCGACCGCGCATGTGCCGGAGCGGGGGCGGCAGCCATGAGGAGGGACCTCAGGGCACAGGAAGACCGGAGAACGAACGGCGGGTGCGCGCCCGCGCCGGTTCTCGTTCTTGCGCCGCCGCCCGCGCCCGGCGGAGAGCCTCCTGAGCCTTTTCCGGCTGATCGAGGACTCGATAGGACCGGGCGAGCATGATCCATCCTTGGACGTCTCCGGGGTTTTCTTCCAGGCGTTCCGCGAGGCCCGCAACCATCCCGCTGATCATTTCGGCGCGACCGCTAGCGGACATATCGGCGGCCGCTTCGATGTCTTCCCGCGTGGGTCCCCGTGTGGGGACGGAGGCATCGGCTGTCGTTCCGGCGGAAACGTCGCGCGACGCGGCGGCGGCATCCGTTCCCAGCTCGGCGCCGACCTCCTCGAGGTGGTTGGTCAGCCGGAGCAGCCACGGCGCGTCCGGCTCCGAGTCGATGGCCAGCGCGAGCCAGATGTCGTAGGCGTCCCGCGGTTCTCCCGCCTGCGCGTGCGCCAATCCCATGTAAAAGCGTGGACCGGGAAGCCCGCCGTCCAGGGCATGGGCACGGCGGAACACCGTCTCCGCCTCCGATGTCACCGTGCCGCCCGCCGCGAGGACGAGCGCCTCTCCGAGCACGGTCATGATGCCGGGGTCGTCGGGTCGCAGGCCGTCGGCCTGTTTGTACGCCGCCACGGCGTCGTCGAAACGCCGCAAGATCGCGTACGACCGACCGAGAAGTAGCCAATCCGCGAGGCTTCCCGAACCGCGCGCCAGACGGGCTTGAAGCCGACCCACGGCGGTTTGCGGATCGTCCGCGGGCCCCGGATGCGTCGCCGCCGGCGATCGGTCGTCGAGCGGTCGCTCCGACGATTGCGGCGAGCCCAGATGGAGGTACAGGCCCGACGCCAGCGCCGGTATCCCGATCGCCACCGCCATGGCACCGACGAGTCGCGGTGTCGCGGGCGTCGCGTGGAGGCGCGGCTCGTCCATGATTCCGGTCGCCAGGATCCGCCGCTCGATTTCCGTGCGAGCGGCCGCTTCTTCCTCGGCCGAGATCGTCCCGCACTCGAGGTCGTTCCGGAGTTCGTCCAGCTGATGGCGATAGATCTGAAGATCGTATTCGCCGCGCCGATGTTCGCCGCCGACGCCGCGCAACAACGGTAACGCCGCGCCGACGAGCGCGACGGCGGTGAGAACCGCGAAGACCGTCCAGAGCAGCATCAGGAGGTATTCTCGCCGTGCTCGAGCAGTGTCTCCAGGCGAGCCCGTTCCTCGGTTGTCAGGGGACCGGACGCGAGCTCCGGGTCGGCGCGCGGCCGGCGAAGGACGGTAACGGCGAGACCGGCGCCCATAAGCAGCAGCGCGGCGGGGCCCAGCCAGAGGACGAGCGTCCGGACATCGAGCGGCGGCTTGAGCAATACCCAGTCTCCGTAGCGACCGGCGATGAAATCGAGAACCTCCCCATCGGAGTCCCCCAGCGTGATGCGTTCCCGAACGAGAACCCGTAGATCCCGCGCGAGACCGGCGTTGGAGTCGTCGATCGACTGGTTCTGGCAGACGAGGCAACGAAGTTGCTTGTGAATGGCGCGAGCTCGCGCTTCGAGGATCGGATCGGGGAGCGGCCGGTCCACGCCGATGGCCGCGCCCGGCGACGGTACCGCCAGCGATACCGCGCATGCGGCGGCGACCGATAGCAGAAAACGCCGGAGGTCCCGCGTCATCCGCCCTGGAGCTCCCTGACCAGTGGCAGTATCCGCTGATGCATGTCTTCCGGCATCATCGGTCCGACATGCTTGTAGGCGATGCGTCCCCGCCGGTCGACCACGAAGGTCTCGGGAACGCCGTAGACACCCCAGTCTATGCTGACCCGGCCGGTCCGGTCCGAGCCGACACGCCGGTAGGGATCCCCGTATCGTTCGAGCCAAGCCAGGGCATTCCGGGGCAGGTCCTTGTAGTTGATCCCGTGAACCGGAACCGCGCCGCGCCGCGCGACCTCCATCAACAGCGGGTGCTCTATCCGGCAAGGGCCGCACCACGACGCGAAAACATTGACGATGGCGACCTCTCCCGTCCTCAGGTCGGCCGCGGCCAAACCGTCGGGCCGCCCGTCGACGGGAGGCAGGGAGAAATCGGGGATCGGGTCGCCGATGAGAGCCGACGGGATGAGACGCGGATCGAGCGTCAGCCCGACACCGAGCGCGACCGCGACGATCGCGAACAATCCCAACGGAAGAGTGTGGCCGATCCGCATGGACCGCTCACGCTTTCGCGGCTTGCGACGTTCCCGCCCGCGTCCCGACGCGCGCCGTCCTGCGCCTGGGCGCGCCCACCCGGTGCCGCCGGTCCGACAGCGAGACGAATCCGCCGACGGCCATGAGGATGGCTCCGAACCAGATCCAATGAACCAGGGGCTTGTGATAGAGACGCGTCGCCCAACCGCCCGCACCGTTCGGGTCGCCGATGACGGCATACAGATCCGCCGTCGGGGTCGGGCGGATGGCGGCTTCCGTCGTGGTCTGCCGGGGCGTGTCGTAGACCCGTGTTTCCGGGGTCATCACGGCGACGGGATCGCCGCCGCGCGTCACGTCGAAGATGCCCCGAACCGCGTTGTAGTTGGCGCCCCTCGCGTCCTGGATGCCGCGGAACGTGAACTCGTACCCGCCCACGGGGACGGAGTCGCCGACCTTGACGACCTGTAGCCGCTCGCTCTCCCAGGTCGCGCTGACGACGATCCCCAGAACGGCGATGCCGGCGCCAGCGTGCGCGATGGTCACGCCGTATGCCGCCCGTGGCAGGTGCTTGGCGCGTCGCCGGGTCTCGCCGAACGGCCCGCGGAACAACCGGATACGCTCGACGAAATCGCCGAGCGATGCCGCGACCAGCCACGTACCGAGCGCGACGCCCGACACCGCGAGTACCGGGGCTTCCGCCGCGAACACCAGCGTCGCCAGCGCGACCGCCACGGTGACGGCCAGCGCCGCGCGCAGGCGGCCGAGGGCGCCGACGAGGTCACCCCGCTTCCAGGCCAGCAGCGGACCGATACCGGCCGCCACGATGGCCGGCGCCATTAGTGGAACGAATGTCGCATGGAAATATGGCGGGCCGACCGAGACTTTCTCTCCGGTCAGGGCATCGAGGAACAGCGGATACAACGTTCCCAGCAGGACCGTCGCGCAGGCGGTCGTCAGTAGCAGATTGTTGAGGATCAAGGCCCCTTCGCGGCTGACGGGCGCGAACAGGCCCCCGCTCTTCAGGCCTGGTGCCCGGATCGCGAACAGGGTCAGCGAGCCGCCAACGACCAGCACGAGAAACATCAGAATGAAAACGCCGCGCGCCGGGTCGGTCGCGAAGGCGTGCACGGACGTCAGGACTCCCGACCGCACCAGGAATGTGCCCAGAAGGCTCAGCGAGAACGTCAGGATCGCGAGAAGGATGGTCCAGCTCTTCAGCGCGTCGCGCTTCTCGACCACGAGGGCGGTGTGCAACAGCGCCGTGCCGGCAAGCCAGGGCATCAGCGAAGCGTTTTCGACGGGGTCCCAGAACCAGAAACCGCCCCAGCCGAGCTCGTAATAGGCCCACCACGATCCCAGTGCGATACCCAGGGTCAGGAAACACCAGGCCGCGAGCGTCCACGGACGGACCCAGCGCGCCCATGCGGCATCCACCCTGCCTTCGATGAGCGCCGCCACGGCGAACGAGAACGCCATCGAGAAGCCTACGTACCCGAGATAAAGGAACGGCGGGTGGAACGCCAGCCCGGGGTCCTGAAGGAGGGGGTTCAGGCCCTGACCCTCCAGGGGTGCGGGGACCAACCGTTCGAAGGGATTGGAGGCGAGCAACATGAACAAGAGGAAGCCGGCGCCGATCAAGGCCTGGACGGAGAGCACGCGGGCTCGCAAATCGGGTGGCAGGTTGCCGCCGAAGACCGCGACGGTCGCGGCGAACAGGGTGAGTATCAGAACCCAGAGCAGGAGAGATCCCTCATGGTTCCCCCAGACCCCCGACACCTTGTAGAGGAGCGGCTTCGCCGAATGCGAGTTCATGGCGACATTGAGCACCGAGAAATCGGAACCCACGTAGGCGCAGGTCAGGGCGGCGAAGGAGATCGACACGAATCCGAACTGGATGATGGCGACGGGCCGGGCCACCGCGACCCAGGAGTCGTAGCCAAGCTGGGCGCCGATCAGGGGAAGCACACCCTGTATGATGGACAACGCCAGTGCCAGGATCAGGGCATAGTGTCCGACCTCGACGATCATCTCGCCGTTCGCCCCGCTATTCGCCCTGCCATCGGCCCGCCTTTTTCAATGCCGCTGCGACCTCGGGCGGCATGTAGGTTTCGTCGTGCTTGGCGAGAATCTCGGTGGCGATGAACGTTCCGTCCTTGTCCAGTGAACCGTCCGCGACGACTCCCTGGCCCTCGCGGAACAGGTCGGGCAGCAGCCCGCGGTGGCGGACGGGCACCGATGCCGCCGTATCCGTCACCCGAAACGAGATCGTGACGCCATCGTTCCCTTGGGCCACGCTGTTCTCTTCGACTATCCCGCCCAGCCGGAAGCGGCGTTCCGCGGGGATCCCCTTCTCGGCGATTTCGCTGGGACTATGGAAGAAGACGAGATTCTCCCGAAAGGCGTTGAGTGCCAGTGCCGTCGCGACCCCGAGCATCGTCAGGCTCGACACGATGAAGTAGAGACGCCGCCGTCTACGGGTCATCTCCGGCCTCGGCGGGTCGGGTCTCGGACCGCCGCCCGGGAAGCGAGTCGAGCAGGTTCCGTTCCCTCCGAAGATCGCGGAGGCTCCACGCGAGGAGCAACGTCAGCACCGCCGCGGCGATCGCGAATGCTGGCCACACGAACGGGGCGTAGCCGCCCATCTCCAGGAATTCGCTCACCGACTCCATTTCCGGATCCTCAACCCCGCGACTGGACGCGCCGCAGCGTTCGCACCTGCCGGGCCAGAACCTCGCGCTCCAGGCGTATCGACAGGACCACGACGAAGTAGCCGGCGAAGGCGGCTCCCATCACCAGCAGCGGCGTCAGAAGACTGGAGTGGATGGACGGACCGTCCATGCGCAGTACGCTCGCCGGCTGATGCAGCGTGTTCCACCAGTCCACCGAGAACTTGATGATCGGGATGTTGACGACTCCGACCAGGGCCAGGATGGCGGCGGATTTGGCGGCTCGCGCGTGGTCGTCTATCGCCTGCCAGAGCGCGATGTACCCGAGGTAGAGGAAGAACAGGATCAGGACCGAGGTCAGGCGCGCGTCCCATACCCACCACGTGCCCCACATGGGTTGGCCCCACAGGGCTCCCGTCGCCAGGGCGAGCAAGGTGAACGACGCGCCGATGGGAGCAGCGGCTTTCGCCGTCAGATGGGCGAGCGGGCTTTTCCAGATCAGGCCCGCGGCGCTGGCGACCGCCATGACCGCGTAGGCGAACAGCGCCATCCAGGCCGACGGCACGTGAACGAACATGATGCGAACGGCGTCGCCCTGCTGGTAGTCCCGTGGCGCCACGAACAGGCTGAGATAAACCCCGGTGGCCAGCAGAGCGGCGGTCGCGACTCCGGTCCAGGGGCGGACGCGGCGACTCCACTCCAGGAACAGCGTCGGGTTCGCGAGGCGGTGCCAGTTTGCCATGATCGCGTTATAGCACCATCCGCCGGACCGGACGTTCCGCGGACCCCGCGGGTGCCCGACGGGAAGTCTTGTCCGCCAGGCCTCGGCCGATCATTCCAGGTTCAGGCGGAGAGCGCCGGCGATCGCCCATGGCGCAAGCGGGAGCGCGGCCGCCAGTATCGCCGCCAATGCCGGCAGGTGGGCGCCGCCTTCCAGGCCCGCGATCGCCGAATCGACCGCGCCGGTCCCGAAGACGAGGACCGGGACGCAGAGTGGGAGGACGAGCAGGGACAACAGTACGCCGCCCCGTCGGACGCTCACGGTCAGGGCCGCTCCGATGCCGCCCATCAGGCTGAGGGAGGGCGTGCCCGCGGCCATGGCCAGTAGCAATCCGCCGTATGCCTCGCCGTTCAGGCCGAGCAGGACGCCGAGCAGCGGCGAGACGGCGAGCATGGGCAGGCCCGTGGAGATCCAGTGTGCGAGGCACTTCGCCGCCGCCACGAGCTCGAGCGGCAGGGGCACCAGGGCCAGTTGATCGAGACTGCCGTCCTCGAGGTCCGCCTGGAACAGACGGTCGAGGGAGAGCATGGCTGCGAGCAGCGCCGCGACCCAGATCACGCCCGGCGCGATACGCCGCAGGACGCCGGTTTCGGGTCCGATCCCGAGAGGGAACAGGGTGACGGTGAGCAGGAAGAAAACCACCGCCAGCACCGTCGCGCCCCCCTGTCCGAAGGCGAGGCGGACATCGCGGACGACGATCCGGAGGAACACGGTCATGATGTTCCATCCGCGCGGGACTCTCCCAACCGGATCGTCACCGCATCGTCGATGGCGAAAGGGCCGTGGACGGCCGCCAGTACCATGCCGCCGCTCGAACGATGATGGGCAACGAGGTCGATCAGCGTTTCCATGCCCGCGGCGTCGAGGGAGGCCGTCGGTTCATCGAGCAGCCAGAGAGGTCTCGAACTCGCGACAAGCCGCGCCAGCGCCAGCCGCCGCCGCTGGCCGGCGGACAGGTAGCGCGCGGGCATATCGGCCAGTCCCGCGAGCCCCATTCTGTCGAGCGCCTGGCCAACGCTCGGGCGTGGGGACGTTCCGGCGTTCGCGGTCAGCACGTCACTCCAGAACGCCAGGTTCTCGGCCACGGAGAGCGCGGGTTTCACCGCGTCGAGATGGCCGACGTAGTGCAGGCTCGTTCGGTGCCGCTCCGGGTCGTCCGCGATCGACGTTCCGTCGCGCCGGATCTCCCCCACGCTCGGAGCGAGGTATCCCGCGGCAAGCCGCAGGAGCGAGGTTTTCCCACTACCGTTCGCGCCCCTCGCGACGACGATACCGCCGCGCGCGATGTCGAAATCGAACCCGGTAAAGACGATGGTATCCCCTCGCGCGCAGGTGAGGTTCAGGCCGATGAGCGACAAGGTCCCTGGTGTCCGGAGCTGCTGGCGTGGCGTCCGGCGGTGATCCACGCGCACGGACGGTGGCGAGACCGGAGCCTATCGGGCCGCGGACGGTGCGTCGATACTGCGCGATGCCGATGTCGTGGCTCGGGCGGCCTCTCACGAGGCGTCGAGCAACGCCACCATCTTCCGCGATCCGGTCGCTTCCATCCTTTCCGACAACGAATATCGGCTGGTGCCGGCGCGCGCCACGAAGGTGCGCTCGGGCCGCGAATCGCCAGAAGCCGATGGCGATGCGTCGGGGGTGCTTCGAGCACATCGAATGGATGCAACGGCACACATTCGAACCGCCTGACCGGACTCTCGCGGGACCGTCGTGGCAGGTCCAGGGATGCCGAACTCGGGACCGGGAACCGGTCCGTGCGTTTTCCGCTACGACGCAAGGATTATCCCGGACCCCTCCGTAGGCATTCCTGATGGCCGACGCGGGTCGATGGAGCCGGCTGGTCGCTTCGGCTCGGATCTCCCTCCCGGGGACGCTACTCGTAGGCGCGGATGTCGTCTATCGCCTTGCCGTCGTCGGCGAGGCTGCCCGGCGCGACGATTTCGACCCGTCCGCGCACCTTGCAGACCGATTGGAGCGTCTCGGCGATAGCCGACGCGAGGCCCTCGGCGCCGCTCTCGGCCTCGCAGTTCAAGGTCGCGATGTCCCGACCGTCTTCCCGGCCGACCACGAGGCGCGCCTTGACGACTTCCGGATGGCGCGCGACCACCCGGTCGATCTGGCTCGGGTGGACGAACATACCCTTGACCTTGGTCGTCTGATCGGCGCGTCCCATCCACCCCTTGATGCGCGTGTTGGTCCGCCCGCAGGGGCTCGTTCCAGTCATCGTCGCGGACAGGTCTCCGGTCGCGAAACGGACGAGCGGATAGACGGGGTTCAGCAGGGTCACGACGACTTCGCCGATCTCGCCTTCCGCGACCGGACCGCCGCTTCCGGGCCCGACGATCTCGACGATGATCCGCTCGTCGAGGATCATGCCTTCCATGGCCTCGGACTCGTACGCGATGAGCCCGCAGTCCGCGGTCCCGTAGCTCTGCAGGACGAAGACGCCGCGTTCGTTGAGTTCCTGGCGCAGGCCGGGCGGCAATGCCTCGCCGCCCACCCCGGCCCTGACGATGCTCGAGGCGTCGGTTCCGCTTTCCTCGGCCCGGTCCAGCAGGATCTTCAGGAACGAGGGCGTGCCCACGTAGGACGTCGGGCGGATGTGGGAGATGGCGGCGAGCTGAAGCTCCGTGTTGCCGACGCCCCCCGGGAATACCGGGCATCCGATGGCGCGGGCGGCGCTCTCCATCATCTTGCCGGCGGGCGTCAGATGGTAGGAGAACGTGTTGTGGACGATGTCTCCTGGGCGGAATCCCCCTGCCCAGAAGGCGCGGGCGAATCGCCAGAAATCAGGTGCGTCGCCGCCTGGATCGTAGATCGGTCCCGGCGACTGGAAGAGGTATGCGAGTTCGTTGGGCGCCACGCCGCCGAGGCCGCCGAGCGGTGGGTCCGCGGCCTGCCGTTCGATGAGGTCTGACTTCCGGGTGATCGGAAGCATCGCCAGCAGGTCGCGGCTCGCGACCTCCGCCGGCTCCACGTCGGCGAGCAGCTCGGCGAAATACGGGGCGGAGGCCTTCGCGGCCGCGAGCTGGTCCGGCAGCCGTCCCGTGAGATCGGCTTCGCGCGCTTCCGCGTCGCGCGTCTCCAGGTCGTCGAAATATCTGTTCGTTTCCGACATCTTTCCCGATACCGGGCAATTCCGGGACGCGGGCGAAGGCCCGTGTCAGGCCAGCCAGCGTTTTCGCCGCCGGTAGAACTTCACGTCGCGGTAACTCTTCCGGCCCGACGCGCCGAGACCGAGATAGAACTCCTTCACGTCCTCGTTCTCGGACAGCATGGACGCCTCCCCGTCCATGACGACCCGTCCGTTTTCAAGGATGTAGCCGTGCTTGGAGTAGCGCAACGCGATGTTGGCGTTCTGCTCGGCGAGCAAGAAACTCACGCCTTCGTTCTCGTTCAGGCGCTTGACGATCTCGAATATCTCCTCGACGAGTTGCGGCGCCAGCCCCATCGACGGCTCGTCGAGCAGGATCAGCTTGGGCCTCGCCATCAGCGCCCTGCCGATCGCCGTCATCTGCTGCTCGCCGCCGGAGATGTAGCCCGCCTGCGCTCCACGTCGTTCGCCGATACGTGGGAAGTAGCCATAGACCATGTCGAGGTCGCGCTGGATCTCGGCGCGGCCGTCGCGGCGGGTATAGGCTCCCGTCAGGAGGTTCTCTTCCACGGTCAGATGCTCGAAGCAATGGCGGCCTTCCATGACCTGGATGACGCCGCGTTTGACGAGGTCGTTGGCGCTCAGGCGGTCGATTCCCGCGCCTCGATAGGTGATCGTTCCCTTCGTGACCTCGCCGCGCTCCGAGCGCAACAAGTTCGAGATGGCCTTGAGGGTCGTCGTCTTGCCGGCGCCGTTGGCCCCGAGGAGGGTGACCACTCCCCCCTCGGGAACGTCCAGCGAAACGCCCCGCAACACCAGGATCACGCGATCGTAGATGACCTCGATGTTGCTGACGCTGAGCAGAGGGGCGACGGTCTCCGGCATCGCCTCACGGTCGCTCTCTCCGCCGCGCCGCCATCAGCCCTCCTTGGCGCAGTCGCGAGGCGTGATGTTGTTTTCCTTCGCGTACTTCGCGGCCGCTTCCTCGATCATCGGACGCACGACCTCGCGCATCGGGCTGATCCAGTCGCTGACGATGTTCCATCGCGACCCGTCCCACTGCTGGATGAGGACCGGGCCGTTGCCCTCGTGGTCCTCGCACGTCACCTTGATCGGCCTCGTGAAGCCGTCGAGGCCGAGCTCCTTGAGGCGCTCGGCGGTGAGGTCGAGGTTCTCGAAACCCCAACGCACCTCCTCGCCCGACAACGCCCTGTCGCCGTGCTTGCCCATGGCGGTGCGGATGGCCTCGGTGTCGTACACGGCGTTGATGACCCCCCGGTTGTAGAGCACGTCGCCGAACTTGTTGTCCTTCGCCGTCTTCAGGTCGCCGTCGTAGAGGTGCTCGAGGATCTCGTCGTGGATCCCGAAACCGTGTCCCGGGGCGTGGAACGTGCCGGACTTGTAGCCCTTGGCGCCCTCGCCAGCCGGAACCGTGTCGGATTCGCTGCCCGACCACCAGACGCCGATCATGTGGTCCATCGGGAACTTGATGGCCGCCGCTTCCTTGATGGCGACCTGGTTCATGACGCCCCAGCCCCACAGGAATATCCAGTCGGGCTTGCCGCGACGCACCTGGAGCCATGTCGCCTTCTGCTCCTGGCCCGGGTGGTCCACCGGTAGCAGGGTCAGTTCGTAGCCGAACTTTTCGGACAGCCGTTGCAGTGTCGGGATCGGTTCCTTGCCGTAGGGACTGTTGTGGTAGATCAGCGTGAGCTTCTTGCCCTTGAGGTTCTCCATCCCGCCTTCCTGGGCGCCGATGTGCTTGATGAAGGCGGATGCCTGGCTCCAGTAGGTCGTCGGGAAATTGAACGTCCAGGGGAAGATCCGGCCATCGGCGGCGGCGGTGTTGCCGTATCCCATCGAATGCAGCGGCACCTTGTCGACGCGCGCCTTGGGAATGAGCTGGTAGGTGATGCCGGTACTGTAGGGGTTCACCACCGCCGCCCCCATGGCGCCGCCGCCCTTGAGGCGCTCGTAGCACTCGACGCCGAGCTTGGTGTTGTACTGCATCTCGCACTCTTCCCAGGCGACCTTGACGCCGTTGATGCCGCCGTCGCGGGCGTTGACGAGCTTGAGATAGTCGATATATCCGTTGGCCGACGGGATGCCGTTCGGCGCGTAGGGGCCGGTCCGGTAGACCAGCAGCGGAATGTAGATGTCCTCCGCCTGGGCCTTCGACGCCCAGACGGCGGTCGCGGCGACCGCCGCGGCGATCAGCGCTACGCCGGTGTTCCTCACGTACATCGTATGCCTCCCTTCAATCATGGCTCCCTTTCGACCGGTGCCCGGACCGGGAAGTCCATGGTTCTCATGTTCCGAAATCCTACCACGCTCTCGGAGGCCGGCAAACAACCGGACGGCCCGGGCCGACGCCGGATGGTCGGGACCGCCGCGCGGGGCGCGGGCGTCCTCGCCCGTCTTTCGGTCCGCGTATCCAGGTCGCCTCAGTGGCCGGCCGCTCGCTTCATGAACACCGCCGGATCCGCCAGCCACTCGGCGTAGCCGATCCGGCGGCCGTCGGTCAGGTAATCGATATGGCGGTCGATGCACGACGCCAGATCGGCGTCCTCGAAAGCGAGCGCGAAGCCGCCCCATTCCACCTTGTCGTCCAGGGCCGAGACCGCGAAGGCGGGGTTGCCGGCGGCGACCGACCGGTTTCCGATTTCGCCCCGCGCCAGGGCGTCGATCCGGCCGTCGCCGAGCGCCGCCAGAAGCTCCGCCTCGCCCTTGTCGTCGCCGAGATAGACGACTTGCGGCGCCGACGGGGACGCGGGATGGAGGTGGCGGCGTCCGGCAAGGGCGGTCGAGGCTTCGGCTGCGGTGATGACGTAGCCCGGACCGCCGTCCGCCGTCGCCTCGCCGGCCGGCGTCACGACGCGCGTGCCGGCGGCGAGCGCGCCCCGGTCGTCGGCGATGCCCACGATCCGCAGCAGCCGTGCCTCCCCCGTCGTGCCGGCCAGCGCGCCGACGCGCACGTCGTTCGTCAGCGCGCCGTATGTAGCGAGCCTGGCGGCGTCTTCCGCCCTGACCAGCAGGGACTGGCGAAACGCGATATGCCCCGAGGTGAAACGGATCGCTCGCTTTCCCGACGCATCGCGGGTGCGGCTGTCGAGGATGGTGATGCCTCCGCCCGCCATGTCGGGTCCGTCCGCGGCGGCGGGCCGCAACCAGATGCCGTCCCATTCGGCGATCGGCGCGCGGGAGAACTTCAGACCGGCGCCGGGGATCGCCTCGAGCGCGGTCAGCAGGGCCGCCTCGTAGCCCTTGTGGACCGCGAACCCCGGCGAGGCGGGATCGGGCTCCGCGCTATGGCTCACCGGGGCGAAGAAGGCGTAGAAGCCCACGTTCAGGGCCGCGTCGCCGTCTACGCACCTCTCTGTGGGGTTCGCGCCCGTCCCGGCCGCCTGCCCGGCCGCGATGGGCATGACGGCGAGCGCCGCCGCGCCGGCCGCGACGCGGAGAATCCGATGCCATGCCGTTCCGCCCATGCCACGCCTCCTGAAGTCATGTTCTCGCCGATTGCTTCGAGCTTTACCAGAGCAGCCGGAGCGCCTCAACGGGAGCGGTCGCTGACATGCCCCTTCTCGCCTGCTTCCAAACTCGTTCAGCGCCGTCATTACAGTCCTGTAATGGCTCGGATAGATGCTGTATCTATAATCCTTATCAGCGTCTGCCTGTCCTGTCTCTTCAGCCCTGTGCAGCGCGATTAGAGGCAGAGAGCCCCGGAGATGAGCTTCTTGGCGCACTCATAGTGCCAATTCGTTCGTCTACTGGTTTGGTAATGCCGCAGCGTGCAACCCGGCGCATCCGGAGATGTGTCGGCTTTGTAGAAGACGGTTCGCCGAGCGATTCCCACGGTTGTCTCGCAAAATAGCGGAATGTAGTCCTTGCTCCCAAGGAAAACCACATGGCTGGACGTTTCCTCGGGTATCATGCGGCAGTCGCGATAGCCAAGGTCACGCTGCAAACGACGTTTGTAGGCGTCCTTTCTTCTCGCCCTCTTGGAAAACGTGATGTCGTATTTCGGTGTGAGGAAGTCGGCGTCGATCAGCCCCCAGCCGGCGGACAAAATGAACACTCTTTCCCTGCCGAACTTATCGGCCAATCCGCCATAGGCTTTTTCCTTATCCTGGTACAGGTCCAGCGCAGGAAGAAGGCCGAAAGGATTTTCTTTCCGGTGCTCCCGGTTGTACGCGATGAGCGCGTCTCGATAAGAACGTCCTGAAGGTTCAAGATCATCGGGCCGCCGGCACACTATCGAGGCGCTTGCCGGCGCCCGGCAGGGGTGAGCGACGAACAGTATCTTTCGTCCGTCGTCCGACATGAAATGACCGGCGTTCTCGTCCTTGTCGGCGGCGCACTGAATTACCACGAGCACATCCATATCCCGGTTCATGACGTAAGACCCTCGTCGATCCATTTCGAGATCAGCTCTTCAAACGTGGACGGTACCGCCCGAGCCATCCAGAGGCAATGGCGTGTCGTGGTGTACGGAACGTCGGGTTTCGTCCGCGGGCGGTCGGCGTCCGCGCCGCAACCGCCGCCTCGAACCTGCTTTCGGTATTGAGACCGCCGCCATGCGCCGCGGGGAAGCCCGGCGCGGGTCACTCGAACCGGGCTTCGTTCAACCGCCAGTAGATATCGGTTCCCCGCAACGCCTCGTTGCTTTTCGCATAATCGAAGGGAGTCTCGCCGTCTTCGTCGCGGGCGTTCGGGTCTGCGCCGGCCTCGATCAGCGCCTCGACAACCGAAGGCTCGGGGTTGTGCGCCGCCGCCCAATGAAGCGGCGTAACGCCGTGTTCGGCTCGGGCGTTCGGGTCCGCGCTGGCTTCGATCAGTGCTTCGACAACCGAAGGTTCGGGGTTGTTGTACGCCGTCCAATGAAGCGGCGTCATGCCGTTTTCGTCGCGGGCGTTCGGGTCTGCGCTGGCTTCGACCAGCGCCTCGACAACCGAAGGCTCGGGGTTGTGCGCCGCCGCCGCATGAAGCGGCGTCGCGCCGTTTTCGTTGCGGGCGTTCGGGCCTGCGCCGCCCTCTATCAGCGCCTCGACAACCGAAGGTTCAGGGTTGTGCGCTGCCGCCCAATGAAGCGGCGTCCCGTCGGCTTCGTTACGAGCGTTCGGGTCTGCGCCGGCTTCGAGCAACGCCTTGATCACCGAAAGGTCGGAGTCATTCACCGCCCAACGAAGCGGCGTCCCGCCATCTTCATCGCGGGCGTTCGGGTTCGCACCGGCTTCGAGCAACGATGCCACGGACGCGCCGGCTTCGAGCAACGCCGTCACGGACACGTCGGCTTCGAGCAACGACGCCACGGACGCGCCGGCTTCCCGCAATGCCTTCACGGGCACGCTGGTTTCGAGCAACGACGCCACGGACGCGCCGCCTTTCAGCAACGCCGTCACGGGCACGCCGGTTTCGAGCAGCGACGCCACGGACGCGCCGCTTTTCAGCAACGCCATCACGGGCACGCCGGTTTCGAGCAACGCCGTCACGGACGCGCCGCTTTTCAGCAACGCCGTCACGGGCACGCCGGTTTCGAGCAGCGACGCCACGGACACGCCGCCTTTCAGCAACGACGCCACGGACGCGCCGGCTTCCCGCAATGCCTTTACGGACACGCCGGTTTCGAGCAACGACGCCACGGACGCGCCGCCTTTCAGCAACGACGCCGTGGACGCGCCGGCTTTCAGCAACGCCGTCACGGACGCGCCGGCTTCGAGCAGCGACGCCACGGACGCGCCGGCTTCCCGCAAGGCCGTCACCGACACGCCGGCTTCGAGCAACGACGCCACTGACGCGCCGGCTTCGAGCAACGACGCCACGGACGCGCCGCTTTTCAGCAATGACGCCACGGACGCGCCGGCTTCGAGCAGCGACGCCACGGACACGCTGGGTCCGCGCTGCCGCTCCGCCAACAAATGAAACGGCGTGCGGTCGAATACGTCGCGGGCTCCAAGGTCAGCGCCGGCTTCGACCAGCGCCTTGATCACCGAAGGGTCGGCGTTGTTCAGCGCCGCCCAATGAAGCGGCGTGCGGTCGAATACGTCGCGGGCTCCAAGGTCAGCGCCGCCTTCGAGCAACGCCTTGATCACCGAAGGGTCGGCGTTGTTCAGCGCCGCCCAATGAAGCGGCGTGCGGTCGAATACGTCGTGGGCCTTCGGGTCAGCGCCGCCTTCGAGCAACGCCTTGATCACCGAAAGGTCGGAGTGCTTCACCGCCAGATGAAGCGGCGTCCCGTCGGCTTTAATTACGGGTGTTCGGGTCAGCGCCGGCGACTATCGCGGCGCCCATTTCGGAAGCGGTCCCGGTCGTCTGCCCGGCCGCGGCGGGCATGACGACGAGCGCCGCCGCGCCGGCCGCGACGCGAAAGATCCGACGCCATGCCGTCCCGCCCATGCCGCGCCTCCCGAAGATGTTCCCGCCGATTGCCCCGAGCCTTACCAGAGCGGTCCGGAGCGCCTCAACGCAAGCGGTCGATTGGTAATGCCTCGGTCGGAAATATGGCGCGCCGAGCGTGCTCGCGTTTGTCGCGGGAATGACGGTCCGAAGAAGATCATTGGCGCGTGCGGCCAACCCGCATTTCCCATACACTGGGGAAGGATCGAGGGTTGCGCGGCGTTGCGGAACCCCCCTCCTCGCTCGCGCTCCTAATGCGGGAACGGCCACAGCCTGAGCTTCTCCTTGCCGATCTGCCACAGGCGCGCCAGGCCCAGCGGCTCGACGATCAGGAAGAAGACGATCAATCCGCCGAAGATCATCAGCTCGATGTGTTTCGCGGTCTCGACCGAGATCGGCAAGTCCAGCGCCACCGGGATGTTGGTCAGGATGATCGGTACGGTGGTGATGAAGAAGGCGCCGAGGATCGAGCCCAGGATGCTGCCGAGACCGCCGATGATGATCATGAACAGGACCAGGAACGACAGCGTGATGTCGTAGGCGATCGTCTCCACGCTGCCGAGATAGGCGAACATGTAGAGTGCTCCGGCGACGCCGCAGTAGTACGAACTGATCGCGAACGCCAGCAGCTTCACGCGAAAGGGCCGGATGCCGATGATCTCGGCGGCGACGTCCATGTCGCGGACCGCCATCCAGGCGCGTCCGATGTTGCCGCGCACCATGTTCTTCGCCAGCAGCCCGAGGACGGCGAGCAGCGCGAGGCACACGAGATAGCGCGCCTCGGGCGATGCCTCGGGGCCGGTCACCATGACGCCGAAGAAGGTTCGCGGCGGCGCCGTGATCGTGCCCGACGGCGCATAGTTGTAGAACCAGGGGACCCTGTTGAACAGCCAGACCAGGAAGAACTGGGCGGCGAGGGTGGCGACCGCGAGATAGAACCCCTTGATGCGCAGGCTCGGGATCCCGAACAGGATGCCCACGCCGGCGGCGAACAGGCCCGACACGAGTATCAGAAGGACGATGTTCGCCTCGGGGAACGCCGTCGTCATCTTGTAGGTGGCGTAGGCGCCGACCGCCATGAAGCCGCCGGTCCCGAGAGAAAGCTGCCCGGCGTATCCGGTCAGGATGTTCAATCCGACGGAGGCGAGCGCCAGGATCAGGAACGGGATCAGGATCGCCTGTAGCCAGTACTCGTTGGCGATCATGGGGACCACGACGAACGCGACCACCAGCGCGGCGGCGACGGCGACGCGGTCCTGGAGGATGGGGAATATCCCTTGGTCGGCCCGGTAGGTCGTGTGGAACTGGCCGGCCTCGCGGTAGAGCATGCCTCATACCCTCTCGATGATGCGTTCGCCGAACAGGCCCTGCGGCCGGAACCAGAGGAAGAGCACGGCGATGACGTAGGCGAACCAGTTCTCGATCGCGCCGCCGAACGCCGGACCCCAGTAGACCTCCGCGATCTTCTCGCCGACGCCGATGATCAGACCGCCGGCGATGGCCCCGGGAACGGACGTGAGACCGCCGAGGATCAATACCGGCAGCGCCTTCAGCGCGATCAGCGACAGGCTGAACTGCACCCCGCTCTTGGCGCCCCACATGATGCCCGCTACCAGCGCGACGATGCCGGCGACCGACCACACGATCACCCAGATCGTGGTAAGCGAGATCCCCACCGACTGGGCCGCCTGATGGTCGTCCGCGACCGCGCGCAGGGCACGCCCGATCCTGGTGCGCTGAAACGCCACAGCGAGAACGGCGACGAGGACCGCCGCGATGACCGCGGCGCTGAGGTCGAACTCGTTGAGCAGCACGCCGCCGACCTCGAACGACGATTCGGGCAAGCCCACGTCGAGTTCCTTCACGTTGGCGCCCCAGATCATCTCGCCGAAACCCTCGAGGAAGAAAGTCAGGCCGATCGTCGCCATGAACAGGATGATGTCGGGCTGATTGACGAGCGGCCGCAATACCAGCCGTTCGATCGCCATGGCGAGGACGATCATGACGAGCACGGTGGCGACCAACGCCAGCCACACCGGGAACCCGTTCTCCATGAGGCCGACCAGCGTGAGTGCCGCGAACAGCACCATGATTCCCTGCGCGAAATTGAACACGCCCGAGGCCTTGAAAATGAGGACGAAGCCGAGCGCCACCAGCGAGTACATGACGCCGGTGAGGACGCCGCCGACCGCGACCTCGACGAAGAAGACCGGCGCGGTGGCGATATCCACGAACGGGTTGACGAACAGATCGCTCAACAGGTCGACCATCAGATGCCCGCCTGGAAATCTCCGCGGCGCGCGGCCCCGTCCCTCGCGCCGACGTCTCCCGTTCTAGTCATGACTCACGCCCAGATACGCGTTGATCACGTCCTGATTCTTACGCACCGCGTCCGGCGTGTCGTCGGCGATCTTGCGCCCGTAATCGAGCACGACCACCCTGTCCGAGATGTCCATGACGACGCCCATGTCGTGCTCGATCAGGGCGATGGTGGTGCCGAATTCCTCGTTCACGTCGAGGATGAAGCGGCACATATCCTCTTTCTCCTCGGTGTTCATGCCGGCCATCGGCTCGTCGAGCAGAAGCAACGTCGGTTCGGCGGCAAGCGCGCGGCCGAGCTCGACGCGCTTCTGCAGGCCGTAGGGTAGCCGCCCCGCCGGCACTTTTCTGATCTCCTCGATCTCGAGGAAGTCGATGATCCTCTCGGCGAATTCGCGATGCGCGATCTCCTCCTTCTGTCCCGGACCCCAATAGAGCGCCTGCCACAGGAAATGCCGCTTCATCTTGAGGTTGCGCCCGGTCATGATGTTGTCGAGCGTCGACATGCCGCGAAACAGCGCTACGTTCTGAAACGTGCGCGCGATGCCGAGTCGGGCCGCATCGTGCGGGCGCAGGCGCGCGAAGCGATCGCCCCGGAGCGCGACCGCGCCGCGGTCCGGCGGATACCAGCCGTTGAGCACGTTGAGCATGGTCGTCTTGCCCGCGCCGTTGGGACCGATGATCGCCAGGATTTCGTGCTCCCGGATCTCGAAGCTCACGTCCGTCAGGGCGGCGATGGCCCCGAACGAAACGCTCACGTTGTCGACGCGAAGGAGCGTGTCGCCGATGGCCTTTCCGTTCGTCATGGGGCGAGGGCTCCGGCCGGTGCGTCAGCTCGCGGCGCGCGGTTCGGCGGCCTCGGCGGGCGTCGTCGGAAGGCCGATGGCCGTCGCGTCCCGAATCTTGAGATCGGCGTTGATGAAGCCTTCCCGGCCGTCCTCGAACGTCACCTTGGCCTCGACCGATACGCTGTCCCCATCGGAGTACAGCGCCTCGATGAGCTGGTCGTAACGCTCGCCGATCGTTCGCCTGCGAACCTTCCGGGTGCGCGTCAGCTCCCCGTCGTCGGCGTCGAGCTCCTTATGCAGGATGAGGAAACGACGGATTTGGGAACCCGCGAGCGTCGAATCGCTCGCCAGGTCACGGTTCACCTGTTCGATGTGATCCTGGACGATCGCATAGACCTCGTCCTTGGCGGCCAGATCGTTATAGCTGGTGTACGGCAGTCCCTGGCGTTCCGCCCAGTTGGAAACGGCGTCCAGGTCGATGTTGATGAAGGCCCCGACGTAGTCCCGCCCGTCGCCGAACGTGACGGCCTCCTTGACGTTGGGAAAGAACTTGAGCTTGTTCTCGATGTATTTGGGCGCGAACATCGTTCCGTCGTTGAGCCGTCCCACATCCCTGGCGCGGTCGATGATCCTGAGTTGCCCGTCCTCGCCGAGGATGCCGGCGTCGCCCGTGTGCACCCAGCCGTCCCCGGTCTTCGTCTCCGCCGTCGCCTCGGGATTCCTGTAGTAGCCCAGGAACACGCCCGGACTGCGGTACATGACCTCGCCGCTGTCGGAGACCTTCAGCTCGACGCCCGGCCCGGCCTTGCCCACGGTGTCGGACTTGACCTCGTCGTCCGCCTGCACCGTCACGTAGACGCACGCTTCCGTCTGTCCGTAGAGCTGTTTGAGATTGATGCCGAGCGCGCGGAAGAATTCGAAGATGTCGGGCCCGATCGCCTCGCCCGCCGTGTAGGCCGTTCGGATGCGTGTGAATCCCAAGCTGTCCTTCAAGGGTCCGTACACGAGCACATCGCCCAGCGCGTAGAGAAGCCGGTCCATGGGCGGCGTCGGCTTCTTCTCCAGTATCCTGGCGCCCGACCGCTTGGCCACGCCGAGGAAGAAGTCGAACGCCTTGCGCTTGATCCACGCCGCGTCCTCCATGCGGATCATGACGTGGGTGATCAGGTTCTCGAAGATTCGCGGCGGCGCGAAGAAGTTGGTGGGTCCGATCTCCCGCAGATCGATCATCACCGTCGATGCGCTCTCGGGGCAGTTCACCGTGTATCCCGCCAGCAACGCCTGGGCATACGAATAGAAGTGGTCGCCGACCCAGGCCATGGGCAGGTAGGCGAGGATTTCCTCGTCGTCCCGTATGCGCTCCAGCGCGTTGGCGTTGCGCGCCGTCACGATGACGTTGTCGTTGCTCAGCATCACGCCCTTGGGCCGGCCGGTGGTGCCCGAGGTGTACAGGATGACGGAGAGGTCTTCTCCCCGCCCCTTTGATATCTCGCGCCGGTAATGGTCGGGGTCGTCGGCGTGGAACTTTCGGCCGCGCGACCGAATCTCGTCGAAGGAGAACAGGAACGGCTCCCGATAGTGGCGAAGACCGCGCGGGTCGCTGTAGACGAGCGTCTCGAGCCTGGGGCACCGTTCCTTCACGGAGAGGACCTTGTCGACTTGCTCCTGGTCCTCGAGGACCGCGAACCGTACCCCAGCGTGCTCGATCACGTACTGCATCTCGGCGGCGATCGAGTCCTGATAGAGAGGGACCGGTACGCCACCCAGCGCTTGCGTCGCCAGCATCGCCCAATAGAGGCGTGGACGGTTGTCTCCGACAATGGCGACCTTGTCGCCGCGCTCGAAGCCGAAACTCGCCAAGCCGCCGGCGAACGCCCGGATCTCGGCGGCAGCCTCCTTCCAGGTCCACGACTGCCAGATGCCGTAGTCCTTCTCGCGGATGGCGACCCCGTCGGGCCGTCTCTCCACGAGATCGAGCAATACCTTTGGAAAGGTGTCGAGGCGCTTCGACGCCTCGCCGACTTCCGGTGTCATGACGTGACCATCCTCAAGCCTCGCGACAGGGCGGCGGGCGCTGCCCGAACGCGCTGGAACCGGATGTCCCCCTTTGCGTCGCCGGAACATTAGCAACATTGCCGGACCGCGCAACACGCCACCGTTCCGCCGTGCGCCGCGCGCCGAAAACGGACGCGGGGGCTGGCTCTCGCGCCGGGTTTGTGATTGATAGCGCGGGAACGCGGGCCCGAGGCCCGGGGATCGACGAGAGGAGGGGCGCGCCGTGACGACCATCGGCCAGGACACATTGGGCGTGCGCCGCGCGTTGAGCGTGGATGGCGAGTCCTATGACTATTTCAGCCTGGAGGCGGCGGCGGACGCCGGACTCGGGGACATCTCCCGGCTTCCCTTCTCGTTGAAGGTCCTGCTCGAGAATCTCCTGCGGCACGAGGACGGGCGGACCGTGACGGTCGACGACGTCGCGGGTCTCGCCGGCTGGTCGGCGGCCCGACCCTCCGACCGGGAGATCGCCTACCGGCCGGCCCGTGTGCTGATGCAGGACTTCACGGGCGTTCCCGCCGTTGCCGACCTCGCGGCGATGCGGGCCGCGATGTCCGACTTGGGAGGCGATCCGACGAGGATCAACCCTCTCTCTCCGGTCGACCTCGTCGTGGATCACTCGGTGATGGTGGATCGGTTCGGCTCCGCCGACGCGTTTCGCGCCAACGTCGAGATGGAGATGCGGCGCAACAGGGAACGATACGCGTTCCTGCGCTGGGGCCAGTCCGCGTTCGACAACTTCCGCGTGGTCCCGCCGGGAACCGGCATCTGCCATCAGGTCAACCTGGAATACCTCGCGCAGGTGGTGTGGACGGCGGACGTCGACGGCCGGACGATCGCCTATCCGGATACGCTCGTGGGCACGGACTCGCATACCACGATGGTCAATGGTCTCGCGGTGCTCGGCTGGGGCGTCGGCGGGATCGAAGCCGAGGCCGCCATGCTCGGTCAGCCGATCTCGATGCTGGTGCCGGAAGTCGTCGGGTTCAAGCTGACCGGCGCGCTCGGGGAGGGCGCGACGGCGACGGATCTGGTGCTCACCGTAACCCAGATGCTGCGGCGGAAGGGCGTCGTGGGCAAGTTCGTCGAGTTCCATGGGCCCGGTCTCGACGAGCTCTCGCTCGCCGACCGCGCGACGCTCTCCAACATGGCTCCCGAGTACGGAGCGACGTGTGGATTCTTTCCCATAGACGGCGAAACGCTCGCCTACCTCGAACTCAGCGCGCGCGACCCGCGGCGTATCGCGCTCGTCGAAGCCTATGCCAAGGCGCAGGGCATGTGGCGCGAGGCGGGCATGCCGGACCCCGAGTTCTCCGACACCCTCGAGCTCGACATCGGCGGCGTCGAGCCGAGCATGGCGGGGCCCAGGCGTCCCCAGGACCGAATCTCGCCGAACGGGGCGGCGAAGGGGCTCGAAGGGTCGCTCGCGGAGGCGCGGGGCGACTCCGGGGGCAGGATCTCCGCGCCGGTCGCGGGGAGGGACTTTGATCTCGCCGACGGCGACATCGTCATCGCGGCGATCACGAGCTGTACGAACACGTCCAACCCCAGCGTCATGGTGGGCGCCGGACTGCTCGCGCGCAACGCCGTGGCCAGGGGTCTCGAGGTCAAGCCGTGGGTCAAGACATCGCTCGCGCCGGGATCGCAAGTGGTGACCGATTATCTCGAGAAAGCCGGCCTCCAGGACGACCTGGACGCCCTCGGCTTCAACCTCGTGGGCTATGGCTGCACGACGTGCATCGGCAACTCCGGGCCTCTCGACGACTCGATCTCCGGGGCGATCTCCGAGGGCGATCTGGTCGTCGGCGCGATTCTTTCGGGGAACCGCAACTTCGAAGGCCGCGTGAGTCCGTGGACCAGGTTGAACTATCTGGCCTCGCCCATTCTGGTCGTGGCCTATGCCATCGCCGGTAACGTCGGCATTGACATCGTGGCCGAACCGCTGGGCGAGGGAGCCGATGGAGAGCCGGTCTATCTCAAGGACATCTGGCCCTCGAACCGCGATATTTCAGAGACCGTCCGCTCCTGCGTGACGCCCGAGATGTTCCGTCAACGGTACGGGGACGTCTTCACGGGGACGGAAGCCTGGCGACAGGTCGAGGCCGCCGCGTCGTTGACGTACCGGTGGGATATCGGATCCACCTACGTCCGGCATCCGCCGTTCTTCGAGAATATGTCGCGCGACCCCGGAGACTTCTCCGACATTTCGGGCGCGCGGATGCTGGTCTTGCTCGGCGACGGCATCACCACCGACCACATTTCGCCGGCGGGTTCCATCAAGCGGGACGGACCCGCCGGGACGTATCTGGTCGATCGCCAGGTGCCGCCGGCGGAATTCAATTCCTACGGCGCCCGGCGGGGCAATCATGAGGTCATGATGCGCGGGACCTTCGCCAACATCCGTCTGCGCAACGAGATCGTCGCTGGCGCCGAGGGCGGCGTCACCCGGCACATGCCGGACGGCGAGGGGATGTCGATCTACGACGCCGCCATGAAGTACCGGGACGAAGGGGTCCCGCTCGTCGTCGTCGCCGGCAAGGAATACGGGACCGGTTCGTCCCGCGACTGGGCGGCGAAGGGGACGCGCCTCCTCGGGATCGAAGCGGTCATCGCCGAGAGTTTCGAGCGCATTCACCGCTCCAACCTCGTCGGGATGGGTGTTCTGCCGTTGCAGTTCAAGGACGGAGCGAATCGCGGGTCGCTGGGGCTCGACGGCAGCGAGACCTTCGACATCGAGGGTATCGCCGACGGGATCGCGCCGCGCATGGACGTGACCTGCCGCATCACGCGGAGCGACGGCTCGAGCGAGGAGATTCCCCTGATCTGCCGGGTCGATACCCTCGACGAGGTCGAGTATTACCGGCACGGCGGGATACTCCAGTACGTGCTCCGGAATCTCATGGAACCCGCCGCCGTGTAGACCATGCGCCCCGTCCTCACGGAAGCGTGATTGGCCCGTGTCCTCGCAGTGGCGTATACGGACCGACTCATGCACGGTATCCGACGAACGGGTTTGACGGGTTTCGCCGCCGCGATCTTGGTGCTGGGGGTGATCTCGGCATCGGCGGCGGTGCGGGCGGACGACAGGTCTCCCACCGTCGTCGAGCTGTTCACTTCGCAGGGATGCAGTTCCTGCCCGCCCGCCGACGAATATCTCGGGGAGCTGGCCCGGCGCGACGGCCTCATCGCGCTGTCGTTTCACGTCGATTACTGGGACTACATCGGTTGGAAGGACACCTTCGCCCTTCCGCAGTCCACCGCGCGCCAACGTCGGCACGGCAAATCCTTCAACGCGCGGTACGTCTACACGCCGGAAATGGTCATCGACGGCATTGTCGACGTCGTCGGGTCCCGAATCGACGACGTCGAAAGGACCATCGCCGAGGCGCGTCGCTCGACTCGGAATCTGTTGCCTGTCGCTCTCGTCGCGTCCACGCGGGACCGCGCGACGATCGGGATCGGCGCCGGGTCCGGGATGTCGTCCGCCGATGTCTGGCTGATCGAGTTCGACGCCGAACGGACGGTGGATGTCCTGCGCGGCGAGAACTCGGGACGGCGGCTCACCTACCACAACGTCGTCCGGAACATCCGCCAGGTCGGACGCTGGCGCGGAGACGTCATGGAGATCCCCGTCGACCTCGCCCCGATGCGCGAGGCCGGCCGGGACGGCTGCGTCGTCATCGTCCAGAAGGAAGGGGGCGGCCCGGTATTCGGTGCCGCGCGACTCCACCTCGCCTCGGGGGAGTAGGACGACAGGATTCCGAGGCGCGCGGGCCTCGCCGCGGCGTTCTCGGGACGCAGTCTGTTCAGCCCCGAGCTTCGTCCCCGTCCCCGCGATAGCCCTTGTCAATCGACGGCGGCGGCTTTCCGCTGGTCCGCCAACGCTTGCAGCTTGGCATCGCGTTCGACCTCAACGGCCTCGACCGAAGCTTTGCAACCGTCCACGTCATCCGACGAATGGCATGTCTTCCTGACCTCCGCGATGGTGGCTTTCGCTTCGGTCTCGATCCGGCTCGCTTGCCGATCGAAGAACGCATCGCGGGCTTCCGCGCTGACAAAACGCCTTGGCGGCAAAACGACCGTAACGTTCGGCGGGTAGTGGTGCATCGCGCCGCTTGCGGCGTCCACTCCAACGCCAATAACTCCCCCGAAAATGACGTTGCCGAAGGTCATGCCCTGGAACGAGCTCGCCAAGGTCTCCATACCATCGAAATGGCCTGCCTTCTCGCAACGCACAATCACGGTGTCCTTGTCTTTTTCAAGGGACACGCTCCCCGGTGTCGGATTGATGACCGCTATCGTGTTGCCCTCGCGACTCAGTTCACAAGCGCTGCCGGGCGGGTCCGTGATTACGGCTACGGTCTGGTCCGTACCCTTGGTTACCGTTGCGCAAGCGCCCAGCAACAGCATCGGCGGAAGCGTGAGCAGACTCATCCAGCGGGATAACATCGCTTTCTCCTTGAGGTATATGGTTGCACCCATCGGGGTGTATTGAGCGAGGGCGAGGCGGCGGAGATATCGAGTGTTTCGGAGTGGCGAATGGTCTTACGTAGAAGGTGCTTTCGCTGCTTGCCATAGGCGATCCCCCCGAAGCCGAACAAAATACCGAGAGCCGCGACGATCTCAGCCCAACCGGTTCCTTCCAGAATCAGGTGCAGGTCGGCCGCGGTCGTCTCGCCCGACCACTCAATGGTGGCTTGGGCGGCCCAGTAGACACAGAAAGCGATCCCGGTCCAAGGCACTACGGCGCGTACGACCCTGACGACTGCCTTCGCCCAGATATCGTGCCGGTAGAGACGCGCCTCATGCTCGGATAGCTCGCGAGACTTGGGACTGTGAGATCGGTCTTTTTTCGTCATGCGGATCGAACAATCAAGGAATTTACGGGAGCTTACAACTTCACGAGGTAAAGGCGTCACCCCCTTCCGGCGCGACGGCGGTTCCCGTTATGGTGTTTCCAGACGCTTGGCGGGTTCGGTTTCCATCCGTCCCCCCCCCCCATTTTGTCCGGAACGAATCGGCGAAAATGCGGCAACGCTCCCTTACTGCCGCCCGTTGCCCCCCTGCGGAGCTGTTCGACGCCATGACAGGAATCGCCGATGGCGCACCGCGCGACCGTCGGCGCCCTCCATGGCGCGCGGATCACGCGAATGTGCGGGATCAGAACACTCCCGCCTCGAGGCCCGCGGCCATCGCCATCCCGAGATCCTCGCACCGGTCGACGAAGTCGTCCCGCCACTCTCCCCGGCAGATCAACGGCTCCTGGACGGCGCGCCATCTCAACCCCGTGACGATCGTCTCGACGCCCCGGCGCGTCCCGGTGCCGTCCCGGCCCGCGCGAACGTAGAGGGCGTAGGGTAGCCCCTGCGTGCGTTCGAGACAGGGGTAGTAGCTCCGGTCGAAGAAATCCTTCAGCGCCCCGCTCATGTATCCCAGGTTCTCCGTGGTGCCCAGGATCACGGCCTCCGTCGCGAGGACATCGTCCGGCCCCGCCTCGAGAGGCGGGATCGCCCGCACCGTCACGTTCCCGATATCGGGGTTCATGGCCCCACGCAGCACCGCCTCCCGCAGCCGTTCCGTATTGGGCGAGGGCGTATGGGCGACGATGAGCAGACGGCGCCGAGCCATGGAGGCGCGTCACCCGCCGGGCCGGCGCCGTCCCTGCGCCGACCGAAGCGCGGTCATGCTATTCATGCCATACCCACGGGGGTCGGCCTGACCTCCATCTCGTCGTCCGGGCGAGAGGCGATCATGTCCTCCAGTTCCTTGCGAACGGACCGTGCACCGTCGTCGTCGAACAGGTTGTCCATCTCGTGGGGATCGTTCTTCAGATCGTAAAGCTCGCCGACGTCCGATCCGGTCTCGATCGTCATCTTGTGGGTCCGGGTGCGCGCCATGCGCAGGTCGAGAGCAACGCCGCACCGGGAGGCGTTGATGTCCCATTCGTTGTAGGCGAAGTCCCGGCTCTCGCCGTTCTTGCCGTCCACCAGCCCCTTGAGGCCGCGGCTGTGCGTCTTGCCGGCCGGCGACACGCCCATGTAGTCGAGCACCGTCGCCGGTATGTCCAGCGTCGAGACCGGATCGTCGACGACCCGGTCTCGCGGTACCGACGGTCCCTGGAAGATCAGGCCGACGCGAACCAGCCCTTCGTAATTGATGGGACCCTTGAGGATCAGTCCATGATCGCCGAGCCAGTCGCCGTGATCGGTCGTGTAGATCGCCAGCGTGTCGTCGGCGAGGCCGAGGTCGGCGAGCGCGGCTAGAATGCGTCCGACGTTGTGATCGATCAGCGAGATCATGCCGTAGTAGTTGGCGATGATCTCGCGGAGCTGCCGGTCGGTCTGATTCGGAATGCGGGAGTAGTTCTGGCGGATATTCCGCATTTCCTCGGTGATCCTCGGGACACCCTCGAGGCTGGCGCGGTGCCACCAGGGCCGGCGGTCGAGGTCCTTGGTCCGTTCGGGCGGCAGGTCGACTTCCTCCGGGTGGTGTAGCCTCGACCACGGTTCCGGAGCGTCGAAGGGATGGTGGGGGTCCGGAAAGGACGCCCACAGGAAAAACCGGTCGTCCTTGTTCTCGCGGAGAAATTCGATGGTCCGGTCGCCGACCCAGGTCGAGTTGTGCCAGGCCGGCGGCAACGCCGAATGCCAAGTCTGGACGGCATCCGTGACCGGCTCCAGACGGGTCTCGTAAAGCTCGTTCTTGAGATGGCCGAGGCCGTCCCCGTAGTACCATGCCTCGTAGTGTTGGCCGCCCGGGGGTTCCATGGGGCGCCAGCGGTTGTGACCCAGGACCACCAGCTCCACGTGCTCGAATCCCATGTAGGGGCCGAACCAGTCGGGTCCGTAGTCCGCCATCGACAGGCGGCTCTCCGGCGTTCCCGTGGGCTCGAACGTCAACGCCGTCGAGAAGTGCGCCTTGCCGATGAACCCCGTCCTTATCCCGGCGTTGCCCAGGGTCCCCGCGATGCCCGCCTTGCCGACCGCGGGGTCGAGGTCGATGCCGTTGTCGTGCACGCCGTGCGTGTTCGGCAGCAACCCCGTGAGGATCGAGGCGCGCGACGGCTGGCAGACGTTGTTCGGCGTGATGCAGGCGGCGAAGCGGGTGCCTCCGCGCGCCATGACATCGAGGTGCGGGGTCTTGATGTTGCGTCCCTCGAAGCCGAAGCAGTCGCCGCGCTGCTGGTCGGAGGTGATGAGAATGACGTTGCGAACCGGGTTCATGGGAGATCGCGCCTCCGGTTATCCCGTCGTCTCCCTGAAATGGACATGAAAATCCTGATTTATTCTGAAGTCACGTGAGAGAAAGCTACGCAACGTGTTCAAGAGAAATCGCCGCATACCGACAATTTCGATGATCGGGATACACGGTGGACCATGGGGTGCCGCGAACGCGGAAAACCGCGGAGTCGGGAACGGCTCTCCGCGCGGGCGGAGGGAGAAGGACGGAGCGGTTCCGGCCGGACCGGAACCACTCTAGCTCCCGTTCTTCTCGTTGAGGGCCTTCAGGACCCGAGGCGGCGACAGGGGCAGTTCCTGAATTCGGACGCCCGTCGCATCCTCGAGCGCGTTCGCCACGGCCGCCATGACCGGCACGATGGACGTCTCGCCGATGCCCCGGACACCGTAGGGGTGATTCGGGTTCGGGACCTCGACGATGACCGCGTCGATCATCGGCAGGTCCGAGGCCACGGGCATGCGATAGTCCAGGAATCCCGGGTTCTCCATCCGTCCCCGCTCATCGTAGATGTATTCCTCGTTGAGCGCCCAGCCGATGCCCTGGACGGCCGCGCCCTGGTACTGGCCCTCTACGAGGTTCGGCTGGATGGCCCTGCCCGCGTCTTGCGCGGCCGTGAAGCGCAGGATCTTGATGTGCCCCGTTTCCGGATCCACCTCGACGTCGACCGCCTCGGTCGCGAAGCTCGGTCCCGCGCCGGAGACGTTGGTCTCCACGTGCCCGGCGATCGGGCCGCCCGTCTTCTTCGCGTCGCGGGCGATGTCCTCCAGCGACAGGGGCTCGAAATCGCCCGCGTTGCTGCTGGCGGGACGGGCGCGCCCATCCTCCCAGACCACGGCCTCGACCGGGATGTTCCAGGCGGCGGCGGCGCGGGCCCTCAACTCGCCGATCACGACTCGGGCCGCGTCCACCGTCGCCTTGCCGACGGCAAACGTCGTGCGGCTGCCGGCGCTGATGAAGTTGAAGCCGAGCGATGTCGTATCGCCGACGGCGGGACGGATGCGTTCGGGATCGATGCCGAGCTCCTCGGCGGCCATCACCGAGATGGACGTCCGCGTACCGCTAAGGTCGGGGTTCCCCACCGTCAGCGCGATGGTGCCGTCGTCGTTGACGTTCATGGTGACGCTGGTCTCGCCGCCGATGTTGAACCAGAACCCCGACGCGACCCCGCGGCCCTGGTTCGGACCGAGCGGCACGCGGTAGTTCGGATGGTTCTTGATGGCCTTCAGGGTCTCCACCTGCCCGACCGGCCCGAACGTCGGGCCGTAGGCGGCCTTCGTCCCCTCCTTGGCGGCGTTCATCAGCCGGAAGTCCACCGGATCGATACCGAGCGCGCGCGCCATCTCATCCATGGCGCTTTCCACGGCGAACGCCGAAATCTGCGCCCCCGGTGCCCGATAGGCCGTCGTCTTGGGCCGGTTGGCGATGACGTCGTAGCCGATCACCAGCACGTTCTCGAGGTCGTAGCAGGCGTAGGCGCACATCGCCGCCGGGAACACGGGCGAGCCCGGGAAGGCACCCGCCTGGAACATCAGTTCGGCCCATCCCGCGGTGATCCTGCCGTCGCGCCGGGCGCCGATCTTCACCTTCATGTGGGCGCCGGACGTCGGCCCCGTGGCCCGGAAGACCTCGCTCCGGTGCATCGCTATCTTCACCGGCCGTCCGCATTTGCGCGACAGCGCCAGGGCGAGGGGTTCGAGATAGACGATGTTCTTGCCGCCGAAACCGCCACCGATCTCGGAGGCCGTGACCTTGAGCTTCGAGACCTCGATGCCGCAGAGACGCGAGGTGATCGCCCGGACCAGGAAGTGGCCGGGCGTCGAGCACCAGACCTCGCCCTGGCCGTCTTCCGTGTAGCTCGCCACGCAGGCGTGCGGCTCGATGTAGCCCTGATGGACCGGGCGCGTCTTGTATTCGCGTTCGATGACGACGTCGGCCTCGGCGAACCCCTTCTCCACGTCGCCGAGCTTGATCTCGAGCCGCTTGGCCACGTTGGACGGCTTGTCGGGCTTCGGGTCCACACCGTCCGTGAACTGTTTCTCGTCGAGAAGCGGGGCGTCGGGCTTCATCGCCTCGACCACGTCGATGACGTGTGGCAGTACCTCGTAATCGACCTCGATGAGCTTCAGCGCCTTGCGCGCGATGGACGCGCTGGTCGCGGCCACGGCGGCCACCGCGTGACCGTCGTACATGGCCTTTTCCCGCGCCAGCACGTTGCGGATGACGTCCCGGATGTTGACCGTCAGCTCGCCCACCTGGATCATCTCCGACGGCTGGTCCTCGAAATCGTTCCGCGTGACCACCGCCTTGACGCCCTTGAGGGCCTCCGCCCTGGACGTATCGATCCCGTTGATCCTCGCGTGCGCGTGCGGACTGCGCAGCACCGCGCCGAACAACATGCCGGACATGATGAGGTCGGCGCCGAAACGCGCCCTCCCGGTAACCTTGTCGACGCCGTCCGTGCGGGCGACGTTCGTTCCCACCCACTTCAGCTCGTGGGGCTTCTCCTGGTAGTCGAGGTCCTCGGCAGCCGACATGGTTACTCTCCTCGCATTTCCGCGGCCGTGTCGAGAACGGCCCGAACGATCTTGTCGTACCCCGTGCACCGACAGAGGTTGCCCGCGAGCCAGTAGCGGGTCTCCGTCTCGGTGGGGTCCGGGTTCCGCTCAAGCAAGGCCTTGGCCGCCACCAACAGCCCCGGCGTGCAATAGCCGCACTGGAGCGCCGCGTGGTCGAGAAACTTCTGTTGCAGGGGGTGGAGCCGTTCGCCGTCCGCCATGCCCTCGATGGTCTCGATGGCGCAGTCTCCCACCTCGGCGCCCGTCACCAGGCACGAGCACACCAGGCGGCCGTCGAGCATGACGCTACAGGCGCCGCAGTCGCCCGACGCGCAGCCTTCCTTCGTACCCGTGAGATGCAGCTCGTCGCGCAACACGTCGAGGAGCGTCTGTTCCGGTTCGCAGAGGAAATCGATCTCGTCGCCGTTGACGGTCGCCGATACGTGATATCTCGTCATCGTGTTCGCCCTGTTCCACTCTACGCGCCTACGCGCCCTTGGCCCGCGCGAGCGCGGTCTCTGCCGCCCGGCGCGCCATGACGCCCGTGACCTGGATGCGGAACTCCCTGGTTCCGCGCTTGTCGTCGATGGGTTGCGCGGCTGCACTCGCCGCCCGCGAGAGCTCGGCGAGCGCCGCGTCGTCCACCGGAGTTCCGATCAGTGCCTTGGCCGCCGCTTCCGGTGCCAGGGCGCGCGCCGCGACGGCTCCGAGCGAGACCTTCGCGGCGACGCAGACGTCGGAGTCGTCGAGGGTCAGGCACACGCCGGCGCCGACCACGGCGATATCCATCTCCGTCCGCGGGATGAACCGCAGATAGGCGTCGCCCGTGCGGGGCGCCTGCTCGGGGAACAGGAAGGACGCCACCAGCTCGCCTGCGCGGAGCGACGTCCGGCCCGGCCCCGTCGCGACCTCCCCCACCGGGACGTCGCGGCGGCCGTCCGGCCCCTCGATGGTGGCGATGGCGCCCGCGGCGATCATGGCCGGCACGGAGTCCGCCGCCGGAGAGGCGTTGCAGAGGTTGCCGCCCATGGTGGCGCGGCCCTGGATCTGGGTCGATCCGATCAACTCGAGGGCCTCGACGACGCCGGGCCAGACCGACTTGAACGCCTCGTGTTCGCCGAGTTCCGCGCCGGTCACCGCGGCGCCGATCCGGAAGCCGCCGTTTTCCCTGGTGATGGCGCACATCTCGTCGATTTTCTTGATATCGACGACGAGGCTGGGTTCGATAGTGTCGGCGCGCAGCTGCACGAGAAGGTCCGTCCCGCCCGCGAGCACGCGGCCGTGCTCGTCGCTCGCGAGCAATGCCACGGCCGCTTTCATCGTTTCCGGCGCTTCGTACCGCATTTCGACGCCGCCGCTCCCTTCTGTCGCGTTCGATCCGGTGTCGGTGAACACCGAACATACAGGCTTCGCTCCGAGGCCACAATTCGCGCCCCGGAAGGTTGTCATGCCCTCGAGAGATGTATTCCCGCCGAGGAGGGCCCGCGACGGAAAGGCCGACGCGGACTTGCCGGAACCGCGGCGCCCCCGTCAGAGTCGCCACCGGAGTCGGTCTGTCCGCGACCAGCGGATATCATCATTCTACACGAGGAGTTTCGCATGTTGAACTACCGGAGATTCGGATCGGGACCGACCGTCGTGCTGCAGCACGGGTACGCGGGCGGCGGTGGCTACTGGGGCGTCCTGGCGGCCCATCTGGCGGCGGAGTTCGACGTCATCGCCACCGACATGCCGGCGTTCGCAGGCAGCGCCGGCGAGCCGGTGCCCGACTCGATCCCGGGAATCTCCGAAGCGCTTCTGGACACCCTCACGCAGCTCGGCGTCGAGCGTTTCATGCTGCTCGGCCATTCGCTCGGTTCCATGACGGCGCTGCAAGTGGCCCTCGATCACCCCGAGCGGGTGGAGAAACTCGTCCTCTACGGGAGCTCGGCCACCACCGATCTTCCCGACCGGTTCGAGACTCTCGACGAGACGGTGGAGCGCATCGAGGCGGAAACCGTCGAGGTCACGACCGCGCGAATCGCGGCGACCTGGTTCGTCGACGGCGACCGGCACCCGCTCTACGAATTCACGAAGACCGCCGGCGCGGGCGCCAGCAAGGAAGGCGCGATCAAACTGATGCGCGGCATGACGGGCTGGGACGTGCGCGCCCGGCTCGGGGAGGTCTCCATGCCGACGCTCGTGATCTGTGGCGACAAGGACAGATCGACCCATCCCGACCGCTCCTGGGGGCTGTGGCAGGGGATTCCGAACGCCCAGCTCTGCGTGTTGCCCGATTGCGCCCACAACGCGCATCTCGAGGTGTCGGAGATCTTCAATCCGCTGATCGGCCGCTTCCTCCGTTCCGGCGGAGCTATTCCGGTTTCTTCAGTTCCGCGACCGTAAACCCGCCGCCCGAGACGTCGAGCAGGCAGCCGTTCACGTAGGACGCCTCGTCGGACAGCAGCCACAGGATGGGACGGGCGACCTCGACTGGCTCGGCGATCCTGTTGACGGGGATCGACGCGGCGATGGCGTCGCGCGCCGCCTCGTCGCGGCGCAACTGGTCGACCATGTCGGTCATGGTGACGGCGGGGCGCACGGCGTTGACCCGGATACCGTCGCGGGCGACTTCCTTGGCCAGACCCACGGTGAAGGAATCGATCGCGGCCTTGGACGCCGCGTAATCCGTGCGTCCCGGACGGCCGCCGATGGTCGACGCCATGGACGACACGTTGACGATGGCGCCGCCCCGTCCGCCCTGGCCGAGCGCCATGCGGCGCACCGCCTCGCGCGCGCCGACCATGGCGCCGATGACGGTGACCCGCATCAGGGTGTCGAGGACATCGGGATCGAAGTCCCTGGCTCGCGCGTACCCGCCTCCGTGCCCGGCGCTGTTGACGAAGGCGGTCAGGGGGCCGAGTTCCTCGTCCACCGTGGCGAACAGGCGCTCGACGTCGCGCGCGTCCGCGACGTCCGCCTGGACGGCGACCGCCCGCCCGCCCGCGGACTCGATTTCCTCCACGAGCGCCCGCGCGGCGTCGGCACGTTCGCGGTAGTTGACCGCGACGGCGTACCCGCGCGCAGCCGCGAGGCGCGCGGTTTCCGCGCCGATCCCCCGCGACCCTCCGGTGACCAGAAGAACCTGTTCCATCGCTCGCTCCCGCATTCCCCCGACTCCCGTTTCACGTCCGGCGTGCGGATGTGATACGATAGCACCACGTTCCGGGTGTCGACGGAAACGGTCGACGGGAAGGATGCGCGCTCGACGACCCGGTCCGGAGAGAAGATCGCGACAGGAGGGAGAGCATGGCGCTCAGAATCAACGACGAAGTACCGGATTTCGGCGCGGAGACCACCGAAGGGACCATCGACAGCTTTCACGAGTGGGTCGGGGACGGCTGGGCGGTGCTGTTCTCGCACCCCAAGGACTTCACGCCCGTCTGCACCACCGAGCTCGGCTACATGGCCGGACTGAAGCCGGAATTCGACAAGCGCGACTGCAAGATCCTGGGCCTGAGCGTCGATCCGGTCTCCAACCACAGGGAGTGGTCCAGGGACATCGAGGAAACCCAGGGCCACGCGGTGAACTATCCCCTGATCGGCGATCCCGATTTGAGTGTCGCCAAGCAGTTCGACATGCTGCCGGCGGACACTGGCGAGAGCTCGGAGGGACGGACGCCGGCGGACAACGCCACCGTCCGGTCGGTGTTCGTCATCGGGCCGGACAAGAAGATCAAGGCGATGCTCACGTACCCGATGAGCACGGGGCGAAATTTCGACGAGGTTCTGAGACTCGTGGATTCGTGCCGGCTCACGGCCGCGCATCAGGTCGCCACGCCGGTGAACTGGAAACAGGGCGAGGACGTCATCATCGTCCCCACCGTGTCGGACGAGCAGGCGCGGGAGAAATTTCCGGATGGCTGGCGGGCCCCCAAGCCGTACCTCCGTATCGTGCCGCAACCGAAGTAGCGGCCACGGCGTCGGCGCACGCGGTTCGACCGCCGCGCCGGTTTGCCGGGATCGTGGAGGCGCCAGCGAGGCGCCGTGCTGGGCGCAATCCCGCAGCGCCCGGTAGCCTCCCGGATCGTCTCGCCTTCGGCAAGCGAGGCGCCGAAGGCCAGCCAGAGCTCCTTGTGGTGAAGCCCCGACAGCGCCGTACCGGTGAGCGCGGGACCATACCCCGGATTCGTCCGGCCTCCAAACGATCGAAGGTTCGGACGATTGTTCCGCGACCGGTGCCGGCATACCATCGTGAGCAACCGGTCGAAGAGGAGTTGCCCGAGTGAGCGCACACACCGACGCCGGCGCCGACGAGGCCGTTCTCGACGCCACCGGCCTGAAGTGCCCTCTGCCCGTGCTCAGGGCCCGCAAGGCGTTGCGGGACGTGCCGCCGGGCGGACTGCTACGCGTCCTGACGACGGACCCCGGTTCGGTCGTCGACTTCCGGGCCTGGTGCGACGCCTCGGCGAACGAGCTCGCGGATTGGCGGGACGATGCCGGGGTCTACGAGTTTCTGATCCGGCGGACCGCGTGACCGGCGGGGAGGGGGGCGGGCCGGAACTGCGTTACGGCCTGTACCGGTTGTTGTTCCGTCTCGCTCACTGACGCGCGCGGCGTGGCGCCTTGGGAGAAGACGATCACAGGAGGGGAGGAAGCGATGAGCGAACGGATCGTCGATGCCGCCGAACTGCGGGCCCTGTATGGGGAGCCGAACATCCGCGCCGCCAACAAGGTGCTGTCCAGACTCGACGCGCACTGCCGCGCCTTCATCGGTCTCTCGCCGTTCTGCGTGCTGGGGACGGCCGCTGCCGACGGCGCGGCCGACTGCTCGCCGAAGGGCGGCGAGCCGGGGTTCGTGCGGGTGCTCGACGACGAGACCCTGTTGATCCCCGACCAGCTCGGCAACAACCGCGTCGACTCGATGTCGAACATCGTCGAGAATCCCAACGTCGGCCTCATCTTCTTCGTGCCCGGCATGAACGAAACGTTGCGGGTCAACGGCAAGGTCGAGATCACCACGGACGACTCCTTGCTGGAACCGCTTTCCGTCAACGGCAAGCGGCCCCGGACGGGTCTCGTCGTCAAGTTGGACGAGGCGTTCCTGCACTGCGCCAAGGCGCTGATGCGCTCGAAACTCTGGGACCCGGAGCGGCGCATCGACCGCAAGTCCTTCCCGAGTCTCGGGCGCATCCTGGCCGACCAGACCGGCGTGCAGTCTCTCGAAGTCGCCGAAGCCGCAGTCGAGGAGGCCTGCCGCGAAAAGCTCTACTGACAGTTCTCGGCCCGTCGGAGCGCCGACTCCCCCCCCCCCCCCCCCGAGGGGTTGAACGCCGGCCACGGCAAGATGGAGGTCATGCACGACCCCGGTCTCCAGGTGGCGAAGCGCCAGTCGTTGTGCCTCATCAGGCCAAACGGGGCAGGGAAGTCGACGATCCTCCACTCGATCTTCGGCTTCGCCAGCATCTTCTCCGGTGCCGTCTCGGTCGATGGGCGGGACATCAACGGCGATGAGCGCCAAGGACAAGCTACGCCATGCCGGCATCGCCTACATTGCTTCAGGACGAGTCCATCTTTCCCGATACGACGGTCGAGGAGGGCCTGTGGATGAGCGGTTTCCTCTTCGAGAAGCCGGCGCAAGCGAGGGAGACCGCCGAGCGGGTGTTCGAGACCCTCCGAGACCTTCAGTACGTTGAAGGCAAAACCATCGTCATGGTGGAGCAGAACGCGAGGAAAGGCTTGGAATTCGCCGATATCGGATACGTCCTGATGTCGGGACAGGTCGCCATCGCCGGTCCGGGCGACGAGCTTCTGGAGAACCCCGAGGTCGGCCGCCTGTTCCTGGGCGGGTGATCTTCCGCCGCGTCCTTCCGCTCCGCTCTTTCCCCTCCGGTCGATCGGCGTCGAATGTCCCTGGAGATCGAAGTCGTCGCGCTGGTCCTGGCGGCGGCGTTCTTTCATGCGTGCTGGAACGCGTGCGTCAAGGTCGGCAGCGACGGACTGGCGACGCTCGCGGTCGTGAACGGGGCGGCGGCGCTCATCGGGGCACTGGCGCTGCCCTTTGTCGGGAGTCCCGAGCCGGGGAGCTGGCCCAACCTGGCCGCCTCGGTCGTTCTCCATACGGCGTACTACTTCTTTCTCGTCCAGCAGTACCGCGTCGGGGACCTGAGCCATGTCTATCCCCTGGCGCGCGGCTTGTCGCCCCTGATGATCGCCGGCGCGGCCGCCCTTTTCGCTGGGGAATTGCTGGCGCCCCTGGCGTGGCTCGGGGTATGCGTCGCCAGCCTCGGAATCGTCAGCCTCGCGTTCGAAGGGGGCCCGCCCTGGAAGCACGATCCCCGTCCCGTCCTCTTCGCGACGGGGACGGCGGTCTGCATCGCGGCTTATTCGGTTGTCGACGGGTTGGGCGCGCGCGTCGCGGGGAACGCGTTCGCCTACATCGCTTGGTTGCACCTTCTCAACGGCATCCCCACCGCCGTGTGGGCCTGCGTCGCCCGGCGCGGCCGCGCGCGCGCCGCGCTGAAGGCCGAATTCACGAAAGGCGTGACGGGCGGCGCGCTTCAGGCCGTCGCCTACGGCGCGGCGGTCTGGGCGATGAGCGTCACGGCAATGGGGGCGGTCTCCACACTGCGCGAGACGAGCGTGATCTTCGCCGCCGCGATCGGCGCGCTGGCGCTCGGCGAGCGCTTCGGCGGCAGGCGGATCGCGGCGTCGGCGCTCGTGGTCGCCGGCGTGATCGTGTTGAACGCGGCAGGGTAGCGGACGATGAGCGGGCTCGACGTCATTCTTCGACAGGGTTGGCATAGGAGATGATGCCGATACGGCTGCTGGCGGGGGCCCGGGTGATCGCCATGCGCCCGACCGTCGGGATGTCCATCGGGGGGACGATGACCGTTCCGCCCGCGACGCTGGTCGCTCCCATGGATGGACATGGACGTTCAGCCTGCCCGGTGGAACAGGCATGCCGAGGTCATCCGCCGGTTCGGACCCCCGTCGCGCGCGGCGGAGGTCTTCGCGTCCGGATCCGGTCGTTATCCGATCTCCCCGAGAGCGGGGAAGACCTCCAGAAGGTAGAAGCCGAACATCGACAAGGCGTCGGTGAAGACGAGGACGCCCGTCGCCGCCAGTAACGCGCCGGTCGCGATCTCGACCTTGCGGACGTGCTGCCGGAAACGCTTCAGGAAGTTCATGAAGGGGCCCAGGCAGAGCGCGGCGATCATGAACGGAATCCCCAGCCCCAGCGCGTAGACGGCGAGCAGGGACATGCCGTAGCCGAGAGAGTCGCGGCTGGCGGCGATGGTCAGGACCGTCGCCAGAACCGGGCCGACGCACGGCGTCCAGCCGAACGCGAACGCCAGCCCGACCACGTAGGCGCCGACCGGCCCCGCGGGACTCGCGGACGGATTGAGCCGGACCTCTCGATAGAGCGGGGGAATCCGGAGCAGGCCCATGAAATGCAGGCCGAAGAGCACGATGACGGCGCCGGCCACCTTGGCGATGATGTCGATGTGGTCGACGATCAGCCGGTTGACGGCCGACGCCGACGCTCCCATCAACACGAACACGGTCGAGAACCCGAGTACGAAGGCGAACGCCGCCAGCGCCACGCGGCGGCCCATGGCCCGCTCGACCGCGCCGTCGTCCCCGAGAACTTCATCCAGGGACGCGCCGGCGATGAAGCACAGGTAGGCCGGCACCAGCGGCAGCACGCAGGGTGACAGGAAGCTGAGGACGCCCGCGCCGCCGGCCGCTGCGAATGTGATGTCGAGTGTTGTCATCGGCGTATGAACCTGCCCCCGCGCGTTCTCTTCGTCCACCCGGCGCCGCTATATGGCTTTCGCGTTGGCCAACCAATCATGATATCGTAGCAGTGAGTGTCGCCGAACCGCCACGTTCATACTGCTTCTCATGGATTCCGGTCCGACGGACTGTCAGGACGGGATTTGACTCCGCTAGTGAAAACATTTATCAATCATGCTCTTGAGCCTGGGGATACCTATTCGACGTTCACGAGGGACGTGATCCGGGATGATAGCGATCCCAAGCTCGAATATTCAGTTGTCAACTCCTGCCCTCTCCGCCACCGGCATCGGTACTAAATCTCCCACACCTATCGACGGCTACGGCTAATTCGAATGACAATAGCCAAGCTTGGCTCGCTCGTCCCGCTGGTACTGCTTTCCGGGTGGCCGTTCGTTCATTTCGCCAATCATAATCGGCTCGAACCCTTCGATCCGGTCCGATTAGTGGCCGACGCGGGGGTTTTTGTCACTGCGGTCTCGTGTCTCGTTCTCATCATCGGGGCTGCGTTTCGATATCGGAAGTTCGATCAAATCGTAAGCACTGCCTCGGTCGGAATGGTGATGCTGTTCGCCTACGGCTCGATCGAGGCTGCTTGGTTGGGATCGGGAGTATCGGCCCCCAGATATCCACTCATCACTTGGTTCTGCGTGGCCGTTGTGGTTCTCTTTCTGGCTTGGCGGTTGTCGCGCCACACGGCGGCCTTGCCGGTTCTGGTGATCGCTGCTGTCGTCATGAACGCAATCCCGGCGGTTCAGCTCGCCATCTGGCATTATGGGCGCCTAGCACCCGAGCCTGCGGTCGCGTCAAGGGGGGGGGCACGTCTCCACCCCGGACAGGCCCAACGTGTATTACTTCATTCTGGACATGTACGGCCGGCACGATCAGTTGCAGAGGGTTCTCGACTTCGACAATACGCCGTTCCTCCGCCAACTCCAGGAGCGTGGATTCTTCATCGCCGGGGAAAGTCTCGCCAACTATGGCATAACGGAGCTGTCGGTCCCGGCCACACTCGCCATGGACTATATCGTCGAGCCGGGAGATACGGTCTTGCAGGATCGTTTTTTCACTCATCTGACTCGTGGTCACAACCCTGTCGTGCGATGGTTTCGCGACTTGGGCTACGCATATGCCCATGCACATTCCAGCGGCCGACATGGGTCGACTTGTGGTGGCGCCGAGGACTATTGCCTTGATGCACGTGGTCTTGCGGACTTAACCGAAACCGAGATTCATCTGCTGGCCCAAACCCCTGTGTTGGCAATCGCCAACGGACTGGAGCAGCGGGGCTATATCGGCCAAGTGTTTCGCCATCACGTGGTCGGTGTAACCGATGTCCTGAATATGCTGCCTAAGACGATGTCGCAGCCGTTCTTTCTGTTCTCGCATATCATGGCGCCTCACCCACCTTATCGTTATCACGCTGATTGTTCCCCGCGCTTCTTGACCGCTTCGGGCATGTCTCTGAGGGCCGATCGGCAAGGAAACGACATTGAGAAACCTCTGTATCTTGACAACCTGAAATGCGTCAACAAACAGCTTGTCGCCGTGATCGATAATATTCTTTCCGTGGATCCTAGTGCGATTGTCATCTTTCAAGGAGATCACGGGAGCGCCTTTACGGTCGATTACGGAAAACCACTATCGGAATGGAGCAAGGCCCAGTTCCTTGAGCGTTATGGGATTCTCAACGCAGTTCGATTTCCGTCCTCATGTCACTCGATGCTCTACCCGTCCTTTTCACCAGTGAACACGTTTCGACTCGTTTTCTCCTGCCTTGAGGGCGGGGCAGAGAACCTGCTGCCCGACCGGGCAATTCTGGTGGGCTACTACCAGCAAAAAGCATTGGAAATGCCATGAGCCGATTTTTTCTCTTCATGCCAGCAGCGGTAGTCTTCGCCTGTCCGTCGCCGGCACTGTCCTATCTCGACCCGGGCACGGGCGGAATGCTCCTGCAACTGCTTCTGGGCGGCGCAGCGGGCCTGATGGTCGTTCTGAAGCTGTATTGGCACCGCATCCGGGAGACAGCGAGAAGACTCTACGCCCGCATGTCGCCCTCATCGAATCGAAAGCCGCCCTCATCGAATCGAAAGTGCTGACGTACTGGCCGGAAGTGCGATGCAGTCATCCATGCTCGACTACGACCCAGGCTCGTTCAAGGACCCCGAAGGGCGGGTGTTCTATGTCGACGGTCGAGTGTTTCGAACGCTTTCCGCTCCAGCGCTCGCCCGGATGCAGCGACTGACAGAAGCCGGCCATCTGCGGGCGCTGATAGACAGTGGTCTGCTGCTCCCGTGCCGGCTCGTTCCCGTCGGCGAGGCCGGGCCTGTCCCCGGCGAGGTTGGTGCCGAGGTCATGGAACATGAGCGTATCGAGGTTCTGACCTACGCTTACGAATGGTCGTTCGATATGCTTCGGGATGCCGCCTTGGTCACATTGGATCTGTTGCAAGCCTGTCTGGAGCGGAGCCTCATTCTGAAAGATGCGACGCCCTACAATGTCGCCTACCACGAGAATCGGCTTGTCTTCTTCGATACGCTCTCGATCGACGACTACCACGAGGGTCAACCGTGGGAGGGGTACGCGCAGTTCTGTCGGGAGTTCCTGTTTCCGCTGATGTTGACGGCGTACAAGAAGCTGGATTTTCAGACGTGGTTGAGAGGATCCCCGACAGGAATTAACGTGACGGATTTCAACTGATTGCTTGGGATTTGGGGCTATCGACGAAAGGGTGCATTCAAGCATGTCGTCCTACAGTCGCATCTTGAGCGAGCCTTCGCTAGGCAAGACAACGAGATTCGCGAATCGTTTGGCCGCATCGGATATTCTCGGAGGCTTCTTGAGCGCAATATACGAAACCTTCAGGATACGGTCCGCTCGCTTCGATATGGTCGGCAAGAATCCGAGTGGCTGCGCTACGGCGAGGAACATTCCTATTCGAAGGAGGCGGAGCGGTGGAAGCGGACATTCGTCCAGGACGGAATCATGAAGCTTGGCGGAAAAAAGCTGCTCGATATTGGCTGTAACACGGGCACCTACAGTTTTCTCGCGGCCGAGTGGATTGATCACGTGATCGCTCTTGACGGTGACCCCGCCTGTATCGACGCCGTCTACCGTAAGATCCGCGACACTGATAACCTCTCAGTCGTCCCGTTGGTAGCGGATCTTCTCAACCCGACTCCGCCGCTGGGCTGGGCCTTGACAGAACGGAAGGACCTTTTCGAACGTGTCAAATCGGACACCTTCTTGGCGTTGGCCGTGATTCACCATCTATGTATCGGCGGCAACGTACCGATATCGTACTTTGCCGACGTACTGGCGAGGTTGGGAAAGGGCGGCGTCGTCGAATGGGTTGAGAAATCGGACCCTATGGTACAGCGGTTGCTGCGCAACCGCATGGATATATTCGATTCGTATTGCTGGGAGACTTTCATGGCCGAGATGAGCCGCCATTTCGACCTCCGCGGCCAATGTCCCTTGTCGGACACCAGACGCTTGTGCCTGTTCGCACGGTAATCCGACGACTGACTCGTGCCAGGGGAATCTTGGCGCGACTTCTTCTGGATCCATTGGGGAGGGGGTCGCTGACGGTGGGCGCGCATGGTACTTGTTGGCTATCGAGACTCTGAGTATCCCCGCAGCAGGAGGACGATGACAGATGACCGAAGTCGTAATCGCGGGCTACGCGCGTTCGCCCTTCACGTTCGCGCGCAAGGGCGCGCTGGCCGAGGTTCGGCCCGACGAGATCGCCGGTCAGGTCGTCCGCGGCCTCGTCGAGGAAACGGGCGTCGATCCCGGGGATCTGGAGGACGTGATCGTGGGTTGCGCCTTCCCGGAAGGGGAGCAGGGCGACAACGTGGCGCGCCTCGTCGGGTTCCTTTCCGAGCTGCCCGTGACCACGGCCGGCGCCACCGTCAACCGCTTCTGCGGGTCCTCCATGCAGTCCGTCCACATGGCCGCCGGCGCGATCAGGATGAACGCGGGAGAGGCGTTCGTGTGCGCCGGCCTCGAATCGATGACCCGCGTGCCCATGGGCGGGTACAACTTCATGCCCCATCCAGGTCTCGCGGAGAGTTATCCCGAGGCCTTCGTGGCGATGGGCGTCACTGCGGAGAACCTCGCCAGGAAATACGGCATCGACCGGGAGGAGCAGCAGGAATTCGCGGTGGGAAGCCACGCCAAGGCCCACGCCGCCCAACGGGAAGGCCGGTTCGGTGACGAGATCGTCCCCATCGTGTCCGGGAACCTCCGGGTCGAGGAGGACGGCTGCATCCGTCCGGGCACGACCCAGGAGACACTCGACTCGCTCGAACCCGCGTTCGACGCCGGGGGGACCGTCACGGCGGGCACCTCCTCGCCGCTCACCGACGGCGCGGCCGCGGTGCTGGTGTGCGGCGAGGATTACGCCGACCGTCACGGCCTCCGGAAGATGGCCCGGATACGGAGCATCGGCGTGTCCGGATGTGCGCCCGAGATCATGGGCATCGGACCCGTCGAGGCGAGCCGCAAGGCGCTCGACCGCGCGGGACTGGCCATCGACGACATCGACGTCATCGAGCTCAACGAGGCGTTCGCCGCCCAGTCGCTGGCCGTCGTCGAGGAGGCGGGATTCGACCGCGAGAAGCTCAACCTCGACGGCGGTGCCATCGCCATCGGCCATCCCCTCGGGGCGAGTGGCGCGCGAATTACCGGCAAGGCGGCATCGATCATGAACCGCGAGGGCAAGGAACTCGCCCTGGCGACCATGTGCATCGGCGGCGGACAGGGCATCGCGACGGTCCTCGAGGCCTGCTGAATGCCCGGCATCGCGAAGGCGGCCGTGATCGGCGCCGGGCGGATGGGGAGCGCCATCGCCGCGCATATCGCCAACGCCGGCGCGCCGGTGCTGCTGCTGGACATCGTTCCCGAAGGGACGGACAACCGGAACGAGCTGGCGGGCGCCGCCGTCTCGGCGATGTTGAAGGCGACGCCGGCGCCGTTCATGCACCGGAGCGCGGCCGGACTGGTGGCGCCGGGGAACCTCGAGGACGACATCGGGCTGCTGGACGACGCGGACTGGATCTGCGAGGCCGTGGTCGAGGATCCCGGCGTCAAGCAGGACGTCTACCGGGCCGTCGATTCCGTCCGCAAGGCGGGGTCGATCGTCACGTCGAACACGTCGACCATTCCGCTCGCCCGCCTGGTCGAGGGAATGCCCGGGCGTTTCGCCTCCGACTTCGCGATCACGCACTTCTTCAACCCGCCGCGGTACATGCGTCTGCTGGAATTCGTGCCGGGGCCGGACATGCGTCCCGAGGCGAGCGACTCGATCCGCGAGTTCTGCGACGTCCGCCTCGGCAAGGAGGTCGTGCGCGCCAAGGACACGCCGGGATTCATCGGCAACCGCATCGGCGTCTACTGGTCCTTCGTGGCGATGAGCGAGGCGCTCGCCCTGGGGCTGACCGTCGAGGAGGCGGACGCCGTGGTCGGGCCGCCGATGGGCATTCCGAAGACCGGGATCTTCGGGCTCATGGACCTGACGGGCATCGACCTCGCGCCCAAGGTCAACGCGACCATGCTGGAGATGCTTCCCCCGGACGACGCTTTCCGCCGCGAGTTCGACGTGGACGGGCCGCTGGCCGCCTTGCTCGCCGGCATGATCGCGGAGGGCTGCGTCGGCCGGAAGGGCGAGGGCGGGTTCTACCGTATGTCGCGCGACGGGGATGCGCGCGAGCTCCAGGCCCGGGACCTCGAAACGGGCGCATACCGTCCGGTGTCGAAACCGCGTCTCGACAGCGTCGCGGCCGCCAGGGACGGCGGGCCGCGGGCGCTCGTGGAGCATCCGGACAAGGGCGGCCGGTACGCCTGGCGCGTACTGTCCAGGGTGCTTGCCTATGCCGCCTCGCTGGTGCCGGACGTGACCGAGGGGATCGCCGACATCGACCGAGCGATGACGGCCGGCTACGGGTGGAAGTCCGGTCCCCTGGAGATGATCGACCGGCTCGGTTGCGGCTGGTTCGTCGAGCGGCTGAAGGCCGACGGGCGCGAAGTCCCTCCGTTGCTGGAGACAGCGGCCGGGCGGCCGCTCTACCGGGAGGCGGGACGCGAGGTCCGGCAGCTCTCGTCGACGGGCGGGTACGCCGCCCTCGACACGCCGCCCGACGCATGGCGTCTCGCCGACATGAAGCGCGGCCGCGAGCCGGTCGCGGGGAACGGGTCCGCCAGCCTCTGGGACGTGGGCGATGGCGTCGCCTGCCTCGAGTTCCATGCCGGGATGAACGCCTTCGACGACGGCGTCATCGCCATGACGCGGGAGGCCGCCGCCATACACGAACGCGGATACAGGGCGTTGATCGTCGGCCACGACGGCGACGATTTCTCGGTGGGTGCCAACCTGGGCGTCGCCCTGTTCGCCGTCAACGCCGCGATGTGGACGCCGATCGAACGAATGCTGGAGGAAGGGCAGCGGGCGTTCCTGGCGCTCAAGTACGCGCCGTTCCCCGTCGTCGGAGCGCCGGCGGGCAGGGCGCTCGGCGGCGGATGCGAAATCCTCATGCACTGCGACGCCGTGCAGGCCCATGCCGAGACCTATCTCGGTCTCGTCGAGGCCGGCGTGGGACTCGTCCCCGGCTGGGGCGGGACCAAGGAACTGCTCGCCCGCGCGTTCGCGCGGAAGGATCGTCCCGGCGGCCCCATGCCACCGGTCGTCGACACCTTCGAGACCATCGGCATGGCCAAGGTGTCCCGGTCGGCCCGGGAGGCCCGGGACCTTCTCTACCTGGGGCCGAACGACGGTGTCACCATGAACCGGCGCCGGGTGCTGGCGGACGCCAAGGCCAGGGCCCTGTCCCTGGTCGAGGGCTACAAACCGCCCGCGCCACACGAGATCGGCCTTCCCGGCCCGAGCGGACGGGCGACCTTGAAATTCGCCGTGGACGGCATGGTGCGCCGGGGTGATGCGACGGCGCACGACCGCGTGGTCGCCGGCGCCCTGGCGGACGTCGTCACCGGCGGCGAGACCGATGCGACGCGGAGTCTCGACGAACAACGGCTGCTCGGGCTGGAGCGCGCGGCGTTCATGGCGCTGATCCGCCGGCCGGAGACGTGGGACCGGATCGAGCATACGCTGGACACGGGCAGGCCCTTGAGGAATTAGGAGGCCCGTCGTGACCGCCTACCGCGCGCCCTTGCGCGACCATCGCTTCGTGCTGCACGAGCTGTTGCGGGTCGAGCGATACCGGAACGTTCCGACGTTCGCCGACACGGCGCGGGAAACCATCGATGCGGTTCTGGAGGAAGGCGGCCGGATGGCGGAGGAAGTCCTCTTTCCGCTGAACCGCGGCGGCGACGAGGAGGGATGCCGCTTCGAGGACGGCATCGTCACGACGCCGCGCGGGTTCGGGGATGCTTGGCGGATCTGTCGCGAGGCGGGCTGGATCGGCCTCGACGGCAATCCGGAGTACGGCGGCGCCGGGCTGCCGCAGGTCGTCGCGACGTGCGTGGCCGAGATGATGGCCTCGGCCAACCTCTCCTTCGAGACCTACGCGGGATTGACCGCGGGCGCGACGCTCGCCATCGACGCCCACGGCGACGACGCGCAGCGCCGGACTTACCTGCCCAGGATGCTCGCCGGTGAATGGAGCGGCACCATGAACCTGACCGAGCCGCATTGCGGCACCGACCTGGGGCTGCTGCGGACGCGGGCCGAGCCGCGGGAAGACGGGACGTACCGCATCACCGGCACGAAGGGGTTCATCTCCGCCGGTGAGCACGATCTGACGGAGAATATCATCCATCTGGTTCTCGCGCGCATCGCCGGCGCGCCGGCGGGAACCCGCGGCATCAGTCTGTTCATCGTTCCCAAGTTTCTGATCGGACCCGACGGTGGGCCCGGAGAGCGCAACGCCGTTGCCTGCGGCTCCATCGAACGGAAGATGGGCATCAAGGCCTCGGCGACGTGCACCATGAACTACGACGGCGCCACGGGCTATCTGCTGGGCGAGGAGAACCGCGGCCTGCGCGCCATGTTCACGATGATGAACCGGGCTCGCCTCGGCGTCGGCGTCCAGGGGCTGGCGCTGGGAGAGGTCGCTTACCAGAACGCGGCCGCGTACGCGAGGGAGCGGCGTCAGGGCCGCGCGCCGTCGGGCGGCGGGCCGCCGGACGCGCCCCCCGACCCGATCATCGTTCATCCCGATGTGCGGCGCATGTTGATGACCATGCGGGCGTTCACCGAGGGCGGCCGCGCCCTGGCGTTGTGGACGGCCTTCGCCCTGGACGTGGCGCACCACGACCCCGACGAGCGGGTGCGCCGCGACGCCGAGGACCTGGTCGCGCTCGTCACCCCCGTCGTCAAGGCCTGGCTGACGGACATGGGCTTCGAGGCGACCAATCTCGGTCTTCAGGTTCACGGCGGCGTCGGCTACATCCGCGAGACCGGGGTGGAGCAGTTCGCGCGGGACGCCAGGATCACGCAGATCTACGAAGGCACGAACGGCGTCCAGGCTCTCGACCTCGTGGGCCGCAAGATCCCGGCCCATTATGGCCGCGCGCTGCGGCAGGTGTTCCATCCGATCGATCGGTTCGTCGCCGAAGCCGCCGGGGACGAGGACCTGAAGGATATGGCGGGCCTTCTGGGCAAGTCTTTCGGACGGCTGCAATCGGCGACGGCGTGGATCGGGGAGAGGGGCGCGCGGGACCCCGAACAGGCGGCGGGCGCGGCTCGCGACTACCTCCGCCTGTTCGCCCTGGTCGTGGTGGGGTATCTGTGGGCGCGGATGGCGCGAACGGCGCGGGAGGCGCTGGCACGGGGGACGGACGAGCGCGCTTTCTACGAGGCGAAGCTCGCGACCGCCGATTTCTTCTTCGCGCGGATGCTTCCCGACACGTCGTCGCTGCTGTCGCGGATCGTGTCGGGCAAGGACGCCATGATGGCGCTCGCGGCGGAGCGGTTCTGAAGCTCCGGGATCGGACGCCCATGCGCGAGAAGCCGCTTCACGGCGTCCGGGTCCTCGACCTGACCCGCCTGCTTCCCGGTCCGATCTGCACACTGCATCTCGGCGACATGGGCGCCGACGTGATCAAGATCGAGGACACGGACGCGGGCGACTACGCCCGCTGGCAGGAGCCTCTCCAGGCGGTCCACTCCCCGTATTTCCTGTGCGTCAACCGTCACAAGCGGTCGGTCGCGCTCAACCTGCGATCGGAGGCCGGCCGCGACATCTTCCTGGCGCTGGCGCGCGACGCCGACGTCGTCGTCGAAGGGTTCCGGCCGGGCGTCGTCGACCGGCTGGGCATCGGCTACGAGGCCGTCCGCGAGATCAACCCGCGGATCGTATACTGTGCCATATCGGGCTATGGGCAGGACGGGCCATACCGCTCGCGGGCTGGCCACGACGTCAATTACTGCTCCTACGCGGGCGTGACGGACCAGATCGGCGCTGCGGACGGCCCGCCCGTGGTCCCGAACTTCCAGATCGCGGACGTTCTGGGCGGGGGCGCGTCCGCCGCCATCGGCATCCTGGGCGCGCTCGTCGATGCCCGCTCGAACGGCGAGGGGCGCTACGTCGACATATCCATGACCGATTGCACCCTGGCGCACGCGGTCATCGCGTTCACCAACATGCTGGCCCATCGGCGCCCACTGGGACGCGGCGAGGGATTCATCTCCGGCGAGCTCCCGTGCTACAATATCTACGAGACCGCCGACGGTCGTTACGTATCGCTGGGCGCACTGGAGGAGAAGTTCTGGTATGCGTTCTGCGACGCCGTCGCCCGTCCGGACCTGAAGGACAGGCACATCGTGTCCGGCGCCGCGGCGCAAGCGGCGCGGGAGGAGGTCGCGGAACTGTTCCGGTCCAGAACCCGGTCGTACTGGATCGCCGTCGGCGAGGAGCACGACTGCTGCCTCGCGCCGGTTCTGACGATCGCCGAGGCGATGGAGAACCCCCAGTTCGAGCATCGGAAGATGTTCATCGATACCGAGCACCCCACCGACGGCCCCATCAGGCAGGTCGCCTTTCCCATCAAGTTCAGCGACGACACGTTCACGGTCGGGCGGCACGCGCCCGGCCACGGCGAGCACACGGCGGAAGTGCTGTCCGAGCTCGGCTACACGCCGGCGGACGTCGAGCGCCTGAAGACCGAGGGCGTCGTATGAGCGAACCCCGGTCCTTCGACGACGAGGACGAAGAGCCGTTCGTCAAGCCGGCGTTCGAATACATCCGCGTCCGCGTGAACGAGACGTTCAACAGGGAACTCCCGGGTCCCGCCATGAAGGCGGCCGAGGACATATGGAAGAACTGGGACGGCATTCGCGACGCGGTCGCGGACGGGGATGTCCTTCTGATCGCCGATCCGTTCTTCCATTCGGTGAGGTATCCGAGCCTGTCGAACTTCCACATGTACCGGGGCGCCGGCGTCATTCTGCTCGGCACCGGCGCGGTGACGGCCGTCGTCGGCGCGGCGCTGGCGTCTCTGTTCGGCCCGGTCCTCTGGCAGGGTGCCCTAATCTGCCTCGCCATCGGCGCCGGCGCCTTCTTCTGGGGACGGTATGTCCAGGAGCGGGACACGCGCGCCTACCGCAAGCGCATGGTCGAGCGGGTCGCCTGGCATCAGGAGGACGGCGGGATCGTCGACCTCTGCGTCGAGTACCTTTCGGGCTCCATCGGGTTCGAGGGTCCGCACGGCCGGACGTTCTGGCCTCAACTGGCCTCCAACGCGCTCACCGGCAAGACGCGCATCGCCGACGGGCGCGACCTGCGGAACGTCTCGAAGTGATCGGGCCGACCGACCGGACGTTCCCTCGCTTGCGCGGGCCGGCGGTGGCCGCCAGGATGGGTGTCGGCGCCCCGGGGTCGCGCCGCGTCGGCCAACTCGGGACCGGGACGGGGAGCGCGCCATGACCGACGCCTACATCTACGACGCCGTTCGCACGCCGCGCGGGGAGGGCAAGCCGACGGGCGCCTTGAACGAGGTGTCGCCCGTCCGGTTGGCGGCGACGGCCTTGGCCGCCGTGCGCGACCGGAACGGCCTCGATACGTCCCTCGTCGACGACGTGGTGCTCGGATGCTCCGAACCGGCCGGCGAGCAAGGGGCCGTCATCGCCCGGTCCGCCGTGCTGATGGCGGACTACGACCAGTGCGTTTCGGGCGTGCAGGTCAACCGGTTCTGCGCCTCGGGGCTCGAGGCGGTGAACATGGCGGCGGCCCAGGTCATGTCGGGGCAGGCCGATCTCGCCATCGGCGGTGGGGTGGAGTCGATGTCGCGCGTGGCGATGGGGTCGAGCGGCGGCGCCTGGTTCGCGGACCCCGAGGTCGCGTTCAGGACCTGCTACGTGCAGCAGGGGATCTCCGCCGATCTGATCGCCACCAGGTTCGGGTTCTCCCGCGACGACGTGGACGCCTATGCCGTCGAATCGCAGAGGCGGGCCGCGGAAGCCTGGGACGACGGGCGTTTCGAGGGCTCCGTGGCGCCCGTCACGGACGAGAACGACGCGATCATCCTCGACCGCGACGAACACGTGCGCCCGGACACCGACATGCGGACGCTGGCGGCGCTGAACCCGGCGTTCGAGAAGATGGGCCGCGACATGGGCTTCGATTCGGTCATCCTGCAACGCTACCCGGAGGTCGAGCGTATCGAGCACGTGCATCACGCGGGCAATTCCAGCGGCATCGTCGACGGCGCGGCCGCCGTGCTCGTCGGCTCCAGGGAGATCGGCGAATCGCTCGGGCTGAAGCCGCGGGCGCGCGTCCGCAACTTCGGCTCCATCGGCAGCGAGCCGAGCATCATGCTCACCGGTCCCGCGCCCGTGACGCGGAAGGTGCTGGCGCGCGGGGGGATGGAAACGGGCGACATCGACCTCTACGAGCTCAACGAGGCGTTCGCGGCGGTCGTGCTTCTCTACATGCGGGACCTCGGGGTGCCTCACGACAGGATCAACGTCAACGGGGGCGCGATCGCGATGGGCCATCCGCTCGGGGCGACCGGCGCCATGATACTGGGCACGTTGCTCGACGAGCTCGAGCGGCGCGACCTTGAAACGGGCCTGTGCGCGCTCTGCATCGGGGCCGGCATGGGGGTCGCGACGGTGATCGAGCGCGTCTGAGCCCCCCCCGCTCCCGGAAGGACATCATGATCGACTATACGGTCGACGGCGATGGCGTGGCGACGATTGCCATCGACATGGCCGACCGGCCGATGAACGTACTCGACGACGACTCGGCGGCGGCCATCGGCGAGACGGTCCGGCTGGCGATCGCCGACGACGCCGTGAAGGGCGTCATCGTGACGTCGCGGAAGAACGACTTCATGGCCGGCGCCGACCTGACCGTGCTTCTGGGGGAGCGCGACCCCCGGACGCACATGCGCCGATGCCGCGAGCTGCAACGGATCTGGCGCGACATTGAGACTGGCGGCAAGCCGTTCGTCGCCGCCGTCAACGGCACGGCGCTCGGCGGTGGGTTCGAGCTGTGCCTCGCCTGCCACCGCCGCGTGGCGGCGGACGAACCACGTTCGCTGATCGGCCTGCCGGAAGTCTCGATCGGGTTGCTTCCGGGCTCCGGCGGGACCCAGCGCCTGCCGCGGATGCTGGGGATCGCCAGGGCGTTGCCCCCGTTGCTGGAAGGGACGCGCTACGGTCCGGCGGAGGCGCTGGCGGCGGGGCTCGTCGACGCGGTGGTTCCGCCCGGTTCGCTGCTGGACGCGGCGAGAACATGGCTGCGGGAGGACGGCAACCCCGTCAAGCCGTGGGACGAGCGCGGATTCGCGATACCGGGCCCGCGGGTGCAGAGCCCGGAGGGCTACATGCTGCTGGTCCCGGCCATCGCCAGATTGCGCGAGAGGACGCGGGGCAACTACCCGGCGCCGCCGGCCATCATGTCGTGCGTCTACGAGGGGTGTCAGGTCGCGATCGACACGGGGCTGAAGATCGAGGCGCGGCGGTTCGCGCGCCTCGCCGCGGGAGACGTGGCCCAGAACATGATCCGGTCGCTGTTCTTCGGCGTGGGCGCCGCCAACCGGCTCAAGCGCCGACCCGGGAAGGCCACGCGGCGGACCTTCGCCAGGATCGGCATCCTGGGCGCCGGCATGATGGGGTCGGGGATCGCTTGCGCGGCGGCCGATGCCGGCCTCGATGTCGTGCTGCTGGACACCGCGCCGGACCTCGCGCACGCCGGAAGGGCCTACGGCGAGAGCGTCTTCGACAAGCGCGTCGCCCGCGGCCGGATGACGGAGACCGAGCGGGACCGGGCGCTCCGGCGCATCTCGCCGACGACCGACTTCGCCGCGCTCGCGGGCTGCGAGCTCGTCGTCGAGGCCGTGTTCGAGGATCGGGCCGTCAAGGCCGACGTGATCGCCAGGGCCGAGGCCGCCATCGGCGAGGACGCTTTCTTCGCCTCGAATACGTCGACGCTTCCCATTACGGAGCTCGCGGAGGCGAGCGTTCGCCCCCGACGGTTCGTCGGCATGCATTTCTTCTCCCCGGCCGAGCGCATGAAGCTCGTCGAGGTGATCCGCGCCGAGCGTACGTCCGACGACACGATCGCCGCCGCGATGGACCTGTCCAGACAGCTCGGCAAGACCCCGATCCTCGTGAACGACTCGCGCGGATTCTTCACGAGCCGGGTCATCGGCGCCTACCTCGACGAGGGGCGCGCGCTTTTGGCGGAGGGCGTGAATCCGGCGCTCATCGAGAACGCCGCCCGGCTGGCGGGGTTTCCGGTCGGCCCCCTGGCGCTCTCGGACGAGGTATCGCTGGAGCTGGAGCAGCGCATCATCGATCAGACGAGGGCGGCGCTGGGCGGTGATTTCGTCGAGCGGAGCGGCGATGCCGTCGTCGAAACCTTCGTCCGGCGGTTGGGGCGGCCGGGGAGGAAGGCGGGAAAGGGTTTCTACGACTACCCGGACGGCGGCGACAAGCGCCTGTGGCCGGGGTTGGGCGGTATCTATGCCCGGGCCGCGGACCAGCCGGAGGTCGAGACCGTCAGGAAACGCCTGCTCTACGTGCAGGGGCTGGAAGCCGCGCGTTGCCTCGAGGAGGGCGTCGTGTCGGGGCCGGAGGACGCTGACGTCGCGTCGATCCTCGGCTGGGGGTTCCCGTCGCACCTGGGCGGCGTGCTGTCCATGGTCCACACGGTGGGTATCGGGACCTTCGTATCCGACTGCGAAGCGCTGGCTGCGGCTCACGGCCCGAGGTTCGAGCCGCCCGGCTACCTGCGCGCGTTGATCGCTGAAGGGCGCCGCCTGTACGCGGCGTGAGCGCGGGACGAGGGCGGTCCCGCGGCGGTCAGGCCGGCTCCGGACCGTCGGGGGAGAGCAGCGCCGCGAGGCCGTCGGTGGTCAGGGACGCGCCGTCCATCCCCAGGGCGGACAGGCGCCCGGAGTTCTCCAGCAGCAGGAGGCCCAGCGCCAGGCCCGCCGCCCGGACGGTCGCCTCGTCGGCGGCCTTCGTTTCCCATCGGCCCGCAGCCTCCAGCGTCCGGGCAAGGGGCGAGAGGACGGCGATCAGTCCGCCGTTGAGCGCGCGGGCCCGTTCGGGTGACAGGCGGCCGGTCCGTCGCGACTGAAGGACCGTGAGCAGCAAGTCGAACTCCCCGGCCTCCCGCCGGTAGTGGGCGCCGAGCGTGGACGCCAGCGCGACCGGGTCCGCAGGACGCCGGCCCCCTTCCTCCATGGCGTGTCGCACGGTCCGCGCGGCCCGGCCGAGAGACCGGCACAGCAGATCGGCGAGGATGTCGTCCTTGTCGGAGTAATAGGCGTAGAGGGCGCCCGGCGTGTAGCCTACTTCCTTGGCGATGGCCCGCATGGTCGCGCCGTCGATGCCGTCGCGGTCCATGACGCGCCGGGCCGCGTCGAGGATCGCGGACTTCTTGAACGCGCGAACGGACCGCCGACGGGCGGCGGACGGAGGATCGGCTTGGGGGTCTGGTGTCGAGGTCACCGTCGGCCCACGATCAGACTCATCAGATGACGTATCGGACAGTTATTTGAATGATGATCAATTTTCTGTCCATAGTCAAGAAAACACGGTCAGATATTGACCTTCATCGAACTTCGCGCCGAAAAAGGATGCCATATTTGGTATTACATGAAAATACACCTCGAAATATGGATAATGAACACTGTCCATAAAACTACGATGGATCTTTGATGGACGATTCCGGATGGGTGCTGCCGAGTAGCTTCCAGACCCCGGAGCCGGTCACGACCGTCGCGCCGTCGGCCGTGATCGCGCCCCGGGCGAAGATCACGCTGCGCGTCACGCGGGTCACCTCGCCCAGGCCTTCGATCCGCTGGCCGGGATAGGCCGGCGCGACGAAATCGCAGGAGAGGCTCATCGTCGCCTTTCGCGCGTCGCCGATGGCGTGGACGATCGTGTGGGCCAGCAGGTTGTCCATGAACGTCATGAGCATCCCCCCGTGAACGACGCCTCGCGGATTCCGGTGCTTCTCTTTCGCGTCGAACAGAAACCGCGCCCGGTCTCCGTCCATCTTCTGGAAGATGGGCCCGACCAGCGCGGCGAAGGCGTTGTCTTCGGGCTCCGGCTCGTACCCGTCGGGGATGTCCGCGCTCATCGCTCGCCGTCCTTTCCGGTTCTCGTCGCCGCGGCCTCTCGCGACCGTTGCGCCACGCTCTCCCTGTGCATGAGGTAGAGGCCGCTGACGACGATGACTCCACATCCCACCCAGGTCCAGAAGTCGGGGAGCTCGTCGAAGACGATGACGCTCAGGGTGACCGAGCCGACGAGTTGCGTGTAGTTGTAGGGCGAGATCGCCGAGGCCGGGCCGTTCTCGTAGGCCTTGACGAGGCAGAAATGGCCGAGGCTGCCGAAGAGCCCGGGGGCGCAGAACGCGAGAAGGTCCACCCGGTCGCGCGGCGGCGCGAAGTCGAGGGGAACGACGATGCTGGTGACGATGAACCCGAGCAGCGCCGTGTAGATGATGCTGGTCTCCGCCGAATCGTATGGCGCGACCTTGCGCGTGAGCACCTGATAGAGCCCGTAGCAGAACGCCGTCCCGAACACCAGCAACGCCGCCGGGTGCATGGCGTCGAAGCCCGGCCGGACGATGACGAGGGCGCCGACGAAACCCGTCAATATGGCGAGCCACCGGCGTGGTCCCACGCGCTCACCCAGGAGCGGGATCGCGAGGAGGGCCACCATCAGGGGCGACGTGAAGTTGATGGACGCGGCCGTCGGCAACGTGACGTGCCGGAGCGCGGTGTAGTAGCAGACCGTGGCGCCGATCATGAGGACGGAGCGCGAAAGCTGGAGGGCGGGCCGGTTCGACCGCACCGCTCCCAGGGCGCGGCGGGGCGCCAGCAGCAGGAAGACGTAGATGATGTGGCCCGCGTACCGCAGCCACAGGATCTGCGTGGTGGAGTAGTCCTCCGACAGGAACTTCACCGATGCGTTGAGGCACGAGAACAGCGTGACCGCGATCAGCATGAACACGATGCCGCGCAGCACATGGTCGCCGCCCGGGGTCGGCGCCGGGGAGTCGGGGGCGCTTCGGCTCACGAGGGACGTTCGTGTCGGTCGATGCGGTCTTCAGCCGCGCGCGAACAGCGCCAATGCCTTGCGGGCCACGACATCCCCCCACTCCTGCAGGAAATGGCCGCCGTCGCTCATCTCGTGGGGCGGCGGGCAGTGCCGGATGTGGCGATGCAGTCCGCGCATGATCGGACCTCCCAGGACCGGGTCCGCCATGCCGATGGCCATGAACGACTGGCCCCGCCACTCGTCGCGCCACCAGTCGCGGGCGCGGCGCGAGACCTCGGCGCCCTCGGCGTCGGAACTGTCGGGAACCAGCTCCGGAAACCGCCGAACCCCGGCCTTGTACCGCGAGTCGGGGAACGGCGCGTCGTAGGCGGCCGCTTCGTCGTCCGTCAGATGCGGGCAGGCGCGTTTGAGCAGGCGCCCGGCGGCAAGGTCCGGGTTGTCCCGGACCCACTGCCGCCACCCGAGGAATCCCTCGCTCAGAGGCTCGTCGCCGGTTCCCAGCATCGTGTTCATGGCGATGAGGCGTTCGAACCGGCACGGAAGGTCCATGGGCAGCGTCAGCCCCAGCAAACCGCCCCAGTCCTGGCAGACGAGCGTGAGGCCCCGCAGGTCCAGGCGTTCGATGAATGCGATCAGGAAGCGGCGGTGGAAGTCGAACGTGTAGACGCCCTCGTCGGCCGGCTTGTCCGAGCGTCCGAACCCGAAACAGTCGGGCGCGACCACCCGTCCCCCGGAGGCGAGAAACTCGGGGATCATCCGGCGGTAGAGATAGGCCCAGGTCGGCTCTCCGTGCAGACACAGGAAGACTTGCCCGGAATCCGGCGGACCCTCGTCCACGTAGTGTGCGCGCAGGCCCTCGTATCCCGGAAGGCCGTCGACGTAGTTGGGTGCCCAGGTGTGGCCCGGCAAGCGCGCGAACCTCTCTTCCGGCGTGCGGTGCACCGTGTCCATGGAGCTCTCTCCGTATAGCGTCCGCTCTCCGTTGTCGAGGGCGCGTCCTGGTTCGCTACATGCGAGACGCCGGGTGGGCCGCTGGGACCGGCGCGGCAATGGGCTCCGTCGCCGCCGGGCCGCGACATGCCTTCTGAACCCGAAGGCGATATTCCCTCCCCCGGTGGGCGAATCGCTATACAATCGGCATGTCCGTTGACTACGCTGACCGTGCCGGGAAGTCCGCGTCGCGCCGGCGAGGGGAGGGACGAAGTGCGAATCGGCGTTCCCAAGGAAACGAAGACGCACGAGTACCGTGTCGGAATGACCCCGACGTCGGCGCGGGAACTGGTGCTCCACGGGCACGAGGTCGTCGTCGAGAAGGGCTGCGGACGGGAGATCGGCCTCGCGGACGGCGCCTACGAGGCCGCCGGCGCCGCAGTTCTGGACAGCGCGGAGGAGGTCTTCGCGCTCGCCGACATCGTCGTGAAGATCAAGGAACCGTTGCCTCCCGAGGTGTCGATGTTGCGGGAGAACCAGGTTCTGTTCACCTTCCTTCATCTGGCTCCCGATCCCGAACTGACGCGCCGGCTCAAGGACACGGGGTGCATCGCCGTCGCCTACGAGACGGTTACCGACGATCGCGGCGGCCTGCCCCTGCTCGCGCCGATGAGCGAGGTCGCCGGGCGCATGGCGGTCCAGGCCGGTGCCCACTGTCTCGAGCTGGAGCGGGGCGGGCGGGGTATCCTCCTGAGCGGCGTTCCGGGCGTTCCCGTGGGCCGGGTCGTGGTGCTGGGCGGTGGCGTCGCCGGGACCAACGCGGCCCGCATGGCCATGGGGTTCGAGGCCAGCGTCACGGTCATCGACATTTCGCTCCCCCGGCTGTACGACCTCGACCTGCGATTCGGGCCGACCTTGAACACGATCTATTCCACCCGCGACGCCATCGAGGAGCATGTCGCCGCAGCCGACCTCGTCGTCGGCGCGGTTCTGGTTCCCGGCGCCGCCGCGCCGCGGCTGGTGACGGAAGACACCGTCCGCGGAATGAAACGCGGCTCCGTGATCGTCGACGTGGCCATCGATCAGGGGGGGTGCACGGAGACGAGTCGGCCGACCACGCACGCGGATCCCGTCTATGTCGAGCACGGCGTCGTCCACTACTGCGTCGCCAACATGCCCGGCGCCGTGGCCCGGACCTCGACGTTCGCCCTCAACAACGCCACGTTGCCCTTCATCGTGTCTCTGGCGGACAAGGGCGTCAGGGCGGCGATGGAAGACGACGCCCATCTCCTCGATGGGCTCAACGTCTTCCGGGGACGGGTGACCTACGAGGCGGTGGCGCGCGATACCGGCGAGGAGTACGTTCCGGCGCTCGACGCGCTGGCGGCCTGACCGGCCGGGAAGGAGTTCAGGGAGGAAGTCCGGGAATGGAGACGTTGCGCCACTACGTGAGCGGCGAATTCGTGGAGGGGGCGAGCGGCCGCTTCGCCGATGTCGACAATCCCGCGACCGGCGAGCTCGTCGCCCGCGTGCCCCTGGCCGCGGCGGCGGAGGTCGACGCGGCGGTCGCCGCCGCGTCGGAGGCCTTTCCGGAATGGGCGGCCACCTCTCCGCTCCGGCGGGCCCGCGTCATGTTCGGGTTCAAGACTCTCCTGGACGACAACATCGACGCCCTGGCGGAAATCATCACCTCCGAGCACGGCAAGGTGCATTCCGACGCCGTGGGCTCGATCGCCCGCGGGTTGGAAGTCGTCGAGTTCGCCTGCGGCATTCCCCACCTGCTGAAAGGCGCGTTCTCCGACAACGTGGCGACCGGCGTCGACATGTACTCGATGCGCCAGCCCCTGGGCGTCTGCGCCGGCATCACGCCGTTCAACTTCCCCGCGATGGTGCCCATGTGGATGTTCCCCATCGCCGTCGCCTGCGGCAACACGTTCGTCCTCAAGCCTTCGGAGCGCGACCCGTCGGCCGCGAATTTCATGGCCGGGCTGCTCGCCGAGGCAGGGCTGCCGTCGGGGGTGTTCAACGTCGTCCACGGGGACAAGGAGGCCGTCGACGCCATTCTCGGCCATCCGGGCGTCTCGGCGGTGAGCTTCGTCGGCTCCACGCCCGTCGCGGAACACGTCTATCGGGCCGGCGCGGCTTCCGGGAAAAGGGTGCAGGCCCTGGGCGGGGCGAAGAACCACATGGTCGTCATGCCCGATGCCGACATGGACCAGGCCACGGACGCGCTCATGGGCGCCGCGTTCGGCTCGGCGGGAGAACGGTGCATGGCCGTTTCGGTCGCCGTGGCGGTGGGCGATGCCGGCGATTCCCTGATGGAGCGTCTCGCGCCGCGCGCCCGGTCCCTGAAGGTGGGCCCGGGAACCGACGGCGAGTCGGAGATGGGCCCCCTGGTCACGGCCCGGCATCTGGAGCGCGTGCGGGGATACATCGACCTGGGTGTCGAGGAAGGCGCTGATCTCGTGGTCGACGGACGCGGTTTCACGCTGCAAGGATACGAGAACGGCCACTTCATCGGGCCGAGCGTCTTCGATAACGTGACGCCGGACATGCGCATCTATCGGGAGGAGATATTCGGCCCCGTGCTGTCGGTGGTCCGTATGCCGGACTTCGATTCGGCGCTCGGGATCGTCAACGGGCACGAGTACGGAAACGGCGCCGCCATCTTCACCCGCGACGGGGACGCGGCGCGGACGTTCGGCAACGAGTGCCGGATCGGCATGGTCGGCGTCAACGTGCCGATCCCCGTGCCGCTCGCCTTCCACAGCTTCGGGGGCTGGAAACGTTCCCTGTTCGGCGACCTGCACATGCACGGAACAGAGGGCGTGTCGTTCTACACCAGACTGAAGACCGTCACGTCGCGCTGGCCCACCGGCATCCGCCAAGGCGCCGAGTACGTGATGCCGGTGATGAATTAGAAAGAAGGGAGGAGCGAAATGCCGAGGTACATCATCGAACGCGACATACCGGAGATCGGAAGCGCCGAGCGCGAACAGTTGCGGGAGGCGGCGAAGAAATCCAACGAGGTCCTGCGCCAGCTCGGCCCCGGGATCCAGTGGGTGGAGTCCTACGTGGCCGGCGACAAGACCTTCTGCGTCTATCTGGCCGACAACGAGGACCTGATCCACAAGCACGCCGAGATCAGCGGCTTCCCCGCCACGAAGGTGACCGAGATCCGCAAGATGATAGACCCGACGACGGAACGGGCGGCCTGATCTCGATATAGAAGCTCCCGGCGGTCAGCGGCGGGCGCGGAGTGGCCGTCCACCCGTCCCGCCGCGGGTCGCGTCGAAGCGGGTCACGCGGCCTTCCGGGTTGGGGTGTCGAGCGGGGAACCGTCGGCTCGGTTTGCCCGGGCCGGGTTCCCATTGCATCATCGGGTCCCATCCGAAGGCAGGCATCGAGGTTCGCGCGATGAAGGTTCTCTGGTTCCACCTCATGCCCTACACGGAGTTGCCCGACGATTTCCGGGACAACCATCATTCCGTGTGGGTCGATATCGACTCCAGGCTGTTCGATCCGCAACGCGCGCACCGGATGTACAACGACTTCTTCGACGAGCTGGAGTTCGCCGCCGAAGTCGGTTTCGACGGTGTCTGCGTCAACGAGCATCACAACAACGGCTACGGCCTCATGCCGTCGCCCAACCTGATCGGCTCGGCCCTCGCGCGGGCGACCCAGGACGCCGCGATTCTGATCCTCGGAAACTCTCTCGGCCTCTACAACCCGCCGCTTCGCGTCGCCGAGGAAATGGCGATGATCGACTGCATTTCGGGCGGACGAATGATCGCAGGCTTCCCCATCGGTACGCCGATGGACACCTGCTTCGCCTATGGCCAGAACCCGAGCACGTTGCGCCAGCGCTATCTCGAGGCGCACGACGTCATCATGCGCGCGTGGCGGGAGGAGGACGTCTTCCCGTTCAACGGCCGTTTCAACCAGTTGCGCTACGTGAATATCTGGCCCCGCCCCGTACAGAAGCCGCATCCGCCGGTCTGGATTCCGGGCGGCGGCGCCAACGAGACGCTGCGCTGGTGCGTCGACAACGACTACGTGTTCTGTGCGCTGTCCTACTTCGGCTACGACGCGGCCCAGGGCGTCCTGGGCGCCTACAGGCGCGAGATCGACGCCGGCGGGAAGGAACAGAACCCGTTCCGCTCCGGGTATCTCCAGTTCGTCGGGGTCGGGGAGACACGCGCCGAGGCGGAGCGGATCTACCGTGAACCGGCCGAGTATTTCTACGCCCGCTGCCTCCATCTCTTTCCCGGGTTCACCGATGCTCCGGGGTACCGCACCGAGTCGACCATCCGGCGCCAACTCCAGGCCTCGCGCCCCGGCGGCGGCGTCGCTGCCCTCGGCACCACGGGCGCGCCGACGCTGGAGGACATCGTCGAGCGCGGCTATCTCGTGCTGGGCGAGCCGGACGAGGTGGCCGAGCGTCTTCGGGAGATCGCCAGGGACCTCAACGTCGGGAACCTGATGACGCTCCTGCAGTTCGGCAACATGGACCGGGACACGGCCAATCACAACACGCGCCTCTTCGCCGAGCGCGTCATGCCCCAGATCGCCGACCTGTTCGAGGACGAGTGGGAACATTGCTGGTGGCCGAGCCCCATGCCGCGGCCGGAGCGGACGGCGCCCCAGTCGGTCCGGGCGGTCGCCGTATGAGCGGACCCAAGGAACGGTCGGTCGAGGTCAACGGCCACGCCTGTCGCGTCTGGGAGAAGGGAGACGGCGATCCGTTGGGTGTCCTGCCGGGTATCGGCGGGGCGCCGCGCTGGACGCCCTTCCTGGAGATGTTGAGCGCGACGCGTCGGGTCGTCGCTCCTTCGTTGCCGGGATTCCCCGGCGCCCTGGGGCACGATGCGCTCGATTCGCACCTCGACTGGATGATCGCGGCCCACGAGCTGCTGGCGGGGGCCGGGCTCGAAGGCGCCGATCTCGTCGGCGTTTCGGTCGGCGGGGCCGTGGCGGCGGACGTCGCGGCGATCTGGCCGACGCTGGCGCGGCGCCTCGTCCTGATCTCGCCCTACGGCCTGTTCGACGAGGACGACACCGGCGTCGATCCGTTCGCGGTGCGGCCGCCGGATATCGGGCGATGCCTCAGCGCCGACGCCGACGCCTACGACGGCGTGTTCGGCGTTCCGGAGGACGAAGACCGGGTCGAATGGCTCGTGACGCTGGCGCGGGCGCAGGAGGCGGCGGCGCGGATTCTCTGGCCTCTCGGCGATACCCGCCTCGCCAGGCGCCTCCACCGGATCCGTATTCCCACGCTCCTCCTGTGGGGGGACCGGGACAGGGTCGTGCCGCGGTCTTACGCGGACCGGTTCGTCGCCGGGCTGGGCGGCGAGACCCGGATCGAGATCATCCCCGACGCCGGTCATCTGGCGGATATCGACCGGCCGGCCGCGACCGCCGGGGCGGTCCGGGAATTTCTCGATCGAACGAACGGGTCGCCGTGACCTGCCTCCATCCGCAGGCCAGGGCGTTGATCGAGGCGGCCGCCGCCGCCGATCTCCAACCTTGGCATACGATGCCCGTCGGGGAGGCGCGCGCCGCATTCAGGAGCCGGCAGGCGGCGGCGCAAGGGAAGCCGCCTCCGGTGGGGCGGGCGATCGACCGGACGCTCGAGGTTTCGGACCGGCGTATACCGGCGCGCGTTTATCGCCCGGTGGGCCGGGGGGGCGCCGAGCTCCCGGTTTATGTCCATTTTCACGGCGGCGGCTGGGTGTTCGGCGATCTCGACAGCCACGACGGCCTCTGCCGCGACCTTTGCGCCCGATCCGGCGCCCTGGTGGTCTCCGTGGACTACCGGTTGGCGCCCGAGCATCCGTACCCGGCCGCGCTCGACGATGCGTGGGAGTCCGTCCTCTGGATCGCGGCCAACGGGGACGAGCTGGGCGCGGACACGGGCCGCCTGGCCGTGGGCGGCGACTCCGCGGGCGGCACCCTCGCCGCGACCGTGTGCCGGCGGGCCCGCGACGAAGGCGGGCCGGACATCCGGTTCCAGGCGCTGATCTACCCCGTGACCGACATGACCCTGTCCCTTCCGTCCATGACCGAACTGGCGGAGGGCTACAACTTGACCCGCGACGCCATGGCGTGGTTCCGCGATCTGTATCTGCCCGACGAGGCGTCATGGAGGGACCCCGACGCCTCTCCGGTATTCGCCGAGGACCTGGGCGGACTGCCGCCGGCCCTGATCGTCTCCGCCGGATTCGACCCCCTGCGGGACGACGCCAAGGCCTATGCCGACGCCCTGACGGCCGCCGGAGTCTCGGCCGGGTATGTCTGTTACGGCGGGATGATCCACGGCTTTCTGAACATGCCGGCCGTCCTGGATGACGGTCGCGAGGCCGCCGCGCGGGTGGCGCGCGCGATCGGGGGCGCCCTGAACTGATCCGCGGTCAGTCGGACGAGCTCGCCAGCGTGGGCTCGCCCTCCGGCATCCGGCCGCCGGCTGCGGCGCCCCGGAGCGTTGCCGCGTCGATCCGCGCGAGATCGTCGTCCGAGAGCGCGATGTCGCAGGCGGCGATGTTCTGCTCGAGGTATTCCCGCTTCTCGGCGCCCGGAATCGGGAAGATGTCGTCCCCCTGGCGCAACAGCCACGCGAGCGCCAGTTGAGCCGTCGTACAACCTTTCCCGGCGGCGATGTCCTCCAGCCTCTCGACCAGCGCCGCGTTGCGGCGGATGTTCTCTACGCTGAACCGTGGGAACGCCTTGCGCCGGTCCTCGTCGTCGAGGTCCGCGATGCTCTTGACCCGGCCCGTCAGTTGCCCGCGTCCCAGCGGCGCGAACGCCACCAGGGCGATGCCGAGCTCGCGAACCGCCTCCAGCATGGCGGTCTCCGGGTCCCGGCTGAACAGCGAGTACTCGTTCTGAAGCGCCGTGATGGGATGCACCGCGTGGGCGCGGCGGAGCTGGTCGCCGCTCGCCTCCGACAGGGCCAGGAAGCGGACCTTCCCGGCTCTCACCAGATCCGCCATGCCGCCCACCGTTTCCTCGATCGGCACCTTGGGATCGACGCGGTGGAGCGTATAGAGGTCGATCGTGTCGATCCCGAGACGCCGGAGGCTCCGGTCGCAGGCCGCCCCGATGTATTCGGGTCGGCCGTTCAGCTCGCTGAAGAACTCGGGAGTGTTCAGCACCGCCCCCACCTTGGTGTTGACGAAGGCCTTGTCGCGCCGTCCCTCGAGGGCCTTGCCGACCATGGCCTCGTTGCGTCCGTTGTCGTAGACGTCCGCCGTGTCGATCAGGGCGAACCCCAGGTCCAGCGCGCGCTGGATCGTGGCGATGGCCTCTCCTTCGTCCGTCTGGCCGTAGATGCCCTTGATCATGGCCCAGCAGCCGAGGCCGAGGGGCGCGAGCCGCGGCCCGTCCCCGCCCATGACGCGTTTTTCCATGCTTCTTTCCCGAAACCTTTCCGCGAACCCGCGCTTTCGCCCGGACGCGGCCATTGTCGGCGAGGACCGCCGGGGTGGCAACAGGCTGTCCCGTTACCCTCCCCCTCCCGACAAGGGGGAGGCCGGGAGGGGGGTGGATCGTGGATCTCCGCCGACCGGCGTTGACCTCGCGGCGCCCGTGTGCTTCCTGTCGCGCACGTGAATGTGCGCCCGGGCCGCATTGGCTAATATGCCGCGCCGGATCGGAAAGACCGGCGCGCCGCCCCCAGAAGGAGAGATACCCATGTCCGCGAACGGATACGAGAAACTGGAGTTGTTCATAGACGGCGAGTTCCGTCAGGGAGGCGCGGGGAAGACGGAAGACGTCATCAACCCCGCCGACGAGAGCGTGCTCGGCGAGCTGCCGCACGCCTCGAAGGCCGATCTCGACGAAGCGCTCGCCGCCGCCGGCCGCATGTTCCCCGTGTGGCGGGACACGCCGGCGATTCAACGCGCACGGGTGCTGAACGAGGCCGGGCGATTGATGCGGGAACGGATGGATTCCATCGCCCGCACCATGACGATGGAACAGGGCAAGGTCCTGAACGAGTCCAGGCTCGAAGTGGGCATCTCGGCGGAGATCTGCGAGTGGTACGCGGGCGAGTGCATGCGCGCCTATGGCCGGATCATCCCCGGCCGGACGGCGAATTCGCGCGGCATGGTCCTCAAGGAGCCGATCGGGCCGGTGGCGGCGTTCACGCCGTGGAACTTCCCGGCCTATACGCCGATGCGCAAGATATCGGCGGCGCTGGCGGCGGGATGCTCGGTGGTCATCAAGGCATCGGAGGAGACGCCGGGCACCTGCGTGGCCATCGCCCGCGTGTTCCAGGACGCCGGGCTTCCCGACGGCGTGCTGAACGTCGTGTTCGGCGTGCCCGCCGAAGTCTCCGAATACCTCATTCCCCATTCGACGATCCGCAAGATCTCGTTCACCGGGTCGGTTCCCGTGGGCAAGCTCCTGTCCAGGATGGCGGGCGAGCACATGAAGCGCGCTACCATGGAGCTGGGCGGCCATTCGCCGGTGATCGTCTTCGACGACGTCGACACCGACCGGGTGGTGAAGATGGTGGTCGGCGGCAAGTTCCGCAACGCCGGACAGGTCTGCATCTCGCCGACGCGTTTCTACGTCCAGGAGAACAAGTACGGCGAGTTCGTGAGCAAGTTCACCGAGATGGCGGAAGCGATGAACGTGGCCAACGGCCTCGACGAGGGGGCGGACATGGGTCCGCTGGCCAACCCGCGGCGCCTCGACGCGATGTCGGGGTTCGTGGCCGACGCCCGCGAGCATGGCGCCGACGTGCGCGCCGGCGGCGAGCGAATCGGCAACCAGGGCTTCTTCTTCCAGCCGACGGTGATGGCCGACGTGCCCGAGGACGCCCGGATCATGAACGAGGAGCCGTTCGGGCCGGTGGTGCCGATCACCACCTTCAGGGAGTTCGACGAGGTGGTCGAGCGCGCCAACAAGCTCGAGTTCGGGCTCGCTTCCTACGCCTTCACCAACGATGACAGCAAGGCGACGGCGTTGGCCGACAAGCTCGAGAGCGGCATGGTCGGCGTCAACAGCCTCGCCATCTCGCTGCCGGAGGCGCCGTTCGGCGGGGTCAAGGAAAGCGGCCACGGTTCCGAGGGCGGCATGGAGGGCCTGGAAGCCTACCAGAACACCAAGTTCGTGCAGCACTGGGCCGCGTAGGCCGAGCCGCGTTCCCCACGCCCGCGCCCTGGATCGGGGCGGCCCCGGCGGCCGCTCCGGTCGCGAGGCGGGGGTGGTCCTTGCCGTGACGACGAGCAGGCCGTTCCAGGGGAGTCTTTTCTCCGAGGACTTTCTCGGCGGATCGATCGCCGGGCTCGCCGACTGGCGGGTTCTGGACGATGCGTCGCTCGACGGTCTCGAGTCCGCGCTGCGCGGCCTGTTCGACGGCTTCCCCGTCGAGGGATCGCCCAACGAGAGCCAGACCGAGGACGACCTGATCTGGCCCGTTCTCGCGCGGCTCGGGTGGACCGCGAGTTTGCGCCAGCAGAACCTCTCGGCGCGCGGTCGCGAGGACGTTCCCGACGGGCTGCTGTTCGCGGACGACGCGGCGAAGCGCCGCGCCAACGGTTTCGCCCGCGAATGGCGGCGCTACGGGGTCGGCCTCGCCATCGTCGAGTCGAAGCGCTGGCTTCGCCCGCTCGACCGCCGGTCGGGACGGAGCGGCGAGGAGACGGAGACGGCGCCGTCCACCCAGATGCTTCGCTACCTTCGCCGCGTGGACGACCTGACGGCGGGCCGGGTCCGCTGGGGGATGCTCACCAACGGCGCGAGGTGGCGTCTCTACTGGCAGGGCGCGCTTTCCGTCTCCGAGCAGTTCCTTGAGATCGACCTCGCGGCGGTCCTCGGCCTTCCCGGCCACGACGAAGGCCTGTTCGCGCTCGACGAGGCGACGCGCCGCCATTGGCTGAAGGTGTTCGCGCTCATGTTCGGGCGGGCGAGTTTCCTGCCCGGCGCCGACGACGATCGCACGTTCCATCGGCGCGCGATGGACGAGGGCCGTTTTTACCGGGAACGGGTCGCCGCGAGCCTGTCCGGTCTCGTCTTCGGACGGGTGTTTCCGGACCTCGCCCGCGCCATCGCCGATGCCGCGCCGGACGCGCCGTTGCCGGACGCGCGGGAGGCCGCGTTGGTCCTGCTCTACCGGCTGCTGTTCATCCTCTATGCCGAGGACCGCGATCTGTTGCCGGTCCGCGATTCGCGCTACGACGATTACGCGCTGCGCGACGGCGTGCGGGGCGACGTCGGCCGCCGCAAGGACGCGAACGATACCTTCTCGGCGACCGCGGCGCGCTACTGGTCGGCGATCGACGACCTGTGCCGCGCCATCGACCAGGGCGACGCCTCCATCGGCCTGCCGCCCTACGACGGCGGGCTGTTCGACCGCCGGCGCGCGCCGCTGCTGTCCGCCATACGGCTCGGCGACGCGGCGATGGCCGGCGTCATCGACGCGCTCTCGTTCGAGCGGACGCCCGAGGGCCGGCGTTACATCAACTACCGCGATCTCGGCGTACGACAGCTCGGCTCCATCTACGAGCGGCTGCTCGAACAGGAACTCGTCCGCGAGGACGGCGAGGTCGCCGTTCGGTGGAACGGCTTCGCCCGCAAGGACTCGGGCAGCTACTACACGCCCGACGATCTCGTCGGGCTGATCGTCGAGGAAACGGTCGGGCCGTTGGCGCGGTCGCGCATCGACGCCTTCGAGGCGAAAGCCCGGCGCCTGCCGGACTCCGGCCCCGACCGGGAGCGGGCGCTCGCGCGCCTGGAGGAAGACGATCCGGCGGAAAAGCTCCTGGAGCTCAAGATCTGCGACCCCGCGATGGGGTCGGGTCACTTCCTCGTCAATCTCGTCGATTATCTGTCGGACCGGGTGATCGCGGCCATGGCCGAGGCGGAAGCGGCGGCGGCGGGCTACGTCTCGCCGCTCGTCGGGCGGATCGAGACGATTCGCGCCACCATCCTCGCCAATGCCGAGGCGGGCGGCTGGACCGTCGATCCGGCCCGGCTCGACGATCGCCATATCGTCCGCCGCATGGTGCTGAAGCGGTGCGTCCACGGCGTCGACAAGAACCCGATGGCGGTCGAGCTGGCCAAGGTCGCGCTGTGGCTGCACACCTTCACCGTCGGCGCGCCTCTGAGCTTTCTGGATCACCATCTCCGTTGCGGCGACAGCCTGTTCGGCTCATGGGTGCGCGCCGGCGTCGACAAGGCGGTGGAATACGGAACGCCGTTGCTGCTGCACGACTCGATCTCCCGCGCCACGGGCGCGGCGCGGGGCATGGCGGCGATCGAGGCGCTCACCGACGCCGAGATCGCCGAGGCGCACCGTTCCGCCGAGACATTCGCCGAAGTGGAGGAGGCCACCGCGCCGCTCGACGCCGTCCTCTCCCTGGTCCATGCCCTCGACTGGCTGGACGTCCGCGACCGGGAGGGCAAGGCCGCCGTACAGGCCTTCTTCGCCGGCCGGTTCGGCGATCCCGTCGCCATCGCGCGCGGCGACCGCGAACCGGAGGCGCGCGACCCCGAGGGGAAGCGCTTCGCCGGCATCCTCGCCGGGGCGCGGGCGCTCGCCGCGGAGGAGCGTTTCCTCAACTGGCAGGTCGCCTTTCCCGGCGTCTGGTCGCGGTGGGAGAGCGCCGAACCGCGAGGCGGTTTCGACGCCGTGATCGGCAACCCGCCCTGGGACCGGGTGAAGCTGCAACAGGTCGAATGGTTCGCGGCGCGGCGCTCGGAGGTCGCCTTGGCGCCCCGGGCGGCCGACCGGAGGCGTATGATCGCCGATCTGGAGCGGTCTGGGGATCCGCTCGTCCGCGATTTCGCGCGGGCTGGTGAACGGGCGGCGGACACCGTCCGCGTGGCGCGGACCCGCGGCGACTACCCGCTGCTCTCCGGCGGCGACGTGAACCTCTATTCGTTGTTCGTCGAGCGCGCGATGCGCCTCGTCAAACCGGACGGAACGGTCGGGCTGCTGACGCCGTCCGGCATCGCCTCGGACAAGACGGCGGCGCGGTTTTTCAAGGGCGTGGCGACGGAGGGGCGGTTGCGCGCGCTCTACGACTTCGAGAACCGCCGGACGCGCCACGGCGCGCCGCCGTTCTTTCCGGACGTGGACAGCCGCTTCAAGTTCTGTGCCTTCGTCGCTGGCCCGACGCCGACCGGGGACCCGGCCAGGTGCGCGTTCTTTCTTCAGGATATCGCCGAGCTCGACGACCCGGAGCGCCGCTTCCCGCTGGCGGCGGCGGATTTCGCCCGCGTCAACCCCAACACCGGCACCGCGCCGATCTTCCGCACCCGTCGCGACGCCGGGCTGACCACGGCCATCTACGGCCGCCTGCCGGTTCTGGTCGACCGCTCGTCCGGCGCGGCGGCGAAGGCGTGGCCGGTGCGATATACGCGCATGTTCGACATGACCAACGACTCCAGCCTGTTCCGTACCCGCGCGGAACTGGAGGAGAAGGAGGGCGCGTATCCCGTCGGTGGGAACCGTTTCGCCAGCCCGGCGGGAGAGTGGGTACCGCTCTACGAAGGCAAGATGGTGCAGGCGTTCGACCACCGTGCCGCGAGCATTACCGTCAATCCGGAGAACCTGTACCGGCCCGCGCAACCCGAACCGGCAAGTCTGGAACAGCATCGGGACCCGGACTGGCTGCTCGATCCGCAGTTCTGGGTTCCCGCGACGGAGTGCGGTTGGACCTCGGGCGTGGATTGGGTCCTCGGGTTCAAGGACGTGACCGCGCCGACCAACGTTCGATCCATGATCGCGGCGCTCATCCCCGCCGTCGGAGCCGGAAACACGCTGCCCGTCGTTTCCATGGACGCGCAGAGTGCGAATCTCGCGTTGCTGCTCGCCAATTTCAATGCCGTTCCGTTCGATTACGTCGCGCGCCAGAAAATCCAGGGTCAGCATCTGAATTGGTTCATCGTCGAGCAACTGCCCGTGGTCCCGCCAGCGCGCTACGAAGCCGTCCGCTTCGGGCCGAAGACGGCGGGCGAGATCGTCCGCGAATCGGTGCTGGAGCTCACCTGTACGGCGCATGACATGGCGCCGTTCGCCCGCGACATGGGCCATGTCGATGCCGATGGCGATGTCTTGCCGCCGTTCGTCTGGGACGAGGAGCGCCGCCTGCGTCTGCGCGCCCGGCTCGACGCCCTGTTCTTCCACCTCTACGGCGTGACCGACCGCGACGACGTGCGCTACGTCTACTCGACCTTTCCCATCGTCGAACGCCAGGAACGGGAAGCGTATGGCGGCTACCGCTCCCGCGACCTCTGCCTCGCGTACCTGAACGCGCTCGCCGCCGGCGACCCCGACGCGGACGCCGCCCCGTAAGGGCGTCTCCGCCGCGCGCTCGCGGTCTTCGGGGGGTGGTGCCCTCAGAAAGATTCGAACTTTCGACCTCTCCCTTACCAAGGGAGTGCTCTACCCCTGAGCTATGAGGGCCCTCGCGGGAAGCGGGGCGGACCCTGCCACGGGCGCCCGCGCCCGGGCAAGCCGTTGCCGTTCACGCCCCGTCCCGCGTCCCGTCTATCGCTCCCGCGCGCGATTCTCGACCAGCTCGTCGTAGCCGCCCAACTCGTCGAGCGCCCGCTGGGCGGCCTCCTCGACCACGTCCCAGCGGAAGTAGTGGCTCGCCCGCGTGCGGCCGACGTGCCGCGGGCCGTTGTAGAACATTTCGTACTGGATGTGCCGGCTGGCGAACTCCGATCCCACGAGGTCCCACGCGAGGCGCATGAGCTTGTAGCGCTCGACCGCGTCCTCGGGCGTCGCCATGACGAACTTGCCGTACATCTCGCGGGTTTCGGGGTTGTCGAAGACCGAGACGTCGGCCGGCTGCTGGAACGGATGCGAGCCCAGAAGCTCCCGGACCGTCTGAACGAAGTCCGGATAGTCGCGCATGGTCCAGTCCATGGTCGCGTACATGGTCTGGCGATCGGGCGCGACGTATCCGTTGGGCCATTCCTCGACGATGTCGGTCTCGGCGGCGATCAGCCCTTCGAGCATCGCGGCGCGGATGCAGAGATCGGCCAGTATATCGCGCACGGCGGGCACCTCGGCGATGCCGTTCATCCGCGCGACCTTGCGCGTCACGCCGAGGATGAAGCGCAACTTCGACAGGAGCCGGACATGGGCCTGGTAGTTACCCAGGACATGCGCGGGGGTCTCGTGGAACAGGCCCCGCGAGCTCTCGAGGTTCTCGTACGCGAACACGTTCTCCCACGGGATGCGGACGTTGTCGAAGAAGACCACGCAGTCGGTCTCGTCGAACCGCCACGCCAGCGGAGCGTCGATCTGGCTGGGCGCGTCGCGCTCGAACGGGCGGCGCGAGATCAGCTTGACTCCGGGGGCGTCCGTCGGAACGGTGAACGTCGCCGCGAAGCGCTCCATGCCGGGCGCCAGCACCTGGAAGTTGCCGACCAGGATCTCGTCGGCGAGGACGGCGGCGGTCGCCAGGATCTTGAAGCCCCACACCGTCATGCCGGCATCGTCCTCGCCGACCGTGTGGAGACCGGACTCGCCGCTCAACCTGGGATCGAGCGCGGCGTTCTTCTCCGTCGTGAAGACCGAATCCACGCTCCGCGTCGCGGCCGGGGGGACGATCGCGTAGGTCACGAACAGGTCGCCGTCGCGCACGCGCCGGTAATAGTCGACGACGTGGGATTCGAAGTCGTGGCCGGTCGCCCTGGCGACCTCCGGCACGCAGGCCATGCCGGTGATCCAGCTGGCGACATGGTCCGGGGAGCGCCCGAAAAGGCCCCACGAGACGTCGGACCAGGCCTGATGGGCGCGCCCCCGGGCCAGCAGATCCTCGCGCGTGCGCGGTCTCAGGTAGTTGTTGCTGCAACGCTCGCCCGTTTCCTCCTCGAAATAGCCGAGTTCGCCGGCCCGCGAGGGGTCCGACGTCACGTCATAGAGCCGCGCCGTCGTCCGGACGATGTTACGGAAGGCCGGATGCGCGGCGACGTCATCGACGCGCTCGCCGCCGATGTAGACCTCGGGTTTGCGCCCCTTGATGTCGTCGAGATACTGTCGGCCGGTTCTCAGCATGACGACGCCACTCTAGGCGCCCGACGAACGCCGTGACAACCGTGGGCCCGGCGGCCGCGATGTCGCCGCCTCCGGCGCTCTCCGTGAAGGCGTCGTCGCGTCGACGGTGGGGTCGGGGAAACCGGCGGGGCGTTCGCCCGCCCGTTCGGGCGGTTCGCCGCGCCGTCCATGCCGGATCGAGGATATGGCGGAAGACCGGAAGAGCGGGAAGGATCCCCGACGAAGCGAGCGCCTGTCGGAGGCGTTGCGCCGGAACCTGCGACGCCGCAAGCGGCAGGCCCGCGAACGCGACCGGGAGTCGGCCGCGGCGCGGGCTCGCCCCGCCGGCCGGCCGCGCGAGTAGCGCGGGTAACCGAAGGGGAGTACGGCGCTCCGGGAGGGCGGCCTCTCCCGACCGGCCCCGCGGTTTGCACGGGCGCCGGATTGGGCTACAACGGCGCCAGCCCGGCCCGGGAGAGGCGCGAACGGCTCGCGGGGCCGTGGCGCCGGATTAAGGTTCATGGACAGGATCCGCATCACCGGCGGCGTGCCGCTTGAGGGCGACATTCCCATCAGCGGGGCGAAGAACGCGGCCCTGCCGCTGATGGTGGCGAGCCTGCTGACGGACGAGCCCCTGCGCCTGTCCAATCTGCCGCACCTCGTGGATATCAGCACGCTGGCGAACCTGCTGACGTCGCTCGGCGTCGACATCGTCATGGAGGGCGATGCCGACGACGGCGGACACATCGGCCGTGTCCTGACGCTGACCTGCGGCGCCCTGTCGGGAACGACCGCACCATACGACCTCGTGCGCAGGATGCGGGCGTCGATCCTCGTGCTGGGGCCGCTGCTCGCGCGCGCCGGACGGGCGAGGGTCTCGCTTCCGGGCGGTTGCGCCATCGGAACGCGCCCGGTGGACCTCCATCTGGCGGGCCTGACGGAGCTCGGCGCGGAGCTCGACCTGACGGACGGCTATATCGAGGCGCGGGCGCCGCGGGGCCTCAAGGGATCCGTCGTCCGGTTCCCCAAGGTGTCGGTCGGGGCGACCGAGAACGTGTTGATGGCGGCGACGCTGGCGGAGGGAGAGACGGTCCTCGAGAACGCGGCCCGGGAACCCGAGATCGGCGATCTCGCGAATTGCCTCGTCGCCATGGGCGCGAGGATCGACGGCGTCGGCACGGACCGGTTGGTCGTCGCCGGCGTTCCCCGGCTGTCGGGGGCCCGCTATCGCGTGATGCCCGACCGGGTGGAGACGGGCACGTTCGCCGTCGCCGCCGCGATCACGGGCGGAGACCTGACGCTGCGCCACGCGGACGCCGGTCCGGTCGGCGCCGTGACGGAAGTGATGGAGCGCGCCGGCGTCGAGGTGACGGCGGAGACCGGAGGGCTCCGCGTCCGCCGTGACGGCGCGGGGATCGCTGCCGTCGACGTCACCACGCAACCCTATCCCGGATTCCCCACCGACATGCAGGCGCAGGTCATGGCGCTGATGGCGTTCGGCGACGGGGCGGCGGTGATCACCGAGACGATCTTCGAAAACCGCTTCATGCACGTGCCGGAACTCGCGCGCATGGGCGCCGACATCACCGTGACCGGATCCGCGGCGACGGTGCGCGGCGTTCCCGAGCTGAAGGGCGCGCCCGTCATGGCCACCGACCTGCGGGCCTCCGTTTCGCTCGTCCTCGCCGGGCTCGCGGCGACCGGCGACACGCTGGTGAGCCGCGTCTACCACCTCGACCGCGGCTATGAGCGGCTGGTGCCGAAACTCGTCGCCTGCGGCGCGCGGATCGAGCGTATCCCGGCGCGCGGAGAAGCCGGCGCGTGACCGACGGACCGCTCAAGTTGAGCGCGCGGGACGCGGAGGATCTCTCGGTGGTCTCCACCATGGTCCAGGACGCCCTGGTCCGTCCGGGCGGCATGGTCTTCCGCGAGCGGGAGCGACGGTTCCTCGTGCTTCTGGACCGTTTCATGTGGGAGCGGGACGACGGCGAACCCGTCGCCGGCAAGCTCTATCGGCGAGTCCGCTCGGTGCTCCACTTCGATGACGTTCTCGGCGTGCGGAGCCGTGACCTCGACCTGGACGCGCGGGAGGAGGTCCTGGCGCTGCTGGCGGTGGCCGCTTCCGATGCCTCCGATTCCGCGCCGCGGGTGGACCTGGTGTTCGCCGGCGGCGGCGTCATCCGTCTGGGCGTGGAGTGCATCGAATGCCGGCTGACCGACCAGGGGCGGCCATGGGTCACGCGGCGCCGGCCCCGGCACGCCGTCGACGCGGCGGACTGAGACGCGCCGTGTCCGCGATGGAACCCATCGTCATCGCGCTCCCGCGCGGGCGCATACTGCGCGAGGTCATGGACGTCGTGCGCCGGGCCGGCGTGGAGCCGGAACCGGCGTTCGACGATCCCGCGTCGCGCCGGCTGCGGTTCGACACGAATCTCCCGCGCGTCTCCATCGTCCGGGTGCGGAGCTTCGACGTCGCGACCTTCGTCGCCTTCGGCGGCGCGCAGCTCGGAGTCGCCGGAAACGACGTGTTGACCGAGTTCCAGTATCCCGAAGTCTACGCGCCGCTCGACATGGGCGTGGGAAAGTGCCGCCTCGTCGTCGCCGAACCCGCGGAGCTCGGCGCCCACGACGATCCGTCGCGCTGGAGCCATGTCCGCGTGGCGACGAAGTACCCCTCGATCGCCCGTCGCCACTTCGCGGCCCGCGGCGTGCAGGCGGAATGCATCCATCTGCACGGGGCGATGGAGCTGGCTCCGGCGCTCGGACTCTGCCGGCGCATCGTCGACCTCGTGTCCACGGGCGCGACGCTCCGGGCGAACGGGCTGGTGGAGATCGAGCACATCGCCGACGTGACCTCCCGCCTGGCCGTCAACCGCGCCGCGCTGAAGACTCGATCTCGCGAGATCGGCGAATGGATCCAACGGTTCCGGGAGGCGTCCCATGCCGATTAGACTCGAGACGTCGGACGCAGCGTTCGAGACCGCGTTCGCGGCCTTTCTCCGTACCAGGCGCGAGGCGGCGGCCGACGTCTCCCGGGACGTCGCGCACATCGTCGACGACGTCCGGAGGCGCGGCGACGCGGCGGTCGTCGCCTGCGCGGAGCGGTTCGACGGCCAGATCCTCGCCCCGGAGACGCTGCGCGTTCCGGAGAAGGAGATGGAACAGGTCGCCGTCGCCGCGCCGGCCGCGGCCCGGGAGGCGCTCGCCGTCGCCGCCCGGCGGATCGAGGCGTATCACCGGCGGCAGGTTCCCGAAGATCTCGAGTTCGAGGACCGGGACGGCGTCACGCTGGGACACCGCTGGACCCCGATTCCCGCCGTGGGGTTATACGTGCCGGGCGGGTCGGCGGCCTATCCGTCGACCGTGTTGATGACCGCCATTCCCGCCCGGATCGCGGGTGTCGACAGGATCGCCATGACGGTTCCGGCGGCCGAAGGCGGATTCCATCCCATGGTCGCGGTGGCCGCGGCCCTCGCCGGCGTCACCGAGGTCTACCGGATCGGGGGCGCGCACGCGATCGCCGCGCTGGCGTTGGGGACGGACGCCATACCTGCGGTCGACAAGATCGTCGGTCCGGGAAACGCCTACGTGACCGCGGCCAAACGGTACCTGTTCGGCGATGTCGGCATAGACATGATCGCCGGACCCTCCGAGATCCTCGTCGTGGCGGACTCCCGGAACGACCCGGCCTGGATCGCCGCCGATCTGCTGTCCCAGGCGGAACACGACGAGACCGCGCAGGCGATCCTGATGACGGACGACGCCGGCTTCGCCGACGCGGTCGAGCGCGCGGTCTCCGGCCACCTCACGCGCCTCGAGCGCGCCGCCATCGCCGCCGCCGCGTGGCGGGACCACGGCGCCGTCATCCTGGTCGACTCCCTGGACGCCGCGCCGCCGATCATCGACCGAATCGCGCCCGAGCATCTCGAGCTCGCGGTGTCGGATCCCGACCTGCTGGCGCGCGCCGTGCGCAACGCCGGCGCGATCTTCCTCGGTCGCTACACGCCGGAAGCGGTGGGCGACTACGTGGCGGGCCCGAGCCATGTGCTCCCCACCGCGCGCAGCGCCCGGTACTCGTCGGGCCTCTCGGTCCTCGACTTCATGAAACGGACTTCGCTGGTACGGTGCGGCGCCCGGGGTCTCCGGGCCATCGGGCCGGCGGCGGCCACCCTCGCGGAATCCGAAGGGTTCGGCGCTCACGCATTGTCGCTGACCATCCGCCTGAACGACGATGGACCTACCGGATCCTGAGGGCCGTGCCCGATCATCATCGGATCATCGACGTCACGCTCGACGAGCACAGCTTCGTCCGGCGCAACCCCGACGTCGACCACGAGCGCCGGGTCGCCGTCTTCGACCTGCTGCAGGAGAACCGGTTCGCCCCGACGTGCGGGGCCGAAGGTCCGTTCCGGGTGCGCATCGGCGCCCGCGAGGGCCGGCTCGTTCTGGAAGTGCGCTCCGAGGACGACCGCGAGATCGACACCGTCGTTCTGGCACTGACGCCGTTCCGTCGCGTCATTCGCGAATACTTCCAGATCTGCGAGAGCTACTACGACGCCATCAAGACGGCATCGCCGTCCCGCATCGAGGCCATCGACATGGGACGGAAGGGGTTGCACGACGAAGGCGCCGAGCTCCTGCGGCGCCATCTCGCGGCCAAGGTGGACGTGGACGAGGCCACCTCCCGGCGGCTCTTCACGCTGCTTTGCGTGCTCCATTTCCGGGGCTGACTTCGGGAGCCGGGGGCGGAAACGATGGTCGATCTCCCCCACGCGGTTTTGTACTCGTGCACCATGAACGCGGTGCGCTCGCCGATGGCCGAGGGCATCATGAAGCACCATTACGGTCATCGGGTCTACGTCGACTCGGTGGGCGTGAGGCAGGGCGAGCCCGACGCCTTCGTCGTGGCCGTCATGGAGGAGATCGGGATCGATCTCTCACGTCACAAGCCCAAGACCTTCGATCAGCTCGAGGACACGTCCTACGACCTCGTGATCTCGCTCTCCCCCGATGCCCAGCACCGCGCCGTCGAGCTGACGCGCACCATGGCCTGCGAGCTCGAATACTGGCAGACCCTGGACGCCACGGTGGCGCGGGGCAACCGCAAGACGATAGTCGACGCCTATCGCGGCGTCCGGGATTCGCTCCACGAGCGCATCCTGCGGCGCTTCTCGGACGGCGTCCCGCCCGCGACCCGCCCCTTGGGACCGTAGCCCGGCGCCTCGCCGATCGCATGGCCGACGAGGCCTCGATGTCCCGCATGTAGCGCGCCAGGACGCGGGCTTGATTTTTTGGCGGTTCCGCGCCTTCATTGCGGCCCATGCGGGTGCCGCATGGGCCCGATCGGTTCCGTCGATGCTGGAGGATGGATGGCTAAGGAAGAACTGCTGGAGTTTCCCGGCGTCGTGAACGAGCTCCTCCCGAACGCCATGTTCCGGGTCGAGCTGGAGAACGGTCACGAGGTATTGGCCCACACTGCGGGAAAGATGCGCAAGCACCGCATTCGCGTGCTTGCCGGCGACAAGGTCCTGGTCGAGATGACTCCCTACGACCTGACCAAGGGCCGCATCACGTTCCGCTACAAGTAACCGGTTTCTCGTTGGGCACAGCGCCCGGTCCGGCTCTGGTCCTCGCCTCGGCTTCGCCCCGGCGTCGCCGGTTGCTCCTTCAAGCCGGTCTGGCGCCCGACGAGATGTGTACCGCGGAGGTCGACGAAACCCCGCTCCGGGGCGAGTTGCCCGGACACTTGGCGCTGCGGCTGGCGCGGGAAAAGGCCCGCCGGGTCGCCGGGTCGCGCGTGGACGCGTTCGTCGTCGCCGCCGACACGGTCGTGGCCTGCGGTCGGCGTATCCTTCCGAAGGCGAACGACGAGGACGAGGTCCGGTACTGCCTCGATCTGCTGTCGGGCCGGCGTCACCGCGTGTTCTCGGGCGTGGCGGTGGTCGATACGCGGCGGCGCGCGAGATCCCGTCTCGTCACGTCGACCGTCGCCTTCAAGAGGCTCGAGAGGCAGGAGATCGACTCCTACGTCGCCTGCGGGGAATGGCGGGGCAAGGCGGGCGGTTACGCGATCCAGGGGCGCGCCGCGCTTTTCGTCCGCTGGCTACGGGGCTCCTTTTCCGGGGTCGTCGGCCTGCCGCTTCACGAAACCGCGGCGATGCTGTCCGGGCTCGGGTATCCTGTCGTGGAGGCGCAGCGCCGATCCGGCGTCGAGGCATGAGATGGCCGAGGAGATCCTGATCAACGTCAGCCCCCTCCTGACGCGGGTGGCCCGGGTGTCCGACGGCGATCTCGTCGATCTCGTCGTCGAGCCGACGGGCCGGCGCGGCGCGGTCGGAAACGTCTACCTCGGGCGGGCGCTCGGTGTCGTGCCCACCCTGCGCGCTGCGTTCGTGGATGTAGGACTGGAGCGCGATGGGTTCCTGTCGGCCGACGATGCCCGCGAGCTGGCCGGGGACCGGCGCGATGACCGGGCGCCGCCGATCGACAGGCTCGTTCACGAGGGAGACGCCATACTCGTTCAGGTCGCCCGCGACGCCTTGCGCGACAAGGGCGCCCGCCTGACGACGTCGATCTCGTTGCCCGGGCGGACGCTGATCTATGTTCCTTATGGGACCGGTGTCGCGCTGTCGCGCCGCATTCGCGACGAGACCGAGCGCGATCGTCTTTCCGGCGTCCTGGAAGAGTTGTTGGGTGACGACGAGGGCGCGATCGTCCGAACCAACGCGGAAGGAGCCGGTTCCGGGGAACTTTCCCGGGAACTGGACGCGCTTCGTCAAGTCTGGCGGACGATACTCCGGGACGCGGACAAGGCCGCCCCCCCGGCCATCGTCCATGCCGACCTGGGCGCCGTCGGGCGCGCCGTTCGCGACCTTGCGTCGTCGCCCGAGACGACGGTGCTCGTCGATGACGCGGCGGCGCTGGCCGACGCCAGGACATACGCGGGCGCGGTCGCGCCGGCGCTGGCCGACCGCATGTCGCTTCATACCGGGCGCGGCGGCCTCTTCGACCGTCACGAGATCGAGGACCAGGTGGGGGAGGTCCTCGAGCCGAGCGTGCCTTTGCCCGGTGGCGGCCGGATCGTTATCGAGACGACGGCGGCGCTGACGGCGATCGACGTCGATTCCGGGGAACGGAACCGGGGCCACCCCGAGGAGGCTGCGTTGCGGATCAATCTGGAGGCCGCGGAGGAGGTCGGGCGCCAGCTTCGCCTGCGGGGGATCGGGGGCGCCATCGTCATCGATTTCATCCGCATGCGCCGACGAGAGAACGCCGACCGCGTGGTGGAGGCGCTGCGGGACGCCCTTCGCGACGATCCCGTACCGACCGACGTGGGCGCGCTGTCCCGGTTCGGTCTGCTGGAGATGACCCGACGCCGGTCCGGTCCGGCGTTGTCGGAGATCGTCGGCCGGACCTGCCCGGTCTGCGAGGGACTGGGCTTCGTCGATACGGCGGAAACGGCCGCGGATCACATCCTGGCGACGGCAGAGCGCGAGGCCGAAGAGAACCCGGGCGGTTTCCTGACCATCTTCGCGGCTCCGGACGTGATCTCGATCCTCGAGCGGACCGTCGGTGCGGACGCTCTCCGCCAGCGTCTGGGCTGCGCGGTCGCGTTCCGCCGGGACGAGGCGTTCGCGCCCGACCGTTTCGATGTCGTACGCGGCCGCTAGGACTCCGCGCCTCGGGGCGCGCGCGGGGCGGCCGTGACGGTCGAGCGTCTACCGGTAAAGCCGAGGCGGGCCAAGGCGGCGGCCTGTCCCATCTGCGGGCTGCCCGCGAGCCGGGATCATCGGCCGTTCTGTTCCAGGCGTTGCCGGGAGATCGATCTGGGTAAGTGGTTTTCCGGCTCCTACGTCATTCCGGCGGTGGAACCGCCCGACGGCGCGGATCTGGAAGAATTGATCGAAGCGGCCGAAGCGGCCCCGGAGGCGGACGATCCCGGTTGATCGCGCGGGCCGCGTGTGGGCGGTGGCGCGACCGGGCCGTGACTTGTGACGTGGCGCGAATGCGCTATGTTTGGGTGTCGCGCACGGCGAAACTGGTGGAAGGGAAACAGGAGAATCGGGGAGATGGGAGTCACGGTGCATCCGTTGTCCAATGTGCTCGGCGCCGAGATCAGGGGCGTCGATCTTGCCGAGCGCCTGGACGACGGGACGATTCGCGAGATTCACGACGCCTGGATGGAACACCTCGTCCTGCTGATTCGGGGGCAGACGATCGACGATCCGCAACTCGTCGCGTTCAGCAGCCGGTTCGGGGAACTCGATGGCGCCCCCATCGGGGCGACGCCCAGCGGCAAGGTGTCCACGAGGGAGTACAACGAGATCACGGTGATCTCGAACGTGGTCGAGAACGGCCGTCCCATCGGCGGTCTGGGAAACGCCGAGTCCGACTGGCATACGGACATGAGCTCCTACGAGGAGCCGCCAGCCGCGTCGATGCTCTATTCCCTGGAGATCCCGTCCGCGGGGGGCGATACGAGCTTTTGCAACATGTACCGCGCCTACGAGACCCTGCCGGACCACGTGAAGATCCGCGTGCGGGATCTGAAGGCCATCCACGACGCGACGCTCACTTCGGCGGGCGGTCTCCGCCACGGATTCGAGTCGGTCACCGATGTGACGAAGACGCCCGGCGCGCGGCATCCGATCCTTCGCACGCATCCTGTGACCGGGCGGACGGCGCTGTTCCTGGGTCGGCGCGTCAACGCCTACGTCCCCGGACTTTCCGTGGAGGAAAGCGAGGCGCTTCTGGATACGTTGTGGGGCCGCGCCACGGCGCCGGAGAACACCTGGACCCACACCTGGAGGATCGGAGACCTGGTGATGTGGGACAACAGATGCGCCATGCACCGCCGCGACGGGTTCGACGACTCGGTGCGCCGGATCATGCACCGCACGCAACTCAAGGGGGATCGCCCGTATTACGCGCCTCCCGAGGCCGCTCCGACGGCGGCATGACGGCCCCCTCCGTGGCGCGCGGTCCCTGGTGGACAGTTCGGGGCGGATTCCCTATAACCCGGCCTCGCTCGCCACTCCGCTTGGCGGTGGGCGAGCCGTGCCCAGGTAGCTCAGTCGGTAGAGCAGTGGACTGAAAATCCTCGTGTCGGTGGTTCAACTCCGCCCCTGGGCACCAGCCTTCTCTCCGATCCTGCCCCGAAAACTCCGGGAAGCTCGCGACTTTCCGGGTGGTATGACCGGATGACGCGGCGGATTACACGAGGAGCCGCCCTGGCGTCGCGTCTTTGCCGACGAGTGCAACACCTTCCGACCGCATCAGGCTCTCGACGGACAAACCCCTGTCGAGTACCTTGCCGGACACACAGCCGAAGAAACCCTCCCGCCTCGTATGTCCTGAACCGGGACAGGCGCTTGTGGCGATTCCAGCCATTCGTTAAGATCACCGCCGACGGACGGCTGGCCTCGGGACCTTCGGCTCGTCGGTATTCGCCTTTCCAATCGAACGGTTCCCCGCCGCGGTTGAGTCGGCACGAGGTCCAAAGCAAGGGGTATTCGCAGGTATGGCACTGAATAGAACCCATGTCGCGGCGGTTGGCGCGGCATTGCTCCTTTCGAGTTGTTCGTTTGTGAACGACGCATTGTGGCCGTCGCTTGCGAGTGAAGAGCCTCCCAAACCGCCGCGATCCCAGGCTTCCCAACCCGCCGAAACCCCGGTGTCCGGACCCGCGCCTGGAACGGGGAAAGCAGCGTCGGTGCCGCCTCCCGCGCTTGGAACGACAAGTTTCGCTCCATCGCCCGTGACGGCCGCCCAGTCCACGGGCACGCTCGTGGGCCAGAAGGTCGCGCAGTTGCGAGGCGAGCTCGCGACCTTACGGGACAACGTCCAGCGGCGTAACGAGAGCCTGCAGAAAATCCGCCGGACGACGACCGAGAACGCCCAGCGGTATCACGGTACGGTCGCCGCCATCAACGCGCGGCTGCAACTCGGCACCACGCCGGGCAATCCGGTACTGGTCGGCCAATGGAATACCGCCCAATCGGAACTGGATCGGATCGGTCTCGATATCGTCGAGATGAACGGTCTGGCCAACGCGGTCGCGGCCGATTCGGCGATGGTGTCCTATCTGCTCGAGACGACCCGCGCGACGTACGGTCTGCAAGGGGCCATCGACGACGATCACCGCCAACTGGCCGTCCTGGAGGATGAGACCAACCGGACGCTGGTCATGATCGACCGGCTGCTCAACGAGTTGAGCGAAGACGTCGGCCGCCAGACCGCCTATGTCGGCAACGAACGCCGGAACCTGACGGTGCTTTCGCTGGCCATCAAGAACGGCGAGTATTATGGACAGGGCCTGTCGAGTCGCGCGTATTTTCCCGCGACGTCCCTGGTTGCCGCCGCGCGGTCGGGTAGTGGCGGGGACCTCGCCGCGGCCGAGCGTCGTCCCCTCGTCGTGGTCCGGTTCGACCGCGCGGATGTTCCCTACCAGCAGGCGTTGTACAACGCGGTTTCACGCGCGCTCGAGCGTCACCCGCAGGCGACCTTCGATCTCGTCGCCGTAACGCCCTCGCAGGGCACGCCGGCCGAGAACGCACTCAACGCATCCAAGGCCAAGCGGCATGCCGACGATGTCCTGAGAACGTTGACGGAGATGGGGCTCTCGGCGAACCGGGTCAACCTGTCGGCGACGACCAGCGCCGACGCGGCGACCAGTGAAGTGCACATCTACGTGCAATAGGGTTCGCCGCCCATGGGGGCGGAATCTCCTGCGGCCCGTTCCGAAGGCGTCCGATCCCGGTTCGATCGAAACCGCCATCGTGGCGGCGCCCGGTTCCCGATCTTCGGGCCGGTGGCGCCGCGCGGTCGGGGACGGTCGGCGCACGCCGCGACCGTCAGTCTTCCCAATGGACCGCGGCCATGTCGTTCACGAACAACGGCCAGTTCCGCCACAACCCCTTCAATTCGCGGCGCGCGACTCCGGCCTTCGCCAACTGGAACAGAAAACCGTTCACGCAATCCGTTGCCAGCTTGCGCTGCGCTTCTCCGAGATGGGCGTGACGCTCCTTCGTGTCGAGGGCCGTGTCCGCCCTCGCGATGATGTCGCGGAACTCCCGATCGTCGTACTGGAAGTAATAATCCGGGTTGGCGTAGATGTTGATGTCGTTCGGCTCGACATGGCTCACGATGCTCAGGTCGTAGTTCTTCTGTTTGTAGACCACGTCCAGCCAGCGCGGCCATTGCATGTTCTCGATGTTCACCTCGATACCCGCCTTGGCGAGTTGAGCGGCGATGATTTCTCCGCTGCGCCGGGCGTATTCGGGCGGTGGCAACTGGAGCGTCAGCTCGAGATCGTCTTCGTACCCGGCTTCCTTCAACAGGGCGCGCGCCTTGTCCAGGTCATGGCCCCGGAGATCGGTGAGGTCGACGTAGGCCGGATGGTGCGGCGGGAAATGGCTTCCGATCGGCGTTGCGTAGCCGAACTCCGACCCGTCGATGATTTCCTCGCGGTCGATGGCGTGGGCGATGGCGCAGCGGACCCGGACGTCGTCAAGCGGCGGCCGTTTGTTGTTCGTCGAGAGGATGGTCTCGCCCTCGGTGGTTCCCTGGAGGATCTGGAATCTCGGATCGTTTTCGAATTGGGTCAGTGTCTCCAGGGCGCTGATGCGTGGAAACACGTCGACGTCCCCGACCATCATCGCCGCCACCTGGGCATGCGCGTCTTCGACGAATTTGAACGTGATCCTGTTCAGCCCGATATCGTCCGGGCTTCGATAAAGGGGGTTCTTCTCGAGAACCACCGAATCGCCTTTGGTCCACTTCACGAACCTGAACGGCCCCGTTCCCACGGGATGGGTCGCGTTCGTCTCCGCGGTTTCCGGCGCCACGATGACGGCCGTGCTTTCTCCCAAATTGAACAACAGGAGCGGGTTGGATTCCTTCAGGCGAATGACGAGCGTCCGCGGATCGGGAGTCTCCAGACTCTCCATGTTCTCGAACCGGCTCTTTCGCTTGTTCGAGCTCCGCTCCGACGCGTTGCGTTCGAACGTGAACTTGGCGTCGGCGGAATCGAAGGCGCTACCGTCCGAAAATCTGACGTCCTCCCGAAGTTTGAACGTGAAGGTCCTCAAGTCGTCCGAGACGGTCCAATCGGTCGCCAATCCGGGTCCGACCTCGCCGCGCTCGTCGATCCGCGTCAGTCCCTCGAAGATGTTGTAGAGCGTGATTTGGCTGATCGCCGCGGCCGCGCCCCTCGTCGGGTCCAGGCCCGGCGGCTCGAGGCGCATACCCACGACGACGCTATCCTTGGCCGCCAAGGCCAAATGAGAAATCGTCAAGGCGATGGCGATGGTCAGACCGCCCGCAATTCTGTTCATGGGACTCTCCCCTCACGCTTCTTCGGTCGTCGCGCGGCGCCGGGACCGGTAACCCGGGCTACCCCCCAGGGTTTCCGCCGCGTAAACGCCCCGGGCGATAGCGCGGGACAGACAATCGGCGGCCTTCATGCCGATCTCCGCTACCCGCGCGGCACCTTCGTGCGGTCCGTCGCCCGTGGCAAGCGCGAAGACCGTATCGCCATCGAAGGGCGTGTGCGCGGGCCTGACCGCACGGGCGATCCCGTCATGCGCCATGGTAGCGACACGCAGTGCTTGCGCGACGTCCAGGCTCGCGTTCGTCGCCACGACGGCGACCGTCGTGTTCGCCCCCACTCCCGGCCCGTCGGAGACCTCGAAGTCCTCGCCCGCGTGCGACCCGTCCGGGCGCGCACCCCCGAACTCGTCGCCCTGTTCGAGCGGCCAGGCCCAGAAGGCTTCGCTCCCCGGCATCACCACCGATCCATATGGGTTGGCCGCCACGAGAGCGCCGACCCGCAGGCCGCTCGGCGACACGGACGACGCGCTTCCCAGACCGCCCTTGAGATCGCCGGCCGTGGCGCCGACACCAGCGCCGATGTTGCCCAGCGGGAACTTGGCGGCGACATTATCGCACGCCGCCCGGGAGAGTCCTCGATAGGGAGGCGTGGACCCCCATTCCTTGTCGCCGCCGTTCAGCAGGTCGAACAGGATGGCAGCGGGCACGACCGGCACGCGCGCGTCGCCGACGGCGAAACCTCGTCCGCGTTCGTGCAACCACGCCATCGCGCCGGAAGCGGCTTCCAACCCGAACGCGGACCCTCCGGACAGAACGACGGCGTCGACCCGTTCGACGAGGCATGTCGGGTCCAGGGCGTCCGTCTCGTGCGTGCCGGGGGCACCACCCCGGACATCCACGGCGGCCGTCGCCGGCCGGTCGGGAAGAACCACGGTAACGCCCGTTCTAACCCGATGGTCCTCGGCGTTGCCGACGCGAATTCCGTCCACGTCCGAGATCAGATTGTTGGGACCTGGGCGATGCACTTGCCGACCGCGTGATTGTTCAACCGCCGGGGGAAGGTCTCTCGGGCGCGCCGATACCGCCCGGCCCTATGTCTCCGCGAGTTCGACGCGGAACCGCGTCCCTTCGGGACCCGACTCCACGAGCCTCACGTCCCCGCCGTGAGCCCACGCCACGTCGCGGGCGATGACGAGTCCGAGTCCCGTACTGCCTTCGCGTTCCGATTTGACGAAGGCCCGGAAGAGGCTCTCGCGCGGCTCGTCGGCCAACCCCGGACCGTCATCGGTCACATCGACCGCGATCATTCCGTTCTCCCGGCGCGCCGTGATCTCGACTCGTCCCCCGGCGCCCGAGTCCTCGCCCTGAATCGCCTCCACGGCGTTGCGTCCGATGTTCAGAAGCGCGCGGAACACCTGCTCGCGGTCCGCCGACAGCGGGAATGGCGAGTCGATCTCGTTGAACCACTTGACGTCGCTTTCCTCCGACAGGCCCATGGACAGTCCGACGTCCTCCACAAGATCGCGCAGATCGAACTTGCGTCGATGAATCTTGCCGTCGGCATGACCGACGAAACTCAGGATATTGCTGAACAGGTCGACGGCGCGGTCGATCGCCCGAACCAGTGTCGGCGCTGCCCGGCGGACCTCCGGGTCCGTGCTGTCGGCGAGTCGATCGGAGATCAGCCGCGCCGTGGCCAGAATGTTCCTGAGATCGTGGCTGATCTTGGTCACCGCGGTTCCGAGCGTGGCGAGACGGTCCTTCTGCCGAAGCAAGGCCCTGAGGTCGACCTGCATGAGCGCCAGCTCGCGTTGCGCCAGACCGATTTCGTCCTTCCGCGTCGAGGGCATGATCGTGGCGTCGACGTCTTCGGGACGCTCGTGAAACTCCACCATGCTCCGGGTGATCCGTCTCATGGGCCGGACCATGAGCCATTGCAGGGCGACGTAGACCAGGCCCGCGGTGATGAGGGAGATCGCCACCGACAGACTCACGATGCGCCAGGAGTAGTCGTGCATGGCGTCCACGAGCGGGGCCTCGTCGAGCACGATCTCGATGACGAGCTCCGGATTCTTGCGCGAGCGCCCGGTCACGTGGATGGTGCGGTCGGGCCGTGGACGCAGCGCGTCGAACGCGTCCCGGATCAGATCGTGCGGCATCGCGTCGCCGAGGTCGTACATGGCGTCGACGTTCCTGGGCAGGTCGTCGGCCAGCACCAGTCGCCGCATGGTGGGTCCCTTTATGATCACCGCCTTTGCCTGGGCATGCGACAGCAGTTCCCTCGCCAGATCTTCGCTGACCAGCTTGTCGGGCGTCGCTTCGAGCGCCAGCGACGCGAGTTCGGCGGCCGCGAGCCGCTCCTCCAGATACGCCGCGCGAAAACGGGAGATCGAGGGCACGAAGATCAGCACCTCGGCGAGCATGACGAAGGCGATGGTGAGCAGGAGCAATCGCGCCGAAAGGCTGCTCGTCATCGGCGGCTGTGTCGGAGGCGTATCCGTCATGTCTGCCATCACACGGAAGTGGCCGGTTCCGGTCGCTCCGCGACTCCATCAAGCCGGGAGCCGCATCAGGAATCGCACCAGCCGCCGGGTCCGCCCGCCGAACAACGTGGGGGTGTAGTAGCTTCCTGCCGCTCGCTTGTTCATTTCCGACAGCGTGGGATAAGCCACCACCATTCCCGCGAGCGCCCCGATCTTGAGACCCCGCGAGACCGCCAGAACCCAGGGCTGGATGAGATCGCCGGCGTGATCCGCGACAATGGAGGCGCCGAGCACGCGCCCGCGTCCGGTGGTGATCGCCTTGACCAGCCCGTCATGCCGTCGCTCGGTGTGGGCGCGGTCGTTTTCCGCCACCGGCCAGCGCAACACCCGTATGTTCCCGTGCAGCCGCCGGGCTTCTTCCTCGTCAAGGCCGACATGCGCCAGTTCGGGATCCGTATAGACGGCCCGTGGAATACTCGTGTAGTCGACCTTCGCGGGAAGGCGGAACAGGGCGTTTCTGATCACGATCCCGGCGTGATGGTTTGCCACGTGCGTGAACTGCGGTCCGCCCGCCACGTCGCCGATGGCGTAAACCCGGCGGTTCGCCGTTCGCAGACCGGCGTCGACTTCTATGCCCTGCGGCGAATACCGGATGCCCGCTTCGTCCAGTCCGAGTTCGGAGATGTTCGGTTTGCGGCCCGCCGCCACGATGAGGTGCGTGCCGCCGACGTTGCGGATCTGCCCGTCCCGTTCGATGTTGATCGCGATTCCCTCGCTGTCCCGGGCGGCCGAGGTCACCTTGCTCCGGTCGTGGATGACGATGCCGGACCGCCGCAGCGCCGACACGACAATGCTCACGAGTTCGGGCTCTTCCCTGGCCAGGGGCTCGAACATCTCCACCACGCTCACCTCGCACCCCAGATTACGGAACGCTTGCGCCAGCTCCAGGCCGATCGGCCCGCCGCCGATCACGATCAGATGTCCCGGTTTGTCGCTGTTGTCGAATACGGTCTCGTTCGTCCAGTACGGTACCGTTTCCAGTCCGGGAATCGGCGGCGTCGCCGGGCTGGAGCCGGTGGCGATCACGAACCGCTTGGCGACGATGCGCGTGCCGTCGGCGTCGACCTCGCGCGGGGATACGAACCGACCGGCCGCGCGGATGACGTCCACGCCCAGGGCTCGGAATCGCTCGGCGGAATCGACCGGCGCGATCGAATCGATCACGTCCCGGACATGATCGCGTACGCGCGCGAAGTCCGCGACCGGATCCTGTGCCTCGATCCCGAACCTCTCGGCATGGCGGATCTCGTCCGCGGCGCGTCCCGCGGCGATCAGGGATTTCGACGGCACGCACCCGTAGTTCAGACAGTCGCCGCCCATTTTCCCTTTCTCGACGAGCACCGTGTTCGCGCCCATTTGACTGGCGGCGGCGGCGACCGAAAGCCCGCCGGACCCGCCGCCGATGACGCAGAGGTCTGTATCGAGGGTTTTGGCCATGACATGCTCCGAAGAGAGGCGTTGCGTCGGCGTCGAAGCGTGACGCCCGGGACAGTAGGCTAAGGAACGGAAACGCCGTCCGCCATACCGAATCGTCGAAGTCGGGACTTCGCGGACGGCGCGACCGACGGCCTCGAGCGGCGGTGCGGCTTTGGCGGAGGCGTCGGCCGCGTCTGCCGATTGACTTGAGCGAGGCGAAACTTTATACAGCGTCCACGTTCGGGGTTGCCCCCGAGGGACTTCGCGTCATGGAGCGGGTCGAGTGAAGCGCACCTTTCAACCGAGCAATCTCGTACGCAAACGGCGGCACGGATTTCGCAAGCGTATGTCGTCGGTTGGCGGGCGCGCCGTCCTCGCGCGACGACGGTCGAAACGACGCAAACGTCTGTCCGCGTAGGATCCATGACGGCCGGCTTCACACGGCTGAAACGACGGGTGGATTTCCTTAGAATTTCGGGACGCGGGCGCAAGAGGGTGACGCCCGGTTTTATATTGCAGGCCGACCGGATGCCGACGGGTGCCTCCGCGAGGCGAGAGAGCCCGGCGATGCGCGTCGGATTTACCGCAAGCCGGAAGGTGGGAAAGGCCGTGGTCAGAAACAGAGTCAAACGACGCCTCCGGGCCGTCGCCCGGGAAGTGCTCGCGCGGCATGGCAGATCCGGTTACGATTATGTGCTGATCGGCCGCCGAAATACGGTATCCCGGCCCTATCGCGATCTCGTGACCGATCTGGAGTCCGCGCTGTCCCGGCTGCACGCGGACGGTTTCGTGGCGAGGGGCTCGGACTAGGTTGGCGCGTGCGCGGGACTTGGCGTTCGATCCGCTGGCGGTGGTCCTGAGGGGGCTGGTTCGCGCCTACCGATGGGGAGTCTCGCCCTTTTTAATCCCGAGTTGCCGGTTCGCGCCCAGTTGTTCCGAGTATGCCCTGGAGTCGCTGCTCCGGTTCGGGACTCTGCGCGGCGGATACATGGCGGCGCGGCGGATTCTGCGGTGTCACCCGTGGGGAGGCGCCGGATACGATCCGGTTCCCGGGGCATCTCTCTCCGATACCCTCGCGCCGGACGAGAGCGGCCGACCCTGAATGTCGGAACATAAGAATCTGATCCTGGCGGCCGTGCTGTCGCTCGTCATCCTGATGTTATGGGACATGACGTACCGGCGTCCCGCGGTCGATGATCTCTCGCCGCCGCCGGTGGCCGAACAGGCGGTGCCGAACGCAGGATCAACGGCGCCGCCGGCCGTCGCGTCCGGGCCGGTGACAGCCGCGCCCGCGGTGCCCGGCGCGTCCGCCACCGCGCCGATGACGGGCCGGGTGGTCGCGACCACCGACGAGTCTCCGCGCGTGAGTATAGAGGCGAGCCGTGTCAGGGGGTCCATCCGGCTGCGAGGCGCGCGCATCGACAATCTCTTGCTCTCCGACTACCGCGAGACGATCGAGGCGGATGACGGGTACATCATGCTGCTGTCGCCCGCTGGCGCGCCCAACTCGTACTATGTGGAGTTCGGCTGGGCCGTCGGGGCGGGGACGAACGTGCCCATACCCGATACGACCACGCCGTGGCGGGCCAATGGCGACGTTCTGGTGCCGGGGGCGCCGATCGCGCTCGAGTGGGACAACGGTCAGGGCCTGCTGTTCCGGCGCACCATATCGGTGGACGAGAACTATTTGATCTCGGTTTCGCAGCGCGTCTCGAACAGCGGCGCCGCGCCCGTCACGCTGCACCCCTACGGTCTGATATCGCGCACGAACCCGCCGGACACGCTCGGATTCTTCATCTTGCACGAAGGTCCCATCGGCGTCCTCGACGACGAACTGCGGGAGATCGATTACGACGATCTGCAGGACGACGGCCGGCAGACGGTCCGGAGCACGGGCGGCTGGCTCGGAATCACGGACAAGTACTGGCTCACCGCGCTCGTCCCCGACCAGTCCGAACCGATCGACACCAGCTTCAATCACGCGGCGGTGGATGGGACCGACCGGTACCAAGTCGATTTTCTCGGCGGGCCCCGAGTGATTCCCGCCGGAGGCGCGGTCGAGGTCTCCAGCCAGCTCTTCGCGGGCGCCAAGGAGGTGCACCTGCTGGACACGTACGCCGAGACCCGGGGCATTCCACGGTTCGATCTCGCGGTGGACTTCGGCTGGTTCTACTTCCTGACCAAGCCGATTTTCTTCGTCCTCGACTATCTCAATCGGGGGCTGGAGAACTTCGGCTTGGCCATTCTGGTCTTCACCGTGATTATCCGCATCCTGTTCTTCCCGTTGGCGAACAAGTCGTTCCGGGCGATGCACGCCATGCGCAAGTTGCAGCCCGAGATGACGAAAATGCGGGAACAGTGCGGTGACGACCGTCAGAGACTTCACCGGGAGATGATGGACCTGTATCGCCGGGAAAAGGTCAATCCGATGGCGGGATGCCTGCCGATCGCCATGCAGATTCCCGTGTTCTTCGCCCTGTACAAGGTCCTGTTCGTTACCATCGAGATGCGTCACGCACCCTTCTATGGCTGGATCCGGGATCTGTCCGCGGCCGACCCCACGACCGTGTTCAATCTGTTCGGTCTCGTTCCCTGGGATCCGCCGATATTTCTGCAGATCGGGATCTGGCCGCTCCTCATGGGTGTCTCCATGTTTCTGCAACAGAAGATCAATCCGCAGCCGGTCGATCCCATGCAGGCGAAGATCTTTCTGGCGCTTCCCGTCGTGTTTACGTTCGTCCTGGCCCAGTTCCCCGCGGGTCTCGTGATCTATTGGACATGGAACAACGTGCTGTCAATGGCGCAGCAATGGGTGATCTACAAGCGCGCCGGGATTACCAGGCAGTCGGCGCAACCCGCGCAGCCCACGCAACCCACCTGACGCCATGACGGCGGTGGGGGAGTGTCCGCCGGAGGACGCCTGGCGCGATCCGGACGCGTTGGAGCGCGGTCGTCTGCTGTTCGCGGGACCCTGCGAGTTCGTCGCGGGCGTCGCCGAACTCGGCCAGTTGCCCGAATCGGGTCCGCCCGAAATCGCTTTCGCCGGACGGTCCAACGTCGGGAAATCGAGCATCATCAACGCCCTGCTCAATCGCAAGGCCCTCGCCCGCACGTCCTCGGCGCCAGGTCGAACGCGCCAGATCAACTTCTTCGCGCTCAACGACCGAGTCATGCTCGTCGATCTCCCGGGATACGGGTACGCCAAGGCACCGAGGAGAGAAGTTCGGACATGGACCCGGCTCGTCGATTCATACCTTGCCGGCCGGCCGACGCTTCTCCGCGCCATCCTGCTGATCGACGCCCGCCACGGCCTGAAAGCTACCGACGGTCCGGTGATGCAGCTGCTCGATTCCGTCGCCGTGTCCTATCAGGTCGTGATGACCAAGTCGGACAAGCTTGAACCGTCGGCGCGGCCCGGGATCCGGACGACCACCCTGTCTCGACTGTCCGGCCACGCGGCGGTCCACCCGGGCCTCCTGTTCACTAGCGCTGTCGGTGGCGAAGGCCTGCCGGAGCTCCGGTCCGCGATCGCGGCGCTGGTGGACGATGCCTGATTGCTCTATAACCCGCGGCCCATGAGCCGAAAGCGCGAAGTCAGGCCGGCGCACGACATGGACACCGCCCGGACGTTGACCGAGGCGCTTCCCTACATGCACCGTTTCGCCCGTCAGACCTTCGTCATCAAATATGGCGGCGCGACCATGGGCGACGACGCGCTGCGGAGCGCGTTCGCGTCGGACATCGTGCTGCTCAAGCAGGTCGGCATCAATCCCGTCGTGGTCCATGGGGGCGGGCCGCAGATCGGCGCGATGCTCGACCGTCTCAGGATCAAGAGCTCGTTCATCGACGGCTTGCGCGTCACCGACGGCGCGACCGTTGAGATCGTCGAGATGGTTTTGTCGGGATCCATCAACAAGCAGATCGTAGCATCCATCAACGAGGCCGGCGGCACGGCGGTGGGATTGTCCGGAAAAGACGGCCGGCTCATCACCGCCAAGCGGTTGCGCCGGCGGAAACGGGACCCCGATTCGAACATCGAGCGCGTTCTCGATCTGGGATTCGTGGGAGAACCCAGCGAAATCGACGGTACCGTGCTCGACTCCCTCGCGGCCAGCTCCGTCATCCCCGTTATCGCCCCCATCGGGGCGGGGCGGAACGGCGAAACCTTCAACATCAATGCCGATACGGCGGCGGGCGCCATCGCCGGCGCGCTCGGCGCGAGCAAGTTGATCGTGTTGACGGACGTTCCCGGCGTTCTGAACGAACGGGGCGACCTGATCAGCGAGATGACGCCCGCCCAAGCCAGGCGCCTCGTCTCGGGGAGAGCGGTGTCCGGCGGCATGATCCCCAAGATCGAGACCTGTCTGGCCGCGATAAATGCGGGGTGCGGCGCCGCTCACGTGCTCGATGGCCGGATCCCGCATACGCTCCTGCTCGAGATCTTCACGGAACAGGGGATCGGCACCAAGATCGATGGCGAATAGCCCATTCGCGGCGGAGCGCGCTCCGTGATGGAACCGACGGCCCCTCCCCGGGGACAGTCCAGGTTCGCCCGCCCGCGGGATCTGCGACACATCGATACCTGGATATTCGACCTCGACAACACGCTCTATCCCGCGCGCTGCCGGCTCTTCGATCAGATCGACCGCAGGATCGGCGAGTACGTGGCCTCGTTCTTCCGCATTGACCTCGAAACCGCGCGCCGTCGCCAGAAGGAGTTCTATCTCGGCCACGGCAGCACCCTGCGGGGCATGATGTCCCTTCACGGCATGGAACCGGACGGCTACCTGGAATACGTGCATGACATCGACCTCTCGCCCGTCGATCCGGATCCCCTGCTGAGGGAAGTCTTGGCGCGACTCCCGGGCCGCAAGCTGATCTTCACCAGCGCGACATCGGCTCACGCGGAGCGTGTGATCCGGAGGCTCGGCGTCGATGGTCATTTCGAGGAGATATTCGACGTCATTGCCGCCGCCTACGCCCCCAAGCCACACGTCGAGACTTACGATCGGTTGCTGGAACGGCACGCGGTCGACCCGACGAAATCGGTGTTCTTCGACGATATCCCGCGCAACCTCAAGCCGGCGGCGGACATCGGCATGACCACGGTGTGGATTCCGGGACGCCGGGAATGGGAGCGGTCCGACGACGAGGGGTACGTTCACTACGTGGCCGAGCATCTCGCCCACTGGCTCGACGTCGCCGTGCCCGCGTAGGACACGCTCCCGCGCTCGGTTGACAGGGGGCACTCCCCTACTATGTTCGGGCCTCCTCCGGGCGCGGGCGAAAGGAATGGCGATGGAGACGTTCGATCTCCGGCGGACGATCGAGGCGGCCTACGAGGATCGGGAGTCAATCTCGCCCGAGACTTCGGGACCGGTTCGGGAGGCTGTCGAGGCGGCCCTGGACGGCCTCGATTCCGGCGCCCTGCGCGTCGCCCGGAAGTCGGATGGAGGGTGGATCGTCGACCAGTGGCTGAAGATGGCTGTCCTGCTGTCCTTCCGCCTCTACGACATGACGTCGATCGCCGGTGGACCGGGCCTGGATACGCCATGGTTCGACAAGGTGCCTTCGAAGTTCGCCGGTTGGGACGAGGCCCGGTTCCGCGACGCCGGGTTTCGCGCCGTTCCCAATTGCGTGGTCCGCAAATCGGCCTACATCGCCCCCGGCGTGATCCTCATGCCCTCCTTCGTCAATCTCGGCGCCTATGTCGATTCGGGAACGATGGTGGATACTTGGGCGACCGTCGGCAGTTGCGCCCAAGTCGGCAGGAACTGTCATATCTCGGGGGGCGCCGGTATCGGCGGCGTGCTGGAACCGTTGCAGGCCGACCCCGTGATCGTCGAGGACAATTGCTTCATCGGCGCCCGTTCCGAGGTTGCCGAGGGGGTGATCGTCGAGGAGGGGGCGGTCTTGTCCATGGGCGTCTATATCGGCGCCTCAACCCGGATCTTGGATCGGGACAGCGGCGAGGTTTTCTATGGTAGGGTGCCGGCGTATTCCGTTGTCGTGCCAGGCTCGATGCCCGGCCGGAATCTTGCCGACGGATCGCCGGGTCCGTCGCTGTATTGCGCCGTGATCGTCAAGCGCGTAGACGCTCGGACGCGCGAGAAGACGTCGATCAACGAGCTCCTGCGCGACTGATCGCGGCGCGTCGGCCGCGAACGGCGGACTCATGTCCCTCCCCCTCGACATCGACGCGACCGGGTTCGCCGCCCGCATGATCCGGTGCCCGAGCGTGACGCCCGCGGACGAGGGGGCCCTGGATGTCCTGCGGGAGGAACTGGAACGCTTGGGATTCAAGTGCTGGCGTCTGCCGTTTTCCGAGCCCGGCGCGGCCGATGTGGACAACCTCTACGCCCGACTCGGCGACGGCGCTCCCGCCTTTTGCTTCGCCGGACACACGGATGTCGTGCCGGTCGGCGACGCCAGCCGGTGGCGGTCCGACCCGTTCTCCGGCGGAGTCCGCGACGGCGTCCTGCATGGCCGTGGAGCTGTCGACATGAAGGGCGCGATCGCCTGTTTCGTCTCCGCAGTGGCGCGGTTCCTGAAGGGCGGGGAGCGCGAGTGGCGAGGGTCGATCTGCGTACTGATAACCGGGGACGAGGAGGGCCCGGCGATCAATGGCACCAGGAAGGTGCTCCGGTGGATGGTCGAGAACGGCGAGTCCATCGACGTCTGTCTCGTGGGCGAACCCACCAATCCCGAGAATGTCGGCGACATGATCAAGATCGGGCGGCGGGGCTCGATGGTCGGCCGACTGAGCGTCGAGGGTATACAGGGACACGCCGCCTATCCCCACCTCGCGGACAACCCCGTGCCGCGGCTGGTCGCCATGCTGCGGATACTCACCGAGACGGCCCTCGACGACGGGAACGAACATTTCGAGCCATCGACGATCGCCGTCACGTCTGTGGACGTCGGGAACCCTGCGGCGAACGTCATTCCGGCCAGTGCTCGCGCGATCTTCAACATTCGGTTCAACGACGCGCATACCGGCGCGTCGCTCGAGGCGTGGTTGCGGGAACGGTTCGACGAGGTGGCCGGGGGTGCCTACACGCTGGAGGTCTCGGTCGGCGGCGAGGCGTTCCTGGCTGGGCCGGGCGCGTTCTCCGCGACCGTCGCGGCCGCCGTCGAACGCGTGCTCGGCGTCAGGCCCGAGCTCGGCACGGGCGGCGGGACTTCCGATGCCCGGTTCATCAAGGACCACGCGGAAGTCGCGGAATTCGGTCTCGTCGGACGCACGATGCACAAGGCGAACGAGTGCGTCGCGGTCTCCGACCTCGCGAAGTTGACGGAGGTCTACAACGCGGTTCTCGAAGACTTCTTCACCGTCTGAGGAGCCGCTCCATGCCGACGGGCCAGGAAATTCTCAACTCGGTCTTCGGCGCCTATCGCCTCGCGCTGTTCGATGCCTCCGCCATGCGATGGTTCTCGGCATCCGTGCCCGGATTTTGGCGTTCGTTCACCGCGGCCTTCCTGGTTGCCCCGCCCTTCGCGCTCATCGTGGCGCTGCGGTTCGATCCGCAAGGCGCGAGCATCGAAAGCTACTATCTCGTCGAGTCGGTTACCTATGTCCTCGGATGGATCACGTTCCCGCTCGTCATGATCCCGGTATGCTGGGCGTTGTCCTTGGGTGCCCGCTACGTCGCCTACATCGTCGCCTACAACTGGTCGGCGGTTGTGCAGGTGGGCGTGGCCCTGCCGCTCGTCCTCCTCAATGCATCCGGGTTGCTGCCGGCGATGGTGATCAGCCTGTTGGGCCTGCTGGTCACCGGCGCCTTGCTCTTCTATCAGTGGTTCATCGCCCGCGCCGCCCTGCAAGTGGCCTCACTGATGGCGCTGATCGTGGTGGCGGTCGACCTTCTGGTGGGACTGGTCGTCATGTTCGGGGTCGAGCGGTTTCTCTGACCCTGCCGACAGGTCGGGCCGTCGGTCGTAATCGACGCGGACGAGGTAGAGGCCCGGCGCCGGTGCCGTGGGTCCCGCACGGGAACGGTCTCGCGCTGCCAGGGCGTCGGCAATGTCGGCGACGCGCCACTTGCCTTCTCCCACCAGCTTCAGGGTGCCCGTCATCGCCCGGACCTGACGGTGCAGGAACGACCGCGCGGACGCATGCACTTCGATCTCTTCCCCGCGCCGGTCGACCCGCAGACGGTCGAGGGTCTTGACAGGCGACGCCGACTGGCACCGCGCCGCCCGGAAGGTCGTGAAGTCGTGTCGGCCGACGAGCGCCTGGGCGGCTTCGTGCATGGCGGCCGCGTCGAGCGCCACGGAGACGTGCCAGACCCGGTTCCGCGCGATCGTCGGAGGCGCCGCGCGATCCGATATGCGATAGTGGTAGTGGCGGGCCGTCGCCGAAAAGCGCGCGTGGAACCGCTCGTCCACCCGTACGACGTCGAGCACCGCGACGGGAGCCGGCCGGAGGTGAAAATTGACGGCGTTCCGCACCGTGTCGACCGAATGGGCGCGCGACAAGTCCACGTGGACCGCCTGCCCCAGGGCGTGCACGCCGGCATCGGTTCGGCCGGCGGCATGCGACGTGACGTTGTCGCCGCAGAACCGCTTGATCGCGCCTTCCAGACATTCCTGTACGGAGGGGCCGTTGGCTTGGCGTTGCCAGCCGTGGAAGGGTGTCCCGTCGTATTCGATGATCAATCTGTAGCGGGGCATGGCCTTAGCCCAGCAGCGTACCCGTCGGCAGCGGCCGGCCGCGCAGGAACGCGCGGGTGTCCGTCGCCCGGCGGCCTTCGCGCTGGATCCGGTCGAGGCGGAGCGCGCCGTCGCCGCAGGCGACGGTGAGCCGGTCGTCCAGGACTTCGCCCGGCGCGCCCGAGAGCTCGTTCGTTTTCGTACATGCGAATACCTTGAGGCGTTCTCCGGCATGGTGGAACCAGGCACCGGGCGTCGGGGCCAGCGCCCTGATCCGGCGGTCGATCTCGGTCGCGGAACGCCGCCAGTCGATCTCCTCTTCGGAACGTTGGATCCTTGGCGCGTAGGTCGCGTCCTCCTCGAACTGGGCCGTCGGTTCGAGGGTTCCGTCGCGCAACCCGATCAGGGATTCGACCATCAGTTCGGCGCCCGACCGGGCCAGACGATCGTACAGGGAGCCCGCGGTTTCGTCCGCCGAGATAGGGATCCGACGCTGGAGATATACCGGGCCGGTATCCACCCCCTCGTCCATCGACATGATGCTGACTCCCGACTCGGTGTCGCCGGCCATCAATGCGCGCTGGATGGGTGCCGCCCCGCGCCAGCGCGGCAGAAGTGACGCATGGACGTTGAGGCAACCGAGTCGTGGGATGTCGAGTACCGGCTTCGGCAGAACGAGCCCGTAGGCCACGACCACGATGGCGTCGAGGCCAAGCGACGCGAGGTGGCCGCGCTCTTCCTCCGCGCGCAGGGTCTCCGGGGTCCGGACCGCGATGCCGAGCCGGGTCGCGGACTCGTGCACCGGCGTGGGCCGGGCCTGTTTGCCGCGGCCCGCTGGCCGTGGCGGCCGTGTGTAAACCCGCGCCACGTCGTGGCCGGCATCGAACAGCGCCGACAGGGACGGCACCGCGAAATCGGGTGTGCCCATGAAAACCAACTGAAGCGCCATGTCGGGATCAGGCCGTGGCGTACCGCGCCTGTCTGCGTGCCTTGGCGAGCTTGCGGACGATGATGTTCCGCTTTACGGCGGAGAGGCGGTCTACGAACAGAATGCCGTCGAGATGGTCCATCTCGTGCTGGATGCACGTCGAGAGTATCTGGTCGGCATGGATTTCGCGCCGCACGTTGTCGTAGTCGAGATAACCGATCTTCACTTCCGACGGGCGGATGACATCCGCGTATTGATCCGGCAGGGAGAGGCAGCCTTCCTCTCTTTCGAGGAGCTCTTCGGAGGACCACGCGATCTCGGGATTGACGAGGAAGAGAGGTCCCGCCGGCTGCGCCTCCCGGCCCAGATCGATGACGATCGCGCGTCTGGGAACGCCCACCTGGATGGCGGTCAGTCCGATGCCTGGAGCCGCGTACATGGTTTCCAGCATGTCGTCGAGCAACCGGCGCACGTCGTCGTCGACGCGTTCGACCTCCCCGGAGATCGCCTTCAGCTTCGGGCTCGGGGCCGTGATGATGGGCAATATCGCCATGGACGTTCGTATCCTCTGATCGGCGGCGACTTCCTTACCCCAGGTCGCGTCTCCGGCAAAGGGGCAAACGCCAGGAGGGGGGCGCTTTCGGATTTTTGGAGGATATGTCGCGTCCCGGCTGGAACGACGGCTTCCTTCCTCGCGGCCGCGACGGGTTCCGCGGATGTGCTACGGTGGCGGCGATGCGTAGCCGGACCAAGCGTTGATGGACGCGGCGGGTCTCGTCGTCGTCGCCATGGTCGTGGCCGCCGTGCTGCTGGCTGGCGCCGTTTTCCTCGCCGCGTTCCTGATCGGCGCGCAACGGGAAACGCGCGGTCGTATCGCCCAGATCGCGGAGAGCGCGAAGGCGGACCGGGCGGAATTGCGGCGCGCACTCGACGAGCGCCTCGACGGCGTTACCCACAGGCTGGGCGAGGGGCTGGAACGGTCGGCGGCCCGTACCGCCGAAACGCTCGGAGACCTCAAGAAGCACCTCGACGTTCTCGACGAGGCGCAGAAGAACATCGCGGAGTTGAGCGGGCATGTCGTCGGACTTCAGGACATCCTCGCCAACAAGCAGGCGCGAGGCGCCTTCGGAGAGCTCCAGCTTCACGATCTCGTGCGCTCCGCGCTGCCGCCGTCCGCCTACGAGTTCCAGGCCACGTTGTCGAACAACCGACGGGCCGATTGCCTGATCAGACTTCCCAATCCGCCGGGGCCGATCGTCGTGGACGCGAAGTTTCCGCTTGAGAGCTATCGCGCCCTGCGGTCGGCGGAGGACGAGGCGGCTCGGGCGGCCGCCGCCCAGTCGTTCGCGCGGGACATCCTGAAACATGTCGGCGACATCGCGGACCGCTACATCGTTCCTGGCGAGACGGCGGAGTCGGCGCTGATGTTCCTTCCCGCCGAAGCCGTCTACGCCGAGCTCCACGCCAACTTTCCGGGCCCGCTTGAGAAATCGTTTCGCCGCCGCGTGTGGATCGTTTCGCCGACCACGCTGATGGCCACCCTCAACACGGTCCGCGCGGTCCTTCAGGACGCGCGGATGCGGGAACAGGCTGGCGTCGTCCAGCGGGAAGTACAGGCCCTGTTGAAGGACGTTGTTCGACTCGACGACCGCGTCTTCAAGCTGCACCGGCACTTCGACCAAGCGGGGGAAGATATGCGCCAGATCCGCATCTCCACGGACAAGGTGATCAAGCGGGGCGAGAACATCGAGAACATCCGAATCGGCGAGATGGAAGCCGGCGACGAGAGTCCGGACGCCCGGGTTCAACCGTTGCCGCCCCCGGAACGCGACACGGGGTGACCTACATTCGACGACGGGATTTCAATGCCGCCCCGATGGTCCCGTCGTCGAGATAGTCGAGCTCGCCGCCCACCGGGACGCCATGGGCGAGCTGCGAGACGTCGACGTCGCACGCCGCGAGGCAATCATGGATGTAATGGGTCGTCGTCTGGCCATCGACGGTCGCATTGAGGGCGAGAATGATTTCCCTGACCTCCGGCTTTCTCGCGCGGGCGATCAGGCTGGCGATGTTGAGGTCCTCCGGCCCGATGCCGTCCAGCGCGGACAGCGTGCCGCCCAGAACCTGATACCGCCCGCGAAAGACGCCGGCGCGTTCGAGCGCCCAAAGGTCCGCGACCTCTTCCACAACGCAGATCCGGGATGGATCCCGGCGGCCGTCCACGCAAACCCCGCAGGGGTCCACGGCATCCAGGTTTCCGCACGTCGAGCAGGGACGAACGGCGTCGGCGACGGCGTTCAGGGCCCGGGCCAGCGGTTCGAGGAGCGTATCCCTGCGCTTGACGAGATGCAGGGCGGCGCGGCGCGCCGAGCGCGGACCCAGGCCGGGAAGCCGGGCCAGCAACTGAATCAAGCGTTCGATGTGGCCGTCACGCATGCCTGGAGGGCGGGATGCGGTCAGAATGGCAGCGCGAGGCCCGGCGGCAGTTTGAGCGCGCCCGTCACCTTCGCTATTTCTTCCCGCACGAGCTCTTCGGCCTTGGCCTTCGCGTCGTTGTGCGCGGCGACGATGAGGTCCTCGAGCATCTCCTTGTCGTCGCCCCCGAGCAGGGACGGGTCGATCTGGACCCGTCGCATGTCGCTCTTGCCGGATAACGTCACCTCGACCATGCCGCCGCCCGAGACCCCGGTGACCTGCATGGCTCCGATCCGCTCCTGGGCTTCGCCCATTCTGGCTTGCATCTCCTGCGCCTGCTTCATCATCTCGCCCAGGTTGCGCATGACGATCCCCTCCGGTTTCTAGGCTGTGTCGACGAATTGTCGGAGTGCGATCCATGCGGACACGACATGAACAAACGCTAGGAACGTCCGACCGAGCTTCTCGTAGCGGGTGGCGATGCGGCGGAACTGCTTGAGCTTGTTGAAGAACCGCTCGACCTTCTCCCGCGACCCGTACTTCCGCGCATCGTGAGGGATCGGTTCGGTCCGGTTCGCTTTCGACGGGATGACAGCCTCGATCCCCCGCACGGCCAAGAACCGATGAATGGCGTTGCCGTCATACGCCTTGTCCATCACCACGGCCGTCAAGGCGGGCAACGCCGGCGCCTCGTCAACACGGCCTAGTCTCTGTCATCTCATACATTCACGCCCGGCTTAAAGTCACCTTCTAACCAACGAACAAATTCTCCGGCGTGTTGCAGATAAGTTCGTTTGGTTGAATGCGCCAACCTTGAAGCTTCGACTTCTTCCTCGTACACTCCAAGGGCTTCTTGAACCTGCTTCAAGCATGGTTTACTGACTCTCTGCATTCTCCTCTCCTAACATGATTCGAGCGGACGATTAACGTTCGGCGAGCCGCTGGACTTCGGCCACAGCCGTATGGAGCGCTCGTCTCTACTGGGCTAGCACCCTGGATACGAGTAAAGGACGGACGCGCGACGGGCGGACTTGAGGGCAGCCCCGCCCGCCCGGACTACGGCCTGTTTGGCAGTCTCGGCTCGCTCGATCAAGACAGCATCGCGGGCGCGGGAAAGAGCGTCCGTAACAGCTTGGTATGCATCGGTCGCAGCCTCGTTCAAAGTGAGCAGGTCGAGATACGCTGTCCTCGCAGCGTCCTCGAATCTGTGATAGCTGGCATCGCGTGCAGCCTGAAGCGCGCGGCCGCTATGCGCTTGGACACGACTCCAAGCCGCGAGGACTACCTCGGCGTTGCTGTCGTCTGTGCGGAGTAGGGCAGCTCTCGCCTCGCGGTCGGCGGAATCGACAAGCCTCCAAACATGACGGGCGTTACTGGAAAGGTTGCATTCCGCACGCTCTAGGGCTGCGCAGCCGACGAGGAAAAACGCGACAATGACTGTCGCTGCCGCCTTCTTGTTCATGGGTCAGTCAGACTCCAACAATAGTGCTGAGGATGGCAACTGTACCAGCCCATTCGAGATTCCGATACATCGCCCCGCCATCTGGTTCGAATCAGAGATCAATCTGCTCTCCGTTCAAGGAGTCTAGGCCCTCGATGAACATCCGGTCGCTGAGCGCCGACGGGCTGCCGGCGGCGTGCTTGAGCTCCTGGAGCACGGGTTCGATTTTCGACCACAGAGCATCGCTGATGAGTAGGCGTAAGGCCATGCTTGTTCTCCCAAGACCATCGACGGAGAACTATCATCCACAAATTCCACCAATTCATCAACACGGCTTAGAGGTCTTCCTCTTCCTCGGGAGCTACTGACATCTCTCCCGTGTCGGCGAGCGATGCCGCTTCCCGGATATCCCGGATCTCGGCGCCTGGAAAGGTATCCAGCGCCTTTCGCACCAGCGGGTGCCGCTCGATCCGGGTCCGGCGATCCCGTTCGGCCGATTCCGCCTGCTGGTTCAGCGTCGGTGCGCCCTCGGCCCGCGAGACCGAGATCACCCAACGGCGTCCCGTGCCTTCGCTCAGCAGACCTCCGAGATGGCCGGGCAGGTCGGGTCTCGCCTTGTCGTCCAGTCGAAGCTCGATCCGTCCGGGCTCGAAACCGACGAGGCGGACGTTGTTCCGCAACTCCGTCGCGAGGATCGGCTCCTTCATCTCGCGAACGAAATCGACGACGGCCTCGAAATCGGTCAGCGCCCGCCCGTGGGCCGGTTCCGGAGCGCTCCGCACGATCGGGGCGGTTCCGGATTCCCGGGGGAGCGAGGGTGCCGCCACCGTGGCCGCGCTACCGGCCGGGACGGGAGATGCGCCGCCTCCCGCGGCCGTGGAGGCCCCTGCCGTCCGGTCTCCGGCATTGGATGCATCGCCCGCCGCGGTGGCCGTCGCGCCGCTGTCCGCCTCCGTCAACCGGCGAACGATCTCCGCCGGCGGGGGCAGGTTCGCCGCGTACCCGAGGCGCACGATGACCATCTCGGCGGCCGCGCCCGGAGAAGGCGCCGATCTCACCTCGTTCAGTCCCTTGAGCAATATCTGCCAGGCTCGCGTCAAGGCCGGCATGGAGAGGCCGGCCGCCATGCGCTCGCCGTGCGCGCGGTCCGTCTCGGCGACGGTCGGGTCGCCGAGCGAGTCCGGAACCACCTTCAGCCGGGTCAGCCAGTGGGTCAGCGCGAGAAGGTCTTCCACCACGAGGTCGGGTTCGGCCCCCGCGCCGACGAGCTCGCCGAACGCACCCAACGCCCCGGCGGCATCCCCGCGCAGCACCCGTTCCAGAAGTTCGTACATCTGGGCACGGTCGGCCAGACCGAGCATGTCCCGGACACGAGCGACCGAGACCTCTCCGTCCGCCAGCGTCGCGGCCTGGTCGAGAAGCGACAAGGAGTCGCGTACCGACCCTTCCGCCGCGCGGGCGACGATGTCCAGCGCGCTCTTCTCGATCCGGACGGCCTCTAGCTCGCAGATCCGCGCCAGATGATCCACGAGCGATGCGGCCTCGATACGTCGGAGATCGAAACGCATGCAGCGTGAGAGCACGGTGACGGGTATGCGGCGGACCTCCGTGGTCGCGAACACGAACATCGCATGGGGTGGCGGCTCCTCCAGCGTCTTCAGTAACGCGTTGAACGCGTTGCGCGACAGCATGTGGACCTCGTCGACGATGTAGACCTTGTACCGGCCCGTGACCGGGGCGTACCGTACGCCGTCGATGAGCTCGCGGATGTCGTCGACGCCCGTGTGGCTGGCGGCGTCCATCTCGAGCACGTCGACGTGCCGATCCTCTGAGATCGCCACGCAGTGCTCGCACGCGCCGCAGGGGTCCTCCGTCGGCCCGTCGCCGCGGCCCGTGCAATTCATCGCCTTGGCGATGATGCGCGCGGTCGAGGTCTTGCCCACGCCACGAACGCCCGTCAGCACGAACGCGTGCGGCAGCCGCCCGGCCCGTATCGCGTTGGTGAGCGTGCGCACCATAACCTCCTGGCCGACAAGGTCACCGAAGGCCCGGGGCCGATACTTGCGTGCGAGAACGCGATAGGGGGACGACGTTGAAGTGTCGGTCATGGTATCCCGGCGACAGGTACGGCCAACGTCCCTCGCGCAGCGGTCGCGCGGCTCCGGATCGTCCGGCCGGCGGGGCCAAGGCGGGAGATTGGACGGACGACCCGGACCGACATCGTTACGGCTGCTTCCTTCCGGACCTGACCGGGTTGGCGAAGAGGCCCGTCCATCGGCCAATCTCCCGCCCGCACTATCGGCGTTTCGCGACTGGAAGACAAGCGCGCCGGCTGACCTAGTTCAGACAGATGTGAGACACGGCCCTTGATGTAAGGGCGGGGGTCTCCGACGCTGTTGGTGTTGAACAAGCAGCGTGAAGGAGAACCCCCATGCAGACCTTCGGCCTGCCCCGGCAGATTACACGAGGAGCCGCCCTGGCGTCGCGCCTGTGCGGCAAGGAGCGGAGCGACGAAGCGCACAGGCGCGACGCCCTTGAGCGCTGGCGCCAAGCCCGGGCCGACGGCCTGACCGCACGAGCGGCCGCCAACGCCGTCGGCGTTCCGAGATCGACCCTCTACCGGTGGCAGAGGCTGGCGGACCGCAACCGCCTCAAGCCGTGCTCGCGCCGCCCGCACACCCCGCGCCGGCCCACCTGGTCGGCGGCGCTGGTGACGGCGGTCCGGGAGACACGCGCCGACTACCCCATGTGGGGCAAGGCCAAGATCGCCGTCCTGCTCCGACGCAACGGGCACGCGGCAAGCGAGAGCACCACGGGCCGCATCCTCAAGACCCTCATGGAGCGCGGCGCCGTCACCCCGGTCCCGACCTTGCGCCGCAACGGACCGCGCGCCGACCGGCGCCTCAGACCATACGCCAGACGCCTGCCCAGGGGCCGCAAGCCCACTACACCCGGAGAGATCGTCCAACTCGACACCCTCACCGTCTCGCCACACACAGCCCGGCCCGCCATCAAGCAGTTCACCGCCCATGACCCCGTCGCAAAGTGGACCTGCGCACAGGCCTGGAGACGCGCAACCGCACACAACGCCAGGCGCTTCCTCGACAAGCTCCAGGCCGACATGCCCTTCCCCATCGAAGCCATCCAGGTCGATGGAGGCTCCGGGTTCAAGGCCGACTTCGAGACCGAATGCCAGCGCCGCGGCATCGACCTCTTCGAACTCCCGCCACGCTCGCCCAAGCTCAACGGTCACGTCGAGCGCAACAACGGCGCCTGGAGATACGAGTTCTACGCCACATGGGACCTGCCCGACGACAACCTCGACGACATCAACCGATGGATCGACGCCTTCGCCGACGAATTCAACACCTTCAGACCGCACCAGGCCCTTGGCGGACACACCCCCGCCCAGTACCTTCACTCACTGACAGCCAAAGAGACCCCCGTGTCTCATATGTCCTGAACCAGGACACCGGCTTGTCGCGGACAATCCTCTGTGCCACCTTGGCCTCCGTGCCGATCTGGCTTCCTGTCTAGCCCATCCGATGTCCCCGGCGGTCCCCGATGACGCGTACCCAGCCGCATACGTTCGCGGGAAACCCCTTGGATCGCGCCGCGAACGTCCGACGCCGGCCCGACGAGCTCGATCGTCTGATCTTGTCGCCGGAGAGCCGCTTCCTTCCGCTTTGGGATCTCCGGGTGCTGGTGACCTTGGAACCCGAGCCGCGTCTCGCTTGGCGGCCGATGGCGGATCTGCCGGCATTCGCGGGAGACGACGCGGACCTCGTCTTTCTCGGTCTCGACGGAGGCGCCCCGCGCTTCGCCGCCGGTGCCAGGGGCGGAGAAGATCCGACGACGGAAGGGGTGCTTGCGGGTCGGGGCAGCTTCGTGGAGGCGCGGCCTCTGGCGTCCGACATTCCAACCGGCGAGGCGGCCATCCTCGCCCAGTCGCGAGCACTCATCGACTGGCACGATCGTCATGGTTTCTGCGCTGTCTGCGGCTCGCCTACGAGGCTCGGCGAGGCCGGATACATGCGGGTTTGCCGGAACGAGACGTGCAAGGCGCAACATTTCCCGCGCACGGACCCCGTCGTCATTATGCTGATCGCGCGGGACGACCGGTGTCTGTTGGGGCGCAACAAACGGTTCCCGACGCGCAGGCGGTATTCCGCGTTGGCCGGTTTCGTGGATCCCGGCGAGTCGATCGAGGAGGCGGTCCGGCGCGAGGTGCTGGAGGAGGCCGGAATCGTCGTCGGCGCCGTGACTTATCACTCTTCCCAGCCCTGGCCCTTTCCGTCGTCGCTGATGATCGGTTGCCTGGGCGAGGCCGAGAACGAGGAGATCACCATCGATCCCGAGGAGCTCCAGGACGCCCGGTGGCTGACTCGCGAGGAGGTTCGCCCCTGCTTCGAAAGCCCCGATTACGCGGCGGCGGACGGCGACCTGGAAATTCCGCCTCCGGACGCCATCGCCCATCACCTGATCAAGGCCTGGGTGGAAGGGGGCGTGTCCCCGTGATCCGGACGGAACCTCACGTCTTCGCGGGCAGTCCGCTGGACCGCGCGGCCCACCTCCGGCGGGACGCGGCCGCCTTGCGGGAGCTCTTGACGAGGCCCGACAGCAGGATGCTGCCGCTCTGGCGGCTCAAGGCCCTGGTCACGGTCGCGCCGACGATCAGCCTCGCCTGGCAGCCCGTCGACGTCCTGACGGACGATTCCCGCGCGGGCGAGGTGGTGTTTCTCGGTCTCGACGGAAAGGCCGGCCGGTTCGCGACCGGACTCGACGGCGAGGCCGACCCCACGGAAACGGGTCCGCTCCTGGAAGGCGCGGGCGCGTTCGAAGAAGTGCGAGGACTGGCGTCCCGGCTGTCCGCGAACGAGACCTCCATCGCGGCCCAGGCGCGTACGCTGATCGGCTGGCACGACCGGCATCGGTATTGTGCGCGGTGCGGGACTCCGACGGGGCTCGCAGACGGGGGATACCGGCGCGACTGCCCCGACGCGGCCTGCGGCGCGCGACACTTCCCCCGCACCGACCCGGTGGTCATCATGATGGTGGTCAAGGGCGACAAGGCTCTCCTGGGCCGTCAGTCGTTCTGGGCGCCCGGCATGTTCTCGACCCTGGCGGGGTTCATGGATCCTGGAGAGACGATCGAGGAGGCCGTGCGGCGCGAGGTCTTCGAGGAGACGGGCGTGCGCGTGGGGGACGTGATGTACCACTCGTCCCAACCTTGGCCGTTCCCGTCCTCCCTGATGATCGGCTGCGTCGGCCAGGCCATCAGCGAGGCCCTGAACGTGGACACGCGGGAGGTCGAGGACGCCGCGTGGTTCACGCGCGACCAGGTGCGCGAGGGACTCCGCCTCGTCAAGTCGGAACAATCGGAAGACGGCGCCTTCCATCTGCCGTTCCCCGCATCGATCGCCCACCAGCTGGCGGCGTGGTGGGTCGATAACGGGTGACGGCCTGCCTCCGGTGTCCCGCCGTCCAGAGGCTCGCGACGGCCGCCAACCGGCCCGTCGGGCGGGGGATCGCGATTCCGGGCCCCAGGCATGACCTCTGCCGGCAGGCTCGACGGCAAGGTCGCCCTGGTGACGGGCGCGGCCGCCGGCCTCGGTCGCGCCGCCGCGGTCCGCATGGCGGAGCAGGGCGCGCGCGTCGTGGTTACGGACATCCTGGACGAGGCAGGCAACGACGCCGCCTCGGAGATCGGCGCGTCCGCGCGCTTCGAGCGGCTCGACGTCACGCGGCCGGAGGATTGGGGCCGCGCCATGAAGGCTACGCTGGAGGCCTTCGGCCGCCTCGACGTGCTCGTCAACAACGCCGGCGTCGTGATCCTGGGGGACATCGAGTCGCTGTCGCTCGAGGCGTGGCGGCTGGTCCATGCCGTGAACCTCGACGGGGTCTTCCTCGGGTGCCGGCACGGCGTCGAGGCGATGAAGGGCGGCGGGGGTGGGTCGATCGTCAACCTGTCGTCGGTATCCGGGCTGGTCGGCGGCCACAACCTCGCGGCCTACAATTCTTCGAAGGGCGGTGTCCGCCTGCTGACCAAGTCCGTCGCGCTCCACTGCGCGCGGGCCGGCTACGGCATTCGCTGCAACTCGGTCCATCCCACGTTCATCGAGACGGCCATGGTGCGGTCGATGATCGAGGCGTCGGACGATCCCGAGCGGACCCGCCGGAAGCTCGCGCGGCAGATTCCCCTCGGCGGGATCGGCGAGCCCGACGACGTGGCGCACATGATCGTCTATCTCGCTTCCGACGAATCGAAGTTCGTCACCGGTGCGGAATTCGTGATCGACGGTGGAGTCACGGCGCAATGAACGGAACCGGCCGCCGTCCAGCCGCGTTGTCCCGTCGCCGTCCGTTCGCGTCGGTGTGTGTCCTGAACCGGGACAGGGACTTGATCAAACGAGAGTCGTCGGCTATCTCCTACGGATCACGGCGTCCCCTTCGTCTAGTGGCCTAGGACATCGGCCTCTCACGCCGAAAACAGGGGTTCGAGTCCCCTAGGGGACGCCAATCGGTTTCCCTTCGTATTTGCGATCGTCGGGATCGGCACTGCCCGTCGGAGAGTTGGCCGCCGGACCGGCGTCCAGGGGAGCGCCCAACCGCCATCGCTGACGCTTACGGCCATTTCACCTCGGGTGGCAACGACATCAGGATCGCGTCTACGTTGCCACCCGTCTTCAGCCCGAACTGGGTGCCGCGGTCGTACAGCAGGTTGAATTCGACATAGCGTCCGCGGCGGATGAGTTGGCGTTCGCGCTCCTCGTCGGTCCAGGTCTCGTTCATGTGACGGCGCACGATGCGTGGAAAGACTTCGCTGAAGGCGAGACCGACGTCCCGGGTGAAAGCGAAATCCGCCATCCAGTCGCCGGTGTCGTGGTAGTCGAAGAAAATGCCGCCCACGCCGCGAGGCTCGTCACGATGGGCCAGATGAAAGTATTCATCGCAGGCCCGCTTGAACCTCGGATAGTACGCTGGATCGTGGAAATCGCAGGCTTTCTTCAGTTCGGTGTGAAACTCCCGCGTATCCGTGTCGTTGGCGATCGTCGGCGTAAGGTCGGCGCCGCCGCCGAACCACGCTTTCGTGGTCACGATGTGCCGGGTATTCATATGCACCGTCGGCACGTGGGGGGACCACATGTGCGCCACCAGCGAGATGCCGGTCGCCCAAAATCCGGGATACTCCTCGGCCCCCGGGACATTGCCGCGGAATTCCTTCGAGAGCTCGCCATGCACGGTCGAGATGTTGACGCCGACCTTTTCGAAGACGCGCCCGCGCATGATCGACATCACGCCACCGCCGCCGTCCTCGCCACGCGACCACTCCCGCCGCTCGAACCGGCCGGGCGGCTGGTCGGACAACGGCCCGCTGTAGGCGTCTTCCAGTCTCTCGAAGTCCGCGCAGATGTCGTTCCGCAACTGCCGGAACCAGTTGGCGGCGTGATTCCGGCGATCCTCGGTCGGGAGTGTCATGGTGTTGTCGTGATCGAGCCCCAAGGATTCCGCCTGTCGCGCGAACTCGTCCGTCCGACGCATGGCTCGATACGTCACCATACCTTGCACGCTCTGGACAAGGCAGGGGATTTTTGAGACAAAGAGCGCGCCTTTCGCATGAATTAGCGGGTTTGGTCACATGTCGACGACGACGTCCGACGGCGGACACGGGGATGACGCGAGCCGCCGTGATTTCCTTTACATCGCGACGGGAGCCTTTGGCGGCGTTGGAACCGCGCTGGCGGCATGGCCTCTCGTCGATCAGATGAACCCGTCTTCCGACGTGTTGGCTCTCGCCTCCACCGAGGTGGACCTGTCCACCCTTGAGGAGGGACAGGCCGTCACGGTCGTATGGCGGGGCAAACCCGTTTTCATTCGTCACCGAACGGCCGCCGAAATCGAGGCGGCGCGCAATGTGGACGTCGGAGGCCTGCGAGACCCGCAAGCCGACGAGGATCGGGTCCGGCAGGACAAATGGCTGGTCATGGTCGGCGTCTGCACCCATCTCGGGTGCGTGCCTCTGGGCCAGAAGGCCACCGATCCTCAAGGTGAGTTCGGCGGTTGGTTCTGCCCGTGTCACGGCTCGCACTACGATACTTCGGGCCGGATCAGGAAGGGACCGGCTCCCGAAAACCTCGCGGTCCCGCCATACGAATTCCTTTCCGACACCACCATCAAAATCGGCTAGGGAGCCCCCACATGAGTTCTCCCGGTTCCGGCAACCGGATCGTGCAGTGGATCGAGTATCGGCTGCCGATTTTCAGTTGGCTCGATCACTCCGTCGGTTCGGGCTATCCCGCTCCGAAGAACCTGAACTACCTGTGGAATATGGGTTCCTTGGCGGGCGCCGCGCTCGTCATTCAGATCGTGACCGGCATCGTGCTCGCCATGCACTACGTGCCGCATGGGGACATGGCGTTCGATTCCGTCGAGCACATCATGCGCGACGTCAACTACGGCTGGCTGATCCGCTACATCCACGCCAACGGCGCCTCGATGTTCTTCCTCGTGGTCTACATCCACGTCTTCCGCGGTCTGTACTACGGTTCCTACAAGTACCCGCGCGAGCTCCTGTGGTGGATCGGACTCGCGATCATGCTGCTCATGATGGCGACCGCCTTCATGGGCTACGTCCTGCCCTGGGGTCAAATGAGTTTCTGGGCCGCCACCGTGATCACCAACCTGTTCTCGGCCATTCCTCTGATCGGCGACCCCATCGTGACTTGGCTGTGGGGCGGTTTCGCGGTCGACAGCCCGACGCTTCAGCGCTTCTTCAGCCTGCACTACCTCCTGCCCTTCGTCATCGCCGGCGTGGTTATCGTCCACATCTGGGCGCTGCATACGCATGGCTCCAACAACCCTGCCGGCATCGACGTGAAGGGTCCGCAGGATACCATCCCCTTCAATCCGTATTACACGGTGAAGGATCTGTTGGGCCTCGGCGTGTTCCTGATCGTTTTCGCCTACTGGGTGTTCTACAACCCGAACTACCTAGGGCATCCCGACAACTACATCCCCGCCAATCCACTGCAAACCCCGCCGCACATCGTGCCCGAGTGGTATCTGCTGCCGTATTACGCGATCTTGCGGGCCATCCCGGACAAGCTCGGAGGCGTCGTCGCGATGGGGGCGGCCATCGGCGTGTTGTTCCTGATCCCGTGGCTCGACACGTCCCGGGTGCGATCGGCGACATTCCGACCCATCTATAGGCAGTTCTATTGGATTCTGATCGCTGACATCCTGGTTCTCGGGTGGGTCGGCGCCAATCCGCCCGAGGGTCATTTCATCCTGATCGGTCAGCTGGCGACGGCCTACTACTTCCTGCACTTCATCGTCATCATGCCGTTCGTTGGCTGGTTCGAGACGCCGCGACAGCTGCCCGACTCCATCGCCACGTCGGTCCTCGACAAGGGAGGCGGCGTGGATTCGGCGAAGGAGGGCGCGCAATGACCGGTCGATGCCCGACGATATTCGTGCGGCCGGTGCTTGCCGTGGTCGCTGCCTGCTTGGCGCTTCTGGCGGCCGGACCCTTGATGGCGGCCGGCGACGGTAGGGCGCCGAAATCGCCCGGCTTCTCGTTCCAGGGGCCGTTCGGCACCTATGACCGGGCCGAGCTCCAGCGCGGCTTCCAGGTCTATCAGGAGGTCTGCGCGACGTGTCACGCGCTCAAATACTTCGCTTTCCGCAATCTGCGGTCCATCGGCTTCGATGAGATGCAGGCCAAGGCCATCGCTGCCCAGTACGAGGTCACGGACGGTCCCGACGAGGAAGGCGAGATGTTCGAGCGGCCGGCCGTTCTTGCCGACTACATGCCGGCGCCTTTCGCCAACGACAACGCGGCGCGGGCGGCCAACAACGGCTCCCTGCCGCCGGATCTGTCTCTGATCGTCAAGGCTCGCGCCGGTGGCGAGGATTACGTATTTTCACTACTGACAGGCTACGAGGACCCGCCCGCCGACGTCGAGTTGGGCGAGGGGATGAGCTACAATCCCTATTATGACGGCAGCCAGATCGCCATGCCGCCGCCCCTGGTCGAGGATGGCGTCGAATACGCGGACGGCACGAAAGCGTCCGTCGAGCGGATGGCGCGGGACGTCACAACGTTCCTGACTTGGGCGGCCGAGCCCGAGATGGAAGCGCGCAAGCGGATGGGCATCAAGGTGATGACCTTTCTGGTCTTGCTGACCGTGCTTCTCTACATGGTCAAACGCAAAGTCTGGCGCGACGTGCATTAAGCCGACGTCCATACTCGGAAGTATCGGCCTGGAACGCCGGGAGAGACTCGACAGTTCGTTTCCGGCGTCGGTTTCCGATGGTCCGTCCGCGAGCCGCCGCGCAACGTTCGGCGACCTGGAGGAAGGACGGATATCGGTTCCCGCTACCCGAATCGGACAGTGGAGGCATCAGCGACATGACTGGAACGGACGGCAGGGCGATGACCGGCGTCATCGGCGGAAGCGGCGTTTACGATATCGACGGACTGGAGGACGTTCGCTGGGAGATGGTCGAATCGCCGTTCGGGAAGCCGTCGGACGAACTGATGTTCGGCCGGCTCGCCGGAACCGATCTGGCCTTCCTGCCACGGCACGGCCGCGGCCATCCGCTGTCGCCGACCGACATCAACTTTCGCGCCAACATCGACGCACTGAAGCGGGCCGGGGTGACCGACGTCATTTCCGTCAGTGCCGTGGGATCTTTCAGGGAGGAGTTGGCACCGGGCACGTTCGTGCTCGTCGATCAGTTTATCGACCGTACCTTCGAACGGCGCCAGACGTTCTTCGGCGAGGGCATGGTGGCGCACGTATCCATGGCCCACCCGGTGTGCGCCCGTCTCGGTGACCGTCTGGAGGCCGCGGCCAGGTCCCTGAACATCCCGATGGCGCGTGGCGGCACCTATCTCGCCATGGAGGGCCCCCAATTCTCGAGCTTGGCCGAATCGGAGCTCTACCGTAGTTGGGGCTGCTCCGTGATCGGCATGACCAACATGCCCGAGGCCAGGCTCGCGAGGGAGGCGGAGATGTGCTACGCCACCGTCGCGATGGTCACCGATTACGACTGTTGGCACCCGGATCACGACAACGTCGAGGTCGGAGACATCATCCGCGTACTCGTGAGCAATGCCGGCAAGGCGCGCGATCTCGTGCGCGCCGTGATACCCGCGCTCGGTGACCGACCGGCGACTTGTCCGCACGGGTGCGACCGGGCGCTCGAAACGGCGCTGATCACGGCTCCCGAGGTGCGCGACCCCGCCATGCTCGCGAAACTGGACGCCGTCGCCGGCCGAGTGCTCGACGCGTCCGTCCACGACGCGCCATAGTCGCACTCGATGTCGCGGGAGCAACGGATGCCCTACAAGTCGCTCATCCGCACCATTCCGAACTATCCGAGGAAAGGCGTGATGTTTCGGGACATCACGACCCTGCTGCGGGATCCGTTCGGTTTCCGTAAGGCCGTCGATGAACTGATTCAGCCCTACGCGGGCGATCGCATCGATGTCGTCGCCGGCATCGAGGCGCGCGGGTTCGTCCTCGGCGGCGCGGTGGCCTATCAGCTCTCGGTCGGCTTCGTTCCCGTGCGCAAGAAGGGCAAGCTCCCCTGGGAGACGATCGGCGAGGATTACGAACTGGAATACGGCACGGACCGGGTGGAGATCCACCGGGACGCGATCGAGCCGAGTTCCCACGTGCTTCTCGTCGACGATCTCATCGCGACCGGTGGAACGGCGGAAGCGGCGATCAAGCTCCTGCGGCAGGTCGGCGCCGAGGTTGTCGGCTGCTCGTTCGTCATCGACCTGCCGGACCTGGGCGGCCGCAAGCGAGTCGAAGACATGGGACTCGAGGTCCTTGCGCTCTGCGAGTTCGAAGGGGAATGAGGAACAGCCGGGAGTCGTCCCATGAACGTCCACGGCGCGCCATATCGCACGATCTGGGTCGGAGACGACGGGCGTAGCGTCCACATAATCGACCAGACCCGTCTGCCGCACGAATTCGTCACGCGCGCGCTGAACACCGTCGCGGACGCCGCTGAAGCCATAAGGAACATGCGCGTGCGGGGAGCGCCCCTGATCGGCGCGATGGCCGCCTACGGCGTCTGTCTGGCGCTGGCCGAGGACCCTTCCGATGCGTCCCTGATCCAGGCCTGCGAGATGCTGCTGGCGACGCGCCCCACCGCCGTCAATCTGCGCTGGGCGCTTGACGAGATGAAGGCGGCGACGAGCGCGCTCCCCGCCGGAGACAGGCCGGATGCCGCTTACGCCAAGGCCGCCGCCGTCTGCGATGACGACGTGGCCACCTGCGAGGCTATCGGCGACCACGGGCTCTCCCTGGTTCGCGAGGCCTGGGAAGCCGCCGGCCGATCAAGGCCCGTCGAGATCCTCACGCATTGCAACGCGGGCTGGCTTGCCACCGTCGATTGGGGCACCGCCACGGCGCCCATCTACAAGGCGCACGATGCCGGGATTCCGGTCCACGTCTGGGTCGGAGAGACGCGGCCGCGCAACCAGGGCGCCAGCATCACGGCATGGGAGCTGGTTCATCATGGCGTGCCGCATACGGTCGTCGTCGACAACGCCGGCGGCCATCTCATGCAGCACGGCCGCGTCGACTTGTGCATTACCGGGACGGACCGCACGACTGCGGCCGGCGATGTCTGCAACAAGATCGGGACCTATCCGAAGGCCCTGGCCGCGCGTGACAACGGCGTGCCGTTTTACGTCGGTCTGCCGCATTCCACCGTCGACTGGACCATCCGCGACGGCGTCCGCGACATACCCATCGAGGAGCGTGACGGCATCGAGGTCACGGAGATTTCGGGTCGGACCCGGTCGGGCGAGGTCGCGACCGTCCGACTGACGCCCGACGGTAGCGCCGCCGCGAATTTCGCCTTCGACGTCACGCCCGCGCATCTCGTGACCGCGTTGATCACCGAACGGGGGATCTGCGAAGCGTCGGTCGAGGGCTTGGCGTCGCTGTACCCCGAGCGGGCGAGGCACGCCGCCTGAAAAGCGAGGACGCATGAAGAGCCGGTGGTGCTCTCGAGAGGCTGAGCGCCTGGTTCGGGCCTACGCGCGTCGAGGGGTGGATCGCGATCTGGCGTTGCGCGTCTACACCACGCGCCTGCTTGGACGGGATCCCAGGCTCGTGTTGCACGGCGGGGGCAACACCTCGGTCAAGACGACCATGCGGGACTCCCTCGGCCGGCGCGTCGACGTGTTGTGCGTCAAGGGCAGCGGTTGGGACATGGGAGATATCGAGCCCCGCGGTCTTCCGGCGCTACGGATCGCCGCGCTGCTCGAGTTGCGGCATCTCGATTCGCTTTCGGACGGGGAAATGGTCAATTTGCAGCGCGGGTGCCTGCTCGATTCGACGTCTCCCAACCCGTCGGTGGAGACGCTGCTGCATGCGTTCCTGCCGTACAAGTACGTCGATCATACCCATTCCACCGCCGTGCTCGCCGTGACCGACCAGCCCGACGGCGACGCGCTCTGCCGCGAGGTCTTCGGCGGCCGTGTCGCGCTCGTGCCCTACGTAATGCCCGGCTTCGCCTTGGCCAGGGAGGCGGCCGAGATCCACGAAGCGAACCCTGGCGTCGAAGGCCTGATCTTGCTCAAACACGGAATCTTCACGTTCGGGGACACCGCGCGCGACGCCTATGAGCGGATGATCGACTTGGTGTCTCTGGCGGAGGCTCGTCTTCGGCGGGGCCGGCGCGAGCGGTTCAGGCCATCGCGCCTCCCGCCCCGGATCGCGCGGGCCTCCGAGGTCGGCCCCATCGTCCGCGGTCTCCTCGCCGAGCCGCTGGACGACGCGGGCGGGGAATGGCGCCGCGCCATCCTCGACTTCCGCACGAACGGGCGCATCCGGACCTATGTCGACGGAGAGGACGTCGGTCGTTACAGCCAGGTCGGCGTGGTGACGCCAGATCACGCGATCCGCACGAAGAACTGGCCCCTGGTCCTGCCGGCGCCCCTTGCGGGCGATCTCTCGGCCTTCAAACGGGAAGCGGGGGAACGGATCGCGCGGTATGTGCGGCGTTACCGCGCCTACTTCGCGCGTCACAACGGCGAGCGAGAGCCGGTCAAGGTCGAGCTCGATCCTTATCCGCGCGTGGTCCTCGTCCCCGGGCTCGGTCTGTTCGGCGCCGGTGGGTCGGCGAGCGATGCGGGTATCGTGGCCGACATCGCGGAGAACACCATCGAGGTCGTCACCGATGCCGAAGCGATCGGCCGTTATCGGCCGATCCGCGAGGCAGACATGTTCGATGTCGAGTACTGGTCGCTGGAGCAGGCGAAGCTCGGGAAGGGAATGGAGCCGCCGCTGGCGCGGCAGGTCGTGCTGGTCACCGGGGGTGGCTCCGGGATCGGAGCGGCGACCGCTCGCGAGTTCGCAGAGCAAGGCGCCGCCGTCGCGGTTCTCGACCGGAACCGGTCGGCTGCGGAGGCCGTCGCCGGCGCCGTCGCCGGAAGCGCCATCGGGATCGTATGCGACGTCACCGAGCGCCGCTCCGTGCGCCGGGCCTTCGATCGGGTCTGTCGGACGTTCGGCGGTCTCGACATTGTGGTATCCAACGCGGGAGCGGCGTGGCGGGGGCGGATTGGGGACGTCCCCGACCGCGTTCTGCGACAGAGCTTCGATCTCAACTTTTTCGCTCACCAGACGGTGGCTCAGAACGCCGTTCGCGTGATGACCGCCCAGGGGACGGGTGGCGTGCTGTTGTTCAACGCCTCCAAACAGGCGGTGAATCCGGGAAGGAACTTCGGTCCCTACGGTCTTCCCAAGGCGGCGACGCTCTCTCTCGCCCGCCAATACGCCCTGGAATATGGCGAACAGGGAATCCGCTCCAACGCCGTGAACGCGGACCGCGTCCGCACACGGATCTACAAAGGCGACCTCCTTGAGGAACGGGCCGCGGCGCGCGGTCTGACGGTGGAGCAGTACCTCGGGAGCGGAAATCTGCTGAAACGCGAAGTGAAGGTGGAGGACGTCGCCAAGGCCTTCGTCGACCTCGCCCTCTCTCCCAAGACGACGGCGGCGGTGCTGACGGTGGACGGCGGTAATATCGAGGCGGCGTTGCGTTGATTGCGCGCGGGGACCACGACGCCTTGGCTGCGTCGCCGCCCGAGTCTCGACGACGCCTGACAGTCAAGCGGAGGTCTTCCGCAATATCACGCACGACTGCAAATACGGATTGGCCAGCCAGTAGAGTTTCTTCATGGATCTCTTCCACCGTTCGAGGCCAATGAACGGGAAAGGGAAACGAAAGACATGGCGGAAAAGGATCCATGGCCTTTCCTTCACCTGATCCCTGTAGGAACCCGCTTCGACGATCTCCCGTGCGACGACCTCGACGCCTTCGAACAGGGCGATGACTTCGTCCGGGCGCGGCCGGAACATGGTATCGACCGGATCGCGGTGATGCGGATAGCTGTACGGAACCGTGACCGCGATGTAACCGCCTTTCGGAACCAGGGCCGAACAACGGCGGGCGAGATCTCCGGGATCGAAAACGTGCTCCATCACGTTGCAACAGAGCACTGTCCTTGCACCCAGCGCCTTCAGCCGCTCCAATTCCGCGTCGTCGGAGATATCGGCCGATATGTCGATTCCGGCGCCCTCCTTGAGGTCGAGATGGATGATGCGCACACCCCGATCCTGCAATGGACCGACGAGGACATCCTGAATCCAAGGCTGCACGAGTTCCCGGTATTCCCGGGTGGAACTGCCCACGTTCAGTATCGGCGAAAGCTTCCGTGGATCGATTTTCCCGAGCCTGTCGAACAGCCAAACAGCCTCGCGCTTATGCAAACACCCGCCTCCCGCGCGCGAGCCGCCACTCCCGGGGCGGCCGCTCCGAAGGACTCCTCGCCGGTCGATCCCATCCGGTTCGAGGCGCGGAACTCGACAGGATCCTACTCGGGAAGATGGCGTTCGAAGAACGCCATCGTGCGAGTCCAGGCGAGCCTGGCACTTTCCTCATGATGGTGGGTGCGCTGGTCGCAATGAAAACCATGCCCGGCGTCTGGATAAACATGCACCGTGACGCTGGAGTGATGGGTGATGATCTCGTTGACGTCGCTTATGGGGATGGTCGGATCCAGTTCGCCGAAATGGCACATCGTGGGACAGGAGGGCTTTTCCGCGACAAAGTCGATGATCCGACCCCCGTAGTAGGAAACCGCACAAGCGAAATTCAAACGACACGCGGCGAGCCAAGTTACCGATCCACCCCAACAGAAACCCGTTATCCCGACGGAGCCCTTTTGCGCCAGGAGGCCGTACGCAGCTTGTACGTCGAGCATGGCCGTATCCCAGGGGACGCGCGTCATGACCGCCCGAGCCGCCTGAACCTCTTCCTCGGAGTAACCCAATTCGATCCCGCGCGCCTCGCGGTCGTACAGCGCCGGCGCGACCGCGGAATAACCTTCACCCGCCAGTCGGTCGCACACGTCGCGGATGTGACCATTGAGTCCAAACGCCTCCTGGACGACGACGATGCATCCCTTGACCGGACCGTCCGCCGCCGCCTCGTAGGCGGCGAATTCATGGCCATCCTCCGCGGTGAGCGTCGTCGTCGACCCCATCGGTCTTTCTCTCCCATCGACGCAATCGGACAAATCCGACGCCAGCGCGAATCTATAGCACGGGCGGGATCGGGATCGTCAACTTCGGACCGGGGGCGGCGCGTTCGGCCGTTTCAGAAGATACTGCAGCGGCACCATGACGGCCACTTCTTCGTCGTCCTGGTTGAGGGCCGCGAAACGCACGCGCCAGAATCCACGGTCCGGTTTGCTCCTGGAAGGGATTTTATCGAGTATTTCCGCGCGTAGCCTGAGCGTGTCGCCCGGACGCACGGGCTTCGGCCAGCTCACCTCGCTCAGGCCGGGAGAGCCGATGCTGCCCGAGTCGGGGCCCATCATGTTGTCCACGATGAGGCGCATACAGACAGATACCGTGTGCCAGCCGCTTGCGATGATGCCGCCGTACATGCTGGCGGCGGCGGCTTCCTCGTCGACGTGGAAGGGCTGCGGGTCGTATTTGCGGGCGAACTCGATGATCTCATCCTTGACCATGGTGATTTCGCCGAGCTCGAATACGTGACCGACTTCGCAGTCGTCGTACCAGACACTTGGTGTGTCGTCTCCGGGCATATCAACCTCCGGGGCTCGATCGTCCGTTCGACGGGGTTCGTTACGAGACGTCGGGCTTCGACGGCGGCGCAAGCATCGCCACCTTGTTCTGAAATCCGGCTTCATCCCCAGTCGCCAACATTGGTGCGGCTTCCACGATGGCTTCCAGCAGCGAATCGCGCCACGCCAGATCCACTTTCGCAAAATCGCCCAACACGTGGCGAATGACGCGGCTCTTGTCCCCGGGGTGTCCGATGCCGAGGCGAACCCGACGGTAGTTCTCTCCGATATGGGCGTCGATGCTGATCAGTCCCCGGTGACCCGCGTTGCCGCCGCCCTGTTTGACCCGGATCTTGCCGGGAATCAGGTCGATCTCGTCGTGGAACACGACCACATCCCTCGACGCCAGCCGGTAATAGCGCATGGCGGCGGCGACCGCCTGTCCCGATATGTTCATGGATGTCGTCGGTTTGAGGGCTGTGGTCCGGCGCCCAGCCAGTCGGCCTTCCGATGCCAAGCCGTGGAAGCGCCGGCGTTCCGGTCCGAATCCATGGCCCGCGATGACCGCGTCCACGGCCATCCAGCCGATATTGTGCCGGTTCTTCTTGTAGCGCTCTCCAGGATTGCCCAGGCCGACGACGAGCAACATGGCGAGGGCTATCCCTCCTCGGTGGCTTCCGACTCGGCCGGGGCTTCGCCCTCCGCCGTCTCGACGGCCTGTCCGTCGGCGCGCCTTTCGCCTTCCTCTCCTTCCGGCGGAGTCAGCTCGGCCGCCTCGGCCTCGGCGGCGGCGTCCTCGATGGCCGCGCTCGATGCGGCGATGGTCGCGATCGTGAAGTCACGATCCGTGATCACGGGTTCGACGCCTTCGGGCAACCGGATATCGCTGATACGCACCGCGTCGCCGATACCGAGGCCCGTGAGGTCCGCGGTAAAGCTCTCCGGGATCGCATCCGCCCGGCAGTTGACCTCGACCTCGTGGCGCACCACGTTCAGCACCCCACCGCGCTTGATGCCCGGCGATTCCTCCTCGTTCTCGAAAATCACGGGAATCTGCAACCGTATCGTGGAGTCCCCGGACAGACGCAGGAAATCCACGTGCATCGGCACATCCGTGACCGGATGGGACTGGACCTCGCGCGCCAGCACCTGTTCGGACCGGCCGTCGATCTGGAGACTGTACAGGCGCGTATAGAAGCCGCCGCGCGCCATTTCGCGATCCAGTTGGCGGCGGTCGACCGATATGGAGGCCGTGTCCTTCGCGGCGCCATAGACCACGCCGGGAACGCGTCCGGACCTGCGCGCCGCCCGCGAAGCGCCACGCCCCAACTCGGCGCGGTATTGCGCCGAAATCACGTCAGCGTCGGACATGTCGTACTCCTTATCGAGGTGTCCTGTCCGCGGCCGCGAAGGAACAGTCTCTGCGGCCCCATCAATCGAACAGCGACGAGACGGAACGCTCTTCGCTGATTCGCAGCATGGCTTCCGCCATCAGCGGTGCGATCGAGATGCGCCGGATGTTCCGCGCCACGCGCACCGCTTCCGTCGCCAATATGCTGTCCGTCGTAACCAACGCCTCCAGGGAGGAACCCGTGACTCGCGCCACGGCGCCGCCGGACAGCACACCGTGGGTGACGTAGGCGGTCACCGACTTGGCGCCAGCCTCCATCAACGCGTCGGCCGCGTTGCACAGGGTGCCAGCCGAATCCACGATATCGTCGACGATCACGCACTGACGGCCGGACACGTCGCCGATGATGTTCATCACTTCGGAAACGCCCGCTCGTTCGCGCCGCTTATCTATGATGGCAAGTCCCGCGTCAAGTCGTCTGGCCAGCGCGCGCGCGCGTAACACGCCGCCGACATCGGGCGACACGAACATCAATTCCTCGCCGTCGTAGCGTTCTCTGATATCCTTCGAGAACACCGGAGCGGCGAACAGGTTATCCACCAAAATATCGAAGAATCCTTGAATCTGACCGGCGTGAAGGTCGAGCGTGACGACCCGGCTGGCGCCGGCGGTCGTGATCAGGTTGGCAACGAGCTTGGCTGAAATGGGTGTACGGGGGCCTGATTTGCGATCCTGTCGGGCATAGCCGTAGTACGGCACGACGGCCGTGATCCGTTGCGCCGACGCCCGTTTGAGGGCGTCGAGACAGACCAGCAGTTCCATCAGGTTGTCGTTCGCCGGATAGGAGGTCGGCTGGATCAGGAAAACGTCCTCGCCGCGGATGTTCTCCTCGATCTCGACGAATACCTCCATATCGGAGAACCGGCGGATGACGGCCCTGGTCAACGGCTGATTCAAGTACGCCGCCATTGCCTCAGCGAGCGGACGGTTGGCATTGCCGGCGACGATCTTCATGGCGGCGCGCCCATCGGCTCCAATGCTGGGAGGGTCTGTTGTCCCGCCGGGCGAAATCGATTGACGGGCGTGAGCACGTCGGAATTTATCAAGGAGGCCACGGTGAGTAAACGCGATGTCCCGGTCCGCTTTCGACCCCGCGGCGCGGCGGGCGAATACCCGTATATGGCCTCCTCCGGGCCGGTTTGTGGGCACGAACGGCTTCGGAGACCCCCCTACCCTCCTTTAGGGGGCGCCTCCCGCACCTGTTCGAACCGAGTCACGCGGCGTTCGAATCGACGTGCGGGTCAGCGACCGCCCAGTATATCTCGTCGGCCGATCCGAACCGTCTCCAACAGCGACGTCACGCCGTCCGCGCCGCCATCCGCGACGGCCGTCGCGATCGTTCCCCAGGCGTCGTCGAGGCGCCCGGCCGCCACGGAATTCCGTTGGCGTACCGAACCGACGCGATGGCCATCCGGGCGAAGGATGGTCCAGTCGATCTCCACCGTCCGTTCTGGCGGTGCGTGTCCCTTGTCGATATGAACGGCACCGAGCACGATGTACGTGTCGTCGGCGATGTTCTCGACGACGGGGACGCCCCGCGTGCGCAAGGCCCTCCGCATCTCGTACCGCAAGGCGGTCGCGCCGTCGCCGGGTGCGCCGTCGACGCGATAGACCACGACGGGATTGAAAGGCCGGCGCGGGACCGGCGTTTCGCCATGGATGTCGAGCATCCTCTCGATTCGCGGCGCGGCGTGCGCCGCGAAGGAGGCCAACGTGGCTTCGGTGAGGGCCCGCCACGCTGGTGGTGCGAGGGTCTCGCGCTGGATCACGGTCCCGACGACATCGCCTTCGGGACTGACGAAGCTCCAGCGCAGGACGACGGTCAGCGCGTCGTCGGGCGCGGCGAGCGGGTCGGTCTCCTGATCAATTTGCCCGTGTAATCGATAGCGTCGCCGCTCCGAGGTTGCCACCGTCGCCACGACGCCCAGGTCACGGAGGGCCGCGGCGACCAGCGTAGCGAGGCGCTCCGAGTGTCGTTGGGAGAGGCCGCTCGGGCTCGCCACGGTGAGACCGGCCCGCGGACCGGGCTCCAGATACCCATCAAGGGATGCGGCCTTGTTTTCGGGTTGGAACGGGCGCGGCAAGGGCTGACACCCGCCGATGACCGCGGCCCAGACGAGCGGAACGCAGAGAGAGGCGAGGCCGACTCGAACGATATTCTTCCCCGACGACCGGCGCGGCAAGGCATCGGACCTCAATGCCGGAGTACGATCGCCGAAAGCTGCCGGCCGTAGTCGGGTTCTCCCCGGTGGCGGGCGCGCCGATAGCTGAAGAAACGGGTCTCTTCGCTCAAGGTGTCACCGTCGATACGTTCGATGGTCCCGATGCCCGCGACGCTGAGCGCCGATCCGACGAAGCCGGAGAGATCGAAAAGAAAACGGTCCGGGCGTGGCGCCGCCCGGAAGTAACGCCGGTGCTCGGGGTTCCGGTCGACGAACGACCCCCGGAATCCGGGATCCACCTCGTAAGTCCGTGGGCCGATGCAAGGTCCGATGCCGGCGACGGTCGACGATGGGTGTGCTCCCAAGCCAATCATCGCGGCTACCGTGGATTCGACGATGCCGTCGAGCGCACCCCGCCAGCCGGCGTGGGCGGCGGCGATCACGTGGGCGGTGGGATCCGCCAGAAGAACGGGGGCGCAGTCCGCCGTCAGAATTCCCAGAGCGATCCCCGAAAGGTTGGTCGCTAGCGCATCCGCCTGGATCGGCGTTCGCGCGTCATTCCGGTCATCGATGGTGCGCACGTTCGTACCGTGGACCTGATGGACGGTTCTCAGACTCGCCGGATCCATGTCGAGAACCCGCGTTACCCGGGCTCTGTTGGCCGCGACGCTGTGGCGATCGTCGGAAGAACCGAAACCACAGTTCAACGAAGCGTATATGCCATTCGAGACGCCGCCCCGGCGCGTGAAGAACCCATGGGAAACTCCGGCGGCATCGGCCAGATTCCCGGATTGAAGCGCTGCGGGAGTGTCTCGTGGCATGCCGATCTACCGGTCATTGGCGTCGAACCCGCCGGGAACCGGTGTCCCGGGCGAGGTGATCGCCAACACCTTGAACAAGGTGCCCATCTCGCCGGGGCCGGTCAACCGCTCGAGGGCGCTGTCGATCTCGTCGCACTGTTCCGGTGTCGCCGTTTCCTTGATCCGCGCCGCCCGGGTCCGTATGCCCAGCGACTCGAGGAACTCGCCTTGCGGAACCGGTCCCCAGACGTCCGCCCCGCATTCGGACGCTGTCCGCCGGAGAACGGCGAAGTCGACATGGGCGCAGAGGTCGGCTCCGCCGGGCGACTCGAGTACCTCGTGGCCGTGGTGGGCGGCAACGGCCTGCAGGGTGTCTCGGGGTCGGGTCCCGAGATGGCCGTAATCGATGACGAGGGCCGCTCCCGGGCCGTGGATCGCGCGTTCGGTGATATCCCGCATCAGATCGACGCGGGCGGGGCTCACCTCGACAATGCTGCCGAGCGGCGCGTGCCGGAGTCCCTCGGGCACGACGGAAAAGGCTGCCGTTACCGGTCCGAGCACGAAGCGGAGCCCTCCACCGTCTCCGTCGGCGTCCACGAGACGTTCGCGCCAGCCTCGGAGGGTCCGTTCGAACTGGTGGATGGGGAGCGCATCGAAGAGCTCGTTGGCCACCGCGATGACCGGCCCCTCGGGAACACGGAGAAAGCGGTCGTGCCATGTCGCGTCGACATCCGGGAGCATTTCTCTCTGGCACGCGCGGAGGACGGGGCTGGTCTCCACGAGGTGTATGTCCGCGCTGCCGCGAAACGCCGGCAAGGTCCGGACCGCCCGGAGGGCATCGCGCATCAGGGTGCCGCGGCCAGGTCCAATCTCCGCTAGGCGCACCGGATTCGGAGCGCCCAGCTTCCGCCAGGTGTCGGCGCACCACAATCCGATCAGTTCGCCGAACATCTGGCTGATCTCGGGAGCGGTGATGAAATCGCCCGCGGCGCCGATCGGGTTCCGGGTCCCGTAGTAGCCGTACTTCGGATTCCCGAGCGCCTCGGCCATGTACTCCGCCACGGTGAGAGGCCCGAAAGCCCGGATCCGGCGGCGCAGATGCGCCTCGAGATCGCCGCCGGACTCAGTCCGATTTCGCGGCACGGGCGAGCAGACAGATGCCGAGGAAGAATACGGGCAGGGACAGCAATTGGCCCATCGTCACGCCCGGTACCAGGAATCCGATATGCGCGTCGGGTTCGCGATAGAGCTCGGCGATGGCGCGCACGACGCTGTATCCCACGAGGAAGATACCGAACAGGGTGCCGCGCTTGAGCCGGATCGAGTCCTTGCGGACCAGTACAGCCAAGACGACGAACAGAAGGAGGCCCTCGAGCAGGGCTTCGTAAAGCTGACTGGGATGCCTCGGAACCGCGCCGCCGCCGGGAAACACCATCGCCCAGGCCACGTCGCTGGGCCGTCCGATCAGTTCCGCGTTGATGAAGTTCGCGATCCGGCCGAAGAACAACCCGACCGGCGCCGCGCAGGCGACGTAGTCGCCAACACCCAGGATATCGAGCGCGCGGCGTCGGGAAAACCACCACACCGCCAAGATCACGCCGACCAAGCCGCCGTGAAACGACATGCCGCCCTCCCATATGAACAGTATGTCGAGGGGGTTCGCCAGATAGTGATCGGGGCGGTAGATCAGGACGTAACCGAGCCGTCCGCCCAGAACTACGCCGAATGTCGCCCAGACGATGAAGTCGTCGACGTCCCGTTTCTCGAGCGGCGGGTCGGGCAGGCGGGTTAGGGCGACGATATAGCGCCAACCCAGCAGCAGGCCGGCGACATATGCCAGCGCGTACCAACGTATCGCGAATGGTCCGACCTGTACGAGAACCGGATCGATGGCGGGATACGAGAGGACGCCCGGAAGCAGTGTTCGTGACTCCGGAGATTCAGGTCGTTCGACACCGGCTGGCGTCGGCACGGGTCTCGCAGCGTCGCCATCCGTTCGAGTCTGGGCCCTTATAGGAAGCGGCCGCGCGGGCCGCAAGAGCACCGAGGCTTGCCGCCATCGCCCGTCTGCGTCATAGTCACGGAATTGCCGGAAACGCTCGAAATGCAGACCGACAACAAACTCCTCGACGATCTGGCCCGCGTGGCCGCGAGCGCCATTGGGACGCTGCAAGGCGTGAAGGGCGAGGTCGAGGTGCGTCTACGGGATCAGTTTGAGCGCATATTGAATGGCATGGATCTGGTGACCCGCGAGGAGTTCGACGCCGTCAAGGCGATGGCCGCGGCGGCGCGGCGCGAGAACGATGCTCTCGCGAAACGGATCGAGGCGCTCGAGAAATCGAACGCGCCGGCAAGGCGCCGGGCCGCGGGCGGACGCAAGGCCAAGGGCGGCGCGGCCGCGAGCGGGAAGCGCGCGACGCGAGATACCGGCGGGATGTCGCCCTGAACGGTTTCCGGTTCCGGACATCGGCCGATAAGACGCGCCGGCGGCGTGTTTCCCATGGATTTCCGACAACCGGCCCGATTCGGCGCTTGCGCCCGACTCCGCGATTTGGCAATCTACATTCTGTAATGGGGTTGGCATTGCCCACAAGATATTGAAACACTGGCGATGAGGTATCGACCGAACCGTCGCTTTCCCCCCGCTTGTCCATCGCGGAGATCCAATCGTGACCGGTCTGGTTGACCCGGTCGGACCCGCGCTGGCAAACCCGCTCGATATCGTCGAGCGGTTCGTGGCGACCAACGAATGGCCTGCCGATCGTTCGGGAGACGACGAGCTCGCGACATACGTCGAGGGCCACTGGAACCGCTACCACATGTGGTTTACGTGGCTGGAAGATCGGGGCGCGATGCAGTTTTCCTGTGCTTTCGACCTGCGGGTTCCCGATCACCGCTTGCCGGACGCCTGTGCGCTGCTCACTCTGGTCAATGAACGCCTGTGGCTCGGGCATTTCGATTATTCGGCCGAAGGCGGATTTGTGATGTTCCGGTACGCGCTTCTGCTCGGGGCTGGCGCCGGTGCCACGCCCCGGCAGGTCGAGGACCTCATCGAGGTGGCGTTGAACGAGAGCGAACGCTATTTCCCCGCCTTCATGCTCATGCTGTGGGGCGGCAAGACGGCGGACGACGCCTTGGCCTCGGCCATGCTGGAGACGGTCGGCGAGGCCTGAGCCGGCCTGTCGGTTTTCGCCCATGAACGAGACCATCCTTCTTGTCGGTTGTGGAAAGATGGGCGGTGCCCTGTTGCGCGGATGGTTGCGACGCGGGGTCGGCGCGGGCGACGTTCATGTCGTCGACCCGGTGGAGGAATCTCGCTCCCTGGCGCGCGAACTCGGTGTTTCCTGTAGCGGTGCGGTGGACGCATTGCCGCGCGATGTCGCGCCGGGGGTCGTCGTCTTCGCCGTCAAACCGCAGATCACCGACGGCGTGGTGCCCGCTTACGCGAAATTCGTCGGTCCCGGCACGGTGTTCCTGTCGATCGCCGCGGGGAGGTCCATCGCCTATTTCGAGAGTCGTCTGGGCAAGGATGCCCCGATCGTCCGTACCATGCCGAACACGCCGGCCGCCATCGGCCGCGGCATCAGCGTCGCCTGCGCCAACAGGCGTGTCGGCGGCGATGGCCGGTCGGCCTGCGACGAGCTGCTGGCAGCGGTGGGAGAGGTCGCGTGGGTGGAAGACGAAGGCCTGCTCGACGCGGTGACGGCGACGTCGGGGAGTGGCCCCGCCTACGTATTCCTCCTTGTCGAGTGTCTGGCCGAGGCGGGCGTGAAAGCCGGACTGCCCCCCGACCTCGCCATGCGCCTCGCCCGGGCGACGGTGTCGGGCGCGGGCGAGCTCGTGCGCGGTTCGGAAGAGGCGCCCTCCGAACTGCGATGGAACGTCACCAGTCCCGGCGGAACGACCGCGGCGGCTCTCGATGTGTTGATGGCGGACGACGGAATGGGCCGGTTGCTGACCCGGGCGGTGGCGGCGGCGACACGCCGCTCTCGGGAACTCGCCGGCTGACTTCTCGCGATGCTCGCGCGGGACGGGGGCGTCGCGACACGGCGGATATTGTGCCATCATCGGTCCGACGCTGGCCTGAAGAGGGGCAAGACATGGCCAAACGGGTGCGCGCAAAGCTTGCCGACCCGCTCGACCGGGTCGTCCGGGCGGCGCTGGAGCTCGCCGGGCGGCAGGGTTGGCGGGATACCCGCATGTCCGACATAGCCGAGGCGGCGGGCCTGTCCATGCGGGAGGTCTATGAGGTCGCCCCGTCGAAACTTCATGTCGTGGCGGCGTTCCTGCGCGGGATCGACGATCGGATGATCGCCGGAGACGACCCCGCGTTGGCCGACGAATCGGCGCGCGACCGCCTCTTCGACGTGATCATGAGACGGTTCGACCTGCTCAATCCCCACAAGGACGGCATCGTCGCCATCTTCGAGGACATGCGGCGCCGGCCGCTCGCCTGCGCCTGCCTGTGGCCGATCCATGCGCGCTCCCTGGCCTGGATGCTGGAGACGGCCCGGATCGATCACGGCGGCCTTTCCGGGATGCTCCGTATCGAGGGCCTCGGTCTGATCATGTTGGGGGCCGTTCGAGTCTGGCGCTCGGACGACAGCGATGACATGGCCAGGACGATGACGTTCGTCGACCGCCAGTTGAGGAGAGTGGACGGCATCGCGGCCAGATTCGGCGGGGTCGCGAGTCCGGGAAGAGCGAACGGGTCCGCCGCCGAGGCATCTTCGTAAGCCGGATGAACGAGATATCCTTCGACGATTTTCTGCGCGTCGACGTACGGGTGGGCACCGTCGTCGCGGTCGACGACTTTCCCGCGGCCCGAAAACCGGCATACAGGCTGCGTATCGATTTCGGACCGGATATCGGCGAACGGAGGTCGTCCGCCCAATTGACGGCGAACTACGATAAAGAAGCGCTCAGGGGCCGCCAGGTCGCGGCGGTCGTCAACTTCCCGCCGCGACAGATCGGACCGTTCATGTCCGAGGTCCTCGTTCTCGGCTTTCCCGACGACAATGGCGAGGTGGTCCTCGTCGCGCCGGACAAGACCGTACCCGACGGCGGCCGACTCTACTGAACGGGAGCCGTTCCATCGGGGCCGCGACGCGGGCGGCACGGAACGCCGGAGCCGTTCCAGCCGGACAGGAGCCTCTCTACACGGGAAGCTGGACGGACGCTCGCAGCCCTCCCATCGGGGATGTCGACAACTCGATGTCGCCGCCGTGGTTATGGGCGACGTCGCGGGCGATGGCCAGACCGAGTCCCATGCCGTCGGTCTTCGGGTCGCGAGAGTCCCGAAGCCTGTGGAAGGGACGAAAGACCTCTTCGCGCCGGTCCTCCGGGATGCCGGGGCCGTCGTCGTCGACGGAGATCTCGACCCGGCCTTCTCTCGCGTCCATGGAGATCTCCACGTGTCGCCCGTGGCGGGCCGCATTGTCCACGAGATTGGTCATGCAGCGTCGGATGGCATTGGGACGCAGCGGAACGATACGGCCGTCCGCGGGCCTGCCACCGTCGCCGCCGCGGAGCGCCTCCTCCGGCATCGAAACCGCAACCTCGACACCCTGGCGGCCCGCGTCGGCGGCCACGGTTCTGAGCAGGTCCGCGATGTCGGTATCCACGACGGCTTCCGCGTCCTGTCCGCGCATGAAGGCCAGATAGCCCTCGACCATGCGTTCCATCTCCGACACATCCGCCTTCAGGTGTTCGACGCCGTCGCTTTCGTTCAGCATGGCGAGCTGGAGTTTCATGCGCGTCAGCGGCGTTCTTAGGTCGTGGCTGACGGCCGCCAACATCTCGGTCCTCTGCGCGATATGGCGCCGGATGCGGTCGCGCATGTTGATGAAGGCCGCGGCTGCCTGACGCACCTCCGTGGCGCCCGATGGATGGAAGTCGCGGACGTCCCGGCCCTTGCCGAATTCCTCCGCCGCCTTGGCCAGACGGCGGACCGGCCGGATTTGATTGTGCAGGAACAGGATGGCGACGGCCAACAGGATCAGGGACGTGCCGACCATCCACATGACGAAGATATAGGTGGTCGAGCTGGTGACGCGCTTGCGCGTCGTGAGAACCCTGAGCACGCCGTCCGACAACTGTACCCGGATTTCGATGTCATCTCCGAAACCGGTCGTATCGATGCGGAACGGACGGGGGAGGTACGCGGTGAACGCCTTGTGCAGCATCCGGTCCACGATGCGATTGGCGACGCTGATCCTTGGCGGCCGGTTGAGAAGAATCTCGCCGGGTAGGTACGTCAACCGTAGCGATAGATGATGCGCCGCGGATTCGAATACCGGCTCCAACTCCTCGGGCGTCGTCGCGTCGTGCGTCATCTCGACGACGAGAGCCGTGTCGCCGGCGAGCCCGAGCGCCAGGCGCCGCGTGACGGTGTCCCAATGTCGCTCGTAGAAGACGAGAGTGGCGATGAGTTGTAGCGCCACGACAGGCGTCACGATGATCAGCAGGGCGCGGCCGAAGAGGGACCCGGGCAGGTATCGCTTGATCAACCGCGTCGTGAGCCGGCGCGCTCTCCGCGCGATCGCGCTCGCTCGCATCATGTCAGTCGGGCCAAAGAACGTAGCCTTTCCCCCACACGGTCCGCAGGTGCCGTGGGTTCCGGGGGTCGCGCTCGATCTTACGGCGCAGTCGGGTGATTTGCACGTCGACGGCGCGCTCGCTGTTCACGCCTGCCCGGCGCGCCAGTTCGGATCTCGACAGGACCGTTCCGGCGTTCGCCGCGAAGACCGACAGCAGCATCGCCTCGCTCGCCGTCAGGCGGGTGACGTGGTCGTCGGAGCGCAGTTCTCCGTGCTCGCCGTCGAAGGTGTGGCCGTCGATGGAGAGCGGTTCGGATTCCACGCGGCTAGGCCCGCTACGACGCAGGATGCTCTGGATACGCAGGATGAGTTCGCGAGGCTCGAACGGCTTTTGCAGATAGTCGTCGGCGCCCCGTTCCAGACCGGTGATCCGGTCGTCGGCATCGCCGCGAGCCGTCAACAGGAGAATGGGGACCCGGGAGGTCGACCGCAGGTGTCCGGTGAGATCGAACCCGGATTCCCCGGGCATCATCACGTCTAGGACGATCAGGTCGAAGTCGAGGCCGGCGAGCTTTCGCCTGGCCCCGGCGGCATGCTCCGCCGTGGTGACGTTGAACCCGTTAGCACCGAGATAATCCCGGAGCAGCTCGCGCAGTCTGGTATCGTCGTCGACGACCAGGATGTGGGGCGGAAACTCACGCACCGGACCTGCCGTCGCGCTTCAGCGGCGTCGGACCGGGCCGGACGCAGTCTCGTGACGGCCGTCGTCGATCAGGCCGGTCAGGACCTTCCGGTAGCCCTCGACGGCGTCGGCGCCGGCTCCGCGGTAAGCGCGCGCCACTCGGCGTTTCTGGGGTTCCGTGAGACGCTCCGCCAGATCCCGTCCCGTTTCCGTGAGATAGAGCAGCCTCTGCCGCCGGTCGCGCGTCCCCTTCCGTTGCACGACGAACCCGCGCTCGACCAGTTGGCCGAGGACGCGCGACAGCGACTGCTTGGTGATGCGCAGGATCTCGAGGAGTTCGGCGACGGACATCCCCGGATTGCGCGCCACGAAGTGAACCACCCTGTGGTGAGCCCGCCCGAAACCGTACTCTTCGAGAACCGCGTCCGGGTCTTCGGTGAAATCGCGATAGGCGTAGAACAGGAGCTCGATCCCCTGGACGAGCTCCTCGTCACGCAGGAAAAGAGGGTTGGGGCCGGTCTTTACGTCAGTCACGTTGACATATATTGCCCCTGGTGCTACCCAGCGCAACAGTTAATGTATCGTTCGAGCGTCGCGGAATCGCGATTCGTTGGGACGTTTCCGAACCCGGTCATTCCCCTGCAACGGGACCATAACGGGGACTATCGTATGTCTACGCCTTCGTTCGACGATCGCGACGGTTTCATCTGGTACGACGGCGAGATGAAGCCTTGGCGGAACGTCACGCTGCACGTGTTGAACCACGGGTTGCACTACGCGTCCGCGGTATTCGAAGGGGAGCGTTCCTACGAAGGAGAAATCTTCAAGCTCCACGAGCATACGGAGCGGCTGTTCTATTCCGCCGTGGAGATGGGCTTCCGGATTCCCTACACCCTGGAAGAGATTGATCGGGCGTGCCGCGACGTGCTGGCCGCCAACCGTATCCAGGACGGATACGTTCGTCCCGTGGCTTGGCGCGGCGCCGAGATGATGGGCGTGTCGGCGCAGAACACCCGGATTCACGTGGCCATCGCGGCCTGGCCGTGGCCGGCCTATTTCTCGCCCGAGGCACGCATGAAGGGCATCCGGTTGCGGACCGCGAGGTGGCGACGTCCTCCTCCCGAATGCGCGCCGGTCCAGGCCAAGGCGGCCGGCCTCTACATGATCTGCACGCTGGCGAAGCACGAGGCGGAAGTCGAGGGATACGATGACGCGTTGATGCTGGACTGGCGGGGACAGGTGTCCGAGTCCACCGGATCCAACATCTTCCTCAATTTCGATGGCGCCTTGCACACGCCGACCGCCGACTGCTTCCTGCCCGGCATCACGCGCCAGACGGTCATGGATCTCGCGCGCCTGCGCGGGGTCGAGGTGGTCGAGCGCGCCGTCATGCCCGACGAGCTCGACGAGGCGAGCGAAGTCTTCGTGACGGGAACGGCCGCCGAGGTCACGCCCGTGGGCGAGATCGACGGCCACGAATACACGGTCGGCGAAATCACCAGGCAACTGATGGAAGATTACGACGCGATCGTTCGGCGCAAGGCTGCCGCGTAACTGCCGCCCCGTTTCATGCAGCGGATCCGCCGTCGATCCGGTCTTCCGAGAGGACGAACGCCATTACGGCGTCCCGGGTCGTCTCGACGACCCTCGCCTGCCTGCCGGCGACGAGAGGCGACGGGGGCACGCGGATCGTTTCCGGGAGGAACGGCCCATCGAGTGTGCGTGGGCACGTGAACCGCCGCCATCCGGACGTCGATTGAGAGCGTCTTCGCTGAAATCCTCGACCGCGAGATCGAGATACCTCACGTCCGCACCGCCTGTTTGAGCCAGGCGGCGGGCGACGCCAAACCGAACGGCTGGTGGCCCAGATCGTAGGCAGAGACCAGGAGCACCCTCATCCGCGCATTACCGCGCGCCGTCGCGGCCGGCCCGAAAGATATTAGATCGGGCTCATCCCGTCCTTGCCGGGCTGATAGTACGGGTTCGCGCCGTCGGCATGGTCTGTCGTGTCGAGAACCTGGGTGATGGACGGGGCGGCTTGCATGATCGCCCCTTCGACTCCCTGCTTGAGGGTGAGCGACGCCATCCCGCAACCCTGACAGCCGCCTTCGAGCTTGACGTACGCCGTGTCGTCGGCCACGTCGACCAGTGAGATGCGTCCGCCGTGCACGGCGATCTGCGGATTGATCTCTTCATCGAGCAGCCGCTTGATAGCCCGACCTTCGTCCGTGTCCAACCCGGGCTTGGGAATCGTGTCCAGATGATTGACGACTTCTTCCACCTCGGGGATGTAGTGTCGCAACATCGTCTGGATTCCGCCTTGCAGCGCGTGGGCGCCGCCGTGGAACTCGAGAATGACGCGGCCCTCCTCGAACCCGTGAAAGACGATGTCACCGCCTTGATCCCGGGCGACGGGCCGGATCCTCGTCTCCAGCAGTTCCTCGATCTGTCCGACCACTTCGCCATCGCCGTCGGTAGCGGCGGACGGCGAGGATCCTGAATCCGACGCTTCATCGAGAAGGATCGGACGCTCGGACATGAAGTGGTCCATGATGACGCCCAGGATCGCCGGTTTGAGCAGTGTCCAGTCCTTGCCGTCGTGTTTGGACAACGTGATCGAATCCGTGCGGAGATCCGCCCGGCGCAGCTCGCCGGTCTCGAACAGCCGTTCGACGAGAGGGCTGCGTCCCATGTCGTCGCCGCGCTCGAACGACACGGTTCCCGATTTGAGAACCGGGACTCCCGGGATGAAGCGCAGTTCTGATGTGTCCTCGGTTTCCTCGGTCTGTATGAACATGCTGAAGGCCTCCTCAATATCCGACGGGAAAACATACCCGCGGAAAACGGAATCGGGAATTCGCGCAGGATAACTCCGAATTCGACTCGATCATACCACTATCGGCCGGGGCTCGCCAGTCCAGCGGTCCGCCGCGGCGGCGTCGTTGTCGCGGGCCGCGACCCATCTGGCCCCCTCGGGCGTCGTTTCCCGCTTCCAGAACGGCGCTTTGGCCTTGAGCCAGTCGACGAGAAACTCGCTCGCTTCGAAGGCCGCTTGGCGATGAGCGGAAGCGGAGATGACCAGGACGATCCTGTCTCCCGGCTGAAGATGGCCGTACCGGTGGATGATCAGACTCGCTGAAAGGGGCCACCGTGACATCGCCTCGGCCTCGATTCGCGCCAGCATCTTCTCCGTCATGCCCGGGTAGTGCTCGAGCGTCATGTCCGCGATCGACTCGCCGCCGTTGATATCGCGGACGAGCCCGATGAAGACCGTCACGGCGCCGACGCTTCGGTCGGTCCCGACGACCGAAGCGATCTCGGCGGCGACGTCGAAGTCCTCCTTCTGAATCCGGATCATCCTGTCCGACCCCGACGTCACCCGCCGGTTACCGGCGGAAACAGGGCTACTTCGTCGCCCGCCGCCACCGGCGCGTCGAGCGACGCGTACTCCTCGTTCACGGCGATGCGCACCACGGAGGCGTCCCGCAACGCGTCCGCGTACTCCGGACCGCGTCCCCGCAACCAGTCGAGCAGCTCGCCGGCCTTGGAAACGCCGTCGGGAAGATCGACAGTCTCCTCGGAGAGACCGATTCTCGAGCGGATCCAGGCGAAATAGAGAATCTTCAAGACGTCACCTCGGAGAAGGGAAGAAACTCCACCATAGCGCCCGGCGCCACCTCTGTCATCTCCTCGGGCAGCTCGACGAGGCCGTCCGCCTCGACCAAGGAGCGCAGGATCCCGGCCCCTTCGCGGGCGAACTTCTCGGCTTCCAGGGTCCCGTCCGCGCCCAATTTGAGGCGCGCCCGCACCCATTCCCGGCGGTTGGGTTTCTTGCGATGGGAGAAGCCCGCACGGACGCGATAGAGTCGCGGATCGACACGCGTGCCCCCCGCCAGACGCAGCAGCAGCGGTCGCGCGAAGCGAACGAAGGTCACCATCGCGGCCACCGGATTGCCGGGCAGCCCGACAAACGGCGCACCGGCCACCTGTCCCAACGCCAGCGGCCGGCCCGGCTTTATGGCCAAGCGCCAGAAGTGGAGGGCGCCGTTCTCCTGGACCACGTTCCTGACGTGGTCCTCCTCTCCCACCGATACGCCGCCCGAGGTGATCAGCAGGTCGTGCGCGCGCGCGGCATCCCGCAGCGCCGCCGCCACCGCCTTTCGGTCGTCGGCCAGTATCCCCAGGTCGGAGACGTCGACGGGAAAGCCATCGAGCAACGACATCAGGACATAACGGTTCGAGTCGTAGATGGCTCCGTGGACCAGGGCTGCGCCCGGCTCGCGGACCTCGTCGCCCGTGGAGAAAACGGCCACGCGGACCGGCCGGTACACGGAAATCTCGCTGTGGCCGACGGAGGCGGCGATACCGATATCCTGGGGTCGCAGCAAATGGCCCTTGACGAGGATGGCGTCTCCCCTCCGGACGTCCTCGCCGGCGCGGCGGCTGTTGGCGCCCCGCGACAACCCGCGGGGGATGACGACCTCGTCGGCGTCGGCGGCGCAGTCTTCCTGCATGGCGACGGTATCGCACCCCTCCGGCATCAGGGCGCCCGTGAATATCCGTACCGCCCCCTCGCCGGATCCGCGCGGGGCCGGATGCCCCGCTGCGGCGCGACCGGAAAGTCGGAGACGCGTCTCCCGGCCGGGCGTCAGGTCGTCGAACGCGAACGCGTAACCATCGACCGCCGAGTTCCCTGCAGGAGGGACGTCGCGCTCCGACACGATGTCCTCGGCGAGGATCCGCCCGACGGCGGCGCGCAGGGGAAGGCGTTCGGTGGCGCCGACCGGCGCGATGCGCTCCGCCAGAAGGGCGAGCGCTTCCGCCGTCGTCATCGGACGGTCACCGGCCGCGAAGCAATCGTCGGAGAGCTGCATGGCTATCGCCCTTGGACCGCCACGCGTCGGGTGTCGGCGGCGAAACCGCATTGGGCGACGATGAATGTCGTGATGTCCTCGACCGCGTCGAGGCTCAGTATCGGAACGGGCATGTCCGCGAGCGGCGCGTCGCTAGCCACGGCCACGACGCGCGAGTCCTCGGGTTGGAGCATGGGTTTCCCAAGGTCCCGGCGATAGACCTCCAGCTTGTCGATCGCCTCTCGCTTGAACCCCTCGACCAGAACGAGGTCCACGGGCGACAGCCGGGAGACAAGATCGGTCAGCGACGGTTCCGGACCGCCGCGATTCTCGTGCATGAGCACCCATCGCCTGCTCGAGGACACCAGCACTTCGGAGGCGCCCGCCTTTCGATGCTCGTAGGAGTCCTTCCCCGGCTGGTCGACATCGAATCCATGATGCGCGTGCTTGACGGTCGACACGCGGAGGCCCCTTTCCGCGAGCCGGGGCAGCAGGCTCGTGACGAGCGTCGTCTTGCCACTGCCGCTCCATCCGGCGATCCCGAACAGCTTCATCGCCCAAACGGCTTCATCGCATGTTCCCCCGCTTCACCGCAGTAATGGGATCGTCCGCGGAGCACCGGCCGACGCGGCCCGGTCAACCGCGAGCGCGGGTTCCGGCGCTCCCGGCGCCGTCGCGCTCTTCGTCCGGCTTCGTGGCCGCTTTCCCTTCGCCATCCGTCGCGATGTGCGCCAATCCGGCTCTCAGGTAATCGTAGCCCGTGTAGAGCGTAAGCGCGGCAGCGACCCAGAGGCAAACGGTTCCGGTCTCCTTGGCCGGCAACAGCAGGTCCCCGGCGTCGCCCGACAACAGGAAGGCGATCGCGACGATCTGGAGCGTGGTCTTCCATTTGGCCAGACGGCTTACGGGAACCGGAACCTGCACGTCCGCCAAGAATTCGCGCAGACCGGACACGAGGATCTCGCGACAGACGATGATCACCGCGGCGAGGACGGTCCATCCGTCGATCCGGTCGACGGCGATCAACATCACGATGGCGGCGACGATCAGGAGCTTATCGGCCACGGGGTCCAGGAACCGGCCCAACGCGGACATCTGCCCGCGCAGGCGCGCCACGTACCCGTCGAGGAAATCGGTGACGCCGGCGGCACAGAACAATCCCAGCGAGATCCAGTCCGCCAGGATCCCCGGGAAATAGAACGTCGCCACCAGCGCCGGGATGGCCAGGATCCGCGAGATGGTCAGGAGGTTGGGCAGGCTGGTGATCATCGGTGGACGGGCGGCTTTCGACGGTCGCACGCCGCGACCGGTATCCCGACCTTCCACGCCGGGGGTTCTTCAGTCGTCGGAATGAAAATAATCATAGATCGATTTCGCCACCTGCCGCGAGATTCCCTCGACCGCCTCGAGATCGGTGAGGCCGGCGCGCTCCACCGACCGCGCCGAGCCGAAATGATGCAGCAAAGCGCGCTTCCGTTTCGCCCCGATGCCGGGAATCTCGTCCAGCACTGAACGGCCCAGTCCGCGCGAGCGCTTGGCGCGATGGCCGCCGATGGCGTATCGATGAGCCTCGTCGCGCAGACGCTGGAGGAAGTACAGGACAGGATCGTTCGGTTCCAGCGAGAACGCCGGCTTTCCCCGGACATGGAACGTTTCGCGTCCGGCATTACGTTCCAGACCCTTGGCGATGGCGGCGAGCGCCACGTCCGCGACGCCGAGGTCGTCGAACACCCGCTGGGCGGTTCTCAGGTGGCCGGCGCCGCCGTCGATCAGGACCAGGTCGGGCCATTGCCGCCCCTCGCGGTCTCCGTCTTCCCTGAGCAGGCGCGAGAAACGGCGGGTCAGGACTTCGGTCATCATGCCGTAGTCGTCGCCGGGGGTGAGATCGGCCCGCTTGATGTTGAACTTCCGGTACCGGTTCTTGACGAGTCCCTCGGCTCCCGCGGCGATCATGGCTCCCAGCGCCTCGCTGCCGCGGATATGACTGTTGTCGTAGACCTCGATACGTTCGGGGGGTGCTTCGAGTCCGAACGTTCGGGCCACGCCCTCCAGCAGCCGCCGCTGCGAGGCGCTCTCCGCGAGGCGGCGGGCGAGCGCGTCCCGAGCGTTGGCGACGGCGTGCTCGACGAGCTGCCGCTTGGCGCCTCGGCGCGGCGTGCGAACGCCCACCCGCCTGTCCGCGCGGACGCCAAGCGCCCGCTCGACGAGGTCCCTGCCTTCTATGTCGTGACTGGTCAGAACCAGTCGCGGTGGCGGTTTGTCGGCGTAGAACTGGCCGATGAAGGCGGACAGGACTTCCTCGATCGCATCGCTTCTGGCGTGCGCCGGGAAGTAGGCCCGGTTGCCGTAGTTCCGTCCGGAGCGGAAGAAGAACACCTGAATGCAGGTCTGGTCCGCGTCTCGACAAGCCCCGATGACGTCCGCCTCCCCCAGCGTCGGAATGTTGATCCCCTGGCGTGCCTGGATCTGAGTGAGAGCCCGAATGCGGTCCCGATAGACCGCCGCGGTCTCGAATTCCAGATTCGCGCTGGCGTCCTGCATCCGTTCGGAGAGCTCTTCCTGGGTTCGCCGGCTTCGGCCCGAGAGGAAATCCCGCGCCTCGCGCACGATCCGGCCGTAGTCCTCCCGACCGACGCGGCCGACGCAGGGCGCCGTGCAGCGGCGGATCTGATACTGGAGGCAGGGTCGCGTGCGGCTCGCGAACACGCTGTCGGAACAGGAACGGAGCGGGAAGGCCCGCTGGAGCGCGTTGATCGTCTCGTTGACGGCGCCCGCCGACGCGAAGGGTCCGAAATACTCCCCCGGCTTGTTCCGCGCGCCGCGGTGTTTCGTGATCTGGGCCCAGTCGTGGTCTCCCGTGATCAGGATGTAGGGAAAGGACTTGTCGTCCCTCAGCAGTATGTTGTAGCGGGGTCGGAGCTCCTTGATGAGGTTCGACTCGAGAAGCAGGGCCTCGACCTCGGTATGGGTGGTGATGAACTCCATGTCCGCGGTCGCCGCGACCATGCCCAGTATGCGGGTCGCCAGACCCGTCGAGTTTGTGTAGGAGGCGACCCGTTTCTTCAGGTTCTTCGCCTTGCCGACGTACAGAACCCGCCCCTTCGTATCGATCATCCGATAGACGCCGGGACTGTTGGGCAGCGTCTTCAGGTGGGTGCGGATCACGTCGCGGCCGCGCGTGACCGACGGGACGGCGGGCTCGGCACCCGCGCTCCCGGAGCCGGAGACGGCGCGGCGCCGCGTCCGCCGGGCTTCAGGTTGGATGGCCGTCATGGTCCTTCCCGGAAAGCATACCACCGGCGAAGCCATGCGACTCCCGGAGTTTGGGCGGATGTCGGCGGCGGCGACTCCTCGCGGGTGTCGTACTATCCACGATACGTGTGGGTAAGTTTGTGGACAATCGCGGCGCCAAGCGATAAAAGCGTGGCGTTCCTTAGCATTCGGGTCGATTGCCTAATTTTTAGGCATATATTACATCTCATTGATAATAAACAATATTTTAATGTCAAATGCTTTCCAGGAACCAGGGTCGGAAACTTCGGGTAATACGCGACGGGCTGGCGTCCGGCAAATACTCGCCTGTGCACAATTTCCCGGCGAGCAGCGACGGGCAACCCCGGAAAATTCGTTGAACTGTCAATGGTTAGACTGGAATCGCTCGATCTCGACACCGACGCCTTCCGCTTCGGAGATGGCGTGAAGTTTCTCTATACCCACGCGAACTCCCATGACGCGGAGATCGGACAGGCATACTTCTGCGATCTTTTCGGCCAATGTTTCGACCAGGTTCGTGTGACCTTCCGCCAATACTTCCTTTACGCCCGATACCACCGTCTCGTAATTGACGACGTCGCCGATCTCGTCGCTCGGGGACTGGCGAGGGTCCTCGGTAGTCAGTTCGAGATTGATGCGAACCCGTTGCGGCCCCGACTTCTCGTGCCGGTACACGCCGACGCGGGCCGGCAGCACCAGGTTGCGGACGACGATCCGCCGGGTTTCGCGGCGTCCCCGTTCCCGGTTCACGTGCGCCCCGTCCGGCGGCGCGTCAGCGCCCGCCCGTTTCCTCGCGCCACGGTCGGCGACGGCATCGTCATTCCGCGAGATCCGTATCGCCCGGGCGCCGGCGCCATTTGAGGTGCCGGCCGCCGTCGAGCGCGATCATCTGTCCGGTCATCGCGGGCGACGAGAGGATGAACCGGACAGCGGACGCGATCTCGTCCGGCGTTGCGCCTCGCCCGAGCGGCGTCGATGCGCCCTGCGCCTCGAAGTGTTCGAGACTCTGCCGGGGGCTGGGCAGGGTCGGTCCCGGCCCGATGCCGTTCACCCGGATCCGGGGCGCGAGCGCCAGCGCGCACGTTCGGGTCAAAGTCCATAAGCCGCTCTTGCTCACCGTATAGGACGCGAAGTGGGGAGTCGGGTTCCACACGCGTTCGTCGATGATGTTGACGATGCAACCGGATGCGCCCGTCGCCGTCCCCTTGGCGAAGGCCGTCTGTTTGGCGAAGGCCTGCGTCAGGAAGAACGGCGCGCGCAGATTGACGTCGATATGGCGGCGCCAGGACTCGTCGGTCGCCGAGAGGATATCGTCGGGCTCGAATACCGACGCGTTGTTGACGAGGCAGGTCAACGGTCCCAGTTCCGCGGCGACGCGCGGGATCAGGCCGGTGGCGGCGGTCGTGTCCGCGAGGTCGGCGGCGATCGCGACGGCGTGTCCGCCGCCCGCTGCGATGTCGGCGACGACCTCCTCGGCCTCTCTCGCCGACCGTAGGTGATGGACGGCGACCGCCCATCCGTCTTCCGCCAACGTCCGGCAGATCGTCCGCCCGATCCGTCGCGCGCCGCCGGTGACCAGCGCTGCCCCCGACGCGACCGACCGCGGGGCCGATGGAAACCCCGCGCCGCTCATGGGTTCGCGTAGGCGGTCACGAGGGGGAAACGGGGCACGCCGAAGTACTGGATGAAGACGAATCCGAGATAGGCGGCCGAGAACACGACGCCCGCGGCGCGGCGGATCGGTCGCCGACGCAGCGCGAACGGCAGCGGAACCAGTGCCGCGCCGAGCATCACCCAGAGATCGAAGTGCAGCGTCCGTTCGGGTATCGGCACCGGAACGATGAGCGACGTGATGCCCATGACGCCCAGGATATTGAACATGTTACTGCCGACCACGTTGCCGACCGCGATCCCGCCCTGTCTGCGGATGGCGGCGGCGACGGTCGTCGCGAGTTCGGGCAGGGACGTTCCCAGCGCGACGAGGGTGAGGCCGATGACGGTTTCCGTCACGCCCCACGCCCGCGCGACCCCCACTGCGCCGTCGATCAGGAGGTGGGATCCAAACAACAGTCCCGTCAATCCGGCCGCGATCAATCCCAGGAACACGGGCGCCGACCGGGGAAACGCGCCGATACCGTCGAACTCCTCGCCGTATTCCTCGTGGCCGTCGCTTTCGTCGCGTTCCGATACGTACGAATGGACGAGGAAGGCGAGGAGGAGGGCCACCAGGATCGCGCCGTGCCAGGCCACCAAGGTCCCGCTCCAGCAGAATGCGACGAAGAGCAGGCTCGCGCCGATCATCACGACGATGTCCCGGTTCAGGGACGGAGCCTGGCAGACGATGGGGAACACGACCGCGGGCGCTCCGAGGACGAGGAGCGCGTTGGCCACGTTGCTGCCGACGACGTTGCCGATCGCGAGGCCGGGCACGCCGTTCCACGCCGCGTCGACGCTGACCATCAGTTCCGGCGCCGAGGTTCCGAAGGCGACGACCGTCAAGCCGACGACGAGCGGCGACACGCCGAGTTTCCGCGCCAGCGCCACGGCGCCCCGGACGAGAATGTCCCCGCCCAGAAGCAGGACGACGAGACCGCCGGCCAACTGGAGGTAGATCAACAACCGCGCTTCCGTCCGAGGTCTCGCCTCGACACGGCCGGACGGGTGGGGGGGATGGCGCTCACGTCCGTGTCTCGCGTTTGCTCTTGCCCCGGTACTGCCGGGTTCCGGGTTGGCCCGCGGTCGAGCGCGGGCCCTGTCCGCGCGGTCCTGGGTCGCTTTTCGCCGCGCGCCGGCCCCTGGCGCGGCGATGGCGCGGTGCGCCGATCCCGAGATCGGTGTTCTCAAGACGACGGATCTCGTCGCGCAGCCGGGCGGCCTCCTCGAATTCGAGCTCCGCGGCCGCCTCCAGCATGCGCTTGTCCAGCTCCTTGAGGTGGGCGTCGAGATTGTGACCGATGAGGTGCCGGGTCCCCTCGTCGCCGGTGGAGACGGTGACGTAATCGCCTTCGTGCACGCCCCTGAGGATGTCGCCGATGTTCTTCTTGATCGACTCGGCGGTGATGCCGTTGGCCTCGTTGAACTGTCGCTGTTTCTCGCGGCGGCGGTCCGTTTCGTCGATGGCCCCCTTCAGACTCTCCGTCATGCCGTCCGCGTAGAGGATCACGCGGCCGTCCACGTTCCTCGCAGCCCGGCCGATGGTCTGGATGAGGGAGGTCCGTGAGCGCAGGAATCCTTCCTTGTCGGCGTCGAGAATGGCGACCAGGGCGCATTCGGGGATGTCGAGGCCCTCGCGCAGCAGGTTGATGCCGACGAGGACGTCGAAGGCGCCGAGACGCAGGTCGCGGATGATCTCGATACGCTCGAGGGTGTCGATGTCCGAATGCAGATAGCGGACGCGGATGCCGGCCTCGTGCAGGTATTCGGTCAGGTCCTCGGCCATCCGTTTGGTCAGCGTCGTCACCAGGACGCGCTGGCCGCCGGCGCCCGCGTCGCGACATTCCGCCATCAGGTCGTCCACCTGGCTGTCGACGGGACGCACGATGCATCGCGGGTCCATCAGTCCCGTCGGCCGGATGACCTGTTCGACGAAGACGCCGCCGGTCCGCTCGAGTTCCCAGGGCCCCGGAGTCGCCGAGACGTAGACGGTCTGGGGGCGCATGGCGTCCCATTCCTCGAACTTGAGGGGACGGTTGTCGACGCAACTCGGCAGGCGGAACCCGTACTCCGCCAGCGTCGACTTGCGGCGGAAGTCGCCGCGGAACATCCCGCCGAGTTGCGGCACCGTGACGTGGCTCTCGTCGACGATGACCAGCGCGTCGCCGGGGAGGTACTCGAAGAGGGTCGGCGGCGGCTGGCCGGGCTGGCGGCCGGTCAGGTAACGGGAATAGTTCTCGATCCCGGCGCAGGAACCCGTCGCCTCGATCATCTCGAGATCGAACACGGTGCGCTGTTCCAGACGTTCCGCTTCCAGTGGTTTTTCCGCGCGCCGGAACTCGTCGAGGCGGATTTCCAGGTCCTTGCGGATCTCCCGTGCGGCCTGCTTCAGCGTCGGCTTCGGGGTCACGTAATGCGAGTTCGCGTAGAGCTTGATCCGGGAGAGCCTGTCCGTTCTCTCGCCCGTGAGCGGGTCGAACTCCGTGATGCTTTCGACTTCGTCGCCGAACAGCGAGACGCGCCAGGCGCGATCCTCCAGGTGGGCGGGGAACATCTCGATCGAGTCGCCCCGAACGCGGAACGTCCCGCGCGTGAAGTTGGCATCGTTCCGCCGGTACTGGAGCTCGACGAGCTGCCGCGACAGCCTGTCGCGGTCGATCGTGTCCCCGGCCTTCAGGTTGACCGTCATCTCCTGATAGGTCTCGATGTCGCCGATGCCATAGATGCAGGATACGCTGGCCACGATGATGACGTCGTCCCGTTCCATCAGCGCCCGCGTGGCGGAGTGGCGCATACGGTCGATCTGCTCGTTGATCGAGGCGTCCTTCTCGATATAGGTGTCCGATCTCGGGACGTAGGCTTCGGGCTGGTAGTAGTCGTAGTAGGAGACGAAGTACTCCACCGCGTTGCCGGGGAAGAACTCCTTCATCTCGCCGTAAAGCTGGGCCGCGAGCGTCTTGTTGGGCGCCAGGACCAGGGCCGGGCGGCCGGTATCGCGGATGACGTTGGCCACGGTGAACGTCTTGCCGGAGCCAGTGACCCCGAGCAGGACCTGATCGCGTTCTCCTCCGTCGACGCCCGCCGAGATCTCGTCGATCGCCTGGGGCTGGTCGCCCGCCGGGGTGTAATCGGAAACCAGCTCGTAGGCGATGCCGCCCTCGCTCTTCTCGTATTCGAGGCGGGGGCGCGCTGGCTCGTGGACGGTCTCGGCGGTGCTCATGTCCCCCTAATATGCCCGAGCGCCGGGCGAATTGCAGTAGCGGGGGCGTCGAATCCGGTCTCTCCCGCTGGCATCGCCAGTGTCGCCTGTCGCTCTGGAATCGCGCCGCCGATATACTTCCGCGCCCGCCCGCCGCCGCGAGTTCGAGATGGCATTCGAGTCCCTCAGAGATTTCATCGACGCGCTGGAGAGTACCGGGCAGCTCGTCCGGGTGTCCGAGCCCGTCTCGACGGTCCTCGAAATGACCGAGATCCAGACGCGCCTGCTCGCGGACGGCGGCCCCGCGGCGCTCTTCGAGAATCCCGTCGACGAAGCCGGGCGGCCTTGCGAAATGCCCGTCCTCGTGAACCTGTTCGGAACCATCGCCCGGGTGGCGCGCGGGATCGGCCGCGCGCCCGACGCACTCCGGGAACTCGGCGAGACACTGGCCTTTCTCCGGCAGCCCGAACCGCCGGGCGGATGGCGGGAGGCGTTGACGATGGCGCCCATGCTCAAGGCGGCGCTGTCGATGAAGCCCAGGACGGTGTCCAGGGGGCCGGCGCAGGACATGGTCCTGACCGGCGGCGACATCGACCTCTCGCGCCTTCCGGTGCAGACGTGCTGGCCGGGAGAGCCGGCCCCCCTGATCACGTGGCCGCTCGTGGTGACGAAGGGACCGGGCGACCGCAAGGAGGACGACTTCAACCTCGGCATATACCGCATGCAGGTGACGGGGCGGGACCGCACCTACATGCGCTGGCTCAAGCATCGGGGCGGCGCCCAGCATCACGCGCGCTGGAAGAGCGAACGCCCCGAACCGCTTCCCGCGGCGGCGGTGATCGGCACCGACCCCGGCGCCATCGTCGCGGCCGTGGCGCCGATCCCCGACACCATGTCGGAATACCGGTTCGCGGGACTGTTGCGGAACGCGCCCGTCGAGCTCGTCGACTGCAAGACCGTGCCTCTCAAGGTGCCGGCGACCGCGGAGATCGTCCTCGAAGGCCACGTTTCGCTCGACGAATACGGCGACGAGGGTCCCTACGGAGACCATACCGGCTATTACAACGCGGTCGAGCCGTTCCCCGTGTTCCGGGTCTCGGCCATCACCATGCGCCGGGATCCGATCTATCTCTCGACCTTCACGGGCCGTCCGCCCGACGAGCCGAGCATCCTGGGCGAGGCGCTGAACGAGCTCTTCGTTCCCCTGCTCCGGCAACAGTTCCCGGAAATCGTGGATTTCTGGCTACCGCCGGAGGCCTGCTCCTACCGCGTGGCGGTGGTGTCGATGAAGAAGGCCTACGCGGGACACGCCCGGCGGGTGATGATGGCCGTCTGGTCCTACCTGAGGCAGTTCATGTATACCAAGTTCGTCATCGTCATCGACGACGATCTCGACGCCCGGAACTGGACCGACGTGATCTGGGCGATCTCGACGAACGTCGACCCGGCGCGCGACGTGACGACGGTGGAGAATACGCCCATCGACTATCTCGACTTCGCCTCGCCCGAGTCCGGCCTGGGCGGCAAGATGGGGATCGACGCCACCGCCAAGATCCCGCCGGAGACGAGGCGGGAGTGGGGCCGCAGGATCCGCATGTCGGACGACATCATCGATCTGGTGACGGAAAAATGGCCGAAACTGGGGTTGCCCGGTTCCGGCGAACCCATCTGGAAGTGACCGCCCGAGGGTGGCGCGGCGATCGCCGGAACCTGTATAACCTTCTGCGCATGACAGCGTCCGCCACCATGTCCGCGCCATCCGAGGAATCCACGGCCGAGCTGTTGAATGGCCTGATCGGCAGGGCGTTGACGATGGGCGCCGACGCCGCCGACGCCTTGCGGGTGGGCGGCGTTTCCCTGAGCGTGTCGCAACGGCTGGGAAAACGGGAAGACCTGGAAAGGTCCGAGGCCGACGATCTGGGATTCCGCGTCTTCATCGGCCGGCGGCAGGCCATCGTCTCGTCTACGGATACCTCGCCCGCGGCCCTCGAGGAGCTCGTCGAACGGGCCGTGGCGATGGCGAGGGCCGCGCCCGAGGACCCGTACTGCGGGCTAGCCGATCCCGACCTCCTCGCGTCGGAGGTAGACGATCTCGACCTGTTCGATGCCCGCGAATGCGATGCCGACGAGCTGTACGATCGCGCGGCCGAGGCCGAGGACGCCGCGCGCGCCCATCCCGGCATCACGAATTCGGAGGGCGCGGACGCGAGCTGGAGCGTGACCACGGTCGATCTGGCCACCAGCCACGGCTTCGCGGGCCGCTACGAAACCTCGATCCATGGCGTGAGCGTCGCCGTGGTGGCGGGCGACGGCGCCGCGATGGAACGGGATTACGACTATGCCGTGGCGCGGCACCTCGACGACCTCGAGGACGCGGGCGACGTCGGCCGGCGCGCCGGCGCGCGCGCCGCGGAACGGCTCGACCCGAGGAAGGCGGAAACCGCGCAAGTCCCGGTGGTCTTCGATCCCCGGGTCGGCAGCGGCATCCTGGGGCACTTCTCGGGCGCCCTCTCGGGCCCGGCCGTGGCGCGCGGCACAAGCTTTCTGAGAGACAGTATGGGGCGGCGGGTCTTTCCCGCGAACGTCACCGTCACCGACGACCCGCGCCGCGCACGCGGTCTGGCGTCGAAACCGTTCGACGGCGAGGGCGTCTCCAACCGGAAGACGGTCCTCGCGAGGTCGGGCGTCCTCGAGAGCTGGATCCTCGACTCGGCATCGGCCCGGCAATTGGGTCTCGGGACGACGGGACACGCTGGAAGAGGGACCTCTTCGCCCCCGTCGCCGTTCACGACCAACCTGTACATGGATGCCGGCGAACCCGCGCCACAGGATCTGATGGCGGATATCGCCAGCGGATTCTACGTGACCGAACTGATCGGATTCGGCGTCAATCCGGTCACCGGCGACTACAGCCGGGGAGCCTCCGGGTTCTGGATCCGGGACGGAGAAATCTCCTACCCCGTCAGTGAAGTGACCATCGCCGGCAACCTCAAGGACATGTTCATGAACCTGACGCCCGCCAACGACCTCGAATTCCGCTATGCCACGAACGCGCCGACGCTCCGTATCGACGGCATGACCGTGGCCGGGACATGACGGCCCGTGGAGCGTCGGTCCCGGACGATCTGGAGGGAGACCACGCGCTCCTCGTCCGCGCCGTGCGTCAGGCTGGTGAGATCGCGCGGCGGTATTTCGAGGCGGGTGCGAAGTCCTGGCACAAGAACCCGGACGACCCCGTAACCGAGGCCGACATCGCGATCGACTCGCTGCTGCGCGAACGATTGTGCGCCGACCGCCCCGACTACGGCTGGTTGTCGGAAGAGACCGAGGACGACCTGTCCCGCCTCGAACGTCGCCGCGTCTGGATCGTGGATCCGATCGACGGCACCCGCGCTTTCATCGCCGGACGAGCGGAATTCACGATTTGTGCGGGGTTGGTCGAGGATGGGCGGCCAATCCTCGCCGCCGTCCTCAATCCGATCACGGGGGAGTTGTTCGAGGCGGCGAAGGACGGGGGCGCCCGATGCAACGGCGAACGACTGGCGGTTTCCGACGGCGTGGCCCTGGAGGAAGCGCGACTGCTGACGAGCCGGCGCGCGCTGGAGCGCCGTCCGGGCTTCGACGCCCTGCCCCGCGCCCGCTTCCGTTTTATCCACTCGATTGCTTATCGGATGGTGCTGGTAGCGCGGGACCGGTTCGACGCCACGATCTCGCTCGCCAGGAAGAGCGACTGGGACATCGCCGCCGCCGAACTGATCGTCGCCGAGTCCGGCGGCCGGGCGGCCGCGCCGGACGGCGCTCCCCTCCGCTACAATCGAAGATCCACGGAGCACGCCGGCGTCATCGCCGCCGGCCCGCGACTACTGGGAGAAATTCTGGGCCGCCTGTAGAGGAAGTTGTTGTTCCGTCCGGCCCGATCGAGGTCTCCCGAAGGCGCTGGAGAACGCCCGTCGGTCGGCGGCCGGTTCCTCCCCCTCCGCCAGGGGGCCATTTACACTCCTTCCCTCTGTTCAGGGGAGGAGACGCCATGCGCGGCAAGCTCCTGCCGAGCCGCGACATACACCCTCTAAATTCGAAGGCGACTGCCCCGTCCCGCCATCTCCTTGGTCCCGGCCACGGACCGTGCTACATCGAACTTGGAAACGAGGGGTTAGTCACTTGACCAGCGTGCGCGTCGAAGGCCCGGCCGGCGATTCGCGACCGGCGTCCAGCCACGCGCTCGTCGCCCGGCTGTATCGTGGCCACATCCGTCGCCATCTCGGCAAGCTGGGTTTCTCGGCGCTCTGCATGACCGTCGTCGCCGCGACGACCGCGGCCAACGCGTGGTTGATGGAGCCCTTCTTGGACAAGGTCTTCCTCGAGCGGGACGAGACCATGCTCCTGCTGGTGCCGTGCGCCGTTCTCGCCGTCACCCTGATCAAGGGTGTCGCCGGGTATCTGCAAGGCTACGTCATGGCGGCCGTGGGCCAGCGCATCATCGCCGACGTTCAGATCGACCTCTTCGGCCATCTGATGCGCGCCGATCTCGACTATTTCCAGAAGACGACGTCGGGGAGACTGGTCTCGAGTTTTCTCAACGACGCCAATCTCCTGTGCGACGCGGTGTCCAAGGCCCTTACCGGTATCGCCAAGGATTCGCTGATGCTCGCCTTCCTGGTCGCCCTGATGTTTTACCAGGACTGGCGTCTCGCCATCGTCGCCTGCGTCGTCTTTCCCGTCGCCATACTGCCGGTCCGGAATCTCGGTCGGCGGACGCGCAAGGCCTCGACGCAGACCCAGGAGCGGACCGGCCGGTTCTCGGCGATCCTGACCGAGACGCTGCAAGCGGCGCGGCATGTCAAGGCCTACGGCATGGAGGCGCGCGAATCGAAGCGGGCGCGGGACGCCATCGAGGCCAGGCTGTGGGCGATCTACAAGATCGTGAAGACGCGGGCGGCGGCCACGCCCATCATGGAGACGCTGGGCGGGATCGCGGTCGCCGCGATCATCTACTACGGCGGAAGCCGGGTCATCGCCGGCGAGACGACGCCGGGAACCATCTTTTCCTTCGTCGCGGCGTTGGTGATGGCGTATCAGCCCATGAAGGGCCTCGCCAATCTGAACACGGCGCTTCAGGAGGGGCTCGCCGCAGCGCAGCGGATATTCGCGATGCTGGACGTCGAACCCGACATCAAGGACAGGCCCGGTGCCCCGCCGCTGCGGCTGGACGCCGGCGAAATCCATTTCGAGAACGTCGCTTTCGTCTACCCCGACGGGCAACCGGCTCTCGTGGATATCGATCTCACGATACCGCCCGCCCGCCGCGTGGCGTTCGTCGGCGCGTCCGGCGCCGGCAAGTCGACGCTGCTCAATCTCATCCCGCGCTTCCACGACCCCACGTCGGGGCGGGTGCTGATCGACGGCCAGGACATCCGGGAGGTCGGTCTGGGATCGGTCCGCGCGAGCATCGGGCTGGTCAGTCAGGAGGCGATCCTCTTCGACGACACGGTTCGCGCCAACATCGCCTACGGGCGTCCCGGGGCCGATTCGGCGGACATCGAGGCAGCGGCCCGCGCCGCGGCGGCCGACTCGTTCATTCGCGCCATCGAACACGGATACGACGCGGTGGTCGGCGAATCGGGCGCCCGACTCTCGGGAGGCCAGCGCCAGCGCATCGCCATCGCCCGGGCCATGCTCAAGGACGCGCCGATCCTGCTGCTGGACGAGGCCACGTCGGCGCTCGACCTGGAGTCGGAACGGCAGGTGCAGGACGCGCTCACGACGCTCATGGAGGGCCGCACCACCTTGATCGTCGCCCACCGACTGTCGACGGTCATCGACGCCGACGTCATTCATGTCATCGACAAGGGCCGGATCGTCGAATCGGGGTCCCACGCCGAACTGATGGTCCGGGCGGGCGTCTACGCGAGGCTCTACCGATCGCAGTCGACGACCTCGGGTGAAGTCGCGGCCTCACGAGTGCGCACGTGAGTCTGCGACGATCCACCGGGCCATGTCGCCCGATCCCTTGAATTATGTACAGGCGCGTCCCGCATATGCCGCCGGTCCGGGCCGTTCTGTGCCGTCTCATCGCCGTCTACATCAGGCTGGTTTACGCGACCAGTCGATGGGAAACGCGGAACGCCGAGGCCGTGAACGCGCTATGGGACACGGACTCGCCGTTCATTCTGGCGTTCTGGCACGGACGGATGTTCATGATGCCGACCATGTGGCGCAGGGGCGCGCCGGTGGGCATGCTGATCTCGCGACATCGGGACGGCGAGCTGATCGCCCGGACCTTGCGCCATTTCGGGATCGACGCCATCCGGGGTTCCACATCCCGGGGCGGCGAAGGCGCGCTGCGCGAGGTCCTGCGGGCCCTGAAATCCGGGAAGTGGATCGGATTTACACCGGATGGACCCCGCGGCCCACTCATGCGGGCGAGCGACGGCGTCATTTCCGCCGCGCGGCTGGCGGGGGTGCCGGTCGTTCCTGCCGCCTGCGCGGTGTCCCGCCGCAAGGTGCTTTCCTCCTGGGACCGGTTCGCGATTCCCTTCCCCCTCTCGCGAGGCATATGCATATGGGGAGAGCCGATCTCCGTCCCGCGCGATGCCGACGGGGAAGCGCTCGAGGCCTCGCGGCGGTCCCTGGAACGATCTCTCAACGAGATCTCGGCGGCGGCGGACCGATACTGCGGCGTGGACGTCATCGCGCCGGAACCCGACGCGGTTCCCGCTCGCCCGGACGTCGACGCCTGATGCGGGCGGTCTATCGGGGTCTGACCTGGATGGCCGCGCCGGCCTTGCGGCTGCTTCTCGAACGCCGGTTGGCGAACGGCAAGGAGGATCCCGATCGCGTGCTCGAACGCGCCGGCGTCGCGAGCGTAGGGCGCCCCGACGGCTCCCTCCCGTGGGTCCACGGCGCGAGCGTCGGGGAGCTCGCGGCCGTGTTGCCCCTCGTTCGGGCGCTGACGGATCGGCGCCTCGCCGACACGGTGCTCGTCACGACGGGCACCGTGACCTCCGCCCGCCTTGCCCGGGAGCGCTTGCCGTCGTCGGCCATCCATCAGTTCGTCCCCCTGGATCATCCGGGCTGGGTGCGCCGTTTCTACGATCACTGGCGTCCGGATATCGCGTTGTGGCTGGAAAGCGAGTTCTGGCCGAACCTCTTGTCGGAAGCGCGGCGCCGCGGGATCAAGGCGATGTTGCTGAACGCCCGCGTCACGGAACGAAGCCTTCGAAGATGGCGGCTTCTTCCGAGTCTGAGCCGATCGACGATGGCCGCCTTCGACCTCTGCTTCGCGCCCGACGAGGAACAGGCGCGCCGCCTCGAGCTGCTCGGCGCGCCGAAGGTGCGCGTGACCGGCAATCTGAAGGACGCGTCGCCGCCGTTGCCCGTCGACGAGCGGGAACGGCAGGCGTTGAGTGCCTCGATCGGCGGCCGCGCGGCGTGGCTGGCCGCCAGCACGCATCCGGGAGAAGAAGAGGCCGTGGCCCGCGCGCACGAAGAACTCGGCGGGAAGATCCCCGGCCTGTTGACGATCGTCGCGCCGCGTCATCCGGAACGGGGGGCCGAGATCGCCCGGAAACTCGATGCCCGCGGGCTCGCCTGCGCGCGCAGGTCCCTAGCAGAGACCGTTTCCGACGATACCGATGTCTATGTCGTGGACACGCTCGGCGAGCTGGGTCTCGTGTACCGTCTGGCGCCGGTGACGTTCATCGGCGGCTCCCTCGTTCCCCATGGGGGGCATAATCTGGCGGAAGCCGCCCGCCTCGACTGCGCTATCGTCTGCGGGCCGCATCTCCACAACTTCGCGGGTATTTCCCAGCGCCTCGCCGAGGCCTCGGCCTTGACGACGGTGAACGATCCCGAAAGTCTGGCGGCCGAGATCGGGATGCTGCTGCGGGACCACGAGATGGCCGAGAAGCGTGCCGCGGCCGCCAGACGCGTCGCCCGGGAAGACGCCGCCGCCGGGGAGCGCGCCCTGGCGGAAATCCTGGAAACGATCGGCGGCGTCTTGTCACGGGACCCGGACGAGGCCGGCGGGCGATGACTCGTCGGGATGGATCGAACGTTGAAGTCGCCTGAGTTCTGGGAGCGCGGAGATTCGATCCTGCCGGCCATTCTGGCGCCTCTCGGCGGTGTCTACGACGCCTGCGCGCGGGCCCGGGCCGCCCTGACGTCGCCGCGGAGCGCGCCGGTCCCCGTCGTCTGTGTCGGAAACGTCCTGGTCGGGGGCGCCGGCAAGACGCCCTGCGCGATCGCGCTGCTCTCGCGTCTGCGAGCCGCGGGCATCGACGCGCACGCGGTCAGTCGCGGCTACGGCGGACGCGCCACGGAACCGTGCCGGGTCGATGCCGGATCCCGGTCGGCGGACGCGGTGGGGGACGAGCCCCTCCTTCTGGCGCGGGTCGCGCCGACCTGGGTGGCCCGCGACAAGGTCGCGGCCGTCCGGGCCGCGGCGAACGACGGCGCGCGGGCGGTCGTGCTCGACGACGGACTGCAAAACCCGACCCTGAAGAAGGACCTGTCCGTGCTCGTGATCGACTCGTCCATCGGTATCGGAAACGGCCGCGTCCTCCCGGCGGGCCCGCTGCGCGAGCCGTTGTCGCGGGCCCTCGACCGGGTTCACGCGGCCATCGTCCTCGACGGCGCCGGCATGGGGGAGCCCGGCGGCTGGCCGGAGACGATCGGTCGATTTCGCGCATCGCTGCCCGTCCACCACGCGAGACTCGTTCCCACCGCGACCGCCCTGTCGTCGCTGGAGCGTCCCGTCCTCGCCTTCGCGGGTATCGGGTATCCGGCGAAGTTCTTTTCCATGCTTCGCGGCATGGGGTGCGACCTCGCGGGCACGGTCGCGTTCCCCGATCACCATCGATACACCCCCGAGGACATCATGGGGATCGTCGAGGCCGCGGCCGCCAGGGACGCGAGGCCGGTCACCACGGCGAAGGACGCCGTTCGGTTGCCGGAAGATGCCCGGGAGATGGTCGACGTCATCGAGGTCGCGGTCGAATTCCAGGACGAGCCCGCTATCGACGGGCTCTTGCGACCCCTCGCGCGGGCGGCGCTCGACCGCGCCAAGGAACCCGAACCATGTCTTTCCTGACCGCGGAGGAAATGCGGCGCTGGTCGCGAACCCTTCGCCTGCTGCGCAACCTGACGGAATTCCTGGCGGTGCTACTGGCGCTCGCGGTCTTCCGCGTCCTGCCGGTCGATACGGCGTCCGCCCTGGGCGGCAGGATCGGACGGAGCATCGGGCCGCTGCTCCCGGTCTCCAGACGCGCGCGCCGGAACGTGGCGAGAGCGTTTCCCGACAGGTCGCCGGAGGAGGTCGGAGCCATTGTCCTGGACATGTGGGAAAACTTCGGCCGCGCCGCCGCCGAGTATCCCCACCTTCGGAGGCTCCGGTGCCACGACAATCCGGCGCGGGTCGAGATCGGGGGCGCGGAGGTCCTCGACCGGGCGCGGGACTCGGGCGAGCCGCACATCTTCTTCTCCGGGCATTTCGCCAATCTCGAGCTCGGAGGGACAGCCATCACCGGACGTGGTATGCCGCTCACGGTCGTCTATCGGGCGGTGAACAACCCGTTCGTCGACTACACGTTGCTGTTGATCAGAAGGCGCGGGATCGGTGCCGAATTCGTCTCCAAGGGCAAGACGGGGGCGCGGGAACTGCTCTCGGCGATCGGGGGGGGGCGCCATGTGGGGCTTCTCGTCGATCAGAAGATGAACGACGGCATCCCCGTTCCCTTTTTCGGGCGTGATGCCATGACTGCGCCGGCCCTCGCCCGGCTCGCCCTGAAGTCGGACCGGCCGATCGTTCCCTTGCGGATCGAGCGCCTCCGGGGGGCGACGTTTCGGATCACCGTTCACCCGCCGTTGGACGTGCCGAGCACCGGCGACCGGGAGACCGACGTGTTCAACGTGATGGTCCGGGTGAACGAGATTCTCGAAACCTGGATCCGCCAGAACCCCGGTCAGTGGTTCTGGCTCCACGACCGGTGGGGCGACTGAGGTCCGGAAGCGTTTTCGGCGGCGGTCGAAGCTGTCGTTTCGGCATCGGGGGAACGAGGAGCGCCGGGTCCAGCCGCGCGTCGAACCAGTTGACGCGCCAATCGAGGTGCGGCCCCGTGACCCGCCCGGTGGCGCCCACGGCGCCGACGACGTCGCCCTGTCGAACCGGTTGGCCCACGCCGACGTCGACGGCATCGAGGTGCGACAGGACGGTGGTCAATCCAAAGCCGTGATCTATCATCACCGTACCCCCGGTGAAGTAGAGGTCGTCCGCCGCCAGCGCGACGATGCCGTCGGCCGGGCTGCGGACGGGCGTTCCGGTGTCGGCCGCGATGTCGATGCCGTAGTGGGGGCGTCGCGGCTCCCCGTTGAGGATCCGGCGGCTGCCGTATACCCCCGTGACGGTTCCGATGACAGGCCAGACGAAGCCCGTCCGGTAGTAGGGCCGGTCCGTATCCAGGCGTCTGACGGCGGCGATTCGGGAATTTTCCCGGCGGATACGCTTCAGGGCCTCGGCGCCCGGGGTCACCATGCGCTCGGGCAGGCCGTCGATCCGCTGGGTTTCGTAGCGCCGGGTCCGCACCCGGAGCGGCAACGCCTCCCGCGATCCGTCGGGATAGCGGATGTGGAGCGTTGCGCGCCGGGGCGCGTCGCGGCCGAATCCGAGGACGAAACCGCCGTCGCCGGATATCCGCAGCGGGCGGCCGTTCAGGCTTATCTCCGTTCCAGGGGGCGCCGATCCAAGGGCGAGACCGCCCTGGATCAGGTTTCCGTCAAGTTCGACGCCATTGGCGCCGACGGCTCCGGCGCAGACCGACAGAACCAGCGCGAGCGCGAGTCGGGCTATGACGCGACCTCTCCGGTCGGTGGTTCCCGGGCGCCGACATCCACCGCCCGTCGGGTCGCGGCCTCGGCGTTCAGGTATGCCTCCTGACGCTCGAAGCTCCAGTAGCGCAACTCACCGAGCGGAATCCGTTCGCCGGTCACGGCGCAGCGTACGTACGCGCCGGGCATGATAATCTCGAAGTCACCCGAGCGGTAGCGCAGCGTCGCCGGCAAATCCGGTCCCGACACGATCGCTCCTTTCCCTACAGGAGACGGCCTTGTCCGCCGTCCTGGCCGGATGCCGCCGCCGGCTCGCGGCGCCTGGGTCCGGAAGTCCCGCCGGAACCGTCCACTTTGGCTCCCACATGGCCGTCCACGAACTCGATGTCAAGCGCCGCGCCCGGCGTCACCGCGGCCGCGCGGGACAGAACCCCGCCGTCGCTGCGGACGACGGCGTATCCCCGGTCGAGGACGTTCCGGTAGCCGAGGCTCTCCAACAGCCGGACGAGGGAGTCCCAGCGGGTCCGCCGCTCCGCGACGCGACGGGACGTCTCGCGCGCCAATGCCTTGGTCAGCCGGCGCAGGTCGAGGCGGGCTTCCGCGGCCAGCCGCTCGACGTGGCGCGCGTGGAGGCGGCGACCGGCTTCCGTCAGCGACCGGCGCACGTCCCCGTGGTGCCGGTGCCAGCTCCGTGTCAGGCGTTCCACGGAGTCGTCGAGGCGCTGGACGGCGACTTGAAGGACGTCGCCCGGACTCCGGAGGCCCCGGTGCAATCCTTCCAGACGCATCCGGCGTTCCGCGACGCGACGGGACGTCTCGCGCGCCAATGCCCTGGTCAGCCGGCGCAGGTCGAGGCGGGCTTCCGCGGCCAGCCGCCCGACATGGCGCGCGTGGAGGCGGCGACCGGCTTCCGTCAGCGACCGGCGCACGTCCTCGCGGTGCCGGCGCCAGCTCCGTGTCAGGCGTTCCACGGAGTCGTCGAGGCGCTGGACGGCGACTTGAAGGACGTCGCCCGGATTCCGGAGACCCCGGCGCAATCCTTCCAGACGTATCCGGCGTTCCCGGAACATCCGGTGGGCGGCGCGGCGGAGGCGCGCCCGCAGGTCCTCGACGGAATCCAGCAGATCCGTGCGCACGGGCACCGCCATCTCGGCCGCCGCCGTCGGTGTCGGCGCGCGGGCATCGGCGACGAAATCGATCAGCGTGGTGTCGGTTTCGTGGCCGATGGCCGAAATCAGGGGGATATCGCCGTCCGCCACCGCCCGGACCACGATCTCCTCGTTGAAGGCCCACAGATCCTCGATGCTACCGCCGCCGCGCGCCACGATCAGAACGTCGGGCCGGGGGACGGGACCGTCCACCGGCATGTCGTTGAAGCCGCGGACCGCCGCCGCGACCTGCTCGGCCGCGCCCTCTCCCTGGACCAGGACGGGCCACAACAGCACGCGCCGGGGAAAACGGTCCCGAAGGCGGTGGAGGATGTCCCGGATGACTGCGCCCGAAGGCGACGTGACGACGCCGATGGCGTCGGGCAGGAACGGCGGGGGCCGCTTGCGGTCACCGTCGAACAGCCCCTCTGCCGCGAGCTTCCGGCGACGCTCCTCGAGCAGCTTGAGAAGTGCACCTTCGCCGGCGATCTCGACGCTGTCGATGACGATCTGGTACCTGGATCGCGCCGCGTAGGTCGTTACCCGACCGGTCGCGACGATCTCGAGTCCGTCCTCCGGTTCGACGGAGAGATATCGCGCCGCGCTCCGCCAGCACACCGCGTCGATGACCGCGTTCTCGTCCTTGAGGCTCATGTAGAGATGGCCCGACGCGGCCCGCTTGAAGCCCGACACCTCCCCCCGCACGCGCACCCGGTCGAAGGCGTTCTCCACCGTTCGCCTCAGCGCGGCGGATACCTCGCTGACCGTGTATTCGGGGACGTTGGGGAGGCTTGTCTGTTCGCTCATCGCCGGAACTTCGTGCCGCGACGGATCCGGCGCGTGGAATCGCCGGTCGCCGTCGCCTCGTATGATCCCTATGATACAAGGAGCGGCAAAGGTGCGGAACGGCGGGCCCGCGTCGGGGCGCCTCGGCCGGCATCCTCTCGGCAACCCAAGCGCGGAGAGTCATGCGTTGAACGTACTCGTCGTCGGTTCGGGCGGTCGCGAGCACGCGCTGTGTCGGCGCATCGGCGCGTCGCCCCTGGTCGATACGCTCTACTGCGCTCCCGGCAACGCCGGCATCGGCGAGATCGCGAGCCGGGTCGATATCCCGCCCACCGACATCGACGGTCTGGTGGCGTTCTGCCGGAGCGAGGCGGTCGGCTACGTGGTCATCGGCCCCGAGCGGCCTCTCGTCGACGGCCTCGTCGACCGCCTGGACGAGGCCGGCGTCAAGGCGTTCGGACCGCGCGCGAAAGCCGCCGCCATCGAGGGATCCAAGGGCTTCGCCAAGGACCTGTGCGCCAAGTACGGCATTCCGACCGCTGCCTTCGGGCGCTTCTCGGAGGCCATGGCCGCCAAGGCGTGGATCGCGGCGAACGGCGTCCCGATCGTGGTCAAGGCCGACGGCCTGGCCGCGGGCAAGGGGGTCACCGTGGCGCGGTCCGAGGCGGAGGCGATGGCCGCCGTCGACGAGGCCTTCGGCGGACGCTTCGGCGCCGCGGGACGCGAGATCGTCGTCGAGGAGTTCCTCGACGGCGAGGAGGCGAGTTTCTTCGCCCTCGTCGACGGTGAGACCGTCCTGCCCCTGGCCTCGGCGCGGGACTACAAGACGGCGGGCGAGGGCGATACCGGTCCCAACACGGGCGGCATGGGTGCCGTTTCCCCCGCACCCGCCGTGACGCCGGATATCCACGACGAGATCGTGAAGCGCATCGTCGAGCCCACCGTGTCCGCCATGGCCGCCGAAGGCCGTCCCTACACCGGAGTGCTCTACGCGGGCGTCATGATCGTCGACGGCGAGCCCCGTCTCCTCGAATACAACGCCCGCTTCGGCGACCCCGAATGCCAGGCGCTGCTGCCGTGCCTCGACTCCGAATCCGACCTGCTGGCCGCGCTGGCGGCCACGACGGCCGGGACCCTCCGAGATTATCATTATCCGGGCATACATATGTCCAAGCCGGACGGGGGCTACGTTCCGGTCGAATTGCCATGGGGGCCCGAGACCGCCCTCACCGTCGTCCTGGCGGCGCGGGGGTATCCGGGCGAGTACGAGACGGGAAGTGAGATCCGGAACGTGGAGGCCGCGGGAGAGCTGCCCGGCGTCACGGTCTTCCACGCCGCCACCGAAAGGCGAAACGGCGCTCTGGTCGCGGCCGGCGGCCGCGTCCTGAGCGTCACGGCGCTGGGCGCGGACGTCGCCGAGGCCCGGGCGCGCGCATACGAAGCGGTCGACATGATCGACTGGCCGCAAGGCTTCTGCCGGCGCGACATCGGCTTGCGCGCGGGCGGCCGCGAGGCCTAGGCGCCCGAGGGCCACGCGCGATGCCGACGCGAACAGAGCTCTTCTCGGGCGTCGGGAGGGTGCGCGAAGGCCACGAATTCGACGTCGCCGGCCTCGAGCGCTTCATGGCGGAGAATGTCGCCGGGTTCGCGGGGCCGGTATCGGTCCGGCAGTTCAAGGGCGGGCAGTCCAACCCGACCTACCGCGTCGACGCGGCCTCCGGCGCCTACGTCCTGCGGCGCAAGCCGCCGGGAAGGCTCCTGCCCTCCGCCCACGCGGTGGACCGCGAGTACGCGGTGATGTCCGCCTTGCGGGGGACAAGCGTGCCCGTGCCCGAGACCTACACGCTCTGCGAGGATGAGGCCGTGACCGGCACGCCGTTCTACGTCATGGAGTTCGTCGAGGGCCGCGTCCTGTGGGAGCCCCAGCTACCGGGCATGGAACCCGGCGAACGCACCGCCGTCTACGATGCCATGAACGCGGTGATCGCGCGGCTTCATGCCGTGGACTTCGAGGCCGTCGGACTTTCCGGGTTCGGCCGCCCGGGCGGCTTCGTCGCGCGTCAGATCCGCCGCTGGTCGCGGCAGTATCTGGAGAGCGGGGAAGAGCCGGTCGAGGAACTGGATCGTCTTTGCGCATGGTTGCCCGAACGCCTTCCCGACCGCGACGAGACGGCCGTCGTCCACGGCGACTACCGCATCGACAACATGATCTTCCATGCCACGGAGCCCCGAGTGGCGGCGGTGCTCGACTGGGAGCTCTCGACACTCGGCGACCCGGTCGGTGACTTCGCCTACCACGTCATGCAGTGGCGTCTGCCGCCGAGCGTTTTCCGCGGACTGCGGGGAGCCGACCTCGACGCGCTCGGAATACCCGCGGAAGAGCGTTACGTCGCCGCGTACTGCGAACGGACGGGACGCGACGGGATCCCGCACTGGGACTACTACATGGCCTATTGCATGTTCCGTCTGGCGGCGATCCTGCACGGCATCCTGGTGCGCGAGCGCCAGGGTACGGCTGCCAACGCGCACGCCGCCGGGATGGGCGCTCTCGCCCGTCCCGTCGCCCGCCTCGCCTGGGAGCAGGTCGAGACGATCGAGGCCCGCCGCCGGGAGACTTGACCGGGACGGGATATATTCCACCGCCGCGGCGTTTCGCGTCGCCCGCGCCAAGCGTCAATGCGAGGCGTCGATTGGTATAATATCCTTCTGTCAAGGAAACGTATGACGGGTCGGCGGACATGGCCGTGCCCGTTTTCGATCGCGGCGACTGCATACTCTCCAGTCTCGGAGCGGCGGATCCGTTGCGCGGGCGAACCCGCCGAAAGGGGCCGACCCAATGCGGGGCGCGTTCGCGAGCCGTGACCCCGCGACTACGGAGATCCAAGGAGGCGGAAACGTTGGTTGACGCGCTTCAGTTCCTTGTCTCGGGCCTGGTTATCGGCAGCATCTACGGCTTGGCCGGTATCGGCTTCACCGGCATCTACAACGTGACCGGCGTGGTGAATTTCGCCCAGGGTGACAAGGCGATGATCGGGGCCATGCTCGCCATCTCCTTGTCGCAAATGGGTCTTCCGCCGATCGTCGCCATTCTCCTCGCGGTGGGGTTGACCGGCGCCGTGGCGGTCGTGATCGAGTGCTTCACCGTCCGTCCCGTCGGCAACGACGTCTGGCGCGGCATCATCGTGACCATCGGCGTCGGAATCGTGCTCCGGGGAATCGCCGTCGTCGTCTGGGGGACGGAAGCCCGGGGCCTCCCGGCCTTCTCCGGCGAGGAGCCGATCCATTTTCTGGGTGCTACCGTGTCGCCGCAATCCCTGTGGGTGATGGGCATCACGGCGGTGCTCGCCATCGGTCTCGCCCTGTTCTTCCAACTCACGTTCATCGGCAAGGCATTCCGCGCTTGTGCGGTGAACCCGTTCGCCTCCCGTATCGTCGGTATCGAGATACGGACGATGAGCCCCATCGCTTTCGCGATCAGCGGGGTCCTGGGGGCAATCGCCGGAATCATCATCGCGCCGATTACGCTCATGCAGTACGACACGGGTCTGCTCATCGGCCTGAAGGGATTCGTCGCCTGCATCATCGGGGGGTTCGGCAACCCCATGGGTGCACTCCTCGGCGGCCTGATCCTCGGTATCGCCGAGACTTTTTCGGCCGGCTATCTGAGCTCGGGCTACAAGAACGCCATCGCCTTCGTTCTTCTTCTGGGGTTCCTGATTTTCCGGCCCGAAGGCCTGTTCCGGGAAATCGACAGCAAGCTCGTGAAGCACGAACGATGAAGACGCCGCTCGCCCTCGTTTGCCTATTGATCGTGCCCTTCCTGGGTAGCGACTACCTGACGAATCTGCTCATTGTCGTCATGTTGCATGCCCTGCCGGCGATCGGCGTGTCGCTGCTGATGGGGTACACTGGCCAAATTTCCCTCGGGCACGCGGCGTTCTACGGTCTCGGCGCCTACGGTGCCGCCGCGTTCAGCGTGCATGGGGGGGGCGATCCTTGGATCGGTATCGCGTTGGCCACGTTTCTGGTCGGCGTGATGTCGTCGTATCTGGGTTGGGTGATCTTCAGGCTTCGGGGGCATTACCTCGCCGTCGCGACGCTCGGGTTCGGTTTCATCGTGAACATCGCGTTCGTCGAATTGCGCGATTGGACGGGAGGACCCAACGGCTTGCCGGGTATCCCGCCGCTCGATATCCCGATCTTGGACCTTTCGTTCCACACCGACGGGACGTTCTTCTATGTCGCCTGGGTCGCCATGATCCTCGCGGTCGTCATGGCGCAGAATCTGGTGAACGCTCCCGTGGGCCTCGTCATGCGGGGCATTGCCGAGAGCGAGCGCGCGGTGAGCTCGTTGGGAAACGACGTCACGAGCCTCAAGCGCAAGATACTGGTCATCAGCGCCGCCGTCTCGGCCGCGAGCGGCGGCCTCTACGCCCACTATATCGGCTACATTAGCCCGCAGCCGTTCGCCATCGATTTCTCGATCAAACTGGTCGTCATCATTGCCATCGGCGGATTCCGGAGTATTCCGGGCATCCTGTTCGCGACATTGTTCGTCACGGTCATCACCGAACCGCTTCAGGAGCTCGGTTACTACGATGTCGTGGTCTACGGCCTGTTCCTGGTCGTCATCATCGCCTACATGCCGCAGGGTCTGTTGCAGGGGGCCTACGGTCTCGGCCGCCGTATGCTCTCCGGCGCCCGGGCGCCCGCGGGAGCCGGACGATGACGCTGACCGTGAGCGGCATCGGCATGAAGTTCGGCGGCCTTGAGGCGCTACGCGACATCACCTTCGGTGTCGACGACGGCGAGCTCGTGGCCGTCATCGGACCCAACGGGGCCGGCAAGAGTACGCTGATCAACGTCATCTGCGGGAATTACGCGCCGACCGCCGGCGCCATCGAATTCAGGCATCGGCGCATCGACGCCTTGCCGCCGCACATCATGAACCCGCTCGGCATCGTGCGGACATTCCAGACCATAGAGTTGTTCAGGGAGCTCACGGTCCACGAGAATGTCATGGCGGGTGGCGTGGCGGGGGCAAAGGTAGGTGTCGCGCCCAGTCTGTTCCGCTGGCCGAGTGTCTCGCGGTCGGAGAAGGCGCTGACCCGTATGGCCGACGAGTATCTGGATCTCGTCGGTCTCGACCGCCGGCGGGACGACCCGGCGTCGGTCTTGTCCGCAGGACAGCAACGGCTGCTGATCATCGCGCGGGCGCTCGCGAGTGGCGCGGATTGGCTCTTCCTCGACGAGCCCGGCGCCGGGTTGAACCCGGTCGCCAAGGAACGACTCGCGGAAGTGATCGCGCGTCTGCGGGACCATGGCAAGACCATCGTGTTCGTCGAGCACGACATGGGTTTCATCGGCAGAATCGCCGAGCGCATCATCGTTATCGACCGGGGCCGTGTGATCGCCGACGACGTTCCAGAGAAGATCCGCTCGGACGAGCGTGTCATATCCGCCTATCTCGGCGTCGGATCGGCCTCGACTCGAGGCGGTCGGAAAACCGCCGCTCCGAGCAAACGAAAAGAGACGGCGCCTCTTCTGGACATCCGGGATCTCACGGTAAGGTATGGGGGGATTACCGCGCTCCAGGACACCAGTCTCACGCTCATGCCCGGCGAACTCGTCGCGGTGGTGGGAGCCAACGGTGCAGGAAAGAGTACGCTGCTCAAGGCCATCATGGGTGAAGCGCCCGTCGCGTCGGGGAAGATTTTCCTCGACGGCCAGGACGCCACGCACTGGACGCCGCGCCAGTTCGTCGCCGCAGGCCTGAGCATGTGTCCGGAAGGCCGTCAGTTGTTCGGCTCGCTGAGCGTCATCGACAACCTGAAGCTCGGACGCTACACGCAGGTCGGTGCCCTGGAGCGGTGGCTGCCATGGAGCCCGCGCGCCGGTCACGAAGGCGGCGATACCGACCGGCTGATCGAAGAAGTGTTCGACGTCTTCCCACTGTTGCGTGAGCGCCGGGATCAGCTTGCCGGAACGCTCAGTGGCGGCGAGGGGCAGGTGCTCGCGATCGGTCGCGCGCTCATGAACACACCCGATCTCCTGGTGCTGGACGAACCTTCCCTGGGGGTCGCGCCACGGATGATCGCGGAGATTTTCGAACGCCTGACGGCGCTGCGGGAACGAGGCATGACGATCCTGCTCGTCGAGCAGAACGCTCGCGCGGCGCTGGAGATCGCCGACCGGGGTTATGTTCTCGATTCCGGACGTGTCATGGTGGAGGGGTCGGCCGTCGAGTTGCTGGAGAGCGAAAGCATGGCGGAAGCCTATCTCGGCGCTTTTCCGGTATCCGGGGAAACGGGGGCCGCGCGGACGGGCGGAACGCATGCGTGATGCGCCGCGGAGCGGAGTGACCGGCGAGGGGCGGGCCCGGGACGGCCCATGATCCGCTGGCCGAGGAGCGTCGATGACGCTCGGAGGACGAGGCAACAAGCGACAGGAGGTTGAAATGAAAAGGTGGACAGGTTTGATCGGGGCGCTCGCCATCGTCGTCGGCGGCGGCGCCCAGGCTCAGGACACGATCAAGATCGGGTCCTTGTTCGAAACGTCCGGATTTCTCGCGTTCCTCGGCAATCAGGGGTTGGAAGGTGCCAACCTCGCGGTCGAGGAGATCAACGCGTCCGGCGGCATCGACGGCAAGAAGATCGATCTCGTCAACTTCAACACGGAGAGCGACGAAACGAAGGCCGTGATCGGCGTCAAGAAGTTGATCGAACGTGACAAGGTCGTGGCGTTGATCGGCGCTATGAACAGCGGCTCCACGTTCTCGATCATCGACATCGTCCAGCGCGCCGGGATTCCGATCGTTTCAAACGGCGCCTCGCGCGCCATATCGACGCCGGTGAACGAAAAGAAATGGGTCTTCCAGGCGCCGCTCACCGACGTGTTGGTCATCAACGTGCTGATCGATCACTTCAAGGAAAAAGGCATCGGCAAGATCGCGCTCAACAACGCCGATTCGGGATTCGCCACCAGCGGCATGAAACAATGGCAACGAATCGCGCCCGAACGCGGGATCGACATCGTTATCCAGCAGACCTACGGCAACAACGATCCCGACATGACCCCGCAGTTGACGAATATCCGGGCCAAGAGCGAAGTGCAGGCCGTCGTGCAGTGGGGAACCGGCAAGGGTCAGGCGATCGTCGCCAAGAACTACCGCCAACTGGGCATCGACAAGCCGCTCTACTACTCGCACGCGGCGAGCGATCCGAACCTGATCAAGCTCGCCGGGGACGCCGCGAACGGGATCATCTTCCCAACGTCCAAGATCGCCGTGGTGGACGAGCTGCCCGATTCGGATCCGCAGAAGAAGGTCACCGCCAACTTCATCGAGAAATTCAAGGCCAAGTACGGGCGCGGTCCGGCGACGTTCGCAGGCAATGGCTATGACAGCATGATTATGTTGGCCGATGCCATTCGTCGCGCGGGAAGCACGGATCCCGCGAAGATTCGCGACGCCTTCGAGCAGACGGTCGACTACCCGGGCGTAACGTCGGTTTACACCTACTCGGCCGTGGACCATTACGGAGCCCAGCCGGAAGGCGTCGCCCTGCAGATCATCGAGGACGGCAAAATCCGTTTGTACAAGTAGTCGGTTCGACGGCGCGGGGCGGGATACCCGGTCCCCCCGCCGCCCGTCGTGGTACGGCGGTAGCGGACGCTACACGAAGAAGGGTGAGGAAAGAGGATCGGAACCATGGACGTTTCGCGGAAGACAGCGCCACGGCCCTACTCGGGGTACTATCTGCGCGATGTTCCCGAACCCGACGCCGAACTGACCCGGACGGGTCCGGGAACGCCCATGGGCGAGCTCATGCGCCGGTTCTGGCAGCCAGTGTGCCTCTCGTCGGAGCTCACCGATCTTCCCCATGCCATTCGCGTCCTCGGAGAGGATCTGGTGGCCTTCCGCGACAAGCGCGGCGAAATCGGCGTTCTTCTACGTCATTGCAGCCACCGCGGCACCTCGCTGGAGTACGGCATCGTCTCCGAGCGCGGCATCCGTTGCTGCTATCACGGCTGGCTCTTCGATATCGACGGGACCGTTCTCGAAACGCCGGGAGAACCCCCCGACAGCGGGATGAAGGATACGCTGCGCCACGGGGCCTATCCGGCCCGCGAGTACAGGGGACTGGTGTTCGCCTACATGGGACCGCCCGACGAGCAGCTCGAATTTCCGATCCTGGACACTTACGGCAAGCCCGACAACGAAATGGTTCCCTACTCCGTCTGGCACCCCTGCAACTGGCTACAGGTAAAGGAGAATTTCGTCGACCCAGCTCACGCGTACTTCCTGCACAGCACCATCACGACCGTGCAGTTCAGCAATGCCTGGGCCGAGATGCCGACGTTCGACTGGGACGAAACCCCCGACCGGCAGGGAATGTACTACATCACCGCGCGCCGGGTGGACGGACGGGTATGGGTCAGATCCAACCACATCTGGCTACCGAATGTCGGGCAGGTGGGCGCGTTGCTGGAGAAGGCGGAGAAGGAAAAATTCTTCAATCGCGTCAGCATCACGCGGTGGACCGTGCCGATCGACGATATGCATACCTGGATCATCGGCTGGCGCCACTTCAACAAGGATGTCGATCCATTCGACGAGGGCCGGCGGGACGAGTGCGGCCCCGGCTCCGTGGATTTCGAAGGCCAGACCGGCAACCGGTCCTACGAAGAGAGGCAACGGGTTCCCGGCGATTGGGACGCTCAGGTCAGCCAGCGGGAGATCGCCGTCCATGCCCTGGAGCACCTCGGCTACACGGACGGCGGGGTCGCCATGTGGCGGCGCCTTTTGAGAAGAGCTGTGCGGGGCGAGATGGAAGTCACGGCCCAGCGTTCACGCGCGGACGGCGACCCGCTGCACACCTATACTCACGACACGGTGCTCGAAATCGCCGAGACGCCGGACGAAGACGCCCGGCGCCTGAAGGCCGTCGGTCGCGACGTGCTTGAGGCCATTCTGTCCGGAGACGCCTACGAGGGAGAGGCGAGGCGGAGCCACATCCGGAAGGCCCTCGGCGAGGTCAAGGCCAAATATGGCGTCCCCGCGTGAGGTCCGAACTTCCCTGTCGGATCCGAGGTCCGATCCCGACCGACGGTGACTCGTGATTCGAGGCGTCAGTTGTACTGCCGCAGCTCGAGGCGGGCGACCTGATCCGTGTGCACCTCGTCGGGGCCGTCGGCGAGCCGCAGGGTCCGCGCCCAGGAATAGGACCACGCCATGTGGAAATCGTCCGACACGCCGCCGCCGCCATGGATCTGGATGGCGCGGTCGACCACCCGGCAGGCCATCCGCGGCGCTACCACCTTGATCATGCCGATGTCCTTGCGGGCTTCCTTGGAACCGACGGTATCCATCCGCCACGCCGCGTGAAGCGTGAGCAGGCGGGCTTGGTCGATTTCCATGCGGGATTCCGCGATCTGCTGCTTGACCACGCCCTGATCGGCGATCGGCTTGCCGAACGCGACTCGCTCGCGGGCCCGGCGGCAGGCGGCTTCGAGCGCCCGCTCGGCCTGACCGATGGTGCGCATACAGTGGTGGATGCGGCCCGGGCCCAAGCGTCCCTGCGCTATCTCGAACCCGCGGCCCTCGCCGAGCAGCATGTTCGACGCGGGAATCCGGACGTCGACAAGCCGGACCTCGCAATGACCGTGCGGCGCGTCGTCGTAGCCGAACACGTTCAACGGACGGACGACCTCGACACCCGGCGTGTTCATGGGCACGATGACGATGGCGTGTTGCCTGTGGCGTTCCGCGTCCGGGTTCGACTTGCCCATGACCAGCAGCAGCTTGCAGCGCGGGTCTCCGACCCCGCTGATCCACCACTTGTGGCCGTTGATCACGTAGTCGTCTCCGGCGCGGAGGATGGTGGTCCGCAGATTCGTCGGATCGGACGACGCGACCGCCGGCTCGGTCATGGCGATGGCCGAGCGGATCTCGCCGTTCAGCAAGGGGAGCGCCCATTCCCGCTTCTGTTCTTCCGTGCCGAAGCGCAGCAGGGTTTCCATGTTCCCGGTGTCGGGCGCCGAGCAGTTGAATGCCTCGGGCGCGATGTGGGAGCGGCCCATGATTTCGCACAGTGGCGCATATTCGAGGATATTCAGTCCGGCGCCGTGGCCCTCGTGGGCGATGTCCCCGGGCAACCAGAGATTCCAGAGCCCTTCCGCGCGGGCCTTGTCCTTGAGCTCCTCGACGATCGGAACCGGTTGCCAACGATCGCCCCTCGCCACCTGCTCATGGAAAACACTCTCGTTGGGGTAGACGTGCGCTTCCATGAAGGCGAGAAGGCGCTCCTTGATCTCTCGGGTTCGCGAAGAGAGTTCGAAATCCATGTGTCCCGCCCGTCGTCGAATGCAGGGAATGAGCGGCCGGACGGTTGCTCCGGCGCGTCCGTCGAATTTAGCGTCTATTCCGAAAAAAGTCCCGCAGCAACGCCGCGGCGCGCGATTCGTCGATGCCGCCGTAGACCGTCGGAGCGTGATGGCAGGTCGGCTGGGCCAGGATCCGCGGACCGTGCTCGACGCCGCCGCCCTTTTCGTCCGGCGCGCCGAAGTAGAGCCGACGGATCCGGGCGAGGGAGACGGCTTGGGCGCACATGGGGCATGGCTCCAGCGTGACGTACATATCCAGCCCCTCAAGACGTTCATTGCCGACGACGCGACAGGCTCCTCGAATGACCAGCAACTCGGCGTGCGCGGTGGGGTCCCGGCGTTCGACGACCCTGTTGCCGTTCGCCGCGACCACGCGCCGCTCGACCGGATCGACGATAACGGCGCCGACCGGAACTTCCCGACGCGCGGCGGCGCGTTCCGCTTCGCCCAGAGCGAGACGCATGAATCCGGCTTTGTCTTCCGGCATGATCCGAGTCCGAATGCAAATCCGTTCGCGCGACGCGGGCGCGCGCGACGGTAGACGGGAACCGGAGTACCACATGAACCGGAGTATCGCATTGTCGCCGGACGCCGCCCCACGTAGATTCGCGGGATGACCGCGCCGACGATCGGCCTCACGCTCGATTCGGAAGAGGCGGGCGGCTATTCGAGCCAACCGTGGTATGCCCTCCGCCGGAACTATTGCGCCAGCGTCGACCGCGCGGGCGGATTGCCCGTGCTCTTGCCGCATGCGACTGCGCGGGCATCCGCGTACCTCGACGCCATCGACGGACTGATCGTTACCGGCGGCCACTTCGACATAGACCCCGCCCTGTTCGGAGTCGAGGAGCGGCACGATACCGTCAAGCTCAAGACGTCGCGCACCGATTTCGAGCTCGCCATGACCCGCGGCGCACTTGAGCGCGATATGCCGGTGCTCGGCATCTGCGGCGGCCAGCAACTCCTGCACGTGGTCCTCGGCGGGACGCTGATCCAGCACATCCCCGACGAAGTCCCTGACGCTCTGGCCCACGAACAGCTCAATCCGCGGACCGAACCCGGCCACTCGGTCCGTGTCGAGCCGGAAACGTTGTTGCGCGGCATCGTCGAGTCGGACGAGTTGGACGTGAACAGCGCGCACCACCAGGCGGCCGGGGACACGCCCGCGGGCGTCGTGGTCAACGCGGTCGCTCCCGACGGCGTGATCGAGGGGATCGAGGCGCCCGACTACCGGTTCTGCCTGGGCGTGCAGTGGCATCCGGAGTACGACGTCAACCCCGGAGACGGCAGGATCTTCGAGATTTTCGTCGCGGCGGCTCGCGGCGGTTGAGCATGGGCGCGTCGGCCGGGGAACGCATCGCCAAGCGGCTGTCGATGGCCGGAGTGTGCTCCCGGCGCGAAGCCGAACGATGGATCGCCGAGGGCCGGGTCGCGGTCGATGGCGTGATTCTCGAATCGCCCGCCACGCTCGTCACGCGCGAGAACGCGGTCACCGTCGACGGTAAGCCGCTTCCCGGTGATCCGTCCCCGCGTGTCTGGCGCCTTCACAAGCGCCGGGGGCTGATCACGACGCATCGCGACCCGCAAGGCCGGCCGACGGTATTCGACTCCCTGCCCGGGAACCTCCCGCGGGTGGTGTCGGTCGGGCGTCTCGACATGAACAGCGAGGGGCTCCTGCTGCTCACGACCCACGGTCGTCTCGCCCGGCTGCTGGAACTGCCTTCGACCGGCTGGACCCGTCGCTACCGCGTGCGCGTGTTCGGGCACCCCGATGCCCGGGCGCTGTCCGCGCTCGCCGACGGCGTGACCGCGGACGGCGTGCGTTACGGTCCCGTCGCCGCGAGGCTCGACCTTGTCCGGGGAGCCAATGCGTGGCTCACGGTCGCCTTGAAAGAGGGCAGGAACCGCGAGGTGCGTCGTCTGATGGAGCACCTCGGCCTCGGCGTCAACCGCCTGATCCGGACCGCGTTCGGCCCCTTCCAGCTCGGTCGCCTCCCGTCCGGCGACGTTCGCGAGGTTCCCAGCAAGGTGATCGGGGAGCAATTGGGCGGCCTGATCGAAACCCGTCGATAACGGGGACCGTGCATGCGCATCGGCGGCGGCGTGTTCCGGGGAAGACGTCTGGCGACGCCGCGGGGGCGATCGATCCGACCGACGTCGGATCGGGTTCGCGAAGCGTTGTTCGATATTCTCCGGCATGGCCTGCGGTCGATCCGGTCGGGACCGTTGCCGGACGATGCTCGGGTGCTCGACGTCTTCGCGGGAACGGGCGCGCTCGGACTGGAAGCTCTGTCGCGTGGCGCCAGCCACGTCACGTTCATCGAGAAGGATCCGGCGGCCTGTCGCGTGATCGAACGCAATGCCTGGACACTGCGGGTCATGGAGCGGACGGCCCTCCTTCGGCGCGACGCGCTGCGCCCCGCGACGCCGCCGCCGGGTGTTCCCGTCGCCGACGTCCTTCTCATGGACCCGCCGTATCGCTCGGGTCTGGCGGCGCCCGCCCTGAGGGCCCTGCGCGCCCGCGGATGGATCGCGCGGGGCGGTATTTGCGTCGTCGAGGCGGCGGCGGACGATTCGCTCCGGCCACCACGCGGTTTCGCGCTCGCCGACGAGCGGCGCCACGGCGACACCGTTCTCCAGTTCCTGACGTGCGAAGGGCCGGCCGGGGAGGCTTCGCCTAGCGACGGCCGAAGAGACGTTCGATATCGGAGAGCTTGAGTTCGATGTAGGTGGGGCGGCCGTGATTGCATTGGCCGGAGTGTGGCGTCGTCTCCATCTCGCGAAGCAGGGCGTTCATCTCCTCCACCGAAAGCCTCCTGCCCGCCCGCACGCTGCCATGGCAGGCCATGGTGCTGCATACGTCCGCGAGGCATTCGCGAAGGGCCAGCGTATCGTCGAGATCGCGGAGACCGTCGACCAGGTCCCTCACCAGGGACGCCGCGTTCACCTCCCCGAGAACCGCCGGAGTTTCGCGAACCACCACCGCGTCGGAACCGAACGGATCGACCGACAGCCCGAGCTCGGAAATCTCCTCGGCGCGCGACCCCAACAACGCAACGTCGTCGTCGGGCAGCTCGACCACCTCGGGCAGGAGCAGCATCTGGCGGGCCACTCCGGCATTCGAGAGATCCTTCTTGATGCGCTCGTACACGAGCCGTTCGTGGGCGGCATGCTGGTCCACGATGACGATGCCGTCCCCGGTCTGCGAAAGAATGTACGTCTCGTGCACTTGGCCGCGCGCCGCGCCCAGGGGGTAGTCGCGCTGGGAGCCGCCCTCCTCGGCCGGTTCGGCGGCACCAGGAGGCGCCGAAGGCGCGAACGCGGTGTCGGCGCCGGTTTCCAGCGGACTCTGGAACGCCGCGGCGGACTGTTCGAAGCCTGTTCCATGACGCGGAATGTGATGGGCGTCGGGCGCCATGAACGGCCTGTCCCGCGGTGTCCCGAACCGGATCCGGGCGGTGCCCAGAGCCGCCTGTCCCACCGTGGTCGACGCGCGATGTCCCGCCTCGGCCAGAGCGTGCTTGAGGGCGGAAACGATCAGGCCACGGACCAGTCCCGAATCGCGGAACCGAACCTCGGCCTTCGTCGGATGCACGTTCACGTCGACGTCGCGCGCCGACAACTCGAGGAACAGCGCGACGATGGGATGCCGGTCGCGGGCGAGAAAATCCTGGTAGGCGGCCCGGACGGCGGCGCCGAACAGCTTGTCGCGGACCGGGCGTCCGTTCACGAACAGGAAGTTCATCAGGGCGTTGCCCCGATTGAGCGTGGGCAGACCGGCGTAACCGGACAGGGCGACGCCGTCGCGCTCGGCCCGAACGGGGACCGCGTTCTCCACGAAGTCCCGACCGACGATCTCGCCCAATCTGTCGAGGCGAGCGGCGAACAGATCCTCCTGGTGAGCCGCCGTGCGAACGACCCCGCGGGAGCCGTCGCCGACCGAGAACGCAATTTCGGGATGGGCCAGCGCCAAGCGTTTCACGGCGTCCACGGCATGGCCGAACTCCGTCCGCGCCGTCTTGAGGAACTTGAGCCGCGCGGGCGTCGCGTAGAAGAGATCCCGTACCTCGATCCGGGTTCCCGGCGGATGCGCGGCCGGCTCCGCGCGACCGGTCGCGCCACCCTCGACGCTCAGGGTCCAGGCCGACTCCGCGGCGAGCGGGCGGCTCGTCAACGACAGGCGGCTGACCGCCCCGATGGAGGGCAGGGCCTCGCCCCGGAAGCCCAGGGTCTCGATGTTCAGGAGGTCGTCGGAGGCGAGCTTCGACGTCGCGTGACGCTCGACGGCGAGGCGCAGTTCCTCGGGTGTCATGCCGATGCCGTCGTCGACGACCACGATTCCCGTGCGTCCACCGCCGGTCACCGTCACGTCGATACGCCGGGCGCGCGCGTCGATGGCGTTTTCGACGAGCTCCTTGACGGCCGCACCGGGCCGCTCGATCACCTCGCCGGCCGCGATACGGCCGACGAGCGAGTCGGGAAGGCGTCGAATGGTCATGCGAATCGAGGATTCCTGCGCGCGAAGCCTGCGGCGGACAGTCTTCCGTCTGTCCGTGTGTACCCTACCATGACGGGGGGATCACGATGCGGAAGCCCTCCAGATGCCCGAACGCATGTGACAACATCGAACATGGTCTCGTTGATGATCGGCGACGCACTCGAACTCGATGGACAGGCCATCGCGGCCGGCGGGAGGGTTATGCCGAGGAGTGTCCGATCAGTTTCAAACGCGCGCACATGCCTCCGGTGCTCGACTCCACGAGATGTGCCGGGAATTTTTCCGTACGCGTCATAACTCTCGACCCTGACCCGCTCGGCGACCCGGCGACGGACCGGCTCGGGACCGAGTAGCAGATTATTCAAGACGGCAATCACCGGATCGCCGCCATAGCTATCCTCGCGCAGCGGCAGCGAGACCGAGATCGGCAAGGCGTGCTCCCAGTCGAGCCAACTTCGATCGTACCGAAAATCGATCGCGCCACTCGCCAGCCTGCGGAGTCGGCCCACGAGACGGGCGTTCGTGGATAACCATTTCAAGGTCCAGCGCCGCCATCACATTGATCAGCGTGTGAAGCCGTGTGCCCGGCTCGCCATTTTCCAGGGTCGCGGTCGTCGCTTGGCGCAGATTCGTTCTGGATACCACGTCGCCCTGGCGTAGATTCAGGTTGCGGCGACGGCGGCGAATCGCGGTGCCGATCTGTTTTGACGTCCGGGCAATCTGTTCAATCGGGCGCCTCTTTTCCGGTTGAATACGGTTTTGCGTATGATCGTCAATATACTTCTCAGAGTATAGGAATCGACTGCGCCGCAAGGTGGCGCATGGGTTGGACGGTCTATCCCTCCCTAACGAAGGCGACCTTGCGCCGGCGGGGATCGACCCGGCATGATCGAAGCCGAGACAAGCTGGTCTTCGCATCGGACGGACACGCATATGACCCCGCCCCGGCCGTTCCGGATTTCGGTTCCCGACGAGACCCTCGAACGCATACGGACCAAGGTCGCCGATTACCGGTGGCACGAGATGCCGGACGGCGGCGGCTGGGACTACGGCGCCAATCTCGACTACATGAAGGAGTTCTGTGCCTACTGGTTGGACGGATTCGATTGGCGGGCGCAGGAAGAACGGCTCAACCGGTTCCCTCATTTCATCGCGCCGGTCGACGGGATCGACATCCACTTCATTCACGAGAAGGGAAGCGGGCCGGCCCCCCTGCCCCTGCTCATCAGTCATGGCTGGCCCGGTTCGATCTCGGAATTCGACGGGATCATCGAACCGCTGGCCCATCCCGAGCACTTCGGCGGCCGCGAGGAGGATGCGTTCGACGTGATCGCCCCGTCGTTGCCGGGCTTCGGCTTTTCGGGCCGACCGTCGAGGCCGATGGGACCGCGCGGCATGGCCGGCGTGTTCGCCAGGCTGATGACGGGAACCCTCGGATACGAGAGCTACGTGGCCCAGGGCGGCGACTGGGGCGGCGCCATCTCGAGCTGGCTCGGGCTCGAGCACACGTCGGCGTGCCGGGCCGTCCACATCAACATCCTGACCATGCGCCATCCGGACGGTCCACGAGGCCCGGAAGAGAAGGCCTGGGCCGCCCGCTTCGAGCGGGAACAGGAGATGGAAAACGGCTATCGCACGATTCAGGCGACCAAACCGCAGACGCTGAGCTATGCCATGAACGACAGCCCCGTCGGCGTTGCGGCCTGGATCGTCGAGAAATTCAATTCGTGGTCGGATACCGACGGTGACGATATCGAAAGTGCCCACACCAAGGACGAGCTTCTGACCAACATCATGATCTATCTGGTTACGGGCACCTTCAATACGGCGAGCTGGATCTATTACGGTCGGCGAGAGGAAGGGGGACGCATCCTCTCCCCGGAAGGCAAACGGGTCGAAGTGCCGACGGGATGCGCGCTGTTTCCCGAGGAGCTCCTCGCTTGGCCGCCGCGCAGCTACGTGGAACGGCTGTACAACGTCACGCACTGGACCGAGATGCCGCGGGGCGGGCATTTCGGGGCCATGGAAGAGCCGGAACTGGTGGTCGAGGACATCCGGGCGTTCGCGCGAACGCTGAGATAAGCGGGCGAACCCATATCCCCGACGCCCGGAACGCTGACCGGAGGTTCGCGCCCAAAAAATCGGGGCGCCCGAAGGCGCCCCGAACGAGTCGCGGATTTGAACCGCGGACCGGAGACTAGACTAGAAGTCCATGTCGCCCATGCCGCCCGGAGGCATCGCCGGCATTTCCTTCTTCTCGGGCTTCTCGGCGACCATGGCCTCGGTGGTCACGAGCAGACCGGCGATGGACGCCGCGTCCTCCAGCGCGATCCTCACGACCTTGGCGGGGTCGATGATGCCCGCCTTGATCAGGTTCCCGTAGGACTCCGACTGGGCGTCGAACCCGTAGTTGGTATCCTTCTGCTCGAGGAGCTTGCCGGAGACGACCGCGCCGTCGAGTCCCGCGTTCTCGGCGATCTGGCGAACCGGCGTCTGCAGGGCGCGACGAACGATGTCGATCCCGACCTGCTGGTCGGCGTTCTCGCCCTTGAGCTTCTCCAGGGCCCGGGTCGCATAGAGAAGGGTGACGCCACCGCCCGGCACGACGCCTTCCTCCACCGCCGCGCGGGTCGAGTGGAGAGCGTCCTCGACGCGGTCCTTGCGTTCCTTGACCTCGACCTCGGTCGATCCACCGACCTTGATCACCGCGACGCCGCCGGCGAGCTTCGCCAGTCGCTCTTGCAGCTTCTCGCGATCGTAGTCGGAAGTGGTTTCCTCGATCTGGGTGCGGATCTGGCCGCAACGGCCGGTGATTTCGGCCTTCTTGCCGGCGCCTTCGACGACCGTGGTGTCGTCCTTGCCCATCAGCACCCGTTTCGCCTGCCCGAGCATGTCGAGCGTGACGTTCTCGAGCTTGATGCCGAGATCTTCACTGATCACCTGACCGCCGGTCAGGATGGCGATGTCCTCGAGCATGGCCTTGCGGCGGTCACCGAAGCCCGGGGCCTTGACGGCGGCAACCTTCAGGCCGCCCCGCAGCTTGTTGACGACAAGGGTGGCCAATGCCTCCCCTTCGATGTCCTCGGCGATGACCAGGAGCGGCTTGCTCGTTTGCACCACGGCCTCCAGCAGCGGCAACATGGCCTGCAGGTTGGAGAGCTTCTTCTCGTGCAGAAGGATGTAGGAGTCCTCCAGCTCCGCCTGCATCTTCTCCGCATTGGTCACGAAGTAGGGCGAGAGGTAGCCGCGGTCGAACTGCATGCCTTCGACGACGTCGAGCTCGGTGGCGAGGCCTTTGGCCTCCTCGACCGTGATCACGCCCTCGTTGCCGACCTTTTCCATGGCTTCGGCGAGGATGTCGCCGACTTCCGTATCGCCGTTCGCCGAGATCGTGCCGACCTGGGCGATCTCGCCGCGGCCCTTGATCTTGCGGGAACGCTTCCCGACGTCGCCGACGACGCTCTCTACCGCCGTGTCGATCCCGCGCTTGAGGTCCATCGGGTTCATGCCTGCGGCGACCGCTTTCATGCCCTCGCGCGCGATGGACTGCGCGAGAACCGTGGCCGTCGTCGTTCCGTCGCCCGCCTCGTCGCTCGTGCGGCTGGCGACTTCCCGCACCATCTGGGCGCCCATGTTCTCGAATTTGTCCTTGAGCTCGATTTCCTTCGCCACGGTCACGCCATCCTTGGTGATTCGCGGCGCCCCGAAGGACTTGTCGAGCACGACGTTACGGCCCTTGGGACCGAGCGTAACCCTGACGGCGTCAGCCAGAATGTTGACGCCATGCATCAGACGCTCACGGGCCTCCGACGAATGTTTGACTTCCTTGGCAGCCATTTTCTTCTCTCCTCCGACCTAGGCGGCCTTCTTTTTGGATTTGGACTTGTTTTCGATAATGCCCATGACGTCGGACTCCTTCATGATGATGAGTTCCTCGCCGCTCATGGTCACCTCGGTACCCGACCACTTCCCAAAGAGGACGCGGTCACCCTTCTTGACGTCGAGCGGGGTCAACGCGCCCTGCTCGTTGCGGACGCCCGGACCGACGGCGAGGATCTCTCCCTCCATCGGCTTCTCCTTGGCGGTGTCCGGGATGATGATGCCGCCGGCGGTCTTCTCCTCCTCCTCGATTCGCCGCACGAGCACCCGGTCGTGCAGTGGCCTGAAGCTCATGTGTTCTCTCCCTACTTGGTGGAATTCCGCGAGTGTGGTCGCTGACAGTTTGGCACTCTCGAGTGTTGAGCACCAAAATCTTTAGCACTCACGACCCCAGAGTGCCAGAGAGATATGCACTCCCCCGCCGGCATTCAAGACCCTGCCGGAGAACTTTTTGATCCATCGTCAAACCGCAGGCTTCCCGTTATGATGGCTTGGGCGCGGCGCATCGGTCCACCGATCCATCTTCATGGAAGGCCATGCCGCAGCTCACGGGCTTTCCGGCCGGCCATTTGGTAAATCATGAGACAGTACCAGCACCGGTTGACCGCGCGCGCCGACAAGCGGGGTCTGCTTGAGATCACGAGCGAGGTCGAAGGGTGGACGCGCGGCCAGTCCGTCGAATCGGGCCTGCTCACGCTTTTCATTCGCCACACCTCGGCGTCCCTCCTTATCCAGGAGAACGTGAGCCCGGACGTGCTCCACGACCTGGAACGATTCCTGATGCGACTGGTCCCCGAGGACGAGGCCCTCTATCGCCATGTCGAGGAGGGACCGGACGACATGCCCGCCCATATCAAGGGCGCGTTGACACAAACCCATCTCAACGTGCCTATTCTCGACGGGCGCTTGGCGCTCGGCCGGTATCAAGGCGTGTTCCTGTTCGAACACCGCCGGGTGCCCCGAGACCGCGAGGTGCTGTTGCACCTCGTCGGCGCCTGACGCGACTGCCTGGCAAGGAGAGGACACTCACATGACGGCCTATTGGATGACGCGCGTCAACGTCACGGATCCGGACGAATACGGAAAGTACGCCGAGTTGGCGGGACCGGCGATCGAGAAATACGGGGGCAAGTTCGTCGCCCGGGGAGGCAAGACGGTATCCTTGGAGGGGGAAGAGTACGCGCGCAACGTCATCATCCGGTTCGACAACCTGGAGCGGGCTGTCGCCTGCTACAACTCGCCGGAATACCGGAAAGCTCTCGAGCATTCGGCGAGGTCTTCGGTCCGCAACCTTTGCATCGTCGAGGGGCTGGAGTAGGGCCGACGTCCCGGCGCGGTCCGGCTTCCTCCGGGCGCGTCGGCCCGGGAGCGGTCGGAGGGCGCCGGCCCGAGAATTTGCGCGCATACGGAATTCTCATGCGGGAAGGTCGCGTGCTCGTCGCGGCTGAACATGTGGGCCATGTCTTCTGCTGGAAGTTTCCGGGAGGACGCGTCGAGGACGGCGAGTCGGCCGAGGATGCCGTGATCCGGGAGTTCAAGGAGGAGGCGAGGCTCTGCGTGCGGGTCGAGCGCCTTTTGCACTCTCCGGGCACCTTGCTCAGTCCCTGGACGGGCGGAAACTACACGCCGGTCTACTTTCAGGTTTCCGGTTCGGGCGAAATCGAGGTTCCCGCCTACGAGCCGCTGGAACTCGCATTCGAGGACCCGCGTCGGGCGCTTGGAAACGCGTTGATGGCGGAGCCGGAAAAGACTGCCCTGAACCGCCTTCTCGCCGGCACGTATTGAGAACCGGCGCCGCGATCCTATTTCACGAGCTCGATGGGGCCTCTGTACGACGTGGAAAGGGCCGAGAGGCAGTCGAACGACTCCCCCCCGTCGTGCCGGCATTGCTCGAGGCCGTTCACGAGGATCCGACTCACCTCGCCGCAATCCGTGTCGGGAAATTCCCAACTGTAGAAGCGGCGCTTGTTCGGATGCAGCAGGCCGAAGCTGACCAGCGACCGCGACGACATGACCCCGTCCGGACCGAAGAACACGAGATCGGCGCTCAGTACGCTGAATTTCACGGCCGTGGTGTTGTGTGCATTGAAATGAAGACGGCACCCGGAGGGCACGGTTTCGACCTTGTTCAGCTCGATGGCGAGGCCTTCCGGTTCCGCCGACACGCCGTTGACGTTCCCGGAGAACAGAAACAGCCCGGCGATCAACAGGACTCCGATTCGATGCCGCATCGTCTCCCTCCCAACTTCTCGCTCCGGTACGGACGCGAGCCTACACCAAAACGGCAGTGGGTTGGCGAGTCCTCGCGCATTGTGGGACACTGACCGGCGACGCGGTGGCGTGGGTCGGTCTCGTCGGCTGACGAGACCGACGTTCCGGACAGGGGACAGGCCGACGGAGCGCGAGATGTCCGAATCGTCGATACCGCTGTTCGAGCGGCTGAAACAATCCGCTCGGAACGAATGGGCGGCCTACACGCGGCATCGGTTCATTCGGCAACTGGCCGCCGGTTCGCTGCCCGAGGCGTCGTTTCGTCACTATCTCGCGCAGGACTATCTGTTTCTGATCCACTTCGCGCGGGCCTACGCCCTCGGCATATACAAGGCGGACACGCTGGAGGACATGCGGCACGCCTCGGCGGCGGTCTCGGCCATCCTCGACACGGAGATGGGACTGCACGTGAAGTTTTGCGAGGGCTGGGGCCTCTCGCCGTGGGACCTGGAGAGCACGCCGGAAGCCCCGGCCAACCTCGCCTACACCCGATTCGTTCTTGAGGCGGGAACGGCCGGCGATGTTCTCGACCTGCACGTGGCGCTGTCGCCGTGCGTCATCGGATACGCCGAAATCGCCCGATGGATCGTGGCCGACCCCGAGACGGTCCTGGAAGGAAACCCGTACGGGCCGTGGATCGAGGAGTACGCCGGAGAAGCCTACCAGGGCGTCGCGCGGGACGCCCGCGACCATCTCGACAAGCTGGGACGGGAGCGGTTGACCGACGCGCGGTTTCCGAAGCTGGCCACAACTTTCCGTCTGGCCACCCGGCTCGAGGCGGATTTCTGGGAGATGGGCCTCACCAGTGCGACGTGAAGGCCTCGGCGGGCGCCGGATGCCAGGACCGGTCCCGACCGGGCCGAAACCGCCCCGGCGGAAGCCATGTCCCGTCGGAAACCCTCACCCCTCCCGCAAGGCCCGCGTCTCACTTCTGTCCGAACGAGGTCAATCACTTTCAAAGCCTCCGGTGACGCGCCTATACTTCTCCCGAGTGGTCCCGCTCCAAGACATGTGCCCCTTCAAGTCCGGTATCGTGAGCAACTCGGAATACCGCATGTCGGGACCACTCAACACTTATGGATCAGGTTCTTAGGTTGGGGACATACGGGCCGGAGGAGACGCGCATGTCGGAGCCGAGAGTCGTCGTCGTCACGGGGGGCGCCAGCGGCATGGGCCGTGGGACCGGAGAGGTGTTCGCCGCCGCCGGCGACTGGGTGGTGCTCGCGGACATCGACTCGAATCTCGGACGGCGGGTCGCCGAGGAGATCGAGGGCACCGGAAGCCGGGCGACGTTTCACGATCTCGACGTCACGGACGAGGAATCGATAGACCGGCTTGTGGAATGGACCGAGTCGGAAATCGGACCGATCGACATCCTCGTGAATTCCGCGGGAATTCTGCAAAACCCCATGTCCATCGTCGAGATGCCGATGGAGGATCACGACCGGATGTGGCGCGTCAACAACCGTGGCCTCTACCTGTGTTGTCGGGCCGTCGCGCCGCGGATGAAGAGTCGCGGCCGGGGCTGCATGATCAACATCGCCTCATCGACGAGCTTCAACGCTTGGCCGCTGACCGCGTATGCGCCGGGCAAGGCCGCCGTGAAGATGCTTACGGAAGTGCTGGCGGGCGAGTTGGGGCCGAGCGGCATCCGCGTGAACGCCGTAGCCCCGCACATCACGCCGACGCCCGCCATCCAGGCCCGCATCGATTCGGGCGACCGCGACCCCGCGAAGATCGTCGCCCAGCAGGCGCTGCCGCGCATGGTCGAGGTCGTTGACGTCGCCGAAGCCATCCATTTCCTGTGCTCGCCGGAGGCCACGGCGATCACCGGCGTAACGCTTCCGGTGGACTGTGGGTACCTTGTCGCCAACACCTACAACGCCTACCCGAAATAGTCGTCCCCGACATTGAAGACCGCCCGCGAGGACGGTATCGAGAACCTGCATCGTTTTCACGACGGCGGAAACCTCTGGGTTTTCGGCTATGGCTCGCTGATGTGGCGGCCCGGCTTCCGGCATCGCGAGGCGCATCCGGCGTTGGCTCACGGGGTCCGTCGCGCGCCGTGCGTGATCTCGCACCGGCACCGGGGCTCGCGGGAGCGCCCGGGCCTCGTCATGGGGTTGGATGTCGGCGGATCGTGCAAGGGGCGTGTCTATCGGGTCGCCGCTGCGGAAGCCATCGAGGCGCTGGATTACCTGTACGACCGCGAGATGGGAAGCTACGGCGTCTACAGGCCAGCCAGGCGCCCGGTCCGGATTCTCACGCCGGGGTGGAGGGGCGCCGTCGTCGCCCTCTGCTTCGTCGTCGACCATCGCCATGTCCAGTATGCCGGCGACCTCTCCCGCGCCGAACTCGTCGCCCTTGTCAGGCAGGGTGTCGGGGAAGGAGGGACGTGCATGGATTATTTCTCGAGCCTCGTGCGTCACCTCGACGAGATGGGTATCGTCGACGAGGCCGTTCGCGGCCTGTACGAAGCCGCCGGCGGGGCCCCTGCGGGCCGCGCCACTCTTCAAGCGATGGCGCGATGACGGTACTATCTCGACATCGGAGGCCACACCGACTGGATGGAGGCGCGGCGATGAACGCGTACCGAAAGGTGCCGCCGCGGGCCTATGCGGGGTATTACCTGCGCGACGTGCCGGCGGAGGACGCCGAATTGACGCACATCGGGCCAGGAACGCCCTGCGGCGAATACATGCGTCGGTTCTGGCAGCCCGTGCGCCTGTCGCGGGAGCTGACGGATCGGCCGCGCGCCATCCGGATCCTCGGCGAGGACCGGTTCGCGGGCAAACCGGCGATGTGGGGTTACGCCGGCGATCCCATCCACACCTACACGCACGACATCTGCCTCGATATCCCGGCCAACGGCATGAAGGGCGCCGGGCAGACGGCGTATCTCGCCCGGACCGGCCGCGAGGTTCTCGACCGCGTCTTCTCGGGAGATTCCCCCGAAGGCACCGAACGCAAGGCCCACATCAAGACACGGCTCGTGGACTTGCGGGACCGCTACTGCGTCCGGGAAGGCGGCCGGGTGCCCGCGGACCCGCGACACCGCGACCCCGGCCCGTGACCCGAGGCTACGACTACGTCATCGTCGGCGGCGGATCGGCGGGGTGCGTGCTCGCCAACCGGCTCAGCGCCGTCCGGGACAATCGCGTCCTGTTGCTCGAGGCGGGCGGCCGCGGACGCAATCCGCTCTACCGGGTTCCCCTGATCGCCGGTAAGCTCAGCCGCCATCACTTCGGCGATTGGAATTACGAGACCGAGCCCGAGGCGGGACTGAACGGCCGACGGGTCGACTGGCCGCGCGCCAGAATGCTCGGCGGCTGTTCGACGATCGCCGGGATGCTCTACGTCCGGGGCCACCCCTCCGACTTCGACGCCTGGGCACGACTCGGCAATCGCGGTTGGGGCTACCGCGAGGTCCTGCCATACTTCAAACGGGCCGAAGACCACGAAGACGGCGCCGATGCCCATCACGGCAGCGGCGGCGAGCTGTTCGTTCGCGGCCCCCGTTCCGACAATCCGATCCTGGACGCCTATATCGAGGCCGGCCGTCAGGCGGGCTATCCTCTGACCGACGATTTCAACGGCGCGGCCCAGGAAGGCTTCGGGCGCTATCACTGCAACATCAGGAACGGCCGGCGGTGGAGCGCGGCCCGCGCCTTCCTCGATCCCGCCCTGCCGAGATCCAACCTCACCGTCCTGACCGGAGCCCAGGCGACGGAGATACTGTTCGACGGACGCCGGGCCCGCGGCGTCGCCTACCGCCGCCGCGGACGCGACGAGCGAGCGACGGCCGACGGCGAGGTGATCCTCAGCGGCGGTGCCGTCAATTCCCCGCAGCTTCTCATGCTCTCCGGCATCGGGCCCGCCGACGCCCTGGCGGCGCACGGCATCCCGGTACGCGCCGACCTGCCGGGCGTCGGCCGTAACCTGCAGGACCATCTCGACCTGTCGGTCCGCCACGCCAGCAAGCGGCCGGTCACGGTCTATCGCCTGCTGGCGCTGGACCGGTTCGTCCTGGAAACCGCGCGCGCGCTCCTGTTCGGAACCGGACCCACGACTGTATTTCCCCAAGAGGCGGGCGGATTCGTTCGTAGCGAGCCGGACCTCGAGGCGCCGGACCTTCAGGCTCACATCCTGCCGCTGCTGGTCGAGCGCATGAAATTGCGCCCGCCCTTCGCCTATCTGTTCGATCGCGACCCGGCCGAGGGGCATGGCTATGCGATGCGCACCAGCCTCCTGCGGCCCCACAGCCGGGGCGCCATCGAGCTCCGATCGAGTGACCCGTTCGCCAGGCCCGTGATCCGGGCGAACTACCTTTCGGACCGGCGCGATGTCGACCTGTTCCGCAAGGCCGTGGACATCTGCCGCGACGTTCTTTCACGGGAGGCTCTCGAGCCGTTCGACGCCGGCGAGATCGAGCCTGGACCGGATGTACGGAGCGACGTCGATATCGAAACCTGGATCCGCCAAGCCGCGACCACCGAGTTTCACCCCGTCGGCACCTGCCGCATGGGGCGGGGCCCGGAGGCGGTCGTGGACGAAGAGCTACGGGTCATCGGCGTGGACCGCCTCCGGGTGGCCGACGCCTCCATCATGCCGGTCATCACGGGTGGCAATACCAACGCGCCGACCATGATGATCGGCGAGAAGGCGGCGGATCTCGTGTTGGGCCGCGCTCCGGAGGCCCGTCGCCGCGGACGGCGTGGAATGCCGGAGGGAAACGAGGAGGAAGCGACATGAAGATCGACGGCGGTTGCCACTGCGGTTATCTGACCTACGAGGCGGAAATCGACGAGACCAAGGTCTCCGTATGCCATTGCACCGACTGCCAGGCCCTGTCGGGCACGGCGTTCCGGGTGTCCGCCCACACCTACGAGGACGCCTTCACCCAGCTTGCCGGAGAACCCAGGGAGTACATCAAGGTCGGTTCGAGCGGCGCCCGGCGGATCCAGGCGTTCTGCCCCGAGTGCGGGTCGCAGATCTATTCGACGTCCGCGGGCGACGGACCGAAGGTGTACAACCTCCGTACGGGCACGATCCGCCAGCGCGAGGCGCTCGTTCCCAAGAGCCAGATATGGTTCCGGTCGGCCCAATCCTGGGTGGAAGACTTGTCGTCCGTCCCGAAGATCCAGGAAGGTCCGGCGGGGAGATGAGCGGCCCCGGGCGCGCGCCGGGCTCCCGTCACCCGGACGCGGTCCCCAGATCCTCCCGGGTTTCGGCGAGCACCAAGTCGACCACGCGTCGCAGCGCCTCCTCCTCCGTGTCCCCTTCCAGACGGCGCAGGCGGTAGAGGTCGATCTGGCGGTCCGCGCCGGTTCCCTCCCTGACGATGGTCGTGGCGCGGCGTATCTCGGCCTCGCAGTCGAGCGCCCGCGCGTCGTCCGCGAGCGCGTCCACGAGCTCGGCCACGTAATCGTCGATATCCACCCGCCCGCCGCCGGACGTCCTGTCGCCGAAGAAAGCGAGGACGCCGTAACGCTGGGCGATCCACCGGTCCTCGGCGATGAGCTCCGTGAGCGACTCGGGCGGCAGCGCGCCTTCCCGATCCTGGCGCGCCAGCAGCCGGATGAGACACGCATAGAGAGCCGCGATGCACACCGCGTCCTCGATGCGCGTGCATACGTCGCAGATCCGCATCTCCACGGTCGGGTAATGATGAGACGGGCGGATGTCCCACCACAGCTCGCTGCCGTCGTCGATGAACTTCATGCGCCGGTAATCGTCGACGAGGTCTCTGTACTCCTCCCACGACCACAGCGGACCGGGCATGCCGGTGCGCGGAAGGCCGCCGACGAGATTCAGCCGATAGGACTTGAAGCCGGTATCGTGCCCAGCGTTGAACGGGGACGAGGTGGACAGGGCGTGCAGCAGCGGCAGGTAGCGCCGGAGCGCGGTCATGACCCGGACGCGCGTATCCTGGTCGGCGAAACCCGCGTGAATGTGCATGCCGCCGATGACGAAGCGCCGCACACCTTCCTGGAACGTGGTCGCGAACCGCACGTAGCGCTCCGCCGGTGTGATCGCCTGCGCCCGCCACGACGCGAAGGGATGAATGGAGGCGGCCATCGCCGCCGCCCCGTGCAGCTCCGCCGCCTCGACCACGATCCGCCGGGTTTCGCGCAGTGCGCCGCGCACCCCGGCGATCGAGTCGCACACCCTGGTATTGGTCTCGATCTGGGAACGCAGGAGTTCCCGCACGACCTTATGGGGGCCGCAAGTCTCCTTGCAGGCCTCGAAGATACCTTCGTCGGGTTCGATGACGAGGTCGCGGGAGTCGGGATCGACGAGGAACAGTTCCTCCTCGACCCCGAGGGTGATCGGAGGCTCTTCCGATCCGGCCATGCCGGTCACGGCCCGCTCCCGCCGCGCGGACGGGGCGGGGAGACGCCGCGGCGGGCACGTGACGGGCGCTCGAACATGGTCTCTCCTGTCGGACGGGAGGAGAAATCGGACGCCAAGATACCCAGCGGAGATCTTTCCGCCAAGGGCTTGCCCTCCTCGCACCGTCGCCGGGGAGCCGTATGTCGGCCCCGGTCTCCCGCCCTATCCGCGAGGCGCCCGGCCTTGAAGCCGTCCGTGATTCGGCTATCCGTGTTTTCTGGCCGTATTCTCCGGCCGTATTCTTTGGATCGTCCCTCGATCGGGGTGAAAACCATGACCGACGTCGACATGCGGCCACCATCGCCCTTCCACGAAGGGGAGCGTCTGGTTCAGGAACGCATGGGAGTCCGGGACAAGATGGAAAAGATCGGGCGGCGGGCGATTCGCGACCGCCTGCCCGATCGACATCGCGAATTCTACGCTGAATTACCCTTCGTGCTCATCGGCGCGGTGGACGGCCGGGGACGGCCCTGGGCGTCGCTCGTCCCGGGACGCGCCGGATTCATGACGACCCCGGACGACCGGACCCTGGACATCGCGGCGCGGCCCCTGTTCGGCGACCCGCTCAACGAAACGTTGACGGAAGGCGCGTATATCGGCGTGCTCGGTATCCAGCCCCATAGCCGCCGCCGCAACCGGGTGGTCGGCCGCGTAGCCGCCGTGAGGTCCGACGGTTTCACCATCGCGGTCACTCGCGCCTTCGGAAACTGTCCCCAGTACATCCAGACACGCGAGGTCGAGGTCCGACCCGGCATCGACCGTCCGGAGGCGGTGCGGACCGTCGGCCGGTCGGACGCGCTCGACGCGTCGGCGCGCCGGATCGTCGAGCGGGCCGATACCCTGTTCATCGCCACCGCGCACCTTGACGGAAGCGAGGCCTGCCCGCGGGGCGCCGACGTTTCCCATCGGGGCGGCAAGCCCGGCTTCGTCAAGGTCGAGGACGAGCGATCCTTCGTGTTTCCGGACTTCTCGGGAAACTTCCACTTCAACACGGTGGGCAACATCCTGCTCAATCCGAAAGCGGGCTTCCTGTTCGTCGAGTTCGAGACCGGCGACCTCGTCTACCTGACCGGCGGGGCGGAGGTCGTCTGGGACGGCGGAACGGTCGAGGCGTTCAGGGGTGCGCAACGTTTGATCCGCTTCTTCGCCGACGAGGTCGTCCGGGTCGAGCGCAGCCTGCCGCTGCGGTTCACCTTCGGCGAGTATTCCCCCCTTCTGGAGAACACGGGGTCGTGGACGCAAGCATCCAGGGTCGTCGCGGCCGAGCGGGCGTGGAGCGCCTCGCTCGCGAAGCCGGACTCCCGAGGCGGTCCGGCCTCGACCTGAGTTGGGAAGATATCCCTGTCAGATGTTTTTTGACCTATATGGCGTGAGATATTCTGAAATGCCTCCAGGAGCCGCATAGAGCGCTCGCGAGGTCCCTTCACGGGATCATCTGGCCCCTTCCCCCCCTCGTTTTCGGAAGAAGGCCACTGTACGGCGCTCCGGGGGCGTTTTCAGGCACATGGCCGAATCGGGAGCGCCGACACTCCCGTCTAACTACACTTCGAATAGCCGCAGGACGTACAGGTGTCGCAGTTCTCCATGCGGACGACGCTGGCCTGGGCGCAGCGCGGACAGGGGCGGGCTCCCGGAATCTCCGGTCCGCCGCCCGCCGCGGCGGCGAGCCGGAGTTTCCCGGCGTCGGCGCCCGGTTCGGGCTGCTGGACGAAACCGATCTCCACGAGGTGCTGCTCGATGACCTCGCCGATGGCGGCGAGCAGAGACGGAATGTAGCGCCCGGCCATCCAGTGGCCGCCACGGGGATCGAACACGGCCTTCAGCTCGTCGACCACGAAGGAGACGTCCCCGCCGCGGCGGAACACCGCCGAGATCATGCGGGTCAGCGCCACCGTCCAGGCATAGTGTTCGGTGTTCTTGGAATTGATGAACACCTCGAAGGGCCGTCGCCGGCCGTCGGCGACGACATCGTTGATGGTGATGTACATGGCATGATCGCTCTCGGGCCAACGCACCTTGTAGGTGGCGCCCGGGAGCGCTTCGGGCCGGTCCAGCGGCTTGGTCATGTAGACCACGCCGCCCGCCTCGTAGATATCCTTCGGCCGCGCCCGCGGTTCCTCCAACGGCAGCTCGGCTTGGGAATCGTCCGCCCCGTCCCGGCGGCCGGCCCGCAACACGGCGCCGGTGACATCGTTCGGCCGGTAGGTCGTGCACCCCTTGCACCCGGACTCGTAGGCCTTGAGGTAGACGTTCTTGAACGACTCGAACGGGATGCCTTCGGGTACGTTGATGGTCTTGGAGACGGCCGAATCCACGTACTTCTGAACCGCGGCCTGCATACGCACGTGATCCGCCGGCGTCAGGCGCCCGGCATCGACGAAGGCGTCGGTCAGCGGGGCGTTCTCGCCGAAGCGCTGCCTGTAAAGGCGAAAGGCGTAATCGTTGACCTGCTCCTCGCGACGGGTTCCGTCCGGCATCAGCACGTTGCGGGCGTAGGCGAAGCTGAAGACCGGCTCGAGCCCGGACGAAACGTTGTTGGCGACGATCGAGATGGTTCCCGTCGGTGCCACCGAGGTGAGCAGGGCATTGCGGATCCCGTTCGACGCGATCGCTTCCCGGACATCGCCGTCGAGGTTCTGTACGGTCGTCGAGGCGAGGAACGGTTCCCTCTCGAACAACGGGAAGGCGCCTTTTTCTTCCGCGAGCGACGTCGAGGCGAGATAAGCCGACCGCCGCAGGGCCGACATCCAGAGTTCCGCCAGCTCGACGGCGCGGGCGCCGCCGTAGCGGGCCCCGCACATGATGAGGGCATCCGCGAGACCCGTGACGCCGAGGCCGACCCGGCGCTTGGCCTTCGCCTCGCGGTCCTGCCGCGGCAGCGGGAAGCGCGAGCTGTCGATGGCGTTGTCGAGCATACGCACGGCGATGGCGACGAGGTCCGACAGTTCGTCGATGGCGATGTCGGCCTCCGGCGCGAACGGCGCCCGGACCAGGGCGGCGAGGTTGACGGAGCCGAGCAAGCAGGCGCCGTAGGGCGGCAAGGGCTGTTCGCCGCAGGGATTGGTCGCGCTGATCGTTTCCGCGTAATTCAGGTTGTTGGTCCGGTTGACCCGGTCGATGAAGATCACGCCGGGCTCGGCATAGGCGTAGGTCGCCCGCATGATCCTGTCCCACAACTCGCGGGCGGGGAGGCTCTTGTAGCACGCGCCGTCGAACACCAGCTCCCAGGGACCGTCGTCCCTCACGGCGTCCATGAACGCGTCGGTGACGAGAACCGAGAGGTTGAACATGCGCAGACGACCCGCGTCCCGCTTGGCGTCGACGAAGGCTTCGATGTCCGGGTGGTCGCAGCGCATGGTCGCCATCATCGCGCCGCGCCGGTGTCCGGCGCTCATGATGGTGCGGCACATCGCGTCCCAGACGTCCATGAACGTGATGGGGCCCGACGCGTCGGCGCCGACCCCCCGGACCGGCGCGCCCTTGGGCCGCAACGTGGAGAAGTCGTAGCCGATCCCCCCGCCCTGCTGCATGGTCAGGGCGGCTTCCTTCAGGTGCTCGAAGATTCCCGACATGTCGTCGGGGACGGCGCCCATGACGAAGCAATTGAAGAGGGTGACGTCGCGCCCGGTACCGGCTCCGGCGAGGATCCGGCCGGCGGGCAGAAACCGGAACCCTTCCAGCGCCTCGTAGAACGCCTCTTCCCAGTCCGCCGGAGTCTTCTCGACGGCCGCGAGCGCCTCCGCCACCCGGCGCCAGGTCGCCTCGAGGGTCTTGTCGACCGGCGCGCCGTCGGCGGACTTGAGGCGGTACTTCATGTCCCAGATCTGACGGGAGATCGGCTCGAGGGCTGTCGTCATCCGGACTCCGGGGTTCCCGAATCGCCGCCCGCCGAGGCTGCGCCGCGAGCCCCCGCGGCGCGAACCGACGGTCTCGCCGACTCGGAACGATTATACCACGGGCGCCGAGGAAGGCTTCCGCGATCGGACATGCCGGACCGGGGAAACCGTATCGCCAGGGCGCCGGGCCCGACGGCGCGCGCCGGTCTCCCGACGAGGCGCCGCCGCGCGCCGCGTCGTGCTATGGTCGTATGCCGGAAGACAGGGCGGAGACGGGGCAAGGACAGGGGGGGCGAACATGGACGCATTGAAACGGGTCGCGGGCGGATACCTGCTGCTGACGGCGGCGGTGGTCGGGATATTCTCGATGGTCGAACCGCTGTTCCACGCTTCCACCGAGGACGCGCTCTACAGCCCGATATGGGAATACATCAACCCGTTCACCGGGCTCGCCATCCTGCTCGGCATCGGGTTCTCGTACGCGCGCAAGCGCGATGCCGGAAGCCTGGACACGAACGGACCCGTGACCTGGGGGCCGCTCGTCGCCAACGTGCTGTTCTACGGCTTCGTCGGCGTCGGGCTGATGTATTTCTGGAACTGGTTCTATTCCCTCAACGACGCCTACACGGTGTTGGGGGGCGCCGAGCCGGGATTGGCGTGGAAGGTCACCGACATCGCGTTCCCGCTGGTCTCGGGCGCGCTCGGAGCGGCCCTGCTGCGCGACGGCAGGTAGCGGCGCGGCGGACCTCGGGATCTCGGGGGGTTCCGAGGGGCTTTCCGGGATACGGCGGGAGTCACGGAGTCCGGGACGCCTCGAACTCCAGCGCGTCCGTCGCCGCCTCGATCCGTTCCCCCAGCTCGGCGAGAAACCGCCCCCGCTCGAGTCCGGGCCCGATGGGAGGCAGAAACTCCACGACGATGGTGCCGGGGTTGCGGCGCAGGGAACGGCGCGGCCAGAACAGGCCTGAATTGAGGGCCACCGGCACCACGGGCAAGGCCAGCCCCCGATAAATGGCGGCGACGCCGGACCGGTAGGGCGCGCGCGTCCCCGGCGCCGCGCGTGTCCCCTGCGGAAAGATGATGATCGGCTGGCCGCGTTCCATCGCCCGCCGCGCCGCCCGTAGCATGGACTTCACCGCGGCCGCGCCGCCCTTGCGGTCGATGGGAATCATGCCGGCCTTGAGCGAGTACCAGCCGTAGAACGGGATCCGCAGCAACTCGCTCTTCATCACCACCGCCGGGTCGTCGACGATTACGTGCCAGATCAGCGTGTCCCAGGCCGACTGGTGCTTGGAGGCGACGATGACCGGCGCCTCGCCGAGGTTCTCGCGCCCGCGCACGTCGAGCGCGATACCGGCGATACCGCGCATCGACCACAGCACTCCCTTGGCCCAGAAGGTCTGGCAACGGACGGTGACCCGCCGGTCGAACGCCAGGATCGGCGTGCAGACGACGAGCATGAACGCCGTCCAGGCGTAGAAGACAAGGTTGAAGACGAACGAACGGACGGCGATCACGCGCCCAAACCCGTTCCATCCCGCCGACCGTCCCATGGATCGTCCACGATCCGGATCCGGGCCAGACTCATCAGGTACTTGCCGTACTCGGTCGCGATAAGGCTCGTGGTTCCCGGCCAGCGCCACCACCGCGACAGCTTGACGTGGGCCGGGAATACAGGATGCGCGACGAGGATGGCCCCGGGCATGGCGCGGCGGAACTCGAGCAGGCTACGCGGCATGTGGTAGGCGCCCGTCACCACCCGCAACGATCGATAGCCTTCCCCGGCCACCCAGCGCGCGGTCTCCGAAGCGTTGCCGGCCGTGTTCGCCGCGACCTTGCCGAGCACGACGCAGCACTCGAACATCCCGGGTTCCCGCCGCTGAAGCCGTTGCAGCCGCGCCGACGACGTCCGCCAGTGTACGCCCGTGACGAACAGCTTCCTCGCCTTGCCGGCGGCCAGGATATCCAGTCCGGACGCGAGCCGGTCGCTGCCTCCCGTGAGAACGACGACACCGTCCGTCGCGCGTACCGGATCCTCGACACCGCGGGGCAATCCCGCGGCGAACCATACGAGTCCGCCTGCCCAGATCAGGGCGGCCGCAGCGACGGCCGCGGCCGCGGCGCGCACCGTCGGCCGGCGGTGGCCGCGTCGTCTCACGGCCCGTCCCTCAGCAGCGCGTCGACGGCACCGCGCAGGTTCTCATGGACCGCGACCGGCAGGACGTCCCCCGGCAAACCTCGCGCCTGGGTCGCGGCGCCATTGCCCGTGCGTACGAGGACCCGGCGGCAACCCGCGGCCGCAGCGGCCCGGAGGTCGCGCAGGGAATCCCCGATCATCGGCGTCTCGCCAGCCGCCGCGCGGTATCGGGACAACGCCTCGCGCAGCATCCCGGGGCCGGGCTTGCGCCGCTCCGTGGCGGCCCAGGGCGGGTCGGCGCAAAAGAAGATGTCGTCGAGCCGCCCGCCCGCCCGCGCGAGCTCGTCCCTGAGTGCATCATGGATACGGTCGAGCATCTCGCGGGAGATCACGCCCCGGCCGACCGCCGATTGATTGGTGACCAGCACGACCCGGTGACCGGCCGCGTTCAGGTCGGCGACGGCCTCCGCCGAGCCGTCGATCATCGCCAGCTCGCCGGGCGACTTGACGTGGTCGTCGCGTTCCTCGTTGAGCACGCCGTCGCGATCCAGCAGCACGAGCATGGCGTCCCCGCAACAGGCCCTAGAGCATCCGCGCGAGGAACCGCATCACGGTCACGCGCGCGGTAATCGACGCGATGGCGGCGGCGGCGAGCGGCAGGGCGGCGAGACCGGTCAGGAACGGCGGGGCCAACCGCACCGCCGGCGGCAGCGAGCCTTCGAGATCACGGGCGGCCAGCCACAGGGCCGTGACCGTGACGCCGGTGAGCGTCAAGCCCAACAGACCGCCCCGTAGCGCCAGAGACGCGGCCTTCCCCTGGAACTGGCGCGCGACATAGGAGTCGCGGGCCCCGATCAGGTGCAGCACCTCGATCACGTCGCGCTGGACGGCGAGGCCGGTCCGGGTCGCGAACATGACCGTGGCGGCGGCGGCGAGCGCGATCAGCGCCACGACGACGACGGCGGTCAGCTCGACCGCGTGCGCCAGACGGAGCACCTTCCGCAGCCAGATCTTGTGGTCGTCGATCCGCGACCCGGGCGCCGCGGTTTCCAGGCGTTCGGCCAGACCCGCGAGATCGAGGCCGCCGTCGCCGTCCAGCGCGACGTCGATCAACCGCGGGATCGGAAGGCCCATGGAGAGCAGGTCCTCGCCGAGCCAGGGCTCGACGAGGCTGGCGAGATCGTCCATCGTCAGGGGTGCCGCGGACAGCACGCCGGGGGTCGTCCGGATGACGCCCAGCGCGGCTTCGACCCGCGCGTCGATGTCCGCGCCACCGTCCCTGACGGAGGGTTCGACGACCACGGTGACGGAACCCCGGAGGCTTGCGCTCCAGCGACCGGCGATCTGTTCCAGAACCATCGTGGCGGCGAGCGCCAGCCCGGCCAGATAGACCATCAGCGCGATGATCCAGGGAAGAAAGCGGCTCGATCCGTCCCGGTCCGGAGCGAGGTCGGCGCGCCAGGCGAACATCTACGTCCCGCCCTTGGCCGCGCCGGCATTGCGGTGGACCGACAGTGTTCCCCGCTCGAGATGCAAGACGGGATGCGCATGGCGCTCGACGATGGTCCGGTCGTGCGTGGCCAGCACCACCGTGGTGCCGATCTTGTTGAGCTCCTCGAACAGGCGAAGGATGCGGCTACCTTGGTTGTGGTCGACACTGCCGGTGGGTTCGTCCGCGAGCAGCAGGCTGGGCCGGTTGATCACGGCGCGTGCGATGGCGACCCGTTGCTTCTCGCCGTCGGACAGCGTCCGGGGCGGCGCGTCGAGAAGGTCTCCGAGGCCGACCCAGGTCAGGAGCTCCGCCGCCTGTTCCCGGATCACGTCCTTGGGGCCCCCGGCGATCCGCAACGGCAACGCCACGTTGTCCACGGCCGAGAGATGATCGAGAAGCCGGAAGTTCTGGAAGATCACGCCGATACGGCGGCGCAGGCCCGGCAGCTCGTCGCGCGGCATCATCGCCACGTCGCGGTCGAGGACCGAGACAAGGCCGCGGGAGGGCCGGTGGGCGAGATACATCAGGCGCAGCAGGGACGTCTTTCCGGCGCCGCTCGATCCAGTCAGGAAATGGTAGGAACCGGGCCCCAGATGGAAGGTGATGTCGCGCAACACCTCGGGTTCGTCCCCGTAGCGCAGGCCGACATTCTCGAAACGGACCAAATGGTTCGCTCCCGCCATGCGTGAACGGCTCCGACGACGGCCGGAAAACGAAGGATTCCATAGGGGTAACCCGGCGTCCAGTGGGATCGGACGACCTTGCCCGGCATTCCGCGAGTACCTATAAGGGAGCGTTCCGAGGCCACGGGATTGTGGAATGATACTGACTTGCCCTTCGTGTGAGGCGCGCTTCAACGTCGATCCCGACGCCCTGCTGCCGAACGGGCGAACCGTCCGCTGCGGCGAGTGCGCCCATACCTGGAAGGAGATGCCCCCCGAGGACATCCCGAAGCGGGTCGAGGCGGTCGAGCCATCGGCGCCGGACGTCCCCGAACCGGACGACGCCGACGGCGGCGATGTCGGTGTTCCCGGCTTCGAGAGCGTCGGGAGCGAGGCGCCGGGCGGGGACGGTCTCGACGTCCAGGTCGGGGGGCACCGGGATCCGGCATACCGGCCTCCGCGGCATCGCGGCGGGGGCCGCGGCTCGACGATCGGGTGGACCGCGGTCGTCGCCATCGTCGCGGTCGCCCTCGGGGGCGGCTTCGTCGCCCGCGACACGATCATCGACATGTGGCCGCCGGCGTCGATGCTCTACGAGAAGATCGGCCTCGCTCCCGAGCCCGGCTTCGGGCTGGAGCTCCGCACCGAGGGAGTCCAGAAGCGCGACGGCAACACCGAGGTCCTCGTCATCAGGGGCGAGGTCGTGAACGTCTCGTCCCGGCCCCGGCTCGTGCCCGTGCTCCGGGGAAGTCTGTTCGACGCCGCCCAGAAAGATATCTACAGCTGGACGTTCTCGACGACCCTCGGCGAACTGGCGCCGGGCGAGACGAGGCCGTTCGACGAGCGGGTGCCGAATCCTCCGGAAGGCATGCGGAACTTCCAGATCACTTTCACCGGGGGCGAGGCGGGCTGAGGCGTCTCGATGGACCGTCCCGCGTTCGGCGCGACTTCCGGGGATACCTCCGGGTGACTGCGCCCACAGGCCGTGTGCGTCCCCTCTTCGGCGAGACCGAGATCGCGGCGCGCGTCGACCGGATCGCGCGGGACGTGGCCGGTCGGGGCGGGGACGACCTTTTCATGGTGGCCATCCTCAAGGGAAGTTTCGTGTTCACCGCCGACCTGATGCGGGCGCTCCATCGCGCCGGGGCGCGGCCCCGGGTCGATTTCATGCAGATTTCGAGCTACGGCGCGGGAATGGAGAGTTCTGGACGGGTCGGAGTGATCCGCGACCTCGCCGACCCGGTGGAAGGGCGCGATGTCCTGCTCGTCGACGATATCCTCGATTCGGGCCGGACCCTCTCCTTCGCCCGGGACCGGCTGCTGCAGGCCGGGGCGCGCCGGGTGAGGCTCTGCGTCCTCCTGAGCAAGCGGGTGCGGCGGGCGCGGCGGATCGAGGCGGACTTCTTCGGCTTCCGGTGTTCCGACGAATTCCTCGTCGGCTACGGACTCGACCACGCGAACCTCTACCGGGAACTGCCCTTCATCGGAGTCCTCGACGGTCCCCCGCCCGAGGGCGGCGGGTCGGCATCGGCGCCACGGTGACGGGCCTTCGGGCGCGGAAGCATCGGATGGTGGGTTCCGCGTCCGCGCGCCGTCATGCGGTACGCTTGCCGGCAACGTCCCCGCGCAAATCTCCCGGCAGCGTCCTTCCGGCCTCGCCGCGCGTTCGCGCAAACCGGCTCCTGCTTGTCCAGCGGATTCCCCGTCGTGACGCGGGGTGCGATCGCCAACAAATCGCCAACAAGACGTCAGAACCTCCTGAGCAGCCGGTCGATGTAGTCGAGCTCGGGCCGCGGCCGGGTGCGCTGGCCGGCGCGCCGGCGCAGCTCGCCTAGGATCTCGTCGGCCTTCCGCAACGATGCCTTGTCGGGGACCTCGACGTCGTCGCCGGGGCCGACGCTCGCGCCCGGCATGGGCCGGCCGAGAGGGTCGACGTCGTTGCCCATGGGTCCGTCGTCCATGCCGATATCGCTCAGCATCCGTTGCATGATCGCGCCGGCGCCCTCCCGCAACCGGTCCAGCGCCCTGGTCTGAGGGCCGATCGCCTCGTCGTCGCGGCCGCGCGACAACGCCTCGCGCGCCGCCCGCATCGACAACTCGCCCTCTCCGAGCGCCTCGGGGATGTCTCCGTCGTTCTCTCCCAGCCGCCGCATGATCTCGCCCAACATGCGGCGCAGCGAATCCTGAGCGCGGGCATCCGCCCGTGCGTCCGGCACGGTCCGCGCCCCACGCTGGTCCGAACCCGGCGGATCGTCCGCGCCTTGCATCCCGCGCTGGGTCCGCCGAAAGCTCCGGTCCAGGAGTTGCTGCTGGCGCATCATCAGATCGCCCAGGTCCCGGAGAGTCCGCTGGCCCCGCCGCCGGGCGTCCCGCTGGCGATCGGACATGACGCCGGCGCGAAGGTTCTCGAGGATCCCGCGCAGCTGCGACAGCAGCTCCCGCGCCGCGTCCCTGGAACCCGTGCGGCTCAACTCGCGGGCCCGGTCCAGCAGGCGTTGCAGGTCGTCGCGGGTGAGCGACAGGGCATCGCTCTCCGTCCCCCGAAGCTCGGCGGTGTCTTCCCCCGCCCGGAGAGCCTGTTGCGTCAGCGCCTGCAGGTATCGATCGAGCGCCTCCCGCAGTTCGTTCATCAGGCGCTCGATCTCGTGGGAAGGCGCGTCTCGGGCCAATGCCTCGAGCAGCGCCTGCTCGAGCGCGCGGACTTCGCGCTCGGAGACGGACAACGCGCCGTCCTCGATGCGCAGCGCCGTATCCCACAGCATCTGCCGCACGTCGTTCACGACTCCTTCCTCGCTCCCGCCCGGCGCCGCGCCGCGCTCCAGCCGCCGGCGCGCCGAGTTCAACGCGAGGAAAGCGGCATAGTCGCCGCGGCGTTCGGCGGCCCCCGCGGCGACCTCGGCCGCGATCGCGCCGAGCGCCCGGGCGATGTCCTGGAGGGCGCCGGGCTCCGAGGCGAGGCGCTTGCGCTGCTCGACGACGGCCTTGGCCGCCGGGTGCCGGAATTGTCGCTCGGGCAGCGTCATGTCGAACGTTTCGCTGAACCCCGACCGCCCCGTCCGGTCGTCGGCGCGCAGGCGCAGGCGCACGGGCAGTCCCGCCCAGGCGTGGGGCGTCAGATCCCGGTATACGGTATCTTCGTGGGCCCTGACGTCGGGGCCGGGGAGGACGAACTCGATCTCGTGCAGCCGGCCGGTCGCGGCCAGGCGGATCTCCAGCGTCACGGCGGCCAGTCCGTAGTCGTCCTCGGCGCTGTAATCGACCCTGAGGGCCGCGCGCCGGGTGCCGGCGGGTTGCCCCTGGAACGCGGCCGTCGGGGCCAGGTCGGGCGCGATATCCAGCTTCCAGGCGCCGAGCTCGCGGTCCGGTTGGCCGATGGCCATGCGCCGCGCGGAGTCGACGGCGGCCCGGAGCTCGTAGACTTCGGGTTCGACCGTGGCGAACGGAATCGCGCGCCCGTCGAGGTCGAGGACCGGCGGTCCCCCGCCGCCGCTGACCTTCGCGAGGATCTCGCTGCCCGCGGGAATCCGGACGGTCTCCAAGGACCCGGACGCCTCCGGATCCGCCGGCGTGGGCGGTTCGGACCCGGACGATTCGAGCAGGACCGGCGGGAGACCGGTGTACGCTGGTGGCGAGATCCAGGCCTCGACGGCGGCGGCGGCGACCCGGTCGTCGGCGAAGCTGGGAGCCATGCCCGACGCGAGGCGCCGCCACGACTCGCCGCCCGCCGCCGCGACCGCGACGACCAGCAGCAGGACCACGACGGCGCGCAGCGCCAGCGTGTCGGACCGGGCCAGGCCGGGACTGGGGAGGCCGATCCGAAGCCCGCGAGCGGCGGCGAGCGCCCGGCGGCGATGAAGGCGCCAGAGCTCGCGCGCGCCTTCGTCGCCGCCGCCCGTCGCCAGGGTATCCTCGAGGGCGGTCAGCGGCCGGTGGAGCGATCCATCGGGGGGCGCGCCGCCCGCGGCACGCGCCCCGGGCGTCTCGAGGCGTCTCCGGGCGTCCCCGCGATCGGGAAACGACAGGCCCGACAGTCCGCGCCACAGCGCCGCGCCGAAGGCGCCGGCGAACAGGAGCAGGGCGGCGAGGTGGGCCCAGCCGCCGACCGACGCCCAGACGTCCAGCAGGGACAGCGCGACGAACAGGCCGGCGACTCCCGCGGCGGGCCACAGCGCGGGCCATAACCGCTCCCAGAACGCCGCGGCGCGGGCCAGCGCGAGCTTGCGCCCCAGCCGGCGGCGGTCGAGCGCGCCGATTTCGCCGTCCGTTGGCGGTCCGGGGTTCACGCGGCGCCCCTGTCCCGGCCGCCGTCGAGCCACGAGGGCATTCGCTCCAGGGCGAGCATCTCGGCCGTGGTCTGGCGCCGGCGCACGATCTCGAACGCGTCGCCGTCGACCAGGACCTCGGCGGCCAGCGGACGGCTGTTGTAGTTCGACGACATGACGGCGCCATAGGCGCCGGCGGTGCGGATCGACAGCAGATCGTCCGCGGCGACCGGCGGCATGGGACGTCCTTGCGCGAACACGTCGCCCGATTCGCAGATCGGGCCGACGATGTCCATGGGCCGGTGCTCGGCGTCCGCGGCCGGTTCCCGCGCCGGCGCGATCGCGTGGCGCGCGTCGTAGAGGCTGGGCCGCAGCAGGTCGTTCATGGCCGCGTCGAGCACCGTGACGGCGCGGCCCGCGGAGTCCTTGACGTAGAGCACGCGGCTCACCAGCACGCCGGCGTTGCCGACGATGACCCGGCCGGGCTCGAACACGAGTTCGCAACCGATGCCCGACGTGACTTCCCGGACCATCTCGCCGTACTCGGCGGGGCTGGGCGGCGTCTCGCCGTCGTAGGGCACGCCGAGGCCGCCTCCGAGATCGAGACGGCGGATGTCGTGGCCGTCGGCGCGCAACTCGCCGACGATATCGACGATCCTCTCGAACGCCGCCCTGAAAGGTTCCAACCGCACGATCTGGGAGCCGATGTGCACCGCCACGCCGACGATTTCGATGCCGGGCAGGGCGGCGGCGCGGGCGTAGACGCCGCGGGCGTCGGGCCAGGGAACGCCGAACTTGTCCCGGCGCCGGCCCGTGGAGATCTTCTCGTGCGTCCTCGGGTCGACGTCCGGGTTGACCCGGACGGCGACGCGGGCGGCGACGCCCCTGGCGGCGGCGAGCCCGGACAACGACGCGAGCTCGTCCGCCGACTCGACGTTGAACTGGCCGATGCCGGCGTCGAGAGCGAGGGCCAACTCGTCCCGGCTCTTGCCGACGCCCGAGAAGACGATGCCTTCGGGCGCGACGCCCGCCGTCAGCGCGCGCTCCAGCTCGCCGCCCGAGACGACGTCGGCGCCCGCGCCGAGCCATGCCAGGGTGCGGATGACGGCGAGGTTGGCGTTGGCCTTGACGGCATAGCAGACGGTCGCGTCGAGGCCTGCGAGCGCGTCGCCGAAGACCTTGTAGTGATGCCGCAGGGTCGCCGTCGAATAGCAGAAGAACGGGGTCCCCACCGCCGCCGCGATCCGGGCGACCGCTACGTCCTCGGCGTAAAGCTCGCCGTCGCGGTATGCGAAGTGATCCATGGCGTGCCGACCCACGGCGCGCCGGCGCCCGGTGCGCCGGCTTCGGAGCTTCGTCCCGTCCTCCGGCCGTCAGCATGGGGCATGGGCGGGGCTTCGTCCAACGTCGTTTTCGTCGCCTCCTTCGCCGGCGGCGGTTCCAGCCCGCCCTTCTTGCCGCACGCGGACAGCACGCCGGCGGCGACGGCCGCGGCCACGAGGAGCGACAGCCCTCGCGCCGGACGACGGCTCACGTTTCCGCCAGCCGCCGCCGGGCCTCGTCGACCGCCCGGCGAACGCGTTCGGGCGCCGCGCCGCCGTGGCTGGCGCGGCTCGACACGGAATCCCGGACGCCGAGAGCGTCGATGGCCTCGGCGGCGATCCCCGGTTCGATTCCCCGCATTTCGTCGAGGGACAGATCACCGATGGCCACTCCCTTCGAGTCCGCGAGGCGCACGATCCGCGCGGTCGTCCGATGCGCCTCGCGGAAGGGCATCGACAGTTCCTTGACCAGCCATTCCGCCAGGTCCGTCGCCGTCGCGTGGCCCCGGCCTGCGGCGTCTTCCATCGCCGCCGCGTGGACCGTCATGTCGGCGACCATCGCCGTCACGGCGGCGACGCACAGCGATACGGAGTCCGCCGCGTCGAAGACGGGCTCCTTGTCCTCCTGCATGTCCTTCGAATAGGTGAGCGGCAGACCCTTCAACAGGATCAGCAGCGCGTTCAGGGCGCCGACGACGCGCCCCGCCTTGCCCCTCACGAGCTCCGCCGCGTCCGGGTTCCTTTTCTGGGGCATCATGGAGGAACCGGTCGCCAGCGCGTCGGGCAACGAGACGAACCCGAACTGGGCCGTCGACCACAGCACGATCTCCTCCGCGATCCGCGAGAGGTGCACCGCGACGAGCGACAGGCAGGCCAGGAACTCGACCGCGAAGTCGCGGTCCGAGACGGCGTCCATGGAGTTCGCGGTCGGCCCGTCGAAGCCCAGGGCCTCGGCCGTCATGTCCCGGTCGATGGGGATCGACGTGCCGGCGAGCGCCCCGGACCCCAATGGACACCGGTTGAGGCGCCTGCGGCAGTCGGCCAGCCGCGAGCGGTCGCGGTCGAACATCTCGAAATACGCCAGGAGATGGTGGCCCAGCGTCACGGGCTGGGCGCTCTGGAGGTGCGTGAACCCGGGCATGATCGTCGCCGCGTGCTCCCCGGCCCGGGTCAGCAGCGTTTCCTGCAGCGACGCGAGCGCGGCCCGGGTCTCGTCGATGGCGTCCCGGACCCAGAGCCGGAGGTCCGTCGCGACCTGGTCGTTGCGGGACCGCGCGGTGTGGAGCCGTCCGCCCGCGTCCCCGACCAGTTCCGTGAGACGGGCCTCGACGTGCATGTGGATGTCTTCCAGGGCCGGGGAGAAGGCGAACGCGCCCGAGGCGATCTCCTCCTCGATCTTGTCGAGGCCCTTCAGGATCTCGCGGCCGTCGGCTTCGGGAATTATCCGCCGCGCGACCAGCATGTCGCAGTGCGCGCGCGACGCCTCGATGTCGTGCGCGTAGAGACGCCGGTCGAAGCCGATGGAGGCGTTGATCCGCTCCATGACCGCGTGTGGCTCGTCGGCGAAGCGGTCGCGCAACGGCCCGCCGGGGGGCCGCCCCCCCCTTGACGCGCCGGTCGAGTCATCGTTCATTACGCCGCCTCGGTTCTACGCCGCGTTGGCCACGGTGCCGCATTCGCCACATACCGCGTTACGCATGAGTCACGGTCCCAGGATACGGATTTCGACGGCCGCGTGGGGGATGGTCCTCGCGGTCGCCGTATCGCTCGCCTCGGCGTCCGCCGGACGCGCCGCGCCCGAACCCGGCGAGCTGGCCGTCGGCGAGATGCGGAATTTCACCTTCTTCGATCCTCCGAAGGCCGCGCCCGACGTCGCGTTCGTCGACGCCCGGGGCCGCGAGCTCGGACTGGCCGATTTTCGCGGCAAGTTCGTTCTTGTCAATCTCTGGGCGACGTGGTGCGGCCCCTGCCGCCGCGAGATGCCGTCGCTCGACCGGTTGCAGGCGCGCCTCGGCGGCGGGGACTTCGCCGTCCTCGCGCTGTCGCAGGACCGCAAGGGTCCGGGCGTGGTCGCGAGGTTTCTGGCGGAGATCGGCGCCGAGCGCCTCGGCGTCCACGTCGATCCCTCCGCCCGGTCCGCCCGCCGGCTCGGCGCCGTCGGCCTGCCCACCAGCGTGCTCCTCGACCGGGAGGGCCGGATCGTCGGCCGCCTGATCGGCCCCGCCGAGTGGGATTCCGACGAGGCCGCCCGCCTGATCAAGACGGTCATCCGGGGAACCGGCGCGGGGCGTCTCTATCGCGTCGGGGTCGGCGGCTCGCTCGAGTAATCGTAGAAACCGCGCCCCGATTTTCGCCCCACCCAGCCGGCGTCCACGTACTTCACCAGCAGCGGGCAGGGCCGGTACTTGGAATCGGCGAGGCCCTCGTACAGGACCTGCATCACGGCGAGGCAGGTATCGAGCCCGATGAAATCCGCGAGTTGCAGGGGGCCCATGGGGTGGCGGGCGCCGAGGCGCAGCGCCGTGTCGATGGCCTCGACGTTGCCCACGCCTTCGTACAGCGTGTAGACCGCTTCGTTGATCATCGGCAGCAGGATGCGGTTGACGATGAAGGCGGGGAAGTCCTCGGAGCTCGCCGGGGACTTGCCCAGCCGGCGCGCGACGGCGGTGACGCGGGCGTAGGTGTCCCGGTCCGTGGCGATGCCGCGGATGACCTCGACCAGCTCCATCATCGGCACCGGGTTCATGAAGTGCATGCCGACGAACTTCTCGGGCCGGTCGGTGGTCGCCGCGAGACGCGTGATCGAGATCGACGACGTGTTGCTGGCGATCAGGGCTCCGGGCTTCAGCAGCGGACAGAGCGCCTCGAAGATGTCGATCTTGATCTGCTCGTTCTCGACCGCGCTCTCGATGACGAGATCGGCGTCCGCGAGGGCGGCCATGTCGATCGACGTGGAGATGCGGCCGAGCGCGGCCGCCGATTCGTTCTCGGCGACCGTCCCGCGCGACACTTGCCGGCTCATGTTTTTCTCGATCGTGGCCAGGGCGTTGTCGAGCCGGTCCTGGCCGATGTCGTTCAGGACGACGCTGTAGCCCGCCAGGGCGCTCACGTGCGCGATGCCGTTGCCCATCTGGCCGGCGCCGATGACGCCGATCTTCCGGATTCCGGCGCCGCCGCCCTCTCCCGTGTCGTCAGAGGCCAATCTTCTCCAGCTCCTTCTCGAGTTCGGGCAGCGCGTCGAACAGGTCCGCCACCAGCCCGAAGTCGGCGACCTGGAAGATCGGCGCTTCCTCGTCCTTGTTGATCGCGACGATGACCTTGCTGTCCTTCATGCCGGCGAGGTGCTGGATCGCCCCGGAGATGCCGACGGCGACGTAGAGCTCCGGCGCCACGATCTTGCCGGTCTGGCCGACCTGGTAGTCGTTGGGGACGAAACCCGCATCGACCGCGGCGCGGGACGCGCCGACCGCGGCCCCCAGCCTGTCCGCGACGTTCTCGATCAACCGGAAGTTGTCGCCGCTCTGCATCCCGCGCCCGCCCGAGACGACGACGCGGGCCGACGCGAGCTCGGGACGCTCCTTCCCGCTGACCTCGCTCCCGACGTAGGTCGAGAGGCCCGGGTCCCCGGCCGACGCGGTCTCCTCCACCGGCGCGGCGCCGCCCGTGGCCTCGGCGGCGGCGAAGGCCGTGGCGCGGACGGTCATGAACTTGGTGGCGTCCGGGCTCCGGACCGTGGCCAGGGCGTTCCCGGCGTAGATCGGCCGCACGAAGGTGTCGGGGGACACCACTTCCTGGATGTCCGATATCTGCGCGGCGTCGGCGAGAGCCGCGGCGCGGGGCATGAGGTCCTTCCCGAAGGTGTCGGCCGGGGCCAGGACCGCGTCGTAGCCGTCGGCCAGCGAGACGAGCAGCGGCGCCATGGCCTCCGCGAGGCGGTGCTCGTAGGCGGCATCGTCGACGAGGAGGACCTTGCGCACGGCCGCGATGGCCGCCGCCGCGTCGGCGACGGCCCGGCAGCCCGCCCCGGCCACGAGGACGTGCGCGTCGTCGTCGATCTCGGCGGCCGCGGTCACCGTGTTGAACGTCGGGTCCTTGAGCTCCGCGTTGTCGTGCTCCGCGACGACGAGGACGGCCATCAGATCACCCCCGCCTCGTTGCGGAGCTTGTCGACGAGTTCGGCGACGCTCTCCACCTTGATCCCGGCCTCGCGGCCGGGCGGCTCGGTCACCCGCAGGGTCTCGAGGCGCGGCGCCGCGTCGACGCCCAGCTCCTCCGGGGTCTTCTCGTCGATGGGCTTCTTCTTGGCCTTCATGATGTTGGGAAGGCTGGCGTAGCGCGGCTCGTTCAGGCGCAGGTCGGTGGTCACGACGCAGGGCATCTTCACGTCGACCGTCTCGAGGCCCCCGTCCACCTCGCGGGTGACGCGGGCGCTCTCGTTCCCGATATCGAGCCTGGAGGCGAAGGTCGCCTGGGGCCAGCCCAGCAACGCCGCCGTCATCTGCCCGGTCTGGCTCGAATCGTCGTCGATGGCCTGCTTGCCGAGGATGACGAGGCCGGGCCGTTCCTCCTCGATCACGGCCTTGAGCAGCTTGGCCACGGCCAGCGGCTGCAACTCCGCGTCCGTCTTCACGTGGATGCCGCGGTCCGCCCCCATGGCCAGCGCCGTGCGGATGGTCTCCTGGCACTGTCGGGGGCCGAGGCCGACGGCGACGACCTCCTCCGCCTTGCCGGCTTCCCGGAGCCGCAGCGCTTCTTCCACGCCGATCTCGTCGAACGGGTTCATCGACATCTTGACGTTCGCCGTCTCGACGCCCGTTCCGTCGGCCTTCACGCGGACCTTGACGTTGTAGTCGATGACGCGCTTGACCGCGACGAACACTTTCATGTCTGGCCCGCTCCGGAACGATGGCGCATACGGACGGCGGACTCACGCGGCACACCGCCCGAGAAGCCGGGAAACCGGCGGATTCTCCCCCGGTTTTCGCGGCGCAGAATAGGTTTGCCCGCGGGCCGAGTCAACGCGCCCGGACGCCGACGGTCGTATACACTGACCGGTACTCGTCCGCCGGAATGGAGGACCATGGCATGAACCGGACGCTCGACGTCTTCTTCCGCGTCGTCGGAGCGCAAGCCCCCGCCGACCACGGCTATGCGCTGTTCGGCGCGCTTTCCCGTATCCTGGAGACGGAGGGCGATCGCTGGCTGCATGGCAACCCGCATGTCGGCCTGCACACCATCCGCGGCATGAATCTCGGCGACGGCCGGCGCTCGGTCGGCCCCGGCGCGCGCTTCGGCCTGCGCCTGCCGTCCGACTTGTTGCCGCGCTCCCTGAAGCTGGCCGGAAAGAGTCTCGACCTCGACGGTTGCAAGCTGCGCGTCGGTGTTGGCCAGGCCCGCGCCCTCACCCCGGCGCCGACGCTACACTGTCGGATAGCGACCACCAGAAACGGCGATGATCCGGCCCGTTTCGACGCCGAGGTCGCGCGCCAAGCGGCCGCTCTCGGCATTCGCGGCAAGGTCTTCCGCGCGCCGGCGGGCGCCGCGCGACGCGATGGGCGCGACCCGAGCCGCCGTATCGTCCGCGTCAAGGGCAAACGGATCGTCGGCCATGCCGTGCTGGCGACGGACCTGACGTCCGAGGAGTCCATCCTCCTCCAGGAACGCGGGCTCGGCGGCCGGCGGCGCATGGGGTGCGGAGTTTTTGTTCCGGCACTTGACCTGGACGGCCATCGACCAATATGATGTACATCACTGCTTCCTGAATTACACTGGAAACCAACATCATGGAGAATTTCGATGGATCACGATAAACTTCGGATTTCGCGATCCTGCTCTTGGAGGCGGACCATCGAGGAGGAACATCACGAAATGGTGGTCGAAGTCGAATCTGGACGAAAGGACCGACGCACGGACGGTCCAGTTGCGAAGGACCGTGCGCGCTTGACCGCGACATCGTTAGCGATTCGTCGTCTTCCCGCACGCAAGAAGTGATGCCGAGAGGCGTTGAGCACATGTTCGTTGCGTGGGTGATCCAGTGTTACGCGACGCCCTCGACCGGTGATGCCGAAAGGCGCTTATGAACATGAACCATCTGCTGCTCGCCAAATCGCGGCGAGAAGAGGACGACCGGGTCGTCGAACCGGTATCCCTGCTGGATCACTCGAAGGCCGTCCTCGCGGCGGCCCGGGCGATTCTCGACGGGATCGAGGGCTTCCTTCCCCCGGACATGGCCGGAGCCGAGCTGCGGAAACTGGTTCTCGCGGGAGCGGTCCTGCACGACATCGGCAAGGCGAACAACATGTTTCAGGGAATGCTCCGTCCGGAGCGGGCGAAGTTCCCGAAGCTCGAGCGAAACCAGAGACAACCTCTCCGCCATGAGGGACTCAGTGCCCTGATCGTCGCCGGATATATCAAGGACAAGGACGCCCGGGAATTCTCCGATCATCTGGCGAACGGGCTCTTCGACGAGTGGGAAAGCCCCGACAAGGCGCGGTGGATGCTGGCTTGGCTGGTCGGCGGTCATCACCTCAAGATGCATCACGCCGAGGACGACTCGGCGGGCATGGTTCGCATCGGCGGCATCCCGCACGGCGAGATCCGGTTTCACGGCAACCTCCTGGGGGAGGCGTGGCAACGGGAATTCGCCGACGTGTTGCGCGGCGCGCCCTGCGTTCCCGACTTCGCCGTTCCCACGGACATCGGCGATGACGACGGGCACCGGCACCACGCCGCCCTGATGGACGATTTCGCCTGGGAGTCGGAAGCGCAAACCGAATCGCTGTCGCCCGAGGAACTGCGCTTGCTGGCGTTCGCCAAGGCGATTCTGATTGCCGCCGACGCCGCCGGCTCCGCCTTGTGGGACGGCGAGGGCGACGAGCTCGCCCGCCTGAAAAACGGCGTGAGCGAGTCGTTGCGAAACCATTGTCGGAGCGACGATCTGACCAGGGTCATACGCGACCGCCTCAAGGCCGAGGAAAACGTCGACCACGAGACCGGGCTTTACCCGTTTCAGCGTCGAGTCCGGGACTCGCGCGCATCCCGTGTCGTTCTGGAGGCCGCCTGCGGCGGCGGTAAGACCGTCGCGGCCTACGAATGGGCGCGAAAGCATGTCGACGCGGGGCGCAAGTTGATCGTCTGCTACCCGACCACCGGCACGGCGGCGGCGGGGTTCGAGGACTACTTGCTGACGCAGGGCGAACTGGAACGCAAGCTGATGACGAGCCGCGCCGGCGTCGACGTTCGGCGTATGCTGGCCAACGAGCCCGAAGCGGCCGGCGATGGAGTGCGGTTGCGCCATCCCAATCGCGACGAAGACCTGGAAAACCTGATGAAACAGGAAACCTTGCAGGCTTGGGGCCAACAGGCCATCGCGGCGACCGCCGATTTCGTCCTGGGACTGATGCAGAACCACCGACGAGGCCTCTTCGGCTTTCCGGCCATCGTCGGGAGCGCCATCGTTTTCGATGAAATCCACAGCTACGACGCCAAGATGTTCGGCTCCCTGGCGCGTTTCCTGCGGGCGTTCCCGAACGTCCCCGCGTTGTTGATGACGGCTTCCTTGCAGCCGTCCCGCCGCGAAGCGTTGAAGGCGGCTGGTGTCGAGTACGAAACCGTCTCCGGCGACGACGAAACCGAAACAGCCGGCCGGTATCTCCTGGAATGGCGGGAGACAGAGTCGGATGCAACAGCGGGCGAGACCGGAATCACCGCCCCGGACGAATACTGGGAAGACGTTCGGGCCATGCTCGACAGCGGCGGCAAGGTGTTGTGGGTGTGCAACACCGTCGCGGACGCCGTCCGCGTTTACGACGAGGCGGAGAAGCTGGACGGCGATGCGGAACGCCTCCTGTTTCATAGCCGCTTCTGCTACCGCCATCGCGTGGACCGCCAAAACGAGATACTGGCGGCCTTCGACGAAGATGGGACGCCGTGTCTGGCGGTCACGACACAGGTATGCGAAATGTCGCTGGATATCAGCGCGAACCTGCTGGTGACCGCCCTTCCGCCGTTTCCCGCTCTCGTACAACGAATGGGGCGGTTGAACCGCCGCCTGGAAAATCCGGCCGGCGCCCGTTGCCTGGTCTACGATTACGACGGCATGGACGGTCGGCCTTATCGCCGCGTGGATCTGAAGGCGGCCCGCGATACCGTCGGAAGCCTCGCCGAAGAAGGCAAGGCGCTGTCCCAGCGCGACCTCAAGAATGCGCTGGAAGGGATGCCGGAAGCGGCCGACGACATCAAGTTTCATTCCGCTTGGCTGGACGGGGGCTGGGAAAGTCGGCAGGCGACCCTGCGCGAGGGCGACGCGACCGTGCCGGTTCTGCTGGTGCAACATGAAGACGACATACGCAAGCGGATCGGGGAGACCGGCGGGAACGCGGATGTCAAGGAGTGGCTGGTGCCGATTCTGGCCGGAACCAGGGACGCCAGGGGCATCCGTGTCGTCGGCCGAATTGGCGGCTACCCGCTGGTATCCGGCGTGAAATACGACGAGGAGAAAGGCGCGCGATGAGCGGCGGGAGGAAAAAGGTCAAAAGCACCGGAACGACCTTCCGCTTGAACGAACCGGGCATGGGCGAGTACGAGCGCGCGGGTCTGGCGGGTCTGTACCTGAGCCTGACTGCCGCGGCGGCGTGGGAAGGCCAGCGGCGGTCGTGGCCGCTGCCCGAGGCCATGGAAAAGAAGCTCAAGGCGCTGCGCGGGACGATAGGAAATCTGGATACGCCGGGTTTCCCCTTTGCGGAAGACGGCATCGGCGTCCGTCTGGAGTGGCCCGAGGGAGATGAGATCGCCGCGCTGAAGGCCGTCGTCGAATGGGCATGGCAGGTCCACGACGGCGTGCTGTTCCTTCCCGGCGTTCACCGCAAGCGCGAGCATCTGGATTGTTACTACTTGCGGTTGCATGTCCATGACGGCCTGTTGGGAACCTTTTTCCAATTCCCCAGGACGATCAGGAAAATGAAAGAACACGAGCGGAAGGTCGTGCGCTTCGACGAGGAAAAGACCTTTCCGGTGTCCTACCGCCGCATCGCGACCGATGATTTGCCACAGCACAGAGCTGTCCCCCGGAAGGGTGTTTGCGAGGACGTGGCGGCGCCGGCCATGGCTTCATGGATTTATCCGGGATCGGAGCCGCGTTTCAACAGCAATCCACTGGGGATCCGGCGCGAAACGGGGTGGCGCGGTCCGGCGCGTTTCGCGTACTTGATGCTGTTCGCGCCCATCGCCTGCCATTACGTCAGGTTGCCGCGCACGAACGCCCAGAACTGGTCGTACATGGTTCCGAGCGTGGAGAGCCTTGACGCGAAGTATCAGCGCGGGTTCCTGCGCCGGAACATGGTCAATTCCGGAAACTGGCCTTTCCACGGAGAGGTCGCGGGGCTGGAAGACGCCGCCTTGCGCTATGCGACACGCGGAAGAACGCGCGGACAGTCCGTAACGGTCGTCATGGGGAAGGCCGATTTCTATCACCAGCAACAGAAGACGCGCAAGAATCTGTGGCGGGACATCGCCGTGGCCGACGACATGCAGAAGGCGTTTCGGCGCTATGACATTTTCGACCGCGTCTTTCCGGTGGGTAACACGGCGCGGCCGAGCCGCGACGCGCAAGTGGACGAGAGCGACCGGAAAGGCAGTCACTTCGTTGTCTTGCCCAATTGCCGTGAGCGGATCACCGCGAACATACTGCGCGGCGACCCGTGGTATGCCGACCTGGCGTATATTCCGTTCTGGCAGCGCGACCGTGTCGAGAACGACCGCCAGAATGTCCGGAAGCGTGGTCTGCGAGCGGTGGGGCTGCATTCGCCGGGGAGAAGCGGCGACCGGGAGAGTGAATCCATTTCGCCCGAGCGGCTATGGTTCTTGAAACTGCATCACTTCGAGAGGGAGCAACTGATGTCGCTTGCCAATAAAGCGATATGGCATGACCCGCTGGAGAAAGACATGCTCGACGCCTTTGGCGAGGCATTCCGGCGGCTTCTGAATCGTGAAGACGCCGCCTTGTCCCGAGGTGGGGACCGTGACTTGCCTAAACGTTGGGACAATACGGCGGACAAGTGGCACCGTCGTCTCCTTCACGCCAGGACCAGATTTTTGTTGTCGACCGTGGTCCACGAGTTGCTCGCCCAGGCGGCGAGGAGCCCCGGTCTGAAAGACGGCAAGCCGGCCGGGCGGCGCGGTCCCGTTTTCCTGTTGCGAAGAACCAACGAAGATGAAACCGCCGAGTCCCGCCGGGTGGAAAATGATGAATTTCACGCCAGGTTCCGCCGCATGGTGAACGACCCGAACGACTGGAAGAAGGTTCGCGACTTGGCGCTCCTGGCCTTGGCGACGTTTACCGATCGGCGTCTCGGACAGCGCGAAGACGACGAGTCCACTGGAGGCAACGGAAGAGAAACCAACCAATGACAATGCACATCTTCGGCATGGCGCTCACGCACGAGGGCACCTTCTCCAACAACCGGGGCGAGAACGAGGGGAACACCAACACCCTCCAGAAGATCATACGCGACGGCGATATGTTCTCGACCGTCTCGGCGGAAGCGATTCGCTACGCCCTGCGCGACGGCTGGCAACGGGACGGTGAAACCCTGAACCGGCGGACGCGCGATCATCGTAAGGTCGAATACGGAGATCGGGAGTTCGCTCCAAATGAATGGCCGTCCCGTCTGGACGACGACGTTCTCGGTTTCATGCACGCGAGCAACGATACCGTCAGCCGGCGCGCGCCGCTGGAAGTGACCCGCGCCATTTCCATCACGCCATGGACCGGCGAGGTCATGCACAACTTCGCCTCTCCCGGTTCCAACCCGGCGGTGACAGGCGACGATCCCATCCCGTATTCGGTGGAAGTCCACCATACGCGCTATCAGTTCGGATTCGCCTTGACGCCGGAGTCCCTGGGGCGGGCGGATAACAACACCGACAGCGCGCACGACGGCAGGGAAAAGCTCCGGCGTATCTCCGCGACGCTGAACGGTCTCGCCAGTCTGAGGCGGGTCGGCGGCGCGCATGCCCGTTATTTCGCCGACTATTCGCCGGAAATCCTCATCCTTCGCGTGACCACCGACCCCGCGCCGCGCATGCTGTATTGCTTCGAACCACCCGAGGGAGTCGGCGCCATCGGTGTCGGCTCCCTGGAAAGGAAGCTCGGCGGAGACATCGACCCCGAGGAACTGATCGTCGGCGCGTCGGTCGACATCGCCGAGTTGCGCGATATGAAAACGGACGCCGGCGGACGGATCGTCGACGAGGGCCCGTGGAAGGGGGCGATCCTGACCGGCGGGGTGAAGGACGCGGTTGCAAGGTGTGTCGAGCGTTTGAACGGCCGGGCGCCGTGACGGACGCGGCGGCGAGAGATATCCTCGCCCTGCGGGTGGAGGTCCCGATGGCGGGCCTGCGCCCCATGTGGGCGCGGGAGTATCAGGAGACCTATCCCGCGCCGCCGCCCTCTACCGTCTACGGCATGTTGCTCTCCCTCGTCGGCGTCGAACGCGAGGACAAGAACAGGCACGCCGGTTTGTGCATCGCGCTCGCGCTCGCGGAAAACACGGCAGCGCCCCTTTGGAGAAGGCGCGAGAAAGGGCGTGTGTTCCGAAAATTCCGCCGCGTGGCCCAAAGCAAAAAAGACGCCGATCCCCTCGCCGACCGACGTCCCGATTATCAGGAATTGTTGCTCGGCCTGGAATTCTGGGTGTGGGTGAACGATTCCCAAGCGGATCATCCGCTATCGGACAGAATCCGCATGGCGCTCGATCCGAAACGACGTGGCGAAATCGCCCGGCACGGCGCGCTATGCCTCGGCGAGTCCTCGCATATGGTCAACGAAATTTCGGTGGGCCGTCCGCATGGACGGGGACGCTTCGTGGCCCCGTGCGAAAAGGGGTTCCTTTCCATGCCGGTCTGGAGCGATCACCGGACGAACCTGCCAACCGTACGCAACTTCGATATCCGCGAGCCGGAAGAATTGGCCAGTAACCCGCCCGACAATTGCTGGATCGCCGTCGCTCCCCGATGACGGACCTCTCGACGGACGGCGCTTCCATCGCCCCACCCGACGACGGCGATGACAGTCCGCTCGTCCGTGTCATGGCGTTGCATGCGCTGGCCTATTGCGAGCGCCTGTTCTATCTGGAGGAAGTCGAGGAAATTCGTGTCGCCGACCACCGCGTTCACGCCGGGCGCACCCTGCACGAAGCCGAGGTGGACAGGAACCGCGAGTGGCGGAGTCTGGAACTCGCCAGCGATGCTTGGGGCATTCGCGGCAAGGTGGATTTCGCCCGCTACCGAGACGGCCAACTCGTCGCCATAGAACACAAGAAGGGCCGTTCCAGAGGCGACGACGCTTGGGCAACCGACAAGCTCCAGGTCACCGCCTATGCCGTTCTCCTGTCCGAGCACTTCGGCAGGCCGGTGGCGGAAGGGCGCGTGCGCTATCATGCTGATAACAGGACGGTGCGCGTGGCCGTGGACGGCGACGCCCGCGAGCGTCTGCGGCACGCCGTCGCCCGGGCACGGGAGCTGTCGCTTTCGCTGGAGCGTCCGCCGGTGACGGACAACGAAAACCTGTGCGCCAAATGCTCGCTCGCGCCGGTGTGCCTGCCCGAGGAGTCCCGTCTGGCCGCCGCGGTCGGCGATTCCGACGAGCCAACGCGCGGCTCGAAGCCGCGCCGCCTCTTTCCGAAGGACGACGCGCGCCGCGTTCTGCATGTCGTGGACCCGGACGCGCGGGTCGGGCGCGCCGGCCTGCAATTCGTGGTGCGGGATTCCGGTGGCGAAGAGAAGAAATTTCCCGGCATGGACGTCGGCGCCGTGATCCTGCACGGCAACGCGCAGATCACCTCGCAGGCAATCCGTTTCGCTGTTGCCAACGACGTTGCCGTGCACTGGATCAGCGGTGGCGGCTGGTATATCGGCGGCGTCGCGCCGCCGGCGGGCGTACAGCGTCGCCTGCGGCAATACCAGGCGTTGCGGGACGACGCCTTGCGCCTGCGTCTCGCGCGCCGCCTGGCGGAGGCCAAGATCGAAAATCAGTCGCGCTTCATCGCTCGCCAGTCGCGCGTGCGGGACGTACGCGCGGACGTGGAGGCGTTCCTGAACGTCATGCGCGGCCAACTTCGGAGGGTAGAGCGGTGCGCCGACGCCGACGCATTACGCGGCTGCGAAGGCATCGCCGCCCGCAACTACTTCTCGGCGCTCGCCCTGCTGCTGGACGCCGAGGAAAAGACGATGGCGTTCTCCGGGCGCAGCCGCCGCCCGCCGCGCGATGGTTTCAACGCGGCTTTGTCCTTCGGCTATGGTCTGCTGTATCGGGAGGTCATGGCCGCGATCATCGCCGTGGGTCTGGATTCCACCATTGGTTTCTTCCACGCGCCGCGCACCGCTGCGCATCCGCTGGCGCTGGACCTGATGGAACTCTTCCGCACCACCCTGTGGGATATGCCGCTGGCGGCGTCGGTCAACCGGCGGCAATGGACCGCGGAACATCTCGTGGTGAACAAAAGGCAGGTATGGCTTTCCGACGAGGGCAGGCGTCTGGCGATAAGCCTGTTCGAGCAACGCAAGCAGGAATCCTGGAAGCATCCGGTGCTCGGTTATTCCCTGAGCTATGCGCGGGCCATGGAACTGGAGGTGCGACTGCTGGAAAAGGAATGGAGCGGCGAGGAAGGGTTGTTCGCCCGCATGCGCCTGCGTGGATGAACGGCCGACACTGGTACATTTTCAGCTATGACATCCGTGACCCGAAGCGGTGGCGACGGGTGCACAGGATTGTCAACGGTTATGGAGAGCGGTTGCAGTATTCCCTGTTCCGATGTCGCTTGACGCGGACGCAAATGGAACAGGCGCGGCATGAACTGGAGAAAGAGATGGGGGAAGAGGATGACCTGCTCGTGATCCGGTTGTCGTCGCGCTGCGAGGTCATGGAGCGGACCAAGGGAAAACGATGGACCGACCCGCCGCCGCGCTTCGATATCGTGTAACGCCAGACGTGCCGTCAGGCACCGCCGGGTGGACAGGGCCACACGAGGCGACAGGTCGAGATCATCCCCGATTTCAACGACTTCCACGGGACGACTTATCAAGAGATGCTTGCTGGCGCGTCATGGCTGAAACACCCTCACTTTTCATGAGGTAAAGACCGTGAGCAGGGCCGTACGCGTAACGAGTTGGTGGAGGCGCATGACATGCCAAGCTATTCTCTCCGCCAAAACAGACAGTTACACCAATACTGTGCGACTGTCAGTGATGCCGAAAGGCGTTGAGCACGCATGGTCGCGGCCGCAGTCGCGCACATGTCGCAGGTGCGACTGTCAGTGATGCCGAAAGGCGTTGAGCACCCTACGACCAGGATTGGGGCGTGTCCGAGCTGGTGCCTGTGCGACTGTCAGTGATGCCGAAAGGCGTTGAGCACTCTGTCGATCGGCTCCTCGATCGTCCGTGTTTCCCCGGGTGCGACTGTCAGTGATGCCGAAAGGCGTTGAGCACCTCTGCGGCTGCAGCCGGCTTTCGTCGCACATCTGCGTGCGACTGTCAGTGATGCCGAAAGGCGTTGAGCACGCGCTACGTGACGGATCGTGGGTGGCGGTATGACGTAGTGCGACTGTCAGTGATGCCGAAAGGCGTTGAGCACATCTGCTCGATCGCGTACATGGCGCCCGACGCCTGGTGCGACTGTCAGTGATGCCGAAAGGCGTTGAGCACACGGGCGCTCGAGTCAGGGCGATCGGCTCCGATCCGTGCGACTGTCAGTGATGCCGAAAGGCGTTGAGCACAGCGATCTCCTCACATCCCTCGAAGGCTCGGGGACGTGCGACTGTCAGTGATGCCGAAAGGCGTTGAGCACGCGCGAGGGCGAGCTCGTGGACGGGCTGCGGCGGTGTGCGACTGTCAGTGATGCCGAAAGGCGTTGAGCACTCAGCTCCAGAGCCGGACCTGGGCGGCGTCCTCGGGTGCGACTGTCAGTGATGCCGAAAGGCGTTGAGCACTCGGTGATGCGCGCGATCTCGCCGACGGCGGGCGGTGTGCGACTGTCAGTGATGCCGAAAGGCGTTGAGCACATCTGCGTCATGACCAACGAGGGTTGCAGGTTGTTGTGCGACTGTCAGTGATGCCGAAAGGCGTTGAGCACATTCCGACGCGGGATTCCAGATCGGCGATGTGCGCGGTGCGACTGTCAGTGATGCCGAAAGGCGTTGAGCACCAGCAGTCACAGAACGCGGAGAACTACGCGGGCGAGTGCGACTGTCAGTGATGCCGAAAGGCGTTGAGCACAGTTCGACCAAGCCGACACCGGCCGGATACTTGGGGTGCGACTGTCAGTGATGCCGAAAGGCGTTGAGCACATGCGGGCGGCGGCGTGGGCGGAAGGAACCCGGACAGGTGCGACTGTCAGTGATGCCGAAAGGCGTTGAGCACGCGCTAACACTGAACAGCATCGCGGAGATGCTGGCGGGTGCGACTGTCAGTGATGCCGAAAGGCGTTGAGCACACCTGCGACGCCGCCGAGTGCAAGCGCGCCCGGCGCCGGTGCGACTGTCAGTGATGCCGAAAGGCGTTGAGCACAATTCTTGTCTGATAGATGGGAGGCTCCGGTGGGCGAGTGCGACTGTCAGTGATGCCGAAAGGCGTTGAGCACAATCAGCTTTGCTACTACTGGTATGTCCCGAGCGAGGTGCGACTGTCAGTGATGCCGAAAGGCGTTGAGCACCCGACCAGCGGGACGGCTGTCCTATGGGACGACATGGTGCGACTGTCAGTGATGCCGAAAGGCGTTGAGCACGCGACATTGGTTTCAGCTGGGGTAGACGTATCTGTGTGCGACTGTCAGTGATGCCGAAAGGCGTTGAGCACTGGTGCGCCCCGGCGACGCGGCCCAGCGGCCGCATCGTGCGACTGTCAGTGATGCCGAAAGGCGTTGAGCACATCTGTCCATGGTGGGCGACAATATCGGCCCCGGCGGTGCGACTGTCAGTGATGCCGAAAGGCGTTGAGCACATTTGCATCGGTCCGAAGCTGGCGATCCTTGTTCCTGTGCGACTGTCAGTGATGCCGAAAGGCGTTGAGCACCCAGTGGCCTCGATCGTCAGCCTGTTCGCGGCATCGTGCGACTGTCAGTGATGCCGAAAGGCGTTGAGCACGTGCAGCAAATCTACCTCTCACCAAGACTCACGGCGGGTGCGACTGTCAGTGATGCCGAAAGGCGTTGAGCACACCACAAAGACGGCGAAGGCGCGGCCCGCAGCAGCGTGCGACTGTCAGTGATGCCGAAAGGCGTTGAGCACGCCAGTCATACGAGCAGGGCGAGCGACACGACCAATGTGCGACTGTCAGTGATGCCGAAAGGCGTTGAGCACAGGCGGATTTCGGCCGCGGCCGCCAGCGCCGTTCGCGTGCGACTGTCAGTGATGCCGAAAGGCGTTGAGCACGGTACCGCAAGACAGGCGCCAACGGCTCATCGAGTGTGCGACTGTCAGTGATGCCGAAAGGCGTTGAGCACAAACGCAAAAAAATGAAGCCGCGCAAGAACTCGATGGTGCGACTGTCAGTGATGCCGAAAGGCGTTGAGCACAACTCCGCCAATACGGATCCAACGTCGTGGTGATGTGCGACTGTCAGTGATGCCGAAAGGCGTTGAGCACATGCACTCGGCGCGGACGACGAACCGGCCGTCCGGGTGCGACTGTCAGTGATGCCGAAAGGCGTTGAGCACTGGAATCCCAGTCCCAGGTTCCGGCTTCTTTTGGTGTGCGACTGTCAGTGATGCCGAAAGGCGTTGAGCACGCGTGGCTGGACCCGCTGGCGATCACCGAGGTCGTGTGCGACTGTCAGTGATGCCGAAAGGCGTTGAGCACGTGCGGCCCGCCGCCGCGCAGGTTCGGCAAAGAGGTTGTGCGACTGTCAGTGATGCCGAAAGGCGTTGAGCACTCCCATTGGAGGACGCTCGCGGGGTTCTCCCCCATGGTGCGACTGTCAGTGATGCCGAAAGGCGTTGAGCACATCCACTTGATCGCGTGCTTGACGTGCTCGGCTGCGTGCGACTGTCAGTGATGCCGAAAGGCGTTGAGCACGCAGCGCGATTCGCGCGGCGGCGCGCCGCTTTCGATGTGCGACTGTCAGTGATGCCGAAAGGCGTTGAGCACACCGGGCGAGACAGCCTCTCCCTCGCCGCCGCCGCGGGTGCGACTGTCAGTGATGCCGAAAGGCGTTGAGCACCGGACCGAGCCGTCGGATCCGCCGCACCGCGCCTGTCCTCCGAAGGGTGTGCGGATTGTGCGGACCGTCGCGCCGCGCCTGTCCCCCGAAGGGTGTGCGGATCGTGCGGTTGCCGGCAATGCCGGGAGGCGCTCGCGGCCCCGGAGGGTGTGCGGATTGTGCGAACCGCCGCGCCGCGCCTGCCCCCCGAAGGGTGTGCGGATTGTGCGGATCGCCGCGCCGTGCCTGTCTCCCCGGAGGGTGTGCGGATTGTGCGAACCGCCGCACCGTGCCCGTCCTCCGAAGGGTGTGCGGATCGTGCGGATCGCCGCGCCGCGCCTGTCCTTCGAAGGGTGTACGGATCGTGCGGACCGCCGCGCCGCGCCTGCCCCCCGGAGGGTGTGCGGATTGTGCGGATCGCCGCGCCGCGTCCATTCCCCGAAGAGTGTGCGGATTGTGCGGACCGCCGCACCGTGCCCGTCCTCCGAAGGGTGTGCGGATTGTGCGGATCGCCATGCCGCGCCTCTCCCCCGAAGGGTGTGCGGATTGTGCGGATCGCCACGCCGCGCCTGCCCCCCAAAGGGTGTGCGGATTGTGCGGGTCGCCGCGCCGCGCCTGTCCCTGAAGGGTGTGCGGATTGTGCGGGTCGCCGCGCCGCGCCTGCCCCCCGGAGGGTGTGCGGATCGTGCGGATCGCCGCGCCGCGCCTGCCCCCCGAAGGGTGTGCGGATTGTGCGGATCGCCGCGCCGCGCCTGCCCCCCAAAGGGTGTGCGGATTGTGCGGATCGCCGTGCCGCGCCTGCCCCCTGAAGGGTGTGCGGATTGTGCGGATCGCCGTGCCGCGCCTCTCCCTGAAGGGTGTGCGGATTGTGCGAACCGCCGCGCCGCGCCTCTCCCCCGAAGGTTGTGCGGATTGTGCGGATCGCCGCGCCGCGTCCATTCCTCGAAGAGTGTGCGGATTGTGCGGACCGCTGCGCCGCGCCTGCCCTCGGAGGGTGTGCGGATCGTGCGAACCGCCACGCCGCGCCTGTCCCCCAAAGGGTGTGCGGATCGTGCGGACCGCCGCGCCGCGCCCCTCCCCCGAAGGGTGTGCGGATTGTGCGGGTCGCCGCGCCGCGCCCGTCCTCCGAAGGGTGTGCGGATTGTGCGGATCACCGCGCCGCGCCCCTCCCCCGAAGGGTGTGCGGATTGTGCGGACCGCCGCGCCGCGCCTATCCCCCAAAGGGTGTGCGGATTGTGCGGACCGCCGCGCCGCGCCTATCCCCCAAAGGGTGTGCGGATTGTGCGGATCGCCGCGCCGCGCCTGGCCCCCAAAGGGTGTGCGGATTGTGCGGACCGCCGCGCCGCGCCTGTCCCCCCGGAGGGTGTGCGGATTGTGCGGTTGTCGGCAATGCCGGGAGGCGCTCGCGGCTCCGAAGGCCGCCCGCGAACGCCCGCCGTGGCCGCCGCCCGAAACGAACACTTGTTTTCCGACGCGGAATCGGAGAACATGCCCACCGATACCGAGAAGAAAGCTGGCGGGCATGGCGAGCATCCCGACACGCATCCCGGACTGAAACCGGACACCGCGCCCGGTCGCGCGAGCGGGGTGCGCGACGGGCGGCGATTCCATCCGCGCCCCGCGGAGAAATCTTCATGGATACAGATGTCGCCGCGATAACGACGGTATTCACCGAATTCTACTACTGGATCACGGTCGCGCTGATGTTCCTGATCCACGTCGGCTTCTGCATGTACGAGGTGGGAGCGAGCCGGCGCCGGAACCACATGCACACCCTGATGAAGAACTCCATGCTGATCCCCTTGGTCACGATCACGTGGTTCTTCTTCGGCTGGTGGATCTACTGGGCGTTCGCCGGCGGGCCGGGCATCACGGGCCCGCTCGGCCATCCCGACCCGGCCGTCGCGGCGGCCTACACGCCGTGGGGGGAGAGCATGGGCCCCCGCCTCGACGACCGCATCAGCGGCGTCTTCTGGGCGGCGTTCCTGCTGTTCGCATGGACGGCCGCCTCCATCGTCTCGGGCGCCGTGATCGAACGGATTCGCCACTTCGCGTTCTGGATCTTCGCCATCATGATCGGCTCCGTCACGTGGTCGATCGACGCCGCCTGGGGCTGGCACTTCAACGGCTGGATGGTCGAGCTCCTCGGGTACCACGACGCCTACGCGTCCGGCGTGATCCACGCGATCGCCGGCGGCACCGCCCTCGGCGTTCTCGTCGTGCTCGGGCCGCGCCTCGGCAAGTTCGCCGCCGACGGAACGCCGCGAGACATCCTGCCGCACAACACCTGGCTGGTCTGCATCGGGCTGTTCCTGATCTACACGGGCTTCTGGGGGTTCTACGTCGCCTGCAACGTGCCGGTGGCGACGACCGCCTTCATCGACGGCCAGATCACCGGCGCCACCCAGACCGCGACCACCATCTACCTCACCCCGACGACGCTCAGCGCCATCACGGTGAACTTCCTGATGTCGCTGGCCGGGGGGATGCTGGTCGGCTACATGGCGTCGAAGGGCGATGCCTTCTGGACCTACTCGGGCGGCCTCGCCGGCATCATCACGGCGTCCGCCGGCAACGACCTCTACCACCCGATCCAGGCCATGATCGTGGCCGGCGTCGGCACCTTCCTCATGTACAAGATCCACTACTGGGTCGAACGGAGGTTCAAGGTCGACGACGCGGTCGGCGCCGTGGCGGTCCACGGCTACGCCGGCTTCATCGGCCTCGTGATCGCCGGTTTCGTGCTCTGGGGGCACCCCTCGTCGCCCTACGAGGGCTTCGCCGCGATCAATCCGCTCGGGCAGTTCGCGGGCGCGGTCATCATGTTCTGGGTCCTCGGCTTCGTTCCGGCCTGGGTCGTCGCCAAGCTCCTCCACTCGCGGGGGCTGCTGCGCATCCCGCGCGAGATCGAGGTGCTCGGTCTCGACTTCCACGACAACAGGGAAGCCGAGGCCGCGCGCGCGGACGTGGCGGCGGCGGTCCGCTCGGAATCCGCGGCCGCCTGAAACGGGAACGGGGAATAGAGGAGCACTACCATGTCGACCACACCTATCGACTCCTGGGCCGTCGATCTGGCGGACGTGACGCGCATCTACCCGTTCGTCGGCGCCGAGGGCCTGATGGCGCTGATCGGGATCGTCCTGTGGCTCGCCTGGCACGTCTGGCAGGTCAGGCACGAAAACGAGATCCTCAAGGACAGCGTCGAGAAGTACGGCGACGAGGCGACGTTGCAAGACGCCATCGACGACCATCGCTGAGCGATCGCGTCGGCCGCAGGCGCGCGCCTTCCGGGTCTCCGGGTCGCGTCGCCTGCACGCCTCGGTCGTCGCGGGGCTGCTGGCGGTGACCGGGCTCGGAACCGTGCTGTTCGGCGACGGCCACGTGCGCGACCACGAGTCGATCGCCGCCGTCTGCGGGGCGCTCGCCGTCGCCGTCCTCCTCGTCTCCAGGGGAGCGCGGTCGCGCGGGACGGCGATGACCATCGACGACGCGGGGCTCTGGTACCGCGACTGGGACCTCCCCGCGGTGCCCTGGCGGCACGTGTCGGGGGCGCGGATCGGGGGCGTCAGGTTGCGGCCCCTGCTGCGCGTCGACCTCCGGGACGCGGAATCGTTCTTCGCCGCGCTCGACGGCGCCGCGCGCCGGAAGAGCCACGGCAACGCCCTGGTCAAGGGCGACCACCTCCTGATTCCCGGCAACGCCGTCGAGGAATCGATCTCGGAGATCGCCGTCCTGATCCGCGAACGCGCGTCGGGCTGAAGGCGGGCGCATGAACATCGGCGCGGGAACCCCGCGATGACCGTCCGCCGCAAGCTCGCCGTCCCGGCCCTGGTCTTGTTCGTCTGGGCGGCGCAGGCGGGTTGCGCGCGAACGGACGCGACGGCGGAACTCTGGCGCGTCGCGGCCGAGGGAACCGCCGCCGAGATCGGGGCGCTGCTGGGGGCGGGCGCGGATCCGAACGGGCGCCACGAACGCGCGGGAACGCCGCTTCACGCGGCGGCGGCCAACAACACCTCCGATGTCGTCGCGGCCCTGCTCGACGCGGGCGCCGACCCGAACGCGCGCGACGAGGACGGCCATGCGCCGCTTCACGCGGCGACCTACCACACCCGCGCCGTCGTCGAGACGTTGCTCGAGGCGGGCGCCGACCCGAACGCCCGCGCCGTGGACGGCACGACGCCGCTTCACGCGGCGGCCTTCAGGCCCGGCAACCTCGCCATCGTCGAAGCGCTGCTTCAGGCGGGCGCGGACCCCGGGGCGCGCGATGAAGGCGGCCTGACGCCGCTCGATTTCGCGGCGTTCGGCGATGACGCCCACGCCGTCGTCGAGGCGCTGCTGAAGGCGGGCGCGGGCGCACGCGATTGAAGACGGCTGGACACGGCCGGGCGCGGCCGCCATCGTTGCGGACGATGACCGGGGCCGAGCGGCTGGACTATCAGCACCCTCACGCGACCGACGCCGACGAGAGCAGTCTCGAGGTGTCGATCGGCGGGGAAGTGCGCGACTTCCGCAAGAAGCTCGACATGACGGTGGCCGAACTCGCCAAGGCGTCGGGTCTCTCGGCGGGTATGCTGTCCAAGATCGAGAACGGCGTGACGTCGCCGTCGCTCGCCACGCTGCGGGCCCTCTCACGGGCCTTGCACGTGCCCGTCACGGCGTTCTTCCGCGCGTTCGAGGAGGAACTGGACGCCACCTGCGTGCGGGCGGGACAGGGCCTCGTCATCGAGCGGCGGGGGACCCGCGCGGGCCACCAATACCAGCTCCTGGGCCACAGCGTCGGCAAGAACGTGGCCGTCGAGCCGTACCTGATCAGCCTGACGGAGGAGTCGGACGTCTTCCCCCTGTTCCAGCACGGGGGACAGGAGTTCATCTACATGCTGGAAGGCGAAGTGAGTTACCGGCACGGAGGCAAGACCTACACGCTGCTCCCCGGCGATTCCCTGTTCTTCGACGCGAACGCGCCCCACGGACCGGAAGAGCTGCGCGAACTGCCGATCCGCTTCCTCTCCGTCATCGCGTACTCCAGGGATTCCGAGTGACGAGAATTTCATGAGAGGAAACTTTTTTTCCTGTCGTGACTTGATTCCACGGACTCCGCCCCTTACTCTTCGGACATAATCTCGCGCGGGAGGTGCGTCATGTGCGGAATCGCCGGAGTCCTCTTCAAGAACGCCGAGCTCAACGTGAAGCTCGGCGAAACCCTGATCGAGATGCTCGACGGATGTCAGCATCGCGGACCCGATTCGACGGGATTCGCGCTGTACGGCGGCGGCTCGGACGCGGACGAATTCATCCTGCGGTTCCATGTCGGCGCCGGGGACGAGGGCGCGGAGAACGTGGGCCGCGTGACGCGGGCGCTGAAGGAGTTCGGCGCCCGGATCGTCGACGGCGAGCGCGTCGGCGGAACCTACCGGGCGACGGTGCGCTACGAGGGCGACGTCCAGAAGCTCGCCTACGCCATGGAGCGCGCGGCGAAGCTGTTCTCCATCGGCGGCGCCCTCGACATCGTCAAGGACATCGGCGGCGCCCACGACGTCGACGAGGTCTACGACGTCCGTTCGGCGGACGGCAGCCACGGCCTCGGACACGTGCGGCTGGCCACGGAGTCCGACGTCAAGCCGGAAGCGGCGCACCCGTTCTGGGCCACCGGATTTTCCGACGTGGCGATTGTCCACAACGGCCAGATCACCAACTACTGGAAGATGCGCCGGCTGCTTGAGCAGCGCGATTACGAGTTCCATACGGACAACGATTCGGAGCTCATCGCGGTCTATCTGGCGGACAGGCTCAAGCACGGGGAGACCCTGAAACAGGCCCTCGAGACCTCGATCGATGACCTCGACGGAACGTTCTCGTTCCTGGCGTCGACCAGGGACGAGATGGGCTACGCCAAGGACCGTCTCGCCGCCAAGCCGATGGTGCTCTACGAGAACGACGACCTCATCGCCATCGCCTCGGAGGAAGTCTCGCTCAACCGCCTGTTCCCGGGCCAGGCGCTCGATACGACCGAGCCTCCGCCCGGAACCTGCGCGACATGGTCACGGTAGATCTCGGCGCGCAGCCGGTTCGCGAGGCCAACGACCTGATCCGGAAGGCGGGCGCGGACGGCGAGGACGTCGAGGTTCTCAACCCGGACGCGCGGCATCACATCGGGGTCGGCCTGACCCATCCCGTCACGGTGCGCATCCGGGGATCGGCCGGCTATTTCTGCGCCGGCCTGACCGACGGGCCGCGCTTCGAGGTCGAGAGCAACGCCGGCTGGGGCCTCGCCGACAACATGCACCGGGGCTCGGTGGTCGTCGGCGGCAACGCCAGCGCCATCGCCGCCGTCGCCATCCGCGGCGCCGAGGTCGTGGTCAAGGGGAACATCGGTTCGCGCGCCGGCCAGGTCATGAAGGAGGGCACGCTGCTCTGCGCCAAGAACGCGAACTTCATGGCCGGCTACATGATGTACGGCGGGCGCATCGTCATCGTCGGCGATTCCGGCGAGCGCGTGGGCGAGGACATGACCGGCGGCGAGATCTTCGTCGGCGGCAAGGTCCAGTCCCTGGGCGCCGCGGCCATGCGAACCGACATGGAGAGCGCCGAGGACGACGAACTGCGCGCGCTTCTCGACAGGTACGAGATCCCCTTCGGGGGAACCTTCGGCAAGATTGTCAACGAGGGCGGCAACCTGCGTTACGGCAACCCGGAGCCCCGGCGCCGGGCGATCCCGTTCTTCACCTTTTCGGGCAAGTCGAGCTACTGGAACGAGAAGGTCCAGGAGGACATCTACATCAAGTCCAAGATCGGCCGTTACCGTATCCGGGGCTATGGCGGCGCGCGGGCGTTGCCGCATCTCAACGACATCGCCTTCGGGAAGGACCTGAGCGCCGCGGGCGGCGAGACGGACGTCGTCGACAAGGTCGAACTGCGCACCGAGATCGGCGGACGCCACGGGGCCAGGCCGCTGAGCCTCTCCATGCCGGTAATGATCTCGCCGATGAGTTACGGAGCGCTGAGCAAGTCGACCAAGCTCGCCATGGCCAAGGCCGCGGCCATGGCCGGGATCTCGGAGAACACCGGCGAGGGCGGGATGATGGACGAGCAGCGCGAAGCCGCCGATCAGCTCATCTTCCAGATGCTGTCGGGGCGCCTGGGCTGGAACGTCCACGACATGCAGCGGGCCGACGGCCTCGAGATCTACATCAGCCAGGGCGCCAAGCCCGGGTTCGGCGGCCAGCTCATGGCGGCGAAGGTCACCGAGGAGATCGCGCGCATCCGCGGCATCCCCCACGGCATCGACCTGCGCTCGCCGTCGCGCCACCCGGACATCCTCGGCGCCGACGACCTCGTCATCAAGATCGAGGAAATGCGCGAGGCCACGGGCTACCGCATCCCGGTCGCCGTCAAGCTCGGCGCCGGACGCGTTCGCGACGACGTCAAGATCGCCGTGAAGGACGGCTTCGACTTCATCGAGCTCGACGGGATGCAGGGCTCCACCGGCGCGGCCGGCAACGAGGTGCTCGATTATTGCGGCATCCCGACCATCTCCGCCATCCAGGAGGCCGAGGAGGCGCTGGCGGAGATCGACCGCCGGCGGGACGTCGACATCGTGCTCATGGGCGGCATCAAGGACGGGATCGACGCCGTGAAGGCGCTGGCGCTGGGGGCCGACGCCATCGGCATGGGAACCTCGGCGATCATCGCCGCGGGCTGCATCGCCTGCATGCAGTGCCACGTCGGCTCCTGCGTCGTCGGGATCGCCACCCAGGATCCCGAGCACGAGAAGCGCTACGACGTGGACGTCGAGGCCCGGAACGCGGCGCGGTTCCTCGAGAGCGTCCGCTGGCAGATCGCGGCGCTGACCCACGCGCTCGGCTACGACGACGTGCGCGGGCTCAACCGCGGGGACCTCGTCGCGCTGACGCCCGAGGCCGCGGCCATCACCAAACTCCCCCTCGCCCCGGAGCGCCGGGCGGGCGCGCGGCAGATCCAGGAGACCGTGGACATCCGGCGCTCGGGGTCGTGGCTCCAGTGAGCGTCCAGGAGACACTGCCGCGGGCGAACGTCGAATACCCGCCCGAGCTCCTCGACGACGCCGACGACACCCACTTCGTGCCGGCGCCCTGCCAGGTGGCCTGCCCCATCGGCACCGACGCGCCGTCCTACATCGCCCATATCTGGGAGGACAGGATCGAGGAGGCCTTCGAGGCCATCACCGCCACCAACCCGTTCAGCTCCATCTGCGGCCGGGTCTGCGACGCCCCGTGCGAGCCGGCCTGCCGCCGCGCCGACTCCGACGGTCCCCTGGCCATCCGCAACCTCAAGCGTTTCGTCATGGACCAGCTCGGCAGGGACCGCCGCCTGCCTCCCGTCGCCGTCACGAAGGACAAGACCGTGGGCGTCGTCGGTTCGGGGCCGGCCGGCATGACCGCCGCGCAGGACCTGGCCGAGGCGGGCTACGGAGTCCACCTCTACGAGATGACCGACCGCCTCGGCGGCATGATGGTCTGGGGCATCCCGGCCTTCCGGCTTCCGGCGGGAATCATCCAGGAGGACATGGACCGGATCCTCGAGCGCTGTCCGGGCATCGAGGTCCACCTCGATACCGGCCTCGGACGCGAGGTGACCCTCGACGAGCTCAAGGAACGGCACGACGCGGTGCTGCTCTGCATCGGCTCCTGGTGGGGCAAGACCATGGGTGTGCCCGGCGACGACGACCCGCGCGTCGTCGACGGCGTGTCCTTCCTGCGGCGCGTCAACGGGGGCGAGCGGCCGGAGATGCCCGAGACCGTCGTGGTCGTCGGCGGCGGCGACGTCGCCATGGACGCCTGTCGCGTGGCCAGGCGCCTGCCCGGCTGCAAGCGCGTCAAGGTCGTCTACCGCCGCGGACCGGAGCAGATCCCCGCCCGCAAGGACGAGCTCCACGGCGCCGTCAAGGAAGGCGTCGAGTTCGTCTACAACACCCAGCAGGTCGCCGTGGCGGAGAGCGGCAACGAGATCGCGCTGCGGTGCGTCATCACCAGGATGGGGGAGCCGGAGGAGGACGGCCGACGGCGGGCCATCCCCGTGGAGGGGACGGAGCACGACATTCCCTGCGGCATGGTGATCTCCGCGGTCGGCCAACAGGCGGAGAGCGACCACCTCGACCGCCTCGACCTCATGGACCGGGACCGCGTCCGCGCCGACTTCGACTCCATGCGCACGGCGGACGCCGGCGTCTTCGCGGCCGGGGACGGCGCCTTCGGGGGCTCGACCATCGTCATGGCCATGAACCACGGCCATCGCGCGGCCTACTACGTCAAGGCGTACCTGGAAGGCGACGAGCACCCCGCGCCCTACCGCACTCCCTACCGCACGCGGCGCGTGCCCGTCGCCCAGGACCCCAAGTGGGAGCTCTTTCCGCGCCAGGAGCAGGAGTTCCACGGCCTCGGCGAGAACCCGGCAACGTTCCCGGAGATCGAGTCGCGCTACGACGGCCGGACGGCGCGCGACGAGGCGGCGCGCTGCTATCGCTGCGACGCGGAGAACGGATCGGCCGACTACACGGTGTGGAACCGCGAGGACATCTTCGCCATGGCGCGCATGGCGCCGTCCGACGAGGCCGGACAGCGGGCCATGCTGTTCAAGCGCATGCAGAACCGCGAGAACCCGTTCCCGGAGGGCCGCCCGCCGACGATCGACGATCTGGTGTTCCTTTCGGCCAATCTCTCGCGCCTCGTGATCGATCCCTACCGCGACTCGTGCGTCACGGAAACCGGCGTCGCGGGCGGGTCTCTGACGATGAAATATCCCCTGATGGTGACCGGCTTCGACGGCGTCTCCGACGAGGTCCGCGAGGGACTGGCCGCCGGCATGACGGAACCCAACGTCGCCTATGTCGGCTTCCGCCGCCTGCATCGGGACGTGCCCTGGTTGCAGCTCGTCGCGCCCGGCGAGAGCGAGCCGGACCCGGACGCCGTCGGCGTCGTCCACGTGACCGGCGAGACCTTCCGCCCGGCGCCGATAGCACGGGCGCGGGAGGGACAGGCCCGCGGGCTCGTGGTCCGCGCGTCCAACATCGACGAGGCGGTGCCGTTCGCCCTCGACAACGGCTTCGATCTTCTGGTCGTCGACTCGACGATCGGGATCGAGAGCGAGTGGCCCGAGCTCGAAGGCGGTCCCGACCTGTCGGCGGTGCGCGACACGGTGCGCAAGCTGCGCGCGCTGAAGCGCGAGGGCGATATCGAGATCGCCTATTTCGGCGGCATCCGGTCGGGGACCGACCTCGCCAAGCTGCTCGGACTCGGCAGCCACGTCGGCATCGTCGGCGTCTCCATGGGTCTCGCGCTCGGCGGCGAGATCGCGCCGTCGGGAAACCGCCAGGCCATCGTTTTCCCGCCCGACCTGACGCGCGAGGACCTGAGCGCGGGTGCCGCCAACTATCTCAAGGCGTCCAACAGCGAGTGCTCGATGATGGCGCGCTGCGCCGGCAAGACGAACGTCCACAACATCGAGCCCGAGGATCTGCGCTCCATCACCATCGCCACCGCGGAAGCCACCGGCATCGTGCTCGCCGGCGCGCAGTAGGCGCCGCCCGCGCCCGGGCGCGACGAAACCGGCGCCGCCCTGGCGAGAGCCTGGCCGCGGGCGGTAACGGCATCGGGACCACACTTCGTCTCATTCGGAGAAGAATTGCGGTCGCAGGTCCGTACTCGCGATGAAACGCGAAGCCTGTCGATAGATCGCGCGCACCGTGCCGGTCGGCAATTGCGAATGGAGTGGAACCGTCAGAACCTGCCGTTCGCCGGAAGCCGACGTGCGGACGAGAATCCGAAATCTCCGAGGATGCTCAGTACTTCTCGCGACGTCAGCCGCCTCAGGCGAGGCACCCGGAAGCGAAGGCCACGGTTTCGTAGTTCACGACGAGGCGCGGCGCCGGTGACAGACCGGCCCGCGCGAGTTCTTCGTCATCGAGATGCAGCGTCAACGCGCTCCGCAGGTTCGTCAGCGTTTCGTCCAGCGACCGGCCCTGGGTGACGACGGCCACCTCGAGGCATTCCGCCACGCACCAGCCCTCGCTTTCCGAGACCACCGCATGAATCGCCGATCGCGTGTCGAGCTCTTCCGCATCGCGCGCCGGTGCCCTGTCGCCGGTTCAGCGGAATGGAGGCAGTATTTCGTAGACGTCCCGCTCCACGCGGCGGAAATACAGCCGTCGGCGCGCATGGTTCTCCGGGGCGTTCTTGCAGCACCGGCTCCTGACGTGCGTTAGCACCGACTCCTTGTTCAGATGCGGCAAGGCGCGAACGATCTCGTCGGGTCTGAACGTCCGGTTCTCCCCGCGACACAGGCGCTGGGCCGCGTCGAGGACCTGCGCGTGAATCGGCCCGCCTTCCAACCCGTTTCCGTCCCGTCGCGTCATTCTTGCCCCCTGTCGGGTGGAGAGGAACGAAATTCCGTATGGATTTACAAGATGTAACTCCTCATTGTCGAGTCGTTCGGGCCGCCCCCCTGTTTCCCTGTCGCGGCGAAGCCCCTAAACTCCGGCGCGTCATCGAGACAGCGACAACATCAGGGAGAAAGTCGATATGGCCGCCGATCTGGCAAAGGTCGCCAAGGACCGGAAGATCAAGTATTTCCTCGTCAGCTTCGTCGACCTGTTCGGCGGCTTGCGGGCGAAGCTCGTGCCCGCCCGCGCGATCGGGGACATGCAGAAGGACGGCGCCGGCTTCGCCGGCTTCGCGGCGTGGCTCGACATGACGCCCGCCGATCCCGACATGTTCGGCATTCCCGATCCCGACAGCCTCGTTCAATTGCCCTGGAAAAAGGAGGTGGCCTGGGTCGCCGCCGACCTGTGGATGAACGGCAAGGAAGTCGAGGCCTCGCCCCGCGTCGTCCTGAAACGGCAGATCGAGAAGGCCGCCAAGCGGGGTTACCGCCTGAAGACCGGCGTCGAATGCGAATACTTCCTGATCATGCCGGACGGCTCGGCGATCTCCGATCCGTTCGATGTCCAGGAGAAGCCCTGCTACGACCAGCAGGCGCTGATGCGGCGCTACGACGTCGTCGGCGAGATCTGCGACGCGATGAACGAGCTGGGCTGGGGGCCGTACCAGAACGACCACGAAGACGCGAACGGCCAGTTCGAAATGAACTGGGACTATGCGGACTGCCTGACCACGGCCGACCGGCACGCGTTCTTCAAGTTCATGGTCAAGTCCATCGCCGAGAAGCACGGCCTGCGGGCGACGTTCATGCCGAAGCCTTTCCCCACGCTGACGGGCAACGGCTGCCACTGCCACGCATCGCTGTGGGACAAGGCCGGGCGCAAGAACCTCTTCCTCGACAACAAGGACGAAATGGGACTGTCGAAGCTCGCCTACAACTTCCTCGGCGGGGTCCTCAACTCGGCCGGCGCCCTGTGCGCCTTCTTCAACCCGACGGTCAACTCCTACAAGCGCATCAACGCGCCGGCCACCGTGTCCGGCGCCAGCTGGTCGCCGAACGCCGTGACCTGGAGCGGGAACAACCGGACCCACATGGTTCGTATTCCGGACGCCGGACGCTTCGAGTTCCGCCTCATGGACGGGGCGGCCAACCCGTATCTGCTCCAGGCCGGCCTGCTGGCGGCGGGGCTCGACGGCATCGAGAACACGCGCGATCCGGGCAAGCGGCTCGACATCAACATGTACGAGCACCGGAGCGCCTCGGACCTTCGCCGTCTGCGCGCGCGGAAGCTGCCGGAGAACCTGCTCGACGCCCTGCGCGAGCTCGACAAGAGCAAGATCGTCCGCGCCGGGATCGGCGACGAGTCGGTCGACAGCTACGTCAAGCTGCGGATGAACGACTGGCGGAGTTACGCCGGCCACCTCACCGACTGGGAGCGCGAGCGCACGCTCGACTGTTGACCCGGCGGGCCTCGACCCGGAAGCGTCGACGGTTCAACCGGGCCGCCGGCGCGGCGACAGGATCGTCGCGAAGAACAGCAACGACGCGACGGCGACGATCGAGGGCCCGGCCGGCGTATCCCACCGCAGGGACGCCGCCAGACCGCCGGCGACCGAGACGCAACCGGCGACGGCGCCGAGGATGGCCATTTCCTCGGGCGTCGACGCGAAGCGGCGGGCCGCCGCCGGCGGAATGATCAACAGGGAGACGATCAGCAAGACCCCGACGATCTTCATCGCCACCGCGATCACGGCGGCGAGAAGCACCATGAAGAGGAGACGGAGCCGGGCGACCGGCAGGCCCTCGACCCGTGCGAGGTCCTCGTGGACGGCGATCGACAGGAGCGGGCGCCAGACCGCTGCGAGACAGGCCAGCACGACCGGGCCGCCGATCCAGATCCAGGCGACGTCCGCACCCGTGACCGCGAGGATGTCTCCGAACAGGTAGGCCATGAGATCGACCCGCACCGTTTCCAGGAACGCCACCGATATCAGGCCCGCCGCGAGGGCCGCATGGGCGAGAATGCCCAGCAACGTATCGTCGGAGAGCGTCCGCCGACGCTGCAACGCGAACAGGGCGACGGCGATCAGCACGCAGACGGCGGTGACGGCGAGCACGAGGTCGATCGACAGGAGGACTCCGACCGCGATCCCGAGGAGGGCGGCGTGGGCGAGAGCCGCTCCGAAATAGGCCATGCGGCGCCAGACGACGAAACATCCCACCGGCGCCGCGACGACGGCGACGCCGAGACCCGCGACGACCGCCCGGACGAAGAAGTCATCCATGCTCGCCACCGGCGCGGTCCGCGGCCCTGCCGGCGAGGTCGTGACGATGGTCGTGCTCGTGCGTATACACGGCCAGCGTGTGGCGCGGACCGGCCCCGAACAGCGCCAGATACTCCGGATGCCGGACGACCGCCTCGGGCCGCCCGGCGCAGCAGATGTGGCGGTTCAGGCACAACACCCGGTCGGTCGCCGCCATGACGAGGTGCAGGTCGTGCGACACCAGGAGGACGCCGCAACCGCGCTCGTCCCGAATCCCGCGGATCAGGTCGTAGAGTTCGCCCTGGCCCACGACGTCGATCCCGGCGCTGGGTTCGTCGAGCACGAGAAGCTCCGGCTCCCGGAGCAGGGCCCGGGCGAGCAGGACACGCCGCGACTCCCCGCCCGACAGGGACTGGAACGGGCTGTCTATGGCGTAGGCGACGCCGACCTCGGCGAGCGCCCCGTGTGCTCGATCCGCGTACCGCCGGCCTCCGAGCGCCAGGAACCGGCGCACGGTGATGGGCAGGGCGCGGTCGGCCGTCAGGTGCTGAGGCATGTAGCCGATCCGCAACCCGGGTTTCCTGCGCACGGTACCGGAATCCGCTTCCGTGAGGCCCAGGGCGACCTTGACCAAGGTGGTCTTGCCCGCCCCGTTCGGTCCGATCAGGGTCATGATCTCGCCCGCGCGTATCGTGACGTCGACCGTGTCGAGCGTCGCGCGGCCGTTGTGCCGGACGCTCGCGCCGCGCACCTCGATCAACCGTTCAGGCGGGGTTTCGCGGCGCATGCCGGGTTCACACGCGCCCGAGGCACTCGCCGCACAGCCCGATCACCTCGACGGTCTGCCAACCGGCGTGAAACCCGAGGGCGTCCGCCTTCTCGCGTATGATCTCGCTGATGGCGTGATCTTCCAGTTCGGCCACCCGGCCGCAACTGTCGCAGATGAGGAACTGCCCGTTGTGCGCGCGCCCGGGCCCGCCGCACCCGACATAGGCGTTGAGGGACTCGAGGCGGTGGACGAAACCGTTCTCGACGAGGAAATCGAGCGCCCTGTACACCGTCGGCGGGTCGGCCCGGCGCCCGTCGCTCCGCAGGGCCCCCAGGAGATCGTAGGCCCCGGACGGCACGTGCCGCCGCCAGACCAGTTCCAGAACCCGCCGCCTGAGCGGGGTCAGACGCACCCCCCGTTCCCGGCAAACGGTCGACGCGGTGTCCAGCGCCACGGCGACGCACGCCTCGTGGTCGTGATCTCCCGGCTTGAAATCGCTGAGTACGCTCCTGTCCGTCACGACCTCTCTCCGGGATGAGCGAAGGGGATGGGATAAGCGAGAAGATTGACCATCTCGAACATTACATTATATCATTCACTATCTCAACGATTGTTATATCCTGACATCAACCATGGAGAACCAGCCAATGACAACCATGGAGAACCAGCCGATGAGACGGACCATGGCCGCGCGCGCCGGCGTCAGGGCATGGGCTGTCGGCCTCCCGGTCCTCGCCGGCTTGCTCGTGGCGGGGCCGGTCCACGCGGACGCGCCGCGTGTCGTCGTGTCGATCAAGCCGCTTCACTCGTTGGTCGCCGGGGTGATGAAGGGCGTCGGCGCGCCGCGTCTTCTGGTCCGCGGCGTCGCGTCGCCCCATCGTCATGCCTTGCGGCCGTCGGAAGCGCGCGCTCTCGCCAATGCCGACGTGGTCTTCTGGGTCGGCGAGACGGTCGAGCATTTCCTGGTCACGACTCTCGAGGAGGCCGCGCGGGCCCGCGTCGTCGCGTTGCTGGAGGCACCGGACGTCCGCGTTCTTCCCGCCCGCGAAGGCGGCGTCTGGAAGGTGCGCAGAAGCGGGCGCGACCACGACCACGACCACGATCACGGGCATGGCCACGAGGACGGTCATATCTGGCTCGATCCGCGGAACGCCATCGCCATCGCCGAGACCGTGGCGCGGGTTCTCGCGGAGGCGGATCCCGGGAACGCCGTCCGCTATCGCGAAAACGCCCACGATCTCGCGGCCCGGCTCGCGACGCTGGAGAACGAGCTCGCCACGACGCTCTCGCCCGTGAAGCGGGTGCCCTACGTCGTCTTTCACGACGCGTACCAGTATCTCGAGGCGCGATTCGGCCTGAACGCCATCGGGTCGGTCTCGGTTCATACGGGTCGCGCCCCCGGTGCTTCGCGGCTGCGCGAGCTGCGCCGCGAAATCGTCGATTCCGGCGCGAGATGCGTCTTCCGCGAGCCCCAGTTCGAGCCCAGGCTCGTGCGAACGGTTATCGAGGGAACCGGAGCCGCCGCGGATGTCCTCGATCCGCTGGGCGCGGACATTCCGCCGGGCGAAGACGCCTACTTCGCGTTGATGCGGCGCATCGCCGGGTCGCTCGCGTCCTGCCTCTCGCGGAACCCCTGATCCGACCGCGGCCGCCCCGACGGCGCGGTCGCGGACCGTTCCCGAGAGGGCCGGTTGCGAACCCGCGCCGAATTCGTCATAAGGTGAAGCGTGTCGGCGGGGGCTCGCCAAGGATACCGGCTTCGCCTTCGCCACCGCCACACGGTACTCGAAAGGGGAAGAGATGAAACTGCAGCTCAAGGACCGGCCGTGCCTGGTGACCGGCGCCGGCACGGGAATCGGACGCGGTGTCGCCAGGATGCTCGCGGCGGAAGGCGCCAGGGTCGCCATCAACGGGAGGCGAGACAACCTGTTGAACGAGCTCGCCGACGAGATCGTGGCTGACGGCGGCGAGAGGCCCACGATCATCGCCACGGACGTCACCGGGAAGGAGGCTCCCGAAGCGATCCGGAAGGCGGTGTACGACGCCTACGGCCGGCTCGACGTCCTGGTCAACAACGTGGGCGCCGCCGCGGCGTCGCCGATGGATGCCCCGGACGAAGTCTGGGACAACCTCTTCGATTTGAATTTCGTCCCCACGCGGCGGCTGACGAGCGCCTTCCTCCCCGGTATGCGAGAACGGAAGTTCGGCCGTATCGTCAACCTGACGGGCACTCAGGAGCCCCCGGCTGCCAGCGCGGCGACCGCCGCCAAGGCCGCCATCCAGGCTTGGTCCAAGGGGCTCGCCAACCAGGCGGGCGCCGACGGGATCACCTCCAACTGCGTCTGTCCCGGACGGATCATGAGCGAGCAGGTCGTGAAACGGCTGCACCCGACCGAGGAAAGCCGCCGGCAGTTCGCGGAGGCGAACATCCCCATGGGATATTTCGGCGAACCGGAAGATATCGCCTGCATGATCGTGTTCCTGTGCTCGCCCATCGCGCGTTACGTCACCGGAACCGTGATCGAGGTCGACGGCGGCATGAAGCGCTATGCGCATTAGGGCGGACCGGGTCCGGCGGGGGCCGCCATAGCGTGGATGGACAGGGCGTCGCGGCGGTGCCGTGAGTCGGGCATGAGGACGGGTTTCGGAGGGTCAACGACGTAGTGTCGGACGAGCTGCCACAACCCAGGCGATGGCGCGGGCGTGGATTCGTCCGCGTCGCCCTGTTGCTGATCGTCCCGGTGGCGGCCGTGATCGGCGGTCTCTACTGGTACGCCCTCGGCGGTCGCTACGTCACGACCGAGAACGCTTACATCAAGACCGACATGATCGCGATCTCCCCGAACATCTCGGGCCGGGTCATCGACGTGAAGGTCGAAGACAACCAGTTCGTCGGGGCGGGCGACGTCCTCTTCCAGATCGACCCGAAACCGCTGCACATCGCCGTCGACCGGGCGGAAGCCCGACTCCTCGCGGTGCGCAACGAGTTCGAGTCGAAACGGGCCGAACATGCCCAGATCGAGGCCGAGATCGGCGAGGTCCTCGAACGCCAGAAGTTCCTGAAGCGGCAGTACGAACGCCAGCAACAGTTGCGGAAGCGGGGCGTGGCGTCGGCCGTCAGGCTCGACGAGGCGGAGAACGAGCTCGCCACGTCCCGGCAAACCGTCCGCGTCTTGCGGCAGAAGATCCGCCGGGTCGTGGCGGATCTGGGCGGTGATCCGCGGATACCCGTGGAACGGCATCCCGACTATCTCGAGGCCGAGGCAGAACGGGACCAGGCCAGGCTGATGCTCGGCTACTCCACGGTGTCGGCGCCGGCGAACGGCATCGTCAGCCGTATGCAGCTTCAGCCCGGCGAGTGGGTCGAGGACGGCGCGCCGGTCTTCAGCGTCATCGAAAGCGAGGGTCACTGGGTCGAGGCGAATCTCAAGGAAACGCAGCTCACGCACGTGGTCGTCGGACAAAGGGCGACGGTCGAGGTCGACGCCTACCCCGGCGTTCTGTGGGAAGGCCGGGTCGACTCGATCAGCGCCGCGACCGGCGCCGAGTTCTCGATCCTGCCCCCGCAGAACGCCACCGGGAACTGGGTCAAGGTCGTTCAACGGCTGCCTGTCCGGATCGTCGTCGCGCGGAGCGATGACAGACCGCCGCTACGCGCCGGCATGACGGTCGCCGTCTCCATCGACACGGAACGCGAGCGCGAGATGCTGAGCATCGCGCGCGAGACGTGGGAATCGATCCGGGGCGGATAGGGACGTTCCGGAGAGGGCACCGGCGGCCGGAACCGATCCAACCCGACGGAACGCGCGCCAGTGGTCACGCCCGAGGCCGAGGATTCCCGTTCTTCCTTCGAACGCGCGCTGATCCTGACGATCGTCGTCTTCTCCGGCGCCGTCTACGCCAGCACGCAGACGATCATCCTCGTTTCCCTGCCGCAGATGCAGGGCGACCTGTCGGCCAGCATCGACCAGATATCCTGGGTCGTGACCGGGAACATCGTCGCCTCGGCGATCGGGATCCCGCCGACGGCCTGGCTCTCCGCGCGGTTCGGGCGCAAGCGTCTGTTCCTTTTCTGCATCGGGTGTTTCATCGTCTCGTGCCTGTTGCTGAGCGCTTCGACCAGCCTCGAGGAGGTCGTGATCTGGCGCATCATGCAAGGGCTGGCCGGCGCCCCCCTGATCGCCCTCACGCAGGCCATTTCCCTGGATATCTATCCCAGGAGAAAACAGGGCATGGCCATGGCGGTATGGTCCGTCGGGCTGATCGTGGGACCCGTCGTCGCGCCGACGGTGGGCGGCTATCTGACCGAAGTCGGCGACTGGCGGCTGATATTCCTGGCCATGGTGCCGCTCGCCGTTTTCTCGTTTTTCGCCAGCTTGGCGGTCGTGCCCGAGTGGGCCTCGGACCGCGTGCCGCGGTTCGACTGGTTCGGCTTCGCCGCCGTGACCTTCGGCATCGGCGCCGCCCAGCTTACGGTGGACCAGGGACAGCGGCTGGACTGGTTCGAGTCGACCGAGATCGTCGTCCTGACCACGGTCGCCGGGCTCGGGCTCTACGTCTTCCTCGCCCATATCCTGACGGCCCGCGATCCCTTCCTCGACCCGGGCATTTTCCGGAACCGGAACTTTTCCGTCGGACTGTTCACGATGTTCGTCTACAGCCCACTGATCTATATCCCCATGGTCCTGCTTCCGAACATGCTGGAGGACCTGAGGGACTTTCCGGCCCTGACCATCGGCCTGCTCCTGCTGCCGCGCGGGCTGGGGCAGATCGCCGGCCTGTCGGTCGCGGGCCGCTTCGTCGGCAGGGTGGATTGCCGGAAGCTGCTGATGGCGAGCCTGTTGCTGCAGGCCTTCACGACCTGGGCCATGTCCCGTTGGGATCTCGGTATCGGCATCTGGGACATCGTCTGGCCGAGTTTCCTCCAGGGGATCGCCATGGGGTTCATCTTCATGTCGATCATCACCATCACCTATTCCACGTTGGAGCGGGAGCGCCGCACGGAAGGGGCGGCGCTGTTTTCGCTGGTGCGCAACTTCGGAACCTCCATCGGCATCTCGGTCGCCGTGACCCTGTTCGTCCGCTTCGCCACCGCGAGCCAGGCGTCGTTGACCGAGCGCGCCGGTCCCTTCAACGAGCTCTTCCGCCTGCCGGAGAACCTGAATCCGTGGGACCTCGGGAGCCTGTCCGGCATCGCGATGCTGGAATCCCAGATCTCGCGGCACGCCGATATGGTGGGCTACGCCAACGACTACTTCGTCATGACCGTATGGGCGCTGATGCTGATCCCCGTCGCGGCCCTGGCGCGAAACACGGTGCCGGGGCGTTGAACGGGACCGCAGGCGCCCCGCGCCCTCTCTATGGAGCCCGAGTCCGATAGTCGATCGGCGTCATCCACTCCGGGTCGTCGTGCTTCGCCCAGTAGAGATCGCGGATCTGCCCGGTTCTGGGGCCGGGCCCGCCGTCGCCGAGCGGTTCGCCGTCAATCGCCGTTACCGGCATGATCCCGCCCGCCGTCGACGTGATGAACGCCTCGTCGGCGCCTTTCAAGGCCGCCGTCGGCACCGGGGCGACGCGGGTCCTGATCTGCAGCTCCTCGCAAAGCCTGAAGGCGACCTCGCGGGTGACGCCCTCCAGCATTCCGCGACCCGGCGTAACGGCTTCGCCGTCCTTGACGACGAAGACGTTGAATCCGGGCCCTTCGGTGATATTGCCGTCCTCGTCGGGCATCAACACGTTGTCGCCGCCCCGGTCGAAGGCCTCGAACAGGCCAGCCACGAAATCGAGCCGGTTGTAGTTCTTGATCCTGGGATCGACCGCGTCAGGCGAGATTCGCGGCGCCGAGGCGACGATCAGGTCGAGTCCCCTGTCCTGGACTTCTTTCTTGATGGTGTCGGAATAGGGTTGGGCGTAGGCGAAGAAGTTGGGCGTCGCGTCCCGCGGGTCCCGCGAGCCCGGCGCCGGCAAGCCGCGGGTGCAGACCGGTTTCACCAGGGCGCGCCGAAGGCCGGAGCGCCGCACGCATTCGTCCAGAATCCCGGTCAGTTCCTCGCGCGACACCGGTAGGTCCAGCCGCAGCGTCTCGCACGAAGTCAGGAACCGGTCGATGTGGAGGTCGCGGCGGAAATACCCGCCGTCCCACACCTTCAGCGTATCGAAGGCGCAGTCGGAGCGCGTGAACCCGAAGTCGAGGACGGAGATCTTCGCGTCGCGGAGCGGCCGGTAATCGCCGTCGATGAAGGCGATGCCCTCCGCCGGGGCGATGTCCGGATCAACTGCCTCCGGAGCCGACATGGGAAACTCGTCCAATGCGCTCATCTCAAACTCTCCAATACGCTCATCGCGGACTCGAAGCGGGTAACGACGCCCGTGATGCTATCGCATCGCGCATCATTCAAGAGCGCGATCACCGGAACCCATCGCACGCTCGGACCCGATCACACCGAACGCTATCTCGCCAGCTTCGCTTGGCGCTACAACCGGTGCTGCCACTCCTGTTTCGAGAAACGCAAATCGGCAGCATACCGTTTGTTACAGGAGTTCCATGTCCTCGCCCGATCCGCTATTCGGCCTTCATGTTCGTTCGGAACGTCAAAAAATGGAAATGTCTGCTTCCGACCACGCGAAAATTACCGTTGCTGGCCGGAATGTAGCGCCATACGCTGGGTTCTTCCCTTCTAACCCATTGAAGAATTAGCGATACTTTGAAACCCATGGTAAGCTTGGGCCATGTCGACGGTTCAGTGCTGGCGCAATCGGGCTCTCTGGACATGCGCACGCCGATCGCCTGCTTCCTGGCTTGGCCCGCCCGGATGGCCCCACCCTCGCCGAGGCTCGACTCGGCGGCGCGCACCGAGAACACGCTGATTCGGGCGAACAGCGAGAACTTTCCGGTCGGCTCGTTCCTCATCCCCGCAGCGAGCCGGACCCATGTGCACGCGTTCTACCTATTCGCGCGCACGGCCGACGACATCGCCGATTCGCCGCATATCCGGGCTGCCGAGAAAGTCGCGCAGCTGCGGATGGCGAGCGATGCTCTCGGCGAGGACGAGGCGGCTCTACCCGATTGGGCCGTGCCCTACCACAGGAGCTTGATCGAGACCGGATGCTCTGCGCACCACGGGCGCGACCTGCTTTCCGCCTTCATCCAGGACGCGACCAAGCGGCGCTATGACAGCTGGGACGAGCTGATGGACTACTGCCGGCGCTCGGCCTCCTCGGTCGGCCGGGTCATGATGGACATCCACGGCGAGACCCGGCGCGCCGATCTGGAGGGCTCGGACGCGCTCTGCAACGCGCTCCAGGTGTTGAACCATTTGCAGGACTGCAAGAAGGATTTCCTCACGCTCGATCGCGTCTACCTGCCCGAGCCCTGGCTCCGTGAGGCCGGCGGCGGCGTGGCGCAGCTCGCGGGCGCGCGGGCGAGCCCGTCGCTGCGCCGGACCATTGATCGCTGCCTCGAAGGGACCGCCGGCCTCCTGGGCCGCGCCGAGGCGATGCCGAGTTCGGTCGGCCGGCGGCGGTTCCGCTGGGAGTGCGCGGTAATCGTCAAGCAGGCCTGGGCGCTTCACCGCAGGCTGGCGCGGGACGATCCCCTGGCAAGTCGGGTCAGGGTCTCCAGACTGGGCCGTCTGAGCTGTGCGGTGAGCGGCATCGTCGGGGCATGGTGAACTTGGCGGACGACCTGCCGATCCCGGACGCTCGCAACCCGAAGCGCTATGCCGCCGCAGTCGCCAGGGCTTCGGGGTCTTCCTTCTTCCTGCCGATGGTGCTGCTCCCGCGCGAGAAGCGCGAGGCGATGCTCGCGCTCTATGCCTTCTGCCGGGAGGTCGACGATGTGGCCGACGAGATCGAGGACCGCGCCCTGTCATGTGCGCTGATCGAGGCTTGGCGCGGTGAAATCCGGGCACTCTATCGCGGCATGCCGCGCCATCCGGTGACTCGTGCGCTCACCGGCCCGGTCGCGCGCTTCGGACTTGCGGAGCACCATTTCCTGGAAATACTGGACGGTTTCGAAATGGACGTCGGCGGCGCCATGCTGCGCCCGAGTCTCGCCGAACTCGAGCGGTACTGCCACTGCGTCGCCGGCTGCGTCGGCCTGCTGTCGGTGGAAATCTTCGGATATCGCGGGCGGACCATTCCTCTCTTTGCCCGCCATCTCGGCCAAGCCTTTCAGCTCACCAATATCCTTCGCGACGTCGCGGAAGACGCCAAGCGCGGCAGAATCTACCTGCCGCGGGAGCTGCTCGATCGCCAGGGTCTCGCGACTATCGCACCGGAGGCGATCACGAGTACGCCCGGGGTCGACAAGGTCTGCGGCACCCTTGGCGCGGTGGCGCGACGCCATTTCGACGCCGCGAGCGAAGCCTTGCCGCTCTCGGAGCGACGGGCCATGCGGCCCGCGCTGCTCATGCGCGGCATCTATGAGGCTTATCTCGACCGCATCGAGGGGGCAGGCTTCCCGGTCGCCGACCCGCGCATTGAATTCGGCGCACTGGAGACGCTGCGTCTGATCGGCGGTGGATTGCTGCGCACCCTGTGACCTTCCTTCCCCGGAGCCCGCCCACGGGTGCCCGACGGTGAGCCGGTTCGCGGCCGTTGCGAAGACCGGGCCGGCGACGCCGAATCGATTCACGGCCCCCGGGAACGAATCCGGCACCGAAGGCCCCGCGATACCCGCTGGCCTCGCTCCACTGGTCGAGCGGACATTCCGCTACCCTGCTTATTCCATGAGAGTCTGCCAGTCCACGAGAGTCTGCCGGCGCGGTCTCGTGTTCCGCTCGCTCCTTCAACCGGGAGGTCATGACGGCGACGGTCGGTCGCGCACGTCCCGGCTGCGGGCGGCAAGCGCACCAACACGATGGAGGCTTCCGTTCTCGAAGACGACTCTCATGGATAAGCAAGTTCCGCCATGCCTACCTCCTCGCGACGCTGAAACGCGACGAAACGATCGGCAAGGGCATGGCTTGCGATGGTTTCCGGGATGGTCTCGGGGTTCCGGCCGTCATGTATCCAGTGGCGGCGTGGATGGGACACGCCGCTCCAAGTATGATGTGTGCCTCGCCGGGGGAGCCCGCTTCGTCGGCAAGCAGGAGGCTCTGAACCGTGAGGCGGATATAATCACAAGGCCGAACTGCTTATGTCCCGGCTGTCTCGCGCCCTGCCCGGATCGCCCCAACTGCGTTTGCAGCCGCCACGATACGCCGGAACGCCGCCGTCGCGCTTCACTGTCAGTTCGGCGTGACGCCGGAGTGGTATGGCGACGAGCGATTCGATCCGCGGTCGCCCAAGGTGACCGCGGCGATGAAGGCGGCCGTGTTCTTCGCCGAGCGCAACATCGGCGGAGTTTTCGCCGCCAGGTTTGATATCGATGAAGCGAGCGGCGGCGGCGTTGTGGACGTGTTCGCAGCGCCGATCTTCGCAAACGCCCGGAGCGGCAAGCGCGTGGTCGCGACTCGCAAGAGCATCCAAGCGCTCGGCGCGGCCACTGGGCATCCAAAGCAGCCTCTCAGGGGGCTGCAGGACGCATGGCACGACGAGTGCGTGAGATCGCTCGACTAGGCGATTACGCGGGGCGAGCCGGTCGAGAAAACCCAGCGCCGGCACAAGACGGTCGCGGAATACCAATGGGAGCAAGCGATGGCGGAGCGATCCAAGTTCATGGTCAACGCGATCCGTGCGCGACAACAAGGGTGCCCGCCAGCGGACGCCATCGACGACGGCGATCCGCTACTGGCCCTGCTCGATCAGTTCGCCGAGCCCGACTTGGACCCGGAGCGCTACGAGCTGCTGCGCAATGAAGTAGAGAACCAACTGTCCCACGAGCGCGAGTGGCGTGGCGGGAGTCGTGGCCCTCTTGGTCCGGGTGGCGGCCTTGGCCGGTAGTTCGCCTACGAGTTGCGCACCGTGGAATACTCCCACCCTCGTTCTGCTAGGATGTCTTCCATTCCGAGGATCATGGTCGCTGGTCTACGCGCACATGAAGGCCTGCGAGGTCTATGTCCAAGTATAGGCTCGTCGCCACTTGGCGACGTCGTGGCACCGGCTAGCAAAGGACGGGGACATTTATGGACACAGGTAGCGCAACCATATGGCAGGTGGCGGCCGGAGACACAAATCGCTCCTACTGCGATGTTTGCTTGGATTGGGATGTGATCTGTTTTGGCCCAGGCAGCAGCGGGTCGTGGCCCGGCTGCGAGGCCAAGCTGGAGAAAGATGGCTGGTCCACTAGGAAGATTGGCCAAATTAGGGGATTCCACGAAGAGATAGAAAATGGCGACTTCGTCGTTTTGCGCTTGGGCACAAGCCACGTCTACGGAGTAGGTAAAGTCGTCGGCGATTGTCGCTGGAACGACCACTTCGGAGACGTCGATGGCTGGGATCTTCAGTTCGTGCGGCCTGTACGTTGGCTGTGGGACTATCGCTGTCACGATCGCAAACCAGAAGTGTTCAAGACCCACGCGATGAAGTGGGGCGACACGGTTCAGAAGCTCAGCGAAGAGAGCCCTGTTAGAGTGTGGATAGACAACCTCGAAGTTGCTCAATGCAGGCTGGAACGCGATCCTGTTGATCTCCCTCAAAGTGGGCAGAATCGCCTCCCCCAAGTTGAGACTTCCGAAGTCGCCAACCACCTGTTCGACAAAGGCGTCGCAGCAAGCTCGATCAACGCCCTTACCGAAGATTTAAGCGAGCTACAGCGCATCGCTTCTTGGTACCAGCGAAGCGGCACAAGGCCCACCGAGCACGAAACGGTGGCCTACTTGGTGGTGCCGCTACTCAGAGCGCTGGGGTGGACGCCGCAGCGCATGGCCGTTGAATGGAATCGGATGGACCTCGCCCTCTTTAGTCGACTGCCTAGAAAGGACAAGAATCTCGCCGCGGTGGTCGAGGTCAAAAGATACGACCACGCTTGCTTGCCCGCCAAACCGCAAGCGCAAGACTACGCCGACGAGGAGGGGAAGGAGCGGGGCGAATGCCAGAGGCTCATCGTTACGGATGGCATCCGCTATGGCGTGTACGTAAGAGGCGACGACGGTACGTTCCCCCATGCTCCTGCGGCCTACCTCAACATAAACAGAATGATGGACCGCTACCGCATTTTGTTGTCGCCGAAGCAGGCCGAGCGTGACGAGTATTGCGGCGGTGCGGCCCAAGCCTTGGAGTTCATTGCTTCTGACTGGTCGCGCGAAGGCTCGCAAAACAGCAGCAAGCGGTGACGGACGCCACGACCGCGGCCTAAACCGTCCGGCCACAAGGCGCTGGCGCGGCATATTGAGAGGCATAACCACGAATGCCTTCTAGATAATAATCCATTGAAAATCATATACTTACGATTGTCTTGCCGATGAGAACGTCCCGGCTGCGGGCGGCAAGCGCACCAACACGATGGAGGCTTCCGTTCTCGAAGACGACTCTCATGGATAAGCAAGTTCCGCCATGCCTACCTCCTCGCGACGCTCAAACGCGACGAAACGATCGGCAAGGGCATGGCTTGCGATGGTTTCCGGGATGGTCTCGGGGTTCCGGCCGTCATGTATCCAATGGCGGCGTGGATGGGACACGCCGCTCCAAGTATGATGTGTGCCTCGCCGGGGGAGCCCGCTTCGTCGGCAAGCAGGAGGCTCTGAACCGTGAGGCGGATATAATCACAAGGCCGAACTGCTTATGTCCCGGCTGTCTCGCGCCCTGCCCGGATCGCCCCAACTGCGTTTGCAGCCGCCACGATACGCCGCCGCGCCGCCGCGTCGCGCCGTTCGCCGTGTCGGGGGACGCCGCCGCCGCCTTCGAGCGCGTGAACGTCCTGCTGACCGGCGCGCCGCGCACCGTCATCGTCGCGGCGACGGAGGACTACGTCCACGCCGCCTGCCGGACCCGGCTCGGATTCGTCGACGATCTGGAGTGCCGCCTTTGCCCGGCGGAGGGCGTGATCCACGTCCGCTCCGCATCGCGGATCGGGGTCTACGACTTCGGCGCCAACCGGGCGCGTGTCGAGGCGCTCCGCCGACGGCTTCAGAGCGGGTAGCCGAGCCGTTCGAGTCCCGGACGACAGGCCGCGGTGACAGCGGCCCGTTCGCCGGCCGGGAGCCGCTCGAACTTCGACGGCGTCGGCCGCGGGATTGCCGCCGCCTCGCGCAGCCACGCCTCGTCCTCGAACGTCGGGCCGACGAATCGGACGAGACGTCGGATCTGCGTCTCCGGCTCGGCCTGCATGTCCTCGAACCGGACGTTGAGCAGTCGGTCCGGCGGGAAGTTGCCGAGCAGCCGCTCGCTCCTCTCGATCATCGCGTTCCAGTAGGCGGCGAAATCGGCGAGCGTCACCTTGTCGTAGGGCAGCCGGTCGGGGTTCAGGAACGCGCTCACCGCAGGGTCCAGCCAAGGGCCGATCCGGTCCCCCCTGGACATCGATGCCACGATGTCGATTCCCAAGGTACGGAGCACCCGCATCGTCGCCACAATCATGCGGAACAGGTAATGGCCGCTCATCGAGACCGCCGTTTCCCGACCGTCGCGATAGACGTGGATCACCCGCGCCTCGGGAAAGGCGCGCAGCAGCCAGGGCGCGAACATCAGCGACGCCCCGGAACGTTCGGCCCAGACGTCGCAGCCGAAGCGTTCGCACAGCCAGATGAAGAGATGCCGGATGTGGTCGGCGGGCGGCTGCCGGGGCTGGTCGCGGACGATCGGCTCGAGCTCGTCGAACAGCGCGTCGTGCCGATCGGTGAGATGCGGCAGGGTGGCACACAGAATCGGCGGCACGTTGCCGCGCGCGAAGCGGGCGTTCGGGTCGTCGAACGGGTACAGCAGCTCCTCATAGCTGCCTCGCAGCATCAGGCGGGTCCGACTCCGCTGCCGGCCGTAGAATCTCCACATTCGGTTGCCGGTCGAACGTCGACGGCGAAACGGACCCATCCCGACGAAGCTGAAGAATTCGGAGAGGCTGAGCACGCGCGGATGTCGGTTCAGGATGTTCGACAGCATCGTCGAGCCGCAGCGTCCGGTGCTCAGGACGAAGACGGGCGGGTAGGTCACGGCGGCGGAGTCACCAGGGGCTCGCCTCGGTGGCCTTCAGCCGATCGGGCAGCCGGTAACTCAGGTCTTCGAGCATCGAGGCGCCCAGCAGGAACACGAAGTTGTTCCCTCGCCATTTTCGCGCCGTCTCCGGCGACAGCCGGTGGAGTCCCCGGTAGACGCGCCGCTTGCATCGCAGCCAGGCAAGCAGTCCCGCCGTCCGTTGCCGGGGATATCCCAACCGGTCGGCGAGCTCGTTGCCGAGGAGCGCGCGGCAAACCCGGTGGGCGTGCGCGATCATGGATCGTTGGGCCGCCGGGTCGGTAATGCCCGCAATCAGCGGCAGGGCGTTCAGCAGGGCGCTGGCGATGACGGCCGCCTCTTCATTGGGAGGCGGCTCGCAGACGCTGCCGATCCGATAGAGTTCGGCCGTCGCCGTCTCGTCGCCCTCGAACAGAAGCGCCTCGGGCGTCCCGACCAGCCACGACGCATAGCGCCAGATCTGCATGAAGCTGGCGCGCGCCTCGGCGTCGAGCCGCGCCCCCAGCCGCTCCGCCTGTCGTAGCATCGTCGCCGAGAAGTTGGCTGACGCGATCCCCATATGGGCGGCGCTGAGCGGCGCGCCGTAGACGGTCTCGTCCCACGCGCCCGAGACGCGGATCAGCCGGCGAACCTGCGCGTGCACCAGCCGGATGCGGACGGACAGCTTCCAGCCATCCCCCTGACGGTCGAGAGCGCCCGGCAGCATGATCTCGATGAAGTGCTGGACGTTCTGTCGGATCCGTCGGAGGCCGTGCTCGGTCGTCACCCGCCCGGTCGTGTAGAACGCCTTGCTGATCAAGGTGGCGGCGTTCTGCAGAGTGACGACGAAGAAGGCGGGTATGAACAGGTCCGAATAATCGTGGAAGGCGCGACAACCCGCGTGGACCGACGCCGGATCGAACCAGGCGGGCGGGGCTTCGATCCGATTGAAGAAATCTCGCAACGGCTGCGGCGCGTCGCGCAGAGTCTTCGCATCCTGCTCCATGCCGGCCTGGATGAACCGGCTGACTTGTGGCTGGTCGAACGGTGCCAGCGCCTCGATGACGGCGTCGGCCGCCGGATCGCCGACGACCGTATGCTCGATGTAGCGCGCCGCGAGATCGGGATCGAGTGCCCGAGCCCTGTCGTATCCGGACCGATAAGCAAAGGGGATGTCCATTCTCCGTCCGCCCGCGCCAGCCCTGCTCACCCAACCCGGATTTCCCGAATCGGTGGGGGCGTCGGAGCTCCGGGTGTGCGAGCCGCTTGCAAAATAGCTGAGGCGCCCGTCGTTTCCGCCTGAAGGACGGCGGTTGCGGTGGGACGGGCCCACCCTCCCGAGTATCATGTGCTGTCGCTGAACCGCCACATGACGTACAAGGAGGCGTTGAGCCGTGTCCTTGTAGAGAGATGCTACCGGATTACTGGTACGCCTTTCAACAGGTGTCCTGGTTCAGACAGATGTGAGACACGGCCCGGCGGCCCACGCGGCGTTCCGTATGTCCTGAACCAGGACAACGTCTTGACGGGAAAGGCCGCTCACGGCTAGGTTCCGCACGTTCCGAAAGGATCGGTGACGGGGAGCGCCCACGGGTGTCCGTCAGTCCGCGAGGTTTCGCGCACTGGCGCCGTCGGCGTTCGTTGGACGCGAGGAATACGCCGGATCATCATGTTCGACAGTCTGACCGAGCGCCTCGGCGGGGTCTTCGAGAACCTGAAGCGGCGCGGCGCGCTTTCCGAGTCCGACGTCGACGCGGCCCTCCGGGAAGTGCGGGTCGCGTTGCTGGAGGCGGACGTCGCCCTGCCGGTGGTGAAGAGCTTCATCGACGGCGTCCGCGACCGCGCCGTCGGCGCGGAGGTGCTGCGTTCGGTATCGCCGGCGCAGATGGTCGTCAAGATCGTCCACGATCACCTGATCGAGGTTCTCGGGCCCGAAACCGCCGACGTAGAGTTCCATGCGGCCGCCCCCGCCGCCGTCCTGATCGTCGGATTGCAGGGTTCGGGCAAGACAACGACCGCCGCCAAGATCGGGAGCTGGCTCACCGGGCGGCGGAAGAAGAAGGTCCTGATGGCCTCTCTCGACACCCGGCGGCCCGCCGCTCAGGAGCAGCTCAGGGTGTTGGGGGAGCAGGCCGGCGTGGCGACCCTGCCCATCGTTCCCGGCCAGATGCCCGAGGACATCGCCAGGCGGGCGATGAGCGCGGGCCGTCTGCGGGGATGCGACGTGGTCCTTCTGGACACCGCCGGACGCCTGCACGTGGACGAGGCGCTGATGGCGGAAATAGCGGCCATCCGTCACGCCACCGACCCCGCGGAGGTGCTGCTGGTCGCCGACTCGCTGACCGGCCAGGACGCGGTCGGCGTCGCCGAGCGGTTCAAGGAACGAGTCGGGATGACCGGTATCGTCCTCACTCGCGCGGACGGTGATGCCCGTGGCGGAGCGGCGCTCAGTATGCGTGCGGCGACCGGTTGTCCCATCAAGCTCCTGGGAACCGGCGAATCGATCGACGCCCTGGAAGTCTTCCACCCCGACCGTATCGCGTCCCGTATTCTCGGTATGGGCGATGTGGTCGGTCTCGTCGAGCGGGCTACCGAGACGGTCGAGCGGGAGGAGGCGGCGCGGCTCGAGGAGAAGGTGCGCAAGGGCGCCTTCGATCTCGACGACCTCGCCGGGCAGCTTCGTCAGATCCGCCGCATGGGCGGCATGGACGGGATCATGGGCATGTTGCCCGGGGTCGGAAAAGTGAAACGACAGTTGGCCGACGCCCGGGTCGACGAGGGCCTGCTCAGGCGCCAGGAAGCGATTATCCAGTCCATGACGCCGCGGGAGCGCCGCAACGCCAGGCTCCTCAACGCCTCGCGGAAACGGCGCGTGGCCAAAGGATCGGGCACCACGGTCCAGGACGTGAACCGCCTTCTCAAGCAATTCAAGCAGATGTCTTCGATGATGAAGAAAGTCAACAAGATGGGTAACCGGGGCCTGATGCGGCACGGGCTCCCCGGCTTGCCCATGAGATGAGCCGAAGAGCCGATCGATCCGAATTCGACGGCAGATACCAAACCAGGAGCGAATACGAGAATGGCACTCAAGATCAGATTGGCCCGGGCGGGCGCCAAGAAGCGGCCTTTTTATCGAATCGTCGTCGCCGACTCGCGACGACCGCGGGACGGCCGCTTTATCGAAAAGCTGGGAACGTACAACCCGCTGCTCAGACCCGACGATCCCAACCGGGTGACGTTGGACGAGGACCGTGTTCGCCACTGGCTGGGGCACGGAGCGAGGCCGACGGACCGGGTCGCGCGGTTCCTGGGTAGCGCCCAGATCATCCCCATGCCGGCCCGCGGGAACAATCCGATCAAGGGCCAACCCGGAAAGAAGGCGCGGGAACGCCTGAAGGCCGCCGAAGAGGCCGCGGCCGCGGTGGAGGAACCCGGGCCGGAGGAGAGTCCACCCGGAGCCCCGGTCGAAGGGGCCGCGACGGGGGTGTCGGCCGAGGAGGAAGTGTCCACGGGGGAAGCCGGGGAGTTGCCCGCCGCGGAAGCCGTGGCCGACGAGACCGCCGCCGAAGAATCCGCCTCGGACGAGGACGGCGGCGGGGAACCGGAGGCTCAAGCGGAAGAAGAGAAGGGAGGGACATAGTCTCCCGACCGGCCCCGGGGGCGGCCATGGGCGCACCCCGTCGGCTGTGCCTGGGCGTCATCGCGGGCGCCAGGGGGATTCACGGCGAGGTACGCGTCCGTACCTTCACCGAACGGGAGGAAGACGTCGCCGCATACGGACCGCTGACCGACGAGACGGGCGGGAGATCGTTCACCCTCATGGATCCAAGGCCGATCAGGGGCGGCATCGCGGCCCGCGTCGAAGGCATCGAGGATCGAACGGCCGCCGAGGCGCTGAAAGGCACGCGGTTGTATATCGCTCGGGAGGCGCTGCCCGACTTGGAGGACGACGAGTTTTACCATGCGGATCTGATGGGAGCGCGGGTGATGTCGCCGGGTGGCGAGGAAGTCGGGCGTGTCATGGCGCTACATGACTTCGGCGCTGGTGACGTGCTGGAAATCGAGCGTGCGGACGGGTCGCTGCTCGTCGCGCCATTTACGCGCGAAACCGTTCCGGAGATCGATATGGACAAGGGTCACATCGTCCTGATCCCCCCGCCGGGACTGTTGGACGACGGCGATGGCGAGGAGAATTGAGCGGGCCCCGGCCGGAGATGAACGAGACCGAGCGAGCATCGCCGAGACGCGCCGAGGCCGCGACACGAGGTATGGTCGCGCCGTGGACGGCATGGGTATTGACGCTGTTCCCCACGATGTTTCCCGGTCCGCTCGGCGAGTCCCTGGCGGGTGCGGCGCTGAAAAAGGGGATTTGGCGCCTCGAAACTGTGGACATTCGGGGGTTCGCGGGCGATAAACACCGCTCGGTCGACGACACCCCGTTCGGTGGCGGTCCGGGAATGGTTCTTCGGGCCGACGTCCTTGCCAGATCGGTCGACGGAATTGCCGCGGACGCGGGGCCCGAGACGCCGATATTCTATCTCGGTCCGCGCGGCCGTCCCTTCGATCAGCCGCTGGCGAGGTCTCTGGCGGAAGGCGTGGGTGTGGTGTTGCTGTGCGGCCGCTTCGAAGGGATCGACGAAAGGTTGCTCGAAGCCAGGCCGATAGAGGAGGTCAGTCTCGGCGATTTCGTGTTGTCCGGCGGCGAACCCGCCGCATTGGCGATTATCGACACGGTCGTTCGTCTGCTGCCCGGCGTGACGGGAGACCCACGCTCCGTGGCCGACGACAGTTTCGAGAGAGGATTGTTGGAGTACCCACAATACACTCGACCACGGGAGTGGGAAGGCCGCACCGTCCCGGAAGTTCTGCTCTCGGGACACCATGAGCGAATTTCCGAATGGCGCCGCGAACAGGCGGAGCGGACAACCAGGACACGTCGACCGGATCTTTGGGAACGGTATGTCGGAACGCGGGACGGAACGAGGTGAGGACGATGGACATTCTGCGGAGATTCGAAGAAACCCAGATCGGGAAGATACAGGCCGAACGTCCCGTCCCCGAATTCGGGCCCGGTGATACCGTTCGCGTGATGGTCAAGGTGATCGAGGGTACGCGCGAGCGCCTGCAGGCGTTCGAGGGCGTATGCATCGCGCGCCGAAACCGCGGGATCAATTCATCCTTCACGGTACGAAAGATCTCCTACGGCGAGGGCGTGGAACGCATCTTCCAGCTCTATTCACCGCAAATCGCGGACATTCAGGTCGTGCGCCGCGGCGACGTGCGCCGCGCCAAGCTCTATTACCTCCGTGGGTTGCGGGGCAAGAAGGCGCGTATCGCGGAACGGCGCGATGACCGGCGCCCCGCGCGGGAAGCGGCGGCGGCGAAGGCCGACCCGGCCCCGGAGACTTCCAACGGCGAAAAATGACGGCATTCCCGTCCCCCCGATGGGCGGTGGCTTGACGGAGCGATCTCGATGACGGCCCCTCGAACACTTCTCGACAAGATCTGGGACGGCCACGTCGTCGATGTCGACGAGGATGGCGCCGCCCTCCTGTACATCGACCGGCACCTCGTGCACGAGGTCACCAGTCCGCAGGCATTCGAAGGTCTGCGCGCCGCAAGGCGTTCCGTCCGCCGGCCGGACGCGACCTTGGCCGTCGCGGACCACAACGTGCCGACGACGAATCGCGCCGAGGGAATCGCCGAAGAAGATTCGCGAATCCAGGTCGAAACTCTCGAGGCGAACTGTCGCGACTTCGGCATCGCATACTACGGCATGGGCGATATCCGCCAGGGCATCGTTCACATCATCGGACCGGAACAGGGCATGACCCAACCGGGGATGACCATCGTCTGCGGCGACTCCCATACGGCGACTCACGGGGCGTTCGGAGCTCTCGCTTTCGGGATCGGCACTTCCGAGGTCGAACATGTCCTGGCCACGCAGACCTTGATCCAGCAACGGCCCAGGAACATGCGCGTCACCGTGACCGGCGAACCGGGGTTTGGTGTCGAGGCCAAGGACATCATCCTCGCCGTGGTCGGCGAGATCGGGATCGCGGGCGGCAACGGCCATGTCGTCGAGTATGCCGGCGACACCATCGGCAATCTCTCGATGGAAGGCCGCATGACCGTATGCAACATGTCCATCGAAGCCGGCGCCCGCGCGGGTCTCGTGGCACCGGACGAGACGACCTTCGACTACCTCAAGGGGAGACCGATGGCGCCCAAGGGCGGCGCCTGGGAACACGCGGTCGCGGTATGGAGTACCCTGCCGTCGGACGATGGCGCCACATATGACAGGGAAGTCTCGCTCGACGCGGCGGACATCGCGCCGCAGGTCACCTGGGGCACCAATCCGGAGGAGGTGCTGCCCGTCACCGGACGTGTTCCGGACCCCGCCGATGCCCCGGACGAGGATCGGCGAAGGAAGTGGTCCCGCTCGCTCGAGTACATGGATCTTTCGCCCGGAACGTCGTTGACGGACGTCAGGATCGACCGGGTCTTCGTCGGCTCATGCACCAACGGGCGGATCGAAGATCTGCGGGCCGCCGCGGCCGTCGCGAAGGGACGCAAGGTCGCGGACCACATCGGCGCCATGGTGGTGCCCGGCTCGGGCCTGGTGAAATATCAGGCCGAGGAGGAAGGGCTGGACGAGATTTTCATCGAGGCGGGATTCGAATGGCGGGAACCGGGCTGCTCGATGTGCCTCGCCATGAACGCGGACCGCCTGCGGCCCGGCGAGCGTTGCGCCTCGACGTCCAACCGCAACTTCGAGGGGCGGCAGGGGCGCGGCGGGCGGACGCACCTGATGAGCGCGGCCATGGCCGCGGCCGCGGCGGTCACGGGACGGCTGGCGGACGTCCGCGATCTGTGACCCGGAGGAACCGAGCATGGAAAAGTTCACGACGCTCACCGGGGCCGCGGCGCCTCTCCCGATGATCAACGTCGATACCGACGCCATCATCCCCAAGCAGTTCCTCAAAACCATCAAGCGGACCGGGCTCGGGATTCATCTGTTCAACGACCTGCGCTTCGACGAGACCGGCGGCGAACGTCCGGAGTTCGTGCTCAACAAGGGGCCGTATCGCGAGGCGAGGATATTGATCGCGTTCGACAACTTCGGCTGCGGCTCGAGCCGCGAGCACGCGCCGTGGGCCCTCGTGGATTTCGGAATTCGCTGCGTGATCGCGCCGGGTTTCGCGGACATCTTCTACAACAACTGCTTCAAGAACGGCTTGTTGCCCGTCGCGCTGCCGAAGAATGTCGTCGTCCGGTTGATGGGAATAGCCGAGCGCGGCGCCAATGCGACGTTTTCGATCGACCTGGAGGCGCAGGAGGTCTCGGATCCGGACGGCGACGTAGTTTCGTTCGAAATCGATCCTTTCCGCAAGCACTGTCTGTTGAATGGCCTCGACGACATCGGCCTGACGATGCGGAAAGCCGAATCGATCGACGACTTCGAGAAATCCCAGCGCGCCGGCCAGCCGTGGCTCTACGCCGCGACCGGCGGCTGACGCCTCGATCGGCGTCCCACGAGACGACGGAGCATTCATGGCGTCGAACGAGAAAGTCCTGTTTCTGCCGGGAGACGGAATCGGCCCCGAGGTCATGGCGGAAGCGCGCCGCGTCCTGGAATGGCTGGAGTCCAACCGCGCCCTGGGCTTCGACATCACGGAAGGGCTCGCGGGCGGCGCGTCGTACGATGCGCACGGCGTACCGCTGACGGACGACACGATGGAGGCGGCCATGGACGCCGACGCCGTGCTGTTCGGTTCGGTGGGCGGGCCGAAGTGGGAAGGACTGGATTTCTCCCTGAAGCCGGAACGGGGCCTCCTGCGGCTGCGCAAGGAGATGGACCTGTTCGCCAACCTGCGGCCGGCCATCGTCTTCGACGCCCTGGCCGAAGCCTCGACCCTCAAGCCGGAGATCGTGTCGGGCCTCGACATCATGATCGTCCGCGAGCTGACCGGAGGCATCTACTACGGCGAGCCGCGGGGCATCGAGACGCTGGAGAACGGCGCCCGGCGCGGTATCAATACCCAGGTTTACACGACGCCCGAGATCGAGCGCGTGGCGCGCGTCGGCTTCGAGCTCGCCCGCAAACGGCAAGGGCGCGTCTGCTCCGCCGAAAAGGCCAACGTGATGGAGTCCGGCGTCCTCTGGCGCGAGGAGGTGCAACGCGTCCGCGACGAGGAATATCCGGACGTCGAGCTCACGCACATGTACGCCGACAACGCGGCGATGCAACTGGTTCGAGATCCCAGGCAGTTCGACGTCATCGTCACGGACAATCTCTTCGGGGATATCCTTTCGGACGAGGCGGCCATGCTCACGGGGTCGCTCGGAATGTTGCCGAGTGCTTCCCTGGGCGCCGCCGACGACATGGGGCGACGGCGCGCCCTCTACGAGCCGGTCCATGGCAGCGCGCCCGACATCGCGGGCCGGGGGCTGGCGAATCCGCTGGCCTGCGTCCTCAGCCTCGGAATGATGCTGCGTTACTCGTTCGATCTGGGAAGCGAGGCCGACCTTGTCGATACGGCGGTTTCGAACGTCCTGTCGGAAGGTCTGCGGACGACCGATATCATGCAACCGGGGAAGACCGGGGTGTCGACGAGCGCCATGGGCGATGCGCTGATCCGGGAACTCGACAAGGTCGGCGCCTGACGTTGGAACTCGTTCGCGGCCGCCGCCGCGGCCGCGCGGGAGCTCGAATATGGGATACAAAGTTGCTGTCGTGGGCGCGACCGGGAACGTCGGTCGCGAGATGCTGCAAATTCTTTCCGAGCGGGAATTTCCGATAGACGAGGCGGTGGCGGTCGCTTCGGGACGCTCCGCGGGCCGCGAGGTTTCCTTCGGAGACGACGACGTCCTGAAGGTGCAGGACCTCGAACGCTTCGACTTCGCCGGTTTCGATATCGCCCTGTTTTCGCCCGGCGCGCGGGTTTCGGCGGTCCATGTGCCGCGCGCCGCCAAGGCCGGCTGCGTCGTCATCGACAATACGTCGCGGTTCCGGATGGACCCGGACGTTCCGCTGGTCGTCCCGGAAGTGAACGCCGAAGCCGTCGCGGGCTACGGCAAGCGAAACATCGTCGCCAATCCCAACTGCTCGACGATCCAACTGGTCGTCGCGCTCAAACCGCTGCACGACGAGGCGACGATCAGGCGAATCGTGGTGGCGACCTACCAGTCGGTCTCGGGCGCCGGCAATGCGGCGATGGACGAGCTGTTCGAGCAAACCAAGGCGATCTACGTCAACGATCCGATCGAGCCTCGGGAGTTCACCAAACAGATCGCCTTCAACGTCATCCCCCACATCGACGACTTCATGGACGACGGATCCACACGCGAAGAATGGAAGATGGTCGCCGAGACCAAGAAAATCCTCGATCCGGAAATCAGGGTATCGGCGACCTGCGTCCGGGTGCCCGTTTTCGTCGGCCATTCCGAGGCCGTGAACGTCGAGTTCGAGAACCCGATCACGGCGCGGCGGGCCCGCGCGATTCTCCGCGAGGCGCCCGGCCTCATGGTCGTCGACCGGCGGGACGATGGCGGCTATGTCACGCCCGTGGAGGCGACCGGCGAATACGCGACGTACGTGAGCCGCATACGCGAGGACCCGACCATCGAGAACGGTCTCGACATCTGGGTGGTCGCCGACAACCTGCGGAAGGGCGCGGCGCTCAATTCGGTGCAGATCGCGGAAGTTCTCGTCAACCGGCACTTGTCCGGGACGGCGCCGAGGGCGGCGGCCGGTCACCCCCTCCCGACTTCCCCCTGAAAGGGGGAGGAGACCGTTTCGGGACGGGCCAGGAGGGGGGTGGATCGGAATTGCACGATTCACACACCGTCGGAGCGCATATTCTCGGAGCGTCAACCCAGTTCGCGACGAATTTTGACTTGACGGCGTCGTTCGTGGTAGGGTAGGAAGTGAACTCCACGGGGCCTCTCCACGGGGCCTCTCCACGGGGCCTCTCCACGGGGCCTCTCCACGGGGCCTCTCCACGGGGCCTCTCCACGGGGCCTCTCCACGGGGCCTCTCCACGGGGCCTCTCCACGGGGCCTCTCCACGGGGCCTCTCCACGGGGCCTCTCCACGGGGCCTCTCCACGGGGCCTCTCCACGGGGCCTCTCCACGGGGCCTCTCCACGGGGCCTCTCATGATGACGCGAGGGAGGCCCTCGATGGATGCTGGAACCAGAATCTTTCTGTTCGCCGCGCTGGCGCTGTTCGCGGCCGAGCCGGCGCTCGCGGCCGTGACGTGCGCCCCGCTCCAGCGGGGGTCCTTGGATGGCGACAGACTGGGACGCGAACGGGGATACCCAGGTCACGTCATATATCGCCACACCAGAGCAAGACCCCTCCGCTTCTACCCGGGGACGGCGGCCACCGATACCGAGTGGCGCATGGCCTGCCACGGCGAAGAGGGCGACGCGGTCACGGAAGACGACTACGTTGCCGCGCGGGACGCGGCCGGCGCGGACGCGATCGTCGCGGCTGACGACCTGGCTGACGACCTGGGGTTCGTCTTCGATCTCGCCGGTGTCCCCGTCAATTTCAACCTCTCGCAGTTCCGCGCCACGGACGCGTTCTCGGTGAGGGCGGCGTACCCCCGCGGCCCCCTCGTCTTTCTGGGCGACGTGCGGCTCGGCGGCCCATCGAACGGCGGCATCGACGTCGGCGTTTCGGAGACCCTGCGCGACGACCTGTTCGTGGACTCCTACGCCGACATCCACATGACCGGCGGCCGGCGGGGACTCCAGGTCGTCTCGACGGATACGGACACCGACAAGATCGTCCGCGCGCGCAATTTAGGCACCATCGTCACCGAGGGCGCGGGGCGGGATCGTGGGACATGGCTGCAAACGGGGCGTGGCGTGTACGCGCGGTCGGACGGCGGCGACGCGACGAGTTCGAACGGTTCGGGTCTGTTGGGGGCGGTAAGTCCGTCGCTCGCCAGGGTCACGACCCGGGGAGACGGAGCCGATGGCGTTTATTCCCGGGTGAACGGCGCGCACACGGCGCTGGCGCTCAACTCCGGGGTAATCAACACACACGGCGACGCGGCCTATTTCCAGGAAGACGAGTACATCTCCGCTGGCCTCGTCGCCGTCACCCGGGGCGGTCTGGCGCGTGCGTCCAACGGCGGCACCATCCGCACCGGGGGCGTATTGGCTTGGGGCATGAGGGCGCACGACCAAGGCGACGAAGCGGGGCGCGCGGAAGCGACAAACATGCGTGAAGTCGTGACGACCGGCGCTGGCGCCATCGGCATGAGGGTCAGGTCGGACTCCGGCTCCGCGAGGGGAACTAACAGTCTCGGCATCAGTGGCCCTTTGATCGTCACCCGAGGGGAACCCTGGGTCGACCCCAACGGCTTCACGCGCTACGCGCACGGCATGTGGGTGTACGCGCCCTCCGGAACCGCCGAGGCGGAGAACGGCACTTTCGCCGTGATCGAGACCCACGGTGCCGGTGCCGTCGGCATGGGGGTTCGGTCGGACGGTGCCGCGTTGGGGCGGAACGGGGGCACGATCGTCACCCGGGGGCGCTCCCACGAGGAGTCTGACAGCGACAGGGGCCACTCGCATGCCATGGCGATACAGTCGGACTCTGGAGACGCCCGCGCGGCCAATGGCTCCAACGCCGATATCGAGACCCACGGCCCGTTCGCCCGAGGCATGGCGGTGTCTTCCCTCGGTTCCGGCACGGCCAGGGCCTTCAACAACGGCGATATCACCACTCACTCCTCGTTTTCGATCGCCCGTGAAGTGCTCTTATTGGGCGACCGTCACGAATGGGCGGGCGACAGGTCTGGCGCATCGGGAATCACCGCCTGGTCCGAGTCCGGCGACGCGGCGGTCGAACACAGAGGCCGGGTGACGGTGCACGGCAACGGCGGCTCCGGCATTTACGCGGGAATCGGCGGAAGCGGAACGGCGAGCGTGACCATGGCCGGCGGCCGCGTCGACGCGGGCGGCATCGGCGTCTTGATCGAGGCCCCGGAGGGCGTGGCGGAGGCCACGTTCTCCGGCGGCTCCAGGTTCCCCAGCCACGCCTACGTCGACGCCGGCACCGCCCTCCTGATCCGTAGCCGTTCCTCGAACGTCACCGTCGAGGACAGCGTGATCCGGGGCCTGGTGGTGTTCAGCGGCGGCAGAGGAGACCACAAGCTGACGCTCGGCCGCAGTGCCTCCGTCGATGGTCCCATCATCTACGCGGCGCCACCCGGCGCTCCACACCGGCCGGCCCCCCCATGGTGGGGGGACCGGTGGTGGTCAGACGACGACAGGCACCAAGTCTGTCTGCTGACTAATCCTCCCAGATGTGGGGGTAGGATTATTCTTGACCCTATTGGCCCTCACTCCAGCATTGAGGTGCCCATGGTGCTCGGGGTCACCGATCTCAACAAGCGTGGAGCGGGTACCGCGCGGCTCAGCCACATGCTCTTCTCGGGGAGCCGCATGGTCCTGGAAGAGGGCGGGCTCGAACTGAGGGGCCGCGTCGACCTCGGGGCCGAGGGCACGGTCACCGTCCACGACGCCGCGCGGCTGACGATCCTCGTCGGCGACGTCACCGAGAACCCGGACGACCACGGGAGCATCACGGCGGGCGGTGGCGTCACGTTCCAGCAACAGGAGGAAGGGGAGCGGACGATCTACGTGCAGGTGGCGCCCGAGGCGGCCGGCAAGGTCGCGGCGATCCAGACGGCCCTCGAGGGAGGGACCGTCCAGCCCCTGCGCAGCGGCACCCGGATACTGAAGCGGGTGGGCGATTCCGAGCCGACGGCGACGACAGCCAAGGCGACCACGACGACCGGGGACGGCGAGACATACGAAATCGGCGCCTTCTCGGAATCCGGGACCGTGAGCATCGTCGTCCCGGAAGGCCGGCGCATCGGCATTGCCGAAGAGATCGAGGAGGCCGCGCCGGAGGCTGTGGCCTCTCACCGCGGCAACGGCCCGGAGGAGGTCGCCGTCGGCGCCGCGGCCCTGCTCGCCTTCATCTTCGGCTCCGGCCTCTTCGACGACGCCGGGACCGAGGAGGCGGCGCTCGACGAGTGCGCGGACACCCGGAGGGGCTGGTGCACCTCGGTCTCGCTCGCCGGTCCGGGTTCGCCGGCAACGGTCGAGGAACGCGCCCGGCTGGGCGGGCTGGAGACCTGGACCCGCCTCGTCGGAACCGACACGGCGGTCCCGGCGGCCGGCGTCGCCGGCGCGGCGGCGGAGAGCCTGTCCCTCGGCATGGACGCGCGGCTCGCCGGCGGCTTCCGCCTCGGCGTCGCGGTGACCCCCGAGATGACGTCGTCGAAGCCCTGGGCGCCGGGCGTGGCCTCCGGCGCCACCCTCCAGGGCGGCCGCTTCGCCCTGCGTGCGGGCTGGCGCGACGGTCCGCTGTTCGCCGACGCCGAGCTGTCGCAAGGGCGGTACGATGCCCGCGCGGCGCTCGACAACCCGGCCGTGGGCGGCGCCCTGGCCGGGACCTTCGATCTGGTCCAGCGGCAGGCGCGGGCCACGGCGGGGGCGCGGATCGACCTCGGGGGCGTGCGCCTGACGCCGGCGCTGTCGCCCTTCTCCGGCACGCTGCGTCAGGACGCCTGGACAGCGGAGAGCGCGGCGCTGACGGCCGACGTGCCCGGGGTGTCGCGGCGCTACTCGGGCGTCAAGGCGAGCCTCGGGGCGACGTCCTCGGAGTGGTTGCCCGGCCCCGGGGACCTGCGCTGGCGGCCAAGCCTGCGCTTCTCGACCATGAGCGCCGATACGGAGGGACCGTCGTCGCTGGCGATGCGCCAGTCGGACAAGGCGGGCGTGCTGAGCTTCGCCAGCCGGGGCCGGATGGCCGATCTGCCCCGCCGGGTCCATGGTCTCGCCACGACGGCGACCGTCGCGGGCTCCGGCGACTGGCGCCTGCGCCTCGGCTACGCCGGCATGGAGGTCGACGGCGATGTGGAGCACGGGGCGGGACTGCGCCTGCAAGCCCGTTTCTGATGGCCCTCGGGGCTCAGGGCTCGGGGCGTCCTTTCCCGGACGGTGGGAGGAATAGCGATCCCCTGCCGGGAGTGGCCGCGGGGAGGCGATTCCCCCGACAGGCGGGAAGAGCGCGCCTCGGCGATGAAGGTCACTCCGTCGCATGAACGGAAACAAAGGTAAAGACGACCGGAACGGCCGGAACGACTGGCCTTGGTGGGGGCAGCTCATCCTCGCCATCGTCGCCCTGACGGTCGCCGGCTTCCTGCTGATTTTCATCCCGATGAAGATCGTGCCCGAGGCCGTCGGGGGAGAAGCCATGGTCACGAACCTCCCCTTCACGACGATGATCGTCGTGTTCGTCGGGCTCACCACGATGACCATATCGGCGATGTTCCTCTTCATGACGTTCCGAATCGACCGCGGCACCAAGGCGACCGCCCGGGAGGAGGCGCAGAAGGTCGCGGAGAAGGTCGCGGTCGAGAAGATGACCGAGGAAGCGGTAGGGGCGATACGCGGGATCAGAGTGACCGGCAGAAGAGCCAGCGCCCGGATAGAGGAGGTCGGGAACGAGGCTCGCGCCCGGACAGAGGAGGCCGGGAACGAGGCTCGCGCCCGGACAGAGGAGGCCGGGAACGAGGCCCGCGCCCGGATAGAGGAGGCTGGGAACGAGGCCTGTGCCCGGACAGAGGAGGCCGGGAACGAGGCCGGGGACCGGATAGAGAAGGCTGGGAACGAGGCCGAGGAGCTGATCGCGCACGCAACGGAAAAGACGCGCGAGAGCGTGGACTCGATGATTGAAGACGCACGCAAGCAGATCGACGAGGCGAACATCGAAACGCTGATGAACGAGCGGCTCGATACCTTCCTGGAACAGGCGGACGGCTGGCCCCGCAGACTCTTCCTCCGGTTCCTGCGCCGCCGCGAACCGCGCCCTTAACGGGTTCGGCCCGCGGCATTGAAGGACCGCTGGCGCGATGAGCGAACGCGGGCGATGCCGGGCGGGCGGTTGGTGGCGATGCGCGAGCGACCCGATCCGTGTCCTGCTGTTGTTGACCGGGGCGGGCATCGTGGCCATCCCGTTGACGCTGGTACTGGCAGGCCTTCTCCCCAAGCCTCCTCCCGTGAAAGCCGTCGATCCCTTGAAAGCCATGATGAAAGCACTGGAAGGCATCGAGGAGTCCCTCTCCGACGCCCGGAACCATTCGATCACTGTCAAACTGGAAGAAGGCCAATGGAAGAAGATCGAAGCGGAGATCCGGAATCCGAACGGCGGCCTGACCGACAGAGGCGACGCCGTCGAGAAAATCTTGAACGACCCCGGCGCTATCGCGACCGGCGTGAAGGACATCGCGGCCGGCGTGAAGGACATCGCGGCCGGCGTGGAGAAAGTCTCGGACAAGACCGGCGCTATCGCGGCCGGCGTGAAGGACATCGCGGCCGGCGTGGAGAAAGTCTCGGGCAAGGCCGACGGGATGAAGGACATGATCCGGCCGTGGGCGTGCGAATCCCCCAAATGTCTGGGCGCGGTGCATTTCCCGCATGACTGGCCGCCGGAGCCGGTCTCCGCAAGCGACGGATGCGGAAAGCAGGAATGGAAAGAGTCAGGCAGCGAGGAACCGATGTGCGCGGAATTATGCGGCATCATAACCAAATTGGAAGAATATATCACCAAATTCGAAGAACAGAAGTCACCTCCGCCGGTCTGGATCGTGGGACACGCCAGCACCCTCGGGACCGCCTTCCACAACGACGGCCTCTCGATGCGGCGCGCGCAATTCGTGGAATGTCGTCTGAGAGAGGCGCTGGAAGACCTCGATTCCCGAACGTGCTCCACGGGCGAGAGAGGAAGCGCGGGCAGTCTTCGCCACCCCGACTCCTGGTACAGGGTCGTCCATGTCTTCACCGAGAAGCCGCCGTGGTACGAGGTAATGGAGTGCAAGGAACGGACCGCCACCGGCGACGGGCGCATGCCACGGCAGCGGTCGCACGTTTCCAGCCCCTCTCCCGACCTCCCCCTGAAAGGGAGAGGAGACCGTTTCGGGACGGGCCGGGAGGGGGGTCCGGTTTCGGGTCAGGCTCCGGGATGCTGCCGGCGCGCGCGTTGACTTGCGTCCGGCCCGGGTCTTAAATCCGATCATCGAGAGGCGACGGCGCACCTCCCGGAGGACGCGGAGACACGCAACCATGGTCCAGGTCGAACGGCCGCTTTCCCCACATCTACAAGTCTACAAGCCACAGCTCACGTCGGTTCTTTCCATCCTGCATCGCGTCACGGGCGTGGCGCTGGGGGCCGGCGCGCTGTTGCTCGCTTGGTGGCTCGTGGCGGCCGCGTATGGACCTGGCCAGTTCGAGACGGTCCAGGCCTTCATGGCGTCGTGGCTGGGCCGTCTCCTGCTGTTCGGGTTCACGTTTTCCCTGTTCTACCATCTCTGCAACGGCATCCGGCATCTGTTCTGGGACGCGGGCTGGGGGTTCGAGCTCAAGACCGTATACGCCTCCGGCTGGCTGGTGGTCGTCGCGTCCCTGGGGCTCACGGCCGCCAGCTGGATCGCGGGTTATGCGGGTGGAGGCGGCCCATGAGCCACCGCACGCCCGCCGGCCGGGTGCGCGGCCTGGGAAGCGCGCAACACGGTGTCGACCACTGGTGGGCCCAGCGCCTGACGGCCCTGGCCCTGGTTCCGTTGACCATCTGGTTCTGCGTCTCGATCATCGGCCTGATCGGGGCCGACCATGCCGCGTTCGTCTCCTGGCTGTCGACGCCGGGACGGGCGGTCGCGATGCTGCTGCTCGTCGTCGCGACCTTCCACCACATGAAACTGGGCTTGCAGACGGTAATCGAGGATTACGTCCACGGGCGGGGCTGGAACGCCGCCCTGCTCGTGCTCAACAGTTTCGCGTGCATAACGCTCGGCGTGGCCTGCGCGTTCGCCATCGTCAAGATGGCGCTCGGGGGGTGAGGGCGTGGCCGGGGCCTACGACGTTCAGGACCATTGCTACGATGCTGTGATCGTAGGCGCCGGAGGCGCGGGCCTGCGCTCGGCGCTCGGCATGGCGCACGCGGGCTTGAAGACGGCCTGCATCACCAAGGTGTTCCCCACCCGCAGTCACACCGTCGCCGCGCAGGGCGGCATGTCGGCGGCGCTCGGCAACATGGGGGACGACGACTGGCGCTGGCACATGTTCGACACCGTCAAGGGGTCGGACTGGCTCGGCGATCAGGACGCGATCGAATACATGTGCCGCGAAGGGCCGGCGGCGGTGATCGAGCTGGAGCATTTCGGCGTGCCGTTCTCACGCACGCCGGAGGGCAGGATCTACCAGCGGGCTTTCGGCGGCATGACGACCCACTACGGAGAGGGCATCGCGCAACGCACGTGCGCGGCGGCCGACCGGACCGGCCACGCCATCCTCCATACCCTGTATCAGCAGTCCCTGCGGCGCAACGCGGAGTTCTTCGTCGAGTATTTCGTGATCGACCTGATCGTGGACGATGACGGCGCGTGTCGCGGCGTCGTGTGCTGGAACCTGGACGATGGTTCCATCCATACCTTCCGCGCCCATGTCGTCGTGCTGGCGACGGGGGGCTACGGCCGCGCCTATTTCTCCTGTACGTCGGCGCACACGTGCACGGGGGACGGCGGCGCCATGGCATTGCGGGCCGGGCTGCCGTTGCAGGACATGGAGTTCGTTCAGTTCCACCCGACGGGCATTTATGGCGCCGGCTGCCTGATAACGGAAGGGGCCCGAGGCGAAGGCGCTTATCTCGTGAATTCCGAGAACGAACGTTTCATGGAGCGCTATGCCCCGTCCGCGAAGGACCTGGCGTCCCGCGACGTGGTCAGCCGCGCCATGACGATCGAGATCCGCGAAGGCCGGGGCGTCGGGCGCGACCGGGATCATATCTTCCTTCATCTCGATCATCTCGACCCGGATATCCTGGAAGAGCGCTTGCCCGGCATCTCCGAGAGCGCCCGCATATTCGCCGGCGTCGACGTCACCAGGGAGCCGGTCCCCGTCCTGCCCACGGTCCACTACAACATGGGCGGCATTCCGACCAACTTCCATGGCGAGGTCGTGACCCTGAAGGATGGCGACCCCGATTCCGTCGTTCCCGGTCTGATGGCGATCGGAGAGGCGGCCTGCGTGTCGGTCCACGGCGCCAACCGTCTGGGTTCCAATTCGTTGCTCGATATCGTCGTGTTCGGCCGGGCCGCGGCGCTCAAGGCGGCGGAAAACGTCAAGCCGGGGTCGCCGCACAAGACATTGACCAACGGCGCGGCCGAACGCGCGCTCGAACGGCTGGACAAGTATCGACACGCGAAGGGCGACACGCCCACGGCGCGGATCCGCCTGAACATGCAGCGCGTGATGCAGAGCAATTGCGCCGTGTTCCGCAGCGGCGAGATCCTCGGTGAGGGCGTAAGGCTCGTCGCCGACGTCGCGAATTCCATGGACGATATCGGCGTGAGCGACCGTTCCATGATCTGGAACTCGGATCTGGTCGAGACGCTGGAACTGGAGAACCTGATGCAACAGGCCGTGGTCACGCTTCACTCGGCTGCGAACCGCCGGGAAAGCCGCGGCGCTCACGCACGGGAGGATCATCCCGACCGCGACGACGACGAATGGATGAAACACACCTTGAGCTGGTTGAACGACTCGTATGGCGTGACGCTCGACTACCGGCCCGTGCACACGTACACCCTGAGCGACGACGTGCAGTATTTCCCGCCCCAAGCCCGGGTCTATTGAGCCGTCGCCGAGCGAACGCGCGAGACGTGTAACGGCAATCGGAGGACGCCATGGCTGGGTTTACGCTGCCTGCCAATTCCAAGGTCGGCACGGGCAAGATGACGGATTCCGCCGCCGGCGCGTCCCGGCCCGGGACCTTCAGGATCTATCGCTGGAATCCGGACGACGGCGACAACCCGGCGATCGACACGTTCGTCATCGACCTCGATCGCTGCGGCCCGATGGTCCTCGACGCCCTCATCACGATCAAGAACGAGATCGACCCGACGTTGACGTTCCGCCGCTCGTGCCGGGAAGGAGTTTGCGGTAGCTGCGCCATGAATATCGACGGCGTCAACACGCTCGCCTGCACCAAGGCGACCGCGGAGGTGAAGGGAGACGTCCGCGTCTACCCGTTGCCGCATCTGCCCGTCATCAAGGATCTGGTGGGCGACATGTCGATGTTCTATGCCCAGTACGCCTCCGTCACGCCGTGGCTTCGGGCCGGCAGCCCGCCGCCGGAAGGCCGGGAACGGCTTCAGTCCAGGGAAGACCGCGCCGGACTGGACGGGCTGTGGGAATGCGTGCTCTGCGCCTGCTGCTCGACAAGCTGCCCGAGCTATTGGTGGAATGGCGAACGTTATCTCGGCCCCGCCGCGCTTTTGCAGGCATACAGATGGATCGCCGACTCGCGCGACGAGGCTACCGGCGAACGTCTCGACGCCCTGGAGGATCCTTTCCGGCTCTACCGTTGCCACACGATCATGAACTGTACGAAGGCCTGTCCCAAGAACCTCAATCCGGCCAAGGCCATCGCCGAAATCAAGAAGACGATGCTGGATCGCCGCTAGAGCGCCCACGGCTCGGCCGAGACCGCTCCGGCGTTCTCCTTGTCGCTCGCGGCGGCGGACCCAGCCCCCCACGACGATGCGCGATCGATCCCCGCCTGGCGTCCTCCCGGCCTACCGGACGCTCGTTGGCGACGGGACGTGGCGACGCGACCCGGCGCAGGAACGGGCCGCCGGGACGCTTCAGACATTGAGCGACCGTCTGGCTCGCCATGCGCCCTCGAAGTGGAGGAGTTGGACGGAACGGCTGGGATTCCGCCGCCGGGAGGATGTCCGGCAGGGCTTCTACATCTTCGGTGCCGTGGGGCGCGGGAAGTCCGCGCTCATGGACCTGTTCTTCGACGGCGCGCCGGTGGAGCGGAAGCGCCGTGTCCATTTCCACGCGTTCATGCTCGACGCGCACGCGCGCATCCACGCCCACCGCCAACGGATCAGGGAGGGCAAAGCCGGGGCGGATCCGATCTCGCCGGTCGCCGACGACATCGCGGCCGAGGCCATCCTCCTGTGTTTCGACGAGTTCCAGGTTCACGACCCTGCCGACGCGATGATCCTGGGCCGGTTGTTCTCCGGACTCTTCGATCGCGGCGTGACGGTCGTCGCGACCTCCAATCGCGCGCCGGACGATCTCTATCGAGGGGGCCTGAACCGCGAGCTCTTCCTGCCCTTCATCGACCTGCTCAAATCCCGGGTCGAGATACTGGCCCTGGACAGCGCCCAGGACTATCGCCTGGCGCGATTGAAAACCATGCCCGTCTATTTTTCGCCACACGACGGCGACATGGATGCGAAGCTCGACGAGGCATTCGCCAACCTCGCGAACGGTGCGCCCACGGCGCCGCAGATCCTGGAGGTACAGGGTCGGACGATCGCCGTTCCCGAGGCCGCGGCGGGCATCGCGCGCTTCGCTTTCGACGATCTGTGCCGCCAGCCCCTCGGAGCGGCGGACTATATCGAGATAGCCCGTCAGTTCCACACGATGTTCCTGTCGGGCGTTCCCGTGATGAAGGCTCAGCACCGGAACGAAGCCAAACGGTTCGTCAACCTGATCGACGTGCTCTACGATCACGGAGTCAATCTGATCTGTAGCGCCGAGGGAACGCCCGACCGGCTGTACGTCGAAGGCGACGGCGCCTTCGAGTTCCAGCGCGCGGCCTCCCGCCTCGTGGAGATGCAGTCCGAGGCGTATCTGGCCGCCGAGCATCGAACCTGATCCTCGTTCGCCGGAACTCCGATCCCGTCCCTCCGGGGGTCGGCCACGGTCGACCGAAGGACGGGGGATGGCCCGTCCCGTGATTTCGCTACCAGCTGAAACGGCGGACGGCTCCGATCGGCCGGTGTCCCGACTCGTCCACCATTCTTTGCAGCGCCCCGCAAGGATCGCCCTGTCCGTCACCCACGAGCTCGTCGACGTGGAGGCCACCCATGACGAATATGCCATCGAGTCCGGCGGCGTTCGCTCCGGCGATATCGGTGCGAAGCGAATCGCCGGCGGCCAGGATCCGATCCTTGGGAATCCCGTTCAACACCTCGAAGCAGAACTCGTACGGCGGCATGTGCGGTTTGCCGTGGTAGCGCACATCCCCCCCTCGTTCCGCGTAGGCCTGGGCGAGAGAGCCGGCGCACGGCACCGTCCTGTCGCCCCGCATGACGGAGAGATCCGGATTGGCGCACACCATGGGAAGGGACCGCGCCAACGCCGCCTCCAATCGGTCGGCGTAATCCGCCAGCCCCTCGGTCTCGTCGTCGAAGAGCCCCGTGGCGAGCATGAAGTCCGCGCCCTCCATGTCGTCCACCAGAGCGAGATCCAATCCCTCGACCAAGCCCCAGTCCCGCTCCGGCCCGATCAGCCAGCAGCGTTCCCCGAGGGCGGCGTGCCAGTCGTCATCGCGTCTCGTCAACGCGTCGCGGGTGATGTCGCCCGAGGTGATCACGCGTTCGTACCGGTCGTCCCGAATCCCCATTTCCCGGAGCCGCCCGACGACGTCGCCGCTGGGCCGGGGCGCGTTGGACAACAGGAGAACGCGCGTTCCGCCGTCGCGAAGACGATCCAGGCAGTCCGGAACGCCCGGATAGGGCGCCACGCCGTCGTGGATGAGACCCCACAGGTCGAGAATCATCGCGTCGTACCGCGACGCGAAGGAAGACACACCTTCGAAGATGGGAACCGTCATCGGCGCTCCGTGACTGTCGACACGCTCGACCCGCGCACGTTCTAGCGATTTCCGGCGGCGACGCCAACCGCCCGCGAGAGATTGTCGTAGCCGTCGGCGGCCAGGAGCTCCGCCAGCTCGCGCTTTATCCTGGCGATCAATCCAGGACCTTCGAACACCAGCGCCGTATAGAGCTGCACCAGGCTCGCGCCGGCCTTGATCTTGTCGTAGGCGTCCCTTCCGGACGCGATGCCCCCCGCGCCGACGAGCACGAGCCGTCCCTCCGTCAGCCGATACATCCTGGACAGGAGGCGCGTCGACGGCTCGAAAAGGGGTACGCCGCTGAGACCGCCGGCTTCTTCCCGATGGGCGCTCCGCAAGGGCGGTCGGTCGGTCGTCGTGTTGCCGACGATCAAGCCATCCACCCCGCGGGAGAGAGCGACGTCCGCGATCTCGCCGCATTCCCCGTCCGACAGGTCCGGCGAGATCTTCACGAGCAGCGGAGTCCGCCGACGGCCGTCGTCGCGGGCTCGCGGAACGCGTTCGAGCAAGGCATCGAGGGCGTCGCGCGCCTGCAACGACCGCAGCCCCGGCGTGTTGGGGGACGACACGTTGACGACGAAGTAGGCGGCGAGCCCCTCCAGTTCCTCGACACCCCTGACGTAATCGGCGGCCGGATCGTCGCTCTCCCCGTTCGCGCCGACGTTGACGCCGACGATTCCGGATCGGCCGGCGCGCGCCCGCAGCCGGCCAGCGACGGCGTCCAGGCCTTCGCTATTGAATCCGTACCGGTTGATGATCGCGCGGTCCTCCTCCAGACGGAACACGCGGGGGCGGGGGTTTCCGGGTTGCGGTCGCGGCGTCACGCTGCCGACCTCGACGAAACCGAAACCCAGCGCCAGCATCGCGTCGGGCGTTTCCGCGTGCTTGTCGAACCCGGCCGCCAGACCCACGGGGTTGGGAAAGTTCCGGCCCAGGACGCGTGTTTCGAGGGACGGCGGATCGACGGCCTTCGCCCGCCGCGCGGGCAGCGCGCGCAGGCTCGCGACGGCGAGACGATGCGCGGCCTCGGGATCGAGACGGCGCAGGAACGGCGCGGCGATGTCGAAGAGCGCAACCACGGGCCGGGTCACTGTACCGCATGTGCCGGACATCGGGGCGGTCGATTCACGCCGTCGCCCGGAAGCGGCGCCCCTTCATCGCGAGACGGTCGCCGCGAACCGGCCGCGGAGAGGCGGGCGCCTTCTGGACAATCGCCGATTCGGGGATATGCTGCGGTCGCGGTCCGTTGTCGATCGCTTCCACGCCACTCCCGACGGGCGAAAGAGTCATGACCGGTATCTTCTACGCGAACGGCGAGTGGACGGACGAGAATCCCAAGCTCACGGGTCCCATGGATCACGCCTTCTGGATGTCGACGGTCGCGTTCGACGGCGCCCGGGCGTTCCGGGGTCTGGTGCCCGACCTCGAACCCCATTGCGTCCGCCTCGTCAATTCGGCCGTCGCCATGGGCCTGAAGCCGACGTTGAACGCCGACGAGGTCGCGGAACTGTGCCGGGAGGCGGTGCGCAAGCACCCGAGGGACTCGGAGCTGTACATCCGGCCCATGTTCTACGCGACGGAGGGGTTCGTTCTTCCGGAACCCGACAGCACGGAGTTCGTTCTCGCCGTCTACGACAGTCCGCTGCCGGGCTTCACGGGCTTCAGTGCCTGTCTGTCGAGCTACAGACGCCCCGCCACCGACATGGCGCCCACGGACGCCAAGGCGTCGTGCCTCTACCCCAACTCGCAGCGGGCGTTGCGCGAGGCGGAAGAGCGCGGGTTCGACAACGCCATCATCCGGGACCCGAGCAACAACGTCGCCGAGCTCGCCACGGCGAACATCTGGATCGCGAAGGACGGCGTGGCCTCGACGCCCGTCGACAACGGCACCTTTCTCGCCGGGGTGACGCGAAAGCGCGTGATGGATCTCCTCGCCGACGATGGCGTGCGGGTCGAGGAACGCACGATGACCTGGGACGACGTGATGACCGCCGACGAGGTGTTCAGCACGGGCAACTACGGCAAGGTCATGCCGGTCACGCGGGTGGAGGACCGCGACCTTCAGCCCGGCCCCGTCGCGACCAGGGCCCACGACCTTTATTTCGAGTTCGCGAAGTCCGCCAGCGTGCTCTGAACCGGCCCGCCCGGCCTCGGCCTCACCCGGCGTCCGCGCCGCCGACGGACTCCGGGAGATCCTCGCCCGCCAGGGCGCGGCGCACGAGAGCGACCGTCTCGTCGATGCCGTAGAGCGCGATGAACGATCCCATGCGCGGACCCTGGGACTGGCCGAACAGAATCTCGTAGAGCGCCCGGAACCAGTCCCGAAGGTTCTCGAATCCGTGGCGCTTGCCGACTTCGTACACCTCGTGCTGAATGGCTTCCGGGTCGGTGTCGTCCGCCAACGCCGCCAACGATGCCGAGAGGTCTTCCAGAGCCGCCCGCTCCCGGTCGTCGGGCGGGCGCTGGCGTTGGGTCGGTTTCACGAACCCCTCGTGGTAGGCGAGGGCGAATCCGACGAGCGAATCGAGGATCGGGTGCGTTTCCGGGCTTGCGTCCCCGGCGTAGTTGCCGATGAAGCCCCACAACACCGACTTGTCCGCGGCGTTGCACGCGCTCGCCAGGTTGAGAAGCATCGCGAAGGAGACGGGAACGGTCTCTTCCGGCGGCAGGCCGTTGTGGATATGCCATACCGGATTGACGTACCGGTCCTCTTCGGTTTGATCCGGGAATTTCCGCAGCTGGTCGAGATAGTCGTCGACGGCCCTGGGAATCACGTCGAAGTACAGGCGCTTCGCCTTGCGAGGCGACCGATACATGTAGAGCGAGAGGCTCTCGGGCGTCGCGTAGTGGAGCCATTCCTCGATGGCGAGTCCGTTTCCCCGCGACTTCGAGATCTTCTCGGCGTTCTCGTCGAGAAAGAGCTCGTAGGTGAAGCCTTCCGGCGGCGTCCCCCCGAGGATCCGGCAGATCCGGCTCGACAGCTTGACCGAATCGATCAGGTCCTTGCCCGACATCTCGTAGTCGACGTCGAGCGCCGCCCAGCGCATCGCCCAGTCCACCCGCCACTGGAGCTTGCAATGGCCGCCCGTCACGGGAACCTCGACGAGGCGCCCCGCCTCGTCCCGGTACGCCACCGTCCCCGCGTCGGCATCGCGATGTTCGATCGGCGCCTGCAACACCCGGCCGGTGTCCGGACACACCGGCAGGAAGGGACTGTACGTCGCGCGGCGTTCGGGCCCGAGCGCGGGCAGGACGACGCCCATGATCTCGTCGTAGCGCTCGAGGACGCGGATCAGCATCTCGTCGAACCGGCCGGAACGGTAGCATTCGGTCGCCGAAACGAACTCGTGATCGAACCCGAAGTCGTCGAGAAATGCCCGCAGGCGCGCGTTGTTGTGGTGGCCGAAACTCTCGTGCGTACCGAACGGGTCCGGCACGCCGGTGAGCGGCTTCCCCAGGTGTTCGGCCATCATGTCCCGGTTCGGAACGTTGTCCGGCGCCTTCCGCAGGCCGTCCATGTCGTCGGAGAACGCGACCAGACGGGACGGGACGCCGAATCCGACCAGCGAGAACGCGTTCCGCACCATCGTCGTCCGCGCGACCTCGCCGAAGGTGCCGATGTGGGGCAGCCCCGACGGGCCGTAGCCGGTCTCGAACAGGACGTGGCCCTTGGGGTTGGAACGCGACTCGAGGCGCTCGAGGAGCTTGCCCGCCTCCTCGAACGGCCACGCCTTGCTCTTGAGCGCCGGATGGCGCCCGGACAGCCGGCCGAGCGCGGCGTGGACCTGAGTCTTCTTGCTGCGTCCATGCGCCGGATGAAGGCCGGAAAACTTCATCTCTCGATCTCGCCGTGAGGGCCCCAGCGTTCGTCGGCGCACGGGTGCCACGCGACGCCCAGGCGTTTCCCCTCGCCTGTCGCCCGCAGCAATCCGTACTTGACGAAATCCTCTACATCGCCGACGTAACGATCCCGCATCCCGCGCCTCCCGTGAGTTGCACTGCCCGGCCCCGCGCCCGCGTCCGTCACGGTGCGGAGCCGGGGGCGTAGACCACCGGATACAGGTCGCTGTCGAGCGGGTCGCCGGGTTTCAGCGCCGGGTTGTACAGCCATTCGTTGGTGGCCGGCTCGTGGTACCGGACGTCGTCGCCGGCGTAGCGCACGGCGTAGGCGCGCCGCCACTGCCCGGCCGTCGTGTTGCCGGCGGCGCCGTGCAGGGTCAGGGCGTGGAAGGCGAGCGCGTCGCCGGGCCGCATGTCCCAGGCGGCGATGTCGTAGCGGCCACGCTCGGCCTCGATATCGGGAAGCGGGTCGTAGGTCTCTCCGGCCGCCGCCTTGGCCGTGGCGGCGCTGCCGCCGAAGTCGGGCTCGAACGGCTGGTAACGGCGATTCCACGCGTGCGATCCCCGAACCACCTCCAGCGCGCCGTTGTCGACGGTGATCGGGTCGAGCGCGACCCAGATCGTCGCCACCTGCCAGCCCCGCAGCGGCCAGTAGGGCAGGTCGTTGTGCCAGCCGGTGCGGCTCGCCGCGCCGGGCGCCTTGGCGAACAACTGGTCCATGAACAGGTTGATCTTGCGCGCACGCAGCAGCGCCGCCGCCATGCGCGGCGCCGGCGAGAAACGGCAGAAGCGGGCGAAGTCCGGGTCCGAGCGCCACAGCAGGCGCCGCCGGAAGAACGCCTCGGGGCGTTCGAGCTCCCGCGCCGCCGCCCGCCGCAGGATCTCTTGCCACTCGTCGTCGATCGCGCCGCGCAGGAGCACCGCGCCGTCGCGCTCGAACCCGGCGATCTCCCGACTGCCGACCGGCGAACTCATGCGATCGCGCCTTCGCCGACGCGCGTCATCGGCCGTTCCCTTGTCCATCGGCGAACATCATGACGTGGCTCCCGATCCTCGGCCCGCGGCCGCGTGAGGCCGGACCGCCAGCTTGGCGTATGAATACCATAACGCACGGGGCGCGCCGCGTGGCGGCCCGGTGGGCCGGCGCATATACTGGCGTCATGGCGCCCGAGGCCGACAACTCTCGCCCGTCCATCGCCAACGATCCGAATACCGTTCCACGGTCGCCTGTCGTCGTCGTGGGCCAGAGTCGCGCGGTCCGGCTGACTCCCGACGGCGAGATCGCGGAACTCGGCATCGAGGACGCCGCGCGGCGGATCGCCGAAGAACCCGCCATCGTCTGTTACCGGCCGGGCGTCGCGCGCCGCCTCTCCGTCCGGCGCCTCGAAGCCCTGGACGTGCTGGAGTTGTTCGCGTTCGTCCGCCCCGCCCGGTTCTGCCTGCCCACGCCGGCCGGTATCGCGCGGGCCCTGGGTCTCCCCGCGCCTGGCGCGCTGGAGGACGCGGCCGTGGCGCTGCTGCGAGCGGTGCGCGGCCTCCTGGCCGAGCTCGCGAACGGGCGAAACGACGCCTGGCTGGTTTCGTCCGCCCGCGGTCTCGCGGCCGCGGGCTGGAGCTGGGCGCCTTACGTGCTGCGGGCCCTGGGCGTCGACGAGGCCGATACCGGCCCGAACGCCATACGCGAGGGTCTCGCGATCTGGGAACGACTGCCGGAGTGGGACGAGCGCGCGCCCCCGCCCCCGCCCGGGCACGATCCCGTCTCGGCCGACGAGGCGGAGAGCGAGCTCGAACGCCTCCTGGGAGACGGCGCCGAGGCGCGTCCGCAACAGCGGCTCTACACGCGGTCGCTCGCGCCGGCTTTCGCGCCGCCCGAGGCGGCCGGAGAACCCAATATCGTGCTCGCCGAGGCGGGGACCGGAGTCGGCAAGACCCTCGGGTACATATCGCCGGCGGGCGTGTGGGCGCGCCGCAACGACGGCACGGTCTGGCTTTCGACGTACACCAAGAACCTTCAACGCCAGATCGACCGGGAGCTGGACCGGCTGTTCCCGGATCGCGCGGTGAAGAGAGCGAAGGCGGTCGTCCGCAAGGGACGGGAGAACTACCTCTGCCTTCTCAATTTCGAGGAGGACGCGAGCCGCGCGACCCTCGGGGACGGCGGCATCGCCCTCGGCCTGATGGCGCGCTGGGCCCTGGCCACGCGCGACGGCGACATGGCGGGAGGCGATTTCCCCGCCTGGCTGGCTCATCTGCCGGGCTCCGGGCGCATGACCGGACTGACCGACCGACGGGGCGAATGCGTTTATTCCGCGTGCCCCCACTACCGCCGCTGCTTCATCGAGGTGGCGCAGCGGAAGTCGCGGTACGCGGACCTCGTGATCGCCAATCACGCCCTGGTGATGGTCCAGGCGGCGATGGCGGGGGACGACCGCGAAGGTCCCGCTCGCTACGTGTTCGACGAGGGACATCACCTGTTCGACGCGGCGGACAACGCCTTCTCCGCCCATTTGAGCGGATGGGAGACGGCGGAATTGAGGCGCTGGATTCGAGGCGCCGAAGGTCGCCGCCGCCGCGCCCGAGGCCTCGAGCGCCGCGTGGTCGATCTGGTCGCGGAGCACGGATCGGGCCAGGAGACCCTGTCGGCGGCCGTGCGCGCCGCGGCCGCGTTGCCGGATACCGGATGGCTCGATCGGGTCGGGCAGGACGGGCCTCGCGGACCTCTGGAGGCGTTCCTCGCCGCCGTGCGCGGACACGTAGAGGCGCGCCAGACGACGGCCGACTTCGGATACAGCCTCGAATCGGACACGTCCCATCCCACGGAAGCGCTGACCGAGGCGGCGGGGAACGCGGCCACGACCCTGCGGGCGCTCGTCGGACCGTTGACGGCGCTCGGCCGTTTTCTGGCCGAGCGTCTCGATGCCGAGGCCGGCGAACTGGCCCCGTCCCTGCGCGTCCGTATCGAGGCCGCCCGCAACGGTCTGAACAGACGGACCGACACGGTGCGGACGTGGGCGGCCATGCTGAACGATATCGGCGGAACCCCGCCCGAGGCCTTCGTCGACTGGTTCGAAGTCGGTCGAACCGACGGCAGGATGACCGACATAGGTATGCGCCGACACTGGCTGGACCCCACCGTGCCCTTCGCCGAGGCGGTGTTGAGCCGCGCTCATGGCGCCGTCATCACGTCGGCCAGCCTGCGGGACCGGAGCGTCGACGACGACGAGAGCTGGATGGCGGCGGAGATCCGGACGGGCGCCCAGCACCTCGCCCTTCCGGCGCGCCGCGGCGGCGTGTCGTCGCCGTTCGATTATCGTCGGCAAACGCGGGTGCTGGTCGTTTCCGACGCGCGGCGGGAAGATCCAGATCGGGTCGCGGCCGCCTATCGCGAGCTGTTCCTGGCGGCCGGCGGCGGCGCGCTCGGCCTGTTCACGGCGATCGCCCGGCTTCGCCGCGTCCACGGCAGGATCGCCGAGGCGCTCGAGAAAGCGGGCCTGCCGTTGTACGCCCAGCACGTCGACGCGATCGACACGTCGACGCTGGTCGACATCTTCCGGGCCGAGACCGATTCGTGCCTGCTCGGAACCGACGCGGTGCGCGACGGCGTGGACGTGCCGGGAGACAGCCTGCGGCTCATCGTTTTCGACCGCGTTCCCTGGCCGCGCCCGGACATCCTCCACAAGGCCCGCCGTTCGATCTTCGGCGGGAGTCGCTACGACGACATGATCGCGCGCCTGCGATTGAAACAGGCCTATGGCCGGCTGATCCGGCGCGCCACGGACCGCGGCGTGTTCGTCCTGCTCGACCGGTCTACTCCCTCTCGCCTTCTCGATGCGTTTCCGGGCGACGTCGAGGTGGAGCGCGTGGCGCTGGCGGAAGCGGTCAAGACCGCGCGGACGTTTCTCCGACGGGGCGAACAGGCCGCGGGGGCGCCGTTCCGGCGGGGCGATCCGCACGATCCGCACACCGTCGGAGCATGAATCCGGCGCGCGGCGGGACCGCGGTCCACCCCCTCCCGGCCTCTTCCCGTCGAGGGGGGGAGAGGCCGGCCGCCGGGAACGCCTCGCGAGCGGCGAACCGGGACAGGATATTGACCGCCGCTGCCTCGGATGATCATCCTCGGTCCGGGAAACCCGGATCGCATGGGCCGCCCAAACCGGAGGCGCCTGAAATGGGAACGCTGGACGGACGGTCGGTCGGATTCATCGGGCTCGGCCTGATGGGACGGCCGATGGCGGAGAATCTCCTCTCGGCCGGCGCACGCGTGGTCGGCCACAACCGCAGTCGGGCGGTGGTCGAGGACCTGCGCGCCAAGGGGCTCCGCCCCGCCCGCGGTCCCGGGGAAGTCGCCGAGGCCGCCGATACCGTGATCCTCATGCTGCCGGACACGGACACGTTGGAAGAGATCCTGCTGGGCGATCGTGGCGTCGTCGCGAGCCTCCGGGCGGATGCCCTCGTCATCGACATGGGAACGACGGCGGTCATGCCCACGCGGCGATTCGCGGCGGCGGTATCCGACGCCGGCGGCCACTACGTGGACGCCCCCGTCTCGGGCGGCGCCGTCGGCGCGCGGGACGCCGCGTTGTCGATCATGGCGGGCGGCATCCCGGAAGCCTTCGAGCGCGCCAGACCCATCTTCGAGGTCCTCGGCCGGAACGTCAGCCACGTCGGCGACGTCGGCGCGGGTCAGGTCACGAAAACGGTCAATCAGGTCATCGTCGGCCTGACTATCGGCGCGGTGTCGGAAGCCCTGGTCCTGGCGGAGACCGCCGGCGTCGATCCCGCCAGGGTCCGCGACGCCCTGATGGGGGGATTCGCGACGTCCCGGATCCTGGAACTGCACGGGAAACGGATGATCGACGGCGATTTCGAACCCGGCGGCCGCGCCAGGACCCAGCGCAAGGACATGTTCGAAGCCGCGGAGTTCGCGTCCGCCCTCGGGATCGAGCTGCCCGCCCTGAATCTGAACCTGGAGTTGTACGACAGGCTGCTGGAACGCGGCTGGGGCGATCTCGATCACTCCGCCCTGTACAGGCTGATCAAGGACGTTCAGAAGCCCTGATCGACGAAATCGACCACGGCCTGGATTCCCTCCTCCCAATTCCGCGCCTCCGTTCGGCCGGACGCCTTGCGTGGCCTGAAACCATGATCGCCGTCGGCGAGCCAACGCAGGCGGATCGCGGCCGACAACGCATAGCCAGCCACGTCCTCGCGCGACCCCAACGGATCCCGCTCGCCCTGGACGACGAGGGTGGGAGTCCGGAGCGCCCCGAGATGACCGACCCGGGTGCGCTCGGGCTTGCCCGGGGGATGGAAGGGATACCCCAGGCAGATCAGGCCCGCGACCGCCGCCTCGTCGGCGATCAAACTGGCGATGCGCCCGCCCATCGACTTGCCCCCGATGAACAGCCGCCGGCGCGGAGCCCCCGTCCGGCGCAGGTCGTCCACGACGGCGTTCCAGCGGGAGATCAACGCCGGCTCCCGGTCCGGCGGCCGCCGCTTGCCGTCCTCGCGGCGCCGGGCCATGTACGGAAACTCGAACCGCGCGACCCGTATGCCGGCCGCGCCGATCCCCTCGGCGAACGCGGCCATGAAGGGGCTGTCCATCGGTGCGCCGGCGCCGTGCGCGAGGATCGCGCAATCGCGGGCGTCGGGCGGGCCGTCGAACAGGATTTCGGTCATCCGTTCCCTTCCGATGTCGAGGAAGCGCCGGGCCATCTCGCCGCCAGGACGGCGGCATTGTACCCTTCCCGGAACCGCGGTCTGGAGTGACGCCGATGCAGGACTGGCTGGCGGCCCATGAACCGGAAGTCCGGCTCGGCGCCTTCCTGTCGATTCTCGTGGCGATGGCGGTCTGGGAAATCGCATCCCCGCGACGCCGGCCTTCCCTCGGCCGGCGCGGACGCTGGACCGCCAACCTGTCGCTGGCCGCCATCGACGCCGCGGTCCTGAGAATCGCGTTCCCGATCCTGGCGGTCGGCGTGGCGGAGGCGGCGTCGGCGCGCGGCTGGGGGCTGCTGCACGTCCGGGATATTCCGGCATGGATATCCGTTCCCGTCGCGGTGCTGGCGCTCGATTGCCTGATCTACGGCCAGCACGTGCTGTTTCACGCGGTGTCGCCGCTCTGGCGTCTTCACATGACGCATCACAGCGACCTCGACTTCGACACGACGACCGGTTTGCGGTTCCATCCCGTCGAGATCGTCGTCTCGATGGGCATCAAGATGGCGGCGGTCGTGGCGCTGGGGGCGCCGCCGGAAGCCGTCGTCCTGTTCGAGATCCTGCTGAACGGGACGTCGCTGTTCAATCATGGCAACGTGCGGCTGCCGGACGGCGTCGACCGCGTCCTCCGCCTGTTCGTGGTGACGCCGGACATGCACCGGGTCCATCACTCCATCCACAGGGCGGAGACGAACAGCAATTTCGGCTTCAATTTTCCCTGGTGGGACCGGCTGTTCGGCACCTATCGCGCGCGGCCCGCGGCGGGACACACGGGAATGACCGTCGGTCTGGAGCAGTTCCGGGATCCCTTCCGGCTGGGCGTGTTCCGTCTGCTGCTGATGCCGTTCGTCGACCGGGCCGGCGGGTATCCGATTTCGCGGCGGCCGCGGCGGCCGGGCCCGCCCGGACCGGGGTAGCCGGCGGAACGACGGACCGCGGTCGCGCCCGGAGATCGCTTCCGGCGCATTGATCGCCGATGCCCCGAAGACTATCGTCCGTAATCCGGGTGATACGGTTTTTGTCGACGATCGGGGGAAGAGAAGTACATGTCCGATGAATTGGAGGATTTGATCGAAAAATCGAGATCGGTAAGGATGACTCCCGAGGAAAAGGAAGAGCAACGCCGCAGTTTCGCTTGTGGAAATTCCAAAATCGGGAATGACCGGATAACGAGGGAAACCATCGATCGGGAAGCGGAGCTGCTGCGACGGAATGGGCGATAATTCCGACCGTCCGATACGGGAAAGTGTCCCCGAGGCAGTCGAACTTCCGTCCGATCCGGAAGAAATCGCCAGAAACGAGGCAAGGAACGCCCTTCGCCAGTTCGATGCGGTCGCCGATCCACCTCGCCGCCTGCCTGTTGTGGCGAGTGAATTGGATCCATCCATTCTCCGACGGTAACGGAAGGACGGCTCGCGCTCTCGGCTACGCCGTACTCGCCATTCGACTCGGATATCTGCTTCCCGGCTCCAGAACCGTTCCCGAGCAAATTTCAGAGGACAAGTTCCCGTACTACGACGCACTGGAAGTCGCCGACGCAGGCCAGGAAAATGGAAAGATCGACCTGACCGGACTCGAGAAAATGTTGAGCGACATGCTCGCGGCGCAGTTGCTGCATCTTCACGAACAGGCGACAGGCGGTGCCGGGCCGGGGAGACCGTGATGAAACTGAGAACGGGCGAGCCGTGGATGCCGGCGCCGGAGTACGGCCGATCCCTGTCGGGCCTGACCGTGAACCTGCTGGTTCGCGACATCGAAACCGCGCTCGCGTTCCAGCGCGAGGTGCTTGGCGCGGAAGTCGTCTACGGCGATCCGGATTTCGCCGTCCTGCGGTTTCGCGACGCGGAGTGGATGTTGCACGCGGATCACACCTATCGGGACCATCCGCTCCACGGCAGCCTGAATGGCGAGCTCGTCCGCGGAATCGGCGCCGAACTGCGCCTGCATGGTCGCGACCCCGACGAGGCGGAGCGGGCGGCGCGCGAACGCGGGTATGTCGTCCTCGACGGCGCCGGCGACAAGCCGCACGGGCTTCGCGAGGCCTTCATCGTCGATCCGGACGGTTACCTGTGGGTTCCCGACGTGCCAGCGCCCGCGCCCGCGCCGGGGTAGCGTCGAGGCGGCCCGTCAGAGGGAGATCGGGTTCCCGTCCCAGCGCCGCGCCAGGAGCGCCGCGCACCCGGCGCCGGCCAGGGCCATGGCGCCCATGAACAGGAACGCGTGGCCGCCGAACTGCGCGTACAGGTAACCCGCCAGCGGCATCGTCACGCCGAAGCCCACGCCCGTGCCCAGCGCCGAATAGATCGACTGGGCCGAGGCGGACAGGCTCGACGGCGCCGCCCGGGCGATGAAGTGGACGGCGCCGAGATGGGTGGCCGCGAACGTGAAGGCGTGCAGGGTCTGAACCGCCAGGAGCGGCCCGAGATCGGCGGTGAGTCCGGTGACGCTCCACCGCAACGCGCCCGCCAGCCCGGCGACGACGATCAGCCGGACCGGCCCGAGCCGGGCGAGAAGCATCCCGCCGAGGAGGAACAGCGCCACCTCCACGATCACGCCCTCCGCCCACAACCATCCGATCGTCGCGTCGGAATGCCCGGCCGAACGCCAGTGGAGGGTGGAGAAACCGTAGAAGACCGCGTGGCTCGACTGTATGAGGCTGGCGCCGGCGAGAAAGAGGATGAACACGGGATTGCGCAATAGCCGCAACGACGTCGATTTCCCGCCGCGTCGGGCCGGCCAGCGCGCGTCGGGAAGGAAGAACGTCGACAACCACGTGGCGGCCATCGCCATCAGCACCAGGGCCAGGATCCATCCCTCGGAACGGCCTTCGAGAACCCGGCCGCCGAGGACCGCGGCCAGGATGAAACTGATGGACCCCCACAGGCGCAGGCGTCCGTATTGCAGGTTCCGTTCGTCGGCGACGCGTACCGCCAGATTGTCGGAGAGCGGGAACAGCGACGAGAGCGCCAGGCCGAACAGTCCCGAGACCAGCAGCAGCGTCCAGAAGTCGGTCGCGACCGCGAACAGCGAGGCGGACGCGAGGCCGGCGCCCGCGAGGACGATCATCGGACGCCGCCGGTCGCCGCGGCGGTCCACCACGTGCCCGATGAGCGGATTGGCGAACACCTTCACCCATATGCCGGCCGCGAGCAGAACGCCGATCTCGGCGGCCGTCATTCCCCGGCCTTGCAGCCACACCGGCCAGAAGGGCGCGTGGATCCCGATGACCAGGAACAGGCACCAGTAGAACAGCGACAGGCGGGCGCCGGGACCCGGACGGAACCCGTCCCGCGAACGGATGGTGAATCCCGACACGTACATGCGATGCGTCCGGCGTCCGGTCGAACGGTGGAGGGGGGCTTCCGCGCGCCGGCGCGGCCCGTCCGCGCGCGACCGCTACCCCGCTGCCGGCTCGATGTCGCCGCCGATGTTTGTCGAAAAGGTCGTGTCCGCCATTCCGGTCTCCTCCCCGCCCGCCCGATCCCGGTATATTGTCACGGCTGGCGCCCGGGCGTCAGAGCCCCCGGCGGGCGGCGCGAACGGTTCCGGTCGAATGTCCAAAACCCTGCTTCTCATGCGCCACGCCAAATCGAGCTGGGACGATCCCGTCCTCGACGACTTCGACCGGCCGCTCGGCGCGCGGGGGCGGAAGGCGGCGCGGCGCATGGGCGGCTACATCGAACGCAACGGCTTGGTCCCGGACCTCGTGATGTGTTCCGCCGCGCGCCGCGTGCGCGAGACGTGGAAACTGGCGCGCGAGTCGATCGACGGGGAGATCCGGTCGAGCGCGACGCGGGGCCTGTATCTGGCGTCCTCCGACCGGCTCCTGCGGGCGGTTCGCCGCGTCCCCGACGGGGTCGGGCGCCTCCTCGTCATCGCCCACAACCCGGGAATACAGGAGTTGGCGATCCGGCTCGACGCGGACGCGGACGACGGGCGGGCGGGCGGGCCGTCCGACGAGATGCGCGCGAAGTTTCCGACGGCCGCGCTCGCCGTCCTGTCCGTCGATGCGCGTTCGTGGTCCGAGGTCGCGCGCGGGCGGGCGCGGCTGGTGGATTTCGTCGTCCCCCGGCACGCGCGATAGCCGGTCGCCGTGCGCACGTTCTCGCACGCTCGGGCCAAGAGGTTCTACGACCGCTTCGGGGCCCGGCAGGACCGCGGCGCGCTCTACGAGCGGCGCCCTATCGAGCTGCTGATCGAGAACGCCGAACTCGACGAGGCGACCGCCGTGTTCGAGTTCGGGTGCGGCACCGGCCGCCTGGCCGAACGCCTGCTGTCCCGTCACTTGCCGGAGCGGGCGACCTACACGGCCGTGGACATCAGCGACACCATGTTCGAGCTGACGCGCGAGCGGCTGGCGCCGTGGGGCCCGCGGGCCGAGGTTCGCCTGACCGCCGGGGACATGGACCTCGACGCCGCCGGGTCCAGCCATGACCGGTTCGTCTGCGCCTACGTGTTCGATCTCCTGAGCGTCGACGACATCCACAAGCTGCTCGGGGAGGCGCGCCGCGTGCTGCGGCCCGGCGGGCTGCTGTGCCTCGCGTCGTTGACCGCGGGCCACGGGTTCGGCGCCAAGCTGGCGACGGGGCTGTGGCGACTCGCCTACCTGATCGCCCCGGCCCTCGTGGGCGGCTGCCGGCCGATCAGGCTGTGGCGGCACATCTACGCGGAGCATTGGGAGGCCCGCTACCGCCGCGTCGTCTGCCCCGGCGGCCTGTGCAGCGAGGTCCTGGTCGCGAGCTGCGTCAAGGACGGCGAGGCGCCGTAGCGGGCCGCCGGCGCTTCTTTCCGCCCCCCTCCCGGCTTGACCGGCGTATCGCGAGCCGCTTCCCTTGGCGCGGCGGCATCGCCGGGGAAGGGAGAGCGACCATGACGATCGGGCGCGAGGTCGGCGCCGCGCGCCGCGTGGGGCCGCGTTCGTGAACGCATTGCGTTCGCGGGCAACAGGGGCGTGGGCCGCACTCGGGGCGCGGCCCGTACTCGCGACTCTCGTCTTGCTGCTGGCCGGTTTGCTCGTGGTTTTCGTGGCCGTCGGAGTTTTCGACCCGGCATGGGTCCATGCTTTCTTCGGCGTGCAAGAGGGAACGGAGAAGTTCCGGATCCTGGAATTCGTCGGCGTCGGCATGGGCGGCGTGCTGCTGGCCATCGGAGCCGCGATCGCCAACCGCCGCGCCGTGGCGATGGAAGATGCCGCGAAGGCGCAGACGAAAGCCGCGGAGGCGCAGGCCGAAGCGGCGGCGCAACAGGCGGCGGCCAACCGGGGCGCGGAGGAGGGGCGGCGGCAGGAGCGGCTGAAGAACGCCATCGAGCATCTGGGCCACGAGTCGGATTCGGTGCGCCTGGGCGGAGCCTACGAGCTCTTCCATCTGGCGCGGGACACCGGGGACTTGCGTCAGACGGCGATGGACATCCTCTGCGCCCACATCCGCCGGACGACGGGGGAGGACGGGTATCGGGAAAAGTACAAGGCGAAACCGTCGGAAGAGGTCCAGAGCCTGTTGACCCTGTTGTTTGTGGAGGAACACGAAGTCTTTAAGGATTGCGGCATCCATTTGCGGGGAAGCTGGCTGAACGGGACCATACTCAACCGGGCGCACCTGCAAGAGGCAAACCTTCTCGGGGCGCACCTGCAAGAGGCAAACCTTCTCGGGGCGCAGCTGCAAGGAGCGGACCTTCGCGAGGCGCAGCTGCAAGGGGCGAACTTTTTCATGGCGCAACTGCAAGGGGCGAGCCTTTCCGGGGCGCAACTGCAAGGAGCGAAACTTCCCGGGGCGCAACTGCAAGGGGCGGACCTTTCCGGGGCGCAACTGCAAGGGGCGAACCTTTCCTGGGCACAACTGCAAGGGGCGAGCCTTTGCGTGGCGCAACTGCAAGGGGCGGACCTTCTCGGGGCGCAGCTGCAAGGGGCGGACCTTTCTGGGGAGCAGCTGCAAGGGGCGGACCTTTCCGGGGCGCAGCTGCAAGGGGCGGACCTTTCCGGGGCGCAGCTGCAAGGAGCGAACCTTCGCGAGTCGCAGCTGCAAGGGGCGGACCTTGACGGGGCGCAGCTGCAAGGGGCTACCAGCGAACTTGCCGGCAGTCTGTCGTTCGAGGAGCATATCCGTGCAGGAATCGGTCGGGAGAGCGATCTATCGGGCGCGATGTTCGCGGGTGGGTTGAGCAGGGAAGACATGGACTCTCTCGTCGGAGGTTTGGCCGATGAAGCGGCAGAAGAATTGCGGCAGAGACTGGAACCGCGTGTCGCCCAGCCAGAGAGCAACAATTTACCGAAAGACAGTGGCGCCATCGTCGGGGCCTATACGGCGGAAGAGGCCGAGCGATGGATCGCCGAATATCGGGAAGCGACGGGCGAGGGCCCGGAGGCGGATGGATAGCCGATGCCGACTCTCCACTGGCTGACGCGGGACGAGGACATCGGCACGGCGTCGCGCGCGCCGTACCGGCTGCTGGAGGAGGCGCCGGAGCTCTCCGCCGGGGAGGCGGCGGCGGACAACATGCTGATCCAGGGCGACAACCTGGAGGCGTTGAAGGCGCTGCTGCCGTTCTATGCCGGGCGGGTGAAGTGCGTCTACATCGACCCGCCGTACAACACGCGCTCGGCTTTCGCGCATTACGACGACAACCTGGAGCACGCCAAGTGGCTCGCCATGATGTGGCCGCGGCTGGAGCTCCTGCGCGACCTGCTGGCGGACGACGGATCGATCTGGGTCTCCATCGACGACAATGAGTCACATTATCTCAAGGTCGTCATGGACGAAGTGTTCGGACGTGACAATTTCATCGCGAATTTCGTCTGGCAGAAGAAATATACGCGCGCGAACGACGCGACGTTCGTGAGCGACAATCACGATCACATAATCTGCTTCGCGAAAGACCGTGAGCGGGCGTCGTTTCGGGGAATACAGAGAGACGAGAAGCAAAACAAAGCATACAGGAACCCCGATAACGATTTTCGTGGACCGTGGAAATCGACACCATTGCACGCGAAAAGCGGGACGGAAAAGAATAGATATCCCTATACGTTTTCTAACGGATTCACATGGATTCCTCCTGTCGGCACCTACCACCGGTTCAGCAGAGAAACGCTCTATGAGCTTGACCGCACGGGACAATTGTGGTTTGGGACGAAGGGGGATGCGACTCCTTCGCGCAAGTCGTATCTGTCGCAAGTGAAGCAGACAGTGGTTCCAGTTACGGTATGGCTGCACGACGAGTTCGGTAGCAATCACGACGCCAAGAACGAGAACCGGGCTGTGTTGCCAAACGCCTATTTCGATACCCCAAAGCCCGAGAAGCTCTTGGGACGTATTCTTGAGATCGCCACCGACCCGGGCGATCTCGTGCTCGACTCCTTCCTCGGCTCCGGCACCACGGCCGCCGTCGCCCACAAGATGGGCCGGCGCTGGATCGGCATCGAGATGGGCGAGCACGCCGTCACCCATTGCGCGCCGCGGCTCGCCAAGGTCATCGAGGGCGAACAGGGCGGCATCTCCGGGGCCGTCGGCTGGAAGGGCGGCGGCGGCTTCCGCTTCCATCGCCTGGGGCCGCCCGCGTTCGACGCCGAAGGGCGCATCCGGCCGGACGTGGCCTTTCCCGTGCTCGCCGCCCACGTCTGGTTCGCCGAGACCGGCCGGCCGTGGACCGCACCGGCCGAGCCCACCCCCTTCCTCGGCGCGCACGAGGGGCGGGGCTACGCGCTGCTCTACAACGGCGTGTTGCGCGACCGCTCCGCCGGCGGCGGCAACGTGCTCACGCGCCGCACGCTGGCGGCCGTCCGCGCCGCCGCGCGCGGCTTCGACGGGCCGATGGTCGTCTACGCCGCGCGGTCGGCGTTCCGGGACGCGACGCTGAAGGCCGAAGGGCTGACCTTCAGGCAGACGCCCTACGACGTGACGGCGCGGGCCTGACCGGTGGAGCTCAAGCCCTATCAGGCGGAGGCGCTCGACGCGCTCCGCCGCTTCCTGGAGGGAGCGCGGACCGCCGGGCCGGCGGACGCCTACGAACGGATCGTCCGCGAACCGGAGCTGGCGGCGCGGCTCGGGCGTTACGCCGGGACCTACGCGCCGCTCGAGGGCCTGCCCGGCACGCCGCACGTCTGCCTGCGCCTGCCGACCGGCGGCGGCAAGACGCTCCTCGCCGCCCACGCCGTCGCCGTCGCCCGCCGCGCCTGGATCGAGCGGGACCATCCCCTCGTCCTCTGGCTCGCGCCGACCGAGACCATCCGCCGCCAGACGGCGGAGGCGCTGAAGAATCCGCGCCACCCGTGCCGCCGGGCGCTCGACGCGGCATTCGCGGGCCGGACGCGCGTCTTCGACATCGCCGACTTCGCCCAACTCCGCCCCCACGACCTCCGCGACAAGTGCTGCGTCGTCGTCGGCACCATCCAGACGCTGCGGGTCAAGAGCACCCACGGCCGCAAGGTCTACGCCCACCACGAGGACATGGAGGCGCACTTCGCCGCCCTGCCCGCCGCCGCGACCGCCGCGCCGGGGCTGGAGCGACTCCCCGACGGCGGGGTCAGGTTCTCCTTCGCCAACCTGCTGCATCTCCATCGTCCGCTGATGATCGTCGACGAGGCGCACAACGCCGTCACCGGGCTCACGCGCGAGATGCAGGCGCGGGTGAACCCGTGCGCGGTGATCGAGTTCACGGCCACGCCGCGCAAGGGCTCGAACGTCCTGTTCAACGCCCAGGCGTCGGAACTGAAGCGCGAGGCGATGATCAAGCTGCCGGTGGCGCTCGCCGAGCACGACACCTGGCAGGGCGCGGTGAACGCCGCCGTCGCCGCGCGCGCGGCGCTGGCCGAGTCGGCGAAGGCCGACCGCGGGCATATCCGCCCGGTGGCCCTGTTCCAGGCGCAACCGAAGAACCGGGAGGTGACGGCCGAGGCGCTGAAGCGGCACCTGATCGAGGTCGAGCGCGTGCCGGAGGAGCGCATCGCCGTCGCCACCGGCGACCAGCGCGAGCTCGACGGCGTCGACCTGTTCGACCCCGCCTGCCCGGTCGAGCACGTCGTCACCGTCCAGGCGCTGAAAGAAGGCTGGGACTGCTCCTTCGCCTACGTCTTCTGCTCGGTGTCGCGGATCGGGAGCGCCACCGACGTGGAGCAGCTTCTCGGCCGGGTTCTGCGGATGCCCTACGCCGAGCGGCGCGCGGACGCCGATCTGAACAAGGCCTACGCCTTCGTCCACGAACCCACGTTCGCCGCCGCGGCGCAGGCGCTGACGGACAAGCTGGTGGCGATGGGGTTCGAGGAGGACGAGGCGAAGGATGCCATCGAGCCGGCGCAATCGTCGCTGGACGTGGACGGCGGCCTGTTCGCCGCGTCCGGACGGCCGCGGCCCGTGTTCCGCCACGCGGTCGCCTTGCCGCCCGAAGCCGCGCCAACGCTCGAAGGCGCGTTGCCGGAAGGCGCGGCGGCGCGCGCGACGGACGACGGCGCGGTCGAGATCGCGGTCGACGGCTGGGTGAGCGACGCGCGGGAGAAGGCGATCCGCGACGCCCTGCCCCCGGACGCGCGGGCGGGCTTCACGGAAGCGGCCGCGCGGTTCCGCCGCGAGGAAGGGCGCCGGTTCCCGCCGTCGGCGCGCGGAACGACGTTCGAGGTTCCGGCTCTCGCCGCCGTCGTCCAGGGCGAGCTGGAGCTCGCCGACACCGACCTGTTCATGGAGAGTCACGACTGGTCGCTCGCCAGCCATCCGTATCGACCGGACGCGAGCGAGTTCACGATCCGCCGGACGGCACGCGGGTTCGAGATCGACATCGACGGCGACAAGGTGTTCTACACGGGGACCGCCGCCGAGGCGCAACTCGCGCTCGACACGGTCGTGGAGGGCTGGACGCCGCGGAACCTGGCGCTGTGGCTCGATCGCGAGGTCCGCGCCATCGACATCGACCAGGGCGATCTGATCGCCTGGCTCTCCGATCTCGTGAACCACCTGACCGTCACGCGCGGCCTCTCCATCGCCGCGCTCACGCGCGCCAAGTTCGAGCTCGCCCGCAGGGTCCGCGACCGGATCGCCGCCATCCGCCGCCAGGAGCGCGAGGCGGTCTACCAGCGCCACCTGTTCGCGCCGGAGGCCCGGCCGCGGGTCTCCTTCGACCACGCCTTCGCGTTCCGGGACGGCATGTACGCGGACGAGCGGCGCTACCGCGGGCGCTGGCGGCCGAACCGGCACTTCCTCGGCGCGGACGCGGTGCCCGCCTTCGACGGCGCCGACGACGGCGAGGAAGTCCAGTGCGCCCAGGCGCTCGACGACCTTCCCGGCGTGAAGCACTGGATCCGCAACGTCGCCCGCCACCCGGAGTCGTTCCGGCTGCCGACGGCCTCGGGCCGGTTCTACCCCGACTTCGTGGCCGAACTCGACGACGGGCGGCTGCTCGTCGTCGAATACAAGGGCGCGCACATCGCCGAGGGCGCCGACACGGCCGAGAAGCGGGCCGTCGGCGAACTGTGGGAGCGCGCGTCCGGGGGTCGGAGCCTGTTCCTCGTCGTCGAGAAGGACGCCGGCGGCAAGGACGCGCGCGAGCAACTGGCGGAGAAGGCGGGGCGGTTGGAGCGGGCGAGGGGAATCGAACCCCCGTCGTAAGCTTGGGAAGCTTCTGCTCTGCCATTGAGCTACGCCCGCCCACCGGCGCGACCGGCCGGCATCCGCGTATCTACCATATCGCGGCGCGCGCCTGTAGCGTCGTTCGTCCGGGTCCGGCGCGTCTCGCCCGTCCACGCGAGCCGATCTCCTCCCCCATGAGGGGGGAGGAGTATGAAGAGCGATCGCCCCGCCGAACGCTGGACATCGCGGGGCCTTGGACCGATAGTCCGGCGGGAGTATGAATGGCGACTGGGTATCGCTTCGGAGCAGACGATGTACAGCCGGAAGACACGCTCGATCGAGGTCACGGTCAAACCCATGTACCTGGACGACCAGTCCTCGCCGCCGGACGATCACTACGTGTGGGCCTATCGGGTCCGCATCGACAACCAGGGATCGGAGACCGTGCGGTTGCGGTCGCGGTACTGGCACATCACGGACGCGACGGGCCGCATCCAGGAAGTCCGCGGCGCAGGGGTGGTCGGCGAGCAACCGGTCCTGCAACCGGGCCAGTCCTTCGAGTACACGAGCGGAACCCCGCTGCCCACGCCGTCCGGCATCATGCTCGGCCGTTACGAAATGGAATCGGATCGCGGCGAGCGGTTCGAGATCGACATCCCGGCGTTCTCGCTGGACAGCCCGTATCAGCGGAAGTCGATCAACTAAGGCGCCGGGCGCGCGTGGACGGAAACGACGACGCCAACGCGGCCGCGCGCGAACGGCCCACCCGGGCGCGGGCGGAGGACGCGATCCGGACCCTTATCGCGTGGATCGGCGACGATCCCGAGCGCGAGGGCCTGAAGGGCACGCCCAAACGGGTCATACGCGCCTACGAGGAATTCTTCGCCGGCTACGAGGACGACCCGGTCGGATACCTGACGCGGACGTTCGAGGAGGTGGACGGGTACGACGAGATGGTCGTCCTGCGGGACATCCGCTTCGAATCGCACTGCGAACACCACATGCTGCCGATCATCGGACGCGCGCACGTCGCCTATCTGCCCACGAGCCGGGTCGTCGGGATCAGCAAGCTGGCGCGGGTCGTCGAGGCCTACGCCAGGCGATTGCAGATACAGGAAAAGCTCACCGCGCAGATCGCGAACACCGTGAACGAGGTGCTGCGGCCCCAGGGGGTCGGCGTCGTGATCGAGGCCGCGCACCAGTGCATGACGATGCGGGGCGTCCACAAGCCCGGCGTCACCATGGTGACCAGCCAGATGCTCGGCAGGTTCAGGAGCGACTCCAGGACCCGGCGGGAATTCATGTCCCTGATCAACCACCAGGGCGGTTCGACGAACCTCTGACCGGGGTCTCCGGAGTCCGCCCCGGACGGAGCGCGACGGCCGCCGACGGGCGAGGCGTGGATGGACTATCGGCCCATTTTCTTCATCGTCGGCATATTGCTGGCCATGCTCGGCGTCGCGATGCTGATACCGGCCGTCGTGGACGCGGCCGCCCGCGGCCCCGACTGGCTCGTATTCCTGGCGTCGGCGTTCCCGACGTTGTTTGTGGGCGGCGCGTTCGTGCTCATGAACCGTTCGCGGTTCCGGTTCCTCGGCGTCCGGCAGGCGTTCGTCCTGACGACCATGAGCTGGATCGTCATCGCGGCGTTCGGCGCCCTGCCGTTCGTGTTCTCCGACCTCGACCTCACCTATACCGACGCGTTCTTCGAGGCGATGTCGGGCATCACGACCACGGGGTCGACCGTGGTGACGGGGCTGGATTCGGCGACGCCGGGGATCCTGTTGTGGCGCGCGCTCCTGCAATGGCTGGGCGGGATCGGGATCGTCGTGATGGCGATCGCCGTGCTTCCCATGCTGCGCGTCGGTGGGATGCAGCTGTTCCACATGGAATCGTCCGACCGGTCCGGCAAGACGATGCCGCGGGCGGCCCAGATATCCACGACCATCGCCGCCATATACTTCCTGCTGACCGCCGTGTGCTTCGCCGCGTATTGGGTGGCGGGAATGCCGCCGTTCGACGCGGTCGCGCATTCGATGACGACCATCGCGACGGGCGGCTTCTCCACTTCCGACGCCTCGCTCGGCCGTTTCCCCGCCCCGGCGATCCACTGGATCGCCGTGTGCTTCATGATCCTGGGGAGCCTGCCGTTCCTGCTGTACTTCGAGGCCGTGCGCGGACGGGTGGCCGCCCTCTGGCGCGACACCCAGGTGCGCTGGTTCTGCGGCATCGCGGTCCTCGGCTTCGTCGCCATGTTCTGCTGGCGCTGGCGGGAGGGCGCCGGACCGTTCCACGACACGCTCCGGGAATGCGCCTTCAACGTGACGTCGATCGTCACCGGGACCGGATACTCGACCGCCGACTACACGACGTGGGGAACGTTCGCCGTCTCGGCGTTTTTCCTGTTCATGTTCGTCGGGGGATGCGCCGGTTCCACCTCGTGCAGCATCAAGGTCTTTCGATTCCAGATCCTGTTCGCGGTCCTGCGCGCCCAGTTGCTCCGGTTGTGGCAGCCGCACGGGGTGTTCATCCCCAGTTACAACCGCAAGCCTCTCGACGATTCGGTCATCGGGGCGGTGATGGTGTTCTTCTTCCTGTTCGTCTCGACGTTCGCCGCGCTGGCGCTGATCCTCGCCGCCATCGGCCTCGATTTCGTGACCAGCGTCTCGGGGGCGGCGACCGCCATCGCGAACGTCGGACCCGCGCTCGGCGACGTCATCGGGCCGGCCGGCACCTTCGCGACGCTGCCCGACTCGGCCAAGTGGGCGTTGAGTGCCGGGATGCTCCTCGGGCGGCTCGAGCTGCTCACCGTCCTGGTGTTGTTCACGCCGGGCTTCTGGCGGGCCTGACGCCGCCTCGACCGGCCCGCCGCGCCGATCCCGCGCCGGTGGACGCCCCGGCGAAAACGGCGCTATCGTGCGTCTTCCGGCCGCCCCGCGCGAATCGGCGGGCGCGGCCCCGTCCGTGCTTTGGAGGAGTCGCATGTCGGACCCCGTACCTTCGGCGGTGGATCTCCTCGGGAAGCTCGTCGCGTTCGACACGACGAGCCGCAACTCGAACCTGGAGCTGATCCGGTTCGTCGCCGACCATCTCGCCGGACACGGCGTCGACGCGGCGGTGATCCACGACGACACGGGAACGAAGGCGAACCTCCTGGCGACGATCGGCCCCGAGCGGGACGGCGGCATCGTGCTGTCGGGCCATACCGATGTCGTGCCGGTGGACGGCCAGGACTGGCGCACGGACCCCTTCGCCCTCGCGCGATCGGACGGCAAGCTCTTCGGTCGCGGCACCGCCGACATGAAGGGCTTTTGCGCCACCGTGTTGGCGATGGTTCCCGAGTTCCTGTCGCGGACGCTCGCGGCGCCGCTTCACATCGCGTTCTCCCATGACGAGGAAGTGGGCTGCATCGGGATCCACGGGATGATTCCCCGTATCGCCGTGCCCGGCCTGACTCCCAGGGCCGTCATCGTCGGCGAACCGACCGGTATGCGGGTCGTCAACGCGCACAAGGGCATCCGCGCCTTCCGCACGACCGTGACCGGACTGGAGGCGCATTCGAGCGCCACGCACAAGGGCGTCAACGCCGTGATGGCCGCCGCCGACCTGATCGCCTTCCTGTCGCGGCTGGCCGAGGACGAGAAGGCCGCCGCCGACCCGGACTCCCGCTTCGACCCGCCCTTCACGAGCGTCAGCGTGGGGCCGATCTCGGGAGGGACGGCCCTCAACATCATTCCCCGGCACTGTAGTTTCACATGGGAATACCGGCCCCTCCCCGACGCCGACGGAAACGAGATCATCGACCGCTTCACCGAATACGCGGAGGCCGACGTCCTGCCCCGCCTGCGCCGGATCCACGACGAGACGTCGATCGAGACCGCCGCGCTGGCGCGGGTCCCGCCGCTGGTTCCGGAGAACGACTCGTCCGTCGAGACGCTGATGATGGCTCTCGCCGGCGCGAACCGGACCTTCGCCGTTTCCTACGCGACCGAGGCCGGCGTGTTTCGCGAGGCGGGCATCCCCGCCGTCGTTTGCGGCCCCGGCGACATCATGCAGGCGCATCGGCCGAACGAATTCATCGCCGTCGAGCAGATCGAGGCCTGCGTCGATTTCCTGCGCCGGGTCCTCGATCACGTCGCCGGGGAATGACGGGACGCGGGCGCCGGACGCTTATCGTGTCGGTTCCGGGCGCCGGGGCCGGGACAGGCACCAGGCGAGGATGCCCTTCTGGACATGCAGGCGGTTTTCGGCCTCGTCCCAGACGACCGACCGCGGGCCGTCGATGACCGCGTCCGTCACCTCCTCGCCGCGATGCGCGGGCAGGCAGTGCATGAACACCGCGTCCGCGCGGGCGCGGCTCATCAACCGCTCGTCCACGCGATAGGGCGCGAGCAGCTCGCGTCGGCGCTCCGGTTCGTCGTCGCCCATCGACACCCAGGCGTCGGTGACGACGCAGTCCGCGCCCTCCACGGCCTCCTCGGGGTCCCGCGCGACCCGTATGCGCCCGCCCCTCCCCGTCGCCGATTCGAGTTCGGACGGCGATGGCGCCAGCTCCGGGGGACATGCCAGCCTCAGCTCGAAGTCGAAGCTCGCCGAGGCGTGCATCCATGTGGTCGCCATGTTGTTTCCGTCCCCGCACCAGGCCACGGCCTTTCCGGCCAGCGGTCCGCGATGTTCCTCGAACGTCATGACGTCGGCCATCACCTGGCAGGGATGGGTGCGGTCGGTGAGTCCGTTGATGACGGGCACCGTCGCGTGGGCCGCCATCTCGAGCAGATTCTCGTGCGCCGATGTGCGGATCATGATGGCGTCGACGTATTTCGACAGCACGCGGGCGGTGTCGCCGATCGTCTCGCCGCGGCCCAGCTGCATTTCCTCGCCGCGCAGGAGAAGGCTCTCGCCTCCGAGTTGCCGCATCGCCACGTCGAACGAGACGCGCGTTCGCGTCGAGGCCTTCTCGAAGATCATGGCGAGCAGGCGGCCGGCGCAGGGCGCACGGTCGTCCGGCCCGGCCCGGCCGACTCCCCGCCGCGCGGCCTTCATGCGCAGCGAATCGTCGAGGATCGCTCTCAGGTCCGACGCGTCGACGACGTCGATATCGAGGAAGTGCCGTGGCGTATCCATGGCGCGCGCCGGGGTTCGTCACCCTCCGAGGCGCCGGCACACACCGTCGAGTATCCGCGCCGCGTCGTCGGCATGACCCTCGTCGGCGATAAGAGGAGGCAGGAAGCGAACCACGTTGTCGGCGGCCGGCACGGTCAACAGACCGTCGTCCCGCAGCGCATCGACCACCCCGCCGGCCGGGACGGCGCATTTCAGCCCGATCAGCAAGCCCAGGCCGCGCACCTCCTCCACGATCCCGGGATGGGCCGCCGCGACGGAACCCAGCTTCCGGTTCAGGAGGTCGGCGATACGCCGCGCGTTGTCGAGGAAACCGTCCCCCAGCACGACGTCCAGCACCGCGCCCGCCGCCGCCATGGCGAGCGGATTGCCCCCGAAGGTCGATCCGTGACTGCCCGCCGTCATGGCGCCGGCCACCTTCGCGGAGGCGAGACAGGCGCCGACCGGGAACCCGCCCGCCAAGCCCTTCGCGATGGCCATGACGTCGGGGGCGACATCGTCCCATTGGTGCGCGAAGAGCTTGCCCGTGCGCCCCATTCCCGTCTGGACCTCGTCGTAGAACAGGAGGACTCCCGCGGCATCCGCGATTCCACGAAGCGCCCGGAGGTAACCCGGAGGCATTGGACGAACGCCGCCCTCGCCTTGCACGGGTTCGACGAGTATCGCCGCCGTCTCGTCCGTAACGGCCCGTTTCATCGCTTCCGGATCCCCGAACGGAACCTGGTCGAAGCCGTCGACCGACGGGCCGAATCCGGCGAGATGCTTCTCCTGGCGACCGGCGGCGAGCTCCGCCAGCGTGCGTCCGTGAAACGCGCCCTCCACCGTGACGACCCGCCAACGCCGCGGATCGCCTTCCCCGTGATGGAACCGGCGAACGGTCTTGAGGCCCGTCTCCACGGCCTCGGCGCCGGAATTGCAGAAGAACACGGCGTCCGCGAAAGAGTTCTCCGTCAGCTGCGCGGCCACGCGCTCCTGTTCCGGAATACGGTAGAGGTTGGACACGTGCCAGAGCCTCCCGGCCTGGCGTTTCACGGCCTCCACCATTTTCGGGTGGCAATGGCCGAGAGCGTTGACGGCGATCCCCGTGGCGAAATCGAGATACCGCCGCCCGTCGGTGTCGAACAGATAAGCTCCCTCGCCCCGCTCGAAAGCGATGTCGTAGCGGGCGTAGGTCGGGTAAAGCGGTGCGTTCATGGTCCTGGCCTGCGCGTCGGGCGCGCGAACACGTTCGGACGCCGGGCGGAGAAAGGCGCGGAGTATGGCGACGCACCCCGTGGTGTCAACGCGGAAGCGCCCCGCGTGGGCGCGTCACGCTCGCCGCGCTCCGCGAAACCGCGCAGCAGGTCCTCCACCGTCCGCTTGGGGTCGAACCGGCGCTTGAAGGCCGAATCGTCGAACTCGCGCATCGGCGCCATCTTACATGGACGCCTTACCGGGAACCCATGCGAGGAACGCGACCTCACGGGTCCGCGTCGTCCGGCCGATGGGCCTGCCGATGCCGACCGAGGCGCAGCGGCGGTGCCTGTCCCTCCTTGTCTTCTCCGAAATAGACGGTCTGGTGCGGGAAGGGGATCTCTATTCCGTGGTCGTCGAACTTGCGTTTCATCCGCCGATTGAACTCTCGCGAGATCGCCCATTGCCGTCCCGGGCTCGTCTTGAGGCGCACGCGAACGACGACCGCGGAGTCCGCGAGCGCCTGCACGCCCATGACCTCGAGAGGCTCGGGCAGATCGGCGGCGAATTCCGGATCTTCCCGGAGCTCCGCGCCGATCTCCTCGAGAAGCCGCGTGACCTCGTCCGTATCCTCCCGGTAGGCGACGCCGGCGTCGATGAGGGCATACGAGAACTCCTTCGTGAAGTTGGTGACGTCGGTGACCGCGCTGAAGGGCACGACATAAACGCGGCCCTGTAGATCCCGGAGGCGTATCGTGCGGACCGTGAGCCCCTCGACGGCGCCGGTGTAACCGCCGACACTCACGACGTCGCCCACCGCGATCTGGTCCTCGAACAGGATGAAGGCGCCCGTGATGATATCCTTGACCAAGGTCTGGGCGCCGAAGCCGATGGCGAGTCCCACGACGCCGGCGCCGGCGAGAAGCGGGCCGATATCGACACCCAGTTCCGATAGCACGGTCAGCGTCGTCACCGAAAGCACGGCGATCAGCAAGGCGTTTCTCGCCAGCGGCAGCAGCGTCCTGACGCGCGCGCCGGCCGTGACCTGCGAGTCCTCGTCGTCGGCCCGTTCCAGGTAGATCGAGATGAGCAGGTTGGCCAGTTCCCAGACGGCCAATCCCACCAGAAGAACCAGCGCGATGCCGAAGGCTCGCGTGACGATGAACCGCCCCGACTCGCCCAGAAGCCAGGCCAGGATATCGAGATTCCAACCTTGCAGGATCAGGAGCGCCGCGACCGCGTGGATGGCGATGGCGCAGAACCGGCGGACCAACAGGACATAACGGTTGGCGCGCCGCTCGACCTGGGGATGCCGTCGGCGTATGTCTCCGGACACCCGGAACAACCGGCGCACGCCTCGATGGGCGACGCCGTTCGCCAGCCGCGCGAGTATCAGGATCGCCACGGTCACGGCCGTCGCCCTGGCGACGAAAACGAACCCCCCCGGAACTTCGAGCGCCCAGATCAGGTACACGCCCGCGATGTAGAGGGCGCATGGGACATGCCAGACCTCGGCGACGCGGCTCCGCAACCCGTCCCAGGCGCGCGCCGTGGGCGACCGGGACGCCCCGTCCGGACCCAGCGCGTTGGCGACCGCCTCGCGCATCTGCAGCACCAGCACGACGAGCAGGACCGCTTCCAACAGGCCGACCAGTTTCAACGTGCCCGCGTAGACCGCCGCGGGCAGGCCCAGCGCGACCGCGGCCTGAAGCAGGAAGAACCCGCCGACGGGCACGTTCACCAGGCGCTTCAACCACACGTACGCGTACACCGCCGTCTCGTCGCCGATGTCGATGAGCCGAAGCGATGGAGCCAGCGGCGCGAACAACATCCGCAGGACGACGACGATCCCGCGCGAGACGACGACCGCGTTCAGGAGGGCGATGACCGCGACCTGGGTCACCGGGTCGGGGCCGGTCACGACGACCGTCAGGCAGGCGGTTACGCCGAAAGCGGCCACGGTCAGGAAATCCAGGACGGTTCGGACCGTCAGCGACGCCGCCCTGACGCCCAGCGGGGACGCCTCGCGCCGTTCGACCGCCGCGCGGGACCGCGCCAGCGCCCGGTGCGCGAGCCATGCGCCCGACGCGCCCGCCAGCACGGCGATACCCAGGTGGAGCAGGAGGTCGGTCCAGATCCGACGACGCTCGGGGTCTCGGGCCTGATTCACGATCCATCCGCCCGCCCGACGCGGGTCGCCGACGAGTCCGGCGAGCGCCCCGAACTGGGCGCCGAGGACGGCGACTTTCCCGGCGACGGCGGACAGCAAAGGACTCGCCGCCGACCCGACCGACGGCGGCGCGGCTTCGGGATCGAAGTCCGGATGGACGGCGCGCAGGGTCTTCAGGCGCTCAAGGAACCGCGACCGCGCGGCATCGTCCTCGAGCGTCTCTATGACGGCCGAAAGCTCCTCGGCCGTCACGTCGTCGGCCTGCGCGCCGGCGGGGGCCGACGTCCACGGCTGGAACGCGCAGAACCACGCGATTCCGAACAGAACGGCGATGCGCCGCAACGGTCGCGACGGACGGTCCATCTCGTTCATGCGTCTCGTTCGGCTGTCTGTCGTCGGCGAGGCCACGGTACACGAAGAGCGCCCGGCCCGGCACCGGCCCACGCGCTTCCCGCGCGTCTTTCGGCTCGATTCATGGCCGCGGTCGGGATCGCCGACCGTGCCGCAAGGGTGTTCGCATTCGCGATTCGGTGCGCTATGGTTTCCCCTTCCTTCGGAAGGTTCCCCGTCATCTCGTCACACTCGTCAACGAATTAGCCCGGCGTCCGATCCTTCGGACCGGCGCCCGGTGCTCCGCTACGGGTTGCTCATGGACCATGTCTTTCGGGATCTCCTGATTCTGCTGGTGGTGATCTGGTCGGTCGCCGTCGTCTTCCGGCGCGTCGGTCTGCCGACCATCATGGGCGAGCTCATCATGGGAGTCCTGTTGGGTCCCGCCGTTCTCGGCTGGGTGGAACCGAACGAGATCATCGAGATCCTCGCCAATCTCGGGATTTTCTTCCTGCTTCTCCATACGGGCGTCGAAACGTCGCCGCGGGAGTTCTTCGCCGCCCTGAAGAAGTCGATGGGAGTCGCGATAGTCGGAGCGCTCGTTCCCTTCAGCGTCAGTTTCGGCGTCGCGCTCGCGTTCGGCCTCGACGTCGTGCCGGCCGTGTTCGTCGGCCTCACGATGACCGCGACGGCCGTCGTCATCACCCTCAAGATCCTCTACGACCTCGGACTGCAGAACACGCGCGTGGCCCGGGTCGTCGTCGCCTCCTGCGTCATCGACGACCTCATGGCGCTGGTCGCCTTCAGTCTCGCGCTCGGCATCATCCAGCACGGCGACGTCGACGCCACGGCGCTGGGCTGGATCACGATCAAGGTCATGCTGTTCTTCGGCGGGGGCCTCGCCATCGGCTACTGGGGTTTCCCGCTGCTCAAGCATCCGTTCCGCAATCGGGACGGGCACGGGTTCACCTTCGTGCTGGTGCTGGGGCTCGCCTACGGGCTGGTCGCGGAGGCTATCGGCCTCCACATCATCCTCGGCGCCTACCTCGCGGGCCTGTTCTTCGAAGAAAAGGTCGCGAGCGCCGAACTCGTGCAGAAAGTCACCGATCGTCTCGAGGGAATCGCCTATTCGTTCCTGGGTCCGATCTTCTTCATCTCCCTCGGTTTCCACATAACCTTCGACGCGCTGAGAGGCGAAAGCCTGGCGTTCGTGCTGGTGCTGACGACCGTGCTCCTGGTCGGCCAGATCGTCAGCGCCAGCGGCATGGCGCGACTGTTGAACTTCAGCTGGCTCGAATCGTTCTCCGTCGGCGTGGGCATGTGCGGACGCGCGGAGATGGCCTACGTCATCGCGGCCCTCGGGTTCCAGGTCGGCGCGTTCGACGCCAAGGTCCTCTCGGTGATGATCTTCGTGACCTTCCTGGTCAACATATTCACGTCCGCGGGTCTCAAGCTCTGCGCGCCGGGTCTTCACAAGCTGGGGGACACCGCGCACCTGCTGCTGAACGGAGACGCGAGGGACGACGCCGACATGGTGGGCGACGCCGCGATGTCCGCCGCGCCGCCACCGCCGCACGGCGTATCGGTTTCCGGCAAGACCTGAGCGCGGCGCTCCGGGGAAATGGCGCGGCCGGGAGGATGCGAGACCCCGGTCTCCCCTCCGGGCCGTCAAGCCCGCATCGCCGTCACGGCATCGAGCGCCGTCGCCGGCCTCCCCAACCGTCACGGCCCGTCGCGACATCGGGACGCCACGGCGCGCGTCCCCCATCGCGCCTGTCATCATCCTTGTGGGGGGTTCGACGAATTCCTATACTCGTACCAGATATTGTGGCATGGAGAGTAAATTGACGCTAATGAGAGTGTTCCGTCCGACGGCTGTCCTGTTCGTCGCGGCGGCGATCGCAGGCATCGCGAAACCGGTCCATCCGGCGTTGGCTACCGGGGAGACGGTCCCGAGTGGACCGGTGCTGGAGGAAATGGCGCTGGGGCGGGACGATGCCCCCGTCACGATCGTCGAGTATGCCTCGCTGTCCTGCTCGCATTGCGCCACGTTCCACGAGGAAACGCTGCCCGCTCTGCGGGAGAAGTACATCGACACGGGGAAGGTGCGGCTGGTGTTTCGCGAGTTTCCGCTCGAACGAACCGCCTTCTGGGCCTCGATCATCGCCCGCTGCGCCGGCGAGAAGCGGTATTTCGCGTTCATCGACGTGTTCTTCAAGAAACAACAGGCCTGGTATTCGGCGGAAGACCCGTTCGAGGCCCTGGCCCGTCTCGCCCGTCTCGGCGGCTTGAGCGCCAGGGATGTCGAGGCGTGCAGAGAGGACAAGGCGTTGGGCGACTACATTCTCCAGACCCGCCTCGACGGCGAGCGGGACCACGGGATCGACTCGACCCCCAGCTTCGTCATCGACGGGAGAACCTATCGCGGCGTTCTGACGCTCGAGCAAATCGAGCGGATCATCGCCCCGCTGCTTCCATAAGGCGAGAAAGGGCGAACGTCCCGTGCACTTCAACCGTCTGCGGCTGTCGGGCTTCAAGTCCTTCGTGGACGCCGTCGAACTGATCATCGAGCCGGGCCTGACCGGGATCGTCGGCCCCAACGGATGCGGCAAGTCCAACCTCGTCGAGGGACTGCGCTGGGTGATGGGCGAGACGTCCGCCAAGAAGTTGCGCGGAAGCGGCATGGACGACGTCATCTTCAACGGCGCCAGCGCTCGGCCCGCCCGGAACATCGCGGAAGTCGTTCTGCAACTGGACAACGCCGACCGCGCCGCGCCCGCGCCGTACAACGACAACGACGAGATCGAGATCGCGCGGCGCATCGAGCGGGAGGCGGGGTCGGATTACCGAATCAACGGCGCCGACGCCCGCGCCCGCGACGTCCAGCGCCTGTTCGCCGACCTCGCCACCGGAGCCCATGCCACGGCCCTGGTGGGACAGGGAGAGATAGGGAGCGTCGTCAACGCGAAGCCCGAGCAACGTCGCGCGCTGCTCGAAGAGGCGGCCGGCATCACGGGCCTGCACTCGCGGCGCCACGAGGCCGAGCTGCGGCTGCGCGCCGCGGAGACGAATCTCGAACGCCTCGACGACGTGATGGGGAACATGGACCTCCAGCTGCGGGGTCTGAAGCGGCAGGCCCGACAGGCGACGCGGTACCGAAACCTTTCCGGACACATCCGCAAGGCCCAGGCGCTGCTGCTGCACCTGCGCTGGATGGCCGCCGAGGACGACCGGGCCAAAGCGCGACGGCGCCTCGCCGAAGCCGAGACGCGCGTGGCCGAGCTCGCGCGGGAAGCGGCTCGCGCGTCCGCCGCCGAGGCCGGGAAGGCAGAGACGCTGCCGCCACTCCGCCAGAACGAAGCCGAGCGCGCGGCGCGCATCCATCGGCTGACGTCGGCGCGGGAGCGGCTGGACGAGGAAGAACGCCAGGCGCTGGCGCTCGCCGAACAGCTTCGGACTCGTCTGCGGCAGATCGGGGACGACGCGGCGCGCGAAGAGGAGCACGTGCGGGATTCCACGGGCCGGCTCGAATCCCTGTCCCTGGAGCATGAGGAGATCGAGACCCTTCAGGACGCGCGGGAAGACACGGTGGCGTTGGCGGAGGAACGCGCCGAAATGGCCCGGCGGATCCTGGTCAAGCGCGAGCACGAACTGGAACTCGAGACGGAGCGTGTGGCAACGGAGTCGGCGCGTCGTGAGCGCCTCGACGCGGAACGGACCGACCTGGAGCAACGGCTGGAGCGATCGGAGGCTCGACGGAACGCGCTGGAGGACGAGCGCGAGGATCTCCGGGCGGCGGGCGACGGCGACGGCCCGAACGGCGACTCCGACGCCGAACTCGACCGCCTGCGCGCGTCCGTTCCCGAGGCGCGCGTCGCGGCGGACGACGCCGAGGCGGCGCGTTCGGCGGCCCAGGGCGAGCAGGCCCGCGCCCGAGACGTCCTGCAGAAGGCCGAAGCCGAACTCGCCCGATCCCGTGCCGAGGCGGACGCGCTACGGAACCTGCTTTCGGTCAACGAGGACGATCTCTGGCCGCCCCTGATCGACTCGATCGCGGTCGAGTCGGGTTACGAGGTGGCCCTGGGCGCCGCCCTCGGCGACGATCTCGCGTTGTCCGGCGACGACAGCGCGCCCGCCCACTGGCGCGTCCTGCCGCCGCTCGAGAACGCGCCGCCGCTGCCTTCCGGCGTGGTGCCGCTGTCGCGGAACGTCAAGGCCCCGGACGCGCTGGCGCGGCGGTTGTCGCAGATCGGCGTGGTGGCGCATCAGGCCGCCGGCGATCGACTGCGCGGAGAACTGCGGCCGGGTCAGCGTCTGGTGACGCGGGACGGCGCGCTGTGGCGATGGGACGGATTCACGGTGCGGTCGGGTGCTTCGACGGCCGCGACGACCCGCCTCGGCCAACGCAACCGGTTGAAAGCCCTCGAAGACGAGATCGGCGCCCGCGCGAAGGTCGTGGAGGCGGCCCGGAGCGGGTTCGCCGCCGCCCGAACCGCGGAGGCCGCCGCCACCGCCGCGGACAGGGAGGCCCGCGCCCGCTTGCGGCAGATCCTCGAGGAGCTCCGGGCGTGCGAGGAGAGTCGCGCGGCATCGACCGAGGCCCGGGCGGCGCGCGAGTCGCGACTGGCGACGATCTCGGAGACGGTCGCCGCGCTCGACGCCGACCGCGAGACCATGCGGGAGCGGCTGGAGGATATCGCCGCGGAAAGCGCGGCCCTCGCCGATCCCGAAGCGGAGCGTGGCGCGCTCGCCGCGTTGCGCGGGGACGTCGCCGGCCTGCGTCAGGAGGCAGGCGACGCGGCTGCCGAGCGCCGTCGCGTCGAGGACGAGGCCGCGGGCCGGACCGGACGTCTCCGCGCCATCGCCGAGGAGCGGGTCTACTGGCGGCAACGACTCCGTTCGGCGACGTCCCAACTGGAGCAACTCGCGACGCGCGAAGTCGAGGCGCGGAAAACCCTCGCGGATGCCGAGGCGCGCCCGCAGGTGCTCGCCGAACAGCGCGCCGGCCTCCTGGAAACGGCGGAGACCGCCGAGTCGGAGCGCCGCGAGGCGGCCGACCTCCTCGCCTGCGCCGAGACGGAACTCGCCGGACTGTCGCGGGCATCCAGGGAAACCCAGACCCGGCTCGCCGAGGCGCGCGAGGAACGGGTGCGCATGGAGGGACTGGTGTCCCGGACCGAGCAGCTCATGTCCGATATCTCCAGGAACATGGGAGAGGTGCTGGAATGCACGCCGGCCGAGGCGGCGTCGGTCGCCGAGCTGCCTGGGGATCGGGATCCGCCCGAACCGGAGGCGGTGGAGCACCGTCTCGAACGGCTGAAGCGCGAACGCGAGAACATGGGACCGGTGAATCTGAGGGCCGACGCCGAGGCCGAGGAACTGTCGGAGCGCCTGTCGACGATGCGCGGCGAGCGCGAGGATCTCGAGGCCGCCATCGCCCGGCTGCGCCAAGGGATATCGAGCCTCGACCGGGAAGGCCGGGAGCGCATGTCGGCGGCGTTCGAGGCCGTGGACGGCCATTTCGGTGCGCTCTTCAAGCGGTTGTTCGGCGGCGGGAACGCGCGCCTGTCGCTCGTCGATTCCGACGATCCGCTGAAAGCCGGCCTGGAGATCCTGGCGAGCCCGCCCGGAAAGCGGCTTCAGGCGATGTCCCTGCTGTCCGGCGGCGAGCAGGCCCTGACGGCGCTTGCCCTGTTGTTCGCGGTGTTCCTGACCAATCCGACGCCGATCTGCGTGCTCGACGAGGTCGACGCGCCGCTCGACGACGCGAACGTCGAACGTTTTCTCGATCTTGTCGGGGAGATCGCCGGCAGCACCGAAACGCGCTTCCTCGTCGTCACGCATAACCCCATCAGCATGGCGCGGATGGACCGGCTGTTCGGCGTGACCATGGCCGAGCGCGGCGTGAGCCAACTGGTGTCCGTCGATCTCGTCCGGGCACAGGATCTGAGAGCGACCGCCTGAGTGTCCTGGTCCAGACACGTGTGAGACGCGGTCCGTCGGGCCAGTGGGCATCCGGTCCTGCCATGGCCGGAAGTCCGCTTATGGCCGCGGCCGCCCTCGGAGCCACCGGGAACGACGGGTCATCCGAAGGGCCGGAACGCAGCGAAGGAGCCGCGAAGCGGCTTGACGCGCCGTTCCCAGCGGCCCACGCGGCGTCTCACTTCTGTCTGAACGAGGTAATCCCGGACAAAACTCGCTACACCATCTCCAGACGTGGAAGCGGCGTCTTCCGCGCTGGCGGCAGGTTGTCGTAGAGGTCGGCGACGAGATCCGATTTCAACGACTTGTACTTCTTCACGTCCCAGAGGTTCCGCCACTGCCGGGGATCTTCGTTGACGTCGTAAAGCTCCCCTTCCGACCCTTCATAGTAGCTCGTTTTCTCGTAGGCCGTGCAGATATATCCATCGCGGTAGATCGTGTTGAACCTGAGATGATTGCCCTTGTACTCGTCCTCCCACTCGGTGATCACGCGCTCGCGGCGGTCGGACCTAGTGGTCGGCAAGGGCTGCTCCTGCATCCACTCGGGCACCGGGAGGCCCGCGACCCGGCAGAAGGTCGGCGCCAGATTGACGTGGCCCACCGGCGTCTCCAGCTCCTTGGCCCGGATGTTGGCGCTGGGCGCCGGCCGCCAGACCAGGGGCACGCGCATCAGCGAATCGACGTGGGCCGGTCCCTTGAACAACATTCCGTAATCGCCCTGGAGCTCGCCGTGGTCGGTGGTGAAGATGACGTCGGTGTTCGCGCTCCAGCCGCGCCCCTCGATGTAGTCGAGCACCCGCCCCATGGCCTCGTCGATGATCTCGTTCTCGATATGGCACATGGCGTCGATCTCGCGTACCTGGTCGCGGGTCATGGCGGCCGGGACGAAGGTCTTGGGCAGCTCGAAATTGAACTGCTTCTTCCCTTCGAACCACTCCAGCCAGTGGCGCGGCTTGCGCGCCAGTATCTTGCGGTTCTTCTCGACACTGCCGCCATGCGCGGCGGGCAGTTCCAGGTCGCGCCAGTCGCACCGGTGGAGTTCCGAGTCCGGCGGATCCCACGGGTGGTGAGGGTCGGGAAAACTCATCCAGACGAACCAGTTCTCCCGTTTCTTGACCGTATCGAGGTAGTCGATCGCGCGGTCGGCGACCCAGTCGGTATGGTACAGCTCGCGCGGTATGGGATTGCGCTTCACTTGCACGGCGCCGGTCTCGCCGCCCCGGTAGGTCGATACCGTAACCCTTTTCGTCGCGTAGTTGCCGAACAGGAAATAGCCGTCGACCTCCTTGGGGTGGTTGTCCCGGAGCCACTTGGGGTAATGCATGAGGTTCCGTCCGGCGCGGCCGGAATGGAACAGGCACTCGATACGTTCGAAGCCCCGGTGCGGGCCGGTGGTCCCCTTCGTCGCCGCGGTGTTCTCCCAATACTCGGTGGTCAGGATGGGATCGAAATGGGCCTTGCCGAGCAGCGCCGTGCGGTAGCTGGCCTTTTTCCTGAGGTAGCTGGCGACCGTGGGATTGTTATGCGAGTAGCGTCGGCCATTGGTGATCACGCCGTGCGTGCGGGGATACATGCCGGTGAGCATCGTGGTCCTCGCCGGCATGCATACCGTGCTCTGGTTGTGGGCCCGCCGATAGACGATGCCCTTCTTCGCCAGCGCGTCGATGACGGGCGTTCTCGCGACCTTCCCGCCATTGCAACCGAGCGCGTCGTACCGCTGCTGATCCGTGGTGATGAACAGAATGTTCCGGCCCATCGATCCCCTCCTCGTGGCTCGATTCCGCCGAAGTATTCCGTATCTCCCCGTGCGCGAGCAACACCCGGCCGTCGGCCACGCCGTAGCCGTAGCTATGGCTCAAGGGTTCCCCCGGTTCCGGGGCTTGGTCAACGCGCTGATAATGCCCCGCAGGGTGCGTACCTCCTGCTCCATGAGGCCGGCGCGGGAGAAGACGTTGCGGATGTTGCGCACCATCGCCGGGCGCTTTTCCGGTGGATACAGGAACCCGCCCGCGTCGAGCTCCCGTTCCAGGTGATCGAACAGGCCCATCAGCTCGCCGTGGTTCGCCCGGCGCGTGGCGCCCCGAGGGAAATCGTGGTCCGGCGTGTCGTCGCCGGCGAGAAACCATTCGTAACCCAGGATCAGCACGGCCTGGGCGAGATTGAGCGAGGCGAAGGCCGGATTCACCGGAACCGCGACGACGGCCTCGGAAACGGCGACATCCTCGTTGTGCAAGCCCGATTTCTCGCGTCCGAAAAGGATCCCGCAGCTTTCCCCCATCGCGACGTGCCGACGCGCGGTTTCCATTGCGGCGCGCGGCGTCAGCACCGGTTTCAGCATGTCGCGGGGACGGGCCGTGGTGGCGTAGACGTGGTGGAGGTCGGCCACCGCTTCCGCCGTCCGTCGGTAGACGCGCGCGCCGTCGATAACGACATCGGCGCGGGACGCCGGCGCCCGGGCCTTCTCGTTGGGCCAGGGATCCCGGGGGCGCACCAGACGCATGTCCGTCAGCCCGAAATTCAGCATGGCGCGGGCGGCGGCGCCGATGTTCTCGCCCATCTGGGGCTCGACGAGTACGATGGCGGGACCGCCCAGAACGGCCTCCTTGGTCCGGTCGGTTCCTGCCATGACGGACACGGGGTTGTGCCGGAAGGACGCCGGATCGACGGGCGTCAGCCCGCCTTGCGCCAGTCTGTCGTCCCGTCGGGCCGATCCTCCAGTTCGATGCCCTGCTCCTTGAGATCGTCCCTGATCCGGTCGGCCTCCGCGTAATCTCGCCGCTTGCGCGCCGCCGCCCGCTCGGCGATGCGGGCCCCGACCTGGGCGGCGTCGCCCTCTCTCGTCTCTCCCTTGAACCAGGACTCGGCATCGCCCTCGAGTAGACCCATGAGATTCGCCGCGGCGCGGAGAGCCGCGGCCGCGCTCTTGTCTCCAGCCAGGGCCCGGTCGGCCAGCTCGTGCATCTCGGAAATCGCCAGCGCCGTATTGAGATCGTCGTCGAGCCCCGCCATCACTCCGGCCGGTATGGCGTCGGCGGGCGGCGTGTCGCCGACCGCCCGATACCAGCGGTCGAGCGTCGTCTTGGCCTGGCGCACCCCGTCGTCGGTCCAGTCGAACGGCTGGCGGTAGTGCGTGGACAGCAGGGTGAGACGGACCGCTTCCCCGGGATGGTCCGCCAGCAGGTCGCGCGCGGTCCTGAAGTTACCCAGCGACTTCGACATCTTCTCGCCCCCGACGGTGACGAAGCCGCTGTGCACCCAGGTCTGCACGAACTCGCCGCCATCGTGCGCGCAGGTGCTCTGGGCGAGCTCGTTCTCGTGGTGAGGGAAAGCCAGATCGAGACCGCCGCCGTGAATGTCGAAGGGCACGTCCAGGTACTTCTCGCTCATGGCCGAGCATTCGATATGCCAGCCCGGACGCCCCCGCCCCCAAGGGCTGTCCCAACCCGGTTGTTCCGGCGTCGACGGCTTCCACAGCACGAAGTCGCACGGATCCCGCTTGTAGGGCGCGACCTCGACGCGGGCCCCCGCGATCATGTCCTTGCGGTTACGCCGCGACAGGGAGCCGTAGGCCTCGTGAGACGCCACCGCGAACAGGACGTGGCCTTCCGCCTCGTAGGCATGGTCCTTGTCGATCAGCGTCTCGATCATCGCGATCATCTCCGCGATGTGATCGGTCGCCCGGGGCTCGATGTCGGGGGGCAGCAGACCCAGGGTTTCCATATCCTCGTGGAAGGCGCGCTCCGTCCGCTCCGTCACCTGCTCGATGGTCTCCCCGGTCTCGTTCGCGGCGGTAATGATCTTGTCCTCGATGTCGGTGATGTTGCGGGCGCACGTGACCCGTTCGAACCGGCACCGCAACACACGATTGAGCAGATCGAAGGCGACGAACGTCCGGGCATTGCCGATGTGGGCGTAGTCGTAGACCGTCGGCCCGCACACGTACATGCGCACGTGGCGTGGATCCAGCGGGCGGAATGGCTCCTTGCGTCGCGTCGCCGTGTTGTACAGCGCGAATCCCAAGATCGAACCCAACCCGTTGAAGTGGCCGCCGGTTCCGTCGTACAAGCCGAAACCCTCTAGCCCGCGGGGGCAAGGGGTATCAGATCGAACCCCTGACGGTCCACGACCCCGCTCCTTCTTATCGGGCGTCCCGGTAACGGTTCGTGACCGGATAGCGGCGATCGCGTCCGAAGTTCTTGCGCGTGATCTTGACGCCCGGCGGCGCCTGCCGGCGCTTGTATTCCGCGGCGTAGAGGAGGTTCTCGACGCGGGTCACGACGCCGGCGGGGTGGCCCCGGGCCATGATCTCGTCGAAAGTCATTTCCTCTTCTACGAGGCAGCGCAGGATGTCGTCCAGTACGTCGTAGGGCGGAAGCGAATCGTCGTCTCTCTGGCCGGGGCGCAACTCCGCCGTCGGCGGTTTGACGATGATATTTTCCGGAATGACGGGGCCCGAAGGCCCGAGCGTGCCCTCGGGCGCGTGCCCGTTCCGCCACCGCGAGAGCGCGAAGACGGTGGTCTTGTAAACGTCCTTGAGTACCGAATAGCCGCCGCACATGTCGCCGTAGAGCGTGGCGTAGCCCACGGACATTTCCGACTTGTTGCCCGTCGTCAGCACCATGTGCCCGAACTCGTTGGAGATCGCCATCAGCAGCACGCCCCGGAGGCGCGCCTGGATATTCTCCATAGTGACGCCAAGCTCCCGCCCTTCGAACAACTCCGCGAGCATGCCATCGTACGTCTCCACGGCGGGAACGATCGGCGCCTCGTCGAGGCGTGTCCCGAGAAGCGACGCGCACGCGGCGGCGTCATCGAGACTCTCGTGCGAGGTGTAGGCGGACGGCATCATCACGCAGCGCACCTGTTCCGCGCCCAGGGCATCGACGGCCACCGCCGCCGACAGCGCCGAATCGATCCCGCCGGAAAGGCCCAGGACCACGCCGGGGAACCGGTTCTTCCGCACGTAATCCCGGAGACCCGTGACCATCGCCTGGTACACGCCTTCGAGCCCGTCGACCGGGTCGGGAACGTCTTCCGCGATACAGGTCCATCCGCCCGATGCCTCGATTTCCCATTCGGTGACGGCGACCTCCTCGCGCCACGACGACAGGCGGGTGGCGATGGCGCCATCCGCGTTGACGACGAACGACGCGCCATCGAAGACGACCTCGTCCTGACCGCCGACCTGGTTGGCGTATATCAGCGGCAGGCCGGTCTCCCGCGCCCGCGCCCGCGCCAGGGCCAGCCGCTCGCCGGACTTGTCGTGCTCGTACGGCGACCCGTTGATGACGATGAGTTGCCGGGCTCCCGCCGACGCCAGGGCTTTCGCGGGGATCGGCGTCCACATGTCCTCGCAGACCATGACGCCGAGCTTGTGTCCCCGCCATTCGATCGGAGCGGAGGTGGAACCGGGAGCGAACACGCGTTTTTCGTCGAACACCCCGTAATTCGGCAAATCGAACTTGTTGGCTTCCGCCACGATATTCCCGTTCGCCAGAAGCAGCGCGGTATTGTGCAGCCTCCCGGCGATCCGCCACGGAGCGCCGACGATGATCGCGGGACTTCCGTCCCCGGTGTCCGACGCCAAGTCCCTCACCGCTTCGGCCACGTCGTCCTGAAACGCCCGTTTGAGGACCAGGTCCTCCGGTGGATATCCGGTCATCACCAGCTCCGTCGCCACGACGAGATCGGCGTGTCGGGCGGCGGCCTCGGCGTGCGCTTTTCTGACCAGTGCCAAGTTTCCGGCGAGATCCCCCATGGTGGGGTTCAACTGGGCGATGGCGATTCGCGGGCACTCGGTCATGGCGGATGTGTAGCGCGGTCGGTCGCGGCGAACAACACGCGGCCCACCGCTTGAACGGGGCCACGGCAACCGCCATAAAGGGGTGCGTCGCCAAGCGCGAGAAGGGAGAGGGACCGACATGCGGAATGTCAATCGACAGGTCGTGCTCAAGAGCCGTCCCAAGGGATATCCCGAGCTGTCCGACTTCGATCTCGTCGAGTCACCCATCGGGGATCCCGATCCCGGCGAGGCCCTGGTGCGGGCGCGCTATCTGTCACTCGACCCGTACATGCGGGGACGAATGAACGACGCGCGATCCTATGTGCCTCCGCTGGCGATCGGCGAGGTCATCGTCGGAGGTATCGTGGGCGAGGTGGTCCGCACCAATACCGACGCTTTCGCCGTCGGGGACGTGGTCGAGGGACGGCTGGGCTGGCAGGAGTACGGACTGGCGCGGCCCGACGCGGCGCGAAAGGTGCCCTTTCCCGACATCCCCGAGTCGACGGCCCTCGGCATTCTGGGCATGCCCGGCCTGACGGCGTATTTCGGCTTTCTCGAGATCGGCAGACCCGTCTCCGGGGACACGGTCGTGGTATCCGCCGCATCGGGGGCCGTGGGGGCCGTCGTGGGGCAGATTGCCAAGCTCGCCGGCTGCCGTGTCGTGGGCATCGCCGGGTCGGACGAAAAGATCGCGTACATCAGGGGCGAACTCGGCTTCGACGAAGGCGTCAATCACCGCGTGACGGAGGACATGGGCGCGGCGCTTGACGGCGCCTGCCCGGACGGGATCGACGTCTATTTCGACAATGTCGGCGGCCCCATCACCGATGCCGTGCTTCCCAGACTCGCGCTCAGGGCGCGCGTGGTGATCTGCGGGCAGATCTCGCAGTACAACCTCGAACAGCCGCCGATGGCCCCCAGCGCGCTGCGGCACCTGTTGATCAACCAGGCGCGCATGGAAGGTTTCATCGTCACCTCGTTCCAGGCCAAGTTCGAGGAGGGCCGCGCGCGGCTCGCCCAATGGGTCCGGGACGGTAAGCTGAAATACAGGGAAGATGTCACCGACGGCATCGAGAACGCGCCCGAGCAGTTCATCGAGCTGATGCGAGGCCACAACTTCGGTAAGAAGCTCATCCGATTGAGCCGGGGTGAGTGATACCACCTTCCGCCGCGTGCCGACGGAAAGCCGAATCGAGCGGGAAAACGTTCCTGCTTATCCATAAGAGTCATCCACGGCGAGAAGGCTTCGTCGGCCCGGGAGCGTGGAATCGGCCGGTGACGTCATGACCTCCCGGCGGAGACCGTCGGGAGAACACGGCCCTCCAATGGCGGACTTTCATGAATAAGCGGGAAGACGTTTACGTCTTCGGCGCGCCGTCAGCCCCGGCGTCGTCCGAACCCCCCTTGGCGTTCTTCAAGAGGAACTCGCGACCGACTTTGACCTTGGCCTCGCCGTCGTACTCCACGATGTCCGCGGTGGCGTAGGTCTCCGGCCAGTTCTCGGGCAGGTACGAGCCGGTGCCGATCATGTCGACCGGCGCCCCGACGCTCGCCATGACCCGGCACTTGGCCGGACCGAAGCCCGAGCTCGCGATGATCTTCACCCCCCCATACCCCGCGCCGTCCAGGGTCTGCCGCACATGGCAGATGGCGGCGGCCGAGACTCCCGTACCGAGAAGCCACCGCAGTTCCCGTTCGTTCCGATACCGCTTCACGGCATTGGGATCGTGGCGTTGCAGGACCTCGTAGGAACGCTGCGGGTCCAGTCCCTCCACGAAACGACCCCCGTGCGTATCGAGGCGAACGCCGAGCCTCCCTCTGGCCGCCAGCTCGGGGAAATGTTCGCAGATCTCCAACGTGTCCGTGATTTCCCGGCCGAAATAGTCGACCAGCGCATAGAGCGGTTCGTCGGGGTAGGTCTCGTGAAACATCTGTGCCGCCCGCAATGTCGACCCCGCATAGCCGATCAAGGCGTGCGGCATCGTGCCCAGACCCCGCTCGCGGCCGAAATAGTGCGCCGTGGAATCCGTGGCGCAGCCGACGAAGCCGACGGCGCCCACATCCCGCTGGGCGGCGCGAGAACCCACGCTCGCCGCGTAGGCCATCATCTCGGCCATTTCGGTCCCCGTGCAATGGCGGGCGTCGAAAGCCATGAAGGTGACCTCGGGAAGATCGCGGCACATGACGTAGGCGTTGTAGGCCGCCACGCACGGCGCCCCGAGCTTCTGCAGGTAGAGCGTCTCGAGATCCACGAGATCGTGCATCGAGCCGGACACATAGGCCAGCGGCTCGCCGGCACCCACGCGCTCTCCCTCCTCGAAGCGCAGATCGATATCGAACTTCGTGCCGCGCGCGACCGCCACGCTCTCCAGCCATTCGACCATGAACTTGGGCGTAAACACGACCGGGCGCCGCATGAAGATGGCATAGGTAACTCGCGCGTCCCCGAACTTCGCGACGGTGCGCCGCGACTTGCGGAAATACCGGTCGGTATGCCGGCTGATGTCCGCGTCGTTCAGGGCTGGCGGCGGTCGGTCGTTCCGCACGGCGAATGACTCTCAGGACGCCTCGGCGACGATTCGAGGTTGGCCGTTGGCGCGCTGCTTCTTCAACGAGTCAGCGATCAGAAACGCCAACTCCAGCGCTTGCGACGCGTTGAGCCGGGGGTCGCAATGCGTGTGGTAGCGATCCGCGAGCGCGCGTTCCGTAATGTCTTGGGCGCCGCCCAGGCACTCCGTGACGTCTTGTCCGGTCATCTCGAAATGCACGCCGCCAGCGTAGCTTCCCTCGGCGATGTGGACATCGAAGAACTGCCGAACCTCCGACAGGATCCGGTCGAAAACCCTGGTCTTGTACCCGTTCGCGGATTTCACCGTGTTGCCATGCATCGGATCGCACGACCATACGACCTTCCGGCCATCCCGCCGGACCGCCCGGACAAGCGGTGGCAGGTGCTCGCCGATCTTGTCGGCGCCCATGCGCACGATGACCGTGAGACGGCCGGGATCCCCGTTCGGATCGAGCACGTCGATCAGGCGCCTCAGGCCGTCGGGCTCGGTCGTGGGTCCTACCTTGATACCGATGGGGTTACGGATGCCCCGCATGAATTCGACGTGCGCGCCGCCTTCCTGACGGGTGCGGTCCCCGACCCAGAGCATATGCGCCGAGGTGTCGTACCAGTCGCCCGTGGTCGAATCGACACGGGTCATCGCCTCTTCGAACCCGAGCAACAAGGCTTCGTGTGAAGTGTAGAAATCGACTTCGCGCACGAGCGGGACGAACTCCCCCGTGACGCCGCAAGCCTCCATGAAGTCCAGTGCTTCGGTAATGCGGTCGGCGAAGTCGGCGTAACGCTCGCCCTGAGCGGTGCGAGACACGAATCCCTGATTCCAGCCGTGAACGCGGCGGAGATCGGCGTAACCCCCGTGCGCGAACGCCCGCAGCAGATTGAGGGTTGCGGCCGACTGATGGTAACCCCGGAGAAGCCTGTCGGGATCCGCCGTCCGAGCCTCGGCGTTGAACTCCATGCCGTTCACGGTGTCGCCGCGATAGCTCGGGAGTTCCAAATCCCCCCGCGTCTCCGTCGACGCACTGCGCGGCTTGGCGAACTGGCCGGCGAGACGACCGACCTTGACGATCGGGCAGGCGGCCGCGAACGTCATGACGACCGCCATCTGCATCAGTACCCGGAACGTGTCGCGGATATTGTCGGCGCTGAATTCGGCGAAGCTCTCGGCGCAATCGCCGCCCTGCAACAGGAAAGCCCGCCCTTCCGCCACCTCCGCCAACGCGGCGCGTAACCGCCTCGCCTCGCCAGCGAAGACGAGCGGCGGGAGTCGCCGTATCCGGTCCAAGGTCGCCTCCAGCGCGGCGGCGTCCGGATAGTCCGGCTGCTGCTGGATCGGCAAGCCGCGCCAACTGGCCAGCGTCCACGTCTCGGGCATGAGCCCACTCCTCCCGCGAAAAGGGTATGCGTATACGCCGGTTCGTCCCCGATTGCCAACTCCTTCGAGCGACTTGGCCAGCGCCGAATGGAGTCCTTTCGCCTATCGCCCCGGCGAGACCGGTGCCGCCGGGCGGATCCGTCATTCCGCCGCTTGGGCCTCGAGTTCCACGAACTTCTCGCGCATCGTCACGAATTCCTCCGCTGCGGAGGGATGAATGCCCACCGTCGCGTCGAACTGGGCCTTGGTCGCCCCGCAGGTGAGGGCGACTCCCATGCCCTGCACGATTTCGGCGGCGTCAGGACCCACCATGTGCACCCCGACCACCCTGTCCGTGGCGGCGTCGACCACGAGCTTCATCAGGGTCCGCTCGTCCCGGCCCGTCAGGGTATGCTTCATCGGCCGGAACGTGGACTTGTAGATATCCACCGCTTCGTATCGCTCGCGGGCCCGTGCTTCGTCGAGGCCCGCGACGCCCACCGATGGATTTGAGAACACGGCGTGCGGCACGTTCGTGTAATCGAGGAAGCGCGGCCGGCCGGCGTAGAGGGTCTCCGCGAAGGCCCGGCCTTCGTTGATCGCCACGGGGGTCAGGTTCATGCGGTTGGTCGCGTCCCCGATGGCGTAGACGTTGGGAACGCTGGTTCTGGAGTGCCGATCGACCTTGACGGCTCCCGCGTCGTCGAGATCGACGCCGGCCTCCGCCAGCCCCATGCCGGAGGTGTTGGGCTCGCGGCCCGTCGCGTACATCACGAGGTCGGCGGCGATAGCGCCCCCATCCTTCAGGATCACCTCCAGATGCCGCCCCGCCATGTCGATCCGTGCGACCTGGCTCTCGACCCGCAGGTCTACGCCCTTCTTGGATATCTCTCGAGCCAGCGCCGCACGCACGTCGTTGTCGAATCCCCGGAGGATTTGTTCGCCCCGGTAGATCTGTGTCACCCGGGATCCCAAGCCATTGAAAATGCCGGAGAACTCGACGGCGATGTAACCGCCGCCCACGACCACGGCGCGGCGCGGAAATTCGTCCAGATGGAACGCCTCGTTCGAGGTGATGGTGTGCTCGATCCCAGGGATATCGGGGCGGAAGGGCTTGGCGCCGGTGGCGATCAGAATCGTCTCAGCGGTGACGGTCCTTCCCCCGATTTCGACGGTATGGGGATCGACCAGGACTCCGCGGTCCTCGACGAGATCGACGCCAGCGGCGGCGAGCATTCGGATGTAGATGCCGTTGAGCCGGTCGATCTCCGCGTCCTTGTTGGCGATCAGGGTCGGCCAGTCGAAATTCGGGCGGGCGTGCTCCCAACCGAACCCGGCGGCGTCCTCGAAGTCCTCGGCGAAATGCGCGGCGTAGGTGAACAGCTTCTTCGGGACGCAGCCGCGAATGACGCAGGTGCCGCCGACGCGATACTCCTCACAGACGACGGCCCTGGCGCCGAACGCGGCCGCGCGGCGGCTCGCGGAGACACCCCCCGAGCCCGCTCCGATCACGAATAGATCGTAATCGTATCTGGCCATCTCACCGCCACCGCCTTCCCGGTTGCCGCACTGGATGTCGTGTCAAGACAATCCCGCCGGAACCCGACCGGCCCGGTGCCGAGCGGAATGGAATCGCCCTTACGCGATATCGCCCATGCACAGGTATTTGACCTCGACGAACTCGTCGATGCCGTACTTCGAGCCTTCGCGACCGATACCCGATTCCTTCATGCCGCCGAAGGGGGCGATCTCCGTGGAGATGATGCCGGAGTTGATCCCGACGATGCCGTACTCCAACTGTTCGGCGACCCGCCACACGCGGCCGATGTCGCGCGTGTAGAAATAGGCGGCCAGGCCGAATTCGGTGTCGTTCGCCTTCTTCACCGCGTCCTCGTCGGTCTCGAAGCGATAGACCGGGGCGAGCGGCCCGAAAGTTTCCTCCCTGCTGACGATCATCTCCGGCGTGACGTCGGCAAGCACGGTCGGTTCGAAGAAGTTCCCGCCGTTCGAGTGCCGTCCGCCGCCGACCACCACCCGCGCGCCCTTGGCGACGGCGTCCTGGATGTGGCTTTCGACCTTTTCGACGGCCTTGATGTCGATGAGGGGACCGGTGCTGACGCCCTCTGCCATGCCGTCGCCGACCTCCAGCGCCGCCGCGGCCTCGGCCAGCTTGTCGGTGAACCGGTCGTAGATGCCGTCCTGGGCGAAGATGCGGTTGGCGCAGACACACGTCTGTCCCGCGTTCCGGTACTTCGACTGCATGGCGCCGGCGACGGCCGAATCGATATCCGCGTCGTCGAAGACAATGAACGGCGCGTTGCCTCCCAGCTCCATGGACATCTTCTTGACGGTGCCGGCACACCGCTCCATCAGGAGTTTCCCGATTTCCGTCGAGCCGGTGAAGCTGAGCTTGCGGACGATGGGATTCGACGTCATTTCGGCGCCGATTTCGGAACTGACGCCGCTGACGATATTCAGCACGCCTTTCGGGATGCCGGCCCGTTCGGCGAGCTCGGCGAGCGCGAAGGCGGAGTAAGGCGTCTGCGTCGCCGGCTTGGCCACGACCGTGCAGCCGGCCGCCAGTGCCGGCGCGCACTTGCGCGTAATCATGGCGTTGGGGAAGTTCCATGGCGTGATGGAGGCCACGACCCCGACCGGCTCCTTGATGACGACGATGCGCTTGTCGTGCTGGTGCTGGGGAATCGTGTCGCCGTAGATACGCTTGGCCTCTTCCGCGAACCATTCGATGAACGAGGCGCCGTAGACGATCTCGCCCATCGATTCGGCGAGGGGCTTGCCTTGTTCGGTGGTCATCAGGACGGCGAGATCCTCTTGGTTCTCCATGACCAGCTCGTACCAGCGGCGAAGGATGGCCGCGCGCTCCTTGCCCGTGCGCGTCCGCCAATCGGGATAGGCGTCGTTGGCGGCCTCGATGGCCCGCCGGGTTTCCCTGGCACCCATCCTGGGGACGGTGCCGATGATGGAGTTGTCCGCCGGGTTGTTGACGTCGATGGCGCCGCCGTCGTCGGCGTCCGCCCAGGTGCCGTCGATGTAACACTGCTGACGAAACAGCGAAGGGTCCTTGAGGTTCATGGAGAGCACTCTCCTGTGGGAGTTATGCCGGACGCCTGCCCGCGCCCCGCGTCGTATTATAGAGATCGGGCCGTCGGGCGTTAACCGCCCGCTCGACGGCGGACGGCTCGCTTGGCGGTGGCCATCCTGGCGGTCGGAGGCTCGTCGATCGGCCAGTGGAGCAACGCGGCCGTTACTCCGAGCCAAGCCGTGAACCACCAGATCATGTCGTAGCTGCCGAGGAGATCGAAGATCAGGCCACCGATCCAGGCGCCGAAGAACGATCCCACCTGATGCACGAACCAGGCGATACCGAACAAGGTGGCGACGTAACGGACACCGAACAGTTGGGCCACCACGGCGTTGGTCAGGGGAATCGTGGCCAGCCACGTCAGACCGAAACCCGCGCCGAACAGGACGATGGTCGTGGGAGTCATCGGCGCGAGGACGAACATGGCCAGAATACCCGCGCGGGCGAGATACAGGATGCTGAGGACGGAGCGCTTGCGGTAGATGTCCGCGAGCCGCCCCAAAACGAGAGCGCCGGGAATGTTGAACAGCCCGATCGTGACGAGAACCACGGCGCCCATTTCGGCGGCGAGATCCGCGTCCGCGACGTAGGCCGGCAGATGCGTGAGGATGAACGTGATCTGAAATCCGCAGACGAAGAAACCCAGATTCAGAAACCAGTAGCCGCCGTTCCGGCGGGCTTCCGTCAGCGCGTCCCGGAACGACTGCTCGGCGCCGCGGTCGGGGTCCTCGGCCGACACGCGGCCCGTAAGCCCCGCGGCAAGGGGAACGATCAACGCCGCAGTGGCGGCCAGCACCAGAAACGCGGCGACCCAGTCGTACCCGCTGATGAAGCCCTGCGAATAGGGAATCATCAGGAGTTGACCGAACCCGCCGATGGTCCCGGCCACGCTCATCATGAAGCCGCGTCGTTCCGGTCGCGTGGCACGCGCCACGGCGCCGAGAACGACGGCGAATCCCGTGCCGCTGAGAGCGAGACCGATGAGAAGCCCGCTGCTCAGGGCGAACGCCGCGGCGGACTCCGAGGAAGCCATTCCGACGAGGCCCAAGGCGTAGAGAGCGGCCCCACCGATGACGACGCGGCCCGAACCGAAGCGATCCGCGACGGCGCCGACGAAGGGTTGGGAGACTCCCCACACCAGGTTCTGCAGGGCGATTGCGAAACCGAAGGACTCCCGTCCCCAGCCGAGGTCCGCTTCCATGGGCGGCAGGAACAGCCCGAAGGTCTGCCGGGTTCCGACCGAGACGAACAGGACCAGACCGGCGCAGGCGATAACGACGACCGGCGTGCCGACCGTCCGGCTCCGCCGCGGCTTGGACATGTCGGCCATCTCCGATTCGGATGTCATGAAGGGTTGTCCGGACGACGCTATTCGATTTCGCGCAAGATGCCAGTCTCCGCCATGACGTCCTCCACGGGTCGCGCCGAGCCCTCCCGTCGAACGCGGACGGGCGAGGCTACTCCACCGTCACCGCCTTGGCGAGGTTCCGCGGCTGATCGACGTCGGTCCCCTTGATCACGGCTACGTGGTAGGCCAGCAGCTGCATGGGAATGGCATAGAGGATCGGCGCGACAACGGGGTCGACGGAAGGCATCCGAACGGTCGCCGCCGCCATGTCGCCGAGACGGCTGATGCCCGCCTCGTCTCCGAGAAAGACGACGCGGGCGCCGCGGGCGATGACTTCTTCCATGTTGGAAGCGGTCTTTTCGAACACGTCGTCGGAGGGAGCGATGACGACGACCGGCACGTTCTCGTCGATCAGGGCGATGGGACCGTGCTTGAGCTCGCCCGCCGCGAACCCTTCGGCGTGGATATAGGAGATTTCCTTGAGCTTGAGCGCTCCCTCGAGCGCGATGGGGAACGCCGAGGCCCGGCCGAGGTAGAGGACATCCCGCGCCTCGGCGAGTTCGTGGGCGAGATCCCGCAGACTCTCGTCGTGGTTCAGGATTTCAGCGACGCGCGCCGGCACCTCCGCGACCGCCGCGGAGAGATCCGCCTCGGTCCCGCGGTCGATCGCGCCGCGCACCCGGGCGGTGGCGATGGCGAGGCACGCCAGGGTGACGAGCTGGCAGGTGAATGTCTTGGTGGCGGCAACGCCGATCTCCGGTCCCGCGTGGGTCGGCAGGAGCGCGTCGGCCTCGCGCCCCATCGTGCTCTCGGCGACATTGACGACGGCCAGCGTGCGGCTGCCCTGCTCGCGGGCATAGCGCTGGGCGGCGAGCGTGTCCGCGGTCTCGCCCGACTGGGAGATGAACACGGCGAGCCCGCTCTCCGACATCGTCGCGCCGCGGTAGCGGAACTCGGAGGCGATATCGATCTCGACGTTGAGCTTGGCCAGACGTTCGAACCAATACTTGGCCACCATGCCGGCGAGGTAGGACGTCCCGCACGCGACAATGGTGACTCTGTCGATGTCCGCGAGATCGAAGGGCAGTTTCGGCAGTTGAATGGCCCGGTCCGCCGGATTGAAATAGGTATTGAACGTGTCCCCGATGACCGTCGGTTGCTCGTAGATCTCCTTGAGCATGAAATGCCGATGGTTTCCCTTGCCCACCAGCGCGCCCGTCAGGGCGGTCGATTTGATATCGGGCGCGACCATATTCCCGTCCGCGTCGCGGATGCTGGCGCCGTCATGATTCAGGACCACCCAGTCCCCGTCGTCGAGGTAGTTCACCCTGTCGGTCATGGATGCCAGCGCCAGCGCGTCCGACCCGAGGTACATGGCATCTTCGCCCCAACCGACGACGAGCGGGCTGCCCCGGCGGGCACCGATCATGAGATCGTGTTCGCCGGCGAAGATGATTGCCAGAGCGAAGGCGCCCTCGAGACGCGACAGCGCCTTGGCCGTCGCCTCGACTGGAGCGTCGCCGCCATCCATGTAGCGGGTGATGAGCTGGGCGGCGGCTTCCGTATCGGTCTCCGTCTCGAATCCGTAGCCGAGCGGGATCAGCTCCTCGCGGAGATCACGGTAGTTTTCGATGATTCCGTTATGGACGAGGGCCACCTTTTCTGTGGCATGCGGGTGGGCGTTGCTCTCATTCGGCGCGCCGTGGGTCGCCCAGCGGGTATGGCCGATGCCGACGTCCCCGGGAAGCGGCGCCCGATCGAGGAGCGCCTGGAGGTTCACGAGTTTTCCCTCGGCCCGCCGCCGGTCGATGCCGCCGTTCACCAGGGTGGCCATGCCGGCCGAATCGTACCCCCGGTATTCGAGCCGCTTCAGACCTTCCATGAGAACGGGAACCACCGGTTTCCGGCCGACGGTGCCGACTATCCCACACATCGTTCAGGCCTCGCGCGATCGCTTCGCGGCTTTCACCACGGCCACCCGCCCTTCGGCGCGGTCGAAGAATCTCGCCGCCCAGCCGGGTTTCTCCGATTGCTCGGCCCGGGCAAGAGCGAGAGCACCGGCGGGAACGTCGCGACTCACCGCGCTTCCGGCGCCGACGATGGCGCCGTCGCCGATCTTCACCGGTGCGACCAGCGCGCTGTTGGAGCCGATGAACGCTCCGGCGCCGATATCCGTCCGGTGCTTGGCGACCCCGTCATAATTGCAGGTGATCGTGCCGGCGCCGACGTTCGCGCCTTCGCCCACGCGGGCATCGCCGACATAGGCCAGATGGTTCACCTTGGCTCCCGTCTCCACCGTGGCGGCTTTGACCTCGACGAAGTTGCCGATGCGGGCCGATTCCCCGATATCCGCGCCCGGCCGCAGCCGGGCATAGGGGCCGATACTGGCGCCGGCCGCGACCGCCGCGCCCTCGATATGGCTGAACGCCCTGATTCGAACCCTATCGCCGACGGTGACGCCCGGACCGAAGAATACGTGCGGCTCCACGACGATGTCGCGACCGAACGTCGTATCCACGCTCAGATACACGGTGCCGGGATCGACCATCGTGACGCCGGCCGCCATCGCGGCCGCGCGCAAACGCCGCTGGAGGACGGCCTCGACGGCCGCCAGGTCGGCCCGCGAGTTGACGCCGTGGGTCTCTTCTTCGGGGCACTCGACGACCGCGCATTCGCGGCCGTGGGCGCGTGCGACCGCGACCAGATCGGTCAGGTAGTATTCCCCCTTCGCGTTGTCGTTCCCGATCTCCGACAGGTACTCGAACAGAACAGCGCCGTCGACCGCCATGGCACCGCCGTTGCAGAGACCGATCTTCCGCTGCGCGTCGTCGGCGTCGTGGAACTCGACGATGGCCTCCAAGGCACCGGCCCTGTTCATCACGAGCCGGCCATAGGCCGCCGCGTCCCCGGGCCGGAACCCCAGAACGACAACGGCGGGGTCCGCGGCGTTCCGCCGCGTATCGACAAGCCGTCGCATCGTGGCCGACGTGATCAGCGGGCCGTCCGCGAACAGCACCAACACGTCGCTCTCGAACCCACCGAGTTCCGGCCGCGCCTGTAGCACGGCGTGGGCGGTGCCCAACCGCCGTTCTTGGATGACGGTCGCGGCGCCGTCGGCCAGTCGCGCCACAGCCTCCATTCCACGACCCACGACCACGACCGTCCGTCGGGGTTCGATGCCCGACGCCGCCCGGAGTACGTGCGAGAGCATGGGTTGCCCGGCGACGGCATGGAGCGCCTTCGGGATGTCGGACTCCATACGCGCGCCCCTGCCAGCCGCGAGGACGACGACAGCCACGTTGGAATCAGTCATGCGCGCCTGGGATCACGTTTTTTCTTGGGTCGCATCGGCAAGGCGTCTAAAACGCTGTCCAATCGGGTCTTCGGTATTCGGTACCGGACCTTGCCATACGCCTCCTCCTGGCCCAAGTCACGATTTCCTACCGGTCTTTTCAATGAGTTCGCTGCCCCGCGCCGTGGTGTTCGATCTCGACGGAACGCTCGTCGACACGGCGCCCGATCTGACGGCGGCGCTGAATCACGTCCTGCCGCGCGCTGGCCGGGATCCGGTCGGCGTGGCCGACGTTCGCGCCATGGTCGGACAAGGCTTGCGGAAGCTGATCGAACGCGCCTTGACCGCGACGGGCGGAATCCCCGACGGCGTGGACATCGAAGCCATGTTCGAGAGCGCCTTCGAATACTACGCCGCGCATCTGACCGACCGGAGCGTCCCGTTTCCGGCGGCGACCGACATGCTGGACCGCCTGTCGGAGGCTGGCGTTACGCTAGGGGTCTGCACCAACAAGCCGGTGGCCCTTTCCGAGAAACTGCTGTCGGGGCTCGATCTCGCCAGATACTTCACCGCGGTCCTCGGCGGAGACAGCTTGGCCGTGAAGAAACCCGACGCGGGACACTTGTTGACGACGCTGGAACGAATGAACGCGCGGCCGCGCGAGGCTGTCATGATCGGGGACAGCCAGGCCGACATCGACACCGCCCGCGCGGCCGACGTCGCGGTCGTGGCGGTGAGCTACGGCTATACGATGATCCCGGCGGAGGAGCTCGGCGCGGATGCCGTCGTCCACACGCTGTCCGATCTCCCCGGGACGCTCGCCCGGCTCGCGTGACAGGCCCCCGGCGCCGTGCATAATGGTGGGGTATGGTTCCGCCGTCGTCTCGGAGGGCGCATAGCTCAGCGGTAGAGCGTCCGTTTCACATGCGGAAGGTCCCTGGTTCAATCCCAGGTGCGCCCACCACCGGCAACGCCCGAGTTGGCGCCGCGTGCCCTCCGGCGTCTCCCCGCGTGCCCCGGATCGAAGCGCGGCACGGACCGTTCCCGCCGTTCCCGCGACCGGACAGGTCACCCCGCTGCCGCGGCGCTCTCCGCGGTCGCGTTCCTCGATGTCGGCATCCCCAGTTCCCCCAGTAGCTTGTCGACGTCGTCCTCGACGACGGTCCCCTTGAAGAAGTCGGGGTTCATGCCGGCGTGCAGGGTCACGGGGTTGGTGAACGTGAAATCGCGGAATTCCTCTTCGGTCGCGAGGCCGTCCTCGACCATCTCGAAGGCCTCTTCAAGGACGTGGTTCATCACCGTGACGTCCCAATGGCCGATGTCCGATCCGAAGGTCGCCTTCACCCTTGCGCCCAGGGGCACGCCCCGCCCGCTCAACGCCATCGGCGCCATGACGTCGTCGGCCTCGCACCCGAACCAGAGGCGATCGACGAAACGGGCGCGAATGTCCTCCTCACGGGCGACCCCGGCGGGCGCGAACTCGTCCAGGAGACGCTTGTCGGCCTCGCGGACCACGCGGTCCGACCGCAGGATGGAGTATCCGATCCGCTCGTCCTCCCCGAGGCGGCTGGCGAACCTCTCCCCGCCATGACGCGAGAAGAGATCGCGCATCAGGCCGTAGTCGAGGGACGATGGATCGAGATCCGCGATCCCCGGGGCGCCACGCTTGCGCCATACCTCGATCAGCGTCGAGAAGACCGTGATTCCGTAGCCGACGCCGCCCTCGAGCACACCGAAATTGAGGTTCGGGAACCGCCGGGTGACGCCGCCGAAGAACAGAGCCTTGGAAAACGCTTCGCCGGCGTCGGCGAAATGACCCGTCTGGTTATAGGCATAGCAGGAGTGCGACCGCCGCCACCCGTGCCCCTGCATGAAGGAATGCGCGGTGGGCGCGACGCCGAGTTCCACGCACTTGGCCCAAACGGGGTCGTAGTCGTGGAGCGAGTCGAGCGCCAGCGGATCGAGCCACTCGGCCCGCTCGCCCTCCCCGTCCTCGCCGGCCGCCTTGGGAATGACGCGGCGCACGAGGTTGGAGAGCATGACCGCCTTGAGACCCAGTTCGCGTGTCACGTGCCCGAGCTCGGAGATCGCCTCGTCGGGGGTGAACGCGGGCACCGTCGCCGCCGGAGTGATGCGATCCTTCACGCCCGAGAAGATATCGGCCACCATGTTGTTCTGGGCCCGGCAGGTCGCTTGGCGCAGTTCGTCGTCCGGTTCGTCGAACAGGAAGAATCCGAGCGTCGGGTACGAGATGCAGTAGTCGAACCCGAACTCGTCGAGCCGGGCCCTGAGCAGATTCGGCAGCATCGACGTCGCCCGGTCCAAGGTATTGCGCGCCGCGACCGCCCACCACGGCGGACGCGCGAGCCGGTATTCCGCCCGCTCCTCGGGCGACAGCGCGTACCACATCGCCTCCCTGTTCCGCTTGGACCGGGCGATGAACCGATCGACCATATCGGGACCGCCGACCTCCTTGAGATGATCCAGAAAGATCGGGGTGAATTCCAGCATGTGGCCGTCGGCATCGACCACCGGATGGGTCAGTTTCGCACGAACGTCCGCGGATGACATCGTTGCTCCTCTCGAAAACGGCGGTTGAACCTAGGGATTCTCTCGGGCGAGCATAGACGGTTCCTCCGCTGGAGGCCGCCCCGCGAAGCATGGGGTTTCCCGCCGACGCTCCAGCCGCGACCGGGCCGTCGCCGGCTATGTCGCCGTCCGTCGCGACGAACCTTACATCTCCGTCCGGCTTGCGACAAACGATTGCCCTGGTTCAGGACAATATGAGACGGGAGGGTTTCTTCGGCTGTGTGTTCGGCAAGGTACTGGGCGGGGGTTTGTCCGCCAAGGGCCCGGTGCGGTCGTGTCGCTAGCACATGCACGGCAAATTCGTTCTGGTTTTTGTCGCTAGCACATGCCTCTCGTATGGACTTGGGCTATCGCGTGCGATAGAGTAGATAATGGATTTTCGGGCGCGGCGGCTCAGGGCATGGGCACCCGCGGTGCGGTAGCGTGGGCTATCGTCCGATCCAGTCTGCTGACACTATCTTGCGATGCGAATCGGAATCCTCACCACGAACACCGCGCATCACCGTTACTTCATTCGACGGTTGCACCGGGAACTCCCGCGGGGCGCGGACATCGTGCTCAACGTGTTCGAGCGCGAACCCTATCCCTGGCGCCGTCGGGCTTCGCGCCATTTCCGGAGAACCTTTCCCAATCTGTGGAAGGGAACGGTCTTGAATCCGTATACCCAATGGGGATCGCAGGCGCGGGCACAGGACGCGTTCGAGAGGGCGGCGTTCTTCGCGGACGGTGACAGCTCGCTTCCGACATCGTTTCCCACACACGACGTCTACTCGGTGAACGATTCGGAGACCCGGTCGCTGCTGGGATACAAGAACCCGGAGCTCGTTCTGGTGTACGGCACGAGACTCGTGAAGCCGGAGATATACGAGCGGCCCCGCCTGGGTTCATTGAACGCGCACGGGGGATTGCTGCCGGGCTACAGGGGGCTCGACACCAACCTATGGGCGACATGGTCGTGACGATTCATCAAGTCGAGGAAAATTTCGATACCGGCGCGGTGGTCGCGCAACGGCGCCTCCGTCCCGTGCCCGGTCTCTGTTTGGCGAGTCTGAGATACTAAAGGTCCGGAACGCCCGACCGTGAAGCTGTTCGGAAAGGATCTCGCCCGGGAGGTCGCCATCGTCGCCGAGGTCGGGGTGAACCACGAAGGGGACCCCGAGGCCGCCTCGCGGCTGCTGGCCATGGCGGCCGAGGCTGGCGCCGACGCCGTCAAGTTCCAGAGCTACACCCCGGCGCGCTACGCATCGGCGAGCGATCCCGAACGCCTGGAGCGCGTGTCGCGCTTCGCGCTCGGCGAGGAAGACCATCGGCGCCTAGCCGTGCGGGCCCGCGAGCTCGATGTCGCCTTCTTCTCCACGCCGGTGACCGAGGACTGGGTGCCGTTCCTCGCCGGGCTGGGTGCCGCCATCAAGATCGCCAGCGGCGATCTCACGTTCGAGCCGACGGTCCGCGCCGCGGCCCGGACCGGCAAGCCCGTCATCCTCTCCACAGGCCTCGGCGTGGTCGAGGAGATCGACACGGCCGTCGGATGGCTGCGGGACGAGATTGGGGAATCTTCGTTGCCCGAGCGCGTCGTGATGATGCATTGCGTGTCCGCGTATCCGACCCCTATCGAGCAGGCGAGCGTGCGCAGCGTGCCATTCCTCACCGAACGCTACGGACTTCCGACCGGCTACTCGAACCATGTCGTCGGCCCGGAGGCATGTCTGGCCGCGGTCGCGCTCGGCGCCGTCGTCCTCGAGGTGCACTTCACCGACCGGAAGTCGGGCCGGAGTTTTCGCGATCACGAGCTCTCGTTCGAGCCCGACGATCTCGCGGCGCTCGTCGAGGCCGCGCCCCGGGTCCGCGCCAGCCTCGGGACCCATGGCAAGGCGCGCCAACCGTGCGAGGAAGGCAACGTCGCCGCCTCGCGCAAGGGCGTGGTCGCGGCACGTGACCTGTCCGCTGGGACGCGCCTCGTTCGGGAGGACCTGATGTTCGCGCGTCCTGCGACCGGGATAGCGGCGGCCGACATCGACGACCTGATCGGGCGCGCGGTCGGCGCGGATGTCCGGGCCGGTGAGTCGATCGCACCGGAAGATCTCGCTCCCGTTTAGGATTTTCGGATCGGAAACCCCATGGAACCCTCATGTGCGGCATAGCTGGCAGTTTCGGCCCCGACGTTCCGGACCCGGACCGGGTTCGCCGGACCCTCGCGTTGATGCGCAATCGCGGGCCCGACGCCGAGGGCGTCTGGTCGGGCGCGGTCGGACGGAACAACGCGACCCTGCTGCACAGCCGGCTCTCGATCATCGATCTGGACCCGCGCGCGAACCAGCCGTTCGTCGATGGCGACAAGGCGCTCGCCTACAACGGCGAGATCTACAACTACGTGGAACTGAGAACCGATCTGGAAGCGCGGGGCCACGTGTTCCGCACGCGCTCGGATACCGAGGTGCTGCACCGCGCCTGGTGTGAGTGGGGACTCGCCTGCACCGAGCGATTCGAGGGGATGTGGGCCTTCGCCCTGGTCGATCGCGGGGCAGGCCGGCTCGTCCTCAGCCGCGACCGTTTCGGCGAGAAACCCCTGTATTACCTGCATCGCGGGGGAACGATCTATTTCGGCTCCGAGGTCAAGCTGCTCGCTGCCCTGAGTGGCGCGGCGCCGGCCGTCGATGCGAAACAACTCCGGCGCTATCTCGTCAACGGGTACAAGTCCCTATACAAGCAACCGGCGACGTTCTTCGAGAACGTCCGAGAGTTTCCCGCGGGCGCCTCGGCATGTCTCCGCGAGCCCAGCCCGGTCGACGCGCGACGCTATTGGCGGCTGTCGTACGCCCCCCGGCCGATGACGCGGGAGGAGGCGGTGGTGGGCGCGCGGGAACGACTGGAGGAGTCCGTCCGCCTGCGGTTGCGTGCGGACGTGCCGCTGGCCTTCTGTCTTTCGGGCGGCGTCGACTCCTCCGCCCTGGTCGCGGTGGCGGCCAGGAAGTTCGACGCCGACATTCACGCGTTCTCCATCGTCGACGGCGATGAACGCTACGACGAGAGCGAGAACATTCTGGCGACCGTCGATGCCCTGAAATGCCGCCACCAGGTGATTCGCACGAGCACGCAAGGGTTCCTCGACCGGATGTCGGACCTCGTCGCGTATCACGACGCCCCGGTCGCGACGATCTCGTACTACGTGCATGCCTTCTTGTCCGAGGCGATCGCCGCCGCCGGCTACAAGGCCGCGATCTCGGGAACGGGCGCGGACGAGCTGTTCACCGGCCATTACGACCACTACGGACTCTGGTTGGCGCAGATGAGCGGCCGTGTCGGGCCCGGAGCCGGGTTCGAGCGCCTGATCGAGGACTGGCGAGGCGGCTACGGATCCTTCGTTCGTAATCCGGTCCTCCGGGATCCGCTCGTGTTCCTGCGCGACCCCGGGGAGCGGAGCCACATCTACCTCGATCGCGGGACCTTCAACGCCCTTCTCGTGGAGCCTCTCGACGAGGATTTCTTCGAGGAGCATTTCGTCGACGATCCGCTTCGAAACCGTATGCTCAACGAGCTCTTCCACGAGGTCGTGCCCGTGGTCCTCCACGAGGACGACTGCAACTCGATGCGCCGGTCGGTCGAGACCCGGTCCCCCTATCTCGATCGGACCTTGGCCGAGTTCCTCTACACGGTGCCCGGGGAGCATCTGATCCGCGACGGTTACGCCAAGTCCCTTCTCCGGGACGCGGTGGCGGACGTGCTTCCCGACAAGGTGCGGCTGGACAAGCGCAAGCGGGGGTTCAACGCCTCGATCGATTCGGTTCTGGACCGCGGGGATCCCGAGGTCGTCGACAGGTTGCTCGCCGACGGTCCGATATTCGACATCGTGAGGCGGGACGCGTTCGCGCGGTTCCTCGACGGCGACATGACGGAGAACAGTTTCTCCAAGTTCCTCTTCGGCTTCGTTTCCGCGAAGCTGTTCCTCGAGAGCGCGCTCGCGTCGGGCGCGGGCGTCGCGCCGCCTCGCGCGGCGGTGGCGGGCTGACGGCGACCGGCGCGATGATCGGCATCGTCGACTACGGTCTCGGGAATCTCGCGTCGGTCGCCGGGGCGATCGAACGGCTCGGGTTCGATCCCTGCGTATCGTCGGACCCGGATTCTCTCGGAACCTGCGACAAGCTGATCCTGCCCGGCGTCGGAGCCTTCGGGGACGGGATGCGGAACCTCCGCGACAGAGGGTTGATCGAGCCGTTGAACGCGTTCGTCGTCGGGAAGGGAACGCCGGTTCTCGGCATCTGCCTGGGATCGCAGTTGATGACGCGGTCGAGCGAGGAATTCGGGTGGCATGACGGTCTGGGCTGGATCGACGGGACCGTGACGCGCATCAGGCCGGACGATCCCGGCCTCCGGGTTCCGACAAGAACTCGTCAATCGATACATCGACAGCGACATCCCCTGCGCGGTCGGCCGCAAATCATCGCGAGACGAACGAATTCCATGGCGGGGCGACGACTGCCGGGACGTCGTCCATTTCTTCGAGTGCTGGGATCACGATACACGGATGTACTTCGCCGACACCTGAGCGGGTCTCGGAGGACCTGGAAATCGACGTCGTATCGAGTTACCCGTACGACGGTGCCCACGGGAGGTGTCGTCTGTCGCTTGCTGGAACCAGCCAAGGAGGAAACGAAACGCCATAACCGATGCCGCTTTCGATACCCTTGCCACGACGCGTGACCTCGAAGCCGCGGGCGTCGAACGCGTCCAGGCGGAGGCCATCGCCAACGCCGTGCGCAAGGCCGTCGGTGCTGGCCATGAAGAGTTGGCGACCAAGGCAGATATCGCCGGCCTCGAAGCGAAGATCTCCGCCCTTGAAGTGCGGCTTATTAACCGCCTCTATGTCGCCATCCTCGGGCAAGCCGCTGTCATCGTCGGTTTACTCAAACTGCTTCCTTGATGAAAACGCCATGACCGGCATCATAAATGAATTCCATGGCGGGGCGACGACTGGCAGGACGCCGTCGACTTCTTCGAGCGTTGGGACCGGAAGATACTGACGTACTTCGCCGATATCTGAGTGGACCGATCGACGGTCTCGTTTTCTTCTTCAATGGCGACCGTGGCCGCGCGGTACTTGGCGAAGTCATCCGCGCGGGACATGGTGTCCAACAGGTGTACGTGCCGAGGTGCAGGGTTCGGACGGATCGGACCGCCGAGTGCTGCCGGCGGTTGGGCGTGCGGATGGCGACCACGGGAAACGTGAATGCACCGGAGTTCGTTTCCGAACTTATCTCCATAAATCCCCGGTTGCTCGTCATCGCGGGGTATTCGACCGTTTTTCGGCGCTCCTTGCTTGATGCGGCGAAATTGGGCGCTATCAACTTGCACGCTGGCCGGCTTCCGGAGTACCGTGGCGGTTCTCCATTGAATTGGCAGATCATTAACGGAGAGCCAGAGGCGGGGATCTGTGTGATTCAGGCTGATGAAGGCATCGACACCGGGGATGTCCTGGCGGAAACCAGTATTCCGATTGCTCCCGACGATACGATCACCGACCTCCATAGGCGGGCAAACGAGTTATTCCCGACTCTCGTTCTCGATGTTCTGACGGCGCTGGATGCTGGCGACGTGGCGCGGCGCGTGCAGGACGAGTCTCGGGCTGGTTATTGGCACCAACGCAACGATGGAGATGGGCGAATCAGATGGTCGACGAGCACGGCGCGCCAAGTTCGCGACCTCGTGCGTGCGGTGACTCGCCCCTATCCAGGTGCCTTCTTTGAGCACGATGGCCGTCGGATACGTGTCTGGCGCACCGGCTCGGCGGACTTCGGATTGCGCGGCGTACCAGGGCGCGTCTGTTATATGCGAGGACAGGGCCCCTATGTTATCTGTACAGACGGTGCCGTATTACTCCAGGAAGTTACGGACGACGCTGGATCGCCGGTGCGTCTCGACCGTGGAATTCACCTTTGTTGACCGATGGTTAAGCATACAAGCGTGACCGATTCCCGAAGCACGATTCGAGTCGGCATTGTGGGTCTTGGTGTCGGCGAACGCCATGCCGCCAGCTACCGGAGGACTCCTGGCGTCGCTTTGCAGGCAGTCTGCGACATCGATCCGGGCAGGCTCGCCGACGTCGCAGATCAGCTGGGGGTCGTCGAACGGCACGGGGACTTCCACCACATTACCGAACATCCCGACATCGACGTCGTCTCCATCTGCTCATACGACGACGCCCATGTCGAGCAGGCGGTTTCCGCCTTTCGGCACGGCAAGCATGTGATGATCGAGAAGCCGGCGGCGCTGAACCGGCCCGACGCCGAACGGCTGTTGCGCGCCCAGCAGGACAGCGGCAGGTTCATCACCTCCAATCTCATTCTGCGGCAGAGCCCGAGATTCCGGTCGGTCAAGAGCCTGATGGATGCCGGGGAGTTCGGTGACGTCTTCTGTATCGAGGGCGATTACCTGCACGACATTCTGTGGAAGATCACCGAAGGGTGGCGCGGCAAGATGCCGTTCTATTGCACCATATACGGTGGGGGCATCCATCTCATCGACCTCATGCGCTGGGTGATGAACGAGGAGATCGACGAGGTATCGTGCATGGGGTCCAACGTGTTGACCCGCAGGAGCGGTTACCGGTATGATGATACGTTCGTCGCCTTGCTTCGGTTCTCCGGTGGCGCCTTGGGAAAGTGTCTCACCACGTTCGGGCCGCGGAGGACGAAGTTCCACTCCCTCAACGTGTACGGGACGAAGAAGACCTTCGTGAACGACATGCCCGACGCGAAGCTCTTCTCCGGCGATCGACCGGCCGACGAGGAGATGCTGTCCAACGAGGATGAACGTTGGCGCTATCCGGGCATGGAAAAGGGAGATCTCATCCCGGATTTCATCGCCGCCATCCGCGAGGGACGCGAGCCCGATGTCGGCGCCCGCGACGTGTTCCGTGTCATGGACGTGTGTTTCGCCGCCCGCGAAGCCGCCATCGCCGGGCGGTCGGTCAGGGTGAGCTATCTGATTTGACTTTCTCTCCTCAGAGAGCGAAGACGTGAAAGACAGGACAATCCTCTCCGGGCGACTATGTTGCGGCCCCCGGATTTCAGAAACGGCTTTGAGTCTCTCAAGGAAAGTTGCCTCGTCATCTAATATCCCGATGCGTCTTTCGCTTTGTTCCGCTAGGCAGTATGAGGATGTCGAATCTCGTTTCCGCCCGGTCGCGCGGGGATCGAACGATCTGGTTCGGGTCCGGTTGCCGCTGTCGGTACAACAACTGTCGACGGGGCGGTACGCTACGAGAAAATAGCGGTCGGTACAGGCCATGACATGATACGCTACGGCAAATCGAGTGAGATGTATTTGGAGTACAAGTCTCTGTTTTATGACCGGGACACAAATCAGCTCTGGTCTGATCTCGCGAGACGGGTTGGTGCGCTCTATTGTCGGCAGCCACTGCGGGAAGGTTGCGTCGTCTGCGGCACCGCGTTCAAGGAGCCAACTTTTATCTTCCATGGTGCGCCGTATAGCTTCTGTGCCGATTGTGGTCATTTTAACGGCCATCACGAAGATACGTTTGAGTTCGCTGCGCAGATCTACGAAGCCGGTATGAACGAAACGGCGACCGTCTACATGGATCGGACGCGTGCGTCGTTCATGGAGCGCGTCGACACCATTTATTCCGCCAAGGTGGTTTTCATGTGCGATGCGCTGCGCGATCTCGGAGAGGACCCGGCAACGCTTCGCTATGTCGATCTCGGTGCTGGTGCTGGCCATTTTGTCATGGCTCTCCGGAAAGCTGGGATGACCCGCGCCATCGGTTACGAAACATCGGAGGAACTGGTCGACAACACAAACGTCTTGTTCGGAGAGAAACTATTGCGCCATAACGAACTCGATGTGCTCAACGATGTCGCCGCGACTGTTGAGGCCGACTTGATCTCGATGATTTTCTCGCTGGAGCATGTTTGCGCACTCCGCTCGTTCTTGAGCGCACTTCGTTCGAACCCGTACTGCCGCTATTTCTATATCTCGGTACCCACCGTGAGCCCGACTATCGTGCTCGAAGCGCTTTTCCCCCATGTCATGCCGCGAGTGCTCGGCCTCGGCCACACTCATCTCTTTTCCGACCGGTCGCTTGAGCGGATATGTCAGAACTTCGGTTTGCGGCGTACGGCCGAATGGTGGTTTGGCGCCAATGTCTTCGATCTCCATCGCTCGATCTCCGTTCTGCTTGGGGAGCGCCCGGAAACCAATAGTGCGGTCGTGACGTGGAACGACTTGATGCTGCCTCTGATCGACGCTCTTCAGTTGGTGTTCGACGAGCGTAAGCTCTCGTCGGAAGTCCACCTCCTCACAACCATCCAGCGCTGAATGCGCCACGGCGAAACCGACATGGACGTGCGTTTCACCGTCCACGAAGCCGCCATCGCCGGGCGGTTAGTCAGGGTGAGCTACCCGATCTGATGGCGAGACCGGTGGCCGCGATCTTCACCAGTGGACGACGGCCGGAGACGGACGATGCGGTTCTGTAAGCGCTGCGTCGAGCCGGACACCCGGCCGGACTGCATCTTCGACGACGAGGGCATCTGCTACCCCTGCCGCTATCGCGAGACTCTGCCCGGCGTCGACTGGGACGAACGGCGTCGTCAACTCGAGGCGATCGTGGATCGGCACCGCGGGCGTGGCCGGTCTGGTTATGACTGCATCGTTCCGGTCAGCGGCGGCAAGGACAGCACACGTCAATCGCTGTTCATGCGCGACGAGCTCGGGCTCCGTCCGCTTCTGGCCAGCCTGACCTATCCTCCGGAACATCAGACCGAACGCGGCGCGGCGAACTTGGAGAACCTGATCCGCCTCGGCTTCGATACCTATATCGTGAGCCCGGCGCCACAGCTCTGGAAGCGGCTGATGAGAACCGGATTCTACAAGTTCGGTAACATGGCCAAGTCGACAGAACTGCCGCTTTACGCAAGCGCGCCGAAGGTGGCGATCGCCTACGGTATCCCGTTGGTCGTCTACGGCGAAAATCCAACATTGAGCTGGGGCAGCGCCGGCGGCTCACTGGACGGCGACGCGAACAATCTTAAATACAATAATACCCTGAAGGGCGGCGATCTGACACCGTGGATCGAGGAAGGCATACGTCCCCGCGACCTGTATTTGTACACCTATCCGTCCGACGAGGATATCGACCGCGCCGGTCTGCGTATGATATTTCTGGGATATTACATCCCGGATTTCTATGACTTCGTGAACGCCCGCGTCGCCCTGGAACACGGGCTGACGCAACGTCACGGGATCGACGCGCGGCCGGAAGAAAACGGCCATATCGCGCCGTTCGACGCCTTGGACGACGATTTCGTCATGGTGAACCAGTTGCTGAAGCATCTGAAGTTCGGCTTCGGTAAGGTCACACAGCAGGTCAGCGGAGCGATCCGCTCCGGGTTCCTGACGCGCGAGCGCGGGATCGAACTGGTGCGCCTCTACGACGGCCAGTGCTCGGCCCGCTTCATCCGCCGCTTCTGCGACTACATCGAGATCGGCGAGGATGAGTTCTGGCGTGTGGCCGAATCGTACCGCAATCCGGAGATTTGGGAGCGCGACCGGCGGGGCCGCTGGGTGCCCAAGTTCGCGATCTATTACGATACGCCCGATCACCGGCGCCCACCGGATCACGAGGCCGACGTTGTCCATCCGCAGCCGCTGGCGGGCGCATGCTGATCCGCATCGTCGATTACGGCATGGGTAACCTGCGCTCGGTCTACAACGCGGTGCGGTTCCTGGGCTATGACGTCCGCATCGGCGATGATGCGGATACCGTCGCCGCGGCGGACGTGGTGGTGTTGCCGGGCGTCGGCGCCTTCGGCCAGGCCATGGAAAACATCCACCGCCTCGGCCTGTACGACGCGCTGGACGAGCATGTCCGATCGAAGGGGAAGCCGTTCTTCGGGATCTGCCTGGGCATGCAGCTCGCGGCCCGGTCGTCGGGCGAGCGTGGTGCTCATGCCGGCTTCGGATGGATCGACGGCGACGTCGTGAGCTTGGCGGACCGCGGGGCGCCGCTGCGGGTACCGCACGTCGGCTGGAACACCCTCCGGCCCGTGACCCCGTCGCCCTTGACCGAAGACGTCCAGCCGTCGACCAGCTTCTATTTCGATCATTCCTTCGAGCTGCGCTGCGACGCGCGTTATACGGCGGCTGTCTGCGACTACGGAGGCGATCTGGTCGCGGCGATCCGCAAGGACAATCTCTTCGCGACCCAGTTCCATCCGGAGAAGAGCCAGTCATCCGGCCTGCGGCTTCTCCGCAGGTTCTTCGACGCCGTCGGCGTGCCGAGACCGCGGCCGAACCAGCGGATTGTCCGATGCTGAAGCGCAGAATCATTGCCGTGGTGCTGGTCCACCGAGGACATGCCGTGCAGAGCATCGGCTTCCGTCGCTACCTGCCGGTATCCGATCCGGCGATCTCGGTCGAATTCTTCAATGCCTGGGGCGCCGACGAAATCGTCCTGCTGGATATCCGGGCGTCGCGCGAGGGCCGACGGATCCCGGGCGAGCTCGTCACGGCGGCCGCGAACCGCTGTTTCGCGCCGCTTACGGTCGGCGGCGGCTTGTGGAGCGTCGAGGACATCCGCGCCACGCTGGAGGCCGGGGCCGACAAGATCGTTCTGAACACCGCGGTCCTGGCCGACCCGGCGCTGATCCCGGCGGCGGCGGATCGCTTCGGCAGTCAGTGTCTGGTCGCCTCGGTCGACGTCCGGCGCGACGGCGGCGGCTACACCGTCTTTGCCGACAGCGGTCGCGTCGACACCGGACGACCGGTCGTCGACCACGCCCGCGGTCTGGAGGACGCCGGCGTCGGCGAGATCCTGCTGAACGCGATAGACCGCGACGGGCGGAAGGACGGCTTCGAGCTGGACCTGTACCGCATGGCCGTCGAGGCCGTCAGCATTCCGGTCATCGCCTTGGGCGGCGCGGGAGAGCCGGCGCATTTCGTCGAGCTGTTCGACGCGGCGGACGTATCCGCCGCCGCGGCGGCCAACTTCTTCAATTTCACGGAACACAGCATCACGATCGCGAAGGCTTTCCTGCGCCGGCAAGGCATCGACGTGCGCCTCGACAGCCATGCCCGCTACGACGACAACGAGTTCGGCGCCGGGGGGCGGTTGGCCCGGCGGACCGATGACTATCTCCAGGCCCAGTTCTGGGAAGACCATCCGCCCGAGGAAATCTGAGCGGCATGGGCGATAACATGCAATACTGCAGGCGCTGCGTTTATCCGGCCAACCATCCGTTGGGTATCGTCTTCGACGAAGACGGCGTTTGCAGCGGTTGCCGCGTCCACGAGGAGAAGGACGAACTGGACTGGCCAGCCCGGCTGGAGGCGCTACGGGCGCTGTTCGACGCATACCGGTCGAATACGGGCGAGACCTACGATTGTATCGTCCCGGTATCGGGCGCGCGCGACAGCTATTTCATCGTACACACGGTGAAAAACGTGTTCGGCATGAACCCGCTGCTGGTGACCTACAACAAGCACTGGAACACCCACCTCGGCATCCGCAATCTCGCCTATCTGCGCACCCTGTTCGACTGCGATCACGTGCAGGTCGCCCCGGCGGCCGACTGCCTGAAGCGCCTGACACGGAACACCATCGAGTTGATGGGCAGCATCTACTGGCACGTGTTGGCCGGCCAGACGGTGTTTCCGGTGCAGACGGCCGCGCGGCTGAAGATCCCGCTGATCGTCTGGGGCTTTCACCAAGGCGTCGAGCAGGTCGGCATGTTCTCTCACCTCGACGAGGTCGAGATGACCCGCAAGTATCGCAAGGACCACGATCTGATGGGGTGCGAGGCGGAGGATGTGCTGGCGGCGTCGGATGATCTGAGCGAGGCCGACATCCAGCAATTCGTCTATCCTCACGACAAGGAGCTGGAGAAGGTCGGCGTCCGGGGCATCTATCTGGACAGCTATCTGCGCTGGGACAGCAAGACCCAGCATGAGCGGATGATTCGGGAGTACGGCTATGAAACGCTCGATCAGCACCGGACTTTCGATCGCTACATGCACGTCGACTGCATGCACTACACCGGCCTGCACGACTACGTGAAGTTCCTGAAATGGGGCTACGGCAAGGTCAGCGACCACGCCAGCCGGGAGATCCGCCTGCGGCGCATGAGCCGCGAGCAGGCGATCCGGCAGGTCGAGAGATACCAGCACCGCCGCCCGCCCGACGAGAAGATGTTTCTGGACTGGATCGGAATGTCGGCGAAGGCGTTCTACGAGCGGATCGACCGGTATCGCGACCCGGCCACTTGGGAGCGGGACGAGGACGGTCGCTGGCACCTGCGCGACAGCGTCTGCCTGCGCACGGACGAGGATACGGACGACACCGCCCTGGAACCGCTACCGGAGGCGCGCCGCGACTTCGAATTGACGCCGCCGAAGGATCCCGCCAGCATGGAGTTCCGCCACCGCGTCCTGGCGCGGGGCTGGGTGGACGGTTATTACTGAATCTGGCGGTCGCGGCCGTCTCGCGTCGGCGGGGACGTGGAACGGTGCTTGCCGAAACCCGATGCCGGAGGAGCCGAATGACCGATACCGCTTTCGACACCCTCGCCGCGACGCGTAATCTCGAGGCCGCCGGCGTGGTTCGCGCCCATGCGGAAGCCATCGCCGATACCGTGCGCCAAGCCGCCGCCGCCGATCGCGATGCGCTCGCCACCAAAGCCGACATCGCCAACCTCGAGGCCGCTACCAAAGCCGACATCGCCCGCTTGGAAACCGTCACCAAAGCCGACATCGCTAACCTCAAGGCCGCTACCAAAGCCGACATCGCTAACCTCGAGGCCGACATCGCCAGCCTCGAAGCCGCCACCAAAGCTGCCATCACCCGCCTGGAAGACAAGCTGGAGACCAAGGCCGACAAGGCCGATCTCTACCGCGCCCTGTGGATGCAGACCGGAGCCATCGTCGGGGCCATCGTTGCCGCCGTCGTCGCGCTCGTGAAACTGCTCTCGTGAGGGATTGCGCGTGACCGGCCCCGGGGAACGGGTCGGCGTGGAGTTCCGCCACCGCGTCCCGGCGCGAGGCTGGGTGGGTGACTACTTGAGGTTGATTCTGGAACGATGAATACGCTAAGCACCAGCAGGATCCTTGAGTTCGTGACCACCGAGCTCGGTAGCATCACCGGCAGGCCGACTGCGGACTTTACCGGTGAAACGCCGTTGATCGGCGAAGGCGGCTCCGTGAAGTCCAGAGAGCTTGTTGAATTGTTGATATCGATCGAGGACTACATGGAGGAGGAGTTTGGAGTGGAATTCGATTGGACATCCGACTCCTTGATGTCACGTGACAGCAGTATCTTGCGTAATGTCGATTCTCTGGTGGGTCACATGGCCCGACTCATGGTGTCGGACTGAATCGATTGGGCAGCGGTTCGAAGACTCTGATCGTCACCGGTGCCTCGCGTGGAGTCGGTGCGCATGTTGCCGAGCGCGCCACCGATGCCGGATATCGTGTCGTGGGCCTTTCACGAACGAAACCCCAATCCGACCGATACGAAGCGCGAATTTGCAATGTCCAGGCGCCGGAGGACGTCACGGCCGTGCTCGCCGACCTCAAACGGGACGATTCACTCATCGGAGTAATCAACGCGGCGGGTATCGCATCCATGAACTTGGCGCTTGGGACGCCCGCGGCAACCGCCGCGCACGTGATATCGGTGAATCTTTTGGGTACGATATACGTGTCGCAGGTCGTGGGCCGCTTTCTGGTGCGCCGAAGAGGTGGTCGAATCATCAATTTCTCCACGATCGCCGTCCCATTGGCTCTGAGTGGAGAGGCTGTCTATGTCGCCTCGAAGGCCGGTGTGGAAGCGTTTACGCGGGTTCTCGCTAGAGAGATGGCTGATCATGGCGTGACTGTCAACGCTGTCTCTCCAGGTCCGGTGGATACCCGGTTGATTGCCAAGATCGATGACGAGAAGATTCAAGAGATCGTGGATCGGCAGATGATTCGGCGTCGGGGCACCGTAGAGGATGTCTGGAATGTAGTCGAGATTCTCCTCTCCGATAATGCGAACATGATCACGGGCCAGATTCTCAGTATCGGTGGAGTTTGATGGGGATTCTTCAAGAACTCACCGAGATCCATCGAGATAGCGATCAGGAATTCTTGATTTCCGGTCGTCAGGTTCTTCGGTTTGTCGATATCCGTTCCGTCGTATTCTCCGAGGGTGCCGAAGTCAAATCGGGCGATGTCGTCGCGGTCGTAGGAGACTTCGACGCGCGGAATATCCGGCTGCTACTGGAGCTGATCGAGCGTAGGGCAATCGTGGTGCCATTGACTCAGGCCACCCGACAGTTTCATGACCGATTTTTCGAGGCAGCGAGGGTGGATGTTGTTATCGAGGGTAATGACGTGAAGCGTCTCCGTACGAAGAGGCGGGACCACGACCTGTTGCAAAAGTTGAGGAGAAATGACAGACCGGGTCTGGTGCTGTTCACATCGGGGACGACTGGGTTTCCAAAGGCCATTCTGCATGATTTTGAGATTTTCCTTAAACGCTACAGGACGCCTCGAATGGCGCTTCGTACCCTGAACTTTCTCTTGTTCGATCATATCGGAGGTCTCAACACTCTGCTTCACACGTTATTCAATCGCGGTTGCGTCGTGGTGCCTCGCGATCGTACGGTCGAAGCCGTCACCAGGGATGTTGAAGAGTACGGTGTGGAACTACTACCCACGACTCCGACCTTTCTGCGGATGCTATTGTTGAACGGATTGGTGAAGCGTTTGCGCGAGACTCGGCTTCGCATCGTCACGTACGGTACGGAGGCGATGGATCGGTCGACTCTTGAGACGCTGTGTCGAGAGCTACCCGATTTGGACTTTCGTCAAACGTACGGTATGTCCGAACTCGGTATCTTGCGCGTGACGTCGAAGGCGCGAGGGTCGCTCTGGATGAAAGTCGGCGGCGAGGGAGTTGAAACTCGCGTGGCACAGGGAACCCTGTGGATTCGGGCCCGGGACCGGATGTTGGGGTACCTCAATGCCGATTCGCCCTTCGTAAACGATTGGTACGATACCGGTGACTTGGTGGAGCAGGACGAAGACTATCTGCGAATCGTGGGCCGATCACAAGAAGTCATCAATGTCGGTGGGCTGAAGGTCTTGCCGGGAGAAATCGAAAGTTGCGCACTACAACATCCGGATGTGCTGTGTGCGAAGGCAACGGGAAGGCCGAACCCACTCACTGGGCAGCATATTGAAGTACGCTGTCAGCCGAGAGATGGCGTGGAGATCGATCGCCGGGATCTAAGAAAATTTTTCCGGGAACGACTTCCCGATCATATGCGGCCTCATGGGATCGTGATCGGAAAGGTCGTGATCGGTCATCGCCATAAACGCCTGTGAAACGTTGAATAACAATCACCTTTTCAGAAACCTGCGCTAGGATCCCGATGCGATGAAGGAACCTGCGTTCCTGGAAGGTCATACCGTCTATCTCCGTTCTCCGGTCGAGGACGACGTCATCGACGGTAACTGGCACGCTTGGTACAACGATGCTCATGTCACCCGGTTCACCAGCCATGGCATATTTCCGAATACTCGCGAAGCGCAGCTCGAATACCTTCGCGCGGGTCTGGCGGATACCAACAGGCTGATGCTGGCGACCGTCGCCAGAGAAGGCGACAGGTTGCTCGGAAACATCTCGCTTCAAGAGATTGACCCGATCAACCGACGAGCGGAGATCGCGATCACGCTCGGCGAGGGACGCTCGGAAACAGCGGGATTGGAAGCCATGGCCTTGCTGGTCGGTCACGGCTTTCGCAGGCTCAACCTCAATCGTATATATGGGGGAGCCCACTGTGGTCTGGATGTCTGGGTCGGAATGCTCGGCGCGCTCGGATTCCGGGTGGAAGGCCGGCAAGAGCAACACGTCCTTCGGGACGGCAGGTACTGGGATATCGTCTTGTTTCGCGTTCTCGCCGACGAGTATTTCGAGATCGAAGGCAGCACGGAGGGCGGACTTCTCCGCCGCGGTCCGGAAGAGCTCTTCGGGGCGGCCATGAAGTCCGCCCGCGCGCACACGAGATCGAAAGGTCGATGAAGGAAATCCCCTTCGGGCGGCCCATGCTGGGCGCGGAGGAGCGGGCGGCGGTCGCCGAGGTCCTTTCCGGCAGCACGCTCGTGCACGGTCCGGCGGCCCGCGAATTCGAGAAGCGCTTCGCCGAGCGCGCTGGCGCGGCTCATGCCGTAAGCGTATCGTCCTGTACGGCCGGCCTTCACCTTTCGCTGTTCGTCAACGGTATCGGCCCGGGCGACGAGGTGGTGGCGCCGGCCATGACCCACGTCGCGACGGCGCACGCCGTCGAGCACTGCGGCGCGCGACCGGTGTTCGTCGACGTGCAGGCCGAGAGCGGCAATATCGACGCGGACACGATGGCGTCGGTGCTGCGCGACGCGACGCGGGCGGTCATCGCCGTGCACTACCTCGGCCTGCCCTGCGACATGGAAGCGATCGAGCGTGTCACCGGCGGATCGGAGATCTTTGTCGTCGAAGACTGCGCGCTCGCCGTCGACGCGACTTACGACGGGCGCAAGGCGGGAACCCTGGGGCTGACTGGATGCTTCTCGTTCTACCCGGTCAAGCACATGACCACCCTGGAGGGAGGCATGATAACGACGGACGACGCGGACATGGCCGAAGCGCTGGCGCGGTGCCGGGCGTTTGGCTACGACCGCGCCGTCGGCGAGAGGGCGCGCCCGGGCATCTACGACGTTACCCGTCTCGGCTACAACTATCGTATGAACGAGGCGCAGGCCGCCGTGGGGCTCGCGCAGCTGGCCAGGCTCGATGCATTCCAGGAAGCCCGCGCGGAGAACTATCAGCGGTTGAAGGACGGTCTGGCGGACGTCGACGAGGTCACGGTGTTCGATACGGTCCGAGGCCCGGCGCGCTCGTCGCATTACTGTCTCAACGTGGTCTTGCCGCGCGACGGATCGATCGACCGTGACGCCGTGGCGGCGGCGCTCAAGGGGGCTGGTATCGGCACCAGCGTGCATTACCCGCGCCCCGTGCCGCTGACGGCCTATTATCGCGAGAGGTACGGCCATCGGCGAGGAGAGTTTCCGGTCGCGGAATGGCTGGCCGAACAGACCGTTTCCCTGCCCGTCGGCCCGCACCTCGGACCGGACGATCCCGAGCGCATCGCCGCGGCGGTGAAGGAGGCGATCCCGAAGGCCCGGTGCTCGGCCGCCGTCGCCACCTGAGAAGAACGAGGCCCATGACCGAGATACCATACGAAACCATCGTCGATCGCCTGGCCGGCGAGCGCGTCATGCTGATCGGAGGCGCCGGCTTCATCGGCCACAACCTGGCGCTACGGCTTCGGGAGGCCGGCGTCGAGACCATGGCGGTCGACAATCTCATGGTCAACAGCCTGATCGACAACGTGTTCGTGGCCGGGCAGGACGGCGCGCGGCGCCAGCTGTACCAGAATTTCCTGCTGGACCGCTTCACGCTGATGCGGGACGCGGGCGTCGAATTGCGCAACGCGGACGCTCGCAACATGGCGGACCTTGCGCGTTCGTTCGATGAGTTCCAGCCCACCAAGGCGGTCCATCTGTCGGCGATCGCCAGCGCGGTCGAGGCGCGAAAGGACCCCGGGCTGTGTTTCGACCTTCAACTGATCACGTTGCGGAACGTCGTCGAGCTCTGCCGTCTCGGTCACGATCGGGTCGACCAGGTCATGTTCATGAGCTTGAGCACGGTCTACGGAGATTTCGAGGGCGACTCCGTCGACGAGACGGTACGCCCGCGCCCGCGGGGCATCTACGCGAACGCCAAGTACATGGGAGAGCGGCTGCTGCGGACCTATTGCCAACAGCACGGACTCGGGATCACGATCGTTCGTCCCAGCGCGCTCTACGGCGAGCGCTGCATCAGCCGCCGCGTGAGCCAGATATTCATCGAGAACGCGCTGATGGGGAAACCGCTTCTGCTCGAAGGGGGCGGCGACGGGCGCCTCGATTTCACGTACATCGACGACCTCGTGGACGGCCAGATCCGCGCATTGGCGATGCACGGCGGCGCCGGAACGTCGGAGACCTTCAATATCACGTTCGGCAGCGCTCGGACGATCGCCGAACTGGCGAGCGTCGTGAAGAACGTCGTTCCCGACGCCGCGCTCGAGGAACGTCCGCGAGCCCGGGACAAGCCGATCAGGGGCACGCTCTCGACCGAACGGGCGGAAGAGGCGCTCGGATTCAAGGCGAAATGGACGCTGGACGGGGGCTACAGGCGGTACTGCGAATGGTATGCCGACCAGTGGGAACGGGCGCGGCGTGTGGCCGAGAGCAACTGATCTCCTCACGTCCACGATGACCGTTCCGGTGGGAGTCGTCGTCTTCGGGCGAATGGACTCCCGGCGCCTGCCGGGGAAGATGCTGCGCCGGATCGCGGGCAAGCCGCTGCTCAACCACGTCATCGACCGGGCGCGCGGGATACCGGGAGGTCTTCCGCTGGCGGTGGCCACATCGGAGCGTCCCGTCGACGATGCGATCGTCCGTGTCTGCGAACGGGAAGGGGTGGCGGTATTCCGGGGCCCGGCGGAAGACGTGGCCGCCCGCGCGGTCGCCTGCGCCGAGGCTCACGGCTTCGAGGCATTCGTGAGACTGTGCGGCGACAGCCCCTTCCATGACGGCGCTCTCGCCGGCGAAGTCATCGCCATGCATGAGAGAACGAACTCCGACGTGGCGACGAACGTCTTCCCGCGGTCGTTCCCGCCGGGCGTCAGCGTCGAGGTCGTGAAGACGGACGTCCTGAGGCGGGTTCTCGCCGTCACGGCGGAGCCGGCGGATCGCGAGCACGTCACCAGATATTTCTATCGTCATCCGGATGATTTCCATATCGAGAATCTCGCGGCGCCCGCCGGGCGCTACGACGGCGTCGAACTGACCGTGGACACGCCGCGGGACCTCGCGCGCGCCGACTGGATCATGTCGCGGCTGGCCGAACGGCGCGCCGAGGCGACCCTGGATCGCGCGGCCTCTTTGGCTCGGCAATGGAGCCGGGAGGCGGAGCGGGCCGACGCCGGAGCGGCCACGGCGCGGGGCGAACTCCAATGAGCGAGCTGGCCCTTCTCGGCGGTGCGCCAGTCCTGCCGGAACCGCTCCCGCCGTACCGGTCCATCGGCGAGCCGGAAATGGAAGCGGTGGCCGAGGTCATGGAATCCGGTTGCCTTTCGGCTTTCTACGGCAGCCCGGGCCCCGAGTTCCTTGGCGGCCCCAAGGTGCGGGCGTTCGAGGCGGCGTGGGCGGAGCGCTTCGGCACGAAGCATGCGGTCAGCGTCAACTCGGCTACGTCGGGCCTCGTCGCGGCCATGGGCGCGGTCGGCGTGAGTCCGGGCGACGAGGTCGTCGTGCCGCCATGGACGATGTCGGCGACCGCGATGGCGCCGCTCGCGTACGGGGGCATTCCGGTCTTCGCCGATATCGAACCCGATACCTTCTGTCTCGACGTCGGCGCCGTGAAGGCGGCCCTGACCCCGCGGACGCGCGCGATCATCGCCGTCAACCTGTTCGGACATCCCGCGCGATTGGCGGAACTCCGCGAGCTCGCCGACCGGCGCGGAATTTGGCTCGTCGAGGACAGCGCGCAGGCGCCGCTCGGCGAGGAACACGGGCGGCGGTGCGGAACCGTGGGGCACATCGGGGTGTTCAGCTTCAACTTTCACAAGCACATACACACGGGCGAGGGGGGCATGTGCGTAACCGGCGACGACGATCTCGCCCGCCGGCTCCAGCTCATCCGCAACCACGGCGAGAACACCGTCGCATGGCTCGGGGTTCGCGATCTCGTCAACATGATCGGGTTCAATCTGCGGATGACTGAATTGAGCGCGGCGATCGGCCTCGCCCAATTCCATAACATGGAGGAACATGTCGCGACCCGCGAGCGGCTCGCGACGACGCTTGCGGACGGGGCCGCCGATCTGGACGGACTGACGCCGCCGCGACCGCGGTCCGGCTGCCGCCACAACTATTATTGCTGGACGCTGCGCTACGACGCGGACGCGGTCGGCGTAAGCCGGGAGACCTTCAGCCGCGCGCTCCATGCCGAAGGGTTCCCGCACTTCGTCGCCTACGTGGAACCGCTTTATCTGTTGCCGATCTTCCAGGAGCGCATCGCCCTGGGTCGGGACGGATTCCCGTTCACCCTCACGGAACGACGCTACGACAAGGGTCTCTGTCCCGTCGCGGAACGCCTGCACGAACGCGAGGCGATCCTGTTCGAACCATGCGCCTGGCAGGTCTCCGACGCCGACGCGGAGCGTCTCGTCGTGGCGGTGCGCAAGGTTCACGCCCGGGCCAGTGAGCTCGCGGCGTGGGACGAGGAACGCGCGCGACCGCGCGCTGTCCGGTCCTGAGGGATGCCCCGCGTCGTCGCCAGCATCGAGGCGCGGATGAGTTCCTCGCGGCTGCCGGGGAAGGTGATGGCCGATATCCATGGGCGTCCGGCGCTGGCCCGGCTTCACGCGCGTCTGCGGCGGTCCGAGCGCCTCGACGGGATCGTGCTCGCGACCACCGGGAACCCGGCCGACGACGTCCTCGCGGAGTGGGCGGGCTCGGTCGGCCTCGCGTGCTTTCGCGGCAGCGAGGACGACGTCCTCCGGCGCGTCGTCGAGGCGCATCGTCTGATGAACAGCGACGTGGTGGTCGAGGTCTGCGGCGATACCCCGTTGATCGATCCCGGTGTCATCGACATGGCGATCGACACGTTCTCGGCCAACGAATGCGACATCGTCAGCACCACATGGGCGCCGTCCTTTCCGCAAGGCATCGACGCCCAGGTGTTCCCCCTGAAGGCGCTGGAGGACGTCGAGGCGCGGGTGACGGATCCGGCCGTGCGGGAGCACGTGTCGCTTCATTTCTACGAGACCCCGGCCCGGTACCGCGCGATCCACGTCATGGCGCCGCCGCGCTGGCGGGTGCCGGAGTTGCGCTGTCAGCTCGACTATCCCGAAGATCTCCGTTTCATCAACGAGGTGTACGCGCGTCTCGCGCCCTGGTTCGACGATCGGTTCGGGGTCGAGGAGATACTCGAAACGGTGCGCCGGGAGCCCCACCTCGCGGAGATCAATCGTCATCGCGAGAACCGGCCGGCGCGATGATGAACGCACCCTATCGCACGGTCGTCTGCGGCTTCGGCAACGTGGCCGACGGCCTGGGCGAAGATCGCCGGATGCGGTCGGTGTTCGGAGCGGCAAGCCATGCGCGGATTCTGTCGACCCATCCCGCCTTCGATTGGCGCGCCGTCGTGGATACGTCCGATTCCGCGCGCCGCCGCGCGCGTGAGAAATGGGGTATCGAGCAGGTCGTGGCGGACGCCTCGACCCTGGAGGACGAACCCGAAATCGCGGTGATCGCGACGCCGGCGGCGGCGCGCCTGTCGCTGCTCGAGCAAATGCCGTCGTCGTTGCGCGCGGTACTCGTCGAGAAGCCGCTCGGGGAATCCCTTTCTGCCGCGCGGGCCTTCGTGGAGGCCTGCCGGGAGCGCGGGGTTCTCGTCCAGGTCAACTACTGGCGGCGCGCCGTCGCCGAATTTAGAAGTCTCGCGGACGGCGGACTGAATCGCCTCGTCGGCGAGCCGCAGGCGATCTTCGCCGTCTACGGAAACGGATTGAGGAACAACGGCTCGCACCTGATCGACCTCGTGCGTATGCTGCTCGGGCCCGTCGTGTCGGCACGGGCGCTGAGCGAACCGGAGGCGCTGCCATCCGCGGCCACGGCAGAGGATGTCGGTCTTGCCTTCGCTCTCGCGTTGGAAACCGGCGCGACGGCGCTGGTCCAGCCCCTCGATTTCCGCCATTACCGCGAGGTCGGCCTGGACATATGGGGGACGCGCGGCCGCGTCGAGCTGCTTCAGGAAAGCCTCGTCCTGTCGCACGCGCGGACCGCGGACCATCGCGGCCTGGAAGGCGAGATGGAGATAGCGTCCGACGCCATGCGACATCGCCCCTGCGGCCTGCGGGGCGCTTTGTCCGCGATGTACGACAATCTGGCGGCCGCGATGGCCGGCGACGCCGCGCTATACAGCCCGGGCGGGTGCGCGCTCGACACCGAGGCGGTGCTCGACGCGATCCTGAAATCCGGCCGAGAGGGCGGCGCCCGCGTCGCGCCCGCGCGTCATGCCGCCCGGCATTGACCTCATGATCTATGTGGAGGATCCCGGCGCGGCCAACTTCGTCGGCGGGATTCCGGCGGCGTTGGAGACGCTGGGCCTGACCGCCCGCGTGATCGCGGAGGGAAAGGCCGCCGAGCACCTGCGGCGTCTCGGCGTGGCGTTCGAGACGCCCGTTCCTTCCGTTACCGCGGAGGGCATGATCGACGCCGCCAACCCCCGAGGCGTCGCGGTCGGCACGTCCATGAACCTGGAAAGCCCGGGTCTGTCGCTCATAGACCATGGCCGCCGCCGCGGCCTCGTGACCGTGGGGTTCGTCGACGGACCGGCGAATCCCCGGTGGCGTTTCCGGGGCGAATCGGACGGCCCTCTGGCTCATGCGCCGGACTACATCTTCGTACCGGAGCCAGGCATCGCGGACGCTTACGTCCAACTCGGAATGGATCGAGACCGCGTCAAGGTTTGTGGACATCCCGGTTTCGATACCGTCCGGAGGCGGCGCGGGCTCCTGATTTCCGAAGGCAGGGGGAACGTCCGGCGGCGCCTCTGGCCCGACCTGAATCCCGAGCGGCCCTTGGCGATATTCGTTTCCGAACCCTCCGACGGCTTCCGACCGGAGCAGTTCCGGCGTTCGTCCGATTACACGCTGCGCGGCCGGGGCGGCAGCGATGCGCGCACCGATATCGTGGTCGGGGAGTTTCTCGACGCGGTCGAGGCCTCCGGCGTCGACCCGCTTCTCGTATTGCGCCTTCATCCCAAGGAAACGGATGGCGCCGAACCCGCGCATGCCTCCCGTTTCGACGTGGTCAGTCGCGCAGAGCCGCATCTGGATGCCGTATTCGCCGCGGACGCGGTGTTCGGCATGACGTCGGTTCTCCTGCTCGAAGCGGCTCTGATCGGCCGCCAAGTCGTTTCGATCGTGCCGCGGGCCGCCGAGACGGCGTGGCTGCCCGAGGATGCCTCCGCGTATCTCGCCCGCGCGTCGACCCGCGACGAAGTCCGGAAAAGCGTCGCCGACGCGCTGCGCGGGGGCGGACCGGACCCGGCGTTCGCCGACAGTTGCCTGTCGTCGGGCGCGACCCGCACGGCCGCCGAGACGCTCGCGACGCTCGTCGGATCGGCGGCCATGACATCGGTCGATATGAAGGCGAACTCCGTTCCGGCGAGTCGACGTTAACAACCAGGAGACAGTTTGTTTATGGAGCAGATATTACCCACCTCGATCGCCATTCGAGCGCACGTGGGCATCAGGCCTTTGCACGGCGAGCTTGCCCGTCTCCTCAAGGAACGTCACGGAGTCTCGGTGCACGTGTTTTGCAACGTCCCGGAAGACGTGCGCGCTTTCGAAAGCCTCGGACGCGACGGTCGATTCGAATCGATCGCGGCCGAAGCGGTCATGCACCGCCTGGCGAGAGACGCGGATAGCAGTCTGACAGAGGAGGATGTGCTGCCGCGGGCGCGGCAGTGGGAAAGACGCCTGGGGTATTCGCTCAATCGGCTGGTCATGACCAATCGCCATCTGGGCCGCAGTTTCTCTCTCGGCGGATTCCATCACCCGCGATCGAGCTACTCGGAGAAGTCCACTTACCCTCAGGTTCTCAAGGCCGTCTGCGACTGTCTCGATTTCTGGGAAGGCGAACTCCGGGACAAGGACATCGGGCTGATTCTCAACCCGAACAAGGAGCTCGCCGCCGTCGCGGACATACTCGGGATTCCCCACCGTACCCTCATAACCTCCCGCATCGACTATTATCACTATTGGGCAGTGAACGAGTATCTCGAAAATCCATCGTTCGCGGATGTTTTCGAGACGGTGCGGGCCGCGAGCGGCGACAACGCTCTGGAAGAGCCCTATCGCGAAGCGCAGGTCGAGCGTCAACGCGTCCTGGATCGGTTCGGATACCGGGCTCTCGCGCGGGACCTGTCGCATTTTCTGGCCAAATGGGCCTACGGCCGCCTGCGGGGTTACGCGACCGCCTACGGGTACTACCTGTCCGAGCAGATGAAGTACTACATCAGGATGGCCTCGGCGAGTCGGGAGCTGGCCCGCCTTCCCACCGAGCGTCTCTCCGATCTCAAGGGCAAGCCGTTCGTCTTCTATCCCCTGCACGAGGAGCCGGAAACCATCCTGAGCGTCGGTTCCCCGGAGTTCACGAACCAGCTCGGCGCGATCTCTTCTCTCGCCCGCGACATGCCGGCGGGAGCGATCCTCGCGGTCAAGGAAACGATCTACGGGGTCGGCAGGCGCACGGATAACTTCTACCGGCAGATATGCGAGTTCAAGAACGTCGCGTGGCTCGATATGCGCGAACTCGGCATCGACGTGATTCGCGAGGCGACCGCGGTCGCGACCATCGCCGGCACGGCGGGCTTCGAGGCGGCGATGATGGGCAAGCCGGTGATCGCCTTCGGACGCCACAATTTCTACAATTTCATCCCGCATGTGCGCGTCGTGCGCCGCGAAGAAGAGATCGCGCCCTTGCTGCGCGATATCGTCGAAGGAAATTACGACGCTGCGAAGCTGCGCGCGGACGGCGCGCGGGCGAAGGCAGCGATGCTGGCCGCCTCGTTCGAGATGCCCGGCTTCAATGGGCGCGACCCCGCAAGCCTGAGGTCGGAGCACGTCGAGGCGGCGTATAGCGGGCTTCTCGATAGCGTGTCGACCAAAGGTTCGACGCCGGCGTCCATCTCGCCGGTCGGCGACTGACCGGCGTTCCGGGCGAAGCCGGCAGAGCGGGTGGCGCGCGTCTCATAATGCTGCCGAAGATATACCGCGTTCTCGCGCCGAACGACCGCGGCAAGGCAGCCGGCGTCCTCGCCAGCATACTCGTCATGGCCGCGGTCGAGGTCGTGGGAGTGGGTTCGGTGTTTTCGTTCATGAAGATCGTCGCCGAGCCATCCCTGATCGAGGAAAGCGCCGTTCTCAGCAAGGCCCGGGACGTTCTGGGCGCTCGGGACACGGTCTCGTTCCTTACGGCGGCCGGCCTGGCGGTGCTCGGCGTGATCGTCTTTCGGAACGCGTTCGGCGCCTTCTCGGCTTGGCTGCAAGCGCATTTCGTGATGATGACGAACCATTCGGTCGCGTCGCGCCTGCTGGAGACCTACCTGAATCGACCGCTGGCATTTCACCTCGCCACGAACAGCGCCCAGTCGGGCAAGAACGTCCTGGTCGAGGCCACGCGGCTGGTCAGCGGATCGCTCATGTCCCTCGTGCGCGTATGTGCCGACGGCGCGGTCGCCGTGGCGGTGGTGGGTTATCTGCTATGGCACGACGCCGTCACGACATCCCTGATCGTGGTGGTTCTCGGGGGCAGCTATTCGGGAGTCTACCTCCTGCTGCGCCGCCGCCTCGGAGATCTCGGCCGGGCCCGCATGAGGGCCGACGAGGGGCGCTTCAAGGCGGTGAACGAATCCCTGGGAGGCGTCCGGGAGATCAAGATCTTCGCGCGCGAATTCTACTTCCTGGATCGATTCTCGGAGTCGTCCCTCTGGCTCGCGCGCCTGGAAATCATGAACGATATCCTGAAACAGGGGCCGCGCTTCGCGTTCGACGCCCTGGCCTTCGGCGGCCTGATCGCCATCGCGCTGATCACCCTGGCGCGCGACCCCGACCCGAGCGAAACGATCGGCGTGCTGACGCTCTATGGCGTTGCCGGATACCGTCTCGTGCCCTCTCTTCACCGGATTCTTCAAGGAATATCGGCCATCCGTTTCAACACGGCGGTTCTCGACCGGCTGCACGCCGACCTCGTGTCGGCGCCCGGGGCGGAGGCGGCGCTGGATTCGCCGCCCGTGGAACGGCTGCCGTTCGCGCGCGACATCCGCCTCGACTCCCTGAGCTTCCGGTACGCGGGCGCGGAACGCGCGGTCATCGATAGTCTCGATCTCGTAATCCCGGCTCGCGGTTCCGTCGCATTCGTGGGCCCTACGGGTGCCGGCAAGAGCACGCTCGTCGACCTCATCGCGGGTTTGCTCGAACCGACGTCGGGCCGGGTGCTCGTCGATGGCGTCGCGCTGGGTCCGGAGACGCGTCGGCGGTGGCGCTCGAACATCGGCTACGTGCCGCAACAGATTTACCTGTCCGACGCTACGGTCGCGCGGAACATCGCGTTCGGCGTTCCCGACGAACGGATAGACCACGATGCCGTGATTCGCGCGGCCCGCATGGCTCATCTGCACGAGTTCGTCACATCCCAACTCGCCGAAGGCTACGGCACGCTGGTGGGGGAGCGCGGCGTGCGCCTTTCGGGAGGCCAGCGCCAGCGCGTGGGAATCGCCCGGGCGCTTTACCGCGCCCCGAGCCTGTTGATTTTCGACGAGGCGACCAGCGCGCTCGACGGCATCACCGAGGAGGTGATCGGCGAGACGCTCCACTCGCTCGGAGGGGAGCTCACCATGATACTCATCGCCCACCGCCTGACGACCGTGCGGTCGTGCGACGTCATCCACCTGATGTCGGAGGGCCGAATCGTCGATTCCGGCGCCCATGACGAGCTGATGAGAGGCAACGCGACGTTCCGGCGAATGGCCGGAGTAGCGTCGTGACGGCGCGGCGCGTGAAAGCCGGTGGGAGCGGCATTTTGACCGTACGGACGCGCGTACCCTTTGACCTTGCCGCGTTGGAGAGCCGAACCGGCTGGCGCGATTCGCCGCGATGGCCTGTCACCCCAAGCGAAGAGCGAGCGGCGGCCTTGGCCATCGCGGACCGGTTGCTTGGGTTCGTACAGAGACTGGACGATGGCGACGAGCGCGATGCCGTGGTTCTTGCCGCGCCGGTTGTTTTGAACACCGTGGCGACGCTCGGTCTCGCCGCCCTTGCCGTCGAACGTGGCGAGCGATCGGGAATCGTTCTGGTGGGAGGACCGCCCGAAGTCTCGTTCCTTTCGGACGGGGCGGGGGACGGTGGTTTCGAGTCGCCGCTCGTCACACAGGCGTTGGCTCGCGCGCGATGGCCCGCGTTGCGGCACGTCGCGCGCACCGCCAGCTGGACGCCCGCGTGGCGGCTGCCGCGTGCCCTCTTGCGCCCCGACGCGGTCGCGGTCACGCACAACTCGATACTGCGAGCCTATGCGCGAAATGGGCGTCGAACGATCCGTTTCCGGCAAGCCGAGAGAGCACTCGACGCCGCGGGCGTGCCGCCGGGGGTACTCGAAGTTGTGAGCGGCGCGCCCGGTCCGTTCGTCGACGATGCCGCATCCGATTTGGCGGGGCGTTTGGTCGGCGCGGTGCTGTCCGAGTTACCGCTCGACGACACGAGAACAGCTCGACTGACATTCCTGTTGCGCGGTCGAGTGGCGTCGTCGATCACGGCAGCGCGAGTGGGACTGCGGGCGGTCTCCGGTTGGCGCGGATTGCCCCGCGAGATCTGGTTGGGCACTTGCGGCCGGATTCCCGCCAGGATGATCGCCGTCGCCGCTCGACGGCGTGGCGCACGTATCACGTCTTTCGATCATAGCGGCGGAGTGTTCCTGTGCGATCTTCATGCCGGGATCATCCTGCGCGAGCTCGCGGTGCCCGACCGTTTGGTGGTCGGGACGGAGAAGCTCGCCAGTATTGGGCGGCGTGCGCTGCCCGTTCATCCGCCGACGGTAACGAGAGAGGTGTTGTCGGTGAACGGCGACCCGGTATTTCGCCGTATTCGCGCCGGAAAGTCGACGAAGACGAATTCGGGCATTCGGCGGGTCCTGTATCTACCGAAGCCGCCGCTGGGATTCCGAACAGTGGTGCCGCCGCTGCTGCCCGACGTGATCTCGCTGGATTGGCACGTGCGGCTGGCGCGGATGTTATCGCGGCTCCCGATCGAGTTGGCCGTAAGGCCCCATCCGGAAGGCATATTGCCCGGGTTGCGTCACCCGGTGGCGCGGGAGTTTACGCCCTTGGTGGACCCGCCGTTTCATCGAGTCGTCCACATGGTCGACGCTCTCGTCTTCGATTTTCCGGACTCGACCGCCTTTATGGAAGCGATGTGCACTCGACGACCCGTCGTGCTGATCGATCTTGGGATGGGCGATCTGTCGCCGGAGACGAGAGCGGCCGTGGCGCGGCGCTGCCGCATCGTCCAAACTCGTTTCGACGATGGCAACAGGCCCCAGATCGACGAGGCCGCCTTGGCGGACGCGGTGTGTGGCGGCCCGTCCACGGTCGATCCGACGGAAATCAGGATGCTGCTTGCCGGAGACCGGTCGTGATCCCCGCCGTGACATGCCGATGAACGCGGAAGTATGCCTCGACCCCGCCTGTCGTTGGCGGACCGCCGAACGCGACGGCGTGACTTGGCACGCCGTCGGCGACGAGTCCGTCGTGGAGCGTATCGCCGCCGGGGTCGCGTCCCGCGAGCGGGCGGAGCCTCGGGTGCTGGCGTCGACGCTCGGCCAATGCAACGGCCACTTCGCCGGCATCGTGGAGGCCCCATGGGGGACCACGGCCTTCGTCGATCGCTGCCGCAGCTACCCCGTCTTCTATTCCGCGACCGCCGGGGGCGGTTCCATCTCCAATTCGGCGCGGCTGCTCCGCGGGAAACGCGATCTGAACGAACCGTCGCCGCTCGCCGTTCTGGAATTCGCGATGGCCGGCTACGTCACCGGCCCGGACACCGTTCTCGCCGGGTTGTCGCAACTCCAGGCCGGGGAGTTCCTGCAATGGGAGAACGGGCAGGCTCCCCGGCCCCATCGTTACTACCGTTTCTACCCGGAGAAGATACTCGATGATCCCGAAGACTCCCTGATCGACCGGCTCGACGCCGTCGTCGACAACGCCGTCCGACGGCTCGTGGACTACGCCGCCGGCGCTCCGGTCTGGTTGGCCCTCAGCGGCGGCCTCGACTCGCGTCTTCTCGCCTGCAAGCTGAAGCGGCTCGGATACGACGCGATTCAGGCATTCTCATACGGTCCGCCCGGGAATTACGAGGCGAAGGTCGCCGGGGAGGTGGCGGAGAGACTCGGTCTTCCGTGGTTCTTCCATCCGACCCGGTTCGGCGACGCCCGGCGCTTCTTCAGGGGCGCCACGCGGGCTTCCTATTCGCGGTTCGCCGACGGTCTCTGCGCCGTTCCCAACCCCCAAGACCTGCAGGCGCTCGACGAACTGGCCGCATCGGGCCGGCTTCCCGACGACGCCGTTCTCGTCAACGGCCAGACCGGAGACTTCATAACCGGCGAGCACATACCGGCGGAGCTTCTGGATAGCCGGGCCACGGTCGGGGCGCTCCTCGACGGCATCGTGAGCCGGCATTTCTCGTTCTGGGAGCCGCTCAAGTCGGCCGGAAACGTCGCCGCCGTCGAGGACAGGATCCTCGCGTCGCTGGGGATCGGCCGCGACACGCCCACCGATCGCGAGACGCTGATCAGCCTGTATCAGTTGTGGGAGTGGCAGGAGCGTCAGTGCAAGTACGTGATCCATGGCCAGAGGATTTACGATTTCCTCGGCCGCCGCTGGCGATTGCCGCTATGGGACCTCGAGTTCATGGAGTTCTGGCGCGCCGCGCCGCGGATGCACCTCGCGGGGCAGAAGCTCTATCGCCGCTACCTCGAGCGTCATGACTTCGCCGGCCTGTTCCGGGATTTCGATCGTTACGTCTGGCGCTGGCCGGGCGCCTCGATCGCGGTGGTGCCCGTGGCCCGCGCGGCGGGCCTGCTGTTCGGCGCCCGGAACAAGCAACGCATATACCGCGCCGCCAAGTACTTCGGCCACTATCGCAACCACTACGCGGGCCATGATTTCGGGTACGCGCTTCGCCATGCCCAGTCGGCGCGCAACTCCCTGGCGTTCGACGCCCTGACGTGGCTTCGCGAGAACGGCCTCGGCGAGGACCTGTCGCGCGAGATCATGTGACGTCGAGCGCGGAAAACGATTCCGGACCCGCTCGGAAAATCGGCGTCAGGAGTACGTGGCTATCCGGTCGATACCGGACGGTGCGCCATCAGCGGATCGTCGAACGCGGGCTTGGCCGTCTCGAAGCCAAGACCTGCTTCCGCTCGTTCGCGCGGTTCTTGCTGCCGTCCCATAATCCAACAGCGTCGGAGACCTCCAACCCTCCTTCAAGTGGCCGGTACAAGAGACCGCGTCTGGCGCCGGACCAATCGAGAATCTCGGGTATGTCGCTGGTGTCGATCTCCTCGTCGGGAAGGGCCTCGAGCGCCTCGATCTCCGCCTCCCGCTTCCCGGTGGGTTCACTGGAAGTTCCCTTTTTCATAAGCCGTCCTTTCATGCACCGTGGCCTTGCGAGCGCTGATGATGCGACCCACCTCGTCGCCCGCTCCATGCGCCGGTTCGGGCCATGTGTGCGCCACGATCACGACCACGTTGCCGATCATGCCGATGGTATGCCATCACTCTTCGTCTGCATTCGGATCCAAACGGTGCGCCATCAGCGGGTCGTCGAACACGAGCTTTGCCGTATCGAAGCCAAGACCGTGCTTCCGCTCGTTCGCGCGGTTCTTGTTGTCGTCCCATATCCAACGCAACGATTCGGCCTCATGTCACGACAATCGTATAGCTACGCTACCACGTTCCGTCAACCGGTTCCGCCCCGCCGGGATCGTGTCTCGTGGGGCGCGTGAACTTGATTTCGGGAAACGATCCCCGGTTGTTCACCTACGGGCTTTACCGCGATCTCCTCCGAACTTTGGAAGAGCGCGGATACCGGTTCGCGCTGTTCTCCGAGGACTTGACGGACCCGCGCCGGGTCTATCTGCGCCATGACCTAGATCTCGACGTTGACAAGGCCGTCGTCATGGCCGACATCGAAGCCGAGAAATCGGTTCGAGCAACCTACTTCGTCATGTTCGACAACGCGTTCTACAACGTGGGAAGTTCCCGCGTACAGCGGCAACTGAGAACGATTCTAGACGGGGGTCACGACATCGGCGTCCATGTGGTTCACGATCCAACATTCACGGTCTCGGACATGATTCGCCGTTGCGCCGCGCAGGCGAGAGCACTCGGCGAACTGCTGGACCACGATGTGTCCTGCTTCAGCTTCCACCGTCCGGCCCGAGAACTCCTGGACACCGAATTCTCGGTGCCTGGGCTTGCGAACGCTTATGGTAAACCATTCTTCGCTGCCGACCGGTATGTGTCGGACAGCAATCACGATTGGCGCTGTGGCGACCCGGGAGTGTTTTTGAGAGAATTCGATGGCGAGGTGTTGCAGATCCTGACTCATCCGTTCTGGTGGACCGAAGAACCGACTCCGCCCATCGAGAAGTTTTCGGCCTTGCTGGAAAAGTCGGCGGCGCGAGCGCATGGCTATTTGGTCGACAACGTCAAACTCGCGCACAAGTTGTTGTCTTCGGCATGATCGCGCATAGCACGCAGCCACACCGCCTGAAGTTCGCGGGCTCGGCGTTCGGGGTCGCAAAGTTCCGAGATCCGGGCCCGGGCTCTATGACCCAAGGCGCGGCATACCTCAGGCGAATCGGCCAATCTGCGAATCTCGCGAGCCATGGAGGCGGCGTCGAAATCCCGCTGGAGAAATCCCGTCACGCCCGTCTCGACAAAGCGGTCCCATGTTCCGACGGCGATGACCGGTTTCCCGTGGCTCATGCCTTCGATGACGTCGCGGCCCCAGGGTCCCCCGCCCCAGAGTCCACCTCCCCTGGAAGGCTTGATCACGACATCGCATGAGGCGTAAACGCGTTCCGGCTCGGGGACGTGCCCGAGGAAGACGAACATGCCTTCGAGACCACGCTCACGGACGAAATCGGGAAACGTTCCTCCCCGGCGCTTCAGCTTCCCGATCCGCCCCGGCAGGGGACCCGCGCCCGCGAGTTCCATGCTTCCGGCGACGGCGAACACGATATCGTCGTGGCCTTCGGCGGCAAGGACGTCCGCGATGTCGGCCAGACGGTCCACTCCACGATCCCATGAGAAGTTGCTCAGACAGGCGACACGGAACCGGTTCGTCGGAATGTCCTCAATCGGCCGGGGGGTGCCACGAACATGGGCGGTGACGTTGAAGACGACCGTACCAGGGGCGGTGCCCCCAAGATCTCGGAAGTGTTTTTCTTCATTTTCAGTAATGAAGACCAGATGATCGCAGATCCGCGACACGAGCCTGCTCTGGAACCTCGTGAATACGCTCGGCTCGGGTCTGGTGCGTATGTGCATGACGAACGCCGCGCGCGTCCGTGGACGCAGATACGCGGCGACAAGCCACAGGCCGACGTGATTGAAGTGCACGGCGTCGAATCGTTCGTCGATGACGGCCGCGAGGTTGCGAAGGAACGCGTGCGCCTTGATGAATTGTCGTGCCGCCCGCGCCAGAATAACCAAGTTGCGTGTCGGCCGGCTGACCAAGCTCGCGACCGGCATTTCAGGGAAGACACGGCAGAGGATCCCTTCCACCTCGTATCGACGCCGCAGCGCACTATCGTGGCGGCACCACACCTCGGGCGCGAACCGTTGGCGGTCGACGCGTTCGAGCAGGAAAGCCAGACTTCGCGACGAGCCACCGCGTCCACCTTCGTGATCGAGACATAGGACGCGCAACGTCAAAAGGTCGCCTGCATGCTATCGCCGTTCGTCTGCTGATCCAAGATCAATGCGCGGGTGCCTTGCCACCCGAGATGGAACACAGCATCTAGAACGCTCAGTCCCGGATGAAAACTACCGGTGCCGCACGGGTAAATCGGATGTTCGAACGAGAGATAGCGCAGCGGCACGCCCGCCGCTGCGAACTTTTCCGGATCTTGATATTTTGCGCCGCCCGCTCCAGAGAGATAGACTGCGTCTGTCGTGATCGCGGTGACGAGAGTAATGAGCCGATCATCAGCACGTTTATCACCAATTGGATAGTCAGAGGCTAAAAGAAAAACGCAATCGAGGTCGAGTTTCCAGGTCAGCTCCTCGACCAAGAATCTATTGGTAACGGCGAGATTTCCCAGCGGAATCTTCCCATACATTTCCGCGACTGAATCCCAGACATCGTGAAAATGAACTGCCTTACTGTATGTACCACGAAGAATATCGAGATGCTTTGTCGGCCAGTTATCGTCAGCAAATCGGACTTCGTAAATGGGCTGGTCAAAACGTTGATAGACAGGTTGAGTCAACCAGCGTACCGTACTACCCTGTGCGATCCGTACCCGATTAGTGTAGCTATGTTTCGAGAATTGCACATTATCAAGAAACACGAATCGATCAGTACGAGAAATTTTATGAAAATATCCCAGCCATGGAATATAGTTAGGTTGATGTATGGCAACGCACAGGCTCATGTTGAGCCCCCTCCCCGAGAATAGCTGATAGGTCTGATCAAGTTTCTTGGTTATGCGGAGGGAGCATTCCCGAGTCCCGATGGGGCTTGGGGAAGCACCATTGAGGCTCGGAACCCCCGGTTTCGATGCCCCGGCGGTGGTTTTCGTACCGCCCGGACGGGTCGCTTCCGCCTCACGCCAGCGCCAGATGGTGCTCGCCGATCATCAGGTTGGCGAAGCCCAGCAGAAGCGCGATCCGTTGTCTGTTCTTCGCCAGCCCCCGGTAGCGCACCCTGGCGTAGCCGAAGCGCCGCTTGAGGTACAGGAAGGGATGCTCGACCTTGGCACGCACCGACGCCCTGGCCCGCTCGCACGCCGCCGCCCGCTCTCAGCATGAGCCGCCCGAAGGGGATTTCCTTCATCGACCTTTCGATCTTGCGTGTTCGCGGGCGGACTTCATGGCCGCCCCGAAGAGCTCTTCCGGACCGCAGCGGAGGAGTCCACCCTCCGTGCTGTCCTCGATCTCGAAATACTCGTTGGCGAGAACGCGAAACAAAACGATATCCCAGTACTTGTTGTCTCGAAGGAGGTGCTGCTCTTGCCGGCCTTCCACCCGGAATCCGAGCGCGCCGAGCATTCCGACCCAGACATCTAGACCATGGCGAGCTCCCGCGTATATGCGGTTGAGGTTGAGCCTGCGAAAGCCGTGACCGACCAGCAAGGCCATGGCTTCCAATCCCGCTGTTTTCGAGTGTTTCTCGCCGAGTATAAGTGCGATCTCCGCTCGTCGGTGGATCGGGTTGATCTTTTGAAGCGAGATGTTCCCGATCAACCTGTCGCCTTCGCTGGCGACGATCGCCAGAATCAGCCTGTTGGTATCCGCCAGACCCGCGCGAAGGTATTCGAGCTGAGCTTCGCGGGTACTCGGAAATGTGCCATGGCTGGTGAACCGGGTGACATGAGCATCGTTGTACCAAGCGTGCCAGTTACCGTCGATAACGTCGCCCTCGACCGGAGAACGGAGGTAGACGGTATGGCCTTCCAGGAACGCGTGTTCCTTCATCGTATCGAAACCACGGTAAGCGTATCGGGAAGGCTCGCATCCACGATGGTCCCTTTTCGGAACCGCAAGCCCTCCATCCCCGGATCGCTCAGGTTGTAGAACAACTGCACGCAGTGCACCCGCAACATGACCGACAATGCGTAAGGCCGCCGACCCCGCCCCTCCTTCGGATAGAACGACTGAAGGCGTCCCTCCAGACGCTCCCACGGGATCAACCCATCCATGCGGGCAAGGAACTTCTCCCGGCGCGTCACCCGCTTCTTCGGCACGTACTTCAAATCCGCAAACGTCGCCTGTCCCATAGTCCAGCCTCAACCCCAAACCATGAAGGCCTATTGTAACAAAACTCCAAATTAACCATAGATTTTCAGCAACCTTTTAATATCATACCAATATTACAACCACGTTGTCAACTTATTTGTCCCGGTTCAGGATATATGAGACGGGAGGGATTCTTCGGCTGTGTGTCTGGCAAGGTACTTGGCGGGGGTGCGTCCGCCAAGGGCCTGGTGCGGTCTGAAGGTGTTGAACTCGTCGGCGAAGGCGTCGATCCATCGGTTGATGTGGTCGAGGTTGTCGTCGGGCAGGTCCCATGAGGCGTAGAACTCGTATCGCCATGCGCCGTTGGTTGCGCTCGACGTGACCGTTGAGCTTGGGCGAGCGGGGCGGGACCGGTGTGACCGCGCCCCGGTCTATCGACATTTTGAGGATACGGCCCGTGGTGCTCTCGCTTGTCGCGTTGGAGCAGGACGGCGATCCTGGCCTTGCCCACATCGGGTAGTCGGCGCGCATTCGGTGGACCGCCGCGATCAGGGCGGGCGTCCATTGGGTGCGCCGCACGCGCCGGGGACGACGCGATGCCAGGGCGGAGCCCGCGGCCCAGCGTCGTGCGCGAGTTTCTCATTCCCCGGGTGATTTTCGTGGTGTGTTGAGATTTGTCTTGAATTGTTAGGATTATGGTTTATATGGGTTTCACCCAGAGGATGATGTTCGGAGAATTGTCGGATAGAATGCCGGCGTAGAGAGAAGAGGAATTCTCATGGCGACTTACATTCTTGGAATTCACGATGGGCATAATTGTGGTGCGACACTCGTGGGAGATGGAGTAGTTCTCGCTTCTGTCAGTGAGGAAAGGCTGACTAGACGTAAAAATGAAATTGGATACCCCGAGTGTTCTATTATTGAGGTTTTACGATTGTCTGGAATAGATTCATGGGATCTCCATGAGGTTGTTTACGCCTCGCAGTTCATGCACCGCCCCGAGTATCTCCAGAACTTAGATCCTTGGTACAAAGTCGATCTGTCCGATCAACGTGCGGCCGAGCAACAACCTGATAACTACAAGAAGGTGTTGTTTCAGGAATGACGGCGGGAAAGAGTCGAACAAGTTTGTAGCCATTTGAAATTCGATGAGAACAAAGTAAGATTTCTTGATCATCATCTTTGTCATGCGGCGGCAGCTTATTTTACCGCGCCGAAGTCTTCACAAGGAGGTGAAGTTCTTGCACTTACATGCGATGGATCGGGTGATGGAATCGCGAGTACGGTTTCTCTCTGCAACGGCAATCAGATTTCCAGGATCGCAGAGACGGATAGACATTGCTCACTCGGCAAGATCTATTCACGGATCACGATGCTTCTTGGCATGCAACCATGGGAGCATGAATATAAGGTGATGGGGTTGGCACCATATGCCTCGTCCGAGCGAATCGATGAACTGTTACCGGTGTTCGAGGGACTCCTTCGGTTGGGAAAAGACGGTTTGAGTTTTGAAAGAGTCGGCGAGCTGTCTATGAACTATTGTTATGAAGTCCTTCGTGAAGGCCTTCAGGCACGACGCTTCGATGCGATTGCAGGTGCCGTGCAGCGATTTACTGAGGATATATTGACCGATTGGGTCCGTGCATGCGTCAAGCGTACCGGTAACACACACGTCGTTTGCGGCGGTGGCGTGTTCATGAACGTAAAGGCCAATATGTTATTGGCTGATCTTCCCGAGGTCTCTTCCATTTACTTCATGCCGAGTGCTAGCGATGAGTCGCTTTCCGTCGGTGCCAGCCTTTATCGCTACTACGAACTCACCGGATCCACCGATCACGAGGCGAGCACCATAACCAATATTTATTGGGGGGGTGATTTCATAGATTCGGACGTGAGAACTGTAATTCAAACCCGACTCAACGGCTATGATTGTGAGATTCTGGAGCCAGGGGATATAGACATATTCTTGGCGGAGGAACTCTCACAGGATAAGATTTACGCAAGATGCACGGGTCGCATGGAATGGGGCGCGCGGGCGCTCGGAAATCGCAGTATTCTATCTAGTGCAACCGATGCTGCGATAGTCGATTCGATCAACTCTGCAATCAAGATGCGTGATTTTTGGATGCCGTTCGCTCCATCCATTCTTGAGGAAAGTTCTTCTCTCTACTTCGACGACCCAAAGAACCTCAATCCGCAGTTCATGACGATGGCGTATCGCGCCAAACCGGAAGGATACGACCATCTCGCCGCAGCCAGCCATCGGCGGGACCGAACGATCCGTCCGCAAGTCGTCACATGTCTGACGAATCCCTCATATCACAAGCTCTTGACGAGATTCGAGAAGTTGACAGGACGTGGTGTCATCTTGAACACGTCATTCAATCTCCATGGACACCCCATCGTATACACTCCCTCCGATGCCCTTTCCGTGTTTCTTCAATCCGGTCTTGAGAACTTGGCCTTGGGGAATTTCGTGATTCGTAAGAGATCCAGATAAATGTTCTGTCCATGAGATCGAGCGACGTGTTTACGGATGGCTGCGAGACGGGAAGCCATACATACTCTATGATTGTCTTAATGAAGAATCTGAACTCCCAGGTTTGCCAACTTCTGCTTCTTACCCCACAGAGGTAGTCCGGTGGTCGCGCTTGCTTGAGGATGTGTATTCAAGTTCTGTGGACCTTGACCCCGTAAGGATTGACTCCTTACTGCGAATATGACGTTGCCCATGACCGAAACGGACCGCCGGGAAAGGCGGTTGGCGCTGACGTGGGGCGTGTTCTACGCTTTTCTGTGGTTGTATCGCTCCGCCGCCTCGGTCGCCGGGCAGTTGGTCGTTTCGCAAATCACGTCCCTGGGGGACAGTGGCTCATACCAATCGGGCGAGAAGTTCATTTCGTGGGTCGTGCTCAGCCAGCTGACCGACATCGGGGGCGCGCGAAATATCGGCACGGTCATTACGCTCTCGCTGGGAACGATATTCAATTGGTTGTTCGGTGGAAATCCGATCCTGATCAATATCGGGTTCCAGACTATTGCGTTCATCGGGATCGTCGTGCTGCTGCAGGCCGCGAAACCGGCGCATCGGGCCCGGCTCGCCTTTCTGTTCCTGCTCCCCTCCTTCACGCTCTGGTCCTCCGTTGCGGGCAAGGAAGCGCTCGTCGTGTTCCTCCTCTGCATCGGTTCGGCCGGCATCCTGAAGATCTGGTACGGCGAAGGTCGCCTGAACCCGCTTCACGCCGTGGCGTTCGCTTGCGTCTATCCGTTCAAGCCGCACTACGCTCCGGCACTCGCATACCTGCTCGGAACGAGCTGGGCGGCCCGCCACGTGCGCCAGCCGGCCGCCTTGGCGTTGATCCTGGGGCTGTCGTCGTTGTCGTTCCTCTACGTCTTCAAGGACGCGGTGGCCCGGCTGGTATTCGCGGCGATACAGCCCGCGTTTTCCGGCCGCGGCGTCACGTTCTCCCGCCCGGAATTCTGGGAAACGCCGGCGGACATCTTTCTCAGGGCCCCGGAGGGCATGTTCCGAAGCCTCCTCGGCCCGACGTTCCAGGAAGCGTTGTCCGGGCATGTCTTTCACTTCACGTCCTTCGTCGAGAGTGCGGCGATCCTTTCGGTCATGATCTGGTTCGCGATCCGGGGGCTGATGCGGATGCCGGCGTTCACCTTCGTCGTAGGCGCCTTCACGACGTTCTGGATGCTGTTCCCCACCTATCCGCTCGGTGCGATGAACGCGGGAAGCGCCATCCGCTATCGCGCGGGATACATCGTCATCCTGTTCGTGCTCGTCGCCGCGATACTGCCGCGCGACACCTATTTCACGTGGCGCCGGGGTTTCACATGGCGTCGGGGACGGTCGCCAAGACGCGCCGCCGTCCCGGCCGCGAATGCCTAGACGACGGTCAATCGAGGTCGCGCACGTCATCACCGGTCTCCCGGTGGGAGGCGCGCAGACCGTCTTGAGTCAATTGGCGCGAAGGCTCCCCCCGTCCGAGTTCGGGACGAAAGTGATCTCGCTCACCGAAAAGGGCGCGGTCGGCCTCGATCTCGAGGCGTCGGGAGTCGCCGTGCAGGCCATGAACATGAGCCGCGCGGTCCCGAATCCCCTGTCCTTGTTCAGATTGTCCTCGGTGCTGCGAAAGTGGCGCCCGGACGTGGTTCAAACCTGGCTGTACCACGGCGACCTCGTGGGCGGACTGGCGGCGAAGCTGGCGGGCCGGCGGCGCGTGGTCTGGAACATCCGTCACAGCAGTCTCGATCCCCGCCATGATCGTAGAAGTACGATCTGGTGCGCCAAGGCTTGCGCGGCGCTGTCCGGCAGGCTGCCGAGCGTGATCGTTTGCAACTCCGACGCCGGGGCGTCGATTCACGCTGGGCTGGGATACGACGGGGGGCGCATGCGAATCATCCCCAACGGCGTGGACGTGGAGACGTTCCGCCCGGACGCGTCCGCAAGGTCGGATGTTCGCGGCGAACTGGGCGTTCCGGGCGACGGTTTCCTGATCGGCCTGATCGGAAGATTCCATCCTCAGAAGGATCACCGCACGTTCGTCAGAGCGGCCGGGCGGCTGGCGTCTCTCGACGGGCGCACGCATTTCGTGCTGTGTGGCGAGAACGTCACGCGCGACAACCCCGATCTCGCTTCATGGATCGAGGCGACCGGACACGAAGACCGGTTTCATCCGCTGGGAGTGAGAAGCGATGTTCCCCGGATTACGGCGGCTCTCGACGTGTCGACGTCTTCATGGTGAGGGATTCGGTAACATCATCGTCGAGGCGATGGCCTGCGGCGTTCCCTGCGTCGTCACCGACGTCGGGGATTCGCGATCGATCGTCGGCGACACCGGCATCGTCGTTCCCTCCGGCGACCCGGCGGCGCTGGCCGAGGCATGGAGTTCCTTGCTCCGCATGTCGCATTCCCGGCGGTCGAGCATGGGCGACGCCGCCCGCCGTAGAGCCGCGGAAGAATTCTCGATCGGGACGATGGTCTCCCGGTTCGGGGAGTTGTACGCCCAAGTCTTGCGCGCGGACCGGTCACCTGGCCGGGACTCGTGAGTCTCCGAGAGAGCGGCCGAGGAAGACGCGAACGGCATGAAGATATTCTCGCCGTCAGCGACCGAGGCCCCCTCCGGCGGGACGTTCGCAACCGCGTCGATGTTGGCGGACGCGCGGCACCCGCGCATGGCCCGGAGTCCGTCGGACATACTCGCGAAGGACCCGGTCGATCTCCGTCTGGTATCCGCGGCCATCCGGGGCGTTCGCCTTGAACCACGCCGCCATGTCGGCGTCCAGCTCCAATGCGATCCGCCAGCCTCTGCCATCGGTGGAGGGTCGATCCCGGAACGCCGACGGCGTTGGCGGCTGCTCGTGCGGTCAGGCCGTCGGCCCTGGCTCGGCGCCAGCGCTCAAGAGCGTCGCGTCTGTCTGAACCAGGACACCGGTCTCGCCACGCCGGAGTCGTGTTCCCGTTCCCCGGCCAAGGCGGCGGTGTCGGACGGCGGGGTCGGCCCGGCCTTCACGACTTGGCGCAGCTTGCGCAGGCACGCCTCGCGGTCGGCCCTGAAGTCGCCGTCGATCCACCAGCGCTCCACCTCGCCCAGGGTCCGCCCCACCGCGGGTCCGGGCGGCGCCTCCAGCGCCAATACGTCGGCCCCGCCGACCGGAAGGGCCGGCGCGGTCCACTCCCGGGCGGCGCGGAGATGCCGCCGCCAGGCGTTCTTCCGCTCGGGTTCCCGGGACCAGCCCAGGTAGGCGAGATCGGTGAAGGTCTCGCGGCCCAGCCGGTACAGGAGCCGGCGGCGGCCCCGCGCGTCCAGCGTTCCGGTCATCCCGTCGGCGTGGGCCGCGGCGGCCGCCATGCGGTCGCGCTGGGCGTTCGGCAATCGCCACCGCCCGGCCACCGTGCGGGCGGCGCCCGGCCCGTCGGTCCCCAACCCGGCCATGAGCCGCCGCAGCGGGTCCGGGTCGTCCGAATCGACGGCGATCAGGCGCCCGACCCGCGCGATGCCCGACGGCGACAGTTCGGGAAGAACCGGCCGCAGCACGCCGCCGTCCCGCATGACCCGCAATATCGCGGCGGCGTCTCGTGACTCGAGCAGGCGCAGGAGCTCGCCCGCGACGCGCTCGCCCGACAGGGCAGCCAGGGCTCCGGTATGGGCCCGGCACGCCATGAGACCGTCGGGGTCCGGGGGTGGCGCACCGTAGAACGCGGTGAAGCGGAAGAACCGCAATATGCGCAGGACATCCTCCCTTATCCGCTTGTCCGGATCGCCGACGAAGCGCACGACCCCGGCGTTCAGGTCGGCGATGCCGCCGACGGGGTCGAAAACCTCGCCGTCGGCCCCGCAATAGATGGCGTTGATGGTGAAGTCCCGCCGCGCCGCGTCCGCGTCCCAGTCCTCGGAAAACTCGACGCGCGCGCGACGGCCGAAGGTCTCCGCGTCGATCCGCAACGTCGTCACCTCGAAACGCCGCGGCGGAACGACGGCCGTCACCGTGCCGTGGCCGCGGCCCGTGGGGACCGCCTCGATGTCCGCCGCCTCGAGCAGCTCGATCACTCGACACGGCGGATCGGGGGTCGCGATGTCGATGTCCTTGACGGGCCGGCCGATCAGCGCGTCGCGCACGCAGCCGCCGACGAAACGCACCGTGGCGCCGGCGGCGGAGAGCGCGGCGACGACGGCCCGGGTCTCGTCCGCCGTCATCCAGGGCCGGGGTTCGAGACGCACCGGCGGCGGCGCCGCCGCGCCGCGGGCCGCGCTCATTCCACCCGGCCGGGAACGACCCGTCCGTCCTCGACGTGTGGCGGAACGTAAGCGCCGCCCGGCTCGGAACCGCTCAACAGGCCCGTCGCGAACAGCGAGACGACGAGCAGCGCGAGTCCCGCCGTCGTCAACCACATCCACGGCGCGTCCTTCGCCGCGCGGCCGCCCGCCGCCTTGCGCCGCCGTTCGACGAACGCCCACAGGAAATAGAGGATGAAGGGCAGGAGCAGTGGAATCGCGTACTTGAGGACCTTGAAGATCATTCGCCGTCCATCCTCTCCATGAGATCGAACAACATGCCGGCCGTCGCCCCCCAGATACGCCACCTTTCGTAGTAGATGGCGTAAAAGACGCGGGTGAAGCCGCCCGCGTCGCGACTCTCGCGAACGAAGTTCCGGCGCGCGAGCAGATGGTCGAGCGGCGCCTCGAACAGCTCCGCCACCTCGAATCCGTCGAGCCTCGGCTCGAAGTCCGGGTCGACGATCCCGACCACCGGCGTGACGATGTAGTCGGTGCTCGTCCGGCAGGTATCGAGAAGGCCCACGACGTCGACCTGTTCGGGGTCCAACCCGATCTCCTCCTCCGACTCGCGCAGCGCCGCGGCGACCGGCCCCCCGTCGCTCGGTTCCAGGCGGCCGCCCGGAAAGCTGACCTGTCCCGCGTGGGCGTTCAGGTGGGATGACCGCCGCGTGAGGAGGACGGCGGGTCCACCGTTCCGGCTCACGATGGGAACGAGCACCGCCGCGGGCGCGAGCTCCGCGGGCACCCGCCGCGCGCGCCATTCCGGATCGGGATCGAAATCTCCCCGGGCCGGCTCCGTCGGTGGTGCGAGCGCGACGTCACGCAGACGCTCCCGCAGCCTGGCGCGCAGCTCACGCATCGGCGACGGTCTCGTCGTCCGGTCGCTCCCCGTCGTCCAGTCGGCCAAGGGGGAAGAAACTCCCTTCGCTCCACACGCCGTAGAGGAGACTCTCCCCGACCTCTTCCTCGCACCCGATGTCGGCGAGCTCGTGGTACACCGATCTCGATATCAGGGCCTCCAGCCGGTCCCTGACGAGCACGTAGGGCGACGGTTCCGCCGTCCTCGGATCGAACTCGACGCGGATCGGGTGCGAGTCGCCCACGACGATCCATTCGTCCACATTGGTGCGGAGGGCCAGCGACCGGTTCCCGCCGGTACCGCGCACGCTCAACTCGACCGCCACGAAAGGCGCGTCGTCCACCGCGACCGGGCACTTCTCGACCGGCGTAACCAGGTAGTACTCGCCGTCCGCGTCGCGCGCGAGAACCGAGGAGAACAGCTTGACCAGCGGTTTGCGGGCGATCGGGGAACCGTGATAGAACCACGTTCCGTCGCGGGCGATCCGCATGCCGATATCGCCGCGCGGGACGGGTGTGCGGCGTCCGGTTCGGGCATCCGACGGTTCGCCCGCGCCGCGGCCGGTCGGCGCTTTCGCCAGGATGGCGGGGTCGGGGGCGGGAGGCGGCTCGCGCTTCGCCATGGCGGGTATGCATCCACATCATTCGTGGAGAACGGCGTGAGTATATCGGACCCCGTCGAGACGATCAGCGACGGCGGCGCCCCGCTCGCCGAGGAACTGGAGGCGCTCGTCGATCGGCTCAAGCTCGTCCGGCGGGAAGTCGGTCGGATCATCTTCGGCCAGGAACAGGTCGTCGACGAGACGCTGATCGCGCTTCTGGCGGGCGGTCACGCGCTCCTGATCGGCGTTCCGGGCCTCGCCAAGACGCGGCTGGTGCGGACACTGGGCACGGTTCTCGGGCTGGAGGACAAGCGCGTGCAGTTCACGCCCGACCTGATGCCCGCCGACATCATCGGTTCGGAAGTGCTCGACGAATCCGAGCGGGGACGGAGATCATTCCGCTTCGTCAACGGCCCCGTGTTCAGCCAGCTGCTGATGGCGGATGAAATCAACCGGGCCAGCCCCCGGACCCAATCCGCGCTCCTGCAGGCGATGCAGGAGAAACACGTCTCCGTCGCCGGGCGACGCCATGAGCTCCCGGCCCCGTTCCACGTGTTGGCGACGCAGAACCCGCTCGAGCAGGAAGGCACCTATCCTCTGCCCGAGGCTCAGCTCGACCGCTTCCTGATCCAGATCGACGTGTCCTATCCCAGCCTCGAGGCCGAGCGCCGGATGCTGATCGTCACGACGGGCGCCGACGACTCCGAGCCGAACGAGATCATGAGCGCCGACGAGCTCATGGCCGCGCAACGTTTGACGCGGAGACTCCCGGTCGGCACGAGCGTCGTCGAGGCGATCCTCGATCTCGCGCGGGCCGGGCGTCCCGAAACCACCGACATGGACGACGTGCGGCGGGACGTGGCCTGGGGACCCGGTCCCCGCGCCAGTCAGGCACTGATGCTGGCGGTCAGAGCCCGGGCGCTGCTCGATGGCAGGCTCTCTCCGTCCGTCGCCGATGTTGCCACCCTCGCGGCGCCGACGCTCCGCCATCGCATGGCGTTGAATTTCGCGGCCCGCGCGGACGGGACGACGATCCCGCAAGTCGTCGAGCGGCTGGTGGCGCGTCTGGCCTGAGCCGGGACGGCGCATGCGGGCCATCGCCTCTCGACAGCGCGCGGAGCAACTGGCCGCCGCCCTGCCGCCGCTTCTCGTCGCGGCGGAACGAGTCGCGGCCACGGTGGCGCAGGGCGTTCACGGGCGTCGGCGAGTCGGCGTCGGCGACACGTTCTGGCAGTTCCGCCAATATCGGCCCGGCGATCCGGCGTCGAGGATCGATTGGCGTCAGTCGGCCAAGTCCGAGCGCGTCTTCGTGCGCGAGCGCGAATGGGAGGCCGCGCAGAGCGTCTGGCTATGGCGCGATAACTCGCCGTCGATGCGCTACGCGTCGGACATGGCTCTCCGCGACAAGGCGGAGCGCGCGACGGTGCTCCTGCTGGCCGTCGCGATCCTGCTGGTTCGTGCCGGGGAGTTCGTGGCGCTACTGGATCTCGAACGGAAGCCGACGACCGGCCGCGGCGCGCTTGCCCGGCTCGCAGCCGCTCTCCACCGGGACGCGGCGGGCGGTGGGCGTGGCTCGAGCCTGCCGCCGGGGGAACGGCTGCCGCGGGACGCCCGCCTCGTTCTGATCGGAGATTTCCTCTCGCCCGCGGAAGAACTGGAGCCGTTGCTCAAGCGCCACGCGAGCCGCGGTGTCAAGGGCCACCTGCTGCAGATCGTGGACCCGGCGGAAGAGGATCTGCCCTTCACGGGACGCATCCGGTTCCACGGGCTGGAAGACGAGGAAGCCTGCACCGTCGGTCGCGTCGAAAGCGTGAGATCCGCCTACCATCGGCGGTTCGCCGCGCGGCGGGCCGCACTCGTCGATCTCTCGCGTTCCATCGGGTGGACCTTCGCGAGCCATCGCACCGACCGCCCGCCGCAAACGGCCCTGCTGGCCTTGTACGAGGCCCTCTCGGGCGAGCTCGGGTAGCCAGGGCGCAGCTCGAGATGCCGGCCTTCGGTTCCCTGGTGTTCGCGTCGCCGTGGCTGCTCGCCACCCTGCCCGCCCTGCCGTTGCTGTGGTGGCTGCTGCGGGTGACGCCGCCGGCGCCGCGCCGCGTGACGTTCCCCGCCGTCGGCCTGCTGGCGGGACTGCGCGCGCGCCAGGAGACCCCCGCCCGGACGCCCTGGTGGCTGCTGTTGCTGAGACTGCTCATCGCGGCACTGGCGATCCTGGCTCTCGCGCATCCCATTCTGAACCCAGGCGCTCAGCTTGACGGTCGGGGCGTCCTGTTGCTGATCGTCGACGACGGATGGGCGGCGGCACCCCGCTGGCGCCGCCGCGTCGAGGCGATTTCCGGCGTCCTGGACGAGGCGGAACGGCTGGAACGGCCGGTCGTCGTCGTGACCACGGCTCCCCCCGCGGATGGAGAAGCGCTCCGTGCGAGCGACGTTCTCTCCGCCGCTGCCGCCCGCCGCCTGGTCGGGGCTCTGCGTCCGAAGCCCTGGCCGGTCGACCGGCTGGCGGCCGCCGACGCGGTCCGCGGTCTCGGCCTGTCCTCGCCGCTGCAAACCATCTGGTTCACGGACGGCATCCTGGCCACGCCCGAGGAGGCGCAAGCGATCCACGATCTGACCGAACGGCTTCAGCATATGGGGTCGGTCCGATTGCTCGGAGAGCCGGCGACGGCGCGGGCGCGTGTCCTGCTTCCTCCGGCGGAGAACCTGGACGTTCTCGGCGTCACGGTCCTGAGATCGGATTCCCTGGGTAGCGCGAGCGTGTGGATCCGGGGGGTCGGAGAGCGGGGACAACTTCTCGTGCGCGCCCCCGCCGCTTTCGGCGATGGAGAACGCGCCGCGCGAGCCGACATCGACGTCCCCCTGGAGATCCGAAACCGGCTGTCCCGAATCGAAATCGAGGGCGAGCGGTCGGCCGGCGCCGTCGCCCTTCTCGACGAGCGCTGGCGGCGGCGGCCGGTCGGCCTGTATTCCGGCGATGCCCTGGAGGCCGATCAACCACTCCTGTCCAGCGTCTTCTATCTCGACCGGGCCCTGAGCCCCTTCAGCGACGTACGCGCTGGCGCCGTCGCGGAACTCTTGAGGCGCGAGCTGGCGGTGATGTTTCTGGCCGACGTCGGCGTCGTCGTCGGATCCGATAGCGAAGCCATCGAGAACTGGGTGAAGAAGGGCGGGGTCCTGGTTCGGTTCGCCGGCCCCAAGATGGCGGAAAAGACGGATTCGTTGACCCCCGTCGCCCTGCGAACGGGTGGCCGGAGCCTGGGCGGCGCACTGACATGGACCCGGCCGGCGCGTCTCGACGCGTTCGAGAAGGGCAGCCCCTTCTTCGGTCTGGATATTCCGGAAGACGTCCTGGTGGCCCGGCAGGTTCTGGCCGAACCCTCGCTCGACCTGAGCGGCAAGACATGGGCTCGTCTCGCCGACGGGACGCCCCTGGTGACGGCCGAGCGGCGGGGCGGCGGCTGGGTGGTCCTGTTCCACACCACGGCGAACACGGAGTGGTCGAACCTGGCGATCTCCGGGCTGTTCGTGGACATGCTGCGCCGCATCGTCGAGCTGGCGGAAGGCGTTTCGAGCCAAGGTCGGGGCGTTACGCTGCCGCCGCTCCAGGTCCTCGACGGTTTCGGACGCCTCGTCGACCCGCCGCCGACGGCCGCGCCCATTGTCGGTGAAACGTTCGAACAGGCGACGCCCTCTCCCGGCGCGCCGCCCGGTTACTATGGCGATCCCGCCGCCCGCCGCGCGCTCAATCTGGGCGCTGCCGTCGCGGTGCTGGACCCCATCGAGCGTCTGCCGCAAGGGGTGAGCCATCGGGAGTTCGCGGAGAGCGGAGAGATCGATCTTAAGCCGCCGTTGCTGGCCATCGCCGTGGCGCTGATCCTGATCGAGATGGCCGTCAGTCTCCGGCTCCGAGGTTTGCTGGCCGGGGGGCGGCGAGCGGCCGCCAGGACCGTGTCGCTCGCCCTTCCGGTTCTGGGTGCGCTCTCGGGCGCACTCCCGCTTCCGAACGCCGCTGAAGCCGCCGACGACTTCGCGCTCACCGCCACGCTGGATACGCGGCTCGCCTACGTGATCACCGGCGATACCGAAGTGGACGAGATGAGCCGCGCGGGCCTGAGAGGACTGACCCGGATCCTGGCGCGCCGAACCGCGTTCGAGGGCGGGGAACCTATCGGCCTCGATCCGGAAAGCGATGCGTTCGTCTACTTCCCGATGATCTACTGGCCCGTCACGCCCGCGCCGCCGATGCTGTCCGAAAACGTCATCGCCAAGGTGGACACTTTCGCCAGGAACGGCGGAACGATCGTATTCGACACCCGGGAACGGCGGTGGGTCGGCGCCACGCCCGGCCTCGGTAGCAGCCCGGGCCCCGCGACCTGGGGCCTTCGGCGACTGTTGGACCGGCTGGACGTCCCGCCGCTCACGCCCGTGCCGCCGGAGCACGTCCTGACCAGGGCCTTTTACTTGATCCAGGAGTTCCCCGGGCGCTGGACCGGGGGGCGGGTGTGGGTGGAACGCTATGCCGGCGGCGTCAACGATGGCGTGTCGGGATACGTCATCGGCGACCACGACTGGGCGGCGGCCTGGGCGATCGACGACCTGGGCCGGCCTCTCGCCGCCGTTGTTCCGGGGGGCGAGCGCCAGCGCGAGATGGCCCTGCGCTTCGGTGTCAATCTGGTGATGTATACGTTGACCGGCAACTACAAGGCGGATCAGGTCCACGTCCCCGCCATCCTCGAACGGTTGGGCCAGTGATGGGCACCGCGGCCGCCGTGACGTCGATATCCTTCGCGCCCCTCTTGCCGTGGACGGTCATCGGGGCATTGTCGGTGGTCGCCGTTTCGCTGACGTCCGTCGCCTTCATCAAGCGCGCCGCGGGAGCGGCTTGGCGCGGAGTTGCCCTCGCGATCGTCGTCGGAGCGCTGGCTAACCCGACTCTCCATACCGAGAACCGGGAACGGTTGACCGATGTGGTCGCCGTGGTCGCCGACCGCTCCTCCAGTCAGCGGATCGGCGCCAGGTGGGAACGCACAGACGAAGCCCTGCGCGCGGTGCGAGAACGGCTCCGACGACTGCCGAACGTGGAGGTTCGGGCGGTCGACGCGGGCGCACCGGGTCGCGCGTCGTCGGACCGGACCGACGCCATCGACACGATGCCGGAAGGGACGCGGCTGTTCGACGCCCTCGATATGACGCTCGCGGACGTCCCGCTGGACCGCATCGCCGGTGCCATCTTCGTCACCGACGGGCAGGTGCACGACGCGCCCGACGAGCCCACCCGCGCGCCCCGAATCGGGAATCTGAAACCCCTCCATGTCCTGCTCACCGGAGAGCGCGGCGAGGCGGATCGCCGCCTCGTCGTCGCCGAGGCGCCGAGCTACGGGATGGTGGATTCGGAACTCCACCTCACGCTGCGCGTGGAGGATGCCGGTTACGGCGAACAGCCGGGAACCGCGCGAGTCACCGTGCGGCGCGACGGCGTACGCGAGGAGACCCACACGCTGGAGGTGGGCAGAGACCAGCGCGTTCCCTTCAGGCTGGACCACGGCGGCCGAACGATCGTCGAGATCGAGGTCACCGACGCCGACGGCGAACTGACCCGACGAAACAACCGCGCCGCGCTCACCGTCAATGGGGTGCGCGACCGTCTCCGCGTCTTGCTCGTCTCCGGCGAGCCTCATGCCGGCGCGCGCACCTGGCGGAACCTCCTGAAGGCGGATCCGTCGGTCGATCTCGTACACTTCACGATCCTGCGCCCACCCGAAAAGCAGGATGGCACACCGGTCCGCGAGCTGTCCCTCATCGCCTTCCCGATCCGGGAGCTCTTCGAAACCAAGTTGGCGGATTTCGATCTCATCGTCTTCGACCGCTACCGGCGGCGCGGGATCCTGCCCCAGGGCTATTTCGCCAATATCGCCCGATACGTCACGGATGGCGGCGCACTGTTGGGAGCCGTGGGTCCGGCCTTCGCTACGCCGCTCTCCGTCTACCGAACGCCGCTCCAGGGCGTGATGCCCGGCCGTCCCACGGGGGCGGTCATCGAACGGGGTTTCAGGCCGATGCTGACGGAGCTCGGCAAGCGGCACCCGGTGACGGCGAATCTGGCCGGCGCGGCGGACGAAACGCCCGCATGGGGCCGTTGGTTCAGGATGATCGACGCGGTCGCCGAGCGCGGCGCCACCGTCATGCGGGGCGTCGGCGACCGTCCCCTGTTGCAACTCGACCGCGTGGGGGACGGTCGCGTGGCGCTGCTGCTTTCGGACCACGCCTGGCTCTGGGCGCGGGGCGTCGAGGGCGGTGGCCCGCAGGCCGAGTTGCTTCGCAGACTCGCGCACTGGCTGATGAAGGAGCCGGATCTGGAAGAGGAGGATTTGAGGCTCTCGGCGCGAGGCAACCGGCTCGAGATCGTCCGCCGCGGTCTCGACGGCGCTCCCCGGCGGATCACCGTCCGTGCGCCGTCCGGCGAGCGACTGCCGGTCGAGCTGGAGGATCGAGGCGGCGGGCGTCTGGTCGGCGGCGCCACGGTCGGCGAGACCGGGCTGTATATGGCAAGCGACGGGGATCTCGAGGCGGTGACGGTGGTCGGGCCCCTGAACGCCAGGGAATACGCCGACGTGAGAACGTCCCCGGACGGATTGATGCCCATCGTCGAGGCCACGTCCGGGGGCATCTACTGGATCGCGGAAGACGGCGTACCGAACATACGTTCCGTCCTACCCGGCCGGGATACCGCGGGAAGCGACTGGCTGGGGCTCGTCGCCAACGGAAGCTACATCGTCACGCGCGTCGAGCGGACATCCCTTCTTCCGGCGCTTGCCGTCCTCCTTCTGGCGCTCGGCGCCCTGATGACGGCGTGGTACCGGGAGGGACGCTGACGGCGGGTTCAGCCAGGACGGAGACCGGGTGTTCGGTCGGCGCGCGGACCAGCGTTCCGGCGCACTCCGCGGCGGCCCCGCGCACGATCTCGCGCAACAGCACGCGCTCCTGGTCCGTTTCGCCGGGAAGGCGAAGGTCACGCGCGCCCGATCGCTCGAAACCGAATCGGCCATAGTAGGCGGGATCGCCGACCAGCACCGCGGCTCGGTGTCCACGGCGTCCAGCGAGAACGAGCGAATGTTCCACCAGCGCCCGGCCGATGCCCGCACCCTGAAAAACGGGGTCGACGGCCAACGGGCCGAGCAGGAGCAGGTCTGCGTGACGGCCGCGCCCAGCGTGGACCGCCCGCGCTGGCCAGTATCGGATCGAGCCGTGGAGTTCCCCGTCGATCAAGGCGACGTGGCACAGATCGTCGATCGGTGCGATGCCCTCGCGAAGGGCGTAGACGGCTTTCGACCGGCGATCCGCGCCGAACACCGTATCCAACAGATACTCGATATCCTCGGTGTACCGTGGTTGTTCGGCCGTGATCTGGATCATCTTTCGCGCCCCAGCGTCAACCGGGTATCGGGTCACGGCCGGGGGGCCAGGCCTGGCCTGAACCGCCATGGTTTCCCAATGCCGCCTTCGTCGCCCGTCCGATACGGTCGAGCAGATCCTTGCCCTCGGAGAACGCCCCCGCCATGAAGGCGAAGCCGTGGACCATGCTTTCGTACTCCACGAACTCCACTGCAACGCCAGCCTTCTTCAGGCGCTCCGCGTAGTCCCGTCCCTCGTCCCGTAACGGGTCGAAGCCCGCGGTGACCACAAGCGCCGGCGGCAGGCCGGCGAGGGTCTCGCGCCTGCCGGGCGAGGCGCGCACGGTCTTCGCCTCCGACTCGTTCGCGAACAAGTGTCGGGCGTACCACTCGATCCGTTCCCGCGTGAGAAACAACCCGGCGGTGCCGAACGACTCGAAGGATCTCGTCGCGCAGCTCCAGTCCAGCATGGGATAGATGAGGATCTGAAACGAGATGTCCGGACCGCCGGAATCCCGACATTCCTGCGTGACCACGGCCGTCAGGTTGCCCCCCGCCGAGTCCCCACCGACCGCCAGCCGGCCGGAATCGCCGCCAAAATCCGCCGCGTTCCCGGCTGCCCACTCGGTCGCCGCCAGACAATCCTCGACGGCGGCCGGGAATTTACCTTCCGGCGCCAGCCGGTAGTCGGGAACGACGACGATGGCGCCCGAGGCCGCCGCGAGGTGCCGACAGGTGCTGTCGTAGGCCCGCAGGCTGCCCTGAACGAAGCCGCCGCCGTGGTAGTAGACGAATACGGGCGGCGGGACGTCCGAGCGCGCCGGCGTATAGATCCGCACCGTCAAATCGCCTGCGGGCCCGGCGATCGTCCGATCCACGACGCTCTCCATGGGACGCGGCAGTTGCCCGAAGAGATCGATCACCCGCTCGAACTGCGAGCGAGCGAGCTCCGGACCGGTTTCCCAAATCGTTCCGGTGCGCAGCGCGTTGACCGTATCGCAGACGAAATGCGCGTTCGCGTCAAGGACGAACCCATCCTCGCGCAGGCGCCTTCCCGCGTACAGGAGCGAAGCCACCGGCAGCGGCGCCCGCGCCAGCGCCGCGCGGGCGTGGAGCCAAGCCTTATTCTTCATGGATCGCGTCTCCCATGGTCATTCTGTCGCGATCTCCGGCATCTCGCCAAGCCGGGAATCCGACGAAAGATCCGTCGGCCTTGTCGCGGTGATGACGCTGCGGCCGTCGGCGCGGGTGAACATCTCGAAGTCCGGAAAGCCGGCATCCCGCAGCCAGGCGCGATGTTCACCGACCGTGTAGGCTTGTCCACCGTCGTAGATATTGAGGAACACCAAATTCTGGGCCACCGTCTGCGCCGGTTCGAGGCGTGAATCCCGCAGCACGCGGCTCAGGATGCACATCGTTCCGCCTGTTTCGATGGTCCGTCCCACGTTGATCACGGCGGCGCGGGCCTGGTCATGCGCCAGCACCTGGAGAACGGCCCGGAATACCGCGACATCGCAGTGGATCGGAGGCGGACCCGCGACCACGTCGTGCGCCATCACCGCGATGCGTTTCGACAACCCCGATTCGGCGACGATGGTTTCCGCTATGGGGGTGATGGACGGAAGCTCGATCACCGTGGCGCGCAGCTCCGGACACCGTTCGCAGGCCGCGATGGCGAGGCCACCGGAGCCACCGCCGACATCGACCAGATGGCGGCGTTCGGCGAGGTTCAGCTTGTCGGCCAACATACGGCCGGCTTCGAGCGCGTTGGGATGCAGATCGCGGAAGAACGCGTCCCGTTCCGCGCCGGACATCGCGGCGTAATCGTGCGCGGCCTGAGGCTTCCCCATGCGGATCGATTCGGTCGTCCGCAACGCCCAGCGCCACCGCTTCTCGAAGGCTTCGCACAGGTTACCGATGTACTCCTCGCGGCCCTTCACCAGGTAATGGTCCGACTCGGGCGTGTTCGCGAACGCGCCATCCTCTACGACCAGCACGCCGGCCACGACGAGCGCGTAAAGCAGAGGGCTCAGTTTTCGCGAATCGACATCGAGGACGGTCGCGAGCTGCTCCGCCGTCTTGGGGCCGTCGCCGAGCGGCGTGAAGACATCGAGCTTGACCCCGGCCACGAAGGCGAACGCGGGATAGGGAGAGTCGGCGAGTTTGTCGAAGATCTCGCGGCTCGGGCGAACCGTTTTCATCTCGAACATCCTCCCCGTCGGAGGAGGAAGGTTAGGACGGAGGTATGCTGGAAAGTCGCGACCGCGGGGCCCGACCGTCTCCGTTCCCGACGCGCTTCGTGAAAAAACCGATGTCGAGATCCACGCTCGGGCCCAACCACGCGACGTGATCCGTATGGTCTGCGAGATCGTCGCCGGTATTCGGATGAAGGAAGACGGTCAGTCCATCTCGGTTGACCATGAGCCACGGGACGAGTTCGCCCAACACCGGTGGCTGGAACGCGACCTGATAGCTCCAGCAAGGATGAGGACCCACCAGCTTCTCGTGCCACCGCCCCATCTCGACATCGAAGCGCGCTTCAATCGCCTCGCGCATGCGCCGTGCTTCCTCGCGGGTGTCCGCGCCGAAGTAGACGTGCGCGTGATAGCTCCGAATGTCCGAGGGCTCGCCCATCGGTGACCTCAGGCGGCGGCCGGCTCTTGCGTCGAAATGCCCTTGTCGGCGAAGACCTGCCTCAACTCGCCGTTCTCGTACATCTCGCGGACGATGTCGCAGCCGCCGACGAATTCACTCTTCACGTAGAGCTGTGGGATGGTCGGCCAGTCGGAAAAGGCCTTGACCCCTTCGCGGAGTTGCGGGTCGGCCAGTACGTCGACACCCTTGAACTGGACGCCCAGGAGGGTCAGCGCTTGCACGACGGCGGCGGAAAACCCGCACTGTGGGAATACAGGCGTACCCTTCATGAACAGGACGACGGGCTGGCCGTCGATTTCCCGCTGAATACGTTCGAAGACCGGATTGTCGTTCATGTCATCTTCCTTCCGTTCAGGTCGCCTCGACCCGCTCGGGCGGGCGGGGCGGCGCGGTCAGTCCAGACCCTCGGGAACGTCGGTCTGCAACGCCAGGGCGTGCAGCGCGTCTCCCATACGGCCCTGGAGCGCCTTGTACACCATCTGATGCTGCTGAACACGGCTTTTCCCCTTGAATTCCTTCGAAACGACCATCGCGGCGTAATGGTCGCCATCGCCCCGCAGGTCCTCGATCGTGACCTGTGCGTCCGGCATCGCTTCCTTGATCAGGCGCTCGATATCGCCCGCCTGCATCGGCATGGTCGCTCCCCCTTTCCAGCCCCGCTTCCACGGCGGCGGAAAGAGTCTAGCCCGCCATATAGCTGGGAAGCCACCCCTCGTGATTCCGTCGGAGCACGGCGAGCGATATCGTCTGCTCGCCATTGACCGTCAACGCTGCACCCCCGCAGCGTCCGATGCGCCGCGTGGGGACGCCGGCGGCGTCCGCCGCCGCCATCAGCGCGTCCGCTTCGTCTTGGGCGACCTCGAGAACGTAGCGGCCCTGATCCTCTCCGAAGGCCAGCGCGTGCGGGGACGGATCGTCATCGAGGTGGAGCAGGGCGCCACGCATGTTCCCCGTCGGCGTGGCGGAAGCCAAGGCCATTTCGGCGACCGCGACGAGCAACCCGCCGTCGGAGACGTCATGGCAGGAAACGACGTGCCCAGCGGAGATCTGCCGGCGAACGAAATCGCCGTTTCGGCGTTCCGCCTCGAGATCGACCGGGGGCGGGGCGCCGTTCGTCCGCCCGGCGATCTCCCGCAGATACAGGGAGGCACCGAGGTGGCCGCGGCACTCGCCGACGAGGACGAGTGCGCTTCCATCCCCCTTGAGGGCGATGGTCGTCATGGACGCGATGTCGTCTATGACGCCGACGGCGCCGACTACGGGAGTCGGCTGGACCGCCGCGCCGTTGGTCTCGTTGTAGAAGCTCACGTTGCCGGAAACGACGGGGAAGTCGAGTGCCAGGCAGGCCTCCCGCATACCCTCGACGCACTCGACGAACTGGCCCATGATCTCCGGCCGCTCCGGGCTCCCGAAGTTCATGCAATCGGTGATGGCGAGGGGTCTGGCGCCGGCGGCCGTCAGATTGCGCCAGGACTCGGCCACGGCTTGGGCGCCGCCCGTACGCGGAAAGGCGGCGCAATACCGCGGCGTGCAGTCGGCGCTGAGCGCCAGGGCCTTGCGGCTTCCCGATATCCGGACGACCGCCGCGTCGCCGCCGGGACGCTGGATCGTACGTCCCCTCACGAGGTAATCGTACTGCTCCCAGACCCAGCGCTTGCTGGCGAGATCGGGGCTCGCCAGAAGCCGTCGCAGGGCGTCCAGGACGCCATCGAAGCCCAGATCCTCAGGTGCTTCCACGCTGTCGGCCTTGACCTGTTCGGGTACCGCCGCCGCGGTCCAGGGTCGGTCGTACTCGGGTGAGGCGTCGGCGAGCGGCGCGATAGGCAGGTCCGCGGCGACATCGCCGTTCATTCGCACGACCATGCGGCCGGTATCCGTCAATCGTCCGACGATCGCGAAGTCGATCTCCCACTTCTCGAAGATCCGGCGGGCTTCCTTCTCGCGGCCGCGCCGCAAGACCATCAACATGCGTTCTTGGCTTTCGGACAGCATGATCTCGTGGGGCGTCATGCCGGTCTCGCGCCGCGGCACTCGGTCGAGGTCGAGCTCCATGCCCATGCCGCCCTTGCCCGCCATCTCGAAAGACGAGGAGGTCAACCCGGCTGCCCCCATATCCTGGATGGCGATGATGGCGTCGGTCGCCATGAGTTCCAGGCAGGCTTCGAGGAGCAGTTTCTCGGTGAAGGGGTCGCCCACCTGCACCGTTGGCCGCTTCTCCTCGGCGGCGTCGCCGAATTCGGCCGAGGCCATGGTCGCGCCGTGGATCCCGTCGCGTCCGGTTTTGGAACCCACGTACGCCACCGGATTTCCCGCGCCGCCGGCTTTCGAACGGAAGATGCGGTCCGCGTCCGCGAGGCCGACCGTCATCGCGTTGACCAGGATGTTACCGTTGTAGCTCTCGTGAAAGGTGCATTCTCCGCCCACCGTGGGCACGCCGACGCAGTTTCCGTAACCGCCGATTCCCGCCACGACGCCAGCCACGAGGTAGCGGGTCTTCGGATGATCCGGATGGCCGAAGCGGAGGCAGTCAAGGCTGGCGATCGGGCGTGCGCCCATGGTGAAGACATCCCGCAGAATGCCGCCGACGCCGGTCGCCGCGCCTTGGTAGGGCTCGATGAACGAGGGGTGGTTGTGGCTCTCTATCTTGAAGACCGCGACCTGTCCGTCGCCGATGTCGACGACGCCGGCGTTCTCGCCGGGCCCCTGGATCACCCAGGGCGCCTCCGTCGGCAGCCTCTTGAGCCATTTCTTCGAGGATTTGTAGGAGCAATGTTCGCTCCACATCGCCGCGAAGATGCCGAGCTCCGTGAGGTTGGGGTCCCGGCCGAGGATCTCCCGGGCCCGCCGGTATTCGGCTTCGCTCAAGTCGTGTTCCGCGATCGGGTCCGGCGCCATCGCCGACTCGGTCACGGCCGCGCCGTTCATGACAGGTGCTCGACCAGAGACTCGAACATCGGACGTCCGTCCGAACAGCCTTGCGCGCCATCGACGTGATCCTCGGGATGCGGCATGAGTCCGAGGACGTTGCGGGCCGCGTTGTAGACGCCAGCGATGCCGTTGATCGATCCGTTCGGGTTGGCGGCGTCCTTGACGTGGCCCTCGGGCGTGCAGTAGCGAAAGGCGACCCGCCCTTCACCCTCGATGCGCGCCAGGGTATCCGCGTCCGAGTGGTAGTTGCCGTCGTGGTGCGCGACCGGCACCCGGATCACTTGGCCCGCCGCGTAGCGGCCGGTGAACGGCGTGTCCGCACGCTCGACCCTCAGATGAACGTCCCGGCACACGAACTTGAGATCCCGATTGGCCATCAGCGCGCCAGGCAGGAGCCCCGCCTCGGTCAGGATCTGGAACCCGTTGCAGATTCCAAGCACTGGGACTCCGGCTTTCGCGCACGCCGATACCGCGGACAGGACCGGCGCGCGCGCCGCCATGGCGCCGGAACGGAGATAATCCCCGTGGGAGAATCCGCCAGGCAGGACGATGAGGTCGGTGTCAGGGAGTTCGGTATCCCGATGCCGGACGACGATGGGCTGTCGTCCGCCGACCGCGGCCAGTGCGTCGATGACGTCGACGTCCCGATTGGATCCCGGAAATATGACGACTGCCGCCCTCATCCCCGCGCGGATTCCGGTTGCCCCGCCTCCAATTCGATCCAGTAGTCCTCGATTACGGTGTTGGCCAGAAGCCGCGCGCACATGGACTCCACGGCGGCGCGCGCCCGTTTGGCGTCCGATTCCTCCAGTTCCAGTTCCAGGTACTTGCCCTGCCGGACGTCGTCGATCCCGTCGAACCCCAGCGATGCGAGGGCGTCGCGGATAGCCTTGCCCTGCGGGTCGAGAACGCCCGGTTTCGGCGTGATGTGGACCCGCGCCTTCACGCGCCGCTACTGCATGGCCTTCGGGCCCTGCAGGTCACGCGGGCCGCTCTCCGGAAGGATTCCAAGCCTCTGGGCGACCTCCTGGTACGCTTCGGCCACGTCGCCCATATCGCGGCGGAACCGGTCCTTGTCGAGCTTCTTGCCTGTCTTCAGGTCCCAGAGCCGACAGCTGTCCGGGCTGATCTCATCGGCGAGAATGATCCGTTCCTCGTCGTTGAAGTAATAACGCCCGAACTCGATCTTGAAGTCGACCAGGCGGATGCCGATACCCCGGAACAGGCCACTGAGGAAATCGTTGATCCGCAGGGTCATGGACATCATTTCGTCCAGTTCCTGGGGTGTCGCCCAGCCGAACGCGGTGATGTGCTCCTCGGAGACGATGGGGTCGTCCAACTCGTCCGACTTGTAGCACCACTCCACAATCGAGCGGGCGAGCGCCGAACCCTCGGAGATCCCGAGGCGCTTGGCCATGGAACCCGCCGCGACGTTCCGTGCGATCACCTCGACGGGGATGATCTCCACTTCCTTGACGAGTTGTTCCCGCATGTTCAGGCGGCGCACGAAATGGGTCGGGATACCCATGTCGGCAAGACCGGTCATCAGGTACTCGGAGATGCGGTTGTTCAGCACCCCCTTGCCAGTGATCGTGCCGGTCTTCTTCTTGTTGTACGCGGTGGCGTCGTCCTTGAAGTACTGGACGATGGTGCCTGGTTCGGGCCCTTCGAAAAGGACCTTCGCCTTGCCTTCGTAGATCTGTCTGCGACGGCTCATCTTCGATATCTCGCGTGAGGCATGAAGACACGGCCGGGCGGATCCGAGCCCGGCCCGGAGTCGCCCGCGTGGGGCTTCGGAAAGGTCCCGATGATATAAACGAAACGCGGGACGCATACAACGAGGAGGGCCAACGGACCAACGGGCCGACGCCGTCTTGCCAGGGCCGCTTCTGGCCATGGCAGGACCGGATGCCCACTGGCCCGATGGATCGCGCCTCACATCTGCCTGCACCAGGATAGCGAGGCTGGCTATCGGCCGCCGTCCCCGACGGCGCGAAAGGCGCCGAGCAGGCGTTTCGCGGCCGCGCCGGGTGTGGTGCGCCCGGCGCTGACGTCCCGCTCGAGCTCCGGTATCAGTGCCGCCGTGGCGGGCTCTTCGCGAAGAGACGCGATCAGACTCTCGCTGATCTCGTTCCACATCCAGTGACGAGCTTGCGCTTCGCGTCGCCGACCGAGCGCGCCACTCGTCCGTAATGCCCGACGATGAGCTTCGATGGTTCGCCAGACGTTTCCGATGCCAGTATTCTCCAGGGCGGAGCACGTTTGGATCCGCGGCACCCAGGACTTCGTCGCCGGTCGCAGGAGACGCAGGGCGGCAGCGTACTCGGCCGCGACGGCCTTGGCCTGACTGGCGAGGTCGCCATCGGTCTTGTTCACGAACACGATGTCGGCGGTCTCCACGATCCCCCGCTTGATGCCTTGCAGCTCGTCGCCACCGCCGGGCGCGATGAGAAGGAGGGAGGTGTCGACCATGTCGGCCACCGCCGTCTCGGATTGGCCAACCCCGACCGTCTCCACGATGATGACGTCGAAACCCGCGGCCTCGCAAACGAGCATGGCTTCGCGCGTGCGTCGCGCCACGCCTCCGAGAGTTCCTCCCGACGGTGACGGCCGAATGAACGCGGCAGGGTCCCGGGATAGGTCATTCATGCGCGTCTTGTCGCCGAGGATCGAGCCGCCCGAACGGCTCGAGGATGGATCGACAGCCAGGACGGCGACACGGTGGCCGGCGGCCGTCAACCCGACCCCGACCGCCTCGATGAACGTCGACTTACCGACGCCCGGCGCGCCGGAGACCCCGATCCGAACCGCGTTACCCGTATCGGGAAGCAACATATCCAGCAACTCCAACGCTTGGTACTGATGATCCGGCCGGCGCGACTCGATCAGGGTAATGGCGCGTCCCATGGCGCGTCGGTCACCGCTTCGAATGCCTTCGGCGAGCACTTCCGCATCCGGATTCTCACCCATTGCAAGCGGCACTTCAGGCATTACGACCATGCGTCGTTCCCATACGGAGATTTCCGGCCCGCCCCCGTAGGGAGTGGCGACTTCGGAGAGATTCGATCCCCCGACCTGCGGATCATGAGCACAAGGGCGGCCGCGGCTTGCCGTTTGCCGGCGGTCGGCGATGTCCGAAGGCGGATGAAGCGTCGGCCGGTGTCGCGCAGCGGCACCGCGCCGACCAGCGGCCGCTCGAGGTCCGGCAGGCTTTCGACATCCCGCCGCGAGAAGGGCGGCCTCTCCGCCGTCGTCATCATGTTCTCCCGACCGTGTTGGGGATGGCGGAACAAGGGCCGCAGGCCCTGATGGCGACACTCATATCGTTCCGCTGGCAGAACGCGACGCCGCGCAGACCGGCGTCCAGAGGCGGGAACGGAGCCGGGCATGGGGTGAAAATCGGCGAACCGCCCTCTTCGCCGACCCCGGACCCGCAGAAATCCGCCACTCCGCTGGGATAAGAAAGATATCGGATCAGCTGGATCCCTTGCTCACAAAGGGATTCCCCACAGCGCTCATGCCTCATGGCGGCGAACGGCGAAATCCTCCGCCGCGGCCGGGGTCCAGGCGCGGTCTTGCGGGCGCGTCACTGGTAGCCGTACCTGAGTTCTTTCTCCAGATTCACGAGCACTTCGCCTTCTTCGACCTTGACCTCGTAGAGGAGCAACGGACTCTCGGCGTTCTCCCGCGTCTCGCCGGTCTTCAGGTTCCACTGCCAGAGGTGCTTGATGCAGGTGAGCGTATCGCCGTCGATCATGCCGAGGGAGAGCGGCGTCTCCTGGTGCGGACAGAACGGGGGATAGGCAAAGAATTCCCCGCCCGCGTTGGCGACGAGGACGGTGATATCGCCGACCTTGAACTCCCGCAGCTCGTCCTCGTCGACATCATCGGTCGCGCAAACCCGTCGCCAGCTCATGTCGATGACTCCCACGCCCCGATCTCCGCCGAACCCTAGCGACCCGGCCCGCCCTTCACAACGGCCCGCCGTTCCCGGCCGGGCTCAACTGAACTTGTCGTAACGGATCGCCGACGGAGTCAACCTCGCCTCCGTGACCAACGCCCGCAACGTCGCGTCGACCATCGGCGGCGGGCCGGCGAGGTAGGCCATCGCGCTCTTCCAGCGTCCGGTCATGTGGCGCATCGCGGCCTCGTGCACGAAGCCCGCGTCGAACCGGAGTTGCGGATGGGCCGCGGCCAGTTCCGCCGTGGGCGCGACATCCGACAGGACGACCGTGACCCTCAGCCTCTCCGGCTCGTGGCCCGCGTAGGCCTCGAGGCGATCGAGAAGATAGATGTCGCGTTCCGCGCGAACACCGAAGAACAGATCCCCGTGGCGGGCCTCGAAGTGCCCCGTCTCGATCGCGTGGTCGAGTATGGACAGCATCGGCGCGAGACCCGAGCCGCCGGCGATGCAGACGAGGTTGTTGGGCAGCGATGGGACGTAGGTCGCGACGCCGAGCGGCCCGAAGAGATCGAGCTCGGATCCGGTCCGGTCCTCGGCAAACAGCCAGTCGGTGAATCCCCCTTCCGGGACTTGCTTGACGACGAACGCGAGGCGGTCCGTCGGGAGCCGATAGTCGGCCATCGAGTAGGCGCGCCGGCCTGCCACGGCCGCGGTGCCGACGAGCATGAACTGGCCCGCGTCGAAGGAGACCGGACGGTCGAGCGCGACCGCGACTCGGCGGACGCCGCGGGTGAGTCCCTCGACCCTCGCGATGCGGCCCGCGACCGCTTCGGGCGCCGGAATGCCGTCGGCCAGTCGCGCGACCCTGGCGTGCACGCCGATGGCGCAGTCGCCCCGCGCCGTGGCTTGGCACATGAGGAACTCCGACCTCTCCGGATTGACGTAGGCCCGGCCCGGCGCCTCGAGCCAGCCCTCGTCGATCTCGCCCCTACCCACCTCCGCCTTGCAGGTCCCGCAGGTCCCGCTGCCGCACTCGTAGGGAAGGGCGATACCGGCGCGAAGGCCGGCGTGGAGAATCTTCTCCCCCTCGGCGCAGTCGAACTCGAACGACTCGCCGCGCGTGCGGACGGATATCCTCACGCTGGAACCGGGCTGCCGTCGGCCGGGATCAATTCCCGCGTTCGAGCCACGAGACGAATCCCCACAGGCCTGCCGCCGCGCCGACGATCAGGACGGCGACGATCGTCAGGAGGCATCCGTGCCGGCTCAGGAAGGATTGATCTTGCGGGCTCTGGCTTTCTCCGCCGCCATCGCCGCTGTTGTCCTGGTTTTCATCGCTCATGGATGCCTCCCTCCGGCTCCCTCCGCCGACCTTGACCGGGCGGTCCGATCCCGCCGTCGCCGTCGACGGAGGTTACGGCGGCGCGGCGCGGGCCGCAACCGCGTGTCCTGGTTCAGGACATATGAGACACGGGGGTCTCTTTGGCTGTCAGTGAGTGAAGGTACTGGGCGGGGGTGTGTCCGCCAAGGGCCTGGTGCGGTCTGAAGGTGTTGAATTCGTCGGCGAAGGCGTCGATCCATCGGTTGATGTCGTCGAGGTTGTCGTCGGGCAGGTCCCATGTGGCGTAGAACTCGTATCTCCAGGCGCCGTTGTTGCGCTCGACGTGACCGTTGAGCTTGGGCGAGCGTGGCGGGAGTTCGAACAGGTCGATGCGGCGGCGCTGGCATTCGGTCTCGAAGTCGGCCTTGAACTCAGAGCCTCCATCGACCTGGATGGCTTCGATGGGGAAGGGCATGTCGGCCTGGAGCTTGTCGAGGAAGCGCCTGGCGTTGTGTGCGGTTGCGCGTCTCCAGGCCTGTGCGCAGGTCCACTTTGCGACGGGGTCATGGGCGGTGAACTGCTTGATGGCGGGCCGGGCTGTGTGTGGCGAGACGGTGAGGGTGTCGAGTTGGACGATCTCGCCGGGACTTGTGGGCTTGCGGCCCTTGGGCAGGCGTCTGGCGTATGGTCTGAGGCGCCGGGCGGCGCGCGGTCCGTTGCGGCGCAAGGTCGGGACCGGGGTGACGGCGCCGCGCTCCATGAGGGTCTTGAGGATGCGGCCTGTGGTGCTCTCGCTTGCCGCGTGCCCGTTGCGTCGGAGCAGGACGGCGATCTTGGCCTTGCCCCACATGGGGTAGTCGGCGCGTGTCTCCCGGACCGCCGTCACCAGCGCCGCCGACCAGGTGGGCCGGCGCGGGGTGTGCGGGCGTCGCGAGCACGGCTTGAGGCGGTTGCGGTCCGCCAGCCTCTGCCACCGGTAGAGGGTCGATCTCGGCACGCCGACGGCGTTGGCGGCCGCTCGTGCGGTCAGGCCGTCGGCCCTGGCTTGGCGCCAGCGCTCAAGGGCGTCGCGCCTGTGCGCTTCGTCGCTCCGCTCCTTGCCGCACAGGCGCGACGCCAGGGCGGCTCCTCGTGTAATCTGCCGGGGCAGGCCGAAGGTCTGCATGGGGGTTCTCCTTCACGCTGGTTGTTCAGCACCAACAGCGTCGGAGACCCCCGCCCTTACATCAAGGGCCCGTGTCTCACATCTGTCTGAACGAGGTCACCGCGGCCCGGGCGCGCGGCGCGGTCGCCTCAGGCGCGCAGGGCCGTGTTTTCCGGATCGTAGGGGCTGTCGGGGACGATCCGCGCTGGGCGCAGTTGATCGAGCACCCGGACCTGGCACTCGCGGCCGACATCGGCGGCGTCGGAGCGAACGTATCCGAGCAGGAGGGATTTCCCGACGTAGTGGCCGTATCCGCCCGCGGTTCCCCGTCCGACGACCTCGCCATCCATGAAGATCGGCTCGTTGCCGAACGGGTCGGCGTCGTCGGCGTCGATTTCGATCGTGCGGAAGGCGTTGGGAACGCCGGACCGCTGTTGCGCGATCAACGCTTCCCGGCCCGTGAAGGCCGGTTTGTTCAAGCGAACGAACCGTTCGAGGCCGGCCTCGAAGAGGGTGTTCTCCTGATTGAGATCGGTTCCCCACAGCCGGTACGACTTCTCGAGGCGCATGGAGTCCATCGCCCGCATCCCCGCGAGGCGGAGACCATGCGCCTCGCCCGCCTCCATCAGGGCGTCGAACAGGTGGTTGTGGTACTCGATCGGGTGATGGAGCTCCCATCCCAGAGATCCCACGAAGTTGACCCGCAAGGCCCGCACGTCGGGACAGAAGCCCACGGGGATCTCTTGGGCGGTCAGCCAGGGAAACGCTTCGTTCGAGACGTCGGCGTCCGCCAGCCGCCGCAGGATATCGCGCGCCTCCGGGCCGGCGAGAACGAACACGCCGTACCGTGTCGTCACGTCCTTGAGATAGACCGAGCGGTCCCCGGGGAGCAGCTTGGTGAGAAAGTCGAGGTCGTAATCGTGCGCGGCGCCGGAACTCACGAGGAAGAAACGCTCGCCCCATGGACCGTCGGTAAGGCGGGTAACGGTGAACTCGGACCGGACCGAACCCGAGGGGTTGAGGGCATGGGCAAGGGACATGCGGCCGACACTCTTGGGGATATCGTTGGCGACGATGCGGTCCAGCCACTCCCGCGCCCCGGGGCCCTCGGCTTCGAACTTGGAGAACGACGACAGCTCGATGAGCCCCGCCCGCTCGCGGGTCGCCCGCACCTCGTCGCCGACGTGCTCGAACCAGTTGGACCGGCGGAAGGAGTAGACGTCCTTGCGCTCGACCCCCTCCGGCGCGAACCAGTTGGGCCGCTCCCAGCCGAAGCGCTGGCCCCACACCGCGCCCATGCGGTCCATCCGCCCGTAGCTGGGCGGCGCCTTCGCCGGACGGCACGCGGGCCGTTCCTCCATCGGGTAATGAGTGACGAAAACGTGCTCGTAGGCTTCCGCGTTCTTGAGCTTGGCGAAATTCCTGGAAACGACCCCGAATCGCCGCGGGTCCACGCCGATCATGTCGACGCCGGGCTCGCCCTCGATCATCCATTCGGCGAGCTGCCAGCCGCCGCCGCCCGCCGCGGTGATCCCGAAGCTGTGGCCTTCGGAGAGCCAGAAGTTGGGGAGCCCGAAGGCCGGTCCGACCATCGGGTTGCCGTCGGGCGTATAAGGGATCGGTCCGTTGATGATCTGCTTGATGCCGGCGTTCTCGAAGGACGGCACCCGCCGCGCCGCGGCCTCCACGTGCGGCAGGAGGCGATCGAGATCGCCCGGGAACAGGTCCTTCTCGAAAGTCGCCGGCACTCCATCGACGAAGCAGGCGGGCGCGCCGCGCTCGTAGGGGCCGAGCAACCAGCCCATGCGCTCCTCGCGGAAATAGTAGGAGGCGTCCGACTCGCGCAACACCGGAAGCTCGCCGTTCCCGGCCTCGCGGTACGCCTTCAGTTCCGGCACCTCGTCGGTGACGATGTACTGGTGCTCGACGGGCACGGAGGGGATTTCGAGACCCACCCAGCTCGCGGTCTGGCGGGCGTAATTGCCGGTCGCGCACACGACGTGCTCGCAACGGACATCGCCTCGCGCCGTCTTGACGATCCATTCGAGCGAGTCGGAACGCTCGATCCCCGTCACCCCGGTCCGCTGATGGATTTCGGCGCCCCTGTCGCGGGCACCGCGCGCCATGGCCATGGTGAGGTCGGCCGGAGCGATGTGCCCGTCGGTCGGATGCCAGAGCGCGCCGGCCAGGCCCTCCGTGTCGCAGAGCGGCCAGAGTTTCCCGATCTCGTCGACCCCGATGAGGTGGCATTCGACGCCGATGGTCTCCGCCGTGCACTGGTAGCTGCGATATTCGTCCATGCGGTCGCGGTTGGTCGCCAGGCGGAGATTGCCGTTGACGTGCAGCCCCACGTCCTGGCCGGTCTCTTCCTCCAGGGTTTTGTAGAGTTCCACCGAATATCGATGGAGTTGACCGACCGAATAGCTCATGTTGAAGAGAGGCAGGAGACCGGCCGCGTGCCACGTCGACCCCGCCGTGAGCTCCGTCCGCTCCAGCAGGACGACGTCCGTCCACCCCTTCCTGGCCAGATGGTAGAGAACGCTGACCCCGTTCACGCCACCGCCGATCACCACGACTCGCGCCTGAGACTTCATCGCCGCTCTCCTCCGATGCGCCCGCTGCCCGCCGCCCCGCGCGACCTACCCTATATCGGACCGCGCCGCGCATGTCGCGGTATCGAAGACGGCGGGCGGAACGAATCGCCGGCGAACGTTTCGCTGCGCGCGCCGCCCGTTTATGCTCTATTTTCTCCGTGTTCCCGATGATCGGGGAAGTCTACGAGCTGGGAGAACGATGTTCGGGGTACCGTCCGGAAAAACGCCTGAAGTCATCGGGTTCTTCATGATCCCGAACTTCTCGATGATCGCATTCGCCTCGGCGATCGAGCCGTTGCGCCTGGCCAACCGTCTCGGCGAGAAGGCGCTCTACGAGTGGGTGCTCGTCTCCAGCGACGGAGGTCCCGTCACCGCCAGCAGCGGGATTTCGGTCAATCCCCATTTTTCCATATCCGAACTCGACGCCGGAATGGCGAAGCAGCGGACGCCGACCCTCATTCTGGTCAGCGGCGTCGGTGCCGAAGTCTACGACGACCAGGAAACGTTCGCGTGGCTGCGGCGCCTCGACCGGCGGGGCGTCGACATCGGGGCGTTGTGCACGGCCTCGCACCTGCTGGCCCGCGCCGGTTTGCTCGACGGCAGGGTCTGCACCCTGCATTGGGAAAACATTCCGAGCTTCCGGGAGACCTACCCGGATATCGAGGTCACCGACGACCTGTTCGAGATCGACGGCAACCGCTTCACCTGCTCCGGCGGCACGGCGGCTCTCGATCTGATGCTCCATCTCATCCGCGCGGAGCACGGCGAGGAGTTGGCGAACCGCGTCTCCGAGGAATGCATCCTCGATCGCGTTCGCGGAGGACACGACCACCAGCGCATGCCTCTGGCCATCCGCCTCGGCGTCGACAACCGCAAGCTGATCGATTCCATCCACATGATGGAAACCAATCTCGAGGAGCCGCTCTCCCAGGTGGAGCTCGCGGCGGCCGTCGGTATTTCCCGCCGCCAGTTGGAGCGGTTGTTCCATCGGCACGTGGGGCGACCTCCCAACCGCTATTACATGCAGTTGCGCCTCGACCGGGCGCGCAAGCTTCTGCTGCAAACCGACATGGCCGTCGTCGACGTGGCGATGGCCTGCGGGTTCGTCTCCGCCTCGCACTTCGCCAAGTGCTACCGGCAGTTCTACGGCCTGACGCCGCGTCAGGCGCGGGTCAGCGGACCCTGAGAATGTCCGGTCGGCCGGAGTCGCGGCCTCCGAGGCCTTCGGTCCAGTCGGCGGCGCGCTTCAGCCCACCGAACGGATAGATGTGCAGGGGGCCGAGCCCGGCGTCCGGGCGCGCGGCAGCATACGCCGCGAGGTCGAGGACCGTGCGGCTGGCGTTCGCGACGCGCGACGCGCTGGCCAGCCCTTTGCCGTGGCGCAGCAACAGCCTCATGGACGGGCCGGCGCCGCACATCTTCGCGTAACGCATCAGGGTGCCGACGCGGGCCGGCCCCGGCACCCCCACGTGAACGGGCAGGCGCACGCCGGCCGCGCGCGCGCGCCGCAGCCAGTCGATCACGGGCGCGGCGCCGAAAGCGAACTGGGTCACCACGAACACGTCGAGCCCTGCCCGCGTCGCGCGATCCTGCTTGCGAAGCAGCGCGTCCAGCAGTTCGTTGTCGGAGACGCGAGGGTGACCTTCTGGATATCCGCCGATACCGACGCACGCGATGCCGTGTTCGGACAGCAGATCCGTTCCGAGAACCCCCAGGGCGGAATCGAAAGGCCCCTCCGGCGACGCGACGTCGCCGCCAATGACGAGAAGCCGGTCGACCGCCGCCTCCGACCTCAGGCGCCGCAACAACCGGTCCAGCGAGACGGTATCCGGCATGGCCCGCGCCGCGACATGGGGGACCGGAACCATGCCTCGCTCCCGCAACTCGGCCGCGGCGGCGACCGTTCCGTCCGCCGTGGCGCCCGGCAGCCAGGGAATGAAGACGCGCGTTCCCCGCGCGAGGAACCGATCGACGTCGCCGTCGGAAACCTGCGCGGGCGTCACCTCGACGGAGTGGTCGTCGAGCAACGCGCCGAGCGCGTCCGGCGCCGGCGCGCGCGGCTCCTCCCCGCGTTCCTGGATCGGGTCCATCGGCAACAGGGCCACCATGGCGCACCTCATCGACGAAGACGGACGACTCCGGACCATCGCCGCCCGAAGCGAAGACAAAATAGTCGAGGATCGTCTGCATTCTGCGTTGCGCGCGACCCCGGCCCTTCCGATTACGACACCCTCGCCCCGAATGTCGAACGCCGGGCCTCTCGTGACTCCGCGCGGGCGAATTCGCACAATGCCGGCACGACCGGCGCCCCGGTTTCACGTAACCGTTATTCGTTCGTAACGCGAACGACGCATGGCTCTGCCCCGCTCTCCGCGTGACCGACGTTCTTGCAGCACCGGACGGAACATCCCCGGAGTTCGCGCTTGGGGAGTTCCAGGGGGTTTCCCGCGCCGCGTCGGGTAGCCTGGAGGTTCGCTTCGCCCGGGATCGAAAAGAGGTCGCCGCCGCGCAGGCGCTGCGGTTCCGCGTATTCTACGAAGAGATGGATGCCCGGCCCGATGCGGTCGCGCGGGCGAGTCGCCGGGACGCGGATCCATTCGACGACGTCTGCGATCACCTGCTGGTCGTCGATCACGACCTGCCGGCCACGGAGGCCGTCGTCGGAACCTATCGATTGTTGCGAGAAGACGTGGCGGCCGATCGCGGCGGCTTCTATTCGGCGGCCGAGTACGACCTGAGTCCGCTGACCGACGGGCCGTCGCGTCGCGGCGGCCTTCTGGAACTGGGACGCGGTTGCGTGCATCCCGCCTACCGCGCGAACGCGACGATCCAGCTCCTCTGGCGCGGCATAACCCGGTACCTGGAAATCCATGGCATCGGGGTGATGTTCGGCTGCGCCAGCTTTCCCGGGACGCGCCCGGACGAGCACCGGGTCGCCTTGAGCCATCTCCACGGCGCTCACCTGGCGCCGGTTCGCTGCCGCGTGCGCGCCCGGGCCGACCGATTCGTGCCGATGGACACGGTTCCACCCGGCTCGTACACCCTCCGCGAGGCCGTCCGCGGACTGCCGCCCCTCGTCAAGGCGTACCTCCGCCTCGGCGCCTTCGTCGGCGACGGCGTCGTGGTCGATCACGCCTTCGGGACCACGGACGTCTTCGTCCTCCTGTTCGTGGACCGGATCGCGCCGCGCTACCTCGACCGTTTCGACCGGCGCGCGGCGTAGCCGCGGAGAAGGCGGCTCACGGCATCAGCGCCCGCGTACACTCGGGGAGCGCGAAGGCGGACACGTGCACCTCCGCGTTGTAGTACCGGGTGTCGAACCGGTGCGAATCGAGGCGCGACCGCAGGGTCTCGACGTCCGTCGCCGACAGGTCGGCGCGGTCGCTCGCCCAACCGAACGCCATGTGCCCGCCGACGTAGGTGGGCACGGGCGCCAGGAAGAATCCCGAACGCTCGAACAGGCGGCTGAATTGGCGATGGGTCTGGACCAGCTCCGGCCCCTGGAAAAACGGAACGCCGTTCTGCGTCGCGATCACGCCGCCGGCGTCGAGGATGCCGCGGCACGACGCATGGAAGAACTCGTCGAACAGCGCCCGGCCCGGGCCGACCGGGTCCGTCGAGTCGACGATAACGACGTCGAACCGGAGTTCCGTCTCCCGGACGAAGTCGACGCCGTCGCCGATGACCAGTTTCGCCCGAGGGTCCTCGAACGCGCCGCCGCAGATCGAGGGCAGGTGCTCGCGGCACAGGCGCACGACTTCCCCGTCGATATCGACGAGCACCGCGCGCTCGACGGGGTGCTTGAGAACCTCCTCGAGCATACCGCCGTCTCCGCCGCCGACGATCAGAACCGACTTCACGGCGCCGTGCCCGACGATCGGCACGTGGCTGAGCATCTCGTGGTAGTAGAACTCGTCGGCCTCGGTCGTCTGGACGATGCCGTCGAGCACGAGAACGCGCCCGAGGCGGTCGTTTTCGAAGATCAGGATATCCTGATAGCGGGACCGGCCCTCGTATACGATCCTGTCGATACGGAGGGACTGTCCGACGGACGGGTGAAGGGTCTCGCGGAACCAGTCCGTCAAGCCACCGGGCCCCTCTTGTGCTCGACGACCTGCAGGCGATCGGGCATGAACGCCTCCTTGAGCACGGGAATGGCCCGATAGGGGTCGTGGCGGCCGCAGAGGAAGATGTCCACGGCGGCGAACCCGGTCTCGGGCCACGTATGGATGCTCATGTGCGACTCGGCGAGGAGCGCCACGGCCGTCACGCCGCCTTGCGGGGAGAAACGATGCAGTTCGATGTCGAGCAGGGTGGCGCCCGTCTCGCCGACCGCCCGCCGCAACGCCGTTTCCACGACCGCCGGGTCGGCGAGTCGACAGGCGCCGATCAGGTCGATCAGGAGATGCGTTCCCGCGTACCGCAGCCCATCCTTCTCGATATGGAAGTCGTCAACGCCGGGCGTCTCCGGGGCGGCCGGTTCGGCGGCCGGCATGGGTGCGGTTTTCCGCGCCACCGAGACCTCGGGCGACGACGAGGGCGCTTCAGCCCTCCTCGCCGCCGCCGTCCTGCTTGTACCCGACGATTTCGTCGAGTCGCACCTTCAATCGCTCGGTCTTCGCTCGCGGCAACAGGAACGCCCACTCGGAAAGCCTGGAGCTGATCCGCTCCGCCTCTTTCCTGGCGTCGTCGGTCGGCTCGAATTCCTTCGCGAGGTCGGCGTCGAACTGGACCCAGACCGTATCGTCCTCCCCCGGCCCGGCGGTCCGCATCATGACGACGAGGCCATTGGTCGAGACGACCGTGGCGCGGAATCCGGAACCCTCCTCGAAATCGACCCGGTCCGCGCGCCTGGCGTCGACGAACGAGACGTTGTCCAGGAGATTCGACATGTAGTCGATCTGATACTGGTGCTCGATCTCGGCATTCGGAGGCAGGTTCTTTACCGTGAGATCCGCGTCGTCGGTCCTTTCGCGGTAGATTTCGACGACCTCCCCGTCCGCGTGCGTCACGCTCATGAAACCGACAGCGCCGGCGCGGACGTCGACGACGCTCCGGTCGGACCAGTCCGCCGCATCGTAGCGGACGTCGAGGGCGCCCTCGGCCAGCCATGCCCTCTCTTCATCGGGGAGGCGGATGTAGACGCCGTCGCGGTCCAGACCGGCGACTCCGGTCTTCGCCTTCCCCACGATGACGTCGGCCAGAACCGCGCCGCTCTCGTCCTTGACGGTGACCCTCGTGGAGTTCGCGTCCTTGGCGACGTCCTCGACCTCTATCTTCGGATAGAGGTCGGCGCGCGTCGTCTTGGGCTCGAAATAGGACAGCGTCACGAGGCCGCCCATCATCTTCTCGATTCGCGTCTGGCGCGCCGGATATCCACCCGCGCCCATGTTCGCCCATCCTTCCGGCTGGCGGTTCAGCGAGAACCCGCCTCCGGCACGGGCCAGTTCGACGGACGAGATACTCGCCACGTGGCGCTGCAGATCCGGAAAGACGAGGCCGCCTTCCTTCTGCTCGAGGGCGACCGTACCGTACCGTTCGCCGACGGCCCAGGCCGCCGCGGCCACCATGACGGCCGTGACGACGGCAAGAACGGGAAGTTCGAGATCGCGCCGCATCTTCAGGCCCCCTTGCCCGCTCCCTTCATCCGCCTTTGTAGCCGCGCCGCCGCCGCGCGACCCGGACCGTGCCGAGGACGATCGCGATGGCCGCCACGATCAACGGGACGAGACCGATATTCACGAACTGAAGCCGGGTTTCGAGGTTCCCCACGTCCTCGCGAAGCCCGCGCTGAACGTCCCGCAGCTGCTTGCGGATGGACACCATCTCCAGGCGCGACGAGTCCAGCTCGTCCTTTTGTTCCTGCGTCAGGGACAGTTCCACCCGAATCTCGCCCGTCGAGGCGTCGGTCCTCGTCTCCACGCCTTCCAGCAGCGCGATCTTGTTTTCGAGCTCCTCCAGCGTGTCTTGGAGCTCGCGCTCCTTGTCCCGGAACTTCAGTTCGGCCTGTTGCCGCAACTCGTCGACCCGGTCGAAAGGACGCTGCGAGACACCGCGCGAACGCAGCCCGATCAGCTCGTCGCTGCCGCCGAGATTGCTCACCGCGTTGATTACGAAATTCGCGTTGCTGGCAATGGGTTGCGCCACCTCGCGGCCGAAGAACTGCTGTTTGCGGATCCAGAACCGGTCCTCGACGAGATCGGAATCCGCGACCACGATGAGATTGACCGGGCCCTCCGACTTCATCAGTTGCGGCCTGTCCGGATCTTCGGCGAGCTCTTCCTCCGTCTTCTTGATCACGCGCTCGGGAGGACCGTCCGGAAACGCCGTCTCCACCTCTCCGGACAGGCGGGCGGCGATCACGTACTCGTTCTCGTCCGGCTCGAATTTATCGAGCAGTCCCAGGATGTCGGGACTCAGGCCCCGGACGAGGTCCACGTCGACGGGCGCGGAATTCTCGGTCGAGGTGATCAGGGGCTCGAGCGTGAGCGGCGAGCCTTCCTTGCGGTCGATGTACCCCCCGCTGGCGATGTTGACGAGCGGCAACCGACTGGTCACCGGATCGTCCTGGTTCATCCCTTCGCCCGAAACGGCGAGCCACACCACGTAATCCGCGGGAACGACGCGTTGCTGGGTGCCAGCGTTGACGCGCCAGGCCATGCTGCGGTCGCCCGTGAGCCGGCCGTCCGGGATCTCGACTCCCCACTTCTCCATGAGACGGGAGAGGCTGCTCGCGGAGCTCGAGATATCGTTCGGGCCGATCTTGTTGTCCGATTCGGAGCGGGGGTCGAGAAACAGCATCGCCCTCCCTCCCCGGAACAGGAATTGCTCCAGCTCGTATTGGACGCGGTCGCTGAGGACGTCGGGGTGGATAACGACCATCACGTCGATGCGCTCGGGCAGGTCGTCGATCGACTGGGGCAGGTTGACGACGTCGAAGAACGTCCTCAGATGGCCGGCGATCCCCCATGGAACGGAAACGCTCCCCTGCATGTGCGCGCGCATGTCCCCCATGATCGGCAGCGAGCTCATGACGCCGACGACGGTCGGCTCCGGGTTGGACAGCGCGTGGATCAACTGGGCGAGGTCGTACTCCAGGAGGTTCTCCCGCTCGGGCTGGAAGAACGGCACGAGCTCGGCGTCGTCCACCGAGTTGACGCCCGCCAGTCCGAAGTAGACGAGTTCTCCGCCCTGGTCCACGGGGATGCCCTGTATCCCCATGGAGACGGCCCGGTCCTCCTCGTCGGAGAACGGCACGGGATCCCGCTCATGGAGAATGACCTTGCCGCCCGCGGCCGCGACGATCTCGTTCAGCAGGTCCCGCACGCGGCGGCTGTAGCCTCCGTAGAACGGCAGTTCGCGTCCCAGGCGTTCCGAATAGAAGAAATGCAGTTCGACGGGTTCGTCGATCGCGGCGAGCGTCTCGTGCGTGCCTTCCGACAACGTGAACAGCCGGTCTTCCGTCAGATCGACCCGGGCGCCGGGAATCGAACCGCCGAACAGGGTGTTGACGGCGACGAACAGAACCGCCGCGACGGCGAGACCCGCCGGAGAAACCGCGCCGGCCCGCGACAGGCGATGTACTCCCGGCATCGTGTTCACCCGTTCTTCTTGTATTCGACGGCGACGACGTTGGCGAACAGGAAGAAGACGATCATCGACGAGAAGAACGCGATGTCGCGGATATCGATCACGCCGCGCGCGATGTCCTTGAAGTGCTCGAGGAAACTGAATCCGGCAACGACGTCCAGCAGTGCGCGGGGCGCCCAGCCGCTGAAGAATTCGAGGACGACGCCGAGACCGCTCGCCGTGAATACGAAGCAGATCGCGGCGGCGACGATGAAGGCGATGACCTGGTTCCGGGTCAGGGCGGAGACGAACGCGCCGATGGCCAGGTATCCGCCGGCCATGAGGAAGCTGCCGAGATAGCCCGCCAGGATCGCGCCGTTGTCCGGCGAGCCGAGGTAGTTGACGGTGATCCATATCGGCGCCGTCAGGATCAGGCTCACCCCCGCGACCGACCACGCGGCCAGGAACTTCCCGACCACCGCACTGAGCGTCGTGACGGGGAGCGTGAGCAGCAGCTCGATGGAGCCGGACTTGCGCTCCTCGGCCCACAGGCGCATCGCGACCGCCGGAACGAGGAACAGGTAAAGCCAGGGGTGGAAGAGGAAGAAGGAGTCGAGATTGGCCTGCCCCTGGAGGAAGAAGTTCCCGAAGAAGAACGTGAAGGAGCCGATCGAGGCCAGAAAGATGACGATGAAGACGTAAGCGAGCGGAGTCGCGAAATAGCCGCCGAACTCGCGTCGGCAGATCACCCGGATGTCATGCATGTCCGTCTCCGCTCGCCGGAAGGCTCCCGCCGGTCGTGATGGTTCTGAAGACCTCGTCGAGATGGCCGCGCTCGACGCGGATCTGGTCCACCTCCCAGCGGTTTTCGCGAACCAGTCGGGAGACCTCGCCCAGGATGTCACCGCCGTCCGCGGGCAGCGCGACGAGCTCGGCCCGCGCACCCGCCGTGTCCCGCCGCTCCACCGAGGCCACTGCCGCCAGTGCGCGCAGCCCCTCGCGCGCCGCGTCGACGCCGGCCGGCGGCAGCGACAGCGAAACCGCGTTGTAGTGGCGGGATCGCCGCTCGAGATCGTCGGGCGTTCCGTCGGCGACCACGCGGCCTTCCGAGATGATCACGGCCCGGCTGCAAACCGCCTCCACTTCCTCCAGGATATGGGTGGAGATGACGATGGCCTTCTCCCCGGACATCTCGCGGATGAGCGTCCGCACCTCGAACTTCTGGTTGGGATCGAGGCCGTCCGTCGGTTCGTCCAGAATCAGGACGTCGGGATCGTGCAGCAACGCCTGGGCCAGACCGACGCGCCTCTTGTAGCCCTTCGACAGCGTGTCCACCGGCTGGTAGAGCACGCGATCCAGGTGCGTGAGTTCCACCGCGCGCGCGACCGCCGACCGGCGGGCCTTGCCCGACAGGCGGCGGACGTCGGCGATGAACCCGAGATAGGCCTCCGGAGTCATGTCTCCGTACGCGGGGGCGCCTTCGGGAAGGTAACCGATGCGGCGCTGGGCCCGGATCGGATCTTCCCGTACGTCGATTCCGAGGATCTCGGCCGTGCCCGAGGTGGGCGTCAGGTATCCCGTCACCATCTTCATGGTCGTCGACTTGCCCGAACCGTTGGGCCCGAGGAACCCGAGGACTTCGCCCCGGGCCACTTCGAGGTCGATGTTGTCGACCGCCAGGAGATGCCCGAACCTCTTGGTCAGTCCCTTGATCGCGACCATCGTCGTCATGCCGCTCTTCGTCCTCCCCGCGCGCCCAGGAAAGCCGGATTCCGTACCGTCCGGTAATGCGGCGCCCCTTTTACCGTCCGAGACCCGAGAGCGCCAACCCGGAACATCATGGAATTTATGGAGCGTTGGACGGTTTTCAATACCCCCCGCCGCCGCCGCCGGGATAACATGGCTCGCGCACGCGTAGCGGAGTTCTCACGAACATGGCGAAGATCACACGGACCAACGGCCACCAGCTCGACAACATCGCCCACATTCAACTCGGCGTGGGTGCGCTCGAGAGACCCGATCCGGACGAGCTGGACTTCGATCTCGACGCCGTGAGCGCGGCGGTGGTGTCCTTGAGCGCCGAGGTCCCGTCGGACGCCTTGACGGCCCAGACGCTGGGAACGGAGCGGGCCGGGAACGGGGTGGTCATCGACGAGCACGGCCTCGTTCTCACCATCGGGTATCTGATCGGCGAGGCCACGACGGTCACCCTCCGGACCGCGCGCGGCGACGAGGTGGCCGGCGAGACGGTGGCCTACGACTACGAGACCGGTTTCGGCCTGATACGGAGCCTGGCGCCCCTCGACACGGCGCCGATCGAGATCGGCGAGGCCGCGACCGCCGCGCCGGGCGACCCGGTCGTCGTCGCCGGTCACGCGGACGGCGGCGGCTCCATCGCCGCGCGGATCGTGGCCAAGCGGGAGTTCGCGGGTTACTGGGAATACCTGCTCGACGAGGCGGTGTTCACGTCGCCGCCGCACCCCAATTGGGGCGGCGCCGCCCTCGTGGACCGGAACGGGAAACTGATCGGCATCGGTTCCCTGTTCGTCCAGGAGAGCAGGTCGCCCGACGAGCATGAACCCGGCAACATGTTCGTGCCGATCGACCTGCTGCGACCCGTCTACCAGGATCTCGTGACCCTGGGACGGGCCAGGCGGGAGGCGCGTCCCTGGCTCGGTATGTTCACGACCGAGAGCTCGGGGCACCTGGTCGTCGCGGGCCTTTATTCGAACGGGCCGGCGGAAAGGGCCGGCCTGGAGCAGCTCGACGTCGTCCTGAAGGTCGACGACCGGCCCGTGCTGGGACTCGCCGACATGTACCGCAGGGTCTGGAGCGCGGGCGAAGCGGGAACGAGGGTCGGCATGACCGTCCTCCGCGACGGCAGGATCGTCGATGTCGTGATCGAGACGGCGGACCGTTACACCCTGATGCGGGTCTCCAGACCTCACTGAAACCGATGTCCGCGTCGGCTCCTCACCCGGCCCCCTGTCAGGTCTGCGGCAGTGTCGACCGCGAGCCCTTCGTCGAGACCGATGGCATGAGCCTGTTCCGGTGTCGCGGTTGCGGCGTGGTTTTCATGGATCCCATGCCCGACCCGGCGACCGTCGAGGCGCTCTACTCCAACGCCTACGACGGGGCGACCGCGGGATATTTCGCCAAGACGGAAAGCAAGCTGCGGCGGTCCCGCGGACGGGTGCGGCAACTCGGGCGCTACGTCAGGTCCGGGCGCTTTCTCGACGTCGGAGCCAACGGCGGCTTCATGGCGAAAGCGGCCAGCGACGCGGGGTTCGAGGCGTGGGGGGTGGAGCCCGATCCCGTCTCCGTGGCGTACGCCCGCGAGCACTACCCCGAGATCAACATGTTCCAGGGGTTCATCGACCAGTTCCTGGAAACGCCCGAGGGCGCCCGCCCTTTCGACGCCGTCTATTGCTCGGAGGTGCTGGAGCACGTCCCCGACGCCGACGGTTTCATGGCCGCCATCGCGCGGGCCGTCAAGGTGGGCGGGCTTCTCTACCTGACCACCCCGGACATCGCCCACTGGCGGGTCCCGAAGAACGTGCTCGACTGGGACGGCTTCTCGCCGCCCGCGCACTGCATCTACTTCACCCCGGCGGCCCTGGCGCGGTTTCTGTCCCGCCACGGGTTCTCCATCGTCCGCAAGGGGCTCGCCTTCAAGCCCGGCATCAAGGTCTTCGCGCGGCGTATCGAGGGCGGTTCAGGCCGGTCCTGAACGGTTCCCGTCTCCGGGCCGCGTGCGCATTCCGGCCCGGCCGAGCCACCACAACAGGATGAGGCCGGGGACGGCCGCTCCGGTCGTGAGGACGAAGAAACCGACCCAGTCGAGCCACTCGGCCAGCGCGCCCCCCGACGAGGACAGCCACGTGCGGGCGGTCACCATGAACGAAGACAGCAGCGCGTACTGCGTCGCGGTGTAGGCGACGTTGCAGAGCGACGAGAGGTAGGCGACGAACACCGCCGTCCCCATGCCGCCGGCCAGGTTCTCGAGGCCGATGGTGACCGCCAGCAATGCCAGGTCGGCGCCCGCCGCGGCCTGGACCGCGAACATCAGGTTCGACGCCAGTTGCAGAACGCCGCAGATCCACAGGCTCCTGTAGAGGCCCATGCCCGCCATCAGGGCCCCGCCGAGGGCGAGACCCGCGAGCGTCGCCGCGAAGCCGAACACCTTCGCCACGTTGGCGATGTCGATCTTGGTGAATCCGATGTCGTCGAGAAAGGGAAAGGTCATGACGCCGGCCAGCGAATCGCCGAACTTGTAGAACACTACGAACAGCAGGACGGCGACCCACGCCGGGCGGGCCATGAACTCGGCGAACGGGCAGACGACCGCGACGTAGAGCCAGCCGAGGGCGGCGCCCGGCCGCCCCGACAGACCGGGCCGCCCGGCGAGCCAGGCCTCGGCTTCCGCCTCCCGGGCGAGGGAGTCGGGCGTCGCCCGCGCGGCCGGCTCGGGATTGAGTAGCGCCGTGGCGACTCCCACGAGAACCAGAGCGGCCATCGCCGCGTAGACGATGGGCCACGCGACGGCGCTCGCTAGGTAGAGGGCGCCCGCCCCGGACACCAGCATCCCGACGCGGTAGCCGAACACGATGGCGGCGGCGCCGGCGGCCAGCTGGCGTTCCTCGAGAATCTCGACCCTGTAGGCGTCGATGACGATGTCCTGGCTCGCCGACGCGAACGCCACCGCCAGCGCCAGGACGGCGGTGAGGCCCACGTTCGCCGCGGGGCCGCTGAAGCCGAGCGCGAGCGTCGCCGCGATCAGGGCCGCCTGGGCGGCGATCAGCCACGAGCGGCGGCGGCCGAGCATCGCCGTGAGTACCGGCAGGCGCGCCTTGTCCATTACCGGCGCCCAGAGGAACTTGAGCGCGTAGGGCGTGCCGACCGCCGCGAACAGCCCGATGGCCGTGAGCGAGAGCCCTTCGTCCTTGAGCCACAGCGACAGCGTCTGGCCCGTGAGCGCCAGCGGCAGCCCGCTCGAGAACCCGAGGAACAGGATCGCGACGACCCGGGGGTGCCGATAGACGGCGGCGGCGGCGAGCCACGACTTCATCTGTTTCAGTTTCGTAGTCCTCCCTCCTTCAAAAACGCCACGAACTCTTCCCGCGAACGCGCGCCCTTCATGGAATTGCAGGCCGCGCACAGCAGTTACAGATTCTCTATGTGGTCGCTTCCGCCTCTGGACCGTGGAACGATGTGATCCACCGTCATGTTGCGGAAGCGAAACAGGACGTGGCAGCCCGCGCACAGGCCTTCCTGCGCGCCGTAGAGGGTGTGCTTGTGAACGTCCAGTCCCACATACGCACCATACTCATCCATGACCTGCCCTCCTCGATCTTGAGGCCAGGGCAGGTCAATCCATGATGTCTGAGTTCGTGTCGGTTTGGTTTAGGTTGGACGTGCGTTGGGTGCCGATTGTTCATCTGGAGGGAACGTTTCATGCCGATAACGAGAGAGGGGCCCGATCGGTCCAGATTCAACCCGGCACTGGAACTGCCCTACGAGTTGCGGCTCAAGGACTTCGAGATCGCCATGCAGGATGTGTACGACTTCTTCCACGATGTGAACACAAGCTTGCAGGTAAAGGGGCTTCACCGCCTTGATGACATGCTGCGGCCGGCGGCGATGTCCGGGCTGATTTCCGACATGCTTACCTCAAGCATAGCCAAGCACTCGCGCACGCTGGTCGAGAACCGATTCCACAACGGCCATCCCGACCTGATCGTGAACGGAGTATACCCGGACAACTCCGTCAAGGCCGGCACGCACGGCGTCGAGATCAAGAGCACGCGCAAACGGGGCGGAGCCGTGGACACGCATGGTGCGCGGGAGCAATGGATGTGCGTGTTCGTTTACGAGGTCGACACTTCGACGGAGCCAGCCATCGATAGAGCGCCGATGAGATTTACCGAAGTTTACCTCGGTCATGTGACGGTCGAGGACTTCCGCAGGAATCTCCGGAGCGAGCTGGGCACGCGAACCGCCACGCTCGACCGCCACGGCATCCGCAAGCTACGTCGCAGCTGGCTCTATATGCTCCGGCAGACCGCCGAGAAACGGTCCTGAGCGTCCGACCGCGCAACCTTGTTTCGCGACAGGCCCCGCCGCAATCCGGCCCTTTCGCACCCGCGCTCCCGATCGACCTTTCCGGCAGTCCGTCAGACGGAAAGTTCCGCCAGCTTCGGCAAGGCTTCCTTGGCGATCCGCACGTATTCCGGATCGATCTCGAGTCCGATCGCCCGATATCCGATGGCGGAGGCCGCGGCGAGCGTGGAGCCCGACCCCGCGAACGGATCGAGTACGACACCCTCCCCGAGCGGCAGCGCCGCGCGAACGATCCGCCGCAGATACGATTGCGGTTTCAGGGACGGGTGCGGGGCGATGCTCCGCTCCGCGGGCCTCGACGGATGCGATTCGATAACGTCCCCGAACGGCCGCCGACCGGATACGCGCCTCAACCCGCCGGTCTTCCAACGTCGCAGATTATCCTGAACCCTGCCTTCCAGCGGTTTCCGAAACAGGAGCCACGGCTCCCACATGGAACGCGGCATGACCGTCACGTCGGGAAACTCGTCGTGCGCGTTCTTGGGTCTGTCGCCGCCGCGCATCGTCATGACGAGACGCACGATCGTGCCCCTGGCCTCGAGGCCGGCGTCGGACAAGGCGTCCGCCACGCGATGACACACGAGCGGGTTCGACGCGACGAAGACGTGAGCGCCCGGAACGAGGACCTTGCGAACGAGCCTTCCCCAGCATGTGAAGAACTCCCGCATGTCGTCTAGGTCGCTTCGCGTCAGCGTCGTGAACCTGGGCAGGGGCGACCTTCGATGCCCGTCGAACGAGGGCGGAAGCCTCCAGACTCCCCCTCGACCGTTGCGGAGCTTTTCCTGTTCCTTCGGGCTGTATTCGACCAGTCCGTACGGGGGGTCGGTGACCACGCCGTGAATGCTGTTCTCGGGTCGCGTTTCAAGCCACGCGAAACAGTCGGTCTCGTACAGTTCGGCCGAACCGAATGAAAAGACCGGCGAGAACGAATCGCGTTCCGCCCTGGGTTCGTCGAGCGTCGCCATCCGCGTATTCACGGCGGTCCGTCGGGATCGTCGTTCCGCGCACGATCCCGCCGCGCGGCGATTCCCGGTTGGGGGCGGAACGGCGGCGCGGGGACGTCGCTTTCGCATCCTCTCGCCTGTCGGCTCTGCTCGCTCACGTTTCCTCCGGTCGGGTTGCGGAACGGGCCGGAACGGGCCGCGATTTTCCGTCAAGCGCCCGATTCCCACAATATCAGGAAACCCCCGCCATCTGCCGGTAGCTCAGCGCCTCGGCGACATGGAGCCGGCCGACCCCGCCGGCGCCGTCGAGATCGGCGAGGGTGCGGGCGACGCGCAGTACCCGGTGATAGCCCCGGGCCGTGAGGCGCAGGCGCGCCGTCGCCTCGGTCAACAGTCGCGCGCCGGCGGCATCGGGCGCGGCGAGACGTTCCAGCAGTTCGCCGTCCATCGTCGCGTTGTTCCGCACCGCGCCCGCCGAGGCGTCCCGAAAGCGGCCCCGCTGGATCTCGCGGACCGCGGCCACCCGGGCGGCGACCTCCTCCGTTCCCTCCGCGGGAGGCGGGAGCGCGAGGTCGGCGGCCTCGACGGCCGGCACCTCGATCCGCAAGTCGATGCGGTCCAGGAACGGGCCCGACAACCTCGCCTGGTAATCGCGGGCGCAGCCCGGGGCCCGCGAGCAACCCTGCGCCGGGTCGCCGAAGTGGCCGCACTTGCAGGGGTTCATGGCGGCGACGAGCTGGAACCGCGCCGGATAGGTGACGTGCCCGTTCGCGCGCGCCACGGTGACCCGCCCGACCTCCAGCGGCTGACGCAGCGATTCGAGGACGGGCCGCGGAAACTCCGGCAGTTCGTCCAGGAAGAGCACGCCGTTGTGGGCGAGCGAGATCTCCCCGGGCTGGGCCCGGATCCCGCCCCCCACCATGGCGGCCGGCGATGCGGAATGGTGCGGGTCGCGGAACGGTCTACGGTTGGTGAGGCCGCGGCCCGCGAGCAGCCCGGCGACCGACTGGACGATGCTGACCTCGAGCATCTCGTGGGCGTCCATCGCCGGCAACAGGCCCGGCAACCGCGCCGCCAGCATCGACTTGCCGGCGCCCGGCGGCCCGCACATCAACAGGTTGTGGCCGCCCGCCGCCGCCACCTCGAGGACGCGCTTCGCGCTCTCCTGGCCCTTGATGTCCCGAAGGTCGGGGATCGTCGCGGCGTCGTTCGCCGCCACCGGTTCGGGCCGGGACAGGATCTGCGTCCCCTTGACGTGATTGACGAACGCGAGCAGCGACGGCGCGGCCACGATCTCGGTATCGCCCGCCCACGCCGCCTCTCCGCCGCAGGGCGCCGGACAGACCAGGCCGCGGCCGCCCGCTGCGGCATGGATGGCCGCCGGCAGGGCGCCGGCCACGGGAGCGACCGCGCCGTCGAGCGCCAGCTCGCCGAGGGCCGCGTAGGAGTCGAGGGCGTCGGCGGGCACCACGTCCATGGCCGTGAGCAGGCCGAGGGCGATGGGCAGATCGAAATGGCTGCCCTCCTTCAACAGATCCGCCGGCGATAGATTGACGGTGATGCGCCTGGCCGGGAGCGCCAGGCCCATGGCCGACAGGGCCGCCCGCACCCGTTCCCGGCTTTCGGCGACGGCCTTGTCGGGCAGGCCGACGATGCGAAAGGCCGGCATCCCCCGCGCGACCTGCACCTGCACGTCGACGTCGAGCACCTCGACGCCCTGGAACGCCACCGTGCCCACCCGCGCGACCATGCCGGTTCCTCCGAGTTCCGAGTACGCCTTCGCCAAGGCGTCAATGGAACGATCAGGGGCGGTTTCCGGCTTCGTCCGGCGCCACCCGCCCCCGGACCTACGGAAGGAACAGGAGGAGCGCCCCGGCGAAGAGATCGAGGCTCCGAAGTGGCGGGATGCGACGAGAGGCCGGTCGCGGAACGGTCGGGCGCCGCTTCCGAACGAGGCCGTCGGCCCGGGCGCTCATGTTTTCGCGGCCTTCGAGACGGCGCGATGGCGCTCCTCGATCGCGTCCCAGATCCGGCCCGAGACGTTGACCCCGTCGAAACGGTCGATCTCCTGGATGCCGGTGGGCGACGTGACGTTGATCTCGGTGAGGAACCCGCCGATCACGTCGATGCCGACGAAGACGAGGCCGTTCTCCCGCAGGCTGGGCCCGATGGCGTCGCATATCTCCCGCTCCCGCGCCGTGATGGCGGTCTTCTCCGGCCGGGCGCCGACGTGCAGGTTGGCGCGGGCCTCGCCTTCCTTGGGAACCCGGGTCACGCCACCCACGACTTCCCCGTCCACGAGGATGATGCGCTTGTCCCCTTCGCGGATCGCCGGCAGGTACTTCTGCGCCATGATGGGCTCGCGGTGGAACGCGGCGAACATCTCGAGGAGCGCGTTGAGGTTCTCGTCCCCGGGGGCGACGTGGAAGACGCCGGAGCCTCCGTTCCCGAACAGCGGCTTGATGACGATATCCCCGTGCCTCTCGCGGAAGTCACGGACCTCCCCGGCGTCCGTCGTGATCAGGGTGGGCGGCATGAGCTCGCCGAAGTGCGTGACGAACAGCTTCTCCGGGGCGTTGCGCACATGCGCCGGGTCGTTGACCACCAGGGTCGCGGGATGGATGTGCTCGAGGAGGTGGGTGGCCGCGATGTAGGCCATGTCGAACGGCGGGTCCTGGCGCATCAGCACCACGTCCATGGTCGCGAGATCGACGGACCCGGCGGAACCCAGGGAGAAATGGTCGCCGGCCTCGCGGCGGACGGCGAGCGGCGCGGCGGTGGCGACGACCCGGCCTTCCCGGAGGCTCAGGTCCCGCGGCAGGTAATGATGGAGCGCGTGGCCGCGGGCCTGGGCCTCCAGCGCCAGCGCGAAGGTGCTGTCCGCGTCGATGTCGATGGACTCCATGGGGTCCATCTGGATTGCGACGGTCAGGCTCATCCGGGATCTCCTCGCCAGTTTCGAGAGCCGGTCGCGGGCCGGCCGCCGGCCGCGCTCAATTCAGCCTGGTGCGCAGCTCCTGAATCAACGTCGCCGCGTGGTGCCTGACGGCGTCGCGGGTGGATTTCTCCAGGAACGCCTCGAGCGCCGCGACGGCCGACCGGAGATTGTCCGTCCGCGCCTCGAGTAGTCCGAGTTCGTACCAGGCGTTCGCGTGTTCCGGCGCGACCCGGACCATCGACCTCGCGACGTTCGCGGCGCGGACGACGTCTCCCGACCCGAGCGCGCGCGATTTGATGTTGTTCTGAAGCCGCAACAGGATATCGCGGTCGCCGACGGCATCGAAGAAACGCGCCTCGAGTTCCGCGTCCTCTCCCGCGAGCCGCTTGAACAGCTCCCGCAGGTCGTTCGCCCCCGGTCTGCGCTCGGGGGCGAACGGGTCCAGGATCGCGTGCCCGCCGACTCCTTCCATGCGCAGAAGGAAGTGGCCGGGGAAATTGATGCCGACCACCGGCCACCCCTGGGCCCGCCCGGCGTGGATATAGAGGATGCCGAGCGCGACCGGCAGTCCCCGGCGCCGGTCGATCACGCGCATCAGGTTCGCGTTCTGCGGGTCGTCGTAGGTCGCCGAGTCGCCCTCGTACCCGTACTCGCGCCCCAGGACCCCGGCCAGGACCGCGACGCGCGTGTCGGCGTCGTCCGCCTCGTGGGCACGGCGCGCCGTGTCGTTGGCGAGATCGTCCAGATGCCGGCGGTAGCGGTCCAGCGAGACTCGCGGGCGGTCGAGGGCGGCCAGCGCCAGGGCCGTGAGCGCGAGGTCGATGGTCCGGTCCGGGCCGCTCTCTGCCTCCGCCAGGATCCGTTCGGCTTCGTTCGGGTCCAATGTCGCCGTCCGCCGCGCCGCCGGGCGTCAGCTCTTCCCGCGGCGCGGGTCGCCGCTCAGGCGCACATGGCTGACCACCTTTCGCACGCCGGCGATGTTCCGCGCGTGCGTCGTGACCTTCTCGAGCTCCGCCTCCGTGCGGGAGATTCCCATGAGATAGACGATCCCGTTCACCGTCTCGACCGAGAAGTTGATGTCGAAAATGTCCCGATCGCGCAGCATCCGGTATCTCAACTGCAGGGTGATCTTCACGTCCCTCAGGTACTCGATGACGCCGCCGTGGTCGGCGACCTGGATCTCGTTGAGGACCTCCAGAACGCCGTCGGCCTGCCAGGCCAGCCGGATCGCCTCGACCCGGTCCTCCGGGGTGGGGACGGCGCCGGTCAGCAGGACCCGTCCCTCGTGGACCTCGCTGCTCACCCGGACGAAAAGGTCGTCGCTGGCCTGCAACAGGTAGTGCTTGATCTGCAACTGGATGGCCGTATCGTCGATCGCCGCGCCCACCGAACGCTCCTGGACGGTGGCGACCCCGACGGTCGCCGCGCCGCCGGCGATGAGGGGGGGGGCGGCGCAGGCGCCGAGCGCCATCGCCAGAAGAAGAGGCAGAAGGGCGGCCTGGGTTCGGCGGGATGCGCGCGACGTCATGGCGGTGGTCCGCTCCGGCTGAAGTTCCGCTCCGGACGATGGGGGCCGCGACGCGCCGTCGCGGCGGGCGGCGCCTCGCTCCCGTGCCCGACTCGTCCCCTATATACGCCATGCGTCGGCGATGTGCACGGGAAGCCGCCACGGAACCGCGAGCATGACGTCGAAGCGCGCGTCGAGCCCGGACAGCCGGGGCCGGGAGGCGAGAAAGACCTCCGCCGTCGCGGCGATCCGGCGCCGTTGCTGCGGCCCCAGGGACTCGAGCGCGTCGGCCAGGGTGCGCCGCAACTTGACCTCGACGAAGACGACGGCGCTTCCCCGGCGGGCGACGATGTCGATCTCGCCGGTCGGGCCCCGGAACCGTCTGGCCAGAATGGCGTATCCCCGGAGCCTCAGGTGCCAGGCGCAGAACGACTCCGCGAGGCGGCCGGATCGCTCCCGCCGGCGGCGCGCCGCCACGTCCCGCGGCACTACGCGCCGTCCGCGTCGGAGGTGCCCGGGAGCCGTTTCCGGAGCTCCAGCGCCCGCCGGTAGACACGACGGCGGGATGCGCCCGTGTCCGCGGCCACCCGGTCGACGGCGTCGCGCGGGCCGGACCGCGCCAGCGCCCGCCGCAGCGCGTCGTCCAGCGCCCGGTCTCCCACCTCCCGTTCCGCGGGCGGGCCGACCACGACCGCGATCTCGCCCCGCGGCGGCGGTGCCTCGGCCGCCCTCCGCGCCAGGTCGCCGAGGGGGCCGCGCGCGACGTCCTCATGCCGCTTGGTCAGCTCGCGCGCCACAGCCGCCTCGCGCGGCCCCAGCACGTCGGCCATGTCCGCCAGCGCCGCGGCGAGGCGGCGCGGCGATTCGTAGAACACCAGGGTGGTGTCGACGTCGCGCAACCCTTCCAGCTCCCGCCGTCGCGCCGCCGGCCTGTTCGGCAGGAACCCGGCGAACATGAACCGGTTCGTGGGCAGCCCGCCGACGGCCAACGCCGCGGCCATGGCGGTCGGCCCGGGCAGGGTCGTCACCGGCACGCCGGCGTCGATGGCCGCGCGGACCAGCTTGAACCCGGGATCGGAGATCAGGGGCGTTCCCGCGTCCGCCACCAGGGCGACGGAGTCCCCGTTCGTCAACCGGGCGACGAGGCGCGGCCGGACGCGCTCCGCGTTGTGCTCGTGATAGGTGAGCGTCGGCGCGCCGATGCCGTAGCGGTCGAGGAGGCGGCGGGTGACGCGCGTGTCCTCGCAGGCGATGACGTCCACCCGCTCCAGGGTCTCCAGCGCCCGCACGGTGATGTCTCCCAGGTTGCCGATCGGCGTCGCGGTCACGATCAGGCCGGCCGGCGCGACCGCCGGGCCGGACCGCCCCCGCTCCGGCCTCTCCCGCTCCGGTCGTTTACTTGCCGATGCGCGGGGAGTACGTTCGCGGTCGGGAACAGGGACCGCGGAGGAACTCTCGGTTGCGCCGATCGTCGACGTCCGGGCGCCGGACCGCCCGCCGGTTCTTCGCCGTGACATGGGTCGCCGTAGCCCTCGCGGTTTCAGCGTGCGCGCAGCCCAAACTACCCGCCCAGGCGTCCGATCGGCCAGACCCCGGACAGAGCCGGCCGGTCCCGGAACCCGAGCCGGCGCCCGCGGCGGACGACGACGCCGGGAACCGTCCACGGGGAGGGCCGGAGCCCGTTCCGCCGGTTCCGCCGGTCCCGCCGGTCGTCGTGGAAGCGCCGGCGGAAGATCCCCCGGCCGTCGCGCCGACGCCGCCCCCCGACGCCGGGGGACCCGTCCGCGTCGCGCTTCTGCTGCCGCTTTCGGGCGGGGAGCGTGCGCTCGGACAGGCCCTGCTCGACGCCGCGTCGATCGCCCTGTTCGAGGTTGGCGATGCCCGGCTCATCCTCCTTCCCCGGGACACGGGCGGAACTCCCGAGGGCGCCCGCGCCGCCGCCGAAGCCGCGCTGCGGGAAGGCGCCCGGTTGGTCCTCGGGCCGGTGTTCGCCGCCGCCGCCGCCGCCGCCGCCGGGCCGGCGCGGGAGCGCGGCGTGAACGTCATCGCGTTTTCCACCGACCCGCTCGTGGCGGGGGACGGGGTTTATCTTCTCGGTTTCATGCCCGGCCAGCAGGTCGAACGGGTGGTCGGGTTCGCCGCCCGGCGTGGCATCCGGACGTTCGCCGCGCTGGCTCCGGAAACACCCTACGGCGAGGCCGTCGTCGCCGCGTTCGAGGATTCGATCCTGAGGAACGGCGGACGGATCTCCCGGATCGAGCGCTATCCGCCGGACGCGGACGACTATTTCGAACCGGTGCGCCGTCTGGCCGGCCACGGCTGGCGCCGGGACCCGGCGCTCCCGCGGCGCGAGGGCCTCGCGGCCGCCCCCCCGGAGCGCCGGGCCGTCATGCTGGCGGACGGAGGCGCGCGTCTGCGCGCCATCGCGCCCCTTCTTCCCTTCTACGACATCGATCCCGCCGAGGTCAGGTTCCTCGGGACCGGTCTCTGGGACGAACCCATGCTGGGCCGGGAACCCGCGCTGGTCGGCGGCTGGTTCGCGGGCCCGCCGCCGGAAGCGGCGGCGGCGTTCGCGGAACGCTTCGAGGAGTTCCACGGCTACGCGCCGCCCCGGATAGCCAGCGTCGCCTACGACGCGGTGGCGCTCGCCGCGGCGCTCATGCGGGGCGTGGCGGAGCCGGACTTCTCCGCGCCCGCGTTGACCCAGCCCAGCGGCTTCGCCGGCGTGGACGGCATATTCCGTTTCCGGCGCGATGGCGTCGCCGAACGGGGGCTGGCGGTGATCGAAATCGGGCCTCGGGGGCGCCGCGTGATCGACGAGGCGCCGGAGGCCTTCGCGTCGGCGGGCGCGTCGTCGTAGGTCGGGTGCGGCGGCGGCGCGGGCGGGCTGGAGTCGGGTCCGGTTTCTCCCGCGCGCCGTCCTCTCCCGGCGCGGGAATCCCCGGCGCCGTCTGGAGCCGCGCCTGAACTTTCCATACGCCACCGGCGATGTGGAGCGGACAGCCCTATTCCGTTCGCGCCGGGCTTTCGCGGTTCGCCGCGGCGGCGCGCCGCGTGCGCAGCGCCTGGCGCCCGCGCGACGCCTTCATCGCGGAGCGGGAGCGCTGGTCCCTCTGGATGCCGGTCTTCCTGGGTATCGGCATCGCGGGATATTTCTCGTTGCCGGGCGAGCCGCCCGGCTGGCTCGGCCCGGCGGGCGTCCCGTGCGCGGCGGGCCTCGCGTGGGCCTTGCGGAAGGAGCCGCGCGGCCTGCTGATTTCGGCCGGAATCGCGTTGGTGGTCGCGGGTTTCGCGCTGGCGCAGCTTCGCGTTCACCGGGTCGGCGCTCTCGTTCTGGCCGAGCCGGTACGCTCGGCGCGAATCGTCGGCCGCGTCGTTTCGATGGAGACTCATGCCCGCGGGGTCCGGGTTGTCCTGGACGACCTCGCGATCGACGGGCGTCCCGGCAGCGCCACGCCGGAGCGGGTGCGCGTCACCGTCCATGGGTCCGGCGGCTTCCGGCCCGGCGATCGCGTGTCGATGCGCGCGGCGCTCAACCCTCCGCCGGGACCCGCCCTTCCGGGGGCGTTCGATTTCGGGCGGCAGGCCTTTTTCCAGGGATTCGGAGCCGTCGGGTTTTCCATGAGCCGGGTCCGGATCCTGTCGAGGGCGCCCGCCGGGTTCCCTCGCGACATCGGACACCGGATATCGGCCCTTCGGATGGGGTTTGGGCGGGCCGTGCTCGGGGAGTCTCCGGACGTGCGCCGTGCCGTCGCGGTCGCCCTGTTGACGGGAGACCGCGGTTCGATTCCCGAAAGAAGCATCGCCGACATGCGGGATTCGGGGCTCGCCCACCTGCTGGCCATTTCGGGATTGCACGTGGGGCTGTTCGCCGGGCTGCTGTTCGCGGTCGCGCGCGGCGCACTCGCGCTGGTCGCGCCGCTGGCGCTCCGGTTTCCGATCAAGAAATGGGCCGCGATGTTCAGTCTCGCCGGCGCGTTCGCCTATCTCCTGATGACGGGAGGGACGGTTCCGACCCAGCGCGCGTTCCTGATGATCTCGATCGGTCTGCTGGCCGTCGTGTGCGAACGGGTCGCGTTGTCGATGTTCGTCGTCGCCTGGGCCGCCGTCGGCATCCTGGTCGTCGCTCCGGAGAGCCTGCTCTCCGCCGGATTCCAGATGTCGTTCGCCGCCGTGGTCGCGTTGATCTCCGCCTACGAGACCCTGGCGCGACGCGCCCGGAACTTCCGCTCCCGCGGGCGTGTCTGGCGGCGGGCGGGCCTTTACATGGGCGGCGTCGTGCTGACCACCCTGATCGCCGGGCTCGCGACGGCGCCGTTCGCGGCGTTCCATTTCAACCGGGTCGCGGCCTTCGGTCTCGCGTCCAATTTTCTGGCGGTTCCCGTCATGGCGCTGTGGATCATGCCGTGGGCCGTCGTCACCTATCTCCTCGTTCCGCTCGGATGGCAGGAGCTGTCCCTGGCTCCGATGCTCTGGGGTATCGGACTGGTCCTGGACATCGCCCGCTCGGTGGCGTCCTGGCCGGGGGCCGTCCAGCTCGTTCCCGCCCTGCCTCTGGCGTTTCTCGCGCTGACGGCCCTGGGCGGTCTCTGGCTCTGCGTCTGGACGACGAAACTGCGGCTGTTCGGGGTTCTGGGTCTGGCGGCGGCCCTGTCGACCGGTTCGTTCGTCGACGTTCCCGATGTCCTCGTGGACGAGCGGGGGCGCCGGTTCGCCGTGCGGCTGGACGACGGCCGGGTCGCGGTTTCGTCCACGAGGTCCGGCTTCGTCCGCGAGTCGTGGCTTCGACGGCTCGCGGTCGCGGAAGCGGCGCCCTGGCCGAAGCCCGGCGCCCGCGCGGCCTCGACGAGCCGCTGCGACGCGCTGGGCTGCCTGTTCAGACTGAAGGGCCGGGTCGTCGCGTTTTCCACCGATCCCCGCGCGCACCCGGAAGACTGCGAAACCGCCGACGTACTGGTGAGCTCGTGGCCGGTACGGGTTCCCTGCCGCGCGCCGCGCGCCGTCATCGACCGCTTCGACCTGTGGCGCCACGGCGCACACGCCGTCTACCTCGACGACGGCGCGGTGCGGGTCGACGCCGTCGGGCGGCGCCGGGGGCATCGCCCGTGGTCTCCTTGACCGTCAGGGACGCCGCGGGGAACGGTCGCGGCCGGGGCGGCGGCGGCCCGCACCGGATGGAGGGACCGGACCCGCTCTAATACCGTCTGAGGAGACCGGTCAGACGGCCCTGGACCTGGACCCGGTCGGGGCCGAATATCCGCGTCTCGTGGGCTTCGTTGGCGGCCTCCAGGGCGACCGAGTTCCCTTTCCGGCGCAGCCGTTTGAGCGTGACTTCCGCGCCGTCGATCAGCGCCACCACGATGGCGCCGTTCTCCGCGGCATCGGCGCGCTCGATGACGACGGTATCGCCGTCGAGGATACCGGCGTCCGCCATCGAGTCCCCGGCCACTTCCAGCGCGTAGTACTCGCCGTTCCCCAACAGCGAGGCGGGCACGTCGACCGAGTTCGACTGGTCCCGCAAGGCCTCGATCGGCGTACCGGCGGCGATCCTGCCGTAGAGCGGCAGGCCGATGCTTTCCATGCTTTGCGCGGCGACGGACTCCACGGTCCTGGCGGCGAAGTTCCCCCGGATGACGCTGGCGGAAAAGCCGGGTTCCGGCGCCTTCGCCGGGCTGGGGACGGTGTCCCCCGGAGACTTGAGCACCTCGAGCGCCCGCGCGCGATACGGCAACCTGCGGATGAAGCCGCGTTCCTCGAGGGCGGTGATCAGGCGATGGACGCCCGATTTCGATTTGAGGCCCAAGGCACCCTTCATCTCGTCGAACGATGGGCAGATACCGTCCTCCGCGAGGCGGTCGTTGATGTATCGAAGGAGTTCGTGCTGTTTTCGCGTCAACATTGGTTCAGACCCCGATTTCGGCCCCAAGGGCGCAAGATGTGGAACAAAAACCAAACCTCGGCACCCGTTCTAGTTTGGTTCCCGTCGAAAATCAAGCGCCGCGTCGAAAAAATGCGCGAGCGGAGGGGAGGGAGTCGTTACACCCCTCCCCCCCTGACGCGGGAGAGGTCGGGAGGGGGTGGACCGCTATGGGGAGTCCGGCCCCGGCGGGTTCAGGGGAATGATGTCCACCGGCGTCCCCCGCGGCGCGGCGGGCGCGTGAGGGGCGCGGACGATCAGACAGTCGGCGCGGGCCAGGCGGGACAACATGCTCGAGTCCTGGATCTCGAAGGGCGTGGCGATCAGGGCGCCCGACTCGTCTCTCGCGAGGGTGGCGCGCAGGTAATCTTCCCGGCGGTCGTTCGCGGCGACGTCGCGGCCGAGTTCCGCCTTGCCGCGGCGCACCGACGTTTCGCCCAGCCCCAGCATCCGCGCGATGGCGGGACGCAGAAAGATCAGGCCGCACACGAGGGCGGACACGGGATTCCCCGGCAGGCCGAGCATCGCCGTTTCGCCCAGGCGCCCGAACATGAGCGGCTTTCCGGGCCTCATGGCGATGCGCCAGAAGTCCACGTCGAGTCCCATATCGCCGAGAACGGTCCGCACGAGGTCGTGATCGCCGACGGACACGCCTCCGATGGTCACGAGCATGTCCGCGCCCTTCGCCCCGGCGGCGAGGGTCTCGAGCGACTCCTCGGTGTCGAGGGCGATGCCGAGATCGATGGCTTCGGCGCCGGACTCCTCCACGAAGGCGCGGAGGCCGAGGTTGTTGGAGCTCACGATCTGGTTGGGCCCCATGGGCTCGCCCGGCATGACGAGTTCGTCGCCCGTCGCCAGGACGGCGATGCGCGGCTTACGGTGCACGCGCAGCCACGGACAGTTCATCGACGCGGCCAGTGCGATGTCCCTGGCGCCCAGAATTCGTCCGGGCTTCAGGCCGACGTCGCCTTCGCCGAAGTCGAGGCCCGCGGGCCGGATATGGGTCCCCGGCGGCGCGCCCGCCTTGACGGCGATCCGCTCGCCGTCCGCGTCCGCGTCTTCCTGGATGACGATCGTATCGGCGCCGCGCGGCACCGGACCGCCGGTGAAGATCCTGACCGCCTCGCCCGGACCGACGACGCCGTCGTGCGCGCCGCCCGCCGGCGCCTCCCCGACTTGGCGCAGCGTGGCCGGCGTCCGGGCGACGTCGTCCGCGCGCACCGCGTAACCGTCCATCGCCGAGACGGCGACCGGCGGCTGGGTGACGCGCGCGCGCACTTCCGCCGCCAGGATCCGGCCCAGGGCGTCCGCCAGCCCCACGGTCTCGACGCCCGTGGGCGCGAGCGGATCGAGTATCCTTCGCCGCGCCTCGGCGACGGAAATCATCGCCGGCTCACTCCGCCCTGAAGACGCCGGACTTGCCGCCGCTCTTGAACGTCAGGCGTGCCGACTCCACCGTCATGGCGCGGTCCACCGACTTGCACATGTCGTAGACCGTGAGCGCGGCCAGCGACACCGCCGTCAGGGCTTCCATTTCGACGCCGGTTCGGGCGGTGGTCCGGCAAGTCGAGACGATCGTCACCGCGCTCCGCTCGGGATCGCAGCTCAGGTCGATATCGACGGCGGTCAGCGGCAGCGGGTGACAGAGCGGGATCAGGTCCGGCGTGCGCTTGGCCGCCATGATCCCGGCGAGCCGCGCGATACCCAGCACGTCGCCCTTTCCCACCCGCCCGTCCACGATCATGGAGAGGGTCTCGGGCTTCATGCGCACCCGCGCCTCCGCCGTCGCGATGCGCTCGGTCTCGTCCTTGGAGGTCACGTCGACCATTCGCGCGTTTCCCCGGTCGTCAAAATGCGTCGATCCGGCCATCGTTCCGGGCGCTCAGGCGGCGGCGTCCGCGCCGGCCTCGACGGGCGCCAGCAACTCCGACGTGGCCCGGGCGACGTCGTCCGCCCGCATCAGCGATTCCCCTACGAGGAAGCAGTTTACGCCGGCCGCGCTCAGGCGGCGGAGGTCCCACGGCGTGGACAGGCCGCTCTCGCTGACGACGATGGCGTCCTTCGGCGCGTGCTGGACGAGGGTCTCGGTCGTCGCCAGATCGACGTCGAAGGTCCGGAGATTTCTGTTGTTGATCCCCACCAGTTCGGGATCCAGGGCCTTCGCGCGCTCCATTTCTTCCCTGTCGTGGATCTCGAACAGCACGTCCATACCCAGCCCCCGCGCCGCCGCGGCGAGTGCGCCGGCCCGTTCGTCGTCGAGCGCCGCCATGATCAACAGGATGCAATCGGCGCCGAGCGCCCTGGATTCCACGATCTGGTACGGTTCGATCATGAAGTCCTTGCGCAGGACGGGAAGGCGTCCGGCATCGCGCGCCTGTCCGAGAAACCCGTCCGAACCCTGGAAATAGGGTCCGTCCGTGAGGACGGAAAGGCAGGTCGCGCCGCCGGCGGCATAGGCGCGCGCCAGCGCCGCGGGATCGAAGTCTTCCCGGATCAGGCCCTTCGACGGAGAGGCTTTCTTTATCTCGGCGATCAGGCCGTAGCCGCCGCCCCGCGCGGCCCGCCGGAGCGCCTCGGCGAATCCGCGCGCCGCGGGCGCCGTCTTGGCGGCCGCCAGGATCCGGTCGTCCGGGACCTGGGCGCGCCGACGCTCGACGTGAATGCGCTTGTCGGCGACGATCCTGTCGAGAATGTCACTCATCCGTCGCCGCCGGCTCGTTGGTGATGGCGATCAGGCCGTCGAGCACGGCGCGCGCATTGCCGCCGTCGATGGAGTCCGCGGCCATGGCCGCGCCGTCCTCGAGGTTGTCCGCTTCTCCCGCGGCGATGAGCGCGCCGGCGGCGTTTATGAGCACGATGTCGCGGAAGGCGCTTCGATGGCCGTCGAGGAGGGCGTCGATCGCGAGCGCGTTGGCGGCCGCGTCGCCGCCCTTCAGCGCCTCGCCGTCCGAGCGCGGCAGGCCGGCGTCCTCCGGCGTGACTTCGAACGTCCGGATCTCGCCGTCCTTCAGTTCGGCGACGAGGGTGGGGCCGGTGGTGGTGATCTCGTCCAGTCCGTCGCCGCCGTGGACCACCCAGACGCGCCGGGAGCCGAGATTCCCGAGCACCCGTGCGAGCGGCTCCACCCATTCCCGTGAAAAGACGCCGACGAGATGCTTGTCGACGCCCGCCGGATTCGAGAGCGGTCCCAGCATGTTGAAGATCGTGCGGGTGCCCATTTCGACGCGGGCGCCGGCCACGTGGCGCATCGCGCCGTGGTGGCGCTGGGCGAACATGAAGCACATGCCCACCTCCCACAGGGCCTTCCTCGTCAGCGGGAAATCGCACTCGATATCGACGCCGAGCGCCGCCAGCACGTCCGCAGCGCCCGATCTGGAGGACGCGGCGCGGTTCCCGTGCTTGGCGACGGGAACGCCGCAGCCCGCGACCGCGATGGCCGCGGCGGTCGATACGTTATAGGTGCCGGAACGGTCGCCTCCGGTACCGACCACGTCGATCGCCGTCGCCGGAGATTCGACGCGCGTCATCTTTTCGCGCATGGTCATGACGGCGCCGGTCAATTCCTCGACGGTTTCCCCGCGCAGGCGCAGCGCCATGAGGAGCGCGCCCGTCTGCGACGGCGTGGCGTCGCCGGACATCATGATGTCGAACGCGCGGCGGGTCTGGTCGACGCTCAGACGACCGCCTTCTGCCACCAGGGCCAGGACCTCCTTCATGTCGGGTCGGGCGTCGCTCATGGGTGCGTCATCCAGGGGGCGGCGCGTTCTCCGGGGAGGCGGCGGCCACGGGCCGGATGCCGTCCATTCCGGTCAGCCCGAGGAAATTCGCCAGCACGGCGTGGCCGTGCTCCGACGCGATGCTCTCGGGGTGGAATTGAACGCCGTGGATCGGAAACTCCCTGTGCACGATGCCCATCACCGTCCCGTCGCCGGTTTCCGCCGTCACGCGCAGGGAGTCGGGCATGGAGTCGCGGTCGATGGTCAGGGAGTGATAGCGCGTGGCCCGGAACTCCGGGGGCAGGCCGGCGAACACGCCGGTGCCGTCGTTCCGTATGACGCTGAGCTTTCCGTGCATGATCTCGGGCGCCCGGACGATGCGTCCGCCGAACGCCTGGCCGATGGACTGGTGCCCCAGGCACACGCCGAGGACGGGGACCGATCCCGCGGCCCTCTCGACGAGCTCCAGGCAGATTCCCGCACGGTCGGGGTCGCGAGGCCCCGGAGAGAGGACGATCCCGTCCGGCCGGAGAGCGAGGACATCGCGCGGCGTCACCGCGTCGTTGCGGAAGACGCGCGAGTCCGCGCCCAGTTCCCCCAGGAAGTGGACGAGGTTGTAGGTGAAACTGTCGTAGTTGTCGATGATGATCAGCATTCCGACCGGTCGCGGAGAACGCTGTTTCGCCGTGTTTCGCACGCACGTCCGCTCCGCGAGCCGAGAGTCGCAACAAACAGGGCGGCGGCGGCGCCGTCAAGTCCGGCCCCGTTCGGCCCCGTCCCCCGGTCCGTCGGCGGCCACGGGTTCCGTGGCGAAACGCACGGCCTCCTCGGCGGCGCGGATCAGGGCCTCGGCCTTGTTGCGGCTCTCCTCGAATTCGGCGTCCGGGTCGCTGTCGGCGACGATGCCGCCGCCGGCCTGGACGTACATCGTTCCGTTCATCACCACGGCGGTCCTGAGCGCGATGCAGGTGTCCATGCTGCCGTTCGCCGAGAAATAACCGATCGCGCCCGCGTACACGCCACGCTTCTCGGACTCGAGTTCGTCGATGATCTCCATGGCGCGAACCTTCGGGGCGCCGCTTACCGTGCCCGCCGGAAACGCGCCGCACAGGGCGTCCATGGCGTCGAACCGGTCGTCGATCACGCCCTCGACGTTGGAAACGATGTGCATCACGTGGGAGTAGTTCTCGATGACCATCCGTTCGGTCACGCCGACCGTGCCGATTTTCGCCACGCGCCCCACGTCGTTGCGCCCGAGGTCCAGCAACATCAGGTGCTCTGCGAGTTCCTTGGGGTCCGACAGCAGATCCGCCGCGAGTGCCTCGTCTTCCTCGCGGTTGGCGCCTCGGGGGCGCGTCCCCGCGATCGGCCGGACCGTCACGGCGCCGTCCCGCAGCCTTACCAGGATTTCCGGGCTCGACCCGACGATCGAGAATCCGTCCAGTTGCAGGAAATACATGAACGGGGAGGGGTTGGTGCGGCGCAGCGCCCGGTAGAGCGCGAACGGCGGCAGCGCGAAGGGCAGACTGAAGCGCTGGGACAACACGGTCTGGAAGATGTCTCCCGCGGCGATGTACGCCTTGGCCTTCCCGACCATCCCGCGATAGTCCCGGCGGCTCATGTTCGAGACCGGCTCCGGCAGCTCGATGGCCGGCTCGCGCGGGCCGCGGGCGTGCTGGAGACTTTTCTCCAGGCCCGACGTCGCCTCGGACAGCGTGTCGATGGCGGACCGCCGGGCGCGGGCGGCGTCGACGCCCGGGGCCGGGCGGACCGGCGTGACGAGCGTGACGATGTCCTTGACCGAATCGAAGATCGCCATGATCGTCGGGCGGACGAAGATGCCGTCGGGGATCCCGAGGACGTCCGGGTTCGGCTCTGGCAGCCGCTCCATCAGGCGAACCGTGTCGTAGGCCATGTAGCCGACGAGGCCGGCGGCCATCGGCGGGAGTTCCTCCGGCAGGTCGATGCGCGATTCGTCGATCAGCCGCCGCAGGGCGTCGAGGGAACCCTCCTCGCAGGCCTCGAACGCGCCCGGGTCGATCAAGGCGTTCCGGTTGATCTCCGCCCGGTCGCCATGACAGCGCCAGACGAGATCCGGGTTCATGCCGATGATCGAGTACCTGCCCCTCACGTCGCCGCCCTCCACGGACTCGAGCAGGAAACTGTTGGGGGTGCCGTCGGCGAGCTTCAGCATGGCCGATACGGGGGTTTCGAGGTCGGCGACCAGGTCGGTCCAGACGACCTGACTCCCGCCCGCGTCGTAGACGGCGCGGAAATCGTCGATTGCCGGGGAGACCGTCATGCCTAGAACAGGCTGTCGATGGCCTGCTGGTTCACCTCGACGTCGTACTCCCGGTTCAGCGCCACCCTGTATTGCGCCAGAATGTCGTCGGCGAGCGCCTCGTCGAGAGCGCGCCGCAGCTCGTCGCGTTCGGGCCGGTCGTCCGCGTCGCCGCCCGCCCGGTCGATGCGCCGCAGCACCGCGACCGCGTGGCCAGCGCCCTCCGCGGCCGGTCCCTCGGCGACGCCGCCGACATCGGTCAAGGCGAAGATCTCCGCCAGCAATCCTCCCGACACGCCGGAGTCGGGCCCCGCGTCACGGCGGGTCAGCGCCTCCGTCGAGCGAACCTCCAGGCCCTCGGCCGCGGCCAGCGACTCCAGGCTTTCGCCCTGGCGTATGCGCCCGGCGATGCCGGCCGCCCGGTCGCGGGCGAGCCGGGCGCGTTCGGCCTCCTTCCAGTCGGCGACCGCCCGGTCGCGAACGGAGTCGAGTGGCCGGGGCGCCGCCGGTTCGATGCCGTCCACGCGAACGATGAAGTAGCCGCCGTCGGCGCTTTCCGTCAGCGCCGACTCGTCGCCGGCCGGGGTGGCGAACGCGGTCGGCAGAAACTCGGGATAGGCCGGCGCGGTTTCGACGTCCGCACCGTCCGGCGCCCGCCCGTCGGCATCGATCCGCGGGATGTTGCCGGCGTTCAGGTCGAGGCGGCTCGCGCCTTCCTCCAGGGTCGCGCCGCCGGCCAGCTCGTCCTCCAGCTTGTTGGCGAGCTCGAACAGGCTGTCGGCGGCCCGCCGCAAGGCGAGCTCCCGGCGCAGTTCCTCCCTGGCTTCCTCCAGCGACGTCGTCTCGCCCGGGATGACCTGGTTGACCCGATAGACATGCCATCCGAAGTCGCTCTGTTGGGGGTCCGGATACTGTCCTTCGGCGGCCGCGAATACCGCCTCCGCGGTTTCCGGCGGCAGCGGGAGGTCTTCGATCGTCAGCACGCCGAGCGCCGTGTCCTCCGGCTCCAGTCCCGCCACGTCCCGGGCGACATCCGCGAGGGCCTCGCCCTGCTTGAGCCTTTCCAGCGCGTCCCGCGCCGAGGTTTCGTCGTCGACGACGATCTGGGACAGGTCCCGCCGTTCGGGTTCGACGAACTCGTCGAGGCGCGACTCGTACTCGTCCGCGATCTCGGTTTCCGTCACCGTCACTTCGTCGAGCAGTTGCTCGGGGCTCAGCGCGACATACGTGAGCGTCCGGTACTCCGGCGCCGTGTAGCGTCGCAGCGAGTCCTCGTAATACCGCTCCAGCGCCGCGCCGTCGGGCGCCGGCGGTTCCGGGATGGACGAATCGGGAACGACGGCCACGTCGGCGACGCGCCGTTCGGTTCTGTAACGGAAGATCGCGTCGACGACGGGTTCGGGCGTCTCTGCCCCCCGGGAGATGCCGTCCATCAGCTGGCCGCGGCGCATGTCCGCGCGGCGCACGTCCTCGAAGTATTCGCGCGTGTAGCCCAGCTGGCGGAGCACGTCGCGGTAATACAGCGGATCGAACCGCCCGAGCTCGCCCCGGAACGCCGGGTCGGAACGGATGTCCGCCGCGAGGTCCCCGTCCGATACCGTCAGTCCGTAGCCCGACGCCACCTGGTCGAACAGCGCCCTGTTGATCATGCGCTGAAGCGTGAGGTTCTCGACGCCCAGCTGGCGGGCCTGGTCGGCGTCGAGTTGCCGCCCCAGGCGCCGGTTCAGCCGGTCCAGCTCCCGGCGGTAGGCGTCGCCGAACTGGGACCGCGTTATCTCGACGTCGCCCACCGTGGCCACCGTCGCGTCGGACGGCCCGCGAAAGATGTCACCGATTCCCCATACGGCGAAACTCAGGATGAGCACCCCGAGGAACGCTTTGACGATCCAGGAACCCGTCTGTCTGCGAAGTAGGTCCAGCATTGTTCGCTATCTCGTATCCCGCGGACGCGCGCGGCGGCGTCCGGGCGCGATGCCGCGACACGCCGTCGGAGGGGGATAGCGGCTCAAACGGCCTCCTTTGTCAACCGCCTGTTCCGGTTCGCCGCCTCCGGGACGTCGGGATACGTCGGGATCCCGTCGGCCGCGCGGTCGGCGCGCCGCGGGGCCCGGCGGTCGCGCGGCTTTCGGGCGGGAACATGGCGGCTTTCCCGCGCGGGCGTCCGGCAGCGGCGGTGGCGAAGCCCCGGATTTCGGGTACAATTCGTCCCGAGCCGCGACGCCGTTCTCGGGACCAGGAGGGGCCGCCGCATTGGGCCGGGACATTTCCGGGGCCGGCGTATGCTTCGTCGTTCCCACGTACAACGAAGCGCCGAACATCGTTCCGCTGCTGCGGCGCCTGACCGGGCTGTACCCGGATCCGGACACCGCGTTCCTGGTCGTCGATGACGAGAGCCCGGACGGTACCGGTCGGCTGGTCCGGGAGCTCGCCGCGACGGATGGCCGCGTCCACCTGCTCGAGGGTCCGCGGCGCGGGCTCGGGCAGGCCTACGTGCGAGGGATGGCGTATGCCCTGGAGACCCTCGGCGCGGACACGGTCGTCCAGATGGACGCCGACTTCTCCCACGACCCCGCCGACGCGCGGCGGCTGCTGACCCGCCTCGCGGACGGCGCCGACGTGGCGATCGGCAGCCGCTACGTCGTCGGCGGCTCGCTCGATCCGCGCTGGCGCATCGGACGGCGGCTGCTGTCCCGCTGGGGCAATCGCTTCGCCCGATATATCGCCGATATCCGGGGAGTTCGCGACTGCACCTCGGGCTTCAAGGCGATCCGGGCGGAGGCGCTCGGGGCCGCGAGGGTGGAGGACATCCGGGTGCGGGGCCACACCTTCCAGATAATGCTCCTGCATCGCCTGATCCACGCCGGCGCACGGGTGGTCGAGGAGCCGATCCATTTCCGCGACCGCGAGCGCGGGCGAACGAAGCTCGGCGCCGGAAGCATCCTGGAGTTCTTCTACACCATCTGGTGGCTGCGCCTGACGAGCCACCGGGTTCTCTTCAGGTACGGGCTGACGGGCCTCGTCGGCGCGCTGGTCAACCTCGGATCGTTCCAGACCCTGCTCGAGCTCGGGATGCACAAGTTCCTGGCGTCGCCGATCGCCATCGAGCTGTCGATCGTCTCGAACTTCCTGATGCACAACTACTGGACCTTCGCCGGCCGGGTCATGATCGGCCGCAAGCGCGTCCGGGGCCTGAAGTACAACGCCGTCTCGCTGGCCACGCTGGCCCTGAGCTACGCCACCTTCGTCGGCCTGTCGGTCCCCTTCCCGCACACCTCGCCGGCGCTGCTCCAGGCCTGCGCCATCGTCCCCGCCGTGGCGCTCAACTACCTCACGAACTCCTACTGGACGTTCCGCGACACGGCCCCGAAATAGCGGCGATTCGCGGGAATCCACGGGATCGGGAAACGGAAGCCCCGCCCCGGTCCCGGACCGGCGGGACGGCCTTCGCGCCTGGATTGCCACGCCCGCGCGGGTGTCCGGTAGCGGGGGCGGCGAATCGGGGCGCATGGCGTCGTCGTCCCGTTTCGATTGGGGAACAATATAGGAACAATTGCGGGGCGAGTCAAGTGAAAAATTCCATTATAGAGAAAATTTTTCCATGCCGTGATTTGACCGCCGGTCTGGAGGATCCGCACAATCCGCACACCGTCGGGCCACATATTCCCGGAGCGGCTGTCCGGTCCGTCCAGGCGCCTCCTTGCGGAGACACCCGACCGGACAACTCCTGTGCTACCTGAACCGGACACATCGTGTGCTGGCGACACTTCCAGACGACCCGATATTGCATCTTCGCATACGCCATGGTAAGAAAGAACGACTTTCCAATTTTCGTCGTGCGAGGCGCGCCATGCCCCTGGTCACCGTGAAACCGAAGTTCCAGGTCACCATTCCCGCCAAGCTGCGCAGAGAGCTCGATCTGCGCGAGGGCGGCCTCCTGGAGGCTACCGTTGTCGGGGACGGCATCCTCTTCCGTCCCAAGGAGGTGGTGGAGCGCAAGGAGCGCAATGCGTCCGCCGACCGAATTGCATCCATCCTCGCGCGGATCGAGCCCTTGCCCGACGACGCTGGCCGTTCCGAGGACGAAATCATGGAAGATGTCATTGCCGACATCGCCCAGGCCCGCCGCGAGCGCCGCGACCGTGAAACGTGAGAGTCGTCATCGACTGCAACGTTCTTGTTTCGGCGGCCCGGTCCACCGGAGGAACCTGTGCCGAGGTCATCATCGAGGCGACGTGTAATCATGAGGTCGTGCTCTCCGAACCCATCGTCGATGAGTATAGGGGGATCGCGGAACGGCCCGCACACGCGTTGTGCCGCGACGGCCTCTTGGCCATCGTCGAGGAGCTTGAGCGGGTCGCCACTGCGGTCGAACCGGAGGATGCGGAGTTCGGTCTCCGCGACCCTGACGATGAAATCTACTTGGCGACCGCGGCGGCCGGCGGCGCGTTTCTGATCACCGGCAACAGTCGGGACGTCACGGAACCGCGATACGGACCGGTCGTGATTCTGTCCCCGCGTACTTTCTTGGATCAAACATCCCCGCAAGGACGGCAATCCGTGAGTGCTCGCCAACAGACTCTCTGAGGCATGATGGGAATGGTCGCGGGACGAGGCAAGAGAAAAATTCTGCGATAGGGAAAATTTTTCCATACCGTGATTTGACCGCCGGTCTGGAGGATCCGCACAATCCGCACACCGTCGGGCCGCATATTCCCGGAGCACCGAATTCGGGCGCGCGACGGATTTTGACCTTGCGGCGTCGTTCGTGGTAGGGTAGGGTTGCGAACTTCACGGGGCCTCTTCACGGGGCCTCTTCACGGGGCCTCTTCACGGGGCCTCTTCACGGGGCCTCTTCACGGTGACGTATGAGGGCCCCTTTGATGAGCACCACGATCTTCTCCTCGGCGCGCGCCAGCCTCGGCGCGCTGATCTTTCTGCTGTTTCTGGCGCCGCCGGCCTTGGCCTACAAGGCGGGCACGGGCGCCGACGACGAGCCCGCCGGCGTCCCGGAATACGCCGACGCCGCGGCGTACCTCGCGGACTCGGACCGGACGGACCACGGCGCCGTCAAGATCGGAGCGCACGCCTTTCCAGTGTGGCAGCTTGAGCAATTCCACTCCAACACCGGCCTGACGAACAGCAACCTGATCGCGAGCTACGCCAACGTCGCGGCGTATCTCGCCGACGCGGGCCGGGCGGGTCGGCTCTATGCCGGGATCAACGGCAAGGTTTATGACACCAATGCGCTTGAGCTAGCCAACAACGCCGGCACTCTCGCCGACGGCAGCCTGCCGGATCCCGTCATTCCCGGTTACGCCACCACCGCCGTGGGCGAAGACGCCCGGGCGACAGCCTACGACGCCACCGCCGTGGGGTCCGGAGCGCGCGCCTCCGGCGTTCACTCCACCGCCGTGGGTCAGTTCGCCGGCGCTTTCGGAAGCCGTTCCACGTCCGTCGGCGATCACGCCCGCACCTACGACGGCAACTCCATCGCAATGGGGATGTACTCCCATACCTCCGGTGACGGCGCCACGGCCGTGGGTCAACACGCGAGCAGCGCCGGCTCGGGCGCCACGTCGTTGGGGAAGGACGCCACCGCGCTGGGCGAGCGGACCACGGCCCTGGGCCGCTGGGCGCTCGCCGCGAATCTGGACGCGGATCAATATCTCGGCGACGCCGTAAGCGGCGGCGACGTCGGAAGCTTGATCGAATGCGCCCGGGATACGCGCTGGGGCATGGGCGGCGGCATCCAGGCTTTCACTGACGCCTGCGACGAATTCCTGACCGCCGGTGAGAGGACCGACGCGAGGCTCGCCCAGGACGACGCGGCCGGGGAAGCCTTCCGTCAAAGCATCCGGACGCGCCTGCAGGGCCGCCTGACCGCGCTGTCCACGAGCCGCGCCACCGCCGTCGGGACGTATGCGCGGGCCTTGAACACGAGGGCTACCGCCGTGGGGTATTACGCCCAGGCGACCGGCGGTCGGAGCACCGCTCTCGGCAGCGCCAGCGACGCCTCGGGAGAACGCAGCACCGCCCTCGGCACCGCCGCGTGGGCGACCGGCAGGTATGCCATCGCCATCGGCGAGCACGCCGATGCTCACGGCGAGAACACCGTCGCCCTGGGGCGGAACGCCAAGGCCGGCGGCGTGTCCGCGGGCTGGCTCTACACCAGCGTCGCGGAATACCTGGCCGATTCGGCCCGGACCACGCGCGGGGACAACGTCGTCATCGGCGGCAAGGTGTATGCCGTTTCCGCGCTGGAGGCCGTCAGCGGCCTCTCGCGGAGCAACCTTCCGACCCCGGTGGCCGCCACGTCGGGCGGCGTCGCCGTCGGCGCCGGTTCTAGGGCTGCCGGTCAGGACAGCATCGCGTTCGGAAGGGGGGCGTCGGCGACCGGCGCCAACGCCATCGCCATCGGCGCCGGGGTCGCGGCTTCCGCCGCCAACCAGGTCGTGATCGGCGGGAGCGGCCACGCCTACCGCCTGCCGGGGGTCGCCGCCGCGCAGACCGCGAACCCGGAGGTGCTCACCGTGAACCCCGACGGCGAACTCTCCGCCGACGGCGGGAACCTGCACGGCCTCGTGGGCGTGGCCACCGACACCGCCAGCCGGGACGGCAACGCCTACGCGCGCATCCGCTCCGTACAGGAGACCCTCGACACCGCCAGCAGCGCCGAATTCGCCGCCATCGGGCGCGCCAACGTGATCCAGACCGTCACGGACGCCACGCGGTCCCTCGACGCGGACGCGGACGACGACGGCGAGGTGGACGCGACCGGCGACGGGCGCAGGATCAGGGAGATCGTCGATCAGGTCGACCGGGGCGTCCAGGACCGGGTGGCCATCGCCAAGATCCGCACGGGTTCGGGCGCGGACCGCACGGTCGTGACCCTCAAGGGCGCCACCAACGAGCAGATCACGGCGCTGGTCGCCCTGCTCACCGACACGCGGCTGTCGATCGCGCCGGCGCTGGACGAGAGCGGCGACCCGGTGGGCACGACCATGACCGAGTTCCTGGCGCTGGACGAGACGAAGGGCCAGCCCCTGTCGGCGAAGGAACGGTTCGCCTACCTGTTCCAGGCGCTGTACGGGGTTCCCTACGGCGCCACGGGCGTGGCCGCTGCGGCGACCGACAGCGACGCCCCGCACGCGGCCAGCATCGCCGGGCGCCTCGACAGCATCGACGGCTTCATCCCCCGGGGATCGGACGGCGCGCTCGAGAAGGCCCCGGTGACCGAGGCCGAAGAGACGCCGGACGATGTCGAGCGCAAGATCGTGGTGCAGGACGTGTACCAGGACGGCGACGCGCGGCGGGTGCGGCTGCGCACCCTGGACTTCAGCCAGCTGGCGGGCGCCGACCGGCGCCTGAACGCGCTCGACCGGCGTGTGGGCGAACTCGACACGCGCCTCGACAAGACCACGGCGATGGCGTCGGCGCTCACCGCGCTGCCCAACATCGTGCCGCACAGCGGCCGGTTCTTTCTCGGCGTCGGCGCCGGGCAGTACGGCGGCGAGAGCGCGCTCGCCATCGGCATGAGCGCCCGCGTCGGAGACATGAACAACGTCTTCGTCAACGCGGGCATCGCCGCCTCCAGCGGCGCCTCGGCGGCCGGGCGCGCCGGCGTGGGCTTCGTGTGGTAGGGGAACGCATGGCGGGAGACCGCGGAGCGCGGTCGCCGTAGCGCCCGTTGCCGCAGCCGCGGCCGGTCGATTGCGGCCTCCCGCCCCGATCCCGGACCGGCGGGACGGCCTTCGCCGACACGTTCGTGGCCTCGGCGGCGAACGGCGGCCGGGATCGGCGGCTTGTGGCCATGAAGGACGTTCGCGCCTATAACACCCCGCCGACACGAACCGTTGGAAGCTCCCGGCCATGACAGGCGCGTCCCGCCCGCTCGTCGCGGGCAACTGGAAGATGAACGGCGCCCGGGCCGGCGCCGTCGCGCTCGCATCCGCGCTGGTCGATCGCGCGGCGGCGGAGGGCGGGCTCTCCTGCGACGTGCTCGTGTGCCCGCCGGCGCACCAGCTCTTTCCGGTTCTCGACGTCATCGCCGGCTCGCCGATCGCGCTGGGCGGCCAGGATTGCCACGCCCGGCCGGATGGCGCGCACACCGGCGACATCGGCGCCGAGATGCTCGGGGACGCCGGTTGCGCCTACGTCATCGTCGGTCATTCGGAACGAAGGACCGGCCACGGAGAAACCGACTCCGTCGTGCGCGAGAAGGCTGCGGCGGCGCGGCGCGCCGGTCTCGTTCCCATCGTGTGCGTCGGCGAAACGGAAGCGCAGAGGGATGCGGGACGGGCGCTTCGGACGGTGGAAGACCAGCTCGTCAATTCGGTTCCGGACGGCGCCGGCGCGTCGAACGCGGTAGTCGCCTACGAACCCGTCTGGGCCATCGGGACCGGCCGGACGCCGGCGCCAGGGGAAATCCACGAGATGCACGGTGCGATGCGGCGCCTGCTCGCGGCGAGGTTCGGCCCCGACGCGGCCACGCTTCGCCTTCTCTACGGAGGTTCCGTGAATCCCGGCAACGCGGCCGAGATAGCGTCGATCGAGAACGTCGATGGGGCCCTGGTCGGCGGCGCGAGCCTGAAGGCGGAGACGTTCTGGCCCATCGTCCGGGCGTTCCACGACGATTCGAGCCCGACTTGAGCCGCGCCCGTCCGCCGGGGCCGCCCGTACTCCTCCCCCCGTGGGGGGCGCAGGCGTGTAAACGGCCTTCCCCCGGCAGGGGGGAATTGCCTGGACGCGTCGCTTCGTCTACGAATGCGCCATGATCATGGTCATACTCGTGGCCCATATCCTTCTCGCGCTGACGCTCGTGGGAGTCATCCTCTTGCAGCGCAGCGAGGGCGGCGCGCTCGGGATCGGCGGCGGCGGAGCCGGCGGCGGCATGATGTCCAGCCGCGGCGCCGCCAATCTGCTGACGCGGGCTACGGCGATCCTCGCGACCTGTTTCATCGCGACCAGCATCATTCTGGCCATCCTCTCCGGCGGGCCCCGGGGGCCGTCGTCGGTGATCGAGACCGAACCCCAGGCGCCGGCGTCGGGCGCTCCGCCGCGCCAGCCGGGCGGGCCGTCCGTTCCCCTGTCGCGATAGACCGCCGGCCGGGTGACTCCGGGTCGCCGCCCCGCCCCGCTTTCGCTTGGGGGCGCGGTATTCCTGTTGTATGTTCACGGTCCATGACGCGGTATATCTTTATTACCGGCGGCGTCGTCTCCTCGTTGGGAAAAGGTCTCGCTTCCGCGGCGCTCGGCGCCGTGCTTCAGGCGCGTGGGTTCAAGGTGCGCCTGCGCAAGCTGGACCCCTACCTCAACGTCGATCCGGGAACGATGAATCCCTACCAGCACGGCGAGGTGTACGTCACCGACGACGGGGCGGAGACGGATCTCGATCTCGGCCACTACGAGCGTTTTACCGGGGTCGCGGCGCGGCAGAGCGACAACGTGACCTCGGGGCGCCTCTATCAGCGCATCATCGCGCGGGAGAGGAAGGGCGAGTATCTGGGAGCGACCGTCCAGGTCATTCCCCACGTGACGGACGCGATCAAGGGGTTTGTCCGCGCCGACGTGGAGGATCGGGATTTCGTGCTGTGCGAGATCGGGGGCACGGTCGGCGATATCGAGGGACTGCCGTTCGTCGAGGCGATCAGGCAGCTCGGCAACGAACTCGGCCGCGACCGGGCGCTCTTCGTCCACCTGACCCTTCTTCCCTATATTCCGTCGGCGGGCGAGTTGAAGACGAAACCCACGCAGCACTCGGTCAAGGAATTGCGGGGGATCGGGATTCAGCCCGACATACTTCTATGCCGGTGCGATCGGGAAATTCCGGCGAACGAGCGGTCCAAGATCGCGCTGTTCTGCAACGTTCGGGACGAAGCCGTGATCCCGGCTCTCGACGTGGACTCGATCTACGAAGTTCCGCTCCGCTACCACCAGGCCGGACTGGACCGCCAAATCCTGCGGGCCTTCGGGATGTCGGAAACGCCGGAGCCGGACCTTCGCGTCTGGGAGGACATCGCGACACGGCTCACGGCGCCCGAGGGCGAGGTGAAGATCGCCGTGATAGGCAAGTACACGGGTCTCAAGGATGCCTACAAATCGCTCGACGAGGCGTTGGTTCACGGCGGCATCGCCAACAGGGTCGACGTCGACGTCGAGTGGATCGAGTCCGAGACGTTCGCGCGGGACGGCGACCTCCATCATCTGGAGGGAGTCAACGGTATCCTGGTGCCGGGCGGTTTCGGCGAACGCGGCATCGAGGGAAAGATCGCGGCCGCCGGGATCGCCCGGGACCGCCGGATTCCCTATTTCGGGATCTGCCTCGGGATGCAGATGGCCGTGATCGAAACGGCCCGGAACATGGCCGGTCTGCCGGGTGCGGGATCCAGCGAGTTCGGCGAATGCGAGGATCCGGTCATCGGCCTCATGACGGAATGGGAGAAGGACGGGCGGACGGAATATCGCGACGAAACCGGCGACGTCGGCGGCACGATGCGACTCGGCGCCTACGACTGCGTCATCAGTCCGACCAGCAAGGTCTTCGGGATCTACGGACGGGAACGGATCAGCGAGCGCCACCGCCATCGCTACGAGGTCAATCTCGCCTACGAAAACGTCCTGGCGAAGGCCGGCATCGTATTTCCGGGCAAATCACCGGACGGGCTTCTTCCCGAGATCCTGGAGGTTCCGAACCACCCGTGGTTCATCGGGGTCCAGTTCCATCCGGAGTTGAAATCCAAACCGTTCGATCCCCACCCGTTGTTCGCGTCGTTCATCAAGGCGGCGGTCGCGCAATCGAGGCTCGTATGACGGCGGAAGGGGAGACGGGGGCGCCGCGACCGCGCTCCGTCATGCGGCGGGGCCGGCGGCCGGCGCGGTCCGTTCGATGACGGTCTCCAGGCTGGCGGTCTGGCGTTCGAGGCCGCCGATCAACGCCTTGAGCGCGGCCATGTTCTCCTCGTGGCGGCGTTCGTCGGCGCGATGCTGTTGAGCGAACGCGGCCATCGTTTCCTCGTGGCGGCGTTCGTCGGCCCGGCGTTGCTGGTCGAGGATGGCGGCGCGGTCCTTGTTGGCGCTGACCATCGCGCGGATGCCGTACCAGATACCGCACGCCGCGACGACGGCGGCGGCGGCGTTGGCAGCGGCGATGGCGAGGCTTGCGGTTTCGAATTCGGTCATGCGGCAGGGCCGGCGGTCGGCGCGGTCCGTTCGATGACGGTCTCCAGGCTGGCGGTCTGGCGTTCGAGGCCGGCGATCAGGGCTTCGAGGCCGCGGCGCTGGCCGGCGTGCGCCTGCATGGCTTCCTCGTGGCGGCGTTCGTCGGCGCGATGCTGTTGAGCGAACGCGGCCATCGTTTCCTCGTGGCGGCGTTCGTCGGCCCGGCGTTGCTGGTCGAGGATGACGGCGCGGTCCTTGTTGGCGCTGACCATCGCGCGGATGCCGTACCAGATGCCGCACGCCACGACGACGGCGGCGGCGGCGTTGGCGGCGGCGATGGCGAGGCTTGCGGTTTCGAATCCGGTCATGCGGCTGGTCGCCGGTCGGGCGCGGCCTACGGAAGCAGCTTGATGGCGGCGACGATCAAACCGCCGACGGCGATGACCAAACCGCCGAGGCGAAGCATCAACTTGTCCGCGATGGTGTCGATCTTCGCCTCGAGACGGGCGATGTCGGCCTTGGTGGCGGAGCCTTCCGTGATGGCGTCGCGGACGGCTTCGGCGTGCGCTTCGGCCTGGGCTTCGTCGACTCCGGCCGCCTTGAGGCGGCGCGCGTAGGTCAGCGTGTCGAAGCCGGGTGCGGGTGCGGTCGTGACCATGCCCCGAAGGTAGGCCGTCGCGGTCCCGTCCGCAAGTGTGATACGTTCCCGCCTGTTCCTGTCCGTTCCCGTTCGCAGTGTCGGGATTTGCGTTGGTGCGGCCCGGACGGCGTTCGAGAATATATAGTTGAAACAATTCGTTACGGAGGCCGTATGGCGGAAGGGGAGGGTGCCGGCCGCGCGGCGGTCCACGTGGAGGTCGGCGGGCTGACCCTCGGCAACGACCTGCCGCTCGCGTTGATCGCCGGCCCCTGCGTCATGGAGAGCCGACAGCACGCGCTGGACGTTTCGGGCAGGCTCGCCGAGATATCGGAAAGACTGGGCATCGATCTCGTCTACAAGACCTCTTTCGACAAGGCCAACCGGACGAGCGCCGCGAGCCCGCGGGGAATCGGCATGGAAGGCGCACTCCCCGTATTCGCGGAAATCCGGGAGACGGTCGGCTGTCCCGTGCTCACGGACGTTCACGGCGAGGCGCAATGCGACGAATTGCGAGAGGTCGTCGATGTCCTGCAAATTCCCGCGTTCCTGTGCCGGCAGACGGACTTGCTGCTCGCCGCCGCGCGCACCGGGCGTGCGGTCAACGTCAAGAAGGGACAGTTCCTCGCGCCCTGGGACATGAAGAACGTCGCCGAGAAGATCAGCGGCGCGGGGAACGACCGCATCCTCCTCACGGAGCGCGGCGCCAGTTTCGGATACAACACGCTGGTCAGCGACATGCGGTCACTCCCCGTCCTGGCGCGGACCGGCTACCCGGTGGTTTTCGATGCGACTCATTCGGTGCAGCAACCCGGCGGGTTGGGAACGCGAAGCGGCGGGGACCGGGAGTTCGTCCCGATCCTGGCCCGCGCGGCGGTCGCGGTCGGGGTCGCCGCCGTATTCATGGAAACGCACGAGGATCCGGACAACGCCCCTTCCGACGGCCCCAACATGGTGCGCCTGTCGGAGATCGAGCCGGTCGTGAGCCGCCTCATGGAATTCGACCGCCTCGCCAAGAAGGGGCCGGATTGATATCCCGACTTCGCGTGGAGGCCGACCGTCCCGGACCGGGTTCGATGGAAAGGGGCCTCCGGCGGTATTGTCCGCCGAACGAACAGACGAGGATCGAATGACAGCCATCGTGGATATCCGGGCCCGCGAGATACTCGATAGCCGGGGCAATCCCACGGTCGAGGTCGACGTCGAGCTCGCCGACGGTTCGCTGGGACGCGCCGCGGCGCCGTCCGGCGCGTCGACCGGAACGCACGAGGCGGCCGAGGCGCGCGACGGCGGCGAACGATATCTCGGCAAGGGCGTCCGTCGGGCGGTGGCGGCCGTCAATGGAGAGCTGTTCGACGCGCTGTCGGGAATGGATGCCGAAGGGCAGTCCGCGATCGACGAAATCATGGTCGGCCTGGACGGCACGCCCGACAAGGGCCGGCTCGGCGCCAACGCCATCCTCGGGGTGAGCCTCGCGAACGCGAAGGCCGCCGCGCGCGCCGCCAACCTTCCGCTCTATGCCTACGTCGGAGGAGTCGCGGCCCGAACGCTGCCGGTCCCGATGATGAACGTCGTCAACGGCGGGGCCCATGCCGACAACCCGATCGACTTTCAGGAATTCATGATCATGCCGGTGGCGGCGGAAACCGGCGGCGAGGCGGTGCGGATCGGCGCCGAGGTGTTTCAGGCGCTCAAAATGAAGTTGAGCGAAGCCGGGTACGGCACGAACGTCGGAGACGAGGGCGGATTCGCGCCGTCCATCGGCGGCGCCGACGAAGCCATCGGATTCGTGATGAAAGCGATCGAGGCGGCGGGCTACGGCCCGGGCGAGGACGTGTATCTGGCGCTCGACGCGGCGGCGACCGAATTCTTCGACGACGGCAGGTATGTTCTCGAAGGCGTGGGCCGGACCCTCGACGCCGACGGTATGGTCGGGATGTACGAGGACCTTGTCGCCCGCTACCCCATCGTGTCCATAGAGGACGGGATGGCGGAAGACGACTGGCGAGGCTGGGAGGCCTTGACGAGCGCCATCGGGGACCGCGTGCAGCTCGTCGGCGACGACCTGTTCGTCACGAACAGGGAGCGCCTGGCCGAGGGAGTCCGGCGGGGCGCGGCCAACGCCATCCTGATCAAGGCGAACCAGATCGGCACGCTCACGGAAACGCTCGAAACGGTCGAGGCTGCGCACCGGTCCGGCTACCGGGCCATCGTGTCCCATCGGTCGGGCGAGACGGAGGACACGACCATCGCGGATCTGGCGGTGGCCACGAACTGCGGCCAGATCAAGACGGGATCCCTCTCCAGATCCGACAGGCTGGCCAAGTACAACCAGCTCATTCGCATCGAGGAACGGCTCGGGCGATCGGCGACGTTCGCCGGGCGTGGCGTCCTCATGTGACGGGCGCGACCGGGACGATCCACCCCCCTCCCGGCCTCCCCTTGCGAGGGGGGTAAACGGTTCCCCTGTCGGGGGAGTCGGCCGCCGACCTGGAATTTCCTTGACATCGAAGAATCGCCTGTGATTCGGTGACGGCATGATCCCCGCGCGCGAACTGCCCCGCCGGCTTCGCCATTGCGCGATGCCGCTTCTGTGCGTCGCGACCATCGCCTACATCGGGTATCACACCGTTCAGGGCGACCGTGGCCTCGCGGCCTGGAGCCTGTTGAATCAGCGCATCGACCGGGTGGAAGTGGAACTGCGCACGGCGCGCGCGGCACGAGAGCGGTTGGAGCATCAGGTCTCTCTCTTGCGCCCGGACGGTCTGGACCGTGATATGCTCGATGAACGCGCCCGTATCGTCCTGGGCCTCGCGCATCCCGACGAGCTCATATTCCTGACTCGTTGAGGGCGCGATCGACCGATGGGGCCGGTCGGCGGCGCTTTTCGGGATGTCCTGGTTGAGGGGGGCCATGGCGCGGACGCGCTCCAAGAACAACGACGCCGGGGCGGAAGCCGCGAACGCGACGCGCGCGGGCCGCGGCGGCGCCCGTCGCTCCGGGAAGTCGCCGGCGGTCTCCGGCGAACTGCTCGATCATTACCGCTTGATGCTCCTGATCCGGCGTTTCGAGGAGCGCGCGGGTCAGTTGTACGGCATGGGACTGATCGGCGGGTTCTGCCATCTCTACATCGGTCAGGAGGCGATCGTGGTGGGCCTTCAGGCGGCCATCTCGGAGAACGACCGCGTCATCACCGGCTATCGCGACCACGGTCACATGCTGGCCTGCGGCATGGATCCCAAGGGCGTCATGGCGGAACTCACCGGGCGCGCCGGCGGTTACTCGAAGGGCAAGGGCGGCTCCATGCACATGTTCTCCCAGGAGAGGAATTTCTACGGCGGGCACGGTGTCGTCGGCGCCTGGGTTCCCCTGGGCACGGGTCTGGCGTTCGCGGAGAAGTACAACGGCACCGACAACATCGTCCTGACCTATTTCGGAGATGGCGCCGCGAACCAGGGCCAGGTGTACGAATCGTTCAATATGGCCGAGCTGTGGAGCCTGCCGGTCGTGTTCGTGGTGGAAAACAACCAGTACGCGATGGGGACTTCGGTGACGCGATCTTCCGCGCAAACGGAGCTGTATCGGCGCGGCGAGAGCTTCGCCATCCGGGGCGAGCAGGTCGACGGCATGGACGTGCTGGCTGTCAAGGAAGCCGGCGACCGGGCCGTCAAGCATTGCCGGGACGGCAACGGACCGATCCTCCTCGAGATGAAGACGTACCGGTATCGGGGCCATTCGATGTCCGATCCGGCCAAGTACAGATCCCGCGAGGAGGTGCGGAAGGTCCGGGAGGAACGGGACCCCATCGATCATGCGCGGAATCTCATACTGAAGGCGGGGCTGGCGGACGAGGACGCTTTGAGGGACATCGACAGGGAGGTCAGGGACGTGGTGGCCGAGGCCGCGACGTTCGCGCAAGAGAGTCCGGAACCCGATCCCTCGGAACTCCATGCCGATGTCCTGGTCGAGGCCCGGGGCCACGGGTGAGCGGCGATGCCTACCGAGCTCCTGATGCCCGCCCTGTCGCCGACGATGATCGAAGGCACCCTCGCGCGGTGGCTCGTCAAGGAAGGCGACTCGGTGACCTCGGGCGACGTCCTCGCCGAGATCGAAACCGACAAGGCGACGATGGAGCTCGAAGCCGTCGACGACGGAGAGATCGGCGAACTGCTGATCCCGGAAGGAACGGACGGTGTCCGGGTCAACCAGCCCATCGCCATACTGTTGGCCGAAGGGGAGAGCGCGGCCGCTCTCACTCCCGTTCCCGCGTCCGCCCCGACCGTGGCGAGAGCCGGCGAGGGGTCCGCGCCGGCCGGAAAGCCGGGAACGGCCAGGCCCGCGCGGCCCGAGGCGGCGCGGCCGCCCGACGCCGGCGTGCCGGTGGGCACGGAAACCGTCTCGCTCACTGTGCGCGAGGCGCTCCGCGATGCCATGGCGGAGGAGATGCGCCGGGATCCGAAGGTGTTTCTGATGGGCGAGGAGGTCGCCGAGTACGAGGGCGCCTACAAGGTCAGCCAGGGCCTGCTCGATGAATTCGGCCCCCGGCGCGTGATCGATACGCCCATCACGGAGCAGGGGTTCGCCGGGGTCGGCGTCGGGGCGGCCTTCAACGGCCTGCGCCCCATCGTCGAGTTCATGACCTTCAATTTCTCGATGCAGGCCATCGATCAGATCGTGAATTCCGCCGCCAAGACCCTGTACATGTCCGGCGGTCAGATGACCTGCGCCATCGTGTTCCGCGGCCCCAACGGCCCGGCGTCGCGCGTCGCCGCCCAGCACAGCCAGGACTACGCCGCCTGGTACGCGCATGTCCCGGGCCTCAAGGTCGTGGCGCCCTGTTTCGCGGCGGACGCCAAGGGGTTGTTGAAGGCGGCCATTCGCGACCCCAACCCCGTCGTCTTCCTCGAGAACGAGCTTCTTTACGGGCGTTCGGGAGAGGTGCCGATCCTCGACGATTTCGTCGTTCCCATCGGCCGGAGCAGCGTGGTCCGCGAAGGCGCGGACGTCACGATCGTGAGTTATTCGATGGGAGTGGAGAAGTCCCTGCGGGCCGCGGCGGCGCTCGAGGCGGAGGGGATCGACGCGGAGGTCGTCGACCTCCGGACGCTGCGTCCCATGGATACCGGAACCATCGTCGACTCCGTCAAGAAGACCAATCGGCTGGTGACCGTCGAGGAGGCCTGGGGGACCTGCGGGATCGGCGCCGAGATCTCCGCGCGTCTGATGGAACAGGCGTTCGACTGGCTCGACGCGCCCGTCGCGCGCGTCAGCGGCGAGGACGTGCCGATGCCCTACGCCGCCAATCTCGAGCGGCTCGCCCTGCCGCAGGCGGAGGGTATCGCCGAGGCCGCCAGATCCGTGTTCCGCGGGTCCTGAGAGAGCGAAATGCCGACGACCGTCGCCATGCCGGCCCTGTCGCCGACGATGACGGAAGGGACGCTCGCCCGCTGGCTCGTCAAGGAAGGCGACAGCGTATCGGCGGGCGACGTCATCGCCGAGGTCGAAACGGACAAGGCGGCGATGGAGCTGGAGGCCGTGGACGGGGGTCTCGTGGGACGGCTTCTCGTGGCCGAAGGGACGGAAGGCGTCCCGGTGAACCAGCCGATCGCGGTCCTGCTCGGAGATGGGGAGGACGCCGCCGCGCTCGACGGTTTTCAGCCGGCGCCCGCGATGCCGGCGCCCGAGGCGGCACGGCGGATGCCGGCTCCGTCGCCCGCCGCGACACCCGGGTCCACTCCCCGGCGGAGCCGTCCGGAGAGCTCCGCCAAAAGGATTCTCGCGAGTCCGCTGGCGCGCCGAATGGCGGAAAGGGCGGGCCTCGACCTCTCGGCGATCCAGGGGACGGGTCCCGGCGGCAGGATCGTGAAGACCGACATCGAGGCGGCGCTTTCGGGGAGGGCGCCCCAGGTCGCGCCGACGCCTCGGGCCGCGGCCTCCCGGGCGACCGTGGACGAGGCTCCCTCTCGGGCTCCGTCGCCGCCCGCCGGCGAGAGCGAGATCGTCCCGCACACCGCCATGCGGAAGACGATCGCCCGCAGGCTCTCGGAGTCGAAGCGGACGGTTCCCCACTTCTACCTGACGGTCGACTGCGAGATCGATCGCCTCCTGGCCATGCGGCGCGAATTCAACGAGCGTGACGGCGCCGACCACAGGATCTCGGTGAACGACTTCGTCGTTCGGGCCGCGGCCCTGGCGCTGCGCGAGACCCCGGACGCCAACGCGAGCTGGTCCGACGACGGCATGATCCGATACGGCTCCGTGGACATCTCCGTCGCCGTGGCGACCGACGCGGGTTTGATCGCCCCCATCGTCCGGAACGCCGACCGGAAAGGCCTGCGAGAGATTTCGGCGGAGATGGGGGACCTCGCGGCCCGCGCGCGGAATGGCGGGTTGAGGCCCGAGGAATATCGCGGCGGCACGTTCTCGATCTCGAATCTCGGCATGTTCGGCGTTCGGGAGTTCAGTGCGATCGTGAATCCGCCCCAATCCGCGATTCTCGCCGTGGGCGCGGGCGAGCCGCGTCCGGTGGTCAAGGACGGGGCGTTGAACGTGGCGACCGTGACGAGCTGTACCCTTTCGTGCGATCACCGGGTGGTCGATGGCGCGGTGGGGGCGCGGTTGCTGGCCGCGTTCAAGGGGTTCGTCGAAGATCCCGTGACGATGCTCCTGTAGCGGGGTGCGAACGGACATGACAAACGACACGAACGGCGACGTCGCCGCGTCGCGACGCCCGGAGAAGCGCGACCGTCGGGAGAGCCCGTCCCCGCGCAAGCCGCCGTGGATCCGGGTGAAGGCGCCGACGTCCGCCGAGTACCGCGCGACCCGCGCGCTGATGCGCGAGTTGCGATTGAACACCGTGTGCGAGGAAGCCGCCTGCCCCAACATCGGGGAATGCTGGGCGCAAGGGCACGCGACGGTGATGATTCTCGGCGACACCTGCACGCGGGCGTGCGCCTTCTGCAACGTCGCGACCGGCCGACCCCACGCGGTCGACCCGGCGGAACCCGAGAACGTCGGACGCGCGGCGGCGGCCCTGGGGCTCGATCATATCGTGATCACGTCCGTCGACCGGGACGATCTGGACGACGGAGGCGCCAGCCAGTTCGTGAAGGTCATCCGGTCGATCCGCGATCATGCGCCGGATACCACGATCGAGGTGCTCACCCCCGATTTTCTGCGCAAGCCCGGCGCCGTCGAGGCGGTCGTGGCGGCGCGGCCGGATGTCTACAACCACAATCTGGAAACGGTGCCGCGCCTCTATCCGACGATCCGGCCGGGCGCGCGGTATTTCCATTCGCTGAGGCTGCTGGACCGGGTCAGGCAGCTCGATCCGTCGATCTTCACCAAATCGGGAATGATGGTCGGCCTCGGAGAGGACTACGCGGAAGTCATGCAGGTCATGGACGACATGCGGTCCGCCGACGTCGATTTCATGACGATCGGACAGTACCTCCAGCCGACCCCGCGGCACGCGCCCGTCGACCGGTTCGTCGTGCCGGAGGAATTCCGGCGCTACGAGACCGCGGCCCGGGCCAAGGGATTCCTGATGGCGTCGGCCTCGCCGCTCACGCGGTCGTCCTATCACGCGGGCGACGACTTCGAGAGGTTGCGGGCGTCGCGGGACGGGACGCCGGCAGACACGAGGCCGCCGGGCCCGTCTCCTTCCTAGACCTGGATGCCGACGCACGCGGAAGTGCGGGTTCTCCACCATCCGCCCGAGCAGCTGTTCGATCTCGTGGCGGACGTGGAGAAGTACCCGGAGTTCCTCCCCTGGTGCGTGGATGCCCGGATCCGCCGGCGCGAGGGAGACCTGATCGTGGCCGATCTCGTCATCGGGTACCGGATGTTTCGTGAACGCTTCACGTCCACGGTCGTGCTGAACCGTCCCGACCGTATCGACGTGACCTATGCGGAAGGGCCGTTTCGCTATTTGAACAATCACTGGACATTCGCCCCCGAAGGTCCCGATTCCTGCGTCATCGACTTCTTCGTCGACTTCGAATTCCGGTCCCGCGTCCTTCAGGCCCTGGTTGGACGGGTCTTCGGCGAGGCGGTCAAGGTCATGGTTCACGCCTTCGAGCGCCGGGCGGACGAATTGTTCGGCGGCGGCTGATGCGCTAACAAAAGCGGGCGATCGCGCTCGCCGACGACAGGGGAAACGACGATATGGATTACGGGAACATGTCCGGGGAGGAGCGCCATCGGCTCAACCTCGAATGGCTGCCGCGCCTGACGGTAGACGACGTCGACGGGTACATCGACGGGGGCAATCGACGAAGCGCCGCGGTCCGCCAGCGTCTGGACTGCCATCTGGACATCCCCTATGGAGACACGCTGCGGCAGGTCCTCGACGTCTTTCCCGCGGCCCGGCCCGGGGCGCCGGTGTTCTTCTTCATTCATGGCGGTTACTGGCGGGCCATGGACAAGAACATCTACAGCGAGGCGGTGGAGCCGATGATCGCCGCCGGCGCCGCCGCGGTGCTCCCGGAGTACGAGTTGTGCCCCGGCGTCACGATCCCGGACATCGTGGATCAGGTGCGGCGCGCCCTTGTCTGGACCTTCGACAACATCGCTGATCACAACGGCGATCCGGGACGCATTCATGTCGGCGGTCATTCGGCCGGGGGGCACCTGACCGGCATGATGATGGCGACCGACTGGTCGTCCGATCACGGGCTTCCGGCGGATCTGGTCAGGGGCGCCGTTCCGATCAGCGGCGTTTTCGACATCGAGCCACACCGCCACACGGACCTTCAGGAGGATATCCGGCTCACGGCCGAGACCGCGGCCGCCAACAGTCCGCAGCACCTGCCGCTGCGCTTCAACGGGCCGGTCGTCTGCGCGGTCGGCGGCGGCGAGTCGGAGTCGTTCAGGCGGCAATCGAGAGACTTCGCGCGAAAGTGCCAGGAGCACGGCCTCGAGACCGAGTACCTGGAGATGGATGCCGACAACCATTTCGACGTCACGGACCGGCTGGCCGACCCCAGGCATCCCCTGACCGGGGCGATCCTGGCGCAGATGGGTCTGGCGTAGAGAGACCGCGCCCGCGTCGGGGCCGCGGACGATACGGGCCGCGGACGGCGGGGAACGCGGGAGCGTTCCGGGCGGACCGGAACCGTCCTACGAGGCGCGAAGGGCGGCCTTGAAGGCGGCGCGGTGCCCGGCGCCGTGCATGTAGGCGTAATCCTGGGGGTAGGCTTCGCCCTGTTCGACCCGGAGGTCGACGAACACGGGGCCCCGCCCGCCGAGCACGTCGCCGATACGCGATTCCAGATCGGCGAGGTCGTCGATGGCCGCCGCCGATCGATAGCCGGCCGCGCGGGCCAGTCCGGGAAAATCGACGGTACCGGAACCGGGCGTCGGATGGCTGCCGTTGGCTTCGTAGACGCCGTTGTTGCACACGAAATGGAAGAGGTTCTCCGGCGCCGCCTCGGCGATGGTCACGAGGGAGCCGAGGTTCATCAGCAGGCTGCCGTCGCCGTCCAGCACGAGGACCTTGCGGTCGGGCCGGCCGATGGCGAGCCCGAGGCCATGCGAGGAGGCCTGGCCCATAGCGCCCGTGGCGACGAGGTTGAGGTCGCTCGGGCGGATGACGATCCACTCGAAGGCGGCCTGATAGGCCGCGACCACGAGGCTGTCCCCCGCATGTTCGGCGATGATCTCGAGCGCCGCGTCGCGTTTCATCCGTTTCATGGATACCACCGTTCGCCCGGGCTCATCCGGCGGGACTTCGTCCGAGGACGAAGCACACGGGGCGGTCGTCCCGATAGGCGGCCCCGATCGTCGGCGCGATGGCGTCCGCGTCCGCCGTCGTCCGCAGGAAGTGGCGCGCGATCCCCATGACGTCGAGCATGGGCTCGACGATGCGCACGCTCACCTTGTTCGACCGGACGGGGAGGACGTCCGGCTCCTTGCCCTGGAGCCCGACCATCATGCAGACCGGATTGCCGTATTCCACGGCGATGGCGCGGATGGCGTTGATGGAATCGAAGAATCCCGTGTTCTGGATCAGCAGCAGGGCGCGCTTGCCGCAATAGCCGAGCGCCGCGCAGATGGACACGCCTTCGTCCTCCTTGCATACCCGGATATGCGCGAGGTCGGAGTCGCGGGAAATCGGCCAGAGCAGGCCGTCGCTGGTCACGATGTCGGGGACCGAAATCACGTACTCGACGCCGGCGGCCTTGATCGCCTCGACGATGGCGCGGCCCGATAGCGAACCGTTGGCGTCCGCGGTCATCGGCGCGGGTCCTCCAGGATGTCCTTCAGAGCCGCCAGCACGGCGTCGGTATCGTCGGGCAGGCCCACGGTGACGCGGATGTGGCGGGGATGACCGGGGTCGCGCCAGCTCCGCGTCAGGATGCCGCGGTCGGCGAGGGCCTGCATGGCCTCGGCCGCGTCGCAAGGCAGTTCCGCGGAAACGAAGTTCGCCGCGGTCGGCAGGGGTTTCAGGCCCAGGGCCGCGAGGCCGTCCGCGAGCCGCGTCCGCTCGGCGGCCGTCAGGTCCAGGGTCCGGCGCAGATAGGCGTCGTCCTCCAGGGCGGCGAGGGCGGCGGCCTGGCCCGGCGCGTTGGCGTTGTACTGCAACTTGGTCTTACGCAGCGCTTCCGCGACCTCGGTCGAACCGCAGAGCGCATACCCCATCCGCACGGCGCCGAGGCCGTAGGCCTTGGAGAACGTCCGCAGGACCAGCCACGGGCCGCGCCGGTCCCCGAGCGCCGCCAGCACGTCCGGTCCGCCCGCGTGTCGCCCGTATTCGTGATAGGCCTCGTCGACGGCGAGCAGCACGTTCTCCGGCACGCCCGCCGCGAGCCGGCGCAGGGCCGGCGCGTCCATCATGCCGCCGGACGGCGGGTTGGGCGTGCAGCACCACACCGCGCGCGTCCGGTCGTCGACCGCGGCGACCAGGGCCTCCGCGTCGTTGGCGCCGCGATCGTCGAGGGGCACCTTGATCGCCGCGCCGCCTGCGATCCGGGTCGTCGACGCGTACCGGGGAAACGTCGGCCAGGGCATGACCGCGGCGTCTCCGGGGCCGGTGGTTATCCCGCAGACGAGTTGTACGAGTTCGTCGGCGCCGGCTCCGAAGACGATCCGGTCGGCGGGCATGCCCGTCCGCGCCGAAAGGGCGTCCGCCAGGGCTCGCGCATGGATGTCCGGGTAACGGTTGAGGCGGTCGCCGAAATTCCGGATCGCCTCGATGGCCCTGGGCGAGGGGGGGTAGGGACTTTCGTTCAGGTGCAGGAGGCGCGCCTTGCCCGCGCCGACATCGGCCGCCGTCTTCGGTCCTTCGTAGGGCGGAAGGCCGCGAACGCTCGGACGAAGCCAGGAACGCGCGTCCGTGTCGTGATCCGTCTGCGCCGTCATATCCTCCCGAGGATACCATGCCCGGGGAGAAGTTCGTCATGGCCGACCCGGCGCGCAGAGCGTGCTTTCCTCCGCGGGGCGGCGGAACGGAGGACCCGCGGTTGTAAGGGGGAGAGGGCGACCGTAAAGTGGGGTCGTGCGGCGCGGCGCGCGGAATCAGCTCAGGAGACCGACATGAACGAGATGGCCAGGCTCGCGGGGTTCGAACACGTCAAGCACCTCGGCATCCCTCTGCCGGCGGAGGCGTCGCGGGAACTTTTCCATGAATGCGACGACGACGACGAGCGCGTGTGGATGCCGCTTGCCGACAACGTCTGGATCCGTCCGCTCCTGTTCAACGTCGTCCAGGGCACCTGGTGCAATATCGTCAGGGCCGAGGGCGAGGGGCTGGTGGGTCGGCACCGGCACCCGGCGCCCGTCCTGGGATATACCCTCGAAGGCGCCTGGGGCTATCTCGAGGGCGACTGGATCGCCCGGCCGGGCGACTTCATCTACGAGCCGGCGGGAGAGACCCACACGCTCGTCGTGCATCCGGAAGCGGGCCATATGAAGACGTTGTTCCACAACATGGGGCCGATCCTCTACGTCGACGAGAACGGCGATCAGATCGGCTACGAGGACGTCTTCACCCGGATTGCGGCGTACAAGAAGCACTACGCCGAAAACGGGCTCGGCGCCGACTACGTCGACCGCCTCTGCCGTTAGGGGACGACCGCCCGGGTTCCGGGGACGGCGCGGCGTCCGGCGGTTCGGGCGGAACCGTCTTGAAGCGCAAGGTCCTGACGCCGAAACCGGCGACGCCGGATTCCTTGAAGGGCTATGGCGGCCTGCTGGCGCCGCCGTCCCTCGACCCGGATCGAGGAGCGGACGGGCGGGAGTCGGGGTTCTACGCCGAGACCGTGCGCCTGAGCGAGCCCGTGGCGTTCACGTCCCGGGACGGCATGTCCCTGGCGCTCGCGACGCTCGATCCCCGGCCCATGGAGGTGCGGTGGATGGAGTACCACAACAAGCATACCCAGACCTTCATCCCCCTCGACGGCAAACCGTTCGTGATGGTGCTCGGCCGTCCGACCTGCCGGCGGCCCGACGGTTCATGGAACGACGCGGCGCCGCGCGCGCCGGACCTGGAAAAGGTCGAGGCGTTCGCCTTCGACGGATCGGCGGGCCTGTGTCTCGACATCGGCGCCTGGCACGAGTTCCCGTTTCCGCTGGAATACCGGACGAACATCGTCGTCGTCATGAGCGAGGAAACGAAGCGCGACCTGAAGAACGTCGAGGACGGCGAGGCCAGTGGCGGCGATCTCGAGAAGCTCGACCTGCGGAAACGCTTCGGCGTGATCCTGGAGGTGCGTGGCCGGACGAAGCCTTCTTGACGGTTCAGGCCCGGCCCGAGACGCCGCCATCCGGCGCCGCGAGCGAAGCGGACGACCGTCCACCCATGTAGCCGGGGCCGGCCATCACGAAACGGCGGAGAAGCGCGGCGATGGTCCGTCGCGCCGCCGCTTTGGCGGTTTCTTCGGGGCGGTCCTCAGACCGCGGGCGCGATCGCGCCCCCCACGGCGAGCACCAGGGTCAACAGGGCGACGCCGCCAATGGAGACGATGGCGATCCACTTGTGTAATCGCTCTCCAAGCTTCGAAGGTGTGTTTGGCTCCGACATCCGATTTCCTCTTGCGAATGGTCGACGATAGCAGGTCGAGGTCCCGAAGGATACGTGCCGCCGGGAAATTATCCAGCGTCTCCCGTTCGCGGGCGACCGTCCGTTCTACCTGTCGAGCAGGCGGTCGATGAGGGTGTTGACGGTGCTGTGCACGCCCGACTCGAGACCGACCATCGGGCCCGGTCGGAAATGGCGCGAGGCCATGTTCTTCTGCAACGCCGTGACCATTCCCATGTCCTCGTCGACGATCCGCTCGAGGAAGTCGTCGTAGGCCTTCGCTTTTTCGGCGAAGTCGTCGCGATCGATCTGTTCCGGCGCGTAGATGGAGTAGACGATGATCCTGGCGCGGGTCGGGCCGAGCGGCCAGCTCATCCAGAGCTTCACGCTGTCGCCATGGCAGGTGAAATAGGCGTTCGGCGGCATGTGCCCCGCGGCGGCCGGCGCGTCTTCGTCGATCCACGGGAGACGGCCGAGCAACGCTTCCCCGGTCGGGGTGAGCGAGCGCGAGTCGGGTCGCGTGATGACGAGCTCGTTTTCCGGGTAGGGGAGCATGCGGTTCCGGTTCCCGCCGCCGCCGAACGAAGCCGCGTGCAGCACGTGGAAGTGGTAGACGTCGATCAGGTTTTCGGCAATCAGCTTCCAGTTGACCTCCGCTTCCAGATCCAGCTTGCCGCCGAGACGGCAGTCCTCCTGCCGGAAATAGCCGAGGCGTTCCCGATACGGGGCGACGTGCCCGGCGAGGGGCGCCGCGTCCGCGTCGAAATTGACGAAGAGCCAACCGCCCCACTCTCCGACCCCGACCCGTGCGAGCCGACAATCGCCGAAATCGAAACCCTCGACGTCGTCGGTGAACGTCGTCTGGACGAGCTTGCCCGCGATGTCGTAGGTCCAGCCGTGATAGGGGCAGCTGAACGCCCTGGCGTTGCCGCGGCCCTCCACGACCCTGGCGCCGCGGTGCCGGCAAACGTTGGAGAAGGCGTGGAGCCCGCCGTCCTTTCCGCGCGTGACGACAATGGGTTCGTCGACGATATCGAACGTGAGGTAGTCCCCGGGAGCGGCGATCTCCTCGACGCGCCCGACGACCAGCCATTCCTTCAGGAACAGGCGCTCGGTCTCGAGGGCGAACACCTCGGGCGAGGTGTACATCCAGCCCGGAAGGTGGCGGGCCCTGGAGCGGGGATGGACCCGCGTCCGGGACAGTTCCTCCCGGATGTCCGGTCCGGAAGGGAGGCCGGCGGCCGCCGTGTCCGATCGGGGCTTCGTCATGTGCGGATGACGCGCGTTGCCGCCTATTTCTCCAACGGCGGATACACCAGCTTGAAGATCTCGCAGACCACGGGCAGGTCTTCCCTCCACTCGCGGCCCCAGGCGCCGAGCTGCAGCTTGAAGTAGTCCTCGTGGACTTCCTTCCAGTGGCGCAGGCTCGAATCGCCTTCGCCTTCGATGGCCGCGTACTCCTCGTCGATCTCGTTGAAGGGCGTGATCCTGACCGTCGCGAGCTGGACGATCCCCCGGGGCTCGAGCGACTTGTCCAGCATCAGCCAGTAATCGCCCTCGTTGCGAATCGGGACGTTGTTGACCTCGAAGTCGATTTCGAGGTGCGACGTGGCCTGCTTCTGGCCCTGCAGCGCCAGCTCGGTGATCTCGTCGATTTCGTCGAAGAACTTGGGATCGCCGAACGTCGAGGCATGACAGGTCGAAGAAGGGTCGATCCCCATCTCGCCGCACGCCTTCTCCCAGAATTCCTTGACTTCCGGAGCATCGGAAGAGAGCATTTTTCCTGTCCTTTCCTTGGTTCGAAACTCGGCTCGGAACTCCTCCACGGCGCCCGTCCCGCGCCGCGTCCGCGCGCGGTTCCCCGGCGCACGCCGACATCATACCCTGTCGACGCCATGCCATGTCGAGACCATGCCTCGGGCGAAGCGGTCCACGGGGAGGTTCGCGTCGGCGTATCGAGGTGTCTGCTGGGGGACGGCGTTCGCTACGACGGCGGCCACAAACGCGACGTCTTCGTCGCGGATACGCTGGCGCCGTTCGTTCGCTACGTCGCGGTCTGTCCCGAGGTCGAGATGGGCATGGGTGCGCCGCGCGAGGCGATCCGCCTGGTTCGCGGCGAAGACGGGCCGCGCCTCCGGGGAGTGGACGGCGGCGAGGATCATTCCGCGCGCATGCGCCGGTTCGCGGCGAGGCGGGCCGTCGAGCTGCGCGAACTCGATTTGCACGGCTACATCCTCAAGAAGGATTCGCCGAGCTGCGGGTTGTTCCACGTTCCGGTCTTCGACGCCGATGCCGGGCCGGGCGCCGCGCCCACGCGCGACGGCCGGGGATCGTTCGCCGGCGCGCTCGTGGACGCGATCCCCGAGCTGCCCATGGAGGAAGAGGGGCGGCTCGAGATCCCCGCCTTGCGCGGGCACTTCCTCGAACGGGTGTTCGCGTACCGGCGTCTCCAGGCCATGCTGTCGGGCCACTGGCGGACCGGCGATCTCGCGGCCTTCCACGCCGCGGAGAAATTCCTCCTGCTGGCGCACGATCCGGGGGGCCAGGCGGAGTTGGGCCGCCTCGCGGCGGGTGCGAAAGGCATCCCCCGGGGACGTCTGGCCGGCGATTATCGGACGTTGTTCATGGCCACCCTCTCGCGGCCCGCGACCGTCCGCAAGCACGTCAACGTTCTTCGACACATGGCGGGACACCTGGAGAATCTGCTGGATCGCGGAAGCAGGGCGGAGCTTCACCGGACGATCGGGGAGTATCGTCTGGGGCGCGCGCCTCTCGCCGTTCCCGTCGCGGCGGTCCGCCGTTTCGCGCGGCGGCGCGACGTGGCCTGGCTTGCCGGACAAACGTATCTCTCGCCCTGTCCCGAGGAGCTGATGCCGCGCGACCGCGTCCAGGGCGCGTCGCGGCATCCCGGCGGAGGCCCCGGGGGAAGGAGCCGCCGGCCGGGATACCGGCGCGCCGGGCCCGCGGCGCCTCCGGTCGAACCGGAGCCGCTCTACCGGTCCTTGTCGCGCTTGCCGCCGCCATGACGGTGGCGCCACCGGTCGCGCGGCGAGAGGGCGCCGTCGCCGTCGCGGTCCAGCCGTTCGACGATGTCGGCGAGCGGCCGATCGTACTCGGCGCGCGTGACGACGGCGTTGCCGTCGGTGTCCAGCATCTGGAAAACGCGCACGGTGAGCGGGCGCGTGGTTTCGCTCCAGACGCCCGCGAACTCCTCGAGGCCGAGGTTGCCGTCGCCGTCGGCATCGTGCGCGGCGTGGCGGTCGTTCCGCGCCTTGTCGATCTCGGCCTGCGTGAGCTTCCCGTCGCCGTCCGTGTCCATGGCCTCGAACATCTCCATCGCCATCAGCCGGAACTGCTCCTTGGCGAGGAAACCCGGGCCATGCCCGTGATGGGCGCGGAAGCCCCAGGGCGCGCCATGGCCGCGGTCAGCGTGGCTCGCCCAGACGAGCGCGATCCCGCCAATCGCCGCGGCGACGCCGATTCCGATCAGTGCCTTCGTCCTTGTTCTCATCGCTTCACTCCCGTGTCGGATGTCGATGGGGGATCATGTAAGGGGTCGATGCCGCGAAATCTCGTCGTCGGCGCGTCCGGTGTGTCGCGGACCTTGGCCGAGGGGGGACGCGACGAACTTTGTTACACTTTTTCCCCCGCGTCCGATGACAAGCCGCGTTAGCTGTTGCGTATGGAAGCGTCTCCGCACGTTCTCGTGGTCGACGACCGCCGGGATATTCGCGAGTCCCTGGCCCGGTATCTGGAGAAGCACGGTGTGCGCGTCACCGTCGCCGACGCCGCCGCCGCCGCGCGCCGGGCGCTCCGGACGGCGGCCGTCGACCTCGTCGTGCTCGACATCATGATGCCGGGCGAGGACGGTCTCGGGCTTTGCCGGCATTTGCGGGAGACCACCCGGATCCCGGTGATCCTGTTGACCGCCATGGCCGAGGATACCGACAGGATCGTCGGGCTGGAGATGGGGGCCGACGACTATGTGACCAAGCCGTTCAATCCCCGGGAGTTGCTGGCCCGTATCAAGGCGGTGATCCGGCGCGCGCGGAGTCTGCCGCCCGAGCGCGAACCCCGTCCGGTGGGAACGTATCGGTTCGACCGCTGGTCGCTGGACCCCCGAAAGCATGAACTGGTGGACGAGGCCGGCGTCGTGACGCCCCTCTCGACGGGAGAGTTCCGACTCCTCGTGGCCCTGCTGGAGCGTCCCGGGATGGTGCTCTCCCGGGACCAGCTTCTCGACCTGACGCGGGGTCGCCGCGCCGCGCCGTTCGACCGCGCCGTCGACAACCAGGTAAGCCGCCTGCGCCGGAAAATCGAGCGGGATCCGGGAAACCCGGAGATCGTCGCCACCGTCTGGGGCGGCGGCTACCGGTTCGCGGGCGAAGTGGAGCGCGAATGAGGCCGAGGCTCGCGCCGAGAAGCCTCGCGGGCCGGCTCACGCTGCTGTTGCTGCTCGCTCTCCTCGTCGCGCAAGGCGTCGCCGTGTTTCTCTTCGCCGGCGAACGTATCGCGGCGGTGCGTCACGCGCACCGGGACAACCTCGTATCGCGCGTGGGCGCCGTAGGTCGGATGCTCCAGGACACGCCGCGCGCGCTCCATGGCGCCGTCGTCGCGGCCGCGAGCACCGGGCTCGTGCGGTTCTCCGTGACCCGGGAGCCTCTGGTCGGCGAGACCGGATCCGGTGGGCGGGCGGCCGCCATCGCCTACGATCTTTCCGTCGCGCTCGACGTCGGGCGGGAGCGGGTCAGGGTGGCGCCCCTTTGGCGGCGGCACGGGCGCGACGACGGCGAGGGGCATTGGCGGGTCGGGGACGGCGGCCGCGACAGGGTCCATGATCGCCATCGCGGTCCGGGGCGCTGGCGGCACCGCTGGCTCGCGGCGTCCGTGGCCATGCGGGACGGGCGCTGGTTGAACGTCGCCGCCGGCCCGCCGCCGGGCGCGCCGCCGTGGGGCATGGCTTTCGTGCTTTCGTTCCTGCTCTCGGCCCTCGGCGTCGCCATCGTCGCCGTTCTGATGGGGCGACGTATCTCGAAACCCATGCGGAGTCTCGCGACCGCCGCCGACAGGCTTGGCCGGGGCGAGGAGGTCGGCGACCTGCCCGAAACCGGTTCCCTGGAAAGCCAAAGCACCGTCCGCGCCTTCAATCTCATGCGCGAGCGACTCGATCGCTTCGTGCGCGACCGCACGGCCATGCTCGCGGCGATATCGCACGACCTTCGGACCCCGATCGCGAGTCTCCGTCTTCAGGCCGAGTTCGTCGAAGACGAGGAGACGCGGACCAGGATCGTCGCCGCTCTGGACGAGATGCAACGGATGACGGAGGACACCCTGGCGTTCATCCGGGAAGACGCGCGCCGGGAAGAGACACGGACGGTCGATCTCCATGCGCTGATTGACAGTGTGGCCGCCGATCTCGCGGACCTCGGGCATGAAATCGCGGTGTCGGAGTCCGGGTTCGGCCGGGTTTTGATCGTCTGCCGCCCGGCGGCGTTGCGTCGCGCCTTTCGGAACCTGCTGGAGAACGCGGGTATCCATGGAGTCCGCGCGAGAGCGTGGATCGTCGAGGACGACGCGCGGCCGCGCGTCGTGATCGAGGACGAAGGACCCGGCGTTCCGGAGGCCGATCTGGAGCGGGTGTTCGAACCTTTCGTCCGGCTCGACGGATCGCGAAGCCGCGGCACGGGAGGCACGGGGCTGGGCCTCGCCATCGCGCGGACCATCGTCCGCGGTCACGGCGGCGACATCCGGTTGGAGAATCGCGAGGGCGGCGGACTGAGGGTGACGGTCGCGCTGCCCGGAGCCGGTGACGCCTGACGGTCGCCGGACCCGAGCGTCCGCCGTCCCGGCGACGTTTCCCACCAGCTATCCAGTCTCCTGAAACTGAAGTTCGCCGCATGACGATGCTTCTGTCGGGCGATTGAACTTCTCGATGCCGATGGAACTTAACGACACAAGTTTCCTCTGCCGATAACGGAACGTATTCCGGTCCCAGGACACTTGTCGATTTCCAGCAGTTCGCGTAGCGCGTCATCGTCCGCGATGTCCTCCGGCCAGCCGTAGGCCGCCGCCACGGCGGCGTCGAGGGCGGCGTGCGCGTCGACGAGCCATCGCGGGCGGGCGTTGTAGAGGGCGGTCAGGGTGCGTTTCTCGAGCTCCCTTGCCGCCGTCTCGTCGCAGGGGACGGGGCGCCTGGGATAGCCGGGAACCGGCTCGTCGATCCACTCCACCCATTCGGGCGGGTTCAGCCAGCGGTCGCGGAGCTCGACGAGTCTCCGCGCGGCTTCGGCAATGGCGGTCGCGTGCGGGTCGTCGGCGTAGTCGGCGGCCGGGATGTCGGGGGAAAGCCCTTTGGGGAAGGGGAAGGTCTCGAAGGCGGTGGGGGTGTAGCGCGGATCGTTGCCCTTACCGAGCCACGTTCCGAGCCGCAGCGACCACGCTTCATGGAACCTGCTGTGGAGAATGCCGAAGGTCGTGTCGTCGTCGCGGGCGACGACGATGAGTTGATGGCCGGGGCAGACACGCTTATCGAGCCATACGAACAGACGATACCTGGCGACGCGGGGAGTGACGATGTAGCGCCGCAAGCTGTCCAGCGCCTTCCAGATCTCCGGGCCAGGCGACACATGCCGCCACCAGGAACGCGCCCGCGCCTTGTGATGGCCGCGTTGCAGCATCGGAAGGACCCGTTCCTTCACGTGCCAGAACGGCTCCTCATAGAGCGCCGCCTCTCCCTTCGACATGCGCCAGCCGAAATCGACGACCCACTTGCCCGCCGGACGGCGGGTCACGTCCATGCCGTTCATCCACGGCTTGAGGACGTCGGCATTGGGCCGCCCGTTCGGGTTGGCGGGGAGGCGCAGCCACTCCCGCGCCAGATCGCCCGGAACGTCGAACGGCCCGCCCTTGATATCGCCCATGAACGCGCCGCCTTCGTTGCGGGTCATTTTCCGAGCCTTCGTGAGGTCCGCCGTTTCCGTCATCGGATCGGCGGCGATCCGCGACACATCCGTTCCGTTCAGGCGCGCGGACAAGCCCGCGTCCTTGTGCGCCCCGCGCTCGAAGCAACAGGTCTCGCCGGTCGGGTCGGCCTCGGCCGGCGTCGGCTCTCCCGGCAGCCGGCACGGGTCGATGAAATGCTCCTGTGAAGCCGGGCGTTCCTTCAACGCCGACGCCTGTCACTTGGCAATGACTCGTCCGGGATCATGATGGTTTCGAATATAATTTCCCTGTTTGTCCTTATCAAAGTACTTACGACGACCATACCGAACCGGGACACGCGTCTGTCGGACGGTTATGGTCGCCGCCGGTCGTCCGGTGCCGGGGCGTGCGAACGGGGAGTTTTACGCGAGGCATGAGGTGAAAGGGAGAACGCGGCCGTGGTGCCCGCCTCTCGTCGGCCTGCTGTTCACGGCGGCCCTCGTCGCCGGCGCGCCAGCGGGGGCGGGGTTGTTCGACGTGTTCCCGGCGCCACGCGCCGAGCTCTGGGAGCGCTGGCTCGCCAACGATCCCGACGATTCGCGGACCATTGACCATGGCGCCTGGGACCGCTTCCTCGAGGCCTACGTCTTGCCGGGCGCCGACGGAATCGCCCGTGTGGCCTACGCCGACGTGACGACACGCGACGAGGCGGCGCTCGACGGCTATCTCGCCATGCTCTCCGGCGTCGTCATCGGCGGCTACGCGCCGGACGAGCAGCGCGCATTCTGGATCAACCTCTACAACGCGCTCACCGCCCAGGTGGTCCTCGCGCACTATCCGGTGTCCGACATCCGCGAGATCGACATCTCGCCGGGCCTGTTCGCCAGAGGGCCGTGGGACCGGGCGCTGATCCCGGTGGAGGGCGTGGAGCTGACGCTGAACGACATCGAGCACCGCATCCTGCGGCCGATCTGGCGGGACCCGCGCGTCCACTACGCCCTCAACTGCGCCTCGCTCGGCTGTCCCGACCTGCGCCGGTCGGCCTATACCGGCGCCGGCCTGGATGCCGCCCTGGAGGCGGCGGCGCGCGACTACGTCAACCATCCGCGCGGCGTCCGTTTCGCGGGCGACGCCCTGGTCGTCTCCAGCATCTACCGTTGGTTCGCGGAGGATTTCGGCGGCGACGACGCCGGGGTCCTCGACCATCTCCGGCGCCATGCGTCGCCGGGCCTCCGCGCGCGGCTGGCGCGCGTCGAACGGGTCGACGACCACGCCTACGATTGGGCGTTGAACGACGCGGCGCGCGGGGCGACGCGGGACCTGGGGGCGCGTCGATGACCGTCGCCGTCGACCGGCCGGAAGCGGACGAGGCGCCGCCTCGGACGATCCGGCATGTCGCGTTCGATCCGGAATTCAGCGGCCCGCTGAAGGGGCTTCGGGTGGTCGACCTCTCGCGCGTGCTCGCCGGCAACATGATCAGCCTGCAACTCGCCGACCATGGGGCGGACGTGATCAAGGTCGAGGCGCCCGCGACCGGGGATCCCCTTCGGGCCTGGCTGGTCGAGGGACATTCGTTGTCGTGGAAGGTGTACGGCCGCAACAAGAGGAGCCTCGCGCTCGATCTCCGGACCGACGCCGCCAGGGAGGCCCTGCTCAGGCTGGTGGCGACCGCCGACGTGTTCATCGAGAACTACCGTCCGGGCACTCTCGAGAAGATGGGCCTGGGTCCGGACGTCCTGATGGAGCGGAACCCCGATCTCGTCGTGGTGCGGGTGTCCGGGTTCGGCCAGACCGGACCCTACCGCGAGTGGCCCGGCTTCGGCACCCTGGTCGAGGCGATGTCGGGGTTCGCCTGCCGGAACGGGTTCGCCGACCGCGAACCGGTGCTGCCGCCCATCCACATGGCGGACATGGTGACGGGGTTGTACGGGGCGATGGCGACGCTGATCGCCGTCCGGTCTCGCGAGCGCGGCGCCTGCCGGGGCCAGATCGTCGATCTCTCGTTGCTGGAACCCGTCTTCTCGATTCTCGGGCCCGAGGCGGCGTGGCACCAAGTCACCGGCAAGGCGCGGGAGCGGGTCGGCAGCCGGTCGAACACGGCGGCGCCGAGAAACGTCTATCGGACCAGGGACGGCAAGTGGCTGGCGATGTCGGGATCCACGCAACCATTGGCCGCCCGCATATTCGCTGCCATCGGCAGGGCGGACATGATCGACGATCCGCGCTTCGCCACGAACGAGGCGCGCCTCGACCACCGGGACGAGATCGACGAGACGATCGGCGCATGGATCGGCGTGCGGGACCGGGACCAATGTCTCGCCGTCTTCCGCGAAGCGGGCGCGACCGTCGCGCCGGTCAACGACATCGGCGACATCGTGCGGGACCCGCATTTCATCGAGCGGGAGGTGCTGATCCAGACGCCGGACGAAGATCTCGGGGCGCTGCCGATGCACAACGTCGTCCCCCGGCTCTCGGAAACTCCGGGCGGGTTCGCCCGGCCGGCGCCCCGGCTCGGCGAGCACACCGTGGAGATACTGGAATCCCTCGGCTACGCGCCCGAGGACATCGAGGCGCTGGCCGGGGGCGGAAGCCCATGACGGCCGGTGGGACGCTCGTCTGGCGGTCCCTGTTGTACGTGCCCGCCAACAACCCGCGGTTCGTCGCCCGCGCGCACGCGCGCGACGCGGACGCGATCATCCTCGATCTTGAGGACAGCGTGCCGCCGGCGGAGAAGGCGGCCGCGCGGGAGGCGCTTCCGCGGTCCGTGGCGACGGCGGGCCGGGGAGGGGCCGACGTCCTGGTGCGCGTCAATCGGCCGCTGCGCATGGCCTTGGCCGACATCGAAGGCGCCGTTCGCGCGGGCGCCGCCGCGCTGTGGCTCTCGAAGACCGAGTCGGCGGAGCATGTCCGGCTGCTCGCCGAGGTCGTCTCCGAGGTAGAGCGCGAACAGGGAAGCGATCCCGGATCGACGAAACTCGTCGTCGTCGTGGAGAGCCCCGCCGCCTGGTTCCGCGCCGGGGAGATCGCCCGAGCGGATCCCCGGGTCGTCGCCATGGCGTTGGGCTCGGAGGACTTTGCGCTGGAGGCCGGCATGACGCCCGACGCCGAGACCCTGTACGTCCCCAAGCAGACCGCCCATCTCGCGGCCCGTGCCGCGGGCATCATGCCGCTCGGATTCATCGGCACGGTGGCGGACTACGCCGACGCCGCCGCTTTCGCGGAGACGGTGCGCCGCTCCAGGCGGTTCGGTTTCGAGGGCGCCGCCTGCGTGCATCCGTCCGGCGTTCCCGTTCTCAACGCGGAATTGACGCCGACGGCCGACGAGGTCGCCGACGCCGGGAAGATCGTGGCGGCGTACGAGGAGGCGGTGGGCCAAGGCCTCGGCGCCATCGTCGTGGACGGCAAGATGGTCGATGCGCCGGTGGTCGAACGGGCCCGTCGCCTGCTGGCGCGCGCCGCCGCGGTCGCGGAGAAGGACCGCCGCAAGCGGGAGTCGGAACCGGCGCTGGACGGTTGAGCCGTCGATGGCTCAATTCAGGCAGTCGTCGCCGTCCCGCAGCACCCGTCGCGCGTGGTACTGGAAGTTGAGGGCGACCTGTTCCGGACGCGATCTCCAGCCGCGGGCCTCGCGTCCCAGCTCGGGAACGATCGGCCGGATCGCGCCCGCGCCGCGCGCCAGCAACTGGAGCTTGGCCGCATGCTCGATGGTGACGCCCAGTACCGTGGCTTCCTCCACGGAACGGCCGGCGCACAACTGCCCGTGATGGGCGAGCAGCACCGCCCGCTTGTCCCTGAGGGCGCCAGCGATCAATTCCCCCTCGCCGTCTCCGAACGGTACGCCTGGCCAGTCGGGCAGGAACGCGCAGTCCTCGTAGAGGATCGCGGTGTCCATGTGCGACACGGCCAGTTCCTCGCCGATCATCGACAGGGCCGAGACATGAGGAGGATGCGTGTGGACGATGGCCTGGACGTCGGGGCGCACCCTGTAGACGTGAAGATGGAAGCGGTTCGCCGGATTGGGCGTGCCGTCGCCTTCGAGGACGTTAGGTCGTCGTCGACCAGCATGTAGTCGCCGGCCCTGATCTCGTCGAACCCGAGTCCGTAAGGGTGCGTCCACATCGTGCCCGGCGGGCCGCCCCGGGCGGTCATCTGTCCCGCCAGGCCAGCGCCATGCCCCTCGCGCGCCAGTATGCGGCACGCGAGCGCGAGCTTCTGGGTCGGCGTCCATCCCGGATCCCGACTTTGCGCGGCGTATCGTTCCGCCGCCTCGTCCATGGCGTCCTGTTTCCGTGAAACCGCCGTGTCGCTCATCGGATTGTCTCCCGCGGTGAAAGCCCGGTCGGCGGCGCCGTGGACCGTATCCACAGTCTATAACGGACAGTATACGGGGCCGGCGGCGGCGACGGCACCGACATCCCGCGACGATGCCAAAGCAGCTTCCTGTTTATCCCTGAAATTCATCCGACGATGAGCATACGATAGGGGATGGGCCGGGTGCGCGCGGCGCTATGGACGAAGCGGGGGATCGTGGTCCGGAGTTGGCGGCGGCGGTTGCAGCGCCAAGCGAAGCTGGCGAGGTAGCGTTCGGCGTGGCCGGGTTCCGAGACAGACACGGACGCGGAGGGGAAGGCGATGCTGGAAACGCTGATACTCAAGGGCGGCTTGCTGATCGATGGCAACGGAGGCGAACCGGTTCCGGATCCCGAGATCGCGATCGAGGACGGGCGCATAACCGGGGTCGAGGGTAAGGGCGGCGTCGGCCGCACCGCCGGGGCCCGCGTGATCGACTGCGGCGATTGCGTCCTTATGCCGGGCATGATGGACCTGCACGTCCACCTCGCGGCGGCGAACGACGGCGACTACGCACACCTCGAGCTCGCGAACGTCATCCGCACACCGGCCGAGATGTTGATCGACGCCGCCAAGAACGCGCGGGTTCTGCTCGAGTCCGGCTTCACGACATTGCGCGACATGGACTGGGTGACGGCGCAAGGCCGGAACTTCGTGCAGGAGATGGGCGCGCTGCGCGACGCCATCGCGGCGGGAAAGCTCCCCGGTCCCCGCCTCGTCGCCGGCGGTTTCGTACTGACGACCGGAAGCCACCACGACCGGATGCAGCCGCGGGTCGTCCCCCGGGATCCGGAGCGTTACGGCGACGGCCCTTGGGACATCCGCCGCGCGTCCCGCCGGAACCTCCGCGACGGCGCCGATTTCCTCAAGACGTGCGTGTCCGGCGGGCAGTGCTCGTTCGACCGCCATGACGATTTGTGGGACCGCAACATGACCGCGGAAGAGCTCGATGCCGTCGTCGACGAGGGCCACGCCTTCCAGAAGCCCGTGGCCGCCCACTGCCATACGCCGCTGTCCGTCAGGATGGCCCTCGACGCGGGCGTGGACACGATCGAGCACTGCACCTACGTGGACGACGAGGCCGTCTCGCGGCTGGCGGCCTCGGGGCGCTACAACGTGCCGACCCTGGCGCTCAGGGAGGAGTCGGTCATCGAGGAACGCCGCCGCCGCGGCACCGAGGAGTACGTCCTCTCCCAAGCCCGGGAGATCGCCGCCAACTGCTTCTCCTCTTTCGAGCGCTATCGCGAGGCGGGCGTCAGGTTCGCCATGGGCACCGACACGTGCTGGCATCCCACGTTCGGCTCCAACGCGCGGGAGCTGGCGATCTACGTGTCCCTGGGCCTTACCGAAATGGAAGCCATCCAGACGGCGACGCGGAACGCCGCCGACGCGCTCGACATGGTCGACGAGCTGGGGACCGTCGAGACCGGCAAGATCGCCGACGTCATCGCCGTCGATGGCAATCCGCTCGAGGACATCTCGCGTCTTCAGGACAAGAGGCGCATCAAGCTGGTGGTCAAGGGTGGCGAAGTCGCCGTGGACCGGCTTGCCTGACGCCCCGCGCTCCGCGTCTTTGCCTCGCGCGCATCGGGCGCGGCTCGGAATCGTCTGCGTATTCGGCGGCGTCCTCGCGCTGACCCTTCAGGACGCCCTGATCAAATGGCTCAGCGTCGCGCTTCCGCTCCACGAGATCATGCTCGCCCGATCGGTCGTCGCCGTCGCGATCACCCTGGCGATCATGCGGCTCGAAGGCGGCTTCGGCCTGCTCAGGACACGGCGGCCGGCCCTGCACGCGACCCGGGCCGTTCTCCTTATCACGGCGAACGTCTGCTTCTTCATGGGGATGGCGAGCATGCCGCTGGCGGAGGTGACCGCCATTTTCTTCCTCGCCCCGCTGTTCATCACGGCATTGTCCGTTCCCCTCCTCGGGGAACGGGTCGGGGTACGACGCTGGGCCGCCGTTATCGTGGGCATGGCGGGGATGATCGTCATGCTTCGCCCGGCGGAGGAGACCTTCGACCCCGTGGCTCTGTTTCCCGCGGGCGCGGCGCTCGCCTACGCGTTTCTCCAGATCGTGACCCGGCGGCTCGGAGCCACCGATCGGGCATCGTCGATGGCGTTTTACGTGCACGTCGCGTTCGCGATCGTCAGCGTCGCCGTCGGACTGGCGATCGGCGACGGCCGATTCGCCGGCTCCGATCACCCGAGCATCGATTTCCTGCTGCGGGCGTGGTCGTGGCCGGCCGGCCAGGAGGTCGCGCTCTTGTCGGGCTGTGGAGTCATGGCCTCCATCGGCGCCTATCTGCTGTTCCAGGCCTACCGGGTGGCGCGGCCCGCCGTCCTCGCGCCGTTCGAGTACGCGGCGCTTCCGCTCTCCCTGTTCTGGGGCGCCATGCTGTGGGGAGACTGGCCCGACGCCACCGCCATGTCGGGCATGGCGTTGATCGTCGGTGGCGGCCTCTACGTGTTCTACCGCGAGACCCTTCACGGCCAGTGGAACGGCGTCCGCCGCATTCTGCCTCGCAACCGCTGACCGCGGCCACCCTACGGGAGCCGTTCGGCCTCCGCGAGTTCGTCGATGCGCGCCCGGTAGGCGATACAGGCCGGGTCTATGGCCAACTGGAGCCGGAACTCGTCGTCCCGCGGCTTTTCCTCCTCGATCTGGACCGCCTCGAGGATGTTCTTGTCCTCGGCGAAGGCGACGCGGAAGGATTCATCCAGCGCGCGGGCGAATTCCTCGTCTCCGATCCTGGTGTTGCGGATGTGCATCCAGCGGTCGATCGTGTGGTTCGCGGCGACGGGCGTCAGGAAATGGAGGGCGAATATCCGGACGCCCTCGCGCCGGCGGTCTCCCGTCGACTCCGGATCGGCGTCGGCGCTGCCGAAATCGATCACGGCGGTGCTCGGCAGGTGGAGATGGAAATACTGCCAGCGGTCCACGTTCCCCTCGAACAGGCCGAGCCGGGCGAACAGCGGGATCGGGGGGGCGTCGCGGATCCAGCGGTAGGCCAGGATCGGATCGCCGTCGGTCTCGTACTCCACGGGTACGGCGGCATGAGCCGCGCTGCCCAGCGTGGTCGGGTGGACGTAGGTCACGTGCGCCGGATCGACCAGATTTTCCGCCACATTGATGTAGCCGGACCGGATGTGCAGCGCGTCGCCCCGGTGGCTGTCCCAGGCCGGATCCGACATCTGCGGAAGGTCGAATACGGCGCTCGCGTCCGCCTTCTCCGGGTCGCCCATCCACACCCAGACGATGTCGTGACGTTCGTGGACCGGAAAGGCTCGGACACGGGCCGTGGGTGGAATCCGGGGCTGACCGGGGATCCGCGTGCATCTGCCGTCGGCGCCGAAGGTCGTGCCGTGATAGCCGCATTCGATCCGGTCGTCGATCAGCCGCCCCCTGGACAGCGGCAACAGCTTGTGTGGGCAGCGGTCCTTCAGCGCCGCGACCTCGCCGGTCGAGGCCCGGTACATGACCAGGTCCTCGCCAAGGATCCTGACTGGATGCAGCCGGTGCCCGAACTCGTCGCTCCATCCGGCCACGTACCAGGCGTTTTTCACGAAGGTCATGTTCCCGATCCCTTCCGGCCACCCACCGGTTTTCCGGCCCGCATCGCTATAGCGGCGGTGGCCGGAACGGCCCCAGCGACGCCTCGAACGCGGCGCCGATCCGGAGCGCCGTCGCCTCGTCGCCGCCGCGCGCCGCGATCTGCAATCCGCCCGGAAGCCCCGCGAGCGTCGACCCCATGGGTGCCGACAACGCGCACATGGCGAGATAGTTGAACGGGCGCGTGAGGTGGGCCGGTATGTCCTTCTGGTCGATGTCGGCGACCGGGACGGCGCCGGTGCGCAGCGTCGGCGTGGCCAGGGCGGCGAGGCCCCGCATGGCCGCGAGGAACCGGGCGATATGTTCCCGGCGCTTCAGCATGGCGGCGATGTACTCGTGGGCCGCGACCTTCCCGCCCTGGAGGATGCGCGGGCGCACGTCCTCGTCGACCGGCGCGCTCGCGTCCTGCATCAGTTCGCCGTGATGGGCGTACCCTTCCGCCGCGAAGATGAAGCCGTTGGCCTCGGCCATGGTCTCGTAAGAGACGGGCGGCTCGAAGGGAACCGTCTCCGCGCCGAGCGAGCGAAGGCGGTCCAGCGCCGCGTCGTAGAGCGCCAGGATGTCGGCGTCGATGGGCTCCCGGTCCCTTTCGGCGAAGACGCCGAGGCGCAGGCCGTCGATGCCCGCCGGCGCTTCGCCCTCGCCCAGGTGCGTCTCGAGCTCGTGGGATTCACGGCCCGCCATGACGTCGAGCATGAAGGCGGCGTCGCGCACCGAGCGGACCATCGGACCCGGGGTGTCGAGCGTGTGCGAGAGGGGGACGATCCCGTCGGTCGGCAGAAACCCTTCGGTGACCTTGAGCCCGACGATGCCGTTCCACCCCGCCGGCGCGCGGACCGACCCGCCCGTGTCCGTGCCGACGGCGCAGGGGACGAACCCCGCGGCCACGGCGACGCCGGAGCCGCTCGACGAGCCGCCCGGCGCGCGGTGGGTCTCCAGGTCCCAGGGGTTCCAGGGCGTGCCCATGCGTTGGTTGGTGCCCCAGCCGCCCATGGCGACCTCGACTGTCTTGGTCTTGCCGACGAGGATGCCGCCCGCGGCGAGCAGCCGCCGGGCCACCGTCGCCGTGGACGGTGACACGCGGTCGGTCATGGCGGCCGACCCGCCCGTCGTGACTCGTCCCTCGACGTCGACGATGTCCTTGAGGGCGAAGGGGATACCGTGAAAGGGGCCGACGGCGTGTCCCGACCGCATCGCCCCGTCGACGGCGCCGGCGGCGGCGCGGGCTTCGTCCGCGTAGAGCGCCTGGAACGCGCCGAGCTTCGGATCGTGCGTCTCGATCCGGTCCAGGAGCGCGTCGACCGCCTCGGCCGCGGCGGTCTCGCCGGTCCGGTAGGCGCGCGCCAGCGCGACGGCGTCGGAGTACGGGTCGAAGGCCATGGCATTTCTCCCTGTGCTGTCTTCCGGAGCGGAGTCTACCTCAGGGGGCACAGGGTTTTCTCGCCGCGGAGACCGCGCCGGAGGGAGGCGGCCGCAAGCGCGGCTCGCGCGGTATGTGCTGTATAGTCCGCGCCACCATGAGCATCGACAAGATCCGCGTCGGCGACATCGATATCGCCTGCCGCTGGGACGGTCCCGGGGACGGTCCCGTCGTGGTGATGGCCCACGCCATGGGAACGAGTCATCGCCTGTGGGACTGGCAGGCGCCGGCGCTCGCGGACCGCTACCGCATCCTGCGCTACGACTTCCGCGGCGCGGGGGACACCGACGCCCCGCCCGGGCCGTATACTCTGGCGCAATTCAACGCCGATGCCGTCGGGCTGCTGGACGCCTTCGGCCTCGACCGGGTGCACTGGATCGGCATCTCCACCGGCGGCATGATCGGCCAGGGTCTCGGCATCCATTACCCGGAAAGGGTTCTGTCGCTGTCCCTCTGCTGCACGCTTTCCTACACGGAGCCCGAGCATCGGAAGTGGATCGACGAGCGCCAGAAGCTGGTCCGCGCGGAGGGCATGCAACCGGTCTGGGATGCCACGGACAGATACTGGTTCACCGATGCCTTCGCGGAAGCGGCCAATGCCGGCTATCGGGCGGTACGCGAGGTCTTCGTCGGCACCAGGGTCGAGGGCTATATCGGTGGAACGTCGGCGGTCGCGGCGCTCGACTACCGGGACTCGCTGCACAGGATCGCCGCGCCCACCAACATCATCGGATCCCAGGACGATCCGGCGGCGCCGGTCGCGTGCAGCCGCGGGATCCACGAACGCATCGCGGGATCGCGGCTGACCGTCATCGAGAACCAGCGCCATTTTCCCAACGTCGAGGCGCCCGACGAGTTCAACGCCATCCTGCGTCATGGCCTCGACGAGATGGTTGGGGCGTGACGATGGAAGCTCCTGCTGGAGTCCTGCAGGCATTCATGCCGCACACACCGCGTCGGGCCCGGGAGGCCGGCGCCGCAAGGGTTTGACGACCGGACCACGATGCGCCGGACGTTGTGTCGCATCACACGTGGCGCACGGGTCCGGTCGCCGGCGCTCGCGAGCCGGTGGTGGTTGGGGCTCTGCCCTTAAAGATCGTCTGCCGTGCGCTCTCTTGCCGGTTGCGCGACGTCAAGGCATCTTGATCGGGGAACAGGACGCGAACCGGGGCCGGGACATTTGAACGTCGTGACATCATTCGGGAGCGATGCCATCGCGTCGGTAGCGGCATGACGCCGGGGGCGTTCATCGCCAAGTGGCGGGCGTCGGCGTTGAAGGAGCGCTCCGGGAGTCAGGAGCACTTCATCGACCTGTGCCGGCTGCTGGGAGAGCCGACGCCGGCCGAAGCCGACCCGGCGGGCGAGACCTATTGTTTCGAGCGCGGGGCGCGCAAGGACACGGGCGGCGAGGGCTGGGCCGACGTGTGGAAACGGGGCTGCTTCGCCTGGGAGTACAAGGGCCGGCGCGCCGACCTCGACGCGGCGTTCAACCAGCTGCGGCAATACGCGCTGGCGCTGGAGAACCCGCCGCTGCTGATCGTCTCGGACATGGCGCGGTTCCGCATCCGCACCAACTGGACCAACAGCGTGAGCGCGACCCACGAGTTCGCGCTGGAGGACCTGGCGGAGGCGGCGGCACGGGACAAGCTCAAATGGGCGATGTCGGACCCGGAGCGGCTGCGTCCGGGGGAGAGCCGGCAGGCGCTGACGGAGCGGGCGGCATCGGCGTTCGCGGCGCTGGCGCAGTCGCTGCGCGGGCGCGGCCACGAGGCGCGCGCGGTGGCGCACTTCGTGAACCGTCTGGTGTTCTGCATGTTCGCGGAGGACGTGGGCCTGCTGCCCGACAGCATGTTCACGCGGATGCTCGAACACGCGCGGCGCCGGCCCGAAGGCTTCGCGGAGTTGGCGGGCCGCCTGTTCGGGGCGATGTCCGGGGGCGGAGACGTGGGGTTCGAGGTTGTGGCGCGGTTCAACGGCGGTCTGTTCGACGACGACGCGGCGTTGCCGTTGGGGAAGGAAGAGATCGAGACGGCGCTCGCGGCGGCGGCGCTCGACTGGTCGGAGATCGATCCGTCGATCCTGGGCACGCTGTTCGAGCGCGGTCTGGACCCGGACAAGCGCTCGCAACTCGGGGCGCACTACACGGACCGCGACAAGATCATGCGGATCGTGGAGCCGGTGATCGTCCGCCCGCTTCTGGCGGAGTGGGAGGCGGTGAAGGCGGAGATCGCCGCCGGTCTCGAACGGGCGGAGGCGGCCGGGCCGGGGGCGGTGCGGACGCGGCGGCGGGGCGAGGCCGAACGGCGCTTCCGCGCGTTTCTCGAACGGCTGCGCGGCTTCGTCGTGCTCGATCCGGCGTGCGGTTCGGGGAACTTCCTCTATCTGGCGTTGCACGCATTGAAGGACCTGGAGCACCGGGTCCAGTTGGACGCCGAGGCGATGGGCCTCGCGCGGGAGTTTCCGGCGGTCGGTCCGGCCAATGTGCGCGGGATCGAGGTCAACGCCTATGCGGCGGAACTGGCGCGTGTGTCGGTGTGGGTGGGCGAGATCCAGTGGATGCGGCGCAACGGGTTCCGGGAGTCGCACGACCCGGTCCTGAAGCCTCTGGAGACCATCGAATGTCGCGACGCGGTCCTGACGGCGGACGGCGGGGAGCCGGAATGGCCCGAAGCCGACGTCGTGATCGGTAACCCGCCGTTCCTGGGCAGCTCGCGCATACGGTCGGCGCTCGGAGACGCCTATACGAACGACTTGCATAGGGTTTACGAGGATCGCGTTCCCGGTGCGGCGGATCTCGTGTGCTACTGGTTTCACAAGGCGGGACGGCTGGTAGCCCAAGGCACCCTCGCGCCGGCTTGGTGGCGACGAACTCGATCCGGGGCGGGCGCAGCCGCACGGTGCTCGACTGGATCGTCGAACACGGCTGCATTTTCGATGCATGGTCTGACGAACCATGGGTCGTGGACGGCGCTGCCGTCCGGGTATCTCTGGTGTGTTTCGCCGGTCACGGCGAGGCTTCCAAACCTCGTCTGAACGGGATGCCAGCACCGGGTATTTCCGCGGACCTAGCGGCGTCTTCGTCGCGGGCCCTGGGTTCGCAGGCACGCCGGTTGCGAGCGAATCAGGACGCGTGCTTCCGGTGCGGGGAAAAGGGAGGCGCGTTCGATATTTCCGGCGAGTTAGCGCGCGAGTGGCTTCGCCTGCCCGCCAACCCGAACGGGCGGCTCAATAGCGATGTACTCAAGCCGTGGATAAACGGTCTGGACGTAACCCGCCGTTCACTCGATAAATGGATCGTCGACTTTGGCCACGAAATGGGCGAGGCCGAGGCCGCGCTTTACGAGGCGCCATTCGCGCATCTCGCGGAACACGTCAAGCCGGCGCGGTCGCGGAATCCGGTGGTGGCGCTCCGGACCGCTTGGTGGAGGCATCGCCGTTTCGTGGCGGAGTTCCGCGAAGTTTTGGACGGGATCGACCGCTACATCGCCACGCCTCGCGTCGCTAAGCATCGGCTGTTCGTCTGGTGCGATTCCCGGATTTCTCCCGACTCCGCCTTGACCGTCATCGTGCGCGACGACGATACGACCTTCGGCATTCTCCACAGCAGGTTCCACGAGGCGTGGTCGCTGCGGCTCGGAACGTGGCTCGGTAAGGGCAACGATCCGCGCTACACCCCCACCACCACCTTCGAGACCTTCCCCTTCCCCGAAGGGCTCTCGCCCGACATTCCCGCCGCCGACTACGCTGACGATCCCCGCGCCGTCGCCGTCGCCGAAGCCGCGCGGCGACTCGTCGAGCTCCGCGACCGCTGGCTCAATCCGCCCGAATGGGTGGAATGGGTGGACGAGCCGGTTCCTGGCTATCCCAAGCGCCCCGTCCCCCGCGACGAGACGGTGGCGAAGGCGCTCAAGACCCGCACCCTGACCGCCCTCTACAACGCCCGCCCGCGATGGCTCGCCGACGCGCACGATAGTCTCGACGCCGCCGTGGCGGCGGCCTATGGGTGGGATGCGGACATATCCGATGATGATGTACTCGGAGAGTTATTGACTCTCAACGCGATAGTTCCATGACAACAAAGGAAAGTGTGTGAAAATACTTGATTTGATCGCTACGCATCAGAGAGAGATCACCGCCGCTGCGACCGTTGTTATCGCAATTATGGCGTGTCTCACATGGCGGGTCACTAGAACGCTCTCCCAAGAGAATCGCCTCCTGAGAAAAGCAGGAACAGAACCCAAGGTTGTAGCCTATCTTACCCCAAAATTGGGAAGCTATGTGCCTCATGTCGATCTGGTAGTGGCTAATATTGGGCAGGGGCCAGCGCAGAATGTAGTTTATCGTATTGAAGCGAAAGAAGAAAATTTTAAACAATACAACGTTCAGTTCTTAAAGAATAATTCCCAGCCCATGATTGCCTTTCTTCCCCAAGGGGAACGTATAAGTGTTGTCTTTGGAACTCGTGATCTTTTCGGACAGAGGGGTAGTGAATTCGAGTCTTATAAGTCACCATTTCCACCATTCAATGTGACTGTATCCTACCAGAATTTGGAAGGTAAATCGTATACAAATACCCACTTGTTAGATGTGTCTAACTTCGCCAACATGGGTGGTACTCTTGTGTCTCCTGAGTATGTAATAGCAGAAGCATTAAAGAAAGTAGAACGCCACATGTATAAGCTCACGAAAAATCTATAAAAATTATCCTTTTGAGGTTCTCTGGCTCATTATTCGTTCTCAAGACCGTTTGCGGGAATCTTCGCTTCAAATCCAATTGAGTTCGCCCATGAACTCGTCGCTCCATTTTCTCATTTCCTCGCGCTCCCGGTCATCGCGTTTGTCAGGCGACGTGTCCCATGGATCGGGACGAACCGTCTGTGTGGTGGGCTTGGTAACTTCCCACGACTCCGCTTCCTCGTCAGATGCTTCCACATTGGCTGGCAGAGGCTGCGGCTTGCCCTTGAACCTTGAACCCCATGGCCTTTGCGATAACGGCGGCGGCGTTTTGCAGAGTAGCGTCGTCGAGATGGGCGTAGATGGTGGTGGTAGTCCGGCGCTTGTGGTCGAGTAACCGTCCGACGGTGGGTAGCCCGACGCCGTTCATGACACCTTGAGAGGCCCAAGTGTGTCGCAGATCGTGGATGCGCACGCTTGGCAGGTCCGCTTCCTCGACAAGCTCCAGGCCGACATGCCCTTCCCCATCCACGTCATCCAGGTCGATCGACACCTTCCGACCGCACCAAGCCCTTGGCGGACACACCCCTGCCCAGCACCTTGCCAGACACACAGCCGAAGAACCCCTCCCGTCTCATATACCCTGAACCAGGACACAATGTTGACATGCGAATAACGCTTCTCGTAGGTTGAGTGAACTTGCTCCCCTCGGGACTTGCCTGCTCGGGATCTCCGATCATTGATCGAGATCGTCCCGAAACGGCCCCCGAGGGGTTATTCGTTCATGGGATCGCGATGGTTGACGAACCCGCCGTCAAGCGCGCTATTGCGTTCTTCGACGGGCAGAACCTCTATCGCCATGCGAAGGAGGCCTTCGGGCACCATCACCCCAACTATGATCCGAAGGAGCTGTTCGGGGCAGTCTGCGCACGCAAAGGTTGGGAGGGTCGCGGGGTCCGGTTCTACACGGGCACACCGGCCCGTCGGCACAGCGAGATGTGGCACGGCTACTGGGCCAACCGGCTTCTTGCCATGCGCCGCGCGGGCATAGTCGTCGAAAGCAGACGGATTCGCTATCAACCGTACGATGTTGAACTGCCCGACGGGTCCGTCGGGACGAAATATATCCCGCAGGAGAAGGGCATAGACCTGCGCCTCGGCCTGGATGTCGTTAGGCTGGCTCGTATGGGCCAATTGGATGTCGCGGTTATCTTCAGCCAGGATCAGGACTTGGCCGAGGTCGTCAAGGAGGTCAAGGACATTGCGCGCGACACCGGCAGGTGGATCAAGGTCGTGTCCGCTTATCCCGTTAGCACGGCGGCTACGGCCAGACGTGGCATCGACGGGGCGGAATGGTATCGGATGGACCGGACGTTCTACGACGCATGTCTCGACGAGCGGGATTATCGCCCTCGACCGCGGTACCGCCTCGCCCCATGACGGAATTCGAGGCGCCGACGCCGAAGGGCGGAGTGACGCCGGACGGGTATGTCCGTTTGGTCCGGAACCGGGACATTCGCTGGAACCCGCCGCGCGCCAAGGGCGCCATCGCCGTTGCGCCCGGTGGCGGGGCGCTTACGATGGATTATGTTCCGGTTCTTCAACCGGAGGGAGCGATGGGCCCTGACAGGTCCCGGTTCCCGGCCATGTGCCCGCCGGAGGAGAGGGCTTGCCGCGCCCGCGCCCGGATGGCATGAGTTGGGGCCACTGTGTCCGCTCCAACGCCAACCGAACGAGGTCGTCCGTCATGGTTCCCACCTACAAGCACGCCCTGATCGTCGGGGTAGGCCCCGGTCTCTCCGCCTCTCTCGCCCGCCTGCTGTCGTCCGAGGGCATGGCGGTGTCGCTCGCCGCCCGGAGCATCGACGACCTCTCCGGACTCTGCTCCGAAACCGGCGCCACGGCCCACGCGTGCGACGCGACCTCCCCGGAGGACGTGGACGCGCTGTTCGGGGCGCTGGAAGGGAACGATCCGGACGTCGTGGTCTACAACCCGAGCGCCCGCGTGCGCGGCCCCTTCGTCGAGATCGACCGCGAGGCCACGAAGAACGCCATCCTCGTCACGGCCTACGGCGGGTTCCTCGTCGCCCAGGCGGCCGCGCGGCGCATGGCGCCCAAGGGCCACGGCGCCATCCTGTTCACGGCGGCGTCGGCCAGCGTCAAGGGTTACGTGCAGTCCGCCTCGTTCGCCATGGGCAAGTTCGCGCTGCGCGGTCTCGCCCAGAGCATGGCGCGGGAACTCCACCCCCAAGGCGTCCACGTCGGGCATTTCATCATCGACGGCGGTATCCGCAACCCGCTCCGGACCGAGCGGATGGACCCGCCCGACAATCCCGACAGCATGTTGGACCCGGACGCCATCGCCCGGAGCTATCTGCATTTCCTCAAGCAGGATCGCAGCGCCTGGGCCTGGGAGATCGAGCTCCGCCCCTGGGTCGAGAATTTCTGACGCGCGCCGTACCGAGGCGCCGCCGGGCGCCCCCTATTCCGGCTTCCACTCGGGCAGAGCCGTCCCGCCGGCGAGGTGGTCGCCCGCCTCCGTGGTGCGCAGCAGGACGTAGACGTCGCGCGTCCCCATGACCTCCTCGAAGAGGTCGCAGATCAGCTTGGCGCAGAGGTCCTTCTGTTCCCGCGTCCGCCCCGGCCGCGTGTCGATGGTCACCGTCGGCAGGCCCTTGCCCAGTTCGCCGTAGGCCTCCGTGATCGCCGGATATATCCACTTGCGCGTCTCGGGGAAGCGGTCGTTCTGGCCGGGGTCGATGGACCCGTTGATGGCGTCGCGAAGCCCGTTCGCGACCCGGTCCTTGACCTCGTTCGAGTATCCTTCCGGAATCTGCACCCTGACGATCGGCATCCTTCGCGCCTCCCCCGTGTTCTCCTCGCCATTGCGGGCCGTTCAGGCCCGCCGCCCGACATCGCGGGCCGTTCAGACCCGCGGCGGCAGCGTCATTCCGCCGCCATGATCGCCGGGTTGTTCCCGTACTCCGAATTCAGGCGGCCGTCCGACCCGTCGCCGACCGAACCCGTCACGCGGCGGGGGAGGAGCAGGAACCCGCCCAGGGCCTGCATCACCTCGTCGTCGCTCCCGCGGCAGACCTCGTCGAGCTTCCTGAGCACGGCGCCGGCGGTCGTTTCGTTCCAGAACCAGTCGACGACCTGGGTCGAGGTCCCCGCTGCCCGTCCCGGTTGCGCGGCGACGGCCTCGAAATACCAGGCGCGCATGTCCTCGAAGGCATGCTTGAGGGCCACGGCGGCGTCCATGTCTTCCGACGGGGACTCGGGCCACGCATCGCCGAGGAACGCCGTGACGTAGCGGGCGTTGCCCTCGATATCGAGGGGGCTGACGCCGACGGTCGTGCGTCCGCGCCGCTCGACCGACAGTTCGTACCACGGACGAAGCTGGCCGATCTCGCGCAACAGCGCCTGCTCCAGGGCGGCGGCGTCGCCCTCCGTCCGCGGCGGCGGGGCCTTGAGCTCGATCGGGCAGGCCCAGCCCTCCCCGTCGTCGTCGGCATCGGCCGACAACGGCGCGTCCTCATCGAAGTCCGCCAGGACCGGGCCGCTCTCCGCTTCCAGCGTCCCGAGCAGCGCCTTCAACACCCGGGTCTGGAACTCCGGATCGTTCGGCGCGCCGAAGGGACGCCCCAACTCGAACGGCACCCACAGTGCCCGCGGCGGCCTCATCCTTTCCGTCTGAAAACGGATCAGGCTGATGCTCGCCGTGGCGATCCCCTCGCGCTCCAGATAGTGGCCGAGCGCGCCGACGGCGCGCGTACAGCGAGGTCACACGGGACACATCAGCACCGTGTCGACCTCGTCGCCGCGCAACAGTCGGGCCAGCTCCGGCACGTGGGGCTCCATGTCCTGGGGACTGCTCCCGCCCATGAAGGCGTAGTGGAACTTCGCCACCGACCCGACGGCGCCCTCGGCCTCGAGCTCGCGCATACGCTCGATGGGAATGACCACGTTGATGTCCTGCTGGAACCCCGTGCGGTCGAAGTTCGGCGACATGTGGCTCATGACCAGTTCGCCCGGGTCGACGTCGGTCGGAATCAGGCGGAACTCACCGGAAAAGAACGGGTAGGGTTTGTCGCCCCGGCGCTCGATACCGGCCGTCGAGATCAGCGCGATCCGGCTCTCCGACGCCGGCTTGGCCGGGGTCCACGGCGTGCCGTCGAACTCGGGCAACCGCAGGCCCGAGAGATAATCCCGCTCGTACTTCGGAAGGTCTTCCCAATGCGCCATTGCCGCCTCCACGCGGTGTCGTTCTTCGTCCAACGGGCGGGGGTATACCGGTTCTCGCCGTTCCCGGCAACTCCGAGGGCAACCACGGCCATAAGCAGACTTCCGGCCATGGCAGAACCGGATGCCCACCGGCCTGATGGACCGTGTCTCACATGTATCTGAACCAGGACAGACGTTGTAGAGTCAGGACACGCGTCGATTCCCGATCCTTCAGGAGGCAAGACCCGACATGGAACAGGCACCCTACATCACCCTCGATCAGTGTCAGGCCGCCATGGCCGCCATGCTCGAAGCCGCGCGGAAGAAACCCGAGCACCCCGTGGCCATGGCCATCGTCGATGACGGCGGCGTCCTGCTCGCCTACCGGCAGATGGACCGGCTGCGCATGTTCACCCGCACCCACGCCATCCGCAAGGCCTACACGGCGGCGATCACCGGCATGAACAGCGGCGCGCACGGCGAGTGGCTGGCCTCGCGCGGGCTCGCCGTGAGGGAGATCGGCGGCGATCTTCAGCTCACCCCCGGCTTCGGCGGCGTGGTGGTGCGCTCCAGCATCCATGACCAGGACGACTTCCACACCAACGTCATGGGCGGGATCGGCGTCGGCGGCTACCTGTCCGGCAAGGAGGACGAGGAGCTCGCCCTGGTCGGTCTCGCGGCGATGAACGCGTAGCTGGCGTGGCGGATTCGCCACGAGTCTCGGATAACATGTTGATAACACGTATTGTTTTCAGAAATCCGCCAAGAAGTCGCACACCCCCGCACCGTGTGCGAATTGTGCGGATCGCCTCGATCGTTCATGGTGTCGACGGTCGGCGGGCCGCGCTGTGCTCGGCCGGCGCCTCGGCGGCCTCGACGCACTCCATCAGGGAGGAGACGGGATCATGTCATCTGGTTTGAGCGCCACGGAGATCCGCGCGAAATTCGATCATCCGGTCATCGACGCGGACGGACACATCGTCGAAATCGCCCCGGTCTACGAGGAGTACATCGCCAAGACGGCCGGGCCCGAGGTTCGCGACCGCGCGGTCGACAGCATGAAAGGAGCGCTTCGCCTCTGGTACGACCTGAACGAGGAGGAGCGGTTCGCCCGCCATCTCACCCGCCCGCCGTTCTGGGTCCACCCGGCATCCAACAGCTACGATCTGGCTACCGCCGTGCTGCCGGGCCTCATGCGCGCGCGCATGGACGAGATCGGCGTCGACCTCGGCATCGTCTACCCGACCTTCGGGCTTCAAGTGCCCCGCATCGCGGACGACGAGATCCGCCGCGCCATGTGCCGGGCGCTCAACCTCATGCATCACGAGTTGTTCGCGGGTCACGCCGACCGCCTGATTCCGGCAGCGACGATTCCCATGCAGACGCCCGGCGAGGCGCTCGACGAGATCGAGTACGCCTGCGACGAGCTCGGCTACAAGGTGGTCATGCTCCAGGGCATCGTCCGCCGGCCGTTCCTCGGCCACGACGGCAAGCCCGCGCCCGGCAACCCGGTGTGGATCGACCCCCTCGGCATCGACAGCCTCCACGACTACGACCCGCTGTGGCGGGCGCTGGTCGACCGGGGCATCCCGGCGAACATGCACACGGGTGCCATGAGCGTCGGTATGCGCGCCTCGCCGAGCAACTACGTCTACAACCACATCGGTCATTTCGCCTCGGCGCACGAGGCCTGCTGCAAGGCCCTTTTGTTCGGTGGCGTGATCCAGCGCTTTCCGGACCTGGCCTTCGGGTTCCTGGAAGGCGGCGTCGGCTGGGCGACGACGCTCTACGGCGACCTCATCGCCCACTGGGAGAAGCGCAACGGCGACGCCATCCGGTCCCTGGACCCGAAGACCATCGATCTCGCGCGCTTCCGCGAGCTCTGCGACGAATATGCCGCGCCGGGCCATCGCGCGGCGCTGGAGTCCTTCGCCGAGAACCGCCACTGGTTCTTCGCGGCCGACCTCGAGCAGGCGCCCGAGACCGAGGACGAATGGGCCGGGAGCGGCATCCGCGGCGACGAGGACTTCGCCGGGATTTTCTCCCGTCATTTCTACTTCGGCTGCGAGGCCGACGACCGCGCCGTCGCCGGCGCCTTCGACACCAGGGTCAACCCGTTCGGCGCCCGCCTCAACGCGCTGTTCAGCTCGGACATCGGCCACTGGGACGTGCCCGACATCGCCGGCGTGCTGGCCGAGGCCTACGAGCTGGTCGACGACGGGTTGATCGACGAGGCCGATTTCCGCGACTTCGTGTTCACCAACACGGTCCGCCTTCAGACCCTGAACCGGCCCGACTTCTTCGAGGGCACCGTCGTCGAGGACTCGGTGAACGCGCTCCTGGCGGCGGAGTCCCGAGCCCAGGCCGCGGAATAGGCGAACGACCAGGGCGAGACGAATTCTTCATAACATGTCGAGCTGGTTCGACCAGAGGCCGAGGTTGCTGCTGGAACTGTGGGTCCTGGCGTGCGGCGTGCTGTTCCATGTCTGGTCGCGGGCGACGGGCCGGACCTTTCCCAGGGACCATTGGGCGCACTGGTTCTGACCGACGCGCGAGCTCGTCCCGGCGTCGGTCCTGGCGCTGGCCGTCATGCTGCCGAAACGCATCCTGGAGAGCCTCGGCGGCCAGCCGTCCCCGCCGTTCGACGTGCGGGAGTCGGAACTCCAGGAATTCCTCTTGGCGGTGTTTCTGTCGATCTATCTCTGGTCGGCGCTCGTCCGCCTTCGCCGCGACGGCGCGTGAGCCTTCAGTCGGCGACGATCTCCGGGCATCGATCGGTCCACGGACGCGCGGCCTCGAGCCGGGCCGCCAGCCGGATGAGCGTGGCTTCGTCGCCGTAGGGAGCGACGAGTTGCACGCTTATGGGCAAACCGGTCTCGCTCACCCCCATGGGCAGCGTGAGGGCGGGCTGTCCGGTGATGTTGAACCACACCGTAAACGGGCTGAAGCCGAACACCCGGTTCCAGTATTCGTCCGCGTCCTCCAGCATCATGTCGATCCAGCCGAGCCTGGGCGGCAGCGTTCCCAGGGCGGGCGTCAGAAGCACGTCCCAGGATTCGTGAAAGGCCGCCATCCGGCGTCCCAGCCGGTGCGCCGCCTGCGTCGCCCGCACGTAGTCGGCGCCCGACATCTCCTCTCCCAGCCTGGCGGCGGCGGCGGTGACCCGCTCGACATCGTCGGGTCCGGCCTTCCGGCCGGCGGGGTGGCCGCGCAAGGTCGCCGCGACGTTCGCGGCGCTGATGGCGCGGAACGTGGGGATCACGCTCCCTCGGTCGATATCGGGATCGGCCTCCTCGACGTCGTGGCCGAGGTCGCGGAGCAGTCTGGCGGCATCCTCGAAGACGTCGAGGAGCTCGCGTTCGATGGGCGCGCCGTTGGGCGCCCGCGAGGTCATGGCGATGCGAAGCCGGCCGGGGTCGGCGCCGACCTCGTCGAGGAAGGGGCGTTCGGGGGGAGGGGCGACGTAGGGATCGCCCGACCCGGGCCCCGCCGTGGCATCGAGGAGCGCCGCGGAATCGCGCACGGAACGGGTCAGGGCGTGTTCGGTGGTCTGTCCCGCGTTGCCCTCGCCCGAATACGGATCCTGCGTGTTCCGCGCCCGTGTCGGCTTGAGACCGACGAGGCCGCAGCACGACGCCGGCACCCGGATCGATCCGAAACCGTCGCCGCCGCTCGCCATCGGCGCGATACGGGCCGCGACCGCCGCAGCCGACCCGCCCGAGGATCCGCCCGGCGTCCGTTCGCGATCCCAGGGATTGCGCGAGGGACCGAACAGCTGCGGCTCGCACGTCAGGCTGAGGCCGAGCTCGGGCGTATTGGTCTTGCCGAAGATCACCAGTCCGGCCCGTTTGCCGCGTTCGACGATGACACTGTCCCGGGGCGGCGCGAGATCGTCGAAGAAGCGGCTGCCGCGCGTCTGTGCGTGGCCGCCCAACGCCCCGCCGATGTCCTTCAACAGGTACGGGACGCCGGTGAACGGCCCGTCGGGCAATCCGGCGGCGATGGCGTCGCGGCCGTGGTCGTAGAGCTTGTCGACGATGGCGTTGACCGCCGGATTTCGCGCCTCCGCCCGGGCGACCGCCGCGTCCAGCAGCTCCGCGGCCGCGATCTCCCGGTTCCGGACGAGTTCCGCCAGACCCAGCGCGTCATAGTTCTCGTACTCGGGAAAAGGTTCCATGGCGTGCCCCGGTATTCCCGCGCCGCCGGTTTCGGGCGCGCTCGGGACTCTGGCCGAACGCGTTCGACCGCGCAAATGTCCGGGCCGGCCCGGCTCGTCCCGTCACGTTACGCGGGGTGCCGCCCTCCCATCTCGAACTCGCCATTTCACGGTCGCGGCCGGAGACCGGTTCACGAAGCCGTCAATGTCCGGTCGCACAGGTGTAACGCTTCTTCCGCAGGGTTCGCCTTTCGCGGGATTCACCGCGCGTCGAGCCTCGACGGTTCGGTCGCGCCCGGCCGTGTCCCGGGCTCGGTGCGATCCCGCTCCCACCGGTTCCGGCACTCGCGTCGCGAGCACAAGGAGAGAAACCATGTCCCAGACTCGAACCGACACGATCCACGATCTCTCGTTCGACGAATTCGACGAGATCCACTCCCCGCGGCCCCTCGCGACCGAGTTCGGCGGGCTGGCCGAGAGGGCGGTCTCGCGGCGCGGATTCCTGGGCGCGGGAGCCTCGTTCGGCGCTGCCGCCTTCGTCATGAGCGCGGGAGCGCTCAAGCCCCTCCCGGTCGCGGCGGCGGCCGCGACCGACCGGCTCGGATTCGAGCCCGTCGCCGCCAACGGCCTCGACACGGTCACCGTTCCTCCCGGGTACCGCTGGCAGGTCGTCGCGAAGTGGGGCGATCCGATGTGGTCCCGCTCCTTCGAGTTCGATCAGACGACGCGCGGCTCCGGCGAGAGCCAGGAACTCGCCTTCGGCGATAATGCCGACGGCATGGCCCTCTTCCACCGCGGCGGGCGGAACGTCCTCGTGGTCAACAACGAATACGTGAACCGCGACATCATCTACGGCGGCGCGGGCGCCGGCGAGCCGCGGGATGCCGACGACGTGCGCAAGGGCAAGGCCGGCCACGGGGTTTCGGTGGTGGAGATCGAGCGCAGGGACGGCGCCTGGTCCATCGTCGAGGACTCGCCCTGGAACCGGCGCATCACCGCGGATACGCCGATGGAGATCACCGGACCGGCCCGCGGCCACGCTCTCCTCAAGACCGCCGCCGACCCCTCCGGGGTCGAAAGCCTCGGCACCTGGAACGACTGCGGCAACGGACGCACCCCGTGGGACACCTATCTCGCGTGCGAGGAGAACTTCAACGGCTATTTCTCGTCGAGCGACCCGGACGTCCGGATCGGCCCCGCGTTCAAGCGCTACGGCATCGGCCTCAGGGATTGGGGATACGCGTGGGCGACGGCCGACGAGCGCTTCGACATCTCCAGGCATCCCAACGAGCCGAACCGGGCGGGCTACGTCGTCGAGATCGATCCCCTGGATCCGGTATCCATCCCGAAGAAGCGCACCGCCCTCGGACGCTTCAAGCACGAGAACGCGGAGCTGGTCCTCGCCGCGAACGGACAGGTAGTCGTTTACATGGGGGACGACGAACGGGGCGAGTTCCTCTACCGGTTCGTGAGCGACGGGCGCTACGCGGAGGGCGGCGACAACGCGGATCTGCTGGAGAGCGGGCGGCTGTTCGCGGCCAGGTTCGCCGACGAGGGCCGCGGAGAGTGGGTGGAGCTCACCCCGGAGGCCGCCGGCATGGCCTCGCGGGCCGAGGTCTGTGTCCACACCCGCATGGCCGCTTCCGCGGTGGGGGCGACGACGATGGATCGCCCGGAATGGGTGGCCGCGAATCCGAATCGGGCCGAGGTCTACTGCTGCCTCACCAACAACAAGTACCGGGGCAAGAAGCCGAACAAAGGCGGCGATCCGACCCCCGTCGGAGGACCGAATCCGCGCGCCGGCAACCTGTACGGCCAGATCGTCCGGTGGGCGCCGGACGGGGGCGATCACCTCGCGAGCGGCTTCGCGTGGACTCTCTTCGTGGTGGCCGGCAACCCGGCCGTCCACGGCGACGCCAACGCGGGATCGAGAAACGTGACCCTGGACAACATGTTCAATTCGCCCGACGGCCTCGCCTTCGATCGTAACGGCCTGCTGTGGATCCAGACCGACGGCGACTACTCCGACGCCGGGGGTTTCGCGGGACAAGGCAATAACCAGATGCTGGTCGGCGACCCGGCGACGGGAGAAATCCGGCGTTTCATGGTGGGTCCGAGGCAGTGCGAGGTCACTGGCATCGCCTGGAGCGCCGACCGGAGGACGCTGTTCGTCGGTATCCAGCATCCGGGCGAGAAGGGTGGCGACAGCCACTTCCCGGACGGCGGCGACACGGTCCCGCGGTCGGCGGTCATCGCCATCGGCCGCGAAGACGGGGGGCTCGTCGGCTGAGGCCGCCGCGCCGCGCCCCGCAGGCGGAATGGCAAGGGAGGGAGGGGGCGCTTCGGCGCCCCCTCGTCGCGGCGCCCCCTGGCGGACGAACCCCGGCGCGATACCCCGCGAGACAAGTAACCCAAGAGGCCCAACCGTCTCGTATGGAGCGGGACACGAGCTTGCGCGTCCCGGTCGGGGGCGGCATGGTCGCTGCGCCACAGCCAGGGGGGAGCTTCGACATGCGGTACGATGTCGCCGACCGAAAGGTCCTGATCACGGCGGGCGCCGGCGGGATCGGCGCCGTCACCGCCCGTGAATTCCTCGACCAGGGGGCGAGCGTGTACGTGTGCGACGTTTCGGACGAGGCCGTGGCGCGGTTCCTGTCCGAAAATCCCGAGGCCGGCGCCATGGTCTGCGACGTCGCGGACGAACCCTCCGTCGGCGAGATGGTGGCGGCGGCCGCCGACGCCATGGGAGGTCTCGACGTGTTGGTCAACAACGCCGGCATCGCAGGACCGATCGCGCCCGTCGTCGACATAGACCCCGATGACTGGCGGCGCTGCATGGAGGTCGATCTCGACGGCATGTTCTACGTCTGCCGGCATGCCGTCCCCCATATAGAGCGGACCGGGAACGGCGTGATCGTCAACATGTCGTCCGTCGTCGGCCATCTCGGCGCGGCGGAGCGTTCGCCCTACGCTGCCGCGAAGTCCGGCGTCGTCGGCTTTTCGCGGGCCCTGGCGGTGGAGCTCGGTCCCAAGGACATATGCGTCAATTCGATCCTGCCCGGATCGGTCGACGGCCCCCGCATACGGCGCACGATCCAACGTCACGCCGCGGCCGCCGACGTCGGCGCGAACCACATGACCGAACGCTATGTCGGGGGAAATCTTCTCGGCAGGATGCAGCGGCCGGAGGAGATCGCGGCTATGATACTGTTCCTCAGCTCCCCCATGGGCCGGTCGATCACGGGACAATCCATCCACATCGACGCGGGCCATCAAACGTTGCGGTGAGCGGCGCCGGGAGTCCGCCGCGCCGGTATGGATCGGTCCGTCGAACGGCGCCATCGAACAGGAAACTCGGGAGACGACGGAATGTTGCGCATGACCCACTCGATATCGAGAACCGCGGCCGCAGCGTTGCTGGCCACCCTGACGCTGGCTGCCGGCATTCCGGGCGTGGCGGGGCAATCGCTGGACGCCTTGCCGGCGGGCGCCGTTTACGGCGACTACGCCGTCGGCGCCGCCACCGGCTTCGCCGTCGACAACCACCAGCGCTTCGATCCCTGGAACGGCGCCTACGGCCGCCCCGAATACCGCGCCCTGCTGCGACAGGTCGAAGCCGCGGGGCAGACACGGACGGTCGTGTTCCATCTCTGGTATCCGGCGACCCCGGACACCGCGCGCGGGCGACTCGCCGGACCTCGCTCCCCCTTCCCCGCGGCCAGCGGGCGGCGCGCCAACTACTTCGACTTCTTCTTCCGGGAAGGCGGCCCGCTGTCGCGGCGGATCGGCGGCGGCGCTCAGGTGGTCATGCCCCAGTTCGTCCGCCTGCCGGACGGCGGCGTTCTGTCCGCGGCCGACGACGAGACCCGAAGCGCGGTCCATGCCGACATCGGCCGGCGGATTCTCGACATGCCGCGCGGCGCCTGGCAGGACGCGCGGCCGGCGGAAGGCAGATTCCCGTTGATCCTTCTCGCCCACGGGCTCGCCGGCAACCACGGTATGTGGAGCTCGCTGGGTGAGTTTCTCGCCTCCCATGGATACGTGGTGGCGGCGCCCACTTTCATCTCGGACGGCGGCCTGCCGCTGGTGTTCCACGACCCCGATTCGCCGTTCGCGAAACAGGCGTCGGCCGAGGAGCTGGAGCGGGCCTACGCGCTGCTTCTGGGCGAGGTCAGAGTCGTGCCCTACTTCTACCGCCTGCTGTTCGGGCGCGAGGGCCGGGGGTTTGCGCCGCCGCCCGGATTCGACCCGCCGGCGGAGAGAATCGTTCCCGGCGGCGTGACGCGCGCCACCACCATGATGCGTAACCTGTTCCGCCAGCGCGTCGCCGATCTGGGGTTGCTGCTGCGCACCGTGCGCTTGCTCGGCGCCGACACGGAGACCTGCCGCGCCGCCCTGGCGGCGAGGGGCGCGACCAGCGCCGCCCGCGACCTGTGCGGCCTGCTGGCGGGGCGCGTCGACTCCGAACGGGTGGGAGTCGCCGGACATTCGCTCGGCTCCATGACCGCGCAACTGGCGGCGAACCATCTGCCGGGCGTGGCCGCGGCGATGAGCCTCAACAACGCCCCGCCCTTCACCTGGACGCCCGAAGAGATGTTCGGCGCTGGCGAAACGCGGGACGGCGGCGATACGCTGCCGACGGGTAGCCGCAAGCCGCTGCTGATCATGATTGGCGACGAGGACGACTTCGTGCAGAGGGTATTCGTCGGGTTGTTTCAGTCGGCGGTGGCGGCGGCCGGGGGCGACCCCGCGGAGGCCTTTCCGCTGGCGCCCGAGCGCGCCGCCCCGGATCGGGCGGAGAACCCGCAGCCGGTGGCGTTGAGCGCGTGGCGACGCGCGACCGCCGACCGCGTGCTGGTGATCGTGCGCGACACCGACCACTTCACCGTCGCCGAGGACTTCGCGCGGCTGTTCCCGTGGCCGGCGTTCCGGCGCGGCGAGCTGCCTTTCGGCCCGTCGCCGGAACGTACTCGCAAGCCGACCGGCGCCGCGGCTTTCGGTCCGCCGAAGGCGGAACCCGGCGAACGCTACACCCAGCTGGGTTGGGCCGAGATCGGCGAAGCGGGCGAAGTGTACTTGCCGCACGCGGTCCGCGACTGGTACGCGAAGGCGTGGTTCGACTGGCACCTGGGGGACGACGGGGAAAGCCGGGAGCGGCTGCGGAACCCGGACCCGTTCGGTGCCATGACCTCGGTGCGGCGGCGGATACGGTGACGCCCGCTTCGATTCGGCGGGCGCGGGTGCTACCGTAGCGCCGGAATCATCGAGGAAAGCCGAGCCATGGCCCACGCCGAAGCATACGACGACGTCCGACCGTTCGCACCGCCGGAGCCCGTCTGTTTCGTCAACCACGAACGGGCGAAGGGAATCATGGCGGAGGACGGCCTCGACGCCCTGTTCGCGTCCGAGGACGAGAACCTCTACTACCTGTCCGGGCACGCGCCCGATTCGGTGCTGGCCCACTTCTACGAACCGTGGGCGTGCGCCGTCTACCCGCGCCACGACGGCATTCCGCCGACGCTGATCACCGGCGAGTACGACATGACGTACTGCCTGACCCATCCGACGTGGATGGAGACGCGCTTCTACGGAACGGAGTGGACGGCGATCTCCACCATGCTCAAGAAGGTCCACGGGGGAATGGGACTCGGGACCGAGCTGCACGGACCCCTCCGGGAGCTCTACGAGGCCACGCTACCCCGGCGCAAGGCGACGTACTACGATTCCGTGATCGACTTCATCGAAACGGAGATGCCCAAGGGTCGCCTGCGCGTCGGTTTCGACGACCTGCGTATGGGCGGGGAAGTCCGGGAAAGGATCGGCCCGCGTCTTGAGGTCGTCGACGGCAAGCGGGCGTTCAGGCGCGTCCGTCTGGTCAAGACCGGGCCCGAGATCGAGATCCTCAAGCGGGGGATCGTCGTCAACGAGAACGCCGTTCGCGCCGCGGGTGCCGCCGTCAAGGAAGGCCGTTCCTGCATGGAGATGGTGAACGCCTATCGCGACGCGGTGCAGCGCGGCGGCGGCAAGTGGCTGGGAGAGCGCGGCATGCTCTTCGGCGCCGGCCCGGACGGGTCGTTCGTCCTCGATCACGACTACACCGAACGCATGACCTTCGAGCGCGGCCAGACGGTGATCCTCGACTGCATCTGCCTCTACCGGATGTATCACGCGGACAGCGCGCGAACCGCCTCGGTGGGAGAGGCGAGCGCCTATCAGCGGATGATGCACGACGTCGTGAAGGAGGCGGTCGCGGCGGGCGAGGACAATCTCAAGGCCGGCGCGCACTCCGCCGACCTGGAGCGCAGGGGCATGGAGGTGTTCGAGAAAAGCGATCTGCCCACCGAAGGCGCCACGGTGATCTACCACCCGATCGGGCTCAACGTCTTCGACTTCGGGACGCCGGAGGACGCGGCCGACGGCTGGGTCATGGAGACCGACACCATGGTCAACTTCGAGGTCTTCTACCGGCACCCCGAGCACGGCGGGATGCACATGGAGGACACGACCCGAGTCACCGAAACCGGACTGGAGCGCTTCACGACGCTGCCCCACGAGATCATCGTCGCGGGGTAGGGAGGCGCACGTTCGCGCGCCTAGTCCTTCCTGTTCTCCCGCCAGACCTCGTCGATCACGTTGTAGAGGTCGCTCCAGTCGTTGTCTCCATGGCCCCGCTCCAGCGCCGCGTCATAGGCCGCGAGCGCGGCGGTCGGGGTGTAGCCGGGCAAGCCCTCCCGTTCCATCACCATGCGCGCGATGTTGACGTCCTTTCGCGCGTGCTTGACCGCGAAGCCGGGATCGAGGTTGCCCGCCAGCGCCTTGTTCGGGAAATGCTGCCGCGAGTGCCCGTTGCCCGCGATAGTGCCGTTGATCACTTCGAGCGCCTTGTCGGGACCCACGCCCCCCGATTCGGCGAGCCTCAACGCCTCGGCGAGCACCACGGCGCCGACCGTCGACATGAAGTTGTTGACGATCTTGCAGGTCATGCCGTGGCCCACGTCGCCGCAGTCGATGATCGTCGTGCCCATGGCCTCGAGCACCGGCATGGCGGCGGCCTTGTCCTCCGCCGAACCGGCTGCCATGAACATCGACGTGCCGTCCCGGGCATCGTCCGCCGTCCGGCCTACCGGCGAATCGACATAGCCCCAGCCCGCGGCCTTCGCCTGCCCGGCGAACTCGAGAACGGCGCCCGGATCGATCGTGCACATGACCATGACGATGCGTCCGTCGCCCGGGCTCTTCAGCAGCCCGTGGTCGCCGTTTAGCACGGCGTCGACCTCGGGCACGTCGGGCACCATGACGATGACGAGCTGCGATCCCTCGCCGGTGGCGCCGGGCGTGTCGACGATCTCGCCGCCATTGGCCTTCACGTGGTCTCCGGAACCGGGAAGGGGATCGTATCCCTTCACCCTGAAGCCTGCCTTGAGCAGGTTGTTGGCCATCGACGCGCCCATGAGGCCGAGGCCGATGAAACCCACTTGTTCGATCTTGCTCATGTATCCTTCCCCCCTGGCGGTTGTCGTTCGGTCTCGATCCGGACCGGCGTATCGGGACGCGCGAACCTACACGGTGCCCGCCCCCGCTTCAACGAAGCGCCGCATCAGGTTCCCGGGTCGACGTCGAGCCTGACGACCGCACCTTCCACGTCGGACCGGGGCGCCGGGTAACGCGTCATGACGAGGGGATCGTGGCCAGGGATCACGCGGTCGGCGCTTTTGGCCATGTCGCGCATGCGCTGGTGCCCCTCCAGCATGTCGGCGACGTTGTAGACGATGGGGAACGGCGCGCCGGCGTCCATGTTCTCGTAGAAGTGGGCGGCGTCGGAAGCCAGCACCAGCGGGCCCCGCCCGGTCATCACACGGACGAACTGCAGGCCCATGGTATGGCCGCCCACGTGATGGACCGTGATCCCCGGAGCCACCTCGCCGTCGCCGTCGTGAAACGCGACGCGCCCGGCGAACACCCGTTTCACCAGCTCGACGACGTGATCGCACGTGTACGCGTTCCCGAACGCCGGCCGACACATGTGGCGTCCAGTGGCGTAGGTGACTTCGCTGTCCTGGATGTGAAACCGCGCGGCCGGGAAGTCGCCCAGCGTGCCGGCGTGGTCGTAATGCAGATGAGTGATGACGACGTCCTCCACCCGCGCGGCATCGACGCCGATCATGCCGAGCCCCTCGCGCGGCAAGCGCTCGACCGTGCGGCCGCGCCGCGCGCCCTCTTCGGCATCGAACCCGGTATCGACGACGACGGCGCGGTCGTCGTTGACGATGGCCCAGACGAAATAGTCGATCGGCATGATTCCCTCGTGGGGGTCCGGCGGCGTGATGAAGTTGTCGCGGCGCCGACGCTCCGCGAAGGTCCCGTAACGGATGGCGTAGACCTCGTAAGTCCCGGAATCGCTCAACGTGTCTTCCCTGTCCCCTGGATCGGCCCGGGCGTGCGTTGCCGGGCGTCACTCATTATAAGGGCAGCGGGTCGGCGAAGAAGCGAGCCGACGTCCCGGCGCCCGAGCCGGCCCCCCTTGCGGGAGAAGACATGGTCAAGCTGAACGGCGAAGAACGGGCGATGCTCGCAGGCGAGTTGGGCGAGCCGCGCAAACTCTCCATGGAGCACATCCTCCAGGTGGGCGGATTCTTCGATGCCGAGGATCTGGTGGAAGTTAGCCATGTCCATCTCATGGCGGATACCGAATCCACCGGCGAGGCCGGGCTCGGGTACCTTGAGATGCTCGGCGCGTATCCCGAGGACGAGCGACGGGTGCTGGTGCCGACCGTGACCGATCCGCTCGGATGCGACTTCGCCAAGGCGGACCGTATCAATCACCCGCGGGAATTCGTCGCCCAGGAACGGCGCCTCAGCGCCGCCCTTCGGAACCTCGGCATTCTCATCACCCAGACCTGCATCAACTATCAGACCATCCTGCCGCCGGTCCTGGGCGAGCACCTGGCCTACGGCGACACGGGCTCGTCGATCTATGCCAACAGCGTGATGGGCGCGCGCACGAACTTCCAGGGCGGCCCTTCGGCCTTGGCCGCGGCGCTCACCGGCCGCGTGCCGCGGTACGGGTTCCATCTCGACGAGCATCGGCGCGGCACCAATTTGTGGGAGCTCCGATGCCGGCCCGAGTCCCTGTCTGACTGGGGCGCGGCCGGAGCCATCGTCGGTCGCGCGCAGAGCTCGTACTGGGAGGTCCCGGTGATCGTCGGCGTCGACGGCGCGCCCACGTCCGACCAGCTCAAGCAGTTCGGCGCGGCGCTGGCGAGCTTCGGTTCGACCCCCCTCTTCCACATGGTCGGCGTCACGCCCGAGGCGCCGGACCTCGCGTCGGTATTCGAGGGTGCGCCGCCCGACGCCGCGGTGATCGCCCGCGCCGATATCGACGGGGTCTATAGCGCCTATCGGCCGGGCGACGACAAGCTGGACGTGGTCGTCTTCGCCGCGCCGCAGTTGTCCCTGGTCGAGATGCAGCAGGTGGGGCTACTGCTCCGCGACCGCTCGGTTCATCCCGACGTCACGGTACTGGCCGCGACGTCGCCCGAGATCAAGGCGGCGTGCGACCGCATGGGCATCACCGGGACGATCGAGGCCTCCGGGGCCGTCGTGCTCGAAGGCGTGTGCTTCTATCAGATGCACGCCCGCGAGATCGGTGAGGCCAACGGCTGGCGGCGCCTGATGAGCAACTCGGCCAAGATCGTCAATATCCTCGGCGGCTACGGCTACGAACCGGTGCTCGGCACCATGGAGCATTGCATCGATTCGGCCGTGGCAGGGAGGATCGTGTGATGGCCGATCGCATCCTCAGAGGCCATGTCGGGATCGGCCCCAAGGTGACGGGCGAGGCGCTGGTGGCCGACGACAACTTCAGCGCCCGTTACGACCTCGATCGTCTGGAGGGTGTTTTCTCCCGACCGACGCACAAACTCGCCGGGCGGAGCTACGTGGGCAGGGTGCTGGCGCTCAACGTCGCCAAGGGCGGCGTGGCGACGGCGTGGATGCTGCGGGAAATGGCGGCCCGCGGCATGTGCCCCCTGGCCCTGTTGCTGAACTTCGCCAATCCGATCATGGCCCAGGGCGCCGCGTTCGGAGGCGTTGCCCTGATCGATCGCTTCGAGGTCGACATCACGAACGCGATCCGGACCGGCGAGCGGGTCACGGTCGATCCCGAAGCGGGCGCGGTGACGGTCCACGGCCGAGGATCGCGTTGACTGGGGTGGCCCGGATTCCTACAGTCGGGACAACGGAAACGGCTTGGGAAGGGTGGTGCCATGAAGGTCGAATCCCACTTCGAGAAGATCGAGCGGTTCGAGGCGCTCAGGAACCGTCTCGACTGTTTCGACGATTTCGAGATCTGGTTCTGGACCACCATGAACGCGGGGACCAACGCGGTGAACGCGGCGTTGCACGCCACGGGAGTCACGGAGGACGATCCCTGGTATCCCCAGCAGCCCGGCGTATACATGGTGGCGGGCGACGAGCCCGATACCTTCGTACCCGCCTTCAGGCCGCTGGGCGACGTGCTGCACGTGGGCCGGCCGAAGATCGAGAAGCCGATCCCGGAGAAGGTCCGGCGTATCGCCGGTCTCATGGATGTCATCGAGGAGTGGCGCGACCCTTGCGTGCGGGACGGGGCGCCCGTCACGCCGGAGATCGTCGACACGGTGGACGCCGCGTACCGCGAGGCCATCGCCCTGGCCCGCGAGGTGGCCGCCGAGGCGATGGGAGGCTGACGTGGACAGCGCGGGGCACCGGAAGTTCGCCGAGCGCATCATGGGCACCATGGAGAAGCTGGGACCCGAGGACCACGAGATGACCATCGAGGGCGCCATGCTCGCCGCCACCCACTGGTTGAACTACGCACTGCATCAATTCGGGGTCACGGAAGCGGGCGACGACGTCCAGCATACCTACTTCCTGAGCGGGAACGACTGGCAGAGGTACGGCATCGTGGCCGAGGAACTGCTGCGGGCGCTCGACGAGATCGAGAAGACGAGGCCGATGCACGTGCGCGGCGACGCGGCGGGCGGCGACAAGGCGGCCGGCCGCGCCCGGGAGCTGCTGGCTCGCTCGAAGGAGCTGGCTCTCGCCGCGGGGCCGCTGCCCTGATCGCCACGAGTACCACGGGGGAGGAAGCCATGGAACGCGTCGGGTTCATCGGCATCGGGACCATGGGACGGCCGATGTCCGCCAACCTCGTCAGGGCGGGCTATCCCATGACCGTCCACGACATCGCCGCCGACGCGACCGCGCCGCTCGTCGAGCTCGGCGCCCGCGCCGCGGGATCGATCGCGGAACTGGTCGAGGCCAGCGACATCGTCTTCACGATGGTGCCCGACTCGCCCGATGTCGAGGCGGTGGTTCTCGGTCCCGACGGTATCGTCGAGAGCGGCCGGGAGGGGATCATGGTCGTCGACACGAGCACCATTTACCCGGAAGTCACCGACAAGATCGCCGCAGGCCTCGCCGACAGGGGAATGGAGTTCGTCGACGCGGGCGTCGGCCGTCAGCAGGCGCACGCGGAAGCGGGCGAGCTGATGTTCATGGTCGGCGCCACGGACGGGGGCATGGCGCGTGTCCGGCCTCTGCTCGAGATCATGGGCGATACCATCGTCCACGTCGGTCCGCCCGGCCAGGGCATCCGCATGAAGCTGATCAACAACCTGCTTGCCGGCTTCACCAACCAGGCCAGCGCCGACGCCGTCGCCTTCGCTCTCAAGCTCGGCCTGCCCTTCGGCAAGGTCATGGAGGTTCTGACCGGCACCGCCGCCCGGACCGGCCATCTCTCCATCACCTGGCCCAACAAGATCCTCAAGGGCGACGACGTGCCCGGCTTCTCCATCGCGCTTCAGAACAAGGACGTGGATCTGGCGCTGCGACTCGCCGAGAGCATCGGTGCGCCTCTCGACTTCGGCGAGGCGATCCGGAAGTCCTTCGCGTCGATGATCGAGCGCGGGTATGGCGGCAAGGACTTCTCCGCCGCCTTCGCCGCTGCCTGCGAGAAGGCGGCCGTCCCCCTGCCGCCGCCCGGCGCCGAGAAAGGGTAACGACCCCGGCCGTTACGTCACCGCCGGTATCTCGGTGTCGTCGAGGCCGGCGTCGCGCGCCGCCCGGCGCACCTCGGCCCAGGTCGTCGCGTCCATGGGCACGCCCGACTCCGTTCGGGCCTCGAGTGATATCCGCTCGGGATCGCCCGGCACCAGGACCGCCTCCGTGCCGCGCGCCGGGGGAGTCGACCTCAGGTATTCGTAGAACGCCTCGATCTCGGCGTCGTAGCAGGCGCGGTCGACCATGAGTTCGGGATCGAAGATCACCGAGAAGAGACCGTTGAGAGTGGCGCCGTCGCCGTGGCGCCCGGCGAGCATCACGCCGCCGCCGGTGAGCGCGCCGGCGAACATCTCCGCCGCGACGCCAAGGGCGTAGCCCTTGTGGCCGGCGGCGGGGAGCAGGGCCCCGACGGGCGGTCGGTAAAGGGCGGCGGGGTCCGTCGTCGGATTGCCCTCGCTGTCGATGATCGCGCCCTCCGGCATCTCGGTGCCCCGGTTGAACGCCACGCGCACTTTGTTCATGGCAACGACGCTGGAGGCCATGTCGACGAGGATCGGCGGCGCGTTCCGGCGCGGGAAGGCCGCCGTATAGGGCGCGGTTCCCATCCGGGCCACAACGCCGCCGAAAGGTGCCACGACCGGCGGGCGATTCGTTCCGTTGGAGAAGTGCATGGAAACGAAGCCGGCTTCGGCGCACATCTCCGCCCACTCCCCGATACGCCCGAGATGATGGGTGTTGCGGATGCCCATCAGGACGAAACGGGAAGTTCTCGCCTTGTCGATGGCCATGGCCATCGCTTGCCGGCCGATCGACTGCCCGTATCCCCTTCGTCCGTCGACGACGAGCACCGGCCCGTCGTTCCTGACGACCGCGATGTCCCGGTTGGGCGCGATGCGGCCATCGAGCGCCCGCTCCACATAGCTCGGCACGATGCCGACGCCATGCGAGTCATGACCCATTAGCGAGGTCCCGACGAGCGATGTCGCGATCGCCTCGGCCTCGGTGTCGTTGGAGCCGATTCTCGTGAAGATCTTGCGGATGAAGTCGATAAGGACCGTGTGCTCGATATGGATGTCGGCTCCGCTCATGGACGCTCCCTTGCCGGTTCGCGCATGGACCGGACCGTCACTCGCGAGAATGTGAATTGGCGGCGGCCGGCCGGGGAAGTAGGCTGGCACGCATGAGAAAATGGTTCACGGCGTTCATCATCGCGGTCGGTCTTTGGGGATTGGACATGGCATCTTCCGAGGCGCGGCAGGAAGACCCCCGCCTCGACGCGCTCTTCGACCGTCTTCACAGTATCGAAGAGGGCGACGAGGCGAAACTCGTGATGACCATGATCTGGCGGATCTGGTCGGAATCGGGGAGCCACACGGTTGACCTTCTGTTCTCGCGCGGCATTCGGGCCATGAACCGGCGGGAGTTCGACACGGCACTGGCCATGCTCAACGCCGTGGTCGAGATCGATCCTGAATTCTCGGAGGGGTGGAACGCGCGGGCCACGCTCCACTACATGATGGGGAACTACGAGCATTCGCTTCGCGACATCGATCGCACGCTGGCGCTGGAGCCACGCCATTGGGGGGCGTTGGCGGGCATGGGCATGATCTACCAGGATACCGAGCGCGAGGAGGAAGCCGTCGAAGCCTACCGCCGTGCGTTGGCGGCGAACCCGCACCTGCCCGGCGCCAGATCCGCCATCGAGTTTCTCACCCGGAAGGTCAAGGGCCGCGAACTCTAGCGGGATGTCCGGCAGACCGGTGCCGCCTCGGCGCGTAGGCGGCAAGTACGGAACAGAGGTCCCTCGGCTGGTCGGGGAGAGAGGATTTGAACCTCCGGCCCCCACGTCCCGAACGTGGTGCTCTGCCAGGCTGAGCTACTCCCCGAGAAGGACGGACTTATAGCGCCGGGCGAGATGGTTCGCAAGGCTGTGTCCCGGTTCAGACACGCGTGAGACACGGTCCATCGGGCTGGTGGGTATCCGGTCTTGCCGTGGCCGGGAGTCCGCTTAATGGCCATGGCCGCCCTCGGAGCGCCGGGTCGCCCGGAGGGCCAGAATGTAGCGAAGGAGCCGCTAGGGTCGATGTCTTCGCCGTGCTCGGCGAGAAGTCACCCATAACCGTCAGCGCCATCGGCGCCGCGGGCGACCGGTGTCCCGGCGTCAGCTCTCCAGTGACGCGAGCGCCTCGGCCCTGGTCGGGTGAATCGGCAGGATCTTGTCGAACCCGCTGATCTCGAAGACCTCGCGGATCGGGTCGGCAAGCGAGCACAACACCAACTTGGCGTTACGGTTCTGAAGGGTCTTGGCCGTCAACAGGACGGCGCGCAAGCCCGCGCTGCTGATGTAGGCCAGCTTCTCGAAGTCCATGATCACGGCGCGGTCACTGTCCTCGACCGCGGTTCTGATGGCCTCCTCGAACTGGACGACATTGGAGCCGTCGATGCGTCCGCCCACGTCGGCGGACAGAACGCCGTCGTGTCGTTCGGTCGTCACATCCATCATCGTCTTCAGTCTCCTGCAACGGGCCCCGTCGAAATCATATCACCAATCCGCACGGCAATCAGTCCAACCGATTTTTCGACACCCGGCCATGCAACCATGGAGTATGGAGCTATCGGTACCACGTGATCCAGAGCGGCGTCAAGAATTTGTCCTGTGCCATCGCGGACGGTGCTTGCATGATGGGCCACACTCGGCGACAACGGGGCGATGGTCGGAACGAACGTGAAACTCGCGGCGGCGGTCGAGGCGTACTTCGCCGACTTGCGGCGGGTGCGCGCTTCGGGCGGGGCGACCGGGGAGCGGTCGAGCTACGGGCCGCTCGCGGAGTTGCTGAACGCGATCGGCGCGACGCTCAAGCCCAAGGTGTTCTGCGTCCAGGAGCTCGCCGATCAGGGCGCGGGCCATCCCGACTTCGGCCTGTATGCGGCGAGGCAGGTGCAGAGGGGCCATCCACGCGAAGGGCAGGCGCCGGAACGCGGCGTGGTCGAGGTGAAGGCGCCCGATGACGACGCATGGCTGACGGCGGCGAGCGATCAGGTCAGCCGCTATTGGGGCCGCTACCGTCTGGTCCTGGTGACCAACACGCGCGACTTCGTGTTCGTGGGCGAGGACGCGGCGGGCCGTCCGGCGCGGCTGGAGAGCTTCCGCTTGGCGGAGAGCGCGGAAGATTTCGCGCGGCGTCTTGAGCATCCCCGCGCCTTCGCCCGCGATGTGGGCGCCGGTCTGATCGAATATCTCGCCCGGGCGCTGTCGCACCGTGCGGCGCTGGCCGAGCCGAAGGACTTGGCGTGGCTTCTGGCGTCCCATGCCCGCGACGGTCTGGCGCGGGTCGAGGCGGCGGGCGAGGCGCCGGCGCTGGCGGCGGTGCGTGGCGCGCTGGAGGAGGCGCTGGGGGTGCGCTTCGAGGGCGAGAAGGGCGCGCGTTTCTTCCGTTCGACGCTGGTGCAGACGCTGTTCTACGGCGTCTTCGCCGCCTGGGTGCTGTGGGCGCGACAGACGCCGCCGCCGTCCGGTGCGTTCGACTGGCGCACGGCGGTCTGGCATCTGCGCGCGCCGGTGCTCGCGGCGCTGTTCCAACAGCTATCGCAGCCCGGCCGGCTGCAACCGCTTGGGCTGGTGGAGGTGCTGGACTGGACGGCCGCTGCACTGGACCGGGTGGACCGGGCGGCGTTCTTCTCGCGCTTCGACGAGGGCGCGGCGGTGCCCTACTTCTACGAACCGTTCCTCGAAGCCTTCGACCCCGAGCTCCGCAAGCAGCTCGGCGTCTGGTACACGCCGTCGGAAGTGGTGCGCTACATGGTGGCGCGGGTGGACCGGGCGCTGAAGGACGATCTCGGCGTCGCGGACGGTCTGGCGGCGGAGAACGTCTACGTCCTCGATCCGTGCTGCGGCACCGGGGCTTATCTGGCGGAAGTCTTGCGCCGCATCGCCGCCAATCTCGAAGGGCGCGGCCTCGGGGCGCTGGCGGGCGCGCGGGTCAGGCAGGCGGCGACGGAGCGCGTGTTCGGGTTCGAGATCATGCCGGCGCCGTTCGTGGTCGCGCATCTCCAGGTCGGGCTTGCGATGCAGGACCTCGACGCGCCGCTGACCGACGACGGGACGGAGCGGGCCGGGGTGTTCCTCACCAACGCGCTGACGGGCTGGGAGCCGCGCACGACCAAGCCGCTGCCCTTCCCGGAGCTGGAGGAAGAGCGCGACCGCGCCGAGCGGGTGAAACGGGACCGGCCCATCCTCGTCATCCTCGGCAACCCGCCCTATAACGGCTTCGCCGGCATGGCGATGGACGAGGAGCGGGAGCTTTCGGAGGCGTACCGTTCGACGAGGCGCGTCCGCGAGCCCGATGGCCAGGGGCTGAACGATCTCTACGTCCGCTTCTTCCGCATGGCGGAGCGGCGCATCGCCGAGGAGACGGGCCGCGGCGTGGTGTGCTTCATCTCCAACTACTCGTGGCTCGACGGGCTGTCCTTCACGGGGATGCGGGAACGTTATCTTGAGGCGTTCGACGCCATCCGCGTCGACTGCCTGAACGGGGACAAGTACAAGACCGGCAAGGTCGCGCCGGACGGTTCACCCGACCCGAGCGTGTTTTCGACCGAGAGCGACCCGATAGGCATCCAGGTCGGCACCGCCATCGCAACCTTGGTGCGCAAGGCCGATCACAGCCCGACGGAGCGCATCGGTTTCCGCCACCTGTGGGGGCAATCCAAGCGCGCGGACCTGCTGGCGACGGAAGACGATGAGCCGGGCGCGCTATACGAGCCGATTGCGCCGGTGCTGCCGCTCGGCCTGCCCTTCGTGCGGACGACCGTCAGCGAGGGCTGGTTCGACTGGCCTTCGCTGCCGGACCTGTTCCCGGTCTCGTTCCCGGGCGTCAAGACCAGCCGCAACGGCTTCCTGGTCGATACCGATCTCGACCGGCTCAGGGCGCGGATCGCGGATTACTTCGACCCGGCGCTGAGCCACGAGGAGGTCGCCCGGCGTTATCCGCCGGCGATGAGGGATGCGGCGCGGTTCGACGCCCGCGCGGTGCGGGACGCGCTGCTCAAGCGTGGCGGGCCGGACGAAGGCGGCTTCGTGCGCCACGCCTACCGTCCGTTCGATAACCGCTGGCTCTATTGGGAGGCGGACACCAAGCTGCTCGACGAGAAGCGCGCCGACTACCGCCCGCACGTGTTCGAGGGGAACCTGTGGTTGTCCGCGGCCCGGCATCTCCGCAAGGAGGAGGCGGAGCCGCAGGCGTACACCACGGCGCATATGGGTTCGCTGCATCTGATCGAACGCGGCGCCAACCTCTTTCCCGCATGGCTGCGCGACGATGACCTCGGCGGCAATGGCGCCGGCGCGCGCCGGGCCAATCTGAGCGAGGCGGCGCATTGTTACCTCAGGCGTCTGGGTCTCGGCGTCGAGGACCTGTTCCATCACGCGTTGGCCGTCCTGCACGATCCCGCCTACCACGAGGCCAACGCCGGGGCTCTGCGCATGGAATGGCCGCGCATCCCGCTCCCCGGCTGGCCTGACGGCGGGGAGGCCGACGCCGCGGACACGCTCGCCCGGTCGGCGGAACGGGGCCGTGAACTGGCGGCGCTGCTCGACCCCGAAACCCCGGTCCCCGGCGTGACGCAGGGCCCGCTGCGACCGGAGATAACCGCCATCGCTATCCCCGCCACCGTGGACGGGCGCAACATGGCCGGCGACGACTTCGCACTGACCGCCAGTTGGGGCCACATCGGCGCAGGCGCCGCCGTCATGCCCGGCCAAGGCCGTGCCGTCGAACGCCCCTACACCCCGGGAGAACGCGCCGCGCTGAGCGGTTCGATCCCGGCCCTCGGCGAAACCACGTTCGATGTCTACCTGAACGACCGCGCCTTCTGGCGCAACGTCCCGGCCGCCGTGTGGCGTTACAAGCTCGGCGGCTACCAGGTCCTCAAGAAATGGCTTTCCTACCGCGAACGCCCCATCCTCGACCGCCCGCTCTCACCGGAGGAGGTTCAACACTTCACGGATGCGGCAAGGCGAATAGTAGCGGTCGAACATCAGGATCTCTCAAAATGAACAGCTACAGGAATATCGCATCCTGGGAAAATGAAAGAAGATTGGGGAAATTGAGAAAATTTCGCGACTATGTTGTTGATTATCTTGGGGATTATACGCTTGGCTAGTGTTCTGTCATTCATCGAGTGTCGGATAAAGGCGTTTGAGGTTCACGCGGGCATCGTCCATAGTGAACTGCCAGTTGACCTTGGCCTGGATGCGGTCTCGGGACGCCTGCCAGGCTGCGACCTCGTTGCGCAGGACCTTGAGGGAGGCGATGCGGCGGTTGAGGCACTGACGGATCATGACGTTGAGTTCGACCTCGGCGACGTTGAGCCAACTGCCGTGTTTGGGCGTGTAGACGAACTCGAAGCGGTCCCACAGGGCCTTGGCCTCGGCCGGCGGAAAGGCCTCGTACAAGGCACCGGGGCGGTGGGTGTTCAGGTTGTCCATCACCAGTGTGATTCTCTTGGCGCCGGGGTGGCGCTCGGCAATGTCGTTGAGGAAGAGCGCCCAGTCGGTTTTGGTTCTGCGCGCCGTCACCTTGGTCATGCGCCGCCCGGCCAGGGGTTCGGTTGCCATGAACACGTTGCAGCTTCCGCAGCGCCGATACTCGTAGTCTTCGCGCGTCGGCCGCCCCGGTGCTGCCGGAACCGGTTTCCGCGTCTCGCCGATCAGTTGCCGGGGCGTCTCGTCCATGCACACCACGGGAAAGGCCGCATCGTAGGGACGCCGGTAGACGTCGAGAACCCTCTCCATCGCCGCCGCGAAGTCCGCGTTGCCCTGTGGGGGGATCACCCAGCCGACGCGCCGCCACGGCTTGATTGCGTTTTTTTTAGAACCCGGCGCACCGTCTCGTGCGACACACTGTCGATGTGGCCGAGTTCCACGGCGCGGTCCGCCAGCAACCGCAGCGACCACTGCGAGCGGCCCTCCGGCGGCTCGGCGCAACTCAGCGCCACCAAGCGCGCCTCGAACGCGCCGTCTGCCTTGCACACGTAGCTGGGACGGCGACCCTGCCGACCGCCGAGCGCCGCCTCCATGCCCTCCTCGACGAAACGCTTCTTGACCCGATCCACCTTGCGCGCACTGATGCGCAGGATCCCGGCAATGGCCTCCCCGCGCGCCCGGTGCTCGTTGAACTCGCCTTCGTCGCAGTTGAGCAGGACCAGCGCGTTGATCACCCTCTGAGATTGATGCGAACCCTTGCGCGTGATCCCCGCGAGCTCGTCCCGCTCCTCCTTCTCCAAAGTCACCACGTAACGCTTCATGCCAACCTCCTCGCCGTCGCTGGACGACGAGAAAGCTACCATCAAAAATACGACGTATCATGTGTGACACGACACTAGCCACGGCGTTGCCGTGGAGTGCGCAGCGGTCGTTCGGCGCGGCGCTTTGGACCGGGCGGCTTGACGGCGGAGAAGATGGCGCGGGCGGCCTGCTCCGGAGTCACCTCGATCTTCGGTCCCGGCTCGCGGCGTCGAACCACGCGGCGACTTCGACCGGGCCGATCTCGTCGATCCGCATTCGGCCGAAGGCGGGCAGGATGCGGGCCTTGAGATAGGTGCGCACGGTCTTCCGCCCGGAGGGCTTCCAGCGTGGACCGCAGCGGCGCAGGTATTCCCCGGCGAACGCCTTGACGGTCCGCGGACGATGCCGTATGGAGCGCACGCTTCACTGGAGCCGTGACACGGCTTCGGGCATCCTATCGGACGGCAGGACAGGTGACCGAGATGGCGCGGCGATGCGAACTGACCGGGAAGTCGGTAATGTCGGGCAACAACGTAAGCCATGCGCACAACAGGACGCGGCGGCGTTATCTGCCCAACATCCAGCGGCTGTCGATCTTCAGCGAGGCGTTGGATCGCCCGGTCCGTCTCAAGGTGAGCGCCAAGGCTATCCGGACGGTGGAGCATGCGGGCGGCCTCGACAACTTCCTGGCCGGCGCCAGGGAAGCCGACCTCTCCCCCAACGCCCGCCGAGCACGGCGCGAGATTCTGAAGGCGCGAGCCGCGTCCTGACCGCCGGCGCGAGGACCGCGCCGGCGACAGGAACATGATCCCGTTTCCCTCGGATTGGAGACCGGAATGAGCGACCGGCGACAGTCGGCGTCTCGCCCGTTGTTCGCGTTCTGGCCACCGATAGCGGCCATGTCGATCGTGGTCGTCGTATCGAACGTAGCCGTGCAGTTCCCGATCAACGACTGGTTGACCTGGGGTGCGCTCACCTACCCCGTCGCCTTTCTCGTGACCGACTTGACGAACCGGCGCTTCGGCGCCGCGGTCACGCGCCGCGTGGTCTATGCCGGCTTCGCGATCGCCGTGGCGCTCTCCGTCTGGACGGCCGGACCGCGAATCGCCCTTGCCTCCGGAAGCGCCTTCCTGGCCGCCCAGCTTCTCGATGTCCTGATCTTCGATCGTCTGCGCCGTTCCGAAGCATGGTGGCGTGCGCCGCTCGCCTCGTCGCTTTCCGGGTCGGCCCTGGACACGGCGCTGTTCTTCTCGCTGGCCTTCGCCGGCACGGGCCTGCCGTGGATCACCTGGGGACTGGGCGATTTCGGTGTGAAGGTGGCGATGGCGCTTGCCTTGCTGATACCGTTCCGGACGCTCATGCGTTTCGTCGCGACGGCGCCGATGAACGCGGGCGATTCCACCGCGTAGGCCTCGAACCCCGCCGCGAAGTGGCCGCGGCGACCCGCCGCGTGTCCCGGTTCGGGACAATCGCTTGAAACGCCATCCGCGCCGCGCTACGCTCCGTCCGTGTCGGGGAACTCCTCCGATCCAGGATAAGTCCTTGGAATGGAACATTATCTTGCAACCGGATCCCCGATGCACCCGATCGGTACGAGAAGTCCGGCAGTATGAGAAATCCGGGGTGAATCAGCCCGCCCCCACGGCCATGGCCGCGTCCCCATGATCGAACTGCTGCGAACCAACGACCCGGTGCTGATCTCGTGGCTGCGCGCCTTGTTGGCGGACGGCGGGATCGAGGTCATCGTTCTCGACTCCCATATGTCGGTGATGGAAGGCAGCATCTCGGCTATCCCGCGCCGGGTCATGGTGCGTGACGAGCACGCTCTCCGCGCCCGTCGGCTGCTCGACGACGCCGGCATAGACCATGACCGCTCGGGCGTCTCCTGAGCCCGGCGACGGCGGGACCACGGCGGACACGCTGCTCGGAGGGCGGGTTCGCCTCCGTCAGCCGGCCGCCGGTTATCGCGTGGCCATCGATCCGGTCTTGCTCGCGGCGGCCGTTCCGGCGGCGGCGGGCGAGACCGTACTCGACGTCGGCGCGGGAACCGGCGCGGCGGCGCTGTGCCTCGCCCACCGGGTCGCCGCGTGTCGGGTCGTGGGTCTCGAAATCCAGCCGGCGCTCGTGGCGCTGGCGGTCGAAAATGCGGCGCTGAACGGAGCGTCGGACGCCGTCCGGATACTCGAAGGCGATGTCGCGGCGCCACCGCCCGATATCGGGCGGGCCGGGTTCGATCACGCGATGACCAATCCGCCCTACCGCCGGGCTTCGGAATCCCGCTGTCCGTCATCGATGACGAAGGCCATCGCGACCGTCGAGCGGAATGTCGGCCTCGCGTCCTGGTTGCGCTTCTGCGCGGGCGCGGTCAGGCCGCGAGGCACCGTCACGGTCATTCACCGGGCCGATCGTCTGGACGAGATCGTGCCGGTGCTGAGCGAGTCGTGCGGAGGGCTGGTCGTGTTTCCCCTTTGGCCGAAGAGGGACGGGGACGCCAGGCGCGTGATCGTGCGCGGCGCCGTGCGTCGCGACATGCCGTTGCGCATGGCGCCGGGCCTCGTCCTGCACGAGGACGACGGAGGCTATACGACGGCGGCCGATGCCGTCCTTCGCGCCGGTGCCGTGCTGATGCTTTGACTGGACGGAGCCTCGACCGGACGGAACCTTCCAGATCACGGAGACCGCCGGGACCGCCCCGGTCGAAAGACGCGCATTCCCATCGCGTCGGGATCGCACTACACTTGAGGTTCGATGTCCGGTACACCCTTCGCATCCATGCCGCGGCGATCGGTCGACCGCGCCACGCGGCGCGCGCTCTGGTCCCGCTTCGGTCTGTGACATCCGCCCGCGCCCCGATCCAGACCCGTGTTCGGCATAAGCCTCTTCAAGATCCTTCTCACCGGGGCCGTGATCCTCGCCGTCTGGTACGGCTTCAAGTACCTGGGACGCCTTGGCGGCCGTATTTCGGGATCCGATGGAGACAAGGGCGGATCCACCGCCACGGTGGAGGACCTGCGGCAGTGCGACGTTTGCGGCACGTTCGTGGCGCCCGACGCGGCGTCGACCTGTGACCGCGACGACTGCCCCCGTCGGTGACGCCCGCGACCGCGAGCTTCCTGACCTCGTTCAGACAGATGTGAGACACGGCCCTTGATGTAAGGGCGGGGGTCTCCGACGCTGTTGGTGCTGAACAACCAGCGTGAAGGAGAACCCCCATGCAGACCTTCGGCCTGCCCCGGCAGATTACACGAGGAGCCGCCCTGGCGTCGCGCCTGTGCGGCAAGGAGCGGAGCGACGAAGCGCACAGGCGCGACGCCCTTGAGCGCTGGCGCCAAGCCAGGGCCGACGGCCTGACCGCACGAGCGGCCGCCAACGCCGTCGGCGTGCCGAGATCGACCCTCTACCGGTGGCAGAGGCTGGCGGACCGCAACCGCCTCAAGCCGTGCTCGCGCCGCCCGCACACCCCGCGCCGGCCCACTTGGTCGGCGGCGCTGGTGACGGCGGTCCGGGAGACACGCGCCGACTACCCCATGTGGGGCAAGGCCAAGATCGCCGTCCTGCTCCGACGCAACGGGCACGCGGTAAGCGAGAGCACCACGGGCCGCATCCTCAAGACCCTCATGGAGCGCGGCGCCGTCACCCCGGTCCCGACCTTGCGCCGCAACGGACCGCGCGCCGCCCGGCGCCTCAGACCATACGCCAGACGCCTGCCCAGGGGCCGCAAGCCCACAAGTCCCGGCGAGATCGTCCAACTCGACACCCTCACCGTCTCACCACACACAGCCCGGCCCGCCATCAAGCAGTTCACCGCCCATGACCCCGTCGCAAAGTGGACCTGCGCACAGGCCTGGAGACGCGCAACCGCACACAACGCCAGGCGCTTCCTCGACAAGCTCCAGGCCGACATGCCCTTCCCCATCGAAGCCATCCAGGTCGATGGAGGCTCCGAGTTCAAGGCCGACTTCGAGACCGAATGCCAGCGCCGCGGCATCGACCTGTTCGAACTCCCGCCCCGATCGCCCAAGCTCAACGGACACGTCGAGCGTAACAACGGCGCATGGCGATACGAGTTCTACGCCTCATGGGACCTGCCCGACGACAACCTCGACGACATCAACCGATGGATCGACGCCTTCGCCGACGAATTCAACACCTTCAGACCGCACCAAGCCCTTGGCGGACACACCCCCGCCCAGTACCTTCACTCACTGACAGCCAAAGAGACCCCCGTGTCTCATATGTCCTGAACCAGGACACTTCCTTGACCGCCGTGGGGTACATGGCTACCTTCCGACGCCAACCGACCCCCTGCCAGACGCTTGAATTCCTACCGGTGAGGAACCGTTCGATGGCGGCTTCCGGCCTCTCCACGCATTCCTTTCAGGGCCTGATCCTCGAGCTTCAGAGATTCTGGGCGGAGCAGGGGTGCGTGATCCTTCAGCCCTACGACATGGAGGTGGGTGCGGGGACGTTCCATCCGGCGACGACGCTGCGCGCCCTGGGGTCGGATCCCTGGAAGGCGGCTTACGTGCAGCCCTCGCGACGGCCCGCGGACGGCCGTTACGGCGAAAACCCGAACCGGGTGCAGCGTTACTACCAGTACCAGGTGATCCTCAAGCCATCGCCCGACGACATCCTGGACGTCTATCTGGCGAGCCTCGCCCATATCGGCATCGACGCCGCCAGCCACGACATCCGCTTCGTCGAGGACGACTGGGAGAGCCCGACCCTGGGCGCCTGGGGCCTCGGGTGGGAGGTCTGGTGCGATGGCATGGAGGTCTCGCAGTTCACCTACTTCCAGCAAGTCGGCGGATTCGACTGCGATCCCGTTTCGGGCGAGATCACCTACGGGCTCGAACGTCTGGCCATGTACATCCAGGGCATCGACAACATCTTCGACCTCGACTGGAACGGCGTCGAGGGGGAGGGGCGTTTCACCTACGGGGACATCTACCTGCGCGGCGAGCGGGAGTTCTCCGCCTACAACTTCGAGTACGCGGATACCGATGTTCTGCGGCGTCAGTTCGAGGATGCCGAGGCCGCCTGCGGACGGCTCGTGGAAGCCGGGTTGGCGCTGCCGGCCTACGACCAGTGCATGAAGGCCTCGCATCTGTTCAATCTCCTGGACGCCCGCGGCGTCGTCGGCGTCGCCGAGCGTGCCGACTACATCGCCCGTGTGCGGGCGCTCGCCCGGGCGAGTTGCGAACGATGGCTCGACCGGCCGGAGGGGGAGGCCTGACCCGTGCCGGAACTGCTGCTCGAGCTCCTGTCCGAGGAGATCCCGGCCCGTATGCAGGCACGAGCCGCCGCGGACCTCGGGAGGCTGGTCGGCGGGGCCCTCGACGAGGCGCGCCTCCCGTGCGCGTCCGTCGACACCTACGTCACGCCGCGCCGCCTGACGCTGGTCGCCGACGGCCTGCCCGCGCGCCAGCCGGACGTTCGGGAGGAACGCAAGGGGCCTCGCGTCGACGCGCCGGAAAAGGCGATCTCCGGGTTCCTGCGCTCCGTGGGTCTCGACCGCGATCAAGTTGAGGAACGCGAGACCGGCAAGGGCGTCTTCCTGTTCGCCGTGACCGCGCGCGCCGAACGGGACACCCCGGAGGTGCTCGCCGACATCCTGCCCGACGCGCTGAGAAGGCTGCCGTGGCCGAAGTCCATGCGCTGGGGCGGCCGGTCCCTGCGCTGGGTTCGTCCGTTACATCGAATCCTGTGCCTGTTCGACGGCGCAACCGTCGGATTCGCCCTGGATGACGTCGTTTCCGGGGATACGACCGTCGGTCACCGGTTCCTCGCGCCGCGGCCCTTCGCCGTCACCGGCTTCGCCGACTACGCGGACAAGCTGCGGCGGGCGCGCGTCGTCCTGGATCCCGTGGAGCGGCGCCGGACGATCGTCGAGGGCGCCGGGAAGCTCGCTGCGCCCGGAGGCTTGAAGGTCGTCCCCGACGAGGCACTTCTCAATGAAGTCACGGGACTGGTCGAATGGCCGGTGCCGCTGATAGGGCGGATCGACGCGGCGTTCATGGACCTGCCGCCCGAGGTGATGACCGCGACGATGCGCGCGAACCAGAAGTATTTCGCGCTGGAGGACGCTGGCGGCGCGCTGGCGCCCCGCTTCGTCGTCGTCGCCAATACCGAGGCGGCCGACGGTGGCCGGGCCATCGTGGCGGGTAACGAGCGGGTGCTGCGGGCGCGCCTTTCGGACGCCAGGTTCTTCTGGAACGAGGATCGTAAGCGCACGCTGGAGAGCCGGGCGCCGGAGCTCGCCAACGTCGTCTTTCGCGCCGGGCTCGGCACGCTCCGCGCGAAGGCCAGGCGCATGGAGGCGCTCGCCGTCTCGATCGCCGAGCACGTTCCCGGCGCGGACGAGGGCATGGCGCGCTCCGCTTCGCGGCTGGCCAAGGCCGATCTCGTCACCGGCATGGTCAGGGAATTTCCGGAGTTGCAGGGCGTGATGGGGCGGTATTACGCGCTCGCCAACAGAGAGAACGCCGAGGTCGCGGAGGCCATCGCCGAGCACTACGCGCCGCGGGGGCCTCGGGACCGCTGCCCGACGGCGCCGGTGAGCGTCGCCGTGGCTCTCGCCGACAAGATCGACACCCTGGCGGGGTTCTTCGCCATCGGCGAGAAACCGACCGGCTCCAAGGACCCGTTCGCGCTGCGGCGCGCGGCCCTGGGCGTCATCCGCCTGATCCTGGAGAACGCGTTGAGCCTCGGCCTCCGCGGCGTGTTCGTGGAGGCTTTCAAGCACTATTCGAACGTAGCAATGAAGCTCAAGTTCGAAGACAGCGAGAATCCTCTCGAGCGCTATGACGTGTCGGCGACCGCGCCGGCGCGCGCCGACGAGGTCGCGTGCGAGCTCATGGAGTTCGTCGCCGACCGTCTCGAGACGTATCTGCGCGACCGGGGAATCCGCCATGACCGGATCACGGCCGTCTTCTCGCGGACGGGCGAGGACGATCTGTCGCGGCTCGTGGCGCGAATCGGCGCGCTCGACGAATTCCTGGCCGGCGAGGATGGCGGGAACCTGCTGACGGCCTACCGGCGCGCCGCCAACATCGTGCGCATCGAGGAGACGAACGACGACGTCGCCTATCGGGGGCGGGCCGACGGCGCGCTGCTGTGCGAACCGCCGGAACGCGAGCTGTTCGAGGCCCTGACGGCCTCGGAGAAGGAGATCGCGGGGCATCTGGCGGCGGAACGGTATGTCGACGCGATGGCGGCGCTCGGCCGGCTGCGACGCCCGGTCGATAGGTTCTTCGATGACGTCACCGTGAACTGCGACGAGCCCGACCTTCGTCGGAATCGTCTGTTCCTGCTCTCCCGGATCGGCTCCGCTCTGGAGAGCGTCGCCGATTTTTCCAGGATCGAGGGTTGAACGCGGCATGACGAACTGGGTCTACACCTTCGGCGGCGGCAAAACGGAAGGTCGCGCCGACCTGCGCGACCTGCTGGGCGGCAAGGGGGCGAACCTCGCGGAGATGGCGAGCCTGGGACTGCCGGTTCCGCCGGGCTTCACGATCACGACGGAGGTGTGCGCCGCCTACTACGAGAACGACCGGACATATCCCGAAGCGCTCGCCGCCGAGGTCGAGGCCGGCATGGACCACATCGAGTCGGTCGTGGGATCCCGGTTCGGGGACCCCGAGAATCCGCTCCTCGTCTCCGTGCGCTCGGGCGCCCGCGCCTCCATGCCCGGCATGATGGACACCGTGCTCAATCTCGGGTTGAACGACGAGACCGTCGAGGGCATGGCGCGGAAGAGCGGCGACGAGCGTTTCGCCCTCGACTCCTATCGCCGCTTCATCCAGATGTATTCCGATGTCGTCCTGAGCGTCGACCACGGGAACTTCGAGGACCTGCTGGACGTTCACAAGGACCGCAAGGGCTACACGCTCGACACCGATCTCGGCGTCGGAGACTGGCGACAGGTCGTCGCCGCCTTCAAGGCGAAGGTCGGGGAACGTCTCGGGTCGCCCTTTCCGCAGAACGTCCGGGAACAGCTCTGGGGCGCCATCGGGGCGGTGTTCCAATCGTGGATGAACCGCCGCGCCATCACTTATCGCCGTCTGCACGGCATCCCCGACGACTGGGGTACGGCCGTGAACGTGCAGGCCATGGTCTTCGGCAACATGGGGGACGACTGCGCCACCGGCGTGGCCTTCACCCGCGATCCCTCGACCGGCGAAAAGCGCCTTTACGGGGAATACCTGGTGAACGCGCAAGGCGAGGATGTCGTCGCCGGCATCCGGACGCCTCAGCATCTGACGATCGCGGCGCGCGACGCCAACGGATCCAGGCTGCCGGCCATGGAAGAGACCATGCCGGAGGTCTTCGCACGGCTCGCGGAGGTGTTCCGGAAACTGGAGATCCATTACCGCGACATGCAGGACATCGAGTTCACGGTCCAGCGGAACAAGCTGTGGATGTTGCAGACGCGGTCCGGCAAGCGGACGGCGCGGGCCGCCCTCAAGATCGCCGTCGACATGGCGGACGAGGGCCTGATCGCGCCCCGCGAGGTGCTGGCGCGGATCGATTCCGCGTCGCTCGACCAGCTGTTGCATCCGACGCTGGCCGCCGACGCCGAGCGGGACGTGCTCGCCAGAGGTCTCCCGGCCTCGCCGGGCGCGGCGTCGGGCGCCGTGGTGTTCACGTCCGACGACGCCGAGCGCTTGGCGGCGGAGGGAGACAAGGTCATCCTCGCGCGCACGGAGACCAGCCCCGAGGACATCCACGGGATGCACGCCGCGCAGGGCATTCTGACGAGCCGGGGCGGTATGACCAGCCATGCCGCGGTCGTGGCCCGCGGCATGGGCCGGCCCTGCGTGTCGGGCGCCGGGGCGCTCCACATCGACGAGGCCGGACAACGCCTGACCGTCGGCAACCGGACGGTCTCCAGGGGCGACATCCTGACCATCGACGGATCGACCGGCGAGATCATGGCCGGCGAGGTCGAGATGGTGCAACCCGAACTGTCGGGGGACTTCGCCAGGGTCATGGGTTGGGCCGACGAGGTCCGCCGCCTCGAGGTCAGGACCAACGCGGAGACGCCGGTCGACGCGCGGACGGCGCGCGAATTCGGAGCCGAGGGCATCGGGCTCTGCCGGACCGAGCACATGTTCTTCGACGCCGACCGGATCGTGGCCGTCCGCGAGATGATCGTCGCTGACGACGAGGAGGGCCGGCGGACGGCCCTCGACAAGATCCTGCCCATGCAGCGGGACGATTTCGCCGAGATCTTCCGCATCATGGCGGGGCTGCCGGTCACCATCCGCCTGCTGGATCCCCCGCTGCACGAATTCCTGCCGCACACCGACGAGGAGATCGGCGAGGTGGCGGCGGCAGCCGGCGTGGATCCGGCGGTGCTGCGCCTCCGCGTCAACCAGCTGCGGGAATCCAACCCCATGCTCGGCCACCGGGGATGCCGCCTGGGCATCACCTATCCCGAGATCTACGAGATACAGGCGCGTGCGATCTTCGAGGCCGCGCTCGACGCGGGCGCCGCGCTCGGCGCGACCGTCAGACCCGAGATCATGCTGCCGCTGATCGCGACGCGCGGGGAGTTCGACATGCTGCGCGCCAGGGTCGACCGCGTGGCCGACGGACTGGCGGCGGAGCGGGGCGAGCGTCCCGCCTACCTCGTCGGCACGATGATCGAGCTGCCGCGCGCCGCGTTGCGGGCTGGCGAAATCGCCGAGGGGGCCGAATTCTTCAGTTTCGGCACCAACGACCTGACTCAGACGACCTTCGGGATCAGCCGCGACGACGCGGCCGGGTTCCTCGACGACTATATCCGGCATGGAATCCTCGCCGGCGATCCCTTCGTCAGCCTCGATGTCGACGGCGTGGGCGAACTGGTGCGGATCGCCGCCGAACGCGGCCGCGAGTCGCGGCCCGATCTCAAGCTCGGGATCTGCGGCGAGCATGGCGGCGACCCGGCCTCGGTCGCGTTCTGCCATCGCATCGGGCTGGACTACGTGTCCTGCTCCCCCTACCGCGTGCCCGTCGCCCGCCTCGCCGCCGCCCAGGCGGCGTTGGAGGACGATTGACGGCGACGCCGGCGCCGACGTCGCGGCCAGGGGCGGGTGTGACGGACCAGGACGGCTTCGACCGGCTGTTGGCGCGGGCCCGGGGCTGCCGGATCTGCGAGAAATACCTGCCGCTCGGCCCCCGCCCGGTGCTCCGGGCCCGGCGGTCGGCCCGCCTGCTCATCGTGGGCCAGGCACCGGGGACCAAGGTCCACGAGAGCGGCATACCCTGGAACGACCGCTCGGGCGACCGCCTTCGCCGCTGGCTCGCCATGGATCGCGAGACTTTCTACGACGACCGTCAAGTCGCCATCGTGCCGATGGGCCTCTGCTATCCGGGGCGCGACGCGAACGGGGGCGACAGGCCGCCCCGTCCCGAGTGCGCGCCCGAATGGCACCCGAAGATCCTGTCCGCTCTCGATCGGGTGGCGCTGATCCTGCTGGTCGGCGGCTATGCCCAGGCGTACTACCTCGGGCCGCGCCGCGACCGCACCGTGACCAGGACCGTCGCGCGCTGGCGGGAGTTCCTTCCCCGATACCTGCCGACGCCGCACCCGAGCTGGCGGACGACGGCCTGGGTGCGCCGGAATCCCTGGTTCGAGACCGATCTTCTGCCGGAGCTCCGCCGCCGCGTCGACGCCGCCCTGGCCTCGTAACGGGCAGCGCATTCCCCCCCTATCCTGCAACTCGAAGACGGTGAGTTCGACCCCGAGCGCAACCCGCGATACTCGAGGCCGGGGCAGGTCGATCCATGATGTCTGGTGTCACCCGTCCGCCAGAATGTCCAGGCGACGGTTCGTTTCCGCATCGACGACGCCGTCGACGCACTCCGGGCGGAAGTGCCGCTGAAACGCGACGACGACATCCTCGGTCGTGGCGTCGAACCGTCCGGTCGGCGCGATCCCGTATCCGATCCGGGCCAGGCGGGACTGGACGGATCGAACCCGCTCCCCGACGCCATCCCGCGCCAGGCGGACACCGCTCTCCCGCCGCGGCGACGGAGGCGACGAGAACGAGTCGGGCCAGGTCCCGATACCCTCGGCGGCCGCGCCTCGCCAGTCGAACAGCTCCCCGGGATCGCGACGACGCGACGGCGCCACGTCGGAGTGTCCGAGAACCCGTTCCGGAGGTATGGGGTGGCGCGCCAGTATTCCGGCGGCCAGTTCGAAAAACGCTCTCATCTGCCGCGCGGGAAACGGCCGGTATCCGAATTCGTGGCCCGGATTGACGAGCTCGATCCCGATCGACCGGCCGTTGATGTCGGCGTGGCCCCGCCAGAAGGACACGCCCGCGTGCCAAGCGCGCCTTTCCTCCGGCACCAGTCGCAGGACCTCGCCGTCCTCGTCGACGACGTAGTGGGCGCTTACTTTCGCCGCGGGGTCCGTCAGCCGCGCGAGCGCCGACTCGGGGTCCCTCATTCCCGTGTAGTGCAACACGAGGGTATCGACGACGGCGCCTCGGGAGCGCGCGTCGTGGTTGGGCGAGGCGAGGGTCCGCACCACGTCGATGTTCCGTCCGTCGGCCCGGTCGTCGGCGCCGGAAGCGGGGTCGGCCGCCGTGTCAGGTCAGCCCGCGCTGCTTCGCGACCCGGTCGTAGGCGTCGTTGATGACCGCCAGCTTCTCGTTCGCCACGTCCACGAACTCCTGCGGCACGCCCTGCGCGATCAGGGTGTCGGGATGGTGCTCGCGGATGAGCGTCCGATAGCGGCTCTTGAGCTCGTCGTCGGACGCCTCCCGGTCCAGGCCGAGAATGGCGTAGGGGTCGGAGTCGTCCGAACCCACGTGACCCGCCCGGATACGGTTGAACTCCGCCTCGCTGAAACCGAATATGGCCGCGACGCGTCCGAGAAACTCGTTTTCCGCGGGGTGGTAGAAATCGTCTGCCTTGGCGATATGGAACAAGCCGTCCAGCAAGTCCTCGAGCACCGCGGGATTGTCCTTGAACATTCCCGCCAACTGCTTCGCGTAAGGTTCGAACCCTCGTGAATCCTTCTTGGCCAGGTCGAAGACCCGAGCCACGTTCTTGGCCTCGTGGGCGGGAACGTGGAACACCTCGCGGAACGCCTGGACTTCGTCGCGGGTGACGACCCCGTCCGCCTTCGCCATCTTGGCGCCGAGGACGATGACGCCGATCGTGAAGGCGATCTGTCTGGCGTCGTCGCCGTCGCCTCCGGCTTCGGCCTGGGCGCCGCGCATCTTGTCGAACGCGTGGCCGGCGAGCCCTCCGAGCAGCGCGCCCAGCGGACCGCCCATGGCAAAACCCGCGGTGCCGCCGATGATCTTGCCCCAGACGCTCATTCGGGAATGTCCGTGCGAGGAGAGATGGGGACGACGCCCTTCGAACCCGTCCCGCCTACCCGGACCCGGGCGCGGTCGGGGATCGCTCGGGAACCGCCGCCGGTGGCCGCCCGTGGAAGACGTCCGCCCCTTTTCTACTTCTTCTCGTACCAGAGACAGTTCTCATCGCTGGTCCCGATATCGTCGAAGTCCCCCGTCGAATTCGCGAACTCGACCCACACGATCGAGCCGTCGGGCGCGCACATCGGACCTAACAGCCAAGCGTTCGCCAACCGGGCTTCCCTGTCGGGTTGTTGGCAAGCGCCCAATGCCGCCACGACCAGCAAGGCCATTACAATTCTCATCGATTTCCTCCCATCAAGGTACCGCAGCCTGGGTCGATTCCTACCTTATACTACCCTAGGAATGTCCGCTTGCCATACGCCGCGCCAAGACCTGCATGACTTCCCGATGTCCCGTTCGCCGCTCCTCCCCTCCTGACGGGGCAGCAATTTGCACTCCGCCCCCCTGATAGGGGGGCGGTCGGAAGGGGAAGGGATCACGATATTAACTATATGTTGATATTCGTCGCGTCGAAGCACAACATATTGTGGTTCGGATCGAAACGTCCCGTGGGGGCCGAGGGTGTGCGGATTGTGCGGGTCGCCGTGCCGTGCCTAGCCCCCGGAGGGTGTGCGGATTGTGCGGACCGCCGCGCCGCGCTTGGCCCCCGGAGGGTGTGCGGATTGTGCGGACCGCCGCGCCGCGCCTGGCCCCCGGAGGGTGTGCGGATTGTGCGGACCGCCGCGCCGCGCTTGGCCCCGGAGGGTGTGCGGATTGTGCGGATCGTCGCGTCGCGCTTGGCCCCCGGAGGGTGTGCGGATTGTGCGGATCACCACGCCGCGCTTGGCCCCCGGAGGGTGTGCGGATTGTGCGGATCGACGCGTCACGCTTGGCCCCGAAGGGTGTGCGGATTGTGCGGATCGCCGCGCCGCGCTTGGCCCCGGAGGGTGTGCGGATTGTGCGGATCACCACGCCGCGCTTGGCCCCGAAGGGTGTGCGGATTGTGCGGATCGCCACGCCGCGCTTGGCCCCCGGAGGGTGTGCGGATTGTGCGGATCGTCGCGTCGCGCCAGGCCGCGTTGACCGGCCGGGAGGCCGTTCATAGGATCGGCGTCGGCCATCGCCCGGCTTCGCTCACGGGAGACGACGGAATGCAACTCGACGGCAAGGTCGCGATCATCACGGGCGCCGCGCGCGGCATCGGCCAGGCCTACGCGCGGCGGTTCGCGGCGGAAGGAGCCTCCGTGGTCGTGGGCGACATCCGCGACACCTCGGAAACCGTGGATCTCGTCCGGGAAGCCGGAGGCAGGGTCGTCGGCGCTCCGCACGACGTGACGGACATGGCGAGTTGCGACGCGATCGCCGGGCTCGCCGTCAAGGAATTCGGGAAGCTCGACGTCCTCGTCAACAACGCCGCCCTCTACGGCGATATCGTCACCGGCAGGTTCGAGAACCTCGAAGAGGATCAATGGGATCGCGTGATGAACGTCAACGTCAAGGGCGTCTGGCAGTGCTGCAAGGCCGCGGTCGGTCCGATGCGCGAGGCGGGAGGGGGCAGCATCGTCAACATCTCGACGCTCGCCTTCGTCTACGGCACGCCTTACGCCGTCGATTACGCGGCGTCCAAGGGCGCCGTGGTCGGCATGACGCGGGTCATCGCCCGCGAGCTGGGCCGCGACTGGATCCGCGTTAACGCGGTGGCGCCGTCCGCCGTGCTCACCGAGGCGACCGAGAGCTTCTTCGGCGACAAGGCCGAACGGGCCAAGGAGGTCATCGCGAAATCCCAGACGCTGCAACGGAACCTCGAGCCCGACGACCTCACGGGCACCGTCGTCTGGCTGGCGAGCGACGATTCCAGATTCGTCACGGGCCAGACCGTCATGGTCGACGGCGGCACGGTGTTCCTGTAGCCGCCGGTCCGTGTCGTCCGGCGTCGCGCCATGACCGACGCGAGCGAAGGATCCGGAGGCTGGCAGTTCTGGATCGACCGGGGCGGGACCTTTACCGATATCGTCGCCCGTCGTCCGGACGGCGGCATCGTCACGCGCAAGCTGCTCTCCGAAAATCCCGACCGGTACGGGGACGCCGCCCTTCAGGGCATCCGCGACGTGCTGCGGCTGGAGCCCGACGCGCCGCTTCCGGCCGCCGACATCGCCGCGGTCAAGATGGGAACGACGGTCGCCACCAACGCCCTCCTGGAGCGCAAGGGCGAGCCGACGCTTTTCGTCGCCACCGAGGGGTTCGCCGACGCGCCGCGCATCGGATACCAGAGCCGTCCCAAGCTGTTCGTGCTGCGCATCGACCTGCCGGACATGCTGTTCGATCGGGTCGTCGAGGCGCGCGAGCGCATCGGTCCGCGCGGCGACGTCCTCGTCCCGCTGGACCGTGACGCGGCGCGGCGGGATCTCGAACGCGCGTTCGCCGACGGCCTCCGTTCCGTCGCGGTGGCGTTGATCCACGGTTACCGCTATCCCGACCACGAACGCGCCATCGGCGACATCGCTCGCGACGTCGGTTTCACCCAGGTTTCGCTCAGCCACGAGGTCAGTCCCCTGATGAAACTCGTGCCGCGGGGCGATACCACCGTGGTCGACGCGTACCTCTCGCCCATCCTCCGGCGCTACGTCGATGGCGTGGCGGCGGACGTTCTCCGGGAGTCGGACGGCCGGACCCGCCTCATGTTCATGCAATCCAACGGCGGCCTCACCGACGCCAGGCTGTTCCGGGGCAAGGACGCGGTTCTCTCGGGACCGGCCGGCGGCGTCGTGGCGGGCGTGCGAACATCGCTCATGGCGGGGTTCGAGCGTGTCATCGGTTTCGACATGGGGGGCACGTCGACGGACGTGTCGCACTACGACGGCGCTTTCGAACGCGCCTTCGAGACCGAGGTCGCCGGCGTCCGGATGCGGGCCCCCATGATGCGCATCCACACCGTCGCCGCCGGCGGCGGTTCCATTCTCCATTTCGACGGCGCCCGGTATCGGGTCGGGCCCGACTCGGCGGGCGCCGACCCGGGCCCCGCCTGCTATCGGAACGGCGGGCCGCTGACCGTCACCGATTGCAACGTCATGGTCGGCAAGCTCGATCCGCGGTTCTTTCCGAAGGCGTTCGGCCCGGATGGCGACGCCGCGATCGACAAGGAAATCGTGCGCCGGAAGTTCCTGTCCCTCGCCGACGAGATCCGGCGCGCGACGGGCAATTCCCGGACCCCGGAAGAGGTCGCCGAGGGGTATCTGGCCATCGCCGTCGACAACATGGCGAACGCCATCAAGAAAATATCGGTCCAGCGCGGCTACGACGTCTCCCGATACACGCTGTGCTGCTTCGGCGGCGCCGGCGGCCAACATGCCTGTCGGGTGGCGGACTCGCTGGCCATGACCAGGATATTCGTTCATCCCCATGCCGGGGTCCTGTCGGCCTACGGGATGGGCCTCGCCGATGTCGCGGCGATGCGCGAGCGGGCGATCGAACGGGCGCTCGACGACACGGCCGTCACCCGCCTCGCGCGGGTATTCGCGGAGCTGGAGGAAAGCGGGCGGGACGAACTGCGGTGCCAGCTGGAACCGGACACGGAGATCCGGTTCCGTCGCCGTCTGCTCGTCCGCTACGAGGGGACGGATTCGCCGCTACAAGTCGATTCGGGCACCCTCGAGGAGATAGCCTCCCGCTTCGAGGAGGCCCACGGGCGGCGTTACGGCTTCATCACGCCCGACCGGCGGCTCATCGTCGAGGCGGCGATCGTCGAGGCGACCGGCGGCGGGGCCGACATCGTCGATCCCGTGATTCCCGACGACCTCTCCGGCCGACTGGACGACGAGATTCCGCGGCTGGAGACGGCGATGATGTTCACGGAGGGCCGACGGCACGAGGCGCCCATCGTCGACCGCGAGGGGATGCGCCCGGGAGACCGGCTTACCGGCCCCGCGATCGTCATCGAGCCCCACGGCGCCAACGTCGTCGAGCCCGGCTGGCGGGCCTCGTTGACCGCGTGCGGCGGTCTCGTCCTCACGCGGGTGGCGCCGCGGGACGCCCGCGCCGCCGTCGGCGCGGACGTGGATCCGGTCATGCTGGAGATATTCAACAACCTGTTCATGTCCATCGCCGAGCAGATGGGCGTCGTCCTCCAGAACACGTCGCACTCCGTCAACATCAAGGAGCGCCTGGATTTCTCGTGTGCGGTATTCGATCCCGCGGGCGACCTCGTGGCGAACGCGCCCCACATTCCGGTCCACCTGGGTGCCATGGGCGAGAGCGTCGCCACGGTCGTCCGGGAACGTCGGGGCGCGATGAAGACCGGCGACGTATACGCCTTGAACACGCCCTACAACGGCGGCACGCACCTCCCGGACGTCACGGTCATGACGCCGGTATTCGACCGAGGGGGCGGGGAGCCGTTGTTCTTCGTCGGTTCGCGCGCCCATCACGCCGAGATCGGAGGCATCTCGCCCGGCTCGGTCCCGCCGCGCTCGACGGGCATCGACGAGGAAGGCGTGCTGATCGACAACTTCCTTCTCGTCGATGGCGGCGCGTTCCGGGAGACGGAGACGCGCGAGCTCTTCTCCGCCGGACCTTGGCCGTCGCGGAACGTGGAACGGAACCTCGCCGACCTCCGGGCGCAGATCGCCGCCAACGAGAAGGGCGTCCAGGAACTCCGCCGCATCGTCGACGAGTTCGGCCTCGGCGTCGTCCAGGCCTACATGGGTCACGTTCAGGACAACGCCGAGGAAATGGTTCGCCGCGTCCTCGATACGCTTTCCGACGGAGAGTTCACCTACCCGCTCGACGACGGGAGCCAGGTATCCGCCGCCATTTCCATCGACCGCGAATCGCGCGCGGCGCGGATCGATTTCGCCGGTACGTCGCCGCAACTGCCCAACAACTTCAACGCGCCGACGGCCGTGGTGAAGGCGGCGGTGCTGTACGTGTTCCGGACCCTGATCGACGACGAGATCCCGCTGAACGGAGGGTGCCTGAAGCCTCTCGAGATCGACGTCCCCGAAGGGTCGATGCTGGCCCCGCGGTATCCGGCCGCGGTGGTTGCCGGGAACGTGGAAACGGGCCAGGTGGTCACCGACGCGCTCTACGGGGCTCTGGGAACCATGGCCGCCGCCCAGGGAACGATGAACAACTTCACCTTCGGGGACGGGCGCTGGCAATACTACGAGACCATCTGCGGAGGGGCGGGCGCGGGACCGGACTTCGATGGCGCGTCGTGCGTCCATACCCATATGACGAACACCCGATTGACCGATCCAGAGATTCTCGAATGGCGCTACCCGGTCATCCTGGAGCGGTTCGAGGTGCGCCGGGGATCCGGCGGCGCGGGCCGACGGAGGGGCGGCGACGGAGCCCTGCGCCGTATCCGGTTTCTCCGGCCGATGACCGCCGCCATCGTTTCCGGCCGCCGCAAGATCCCGCCCTACGGCATGGCCGGGGGCGAGCCCGGCGAATGCGGACGCGCCTGGGTGGAGCGCGCCGACGGCGCCGTCGTGGACCTCGATTCGTGCGACGAGATCGAGATGGCGCCGGGCGATGTCTTCGTGATCCAGACCCCTGCGGGCGGCGGCTACGGAACCCCGGAGACCGTCCGGGAACCGGCGTCGTGACCCCGCCGACGACCGGGCGGCGTTCGCGCCCCGGACTCCGGGGCCGATTCGAAGGCGGGGTCAGGCGAACCGGTCGACCTTGGCCGCCATGATGAAGTCGTTCTCGTGCAGTCCCTTGATCTTGTGCGTGTAGAAGACCACGTTGGCGTAGCCCCATCCGAACGTGATGTCGGGGTGGTGCCCCTCCTCTTCCGCCAGGTCGCCGACCTTGTTGACGAAGGCTTGGGCCTTCGCGAAGTCGTCGAACGAGAACCGTCGTTCGACCCGCGTCCCGTCGTCGGACAAGGCCCACTCGGGAACCTCCTCGAGCAACCGTTCGGACTCGACACGGGTCAACGGGGGGATTCCTCCCTGGCACGGCACGCAAGTCTTCGCTGTCAGCGACATCGATCCGATCCTCCACGCTATCCGGACGGGTTCTCGATCCGACCTTACATAAGGGGTCGGCGGCAATCCAACGATCGTCCCCGCGCGGGACGGACGCCTCCCCGCCGACTGGCGCGACGAAGCGGCCGCGGCGCGGACATCGAACGGGGGAGTCGCGAGCCGCGCCCTACGGCTCGTACCCCAGGTTCGGGGCCAGCCAGCGTTCCGCCCGCGGAAACGGGACGCCCTTGCGGGCGGCATAGTCCTCGACCTGATCGCGGCCGATCTTGCCTACGCCGAAGTACCGCGACCGGGGATGCGCGAAGTAGAACCCGGAAACCGCCGCGGCGGGCAGCATGGCGAATCCCTCGGTCAGCGTGATGCCGGCGTTTCGCGGCGCGTCGAGAAGGTCGAACAGGAGGGACTTCTCGCTGTGGTCCGGACAGGCCGGATACCCCGGCGCCGGCCGAATCCCCCGGTACTCCTCGCGGATCAGCGCCTCGTTGTCCAGGTTCTCGTCGGGCGCGTAGCCCCAGAACTCCTTGCGCACGCGCTCGTGCATGCGCTCGGCGAACGCCTCGGCGAGCCGGTCGGCCAGCGCCTTCAGGAGAATGCCGTTGTAATCGTCGTGCGCGGCCTCGAATTCCGCGAGCTTCGCCTCGATCCCGATCCCCGCGGTGACAGCGAACCCGCCCAGATAGTCGGCGACGCCCGTCTCCCTGGGTGCGATGAAATCGGCGAGAGAGAGGTTCGCCCGATCCGTGCTCTTCATCATCTGCTGGCGCAGGAAGTGGAAGCGCGCGCGCGCCGCGCCGCGTGATTCGTCGGCGTAGACCTCGATGTCGTCGCCCACGGCGTTCGCCGGGAAAAAGCCGATGACGCCGCGCGGCGTCAGCCATCGCTCCGCCACGATCCGTTCCAGCATCGCCCGCGCGTCGTCGTGGAGGTCCCGGGCCGCCCGTCCGACCTTCGGATCGTCGAGTATCCTCGGAAACGCACCGGCGAGCTCCCAGGCGCGGAAGAACGGCGTCCAGTCGATCCGGTCCACGAGATCGCCCGGATCGTAAGGGTCGAACGTCTTCAGCCCCAGGAAGGACGGTTTCGCGGGTTCCGCCGACACCCAATCGATGGGCAGCCCGGCCTCGCGTGCGCTCCGCAGCGTGCGCTGGCGGCCGTCCCGGTCCCGGCCCCGGTAGCCGTCCCGGATACCGGCGTATTCTCGTTCGATCTCCGCCACGAACGGGTCGCGCCGGGTATCGCTCACCAACGCGCCGGCGACTCCCACCGCCCGCGAGGCATCGACCACGTGAACGACCAGGTGGTCGTAGTTGGGGGCGATCTTGATGGCGGTGTGCGCCCTGGAGGTCGTCGCGCCGCCGATGAGCAGCGGCGCCGTGAAGCCCGCCCGCTTCATCTCCGAGGCCACGATCTCCATCTCTCCGAGCGAGGGCGTGATGAGGCCGGAGAGTCCGATCATGTCGGCGCCTTCCGCCTTCGCCGTCTCCAGTATCCTGGCGTAGGGAACCATGACGCCGAGATCGATGACCTCGAAGTTGTTGCACTGAAGCACCACGCCGACGATGTTCTTGCCGATATCGTGCACGTCGCCCTTCACGGTCGCGGTCACGATCTTGCCCTTGGCCAGGATCTCGCCGCCGCTCCCCTTTTCCGCATCGAGGAACGGGATCAGGTGGGCCACGGCCTGTTTCATCACGCGGGCGCTCTTCACGACCTGCGGCAGGAACATCTGTCCCGAACCGAACAGGTCGCCGACGATGTTCATGCCGTTCATCAGCGGTCCCTCGATGACGTCGAGGGGACGGTCCGCGGCGAGGCGCGCCTCCTCGGTGTCGTCGACGACGAAATCGCCGATCCCCTCGACGAGGGCATGGGACAGCCGTTCCTCGACCGGACCCTCCCGCCACGAGAGATCGGGCCCCCGGTCCCTGCGCTGGCGCCGAACGTTGTCCGCGACCGCCAGCAGCCGTTCCATCGCGTCCGGCCGCCGGTTCTGCACGACATCCTCGACGCGTTCGCGAAGGCTTTCCGGAATGTCGGCGTAGACCGCGAGCTGGCCCGCGTTGACGATTCCCATGTCCATGCCGGCTTCGAGCGCGTGGTACAGGAACACCGAATGCATGGCCTCGCGAACGGCGTTGTTGCCCCGGAACGAGAAGGACATGTTGCTGACCCCGCCCGAAACCAGGGCATGCGGCAATGTTTCCTTGACGATGCGCGTGGCCTCGATGAAATCGACCGAGAAGTTGTCGTGCTCCCGCAGTCCGGTGGCGATGGGGAAGACGTTGGGATCGAGAACGACGTCCCAGGGCGGGAAGCCCACCTTTTCGGTCAATATCCCGTAGGAGCGCGTCAGGATCTCGACCATGCGCTCGCGCGAGTCCGCCTGTCCCGTCTCGTCGAACGCCATCACGACGACGGCGGCGCCATGGCGCAGGATTTCCTCGGCCTGTTCGATGAACGCCGCTTCCCCCTCCTTGAGGCTGATCGAATTGACGATCCCCTTTCCCTGGATGTTCTTGAGACCCGTTTCGATGACCGACCACCTCGAGGAGTCGATCATGACCGGCACGCGCGAGATGTCCGGCTCGGCGGCGACGAGGCGCAGGAACGTCTCCATGGCGGCCTCGGAGTCGAGCATCGCCTCGTCCATGTTGACGTCGATGATCTGGGCGCCGTTCTCCACCTGCTGGCGCGCGACCTCCAGCCCGGCGGCGTAGTCGCCCTCGCGGATGAGTCCGGCGAACTTGGCCGACCCGGCGACGTTGGTCCGTTCGCCGACGTTCACGAAACCGGTCAACGGCCCGATCGTCAGGGGCTCGAGACCGCTGAGCCGGCAACGAGGCTCGACGTCCGGACGCACGCGCGGCGGCAAGTCGGCGATGGCCTCGGCGATGGCGCGGATGTGGCGGGGCGTGGTGCCGCAGCACCCGCCGACGATGTTGACGAACCCGCTCTCGGCGAATTCTCCGAGTTGCTCGGCCAGAAACGCCGGCGTGTCGTCGTAACCGCCGAATTCGTTCGGCAGCCCCGCGTTGGGATACACGCTGACGGGGATGCCGGCGACGCGCGCGAGTTCTCGGACATGGGGCCGCAGCGCCTCGGCGCCGAGGGCGCAGTTGAACCCGACCGACATCGGCCTCGCGTGCGCGACGGAATTCCAGAACGCCTCCGCCGTCTGCCCGGAGAGCGTGCGCCCGGAGGCGTCCGTGATCGTGCCGGAGATCATCACCGGCCGCCGGACTCCGTGGGTATCGAAGTGCTTCCTCACCGCGTAGATGGCCGCCTTGGCATTCAACGTATCGAATATCGTCTCGATCAGAACGATGTCCGCGCCGCCGTCGATCAGGCCGCGGACCGCCTCGGTATAAGCGGCCGCCAGGGTATCGAACGAAACGTTCCGGAAACCCGGGTCGTTCACGTCGGGCGAGATCGACGCCGTTCGATTGGTCGGGCCGAGAACGCCGGCGACGAACCGCGGCTTGTCCGGGGTCGTCGCGGCGACCTCGTCCGCGACGTCGCGCGCGAGACGCGCGCCCTCGCGATTGAGCTCGTAGGCGAGGCGCTGTAGCCCGTAGTCGGCTTGCGAAATCGACGTCGCGTTGAAGGTGTTCGTCTCGACGATGTCCGCTCCGGCATCCAGGAAGGCGCGGTGGATTTCCCGTATCACCTCCGGCCGCGTGAGAGTCAGGAGGTCGTTGTCGCCCGCGAGATCCCGGGAATGGTCGGCGAACCGTTCGCCGCGGAAGTCGGCCTCGCCGAGACCGTACCCCTGGATCATCGTCCCCATGGCTCCATCGAGCAGAAGGATTCTCTCGTCGAGCAGGAGCTCGAGAGTCTCCGAGGAGTCGGAGCGCGGAACGGTATCGCGCACGGTCGGCCTCGCGCCTAACCGTCGTCCGCGGGTGCGCGCAGCCCCAGCGCGTGGCACATGGCGAAGGTCAGGTCGGCCCGGTTGAGCGTGTAGAAATGGAAGCGCGAAACGCCTTCGCCTGCCAGAATGCGGCATTGCTCCCCCGCCACCATGGCGGCGACGAGCTTGCGGGTCTCCGGATCCCGGCCCAGGGGCTCGAAGAGGCGCGAAAGCCAGCCGGGGACGCCGGTCCCGCACATGCTGGCGAAGTGGACCACCCGATCGAAGTTCGTCACCGGAAGGATTCCCGGAATCAGCGGTACGTCGACCCCCGCCCGCCGGATACGATCCCGAAAACGCAGGAACACCTCGGTGTCGAAGAAGAACTGGGTGATCGCGCGCCGGGCACCCGCGTCGATCTTGCGCTTGAGATTGTCGAGATCGAAGTCCGCGCTCGGCGCCTCGGGGTGGGTTTCGGGATATGCGGCGACCGAAATATCGAAGTCGGCGATCCGGTTGAGGCCTTCGACCAGGTCGGCGGCGTACCGGTATCCCCCCGGATGGGGCGCGTAGGCCGCGCCGGGCTCCGGCGGGTCTCCCCGCAGAGCCACGATGTGCCGCACGCCCGCCTCCCGGTAGGCGCGGGCGACGTCGTCCACCTCGTCCCGGGTCTCGGCAATGCAGGTCAGGTGCGCCGCGGGCGTCAGGGTCGTCTCCTCGAGGATACGGCGGACCGTGGCGTGCGTGCGGTCGCGCGTGCCGCCGCCCGCGCCATAGGTGACGGACACGAAGTCCGGTTCGATCGGAGCGAGCCGGGGGATCGACTTCCACAACATCCGTTCCATCTCCCCCGTCCTCGGCGGGAAGAACTCGAACGAAACCCTGAGATTCACCATTCCCGAGAACCTGAGCGCGAGCGCGCTCAGCCGATCGACCACGGGTTGGATCGCGGCGTCGGTCGTCATGCCGCCGCCCGCCGTTCCCCGGCGTCCACTTTCGTCGCCGCCCAGACGACGACGGTGAGCGGGTCGCCTTCCAGCCGGACGCGGCCGCCGGGAACGAGGCGCGCGGCTTCCAGCCACTCCACGACTTCCACGTCGGAAAAGCCGAGGCGTCGATGCGTGTGCTCCTCGCGGAGGAACTCGAGCTCGTGCGGCGCGAAGTCGACGATGGCCAAGGCGGTGCCGACGCCGGGACGCAGAACCCGGGCCGCCTCGGCTATGGCCGCGGCGGGATCGGAAGCGAAGTGGAGGACTTGGTGAAACGTCACCGCGTCCACGCTCTCGCCGGACAGGGGCAGGTGATACATGTCGCCATGCCGGACCTGGCAATGGCCGTGTCCCGCGCGCTCCAGGTTCGCGCGCGCGACCGCCAGCATGTCGTGGGAAAGGTCGATGCCGATACCGCGATGGAACCGGTCGGCGAACAGTTCCAGTATCCGGCCGGTTCCGGTGCCGATATCCAGGAATTCGCCGATACGCCGGCCGGCGAACACCGAGAGAAGAACCGTTTCGACGTCCGACTCCGGCACGTAGAGGGAGCGAATTTCATCCCAGCGCGTGGCGTTCGCGCGGAAATAGGCGGCCGCGGCGACGGCCCGCGATTCCTTGACCGCTTCGAGCCGCTCGAAATCCCGGACCAACTCCGCGTCATGCCGGGGGATGAGCGCCATGAGCGTCCGCGCCAGCCCGCCCGGCTCTCCGGCATCGGCCTGCCTGTAGAAGGCCCATGTTCCTTCCCGGAACCGGTCCAGCAACCCGGCCTCGCACAATACCTTGAGATGCCGCGACACGCGGGGCTGACTCTGCCCCAGAATCCAGGTCAGCTCGGTTACCGTGAGTTCGGCTTCCCCGCAGAGCGCGAGAAGGCGCAGCCGGGTCGGTTCGGCGGCCGCGCGCAGGGCGTTCAAAAGCGTATTCATGGGTTCGTGTCGGGAACGAGGCGTCACGCGATCGAATTCCAAATCGAGAATCATATAAACATATCGTTATATAATTCTCAATAAAAAATCCACGACGCGCTGGTGCATTGTCACCGCCGCGCCTCCCTGGCGTTCAAACTCGAGCTATGATATTGACACGGCCCCGGAGCCGGGTGCGGCCGTGACGTCGGGCGAACGAACTCCGGGGGTCGAACGGCGGAGGTTGGCGGGACGGTTTCGTGACTTCGACCGGTACATTCGCGATTCGGACGGCGGGCGCCGCGCTCGCCGCGGGCGTCGTCTTGACCGCCTGCGCGATTCCGCCGGCCGACGACGCCGAGGCGCGGGCCGAACTCGCGGCGATCAACGATCCCCTGGAGCCGTTCAACCGGGCCATGTTCGAATTCAACCGCGCGGTCGACCGGGTGCTGCTGGAACCGGTGGCCCGGGCCTATCGTGGGGTCGTTCCCGACTTCGGCCGGACGATGGTGACGAACTTTCTCAATAACCTGAAGTCGCCGATGATATTGGCGAACGACCTGCTGCAAGGGGAAAAGGACCGCGCCGGCGAAACCGGCGGCCGTTTCATGGCGAACACCATCGTCGGGCTCGGCGGGCTGTTCGAGGTTACAGGGATCGAATTTCACGACGAGGACCTGGGCCAGACGCTGGCCGTATGGGGCATCGACGAAGGGCCCTATCTCGTGCTGCCGTTGCTGGGGCCGTCGTCGGTCCGGGACACCGCCGGCCTCGCCGGCCAGACACTCGCGGACCCCGTGTCCCGGTACGCGCGCGACGCGGAACACGCCGCCGTCCCCTGGATCCACTCCGGCATGGAAGCCATCGACGCCCGCTCCCGCAACATCGAGACCCTCGACGAGATCGAGCGCGGCGCCATCGACTTCTACGCCACCGTGCGCAGCCTCTACAGGCAACGCCGCGAAGACGAGATCCGCAACGGCAGGCCCCCGCGGTCCGCGCCAATCCCGGAAATTCCGTGGGACGAGGACGAAGAGTCGGAAACCGACCGCGCCTCGTCCGTCGTCAAGTAGCCTTTCGCCAAGTCATGCCCATGCGTCGTCCCGGCCCCGTCGTATCGACCTTCGCGCTGCTCGCGCTGCTTTGCGCGCCGTCGGTGTCCGCCGGAGCGCCCGGCTCCACGCGGTTCATCGAAGCCCTGGGCGAGAAAACGATCGCGGCGATCACCAGGGAAAACGTTTCCGACGAGGCCCGGTTCGAGGAGTTCGGGCGGCTTTTCCGCGAGAGCTTCGACATCGACACCATCAGCCGCTTCGTACTGGGCCGCCATTGGCGGCGGGCGACCGGGGAGCAGCGAAAGGAATACCGGTCGCTGTTCGCGGATTTCATCGTCCGTACCTATGCCGGTCGGTTCCGGCAGTATTCCGGTGAAACGCTGACGGTGGACGAAGAGCGCGAAGTCAATGAGCGCGACACGATCGTGTCGAGCCGGATAAACACGCTGGACGGACCGTCGATCCGGGTCGACTGGCGCGTGCGGACGAAGGGCGGCGATCACAAGATCGTCGATATCATCGTCGAAGGCGTGAGCACCGTGATTACCCAGCGCGAGGAATTCGCGTCGATGATCCGGCGCGGCGGCGGGAGTATCGAGAGCCTGATCGCCGAGCTGCGGGAGAGAGTCCGACCCGCCGAGTAGAGCGGTTCTCGTCGAACCCGGACCGCCACGGTCAGGATCTCGCCGCGCTTCGTCCAGAGGAGAAAGCGCCCTACGTCCGACTCAGGGGCTTGTACCCGATGCGATGCGGCCGGGCGGTCTCGTCGCCGAATCGGCGGCGGCGGTCTTCCTCGTATGCCGCGTAATTGCCCTCGAACCACTCGACACGGCTGTCGCCCTCGAACGCCAGGATGTGGGTGGCCGTCCGGTCCAGGAACCAGCGGTCATGGCTGATCACCATCGCGCAGCCCGCGAATTCCAGGAGAGCGTCCTCCAGCGCCCGTAGCGTATCGACGTCGAGATCGTTGGTCGGTTCGTCCAACAAAATGAGATTCGCCCCCGACTTGAGGATTCTCGCGAGATGGACGCGGTTGCGCTCGCCGCCCGAGAGCTGGCCGACCTTCTTCTGCTGGTCGGCTCCACGGAAATTGAAGGCGCCGACGTAGGCTCGACTCGCCATCGTCCGTTTTCCCAACTCGATCTCGTCGAGCCCGCCGGATACCTCCTCCCAGACCGTGCGGTCCGGGTCCAGCGCGTCGCGGGACTGGTCGACATAACCCAACACCACCGAGTCGCCCAGACGCAGGTTGCCGGAGTCCGCTGTCTCCTCGCCGACGATCATGCGGAACAAGGTGGTCTTGCCGGCCGCGTTCGGCCCGACGATTCCCACGATGGCCCCCGGGGGAACGCGAAAGGAAAGGTCGTCGATCAAGAGGCGGTCGTCGAAACCCTTGCGGACGTGTTCGGCGTCCAGAACGAGATCACCGAGACGGGAGCCGGAGGGAATCATGATCTGGGCCTTTTCACGGGACCGTTCGAACTCTTCGGAGAGCAGAGCCTCGTAGGCGTTGACTCGCGCCTTGCTCTTCGCTTGGCGCGCCCGGGGCGCCTGGCGAATCCACTCGAGCTCGTGTGCGAGCGAGCGCCGCCGCGCCTCTTCCTGCCTGCCTTCCCGCTCGAGACGCGCCTGCTTCCGTTGGAGCCATGACGAATAGTTGCCCTCGAAGGGCAGGCCGCGGCCGCGATCCAGTTCCAGGATCCAGCCGGCGACGTTGTCGAGGAAATAGCGATCATGCGTGACGGCGACCACGGTCCCCGGATAGTCATGGAGAAAGCGCTCGAGCCAGGCGACCGACTCCGCGTCCAGATGGTTGGTCGGCTCGTCCAGAAGCAGCAGGTCGGGGTGCGACAACAGGAGGCGACATAGCGCGACTCGCCGCCGCTCGCCGCCGGAGAGCGTCGACACCCGGGCGTCGCCGGGCGGACAGCGAAGCGCGTCCATCGCGATGTCGATGTGGCGGTCGAGTTCCCAAGCGTCCCGAGCCTCGATCCGCTCCTGCAACGCGCCCTGTTCGTCGATCAGGGCCCGCATCTCGTCCTCGTCAAGAGGTTCGGCGAATCGCGCGCTGACTTCCTCGAATCGGTCGAGCAACGCCTTGGCCTCCGCCACGCCTTCCGTGACGTTGCCGAGCACGTCCTTTGTCGCGTCGAGCTCCGGTTCCTGAGGCAGATATCCGACCCTCGCGCCATCCGCGGCCCAGGCTTCGCCGTCGAACTCGGTCTCGACCCCGGCCATGATGCGCAGAAGGGTGGATTTCCCGGCGCCGTTGTATCCCAGGACGCCGATTTTAGCGCCGGGGAGAAACGACAGATGGATGTCCTTGAGAATCTCGCGACCGCCCGGATAGGACTTCGCGAGGCCGACCATCGTGAAGACGTATCGGTAAGAGGCCATGCGCTTTCCCGGAGCGAGTGACCGGTCGGGACGTCACCGGCCCGTGTTTTAGGCAATCATCCCCGCGCCCACAACAACGGCGCCTGACGATGCGAGTTCTACGCCATATGAGACCTGCCCGACGACAACCTCGACCACATCGACCGATGGATCGACGCCTTCGCCGATGAATTCAACACCTTCAGACCGCACCGGGCCCTTGGCGGACATACCCCTGTCCAGTACCTTGCCAAACACACAGCCGAAGAACCCCCTCCGTCTCATATGTCCTGAACCAGGACACGGGATTGACACGCGCCGGCGTCCGTGGAATTGAATCGCCCCCATGGCGAAGGCGGCGCCCGGAACGCACCCGGAGGGGTCCCGGTTTTCCGGAACCGATCCGGGTGTGCGTCTGCGGCCTTGCGTGGCGCGTTTTACCCCCCCCCCCCCCCGCAATGATCGCCTTCTGGCCGTTGGCCCTCGCGGCGCTGCTGCTCTGCGCGCAGCCGGCCGCCGCGAACGTGTCTTTTACCATAGCAGCAATCCGGGGCTGCTGACCGAAAACAACCTGAACGGCGCGCAGATCCGTGCGCGCAGACCGGTCGCCGCTTCGGCACTGCGTCTGTCTCCACCGGACAGTACACGTTGTCGGGAAACCCGACCGGCACGACCGTCTTCACCTCCCACCCCGGCCAGAGCGGCGTCGTCCAGGTCCGGCTCAAGGCGAGGTGCGGCTGGCGTTCACGAGGGGCTACTCACCCGCCGCGCACGAGTCGTCTCCGGGCACGTTCCCGGACGACGGCGTCCACGCGAGATCTTCTGATGCGCCACATGTGATGCGCCACATGTCGCAGGTCGTTGGAGACACCATTCGCGACCACGCTGGTGATGGCGCGTTTGAAAATTGACCTACGCCGGTCGCTGCACAGTACAATCACCACTTGCATCGCTTTGTTCCGCTGCACCGGAATGCGCAGGCGGTGGAGATAAGGAGAAAATCGATGGGATGGTTCATGCCCCGACGCTCACGGTCGTTCGCTGGCGCGCATGGGCGGAGATCCCCCCGGAGAGGAGGCCCTTCTCGCGTCCCGGCGCGGGCCGTTCTCCTGCTGCTGGTGACGGTCGCGGCTCTGGCGCCGCGGGCGTTCGCCCAGACGACGCCGAGCCCGGGAGACAGATGGACGCCGGGCGGTGTCTGGAATCATGACGTGACCACGACGAGCCTCACAGGCGAGCTGATGCTTCAGCAGTCAGTCACACTCTCCACCGGAGGAGGAAGTGGTTTCTGGGAACCCACTGGGATTTCCGCTTGTCCCTGGACGAGGGTGACTCCGCCGCTCCCATCTACCTCGTGTCAGTCACTCAGGTCCATAGGAGATACTGCTTCCACCGGATCCCAATTCACGGTGACGAATTTCGTTCCGACCCAAGCGATGATCGACAATGGCGGGGTCGTCATCAGACTTAGTTGGAGGAACTACGGCGGCACTGCCGGCAACGTTGTCATGACCGAGTGGGTTCCTCTTGTATCGGCTCCGAATGCGGCGCTGGTCCTCACGCCCGCCTCGATCTCGGAGAACGGCGGCGTATCGACGGTGACGGCGACGCTGTCGAGCGTGTCGAGCGCGGCGGTGACGATCACGGTGTCGGCGGCGGCGGGCGCGGGGGCGGTGGCGGCGGACTTCAGTCTGTCGAGCGCGACGACGCTGACGATCGCGGCGAACGCGACGACGAGCACCGGAACCGTGACAGTGACGGCGAACGACAACAGCGTCGCGTCGGGAAGCAAGCAGGTCACGGTGTCGGCGACGGCCACGGGCGGCAACGGGGTGGCGGCGCCGTCGAGCGCGACGCTGACGATCACCGACGACGACGCGCCGCAAACGACGCTGCTGCTGTCTTCGTCCTCGATCGCGGAGAACGCCGGCGTTGCGACGGTGACGGCGACGCTGAACCGGACGTCGGGCGCCGCGACGACGATCACGGTGTCGGCGGCGGCGGGCGCGGGGGCGGTGGCGGCGGACTTCAGTCTGTCGAGCGCGACGACGCTGACGATCGCGGCGAACGCGACGACGAGCACCGGGACGGTGACGATTACGGCGAACGACAACGACACGGACTCGCCGGACAAGCAGGTGACGGTGACGGCGACGGTCGCCAACAGCCAGGGCGCGGGGAGCGTGACCGGGGCGACGCTGACGCTGACCGACGACGACGCGGCGCCGGGGGTGACGCTGCTGCTGTCTTCGTCCTCGATCGCGGAGAACGCCGGCGTTGCGACGGTGACGGCGACGCTGGACGGGACGTCGAGCGCCGCGACGACGATCACGGTCTCGGCGGCGGCGGTGTCCCCGGCGGTGGCGGCGGACTTCAGTCTGTCGAGCGCGACGACGCTGACGATCGTGGCGAACGCGACGACGAGCACCGGGACGGTGACGATTACGGCGAACGACAACGACACGGACTCGCCGGACCGGACGGTGACGGTGACGGCGACGGTTGCCAACGACCAGGGCGCGGGGAGCGTGACCGGGGCGACGCTGACGCTGACCGACGACGACGCGGCGCCGGGGGTGACGCTGGCGGTATCGCCGGCGTCGATTTCGGAGAACGGCGGGGTGGCGACGGTGTCGGCGACGCTGTCGCACCCGTCGAGCGCGGCGACGACGATCACGGTGTCGGCCGCGCCGGGGACGAACGCGGTGGCGGGCGACTACACGCTGAGCGCGGCGACGACGGTGACGATCGCGGCGAACGCGACGACGAGGACCGGCACGGTGACCATCGCGGCGGTGGACAACGATGTGGACGCAGAGGACAAGACGGTGACGGTCTCGGGGACGGCCGCGAACAGCCAGGGTGCGGGCACGGTCACCGGAGCGTCGCTGACCATCAGGGACGACGAGATGGGGTTGGCGTTCGCGCGGGCGGAGGATCCGGACTTCGATCGCTCGAGGGTGCTCGAAGTGACGGAGGGGAACCCGGACGGGACCGGTTACACAGTGGCGCTGACCTCGTGGCCGACCGGGACGGTGACGGTGACCGTCAGTGGCCGCGGCCGGGTGACGGCAAGCCCGACCACCCTGAAGTTCGCCGCCATCGCCGACAGCGCCAACAGCGTGAACCGGTGGGATGCGGCGCAGGCGGTGACGGTGACGGCGACGGACGACGGGAACGACTACGCGGACGCGGAGCCGTCGTCGGTGTCGCACACGGCGTCGGGCGGCGGCTATGGCGGGGTGTCCGGGTCGCTGCAGGTGTCGGTGACGGGCGAGACCGCGGTCAGGACGGACGGCGCGTCCGGGACGAGGACCTACTTCATCGAGAGGCGGGAGGTGGAGGTGACGGTCGGGGCCGGCGTTCCCCCGGGGATTGAGCTCGACTTTCCGGCGACGCTCTTGGACAGCATCGCGCTCACCATCGCGCCGGCGCCCGACAACCTGCCGCCGTCCGGGGCCGGGTTCGCGGTCGTGGACGGCACGGCGGTGGATATCTCCGTGGCGGACATGGCGTCCGTGCCGCCCGGCGGGGTGGAGGTCTGCCTTCCGGCGACGGCCGCGCGCGAGGTAGCGGGCGGCCAAGACCTGACGTTGCTGCACTACGCGGGCAGCGCCTGGGCGCCGGTGACGGGTTCGGCCTGGGACGCGACGCGGATGCTGGTCTGCGCCGGCGGGGTGACGTCGTTCTCGCCCTTCGCTCTGGGCTACGCGGACAGGAGCATCGAGTTCTCGGACAGGAGCATCGAGTTCGCGGGCTCCAACCAGGTCTACACGGTGGACGAGGCGATCGAGCCGCTGGTGCTGCCTCTGGTGAAGGAGGGGACGGCAGTCCCGCCGATAACCTACGCGCTCACGCCGGCGGAGTCGCTGCCGCCGGGGCTGACGTTCGACGCGGCGACGCGGACGTTGTCGGGGAGGCCGACGGAGGCGTTCTCTGCGACGGAGTATAGCTGGACGGCGCGGGACGCGGACGGGTCGGAGAAGACGCTGACGTTCACCATCGCCGTCGCGCCCACGCTCTCTATCGACAGTCCGATCGTCACGGAGGGGACGGGGACCAGGGGCGGGACCCTGCGCTTCCTGGTCTCCTTGAACGCCGCAAGCGGCAACCAGGTGACGGTGGGCTACGCGGACGCGGGCACCGGCACCGCCACCTCGGGCACCGACTACACGGCGATTCCCGCCGGGACGCTCACCTTCGCGGCGGGGACGACCAGCCAGCCCATCGCCGTGACGGTGACCGGGGACGCGACGGACGAGGCGGACGAGACGGTGGTGGTCCGGTTGAGCGGCCCGGTGAACGCGACCCTCGCCGACGCGAGCGAGGGGACCGGGACGATTGTCGACGACGATGCGGCCCTGTGGGTGCGCCTGAAGGCGATCAACGAGTCGGTGTTGCCAGAGTTGTCTCGTGCGCTGTGGGGGAGCGCGCTGGACGCGGTGACGGGGCGTCTGGAGTCTCCCGATGCGGCGGCGCCCACGGTGGCCGATGGGCTGGAGACGGCGGCGGGGTTCGCGCGGGCCAACGAGAGCGCCCTGGAGGAAGGCGACGTGTCGTGGAAGGAGCTTCTGGGGGGCGAGTCCTTCGCCTTCGGCCTGGCCGCGGACGGCGAGGGCGGTCCGGGCGCCGGCGGCGTCGTGGCGTGGGGTTCGGGCGACTGGCGGCGCCTGTCGCGGGACGAGAATGCGCTGGACTGGTCGGGGGATGCGTTCTCGGCGCACCTGGGCGCGGACGCGGCGTTGCGGCCGGACCTTCGGGGCGGTCTGGCGGCGTCGTGGTTCTTGAGCGACGTGGACTACACGGACCGGAGCCAGGGCGAAGCGATCGCGGGTTCGCACGAGAGCCGGATGACGTCTCTGACGCCCTACCTGGGCTGGGCCGCGGGCGACGGGGCGCGGCTGTGGGGGGCGGCCGGTTACGGCTGGGGCGAGATCGAGATCGTGGACGCGGACCTGCGCGAGCGGTTCGGGGCGCAGAAAGCGGACAGCCGGTTCCTGGCGGGCGCCGCGGGCGGGTCCGTGCCGGTGTGGTCGCGAGGCCCCGCGACTCTGGAGGCCAAGGGATCGGCCGAGGCGACGCGCTGGCGGGTGAAGGACAACGGGGTGGCGATCGCGGCGGTGTCGGCGGAGACGCAACGTCTGCGTCTGGCGGCGGAGGGGAGCCGGGCCCATGCGCTGCCGGATGGCGCGTCCCTGACGCCGACGCTGGAAGCGGGCGTGCGCTGGGACGGCGGCGACGGCGCGACGGGGGCGGGCCTGGAGGCCGGCGGCGGTCTGTCCTGGACGGACCCGGCGCGGGGCCTGACGGTGGAGGCGGAGGGCCGCGCGCTTCTGGTCCACAACAAAGACGTCGAGGAGTGGGGCGCGTCGGGGTCGATGCGTCTGGCCCCGGACGCGGACGGGTTCGGCCTGTCGTTCCGGCTGCTCCCGAGCTGGGGCGCGTCCGGGAGCGGCGTGGCGCGGCTGTGGGACGAGGGCGTGGCGGCGGCGCGCCCGGCGGACGGTGGCAACGAGGCGCGCCTGGAGACGGAACTGGGCTACGGGCTGCCCGCGTTCGGCGGCGCCGGAGTGACAACCCCCTACGCCGGGTTCGGTCTGGCGCAAGGCGGCGAGCGCGACATGCGCGCCGGCGTCCGCCTCGGCCTGGGCGCCGGGTTCGACCTGGGCATCGAGGCCGAACGCAAGGAAGGCCGCGCCGACACCGAGCACGGCGTCGGACTCGAACTGCGCATCAGGTGGTAGAGCGTTCGGTGCGCAGGCCGTGACCGGGGCGGCTCCACGGCCTCGCCGCCGAACCCGGCGAAAATGACGCCCGCCGACCGGCGCGTCAGGCCATACGCCTGTTCAGGGGCCACAAGCCCACAACACTCGGCGAGACCGTCCAACTCGACACCCTCACCGTCTCGCCACACCCCGACCGACCCGCCATAAGGCCGACTTCGAGACCGAATGCCAGCGCCGCAGCATCGACCTCTTCGAACTCCCGCCACGCTCGCCCAAGCTCAACGGACACGTCGAGCGCAACAACGGCGCCTGGCGATGCGAGTTCTACGCCTCATGGGATCTGCCCGACGACAACCTCGACCACATCGACCGATGGATCGACGCCTTCGCCGATGAATTCAACACCTTCAGACCGCACCAAGCCCTTGGCGGACACACCCCCGCCGAGTACCTTCACTCACTGACAGCCAAAGAGACCCCCGTGTCTCATATGTCCTGAACCAGGACATACCGTCGGCGCGGCGCACGCGGCGGGCTATACTGTCCTGCTTCCGCATGGCGAGGAGGGTTTGTGGCGCGTGCGCTTGTCCTATGACCTCAAAACGCTCACCGGGGACGCTGCCGGCGCGGTCGCGTCGACGGTGATCGTGCTGCCGTGGGCGCTGGCCGCCGGCGTCGCCTCCGGGTTGGGGCCGTTGGCGGGGCTTTACGGCACCATCGCCATCGGTTTCTTCGCAGCGGTGTTCGGCGGCACGCGCGCCCAGAGCTCCGATACCAGCGCACCGATGCTGGTCGCGATGACCGTGGTCCTGACGCAGTACGCCGGCAATCTGGCCCAGGCCTTCACCATCGTCATGCTGGCCGGCCTGATGCAGATCGCGCTGGGTGCCCTGCGCGTCGGCCGCTTCGTTTCCCATACGCCGTATTCCGTGATCGCCGGAATCATGGCCGGCATCGGCATCGTCGTGATGATCGGCCAGGTTTCGCCGCTGCTCGGCGCGACCGCCACGATGGGGGGAGGGCTGGTCGAGACCGTCCGCGCCTGGCCCGGCGCGTTCGCCGCCCTCGACGCGAACGCCGCCGTCGTCGGCGCGGTCACGCTTGCCGTATGCATCTGGTGGCCGTCCCGGATCGGCAGGTTCCTGCCCGCGTACCTGGTTGCCCTGGTCGTCGGCACGGCGGTGGCGTTCGCCCTGCCGGGCGGCGTGCCGACGGTCGGGGCGCTCCCGACCGGCCTGCCCACGCTCCAGGTGCCGGTGCTGTCCCCGGACTTTCTCGCCGGCGCCGTACAACCGGCATTGATCCTCGCGTTCATCAGTTCCGTCAACAGCCTGCTGTCGTCGCAGATGCACGACTCCCTCACCCTCACCCGCCACAAACCCGGTCGGGAGCTGGTGGGCCAGGGACTCGGCAACATCGCCGCCGGCCTGCTGGGAACGCTGCCCGGATCGGCGTCGCTGATAACCACCGCCGTCAATATCCGGGCCGGCGCCCGCACCCCGGTGTCCGGCGCGCTGCGTTCGATCATGCTGCTCGCTCTGGTTCTGGAGGGCGGAGGGATTACCGAGGCCATTCCGATCGCCGCCCTCGCCGCCATCATGATGAAGATCGGTTGGGATATCGTCGATTGGCATTTCCTCAGCCGCGTCCCATATATCTCTCGCGATTATGTCACGGTGATACTGGTCACCCTGGCACTCACCGTGTTCACCGACTTGGTGACGGCCGTGGCCGTAGGTCTGGTCGTCTCCGTGCTGACGCGAGCGAGCGAGGTGGGGCGGGTAGAATTCGACAACGTGGTCTCCGTGCCGCTGCTGGACCGGACGTTTTTCCTCGACGAAGAGGGCGACACCAGTGCCGATCCGTTCGCGGCTCGCGTCGGCTTCGTGGATCTGCGCGGTTACTTCTCCATGGCGTCGGCCAACGAACTGCTGTGGGCGATCAGCATGGACATCCAGGACCACGAGGTGGTCATCCTGGACTTTTCCAGTACCGTCTACATGGACGACAGCGCCGCGCGGGTCGTGGAGAAGCTGGTCGACGCCGCCAGGGTGAAGGACACCGAGTGCATCGTCAAGGATCTCTCCGGCCCCGTAGAGCGCGTTCTCGCCTCCTTCGACGTCTTCCGGCGCCTGCCGAAAGACCGTTTCATCGTCGGTCGGGACGAGGCGCGGGCGCTGGCGAAGCGCCTCCTCGAGGAACGCGATCGCAAGGGCGGGTCGCGCGTTTGAGCTGCAGCGCCTCCTGACCGCCGAAAGCGGCGGCGTATCGGTTCGGTCCGGCTGCCGGCAAACGGCAAGCCGCGGCCGCCTTTGCGATTATGTTCATATATTGTCCCGAACCTGCTCGGAACCGGCGGATTCTATTCGCCCGCCTGGACCAGACAGGCGATATCCGGCCGCACCGAGGCAGCGCCTCGCGCTCGGAAAACGCCACAGTGCACATGCCTCGAGATGCTCGATCTGTCCTGGTTCAGACACATGTGAGACACGGTCCTTGATGTAAGGGTGAGGGTCTCCGACGCTGTTGGTTCGAACAGACGGCGTGAAGGAGGACCCCCATGCGGACTTTCGGCCTGCCGCGGGAGTGACACGACTTGATTCGTAAAGCTGTAAAGCCATCCGCGGTTTTCCGCCGTCTTCCGGCGTTTTCCGCCATGTGCCCCGACTTTCGTCCCCCTACACGGGATATGCCCGGCTTGTGACGCGCGGCGCGGCCCGGATACGGTGCGCGAGAGCACTGGACGCTCCGGAAGGAAGACGGATGACGCGCATAGCGGTTCTCGACGACTATCAGGACGTCGCCCTCGACATGGCCGACTGGAGCCGGGTGTCCGCGCGGGCGGAGGTCGTGGTCTTCAACGACCACCTCTCTGGAACCGCCGCCGTGGCCGAGCGGTTGAAGGGGTTCGACATCGTCTGCGCCATGCGCGAGCGCACCCCCTTTCCCCGGGACCTCTTCGCGGAATTGCCGGATCTGAAGCTGCTGATCACGACCGGACCGCGCAACGCCTCGATCGACGTCGCCGCGGCCGACGAGCGGGGGATTACGGTATGTCACACGGCCTCCCTGGCGACCGGCACTCCCGAGCTGACCTGGGCCCTGATACTGGCGCTGGCCCGACGCGTTCCGCTCGAGTTCGCGAACATGCGCGACGGACGGTGGCAGACCACTGTAGGCGCGGACCTCGCGGGGAGGACCCTCGGCATTCTGGGTCTCGGCAGGCTCGGTTCCCGGGTCGCGCGCGTGGCGACCGCGTTCGGGATGTCCGTCATCGCCTGGAGCCGGAACCTGACCGACGAACGAGCCGATGAATGCGGCGCCGCGCGGGTCGGCAAGGACGAGCTCCTGACCCGGTCCGATTTCGTCACGATCCACCTGGTATTGAGCGAGCGCACCCGCGACCTGATCGGCGCCGAGGAACTCGCCCGCATGAAGGCGAGCGCCTTCCTGATCAACACCTCGCGCGGACCGATCGTTCGGGAATCGGACTTGGTCGACGCCATCCGGCAAGGCACCATCGCGGGCGCCGGCCTCGACGTGTACGACATCGAGCCGTTGCCGGCGGACCATCCGTATCGGAGCCTGTCCAACGTGGTGCTCACGCCGCACATCGGCTACGTCACCGAGGAAAGTTACCGGCTGTTCTACGGGGAGACCGTGGAGAATATCGAGTCATGGCTGGCCGGTAGCCCGATTCGTGTTCTGAACCCCCGGCCCGCGTAACGGAACCCGCGATGACCCGCCTTCCGGAACTCGACCTCGACGCCATGTCGCCGGAGCAACGCCAAGTCTACGACGAGATAGCCGGAGGCCCGCGCGGCAAGGTCCAGGGACCCTTCCACGCCTGGCTGAGGAGCCCCGAGCTGTGTGGGCGGGCCCAGAAGCTGGGCGCCTTCTGTCGCTTCGGCTCGTCGCTGCCGCCGCGTCTCTCCGAGCTCGCGATCCTGACCGTCGCGCGCCACACGACATGCCAGGTGGAATGGCACCTGCACGAACCGGTTGCCCGCGACGCCGGCATTTCGGACGACGCGATCGAAGCCATCAGGAACGACCGACCGCCCGAGTTCGCCCGCGAGGACGAACGCGCGGTCCACGCGGCGGTCACGGAGCTGCTGGAAACGCACCGCCTGTCGGACGAAGCCTATGCCGACGTGCTGGCGCCGCTCGGCGAGCGGGGCGTTGTCGATCTGGTGGGCATCGTCGGCTACTACGTCCTGGTGGCGCTGACCTTGAACGGTTTCGAGGTTCCGGTCCCCGACGGTGCGCCGCCGTCCCTGTCGAACCGGCGTCATGGCCTATGAGATCTCGACGTGCATCACCTGCATGTCGCGCACCGCGGCCAGATCGGGCGCGACGCCGAGCCCCGGGGCATCGTCGAGCGTCAACGCGCCGTCGACGAGTTCCGGATACGGCGTGGCCAGTCCTTCCCGCAGCGGATTGGCATTGAAGTCCACTTCGAGCAGCCCATCGCCGTTGGCCGCCGCGAGCAGGTGCGCCGAGGCCAGGAGGCCGATGCCACCCGCCAGGAAATGGGGACAATAGGTCAGGCCCGCGTCGGCGATCATCCGCGCGACACGTCGGCAAGCGGTGACTCCGCCCCATTTGCAGACATCCGGTTGCACGAAACGGCACCAACCCGCCTCGACGAGGCTCCGGTAGGCCTCTTCGCCGCGCAGATTCTCGCCGCCGGCCAGCGCGAACTCCGAGGCCTCGCGCAGCGCCCGCCATTCCTCCGCCGGCCGGTCCGCCGGCAACGGCTCTTCCAGCCACGTGAGAGGCAGCCCCGCCATCCGGTCTACCATGTCGGCCGCCGTCGGCAGATCCCATGCCTGATTGGCGTCGACCATGAAACGCTCGCCGTCGGCGAGTCCGTCGGCGATCTCCCTCATGTTGCCGAGATCCCGATTCTCGCCGAAACCGATCTTGAGTTTGAAGTTCCGGAATCCTGCCGCGCGGGCGCGTTCCACCGTGTCCGACGCGCCGTCCGGATTGATCCCGCTCGCGTAGGCGGGCACCGCCTCCAGGGCCGAGGGCGACAACAGGTGGCGAAGAGGTATGCCCCGGTGCCGGGCGACCATGTCCCACAACGCGATGTCGATTCCCGCCACGCACTGCGCGACGGCGCCCGGCTCGCCGGACTGGAGCGCCCAGACGTGCGACTCCGCCGTCAGCGCGACGAATGCGCTTTCGGGCGACTCGAAAGAACGGTCGATGATCCGGGGCGCCAGAAGCGTCTCCAGCCAGCGGACGCGGTGTTCGGCGCCGAAGTTGGGAAAATTGCACCAGACCTCGCCCCAGCCGAACGCGCCATCCCGGTCCTCGACGCGGACGAGAACGACGGACCGGTCACGGAACGCTCCGAAAGCGGCCACCACCGGCACGTCGATGGGCGCACGAAACACGTAACAATCCACGCGGCGGATATCTATCTCGCTCATCCCGCGTCTCCCGGATCGGTCGCTGCCCGAACAGGGCGACTCGACCTGCCATGACGGTCCGGGCCGCGCGGACCCGGTCGAAGACGGACACTGGCCACACATAACCCTATTCCATCCTGGCCCCTATTCTATCCTGGAACCGCACCGGATCGTGCAATACGTGTAAGAAAAGAATATCTATTCCAGTAAATTTTTTGTAATTCGACGAAGGCCGGTTGTTCCGCCGCCACGGACGGCGCATGATTGGCGCGGTCGTCGGTCGGCGCGGTGGTCACGTGGACGCGGCATTTCTCTGGGTGGCGGCGGGAGCCCTCGCGGCCGGTTTCGTCACCGGGCTCGCGGGTTTCGGCGTGGGGATCGTGGCGCTCGGCTTCTGGCTGCACGTCATGGAGCCCGTCGTCGCCGGACCGCTGGTTGCCATCTGCTCCGTCGCGGGCCAGGTCCGGTCCATCGTCCACGTCCGCCGCGCCATCTCCGTCCGGCGCGTGCTGCCCTTCGTCATCGGCGGCGCGATGGGAATTCCCCTGGGCGTATTTCTTCTGAACTTCATCGACGCGGCGGATCTCAAGGTCGGCCTCGGCATGTTCCTGATCGCCTACAGCCTGTTCGGTCTCGTCGCGAGGCCCGGAGCGGTGTTCGCGGACGCCGGCCCGTTCGGCGACGGTGCGGTGGGGTTCGGCGGCGGGATATTCGGCGGCATCGCCGGGCTTTCGGGCCCCCTGGTCACCGTCTGGTGCGGGCTGCGGGGGTGGGCCGGGGACGCGCAGCGGGCGACGTGGCAGCCCTACAACCTCTCCGTCCTGACGCTGGTCGTCGCGGCCTACGCCTCCCAGGAGCTGTTGACCCGCGAGGTCGGCCTCCTGACCCTGATCAGCGTCCCGGCGCTTCTGGTCGGGGTGCAGCTCGGTCTCATGGCCTACAGGCGGGTGGACGAGAGCGGATTCCGCAGGACGGTTCTGATCCTGCTGCTGGCCTCGGGCACGTGGCTCGTCGCGAACAACGTCCTCGCGGATCGAGGAGGTCAGGATGACAAATCCGCCAATGGAGTGCGGGATTTCTTCGACGTTTCCGACCGGAACGTCATGGCGGCACCGGCCGGCACGGCTCGTCCGGCGAGTTCGGGGGCTATGTCGCGGCTCGGCGGCGCTCTCTCTCTGAATACGCCTTTGAGGGGCGAATCGGAGACGGAACTCGACTGCCTGGCGCCCTCGGCGCGTTGCGCCAGACGGGCTGCCGCGTATAGTGTCTGACTGGCCCAAACCAGCGGAGATCGGGAATTTGTCCCTCTCCGAACGACTTACCGGGATTTCCTGGCGCGATCAGACACCGGTCGTGACCCTGGCGATGGGTCACGGCGGTACGCACTGGGCCTTCGGCACCTTCTATGTCCTGTTGCCGTTCATCGCGCGGCAACTGGGGCTGAGCTATGCCGAGGCCGGCCTGCTCGTGGCCATCTATCACGCCAGCGGGTTCACCGCCTCGATCGGCAGCGGCGCCTTGGTCGACGTGGTCGGGCGGCAGGTCGTGTTCCAGATCGTCGCCCTCTTGTTGGGCGCCGGGGGGCTGCTGGCACTCGGTATGACGGACGAATTCCTGATCATCGGCGCGATGATCGTCTTTATCGGCGCGGGCGCAAACCTTTGGCATCCGGCGGCGATCGCCTATCTATCCAGCCGCTTCCCCGACAATCGGGGCTATACGCTCTCCATCCACGCGCTCGGCGCCAACGTCGGCGACAGCCTGGCGCCCCTGATGGCGGGCGCGGCCCTGGCCTGGTTCACCTGGCAGGGCGCGGCGATGGTCAACGCGGTACCGGTGTTCGTCGCCTCGCTGGCCGTGGCTGCCATCCTGCTGCGGGAGAAGGGCACTGGACGCGCGCCGCGCGACTACGGCATGTCGATCGGCGAATACGTCACCCGGGTGAAAGGCGTGATTCGCGACAAGGCGGTGCTCGGTCTCTGCATCATGGCCGCTTTCCGAACCATGACCCAGAACGGCCTGTTCGTGTTCCTGCCGCTCTATCTCGCCGACGTGGTCGGCGCGAGCCCGCTGGCCCTCGGGTTCGCCCTCTCGGCGCTGCAGGTGGGCGGACTGATCGCCGCTCCCGTCGCGGGAACCACTTCCGACCGGGTCGGCCGCCGGCCGGTCATCGTCGTCGCGCTGAGCGCCTCGACGGCGCTCATCGCGATGCTCACGTTCATCGACAGCGAAACCCTCTTCATCGCCGGTGTTTCGGTTCTGGGTTTCGCCATGTTCGCCATGCGGCCGGTGATCCATAGCTGGCTACTGGACCTGACTCCGCCGCGGCTTGGCGGTTCGGCGACGAGTCTGCTGTTCGGCGCCCAAGCCGGTCTCTCCACCCTGACGCCCGCCATCGGTGGACTCGTCGCTGACACCTGGGGCCTGACATCGGTGTTCTACTTCCTCGCCGGTACGATGCTGGTCGCCAACATCCTGGTCTTCCTGCTACCCCGGCGCGATTCGCGCTAGTGTCGTGTCACACATGATACGTCGTATTTTTGATGGTAGCTTTCTCGTCGTCCAGCGACGGCGAGGAGGTCGGCATGAAGCGTTACGTGGTGACTTTGGAGAAGGAGGAGCGGGACGAGCTCGCGGGGATCACGCGCAAGGGTTCGCATCAATCTCAGAGGGTGATCAACGCGCTGGTCCTGCTCAACTGCGACGAAGGCGAGTTCAACGAGCACCGGGCGCGCGGGGAGGCCATTGCCGGGATCCTGCGCATCAGTGCGCGCAAGGTGGATCGGGTCAAGAAGCGTTTCGTCGAGGAGGGCATGGAGGCGGCGCTCGGCGGTCGGCAGGGTCGCCGTCCCAGCTACGTGCGCAAGGCAGACGGCGCGTTCGAGGCGCGCTTGGTGGCGCTGAGTTGCGCCTTGCCGCCGGAGGGCCGCTCGCAGTGGTCGCTGCGGTTGCTGGCGGACCGCGTCGTGGAACTCGGCCACATCGACAGTGTGTCGCACGAGACGGTGCGCCGGGTTCTAAAAAAAACGCAATCAAGCCGTGGCGGCGCGTCGGCTGGGTGATCCCCCCACAGGGCAACGCGGACTTCGCGGCGGCGATGGAGAGGGTTCTCGACGTCTACCGGCGTCCCTACGATGCGGCCTTTCCCGTGGTGTGCATGGACGAGACGCCCCGGCAACTGATCGGCGAGACGCGGAAACCGGTTCCGGCAGCACCGGGGCGGCCGACGCGCGAAGACTACGAGTATCGGCGCTGCGGAAGCTGCAACGTGTTCATGGCAACCGAACCCCTGGCCGGGCGGCGCATGACCAAGGTGACGGCGCGCAGAACCAAAACCGACTGGGCGCTCTTCCTCAACGACATTGCCGAGCGCCACCCCGGCGCCAAGAGAATCACACTGGTGATGGACAACCTGAACACCCACCGCCCCGGTGCCTTGTACGAGGCCTTTCCGCCGGCCGAGGCCAAGGCCCTGTGGGACCGCTTCGAGTTCGTCTACACGCCCAAACACGGCAGTTGGCTCAACGTCGCCGAGGTCGAACTCAACGTCATGATCCGTCAGTGCCTCAACCGCCGCATCGCCTCCCTCAAGGTCCTGCGCAACGAGGTCGCAGCCTGGCAGGCGTCCCGAGACCGCATCCAGGCCAAGGTCAACTGGCAGTTCACTATGGACGATGCCCGCGTGAACCTCAAACGCCTTTATCCGACACTCGATGAATGACAGAACACTAGGCTGTGTTGATGAATTATCGGAGTCCGATCCATGCGGACACGATATGAACAAACGCCAGGAACGTCCGACCGAGCTTCTCATAGCGGGTGGCAATGCGGCGGAACTGCTTGAGCTTGTTGAAGAACCGTTCGACCTTCTCCCGCGACCCGTACTTCCGCGCATCGTGAGGAATCGGCTCGGTCCGGTTCGCTTTCGACGGGATGACGGCTTCAATCTCCCGCACGGCCAGGAACCGACGAATGGCGTTGCTGTCATACGCCTTGTCCATCACTACGGCCACCGGGGCGGGCAACACCGGCGCCCCCTCCCACACCGTTTCGAACGCCACCGCGTCATTGCGTTGTCCGCCAGTCAACACGAACGACACCCCGGTGCGCTCGTCAATGCAGGCCGCGTGCAACTTGGTGGAGAACCCACCCCGAGAGCGACCCAGAGCCTGGGCCTGTTGTCCGCCGTTTTTTTTGACGCTCCGGCCGCGTGCTGATGCGCCCGTACAATGGTCGAATCGATGAACAACGCGCCGAGCCGTTCATCGTCGAGGGTCTGGAACCGCTGCCAGAGCCGTTTCCACAGGTCGCGCTTTTCCCAACGGCGGAAGCGGTGATAGACGGCATTCCAGTTGCCGAACTCATCGGGCAGGTCCCGCCACGGGGTCCCGGTGCGGGCCTGGTACAGGACGGCCTCGATGAACATCCGGTCGCTGAGCGCCGGCGGGCTGCCGGCGGCGTGCTTGAGCTCCTGAAGCACGGGTTCGATCTTCGACCACAGGGCATCGCTGATGAGCAAGCGTAACGCCATGCTTGTTCTCCCAGGACCATCGACGGAGAACTATCGTCCAGAAATTCCAACAATTCGCCAACACGGCCTAGGAAGGTCTGATCGAGTTCGGGGTCGTGTCGTAACAGCCCCTCTCAAGTTCCGGCATCTGTTGGAGGGGCACGACCTGGGCGAGGCGCTGTTGGAAGAGGTCGGCGCGCACCTGGCGTCGCGGGGCCTGCGGCTTCGGGGAGGGACCATCGTGGACGCGAGCATTATCGAGATCGCCACGTTCCATCGGGTATCGGGAATACCCCCTCCGCATAGCGAAGCAGCTTGATCTGACCTTACCTAATCCTCACCTAATCCTCGGGGAGATCGATCCCGCTCTGACGGCAGCAGGCCGCCACGGTATTGTGCAGCAGGCAGGCGATGGTCATGGGGCCGACCCCGCCGGGAACCGGCGTAATGGCGCCCGCCACCGTCACCGCTTCATCGAAATCGACGTCGCCGACGAGCCGGGTCTTCTCATCCTCCCCGATGGGCACCCGGTTGATGCCGACATCGATCACCGTGGCGCCGGGTTTGATCCAGTCTCCCTTGACCATCCGGGGACGGCCGGCCGCGGCGACGAGAACATCCGCCTGCCGGACTTCCGCCGCAAGGTCCCGCGTCCGGGAGTGCGCCACGGTGACGGTGCAGTTCTCCTTGATAAGCAACATGGCCATCGGCTTGCCGACGATGTTGGAGCGGCCCAGGACCAATGCCTTCTGCCCTCCCAGATCCCCGAGGGCATCCCTGAGCATCATCAGGCAGCCAAGCGGGGTACAGGGCACGAGCGCGTCCTGGCCCGTCGCCAGCAGTCCGGTGTTGATCGTATGGAAACCGTCCACGTCCTTGGCGGGATCGATGGCGTTGATGACGGCGTGTTCCTCGATCCGGTCGGGAAGCGGGAGCTGGACGAGGATGCCGTTGACCCTCGAATCCTCGTTGAGTTCGGAGATCTTGCGAAGCAGATCCTTTTGGGTCGTTTCCGCGGCCAAGTCGAACTTGAACGACGCCATCTCCGCTTCGACGGTCTGTTTCGCCTTGTTGCGCGTATAGACCCGGCTGGCGGGGTCGTCGCCCACCTGCATGACCGCGAGGCCCGGGGTCACGCCGTGCTCGGCCTTCAAGAGCGCGACGCGGCGCGCCACTTTCTCGCGAATCCCTGCGGCGAGCGCTTTGCCGTCGATGATGCGGGCCATGTCCATGTCAGAGGCCACCCTGTCCCAGGAATATCTCGAACAGGATATTGCGCGCGAAGATCAAGGCGAGGATAAGCACGACGGGCGAGATATCGATACCGCCCAGGAGGGGGATGAATCGGCGGATGGGTCTCAGGGCCGGCTCGGTGATGCGATACAGGAAATCACCCACCATGTAGACCAAACGGTTCTGAGTGTTGACCACGTTGAACGCCACCAGCCAGCTCAACACCGCGAAAACGATGAGCGCCCAGATATAAAGCGTAATGACGGTGCTGATGAGTTGGAGAAGCGAATACATGACCCCGCTCCGAGCCTCCGCGTCCCGACGATGGACTCCATCTATAACACCTCGCCGCGCGGATGTCGCACGCCTTGACACCGGTCGGGGGCGCACCCATTATCCGCGCGCTTCCCGTCGCCCGGCGGGTGAACGCGTGACGTTCGGGGCCGTAGCTCAGTTGGGAGAGCGCGACGTTCGCAATGTCGAGGTCAGGGGTTCGACTCCCCTCGGCTCCACCAGCCTTCGCGGGCTTCCGCTCGGCAAGACGGTAAATATGCTCCCGATGTCGGATCGCGGGGCGTGAAGGTAGATACCCGGTGAGCGCATCCCCGTCGCGGGAAGAGTGGACGGCTCGCGCCGTCTTCTGGGACAAGCACGCGCCCGAAGGCGAGTCGGTCACCGACGAGCTCAACCGGATTCTCATCGATCTCGCCGGTATCGGATCGGGGGACGATGTGCTCGACCTCGCCTCCGGCAGCGGCGAGCCTGCCATCAGTATCGCCCTGAGGGTGGGGGCCGGCGGCTCGGTAACGGCGCTGGACGCGCACGGCGAAATGCTCGCGGGTGCGCGGCGTCGGGCGGCGACGCTCGAGTTGAACAACATGAAGTTCCAGATCGCGCGGATGGAATATCTGCCATTCGCCGACGATACGTTCGACGCGGTGACGTGCCGCTTCGGACTTCAGTCCTCGGAAGACGCGGCGCAAACCCTCCGTGAAGCAAGGCGGGTCCTGAAACCGGGAGGCAGGGCGGGTTTCATGACCCACGGAGTCGAGGAACGGAACACCCTCTCGGCCGTGCTGGCGAACGTGGTCTGCGGCATGTTCCCGGAGAGGGTGGGCGCGGCGAAGCCGAAGCGGCTCCGGTTCCGCGAACCGGGTTCGCTGAGGGCCGGGTTCGACGCCGCCGGGTTCGACGAGGTCGGGGAGCGAGAAATCCTGCGGGTCGTGACCCGGGAAGCCGGCTCTCGGTTCTGGCGGAGCCTGCTGGAACGGCGATATGGGTCGTGGCTGGAAACGCTCGACGCCGAGGACAGGTCTCGTCTGGACGCAGCTGTCGAGGAAGCGTTCGCCGCGCACCTTGCCGGAGACCGTTACGAGCTCGAATCGGCCGATATGGTCTCCTGGGGCACGAAGTAGGAACCGTGTAGGAGGCAAAAGATCGCGAACAATTTTACAAGCTGTAAATCCGGGCCGAATCGTGACTTTCGCGTCACACCATCAGGTCGCCGTTCTCGTCGTAGAGGTACTCCCCGGGTTCGCCTTCGGGGGCCTCGATGCCGTCGAAGACGGGCGGGAGGGTCGAGCGGAGCGGCTCAAGGACGATGGGGTTGTAAGCGGTGCACAGGAGCGTGAAGAACTCGGTGGGATCGTGGCCCGGATCGCGGAGGTGCCAAATCTGGCCCACGCCGACGGTGACCGGCTTCGGCGCGTCGATAGCCCACTTCAGATAACGGATGTGGCTGTGGTTCCCCTCGACCGTTCCGGCCTCGTCGTCCCAGACGATGCTGCGCGGTTCGTCGCCGCGCGCCATGTCCGGGATAACGATGGTGTGGACGGCCATGTCAGATTGCTGCGTAGACGACTGCCGGATCTGCCTCGGCGCAGAATTCACAAACCGGACCACGCCGACCCTTACGCGAGACCCAATTCCCTTTGCTTTTTCTTGCTGAGACCCCGAGCGACGATCCGGTGAGACTGCCTCAGATAGTCCTCCAAGTCCGCGTCGGACAGTCCCGGCTCGGAATAGTGCTGGATCCACTTCATCCCACGCGACGCGAGGTAAGGCGCCGGACGCAGGCCCGGACGATCCCTGAGCATTTCGTACGCGATCTCGCTCACCTTGAACGTGTACGCTTCCTGGTCGTCGGCCCAGCCGCCGATGGCGAATACCTTGCCGCCGACCTTCCAGACATGCGAGCCGCCCCACTGTATCACGTACGTGGTGGCGGGAAGCGACTCGCAGAAGGCGTTGAACTCGTCGTAAGTCACTCTAAATCCCCTGGAACCGCGGACCGGGAATACCCCGGACGACCGGTGCCCGGAGCCCGGAATGCCATGGATCGGACGACGGACGATCCAGACCGGAGGCGCCGCAACGTCACAGCGACGGCGCCGAACGATGCCAGTCCGTCGTCTGCTGGTACGCATGGCCCACGCGGAACAACAGGGCTTCGGAGAACGGCGGCCCAAGAAGCTGGAAGGCTGTCGGCAGGCCGTTTTTCGTGAACCCGCAAGGTACCGACATTCCCGGGATTCCCAGATAGCTGGCGAAGCGAACGCATCCGGCCGACTTGGTGAAAGTCCGCTCCAACTCGTCCGCGTCGGCGGTCTCGATTTCGGCGACCTCGGGCACCGGAGTTGCGATCACAGGGGCGAACAGCACGTCGGCTTCGGCGTGAACGGCGGCAAGGTGATCGCGCAACAGGGCTTCGCGAAGGGACAGGGCTTCCAGATAGCGCGTGGCCGGTATCAGGAACCCTTCGTAGAGAACGCTACGTGCGACGAAGGAGACCCGGTCGGGTCTGGTTCTGAGCGCGCGGCTGTAGATCGTCGCGCGCTCGGCCTTGGTCAGCACCTGCTGGAGGTCGTTGAGCCGCTCCACGTTGGGGACGGCGACGTCGACAACCTCGGCCCCGAGATCTCTCAACCGCCCGAGTGCCGCATCCATGGCCTCGACAACCTCGCCATCGACGACGGAAAGGAGAGATCCCGTCGCGCGCGCGACGGTGATGCCCCGCAGGTCGCCGACGAGCGCCCGACCATAGTCCGGGATCTCGACCCCCGCCGTCGTCGGGTCTTCCGGATCCGGGCCCGCGATCGCCTGAAGCACCAGCGCGCAATCCTCGACTGAACGGACCAGCGGACCCAGGCAGTCGACGGACCAAGTGGTATGCACGTTACCGCGGCGACTGACCAGGCCGAACGTAGGCTTGAGGCCGACAACCCCGCACATCGCCGCCGGCAGGCGTATGGAGCCGCCGGCATCGGAGCCGAGCGCGCCAGCCGCCAGCCGTGCGGCGACTGCGGCCCCCGGTCCACTGGAGGAGCCGCCGCAGATGTGCTCCGGGTTCCACGGATTGATGCAACGACCGAAATGCTCGTTGGTCCCGAGCCCGGCGAATTCGTCGAGGTTCAGGCGCCCGAGATTGACGGCTCCCAACCGTTCCAGGCGGTTGATCGCCGTCGCCGTAAAGGTCGCCGGCGCGTCGAGGACGCGCATGCCCGAGGTGACGGGAACGCCTTCGCGGTGAAAGACGTCCTTGTGCGCGAGCGGGACACCCTGCAACTCTCCCCGGCGGCGCCCGTCGGACCTGTCGCGGTCCGATCGCGTCGCGGCGGCACGCGCGCCCGCCGCGTCCCACGAGATGAAACAATTGATTGTCGGTTGGAGACGCTCGATACGCTCTAGATGCGCGTCGGTCAGGGCCCGCGCGGTCAAGTCGCCCGATGCGAGCGCCCGCCCCATCTCGGTGATCGACAGCGCGGATGGATCGTGTGATCGAGACAGGGTTCCTCTCCGTGAACGCGTGCTCGCGCCGGCCGAACAAATCGCGTGCGGCGCGAGCGTTATCGATCGCGCTCCGCGTTGACGGACCGGAACCCCATTACTACATTCGTTTTCTCGCGAGGCGAAGACATATACCGCCTGTCATCCGGGGTTCGCGACGAAGATGATCACGGAGCTCAGCGAACGCTCCCGCGAGATCCTGCGCCAGATCGTCGAAGTCTATGTCGAGACCGGCGAGCCGGTGGGATCGAAAACGATCGCCAACCGTCTGCCTATCACGCTGTCTCCGGCGTCGATCCGGCATGTGATGGCCGATCTGGAGCGCTTCGGCCTGCTGTTTTCGCCGCATACCTCGTCGGGCCGCCTGCCTACCGAGGCGGGCCTGCGGTTTTTCGTCGACGGCCTCCTGGAAGTCGGCAATCTCACCGAGCGGGAACGTTCGGACATCGAGGCGCGGTGCGCAGCGTCCGGACGGGGGACGGACGACGTCCTGACCGAGGCGACCCAGATTCTGTCCGGTCTTTCCCACTATACGGGCCTCGTCGTGGCGCCCAAGCGCAAGGATCCCGCCCTCAAGCACGCCGAGTTCGTCAGCCTCTCACCGGGACGCGCGCTGGTCGTTCTCGTGGGCGGCGACGGACTCGTGGAGAACCGCGTGATCGAGACGCCGCTCGACCTGCCACCGTCGGTGCTGGTCGAGGCCTCGAACTATCTGAGCGCGCGTCTGCTGGGCCGGACCCTCGACGAGGTCCGCGCCAACATCTCCGAGGAGCTGGAGGCCGATCGTGCCGAACTCAACGAGCTCACGGCACGGATCGTGGAGGCGGGGCTCGCCATGTGGGGCGGGGACTCGAGCCGCGAGACACTCATCGTCCGGGGACAGGCGCGCCTGCTGGAGGACGTCAGCGCGACAGAGGACCTCGAACGCGTGCGCGAGCTGTACGACGCCCTGGAAACCAAGAAGGAGGTCATTCGGTTGCTCGAGCTGACGGAAGGCGGCGAGGGTGTCCAGATTTACATAGGGGCGGAGAACAAGCTCTTCAACATGGCGGGCTGTTCGCTGGTTGTCGCCCCCTATCACGACTCCCGGAACACGGTGGTCGGCGCGATCGGGGTTATCGGGCCGAAACGCCTCAATTACGCCCGCATCGTCCCGATGGTGGATTATACGGCGAAGGTCGTGGGAGATCTCGTGGGCTGATGTGGCTCGACCTGCCCTGGCCTCGAGTATCGTGGGTTGCGCTCGGGGTCGGGTGACGATCGGGCACGGAGCGATATCGAGGAGGGCAGGCCAATCCATGATGTCTAACCCTTCCGGGCCCGACCTGTTATGGCAGGGTTCGGAAATGCACGAGGCCGTGGCGAACGGCGTAAACGACAACACGGAGGTCGAACGCTTGAAAGACGAGAAATCGGACACCGGAGCGAACGGAGAGAATATCTCGGGACCCGAAGAGGGCTCCGTGGAGGAGGCCGTTTCCCAATCCGGGAGCGCGGACGTCGGGGACGGAGACACGGGACCCGAGTCGGAAATCGAGACGGAAGCGACCGAAGCGGACGCATCGTCCGGGGATCGTATCCGTGACCTCAAAGATCAGCTGCTGCGGGCACTTGCCGAGGCAGAGAACACGCGCCGCCGCGCAAGACGGGAGAAGGAGGACACCGCCAGGTACGCGATCGCCAATTTCGCCCGCGACGTTCTTGCCGTGGGCGACAATCTCGCCCGGGCTCTCGAGGCCGTGCCGGAAGACGCGCGCGCGGGCAACGACGTCATGGAAACCCTGTACCAGGGCGTCGAGTTGACGCAACGGGAGCTGCGGACCGCGATGGAGCGCCACGGGATACGGCCGGTGGACCCCCTCGGCGAGAAGTTCGACCACAACTTCCATCAGGCGATGTTCCAGGTCGAGAGCCCGGACGCCGAGCCGGGCACGGTGGTCGAGGTCGCGCAGCTCGGCTATGTCATCGGCGAGCGGCTGTTGCGTCCCGCGATGGTCGGGGTGGCGAAGAAATCGGAGAGTACGGAGGATACGGACGGCGAGTCCTCCTGAAGGCGGTCATTCCCGGGACGGGTCGGGATTCATCGGGATTCAACGGGACCCGGACGTCCCCAGAATGTCGGCGTCCGCGTCGTGCCGCTTGAACCGCCTCGCCGCCTTGTCCCTGTCGCTCACGGCGTAGCAGTACGCGCAGCCGTGGGGACACGTGTCGTAGGCTCCAATGTCGCGCGATTCGTGACAGAGGCATCCCGGCCGGTTGCCCTTGTGCCGGGCGGCGATGCGGAAGCCGGCGACTCGGGACAGTCGTTCCGCGTCGATGCAGCGGGCGGCACGGACGGACGGGATCCGGAACCCGGGCTGGGAGCAGACGGTGACCTTCACCCCGCTGGCGGCGGCGAGGCGCGCGAACTCCCCGGCGAGGTCCGTCGCCTCGGACGCCCTGACCTCCCGCCAGCGGAAGCCGTGCTTCCGCGACGCCGCGTCCAGGTTCCGCCGGGATTTGCGGTAGGGAGTGACGAAGGAGATCACCGCCTCGTCGGTCAGGCCGACCAGTCGCTGACAGAGGGCCGCGAAGTTGTCGCGATGGAACGCGGGAGGCGTCAGCGAGCTCAGGAGCACCGGGTCGTAGCGCCAGACGAGGGTGTCGGGTCCGTATGCGCGAGCGAGCCGCCGGAAGGTCTCGACCTGGAACTCAACGGGCGGTACGGAACGGTCGATGGCCGCCGGATAGCCCAGCACGGTGAACTGGATGGCGAACGGGTAGCCGAGGTCGCGCACGCGCTCCAGATGGGGCAGAAACGGGGCCGGGTTGCGCGTCCAGAACACGAACCCGTCGACATCCTCGATCGCCAGGGACACCCTGTATCGAGGCCCGCCGTAGGGATTCGTTACCACGCACGCGCCGGTGGCGAGGCGCTTCATGAACCAGTCGCCGTAGAACGCCGGTATGTCCGTGCGGTAGCTGGCGGAGACGATCATTGCCGTAGGTCCGTGCCCGGGGTGCGAGTCCGTTCATTCGAGTCCGGGCGCTCGCGAGGCTTAAAGCGGCGGATATCCGGGCGAAATCGGCGTTCCAAGTCCTTGCGAGGCCATGCCTCTGTACCTATATACGCCATAGGCCAACGACTATACGCCACAGGCCAACGACGTTTCGGCGCGGGCCACGGGACGCCGAACGGCTCGGGAACCTCGGGCGGGGCCTGTCGGGCTCGCCGCGAAAGGAGTTTGTCATGGGTAGAATCATCGGGATCGACCTCGGCACCACCAATTCCTGCATCGCCGTCATGGAGGGCGGCGACGCGAAGGTCGTCGAGAACGCCGAGGGCGCGCGCACGACGCCGTCCATGGTCGCCTTCGCCGAGGACGGCGAGCGCCTCGTCGGCCAAGCCGCCAAGCGCCAGGCCGTGACGAACCCCGAGAACACCCTGTTCGCGATCAAGCGCCTCATCGGGCGCACCTTCGACGACCCGATGACCCGGAAAGACGTCGACATGGTGCCCTACAGGATCGCCAAGGCGGACAGCGGCGACGCCTGGGTCGCGGCGCGCGGCGAGATCTACGCGCCGAGCCAGATCAGCGCCTTCATCCTACAGAAGATGAAGGAGACGGCCGAGTCCTATCTGGGCGAGGCGGTGGACGAGGCGGTCATCACGGTGCCCGCCTATTTCAACGACGCGCAACGGCAGGCCACCAAGGACGCCGGACGCATCTCCGGCCTCGACGTGAAGCGTATCATCAACGAGCCGACCGCCGCGGCGCTGGCATACGGCCTCGACAAGGGGGACAACCGGACCATCGCCGTCTACGACCTGGGCGGCGGCACCTTCGACATCTCCATCCTCGAGCTCGGCGACGGGGTGTTCGAGGTCAAGTCGACGAACGGAGATACCTTCCTTGGCGGCGAGGACTTCGACAAGCGCATCATCGACTACCTCGCCGACGAGTTCAAGAAGGAGCAGGGGATCGATCTCCGTCGGGACAAGCTCGCCCTGCAACGGCTCAAGGAGGCCGCCGAGAAGGCCAAGATCGAGCTGTCCAGCGCGACGCAGACGGAAGTGAATCTGCCGTTCATAACGGCCGATCAGTCGGGGCCGAAGCACCTGACCATGAAAATGACGCGGGCCAAGCTGGAGGCCTTGGTCGAGGATCTGGTGGAGCGGACCGTCGAGCCCTGCAAGCACGCGCTCAAGGACGCCTCCCTCTCCGCCGGCGACATCCACGAGGTCGTGCTCGTCGGGGGCATGACCCGGATGCCCAAGGTGATCGAGACGGTGAAGAACTTCTTCGGCCGCGACCCGCACAAGGGCGTCAATCCCGACGAGGTCGTGGCACTCGGCGCGGCCATTCAGGCCGGCGTGCTCCAGGGCGACATCAAGGACGTGCTGCTCCTCGACGTGACGCCGCTGTCGCTGGGCATCGAGACGCTCGGCGGGGTATTCACGCGCCTGATCGAGCGTAACACGACCATCCCCACGAAGAAGAGCCAGGTCTTCTCCACGGCGGAGGACGGCCAGAACGCCGTCACTATCCGGGTGTTCCAGGGCGAGCGCGAGATGGCGTCCGACAACAAGCTGCTGGGTCAGTTCGACCTTGTCGGTATTCCGCCGGCGCCTCGCGGAGTTCCCCAGGTCGAGGTGACGTTCGACATCGACGCCAACGGCATCGTGAACGTTTCGGCCAAGGACAAGGGCACGGGCAAGGAACAGCAAATCCGCATCCAGGCGTCGGGCGGGCTCTCCGATCCGGAAATCGAGCAGATGGTGAAGGACGCGGAAGAGCACGCGTCCGAGGACCAGAAACGCCGCGAGCTCGCGGAGAGCCACAATCAGGCCGAGGCGTTGATCCATGCCACCGAGAAGAACCTCGCGGAGTTCGGCGACCGGATCGGCACCGAGGAGAAGTCGGCGGTCGAGAGCGACCTCGAGGCACTGAGGTCGGCGATGGCGGGCGAGGATGCCGGGGACATCCAGAGCAAGTCACAGGCCCTGGCCCAGTCGTCCATGAAGCTCGGCGAGGCCATGTACAAGGCGCAGACGGAAGAGGCCGGAACCGGACCCGACATGGGCGGGATGGGCGACGGGCCGTCGGCGGACGCGGGCGGTGGACCCGCGGGTTCGACGGCCGGCGACGACAACGTCGTGGACGCTGATTTCGAAGAGGTCGACGACGAGAAGAAGCGGGACAGGTCGGCCTAGCGTCCCGCGGACCGCGCCGGCAATGCATCCGTCCGGACCGTGTTCGGATCGCGAACCGCCGTTTGTCGAAACCTGACGCATGGCCAAGCCGGACTACTACGATCTGCTCGGCGTCCAGCGCGGCACGGCGCCGGACGACCTCAAGAAGGCTTATCGCAAGCTGGCGATGAAGTATCACCCGGACCAGAATCCGGGCGACGTCGACGCCGAGCGGAAGTTCAAGGAAATCAACGAGGCCTACGACGTTCTGTCCGACGAGCGGAAGCGCGCCGCTTACGACCAGTTCGGCCATGCCGCCTTCGACCAGACCGGGGGGGGGCGGCCCGGTGGCTTCGAGTTCTCCTTCGGCGGCGGGTCGTTCACCGACGTCTTCGACGATTTGTTCGGCGAGTTCATGGGTGGCCAGCGGCGGTCCCAGGGCGCCGGTACGCGCGGATCCGACCTCCGTTACAACCTGGAGATATCTCTCGAAGACGCTTTCAGGGGTCGCAAGGCCGAGCTCAACGTGCCCTCCACCGTGTCCTGCGACGACTGCCGCGGCACCGGAGCACGCGACGCCGCGGAACCGACGTCGTGCGACACCTGCCAGGGCGTCGGCAAGGTCCGCGCCCAGCAGGGTTTCTTCACCATCGAACGCACCTGTCCGGTCTGTCAGGGCGCCGGTTACGTCATCGAGGATCCTTGCCCGACCTGCCGCGGCGGCGGCCGGACGGCCAAGACGAGGACCCTCAGCGTCGACATCCCCCGGGGCGTCGAGGACGGGACACGGATCCGGCTCTCCGGCGAGGGAGAGGCAGGCGTACGCGGCGCAACGCCGGGCGATCTCTACGTCTTCGTCTCCGTCCGGCCGCACGGCCTGTTCCAGCGCGACGGCATGAACCTTCATTGCCGGGTGCCGATCCCGATGACCACCGCCACCCTCGGCGGCGACGTCGAGGTGCCGACCCTCGACGGCAAGCGCTCCCGGGTATCCATCCCCGCAGGCACGCAGACGGGCACGCAGTTCCGACTCAGGAGCAAGGGTATGCCGGCCTTGCGCGGACGCGGCGTGGGTGACCTTTATATTCAGGCCACCATCGAGACGCCCCGCAACCTGACCTCGCGTCAGAAGGAACTGCTGCGCCAGTTCGAGCAAGGAGGCAGCGAGAAGACCAGTCCCGATTCCGCGAGCTTTCTGTCCAAGGTGAAGGATATGTGGGAGGACCTCACCGAATAATGACCGCTGGGGCGATGAACGAGATCAGGGTCGGAATCGCCGGCTGTGCGGGACGCATGGGACGGATGCTGCTGCGGCAGACCGTCGGACACGGGAGATGCGTCGTCGTCGGCGGCAGCGAGCGCGAGGACAGCGACACCATCGGCCGCGACCTGGGCGAGCTCGCCGGCATCGGATCCTTGGGACTCGCCGTCGGGCGGGACCCCGGGCCCGTGTTCGAGGCGGCGGACGTGGTCCTCGATTTCACGTCGCCGGCGGCGACGGCCTGCCATGCCGGGCTGGCGGCGGCAACCGGCGCCGCGCTGGTAGCCGGGACCACGGGACTGGATGGCGAACAGGAGAAGGCCATCGGCGACGCGTCCGCCAAGACAGCCATCGTGCGCGCCGCGAACATGAGCGTCGGCGTCAATCTCCTGCTCGCCCTGACCCGGCGCGTCGCCGCTACGCTCGGACCCGACTTCGACATCGAAGTCCTCGAGATGCACCACCGGCACAAGGTGGACGCGCCGTCGGGCACCGCGCTGGCGCTCGGCCGCGCGGCGGCGTCGGGCCGTGGCGTCGATCACGACGACATGGCCGACCGGGGACGCGACGGCATCTCCGGCGAGCGTCGGCGCGGCGCTATCGGGTATGCCGCGCTGCGCGGCGGCAACGTCGCGGGCGAGCACGCCGTGATCTTCGCCGCCGATGACGAGCGCGTGGAGCTCGTTCACAAGGCGACGGACCGGGAGATCTTCGCGCGCGGCGCCCTCGCCGCCGCGGTCTGGCTGCGGGGCAAGCCACCGGGGTTGTACTCGATGGCCGACGTTCTGGACCTGAGGGCTTGAGAACGGCGACCCGGCCGTCAACCCGAGATGATGTCGCCGACCGCGGCCGTGTACATGTCCACCGCCTCCGCACCGAAACACGCGAACGTGACCTTGGCGAGGGAACTTCCCCGCGCGAGATAGTCCTTGGTTTCGGTGACGGCGATGCGGGTGGCCAAGTCCAGCGGGTAGCCGTACACGCCCGTGCTGATGGCGGGAAACGCGATCGACGCGAGCCTCTTGCCGTCGGCGATCTCCAGGCATCGGCGATAGCAACTCGCCAGCAGGCCCGCCTCGCCGTGCCCGCCGCCCCGCCATACCGGCCCGACGGCATGGATCACGTACTTGGCCGGCAGGTCGTAGCCGTCGGTGATCTTGGCGTCTCCCGTCTCGCAGCCGCCGAGAACATGGCAGGCCTCCAGGAGCCGGGGACCCGCGGCCCTGTGGATCGCGCCATCCACGCCGCCGCCGCCCGACAGCGCGTTGTTCGCCGCATTGACGATGGCATCGACCGGCAGCGTAGTGATGTCGCCCCGGAGTATCTCCAGTCGCTCGCGCATGACGTCCTTTCCGCGGGGGTTCCTGTGATCCCGGATCAAGGGTAGTGCCACCATCGGGCCGCGTGAAGAAGGCGGGGCTCGCGAGACTTTCGAAGTTTCGTCGAAAAATCCGCTGGGAAACCGTGCGGGGTCGGACGGATTCTGTTATAGTTTCGGACCGGTCCATGATCGTCGATGACGATCCGCGGCGACGCATGTCGGGATCGGGAAACGGTTCTCGATTCAATCGCCATTTGGACCTGCATACGACATGAAACTGACCATCGAACGCGCCGCTTTGCTGACCGCGTTGACGCATGCGCAGAGCGTCGTCGAGCGACGCAACACCATTCCCATCCTGTCCAACGTTCTGGTGGACGCCGACGGCGGGCAACTGCGGCTGACGGCGACGGACCTTGATCTCGCGATCGTCGATCTCGCGGCGGCGGATATCGCGGTTCCAGGGTCGACGACGACGACCGCGCACACCTTGTACGATATCGTCCGGAAGCTGCCGGAGGGCGCCCAGATAGAGCTGACGTTCGCCGAGGAGGCGGACGAGCCTCGGGTGTCGCTCACGGCGGGACGGTCGTCCTTCCTGTTGCCATGTTTGCCGAAAGAGGATTTTCCGGTCATGGCCGAAGGGGAGCTTCCCCACGAATTCACTTTGCCGACAGAGCTTCTCGGCAACATCATCGACAAGACACGCTTCGCCGTCTCGACGGAAGAAACCAGATACTACCTCAACGGGATCTATCTGCATACGGCCGAAGTCGACGGCCGACCGGTGCTGCGGGCCGTGGCCACCGATGGCCATAGGCTGGCCCAGGTCAACGCGCCGTTACCCGACGGCGCGGACGGGATGCCCGGGGTCATCGTGCCGCGAAAGGCGGTCGCGGAGGTCCGGAAGCTCATCGATGAAGGCGGACAGGATATCGAGATTTCCCTTTCCGAATCGAAAATCCGCTTCTCCGTTGGCGAGTCCGTTCTGACCTCCAAGTTGATCGACGGCACCTTTCCCGACTACCAGCGGGTCATCCCCGATGGGAACGACAAGGTCATGGAGGTCGACACCAAGGTGTTCGCCGAGTCGATCGACCGTGTGTCCACGGTATCCACCGAGAAGTCCCGGGCCGTGAAGATGTCGCTGGAAGGAGGAAAGGCCACGATCGCCGCCCACAGTCCCGACAACGCCAGCGCGTCCGAGGAGATCGCCGTCGAGTACAGTTCGGACGGTCTGGAGATCGGATTCAATTCTCGATACCTGCTGGACATCGCCTCCCAGATCGACGGCGATACGGCGCGGTTCTTCCTCGCCGACGCGGTATCCCCTACTCTGATCCGGGACGGCGGGAATGCCGATGCCCTCTACGTCTTGATGCCCATGAGGGTGTGAGGCGCGCTTGGCGGTGAGGATCGCTGTCGCGGCGTCCGACCGACCGTTCCAGGGACCGGTGTCTCGCGACTCCGGTTCCGAGGGGACGGAGTGGCTTGCGGGCGAGTCGCCGGCCGTCGCGGTGACGCGACTCAACCTGACGAACTATCGCAACATCCGCCATCTCCGGCTGGAAACCGAGGCGAAGGTGGTGGTTCTGTCGGGGCCCAACGGGGCCGGCAAGACGAACGTCCTCGAGGCGCTGTCCTTCCTGTCTCCGGGGCGAGGACTGCGCCGCGCGCGATTGGCCGACGTCCCGCGTCGTGGCGGCACGGGAGTTTGGGCCGTGGCCGCGCGGGTCCGGTATCCGCGGGGGGTGATCGAGATCGGAACCGGGGTGGCCCCGGACCAGCGGGTCGGGGAACGCCGCCTCGTGAGGATCGACGGTCAAGTGGCGCGGGGAACGGCGGCCCTCGGTCGCGCGTTGACGGTGAACTGGTTGACGCCGCCGATGGACCGGTTGTTCATCGACGGACCAAGCCCCCGCCGGAGGTTTCTCGACCGGCTCGTCTACGGGTTCGACGTGGACCATGCCGCACGCGTATCGGCCTACGACCGCGCGCTGCGGGAACGTTCCCGGCTCCTGCGGGACGGCCGGAGCGACGCGGCTTGGCTCGGCGCGCTGGAGGAGACCATGGCTGCCTGCGGTATCGCCGTGGCGGCGGCGCGCCGGGAGACCATTTGCCGATTGCGGAGCGGCATGAAGGCTGGCGTCTCGCCGTTTCCCGCCGCCACGGTCGCCGCGGACGGGGACGTGGAACGCTGGCTCGACGTCATGCCGGCGATCGATGCCGAGGGCCGGTTCCGAGCCGCCCTCGAGGCGGCGCGAGATTGCGACGCGCGGTCCGGCGGCGCGGCCGTGGGTCCTCATCGCACCGACCTCGCCGTGTGTCATGCCGGGAAGGACATGCCCGCCGAAGACTGCTCGACCGGCGAGCAAAAGGCGCTTCTGGTGTCGATCGTGCTCGCCGACGCGCGGTTGCAGGAAGCCCGGCTGGGGCGGGCACCGCTTCTGCTGTTCGACGAGATCGTCGCTCACCTGGACGCGACAAGACGGGAGGCGCTGTTCGAGTTGCTGATCGACCGGCCCGCCCAGACCTGGATCACGGGAACGGACCGCTCGCTGTTCGACCGGCTGGGATCGGCCGCGCGGAGATTCGGCGTGGACGACGGCCGAATTTCGGCGAGTCCCGAATAAGCCCCGACGGAACCGAATGGCATGGACGAACCGGTGAAACTGGCGGTGGCGAACGGTGGCGACGAATACGGCGCCGAGTCGATCAAGGTGCTGCGGGGCCTTGATGCCGTGCGCAAGCGGCCCGGCATGTACATCGGCGATACCGATGACGGCTCGGGCCTGCACCACATGGTGTACGAGGTCGTCGACAACGCCATCGACGAGGCGTTGGCCGGATTCTGCGACAGGATCGAGATCCGTCTGAATCCCGACGGGTCGGTGACGGTCGTCGACAACGGCCGCGGGGTGCCCACGGCCATCCACGAGGAAGAGGGCGTTTCCGCCGCGGAGGTCATCATGACCCATCTCCATGCCGGCGGAAAGTTCGACCAGAACTCCTACAAGGTGTCGGGCGGGCTGCACGGCGTCGGCGTGTCGGTGGTGAACGCGTTGTCCGAGACGCTGGAGATGCGCGTCTGGCGGGACGGCAAGGAACACTTCATGCGGTTCGCCGACGGGGAGCCCGAGGCTCGGCTGGCCGTCGTCGGCGACGCCGGGGACCGCACGGGAACGGAGATCACTTTCGTTCCCTCGAACAGGACGTTCACGAACGTCGGGTTCGATTACGCGCGTCTTGAGCACCGGCTGCGGGAACTCGCGTTCCTGAATGCCGGCGTCCGTATCGTTCTCGAGGACGCGCGGGGCGTGGAGCCGCAACGCGCGGAGCTTTCCTACGAGGGCGGCGTCGAGGCGTTCGTGAAGTACCTCGACCGGAACAAGTCCGGACAGCACGGCGGTCCCATCGCCATTTCCGGCGAGCGCGACAACATCGTCATCGAGGCGTCGTTGCAGTGGAACGACAGCTATCACGAGAACGTCCTGTGTTTCACCAACAACATCCCGCAACGTGATGGCGGAACCCATCTCGCCGGGTTCCGGGCGGCCTTGACCCGGGCGGTCAATACCCGTGCCTCGGCGATCGGGATACTGAAGAAGGAGAAGGTCACGCTGACCGGCGACGACGTGCGCGAGGGCTTGACCTGCGTGTTGTCGGTGAAGGCGCCGGACCCCAAGTTCTCCTCGCAGACCAAGGACAAGCTCGTGTCTTCCGAGGTTCGCCCCGCCGTCGAGAGCCTTCTCGGGGAGCGGTTGAACCAATGGTTCGAGGAGCATCCGAACGAGGCGCGCATCATCGTCTCGAAGGTGGTCGAGGCGGCCACGGCGCGCGAAGCGGCCCGCAAGGCGCGGGAGCTGACGCGGCGCAAGGGCGCCCTCGACATCTCCAGCCTGCCCGGCAAGCTCGCCGACTGCCAGGAACGCGACCCGTCGAAGGCGGAGCTGTTCCTCGTCGAGGGCGATTCGGCGGGCGGTTCCGCCAAGCAGGGACGCGACCGGGCGACCCAGGCCGTTCTGCCCCTGCGGGGCAAGATACTCAACGTGGAGCGCGCCCGCATCGACAAGATGTTGTCCTCAGCCGAGATCGGCACCCTGATCACGGCCTTGGGGGCGGGCATCCACGACGAGTTCGATCTGTCCAAGGTCCGGTATCACCGCATCATCATCATGACCGACGCGGATGTCGACGGAGCCCACATCCGCACGCTCCTGCTCACCTTCTTCTACCGTCACATGGCGCCGATCATCGAGACCGGCTACCTCTATATCGCCCAGCCGCCCCTCTACAAGGTAAGCCGGGGACGCTCGGAGCGTTACCTGAAGGACGAGAAGGCGTTCGAGGACTTTCTCATCGACAGTGGCCTGGAGGGCGTGGCGTTCGCGGACCATCGGGGAATAGAGCGCGCCGGCGAGGACCTCCGGCGCCTCGTCGAGCGCGCGCGGGTGTGCCGCCGGTTGCTCGATTCGGTGGGCCGCCGCTATCCGAGCTGGATCGTCGAACAGGTGGCCATCGCGCAAGCCCTCAACCCCCAGGTGCTATCGGCTCCCGAACAAGCCACGCAGACGGCGGAATACATCGCACGGCGACTCAACGCCTACTCGGCGGAGTACGAGCGGGAGTGGACGGGCGAGCCGACCGACGACGGCGGGCTGCGGTTCTCGCGCGAAGTACGAGGCGTGCGGGAGGTTCACGATATCGACGGGCGACTGATCGAGTCGTCGGAGGCGCGCCAAATGCACGAGATGCGGGACGAGCTGTGGGAGATCTACGCCCGCCACGGAGAGCTTCGGCGGAACGACGAAACGTTCGAGATCGCGTCACCGACCAAACTGCTGGAAACGGTCGTGGCATTGGGCCGCAAGGGGCTGTCGATCCAGCGCTACAAGGGTCTGGGCGAGATGAACCCCGATCAGCTTTGGGAGACGACGCTCGATTCCAACGTCCGCACCCTGTTGCAGGTCAAGGTCGAGCACGCCGACGAGGCCAGCGATCTGTTCGGAGACCTCATGGGCGACGCGGTGGGGCCGCGCCGGGATTTCATCGAGCGAAACGCGCTCAAGGTCACCAACCTCGATATCTGAGCCGAAACGCTCTCAACCGTAACGGTGGAGGTCGGGTCCGGATTGGCGAAGCCAGGATCTGGCTTCGTCGACCCGGTCGACGAGGCGCTCGACGCGACGCCAGAAGGCCTCGCCGTGGTTCATCTCGATCAGATGAGCAACCTCGTGGGCGACCACGTAGTCCATGACCCATTCGGGCGCCATGAAGAGGCGCCAGGAGAACGACAGCGCGCCCGCCGCCGAGCAGCTTCCCCACCGGGTCCGCGGGTCCCGGATGCCGACGCGGGCGACCTCGGCGCCGATGCGGTCCGCCGCCGCCACGGCCCGACGCGCGAGGGTGTCGTGAGCGCGATCGCGGAACCATCCGCCCACGCGGGCCGGTACGTCGTCCGGATGACAGGCGACGAGCAGTTCGCCGGCCTCCCGCCGGACCTCGGCGTGGAAGAGATCGGTCCCGACGGTTTGCCGGATACGGTGCGGTCGCCCGAGGATCGGAACGACAGCGCCGTCGCGGAACGGGATCCGGGGTGGCAGGAGGGCCATCCGGTCCCGGAGCCACATCGCCTTTCCGGCGGCGAACGACAGGGCTTCCCGACGGGAGACGCCCCGTGGGATGACGAGTTGCGCCCCCAGCCTCGGATCAACTTTCAGCAAGATCCGGCGCGCTCGCGGACTCCGCCGGACGTCGAGATCCACGACGACACCATCGACGTCGAGTCGGACGCGACGACTCATGGTTTGGCGAGTGCGCTCCGGGGACTCGATTCCGGATCCACGGCATCGAGGTCGAACCCCTCGGCGGCCAGGGAGTCCCGGAGCTCCCGCTCCCGGGCGGGTTCCAGCGGCGTCAGCGGCGGGCGAATCGCCCGCCAGCCGGCCCGGCCCGTGATCGTCGTCATCGCTTCCTTGAGGGCCGCGACGAGGGGAAAGCCGTCGAGCACCCGTCGCACCGCCGTGAGCTGCTCCTGCCGGGCGTCCGCGTCGCCGTCGGATCGTTCATGGGCGCGGAATACGTCGGACGCCATCGGACTGGTCACGTTGGCGGTCGCCGAGATGCAGCCGGGTCCGCCGGCCCGCAGGGCCGGCAACAGATATCGCTCCGTTCCCGTGTAGACGCCGAACCCGGGGAAAGCCTCCAGCAGGGACGCCGTGTTGCCGAGGTCGCCGGAACTGTCCTTGAGGCCGACGACGATGTCGGGATAATCCCGGCGCAGGATCTCGATGGCGCCCGCGGTGATCGGCACGCCGGTCATCCTGGGAAAATGGTACAGGATCACGCGCAGGTCGCCATCCGCCACGCGGTCGATGATCCGCGCGAAGGACTCGGCCAGACCCCGGTCGGCAATGCCCTTGTAGTAGAATGGCGGTAGCATCAACACCGACTTGACGCCTGCGGCGAGGGCGGCACGCGTAAGCTCCAGCGTATCCGGCTCTGCGCACGTCCCGGTCCCCACCACCAATCGGTCTTTCGGCAAGCCGCTCTCTCCCACCGCGTCGATGATCGACAAGCGCTCGGCGACGCTGAACGAGTTGGCCTCGCCCGTCGTCCCCAGGATCCCGAGGCCGTCGCATCCGCGACCGAGCAGCCACTGGAAATGCGCGATCATGGCCGGCAGGTCGGGCGTGAGGTCCGCCGTCATGGGTGTCAACGCGGCGGCGAGAACGCCGCGCACGGGTCCGGAACCGGTCATCGTCGTCGCGCTTCCCCGTTTGTCCGGATTCGCCGCGCCGCCGCCGCGCGGGACCTCTACGCGGGCCAGTTTACGACCCGGGCGCCGAGATCGTGGGGTTCGTCCTCGGAGATTGCCCTGTCCCGGACCGAAACGCCAGCAAGGTGAACCGTTTCCGGATCGCCCGAGACCAGCGGGTGCCACCAGTGGAGATCACGCCCCTCCGAGATCAGCCGGTACGCGCAGGTGGACGGCAACCACGTGAGCGCGCCGACCGTCTCCGGCGACAGCACCAGGCAGTCGGGCACGTGCCTCGTCCGCTCGGCGTAGCGTCGACAGCGGCAGGTCCGCAGGTCGAGCAGACGGCAGGCCACGTCCGTGTATTCGATCTCTCCCGTGTCCACCCACTCCACCTTGTTGAGACAGCATTTGCCGCAACCGTCGCACAGCGACTCCCACTCCTCGCGAGACATCTCGCCGAGCGATTTCCGGCGCCAGAACGGGGGCTCCGTGTCCGCCTTCGCCGTCGGGTTTCGGGTTCCGGTCGTCATGGCCCCGTCAACTCAGGAGTTCCGAAAGGCGCGCGGCTATCTCGTCCGGCGGCGTGCCGAACGTGAAATGGGCGACGTAGGCGCCGTCGGGCCCCATGACGTAGATCAGCGACGTATGGTCCACGAGATAGTCGTCGTCTTCCTCCGGACCGTCGGTCTTCTTGAAATAGACCCGGTAGGCGCGCGTCGCGTCGCGGACCTTCTCGGGCGTTCCCGTGAGGGCCCGCAGGCTCGGATGGAAGTGCCGGGCGTACTCCGCCATCACCGCCACCGTATCGCGCTCCGGATCCACGGTGATGAACAGCGGCACGATGCCGTCCGCCTTCGGCCCCAGCTGCTCCAGCGCCTCTGTGATGGATTGCAGCTCCATCGGGCAAATGTCGGGGCAGAACGTATAGCCGAAGTAGACGAGCGTATGACGCCCGAGGAAGTCCGCCTCGGTCACGGCATTCCCCTCGTGGTCCGTGAGCGTGAAGGGGCCGCCGATCAGCGCCCGACCCGTCGACTTCGGGCTCCCGGGGATGCCCGCGCCGCCGTTCCCCGCCCAGTGCCAACCGGCCAGAGCCGCCAGGACGACGGCGGTGCCGACGCAAACGAGCGCGAACGTCCGTTTGGCCGCGGAATCGAACAACGGCGCCTCCTTTCCAGCTTCCGGCGGATCCCGTCTTCCCCGAATATATGCCCGATTCCTCGCCGTGTCCGCTCGCCTCTCGCCCTTCGCGGAGCGCCGTCATTCTCCGACTTGCAGGATCACGCCGCTGCTGCGGGCCGATCTGAAGAAGGCCAGGAACGCCGCCATGCCGACCCCGAGGTAGGCGATATTCAGCAGGATCGCGTTGATCATCAGGTCGGACCGGAAGGCGCCATCGACGAGGATCGCCCTCATGCCCTCGAATACGTGGCTGGCGGGCAGGAAGAACGCGACCGATTGCAGCCAGTCGGGCAACACCGCGACGGGATAGTAGATACCGCAGATCGGCGCGATGGCGAAGATCGCCGCCCAGGCCATGCTTTCGGCCCCGAGACCGACCCGCAGCACCAGACCCGAGACCGCGAACCCGATCGACCAGCCCATGACGATCAGGTTGAAGAAGAACCCGATCAGGGGAACCCCGAGGGAGTACAAGGAGAAGCCGAAGAACATCAGCGCCAGCAATGACGCCGGGATCAGACCGATCAGCGTGCGGATCAGACTGACCACCATGAGGCTGACCAGCATTTCGTATGGCCGCAGGGGGCTGACGAACAGATGCCCGAGATTGCGCGACCACATCTCCTCGAAGAACGACATGGAAACGCCCAGTTGCCCCCGGAACAACACGTCCCACAGCAGCACGCCGGAGATGAGGACGCCGAAGGCCTGCGCGATGAAGCTCGAATGCCCGATCAGGAACAGCGTGATGAACCCCCAGAGGACCATCTGCACCGTGGGCCAATAGGCCATTTCGACGATGCGCGGCCAGGAGCCGCGGACCAGGAAGGCATAACGGAGGACCATGGCGCCGATACGCCGGGACGAGAACGGCGGATCCCGCCGCGCTGGCGCGGCGCTCATCGCGCCGCCCTCCGCTCGTCGCCGTCCCGGTCCCGTCCGCGGGCGATATCCAGAAAGACTTCCTCGAGGGTGTCGCGGCCGTAGCGGTCGACGAGCTCCGTCGGCGCGCCGCGATCCACGATTCGTCCGGCGCGCATCATGATCGCGTCGTCGCACATGCGTTCCACCTCGCCCATGTTCTGAGAGGCCAGCAGGATCGTCGCTCCCCTCTCCATCCGGTAATCCTGGAGATAGCCGCGCACCCAGTCCGCCGTGTCGGGGTCGAGCGACGCCGTGGGCTCGTCGAGCAGCAACAGGTCGGGCGTGTTGATCAGGGCCTTGGCCAGGGCCACGCGGGTCTTCTGTCCCGCGGAGAGGCTGGCGACCCGCCGGTCCATGACATCGCCGAGATCGAAGGCGTCGGCGACCTCGCGCAAGCGCCGTCCGATATCGGACAGGCCATAGAGCCGGGCATAGACTTGCAGGTTTTCGGCCGCGGTCAGGCGCCTCGGCAGATCGACGTAGGGCGAGGAGAAATTCATTCGGGGCAGCACCCGATAGCGATGCCGCAGCATGTCCTCGCCGAGCACGGAGACGGACCCTGCCGTGGGCAGCAAAAGGCCCAGAAGCATGGAAATCGTGGTCGTCTTGCCCGCGCCGTTGCCCCCGAGCAGCGCCGTCGCGCCGCCCGTCGGCACGCTGAAATCGACATCGTCGACGGCGACGACGGGGCCGAAACGCTTCGCCAGATTCCTCACCTCGATGGCCGACTCGGACATGCGGTCCACTATGGGGTCTTCGCGCTTCCGTCGCCAGTGGCGCGGGGGCGATCCGCGACCGGATCGCGCGTTCCTGCGGCCACGGTTTCTCGCCCTCTCGCCGGATGCTAATGTCTCGCGGCAATGGCGAAACGCGCGACGGTCTCCAAGGCGGCATGACGGAGCGCTCGGCCCGTTCCTTGGTGCGCGTGCCGCCCGGCCGGCGCGTCTACGCGGTCGGGGACATCCACGGCCGCATCGACCTTCTCCGACGCCTCAACGCCCGGATCCGCGCCGACGCCGACGCGGCGCGGGCCGATTCCAGCGCCGTCGTCTACCTCGGCGATTACGTAGACCGCGGCGCGTGCAGCCGCGACGTCCTCGACTGCCTGATCGAGGACCCCATCCCCGGGTTCGAGACCGTCCGTCTCCTCGGCAACCACGAGGCGTTCCTGCTGGAGTTCCTGGATGATCCGGCGCGCGGCGACATCTGGGTCTACAACGGCGGCGACGCGACGCTGCGCGACTACGGCGTCGACCCGGAGAACCCGGAATTCCGCGCCGGTGGATGGAAGGGGTTGCGGGACCGATTTCTCGAGGTCCTCCCCGAACGCCACCTCGACTTCCTGCGCGGTCTTCCCCTGACGCATATCGAGGGCGACTACGTCTTCGTTCACGCCGGAATCCGGCCCGGCGTCCCCCTGGAGAAACAGGAACGGCGCGATCTGCTGTGGATCCGGGAGGGTTTCCTCGACTGCGAGGACGATCTTGGCAAGGTGGTCGTGCACGGACATACGCCTTCCAAGGGGATTCAGGTCCGCCCGAACCGCATCGGTATCGACACCGGCGCATGGATGTCGGATACCCTTACCTGCGTCGTCCTCCACGACGGCGAACGCGCGTTCATCCAGACCTGATCGCCAAGCCCGACCGCCAGCGTGCCCGATCTCTCCCGCCTTCTCGAAATTTCGCCGACGCTCGGCGAGGGCCAGGTTCTTGTCGTCGGCGACCTGATGCTGGACCGCTACATCGTGGGTACGGTCGACCGCGTCTCGCCGGAAGCGCCGGTCCCCATCATGCGCGTCGACCGCGAGACGGAAATGCCGGGCGGCGCGGGCAACGTGGCGCGCAACGTCGCGAGCCTGGGCGGGCAGGCCACCTTGGTGGGGTTGATCGGCGACGATGCGGCCGGCGCGCGCCTGACGGAACTGCTGGCGGACGAGGAGGGTCTGACCCTCCGCGCCGTGGTCCGCCCGGACGCGCCGACGACGGTGAAGACCCGGTATCTGGCATCCGGCCAGCAGCTCCTCCGTGCCGATGTCGAGGGCGCTGCCGCGCCGCCGCCGGATATCCTGTCGCGGGTCGTGGATCTGGCCCGCGCCGAACTGCCGGGGGCGGACGTCGTGGTGCTGTCCGATTACGCCAAGGGCGTCCTGAGCGACGGAGTTATCGCGGAGCTCGTCGCCGCGGCGGCGTCCGCGAACGCGCCGGTCGTCGTCGATCCGAAGAGCCCGAACCTCGCGCGCTACCGGGGGGCGTTCCTGGTGAGCCCCAACCGGGATGAACTGTCCCGGGCCACCGGAACGGCGATCGAGGACGACCGGAGCGCGGCCGCCGCGGCGGGCAAGGCCGTGACGGAGGCCGGCGTCGGCGCCGTCCTGGTGACGCGCGGCGCCCAGGGCATGACGCTGGTCGTAGCCGGCGAGAAGCCGCTGCACTTGCGTACCCGGTCGCGGCAGGTCTTCGACGTCTCCGGCGCCGGCGACACGGCGGTCGCGACCGTCGCCACGGCCCTCGCCGCCGGGCACGGACTCGAGGAGGCTGCGGCCCTCGCCAACGTGTGCGCCGGGATCGTGGTCGGAAAGGTCGGGACGGCGACGGTCGACGCCGGCGAACTCGCCACCGCTCTCCAGGCCGATGTCCCCCCGGACCGGGAGGGACCGGGGGGTAAGGTCGTGTCGCGGCACACGGCGCGCGACCGAATCGCCCGGTGGCGCCGTCGCGACAAGCGCGTGGTGTTCACCAACGGCTGTTTCGACCTCATACACCCGGGGCACGTTTCCCTTCTCGAGCAGGCCCGCGCGGCCGGAGACGCCCTGATCGTGGGCCTCAACTCGGATGCCTCCGCGCGTCGTCTCAAGGGCGCCGGTCGGCCCGTCCAGCCGGCGGCGGCCCGCGCCTCCATCCTCGCGAGCCTCTCCGCCGTCGATCTGGTCGTCGAGTTCGGCGAGGACACGCCGCTGTCGTTGATCGAGGCCATCAGGCCGGACGTTCTCGTCAAGGGTGCCGACTACGCCGGGGAAAACGTCGTCGGCGGTGACCTCGTGAAGTCCTACGGCGGCCGCGTCGTGCTGGCCGAGCTCGCCGAGGGTCACAGCACGAGCGGCACCATCGGCCGGATCGAGCGGCGCGCCGGAGGCGATACGTGATCGTCGTCACCGGCGGGGCCGGCTTCATCGGCTCGAACGTCGTCGCCGCGCTGGAGGCGCGGGGAGAGACCGGGATCGTGGTCTGCGACACGCTCGGCGAGGGGAACAAGTGGCGAAACGTCGCCAAACGCGAGCTGGCGGGCATCGTGGCGCCGGACTCCCTGTTCGGGTTCCTGGAAGAACGGCGCGGCGCCGTCGATGCGGTCTTCCATATGGGAGCCGTCTCGTCGACCACGGCGACGGACGCCGATCTCGTCGTCGCCAACAACTTCGGCTTTTCCCTCGGGCTCTGGGAATGGTGCGCGCGCGCCGGCGCACGCCTGATCTACGCCTCGTCCGCGGCGACCTACGGGGACGGCGCCGCCGGTTTCGACGACGACGGCTCGGTCGACGGCTTGCGCGGGCTCCGGCCGCTCAACCTCTACGGCTGGAGCAAGCACCTGTTCGACCGCCGCGTCGCCCGCTTGTCCGCCGAGGGAGGCCCGGCGCCGCCGCAATGGGTCGGACTCAAATTCTTCAACGTGTTCGGTCCCAACGAGTACCACAAGGGACCCATGCGCAGCGTCGCCCACCAGATTTACGAGCGGGTCGCCGCCGGAGACCCCGTCCGCTTGTTCCGCTCGCACCGACCGGACTACGAGGACGGCGGCCAGAAGCGCGATTTCATCCCGGTCGACGATTGCGTCGAGGTGATGATGTGGTTTCACGACCGCCCCGACGTTTCCGGCCTGTTCAATCTCGGTACGGGGACGGCGCGATCCTTCTCCGACCTGGCCCAGGCCGTGTGCGCCGCGATGGACGCGGAACCCCGGATCGAGTTCGTCGACACGCCGGCGCGCCTCCGCGACAGGTATCAGTATTTCACCGAGGCCCGCATGGAGAAGCTCCGCGCCGCCGGGTGCGGGCGCCGGTTCCGCCCGCTCGAGGACGCGGTCGCCTCGTACGTGCGGGACTACCTCGTCGAGAGCGATCCGTACCGCTGATACCGCCCTTTCGCGTTCGTCTCTCGGTCTTTAGAGTCCACGGAGAATGGGGAAGAGTCCACGGAGAATGGGGAACGCGGCCATGCGTCGGCCAACGAGAAGGGTGTTCGCTATGAAAATGCTGCTTTCAACGTCTGCAGCCATGGGCATGGCGGCGACCCTTGCGGCTTGCGTCACGAACCCGGCGATGACAGGCAAGGATATTCACGGTGCTACCACGCATCACACCGAATGGCGCACCGTCGCACCCCGCGAGGCGATCATCAACATCGCCGATCTGAAGGGAGCTTCGGAGCCCCGGTTTCGGTTGCGAACGGAACGCCGGGTTCGGGATAAAGAGCTTGTCCAACAGCGAATCTATTTTGATGTAATGACGGGCTATATCGGAGTCGAGCATACCACCGCCTTCTTCGATTACGCATCGACCCGGTACGTCAACGATCCAGGCTCCATCAAGGACAGGATCGACGAGTTCTACGGAAAGACCGTCCGGGATGCCGACTACGAGGAGTCGAGGAGGATATACAGCCGCGGCACGCGCGGCGGGTGGCTCCATGTGGTCCGGGGATGCATCTTCGCTGGCATCGGGTTCCTCGACGAGTCCAATAGCAGATTGTGGACAGAGGTCTCGGCGGACGAACACTACGACACGATCGTTGATTTCCGGGATTGCTCCAGAACGCGGACGGTGGACGACGTCGAAGCCTTCCTCAACGGCCTGAAGATCGTTCCGCCGAAGTACAACCGGGCGGTCGTCGGCGAGGCGCGCTGAGCGCGCGGCTGACTTCGACGGCGTGACCATCCAGCCGGGAAGAGACCCGATGGCTCCGGACCGACAAACGGCGGACCGGTTGCGCGATCTCCTGCGCGGGGCGCGCCGTCTGGTCGTCTTCACCGGGGCGGGCATCAGCACCGAGTCGGGGATTCCCGATTTCCGCAGCCCCGGAGGGCTGTGGACCCGGAACGAGCCGATCGAGTTCGGAGACTTCCTGGCCTCGGAGGAGATGCGCCGCGAGAATTGGCGCCGCAAGATCGAGGTGGACAAGACGATACGACCGGCGGAGCCCAACCGCGGCCATCTCGCCGTGGCCGCGCTCGTCCACCGCGGACTGGCGACCACCGTCATCACCCAGAACATCGACGGCCTGCACCAGAAGTCCGGCGTTCCCGACGAGCGAGTCGTCGAACTGCACGGCAATGGCACCTACGCCACTTGCCTCGACTGCGGCACCCGGTACGAGCTGGACGCCATCGAGGCGGCGTTCGAGATGGACGAGACGCCGCCGACGTGCGCGTTCTGCGGCGGGATCGTCAAGCAGGCCACGATCTCGTTCGGGCAGGCGATGCCGGCGGACGCCATGCGGCGGGCGCGGGAGGCGATCCTGGACTGCGATCTCTTCCTCGCCGCCGGGTCGTCGCTCGTGGTCTATCCGGCCGCCGGTTTCCCCGTCATGGCCAAGGACAACGGATCGACCTTGGTCATCCTCAACCGCGAGCCGACCGACCTCGACGCCTTCGCCGACCTCGTCATCAACGACGAGATCGGCCCGACCCTCTCGGCCGCGGTCGGCCTGAACTGAAGCGGTTCCGGTCTCACAGGTCGGGCGTCCAGCGGTAGCCGTCCGCGGTCCCGGTCACGAAGCCCGCCGTCGGAGCCGCGAAGTGCGCCGGAAACACCTTGACGCCGGTGTCCGCGTGGCGCTCCACGAACGCCTGCCGCGTCGCCGCCGATTTGGGCGGATCGATGCAGGCGGCGCTGTTGACGTGGGGCATCGCGCACTGGATGGGGTGGTGTATAAGGTCGCCCGTCAGGATCGCCTCGGTGCCGCGCGACCTGAGGCGCACCGAGCAGTGGCCCGGCGTATGCCCCTCCGAGGGTTCGAGCCATATGGAGTCGTCCAGGGCGTAGTCGCTCGTCACCTTCACGGCGTTGCCGGCCTCGATCACCGGCAACACCGAGTCGCGGTATCCCTGCCAGTGATTGCCGTCGTCCTCCGGGATGGCGGAGAACCATTCCAGGTCCTTTTCCGAGAACAGGTACTTGGCGTTGGGAAAGGTCGGCACCCATTCGCCGTTCTTGAGCCTGGTGTTCCAGCCCACGTGGTCCCCGTGCAGGTGCGTACACATGACGTAGTCGACCTCTTCCGGAACGACCTCCGCCGCGGCCAGTTCCCGGAGGAAGCGGTCGTCGTCGCGCATGTTGAAAATGGGCCGGGCTTCCCGGCTCTTGTGATTGCCGATGCAGGTGTCGACCACGATGGTGTGACGTTCGGTCCCGAGGACGAAAGCGTGGAAGCTGAACCTCATCTGGCCGACGCCGTAGTCGAAGAAGTGCGGGTCGAGCCAGCCGCGATGGGCGTCGAAGTCCTCCTGGGAAAGATCGGGGAACAGTCCTTGGTAGCGGAACTCGGTGCCCTCAAGCTCGACGACGCGCGAGATCTCGATATCACCGACCGACTTCTTCTTCATTGTCCGCGCCTCCCTTTCGCCGGTTCCGGCGATCCGACCGGACCGGGCCGGTCGCCGAAACCGGATTGTAGGGGCCGGGTCGCGGACGCGCCAGACGGGCGCGCCTCCGCGATACGTCCGGCGCCGGACAATGGCCTCACGCCTTGAGGAACCCGGCGACCAGGGACGCCACTTCGCCGGGCCGCTCGATCCACGTGCTGTGACCGGCGCCCTCGAGCATTTCGATCCGGGCGTCGCCCAGGCCGTCGACGTAGGCGTCGGCATGGGCGACGGGCGCGAGGCGGTCCTCACGGCCCCAGACGACCAGCGCCGGCCGGTCGTAGCGGTAGAGTCGGTCCCGCAGGGTGCGGTTGTAGAGATACGGCGGCCGGAAGCCGACACGCGACAGGAAGCGGAACGTCCCGTAGCGCAGCATCTCGTTCGCGATTTCGCCGCGGCCGTCGGGAAACAGGGCGAGGGCCTCGGCCCCGTCCTCGTCGGCGAACAGCATCCTCCGAAAATCCGGATACTTCCCGCCGTCCGTCGACTGCGCCGCCATGAAAACGTCGCCGATCGGCTGGTCCGGCACGTACAGGCCCGTGGCGCCGAGAAGGACGAGGCGGGAGACGCGGACGGGATGGCGGACCGCGAACTCGGCGGCGAGCCAGCCCCCGACGCCGGCGCCGACGAGCGCGAAGGCGTCGATCCCGAGAACGTCGAGGGCCTCCAGGAGATGGAACACGACGTCCTCGATCGTCTCGATGTCGTCGTTCTCGTCGCTGTCCGCGCACCCCGGATGGGCCGGCGCGACGACGCGGAACTCGCGCGCCAGAGCCTCGTGGAACGGAAACAGGCCGGACCGGGCCGCGTGAACGTCGGCGATGTCGTGCAGGTAGACGAGGGCGTTACCACCGCCGGCCTCGATGACTCCGACGGCGCGGCCGCGAACGTCCACGACGCGGGTGCTCACGCCGCCGCCTCGGGCCGCTCCAGCATCTCGCCGAGGGTGGGAAACTCCTCGGCGAACAACGCGCCCGAGTCGGACCGCAACCCCGGCGCCACCTCGGTCGCGAACAACCTCATGCTCTTGCGCGTCAGGTCGTCGGGAAGGTTGCCGAAATGGAACTGGATCAGGATGACGCCGAGCCTGAACGACTCGATCATCCGCCAGAGCCGCTCGCGCACGGTGGTGGGTGAGCCGACGATGACCGAGCTCCAGTGGTCGAGCTCCTCCCACGTCTCCACGTCGCCAAAGTTGTTGGTCGCCGGGTCGGCGCGCCCGAGGTAGGCCTCCCACGACGCCATCGACGCGGACGGCACGCCGGGGCCGAAAGTGAGGTTGCGCCCGCGGCTTCTGAGATGTCCCTTCACGCAGTTCCGCAGGAAATACCAGATGCTCTCCCTGGACTCCGCGCGCGCCCGTTCGTCGCTCTCGCCGACGTAGACGGAGAGCAGGATCCCCATGCGATAGGGATGGAAGGCCCCGCCGTGGGCCTCGATACGGTCGGCGAAGCGCTCGACCGCCATGCGGGTCGCGGCGTCGTGACGCCGGGACGACAGGAAGAAGTCGTAGCCACGCTTCGCCACCTCGTCCATGGTCTCGAGGCTGAGGGCGCCGGGAATCCAGATGGGCGGATGCGGCCTCTGTAGCGGGCGCGGCCATGGGTTGACGTAGCGCAGCGGGTAATGGCGCCCCTCGTGGCGGAAGGGGCCATCCTCCGTCCAGGAACGGGCGATCAGGTCCACCGCCTCCCAGAACTGCTTGCGGGCCTGGGGTTGGGGGACGTCGTAGTTGAACGCCTCCGGTCCGCCGCCGACGGCGAAGCCGGCAACGAGGCGGCCGCCCGACATGTTGTCGAGCATGGCGTATTCCTCCGCCACCCGCAGGGGGTTGAGATGCAGCGGCAGGATGTTCCCCAAGATCACCAGCTCGGCCCGCTCGGTCCGCTGGGTCAGGGCCGCCGCGATCAGGTTGGGGGCCGGCATCAACCCGTAGACGTTCTGGTGATGCTCGTTGAGCACGAGGCCGTCGAAGCCGAGCTCCTCGGCGTAGACGAGCTGGTCGATGTATTCTCGATAGACGGTGGAGGACCGCTCGCGGTCCCAGAGCGCGTTGGGAACCGTCACCCAGCCCGACTCGTACCTGTCGTCGAAGTCCGCCGGCAGGTGCGGATAGGCCATGAAGTGCCAGCAGTAGAGGCGTACTTGGTGCATGGCGTTGGCTCCGGGGGACCGGTCCCGGGGGCGCCCGCCCGGTGGCGGCTCTCCCCCGGCCGGGGACCGCGTTCGCGTCCCCTAGATTTCCGTGACCACGTTCAGGACGGTGATCACGCGGTCCTTCACCATGTCGGCCGTGTCCGAACGGAAGGCCTTCATATGGGCGGAGTTCATATGCGTCTCGATGGCGTCCTTGTCGACGTAGATCTCGTACATGACGTAACGGTTGGGGTTGTCATCCACGGTGTTCACCTGGAACATCAGGCACCCTTCTTCGTTGGCTTGGGAGTCGGCCGAGTGACGGCGGGCGCGGGCGTCGAACGCCTCCTTGCGGGCGGGGTCGATGTCGACCTGGGCGAGAACCGCGACTTGAGCCATGGGGTTTCCTCTCCGTTATCGATTGCGGGTCACCGACAACGATTAGTCGGTCGAGCGCCGCGCGTCCAGCGCCCGACGCGAGGGAAACCGGTCCGGCCGGCCCGGGGCCACCCCGTCCGGGCCGTCAGCGGGACCGTTCGTGGTCGACCGGATGGGTCGCGGCGAGCGAGGGACGCCGCGCGATTTCCTCGAACCAGGACGCGAGCTTGGGCCGGCTCGGCCGCCAGTCCCGGTCGCCGAAACGAAACAGGACCTGGGCGAGCGCCACGGCGACCGCGATATCGCCGATGTCGATGGGCTTGTCGCCGTTGGGCAAGGTGCGTTCCATCTCGTCGATGCACCGCCACACCGCCGACCAGTGCCGGTTGATCCAGTACTCCGAATCGGCATCGCCGGGGCGGTTGCCCTCCACGCGCCGCGCGACCATCGCATCCAGCATGGCGTCCGCCAGGGCCTGCCGGCGCAGGGCCGCCCACCGCGCGGGACCGGCCGATGGGAACAGCGACACCCGTCCGCCGAGGGAATCGAGGTACTCGCAGATGACGGGCGAATCGAACAGGCTGTCGCCGTCGTCCGTGATCAACGCGGGAACCTTGCCCGTGGGGTTGTGCATGACCGCGTCGGCGCCCTCGTCCCAGGGAATGGTGACCGCCTCCTCGATCCGGTCCTCGATACCGAGCTCGCGAATCGTGACCCGAACCTTGCGCGCGTAAGGCGAGCTCGGCGAGATATGAAGCTTCATGTTTCCTCCACGGGGGCGGACCGGCCGTCACGGCTCTGTCGACCCGTCCTCCCGGCGCTGGTCCCGATACGCCTTGAGACCGTAGCCACCGGCCGTGCCGGCGGCAAACAGATCAAGGCCCGTGAGATTATGTCGAGGTACAGGTCCGATCGTCCGGGCAGAAGCGATACCGTCGGGAGTACGAATATACCAACACCTGTCAGAGTGTGGGCGAGCCCGAACCGGCGGTTACCCCGTTGAAGTCTACGGTCATCCTTGTCCAATTCGTGGGCGTTGTCGAGGAACTTCGTGACGTGTCCACTCTCGAATTTGTCGAATAGGGGACGATTGGGTGGGACCGATGCCGACGGCGCGACCATGCGCATCAGCGTACTCGACGAGACACGCGATGCGCCGCTACAAATCGGACAATTCCACTTGCCATCGACGCACGGTATGCGGCGCCCCTTCATGCTCGTTTGTTGAGAAGCCGTCCCGCGTAGGCTTTCGCCGCTTCCGGACGTCGGTGCTACAGTCCGGTTGGATGCTGGAAGTAGCGGCGCCGGACCGGACCCGCCGGACGTGGGGCTACGCGAACCGCTTGCGAGCGGTGGCGGATGACTTGGGCCGGACGTATGGGGCGGTCCGCAAGCGGGCGTCGCGGCTTGGCGTGAAGTCGTATCGTGACGGGTGAGGGGGCGATGACGGGCTACGAAGCCGCAAGCCTCACGATGCAACATGCGGCGCTGTGGATAGCGGCCGTCGGTGCGGCGGCCTCGTTCGTGAACGCCGTGGCGATGACGGTGGCGGCGATTGGGATATGGCGCGGCATTGCGGCGATGGAGCAGCAAGGCGAAGCCATGAAGCAGCAACGCGAAGCCGACCAACGGCGGCATGAGGAAGTGATGGCGGCGCTTGCGGTATCGGCGGCGGGCAAATGACTGAACCCCAATTCCGGCCCTGGGAAGAACCGCTTGCCGCGTTGCTGAAGTTCGTCGTGTTCTTGTGGGCGACGGCGGCTGTGATCATCCTCATTGTTGGCGTGGCGAGCGCGGAACCGGCGGGCGGGGCGGCCTCTGTCGTGGACGGGGATACGCTTCGATGGCGCGGCGAACGGGTGTGGTTGGCGGGAATGGATGCGCCGGAACGTCGCCAGTCATGCCGGCGGGCGGGCGGCGCGGCGTACTCTTGCGGCGCGTCATTTGCGGGGAAGACGCAGCGATGACAGGGCGGGTCGAAGGCAAGATCGCGATGGTGATCGGCGCCGGCTCGGTCGGCGAGGGCTACGGCAACGGCAAGGCGGCCGCCGTGCTCTATGCCCGCGAGGGCGCCAGGGTCTTCGCCGTGGATATCGACGGCGACGCCGTCGCTGAGACCAGGAGGATCATCGACGAGGAGGGTGGTGTCTGCGCGACCCACGTGGGCGACGCCACGAAGGCCGATCAGGTCGCGGCCATGGCGAATGCCTGCATGGCGGAATACGGGCGCATCGACATCCTCCACAACAACTGCGGAGGATCGATCCCCGGAGGACCCGTGGAGCTCTCCGAGGAAGACTGGAATTTTCAGATCGATTTCAACCTCAAGACCGTCTTCCTGGCCTGCAAGTACGTACTGCCCGTCATGGAGGCGCAGGGCGGCGGCGCCATCGTCAACATCTCGTCCATCGCCAGCCGGACCAACATCGGCCGGCAACTCTGCGCCTATCAGGCGTCCAAGGCGGGTCTCGTTCAGTTCAGCAACGCCGTCGCCTTCCAGTACGCGGACAAGGGCGTGCGATCGAACTGCGTAGTCCCGGGCCTCATGCACACGCCGCTGGTCGAGGCCCGCGTCGCCGGCCAGGCCTACGGCGGCGACGTGGCGAAGGCGATCGCCGACCGCGACGCCATGTGCCCGACCGGCAGGATGGGAGACGCCTGGGACGTGGCCTACGCGGCCCTGTACCTCGCCTCGGACGAGGCGCGATACGTCACGGGCGCGGAGATCGTCGTCGACGGTGGCGTCACGTTGAAGAGCTTCTAGAGAACAGGCCGGAACAGGGAGAGGGAGAACCGTTCATGGTCATGCCCGACAGCGGCCCCCCGAACCTCTCCGGACAGGTCGCCGTCCTCACGGGGGCGACCGGAGACGTGGGCCGCGTAACGGCCAGGGCGCTGGCCGACCGCGGCGCCGCTGTCGTGGGAACCGACGTCCACGACTCCAGCGATGCGTTCGCGGAGGACGACTCGATCGTCTACAGGCGACTCGACGTCACGTCGAGGTCTGCCGCCGAGTCGCTGGTGGCCGACGTGATGTCGGAGCATGGACGTATCGACATCGCCATTCTGGCCGCCGGAATCGTCACGCTCGCCCGCGTGGACACGGTGACGGACGAGGAATGGGACCGGGTGATGAACGTCAACGTGTACGGGGTCATGAACGTGGCCCGGGCCGTCGTGCCGGTCATGAAGAAGCGGGGTTACGGAAAGATCGTCGCCATCGGCTCGACCGCGGGCCGGTTCGGCGGAGCGGCCAGCGGTGCCGCCTACGCGGCGTCCAAAGGCGCGGTCCACGCCCTGATCAAGAACATCGCCCGTAACAGCACGGACGACGGCATCTACGCCAACGCCGTGGCGCCCGGCCCCCTCGTGGGAACGATGTGGAACGACATCGTGAATGCCGGCAGCCCGCCGGATCCGGCGACCGTCGTGCCCCTGGGCCGTTACGGAATGCCCGGCGACATCGCGCAGGCGATCGTGTTCCTCGCCTCGCCGCAATCCAACTGGGTCACCGGGCAGGTACTGGACGTGAACGGCGGGATGATCATGATTTAGCGCGGTCCCTGCCTCCGACGCCCGCCCGTCAGAAGTCGACGATCAGGATCGAATGGTCCGACAGGCCGATCTCGCGTTCCCGATGGGAGTGCCAGGCGCCGCGCAGGCGGCCGGTCATCGGGGGCGACGACATCGCGTAATCCAGCCGGTAGCCGTTTCGCCGGTGGCTGTACCAGGTGAAGTCCCGCTCAAGTCCGTGGAAATGACGAAACCCGTCCGTCCAGCCTTGGGATTCGAGCTTCTCGAGGTAGGCGCCCTCGAAGAACACGAACGTGTCGGGGCCGTCGATCCCCTGCTTGCCGGCGTTGAGATCGCCCACCAGCAACGAGGATTCCCGGTGGTAGGCGCGCGGCAGGGCGATCAGGTATTCGAGCAGCGGCAACTTCGCCTTCAGGTTGGGCAGGTAGAGCCCGACGAGCCGGAAATCCCCGCACCGCGCCGCGACCACCCGATGGGACCATTCCCCCAGATATCCGGTCCGTGGAAGCGGCGTCAGGGGATATCGGGAGGCGACGGAGACCGTGTTGGCTGGCGCCGCCGCCCGCCCCGACCGGCGGTGCACGAGGCCCATGTCGGCGAGGCGCTCGTGCAGGCGGGCGCCGAAGCGGTTGTGCCGGAATTCCGAGAGCACCGCGACGTCGGGCCGATGGCCCGCGATCGCCTCGGCGATCGCTTCCGTACGGGTGCCGCCGCCGTGACGGATGTTCCACGAGATCAGGCGCGTCATGACGCGACCGGCGCGCGGGTCGACGTCGGGCCGACGAGCTCGGAAGACACCCGACCTCAGACGACGCCCGCTTCCCGGAGCTTCGAGATTTCGGCGGCGCCGTAGCCGAGCCCGGTGAGCACCGCGTCCGTATCGGCGCCGACCTCGGGCGGCGGACGGTCGGCCCCGATGACGTCGCCGTCTACTTTGAAGCCCGCTGTCGGTACGCCGATCTTGCGGTCGTGACCGGGCAGGGTCATCTCTCGCGAAATCCCCCGCGACATGGCTTGGCCACCCTCCGCCATCACCTCGGCGACATTGCGGATCAGCCCGGCGGGCACCTCCGCGCCGTCCAGGATCTCCTCCCATTCTTCGCCGGATCTGGCCTTCAGCGCGTCGTCGACGATCCGGCGCAGTTCGGGCTTGTTGGCGAGTCGTGACCGATGATCGGCGAACCTGGGATCGTCGATCAGGTCCTCGAGCCCGAGCGCCGTCATCAGGGCGCGGCACTGCACGTCGGAGTTGGCCGCGATCAGGATCGGCCGGTCCTTCGCGTCGAAGACGCCGGCGGTGGGACTGCGGCTTTGGGGCTCGTTGCCGACGAGCTCGGGTACGGTTCCCGTGATCAGGTAGTCGGCGACGATGTTCGACATCAACAGCAGTGTCGAATCGAGCATGGCGACGTCGATGCGCTTGCCTTCGCCGGTCTTCCGGCGCTCGAGCAGCGCGGCGGAGATGGCGAAGGCGCCGTTGAGCCCCGTGGCGTAGTCGATGAACGCCAGGCCCGCCTTGATCGGACCCGTTTCCGGCGTGCCCGTGAGGCTCATGACCCCCGTCGTTCCCTGCAGGACGTGGTCGTAGCCCTTGCGGTGGGACCACGGGCCGTCCTGGCCGTATGCCGACAGCGAGCAATAGATGATATCCGGCCTGATGGCGCGCACATCCTCGTAGGACAGGCCGAGCCGCTCGGCCGAGCCGGGACGGAAGTTCTCGACGAACACGTCGCCCGTCTCGACCAGCTTCCTCACGATGTCCCGGCCGCGCGCGTCCTTCATGTTGACGGTGACCGATCTCTTCCCGGCGTTCTGGGACAGGAAGTGCGTTCCCATGCGCGCCTCGCGGAGTTCCGGGTCGAGGCCGGTGACGCGGATCCAATCGCCCTGACCGGGGAGCTCGATCTTGATCACCTCCGCCCCGAGCAGGCCAAGCTGGTACGTGCAGTAGGGACCGGCGAGGATCTGGGTGAGATCGACGATGCGGATGCCGTCGAACGGACGCATGACGCACACTCCCTGTGCCAGTATCCGGACGCGCCCTGCGGGACTCGAACCCGCGGCCCCACGATGGGGAACCCGGAGGGCGGGGCGCGCCCGCTCGGACAATCCCGAAGGGTAGCGCCTCGGGGTCATGCGCGTCACTCGGTTTTCCCGATTCCCCGATGCGGTCCGATTGAGGTTTCGCGCCGCGATTGTTATGGGTGGCGCGTATCGACGCGCCATCGAACGGACGAGTGAAGAGGACCGACCCGTGATGGAATACGAGAACGTGATGACCGAAACGGATGACGATCTGCTGATCGTCACGCTGCGCTGGCCCGAACGGCGCAACGCCCTGAGCCACCGGATGCGGGTCGACCTGCTGGATTGCGTCCGCCGCGCGGAGACCGATGCCGCGGTCAGGGCCATCGTGTTCACCGGGCACGGCGAAGAGTCGTTCAGCGCCGGCGCCAACATCCCGGAGCTCGAACGGCGGACGCTGGCCTCGGAGATGGGCCCGGCGGCCACGCTCCGCAAGGATCTGCCGACCGCGATCGAGCGCCTGGGCAAGCCGACCGTCGCCGCCGTCAACGGCTACTGCCTCGGCGCCGGCCTCGAATTCGCCATGGGGTGCACGGTCCGTATCGCCAGTGACAACGCCGTGTTCGGGCAGCCGGAGATCACCTTGGGCCAGATCCCGGGTAGCGGCGGGACACAACGCCTCTATCGCTTCGTCGGTCTCGGCTGGGCCATGCAGATGGTGCTGACCGGGCAGCGCATCGACGCCCGGACGGCGGCGTCCATCGGCCTCGTTACCGAGGTCAGGCCGCGGGTCGACCTGCTGCCGCGCGCGAAGGAACTGGCGCGCGAGCTGGGATCCCGAGCGCCGATGGCGTTCGTGGCCGGACGCGACGCCGTGCTGCGATCGACGGAAACCGACCTCCTGACCGGCATCGACTACGAGCGCAAGCTCTATGCCATTTGCATGGGCACCGAGGATGGCCGCGAGGGCTTGAAGGCCTTCGCCGAAAAACGTTCCCCGGAATACACGGGCCGGTAGCGCGGGTGCCGATGGGGCGAAGATCGAACATGCGGCCGACCCGGATCGACCGGGAGAAGGTCGAGACCCGTCTCGCCGCCGGCCACTGGTCCCGGGACACCATGGTCGGCCGCTATGCCGCCTACGCGCGGGACTTTCCCGACGGGATCGCCTGTCGCGACCGGGAGATCGGGCTCACTTGGCGGCGGCTCCACGAGGTTACCGACCGGATCGCCGCCAACCTGATCGCTCGCGGCATCCCCCGCGACGGCCGGGCGCTCGTGCAGATCCCGTCGTCGACCCGCGAGACGGTGCTGCGGATCGCCTTCAAGAAGGCTGGCGTTCTGGGCTGTTTCGCGCCGATGCAGTGGCGCCGGCGGGAGCTCGACCACACCTTCGAGCGGATCGATCCGAGCGCCGTCTTCGTCGCTCTCGACTCCATGGACGACGACGGCCGAAGGACATGGCTGGAAGGGACGGGCGTCGGCCGATCGACGAAGACGCTGCGCGTCGCCCTCGCGTCGGAGTTGCCGCCGGACGGATGGTCGAGCTGGTCGGACCTGGTAGCGCCGCCCGAGGGCGGCGACGGCCGCGACCGGATCGCCGAGCGGCGGTTCCGGTTCGACGAGGTGTCCCTGATCACCGCCTCCAGCGGGACCAGTAGCCTCGCCAAGCTCAACGAATGGCCGGAGGCGGCGCAAATCTGCATCGGCCGCGGCATCGCCGGACGGTTGGGGATGCGGGAGGACGATATTGTCGGCATGTTCGCGCCGATGTCGGGCGCGGCCGGCGTGCTGGCATGGACGATGACGGGTGCATTGCCCTTCGCCTGCGTATTTCCCCCGACGTTCGAGGCGCGCGCCCTGCTGCGGCTGGTGGAGGACGCGAGGATCACGGTCGCGACCACGGTGCCGGTCGTCCTCGCCCGCCTCGCCCGGGAAGACCTCGGGTCGTTCGATCTGAGCTCGTTACGGGCCTTGCGGGTCGGCACGGGGGCCGCGGGTCTCGAGGCGGCGCGACGTATCGAGGACCTGACCGACTGTCGGGTGGTGGTCGCTTCGGGTGCGATGGAGTGTCCCGGTTTCGGGCATGCGGACGTCGACGAGCCGGTGGCGCTGCGGCTCGACGGAAGCACCGGCTTGCCGCTTCCGGGTTGCCGTCTGCGGATCGACGACGACGGCGGCGCGGAGCTTCCCGCGGGCGAGGTCGGTCATGTCAGGGTCTCCGCGCCCTTCGCCGCGCTCGGCTACTGGAACGACCCCGAGGCTACGCGGGCCGTCTGGTCGGACGGCTGGTACGCGACCGGGGACATGGGCGTTCTCGACGGTGACGGACGGTTGACGCTGTTGGGGCGCTCCAGGGAGGTCGTCAACCGAAGCGGGCACAAGGTGCTGCCGATCGAGGTCGAGCGGGAGATCGCCAGGCATCCCGATGTGTTCCAGTGCGCCGTCGTCGCGGTGCCCGACGCCGAGTACGGCGAGGTGCCGTGGGCCTTCGTGCAGGCGCGGGACGGCAGGACGATCGACACGGAAGGTCTGGCGGAGGTCCTGCGGTCGGGCGGCCTCGCGACCTACAAGATACCGGCGCGATTCGTCGAACTGGTCGAGTTTCCCCGAGTCGGCGGCAACAAGATCGACAAGAAGCGGTTGCTGGACATGGTATTGGCGGCGTGAGACCGGGGACCGAAGCGGAGGAAAGGGCGTCGATCATGGAAACGACGAAAGAGCCGCGCGGCGAGGCCTTCGACGGCTTCACGGTCGAGGTCGACACCGGACGGCAACGCGGCGATATCGTCCTCGACCGTGGCGACATGAACACGATCTTCATGAGCCAGCGACCGGAACTGCGAACGGCGTTCGAGACGCTCGACCGCGACGACCGGGTTCGCGTGATCGTGCTTCGCGCTCTTGGTCCGAACTTTTCCTCGGGCGGGTACATCCGGGGGTTCATGGAGGCGTCGCCCGAGCGCGTCTCGAAGCTCGCCGACGACATGGCCGCGCCGGCGCGGTGCGAGAAGCCCGTCGTCGCCGCCAATCGTGGCTACTGCTTCGGCGTCGGCTTCGAGCTCTCTCTGGCTTGCGACTTCCGCATCGCCTCCGAGACGGCGCTCTACGCCCTTCCCGAGCAGCGGCTGGGTCAGATCCCGGGATCGGGCGGGTCGGCGCGCCTGCAGAAGATGATCGGCATCGCGCGGACCAAGGACATCGTCATGCGCTCCCGGCGTATCTCCGCCCGGCAGGCTTTCGATTGGGGCATCGTCACCGAGGTGGTGCGGGACGACGAGCTGGAGACGGCCACGGACGCGCTTGTCGCCGAACTTCGCGAATTCGCGCCGCTGGCGCAGCGGACGGCCAAGCGCCTGCTCAACGAAACGGAGGACATGTTTCTGTCGGCCGCCATTCAGACGGAGGGGCATTGCTACTCGCGGCTGCGGCAGTCCGAAGATTTCCGCGAAGGCGTCGAGGCCTTCCACGAAAAGCGCAAACCGGTGTTCAAGGGCGCCTGACCGCCGACGCGGGTCCCGATATCTCCGGGAGGATCGTGGCGCACCCGACAGGATTCGAACCTGTGACCTCTGCCTTCGGAGGGCAGCGCTCTATCCAACTGAGCTACGGGTGCCGGGACCGACGTTACCCAAAGCTCCGTGGCGGTGCAATTCGCTGTCCTGGTTCAACACATTCGCCGACTCGGTTCTGGACACGTTGACCTCGTTCAGACAGATGTGAGACGCGGCCCTTGAAAGAGGGGTGGGGGTCTCCGACGCTGTTGGTGTTGAACAGACAGCGTGAAGGAGGACCCCCATGCAGACCTTCGGCCTGCCCCGGCAGATTACACGAGCCGCCGCCCTGGCATCGCGTCTTGGCGGCGCGGAGCGTAGCGAAGCGGCGCCAAGACGCGATGCCCTCGGGCGCTGGCGCCAAGCCAGGGCCGACGCGCCGGCCGTCCACGAACGCCCGCTGCCGCTCCCCGAACATTCGCGAAGGCTATCACGACCCGGCGGGCGGGGGTCGCCGGCTCCCTACACTCCCGGGCGCGCGCCGGGCGTCGATTCAAATCCAGGTTCGAGGGTGTTTCGCCAGGATGCTCTCGCCCAATTCCCCGAAATACGAGCGATTGGTAGTGAAAAACTTCGATAGAACTCCGCCATGAGGCAAAAGTCGGCTGCGCGCCCAATCTTCCATCGCGTTCGGGTTGCCGCGATACGCGCTCATCTTCATGGAGAGGTTGCGCCAATAATCCTTCCGGGCCGTCTGTAGTCGTTGGACGTTCAAACCCAGAACCCGGATGGTCTTTTCCACCCGGTCGGCGGACCACCCGGCGGCCGCGCAGGCGCTTGTATCGGCCTCGATTCGACCGTCCGGGTGGACGCGTGTCAACGACGTGTCCTGGTTCAGGACATATGAGACACGGGGGTCTCTTTGGCTGTCAGTGAGTGAAGGTACTGGGCGGGGGTGTGTCCGCCAAGGGCCTGGTGCGGTCTGAAGGTGTTGAATTCGTCGGCGAAGGCGTCGATCCATCGGTTGATGTCGTCGAGGTTGTCGTCGGGCAGGTCCCATGAGGCGTAGAACTCGTATCTCCAGGCGCCGTTGTTGCGCTCGACGTGACCGTTGAGCTTGGGCGAGCGTGGCGGGAGTTCGAACAGGTCGATGCGGCGGCGCTGGCATTCGGTCTCGAAGTCGGCCTTGAACTCGGAGCCTCCATCGACCTGGATGGCTTGGATGGGGAAGGGCATGTCGGCCTGGAGCTTGTCGAGGAAGCGCCTGGCGTTGTGTGCGGTTGCGCGTCTCCAGGCCTGTGCGCAGGTCCATTTGGTGACGGGGTCATGGGCGGTGAACTGCTTGATGGCGGGCCGGGCTGTGTGTGGCGAGACGGTGAGGGTGTCGAGTTGGACGATCTCTCCGGGACTTGTGGGCTTGCGGCCCCTGGGCAGGCGTCTGGCGTATGGCCTGAGGCGCCGGGCGGCGCGCGGTCCGTTGCGGCGCAAGGTCGGGACCGGGGTGACGGCGCCGCGCTCCATGAGGGTCTTGAGGATGCGGCCCGTGGTGCTCTCGCTTGCCGCGTGCCCGTGGCGCCGCAGCAGGACGGCGATCTTGGCCTTGCCCCACATGGGGTAGTCGGCGCGTGTCTCCCGGACCGCCGTCACCAGCGCCGCCGACCAGGTGGGCCGGCGCGGGGTGTGCGGGCGTCGCGAGCACGGCTTGAGGCGGTTGCGGTCCGCCAGCCTCTGCCACCGGTAGAGGGTCGATCTCGGCACGCCGACGGCGTTGGCGGCCGCTCGTGCGGTCAGGCCGTCGGCCCTGGCCTGGCGCCAGCGCTCAAGGGCGTCGCGCCTGTGCGCTTCGTCGCTCCGCTCCTTGCCGCACAGGCGCGACGCCAGGGCGGCTCCTCGTGTAATCTGCCGGGGCAGGCCGAAGGTCTGCATGGGGGTTCTCCTTCACGCTGCTTGTTCAGCACCAACAGCGTCGGAGACCCCCGCCCTTACATCAAGGGCCGCGTCTCACTTCTGTCTGAACGAGGTCACGACGGCAGGTCCGGCAACGTCCTCGGGTCCACGAAGTCCGGGTCGTCGTTATCACCTTTCGCATGACCGCAACTTTCCTCTCGCGGCGAGAACCGCTCCCGGTCGTGCCGAACGTCGGGGTCATCCGATGCGCCGCCCCTGCAACAAGCGACCATGTTCGCGGCGTCGAGAGCGCGGGCCGGGCAGGCGCTTACCGGAACGACGTGCTCGACTTGACGGTCTCCCTTGCGAAGATCGATCTCGCAGTAACCGCAGAGCCCGTGCTGAAGACTGGCAAGCTCTTTGATGAGTTTTCGATACCGCTTCTGGCCTGCGTGGCGGCTGCGATATCCCTCCCAACTGGCGTTTGCTCCCACCCGCTTCCTGTAGCTGGCAAGACCGGGTACGGGGCCCTGAAATTGTCGTATCCGCTTCAAGAAGCCTTGCCCAACCGTTCGAAGATTTCCTGCCGTTCCATCTCCATATCCGCCGCGTCGAGCGCCGAATCCCTGGGAGAAAGGTTTTCGAGTTCGCCCCTGAGCGACATGGCATCCTCGGATCGACCGTGGCCGTCATCGACGAGACGCATGTATTCCTCAAGTTTCTCTACGAATTCGTTGTATTCGGCGGCTGGCCGTTCCCTCACGCCCATGATTACTTCAAGCACGCTTCCCGCCTCGGCGCCATAGGTCGGCGCGGACGATTGTCCGGCGACGATGCGGCCGTCTTCGCGGCACATTTCGACAATCTGCTCGGGGCGCACGGTGGTCAGCACCTGCGGGCTGTGGGTGGAGACGATGAACTGCGTATTCGGGAAGGTTCTCGTCAGGTCGGGCAGCACGCGCTGTTGCCATGCGGGATGCAGGTGCAGGTCGGCTTCGTCGATCAACACGATCGCTTCCGACTCGAGCGGGTCGTCGAGATGCGAGTTCCCTTGCGCCATGCGCCGGGCGAGATCTGCGGCGAGCGCCAGCATGATGCGGTAACCCCCGCTCAACTGGTCGAGCGCGAGTTCTTCCGTCTTGCCGGCTCCCGACTTCATGGACACGGCGAACCGCAGGGGCCGGAGTCTGATCCGGGGGTCGGAGACTCCGGGAACCATGCGTTCGATCGCCACGCGGACGGCATTCAGCTCCTTCAACCGGTAGTCCCAGTTCCGCCGTTCGTTCTTTTCTCGCAATTCCTCGTTCTCCAGTGCGTAGAACCACTTGAAGAACTCCCTGAAGTTGGTGCGGAGGGCGAGCGCCCCTTCCAGCGCCGCGTAACGCGGAAACTCTGTCTTGAAGCCCCGGCGTCGATGCGGCGCGTCGAATACCGCGCGGTCGGTGTCGTAGAAGGCGAAGATAGGAAGGTCTCGCGGTTCGGCGCCTTCCCGGTCCGCCTCGACGATGGCCTCCATCGCTTTCTTCAAGTCTTGCCGGGAGATCCTTCTCCGTTCTCCCCGCACCCGCCGTTCCCATGAAATTCCGTCGACGGTCGTCAGGCCGACCCGCAAGGGCCGCGATCCGCGCCGGTCGGTCCTGAGGAACCCGACGCTGGAAACGTCGGGCAAGAGCCTGGGGATGCTGCCGAGGCCGGTCGCGATGGCGCTCAGGACGCTGGTCTTGCCATGCCCGTTGGCGCCGTGGAGCACCGTCAGGACGGGATCGAGCGGCAGGTCGAGCTTCTCGATGGCCCGGTAGTTCTCGATCTCCACATGCTTCAGCTTCATGGCCGTCGTCCCGCCGCGTCGGGTTCGGTCGAGAGGAAACGCGATGCCTTCCGGCGTCTGCGCCATGACTCGGCTTGATACCCGATCGCGAGAGCCGCTTCAACGCGGCGCCGATATCGCCCGATCCCCGGCGACCCCGGGCATCCCACGCGCACGCCGCGTTTGCCCCGCTCCGGACGCGGTGGCAGACTGGCGCTGGATCGGCTCAGGGAGGATCGCCATGCAATTCGGATTCGGTTTGCCGACGCGCGGCCCGCTCGCCAACCCGGAAGGCGTCCGCGCGATGGCCGAGCGCGGCGAGCGGCTCGGATACCACTATCTCACCGTTCCCGACCACCTCGTCATCCCGCGCGCCTACGCCTTCGAGTACCCGTACTCGGAGACCGGCGAGATGCCCGGCGGCGAAACGGGCGACTGTCTCGACCAGCTCACGGTCCTGACCTGGGCGGCCGCGGTCACGACAAGGCCGCGGCTCCTCACCTCCGTGCTCGTCGTCCCCCACCGCCCGGCCGTGTTGACGGCGAAGATGCTCGCGACCATCGACGTGCTGTCCGGCGGCCGCCTCGCGGTCGGCGTCGGCGCCGGCTGGATGAAGGAGGAGTTCGAGGCCCTCGGCGCGCCCCCGCACGCTGAGCGTGGCAAGGTCACCGACGAGTACATCCGCGCCTTCAAGGAGCTGTGGACGCGCGAGAGCCCCTCCATGCGGGGCGATTACGCGAGTTTCTCGGACGTCGTCTTCGCGCCCAAGCCGGTCCAGAAGCCGCATCCCCCGATATTCGTCGGCGGCGAGAGCGGCCCCGCGCTTCGGCGGGCCGTCGAGTTGGGCGACGGCTGGTATCCCCTCGGCGCGAACCCCAGGAACCGGATGGACACGCGCGAGCGCTACAAGGCCAACGTCGACCGGCTCCGCGCGATGGCCGAGAAGAAAGGACGTGACCCGGCGACGATCGTGCTGGCGTTCTGGGCCAACTGGGCCGGCGTCACGGGGACGACCGCCGACGGCGGCGGCCGGCGACTGTTCATGGGCGCGCCCGAGGAGATCGCCGGCGACGTCGAATACTTTCGCGGGTTGGGCGTCGGTTTGCTGAACTTCAACTTCCTGAGCCCGACGCTGGGCGAGGCGCTCGAGAAGATGGAGATATACGCGAAGGACGTGCTCTCCCTGTAGCGCCGCCTGCCGGGGCGCGGCGAACCCGGCTACCCGTTCGCGGGGACGTAGCCGTCGAGGTAGTCGGCGACCTCGGCGACGGGGACGACGTCGGCGTACTTCTTGGCCATGTCGTAAAGGTTCTGGAAGTGGGGGCTCTCGTGCACGTCGGCGACGCACTCCTCGGGCACGATGGTGCGGTAGCCGTGCTGCACGCTGTCGAGCACCGTCGAGCGGATGCACCCCGAGGTCGAGCCGCCGGTGACGATCACCGTGTCGACGCCGTACCAGACGCAGAGCGACGGCAGGTGCGTCTGGAAGAAGGCCGACGCGCCGACCTTGCGATAGATCACGTCGCGGCCCCTGTCGACGGTCAGCCGGGGGTCGAGCTCGGCCATCCTCGATCCGATCTTTATGTTCTGCAGGGCGGTCGGGCCGTCGCTCCGGGTGCCGCGCACGCCGCAATCGTGTCCGTTCTCCGTGTAGGCGACGTAGCACCACGCGACCGGCAGTCCCTTCGACCGCGCGATCCCGCAGATCTCGTTGATGTACTCCATCTGTCCGGGATCGGTGGAATAGGCGGAGTCGTATTCCTCCTCCAGCGTGAAGGCGCTCTGCACGTCGACGTTGACGATGATGGGCTTGCGGCCGAAGCCGAACTTGCGCCGCGGCGGCGCCGACTTCAGGTCCTCGTACATCTGCCGGGCCGTCTTGTTCGAGAGTTCCACGGTTCCGCCTTTCCTGCCGATTCGACCTCGTTCGTGGATCGCCGCCTACGCCTGTTCCTTGCAGGCGTCGAGAATCTCCGCTCCCGTGGCGGGCCAGACGCCGTCGTGTCCGAGAACGTACTCCAGGGCCTCCCGGAGATAGCCGATCCGGTAGGGATGTCCCATCACCCACGGATGCAGGGAGATCGACAGGATCCGCCCGCCGTACCGCTCGGCCTCGGCGTGGAGCACGTCGAACTGGTCCTTGATCTGCTGCACGAACTCCGCCTCGCGGTGATGGAAGCGCAGCAGCGCCTCCCGGTCGTCGAGCTCGACCGTGTGGGGCATGGCGAAGAGGTCGCCGTTCCTGGTCCTGAAGCGGTACGGCATGTCGTCGTTGCACCAGTCGCACTGGTACTCGATCCCGTTCGCCGCCAGAAGGTCGGGGGTGTTGTCCGATTCGGACTTGCCGATGGACAACCAGCCCCGGACCGGCTGGCCCGTGGTCTCGCGCAGCGACCGGATGCAGCTCTCGACGCGCTCGGCCTCCAGCTTCTCGTCCATGCCCCCGTAGTGCATACGGCCCATGTGCGCGCCGTGGGCGATGACCTCCCAGCTCCGCCGGTTGATCTCGTCGACGACGACCGGGTACCGCTCGCCGACGGCGGAATTCATCGCCGCCGACGCCTTGATCCCGAGCTCGTCGAAGAGCCTGAAGAAGCGGAAGATGCCGACGCGCAGGCTGTAGTCGCGGTGGGAATAGTTCCGGTAGTCGGGATAGGGCCGGTTGAATCCGCCGGGCGGCGCCACCGGCCTGGTCTCCATGTCCATCGGGAACCATTGCAGCAGCGGCGTGATCCACAGCGCCACGCGCGCGCCGCCCGGCCATTCGACGGGCTTTCTGCGGAACAGGATATCCCAGCCGTAGCGGTCGTGGTCCATCCCGTAGCCGCGGATCGGGTACACGAGATAATCGTCGGGCAGGCTCATGGCGTCACTCCCCGGCGGCGGACTGGGCCGCGACGACGGCGTCGTAGTGGTGTTCGAAGTAGTACTCGGCGATCTCGCGTCCCGTCGTCACCCAGACGTCGTCGTGGCCGGTGATGTATTCGAGCGCCTCGGCGAACGGACCGACCCGATGCGGCTGGCCGACGAGGAACGGATGCAGCGGGATGCACATGACGGTGCCGTTCTCCGCCCCTTCCTCGTAGAGCTGGTCGAACTGCCGCTTGATCACCTCGGTGTACTGGCGCGGCGGGCTCGAGTTGATCTGGTGGTAGACCACGATGTCGTTCATCTCCAGCGAATAGGGGATGCTGATCAGACGGCCCCGCTCGACCTTGACGGGCTGCGGCTGGTCGTCGTGGAAGAGATCGCAGGTGTACAGCACCCCGTACTCCGCCAGCAGGTCGAGCGTCTGCTCCGTGTTGCTCAACGCCGGCGACAGCCAGCCGGCCAGCTTCTGGCCGGACGCCTTGTCGATGGTCTCGATCGCGTCCTCGATGAGCGCGCGGTGCTGCGCCTCGCTCATGCCGTACTGGTAGCGGGTGTTGTAGACGCCGTGGGAGAACAGCTCCCAGCCGCGCTCGACGCACGCCTCGATGATCTCGGGGTGATGGTCGCAGACGGCCACGTTGAGCGACACGCTGCCGCGCACGCCGTAACGGTCCATCGCCTCCATCATGCGCCAGACGCCGACCCGGTTGCCGTAGTCGCGGTGAGCGTAGAAGGCGACGTCCGGCGCCGGCCTCGACATGTCCTGGCGAACCGGGTTGGCGGGTGGATGGGTCTCGTAGAATTCGATATTGGGCGCCACCCAGAAGGCGACGCGGGCGCCGTTCGGCCAGGTGATCCTGGGCCGGTCGTTGTACGGCGAATACGCGTAGATGCCGGGATCGCTGAGTGTCACAGCCTTCCTCCCCGGTCGTTCGCCGTCGCGTATTCGTTGAGGTGGTCGATCACCTCCTGGGCCGGTATCACGTCGGCGTACTTCGCCGCCATGTCGTAGAGGTTGGCGAAGTGCGGGCTCTCGTGCCGGTCCGAGGTGCACTCCTCGGGGACGACGGTGCGATAGCCGCTCTGAAGGCTGTCCACCACCGTCGCGCGCACGCAGCCGGAGGTCGATCCGCCCGTCACGATGACGGTGTCGGTCCGGTACCACACGCAGAGCGACGGCAGGTGCGTCTGGAAGAATGCCGACGCGCCCCGTTTGTTGATGACGATGTCGTTGTCGCGGTCGATATCGCAGCGGTCGTCGAGTTCCGCCTTGCGCGAGCCGACCTTGATGTTCTGCAGGGCGCCCTCGTGATCGTTCCGGGTTCCCCAGACGCCGCAGTCGTCGGCGTTCTCCATGTAGGCGACGTAGGTCCACACGACGGGCAAGTTCTTCGACCGGGCGATGCCGGAGATCTCGTTGATGTAGTCGATCTGCCCGGGGTGCGTCGAATAGGCGGACGTGTATTCGTCCTCCAGCGTGAAGGATTTCTGGACGTCGACGTTCACGACCATCAGCCGCCTGCCGAAACCGAAACGCGGCTTCGGATCGGCCTTGAGCTCCTCCCACATCCGGCGGGCTGTCTTGTCCGAGAGTTCCATGGGCCGGCTCTTTCCCCTTCGCGCCGCTTCGCGCCACGCGGCAACGTTACCGGGTGGGACGGAGGTGGTAAAGTCGCTCCATGTCGCCGGAACGCCTTTTCGGGAGATCGGGACCGTGACAGACAGTGCTGCCGCCGCCTTTCGCCGGTTGCTGGCCGGACCGGACGTCATCATGGCGCCAGGGGCGCCGGATCCCTTCTACGCCCGGCTCGTCGCCCACAAGGGGTTCCCGGCCGTCTACATGACCGGCGCCGGGACGACGGCCGTGCGCCTCGGCATGCCCGACGTCGGCCTGCTGACCATGACGGAGATGGTCGATAACGCGGCCCGCGTCGTGGACGCCTCGGGGCTGCCCGTCATCGCCGATTGCGACAACGGCTACGGCGGCCCGCTGAACGTCCGCCGCGCGATCCGGAGCTACGAACGGGCCGGAGTCGCCGCCGTCCATATCGAGGACCAGGTCATCCCGAAGCGCTGCGGCCACTTCGTCGGCAAGCAGCTCGTTCCGGCGGAAGAGATGGTGGCCAAGGTCAAGGCGGCGGTCGACGCGAGGACGGATCCCGATTTCGTCGTCATCGCCCGCACCGACGCCATCGCGGTGGAAGGGTTCGACGCGGCGCTCGCCCGCGCCGCCCTGTACGAAGAGGCCGGCGCCGACATGCTCTTCGTCGAGGCGCCGACGGACAGGCGCCAGATGGCACGGATCGGGAGCGCCTTCGGCGTCCCCCAGGTCGCCAACCTGGCGTCGAGCCGAAAGACGCCGCTGTTGTCCGCCGGGGAGCTGGGGGCGCTCGGGTTCAAGCTCGCGATCTATCCCGGCCTGCTCCTGCTGTCGACGATCCGCGCGGCGCTGGGCTGCCTCGACCGTCTCAAGGAGAAGCGGACCTGGGCCGACATGGAGGCCGACCTGCCCACCTTCGACGAGATGCTGAACCTCATGGGGATGAACGAGGTCGCCGCGCTCGAGGAACGGTACGCGCTGCCCGAACGGGAACGCGCCCGGTGAAGGCCGGCGGATTGATCTTGACCTTCGCCGTGTGCACGGATACAATCCGTACGTTTCCGGGACGGAGTGGAGGGTGCCATGCCGGCGACTGCCGCGGGCCGCGAAAGCAGGATCGAATTACGCGCGACCAGGGAGGAGAAACGGCTGCTCGCAGCCGCTGCCGCCCATGAGCGATTGGACCTCACCGGTTTCATCATGCGCAATGTGCTGCCCGCCGCGCGCGAAGTGACGGACCGGGCCGAGCGTATCGTGCTGTCCGAGCGCGACACGGCGCGCGTCCTGGAACTACTGGAGAACCCGCCCGAGCCGACTCCCGCCCTGCTGGCCGCCGCGCGGCGTCGCGCCGCGCGGACGTAGTTCCGTTGTCGGGCTGGCGCGAGGAGTCCATAGACCGGCGCCATGACCGCGAAAGCTTCGATTGCGGCGTACCGGCTCTCGACGAATATCTTCGGCGTTTTGCCCGGCAGAATCATATCTCCGGGGGTGCCAAGACCTTCGTCGCGGTGCTGCCGGCGGAACCGGCGCGCGTTCTGGGTTACTACACGATCGGCCCCGGCGCCATCGCGTTCGCGCGGGTCCCGCCTGCTCTGACCGGAAAGCTCGGCCGTTACGACGTACCGGTCTTCCGTCTCGGTCGTCTCGCGGTCGACCGGTCCGTTCAGGGCCGGGGGATCGGCGGTGAACTGTTTCTGGCGGCTGGCGAGCGGGCCCTGGCGGTGGCGAAGGAGGTGGGTGGCGTGGCGCTCGCTATCGACGCGAAGGACAACGGGGCGGTGCGCTGGTACGAGCGGTTCGGCGCTTTGGCGCTGTTGGACGACCCGCTCGAACTCGTCCTCCCGCTCGCGGTCGTCGCCGAGGCGGGGCGACGGTCGGAGGGGCCGGTTCGGGACGCCCCGGAGGCCCCGGTCAGAAGGCGAGCCGCCATCCCGCCATGACGGCGAGGTCCGGCTTCGCGCCGGCCGCGTGACCGGGGGCGTGCGTCCAGGCGACGCCGAGCGCGGCGTCGCCGCCCGCCGCGAACGGCCGTCGCCATTGCGCCGTGACGTCGATCTGGCGGCCCGACGGCTCCAGGCCGGCGGCGACCGACCGTCGCAGGACGGCGCCGCCGTGCGTGCGGCCGACGGGAACGGAGAGCGTCGCGTGGCCGTTCTCGACCCGTAGCGGCTGCGTCAACGCGAGGCGCAGGGCGCCGCCGTCCGCGAGGCGCCGCGTCGCGTCGAGCGTGAAGGCGCTCGTCGTCAGGGGCGAGAGGCCGGCGACGAGGCGGCCGCGCCGGTGGCGCGGCGTCGCCGCTCCGACCTCGCCGGCGGCGGAGACCGACCAGGGACCGGCGGCGAAGCCGGCGTCGATCCCGACGAACGCCGTGTCGGCCGCCAGCCTTCCGAAGGCGCCGGCCGCGCCGGTCCCGAGCAGTTCCGCGCCCTCCGTCAGCCAGCCGGCCGTGAGGCCCGCCGGCGCGCCCGCTGGACGCCACGACAGCGCGCCGCCCGAAACCGGCGGCCGGTCGCTCAGGCCCCGGTTGGTGAAGGCGGTCGCGGCGAGCCCCGCGCCGGGATCGAAGGCGGCGGCGAGGACGGTGCCGGCGAGTGCGAGATGGCCGCCCGGGGGCGCGTCCGTCCCGGCCCCGAGCAGGCCGATCCGCGGGAGTCCGGCCCCGTCGGTGCCGGAGGTCAGCGCCGTCCAGCCGGGCGTCGAAGCGGCGCGACGCGCGGGCGGCGCCGTCAGCGCGCGGAGCCGGCGGGTCAGGAAGGGGCGCGCGTCCGTGGCGGCGACGAGGCCCCCGAGGTCGAACCAGAACGGCGCGCCCAGAGAATCGAAGGCGGCGATTTCCCGGCCCGTCAGCGACGCCGCGAGCCCGTCGCCGAACGCCGGCCCGAGCGCGAGGCCGGTCTCCCGCAGGCCGGCGCCGCCGGCCGCGACCGAGGCGCCGCCGGCGACCGTCATCGCGCCCACCGGCGCCGTCGCCGCCCCGAGGTCCATCAGCCCCTGGCCGTAGACGCTCCGGTCGGCGTAGCGGCCGGTCTTGTCGGCGGTCGCGAACAGCCGGGTAACCAGCGCCGTGCTGGCGAGCTGGCCGCGGAAGAGCTGCTTCATGACCGCGAGGCCGCCCGCCACCGTGGGCGCGGCGAACGACGTTCCGCCGCCCGTCCCCCAGCCTTGGACGAGGTCGCCTCTATTATTAATCCCATAGTAGGCGATCGGGACGGCGACGCCGGGGGCGACGATGCAGAAATCGGCGGCGCTCCCGCAGCGGTTGGAGAAATCGGCGATGGCGCCGTCGCCGTCCACCGCCGCCGCCGCGACCCAGTGGCCGCGCAGCTCCGGGAACCGCAGCGGGAGTCCCGAGGATACGGTCACCGACCGGGCATCGACTTTCCTGGCGACGCAACTCATGCCGCTCGTGCATTTCCTGTCGTTCTCGTTGCCGGCGGCCCAGACGAGGATCGTCTTGTCCACGACCCCCGACTGCGCCGCCTCGCGGACGAGCGTCGCCATGCGGTCCCGCAGGTCATCCTTCGAATAGTGATCGATGGTCCCATTGACGCTGAGACTCATGTTCAGGACGTCGACGTCCTGTTCGAGGGCGCGGCGCAAGTACTCCCCGAAACTGTCCGAAAACGTTTTCAGACCCTCCAGGGTCGTTTCCTTGTACGGCTCGGTTCCCGACCCCAGCGTAATCGCGAACATCCTGACGTTGGCGCCGGGGGCCACGCCCTGCCGCCGCCCGGCGCTCGTGTCGCGGGCGGCCCCGGCGGCGACGCTGGCCACCGCCGTCCCGTGGGAAGAGCCGCCTTCGGAGAAACTGCTGGCCGGATCGCCCGCCCCCGTTTCCAGTACCTCCTCGGTCACGGTCCTGACGCCGTCGGAGAACGCGGGGTGATCCAGATCGATGCCGGTGTCGATGAAGCCGATGGTGACGCCGGCGCCGAAGCGCGTGGCGCCGCCCATCGCGCGGACGACGTTCTTGTAGGCCGCGCGGACGCCGACCGCCGACAGGTTCGGGGTCAGCTCCAGGCCGTCTATGTCTTCCAGCGCCGCCTGGAGCGCCGCCTCCTCCGCTTGTCGGTCCGCCTCTTCCGCATCCGGTTCCATTTTGTGCGCCGCCTCTTGCGGGCCGGCTCCGCCGCCGCCTCCTCCGCAACCGGCGGCAAAGGCGCATGTCAGCGCCGCCACGAAGACCGCCGAGATCGTCCCGGTTCGTTTCATCCGGCCGCTCTCCTCGATTCGACGACGGTCCCCGAGACCGTCCGGGGAACCCCGGGCTACTCGCCCGGCGCCTCCTTTCCGGCCTCGAGCATGGCGTGGATCATGCCGGGCCGCGGGTCGAGGGGCTTCGGATAGGCCTTGCGGCTGTGCGCCAGTCCGAGGTCGAGAACCGACTCGACGAGCTTGTAGGTCAGCGGACCCGGATTGACGACGGGGATGGGCAGGTTCCCGGCCAGGTACTCGGCCGCCTGGTGCATGGTCGTCGATCCCAGGCAGACCACGTCCGCGCCCGCCGCCATCGCCTCCTCGCACGCCGCCTTCATCCTGGGGAAGATCGTGTCCTCCTTGCCGTCGAGCAGGCCGGCGTAGTCCGGCGGCGCGTCGTAGTTCACGACGGCGGCGCAGAAGTCCTCGAGCCCGAGCGCCCGGATCATCTTGGTGGTCCGCGCGACGGCGTAGTCCCACTGACAGAGGATGGAGAACTTCTCGCCGAGCGTCAGGCAGAACAGCATCGCCGCTTTCCCCGGCGCGATCACCGGAATGTCGAGCACCGACCGGAGCGCGTCGAGGCCCGAATCGCTCATGGTGTCGATGCAGACGGCGTCGTAACCCTCGTCCTGGGCGCTCATCCCGGCCTCGAAGATCGCCATGTCCATGAGCACGAAATCGTGCGGGCTCATGTAGCTCTTCGGACCCGCCGTGACGCCGCGGAAGTCGAACTCGATGTCCGGGCCGAGGCGGACGTGGTCGAGCTGGGCGCGCCGGTTGGCGATGCCGCTCTCGTCGAGCGCGAAGGGCACCAGAACCAGGGCCTTGGTCATGGCTCCTCTCCTTTGCCGTCGGCCCGTCCTTCGGAGGCCGGTCCTACCGGTCCTTCCGCGCCTCGACCGCGCCGTCGAGCATGGCGCGGAGCGTCTCGTCGGCCCGCACGACGGGCGGCTTGTAGTACTGGCGGCTGTGCGCCAGGCCGAGTCCGAGCACGGCCTCGGCGAGCTTGTAGGACACCGGGCCCGGATTGACGATGGGCGCGGGTATCCGCTCGGAAAGGTAGACGTGGGCCTGATGCATCGACGTCGACCCGAGGCAGATGACGTCGGCGCCGCGGTCGTTGATCAGGGCCCAGCAGCCCTCCTCCAGCTGCCCGAAGGTCTCCTCCTCCTTGCCGCTGAGCAGGTTCCGGTTGTCCACCGTGGCGTCGATGCTGTGCACGCCCACGAACTTGTGGCCGATACCGAGCTCCTCCAGCGTCTTCTTGTAGAGCCCGGACCAGCGCTCCCACATCGCCAGCACGCCGAACTTGTCGCCGAGCAGCATGGCGAGCAGGAACGACGCCCGCCCCGGACCGATCACGGGGATATCGAGAATGGTCCTCAACGCGGCGACGCCGGAGTCGCTCACGGTGTCGACGCACACCGCGTCGTAGCCCTCCTCCTGGGCCGAGAGGCCCGCTTCGAGAACGACGACGTCGCCGATGCACCAATCGTAGGGGCTCACGAGATTGCCGCCCGCCGCGCGGACCGGCCGGTAGTCGAACTCGATGTCGGGGCCGAAATCGAGCGAGGCATGCTGCTGTTGCCGGAACCCGAGCTGCTCCTCCGTCATCGGGAACGGAACGATGACCAGAACCTTCTTTTTCTTCGCCACGGGGACCTCCCTGGTTTGAAACCGTCTCGCGAGGGATTACAGGCGACCGCCCGCGCGGAGTCAACGCGGCGCGAGAGACGCGCGAACCCGTCGTCGACCGATGGGACGTCGACGCGCGACGAGGCGGTCCGCGGGGATTTTCGTCTCTCCGCGCCGTCCGTCGGGGCTCGCCGTCGCGAACGGCCCCGGTTCGTCAGAAGACGCCGCCCGCCGCGATCGCCAGAAAGACCACCGCCCCCAGCAAGTGGTTCGACCGGAACTTGTTCAGGCAGTCCTCGGGCGAGGCGATGTCGATGTCGATGACTTGCCAGGCGAACTGGGCGGCGACGAGCGACATGACGGCGTAGAACGGGACCCCGGTGTCCGCCAGCCATCCGGCGGCCAGGATCCCGGCGGTCGCGGCGGCGTAGAATACGGCCAGCCAGGGTCTCGTGGCCGATCCCAGCCTGATCGCCATGGACTTCACGCCGACGAGTAGATCATCTTCCTTGTCCTGATGCGCGTAAATCGTGTCATACCCCAGTGTCCAGGCGATGCCCGCGAGGTACAGCGCGACCGGCGCCGGTCCGAGCTCGCCGGTCAGCGCCGCCCAACCCATCAGCGCCCCCCAGTTGAAGGCGAGGCCCAGCGCCAACTGGGGGTAGTGGGTCACGCGCTTCATGTGCGGGTAGAGCGCGACGATCCCGAGCGAGGCGACACCCAGCATGATCGCCAGCCCGTTGAAGGTCGCGAGGACGGCCAGACCGAGCAGCGCCATCAGCGTTCCGAACGAGACGGCCCGCGCGACCGATATCCGGCCGCTGGGCAGGGGACGCAGGGCGGTGCGCTCCACGGCGCCGTCGATATCGCGGTCGACGATATCGTTGTACGCGCAGCCGGCCGCCCGCATGGCGACGGCCCCGATATAGAACAGCGCGAGCAACACCGGATCGGGCCATCCGTTCCCGCCGCCGACCGCGAAGCGCCAGCCGTCGGGGACTTCGCGCGCCGCCAGGGCGACCGACCACCAGCAGGGCCACAGCAGCAGCCAGTAGCCGATCGGCCGGTCGAACCGCCCGAGCTCGAGATACGGCTTCAGGGACCCCGGGGCGAGACGGTCGACCCAGTTGCCGGGCTTGGCGTCGGCGACCCGGGCGTCGGAGGTCGGCGCGGCGGCATTTCGTCCCATTCGTTCAGCACTATCGCGCTTCGGGGTTCCCGGCAAGACTCCCCCGGCCCCGCCCTCGAAGGAAAGACGGAGTGAAGGTCGCCAAGGTCAGGCTGTTCGTCGAGACGTCCCTCTCCGGCGGCGCGATGCTCGACCTCGATCCCGCGGCCGCCCACCGCGTCGCCACGGTGATGCGCCTTGGCGTCGGAGACTCGCTGGTTCTCTTCAACGGACGCGACGGGGAGTGGCGAGCCACGGTCGCCGGGATCGGGCGCCGGAGCTGCGCGATCGTCGCGCGGGACATGCTGCGGCCCCAGGCGGCCGAGACCGATGTCTGGATCGCCGCCGCGCCGATCAAGCGGGCGCGCATGACGGCTCTCGTGGAAAAGGCCGCGGAGCTCGGCGTCACGCGCGTTCAGCCGGTCGTGACCCGGCGGACCGCCGTTTCGCGCGTCAACGTCGGCCGGCTCCTGTCCACCGCCAGGGAGGCCGCCGAGCAATGCGGCCGGTTGTCGGTTCCGGCCGTGGGCGCGCCGGCGACGCTGGAGCGGTTTCTCGGATCTCTGGACCCTTCCCGCGGGCTCCTCTGGTGCGACGAGTCGGGCGGCAGCCCGCCTGTCGCCGCGGCGCTCGACGGACTGCGCGAGCCCGACCTGCGGAGATCGTGGGCCGTGCTCATCGGGCCGGAAGGCGGCTTCGACCGCGCCGAACGAACGCTCATCGCCGGTCATGGGCGGGTTCTGGGCGTCGATCTGGGGCCGTGGCTCCTGCGCAGCGAAACGGCGGCCACCGTCGCGCTCGGAATTCTCCAGTCCCGATTGGCCATGCCGTGACGGCCGTGGCCGGTACTTGCCGCGAGAGGGCGGGATTGCTAGTTGAGTGCGGAACCCCCATCCTTCCGACTGAATCTTCCGACCCGTTGGAGGAACTCGATTTGGCAGATCCGCGCGCCGAGTCGCCGCCGATAAACGATCGGGCCGACCTCGTCTCCTATTTCGAGCGTGGCTGCAAGCGGCCCGTGGAATGGCGGATCGGGACCGAACACGAGAAATTCGCCTACCGTCGCGGCGATCTGCGCCCCCTGCCGTTCGAGGGCGACGTCGGCATCCGCGTCATCCTGGAGCGCTTGCGGCGGTTCGGCTGGGCTCCGGTGTTCGAGGACGGGAACGTCATCGCGCTGACCATGGACGGACAGGCGGTGACGCTGGAGCCGAGCGGCGCCGTCGAGCTCTCGGGCGCGCCCCTCGAAAACCTCCATCAGACCTGTCACGAAGTGAACACGCACCTGGCTCAGGTGAAGGAGATCGCCGCCGGACTGGACGTGGGATTTATCGGTCTCGGATACCACCCGAAATGGAAGCGCGAGGACATGCCCCTGATGCCGAAGGGACGGTATGGCATCATGCGCCGGTACATGCCGACCCGCGGTTCGCTCGGGCTCGACATGATGTTCCGCACCTGCACGGTTCAGGTGAACCTCGATTACGCGTCCGAAGCCGACATGGTGAAGAAGATGCGGGTCGCGCTGAGGTTGCAGCCCATCGCCACCGCGTTGTTCGCCAACTCCCCGTTCAAGGAGGGAACGCCCAGTGGTTACCTGAGCTATCGGAGTCACGTGTGGACGGAGACCGATCCCGACCGCACGGGGTTCCTGCCGTTCGCCTTCGAGGACGGCATGGGGTTCGAGCGCTACACGGATTACATGCTGGACGTCCCGATGTATTTCGTCCATCGGGACCGTTACATCGACGTCGCCGGCCGATCGTTCCGCGATTTCCTCGCCGGAAAGCTGGAAGATCTTCCTGGGGAGCGCCCCACGCTGCAAGACTGGGAAGATCACGTGTCGACGGCGTTTCCCGAGGTCCGGCTGAAGCGCTTCCTGGAGATGCGGGGGGCGGACGGCGGCCCGTGGAGCAGACTGTGCGCGCTACCCGCGCTCTGGGTCGGTTTGCTCTACGAGGTTTCGGCCCTGGACGCGGCGTTCGAGCTGTGCAAGGACTGGAGCCACGAGGAGGTAGTGTCGCTCCACGCGGAGGTCACGCGACGGGCACTGAAGGCCGAGTTCCATGGCCGGCGCGTAAGGGACATCGCGCTCGAGGTGATCGGGATCGCCAGCCAGGGCCTCCGCCGCCGGGGTATCCGCGACAGCATGGGGGACAACGAGGATCACTTCCTGAATCCCCTTCGCGCGATCGCGGAGTCCGGGACCACCCCGGCCGAGGAGCTGCTCGAAGCCTTCGAGACGCGCTGGGGCCGGAGTGTCGATCCCGCTTTCAGGGAGTACGCCTACTAGCTGGCGCGGAACGGAGGAGGACGCCCGATGGTGCCGTCACGGCCCGACATGGTTCGGCATTTCACCGAGATATCTTCGGTCTACCGGTCCGTCCGCACGACCGACCGGGAACCCGTGGAGCGGATCGCGCGCGAGCTCGATGGCCTCGCCGTGCCGCGGGGCGCCGACATCGGCTGCGGCGCCGGACGTTATACCCTCTTGATGTTCGGCGCGATCCCGAACCTGTTTCTGACGTGCGTCGACGCCAACCCCGCGATGCTGGAGCAGACCGACGAGCTGCTCCGGGCCAACGGAGTCGACGGGTTCGAGACGCGGCGGTCGACCGCCGAGGACCTCGAACTCGAGCCCGGTCGTTACGACTTCGTGTCCTCCTTCAACGCGGTGCATCATTTCGACTTTCCGGATTTCCTCCGGAGATCGCGGGACGGGCTGGCGGAGGACGGACGGCTGTTCGTTTATACGCGGCTGCCCGAACACAACGCGCGCAGTATCTGGGGCCGGTTTTTCCCCGGGTTTATCGAAAAGGAGACGCGGCTGCTGACGCTCGGCGACCTCTACGCGGCGATCGACGATACCCCCGGGCTCTGGTTCGCCGCCGCGACGTGCTTGAGGTATCGCCGAACGGCGCCCATCGACCGTCTCATCGAGCAGGCCAGAAACCGGCACTATTCGACGTTCTCTCTTTACGAACCGGACGCATTCGAAGAGGCGCTGGTCGCTTTCCGGGCGGCCGTCGAACGTCGCTTCGCCGATACCGTCGAATGGTACGACGAAAACATTCTCGTCCATGCCGTGCGCGCCGACGGCTGATCCCGGGCCCCGCGCGGCGGGGGGTCGGTAACCGGCGCACGACGGAACCTTCCTCGCACCAAGGACACGCCCGGAACGGCGCGGGGTGTTGATCGACGAACGACGCCTTACCCGGCCGGCGGCCGTTCCTCCCGAACCCGGCGATACCCTTCCCGGTTCGGACCCGTCCGTCCGCCGCGGTTCTCCCGGTGTCCCGTATGCCTCGAACCGGAGCGAGCGGATGACACCGGCGATGGAGGGTCGCTATGATCGGGTCGAATCGCGCCGAGGAAGGGAGTCGCGCATGAAGACCGTCGACACACGGGGCAGGTCCGTCGCCGATTCGTCGCCGTGAGCGCGGCCCGATCCTCCGAGGATCTTGCCGGGCTGGTCGCGAAGGCGCTTCGGGAAGGCGAAAAGGAGTGGCTGGAATTCAAGCGCGACCTATCTCCATAGCTGTATCAAGTATGTCGAGAACAAGCGCGCGACCAACGCCTCTCTGCGCGAGCGGTTCGGCATCGCCGACCGCAACGCCTCGGTCGCGACTCGCCTGTTGAACGATGCCGTGGACGCCGGCATGATCGCCGTCATGGACCCGACGGCAGGTTATCGATGGCGCGCCTATTTGCCGTTCTGGGCGGCCGAGCGGGCGGATGAAGCCGGAACGGTTATTTGACGGCAAACCGCTCCAACCCCTGCCGCCGCTCCATGGAAACCGTCAATAGATTGATATATCGAACAAATTTTCCCCCATGTTCATTTGACGGCTATTTGACGGACGCCGGACCGAAGCCGGCGAGGGCGGCGCGTCCGAGCGGACAAAACCGCAGTGCCCATTTGGCAGTGCCCATTTGACGGAGAACCGCGCGGATAGCCCGAAGGGCGGATCCAATCTCCTTTGTCATTTGATATACAAGGGAAATTCCGACCGGACTTCATTTGACGGCTATTTGACAGCGAGAGGCCGTGGCTGACGCCGATGGTCGCGTTTCCCGGTGTGCTGAATCTGAAGTCCACCACATAAATATGATTCTGTCGGGCGGCTGAATTTCTTGATACCGATGGAACTTGACGACACGGATTTTCTCTGCTGATGACGAAACGTACTTCGGCGCCAAGGCACTAGGCGGCCTCGGTGCCGCCGACCGTCAGGCCGTCCACCAGAAGCGTCGGCTGACCCACGCCGACGGGCACGCCTTGGCCGTTCTTGCCGCATACTCCGACGCCCGGATCCAGCTCCATGTCGTTGCCGACGGCCGACACCCTGGTAAGCACGTCTGGTCCATGGCCGATCAACGTCGCCCCCTTGACCGGGGCGCCGACCTTGCCTTCCTCGATGCGATAGGCCTCGGTGCACGTGAATACGAACTTGCCGCTCGTGATGTCGACCTGGCCGCCGCCGAAGGCGACCGCGTACAGCCCCCGGTCGACCGAGGCCAGGATCTCGTCCGGGTCGCGGTCGCCGCCGAGCATGAACGTGTTGGTCATCCGGGGCATCGGCGAATGGGCGAAGTCCTGTCGGCGGCCGTTTCCGGTCGGCCGCATCCCCATGAGGCGGGCGTTGAGCCTGTCCTGCAGATAGCCCCTGAGGATGCCGTCCTCGATCAGAACCGTCGCTTCCGTCGGCGTTCCCTCGTCGTCGACCGTCAGCGATCCGCGCCGTTCCATGATGGATCCGTCGTCGATCACGGTGACCCCGGGCGAGGCGACCCGTTCGCCGATCAGGTCGGAGAAGGCGCTGGTCTTCTTGCGGTTGAAGTCGCCCTCCAGGCCGTGCCCGATGGCCTCGTGCAGCAGGATGCCCGGCCAGCCCGGTCCGAGGACAACCGGTATCTCGCCGGCCGGCGCCGGGACCGATTCCAGATTGACGAGCGCCTGGCGCAGCGCTTCGTCGGCCGCGTCGCGCCACGCGTCGGGATCGATGTAGCGATCGTAAAGGGTCCGTCCGCCCATCCCGTGGGACCCGGACTCCTGGCGATTCCCTTCGCCCACGACCGTCGAGACGTTGAGCCGGACGAGCGGCCGCACGTCTCCGATTCCGAGTCCGTCGGACCTGACGATCTGCACGGCCTGCCACGAAGCGGACAGCGAGCAGGACACCTGCCGGACGCGGGCGTCCTTGTTCCGAAGGTAGCCGTCGATGTCCGACAGGAGTCCGACCTTGGTTTCGAAATCGACGGCCGCCAAGGGACTGTCCTCGATGTAGAGGCGCCGGTTGGTGCCGCCCGGAGCTTCCGCGTGGGAGCCCCGATGACCGGCGCGCACCGCGGCGGCGGCGGCGGCGGCGCGTTTCAAGGCGTCTTCGCTGAGTTCCGAGGCATGCGCGTAGCCGGTCGATTCGTCTGCGACCACCCGCAGGCCGAATCCCTGGCTGGTGTCGAAGCTCGCGGCCTTCAGTCTGCCGTCGTCCCAGTTGAAGCTCTCGGATTGACGGTATTCCAGGAAGAGCTCGCCGTCGTCCGCACCCGTCAAGGCGTCGTCGACGATGGCCTGGACCCGGTTCCTGTCGAGACCCGCGCGATCGAAAAACAGGCGTTCCGCGTGGACGGCTTCGGTCATGTTCCGATATCCCGTGTCCTGTCGATGGCTCCGGCGCTCGGAGTGGTGCCGGCGGTTCTCCGCCGGACACTCCGAAACATGGATACCCTCAAACATAATGCGACGGCGACGCGATTCAAACCTCTCGGGCCGCTTCCCGAACTTCCTTCCAGGGTATCGAATCCCGTGCGCTCCATGTCGGTTTCGCGGTCTTGTTGTCGGCGCTCTCTCTGGTGTACTCTCCAAGCCGATTCGCGGGCCGGCCGGCTGGCGGGCCGGTGCGTCCCGGAAGCGGCCGGAGACCACTCGCCCGAGCCTGTATCCGTGCCGCTCGCGTCTGTAATTGTCCCCGGGTCCGGGCAACCCGGCGGCCGTTCGGCCGTGTGGCCCGGCTGGTACCCGGGCGCCCGTAACGAGGAGACGGGATTCACGATGAGACTCTCCAGGTGGTTATCGGCGGCGGGAGCGTCGGCCCTGGCCGTACTGAGCGGCGGGCTCGCTCTCGCGGCGCGGCCGACCCCATGGCAGATGGGGTTTCAGCCGGCGGCGTCGCCGGTCATGGAACGCATCGACGCGTTTCACGATTTCCTGCTGATCGTCATCGTCCTGATCAGCGTTTTCGTTCTGGTCCTGATGATCTACGTCTTCGTCAGGTTCAACGCCAGGGCGAACCCCACGCCGAGCAAGACGACGCACAACACGACCATCGAAGTCCTGTGGACGGTGGTCCCGATTGTCATCCTGGTGATGATCGCGGTGCCTTCTTTCAAGCTGATGTACTACTCCGACCGCGCCGTGGACGCGGACATGACCCTCAAGGTCGCGGGCAATCAGTTCTACTGGACCTACGAATACCCCGATCACGACGATCTGACCTTCGATGCCATCATGGTGGACGACGACGATCTCGAGGCCGCCGATCTTCGGCTGTTGACGACGGACAACGCGGTGGTCCTGCCGGTCGATACCACGATCCGCCTGCTGCTCACCGCCAACGACGTCATCCACGCGTGGGCCGTGCCCGCGTTCGGGGTGAAGATGGATGCCGTTCCGGGACGCCTCAACGAAACCTGGTTCCGCATCGATAGGGAAGGCATGTACTACGGACAGTGCTCGGAACTGTGCGGGGCCAATCACGGGTTCATGCCGATCATGGTGAAGGCGGTGTCGAAGGACGCGTTCGCGGCATGGGTCGACAAGGCGAAGGAGGAATTCGCCGGGAACGCGCGTCCCGGCCCCGCTCGGGTGGCCAGCGCCGACGCGCGCCGGGAGGTTCGGGTTCCAGGAAGGAGTTTCCAGAGATGAGCGAGACGGGACACGCGGACGCGCACGGCGGATACGGTCATCACGGCGCTCCCGCGGGATGGCGGCGATGGGTGTATTCCACCAACCACAAGGACATCGGCACGATGTACATCATCTTCGCCATCGTGTTCGGTGTCGTCGGTGGCGTCTTCTCGATGTTGATCCGCTCCGAGCTCGCGGAGCCGGGTCTTCAGTTGGTGGCCGGCGATCCCCATGCGTTCAACGTCTGGACGACGGCGCATGGCCTGATCATGGTCTTCTTCTTCATCATGCCGGCGATGATCGGCGGCTTCGGAAACTGGTTCGTGCCGCTGATGATCGGCGCCCCGGACATGGCGTTCCCGCGCATGAACAACATCAGCTTCTGGCTGTTGATTCCGTCCGCGGTCCTGCTGGTGGGTTCGGCCTTCGTGGACGAGGGCGTCGGCGCGGGCTGGACGATATACGCCCCGCTGGCGACGTCCGGCCATCCGGGGATGGCGGTCGACATGGCGATTCTGAGCCTCCATCTCGCCGGCGCGTCGTCGATTCTCGGCGCCATCAACTTCATCACCACGATCTTCAACATGCGGGCGCCGGGCATGACGCTGCACAAGATGCCCCTGTTCGTGTGGTCGATCCTGGTGACGACTTTCCTGCTGTTGCTGTCGCTGCCGGTGCTGGCGGGCGCCATCACCATGCTGCTCACCGACCGCAACTTCGGGACGGCCTTTTTCGAGGCTTCCGGCGGCGGCGACCCGGTGCTCTACCAGCACCTGTTCTGGTTCTTCGGACACCCCGAGGTCTACATCCTGATCCTGCCCGGGTTCGGCATGGTCAGCCAGATCGTCTCCACGTTCTCCAGGAAGCCGGTCTTCGGCTATCTCGGAATGGCCTACGCCATGGTCGCCATCGGCTTCATCGGTTTCGTCGTGTGGGCGCATCACATGTACACCGTCGGCATGGACATCGACACGCGGGCCTACTTCGTCGCCGCCACGATGGTCATCGCCGTGCCCACCGGCGTGAAGATCTTCAGCTGGATCGCCACGATGTGGGGCGGCTCGATCGAGTTCAAGACGCCCATGCTGTGGGCGCTCGGAATGATCTTCCTGTTCGTCGTGGGCGGCGTGACCGGTGTCGTGCTGGCCAACGCCGGTGTCGACTACGTGCTGCACGACACCTACTACGTGGTGGCCCATTTCCACTACGTGCTTTCCATGGGCGCGATGTTCGCGATCTTCGCCGGCTTCTATTACTGGATCGGCAAGATGTCCGGCCGGCGGTATCCCGAGACTCTGGGCAAGATCCATTTCTGGATCACGCTGATCGGCGTGAACATCACGTTCTTCCCGATGCACTTCTCCGGTCTGGCGGGCATGCCGCGCCGTATCCCCGACTATCCCGACGCGTTCGCGGGCTGGAACATGGTGTCGAGCGTTGGCGCGTGGATCTCGGGGTTCGCGGCGTTGCTGTTCCTCTACATCCTGTTCCGGACCCTGACGTCCGGCGAGAAGTGCGCGGACAATCCCTGGGGCGAGGGCGCCACGACGCTCGAATGGTCGCATTCGTCGCCGCCGCCGTTCCACACGTATGACCAGTTGCCCCAGGTTCGATAGTCGGCGGCGCGGGACCCCCGCCGACCGGCTCGGCGGGTCATGACCGTCGACAGCGCGTACATCCGTCCGGGGATCGCCGAGTCGGGCGCCTCGGACTACGTGGCGCTGCTGAAGCCCCGGGTCATGTCGCTCGTCGTGTTCACTGGCCTCGCGGGACTGCTGGCGGCGCCCGGCGCCTTGCATCCCGTGCTCGCCGGAATCGCGGTGCTCTGCATCGCCATCGGGGCTGGCGCGTCGGGAGCCATCAACATGTGGTACGACGCGGACATCGACGCCGTCATGCGGCGCACCCGCGCGCGGCCCATTCCGCGGGGGCGGATCGCCAGGGGCGACGCGCTGGGCTTCGGCGTGACGCTGGCGGTCGCGTCGGTGGCGTTGATGGGCCTCGCGGTCAACATCCCGGCGGCCGCCATCCTCGCCGTCGCCATCGCCTTCTACGTGTTCGTCTACACGATCTGGCTCAAGCGTCGGACACCTCAGAACATCGTGATCGGCGGGGCCGCCGGCGCGTTTCCGCCGTTGATCGGCTGGGTGGCGGTGACCGGCGGGGTGTCGGTCGAGCCGTTGATCCTGTTCGCGATCATCTTCTTCTGGACGCCGCCCCATTTCTGGGCCCTGGCCCTCTACCGGTCGGAGGAATACGCGCGAGCCGGGATACCCATGCTGCCGGTCGTGGCGGGCCTCGAGGAGACGCGCCGCCGGATTCTGCTCTACAGCGCGGTCCTGCCGCCGGTGACCTTGATGCCGGCGATGCTCGGCTTCGCGGGCCCTGTTTACGCCGTCGGTGCGGTGGTGTTGGGCGCCTTGTTCCTGGCCGGCGCGATCAGGGTGCGAACCGCGCGGGACGAGGTCTCGGCGCGCCGGCTGTTCGGATTTTCCATCGTCTATCTGTTCTCGATCTTCGCCCTGCTCGTGATCGACGGCTCGACGGGTCTGCCGGGATGACATGCCGCTGTCGGAGGAACATAGGCGCCGCCGTGGCCGGAACGTCCTGTTGGGCGCCGTGCTCGTCGGCCTGGTTTTCCTCTTCTACGTTCTCACCATCGTCAAGCTGAAGATGGGCGTCTGATGGCGGATTCGAGACAGAGGAACCGGCGGACCGCAGCGGTGCTGGCCGGCGTGGTCGCCGGCATGGTGGGCATGTCCTACGCGGCCGTGCCGCTCTACAAGCTGTTCTGTCAGGTGACGGGGTACGGCGGCGCCACGCGGACGGCGGTCGCCGCGCCGGGCCCCGTGGACGGGCGGCTGATGACCGTCCGGTTCAATGCCGATACGTCCGGCGGATTGCCGTGGCGCTTCCGCCCGCTTCGGCGCGAGGTGGTGGTGCGGATCGGCGAGGAAACGCTCGCGTTCTACGAGGCGCGTAACGAGGCCGGACACGCCATCGCCGGAACGGCGACTTTCAACGTCACGCCGCACAAGGCGGGACCGTATTTCGACAAGATCGACTGCTTCTGCTTCGAACGTCAGGTCCTGGCGGCGGGCGAGCGCGCGGAGATGCCGGTGTCGTTCTTCATCGATCCCGCGATCCTCGACGATCCGGGCTTGTCCGACGTGAAGACGATCACCTTGTCCTATACGTTCTTCGAGGACGAGGTGGACGAGGAAGGCGATGGCGCCGCGGCCGATCCGCGGCCCCGGCGGACGTCCGCGCTGGAAACCGGTCGGGAAGCCGTCGACCGGCGGGTGGACGGGGTCGCCGGCGCGTACCGAATCGAAAGCTCGGGAGTGAACAGGAAAGATGGCTGACACGCACGCAAGAGGACACAGCTACCATCTCGTGGATCCGAGTCCATGGCCTGCGGTGGGGGCCATCGGCGCGCTCGTGACGGCGTTCGGCCTGATCTTCTACATGCACGACGTGACGCCGTGGGTGCTCGTGATCGGCGCGGCGATCCTGGTCTACACCATGATCGGCTGGTGGCGGGACGTCGTCGACGAGGGCGAGGTTCGCGGCGACCACACGCCGGTCGTCCAGATCGGACTGCGCTACGGCATGGTGTTGTTCATCGCTTCCGAAGTGATGTTCTTCGTCGCCTGGTTCTGGGCTTTCTTCGATGCCTCGCTCTATCCCGGCGGCAGCGAGAACAGCATGGAGTTGATCGGCCGGGCCGAGTACACCGGGGGCCAGTGGCCGCCGACCAGCGTGACGCCGTTCAATCCCTGGTCGCTGCCGTTTCTCAACACCATCATCCTTCTGACCTCGGGAACGACCGTCACGTGGGCGCATCACGCGCTCAAGGAAGGCGACCGTCGCAACCTGATCCGCGGCCTGTGGCTCACCGTTCTTCTCGGCGTCGCGTTCACGGGCGTCCAGGCATACGAATACGCGCATGCCTCGTTCACCATCGACGGCGGGATCTTCGGCTCGACCTTCTTCATGGCGACAGGCTTCCACGGCGTGCATGTCATCATCGGGACGTGCTTCCTGACGATTTGCCTGATTCGCGCCTACAAGGGCCACTTCAAGCCGGATCATCACTTCGGCTTCGAGGCGGCGGCGTGGTACTGGCACTTCGTCGACGTCGTGTGGCTGTTCCTGTTCACCTTCGTCTATTGGTGGGCGAGCTGGAACGCCGTGACGCTTCAGGGGTGAGACGGCGGGTTTCCCCCTTCCGCGCCGGGCTCGGCCGCCGTTGCCCCGGCTGCGGAGAGGGAAGACTCTACGCCGGATTTCTGAAAGTCGCCGAGACCTGCGGCCGCTGCGGGCTCGACCTGCGCGATCACGATGCGGGAGACGGTCCGGCGGTCTTCGTCATCCTCATCGTCGGATTCCTCGTCGTCGCCGCGGCGCTTGTGACGGAAATCAGATACGCTCCGCCCGTCTGGCTGCATCTCGCGGTCTGGATCCCTCTGATCCTGATCTCTTCGCTCGTACTGCTGCCCACGGTGAAGTCGCTTCTGATAGCGCTCCGGTATCGTTATCGGGCCGGCGAGCGGCCTCCGGCAGCATTCTGATTCTCGAGGTGACCCCCCTTCGTCCTCTCCTGTGGCCGACGGTCGTGACGGTGCCCGGAGTCGTGTTGCTCGCGGGCTTGGGGACATGGCAGGTCGAACGCCTGGAGTGGAAGACCGCGCTGATCGCGGAGCGGGAGTCGCGGCTGGCGCGCCCGGTCGCCGCTCTCCGCCGCGTGCCGGCGCGCGTGGACGATCTGGATTTCCGCCGTGTCGCGGTGCGGGGGGAATATCTGCACGACCGGGAGTTTCACCTGTTGTCGCGTACGTCGAAGGGCCGGGTCGGCGTTCATGTGGTGACGCCCTTGCTGCTTCGTCCGACGCTCTCGGGGATTCAGGTGGTCCTGATAAACCGGGGATGGGCGCCGAACGAGCTGGCCGATCCCGGACGTCGCCAAGCGGGACAGATCGAGGGACTCGTCGACATCGTCGGGATCGCGCGCGCGGTGTCCGGCCGTCGCGGCTGGTTCGCGCCCGAGAACGATCCGGCGGCCGGCGTCTGGCACCGCGTCGATATCGAACAGATGGCGGATGTCCTGGGTTCGACCGTCGCGCCGTTCGTCGTCGAGGCCGACGCCTCGCCCAATCCGGGCGGATATCCGATCGGAGGCCAGACGCGGGCCAGGCCGCGCAACGATCATCTCGAGTACGCGATCACCTGGTACGCGTTGGCGGTCGCGCTGGTGGTCGTGTACCTGACGTCCGCGGCGAGAGAGCTCGGGCGTCGTTCGAGAGAGCCCTGATGGCGGCGGCCTACGAGGAACTCGAGACGCGCTTCCGGCGGCATTCGGTGCTGCGGGACGCCATGGCGGTGCTGCGTTGGGACTCGGCCGTCATGATGCCGACGGGAGGCGCCGGCGCCCGCGGCGATCAGCTGGCGGAGCTGGCGCTCGTTCGTCACGGGATACTCGCCGACGCCGGTCTCGCCGAATTGCTCGACGCGGCGGAGGGCGATGCCGGGGAGCTCGACGGCTGGCAACGGGCGAACCTGGCCGAGATGCGCCGGTGCTGGCGGCATGCCAGTGCCGTCCCGGCGGACCTGATCCGGACGCTCGGCGAGGCGCGCTTCACGTGCGAGGTCGTCTGGCGGACCGCGCGCGCCGACGACGACTTCGCGGCGGTGCGGCCCCATCTGGAGCGGGTCGTCCGGCTCACGCGCGAATCGGCCGAGGCGAAGAGTGGGGCGCTGGACTGCACGCCCTACGATGCGTTGCTCGATGTCCACGACCCGGGCTCCAGAGCCGCCGGGATCGAGCCGATCTTCGACGAGTTGTCGAGCTTTCTGACGGACTTCATCGGCGAAGTCGTCGAATCGCGAAGCGGCGAACCCCCACCCTCGCCGCCGCGGGGGCGATTTCCCGTCGATGCGCAACGACGCCTCGGGGAACGGCTCATGCGCCGTCTCGGTTTCGATTTCGACCACGGTCGCCTCGACACCAGTCATCACCCGTTCAACGGCGGCGTTCGCGAGGACCAGCGGCTGACGACCCGCTACGACGAGCGCGATTTCACCAGCGGGCTGATGGCGGTCCTGCACGAGACGGGGCATGCGCTCTACGAGAAGGGCCTGCCCGCGAAGTGGCGTCATCAGCCCGTTGGCGCGTCCCGCGGGATGTCGATGCATGAAAGCCAATCCCTGATCTTCGAGATGCAGGCATGTCGCGGCGATGCTTTCATCCGCTGGTTGGCGCCGTTGGTCCGCGAGGCGTTCGGCGGCGAGGGGGATGAATGGCGGGCGGACAATCTCGCGCGCGTCTGTCGGCGGGTCCGGCCCGGTCCCGTTCGGGTCGATGCCGACGAGGTCACCTATCCCGCTCACGTTATCCTGCGCTTCCATCTCGAACGCGCCCTGATCGCCGGGGACCTGAAGGTCGCGGACCTTCCGGACGCCTGGCGCGAGGGCATGCGGCGCGGTCTCGGTGTCGAGCCGCGCGACGACCGTGACGGCTGTATGCAGGATATTCACTGGTTCGACGGCGGATTCGGATACTTTCCGGCATACGCGTTGGGGGCCATCGCGGCGGCGCAGTTGTTCGCGGCCGCCCGCGAGTCGGAGGCGGACATCGTCCCCGGCCTCGAGAGAGGCGATTTCGAGCCGCTGCTCTCGTGGCTGCGAACGAACGTCCACGAATGCGGCTCGCGCTACGCTCCGCGGGAGATCCTGATCCGGGCCACGGGGCGGTCGTTCGACGTCGACGGTTTCAAGGACCATCTGAGGGCGCGGTATCTCGGTTGAGGCACCGCCCCGGCCCGACGGTGTGCGGATTGTGCAATTCCGATCCGGCGTCGCGCCGGGCCGGTTACGCTCCTCCCCCCTCGAACGGGGAGGCCGGAAGGGGGAATCGTGTCCCGAGAGAGTGTGCCCCGACGGTGTGCGGATTGTGCAATCCCGATCCGGCGCCGCGCCGGGACGGTTACGCTCCTCCCCCCTGTCGAAAGGGGAGGCCGGAAGGGGAATCGCATCCCGAGAGAGTGTGCCCCGACGGTGTGCGGATTGTGCAATTCCGATCCGGCGCCGCGCCGGGACGGTTACGCTCCTCCCCCCTGTCGAAAGGGGAGGCCGGAAGGGGAATCGCATCCCGAGAGAGTGTGCCCCGACGGTGTGCGGATCGTGCAATTCCGATCCGGCGCCGTACCGGGACGGTTACGCTCCTCCCCCCTGTCGAAAGGGGAAGCCGGAAGGGGGATCGCGTCCCGAGAGAGTGTGCCCCGACGGTGTGCGGATTGTGCGAACCGCTTTCCCGATCTTGACTACGTGGTGGATATTTTTTCTCTGTTATGGAATTTTCCTCTTGACACGACACACCCCTGTTCCCATATTGTTCCAACACGGGAAACAGGAGACCCCGACATGCACGGAAACACCGCCGCCGCCGCCGACATACGCCCAGGCCGCAAAACCGCCTTCCTCCACGCCCTCGCCGATACCGTCAACGTCGCCCGCGCCTGCCGCGACGCCGGCATCCCCAGACGCACCGCATACCATTGGCGCGACGCCGACCCCGACTTCGCCCGCGAGTGGGACGACGCCCTCGACGACGGCATCGACCTCCTGGAGGCCGAACTCCACCGCCGCGCCTTCGAGGGGGTGGAGAAGCCCGTCTACTACAAGGGAGAACGGGTGGGGACGACGCGCCACTATTCCGACGCCCTCGCCATGTTCCTGCTCAAGGCCCACCGCCCGGCGCGCTACCGCGACAACTACCGACCGCCGGAGCCGGAGCCGGAACCCGACGACCCGGCATCGAGAAGCCGAAGGCTCCGCGAGGCGGTGATGCGCCGGCTCGACGAGGAAGCGGCGATGAAGGCGGAAATAGAGGCGGAGATGGAGGCGAAGGCAGAGGAAGCGGCGGCGAAGGCGGAAGCGGAGGCAGAGGAGGAGATGGAGGAGGAGGAAGAGATGGAGGACGAGGAGGAAGAGATGGAGGACGAAGAGGAAGAGATGGAGGAGGAGGAAGAGATAGAGGAGGAGGAAGAGATAGAGGACGAAGAGGAAGAGGAAGAGGAAGCAGAGGAAGAGGAAGCAGAGGAAGAGGAAGCAGAGGAAGAGGAAGCAGAGGAAGAGGCGGACATCTGCCGGCCTCATGGAACCCGTGGGAAGCCCCATGGGAAGACGACACGTAGAAACAATCGCCGCGGGCGGCGGCGGCGGCGCGGCGGGTCGATCCCGCCCCGCCCTGGCGCGGACGCCGCCGGGACCTGAAGTCCGCCCCCCTTCCGGCCTCCCCCCTGGCAGGGGGAGGAGCCGGGACACGGATTTGCCGTCGCCGCCGGGCGTCGCTACGCTGGCGTCGCCGTTTCAGGGACCTTGGGACATCGGCGCGTGCGCTACGTCAGTACGCGGGGCGGGGCCCCGCCGGCCAGTTTCGACGAGCTGCTGCTCGCCGGGCTCGCGCCCGACGGCGGGCTCTACGTGCCCGACGAGTGGCCCCGTCTCGGCGAGGAAGAGATCCGCGCCCTGGCGGGTCTGCCGTACGCGGAAGTCGCTCGGCGTATCGTGGCCCCCTATGTCGGCGACGCCGTTCCGTCCGGGAATCTGGAGCGCATGGTCTCGGAGGCCTACGCCGGCTTCGATGCCGCCGCGGTCGCGCCCTTGAGGCAATTGTCGGCGGACCGCTGGCTGCTGGAGCTCTTTCACGGTCCGACGCTGTCTTTCAAGGACTACGCCTTGCAACTGCTCGGCCGCCTGTTCGGTCGGTCCCGGGTGCTTCGGGGAGGGCGCATCGCCATCGTGGGGGCGACGTCCGGCGATACCGGATCGGCGGCGATCGAGGCCTGCCGGGGCCTCGAAGGCGTGGACGCCTTCGTGTTGCATCCCAAGGGCCGCGTCAGCGAGGTGCAGCGCCGCCAGATGACCACGGTCGTCGGACCGAACGTCCACAACGTCGCTCTGGCGGGAACGTTCGACGATTGCCAGGCCGTGGTGAAAGCCATGTTCAACGACCGGCCGTTTCGCGAGTCCGTCGGGCTGACGGCGGTGAACTCGATCAACTGGGCCCGAGTCATGGCGCAGATCGCCTATTACTTCCACGCGGCCGTCGCCCTGGGGGCGCCGGACCGGGAGTTCACGTTCGTCGTGCCGACCGGAAATTTCGGCGACGTATACGCGGGATATGCCGCGCATCGGATGGGTTTGCCGGTCTCCGGTCTGGTCGTCGCGACCAACCGCAACGACATCCTCGCCCGCTTCTTCCGGAGCGCGGGGTATCGGAAGGACGACGTGCGCCCGACGATGAGCCCGAGCATGGACATCCAGGTCTCGAGCAACTTCGAGCGTCTGCTCTTCGACGGACTGGGGCGCGACGGCGCGGCCGTCGCGGCGCTCATGTCGGAGCTCGACTCCTCCGGCGGGTTTCGAGTGGACGACGCATGCCATGCGGAGCTTCGCCGCCTGTTCGACGCCCGTGCCGTCGGCGAGGACGAGACCCTGTCGTCCATCGCCGCGGCGTGGCGGGAGAACGGAATCCTGATCGATCCCCACACGGCGGTGGGCATGGCGGCGGCGCGCGCGTTGCCCCCGCGGGGGAAGGGTCCGGTCGTCGTGCTCGCGACGGCGCATCCCGCGAAGTTCCCGGATGCCGTGGAGAAGGCGACCGGCGTCCGGCCCGCGTTGCCGCCCCGTCTCTCCGATCTGTATGATCGCGCCGAGCGGTTCGACGAACTGCCCAACGACGCGGGCGCCGTCCGGGACTACATTCGGAGCCGTGTTTCCGCGAGGCAGGCGGAGGAAGCAACGTCGTGAACGTCTGTGAAACCACGCTGCCCAACGGTCTGCGGGTCGCGACCGACGCCATGGCGGGTGTCGAAACGACCTCCGTCGGCGTCTGGGTCGATGTCGGCGCCCGGAACGAGGCGCTGGAACTCAATGGCGTCTCGCACATGCTGGAGCACATGGCGTTCAAGGGGACCCGGCGCCGGACGGCGCGGGGCATCGCCGAGGAGATCGAGGCGGTCGGCGGCCATCTGAACGCCTTCACCTCGCGGGAGCAGACCGCCTATGTCGCGCGCGTCGTCGCGGACGACGTGCCGCTCGCGGTGGATATCCTCGCCGACATCCTGCAACACTCCACCTTCGAGGATCAGGAGCTGGAGCGCGAGCGCACGGTCATCATCCAGGAGATCGGCCAGACCCGGGATACGCCGGACGATCTGATCTTCGATCGACTCCAGGAAGTCGCGTTCCCCGACCAGCCCTTGGGCCGGTCCATCCTCGGGACGGTCGAGCGCCTTGGCGGCTTCGATCGCCGGACGCTGCGGAACTACATGGGTGCGCACTATCGCGCGTCCGGCATGGTCGTGGCCGCGAGCGGCAAGGTGGACCACGACGCCTTCGTCGATCTCGTGGAGCGGGGGTTCGGCGAACTCTCGCACGGCGATGGCGCGGCGTTCGAAGCGGGCCGGTTCTCCGGCGGGGACTGGCGCGAACAACGGGATCTGGAGCAGGTGCATCTGACCCTGGGATTTCAGGGAGTACCGTTCGACGACGATGATTTCCATGCCGCGCACGTCCTCGCGACCATCCTCGGCGGCGGCATGTCGTCCCGCCTCTTCCAGGAGGTTCGCGAGGTCCGGGGACTGGCGTATTCGATCTTCTCGTTTTCGTCCAGTTACCTGGATTGCGGTCTGTTCGGAATCTACGCGGGCACGGGACCGGACGAGATCGGAGAGCTCGTCGCCGTGGTTTGCGATCAACTCGACGACGTCGCCACGGGTATCGACGAAGAGGAACTGGCCCGCGCCCGGACGCAGCACAAGGCCGGGTTGAAGATGGCCCTGGAAAGCTCGGCGGCGCGGTGCGAGCAGGTGGGCCGGCAGATCCTCGTATACGGGCGTCCGATACCCGTTCCGGAACTCGTCGGGAAGATCGACGCGGTGGAGACCGCCGCGGTGACGCGGGTCGCCGAACGCATCATGAAAGGCGCCGCGCCCGCGGTGGCCGCGATCGGCCCGATCGGGCGTCTCGAGAGTTATTCGGCGATCGCCGGGCGTTTCGGCTAGACTCCGGTGGGTTTCGGATCGAGAGGCCGGATCTCGTGAGTACCTTCCTGCGCGGATTGATGCCGACGGTCGCGGCCGACCGGGTCGTCGGGAAGCGGGTCTATATGCGTCCGCCGGAGTTGCGGGACTGGGAGAGCTGGGCGCGCCTGCGCGCCGAGTCCCGCGAGTTTCTCACGCCCTGGGAACCCACGTGGCCACGTGACGTGCTGACCCAGGCGTCCTACAGGCAGAGGCTTCGGCGCTACGACGAGGAGTCGCGGAACGATCGCGGGTACGCTTTTTTCACCTTCCGCAAGGAAGACGACGCCATCGTCGGCGGACTCAACCTCTCCCATGTGCATCGCGGCGTCACGCAGAGTTGCTCGCTCGGCTACTGGGTCGGCGAGCACTTCGCCCGGAACGGCTACATGTCCGACGCCGTCCAGGCCGTCGTCGGCTACGTATTCGACGAACTCGGCCTGCACCGGATCGAAGCGGCCTGCGTTCCGACCAACGAGGCCAGCCGCCGCTTGCTGACGAAGGTCGGGTTCATGCAGGAGGGCTACGCACGCGAATACCTTCGTATCAACGGCGAGTGGCGGGACCACCTGCTGTTCAGCTATGTCGCCACCGATCCCCGCCCCGAATAGGGCGCGCCGCCTCTCCCCGGCTCCCTTCCTCTCGGCGCGGGGGGCGGCTCGCGCGGAAGGCGAGGCTATGCGTGGCCGGCTTCGCCCGACAGCAACGACAGGTCGATACCGAGCTTGGCGACGGCGGCGGGCCATTTCGCCTCGTGGTCCGGCCCGAATACGAGGTCCTTGTCTGCCGGCACGTGGAGCCAGCCGTTGGCCTGTATTTCGGCCTCCAGCTGCCCGGGCGCCCAGCCGGCGTAGCCGAGGGCCATCAGGCACTTGTCCGGCCCCGTGCCGTCGGCGATGGCCTTGAGAACGTCGATCGAAGCCGTCAGCGAATAGTCCTCGTTGACGATGAGGGAGGCGTCCTGGACGTAGTCCGACGTATGCAGCACGAACCCCCGGCTCTGTTCCACGGGTCCGCCGAAGAACACCCGGACGTCTTTCTCGGGACCGCTGCCGCCCTGGATGCCCAACTGCTCGAGCAAGTCCGGAAACGTGACGTTGTCCATCACTTTGTTGACCACCAGACCCATGGCGCCCTGGCCCGAGTGAGCGCACATGTATATCAGCGTTCGCTGGAACCGGGGATCCTCCATGCCGGGCATGGCGATCAACATCTGGCCTTCGAGATATCCGTTGTCGGGACCCATCGGGGTACTCCCCACTGGAAGCGAGTCACGGTCGTCTCGCGTATGGATCGGGAGAGTATAGACCAGGGACGGTTCCCGATCACGAATACCTGAATTCCGGGATCGCCGGTCCCGGCGTATCATGGGCGTAACGGATTCGCGAGGTTTCGATGCCATCCACTCGATCGATCGGCGCGACCGCCCTTCTGCTCGCCGTGGGGCTGTCGGCGTCCCACCCCGCCTATGGCGCCGCGAGCGACTGGATCGCGACCGATTTCAGCCGGCTCCGGCTCGTCGCGGCCGGCGATTCGATCGCCGCCTCGGGGGAGCTCGATATAGGGGTGCAGATACGTCTCGAGGAGGGGTGGAAGACCTACTGGCGCGATCCCGGCGACGCGGGACTGCCCCCGTCCTTCGACTGGTCGGCGTCCCGGAACGTCGGGGACGTGACGCTGGCGTGGCCGGCCCCGAAACGCATCCCGTTCGAAGGCCTGGATTCCTACGGCTATGAGGACGAGGTCGTCTTTCCCGTGCGCCTGCGCCCGGCGCGTCCGGGCGAGCCCGTTCGGATCGATCTCGCCGTCGACTACGCCGTCTGCAAGGACATCTGCGTGCCGTTGGCGGCGCGCGTGCGTCTCGATATTCCCGTCGGTGTGTCCGGCGACGGCCCGGGGACCGGGGCGCATCGGGCGCTGATCCGGCGTTTCGCCGCCCGCGTTCCCGTTCGCGGCGGCGCCGGCTTGGATATCGTCGGCGCCGGCGTCGCGACGGGTTCGGACGGCGGGATCCTGCGTCTCGACGCCAGGGCCCATCCGCCGTTCGAAAGTCCCGACGCGTTCGTCGAAGGTCCCGCCGGCGTGTTCTTCGGGCGGCCGAGGGTCGACCTCGGCGACGATCCCCGCACCGCCGTCCTGGAACTCCCGATCGGGGGCGCGGAACCGGCGGATTACGCGGCCCGCCCTCTGACGGTCACGCTGGTCGACGGAGATCGCGCGATCGAGCGGACGGTCGCGCCGGGGCGCTGATCGACCCTGCTCGTCCGGGACTGGACATCCCGGGAATTATCGGTATCTCTCGCACTCGATATCGAGGGCGTACGACCCGTCCGCCCGCCACTGGAACTGAAGAGGAGGCATGGAATGGCAGTGAACGTAGGTGATTCGATTCCGGACGTAACGCTCGCGGTAATGGGCGAATCCGGTCCCGAGCAGGTTTCCACGGACGATCTGTTCGGCGGCAAGAAGGTCGTGGCCTTCGCGGTGCCCGGCGCTTTCACGCCCACGTGCTCGGCCCGGCATCTGCCCGGGTTCGTCGACAACGCCGACGCGATCAAGGCGAAGGGAGTCGATTCCATCGTCTGCCTGTCCGTGAACGACGCCTTCGTGATGGACGCCTGGGGCAAGGACCGGAACGTCGGCGACAAGGTCGCCATGGTCGCCGATGGGAGCGGCGCGCTGGCCAAGGCATTGGGGCTCGAGCTCGACCTCACCGACCGGGGGCTGGGCGTCCGGTCCCGGCGCTACTCGATGGTTGTCGACGACGGCGTCGTCAGCGCGCTGAATCTGGAGGAAGGCGGCGCCTACGAAGTCTCGAGCGCGGAAAAGATACTCGAGGCTCTCTGACCGCGGTCCGGGAACCGGAGTTTCGATGGAAGAGGGGGCGGCGCCCCCTTTTTCGTCATTGACGGGGCCGTCCGGTTATCCGGTCAGCGGAATGAAGTCCTCGCCCGTCATCGGATCGTGCGTCTCCCAGCGGCCGCGCATCTCGATCAGCAGGCGCTGCCTCGACGGCGCGGGTTGGGGATTGACCCGCGCCACATGCGCCGAATAGTCGGGGAACTCCGCCATTGCCGCGACCAGATCGTGCACCAGATAGCGCGGCGTCCAGCCGATCATGTGGTTGGTCTTCCCGGGGTAGATGCCAGAATTTCGTCCTGGTCCCCATTTCCTCGGGGTCCAGGACCCGGTCCGGTCGCACTTCCATTACTGGATACGGATCGGACATCGGGCGAACGTGCCGGGCTTCGGGAAATCGGCCGCATGTAATCACATTCCTGCTCATCGTGCGATGCGGGACTTAGGTGAAGGAGGGGAGCCCGCCCCGCTTTTCCTGTCGGTTTTGTCGCACCCCTCGGGATCAGGCGTTCCGCGCCATGCCGTCGTGCGCCAGTTGGTCGGCGCGTTCGTTGCCCGGGTGGCCGGAGTGTCCCTTGACCCAGCGCCACTGGAGATCGTGACCTTCGGCGGCCTTGTCGAGACGTCGCCACAGGTCGACGTTCTTCACCGGTTTCCCGGACGCCGTCCTCCAGCCGTTCGTCTTCCAGCGCCGGATCCACCGGGTGATCCCGTCGCGCAGATAGACGCTGTCGGTGTGCAGCCGCGCCCGGCTCGGCCGGTCGAGCGCCTCGAGGGCCCGGATGGCGGCCGTCAACTCCATGCGGTTGTTGGTCGTGTCGCGTTCGCCGCCGCGTAACTCCCGCTCCCGTCCCCGATGGACGAGGAGCGCCCCCCAGCCCCCCGGCCCGGGATTCCCCGAACAGGCGCCGTCGGTGTAGATGTCGATGAAATCGGCGGACACGGGCGATCAGTCCAGCCCGTAGGCGCCCGGTCCGGCCACCCCCTGATGGAACTTCAGCTTGGTGACGTATTCGACCGGATCCTTCGGTCTCACCAGGGCGCCGTCGACCCGGTTGAGCCAGTCGTACAACCGGGTCAGCAGAAAACGCATGGCGGCGCCCCGGGCCAGCAGGGGCAGCGCCGCGAGCTCCTTTTCCGAGAACGGCCGCACGCGCCGATACGCCGACAGCAGGTTCCTCGCCTTGGTGACGTTGAATTGGTGATCGGGCTCGAAGCACCAGGCGTTGAGGCAGATCGCGATCTCGTAGGCGAACCAGTCGTTGCAAGCGAAGTAGAAATCGATGATTCCCGTGAGCTCGCCGCCGAGAAAGAACACGTTGTCCGGAAACAGGTCGGCGTGGATCACGCCTTCCGGCAGTGCCTCCGGCCACGACCGTTCGAGATGATCGAGCTCCAGCGAAATATCGGCCTCCAGTCCGGACATGACGTCGTTCGCCCCGGCGCGGCAGGACTCGAACAGGGGACGCCACGCCCCGACACGCAGGTCGTTTTCCCGCCGCATCGGGAAATCGGCGCCCGCCACGTGCATACGGGCGACCGCCTCGCCGAGCTCGGCGCAGTGCCTGGGAGATCGCCCCTTGGGCCACACGCCGTCGAGGAAGCTCACGATCGCGGCGGGCTTGCCCGAGAGCGCGCGGAGGGCGTTGCCGTCCCGTCCGTGGATCGGTGTCGGACAGGGGATGCCGGCCGCCGCCAGATGGTCCATCAGCGCCAGAAAGAACGGAAGGTCGTCGCGCCTCACCCGCTTCTCGTAGACGGTGAGGATGTACGTCCCCGACTCCGTCTGTAGCAGGTAGTTGGAGTTCTCGACGCCTTCGGCGATCCCCTTGAACGAGGTGACCTTCCCGATGTCGTACTCGGCGACGAATCGTTCCAGGTCGTCGTCGCTGACTTCGGTATAGACGGCCATAGGACGCCGGGGCAGCGGATCAGACGTCGAGGGCGCGCGGGAGACTGAAGCTCATGTTCTCGCGCGTGGCGGCCACCTCGTGGGTCGAGACCTCGTAACGGCGCCGGCAGGCCTCGATCACTTCGTCGACGAGAATCTCCGGGGCCGACGCCCCCGCGGTGATGCCGAGCGTCCGAACGCCGTCGAACATGTCCCAGTCGATGTCGCGGGCCCGCTGGACGAGCGCCGCGCGCGCGCAACCGTGTCGGCGGGCGGTCTCCTTCAGACGCAGGGAGTTGGAGGAGTTGGGCGCGCCGACCACCAGGAAGGCGTCGCAGGACCCGGCGATTCGCTTGACCGCCGTCTGGCGGTTCGTCGTGGCGTAGCAGATGTCCTCGGACCGTGGCACGATGATGCCGGGGAAGCGCCGGCGAAGGACGGCCACGATGTCCGCCGTTTCGTCGACGGACAACGTCGTTTGCGTGATGAAGGCCAGATCGCCGTGATCCTCCACGTCGACGGTCTCCGCGTCCTCCACCGTCTGGACCAGGAGGATGGCGCCGTCGGGAAGCTGCCCCATGGTGCCGACGACTTCCGGGTGGCCGGCGTGACCGACGAGGATGATCCGGCGTCCGGCGGCGTGGTGGTGTCCGGCCTCGCTGTGGACCTTGTTGACCAGGGGGCAGGTGGCGTCGTGGTAGGTCAGCTCCCGGCGCCGGGCCTCCGCCGGAACCGATTTGGGCACGCCGTGGGCGGAGAAGACGACAACCGCCTCCTCCGGGACCTCGTCGAGCTCGTCCACGAAGATCGCGCCGCGCGCCTCGAGAGCCTCCACGACCGTCCGGTTGTGGACGATTTCGTGGCGCACGTACACGGGGGTGCCGTGGACCTCCAGCGCCTTTTCCACGATCTGGATCGCCCGGTCGACCCCGGCGCAGAAGCCCCGCGGACTCGCGAGCAGGATTCGAAGAGGTGGTTTGTTCATGTCGAGAATCGCGCCGGAGTCTAACCGAAGACCGCCGGCCTGACGAGATGCGCGACGGCCCGGGCGTTCGCGCCTCGCGAACCGTGTACGGCCCCCGGGCCATATACGGCTCGACTCCGCTCCGAGCCGCCGGTATTGGGTACGTGGAATGGCAATGGTATTGTCGGCGGCCCCGGGGACGACCGGGCCGTGGACCCAACCGGGACGGAAGGACGGTGAAGGCATGTCGGAACCCGTTGTCGCGCAAAAGGCTCCCTACGCCGAGGATGTGGAGCGGGGGAAACGGTACGCGTGGTGCCGCTGCGGTCTGAGCGGCAAGCAACCGTATTGCGATGGATCGCACAACGCGACGGAGTTCACTCCGGTGATCCTGGAGGCCGAGGAGAGCAAGACCGTTTTCTTCTGCGGCTGCAAGCGGACGGGAAACGAACCGTACTGCGATGGATCCCACAATTCCCTGTGAAGGGCGTGTCCGCGACGACCGGGGGGCGATGACCCCGTCGCGCAAGGCCGGCGTCGGGGCGCTGGCGCTGGCCGTCGTTCTCGCGTCGGGAGCGTGCGGCTTTCGCGACTCGGGCGCGCCGTCGCCGTGCCCGGACGTCTCCGTTCTGGCCGACGGCGAACGTCTGGTTCTGTTCAAGCCCGGTCCGGGCCGCGACGCCTCCGATATCGCCGTCGAGGCCGATATCTCGAGTTTGAGAGCGACCTGCGACTACGACGACGGGTCGGTCGAGGTGGAGACATCGTTCGAGATCGTCTCGACACGAGGATCCGGGGCGGATATCGACGCGGCGACCGTCGAGTTTTTCGTCGCCGTCGTTGACCCGGATGGGCGGGTGGTCGCCAAGGAGACGTTCGGGAGTCGCGCCGAGTTCCCGGCGGAAAGCCGGCGGGTCGAGGTCGAGGAGGTCGTGACCCAGCGGATCCCGGTTTCGGGGCCGGACGTGGGCCGGCGTTATCAGGTTCTGGTCGGTTTCCAGCTCACGCCCGAGCAACTCGAATACAACGAATCCCGCCGCTGAACTCCTTCGCGGTCCGCGCCAGGAGGGCGAGCCATCGTAACGGACGCGCGGCGCGACGACGAGACGGTCGTTCCCTGGTTCAGGGAGATCGTCGGACCGCGGCCGGAACGGTCGGCGCGGGCATCGGATACGGGCTCGGACTGTTCCTGCCGACGGGAATCGAGGACCCGGCGCCGAAGGCCGCGCGGTTGACAGGGGCCGCCCGCCCCCTATCATCGCGCCTATAGCCAGACGATCCCCGCGGGAGAGGCCGGTTCCCCGGGAACCGGCGCCGAAGGAGCAACCGCCCCGGAAACTCTCAGGCAAAAGGACCGCGGGGGGATGGCGCTCTGGAAAGCGGGATCGGGCCGGATACCGGCGCGGTTCCCACCGAAGGGGAAAGCCGGCCGGGTCCGTGGCCCATACGCGCCGGTCAATCTCTCAGGTCCAGCGACAGAGGGGGCAGGTTCCGCCGAGGCGGCGGAAAGCTCTGTCGCGGGTCGCCATGAGAGAATCCTCTCCCGAACGTCAACGCATACGCGGCCGGTGGCCGGGCGGTTTCGCCGCGCGGGTTCCGGTCGTCGACGATTCGACACGCCGCGGATACAGGAGAAACGGACGATGAGCGATCTCAGGTACACCAAGGATCACGAATGGATCCGCCTCGAAGGAGAGGTGGTCACCGTCGGAGTGAGCGACTACGCGCAGGAGCGACTCGGCGATGTCGTCTACGTCGACCTTCCCGGAGTCGGCGAGTCGGTCTCGAAGGGCGCGGAGGCGGCGGTCGTGGAATCGGTCAAGGCCGCCAGCGAGGTGTACGCCCCCGTGAGCGGCGAGATCGTCGAGGTCAACGAGACCCTCGGCGACGACCCGGCGCAAGTCAACCGGGACGCGGAGGGAAGCGGCTGGTTCGTGAAGATCAGGATGAGCGATCCCGGCGAGCTCGACGGGCTCATGGACGCGGAGGAATACGCCGCGTTCGTGGAGGACCCGGTCTGATCCAGGCCGCGACGCGCGTTCGCCGACGAGGGAGAAGGAAAATGATCGAGGACACGCTCGGCGCCGCCGAACGCGAACAGGCCGGCGACTTCATCCGGCGTCATATCGGGCCGGGCGATCGCGAGATATCCGAGATGCTGGCGGCGCTCGGGTTCGAATCCCTGGAGGCCCTCGTCGACGCCGCCGTGCCGCGGGCCATTCGCTCGTCGACGCCCCTGAATCTCCCCGGACCGCGGACGGAAGCGGACGTCCTGTCCGGGCTCCGCGGCATGGCGAAGGGCAACCGGGTTCTGAAGTCGATGATCGGCCTCGGTTACCACGGCACGATCACGCCGCCGGTGATACTCCGCAACGTCCTGGAGAACCCGGGGTGGTACACGGCCTACACCCCCTACCAGCCGGAGATCTCCCAGGGCCGCCTGGAAGCCCTCCTCAACTACCAGACCGTGATCGCGGATCTGACGGGGATGGAGCTCGCGAACGCCTCGCTTCTCGACGAAGGCACGGCCGCCGCCGAAGCGATGACCATGTGCCGTCGCGTCGGCAAGGCGCCCGGAAACGGCTTCTTCGTCTCGGACCGCTGCCTGCCCCAGACCATCGACGTCCTGCGGACCCGCGCGACGCCGCTGGGGATCGACGTCGTCGTCGGCGACGCGGCCGCGGATCTGGCCGCAACGGATATTTTCGGCGCCCTGCTCCAGTACCCGGACGTGACGGGCGCCGTCCCGGACCACGCCGGAGTCGTCGGCGATATCCATGCCAGGGGCGGGCTGGCCGTGGTGGCGGCCGACCTGCTCTCGCTCGTCCTTCTCGAGCCGCCGGGGGAATTCGGCGCCGATGTCGTGGTGGGCAACTCGCAACGCTTCGGGACGCCGCTCGGCTTCGGCGGTCCCCACGCGGCCTTCCTGGCGACGCGCGACGACTACCGCCGCGCCATTCCCGGCCGGATCGTCGGCCAGTCGATCGATGCCCGGGGACGTCCGGCGCATCGCCTCGCGCTACAGACGCGCGAGCAGCACATTCGGCGCGAGAGGGCGACGAGCAACATCTGCACCGCGCAGGTCCTGCCGGCGGTGATCGCCGGCCTGTACGCGGTGTGGCACGGGCCGGACGGGCTCCGTTCCATCGCCCGGCGCGTTCACGGATACACGGCGATTCTGGCCGCGGGCTTGCGCGAGCTCGGTTTCGCCGTCCACAACGAGACGTTCTTCGACACGCTTTCCGTCTCGGCGCCGGGCCGGGCCGGGGCGATCGTGGCGCGGGCGCGCGAGAGCGGGATCAACCTGCGGCCGGCCGACGGCGACACCGTGGGCGTCTCGGTGGACGAGACGACGTCCCGCGGCGATGTCGGCGCCGTGTTGGGCGCCTTCGCCAACGCCGACGCGCCGGCGGCGGACCTGGACGGGCTCGCCCGCCGCGCCCGCTCCGGAATCCCGCGGGCCCGGGCGCGGACCACGCCGTTTCTCGCCCACGAGGCGTTCCATCGCCACCGCTCGGAGACCGAGATGCTCCGCTATCTCGCCCGTTTGCAGGCGAAGGACATCGCGCTCGACCGATCCATGATCCCTCTCGGCTCCTGCACCATGAAGCTCAACGCGACGACGGAGATGCTGCCGATCACCTGGCCCGAGTTCGCCGATATCCATCCGTTCGCGCCCCTCGACCAGGCCGCCGGCTATCTCGAAATGATCCGGGGCCTCCAGGACGTGCTGGCGGAAATCAGCGGTTTCGACGCCGTCTCCCTGCAACCCAACGCCGGGTCGCAGGGCGAGTACGCCGGCTTGTGGGCCATCCGGGCCTGGCACCGCGACCGGGGGGACGAGGGCCGCGACGTCTGTCTCATCCCGAGTTCCGCCCACGGCACGAACCCCGCGAGCGCCGTGATGGCCGGATACGAGGTCGTGGTCGTCGACTGCGATTCCGAGGGCAACATCGACGTGGGCGACCTCGAGGCCAAGGCCGGACGGCACGCCGACCGGTTGGCCGCCCTGATGGTCACCTATCCCTCGACCCACGGCGTGTTCGAGGAGCGCATCGGGGACGTCTGCGGCATCGTCCACGCGAACGGCGGTCAGGTCTACATGGACGGCGCCAACCTGAACGCCATGGTGGGAATATGCCGGCCCGCCGGGCTCGGCGCCGACGTGATGCACTTCAACCTGCACAAGACCTTCTGTATTCCCCACGGCGGAGGCGGTCCCGGCATGGGTCCGATCGGCGTCAAGGCGCACCTGGCGCCGTTCATGCCGAACCATCCCCTGGTCGCGGAGGCGGGTCCCGACACGGGCGTCGGCGCCGTCGCGGCGGCCCCCTGGGGAAGCGCCCTGATCCTACCCATCTCCTGGACCTACATCGCGCTCATGGGGGCGGCGGGCCTTCTCGAGGCGGCGCGGGTCGCGATCCTCAACGCCAACTACGTGGCTCATCGCCTGGAGCCGCACTTCCCGGTCGTCTACCGGGGCGGGGGCGGCCATGTCGCGCACGAATGCATCGTCGATTGCCGCGGGATCCAGCGCGATACGGGGGTCACGGTCGAGGATATCGCCAAGCGGCTGATGGATTACGGCTTCCACGCGCCGACCATGTCCTGGCCGGTGGCGGGCGCTCTCATGATCGAGCCCACGGAGAGCGAATCGAAGTTCGAGCTCGACCGGTTCTGCGACGCCATGATCTCGATCCGCGAGGAGATCGCGGAAATCGAGCGGGGCGAGTCCGACGCGGAGAGCAATCCGCTGAAGAACGCTCCGCACACGATGGACGACGTCTCGGCCGACGTCTGGCCCCATCCCTATTCCCGGGACCGCGCCGTCTTTCCCATGCCGTCGCTCCGCGAGGCCAAGTACTGGCCGCCCGTCAACCGCATCGACCAGGTGTACGGCGACCGCAACCTGGTGTGCGTCTGCCCGCCCCTCGACGCCTACGAGCGGGCCGCGGAGTGAAGCGCCCATCGGGCGGGGAGGCGCTTGGGAGAGGCGCGCTTCCCGCGGCCGGGGGTTCCTTCAGTGGACCCCGCGGCCGAGTTCCGAGATCGCGTCGTCGACGATCCCGTGGGCCCGTTCTTCGCCAAGGCGCTCCCGCACGAGCCGGCCAGCCGCCCCGACGGCGATATCGACGGCCGTGTCGCGGATGTCCTCGATCACCTGGGCCTCTGCCCGGGCGATCTTGGCGCGCGCCAGCTCGGTGCGGCGCCTGACCTCCACCTCGAGATCGGCGGCCGCCTGTTCCACCATCCGTTCCGCGTCGGTCCTGGCCTGCGCGACGATCTCCTCGGCCTCCTTGACGGCGTCGCGGTGCTTGCGCTGGCAGTTGGCCAGAAACTGCTGGGCTTCCTCGCGAAGGTTCTTGGCCTCTTCGATTTCGCTCCGTATCCGCGCGGCGCGCGCGTCGAGCGCCTCGGCGACCCTCCTGTAGGCGAGGCGCACGAGGACGCCGACGAAAACCACGAAGGCGGCGGCGACCCAGAACGAGGCATCGAACATCTAGCGGTCTCCCGCCGACGCGGCATCGACGGCGGCGGCGGCGGCCGCGTCGTCGACATCCGCGCCGATCAGTCTCCGGGCGATGGCGCGGGCGGCGTCGATGGCGATGATCCGGACGTGCTCCCGCGCTTCCTCCCGCGCGGCGCGGATGCGCGCGTCCGACTCCGCGTTCTCGCGGGCGAACGTCGCGTCGAGCTCGGCCTCCCCGTCGGCCGCCCGTTTCTTGATGGCGTCCCGCGTTTCGGACGCCATCCTCCGCGCGTTCTCCCGCGCGTCCGCCCGCGCCGCCTCGTAGGCGGCGTCGGCCTTGGCGGCCTCGCGCCCGAGGCCTTCCGCCGCCGTCAGATCGTCGTGGATCCGACGCTGCCGTTCCTCGAGAACGTCCACGATCCGCGGCAGCACGACGCGCCACATCACGAGATAGAGCGCGACGAAGGTGATCGCCAGCCAGATCAGCTGGGGTGCGAAATCGGCGGTCGCGAGTTGCGGCACGAGGGCGTCCCGGCGGCGGGGTGTCCCGGTCCGGCCTAGCCGAACAGGATGAGGAACGCGATGACCAGCGCGTACAGGGCCACCGCCTCGACCAGCGCGAAACCGAGAAGCACCTGACCGAACATCCGCGGCGCGGCGGCCGGGTTGCGGATGCCCGCGGCGACGTAGCTCGCGAAGATGTTGCCGATACCCACACCGACGCCGGCGAGTCCGATGGTGGCGAGACCGGCGCCGATTTGCTTGGCTGCTTCGATATCCATTTCTTGGGTCCTCTTGTTGCCGACTGGTGTGTCGCGGTTTCGGGGTGGCGCGCGGCCTCAATGCTGGAGGTGGATCGCGTCGTTCAGGTAGAGGCACGTCAGCACCGTGAATACGTAAGCCTGCAACACCGCGACGATCAGTTCGAGCGCGTAGATCGCGACGATGAAGACGAAAGGCGCGAAGCCGAAAAGCCCCAGGGCCACGACGAAGCCGCCGAAGACCTTCAGCATGGTGTGTCCGGCCATCATGTTGGCGAACAGCCGCAGGGACAGGGTCACGGGCCGCGCCAGATAGGAGATCACCTCGATCGGGACGAGCAGCGGCGCGAGGACCGCGGGAAGTCCGGGCGGCACGAAGAACGTGAAGAACCTGAAGCCGTGGCGGAAGAGCGCGATGACCGTGACGCCGACGAACACGACCGCGGCGAGCGCGAAGGTCACCGCGATGTGGCTGGTGACGGTGAAGCTGTAGGGAAGCAGACCGAGCAGGTTGCACGACAGGATGAAGACGAACAGCGTGAAAACGAACGGGAAGTAGCGTCGTCCTTCGTTGCCCACGTTCTCGCGCAGCATGTCGGCGACGAATTCGTAGGTCAGCTCGACGACCGACTGCCAGCGCCCGGGGACTATCGCGCGCCTGCTCATGCCGACGCTGAACCACACGGTGGCGAGCACCAGGACGAAGACCATCATCAGGGACGAGTTCGTGAACGAGGCGTCCACGCCGCCGATCGGGATGTCCACGAGCCGGACGATCTCGAACTGTTCCAGGGGACTGTGCCCTTTCACGACCGTCGCCCGTGGGCCACCGCTCGGAGACGGCGGGATCTCAATCGCCGGACGAACGCGCTTCGTCTTCGGCGGATATTCTCATGGCGGCGCGGTAGGCGTTCAACGTGCCCGCGACGGCTCCCAGCAGGAGAAAGAGCAGCAACAACCATGGTCCGGTGTCGAGCCAACGATCGAGAAACCATCCGATGGCGCCTCCGACGATCAGGGCCGAGACCATCTCCGCCGCCAGCCTGAGGGCCATGGCCAGTCCGCTTCGCGGCATCGCCGGGCCCGGATCCGCGGACGGGGCACCGCGCGCCCGTTTCAGCCGGCTGTCGAGATCGTCGAGGGACGAGATTTCGCCTTCCTCGCGTCCGGGCGAATCGCCCATGCGCCGGTTCCCGTCCCGTCCCGCGTCCAACCGCCATGCCGGAATCACGCAAAAGCCGAGCGAACAATAGGGAGCGGGCCGGAGCCTGTCAAGCATGGCCAGGGCATGTCCAAGGTGTTGAAAATACGAAATAAACGGAGAACCGGCGACTCGGGCGGCCGCTCTCGGATCCTGCGCCCGGACGAGATCGACGGACACCGGTTGGCTCGCGCCACGCCCGGCCACGGTCACGCCAAACGGCCGGTCCATCCGCGCCATGCCGATGGGGTTATGCGTGACGGCGAGGAAGCGCGTTTCGCCGCCGCCGGCGGCGTCGCGGCCTCCGGGCGAGCGCTCAGGCGTCTATGTGATCGCGCCACTTGTGCCCGGGCTCGTAGCCGAGCACGCGGCGCGCCTTGTCGATGCACAGCAGCGTCTGAAAATCGCCCGTGCCCTCCTTGAGATCGACATCGGGGAACGCCGTCTTCATCAGCTCGTTGTTGGGCGTCGTCATGACCGTCTCCGCGGCGGCGACGATGAAAACGTCGGCCCCGGTCACGTCGGCCTCGAGACCGAGACGGCAGGCCTGCGCGACATCGCGGCTGTCGACGTAACCCCACAGGTTCCATTTCCGGGCCAGGAGATCCTTGTGCCACTCCTTGAACTCCTCGTATTCCCCCGCCTCCGCGTCGCGCACGTTGGCGATTCTCAGGCCGACGAACGTCATGTCGGGATGCCACTCCGCGAACTGGCGGGCCATGGCCTCTCCGAGGAGCTTGGAAAGCGCGTAGCCGGCGAAGAACGCCTCGGTGCGCGGCGGCGGAATCTCGTCCAGCGGCGCATAAGGGGGCGGCGCCCGGTCGAACGGCTGTCCAAGGACGGTTTCGCTCGACGCCCAGACGACGCGCCTGATACCCGCGCGGGCGCACGCCTCGAAGACGTTGTACTTGGCGAGGATGTTCGTGTGGAACGTATGGGCGTTGGTCTGCTTGCCCGGCAGCCCCGCCGCCATGTGGACCACCGCGTCGGGCCCGCTCTCCATCCGGCGGAGTACGCCGTTCATCAAATCCCAGGTGGCGCCGAAATCGTCCAGATCGACGACGGTCGACGGGACTTTCGGGTCGGGAAATGGAGCCTTGTCGACCGCCAGCACGTCGTGGCCGTGCTCCAGCAGCTCGTACACCGTGGGGCGTCCGACCTTTCCGCTCGCTCCGGTGACGACGACTCGTTTCGCCATCTCGACCCTCCTCTCGACATTTTTCCATGAACGCGGACGGAGACCGGCCGTTCAGGCGAGGCCGGCGCGAAAGCCCCCCCGGTCGCCGTCCGCCCGCGATCGGGGGATATGATATACCCACGCCCCGAGAGCGTCGAACAGCGAGGATCCGATGGAGCCGCAGAACCTCCTCATCCTGTTTTCGGACGAGCACCAGAAGGCGCTCGCCGGGTGCTACGGGCACGACATGGTCCGGACCCCTCACATGGACGCGCTGGCGTCCCGGGGGACCATGTTCACCAACGCCTACACCTGTTCGCCGATCTGCATTCCGGCAAGGGCCTCCTTCGCCGTGGGCAAGTACATCCATCAGATCGGCTATTGGGACAACGCCGACCCTTACGAGGGTTCCGTTCCGAGTTGGCATCACCGCCTCCGCGAGCGGGGACACCGGGTCGATTCGATCGGCAAGCTGCACTTCCGATCGACGGAAGACGACAACGGCTTCCACCGGGAGATCATCCCCATGCACGTCATCGAGGGCAAAGGGGACACCATGGGCCTGATCCGGGAGGACCTGCCCAGGCGCAAGGGGGCTTACAAGGTCGCCGGCATGGCGGGGCCGGGAGAGTCCAGCTATACCCGCTACGATCGGGACACCGCCGCGCGCGCGCAGATATGGCTCCAGGAAGAGGCGCCCCGGCACACGGACAAGCCCTGGGTGTTGTTCGTCTCCATCGCGAGCCCGCACTTCCCGCTCACCGCTCCGCCGGAGTACTTCTACGAGTACTACGGAAACCCCGATCTGCCGTGGCCGAAACTCTATGCGGAGGACGAGCGACCGGACCATCCCTACGTCCGGGACTATGCCGAATCCTCGTGCTACGACGATCACTTCACGGATGACGATCTGGTGCGCAGGGCCCGGGCCGGCTATTTCGGACTCTGCGCCTTCGTCGACGAACAGATCGGCAAGATCGTGCGGACCCTGGAAGTCTGCGGCCTCGCCGACAAGACGCGTGTCATGTACACGTCCGACCACGGCGACAACCTCGGCGCGCGGGGGCTGTGGGGCAAGTCGACGATGTACGAGGAGTCGGCGGCCGTGCCGCTGATCGTCGCGGGCGATGGCATTCCCCCGGGTACGGTCCGGGAGACGCCGACGACGCACGTCGACGTCTATCCCTTCATCATGGACTGCGTCGGCGAGACCGGCGAGGAGATGTACGACGAGGAACATCCCGGCGTTTCGCTGTTCGACCTGGCGAACGGGGCGACGCCGGAGCGCACGATCCTGTCGGAGTATCACGCCATGGGTTCGACGACCGGCGCGTTCATGATCCGCGACGGGAAGTACAAATTCGTCTACTACGTGAAGTACGAGCCGCAGCTCTTCGATCTCGAGGCGGATCCGGAGGAGTTGACCGACCTCGCCGGCGATCCGGCCTGCGCCGGGGTGATCGCCGCGTGCGAGGCCAGGCTCCGGTCCATCTGCGATCCGGAGGAGGTGGACGCCCGGGCGAAGAAGCGGCAGGCGGAGCAACTGGAGGCGAACGGTGGCCGAGAGGCGGTCATCGCCCGTGGCGATCTCGGCTTCTCCGTGCCGCCGGGCGTGACGCCGCATTTCGATTGAGGGTCGGAGCTGGCTGGGGCGGCAGGATTCGAACCTGCGCGTGCCGGTACCAAAAACCGGTGCCTTACCGCTTGGCTACGCCCCAGCGATCGAACCCGAAGATAGGCGTATCGGGAGCCACGGGCAATCCGTTCGGCACGCCCTTGCGACAAGGGCGCCTCGGTCACGCGTTTCCCGGGATGGCGCGGCTGCGGCGGAAGCCGGCGGCGCGGACTCCTCCAGGTGTGAGGAATCTCGGCCGATATCCGGTCAAAGGGCGCGGAGGCGGCGGTGCGCCACGCCACGCGCGCCGACGAACACGAGGACGCAGTAGCAGGCGGCCGTAAACAGGGCCCACAGGAGCGTCATTTCCGGGAACGCATAGGCCAACGCGGCGGGGACGGCCACGAGGAGGAAGTAGAGTGTCAACGCCCGGCCCCGGGGCATCAGGTCGTTCAGAATATGGTGAAGGTGATTACGGTCGGAACTGAAGGGCGACCGGCCCGCCAGCGCGCGAGTCGCCATGAGACGGAGACAATCCGCTACCGGCACCAGAAACCAGAGGACCACGACGTCGGCGGACAAGGCCGTGAAGCCGACGTTGTAGACGTAAATGGTCATCGCGCCGATCATGATGCCGAGGGCATAGGCTCCGGCATCTCCCAGGAACAGGCGTCCCGTCCAGTTGAAGGGGGCCGTGATCAGCAGGCACAGCGCGGAAACGGCCAGAATCGGCGTCAAGTGATCGGGTGCGTAGGCCAGCAGGCACATGAGCCAGATCAGCGTCAGCCCCGGCACCAGCCCGTTCTCGCCGTCCGCCATGTTGACGGCGTTCTGAAGCCCGATGAGGCAGATCGCGGTAAATAGCGTCGCCCAACCGTGCAGGAACACCGGAACGCTCATGAAGCTGAAGGCGAAGGCGTCGATCCGAAGGGCAGGCGCCACGTAAAGGGCGGCGACGCACAAGGACGCCATCAGCAGCAGCCGCCACGAGGGTCGGATGTGGCTGCGATCGTCCACGTAACCCAACGCCAGCGAGCCTCCGGTGACTGCCGCCAGAACAAGGTACAGCGGCGCATACCCGCTCGACGCGGCGGCGTATACGAGCAGACCGACGACCGGAACGGCCGTCGCGACCCCGCCGACCAGCGGCGTGTCCTTCTTGTGGACCTTGCGGACGCCATCGGGTGAATCCACCACCCCCAACAAGCGGCCGATACGGTCGGCCGCCAGACAGACGGCCAGAGCGAACGCCGCCGCGAACACGTAAAACACCGACATCGGAAAGCCCCGGATCCCCTGGCCCGCACGCCCGACCGCATAACCATCGACATGGCGAATGTCAACTTCGGTCGGAAGGACTCACGGAGCGGGGCCTTCGCGCCGCGTCCGGCGCGGCGCTTGTCTTTCCGCCCGCGTTGGGGGTATGACGCCTTGATGGAAGACGGGGAATGGTCGAACGGGCCCGCGCATGCGCGGCGCGTTCCGGTGGATGTCGAGGCTTTGCTGGTTGCCGGTTTCGAGGAACATGGACGACTCCTGGAGGCCACGCGACACGCGGTGGCGGAACCGTTCGTCCGGCTGGTCGAGACATGCGTGAAGGCTGTCGCCGGCGGACACAAACTCATCCTGTTCGGCAACGGCGGAAGCGCGGCGGATGCGCAGCACATCGCGGCCGAACTGGTGGGGCGCTTCGATTTCGACCGGGAGCCGGTGCCGGCCATGGCGCTCACCGCGGATACGTCGGCGCTCACCGCCATTGCCAATGATTACGGCTACGACCGCGTGTTCGAGCGTCAGTTGCTGGGTCTGGGCAAGGCGGGCGACGTCGCCGTCGGCATCAGCACGTCCGGCGACAGCCCGAACGTCCTCCGCGCCCTGACGGCGGCGCGAGACATGGGCATCGCGGCGACCGGACTCACGGGTGGGGACGGTGGCGCGTTGAAGGACGTGGCGGATCCGGTGCTGGTCGTTCCGAGCTCCGAAACCCCCCGTATCCAGGAAATGCACATCGTGGTCGGCCATTTGATGTGCGCGGCCATCGAACGGGTTCTGGGCCTGGACCGTATCGACTCGTTGACTCGCTGACCGGGCCGGCGTAGCTTCAGACTCGCGCCATCCCGGCGCGAACGTGTCCCGCTTCCACGAGACTCCCGTGCGCGCTGAAGTCCAGATCCGGGTCGGTGAGATCGAGCAGTCCATGGAACTGCTGAGGAGGCGCCTTTGACTGGGACGCCTCGTTAAGGCGCCTGGAGGAGCTGAACGCGCTCGCCGAGAACCCGGCGCTGTGGAACGATCCGGAGCGCGCCCGGGTCGCCATGCGCGAGCGGACCCGCCTTGACGACGCCATATCCGGTTACCGGGCCATCGAGACCGAACTCGCGGACGGTATCGCGTTGATCGAGCTGGGCGAGGCGGAAGGCGATGCCGACGTCGTCGCCGACGCCGAGTCGTCGATCGCGGAGCTGGCGAGGAAGGCCGATCGGTTGCGCCTCGAAAGTCTGCTGTCGGGGGAGGCGGACGCCAACGACGCGTTCCTCGAGGTCCATGCCGGCGCCGGAGGGACGGAGTCGCAGGACTGGGCCGACATGCTCATGCGCATGTATACGCGCTGGGCGGAGGCGCGCCGCTACGGCGTCGAGTGGATCGAGGAGAGCCCGGGAGAGGAGGCGGGAATCAAGTCGGCCACCGTCCGGGTCACCGGCGACAATGCGTTCGGATGGCTCAAGACGGAAAGCGGCGTGCACCGCCTTGTCCGGATATCGCCGTTCGACGCGAGCCGCCGCCGCCACACCAGTTTCGCGAGCGTCGGCGCCTACCCCGTCATCGATCGGGAGATCAGCGTCGAGGTGGAGGACAAGGATCTGCGGACCGATACCTACCGGGCCTCGGGGGCCGGCGGTCAGCACGTGAATCGCACGGACAGCGCCGTGCGGATCACGCACCTGCCGACCGGAATCGTCGTGCAGTGCCAGAACGACCGTTCGCAACACAAGAACCGCGCCGCCGCCATGGGGATGCTCAAGGCCCGTCTCTACGAGCTCGAGCTGCGTCGGCGCGAGGCGGAACGCCAGGCCGTCCACGACGCCAAGTCGGAGATCGGGTGGGGCCGCCAGATCCGTTCCTACGTCTTGCAGCCCTACCAGATGGTCAAGGACATGAGGACGGGCGTCGAGACCGGCAACACGAACGCGGTACTCGACGGCGGTCTCGACGAGTTCATGGCTGCGGCGCTGGCGGCGAGGCTTGGCGAAGCGGCGTCCGCGGGAGAAGATCGGAGGTAACCGGGGGGCGCCGGGCGCTGGAGGCGGCGAGGTTCGTCACGGGCGCGGGCGCCGGCGGAGTCGACGAGGGGAGGACCGTTCCGTTGGCAAAAGGCATCGTCGACATGCGGTTCCGTCCGCCCATTCCCGAATGGGTCGACGGTCCCACGTTTCGCACCGCCATGTGGTATCCGCGCAACACGACGACCATGCCGGGAGCGAGATCGGCCTGGGAAGAGTCGATGGATCTGCTGTTCGACGAAATGGACGAGGCCGGTGTCACGTGGGGCGTCGTCATGGGCCGGGCGGCTTCCGGAGGTCTGGGCGGGGTCGGCAACGACGCCATCGTTCGCGCGGTCGAAACCTGGTCCGACAGGTTCGTGGGTTTCCTGGGAGTCGATCTCGAGAACATCGAACCGTCGCTCGCGGAAGCCCGGGAGTTGGCGAGCCATCCGGGAATCAAGGGCCTGTCCATCGAGCCCGGCTCGAGCGAGACTCCGCGCCACGCGGACGACCCGGCGCTCGACCCCATCTACGAGGCCTGCCTGGACCTGGGATTGCCGGTGTCGATCTCGTTGAGCGGTCTGTTGAGCGCGCTCGCGGGGCACGATATCACCTGGTGTAGTCCGGTGCCGGTGCAGCGACTGGCGATGCGCTATCCCGATCTGAAAATCGTCGTGTCGCATGCGTCCTGGCCCTACGCGCACGAGATGGTGGCGGTCGCCCTGTTCTGCGAGAACGTCCATGTATCGCCCGACCTGTACGTCGCGACCGCCGACATGCCGTGCCGCCAGATCTACGTCGACGCGGCGAATCTCTTTCTCGCCGACCGGACTCTGTTCGGGACGGCCTATCCGACCCGGCCGCACCGCGAGGCCCTGCGGGATTTCCGTGGGATGGGTTGGCGTCCGGAGATCGTCGATCGCATCCTCTACGACAACGCGGCCAGACTGCTGGGGCTCCGGGACCTGGACATCCGGTGAACCGCGATGAAGCCGGCGTTCAACGAAATGCTCAACCCGGACGGGTCGGTCCGCGCCGTCTACTCGGATCTCGAGGCGTGGCTGAAGTCGACGCCCCCCGAGGTTCTCGACGTGCGGCGCCGCGAGGCGGACCTGATGTTCCGGCGCCTGGGCATTACCTTCGCGGTGTATGGGGAGGGCGGCGATACCGAGCGCCTGATCCCTTTCGACATCGTGCCGCGGGTGCTCACCATGGCGGAGTGGCGACGCCTGTCCGACGGCCTGATCCAGCGCGTGCGCGCGTTGAACGCCTTTCTGTTCGACGTCTATCACGCCCAGGAGATCGTTCGCGCCGGCCGCGTACCCGAGTCGTCGATCCTGCTGAACGAACAGTTCCGGCTCGAGATGCACGGTTTCGACCCGCCGGGGGGTCTCTACAACCACGTCTCGGGCATCGACGTCGTGCGCGTGGGCGAGGACGAGTTCTACGTGCTGGAAGACAACATCCGGGTCCCGTCCGGCGTGTCCTACATGCTCGAGGACCGGGAGATCATGATGCGCCTGTTTCCCGAGCTGTTCGCCGCGCACCGGGTGGCGCCGATCGACCGTTATCCCGAGGAGCTTCTGCGCACGCTGCAATCCATCGCGCCCGCCGTGGACGTTCCGACGGTCGTCGTGTTGACGCCGGGCGCTTTCAACAGCGCCTATTTCGAGCATTCGTTCCTGGCCGAACACATGGGGGTCGAGCTGGTCGAGGGCCGCGACCTGTTCGTCTCCGAGGGCTATGTCTACATGCGGACGCCGGAAGGCCCGAAACGCGTCGACGTCATTTATCGCCGTATCGACGACGATTTCCTCGACCCGCTCGCCTTCAACCCCGATTCGGTATTGGGTATTCCGGGGCTGTTCTCGGTCTACAGGATGGGCAACGTGTCGCTGGCGAACGCGGTCGGAACGGGCGTCGCCGACGACAAGTCGATCTACCCCTACGTCCCGGAGATGATTCGTTTCTATCTCGGGGAAGAACCGCTGCTGAAGAACGTGCCGACGTACACGTGCCGAAACGAGGAGGATCGCAAGTACGTGCTCGATCATCTGGACGAGCTGGTGGTCAAGGAGGTTCACGGCTCCGGCGGCTACGGGATGCTGATCGGGCCGACCTCGACCGCGGATCAGATCGAGGCGTTTCGCGATCGCCTGACCGCGAGGCCCGAGCTGTTCATCGCCCAGCCCACCTTGGCGCTGTCGACCAGTCCCACCTTCGTGGAGCAGGGTATCGCGCCGCGTCATGTCGATTTGCGGCCGTTCGTGCTGCTCGGCGCGGACTGCGTCAGGCTCGTTCCGGGGGCGTTTACGCGGGTCGCCTTGCGCGAGGGCTCCCTGGTCGTCAATTCCAGCCAGGGGGGCGGCACCAAGGACACCTGGGTGCTCGAGGACGACCGACCGTGCTGAGCCGCACCGCCGACAGCCTGTTCTGGCTGGCCCGTTACCTGGAGCGCGCGGAAAACGTGGCGCGCATGCTCGACGTGACTTACCGCATGTCCCTGATGCCGCAAATGGACGGCCTCCATTCGTCCGACTGGAGCTCGGCGTTGTTGGCCGCCGGCCAGAAAGCCCCGTTCGATCTGCGGTACGACGAGGCGAATGCCCGCAACGTGATCCAGTTCCTCGTACTGGACGCGGAGAATCCCTCCAGCATCCGTACCTGTATCAGGAAGGCCCGCGAAAACGCGCGGGAACTGCCGGGCGCCGTCACCACGGAAATGTGGGAAAGCGTCAACGACACGTGGTTCGCGATCGGGGACCTCGAGTACACGGACGTGTCGCGGAACGGTTTCCACAAGTTCTTCGACCTCGTGCAGGGTCGCGCGCATCTGTTTCGTGGCGTGACCTACGGCACCATGTTGCAGGACGACGCCTATCAGTTTCTCCGCCTGGGCTGGTTCCTGGAACGGGCGGACAACACGGCGCGAATCCTGGACGTCAACTATCACGCGCTGCTGCCGACGGGCGGGCCGGTCGCCGACACGGTCGACTACCATCGGTGGGCCGCGTTGCTGCGCTCGGTGTCGGCGTTCAAGGCGTATCGGCGACTGTATCGTCAGGCCATCGTGCCGCACGGGGTGGCGGAGTTTCTGATGCTGTGCGAGGACATGCCGCGGTCGCTCCACGCCTGTTATCGCGAGATCGACTCGGGGTTCGCCTGTCTCCGCTCCGCCTACCGTTCGGACCTCGAATGCTATCGGCTGGGCGGCGAGATCTACGCGCGCCTGAAATACGGCCGCATCGACGACATCTTTCGCCGGGGCTTGCACGACTTTCTGGCCCAGCTCGTCCGGGACAACGAAACGCTGGGCGCCGAGATCGCCCACGACTTCCTGATGGAGGCGTAGCCGTGCAATTCCGCGTCGAACACGATACGGTCTACAGTTACGGCGAGACGGCTCTCTACAGTGCGCAGTATCTGCGCCTGACGCCCCGGCATCACGACCATCAGGATGTCTGGGGCTGGTCGGTGAAGTCCAACGTTCCCTTGGTGTCGTTCGCCGACGCCTTCGGAAACGTCGTGCATGTCCTGACGCTCGCCGCCCGTCACCGTGAGATCCGGGTCAACGTGCGCGGAAACGCGACGACCCGCGACACCCACGGTATTCTGCCCGTGGAGCCCGAGCCGTTTCCTCCTGCCGTGTATCTGCGGGCGACCGGGTACACGGAAGTCGACGAGGCGCTGAAGGACTTCACCGAGGACCACCGCGCGGTCGTCGGTCGGAACACCATCGGCGGGCTGCACGGACTGATGGCCGCGATCGGGGAACGGGTTTCCTATGAGATCGGCGTGACGCACGTGCGCACGACGGCGTCCCAGGCGTTCGTCGAGGGCTCGGGCGTTTGCCAGGACCATGCCCACATCTTCATCGCCTGCTGTCGGCAACTCGGAATCCCGGCCCGCTACGTGAGCGGCTACCTCTGGGTGAACCCGGACGACAACGACTACGACGCCAATCACGCCTGGGCGGAGGCGTTCGTGCCCGATCTCGGTTGGATCAGCTTCGACGTCGCGAACCGGATGTCCGCGACGGACGCCTATCTGCGGGTCGCGATGGGCCTGGACTACAGCGGAGCGGCTCCGCTGCTGGGGATCCGGCGCGGCGGCGGCGACGAGAAAATGGACGTGCGCGTGCGCGTGAGCCAGTTCGACACGCGCCGGGAGGCGCGGGTCCACGCCCGGGATCAGCAGTGAACGGCGGGTCGCCCGAAGGGCCGGAACGCAGCGAAAGAGCCGCGGAGCGGCTTGACGCGCCGTTCCCGACGGCCCACGCGGCGTCTCATATGCTTGAACCGGGACAGGTGCGACGGGCCGAGAGTAAACTCGACGATCCAATGACCGAACTCGTTATTGCCGGCGCTCCGCGCGAGGGACGCATCGAGAGCTCCCGTCACGGCGCGGACACCGTTCACGGCATGACCGACTTCCCCACGTGAACGTCCTTCCCGATGTCCTCCGACCGGGGCTCAAGGTCGTCTTCTGCGGCACCGCGGCGGGACACGCTTCCGCTCGGGCGGGAGCGTATTACGCGGGCCCCGGAAATCGGTTTTGGGAGATTCTGTTCGAAACCGGTCTGACGCCACGGCGTCTCAAGCCCCATGAGTTCCGTGAAGCGGTCGACTACGGCATCGGGTTGACGGATGCGGTCAAGACGGCGTCCGGACCGGACGCGTCGCTGCCCGCGCGAGCCTTCGATCCGGACCGGCTGCGACGGCTTATGCTCAGGTTCGAGCCATCGGCGCTGGCCTTCAACGGCAAACGTCCAGCCAGGTCGTTCTTCGATTCGACGAACGTGGGGTATGGCCAACGGTCCGGGCGGCTTGGCGGCAGCGCGGTTTTTGTGCTTCCCTCGACCTCCGGCGCGGCGCGGGGGTTCTGGGAGTCCCGCTACTGGCACGAGCTCGCGGCTTTCGTACGGGGCGAGTCGGGCCGATGACACTGGACGAACCGACAGGGAGGCGCGAATGAAGGCGATTCTCTGTACCGAATGGGGCGGACCCGAGAAACTGCGCCTGGGCGATATCGCTCCGCCCTCGCCGGGGCCCGGCGAGATCACGATCGACGTCAAGGCGGCCGGGGTGAACTTCGCCGATACCGTGATCATCCAGGGGACCTACCAGCTCAAGCCCGACTTCCCGTTCGTCCCCGGTCTCGAGGTCGCGGGGACCGTGGCGGAACTGGGAGAAGGCGTCGACACCGTCTCGATCGGGGATCGTGTCGTCGGCATACCCAACATCGGCGCGTTCGCCGAGCGAGTCGCGGTCAAGGCGGCAGCCGTTGTCCTCATCCCGGACGCCATGGATTTCGAGACGGCGGCATCGTTCGCGGTCGCCTATTCCACATCGCACATGGCGCTCGGCTATCGGGCCGGCCTCAAGGCGGGCGAGACCCTCATGGTGTTCGGGGCGGCCGGCGGCGTCGGCCTCACCGCCGTGGAGATCGGCAAGATCATGGGCGCCGAAGTCATCGCCTGCGCCGGGACGCGGAAGAAGCTCGATCTCTGCGCGGCACGGGGCGCGGACCACGTCATCGACTACGGCGAAGAGGATATCCGGGAGCGTGTAAGGGAGATCACGGGCGGGAAAGGGGCCGATGTGATCTACGACCCCGTCGGCGGCGCGGCCTTCGACGCGGCGATGCGGTCCATCGCCTGGGAAGGCCGTATCGTCGTGATCGGCTTCGCCAGCGGCGACTTCAACCAGGCGCGGACCAACATCCTGCTGGTCAAGAACATCCAGGTCATGGGCTTTTACTGGGGTTCGTACTCCGTGCACCGGCCGTCGGCCATCGGCGTGTCCATGACCGAGCTGATCCGCATGTGGGAGGCGGGCCGGATCGAGCCCCATATCAGCCGTGTTCTGCCGCTGGAACGGACCGGTGACGCACTCGCCTTGATGATGGACCGAAAGTCGACCGGGAAGATGGTGCTGACGGTCGGGACCTGAGAGCCGGAGCGGGAATGCCCGCGTACACAGAAACGGAGGCGGATCGGGCGGCGCATGACGCCGTCCGGATGCACTACGAGGAGTATCCCTATCCGCCGCGAGATCCCGCCGACGAGCGGCATCGTCTGATCGTCGGATCTCCCAGCCACCTCCACGAGATCGACCACTACGTCTTCGGCGGCAATCGCGACTTCTCGAAGCCCTTCCGGGCCCTCGTCGTGGGGGGCGGGACCGGCGATGCCACGATCATGCTTGCCCAGCAGCTGGCCGACCGGGGTCCCGGCGAAGTCGTCTACATCGACATCAGCGGTGCGGCGCTGGAGGTCGCGCGAGCCCGTGCCGAGGCGCGGGGCCTCGGCAACCTGACGTTCTGCCGGGGATCGTTGCGGGACCTGGAGAACATCGCGCCGGGTCCTTACGATTACATCGACTGCTGCGGTGTCCTGCACCATCTGGAAGACCCGTCGGAAGGGCTCGCGACGCTCGTCCGCGTCCTTGACGCGAATGGGGGCATGGGCCTCATGCTCTACGGCACCTTGGGCCGGACCGGTGTCTACCCGCTCCAGGACGCGATCCGGCGCCTCGCGGACGAGGATCGCGGGTCCGATCGCCTCGCGCTGGCGAAGCGCCTGGTGCGGGAACTCCCCGAAAGCAACTGGTTCAGAAGGAATCCCGTTCTGGGAGATCATCTGTCGGGAGACGCCGCGGCCTTTGCCGACCTTTTGCTGCATCCCCGCGACCGCGCCTATACCGTGCCCGAGCTCGGCGAACTCGTGTCGGCCCGCGAGCTGTCGATCACCGGCTTCATCGAACCCGTCCGCTACGACCCCGGGACGTACCTCGAGGACGACTCCCTGATCGTGCGGGCGGCGGCCTTGCCCTGGATCGAGCGCTGTGCCCTGGCGGAATCCATCGCCGGCAACCTGAAGACCCATGTGTTCTACGTCGTTCCCTCTTGTCGCGCGGAAACGGCGGTCGCGGCGCCCGACGGTTCCGAAAGGGTGCCGGTGTGGCGGGACCATGAGGGCGCCGCGCTTGCCGGGCGCCTTTCGAACGCCCGGCGGATGCGAATCGATTTCGATGGATTGCCGCTGTCGTTCGAACTTCCGAAGGGAACGGGACAGCTCGTGGCTCTCATCGACGGAAAGCGTACCCTGGGCGACCTGCGGGGGGCGCTCGGTCTCGACTGGATTGCGTTCAAGGACCGGTTCGACCGGATTTTCCGGGTGCTGAACGGACTGAACCTGCTCCTGCTGCGATCCCGCTGACCGCCGCATCCGGGGCGGGGAACCGGTGCCGGCGGCGAGGGGTGAGAGGGTTCGGCGGCTTTCGCTCAGCCGAGAACCGCGACCTCGACACGGGTGTCGGTGAGGGCGGGGCCTTGCCCGATATCGGTGAGGGCGGCGGGATTGAGCGCGTTGACGCCGAGCCCGACGCCATCCGATTTGCGCCAGTATCCCATCGGCACGACCACGACGCCCTCCGCCGTCTCGTCCGACACCCGCGCGCTCACCTCGATCCTGGCGAGGTCGTTGAAAATGCCGACCCGGTCGCCATCGCCGATGTTCCGCATTCTGGCGTCGTCGGGATGCATGAGAACGAATGGATCGCCGGCCGCCTTTTTCTGGGTGGCGAGATTGCCGTAGCTGGAATTGAGGAACGCGTGACTCTTCGGCGAAATGAGCGCGAGCGGATAGCGGGGGTCGTCGGTCTCGGCGGGAACATAGTTCGGGAGGGGGTCCACGGCGCCCGCCGGCTGGTCTTCCTCGTAACCCTGGCGCAAGCGGGGCAGCACCAGGTTTCCTTCCAGCGCGCGCGATGACAGGAACTCGCACTTTCCGGACGGGGTCGGAAAATCGCCCCGCGCGTGCGGCAATCGGGTATCGGGATCGCCTACGTTGAGACGCGCGTAGCCTTCCCGCCGCAGGCGCTTCATGTCGATGCCCTCAAGCGCCGGATGGTCCCAGTCGATGGCGTCGCGGGCGATTTCTTCGTCGGAACGGCGGAAATACGGCTCGTTGAAACCGAAGGTCGCGGCGAGACGCCGGAACATCTCGGCGTTGGGCACGGATTCGCCCAAGGGTGCGATCGCGGGCTCGCTGATACCGAGGAAGAACTGTCCCCAGGAATAGACGAGCTCGAACTGTTCGAGCTGAGTCGAAGCCGGCAGGAGGATGTCCGCGTAATCCGCCGTGTCGGTTTGAAACTGCTCGCTGACCACGGTGAACAGGTCGTCGCGCTCAAGTCCCCGGACGACCGCTTGCTGGTCGGGTACCGTGACCGCGGGATTGCAGTTGTAGACGAACAGGGCCTTGATCGGCGGGTCGAGGTCGCCGGTCAGCACCGAACCCATTTCGATCTGGTTGACGACGCGAGTCCCCGGGCGGATGAAATCGGGACGGGAAATCCGGTCGCCCCGCGAGGGCAGGGATCTCGCCGCGCTCTGCAGGACGCCGCCGCCGACATGCCGCCAGGCTCCGACCAGCGCCGGCAGGGAAACGAGCGCGCGGACGGTCTGACCGCCGTTCCGGTGGCGCTCCACGGCGACGCCGACCCGGATGACCGACGGTTGGGTCGTCGCGTACTCGCGCGCGAGCCGGCGCACGTCATCGGCGGAGAGCGCCGTGATGGCGGCCACGCGGTCGGGTGGATACTCGGCCGCACGCTCCTTCAGCTCGTCGAAGCCCACCGTATGGTCCGTGACGTAGTCGGCGTCGATCAGGTCCTCGGCAATGATCACGTTCATCATCCCGAGAGCGAGGGCCGCGTCCGTCCCGGGACGGATCCGCACGTGCCAGTCCGCCTTGGCCGCGGTGCGCGAACGGATGGGATCGACGACGACCACCTTGGCGCCGGCGCGGCGCGCTTCGGCGATCATCGGCCACTGGTGCATGTGCGTGGAAATCGTGTTGCAGCCCCAGATGACGATGTAGCGCGAGTGCACGAAGCTCAACGGATCGACGCCCGCCGACACGCCGGTCGTCATGACGGAGGCGGAGTTCGCGGCTGACGCGCAGAGCGTGCGCTCCATGATCGTCGCACCGAGCCTGTTGAAGAAGGCATCTCCCGAGTTCAGGCCATGTACGAACCCCTGCTGTCCGATGTAGCTGCAAGGCAGGATCGCCTCGGCTCCGAACTCGTCGATGACGGCGCGAAAGCGGTCGTGGATGGCGGCGAGCGCCTCGGTCCAGGTGATACGTTCGAACCGGCCCTCGCCCTTGGCCCCGACTCGCCGTTGCGGATAGAGCACGCGGTCGGGACTGTGGACCCGGTCCTGATAGTTCTTGACCTTCACGCACAGCGCGCCGCGCGTGAACGGATGGTCGCGTCGGCCCCGGACGCCTGTCACCCGGCCGTCCTCGACCGTCGCCACCATGGCGCACGAATCGGGACAATCGTGGGGGCACGTCGCGAAGATTTCCCTCGGCTCAAGGGCTCCCTGGATCGCCATGAGCGTCCTCCACGTCGATACGGGTACAATGACGGATCGCATCGTATCAGAAGGGCACGCGGCGTTGCAGCCGGTGTCCCGGTTCAGGACATATGAGCCGGTGGGGGTTCTTCGGCCGTGTGTCCGGCAAGGTACTCGGCGGGGGTTATGTCCGCCGAGTGCCCGGTGCGGTCGGAAGGTGTCGGACTCGTGCGGGCGAACATCCTTCCCCTCCCCGCGGGATGGCGCCGCGCTGGACGCCGGGACGTCCGCGAGGCGCCGGCGAGAAAAACCCGCCGCGCCCCCGGGGGGACGCGGCGGGTTCGGGCAGCGGGTAGGGCCGCTACTCCGTCGCCGGCTCGCTCACGGCGCCGAAGCTGCCGATGATGGAGCCGAACGTGATGCAGCTGGTTCCGGCCCTGCCGGTGGGGCAGCTCTCCAACGAGCTAGGATCGCCGATATGTCTCGGCAGCATCCAGTAGCCGGCGGTCTCGAGCTCGCCGAGTCTCTGGGGGCCGTAAAGACTGCCCCCATACCGGCCCTCCCCGAAGCGTTTGTTCGCCGACGCCATCACCTTCGCCACGCCCGCATAGGAGCCGTTCTCTCCGATGTCGGCGGACTCCAGATTCACCCCATTCATCGTCGCTTGCGAGTGGTGAGAGAGAACGGCATGAGGGAACTCGATCCACGCGCCGTTTCTCAGGTACTCGAAGTTCTTCATGGAGCCTTCGATGGTGCCGTCGCTGGTACCGCCGCCCAGGGTGGCTTCCAGCGTGACGTCGCCCCGCAGACGGACGAGCTGCGAAATGTGGCGACCCTCGGGGTTCCGCAGGATCCAGCCCGTGGTCTTGCCGTTGAATTTGGCCATGACCGCGTCGTCGCTGAAATCCCTCGGCCTGTTGCCGTCCGCGTCGCTGAAGGCGTCGTAGCCGAAGTGGAACGCCTGCATTCGGGAGAACTGCGGCCACGTACCCGCCGAGTAATCCAGGAAGTTGAACAGGCCGTAGGCCGCGTATCGGAGGTAGCGGTGCGTGTCGTCGCTCTCGTCCGCCGTGCCCTTGCTGTCCACGCCGGCGTAGTTCGAGAGCTTGACGGTATAGACACCGAGCTGGTCGAGGGGCAGGCCGGCGTCGATCCTTGACGCGCGTCTGGACTCCAGAAGCGTCGCGCCGTCCGGCGCCGGGAGCGTGGAGCGCAACCACGCGACCTTGTATTTGGAGCCGTCGGCGGGGTCCGTGTATTCCTCGCCGGCGAGGTTCGCGTAACCGCTCGTGTCGGCGTCGTCGCCGGTGCCGCCGACGGCATCGTCGTCGCCGAGGTCCACGACTCCGGTGTAATCGGGTTTCACCATGTAGGCCCGCCGACCCCGGCCATCCGCGTAGGCCACCCACTGGGCAGCTGCGGTGCTGACGGTTCCAGCGTTGGTCCAAGGCTCGAGTAGGCTGGGGCCGTCGACGTTGACGCTACGGGGGTCCGCGTGCGGGGTCTCGGAGTTCACCGGGACGACCATGCTGAAGTGGTAGGCCGCGTCGCCGTCCGGATCCTTCGCCGGGTTGTCGAAGGCGGCCGTGATGTCCGACGTGGTGTGGTCGTCGCACGGCACCGCGTCTGCGCTGGCGCAGGCACCGTTGCCGGGCTGGTTCGAGAAGGTGCCCGGCCCGATCGCGGTGAGCCTCTCCATGTCGTAGAAGATGGTGCCGGGGCCGCCCATCTTCATCGTGAAACCACTGCCATCCTCGTTGAGCTGGATGGAGCTCAGCACCTTATGGTCGGTGCGCTGCCAAGCGGTGTCGCCCGTGGTGACGCCGAGGTCGGCCGCGCTGCCGCCCTCGATGCCGCCGTGGAACTCCAGATCGCCGGTCTCGTCCGGTCCGTTGCCCAGCTCCGCGCGCACGGTGAGGCCCCGCAGCTTGAGTTCGTCCGTCCCGATGGCGTTCGCCGAGATCAGCGTCTTGCCGCGCGCGTAAGGGACGGCGTCCTGCTCGATGTCGAGCTTTTTCGGATTGGGATCGCCGACCATGGTGGTGGCGCCGTCCGCGACTTCGAGGACGGTGCGCGACGTCCAGGTCACGCCCCCGGTCGAACGCGCGGGCAGGATGTTTCTCGCGAACCGCTCGGGCGCGAACTGCTCGCCCAGCGTGGTGTCGCCCCGTCGCTCCGCCGCTTGCGCCGCCGCGTCTTTCTCGGCTTGCTCCAGCGCGTCCTCTGCTTGCTCCAGCGCGTCCTCTGCTTGCTCCAGCTCGCTGCGCAGCCTCGGCACCAGGGAGACCTGGGCGGTGGTCAGCGCGGCCTGGGCCTGCGCCAGCAGACCGCGGAGCGCCGTGTCGGTGGCCGGCGCCACCGCCACCGCCGCCTTCAGCTTCACCTGCGCGGCGTCGATCGCCGTCTGCGCCCGCGCCAGGGTCGTGTGCATACTCGCCAGCGCCACCGGCCCGGACGCGCCCGAGGCGGACGCTCCCACCAAGTCATCGACCGCGGTCAGCGCCAGGCCGAGCGCCGTCAGCGCTTCGGCGGCCTCGCTCTTCCCGGGGCTGCCCTCGGGCCGCGCCTTCAGGGCGGTCTGCGCGGCTTCCAGATCTTTCTTGGCCCGTTCCACCGCCGCCTGTTGGTCGGCGGGGGTCGACGCACCCAGTGCCGCCTGAGCCGCCGCCAGAGAGCGGCGGAGATCGTTCAGCTCCTCAAGGGCCGCCGGATCGCCGACCTCCACCCTCTTCTCCACCTCCACCCTCTTGGTGTCGGTACAGGCGCCCAACGCCAGCATCGCGCCGCACGCCAACATCGTCATCAATCTCGTGATCGTCATTGGAAACAGGACCCCCACTTCCTGGAAGAGGCCCCGTGAAGAGGCCCCGTGAAGAGGCCCCGTGAAGAGGCCCCGTGAAGAGGCCCCGTGAAGAGGCCCCGTGAAGTTCGCAACCCTACCCTACCACGAACGACGCCGCAAGGTCAAAATTCGTCGCCCGCCGGGTTGGCACGCCGGGAATATGCGGCCCGACGGTGTGCGGGTTGTACGGATCCTCCCGACCGGCTGTCAAGTCATAATATGGAACATTTTTTCTCTATCATGGAATTTTCCGCTTGACTCGCCCCGCAACTGTTCCTGTATCGTTCCCGAACCGAAATGGGACGACGACGGCATTGGCGGCCGCTCGTGCGGTCAGGCAGGCCGTGGCCTGGCGCCGGCGCTCGAGAGCGTCGGAGACCCCCACCCCTCTTTCAAGGGCGCGTCCCACATCTGTCTGAACGAGGTCATCCGGCTCCATTTGACGGCGCGACCGCCGGCGGTGTAAGCCGGCTGCCGTCGCCAACCACGAACCGCCGGAACCGCTTCATGGACAGCCAGCTGTTCAAGCCCATCAGGCTCCGCGGCCTCGAACTGGCCAACCGCATCGTCGTCGCGCCGATGTGCCAATACAGTGCCACGGACGGCGCCGCGAGCGACTGGCACCTCATGCACCTCGGCCAGTTCTCGGTCTCGGGCGTCGGGTTGCTGCTGACGGAAGCGACGGGCGTGGTCCCCGAGGGACGCATCTCGCCGAACTGTCTGGGTCTCTATTCCGACGAGAACGAGCAGGCCTTGAAGCGCGTCGCGATGTTCGTCCGGGAGTACGGCAATTCCCCCATCGGCATCCAACTTGCCCATGCCGGGCGCAAGGCATCGACCGAACCGCCGTGGCGGGGACAAGGTCCGGTCATGCCCGAGAACGGGGGCTGGGAACCCGTGGCGCCGTCGGCGATTCCGTTTTCCAACCGTTCGGTCATGCCCAGGGCGCTGGACAAGGCGGGGATCGAGCACACCCAGGACGCGTTCGTCGCGGCGGCCGGACGGGCAGAGCGGCTCGACCTCGACTGCATCGAAATCCATGCGGCGCACGGTTACCTGATGCAGTCGTTCCTCTCCCCGCTTTCCAACAAGCGTGAGGACGAGTACGGCGGCAGCCTGGAAAATCGCATGCGGTTCCTCCTGGAGACCTTCGAGAAGATCCGCGCCGCGTGGCCGAAGGAGAAACCGATCGGAGTCCGCATCAGTTCGAGCGACTGGGCGGAAGGTGGTTGGGAAATCGGCGATTCCGTCGTCCTCGCCAGGGAACTGGAGAAGCGGGGCTGCGACTTCATCGTCGCGTCGAGCGGGGGTGCGACGCCCGATGCCGCCGTCGTCGCCGGACCCGGCTATCAGGTCGGCTTCGCCGCCGAGATCAAACGTGACCTGACGGACATGGCGGTGATGGCGGTGGGCCTGATCACCGACCCTCACCAGGCAGACAGCATCGTCCGCTCCGGTCAGGCCGACATGGTCGCGCTGGCACGCGGTATGCTCTACAAGCCGCACTGGGCATGGGAGGCGGCCGTGGCGCTCGGCCAGGAGGCGGCATATCCCTACCAGTACGCGCGTTGTCATCCCGATCTGCTGGGGTTGCCCGTCCCCGGCAAGCTGCCGGCTGCGAAGAATTAGAGTGAGGACGAGCCCGTCGCCGCCGGATCGCCGGTCGCCCCGTCAGCGCACGCCTTCGTGGGCGGCGATCGCCGACAGGTTGACGATGTCCGTCACCGTGGCGCCCATCGGAACGATCTGCGCCGGTTTCGCCAACCCCACGAGCAGCGGGCCGATCACCGTTCCGCCGCCGAGCTCGTGCAACAGGTTCGACGCGATATCCGCCGAGTGCAGTCCCGGCATGATCAGGACGTTGGCCGGCGCCGACAGGCGCGAGAACGGGTAATGGGCGAGCAACTGGCTGTTGAGCGCCACGTCGGCGGACATCTCGCCGTCGAACTCGAAGTCGGGCTCCCGTGCGGCCAGCACCTCCACGGCCTCGCGCACCCGGTTGGAACGCTCGTGCGGCGGGTTCCCGAAGTTCGAGAACGACAGCAACGCGACGCGCGGGTCGTGGCCCATGTCGCGCGCCACCGCGGCGGCCTGCTGGGCGATATCGGCCAGCTCGTCCGCGCGTGGCGAAGCGTGCACCGTCGTGTCGGCGATCAGGACGGTCCGGCCGCCCCGCGCCACGACGATGCTCACCCCGATGACCCGCGAGCCTTCCTTCGGCCCCAGCGCCTTCAGGATGTCCTCGTAAACCTCGGCATGACTCCGCGCGAGTCCGGCGACGAGGGCGTCGGCGTCGCCCAGGGCGACCATGCAGGCGCCGAACACGGTGCCGTACACGTTCACCATGCGCCGGCAGTCGCGGAACAGGGCCCCGCGCCGCTGTAGCCGCCCGTACAGATAGTCGTAGTACTCCTGGTTGCGGGGATTGATCGCCGCGTTGACGATCTCGACGCCCGACAGGGTATCGTCGATTCCCATGGCCTCCAGCGCCCGGCGGATGCGCGGCTCCCGGCCGATGAGCACCGGCGTTCCGAAACCCGAGTTGCGGTACGACAGCGCGGCGCGGATGACCCGTTCGTCCTCTCCCTCGGCGTAGGCGACGCGCCTGGGTTCGGCCATCACCCGCTCGAAGATGCGCTGCAACGTGCCCATCATCGGGTCGAGGCGCGCGCGAAGTTGATGGCGGTAGCCCTCCATGTCGACGATCGGGCGGCGCGCCACTCCCGACTCCATGGCGGCGCCGGCCACGGCCGGCGGAATGCGCGAGATCAGCCGCGGATCGAACGGCACGGGGATGATGTAGTCGCGGCCGTAGTGCAGGCGCTCTCCCGGATAGGCGGCGAGCACCTCGTCCGGCACGTCTTCGCGCGCGAGCTCGGCGAGCGCCCAGGCGGCGGCGATCTTCATCTCGTCGTTGATGGTCGACGCCCGCGCGTCGAGGGCGCCGCGGAAGATGTAGGGAAACCCGAGCACGTTGTTGACCTGGTTGGGGTAGTCGGAGCGCCCCGTCGCCATGATCGCATCGTCCCGGATCGCCTTGACCTGCTCCGGCGCGATCTCGGGGTCCGGATTGGCCATCGCGAAGATGATGGGATTGTCGGCCATGTCCGCGACCATCTCCGGCGTCATCGAGCCGGCCACGGAGAGGCCGAAGAACACGTCCGCTCCCTTGACCGCGTCGGCCAGGGAGCGCGCGTCCGTGTCGACCGCGTGAGCCGACTTCCACTGGTTCATCCCCTGCTCGCGGCCGTTGTGGATGACGCCCCGGGAGTCGCAGAGGATGGCCTGATCGTGGGGCAGTCCCAGCGTCTTGATCAGCTCGGCGCACGCCACGCCCCCGGCGCCGGCGCCGTTGATCACGATCCGGGTGTCCTCGATCCTCCGTCCGGTGAGCTCGAGGGCGTTGATCAGGCCGGCGACGGCGATGATCGCGGTGCCGTGCTGATCGTCGTGGAAGATCGGGATGTCCATCAACTCGCGCAACCGCTGCTCGATGATGAAACACTCGGGCGCCTTGATGTCCTCGAGGTTGATCCCGCCGAACGTCGGGCCGAGGTAACGCACGCAGTCGACGAACTCATCGACGTCGCGGGTGTCGACCTCGATATCGATCCCGTCGATATCCGCGAAGCGCTTGAAGAGAACGGCCTTGCCCTCCATCACGGGCTTGGACGCGAGCGCCCCGAGGTCGCCGAGCCCCAGCACCGCCGTGCCGTTGCTGATCACGGCGACGACGTTGGCCCGGGCCGTGTAGTCGTAGGCGTGATCCGGGTTCTTCGAGATCTCGAGGCAGGGCACGGCCACGCCCGGCGAGTAGGCGAGCGTCAGATCCCGTTGGGTGGTCAGCGGTTTCGTGGGCGTGATCTCGATCTTTCCGGGCTTCCCGGCAGAATGAAATCGCAACGCCTCTTCTTCTGACACGCGGATCGTGTCGCTCATGTCCACACCGTCCTTGCACACGGGACCGCCCTCGCGCGCCGGATGGCGCGAGGGCGCCGGGCCCAGCGGGTCTCCACGGGCCTTCGGAAAACACTAGCGGGGTTGGGCGGCGCGCGTAAAGCGAATGTCCTGGTTCAGGACATATGAGACACGGGGGTCTCTTTGGCTGTCAGTGAGTGAAGGTACTGGGCGGGGGTGTGTCCGCCAAGGGCCTGGTGCGGTCTGAAGGTGTTGAATTCGTCGGCGAAGGCGTCGATCCATCGGTTGATGTCGTCGAGGTTGTCGTCGGGCAGGTCCCATGAGGCGTAGAACTCGTATCGCCATGCGCCGTTGTTGCGCTCGACGTGTCCGTTGAGCTTGGGCGATCGGGGCGGGAGTTCGAACAGGTCGATGCCGCGGCGCTGGCATTCGGTCTCGAAGTCGGCCTTGAACTCGGAGCCTCCATCGACCTGGATGGCTTCGATGGGGAAGGGCATGTCGGCCTGGAGCTTGTCGAGGAAGCGCTTGGCGTTGTGTGCGGTTGCGCGTCTCCAGGCCTGTGCGCAGGTCCATTTGGTGACGGGGTCATGGGCGGTGAACTGCTTGATGGCGGGCCGGGCTGTGTGTGGCGAGACGGTGAGGGTGTCGAGTTGGACGATCTCTCCGGGTGTTGTTGGCTTGCGGCCCCTGGGCAGGCGTCTGGCGTATGGTCTGAGGCGCCGGGCGGCGCGCGGTCCGTTGCGGCGCAAGGTCGGGACCGGGGTGACGGCGCCGCGCTCCATGAGGGTCTTGAGGATGCGGCCCGTGGTGCTCTCGCTTGCCGCGTGCCCGTTGCGTCGGAGCAGGACGGCGATCTTGGCCTTGCCCCACATGGGGTAGTCGGCGCGTGTCTCCTGGACGGCCGCGACCAGCGCCGCCGACCAGGTGGGCCGGCGCGGGGTGTGCGGGCGGCGCGAGCACGGCTTGAGGCGGTTGCGGTCCGCCAGCTTCTGCCACCGGTAGAGGGTCGATCTCGGAACGCCGACGGCGTTGGCGGCCGCTCGTGCGGTCAGGCCGTCGGCCCGGGCTTGGCGCCAGCGCTCAAGGGCGTCGCGCCTGTGCGCTTCGTCGCTCCGCTCCTTGCCGCACAGGCGCGACGCCAGGGCGGCTCCTCGTGTAATCTGCCGGGGCAGGCCGAAGGTCTGCATGGGGGTTCTCCTTCACGCTGCTTGTTCAGCACCAACAGCGTCGGAGACCCCCGCCCTTACATCAAGGGCCGTGTCTCACATCTGTCTGAACGAGGTCAGCGAATCGCGGGCCTACTTCTTGCGGAACCGGTCCAGCACGACGACGTCCGCGGCGGCCATGTCGGCTTCCATGGAAACAGGGCCGTCCGCCCGGTCCTCATCGGCATCGGCGGCCGGAGACGGCTTGAACCGCAAGGCGAACCGAACGCTGGGGTCGGCGAATCCCGTGACCGCGTCGAAGGGGATCTCGAGACGCTCCTTCCCACCGCCGAAGGAGAGCGTCACCGAGAAGGACTCCCGGTCGACGGCGAGATCCCAGAACTGGTGCTGGAGGACGATCGTGATCTCCTCCGGATACCGCTGCCGGAGCGACCGGGAGACGACCACGCCGGGCGCGTCGGTCCGGCAGGTGACGTAGAAGTGGTGCTCTCCAGGCAATCCGTCGGCGGCGGCGTGCGTCAGCGCTTCGCGAACGACGCCCCTGAGGGCGTCCTCGACGATCCGGTCGTAACCGATCAAGTCTTCCGACACTGAAGCCACCCCGCGGCGGACGGGACCGTCGAAGTGGGGGGTTTCTGTTGCCAGGTACCCCCCGAAACCCCGCTGTCGCTAGCGTCGTCTACGCGGCGACGGCAAATGCCTCGTTGTCGTTGGCATTTGTGAGTGTGACCCGATAACGGCGGTATCATACCGGGCGAAAACCGCGCCTTTGTCACGCGCGTCGATCCTGGTTCGCCCCCATCAAAACCGCACCCGCCGTCTCTCCAGGCGCCCTCGTCGCGGTGGACGTTGGGCCGGGTGCGTTCGTGGTGGAGGCGCCGGGTACTGCCCCCGGGTCCGCAACGCCTATTCCGAACGGCGTTTATCGCCATAGTCGGTTACCCGACGGACGGAATATAGACGCTTCGCGGCATCGTTGCAAGACGAATCCGCATGCCCGCGCGGAATACCCGGAGGGTGTGCGGATTGTGCGGACCGCCACGCCCGAATCCGCGTGCCCGCGCGGAATACCCCCTCCCCCGCGACCTCTCCGGGCACGTGTGGTCATAGGCGCCAGCGGACATTAGAGTGCGGCGTCCGGCGAGTCGGGAGCGAATCTGGAACAGGCGAGGCCATGCCGCTCAGCCCCCAGCAACAGGCGGAGGTCGAGGCGCTACGGGCCGAGGCGCGCGAAACGCGGCGCGTCACTGTGCCGGCGTTGGAGGACATCCTCTACCGGCCCCTTAAGGTGCTCGATCACGGCTTCGTCCGGGTGGTCGACTACATGGGCGACGATTCGGCGATCGTCCAGGCGGCGCGGGTCTCCTACGGCCGGGGCACGCGGAAATCGCGGGAAGGCCGGGACCTGATCCGCTACCTCCTGCGCCACCGGCACACGACGCCGTTCGAGATGTGCGAGATCAAGCTGCACGTCAAACTGCCGATCTTCGTCGCGCGGCAGTGGCTCCGGCACCGCACCGCCAGCGTCAACGAGTACTCCGCGCGGTATTCCCGGCTGGACCGCGAATTCTACGTGCCGGACGCGGCTCACCTCCGCTCGGCACTGAAGAAACGGGACAGCACGCTCACTTTGTTCGAGATGGAGACGGACGCGCCCAAGGCGACTGCCGCCCAATCGGATTCCAACAAACAGGGCCGTGGTGCGTTAGTGGATTCGGAGGAGCTCGGGAAAGCACTGAAGCGCATCGACCGGCTCTCCAGGAATGCCTACGGCGTTTACGAAAACCTCCTCAACGAGGACGAGGCCGGCGAGCGCAAGGAGCCGGAGCATACCGGGGTCGCCCGCGAGCTCGCGCGGACGGTGCTTCCCGTCAACTACTACACGCAGTTCTACTGGAAGAGCGACCTGCACAACCTCCTGCACTTCCTCTCGCTCCGGGCCGACGCGCACGCGCAGTACGAAATCCGCGCCTATGCCCAGACGATCCTCGACGACATCGTCGGGCGCTGGGTCCCGGAGACGGCTTGGGCGTTCCGGGACTACGTGCGCGACGCGGCGTCGCTCTCGTCGCGGGGCCTGGAGGTCGTGAAGCGCATGATCGACGGAGAGACCGTCACGCGGGAGGAAAGCGGGCTGTCGGGCCGCGAGTGGCGCGAGCTCATGGAGACGCTGGGCCGCGAGGCATGAGGCGCGAGTCGTGCCGGCTCACTGGATCACGATCCTCGGAGCGGACGCCTCGGCCGCGGCGAGCGCCTCCTCGATCTTGACGGCGACGCGCGCGGCGATGTCCTCGAAGACGGCCGCCTCCGTCCCCGAGGGTTCGGCGGCGATCAGGGGCGTGCCCGAATCGGACGTTTCCCTGATCCGGGGGGCCAGCGGGATCTCGCCGAGGAAATCGACGCCGAGTCGCTCGGCCTCGCGCCGGGCGCCGCCATGGCCGAAGATTTCCGTCCTTTCGCCGCAGTGGGGGCAGCGGAACCAGCTCATGTTCTCGACGAACCCGAAGACAGGGACATCCACCTTCTCGAACATGGCGCAGGCCCTCCGGACGTCGGCCAACGCCACGTCCTGGGGCGTCGACACGACCACCGCGCCGGTCAGCGGCACGCGTTGCGCCATCGTCAGCTGCGCGTCTCCCGTGCCCGGCGGCAAGTCGCAGACCATGACGTCGAGCTCGCCCCATTCCACGTCGCGCATGAGCTGCTCGAGGGCGCTCATGACCATGGGGCCGCGCCAGATCATGGGGGTATCCTCCGCGACCAGGAACCCCATGGACATGCAGACGAGCCCGTGATTCTCCATGGGCAGCAGCCGACCGCCCTCGGGCGCCGTCGGCCGGCCGTCGATTCCCATCATGCGGGGGATCGACGGGCCGTAGACATCGCAGTCGAGGATGCCCACGCGCTTGCCCTCGGTGGCGAGGCCGAGGGCCAGATTGACCGCCACGGTCGACTTGCCCACGCCGCCCTTTCCCGACGCCACGGCGACGATGGAACCGACCCCCGGCAACCCGACCCCGGCGGCGGCGTTCGGCGCGTCCCCGGCCGGAGCGGACCGCGCGGCGGGGCGGTGCGCGGTCAGGACGGCGGTTACCGAGAGCACGCCCGGCACGCCGTAGACGGCCTTCTCGCAGGCCTTGCGGACGGGCTCCTTGGCCGCGGCCTCGTCGGCCGGGACCTGGATGGCGAAGGCGACATGCCCATCCTTGACCTCGACGCCCTCGATCATCCCGAGGCCGACGACGCCCTGCCGCCGGTCCGGGTCGATGACCTCCGCGAGTGCCTCCAGGACATCCCGTTCGCTGACCGTCGCCATGGCGGGAACCTCGCTTTCCGAACCCGGCGCCGCGCGCAAGGTGAAATACGTCAGCCTCCGGTGACCGCGAGGCGTCGGGGTTCATTGCGCGTCCGGGCGAGCTGTCATATAACCACGAGGGGCGACTGATGCAAAACTTCCCGCCCCGGGGGTTTCACGCGAAACCGGAATTGGAGTTGACGGTATGCCATGGAAGAACCAAGGCGACGGCTGGCAGGGTGGCGGTAGCGGCGGCGGCAGCGGTGGCGGCGGCGGCGGCGGACCGTGGGGACAAGGCCCCCGCGGGCCCCAGCCCCCCAATCTCGAGGAGCTTCTGCGCAAGGGCCAGGACCGGTTTCGAAGCATGATGCCGGGCGGGCGCGGAAGCGGGCGCGGGTTGGCTCTGATCGTGTTGATCGCGGTCGCGGTCTGGGCGGCCAGCGGGTTCTATCGCGTGCAACCGGACGAGCAGGGCGTCGTCCTGCGGTTCGGGAAATGGATCGCGACCACGCAACCGGGCCTCAATTACCATCTTCCGACGCCGATCGAGTCGGTGGATACGCCGAAGGTCACGAGGGTCAATCAGATCCAGGTGGGATACCGCAGCGCCGGGGAGCTCGGACGGGCGCCGACCACGCGCGACGTTCCGGAAGAAAGCCTGATGCTGACCGGCGACGAGAACATCGTCGACATCGACTTCGCGATGTTCTGGGTCATCAAGGACGCCGGACAGTTCCTGTTCAACGTGCAGAACCCCGAGGAGACGGCGAAGGCGGCGGCGGAGAGCGCCATGCGCGAGGTCATCGGCAACAAGCCCATCGGCGACGCCCTGGCCCAGAACAAGGAAGAGATCGAGAATTCCGTCCGTAATCTCACTCAGGATATCCTCGATTCCTACGAGGCCGGGATCCTGATCCAGCAGGCGCGGTTGCAGAAGGTCGATCCGCCGGGGGCCGTGATCGACGCCTTCCGCGACGTCCAGAGGGCGCGGGCCGATCTCGAGCGGCAGAGGAACGAGGCCGAGGCCTACGCCAACGACGTCCTGCCCCGCGCGCGCGGGGAGGCGGAGCAACTGCTTCAGCAGGCGGAGGGCTACCGGCAGGAGGTCGTGGCGCGCGCGGAAGGCGACGCCAGCCGGTTCCTGGCCGTCTACACGGAATTCAACCTGGCCAGGGACGTAACGACGCGTCGGATCTACCTCGAGACCATGGAAGAGGTGCTCGGCGGCCTCAACAAGATCGTCATCGACAAGAACTCGGGCAGCGGGGTGGTCCCCTACCTGCCCCTGCCCGAACTTCAGAAGCGCACGGGAGAAACCCCATGAACCGTCGGACGCTCGCCATTCTGGGCATCATCGTTCTGATCGCGGGAATCGTCGCGTTCAGCGCGCTGTTCACAGTCCATCAGACGCAACAGGCCTTGGTCCTGCAATTCGGCGAGCCCAAGCACGTGGTCAAGGACTCCGGCCTGCACGCCAAACTGCCGTTCATCCAGAACGTCGTGTTCCTGGACAAGCGGATGCTTAGCTACGATGGTATCGGCGAGGAAGTCATCGCCTCGGACCGCAAGCGCCTGGTGGTCGACTCCTTCCTCCGCTATCGCATCGACGATCCGTTGCGGTTCTACCAGACGGTGGGCAACGAGCGCGTCGCCCGTCAACGCCTGCACGCGCTTCTGACGTCGAGCCTGCGCCAGGTGATCGGCACGGTGCCGCTGCAATCGGTCCTGACGGGAGAGCGTGCGGAACTGATGTCGCAGATCGCCCAGCGCGTGAATGCCGAAGCGGAGGATCTGGGAATCAGCGTCGCCGACGTGCGTATCAGGCGCGCCGACCTGCCCGAGGCGAACAACCAGGCGATCTACGCGCGGATGAAGACGGAACGGGAGCGCGAGGCGCGCGAGTTCCGGGCCCAGGGCGCCGAGATATCCCAACGCATCCGCTCGCGGGCGGACCGCGAAAAGACGGTCCTGTTGGCCGAGGCGCAGAAGCAGGCGCAGATCCTGCGGGGCGAAGGCGACGGCGACGCCATCCGGATATTCGCCGAGGCCTTCGGCACCGACATCGACTTCTTCACCTTCTACCGGTCCATGCAGGCCTACCGGGAGTCCCTGGGCGGCGAGGACACGACCATGGTGCTCTCGCCCGACTCCGACTTCTTCCGGTACTTCGGCAGCATGTTGGGCGAAGGTAACCAGCCCGGAATGCAGTAGTCCGGCGTGTCCGCGGATTCGAGAGACCGGTGCCCGGCGGGAAGAAACGGCCGTTAATCGGGCCGCGAAGTCATGTACGAGCTCGGTATCGCCCTGGGGCTGGTCATGGTGATCGAAGGGGCGCTCTACGCGCTGTTCCCGGACGGCATGAGGCGGACGATGGTCATGATCCTCAAACAGCCGAACGGCCTTGTTCGCGGCGCGGGGCTCTGTCTGGCCATCGTCGGGTTCGGGGTCGTCTGGTTGCTCAAGAACTAGGGCGCCGGCGCGACACGCCGCGAAATGGCCTTGAACTGAGCGACCGGGAGCCCTATTTCCGCCAAGTTGACTCCATATTCGGCCCTATCTTTCGGGTTGGCAGGCGTTCTGTCCCGGGTTGCCGGGGCGGTCGGTCCGGGATCCTCGACCCGGCCGTCCGGAGCGCCGATCGGCAATCCGGCGCCGCTGGAACATGGGCGGCACGACGAGAAGGACTGGAACATTGAACAGGGACCCGATTTCGACACCGCGAACCCACGAATCCCGGCGGCGCCCGCCGCGGTCCGGCGCGTTCGGGCGGCGCTCGGGCATCGCGATCCTCGCGGTCTCGCTGATCTGCTCGACCGCGGCCCTCGCCCGTTCCACGCCCGAGACGTTCGCCGATCTGGCGGAGGAGCTGACCCCCGCCGTGGTCAACATCTCGACGACCCAGAAAGCGAGCGGTCGGCGCGGCGAGATTCCGGTGCCGCGGTTTCCGCCTGGCTCTCCGTTCGAGGAATTCTTCAAGGAATTCTTCGAACGCCAACGTCCCGGGGACGACGGCCGGGACGGGGACCGTCCGGCGCGGCGGGTGTCGTCTCTCGGCTCCGGGTTCGTGGTCGATCCGAGCGGTATCGTCGTGACCAACAACCACGTCGTCGCGGAGGCCGACGAGATCACCGTCATCTTCAGCGACGAAGGGCGCCGCACCGCCGAGGTGCTGGGGCGGGACGTCAAGACCGACCTCGCCGTCCTGCGGGTGAAGAAGGAGGACGGAGACGGCGATCTTCCCTTCGTCGAGTTCGGCGATTCGGACGAGGCGAGGGTCGGCGACTGGGTGGTGGCCATCGGCAACCCGTTCGGACTGGGCGGCTCGGTGACCGCCGGCATCGTTTCGGCCCGTTCGCGCAACATCAACGCGGGACCTTACGACGACTTCATCCAGACGGACGCGTCGATCAACCGCGGTAACTCGGGCGGCCCCCTGTTCAACATGGACGGCAAGGTGATCGGGGTGAATACGGCCATCTTCTCGCCTTCCGGCGGCAGCGTGGGCATCGGATTCGCCATCGCGGCCAACCTGGCCAAACCGATCATCCGCCAACTCCGTGAGTTCGGCGAGATCCGCCGCGGCTGGCTCGGCGTCCGCATCCAGCCGGTGACCGACGAGATCGCCGAGAGCCTCGCTCTCGACAAACCCCGCGGCGCCTTGGTCGCCAGCGTCTTCGATCCCGGACCCGCCGCCACCGCGGGGTTCGAGGCCGGCGACATCATTCTCAAGTTCGACGGCAAGGATGTGCCCCGCGTTCGTGTTCTGCCGCGGATTGTCGCGGAGACCGAGATCGGCAAGGCCGTCGGGGTCGAGGTCTGGCGGAAGGGCGAGAAAATCTCCCTGAGCGTCAAGATCGGCGAGCTGAAGGAAGACGAGGTCGCGGCCCTGGCGTCCGGCGGCTCGGGCGGCGGGGCCTCGGGGTCGGTCGAGGCGTTCGGCATGACCCTGTCCTCCATCACCAACGGCCTCCGCGACAGGTTCGAGATCGGCGACGACGTCAAGGGGGTCGTCATCATCGACGTCGACGACGGTTCCGCCGCGGCCGAGAAGGGAATCCGGGCCGGAGACATCATTGTGGAGATCGCCCAGGAGGAGGTCTCCTCCCCCGGCCAGATCCTCGAGAAGGTCAAGGAGGCCAAGGACTCGAACCGCAAATCGGTGTTGCTGCTGGTGCAGCGCTCCGACGATCTGCGGTTCGTCGCGCTACGCCTGGAGAAGACCTGAACGTTGCGCGCGCCGGCGACGGTCCGGAAATATCGCGCTCCGGTCCGTCGCGCGCCCCTGTCCCCGGTTCGACGGGCGAAACCGTCGGATTCGCGCCGCCGCTCAAGCGTCGATCTCCGCCTCGCGGAACCCCTGGATGTACAGAAGGGCCGTCAGATCGCCGTGGTCGATCGCCGCGTCCGCCGCTTCGACGACGCCGGGCTTGCCGCGGAAGGCCACTCCGAGGCCCGCGGCTTCGATCATCGGAATATCGTTGGCGCCGTCTCCGACGGCGAGCGTCCGCTCGGCCGGGATGCCGAGCCGGCCGCGGTAGCGGTCGAGCAGCCCGGCCTTCGCCGCGCCTCCCTCGATGGGTTCGCCCGCCCTTCCGGTGAGCTTGCCCGCCACGACCTCGAGCTCGTTGCCATGATGAAGGTCGAACCCGGCGCGTTCGGCGACGCGGCTCGTGAACCGCGTGAAACCGCCGGATACCAGGACCGTAAGCGCGCCGTCCCGGCGCATGACCCGGACGAGGGTCTCGGCGCCCGGCGTGAGCGAAACGCGCTCGTCGCAGACGCGATCGAGGACCTCCGCGTCGAGCCCGGCGAACATGGCCGCGCGCTCGCGAACCGCTTGGCGAAAGTCCATGTCGCCGCGCATCGCGCGTTCGGTTATGGCCGCGACTTCCGCCCGGCGACCGACGAATTGGGCAATTTCATCCATGCATTCCTGCTGGATGATCGTCGAATCCATGTCGGCGACGAGAAGGCGCTTGCGGCGATGTTGCCTGCGTTGCGCCACGACGTCGATCGGCTGCCCCGGCAAGGCGGCGCGAACGGCCGCAACGGCAACCGCCGGATCGATCCCTTCGATGAGCATGTCGCAGGCCGTTCCGGGCGACAGCCAGTCGATATTCCCGGCCTGGCCGCCGAGGCGGAGCAAGGCCGAACGCGCCGCCTCGGCCACGCCGGGAGACACGGGCGCCCGGCGCGGGTCGCCGACGAGCGTGATTATATGGGTCACCGACCGCGCCTCGAAACGCGGCGGCGCGGCCGGGGAACAACGATGTCGCGGAACATGGTCGCGGAATGTCTGTCCCTGGGTGCCCATGCCGGATGAACCGGCGCATACGGGCATTCTGATCGCGGGCCCCACCGCCGCGGGAAAGTCCCGCCTCGCGCTCGCGCTCGCGGAGGCCCTGGAGCCTTGCGGCGGGGCGACGATCATAAATTCGGACAGCATGCAGGTCTATCGCGATCTGAGGATACTGACCGCCCGTCCGTCGCCGGACGACGAGGCGCGGGCGCCCCACCGTCTCTACGGGATCTTCCCGAGCGACCGGCGGTGTTCGGCCGGCCGCTGGCGCGAGCTGGCCGGGGAGGAGATATCGCGGGCGCGTTCGGACGGCCGCGTGTTCCTCGTCGTCGGCGGAACCGGCCTGTATTTCCAGGCGCTTATCGAGGGCCTCGCTCCCGTTCCCGACATTCCCGCCGCCGTCCGGGAACGAGGCGAAAGGCTGCTCGACGAGCTCGGCAACGTTCCGTTCCACGAGGAACTGTCCCGCAGGGACCCGCTCATGGCGGCGCGCATCCCACCCTCCGACCGGCAACGGATGACGCGGGCATGGGAAGTCGTCGAGGCGACGGGCGTATCGCTGGCGGAGTGGCGACGCCGCCACACGGACACGCGCGCGCCGGGCCGTTTCGCCGGGATCGTGGTGTCGGCGCCGCGGGAGACCCTGTACGCCCGCTGCGACGACCGCTTCGAGAAGGCGGTGGCCAGCGGGGCCGTGGACGAGGTGCAGGATCTTCTCGCCCGCGCGGTTCCGGCCTCGCATCCCGTCATGAAGGCGGTCGGCGTCCGCGAGCTCGCGCGGCATCTGGACGGCGAGGCCAGCCTCGACGAAGCGGTCGCGGCGGGACAGCGCGCGACGCGACGCTACGCCAAGCGTCAGATGACGTGGTTCCGCAACCGGATGGCCGACTGGCGGCGATTCGAGGCGCGGGATCCGGAAAACCTCCTTCCGGAAATCCTGCCGTTCGTTCGCCGGTGACCTCGTTCAGACAGATATGAGACGCGGCCCCTCGAGCGCTGGCGCCAGGCCAGGGCCGACGGCCTGACCGCACGAGCGGCTGCCAACGCCGTCGGCGTTCCGGGATCGACCCTCTACCGATGGCGGAGGATGGCGGACCGCAACCGCCTCGACCCGTGCTCGCGACGCCCGCAGCGGCTGACCGGCTCTGTACGCTCGAAGATGCGGTGAACGCTGGATGGGCGGACACGGCCCGCGACAGCGACCGCTACCGCAATTCCGGTGGCGGCTCCCGATGCACGGTGTATATTGACCCCCCGACCGGCGGGACATAGGTTGTCGCCCGTATTTTCGGGCCCGGACTTGGGTCGCGGGGACGCGACCGCCCGGGCTTCCGGCCGCCCAGCGCCGAGCGGCAGTGGGCGGCTTCGTCGTGATGACAGGATCGAGCCAATGTCAGACGCGCGCATGTCGGGATCGCGGATCGTCCTCAGGGCGCTCGAGGACCAGGGGGTCGACATAATCTTCGGGTATCCCGGCGGCGCCGTACTCCCGCTTTACGATGCCATATTCCAGCAGAACCGTATCCGGCACGTGCTCGTACGGCACGAGCAGGGCGCGACGCACATGGCGGAGGGGTACGCCCGCTCGACGGGCAAACCCGGCGTCGTCCTCGTGACTTCGGGTCCGGGGGCGACCAACGCGGTGACCGGGCTGACCGACGCGATGATGGACAGTATCCCCGTCGTGTGCCTGACGGGTCAGGTGGCCACGCACCTCATCGGCAACGACGCCTTCCAGGAGGCGGACACCGTCGGCATCACCCGGCCGTGCACCAAACACAACTACCTCGTGAGGGACGTCGACGACCTCGCGCGCGTCATCCACGAGGCGTTCTACGTCGCCACCTCCGGCCGTCCCGGACCGGTGGTCGTCGATATTCCCAAGGACGTCTCCGTCGCCGAAGGCGAGTACGTCCCGCCGGGAACGGTTCGGCACAAGACCTATCGTCCCCGGTTGAAGGGCGATCCCGGCGCCATCGAGCGGGCGGTGAAGATGCTGATCTCCGCCAAGCGGCCGATCGTCTATTCCGGCGGCGGGGTCGTGAACTCGGGCCCGTCGGCGTCGCGGTTGCTGACCGAGTTCGTCCGCCTGACGGGCTTTCCCATCACGAGCACGGTCATGGGGCTCGGATGTTTCCCGGCCTCGGATCCCCAGTGGCTGGGGATGCTCGGGATGCACGGCACCTACGAGGCCAACCTGGCGATGGCCGGCTGCGACGTCATGGTCGCGGTCGGCGCACGCTTCGACGATCGCATCACCGGACGGCTCGACGAATTCAGCAAGGGATCGAGGAAGATCCACATCGACATCGACCCGTCGTCGATCAACAAGAACGTCCCGGTGGACGTCGCCGTCGTCGGCGACTGCGCCCACGTCCTGGAAGACATGATCGGAGTCTGGAAGTCGTCCGGAGTGCGCCCCGACGCGTCGTCCGTCGAGGACTGGTGGAACCAGATCGACACGTGGCGCGGGCGGGACTGTCTCCGTTACGAGCAGGGCGACGGCCCGATCAAGCCGCAATACGCGCTGGAGCGGCTGCGCGAGCGGTGCGAGGGTCGCGACGTCTACGTTACCACGGACGTCGGCCAGCATCAGATGTGGGCGGCGCAGTTCCTGCCGTTCGAGAAGCCCAATCGCTGGATGACCTCCGGCGGTCTGGGGACGATGGGCTATGGTCTCCCGGCGGCTATCGGCGTCCAGATCGCCCACCCCGGCGCCCCCGTCGTCTGCGTTTCCGGCGAGGCGTCGCTGCTGATGTGCATCCAGGAGCTGTCCACCGCGGTGCAGCACCGCGCGCCGGTCAAGGTGTTCCTGCTCAACAACCGCTACATGGGGATGGTGCGCCAGTGGCAGGAGCTCCTCCACGGCGGCCGCTACGCCGAAAGCTACATGGATTCGCTGCCCGACTTCGTGCGTCTGGCCGAATCGTTCGGCGTCACGGGCCTGCGAGCCACCGAACCGGGCGAGCTGGACAAGGTCGTCGAGGAGATGATGGCGGTTCCGGGACCGGTGATCGCCGACATTCGGGTCGACCCCGACGAGAACTGCTTCCCCATGATCCCCGCGGGCTCGGCCCATTACGACATGCTGCTCGGACCCAACGGGGACACCGAGGTCAACGAGGACGGACTGGCGGTGGTGTGAGCGGGAACGCCGTCGCGTCCGGGCGCGGGCCCGGACGCGTATCGTCCGCCGCCCGGCTCGCCCAGGGACAATCGCCGTGGATACCGAACAGCGCTATCACACCATCGCCGTTCTCGTGGACAACGAGGCGGGCGTCCTCGCGCGGGTCATCGGCCTGTTCTCGGGCCGCGGCTACAACATCGAGAGCCTGACCGTGGCGGAAGTCGATACGGAAGAGAAGCTCTCCCGCATCACGCTGGTGACCTCGGGAACGCCGATGGTGATCGAGCAGATCAAGGCCCAGCTCGAACGGCTGGTCCCCGTCCACAAGGTGAGCGACTTGACCGTCGACGGGCCGTCCGTGGAGCGCGAGCTCGCCTTGATCAAGGTCCGGGGTTCCGGCGAGAAACGGGTCGAGAGCCTGCGCATCGCCGACATCTTCCGGGCGCGAGTGGTCGACAGCACCGCCGACTCGTTCGTCTTCGAGATGACGGGTTCGACCGAGAAACTGGACGCGTTCATCGAGCTCATGAAACCCCTGGGACTCGTCGATGTCTCCCGAACGGGTGTCGTCGCGATATCGAGGGGCGCCGGGCCGATGTAGCTCGCCCCCGGAGTGCTTCCAGCCACCGTGGCGGGCGGCGTCGGGGGACGGAACGCAACGAAGGGAGGAAGCCGACATGCGGGTGTACTACGACCGCGACGCCGACGTGAACCTGATCAAGAGCAGGAAGGTCGCCATCGTCGGCTACGGGAGCCAGGGCCATGCCCACGCGAACAACCTCAAGGAGTCCGGCGTCGGCGAGGTCTGTGTCGCGCTGCGGCCGGGTTCGGCGAGCGCGGCCAAGGCGAAGGACGCCGGGTTCGAGGTCATGACGCCGGCCGACGCGGCGGCCTGGGCGGACGTCGTCATGGTCCTGGCGCCGGACGAGCTTCAGGCCGCGCTCTACGACGACCATCTGGCGGCCAATCTGCGGGCGGGATCGGCCCTCGCCTTCGCCCATGGCCTCAACGTCCATTTCCGTCTGATCGAGCCGCGCGACGATCTCGACGTCTTCATGATCGCGCCCAAGGGTCCCGGCCATACGGTGCGGTCCGAGTTCCAGCGCGGCGGTGGTGTGCCTTGCCTCCTGGCGGTCCATCGGGATTCCTCGGGCAACGCGCAGGAGGTCGCGCTGTCCTACGGATGCGCCATCGGCGGCGGGCGCGCCGGGATCATCGAGACCACCTTCAAGGAAGAGTGCGAAACGGACCTGTTCGGTGAGCAGGTCGTGCTTTGCGGCGGTCTCACGAGTCTGATCGTGGCCGGTTTCGAGACCCTCGTCGAAGCCGGGTACGCGCCCGAGATGGCCTACTTCGAGTGTCTCCACGAGGTGAAACTGATCGTCGATCTGATGTACGAAGGCGGCATCGCCAACATGCGATACTCCATTTCCAACACTGCGGAGTACGGCGATTACACGCGCGGCCCGCGAGTCGTCACGGACGACGTCCGGGCGGAGATGCGCCGGATCCTGGACGAGATCCAGTCGGGCCGGTTCGCCCGCGAATGGATGTTGGAGAACCGGGTCGGGCAGACGAGCTTCAAGACCATCCGCTCGCTGGCCGCCGGACATCCGATCGAGGAGGTGGGCGAGCGGCTGCGCGCCATGATGCCCTGGATCGCCGAGAACAAGCTGGTCGACAAGACGAGGAACTGATCGTGTATCGGGCGCGGCGCGGCTGCGTATCCCTGAAGCCGCGTCTCCAGGGGCTCCGGCCATGACGGAGTATTCCGACGTTCTGGAGTTCTGGTTCGGCGGTCCCGCCGGAGCGGATTTCGGCTCGCGCCGGGCGGCTTGGTTCGGGAAGGACGAGGCCTTCGATTCCGAGATCCGCGACCGCTTCGGGCGGGACGTCGCGAGAGCCTCGGCGGGCGAGTACGATTCATGGCAGGAAACCGCGGAAGGCGCCCTGGCCCTGATCGTCACGCTCGACCAGTTCCCCCGGAACATGTTCCGGGGGCTCCCCGAGGCCTACGCCGCGGACGCCAGGGCGCGGTCGGTCGCGCGGCGGGCGGTGGACCGGGGATTCGACCGCCGGTTGACAGCCGCGCAGCGCCTGTTCGTCTATCTGCCTTTCGAGCACAGCGAGAACCTGGCCGATCAACGGCAGTGCGTGGCGCTGTTTTCGAGGATGCTGCCGGATTTCGACGAAGAGTTCCGGGAGAAGGCGCGTTTCGCGGCGCGCCGCCACTGCGAGATCATCGAGCGCTTCGGACGTTTTCCCCACCGCAACGAGGCGTTGGGACGCCGGTCGACCGCGGAGGAACTGGCGTTCCTGAAGGAACCCCATTCGTCGTTCTGAGTTCGTCTCCCCGGAGACCGTATCGAGCGGGCGATGACGGCCGGGCGGCCTTCACGCCCGCCTCCCCATCGCGCATGGCGCCTGCTATTCTGTGGTGAAGGTGCCGACGCCCTTCGGGGCGCCCACACGAACGAGGAGAGGTCGAAGATGCCGCGCAGGGAGATCGAGGGCGATTGGGTAATGGGCTGGCCGGACCGCAAGCGCTACCGGTTGTCGCCGAGCAAGGACCAGGAGGGCCGCACGATCCACGCGCGCACGCCGTTCCTCGAGCTGGAAGGCCTGATCACGCCGACGGACGCCTACTACATCGTCGCCCAGCTTCAGATGCCCGAGCCCGTCCATCCCGACGACTATTCCTTCGAGATCTGCGGCGAGGTCGAGAACCCCGCGACCTATACGCTCGAGGATCTGCGCAAGCTGCCCGGCCACACCGTCCGCGCGGTGACGGAGTGCGCCGGCGACGACACGGAATTTTGGGATTATCTGGAGTCCCGCGCCAAGGGCGGCAACCTGCCCAAGCCATCGCGTACCGTGCGCGAAGAGGTCGAGGGCGTCGACTGGCACGGAATGGCCGACAGCGGGGAGATCGACCTGAGGGAACTGAGCTCGTTGATGCCGGCGACCTGCATCGTGTCGGGAGGCGAGTGGACCGGCGTCCGTCTCCGGGAAGTGCTGGAACGCGCGGGCGTCAAGGACTCCGCCGTCGCCATCCGCGTCGAGGGGTTCGACCGCGGGCGGCCGGACCCCACCATCCAGTACCGCTCGGTGGGGCGCACGGATTTCGAGGTCCACGATCCCGGCGTCATCAACTACGACAAGGGATTGCCCATCGAAAAGGCGATGGATTCCGAGACCCTCCTCGCCTGGGCCCATAACGGCGAATACCTGACCCACGTGCACGGCGCGCCCGTCCGCATGGTGGTTCCGGGCTGGGCCGGAAACTGGTGGGTCAAATGGATACACAGGGTCGAGGTGATGGACCGCATGCCGGACTGTTATCACCAGACCCACTACTTCGTGTCGGGCAAGGGACCCGACGACCCCGACAAGAAGATGATGACGGCCCTCGGCGTGAAGACGGTGATCACCGAGCCGCTCGAGGAGGAATCGCCGCTGCCGGCCGACACCTACGCCATCCGTGGCCTCGCCTGGAGCGGAGAGGGCGCGATGGTCCGGGTCGAGGTCTCCACCGACAACGGCGAGACATGGAACGACGCCCACATCGAGGAGCACGCCGACCGTTATCTGTGGCGCCGCTGGTCCTGCTTGTGGGACGCCAGGCCGGGGCATCACACGCTGATGGCCCGCGGTACCGACGAAAAGGGCCGCCGGCAGCCGGTCACCGAGTGGAACTTCCAGCGCAAGCATTTCGACGGGATCGTCCCCGTCGATGTCGAGATCGAGTAGGAAGAAGGAGAGCGGTCCGTGCACATCGCGGTCTGCATCAAGCAGATCCCCGATCCGGAGATCGCGCCGAGCCTGTTCCGCATCGACGAGGACGCCCGGCGGGTCGTCGCGATTCCGGGCATGTCGCCGGTCATCAGTCCGTTCGACGAGCAGGCGGTCGAGGCGGCACTGCGCATCCGGGACGCGCTGGGCGACGGGGGCGAGGTCCGGATCACGGCGCTCACCGTCGGCGACGAGAGCGCGCGGAGGATCGTCAAGCACGTGCTGGCGCTCGGCGCGGACGACGCCGTGATGATGAGCGATCCCGCCTTCGCCGACTCCGACAGCTACGCGACCGCCCACGTGCTGGCGAAGGCGATCGCGAAGCTCGGGACTGTCGATCTCGTGCTCGCTGGACGACAGGCCGCAGATCTCGACGCCGGCGTGGTCGGGCCCGGCCTCGCCGAGCTGTGCGGCATCCCCGCGATCACGTTCGCCCGCAAGATCGATGTAGCCGACGGCGTGGTCCGGGCGATCCGGGTTCTGGAGGACGGCTCCGAGACCGTCGAGGCGCCCCTACCTGCCCTGGTCACCGTCTCGCACGAGATGGGCGGCGTCCGTAACGCGAGCCTCCGGGAGACCATGCGCGCGGCGAAGAAGCCGGTCGAGACTTGGGGGCCGGCCGACATCGGCGCGGACATCGGGGAGGTCGGCGCGGCGGCCGCGCGCCGGAGGCTGGAGCGGCTTTACGTACCCGTCTCCGACACCGCGTGCGAGTTCATCGAAGGCGACGGCGCGCGGGCGGTCGCCGCGGCCCTCGCCCGGCGGCTCGTCGAAGAGAAGGTACTGTGAGCACGAGGCGACATGAGCACGGGTAACGTTCTGGCCGTGGCGGAGCTGGAGGCCGGTGGGCCGACCGGGTTGACCCTGGAGCTGATCGCGGTGGCCCGCTCTATCGCCACGGCCAAGGGCGGCAAGGTCATCGCCGCGTGTCTCGGCGCCGACGTCGACGAGGCCGTCGGAGGAGATCTCGTCGCCAGGGGCGCCGACGAGGTTCACGTCGTCGACAACGCGCTGCTCGAACCCTACCAGGCGGATGCCTGGCTGCCCGACCTGGAGGCACTGAGCGGCGAGGTCGACCCGGCGGCCGTCCTCTTGCCGCATACGAGCTTCGGCGCCGATCTCGCCCCGCGCCTCGCGTTCCGCCTGGGAAGCACCACGGCCACGGGTTGCGTGGATGTGGACGCCGACGCCGCGGATATCCTCTTCACCCGCCCCTGCTACGGCGGCATCGCGCGGGAGCGGGTCTCCTTCGAGAGCTCTCCCGCGGTCGCTACGATCAAGACCAAGTCCTTCGACGCGTTGCCGCGCGACGACTCCCGGAGTGGCGGCATCGTCGCCCGCGACGCCATCGTGACGCCCGACCGGGTGCGAACGCGGGTGGTGGCGCGCGACACGGAAGGCGCGGCGGGGGCGCGCCTGGAGAATGCCCGCGTCGTTGTCGCCGGCGGACGCGGCGTCGGCGGCCCCGACGGCTTCGCCGCGGCGAGAGAGCTCGCCGACGCGCTGGACGGCGCGGTCGGGGCCAGCCGCGTGGCCTGCGATCTCGGCTGGTGTCCGCCGGGCTACCAGATCGGCCTTTCCGGGAAAACCGTGGCGCCCGACCTCTATATCGCCCTGGGGATCTCGGGGGCGGGCCAGCACATGGCGGGCTGCGGCAACGCCAGGACCATCGTCGCCATCAACACGGACGAGGACGCCGATATTTTCGCCTCGGCGCGTTTCGGCGTCGTCGGCGACTGCCGCGAAATCCTGCCCTATCTCGTCGAGGAGATGCGCAAGATCGAAAAATAAGCGGCTCGCCCTCGTCCGGAGCCGACAAACCGGTTGCGCCCCGTCGCCCATCCGGCGTAAAAGGAACCTTCCGTGGAGAATATGGAATGCCGGACTCCATGGGATAAAACGCTCGGGAAACCGTTCCTTCGCTGATCGCCGTTTCTGGATCGGCGATTGGAGGCGGTTTATCGTGAATCGTCGGTACACGATGGTTGTGTGTTCGTGAAGATGGCCAGTTCGATGCAACGAGTTCCCGTCAACCCTGCGCCGCCGCGGTGCCGGGACGGTATCTTGTCGCCGGACGGCAACCGTCTTCCGGTGGAGGTCCTTCGACTTATCGGCCCCTGAGCAGCCGCGCCGTCGAGGTCGCGGATGATCGGGGGAAGGGTGGTTTTCTTCAATCAAACCTGAATGTGGTTCGAAGGATCGACGCCATGACCGAAACGGATTCAAACCGGGTACTGATTTTCGACACGACAATGCGTGACGGCGAGCAATCGCCGGGCGCGTCCATGAACCTCGAGGAAAAACTGCGTCTGGCGGAGGTCCTCGAGGATATGGGCGTCGACGTGATCGAGGCCGGCTTTCCCATTGCCTCCAACGGCGATTTCAAGGCGGTCCACGAGATCGCCAAGGTGGTCGAAAGATCCACGGTCTGCGGTCTCGCGCGGGCCGGACGGAAGGACATCGACCGGGCGGCCGAGGCGTTGAAGCCGGCGAGGCGGATGCGGATCCATACGTTCCTGTCCACCAGTCCCCTGCACATGAAATACAAGCTCCAGATGGAGCCGGAGGCCGTGCACGACGCGGTCTTCGATTCCGTGGCTTATGCGCGCTCCTTCACCGACGACGTCGAATGGAGCCCCGAGGACGGAACGCGCACGGAATACGACTTTCTGTGCCGCTGCGTCGAGTCCGCCATCAAGGCCGGTGCGACGACGATCAATATCCCGGATACCGTCGGCTACGCCATCCCGGAGGAGTTCGGCGCCTTGATCCGCATGCTCTTCGATCGGGTGCCCAACATCGACAAGGCGCGGGTCTCCACTCACTGCCATAACGACCTGGGACTGGCGGTCGCCAACTCCCTGGCCGGCGTCGCCAACGGCGCGCGCCAGGTCGAATGTACGATCAACGGCCTGGGCGAAAGAGCCGGGAACGCGGCGCTCGAGGAGGTCGTGATGGCGTTGCGGACGCGCAACGACCTCATGCCCTTCGTCACCGGGGTCGAGACCGAGCACATCACCAAGGCGTCCCGCCTGGTGGCGGCGGTCACCGGCTTCACCGTGCAGCCGAACAAGGCGATCGTCGGCGCCAACGCCTTCGCCCACGAGGCCGGCATCCATCAGGACGGCGTGCTCAAGCACGCCGGGACCTACGAGATCATGACCCCGGAGTCCGTGGGACTGAACAAGTCCAGTCTCGTGATGGGCAAGCACTCGGGACGCCACGCCTTTCGCGAGAAGCTCCGCGAGCTGGGATTCGAGCTGGGCGACAACGCGCTCAACGACGCCTTCCGCCGTTTCAAGGATCTCGCCGACAAGAAGAAGAACGTCTTCGACGAGGACATCGTCGCGCTCGTCGATGACGAGCTGAGAGCGGACGACCGGATCAAGTTCGTCTCCCTCTACGTCATCGCGGGTTCGCGGGGTCCGCAGACGGCGGAGCTCGAGCTCCGCGTCGAAGGCGAGGTCAGGTCGACCACGTCGACGGGGGACGGGCCCGTCGACGCGACGTTCAACGCGATCAAGGGACTGGTGCCGCACGACGCGAAATTGCAGTTCTATCAGGTGCACGCGGTAACCGAGGGCACCGACGCCCAGGCCGAAGTGACGGTTCGGCTCGAGGAGTCGGGCAAGACCGTGAATGGACAGGGCGCGGATACGGACACGCTCGTGGCGTCGGCCCGGGCGTATGTGAACGCGCTCAACAAGCTGATGGTCAAGAGGGAGAAAACGGCGCCAGCGGCGCTGAGCGCATGACGGAAGGCTGTCGCCATTCGGTCAACATGGGGGTGCGGAGGCGCGGTCCATCCCCCGGATCTGGAGTCTGAACGGTGTTTTCGAAGATTCTCGGCGCGATGTCGTCGGATATGGCGATCGACCTTGGAACCGCCAATACCTTGGTTTACGTCAAGGCGCGCGGCATCGTTCTGAACGAACCGTCGGTGGTCGCCATCGTCAATCACCGCGGCCGCAAGCAGGTCCTCGCAGTCGGCGACGATGCCAAGTTGATGGTCGGCCGCACGCCCGGCAACATCGAGGCCATCAGGCCCCTGCGGGACGGCGTCATCGCCGACTTCGAGATCGCGGAAGAGATGATCAAGCATTTCATCCGCAAGGTGCACAACCGCCGCAGTTTCGCCAGTCCTCAGGTCATCGTCTGCGTGCCTTCGGGTTCCACGGCCGTCGAACGCCGCGCCATCCAGGAGTCCGCGGAGAGCGCGGGCGCCCGCCGGGTCTTCCTGATCGAAGAGCCTATGGCGGCGGCCATCGGCGCCGGTCTGCCCGTCACCGAGGCCACGGGCTCCCTGGTCGTCGATGTCGGCGGCGGCACGACCGAGGTGGCGGTCCTGTCCCTCGGCGGGATCGTTTATTCCCGGTCCATCCGGGTCGGCGGCGACAAGATGGACGAGGCGATCATCAGTTACATCCGGCGTAACCACAACCTGCTGGTCGGCGAGTCGAGCTCGGAGCGCATCAAGAAGGAGATCGGCACCGCCAAGCCGCCGGAAGACGGCGTCGGTCAGACGATGGATGTCCGGGGCCGCGACCTGATGAACGGCATCCCCAAGGAGCTCATGATCAACCAGATGCAGATCGCCGAGAGTCTGGCCGAGCCGGTCGGCGCGATCATCGAGACCGTGAAGATGGCCCTTGAGAACACCGCTCCGGAACTGGCTGCCGACATCGTGGACAAGGGGATCGTGCTCACCGGCGGCGGTGCGCTGCTTCCCGAGTTGGACGGGGTCCTGCGGGAGGTCACGGGCCTGCCGGTTTCCGTCGCCGACAAGCCGCTCACCTGCGTGGCCCTGGGAACCGGGCGGACGCTTGAGGAAATGCGAACCCTCAAGCACGTATTGAGACAGGAGTATTAGAACCTGACCTGAAACTGGCGGATGGCCCCTACCTCTACATGTCGCGGTCTCCGGGGATGGAACACTCGCACAGGAGGGCCGGACACGCCTCGGGACGAGCCCGCTCGACGGCCTTTTCCAAACTCGGTCTCCTCCCCTTTTCAGGGGGAGGTCGGAAGGGGGTACGCGGTGGGCAGGATGGAAACCGCGAGGGTTTCCGGCCGGGCTCCCGGAGCGGTTCCGGTCGTGCTGGAGCGGTGGTGGGCCGCCGGTTTCTCCGTCTGCCGGGCGGGCGCGCGACATCGGCCCGACGCGGATAGTCGGCGGAGGGTGATCGCGTGAGACAGCGGGGCGGCGAGACGCGGCGAGACGCCATATCCATCAGGGTCATGGTCCAGCGCCTCGCGCTTCTGCTGCTGGCGGGGGCGGCGGTGACGCTGATGCTGCTCGACAAGTCGGACACGCGGGTGGTCGAGCGTTTCCGTGCGGCCGTGCTCGACACCGCATCGCCCGTGCTTGAAGTCCTGTCGCAGCCTGCGATTGCCATCAGCCGGGTCGTGGAAGAGGTCAAGTTCCTCGCGTACTTGCACGAGCAAAACGCCCGGCTCCGGGAGGAGAACGCGCGGCTCATGCACTGGCGGGCCACCGCCCTCCGGCTGCGGCAACAGCACGCGGGGCTGGCGGCCTTGCTCGACGCTCGGGCGGATCCGTCCTCGACGTTCGTCTCGGCTCGGGTAATCGGCGATTCCGGAGGACCTTTCGTCCGTACCGTTTTGCTCAACGCGGGCAGGCGGGACGGTGTCGTCGGGGGACAGGCGGCGATCAACGGGAACGGCCTCGTGGGACGGGTGGCCGAGGTCGGCCTGAGATCCTCCCGCATCCTCCTGATCACCGACCTCAACTCACGGATTCCCATCGTTGTCGAGCCATCGCGCGACCGCGGCGTGCTGGAGGGCGACAACTCGAACGTCCTGACGATCGGCTATCTCCCTGCAGGCGCGCGGACGAGCCCCGGCGACCGCATCGTCACGTCGGGTCACGGCGGTGTATTCCCGGCGGAACTACCCGTCGGCGTGGTGACGTCGGTGGAGGGCGGCGTGGTCCACGTCCAGCCCTTCGTCCAGTTCCATCGACTCGATTACGTCCGCGTCGTCAAGCATCCCTTCGACCGGCCGCCGTCTCGCGAGCCGGCCGCCGGACGGGGACGGGCGCCGCGATGAAGGGCTTGGCGTGGCACCGCTTCGGCGTTCGGCCACATCTGCTGATACCGGCCACGCTAACGCTTGCCGCCGTGCTCCTTTCGGTGGTCCCCGGGGGCTTCTCCGCGCTGCCCGAGACGACGCCCTTCTTCGCGCTGATGGCGGTCTATCACTGGAGCATCTACCGGCCGGAACTGTTGCCTGCGCCGGTCGTGTTCACCCTCGGCCTCGTGCAGGACGGTCTTACCGGCGAGCCGCTCGGCTTGTTCGCATTGGTCCTGGTGGTCGTCCACGGTCTCGTCTCCACGCAGCGTCGGGCATTTCTGGGAAAGACCTTTCTCATCGAATGGTTCGGCTTCGCCTTCGTCGCGGTCGGCGCGACCCTGGCTTGCTGGCTGATCGCATGCGTCTATTTCGCCGCCCTGGTGGACCCGCTCCCGGTGGCTCTGCAAGGGATTCTGACGTTCGCCGTCTATCCCTGCGTCGTCTGGATTTTCGCCCGCGTCGCCCGGGCGACGCAGCGAACGGCCTGACATGCAACGGGACTTCGTCCGGCGGAAGGCATTCACCCGGCGGGCGCTGGTGCTCTCGGGGGGCGCGGCGGCGCTCACCGCGGTGCTCGTGGGCCGTCTCTACTACCTCCAGGTGATCAACACCGGCCGCTACCGGGTGCTCGCCGAGGAGAACCGGATCTCATGGCGATTGCTGCCGCAGTCCCGGGGCCGCATTCTCGACCGCTTCGGAATCGAGGTGGCCAACAACCGGCGGAACTATCGGATACTCCTGATCCCCGAGCAGACGTCCAGCGTGACGCGGACCCTGTCCGTGCTGCGCGGCTTGGTTCGGATCGACGACCGCGACCTGCACCGGGTGCTGCGCGAAGCCGAACGCAACGCCGGCTTCATGCCCGTGACGGTCCTCGAGAATCTGTCCTGGGGGCAGTTCGCGCGAATCAACGCGCACATGCCGAACCTGCCCGGCGTGCAGCCCGGCGTCGGAGAGTCGCGCTTCTACCCCCATGGGCAGCCGTTGGCCCATCTGGTCGGCTATGTCGGCCCCGTGTCGCCGGAGGAGCAGACCGGCGATCCGTTGCTCAAGCTCCCGGAATTCCGTACGGGCAAGAGGGGCGTCGAGAAGGCCCGCGAGATGGTCCTGAGAGGCAAGGCCGGGAACAGCCAGGTCGAGGTCAACGCCTACGGCCGGGCCATCCGCGAGATCGAGAGGAAGGCCGGCGAGCCCGGACGCGACGTACGCCTGTCCATCGACGCGGAGCTGCAGCGGCTGGCCTACGAACGTCTCGGCGACGAAGCCGGATCGGTCGTGGTCATGGGTGTGTATTCGGGAGAGCTGCTGGCTCTCGTCTCGACGCCGAGCTTCGACCCCAACGCTTTCCATCTGGGCTTCGATTCGCGACAGTGGCGCGCGCTGACGCGGCATCCCCGGGCGCCGCTGGTGCACCGCGCGATCAGCGGTCAATACGCGCCGGGATCGACCTTCAAGATGATCGTCGCGCTGGCCGGTCTGGAGGCCGGGACGATCCCGGCCGATCACCGGGTGTTCTGCTCCGGCCGAATGGAATTCGGCGACCGCTTCTTCCACTGCTGGAAGAAGGGCGGCCACGGCGTGTTGTCGTTGCCCCACGCCATCGAGCGATCCTGCGATATCCATTTCTACGACGTCGCGCGCCGCGTCGGCATCGACCGTATCGGCGAGATGGCCGGGCGGTTCGGCTTCGGAGCTCCCACCGGTATCGACATCGAAGGCGAGGAGGGCGGCCTCGTGCCGAGCCGCGAATGGATGCGGCGTCGCCACGGCCGGCCTTGGCATCAGGGCGAGACGCTGTTATCGGGAATCGGTCAGGGCTACCTGCTGGCCACGCCGCTGCAACTCGCCGTCATGACGGCCCAGATCGCGAACGGCGGGTTCCGGGTGAGGCCGACCCTGATCGCGGGGGAGCCGCCGGCGGAGCGTCCGGCGCCGGAATCGCTCGGACTGTCGGCGACGTCCCTGTCGCTCGTTCAGCGGGCGATGGACATGGTCAGCAACAGTCCCCACGGCACGGCCTACCGGGCGCGGATCCGCGAACCGGGTATGGCGATCGCGGGGAAGACGGGAACCGTTCAGGTCCGGCGCATCACCGAGGCCGAGCGCCGGACGGGGGTCCTGAAGAAGGAGGACCTTCCCTGGAAGGAACGGGACCATGCGCTGTTCGTGGGTTTCGCCCCCGTCGACGCCCCCCGTTACGCGGTGGCCGTGGTCGTCGAGCACGGCGGCGGCGGCTCCTCGGCGGCGGCTCCCGTGGCCCGCGACGTGCTGACGGAGGCGCTGAGGCGCGATCCGGACCGGGCGCCGGCCGTCGGCAGGCCCGTCGCGAACACGACGTCCGGCGAGACCTGACATGGCGGTCCAGACCTCGACCGGCCTGAGCGAGAGTCGCCTCACCGTCGTTCAGCGGATCCAGCAGTTGAACTGGGGTCTCGTGCTGCTCATCGCCGTCACGGCTTGTGTCGGGTTGACGATGTTGTACTCGATCTCCGAGGGCACCACCGAAACGTGGGTATCGCGGCAACTGGTCCGTTTCGGCGTCGGTTTCCTTCTGATGCTGATCGTCGCCGTCGTGGATATCCGGTTCTGGCTGCGCGCGGCGTTCCCCCTCTATGGCATCTCCCTGGCGTTGCTGGTCGCCGTGGAGGTTGTCGGCACGGTCGGCATGGGAGCGCGGCGGTGGATCGATCTCGGCCCCTTCCAGCTGCAGCCGTCGGAGATCATGAAGATCGCTCTCGTCCTGGCGCTCGCCCGTTACTTCCACGGTCTCGCCCATGACGAGATCGCCTGGTTGCGGCGCCTCGTCGCGCCGACGGCGATGGCGATCGTTCCCGTGGCGCTGGTGTTGCGCCAGCCGGACCTCGGAACGGCACTGTTGCTGTTGATCGGCGCGGGCGCGATGTTCTTTCTCTCCGGCGTGCGACTCAGGGTCCTGGGCGCGGTGGCCGCGGCCGCCCTCGCCGCCATCCCCGTCGTCTGGCATTATCTGCGCGACTACCAGCGCGAGCGCATCCTCACCTTCTTCGACCCCGAGCGCGATCCCCTGGGAGCCGGCTACCATATCCTGCAATCGAAGATCGCGCTGGGTTCGGGCGGCGTGTTCGGCAAGGGCCTCCTCCAGGGAACCCAGAGTCACCTCCACTTCCTGCCCGAGATGCGGACCGACTTCATCTTCACGATGCTCGCGGAGGAGTTCGGCCTGGTGGGCGCGCTCGGCCTTCTCACGCTCTACATCTTCATCCTGACCTACGCGATCGCCATCGCGCTGCGCTCGCGAAGCCAGTTCGGGCGTCTGCTGGCGATGGGGATCGCGGCGACTTTCTTCGTCTATTTCTGCGCCAATATCGCCATGGTGACGGGCCTGATACCCGTCGTCGGCGCGCCGCTGCCGCTCGTGTCCTACGGCGGGACCGCCATGGTGACTACCCTGGTGGGTTTCGGACTGGTCATGAGCGTCCATATCCACCGCGATGCGAGCCTGCCCCGGCGCGCCGGGGCGGAGGAGCCGTAACGGGCATGGTTCCTTGAGCCAGCCCCGAGCTCTTGCCTTCGCGCTGACGCTCGACTACTGAATCACCGTAAGGGCGATTAGCTCAGTTGGCAGAGCAGCTGACTCTTAATCAGCGGGTCCGGGGTTCGAGTCCCCGATCGCCCTCCACTCGGCCCTTCGATTTGCTGTCTCCTCCCCCCTGACGAAGGGAAGGTCGGGAAGGGGGGTACGGTCGGCCTCGAGGCCCGCAGCGAGGTCCAGCCTCAACTCCAGATGCGCACCCAAGCGGTAGCGCCGGCCGCCGCCCTCAGCGGGGCAGGAATATCCAGTTGAACATCGCCGGCGTTATCTCGAACCGGCGCGCGTCGGTCAGCGCCCCGTCCACCAGCACGTGGCACCGATAGCCGAGCGCGTCGATGTTGTCGATGGTCGTCCGGGGCGATTCGCCGCGGTGCTTCTCCTCGATCTCAACGAGGAGCGTGGGTCGGCAGCGCGCGATGGTCTCCTCGGCGCCCGCGATCACCTCGGACTCGTACCCCTCGACGTCGATCTTGACGAACCCCACGTCGCCGATGTCGAAGGAGTCCAGCCGGCGCACCTCGGTCGGCGACTCCACGTACCTCGCGTCGGCGGCCGGCCGGGCCAGGGTGGCGCGTTGCTTCGACGGCTGTCCCTTACGGCTCAAGGGGATGCGGAGCGTGCCGGCGCCGTCGCGGGCGCCGAGGGCGCGAGCATGAACCGTCAGCCGCGGGGAGTGGATACGCCGAAGCCACGGCAGCAGCGCCGGGTTCGGCTCGAACGCATGCACCGACGCGGCGAGCGCGAGCAGGGCTCTCGTATAGGCTCCCTTGTTGGCGCCGACGTCGACCGCCACCCGGGACCGGGGCACCAGCCACGGCAACAGGCCGAGCTCGGGCTCCCGGCGCGCGAGGCGGCGATGAAGGTTGGCGGCATGGAGAGAGGCCGGGATCAGGAGGTATTTGAGACGATCGGGGAGATTCATGTTGCGGGCACGACACGGCGATGATGCCGGCACTATAGGGCGCGCGGCGGTGGCGATGAACTTCCCATCGTCCCGTCCGCCTCGTCAGGCGCCGCCGCCGGGGCCATCGACACTCCTCCCTCTATGAGGGGGGAGGTCGGGAGGAGGGGAATCGTCGTCTCCCGGTCCTTGATCGCGCCCGCCTGCCTCTGTATCCGTGGGCCGTGGGAGAGCGTGTGTGACCGAGACCTGCGATTACATCGTCGTCGGCGCGGGTTCCGCTGGATGCGTCGTGGCCAACAGGCTGTCGGAAGACCCGCGGAACAGGGTTCTGCTGCTGGAGGCGGGCGGCAGGGACTGGAACCCGTGGATCCATATCCCGGTCGGCTACTACCGGAACATGCATCATCCCGACCTCTCCTGGCGTTACGAGACGGAGCCGGAACCCAACCTCGGCGGCCGCGGGATCTCCTGGCCGCGCGGCCGGGTGCTGGGCGGCAGCAGCTCGATCAACGGCGTCCTGTATGTCCGGGGCCAGGCTGCCGACTACGACCACTGGCGCCAGCTCGGCAACACGGGATGGAGCTACGAGGACGTCCTGCCCTACTTCAAGCGCTCGGAGGACTACGAGAAGGGCGCGGACGACTACCGCGCCACCGGCGGCTACATGGGCATCGAGGAGATCTCCGACCGGCGCCCCGCATGCGAGGCCTTTCTCGCGGCCTGCCGGGAGGCCGGGTTCGAGGACAACCCCGACTACAACGGGGCCTCCCAGGACGGCATCGGGTATTATCAGACGACCACGCGCCGCGGGCTCCGCTCCAGTACCGCGACGGCGTTCCTGCGCCCGGCCGGGAAGCGCCCCAATCTCCGCGTCGCGACGCGGGCGCTCGTCACCGGCCTCCTCGTCGAGGACGGCCGCGCCGCGGCGGTCGCCTACACGCGCGGCGGCGAGGAACGGCGCGTCCGGGCGAATCGCGAGATCGTGCTATCGGGAGGCACGGTCAACTCGCCGCAGCTGTTGCAGCTCTCCGGTGTCGGCGACGCGGTGCGTCTGCGCAACCTGGGCATCCCGGTCGTGCGCGACCTGCCCGAGGTCGGCCGCAATCTCCAGGACCACTTCCAGGTGCGCGGCGTCTACGAGCTCGACGGGCTCCATTCCCTGAACAGCGATGTCCGCAATCCGTTCAAGGCGCTGGCGATGGGTATCCAGTACCTGTTCACGCGCACGGGACCGCTCACCGTCTCCGCCGGGCAGGCCTTCCTCTTCGCCCGCTCGCGCCCCGAGGTGGCGACGCCCGATCTCCAATTCTTCCTCATGCCGCTCAGCACGCCCGATCCCCGCCTGGGCCTGCACGACTTCCCGGGGGTGACGCTGGTGTCCTCGCAGTGCCGTCCCGAAAGCCGGGGCGAGATCACGATCTCCTCCCGGGACTCCAGAGCGCACCCGCGGATCCGCCCTAACTACCTGGCCGAGGAGATCGACCGCATCACGACGGTGGCCGGCATGAAGCTGGCGCGGGAGATCGCCGCCAAGCCGGCTTTCGCCAGGCATGTCAAGCGCGAGATCGACCCCGGTCCCGACCGTCGGACCGACGAGGAACTGCTGGCGCGCGCACGGGAGATCGGCGGCACCATCTATCACCCCACCGGGACCTGCCGCATGGGCGTCGACGACGGTGCCGTAGTCGATCCGCGTCTCAGAGTGCGCGGCATCGAGGGGTTGCGCGTCGCCGACGCCTCCATCATGCCGACCATCGTTTCCGGCAACACCAACGCCGCGGCCGTCATGATCGGTGAGAAAGCCGCCGCGATGATCCTCAAGGACGCGGCCTGAGGGATCGGCCCGGAATCCTCGCGGTTTCCATCCTGTCCGTCGCCGGGCATTCCGCCGCGGGCAGGCCGGGCTCGTGGCGCACGATGTTCGCGCCCGCACCAAGGCGACCACCTCGTATCGCGCGTGGCGCTGGCTCGTAGCTGCGCGTTTCCCCGAAGACGCCCTGCCGGCGCGGGTTGCCCGTCAGGTGTGGCGCCGGACCCCGGTCTCGCCCCCCGGACCCTCGACGGTAGCGTTGAAGACGTCCATGTGGAACAACGGGTAGGATGTCCGGCTCTGGCCGCCGACCTGCCCATCGTGGTGGGCGTCGCCATCGGCGCGGACGTCGAGACCGTCGGTCTCCTGTTTCCCGGAGATAGGCCGAGACGGTGTCCGTGTACTGTTACCGATAGTCGGAATCCATCATCGCCTCGAGGAACGACCGGGCGCTCTGGCGTGATGGTCGGTGACGCCCTGGTAGGCGTGGGCGACGGCCAGCAGCCGGGCCTCGCCGAAGGGCGGGCCGTGAAGCTGGAACGCCGCGGGCAACCCGTCGGCGGAAAACCCGCACGGAACCGACAGGGCCGGCGTGCCGAGGTAATTGGCGAAGCGGGTGAACCGGGCCGAGCGTGTGAAGAGCTCCTCGACCCGGCCGTGGTCCGCGAAGTCGGTCTCGGCCACGGTCGGCGTCGGCCCGGCCAGAACCGGCGCGAACAACACGTCGACCTCGGCGTAAACGGCGCGCACGTGCGCTTCCAGCAGCGGCGCCCGCAGGGACTTCGCCTCCAGATAGCGGGTGGCCGGCATCAGCAGGCCCTCCTGGACGACGCTGATGGCGTCGAACGTCATGTCCCCCGGGCGTTCACGCATCCACTTGCCGCAGACGACGGCGGCCTCGCTCTTGGCCAGGATCTGTTGCAGGTCGTTGAGGCGCATGACGTCGGGCACGGCGATGTCCACGATCTCCGCGCCGAGATCGCGGAGCGTGTCGACCGCGGACGCCAGCAGGGCCGCCATCTCCGGCTCCACCCGGTCGAAGGGGTTGTCCACGGCGATCCCGACGCGAACGCCCACGAGGTCCGCGCGCAGCGCCGCGCGATAGTCGGGCGCCGGGACGTCGGGGGTGGTCGGGTCCGCGGGGTCGGGACCCGCGATGGCCTGGAGCATCAGGGCGCAGTCCTCCGCCGTCCGCGTCATCGGGCCGGTACAGTCGACCGAGAACGTCCGCGGCGCGGTGCCGGCGCGGCTGACGCGGCCGAACGTCGGCTTGAGGCCGACGACGCCGCACATGGCCGCGGGGATGCGCACCGACCCGCCGGCGTCGCCGCCGAGCGCGCCGAAGGCCGCGCGCGCGGCGACGCACGCCCCCGAGCCGCCGGACGAGCCGCCGCTGATGCGGTCCGTGTCCCAGGGGTTGCGCGTGCGTCCGTAATGGTCATTGGCGCCGGTGCCTCCGGCGGCGAACTCGTCCAGGTTGAGGGCCCCCAGGTACGTGGCCCCGGCGGCGTCGAGCCGCGACATCACGGTGGCTCGGCCGCTCGCCGGCACGTCGAACAGGATACCGCCCGCCGTCGTGACATGACCCTCGCGGTCGAACACGTCCTTGTGGGCGAGCGGCACCCCGTGCAGCGGGCCGCGCCAGCCGCCGCCCGAGATCTCGGCGTCCGCCCGCTCGGCGGCCGCGAGAGCCTCCTCCCGATGGACGCGGAGGAAACAGTTGATCTCGGGCTGAACCGCGGCCGCGCGCGCCAGGATCGCCTCGGTGACGGCGACGGCGGTGACGTCGCGGCGGCGGATCGAATCGGCCGCCCGCGCGAGGGTGAGATCGGCGAGCGGGGAACTCATGCGTCGCGCTTGAAGTCGGCGAGCTCCACCAGCGCCCGGAAATACCGCGCGGGATCGTCGAGATCCGTCCGCGCCATGGCCGCATCCAGCGTCACGCGGTTGAGCCGGAAGGCGACCTCCGCGATCTCCCGCGCCCGCTCCGGCGCGATGTCGAGGTCCTGGTGGCGTTTCAGCCAGGCGGAGATGGCTTCGCTGTCGATGTCGCTCATGATCCCCCTTCTCCGCCCCCGCGCGGCGGTCGCCGTTCATTATCCGCCGACGACGGCGCTCGGTACAACCGGTTTCCGATCACGACAAGAAGGACCGTCGCTGGTCATGTCCGCCACTGCGTGGGAAGATATCGGGCATGGGCATGACGCCGGTCGACACGAGCGTTCGGGGAGGACCGGCGCCGTCCGCGCTGGAACGGTCGGTTCCCGTCATCGATATCGGACCGTTCGATCGGGGGTCCGCCGACGAGAAACGGTCGATCGCGGAAGCGGTGGACGCGGCGTGCCGCGCCGTCGGGTTCCTTGTCGTCTCCGGGCACGACGTCCCGCGGGCGGATATCGACGCGGCCCTCGCGGCGGGGCGGGCGTTCTTCGATCTGCCGGAAGCGGAGAAAAGGCGCTTCATGTCGCCGGGCGGGCTGTCGTTCCTCGGTTACACGGCGCCTCTTACCCGGAACCTCGCGGCGACCGTGGGCGAGGAACGGCCGCCCGACTTGCGGGAGATCTTCACGGTCGGACCGGGCGCGCGGTTCGCCGACGATTTCGCCGGCCTTCCCGGCGCCGAGGATCTCTACGCCCCGAACCTCTGGCCGGACCGCCCGGAAGACTTCAGGGCCGTCCATCTCCGCCTGTACGGACGGATGGAGTCCGCGGCCGAGCGCATGACGAGGATATTCGCCGTCGCGCTGAACCTGCCGGAGACGTATTTCGCCGACAAGATCGACCGGCATTTCGGCGCGCTCGGCTCCTTTCACTATCCGGGACTGACCGGGCCGCCCGAGCCGGGACAGCTCCGCTGCGGCGCCCATACGGATTTCGGCGCCGTGACGCTGCTGGCCATGGACGGCGCCGGCGGGAATGGCGGTCTGCAAATCCGGAAGCCCGACGGCGACTGGCTGGACGTCGCGGCGGACCCCGGCCAACTGGTGGTCAACATCGGCGACATGATGGCGCGCTGGACCAACGACCGGTGGACGTCCACCCCGCACCGGGTCGTCCCCCCGCCGTCGCGATACGCGCGCGTCCGGCGGCAGTCGATCGGCTACTTCCTGCATCCCAACTACGATGCGGAGGTGCGGTGTCTCGACACCTGCGCGTCGCTCGACAGACCACCCCTCTATCCACCCGTGACGGCGGGGGCGGAGATGTACGGAAAACTCGAGGCGCGTATCGACGGAGGGACGAACCGGTGATCCGGGCCCGCCTGCGCCGCCGCCGGCCGTCATGATCGAGCGGATCAACCCGGCGGACGTGTACGAGCTCCGGGACGCCGGCGGGAGGACCTATCCGCAGGTCATCCGGACCACGGGAGGGACGCAGGTCCATCTTTCCGGGATGGTGGCCCTCGACGCCGACGGCGCGGTGATCGGGAGAGGCGACATGGCGGTTCAGGCGGTCACGACCTACGCGAACATCGGGCGGGCGCTGGCGGCGGCCGGGGCGACGCCCGCCGACGTCGTGTCCTGCACGGTTTTCGCCACCGATCTCGACGCCTACCGCGAGTTCGGCGCTCCGGTCGCCGCGGAATTCTTCGGCGACGCGCGGCCCGTTTCGACCGTCGTGGAAGTCTCCCGCCTCGCGAACCCGGACTATCTGCTGGAAGTCCAGGCGATCGCGCATCTCGCCGATCAGGACCGGGGCGGTTCGTAACCCACGTCCATGTGGCGCACCTTCATGTGTTTGGACCGCGAGAGCTCGACGGTACTGATCGGGGGATAGCGGGGCGGATTGCCGGGTTCCCGGCACGTCGGCAGGCATTCGATCGTGGCGTCGTAATTGGGCTGGCCGAAGAACACGAGCGACAGCCGCGAGCCGCCGCGGCCGTCGGGCGGGGTCGCGACGCGGTGCAAGGTCGAGACCCAGCGGTCGTTGGTCCAGCGGCTCATGAGGTCGCCGAGATTGACGACGAAGGCTCCCGGCGGCGGGATCACGTCGATCCAGTCGCCGCGCCGCGTTCTCGCCTGAAGGCAGCCCGAGTCGCCGTCGGTCTGCAGAATGGTGAGCGAGCCGTAATCGGAGTGCGCGCCCGCGCGCAGCTGGCCCGGCCGGGGCGGTGCGAGCAGCGGCGGGTAGTGGATGATCCTCATGCTGCTGGCGGGGCGGTCGATCTTGTCGTCGAAAGCCCGCTCGTCGAGGCCGAGGGCGAGGGCGAACAGCCCCATCAGCCGACGCGACAGGACATCGATCCGCGCGAAGTATCGGCCGAGCGCGGGCCGGAATTCGACCGGATCCTCGGGCCAGACGTTGGGAGCGAAGAACGTCCAGGCTTCGGGCGCCGCGTAGTAGGGATCGTTCGGCGGCTCGTCGAGCGGCCCGATACCGAAACTCTCCTGAAGGTCGGGAGGCGTTTCAACGCCCAGGGAGTAGGCGAGCGCCTGATCCCCGAACACCGTGTAGCCGCGTCCCGACTCGTGGGACGGACGCGGCGTCCGCCGCTTCTCCTCGGGGGACAGGCGGAAGAAGGCGAGCGCCGCGGCCCGCGTCTCTTCGATCAGCGTCTCCGGGACGCCATGACCGACGATGGTAAGGAAGCCGATCTCGCGGCACGCGGCGTCGACCGCGCGCGCCGCCACGCGGGTCGCGGCCGCGTCGCCGGCCAGAAACGGCGCCATGTCGATGACGGGAACGCGCGCGTCGCGCATCAATCCTCCCTCCGTTCCACACGGAAGGGCGCGTCGGCCTTCCGTGCTCCTTGGCCTCGGCTCGCGGGAATGATAGCACTTCCCCCGGTCATCGAGGGGTACCCGGCCATGGCGCTGCTGTTCCACTGCGAATGGGAAGAAGGCGAGGCGATCCGCGAAGGGCTGTCGAGACTCCTCCCGGACGTCGAGTTCCGGGTCTGGCCCGACGTAGGCGATCCGGCCGACATCGAGTTCGCGGTCGTCTGGAAGCTGCCCCACGGCCGGCTCGCCGGATTCCCGAACCTCAAGGCCATCCTCTCTCCGGGCGCCGGCGTGGACCATCTGTTCGAGGACCCGGCGCTGCCGGAAGGCGTGCCCATCGCGCGTCTGATCGATCCGCTCATGGCGGGTCGGATGGCCGAGTACACGGCGGCGCTGACCCTGTGGTCGCACCGGAAATTCGACGTCTACGCGGATCTCCAGAGCCGCAGGTCCTGGCGGCAGGCGCCGCAGAAGGATGCCGGGGACCGGAGGGTCGGCATCCTCGGACTGGGCGCCCTGGGAAGGGCGACGACGCGCCGGCTGCGGCCGTTCGGCTTCGCCCTGAGCGGCTGGAGCCGGACGCTGAAGGAGGAGCCGGGAGTGACCTCCCGTCACGGGGACGACGCGCTCGCGGACTTCCTGAGCGAAAGCGAGATCCTCGTCTGCCTGCTGCCGTTGACCCCCGAGACGCGGGGTCTCCTCGGCGAGGAGGCGCTCGGCCGATTGCCCAGGGGAGCCTATCTGATCAACTGTGCGCGGGGCTCCCTGGTCGTCGAGGCCGACCTGCTGGCGGCCCTGGACTCGGGGCGGTTGTCAGGCGCCGCGCTCGACGTCTTCGACGAGGAGCCGTTGCCGCAGGACAATCCCCTGTGGACGCACCCGAAGGTGCGGATCACGCCCCATGTGTCCAGCCTGACGGCGCCCGAGACGGCCGCGCCCATGCTGGCCGCCCAGGTGCGCCGCGTCCAGCGGGGCGAGGCGCTCGACCGCCCGGTGGACCGGGACGCGGGATATTGAACCGGCGCGCTCGTCCGCCGTTCTCCGCGTGGCGCCCGAATTCGGCTAACATGCGAATAATCCGACGGGGCCACGGTGGGGAGGGAGCGATGTCTCGCGAGGCAGGCAGGGTCCGACTCGGCAAGCGAGACCGGGACGCCATCGCCGGCATGAACCGGCGGCTCGACGCGAAAATGACGCGCTTGCGAAGCGTCGTGCCCCATATCCTCGACCTGTCGGCCCTGGAAGGACGCCTGCCCGCGCCCCGCGGGCACACGCTCGGGGACCGCATCGAGCTCTATCGGCTCGCCCGCGAATTCGGCTTCGACGAGTTGGCGTTGTTCAGCTTCTTCGATTTCCGCAATGTCGACACGCAGTTCCTCGAATGGTTCGTGGAGCGGGAACGGGACATGGACGGCGTGTTCGCGACCGTCTCCACTATGGGCATGAAGGACGGCGGCGGCGTGCCCGGCGCGTCGTTCCGCATGAACTACGGCATCGAGCGGACGCTGTGGGGTAAGGTTCCGAACGTGGTGGTGTACCTCGAGACCCGCCCGAGCCTGCTGAAGGACGAGGGGCGCACCCCGGAGGGGCTGCTCCGCATCATCGAGGACACCGTGGCGTTCCTGCGCCAACGCCTGCCGGAAGAGGATGCGGCGAATCGCCGGGGGCGCATCTACCTGCGTCTCGCCGACGTCTTCGACGCCTGGGACGAGGACCCCGGGTTCTTCGTCCTCATGCTGAAGCTGTTCGCCGCGCTGCCCATCGGCGGCGTCATGTTCGAGGACGTCCGCGGCACCCATTTCCCGTTCCAGACGGCGGAACTGGTCCGGCTCATGCGTCGGTACAACCCGCCGCCGCGCGTCATCCTCCTCCACCCCCATTCCGGCAACGGCACCGAGGACGCGGCGGTGATCGAGGGCATCCTGGCAGGCGCCGACGGGGTCTGGTCGGGGTTCACGCCCCACGCGGCCCAAGGCTACCACGGCTCGTCGATGATGCTGCTCACCAACCTTCTCCGGGCCGGCAACGCGCATGTGCGCGAGACCTACAGGTTCGAGCGCCTCGCGGACATCGCCGACCGGATGGTGAACATCCATATGGGCGAGAGCGTGACGCCGGACTACCCGGTGATCGGCGAGCGGGCCTATCGCTATCTCGATCCGGGTTTCGTGCAGGCGCCCGGACGCCCGTGCGACCTGCCGCCGGAGTGGATCGGGCGGACGGTGGGCTATCGCGTCACGCCGAGCTGGGCGCCGCCCTGGGTCATCGGCAAGCGCCTGGAAGAGCTCGGCTATCCGCCCGAGGTCTTCGGCGACGACGGTCTCCTGCGCACGATGCGCCTGAAGATGGCGGAGGCTTGCCTTGACGGCGAACACATCGAATTCGACAGGCCGGAGAAGCTCGCCGAGCTCGTCGAAGCCTGCGCCGCCGACCCGCGCCGGGTCGCGGAGTAGCGCGGTCCCGGTCCGACCGGGGCGCGCCAAGTCATCGAGGCTGCCGCCCGCAGGCCGGCGTGTCGAAAGTGGCGCTCATGCCGCCAGTATGCCAGCGCCAGGGCGACAAGGCCGGGTCTCGAATGCCGCCGCCCTTCGGGTCGCCCGGAGGAGCAGCCATCGCCACGTTCGCCAGGGAACTCCCGACGCCGCCCGGGTGTCGCGCCACCGGGGCGGGGCCGCCCCGGCGCTTCCCGTCTACTCGGCCGCGGGGCGGATCCGCTCGGCGGTCATGGCGTCGAGATCGACGACGACACCGTAGTCCCGCAAGGCGCCTTCCAGAGTCACGAAACCGTGGCGCGCGTCGTCGAGGACCTTCGCCGGGTCCCGATCGCGGGGGTCGCCGTAACCGCCGCCGCCGCATTCCAGAAGCTCGATGGAGTCGCCGGGTTCGAGCCGATAGCTGCCGCGGTAGACGACCGGCTCGCCGTCGATGCGGGTCTCGCGGAACGCGCCGGGACGCCCCCCCAACATGCCGACCGCCGGGAACACGGTGCGGCATTCCATGCCGAACACCGTCATGGGATAACCCGTGGCGTTACGCAGCAAGGTCTCGCCGCCGAGGCCGCCGCGCGCCGCACCGGGTCCGCCCGTATCGGGCCGCAGCCGCTTGCGCACGACCTCCATGCCAGTGACGTGCTCCCACACTTCGGCCGGCACGATGGCGACGTTGGCCGGCAACGCGGTGTTGGGCCAGCCGTCGTGGCCGTCGAGGGCGCCGAAGCCGCCGGACGAGAAGTAGAGCGCCGTCACGGGCCGCCCGTCCCTGTGCCGGCCCTGCACGTTGAAGACGTTGAGCATCCCCGAGTCCGCCTGCAACTGCTCGGGCCCGGCGCCGGAGAGGGCGCCGAAGATCAGTGGCATACAGAAGTACCCCGTCAGGTGCCGCGCCCCGGTCGGCGACGGCGGCAAAGTGTTCAGACAGGACCCTTCCGGCGCCGCGACGCTCACCGGCGCCATCACGCCCTGGTTGTTGGGGATCGTCAGCCCGACGAGGCACTTCACCGCGTAGAGCGAGTAGGAGTTGGTGAAGCAGTAGGGGGCGTTGATGCCACGCGGCACGCTGTCGTCCGTACCCGTGTAGTCGATATGCATGGTATCCCCGGTGATCTCGATCCGACAGGCCAACGCGATGGGATCGGGGAAGCCCTCGACCCTGATCCCGTGCTCGTAGACACCGTCGCGCAGCGCGCGGATCCTGGCGCGCATCGCCCGTTCCGACTGCTCGCGGATCGCCGCCGACAGATCGTCCAGCTGGTCGAGGCCATACCCGTCCATGAACGCCAGCAGCTCGCGCCCGGCGATCCGGTTGCAGTTCACGTTGGCCATGAAGTCGCCGATCACCTGCTCCGGCACCCGCGTGTTGTAGCGCAGCAGCTCCAGGACGGTTTCGTTGACTGCGCCGGCCTCGACGAGCTTGCAGACCGGCAGGCGCAATCCCTCCTGGTAGATCTCCGAACCGGCGGTGCCGTAGCCGATGCCACCGATATCGGGCAGGTGCGATATGCTCATGGTGTAGGCGACGATCTCGTCGCCGCGGAACACGGGACGCATGACCGTGAGATCGAAGACATGCCCTGTGCCCATCCAGGGGTCGTTGGTGCAGAGCACGTCCCCCGGCGCCAGCGTCTCCGGCGGGAAGCGGTCCAGCATGTGCCGGAGGGAGGCCGGCGTGGAGCCGGTGAACGATGGAATGCTCTGCGAGCCCTGGGCGATGAAATTCCCGCGCCGGTCCATGACCGTGACCGAGAGGTCGTAGCACTCCCGCACCGTGGTCGAGAACGACGCGCGGACCATCGCCTCGAGGCATTCGTCGGTCAGGGAGACCAACCGGTCCCACATGATCTTGAGGCTTACGGGGTCGAACGGGGCGTCGGCGCGGTTCATGGTTCTTCCCGAGTTTCGTCCATGGTGCCGCGTGGACGGTCCGACTGCAATACGGCGCGGTCTGCGTCATCCGTTCCGCACGGTCCGTGCGACGGGCTCGCGGCTCCCGTTCCCGTCGACTCTCCGTTCCGACGTCGCGCGTTCGCTGTTTTCCATGGTTCCGAAAAAATTTCTCGATCAATGATTTTAATGTGTGTCTCGGTTACGATTTGAGAGTAGAATAGTAGTTTTAATATCCTATTCGGTAAAATTCGGAGGGATCGTGAGCATCGGTATTCTGGCACGCACGCAACGGTCCGACCGGCGCGTTCAAGTGGACCGCGTATGGCTGGCGGTCGTCGTTGTGCTCGCCGGAACCTTCGCGCTCGGCATCGCGCAAGGCTTGGAGACCCTGGTTTTCGTCGGCGACAGCCTGTGGAACATCCTGCCGTTTCTGCTGGCGTCCGTCGGTGTCGCCGCCTACGCACAGGCCGCAGGTGCCGATTCCCTGATCGCCCGGGCCTTCCAGGGCCGGACAGCCGGAATGATCGTGCTCGCCGCGCTGTTCGGCGCCGTGTCGCCGTTTTGCTCCTGCGGCGTGATCCCGTTGATCGCCGCCCTGCTCGCCATGGGAGTGCCGCTGGCCCCGGTGATGGCGTTCTGGCTGGCCTCTCCTGTCATGGACCCGTCGATGTTCGTTCTCACCGCTGGAATCCTCGGGCTTCCCTTCGCCATCGGAAAGACGTCCGCCGCGTTCGGTATCGGATTGCTCGGCGGCTTCGGCATCCACGCGTTGCGGAAGGGCGACCTGTTCCGGACCCCCCTGCGCGACGGCGTCGGCGGCTGCGGCGACGCCACGGTGCGGAGCCCGAAGGAGATCGAATGGAGGTTCTGGAAGGAAAGCTCCCGACGCCGGACCTTCGTCGGGGACGCCCGCAAGAACCTGCTGTTTCTCGGCAAGTGGCTGACACTGGCGTTCGCGCTCGAAAGCCTCATGCTGGCGTACATCCCGGCCGATCTGGTCGCGGCTCTGGTCGGCGAGGGAGGCTGGCTACCCGTTCTCACGGCCACCGCCGTCGGAGTCCCGGCGTACCTCAACGGGTATGCGGCGCTTCCCTTGGTCGGCGGCCTGATCTCGCAGGGGATGGCGCCCGGCGCGGCCATGGCCTTCCTTCTGGCCGGCGGCGTGACCAGCATTCCGGCCGCCATCGCCGTCTTTGCCCTGGCGCGGGGGCCAGTGTTCCTGTCCTACATCGTTTTCGCCTTCGTGGGCGCCATGGCCGGCGGATTTCTTTACGGCGCGATCGCCTGACGCCCACTGTCCCCGCTCTTCTATTCGGGGAATCCGGGACGGCGGGGCCATGCCGCGCGACGTCTAATGGGTGCCTTGTCGGGGGACGAGGCCAGCCAGGGCCACGCTGACGGTGCCGACGGTCGTGACGATGGCGACAAGGATGGTGATCGTGGAGCCGTCCACGCGCCGGTCTCGATGCGGCGGGGCGGTAAGGGAAAAGGCCGGGTTCGGACATGTGGGACGCGGCCCGTCAAGCCAATCGGTATCCGGGCCTTGCCATGGCCGGAAACCTGCTTGTGGCCGATCCGGCGTCTCGTATGAACCGGATGCCCCCTTGTCGTGGAACGGTCTTCGACGCTATCCTCGGTGCTTGGGTTTGCAGTGTCGAGTATGAATGAATGGAGGAGAAAACATGAGTGTCGCCGAGGATTCGAGGGTGCACGGGATCGTCGTCCCGACGGGGAATTACCAGGGTTACGCGAAGAACCGGCGGCCGAACCCCGACCCCGAGCTGACCTCGACGGGGCCGGGCACGCCTTGCGGCGAATACCTGCGCCGCTATTGGCAGCCCGTGTGCATGACCTCGGAGATTCCCGACGACCGCCCCCTGCGGCTGCGGATCATGGGCGAGGACCTCGTCGCGTTTCGCGACGGGTCGGGCCGCCATGGCCTCCTCGCCGCGAATTGCAGCCACCGCAACACCTCGCTCGAATTCGGCATCGTCGAGAAAGAAGGCATCCGCTGTTGCTATCACGGCTGGCGCTACGACATCGACGGCACGATTCTCGAGGCGCCGGGGGAGCCCGGGGGAACGAAGATCCCCGAGCGCGTGAAGCACGGCGCCTACCCGGTCATCGAGTACAAGGGGATCGTCTTCGCCTACATGGGACCGGCGGACGAGCGACCCGAGTTCCCGATCTACGACATCCACGAGCAGCCCAGGGACACCATGGTGCCGTACTCCATCACCTATCCCTGCAACTGGCTACAGGTGATGGAGAACACCGTCGACCCCATCCACACGGTGTTCCTGCACACCCGGATCACGGAGGTGCAGTTCTCGGAGTCGTGGGGCGCGCTGCCGGTCGTGAAGTGGTACACGCCGGACAATCACATCGTCACGACCTCGACCTATCGCTGGGGTGACCACGTGTGGCTGCGGACCCAGGACGTCTGCCTGCCGAATCACGCGCGTATCGGCGCTTTCCTCTACGAGGCGGACGAACCCCGGTACTTCTGGCGCTCGGCCCTCACCAAGTGGACCGTGCCCCGCGACGATACGGAATGCATGATCGTTTCGTGGCGCCACTACGGCCCCGACATCGACCCGGAGAATCTCGGTAATCCCGACGAGGTCGGGAAGGAGAAGGTCGACTTCATCGGCCAGACCATGTTCCGGGATTACAGGGAGCGGCAGGTCGAGCCGGGCGACTACGAGGCCCAGGTCTCGCAAGGCCTTACCAACGTCCATGCCGCGGAGAATCTCGGGACGACCGACGTCGGCGTCGCGACGCTGAGGCGGCGCCTGCGCGAGCAGGTTCGCGGCCTCGCCGATGGCACGCAAGAACCGGCGCGCCCCGTCCGGCGCGGCGACCTGTTCTACGGCTACGCCCAGGACACCGTGTTCCCGATTCCGCCGCGCGGGACGGACGAGAAGGAGGACGAAGAGCTCCGGGGCCAAGTCTCCGATGTGGCCATGGAGATCGTCCTGGAGGCCGACGGCCTGCCGACGGCGGACGAGCGGACCGCCCGGATCAAGGAACATTTCGCCAAGCTGCACGAGGACCCGCGGTTCCGCGCCTGAGAACCCGGGCCGGGCCGGGTCAGGCGAAGTCCTCCGCCAGGGAGGACCGGACCGGCTCCGGCAGGCGTGCCATGTGCGCGTAATGAACGTGTCCGATGCCGAGGACGACCTCGGCACCGCGTTCGCGGAATTTCGCGACCTGGGTATCGGTGAACGGGAACCTCAGGAAGTGCACGGTCGAGACTCGTCCGTCGATATCGGTGCGCTCCTGATCCCGTTCGGGCCGGGCCTCGATCGTCTCGTTCGAGACCCTCATCGTCACGGTCGAGTCGATGTGCCCGAGACGCAAGAGCTTGCGGGCGCGGCGTTCCGGATCGTCGATCTCGATCATCATGGTGGCCACGAGCTCGCGCCCCTGGGGGATGAGCGGATTGTAGGCGGCGAGCTCGTCGATCAACTGCACATCGCCGCCCCGCTCGGCATGAAGCATCTCCTGCACCTGGTGGAGCATGGTGTCGAAGTTCTCGAAGTAGAAGCCGATGAAGGGTCCGACCTCGACACGCCGGTTCCGCTTGATCTCGGCGACGGCGACGCGCCTTTTCTTGCGGACCGGATCGTACGCCTCCATCGGGAGGACGTCGTTCGGCGTGATCTCACGGCGAAGGGCGGTCATCGGCCTGTCCTCCCGATCGTCCGACGTCGATGCCGTAGGCCCGCGCGAACAGCTCGACCGGGTGGAACGCCCGCTCGTGCGCCCGGGCGCCGTCGACCCGTTCCACACCCTGAAGGATGTGATCGGCGGCGAGTGGACATTCCGAGGCGACATACGAACGGCCGCTCTCCGCCGCCCGCCGGGCCACCGGGCGGCCCACCTCGAGGCCGATCTCGAAGTTCTCCTTCATGATTCCCCATGACCCGCCATGACCGGAGCAACGCTCGATGACCGTCACTTCGGTGTCGGGAATACAGCGCAACATGTCGGCCGCCTTGGGCCCCATGTTCTGGGCCCGCGCGTGGCAGGCCAGATGGAGCGCGACGCCGCCCTGGAGAGGCGACAGACCCTCGGCGAGCCCTTCGTCGCGGGCGATGCCCACGACGTACTCGGCGACGTCGGCCGTCGCTCCCGACAGCCGCTTCACCACGGGATCGTCCGGCGCCAGAAGCGGCCATTCGAACTTCAACATAAGCGCGCAACTCGGCGTCAGGGCGACGATGTCGTACCCCCTCTCGATCCAGGGGTCGAGGGCCACGGCGACGGCTTTCGCCTTGGCCGCCACGTCGTCGACGGCACCCTGCTCCAGTTGCGGCATGCCGCAGCATTCCGGATACAGAACCTCCGTCTCGACTCCGTTGCGCGCCAAGACCTCGCGGGCCGCCGTGCCGATACGGGGGTTGTTGTAGTTCACGAAACAGGTCGCGTAGAGGAGGGCCTTGCGGCCATGCGCGGGAGCCCCCTCGTTGACCTCCGGTGCCTGTTGCGCGGCGAGCTTCTCGAACGTCCGCCGATGGAACTTGGGCAGGACCGCGTCCCGGTGAACGCCGGCGACGGCCTCCATCGCGGGGCGGGTCATCGCGTTGCCCCGCCTGGAGGCCCAGTTGGCGAGCGGCGCGACGTGCCGCGCCATCCTGCCGTTGCGATCGGTTCGCGTGAGCTGGTCGACGGCGAAGGACGCGCCGTTGGCGCGGCGTTCGGCAGCCCGATAGCGAAGCATCAGGTGCGGAAAATCGAGATCGAACTCATGAGGCGGGACGTACGGGCACTTCGTCATGAAGCACATGTCGCAGAGCGTGCACGCGTCGACCACCGACTTGTAATCGTCGGTCGAGACCGAATCGAGCTCGCCGGTTTCCGAGTCGTCGATCAGGTCGAACAGCCGCGGAAACGAATTGCAGAGATTGAAACATCGGCGGCAGCCATGGCAGATATCGAAGACCCGGGTCATCTCGGCCAGGACCCTGTCCATGTCGGCATAAGCCGGATCCCGCCACGGAATGGCGTGACGAACGGGAGGTTCGGTGCTTCCTTCCTTCATCTCCTGCCTCGCGCTATACGACGCCCAGACGGGCCGGAGACGAGAAAAGGGGGAGCGCGAGCCGTTCCCCCTTTTCTCCGGTGGCGTCCCTTTCGAACGTGCGATCCGGGCAAACGCCCGGATCAGCCTTCCATGGCATCGAGGGCCTTCTGGAAACGCCCGGCGTGGCTCTTCTCGGCTTTCGCCAGCGTTTCGAACCAGTCGGCGATCTCGTCGAAACCCTCGTCGCGCGCGGTGCGGGCCATGCCCGGATACATGTCGGTGTACTCATGGGTTTCGCCGGCGATCGCGGCGCCCAGATTGTCGTGCGTCGTCCCGATCGGCTTGCCGGTGGCCGGATCGCCCGTTTCCTCGAGATACTCCAGGTGGCCGTGGGCGTGTCCCGTTTCTCCTTCGGCGGTGGAACGGAAAACCGCGGAAACGTCGTTGTATCCTTCGACGTCGGCCTTCTGGGCGAAATACAGGTAGCGGCGATTCGCTTGCGACTCGCCCGCGAACGCATCCTTGAGATTTTGTTCCGTCTTGGAACCTGACAGCGATGCCATGGGATTCTCCCGTTCAACGATGACTTCGATACGCCGCTCTATATGGCCCGGCGTACGACGGGAGTCAATAGTTTAGAACGATTCCAGATAAATTTTTCGTGAAGCCATCGCGCGTCAGTCGGACCGTTGCGTGTTCCGGACACGGACGATCACGTCCACCCGGCTGATCGCCGTTCCTGGCGGCGGCGGCGGAACGCCATGCAGCGAGACGGACTCGCCCGGGATGTCCCGCAGCACACCGCTCTCCTCGAAGAAGAAATGATGATGATCCGAAGAGTTGGTGTCGAAATAGGACCGTCCGGGATCGACCACGACCTCGCGCATGAGGCCGGCCGACGTGAATTGATGCAAGGTGTTGTACACGGTCGCGAGCGATACCCGTATATCGGCGGCCCGCGCCTCGACATAGAGCGCCTCGGCCGTCACGTGACGGTCCCCGCCGACGAAAAGCAACTCCGCCAAGGCCAGACGCTGGCGCGTCGGCCTGAGACCGGCCGCCTTCAGGCGGGAAAGAACGTCGGAAAACCGCCGTCGCCGTTTCATGAGCCTTCACCCGGAACAAGGCATCCAACTACCTGGATCGCCGTCCAGTATACAGGTCGACGGAACGAAAACAGAAGTCCGTAGTTCAATGGGGTAGCCCGCTTCCTGGAATCCCTCCAAATCGAGGGACTGCACCGTCGACGTCCGCCGCTCAATCGCCGGTGACGATCCGCTCGAAAAGCTGCCGCACGGTGGGTACGAAACCGCCGGCGTAGAACGGGTCCTTGGTGAATCGATGGGCCCCGTGACCCGCGAACATCAGGTTCGTGTTCGTGCTCTCGGAATGCACAACATCCTGCAGCGTCTTCTGGATGCAGTAGCTGCGGGGGTCCGCCTTGCGGCCGGTGGAATGGTTTTCGTTCTCCGCCCAGTTCGAGAAGAGGCATTGACTGAGGCACCCCATGCACTCGCTCTGGTCCTTGCGGATCTGGTTCATCTTGTCGGTCGTCACGAAGACCAACGTGGACGAGGGCGTGCGAAGAGCCTCCGCGTACCCATCCGCGATCCAGCCTCCGGCGGCCTCGCGATCCGCCTCGGTGACGTAGACCTCGCGCTTTCGTGCGCCGGTCGGGAATGGCACTTCATGCTCGCCCACCGGCTCCTCGGTATAGGCGATCTGCCGCGCGTTGCGCTGTTCCAGCTCGTCGATGAAGGCGTTGCGAACGGCGGAGGACCAGAAACCAGTCGGACTGAACCGGTTGAGAAGAACGTCGCCTTCCTTGAGCGACAGGAGCCGTTTTTTCCAGGCGTCCGGGATGGGGCTTTCCTTGGTGAGCAGCGCCCGGGTCCCGAACTGGAACGATATGGGCCCCAGCTCGGGGTTGTCGATCCAATCCTCCCATTCCCTCAGGAACCAGACACCGCCCGCCATGACGATCGGAACCCGGTCGAGCCCGAATTCCCGCATCTGCCTGCGCAACGCCACCACGCGCGGATAGGGCGGTTCCGGGTTGAGGGGGTCCTCGGAGTTGCTGAGCCCGTTATGGCCCCCGGCGCGCCAAGGGTCCTCATATACCACGGCGCCCAGAAACTCGGAGAACTTGTGATAGGCCCGCTTCCACAGGGCCCGAAACGCCCGTCCCGAGGAGACGATGGGGTAGTAGTAAACGCCGTAACTCGCCGCGACCTCCGCGAGACGATAGGGCATTCCGGCCCCACACGTGACGCCGTGAACGATCCCCTTGGCGCCTTCGAGCACCCCCCGAAGCACCCGCTGCGCCGCGCCCATCTCCCAGAGGATGTTCATGTGGATCCGACCCAGACCGTTGGCCATCTCGTGTGCGATCCGGGCCTGGGTCACGCCTCCTTGAATCGCGTAATCGACCAGTTCCTCGTGCCGGTCCTTGCGAGTCCGGCCCCGATAAACCTGGGGAACGACGTTCCCCCGCGTATCGTAGGAATCGGCGTTGACCCCGGAAAACGTGCCGATGCCGCCGCACGCGGCCCAGGCCCCGGAGCTCTGACCATTCGTCGCCGATATGCCTTTTCCGCCTTCCACGAGTGGAAGAACTTCGGCGCCGGACATCGATATCGCGTTGAGAGCCTTCACCGGACCTTCTCTTTGTCCTCCCCTCCGTTCGGGACGGCGCGAACGCCGCCCGAGGCGGTGTCAAGGTCCTGCCGGACGGCGGCCCGCCGCCACATCGTCAGGGATATAACGCACATGCGCCGAAAACCCAAGTCCGGGGCGGGTGGCTTCGGGCACCCGGCGCGACGGCTCAGCTCGCCTCCGCCGGCCGATCCTGAGGCAGGTCCTCGCCGGTTTCCTGGTCCACGACCCGCATCGACAGACGGACCTTGCCGCGGTCATCGATGCCGAGCACCTTGACGTAGACCTCGTCGCCTTCCTGCACGACGTCGGTGACGCGGCCCACGCGCCGCTTCACGAGCTCGCTGATGTGAACGAGGCCGTCGCGACTGCCGATGAAGTTCACGAAAGCGCCGAAGTCGACCGTCTTCACGACCTTGCCGTGGTAGATCTCGCCAACCTCGGGTTCGGCGACGATGTTGCGGATCATCTCGAGCGCCTTGTCGGCGGACGGCGTCGAGGTCGCGGCGACCTTGATCGTCCCGTCGTCCTCGATATCGATCCTGGCCCCCGAAACCTCGCAGATCTCGCGGATCACGGAACCACCCGTACCGATGACCTCCCGGATCTTCTCCTTGGGGATCGTCATCGTCGTGATGCGAGGTGCGTGCTCGCCGACATCGGACCGCGCCTCGCCAATGGCGTGCGCCATCTGCCCCAGGATATGCGCGCGACCGTCCTTGGCCTGGGAGAGCGCCGTCTCCATGATTCCGGCGGTGATGCCTGCCACCTTGATGTCCATCTGAAGCGAGGTCACGCCGTCTTCCGTCCCGGCGACCTTGAAATCCATGTCGCCGAGGTGATCCTCGTCTCCGAGGATGTCCGAAAGAACCGCGTGGTCGTCACCCTCGAGAATGAGCCCCATGGCGATGCCAGCCACGGGCTTCGGCAGGGGCACGCCCGCGTCCATCAGCGACAGGGACGAGCCGCAGACCGTCGCCATCGAGGACGAGCCATTCGACTCGGTGATTTCCGAGACGACCCGGACGGTATAGGGAAAAGTCTCGTTGGACGGCATGAGCGGATGGATGGCCCGCCACGCGAGTTTGCCGTGGCCGATCTCGCGACGACCCGGTCCGAGCCGGAACGACGTCTCGCCGACGGAATAGGGTGGGAAATTGTAGTGCAGCATGAACGCTTCGCGGTATTCGCCCTCCAGGGCATCGACGATCTGCTCGTCCTGTCCTGTCCCCAGCGTGGTGACCACCAGCGCCTGGGTTTCGCCCCGCGTGAACAGCGCCGAACCGTGGGCGCGCGGAAGCAGGCCAACCTCGCACGATATGGGACGTATGTCGGTCGTCGCCCTGCCGTCGATCCGTGCACCAGTCTCGAGAATCGCCTTGCGGACGATGTTCTTCTCGAGATCCTTCAAGCAACCGGCGACGGCCTGGACCTCGCCCCCCTGGGAGTCCAATTCCTCCATCGCGCGCAGCTTCACGGCCTCGACTCTTTCGACGCGCGCCTGCTTGACGCGCTCCGCATAGGCGGCGCGCAGGTCGGCTTCCGCCAGGTCGGCGACGCGTGACCGTAGTTCGGCGTCGTCCTCTTCCGCGGGCAGCGCCCAGGGCTCCTTGGCGGCGGCTTCGGCAAGCTCCACGATCGCGTCGATGACGGGACCCCATGCCTCGAGGCCGAACATCACGGCGCCCAGCATGACCTCTTCGGACAGCTCGCGGGCCTCCGATTCCACCATCAGGACATGGTCGCGGGTGCCTGCGACGACCAGATCGAGCCGCGAGCTCGGCATCTCATCGAGTTGAGGATTCAACACGTACCGGCCGTCGATGTAGCCGACGCGCGCGGCGCCGATCGGACCGAGGAAGGGAAGCCCCGAGATCGTCAGCGCCGCCGCCGACCCGATCAGGGACACGATGTCCGGATCGTTCTCAAGATCGTGGGACAGGACGGTGCAGATCACCTGGGTTTCATGGCGAAACGCCTTGTGGAAGAGGGGGCGGATCGGCCGGTCGATGAGGCGCGAGGTCAACGTCTCCTTTTCGGACGGGCGCCCTTCGCGCTTGAAAAAGCCGCCGGGGATCTTTCCGGCGGCGAACGTTTTCTCCTGGTAGTTGACGGTGAGGGGGAAGAAATCGATACCGGACCGCGGAGACGATTCGGCAACGGCGGTACAAAGCACGGTGGTGCCGCCGTAGGTCACCACGACGGCGCCGTTCGCTTGCCGGGCGACCTTGCCCGTCTCGAGGACGAGCGTGCGTCCACCCCATTCGATTTCTCTTCTGTGAATTTCAAACATCTCCATTTCCTTGCTTGCGAGACACGATGCCCCGTGCAACGCGCCCTGGGCCGAAGTCCCCGTGGACGTCCGGCGAGTTACGTGTGTCCGCCACCGATGGAAACATCCGCGGGCGCACGGGATACCCGACGACTACCGGCGTAGTCCGAGCTCCTGGATCAGCGACCGATATCGCGCCTGATCCGTGCGCTTGAGGTAGTCGAGCAGACCCCGACGCCGGTTGACCATCTTGATCAGGCCGCGCCGCGAATGAAGGTCCTTCTTGTGGGTCTTGAAATGCTCGGTGAGGTTGGTGATCCGTTCCGTCAGGACGGCGACCTGCACTTCGGGAGAGCCGGTATCGTCCTTGCCGGTCGAGAACCTGCCGATGAGTTCCTGCTTTCGTTCTTGCGTAATCGACATCGTATCTCCGTTATCCGAGGTGAAACACCCGCAGCGGCCGAAGCTCACCGTCCTTGGCCTCGGCCAAAGCCACGAGGCTTTCGGCCGATCGCGCACGACAGACGCCGTCCTCGACATGCGGCACGCGGACCATCTGCCCGCTTCTCAGGCGCTCGGCCTGCGGGCCGGTCAAGGCCAGTGCCGGGATGTCGTCCAGCACGGTCTCCACCGGAAGGATCTCTTCGAGAAGCGCCGCACTATGAACCGGTTCGACGAGATTATCCAGCGAAATCGCGGCACCCTCGTCAAATGGCCCGATGCGCGTCCGCCTCATCCGCGCCACGTGCCCGCGGGTTCCGAGCGCGACCGCCAGATCGCGGGCGAGGGCGCGCACGTATGTGCCCTTGCCGCAATCGACCTCGAACTCCGAACGGTCGGCGTCAAGGCGCGACACCAGCACGAATCGCACGATCCGTACCGACCTCGGCGCAAGTTCGACGGACTGACCCTCGCGGGCGAGATCGTAAGCCCGCCGCCCCTGGACCCTGATCGCGGAATAGGCCGGGGGCATCTGCTGGATATCGCCGTGGAACCTCGGGAGCGCCGCTTCTATGTCGGGGGCCGTGGGCCTCACCGGACTCGTTTCCGTCACGTCTCCCTCTTCGTCGTCCGTGGCGCGGGCCTCGCCCCACCTCACGGTGAATCGATAGGTCTTCGATCGTTCCATCAGGTGAGGTGCCGTTTTCGTGGCCTCCCCCAAGGCGATCGGCAGCAGGCCCGTGGCCAGGGGATCGAGGGTGCCGCCGTGCCCCGCCTTGGTCGCCCGTGTTCGTCGTTTGACCGCGGCGACCGCGTCGGCGGACGTCATGCCGGCAGGCTTGTCGATGACGAGCCAGCCGTTCAGGGGCCTGCCCCTTCTCCTTCGAGAGGAACCAAGATACGCCACGCGTCAGACCGCCCCGGGCTCCCGATCCTCGCCGGAGAGAGACCGATCCCCCTCCGCCGCCCCCAGATCCCGGGCGACCTCGGGAGATCGCAAGATCGTTTCGATTCTGTCGACGCGATCGAAGGCGTCGTCCAACTCGAAACGCAGACGCGGAGCGAATTTCAGACGCATGCGTCTAGACACCTCGGCGGTCAGGAAGGGCGCGCAGCGGCGCAGTGCCTCGATCAGGTCGCGTGAATCGCCGCCGCCGAGCGGCAGGACGTAAGCCGTGGCGTTTCTCAGGTCCGGACTGGGCCGAACCTCGGTCACCGTGATGGATCGGCCGACGATCGCGGGATCCCTCGGGATTCCCCTGCCGAAGACGTCCGCGAGCGCATGGCGCAGCTCCTCTCCCACGCGGAGCTGGCGCTGACTCGTTTCCCTCGAACGACGCGTCATCGGGTTTCGGGAACGCCGCAACGGCGTCGATCCACCATGGGAGGCGGGGTTCGACGCGGCTACAAGGTCCGCACGATCTCCTCCACCTCGAAGGCTTCGATGATGTCGCCCACCTCGATGTCCTGGTAGCTCTCGATGGACATGCCGCATTCCTGCCCGGAGCGGACTTCCCGGACGTCGTCCTGGAAATGCTTCAGCGACGCGAGCTTGCCTTCGTGGACGACCACATCGTCGCGCAGCAACCGGACTCCCGCGCCCCGGCGTATGGTCCCGTCCATGACGAGACAACCGGCGACCTTGCCGATCTTCGAGACTCCGAACACCTCCCGGATCTCCGCGTTGCCCAGGAGGTTCACCCGACGGGCCGGCGCCAACATGCCCGAAAGGGTTCGCTTGACCGCATCCGTGATCTCGTAAATGACAGAGTAATACACGATCTCCACGCCTTCCCGGCGCGCGAGCTCTCTCGCTGGCGGGTTGGTGCGCACGTTGAAGGCGATAACGATGGCGTCCGACGCGCTGGCGAGCGTCACGTCGGACTCGCTGACGCCGCCCACGGCCGCGTGCAGCACGTTGACCTTCACCTCGTCCGTGGCGAGGCCCGCCAACGCGCCTTCTATGGCCTCGAGAGACCCCTGCACGTCGGCCTTGACGACTACCGGCAGTTCGTTCGCTACGCCCTTGCGCGCGTTCTCCAGCATCTGGTCGAGGGTCGTGCGTGCCACGACCGCGGTACGCTCGGTGCGGTGGCGACGTTCCCGAAACTCCGCGATCTCCCGTGCCCGGGCCTCGTTCTCGACGACCACAAACTCGTCCCCGGCCTCGGGCGGCCCATTGAAGCCGAGAATCTCGACCGGCTGCGACGGGATCGCCTGTTCCACGTTCCGTCCATGATCGTCTACCAGGGCGCGGACACGTCCCCAGGCATTGCCGACGACGAACGTATCGCCCACTCGCAAGGTGCCGCGACCGACCAACACCGTCGCGACCGGACCACGCCCCCGGTCGATCTTCGCCTCGACGACGATCCCCTCCGCCGCGCGGTCGGGGTTGGCGCGAAGCTCCATGACCTCGGCCTGGAGGAGGATGGCCTCTTCCAGTTTATCGAGGCGCCGCCTCTCCTTGGCCGACAGCTCGACCGACAGGACGTCGCCGCCATGATCCTCCAGAACGAGATCGTGGTTGAGAAGCTCCTGGCGCACGCGTCCGGGATCGGCATCCGGAATATCGATCTTGTTGATGGCGACCACGATGGGCGCCGCTGCCGCTTTGGCGTGATGGATCGCCTCGACGGTCTGTGGCATGACCCCGTCGTCGGCGGCGACCACGAGGACGACGATGTCGGTCACGCGCGCGCCGCGCGCGCGCATCGCCGTGAATGCCTCGTGTCCCGGTGTGTCGAGAAACGTGATGCGGCCGCCGGACTCGAGCTCGACCTGATAGGCCCCAATGTGCTGGGTGATCCCACCGGCCTCGCCGGCGGCGACATCGGTCTTGCGGAGCGCGTCGAGCAGCGACGTCTTACCGTGGTCGACATGGCCCATCACGGTAACGACGGGCGGACGCGGCTTCAGGGTCTCCTCGGAATCGGCCCCGCCCTTCAATCCGATCTCCACGTCGTCGTCGGCGACGCGCCGTATGCGGTGGCCGAACTCCGTCACGATCAGTTCCGCCGTATCGGCGTCGATCGACTGATTGACCGTCGCCATCACGCCCATCTTCATGAGTTCCTTGATGACGTCGACGGCGCGCTCGGCCATCCTGTTGGCGAGTTCCTGAACCGTGATGGTTTCGGGCACCACGACGTCGCGAACGACCTTCCTGGGCGGACCCGAATCCTCCCGGTCGCGGGCGGCACGCTTCTCGCGCTCGCGGGCGCGCCGGACGGAAGCCAGCGAGCGCTGACGCTCCTCGCGTCCCGAAAGCGCTTGGGTCACCGTCATCTTTCCGGAACGACGCCGACTCGGGCCGCGGCGTTCCGCGGGCGCGCGGCGGGGTTCGGGCCGTCCGCGCCGCGCGCGCGGCCGGTCGTCGTCTCGGTCGGTCGGAGCGCGCTCGCCGGTTTCGGCCGACTGATCTTCCTCGCCCAACGAATGGCGCGCCTGTTCCTCGGCTTTGCGCCGCGCCTGTTCCTCGGATTCCTTCCGACGTTCTTCCTCGGCCTTGCGGCGCTCGGCCTCGACTTGTTCCCGGGCCCGGCGCGCTTCTTCCAGAGCCTGACGTTGCGCTTCCTCCTCGGCCCGGCGGCGTACTTCCTCGTCGGCCTTGCGAGCGCCTTCCAGGGCCTTGGCCCGCGCCGCCTTCTCGTCTTCCGTCAGGGACTTGAGAACGACCCGTCCCCGCGTATCGGAACCCTCGCCGGCCGCCGCGTCGGTGACCTCCGGCCCGGGGGTCGGCGCGGGTGCCTTGATTTCCACCGGCGCGGAGATTTCCCCGGGTTCGGGGGCCGTCCCGCCCTTTGGCGCTTGGCGGTTCCGACCGATGGAGCGCTTCTTGACGCGCTCGACGGCCACCGTCTTGGTTCGGCCACGGGAAAAGCTCTGGCGAACCTGATCATGCTCGACCGACTTCTTGATCCCGAGCCGTCCGGGTCTGGACAGGCTAAGCGATTTCTTCTCGTCGATTTCTTTCGTGTCGCTCATGTTCACAACTCGGTCCGCCAAATCCGGTCGGACGCGCCACCGTTCGATCCGTCGTTTCAACCCATCGTTCGGCCGCCGGAGCCACGAACCCCTTCGAGGCGCGACGCTTCGCGAAAGATGCGATCGGCGAGTCCACCGGCAGCCACGGCAGCATGTACCACACTTTCGCGCCCAAGGGCTAAACCCAATTCCGCCCCGCCGAACGACGTTACCGAGGGAACGCCGCCCCCTGTGGGCGCCAGACGCTCACATTCGCGTTCCGAGCCGTCGCGGGCGTGGAGCACGACCGCCGCCCGGCCCGAGCGCAGCCAGACGCGGACCTTCTGAAAGCCGGCGGCTATGTCTCCCGCCTTTCGCGCCAAACCCAGCAGGTCCAGACAATGGCGCGCCAGTTGCGCCTCGACCGCCGACGGCAGATCGCCAGGGACGACGACCCGCCGTCCGAACGCTCGCGCGAAGGCGTTCCCGCCGGCAGCGGCTTCCACGATGGAGCGCTCCGCGCGCACCCAGGCACCGCGTCCGGGCAGGCGCGCCGCGATATCCGGAACGACCCGGCCCTCGGGATCCACGACAAACCGGATCAGACACGTCTCGTCCATCACTTCGTTGGTGACGATGCAGCGACGCTTACGGCTCGTCGGGCTCATCGGACACGGATCTCCGCTTCGCGCCGGGCCCCGTGGTGGTCAGGGTCGGGCCTGGAATGGCTTAGCCCGCCATGTCCTCCAGGGCGAGTTCTTCCGAAACCTGCGTTTTGCCGGGCTCTTCCACGGGTTCCGCAGGCGTCTCCTCGTCGTCGAACCAGTGAGCGCGAGCGGCCATGACGATGGCATCGGCTTCGTCGGGCGTGAACTCGGCATCCCGCAGGACTTCCATCAACTCGTCGCTCGCCAGATCGCCGAGATCGTTGAGGGTCCTGACATCGTTCTCGCCGAGAACGACCAGCATGGCGGGAGTCAGCGCGTCCAGGGCGGCGAGATCGTCGGTCACCCCGAGCTCGCGCCGCCGGGCCTCCAGCCGCGCGTTCTCCTCCTCCACACAGACCTCGGCGCGCCGATGGAGTTCCCCGGCGACCTCCTCGTCGAAACCTTCGATTTCGGTCAATTCCTCGATCGGGATGTAGGCGACCTCTTCCACGGAAGTGAACCCTTCGATGACCAGCAACTGGGCGATCATTTCGTCGACGTCGAGCAGATCGATGAACATCTGGCTGCGTCGCCGGAATTCCTCCTGCCGCCGTTCGGACTCCTCGGCCTCCGTCAGGATATCGATGTCCCACCCGGTCAGCTGCGAGGCGAGACGCACGTTCTGGCCTCGCCGGCCGATCGCCAGACTGAGTTGATCGTCGGGCACGACGACTTCGATACGGCGGGAGTCCTCGTCGAGCACGACCTTTGCCACCTCCGCCGGGGCCAGACCGTTGACGATGAACGTGGCGGGATCCGGCGACCACGGAATGATGTCAATCTTCTCCCCCTGAAGCTCGTTCACTACCGCCTGGACACGGCTGCCGCGCATACCGACGCAGGCCCCCACCGGATCGATGCTCGTATCGTTCGAGAGAACCGCGATCTTGGCCCGGCTTCCCGGATCCCGCGCCACCGCCTTGACCTCGATGATGCTGTCGTAGATCTCCGGAACCTCCTGCCCGAACAGGCGTGCCATGAATTGGGGATGGGTGCGCGAGAGGAAAATCTGCGGCCCCCGCAGCTCGCGGCGCACGTCGTAGACGTAGGCGCGAATCCGATCGCCTTGATGAAAGGACTCACGGGGAAGGATCTCGTCGCGCCGGGCGACAGCCTCGGCCCGTCCGAGATCGACGGCCACGTTGCCGTATTCGACCCGTTTGACGAGACCGTTGACGACGTCTCCGATACGGTCCTTGTACTCCTCGTACTGACGCTCGCGCTCGGCGTCGCGAACCTTCTGGACGATGACCTGTTTGGCCGTCTGCGCCGCGACCCGGCCGAACGCCATGGGTGGAAGCGGTTCCGCCAGGATATCGCCCAGCTGCGCATCGGGATTGCGCTCGCGCGCCGCCTCCATGCCAACCTCCGTACTGTCGTTCTCGACGAGATCGACGACCTCGAGGCAGCGGAACAACCGGATTTCCCCCGTGTTCTCATTGATCTCCGCCCGAATATCGTTCTCGTATCCGTACTTCGAGCGGGCCGCCTTCTGGATGGCTTCCTCCATCGCTTCGATAACGGTGCTCTTCTCGATACTCTTCTCCATCGCCACCGAGTCGGCGATCTGCAGAAGCTCCATGCGGTTCCAGCTCGTCGCGGTTTCCGATGCCATGATTCTCGCCGCCTATTCGCTATTTCCGTCGTCGTCCTGCCCTCGCGTCGAGCCCGCTTCGACAAGGCCGTCGGCCGACGCGAGCTTGGCCGACGCGATGTCGTCGAACGGGATCTCGAACACCTTCTCGCCGACACCGTCCAGCGAGAAAATCCTTACGTGGTCCCCGACAAGGCCCAATAATCGGCCCCGATAACGGCGGCGCCCCGCGTTCGCCCGGCGGGTCTCCAACCTGACATCGAGTCCGGAGAACCGCTCGAAGTCCTCGCGACGCACGAGCGGGCGGTCGAGACCCGGCGAGCTTACCTCCAACATGTAAGGGCCGGGAATCGGATCCTCGATGTCGAGGAGAGCGGAGACCGTCCGACTCAGTTCCGCGCAATGATCGACCGTCATCGCGCGCCCGTCACACGGCTCGGCCATGACCTGAAGGGTGCGCCGCCCGCCGCCTGTCAGCCTCACGCGAACCACACGAAAACCGACATGCTCCAACGACGGGGCAATCAACTCCTCGATACGGGCCCCGGCCTCCATCGTCCCGGCATCTCCCATAAAAAAAGTGGGCCGCCAGCCCACCGCGGAAACTCACGGACATTGTCGAACCATACCAAACATACCAACCCCGGCATAATAGCCAAGTCATGCGTGACTTCAAGGATTTTTCTGCTTGCGTCGCTGGACGGGTTTTGCGGATAAGCAGGAAGGTTTTTCGGACGTGCCATGAGCGCGGCGACGCGATGGTCATCCCGACTGCCCGTCCGTTTCGACGGCGCGGGCGCGGCGTCGAAATGTCATGTAGACGCAAGTCCGGCCCTGGGCGGTGGCTTTCCGTTCGTACCGGGTTTCGGGCCAGTCCCCGGCCTTGTACCGCCAATCGCCGGGCCGGGTCGCCGGCCATTCCAGGGCGGCATGGTCTATAACGTGCCGGAGTGTCCAGCGCGCGTATTCGGCGTGATCCGTGGCGAAGCGAAATTCCGCGCCATCGACGAGAATACGCGCGATGCGATCGAGGTTTGTCGGCGAGACGAACCGCCGCTTGCGATGGCGGCGCTTCGGCCAGGGATCCGGAAACAGAAGGAACAGGCGGCCGACGCTGGCGTCGGGCAAGGATTCCAACAGAACCCGGGCATCGTCGTCGTGAATCAAGACATTTCCGATCTCCTCGGAGGCGATGGTCCGTAACAGGCTCGATATACCGTTGACGTAGGGTTCGCAGCCGATGAAGAGCGTGTCCGGATTCGCGTGCGCCTGCGCCGCCAGATGTTCTCCTTGTCCGAAGCCGACTTCGAGCCAGACATCCGAATAGCCGCAAAAAGCCTCCGCGGGCGGCCGCTGCGCGAGCACGCCGAGATCCCCCACCGGCAGCCGAAGCCGGGGCAACAGGTCCTTGAGGAGCCGCTGCCGTCCGGGACGCAGTCTGCGTCCGCGCCGACGGCCATAGTGGACATGCTCGCTCCGGTCCATGGGCGAACGCGTTCACGCCTCGGCGGACGGCGCGTCCCGCCCGTCGACAGGTGACGACCGCGGGCCTTCGCGCCGTCCAACGAACCGAAGCCGTCTCATTCCGTCCTCCGCGCGAGCCCGCGGACCCCGACGGCCACCGCATGAATCAACACCGCGAGGAGAATCGCCAGCAACCCGGAATCGCCCCAACGCGCGTAGAGGGTGGGCCGGTCCAGAGGTATCGGGAGCGGCGCGTCGATGACCGCGGTCTCTCCGAGCGCGGTCTTCAGCACGATCCGGCCGTGGGCGTCGGCGACGCCCGAGATTCCGGTATTGGCGACCCGGACCAGCGGCAACCCCTCCTCTGCGGCCCGAACTCGGGCCATGGCGAAATGTTGATGGGGACCCGCCGTGCGGCCGAACCAGGCATCGTTCGTCACGTTCAGGAGCCACCGGGGCCGCGCCGCGTCGGACGTGACATCGCCTGGAAATATGGCTTCGTAACAGATCAGGATTCCGACCGGCGGCAGCCCCGGAAGGTTCAATGTCGTGTTTCCTCGTCCGGCCTGAAAATCGCCTTGGCCGGAGGCGATCCGCTCGACGCCGAGGCGGCGCAGCAGCGGCCGGAACGGCACATATTCTCCGAACGGAAGGAGGTGTGATTTGTCGTAACTACCGACGATCCGTCCGGCGCGGTCGACGGCATGAACGGAGTTCCATATCCGGGGTGGCGTTTCCCCATTGTCCCTCTCGATCGCTGTTCGAGGGGCTCCCGCGATGACGAGTCCCCCGGGATTCGTGAGCCTTCCGATCTCCCGGGACAGACGGGAATCGCTGGCCAGAAAGTAGGGCACAGCTGTTTCCGGCCAGATGACATGGGTCACAGCATCCGAGCCGGACAGAGAACTCAGTCGGAAATACCGCGCAAGATTGGCACGCAGGCGATCCTCCCGCCACTTGTGGTGCTGAGCGATGTTGGCCTGGACCAGACGCAGGGTGACGTCCGGCACGTTTCCGAGATCGGCGACCGCCAGACGGAGCGTACCGCCGATCCACAGGACGGCGATCGAAGCCGCGGCGACGGCCACGGGACCGAAGCGGCGGAGCCGGGAGGCGGGATCCCCCTCTCCGGCAAGGGTCGCCGGCATGGCCGAGACGAGAACGACCAGAAATCCCAGGCCATAGATGCCGACCACCGCCGTGACCTGCAGGAACGCGTCGGAGGCGATGGCGCCGTATCCGACGAGATTCCACGGAAATCCCGTAAAGGCATGGCCACGGAGCCATTCGCCCGCGCTCCAGGCGCCGGCGAGCACGATCACCCGGCCGACTCCGCGAGCGCCCGAGACATGGACCGTCAGCGTCGCCAAGGCCACCGACACCGCGAACACCGCCGGCAGACCAAGCACGGCGAACGGTATCATCCAGCCGACCCGCTCCGGTTCGATCATCAACGCGGACGCGATCCAATAGAGTCCGAATCCGAGGTACCCGAATCCGAACCACCATCCCGCCAGGGATGCCGAGCCCGGGCGGGTGCATCCGTCGAGTATCCAGACCAAGCCGGTAAAACCGACGATCAAGGCCGGCCACGCGTGAAGGGGTGGGAGCGAGACGGTCACCAGGGCTCCCAGCGCGAATGCCAGGAGGTACCGCCGCCATCCTTCGATATCGATCAGCCGCCGGCGAAGCCAAGCCATGTCGCGACGCCTGCTACCGCGCGAGGACCGATTATTTCGCCGTGGCCGATGACGTATCCGGCGCGGCGCGACCTTGCCCGAGACGGCGGATCCGAAGGCGCTTCACGCGCCGGGGATCCGCGTCCAGAACCTCGAATTCGAGGCCGGAGGGATGCGCTATCAGTTCCCCCCGCCGCGGTACGCGGCCAAAGAGGGAAAATACGAACCCGCCGAGAGTATCGACATCTTCGTCGCGCTCCTCCGGGAGCAGATCGACCCCCACCCGTGCCTCGAACTCGCCGATATCGGCGCGCGCGTCGGCGACTAGGGTCCCGTCGGGCCGTTCTTCGATGGCGGGCGCCTCGGTCCGGTCGTGCTCATCCTCGATCTCGCCGACGATCTCCTCGACGAGATCCTCGATGGTGACGAGACCGTCGGTGCCTCCGAACTCGTCGACGACGAGCGCCATGTGAACCCGCCGTTCGCGCATCCGCAACAGCAGGTCGGGTACCGACATGTTCGGCGGCACGAACAACACCTCGTGCGCGACGCCGACCAGATCGAAGTCCGTCCGCCCCCGCCAATACGCGAGGATGTCCTTGATATGCACGAACCCCAGGACGTGATCCAGCGTGTCCCGGTAGATCGGCAGCCGGGAATGGAACGCCTCACGCATCACTTCGACCACCTTGTCGAGCGGCGCGTCGGCCCCGATGGCCACGATGTCCGGACGCGGAACCATGACATCGCCGACCCGTAGCCGATGCAGCTTGAGGATGTTCGTCAGCATCGACCGCTCTTCCCGATTGAACGGTCCCTGCTCGTCCTTGGATTCCTCTATGAGCTCGGACAGGTTCTCGCGCAGCATCCCGTCGCCGTTCCGCCCACGGGACGTTCCACGCAGCCAAGTCAGCAGATGGTGCGCGAGAGAGGAGTCGTCGGCTTCACGACCGCCGGTCGGGTCGGCCGCGTGCCGACCGATGGCATCGGTGGGTTTCGTCACGCCGGTTCACCCGCCGGGGCGACCCCGTCCGCGTAAGGGTCCGGGATTCCCATCTCCGAGAGGATCGACGCCTCCAACTCCTCCATTGCCTCGGCCTGGGTTTCGGAATCGTGGCGGTAGTCGAGCAAGTGCAACATTCCATGAACCACCAGATGCCGCAGGCGGTCCGCGAACGGCGTGCCGTGCCGCCCCGCATCCCGGGAGACCCGGTCGCACGAGATCACGATGTCGCCGAGCATCCGGGGCGCGCCTTCCGGCGCCGCTTCGCCAAGCGGGTCGCACGGGAACGCGAGAACGTCGGTCGGCCGGTCCACCCCCCGGCTCTTCCGGTTGAGACGCCGCAGCAGCCGATCATCGGCCAGGACGACGGACACTTCCAGGCGTGGATCTCTCGGACCGACGACCTCCAGGACGCGGCCGACAGCCTGACGACACAGCGCCTCCGCGTCCGGTGCCCGCGAACGCCACTTCGGATTCTCGATGGAAATCGCGGTCACCACTTCCGCGGCACAATTCCGACGCGGACCGACCGAACCGCCGGACGGGCCTCGATCCTCAGCCGTCATGCCGCGCCTTTGAACGACGTCTTCGTTCGCGATGGTCGTAGGCCTGCACGATTTGCGTCACGAGCGCATGTCTCACCACGTCCTCGTGCGAGAAATACACGATCCCGACATCGGGAACGCCATCAAGCATCTCCACAGCATCCGCCAAACCCGATACCTCGCCACGCGGCAGATCGACTTGCGAGAGATCTCCCGTGACCGTCATTCGCGAATTCTCGCCAAGACGCGTAAGCAACATTTTCATCTGGACGGGGGACGTATTCTGGGCTTCATCGACGATGACGAACGCATCGGCCAGGGTGCGGCCGCGCATGAAAGCGACGGGCGCGACCTCGATCTCCCCCGACCCGAGTCGCCGGACGACCTGATCCGCGGGCAACATATGATGCAGGGCGTCGTAGAGAGGGCGGAGATAGGGATCGATCTTGTCCCGCAGGTCCCCGGGCAGATAGCCGAGTCGCTCGCCCGCCTCCACGGCCGGCCGTGACAGGACGATGCGCTCCACGAGACCCTCGAGAAGCATCGACACGCCCACGGCGACCGCCAGGAATGTCTTGCCGGTTCCGGCGGGTCCCAGCCCGAAGACCATCTCATGGGAACGGAGCGCGCGGACATAAGCGGCTTGCACAGGGGAGCGCGGCGTTATCACACGCCGTCGGGTCTGAATCCGTGTATCTTCGTCGATGATCGAGTGCGAACCGTCGTCTTCCGTCACCATCGCCTCGGCCATGCGTATGGCGCCATCCACTTCACCCACGCCGACATCGAGACCTTTCTCAAGTCTCGCGTAGAGCTCGTCGAGAACCGCGCGTGTCGCCTTCTGACGCCAGATACCTCCTTTGACCGATACGCGATTGCCCCGAGCCGTCACCGAGACGTTCAGTTTCTGCTCGATGCGGGCCAGATTCCTGTCATGCTCTCCGAACAAGGCGGTCAGGAGGCTGTTGTCGTTGAAGACCATGTAAAGCGGTGCCGCCGCCGCTTCGTCTACCGCCGTCAATTCCGTCGAATCCTCATACCATGCCCGCCAGCTGATCTTCCGGACCGGATCCGCCCATCAACCGACCGGACAAGCTATTGGGCAGGGCGTCGTCGATACGAACCGCGGCAACCCGCCCAAGACAAGAAAGGTCCGCCTCGACATGGACGGCCTGCATATACGGACTGCGTCCGACGAGTTGCCCCTCGTGCCGCCCCCGCCGTTCCAGCAGGACATCGAGCGTTCGACCGACAGTCGCCGCGTTGAAGGCACGTGCCTGCCGTCCGATCAACTCCTGCAACTCGGCCAGCCTTTCCGACTTCACGTCGTCCGCGACTTGGTCCTCGTAGCCGGCGGCCGGCGTGCCGGGACGCGGACTGTAGCGGAACGAATAGGCGCTCGCGTATCCGACTTGGCGAACCAGATCGAGCGTCGATTCGAAGTCGACGTCGGTCTCGTCCGGAAACCCCACGATGAAGTCGCTGGAAAGAGCGATATCCGGCCGCGCGGCGCGGATCCGGTCGACAAGCCGCAAGTAGTCTCCCGACGTATGCCCGCGGTTCATCTCTCTCAGGATGCGGTCGGAGCCCGACTGCGCCGGAAGGTGAAGGTAGGGCATCAGAACATCGACGTCCCCGTGGGCCGAGATGAGATCGTCGCTCATGTCACGCGGATGGGACGTGGTGTAGCGGAGCCTTCGAAGCCCATCGATCTCCGCCAGTTCGCGGATCAGATCCGCCAGCGACCGGGTCCGTCCGTTACGCCCTCCGCTATGGTACGCATTCACGTTCTGCCCCAGGAGCGTGAGCTCGCACGTGCCCGATTCGACGAGCCGGCGCGCTTCCTTGAGGAGATCGGCAACGGGGCGCGAATACTCCAGCCCGCGCGTGTAAGGCACCACGCAGAAAGTGCAGAACTTGTCGCACCCCTCCTGAACGGTGAGAAACGCGGCGGCCCCCCGCGGCGCCGACTCCTCGGGCAGCGAGTCGAACTTGGGTTCGATGGGAAACTCGGTATCGACGACCGCACGCCGTTCGGCCTCGGAGATCATGTCGGGAAGCCGGTGGTACGCCTGAGGACCGAACACGATATCGACCCAGGGCGCTCGACGACGGACTTCCTCGCCTTCGGCCTGTGCGACGCATCCGGCCACGGCGAGCACCATGGCACCGCCGTCCCTCTCTCTCGTGCGCTTGAGCGAGCGCAGACGGCCCAGCTCGGAATACACTTTCTCCGCCGCCTTCTCACGGATATGGCACGTGTTCAGAATGACCATGTCCGCGCCCGCGGGACAATTCACAGGCGTGTAGCCCAGCGGCGCCAGAACGTCCGCCATGCGAGCGGAGTCGTAGGCGTTCATCTGACAACCGTAGGTTTTGATGAAGAGCTTTTTGGGCAAGGACGGTCCTAGGCTCCTCGCGGAGAGCCAATCCGACGTGCCATCGTTTGCATCGATCCCACGAATTCCCCGACTCCTTGGAGGAACACTAGCACCTGGCCTTACCCTGTCAAGGAGAGCAGACGGGCATGTTCCATCGCGACGATCTCTCTGCAACGGGCGGCGAGCCTCTTCCGCGATTCGAAATGCGCCTCCGGCACGGGATCGTGAAAGGTGATCGCGACGCTCAGGCCATCCAGTCGCAGAACACCCCACAAATGGGGAACGAATTCCATGTCTCCGAACCACGCCACCTTCGGCCGTGTACGCGGACCGGCTGGACGATCTTCGATTCGCACGTATGCCACGGTCACCGGCTGGACAGGTATGGCTTTATCCGCGGCGTTCCCGATCACGGAGAAAAAGGCGCTTTTAAATGGCAATACATGGCTCCCGTCGGTGCTGGTCCCTTCGGGGAACAGCACCAGCCGTCCGCCTTCCTCCAGCCGTTCGCCGAGTCGCCGGACGTGCACGCCCATGCCACGGGGGCTCCGCTCCACGAAAACCGTCCGTTGAAGACGCGCCAAGGTGCCGACGCCCGGCCACCCGGAGACTTCCGCCTTGGCCACGAACGAGCACTCCATCAGGCTTCCCAGTATCGGGATGTCCAGCCACGAACTGTGGTTCGCGACCAGCAGGGCGGGACGACGCGGGAACAGGGATCCGACGACTCGAATATCGATCCCGAGTATCCGGCAAAGGCCCGTGTGATAGAGCCGGGGTACGCGCTCTCCGAGGGAACCGCCGACGGCCGCCGACACCGATTGAAGGGGAAGCAGGAGAAACGTCCAAGAGAGCGCGACAAGCACGCGGCCCAATGCCCGGAGCAGTCTGAAGGTCCGCCGGTCAGGACTCCGTGCTTTCGTCACTATCGGACCCGAGGGGCACTCCGTAGAGCTCGAGGCGGTGATCGATCAGCTCGAAGCCCAGCTCCCGGGCGATCTTCTTCTGAAGACGTTCGATCTCCTCGTCCTGGAACTCCAGAACCCGGCCGCTTCGCACATTGATGAGATGATCGTGATGCTCCAGAGGCACCTCCTCGTACCGCGCCCGGCCATCGCCGAAATCGTGGCGATCGAGAATGTTCGCTTCTTCGAACAGACGGACGGTCCGATACACGGTGGCGATCGAGATCTTCGGGTCGAGCTCGCTCGCCCGCCGGTAAACTGCCTCCACGTCCGGGTGATCCTCCGACTCTGACAGCACACGCGCGATGAGCCGACGCTGGCCGGTCATCTTCATGCCCTTTTCGATGCACAGGCGCTCGAGCCTCGAAGCCATCATGATGGCCTAAAATTGCGGCCGACGAACGACACGCATCCTATTTCCGGAGACGACGGCGCTTTTTGCCCAGCCCGATCTCCTTCGCCAAGGCGCTTCTCCGAGAAGCGTAGTTGGGCGCGACCATGGGATAGTCCGGCGCCAGCCCCCACCGCTCACGGTACTCGTCCGGATTCAGGTCGTACCGTGTCCTGATATGACGCTTGAGCATCTTCAGCCTCTTACCATCTTCCAGACAGACAATGTAGTCGGGCGTGACGGATTTCTTGATCGGCACCGCGGGCTTCGGAAGCTCGGGCTCGGGCGGGGCGACACCGTCCACATCCGCCAGAGCACTATACACCTGCCGGATCAATTGCGACACCTCGGGCACGGTCACCGAGTTGTTCGAGACGTGCGAGGCGACTATATCCGCCGTCAGAGCGAGCAGTTCGCTGTTACCCGATTGTTCCGCCATTCAAGTCCTCGCCCTCTGGAACGCCATGTCCCGGATGTATAACCGATACCTTATACTTCCTTCTCCAGGGAAATGAAAGTCCTTACCATTAAATCATGACCACCATGAAACAAACGCCCGATCACTTTCTCGACATAACAGGTGATGTCTGTCCGTTCACCTTCGTCAAGACCAAGTTGTTGATGGAACGAATGCAATCGGGCGAAGTGGCGGAGGTCCGTCTGCCGTCGGGCGAGCCCCTCGAAAACGTGCCGCAGTCCGTGCGGGAAGAAGGTTATCTCGTTCTGAGCCTGGAACCGGACACTGGCGCCGACGCCTACGTCCTGCTGATCCGGAAGGCCTGAAGCGAGCCTCCCGTGTCGCCGGAACGCCGGTGCGGCGGGTTCAACGCATCCGCGTGTCCGGTAACCGGGCGTTCGGCGCCCGGAGGTACAGGGGCTGGGGCACATCGTTTCCGATACCGCCCGATTCCGCCAGTTTCAACCCCGCGCGGGCGACGTGAACGGCGTCCGGAATCGATGGAGCATCCGAGAACCGAACGTCGGGACGCCGCCCGACGATCCGATCCCGAACCAGTTCCGTGCCGTTTCCGACCACCGTGACGGGTCCGAGGGGCAATACGGAAGGCGCGTCGGCCAAAGCGATAACGGCCGGCTCCGGAACGGCGGCTCCGTCATCCGGCGGGAACGACTGATGGAACAGCTCGGCCCGCCGAGCATCTTGCAAGACGGCGATCGTCCGCTCTTCGTCCGTTTCGCACCACCGCCGCGCGCCCTCCGCGGTCGCCGCCAGGGTCGTCATTCCGGCGACGCGCGCGCCGGTCGTCAGGGCAATCCCGCGGGCTGCCGACAGCCCGACGCGAATTCCCGCGAACGTTCCCGGCCCCACGGTGACCGCGATGAGATCCAGGTCATCGAACCGCGTCGACGCGGCGGACAGGACCAATCGGATCATCGGCACCAGTATCTCCGCGTGGCCCCTTGAGAGACGTTCGCGCCCATGGGCGAGCACGTCCCCACCGTCGCACACCGCCGCCGAGCACGCGGTGAGCGTCGTGTCGAACGCGAGGATTCTCATCGGGCGGTCCTGGTTCCCGCCCCGGAATTCCGGTAGCCTCCCGCGATCGCTCTGTGATACATGCGATGCGACACATGACGCTCGTGGAAATCACACAACCCGTGTTCGACGTCGACATCGATCTCGCCTACGCGACGGAACACAACTTCACCGGCACGCCGATCTATCGCCGAGCCGCCTGCTATCTGCATCGAGAAACGGCCACGCTGCTTCAACGCGCCGTGCGGTTCGCGGGCTCCCTCGGTTTGCGGTTGCGGGTTCTCGACGCCTATCGACCGACCGAGGCGCAGTGGACACTCTGGCATCATACACCCGATCCCCATTTCGTGACCGATCCCCGCCTCGGCTCCCCTCACTCGAGGGGAGCGGCCATCGACGTGACGCTGCTCGACACCGCGGGCGAGGAATTGGACATGGGGACCAAATTCGACGATTTCTCTCCCCGCGCCCATCATGAGTGTCAGGATATCCCACCGATCGCGCGGCGGAATCGCGTGCTTCTGCTGGGTCTCATGACGATGGCCGGCTTCGATTACTATTGCCGCGAATGGTGGCACTATCAATTGCACGACTCCCGCCGTCTGCCACTGCTCAGCGACAAGGCGGGCGGAACCCGGTTGACGTGACGTCGTGGCGCGATCACATCTCGCCCGCGTCATCGACGCGATAACCCACCTCCGAGAGACCCAACCGGCGTCAACCCTTTCGGGAAGGCTGTTTCGGGGTGGCACATGCCTCGGAGGTGCGTTCGCGCTGCTCCTTCTCTCGGCGCCCGTTTCCCCGACCGAGACGGTGACGGCCGATCGTTCGGCGGCGACCGTCATCATGTACCACCGGTTCGGCGAACAGAAGTATCCATCGACGAACGTGCGTATCGAACAGCTCGAAGCCCACATTCGCGAGCTCGCGTCCGGGACGTACAACGTGCTGCCGCTGGAGCGGATCGTCGACGCCTTCCGGGCCGGTCACGACCTTCCCGCCAACACCGTCGCGATAACCATCGACGACGCCTATCGATCCACGTACACCGAGGCGTGGCCACGGTTCAGAGACGCCGGGCTGCCGTTCACGGTGTTTGTCGCGACGGATCCCGTCGACGACGGCTTGGCGAATTTCCTGACTTGGGACCAGCTGCGGGAGATCCGGGACGGTGGCGGCAGTATCGGTCACCACACCGCTTCCCATCTGCATATGGTGGGCGCGTCGGACGAACGAATCTGGCGGGAGATCCGCAAGGCGAGCGAACGATACCGGCAGGAACTCGGAGAGATTCCCCGTCTCTTCGCCTACCCATTCGGTGAAGCCAGCCGGGACGTGCGCGACAAGATCATAAAGGCGGGCTTCGTGGCCGCCTTCGGCCAACACTCCGGCGTGGCATACGAGGGCGCCGACCGATTCTATCTGCCGAGATTCCCACTCAACGAGAACTTCGGCTCCCTGGAACGGTTGAGGTTGGCCGCGACCGCCCTGCCCTTCCCCGTCACCGACGTGACGCCGCTCGATTTTTCCCTGATCCGGAATCCGCCCCACTTCGGCTTCACCGTATCCCCCGAGATCGGATCACTGGAACGGTTACGCTGCTACGCATCGCCCGGCGACGGCGACCTGGCGCGAATTCAACGCCTTGGAGAACGGCGGATCGAAGTGCGAGTCGATCGCCCCTTCCCGGCCGGCCGGGTGCGATTCAACTGCACGCTACCCGCGCGGGACGGGAGGTGGCGCTGGTTCGGCATGCAGTTCTATGTGCCCGGGTCCTGACAACCGGTTCATACGGCATCTGGCGGGAACGACGCGCTCGAATGGCCCGAAAGCCTGCCGGACGAGGAAATCGGCATTGAATCACGATCGAAGATACCCTCGGGAGTTACGGAGATCATGACCTCCTCAAGCGCCCTTGCCATCCACGAAGAGATCGTCCGTCCCGAATGGATCGACTACAACGATCACATGAACGTGGCCTACTACGTGCTGGCCTTCGACCATGCGACCGACCGCCTCCTCGACCTGCTGGATCTTGGCGTGGATTACGTCGAACGCGAGCGGAAGTCGGTGTTCCAGGTCGAATGCCACGTTAGCTACCTCCGGGAGGTGGGCGCGGGCGATCCGCTGAAGTTCACGATTCAATTGCTGGACCATGACCTGAAGCGCATCCATTTTTTCGCCAGCATGTATCATCGCGACGATGGATTCCTCTCGGCGACGGCGGAATGGCTGGGCATCCACGTGGACCTGAAGGCGCGACGCTCGGCCGAATTGCCCGAGAGAGCGCTGGAACGACTCGCGCGGTTGAAAGCCGACCACGCGGAACTGCCGAGACCTCCCCAGGTCGGCCGCGCCGTCGGCATCGGCGAACGACCTCCACGGACCGAGCCTTGACGGCGTGTCTTTTGGCCATAGCCTTGTTCGGGCAATGACCGATACATCGTCGTCCGCATCCCGGCGGATGTCCCGCCTTCTCTTGACCGCGATCGTCTGCGCGTTCACCGCGCTCGCCGGATGGCCGACGCTCGCGGCCTGCACCGACCCACCGAGAAGGAACGTGAACTGGGAACGCTGTTACCTGGAGGAGCGGAATCTGGCGGGATCAGATTTGCGCGGCGCACGATTGCGCGACGCGCGATTCAACCGGGCGCGCCTGGAGGGCAGCGACCTCTCCAATGTCGATGCCCATCGCGCCAAGTTCATCTCGGCGACACTCTCGGAGAGCGTTTTCGACGGCGCTCACCTGATCGAATCGGACTTCACGAAGGCCAATCTTCGAAACGCGTCCTTCGCCCACGCCGACCTGCGGCGCGCGCGGCTGTTCCGTTCGGACCTCAGAGGGGCGGACTTCACGGGCGCTCGCATGACGGGCGCCGACCTCCTCAACGCCGACCTGTCCAGCGCGACTTGGATCGACGGGAAAACGATTTGCTCCGACAACTCCATCGGCCAGTGCAAGTAACGTCGTCCCGCGGCAGCCATCGTCTACCCCTGTCCTTCGCGGTTCCTCGCCACGAAGAATCGGAGCGGTCCCCGTTCGACCGGAACCATCGCGGACGGTTCCCTGACCAGTCACGGCTCCTCCTATAGCCCGCTTTCACGAACGGTTCATGTTTCTCACTTGAATCCAATGTCTTGGCCGATACCGTACAGTCGAGATATACAGTCAATCGAATAATGATTTGAAAGTCGGCGTATTACGGATACGTCGGCAGAAGCGGAAGTGGGTCGATGACGTTTCAACCGCCACGTCTCGACGCCGTGACGGCGCGGTGGCGAAGTTTCGTCGGCAACGATCAAGTCGTGCTCTCGGCACTCGCGGCGATCATTGGCGTGGCGGTTGGGTACGGCGCCATCGGGTTTCGTCTGTTGTTGGCCTTGATACAGGATATCTTCTACGGCTTTTCATCCCAGCAGGTCGCCGCCCTGATCGGCGATCTCGCTTGGTGGCACGTTCTTTTCGCCCCCGCCGCGGGCGGCCTTGTCGTCGGCTTGCTCCTCCGTTTCCTGGTCCCCGGACGTAGAGCGGAAGGCGTCGCGCAGGTCATGGAGGCGGGAGCGCTTCGTGGCGGGCGTCTGACCCCGGGAAAGGGTCTGGCCGTGGCCGCCGTATCCGTCGCCAGCCTCGGCGCGGGCGCGAGCGCCGGGCGAGAAGGTCCCGTCGTCCATCTCGGTGCCACCGCCGCGTCGTTCGTCGCGCAACGATTGAAGTTCGGTCCTTCCCTGTCCTTGACGCTGCTTGGGTGCGGCGTCGCGAGTGCCGTCGCGGCCTCGTTCAATGCCCCGATCGCCGGGGTGTTCTTCGCCCTGGAGGTGGTGATCGGTCACTACGCGCTTCACGCTTTCTCGCCGATCGTGATCGCGTCGGTGGCGGGCACCATCGTCTCCCGTATCCATCTGGGCGATTCCCCGGCCTTCGTTCTTCCCGATTACTCGATCGTCTCGTTCTTCGAGCTTCCCGCGTTCCTGATGCTCGGCATCGTCTGCGCGGCGATCGCCATGACCTTCATGTGGAGCGTCATGTTCGCCACGGACACCGTCGAGCGCACCCGGATGCCCATATGGCTCCGCCCCGCCATCGGCGGTCTCGGGGTCGGCGCCATCGCGGTCTTTTTCCCCGAGGTTCTGGGCGTCGGCTACGAGGCCACCGAAGACGCCCTCAAGGGGATCATCCCCCTGGGATTCCTGATACTCCTCGTCATCGCCAAGGTGACGGCGACGGCGATCACGCTGGGGAGCGGTTTTGGCGGCGGGGTCTTCAGCCCTTCGCTTTACATCGGCGCGATGACGGGCGGTGCCTTCGGATTCGTCGCGGCCACCGCTTTTCCCGATCTGGCGTCGAGCCCCGGCCTCTACGCGATCGTCGGCATGGGCGCCGTCGCCGCGCCCGTCCTCGGCGCTCCCATTTCCACCGTTCTGATGATGTTCGAGTTGATCGGCGACCTCTCGGTCACCGTCGCCGCGATGATCGCCATCGCGGTGGCGAGTATCCTGACCCACCAAGTCCTCGGCCGGTCGTTTTTCGCGTGGCAACTCGTGCGCCGGGGTATCAGCCTCAAGGGCGGTCGGGCGCGACATTTGCTACTGACCGTTCGGGCGCGGCACATCATGGGCGACGACTTCCGGACCATTCCGGAGGACACGAACATCTCCGAGATCCGTCATCTGCTGCGAACCGCGCCGCACGACCATTTCTTCGTAACGGACGCGGGGGGCCGATACGTGGGGAAGGTCTCGTTCGCGGACATCCGCGACGTCGCCTTCGATATCGATGTCGATACTCTGATCAACGCGCATGACGCGGCGCGCAAGGTGACGGTGATCGAAGGCGACGACAACCTCGAACGCGTTCTGTCGCTGATGGATGCGGCCGGAGAAAACCACCTGCCGGTCGTGGATAATGCGCGGGACCTCGTCATCATTGGCATTCTTCATCACAACCGGGTGCTTCGTGAATACAACAGGGCGCTGTTGTCCGCGCATGCCGAGGAACACGGTGAGCGCTGAAATTCGCGTCGACGACCGTTCGGTTCGGACCCGGACCGTGCGTGAGGGGTCGCGATGCAGCGACCGTGCTATAAGTCGCGGCGATGTCGGAATCATTCGATCTCTCCGCTTTCGACGAGTCGCCCGGCGCGGTGCCGCATGTCGAGGCCAGCCGGCCGGAGCCCCCTTACCTGGCGGAGCTCAACGGCGCGCAGCGCGAGGCCGTCGAGGCGACGGAGGGCCCCGTTCTGGTCCTTGCCGGGGCCGGCACGGGAAAGACTCGCGCACTGACGACCCGGCTCGCCCATATTCTCCGTCTCGGACTCGCGCGCCCCGGGGAAGTCCTCGCCGTCACGTTCACCAACAAGGCCTCGCGCGAGATGAAGGGCCGGGTGGAAGACCTGCTCCAGCGCCCGGTCGAGAGTCTGTGGCTCGGCACATTCCATGCGATGGGCGCCAGGATACTGCGGCGCCACGCGGAACTCGCGGGCCTGACGGCGAACTTCACCATTCTCGATACCGATGATCAGATCCGCCTCCTGAAGCAGGTCATCGAAGCCGCGCGTATCGATGAAAAGAAGTGGCCGGCCCGGAATCTCGCGGCGCTCGTCGGCCGTTGGAAGGATCGGGGCGTCGGACCGCGGCAGGCCGGGTCCGACAATGCTGGCGACTTCGCCTTCGGCAAGGGCGCGAGCCTGTATGCCGCTTATCAGGAGAGGCTGAAATCACTGAACGCCGTCGACTTCGGCGATCTGTTGCTGCATTGCCTGGCGATCTTCGGAAACCACGCCGACGTGCTGGCGGCGTATCAGCGGCGGTTCCGGTACATCCTGGTGGACGAGTATCAGGACGCCAACGTGGCCCAGTACCTGTGGCTTCGGCTTCTGGCGCGCGCCCACCATAACATTTGCTGCGTGGGCGACGACGATCAGTCGATCTACGGCTGGCGGGGCGCTGAAGTCGGCAACATCCTGCGCTTCGAAAAGGATTTCGAAGGAGCCCGTGTCATCCGTCTGGAGCAGAACTATCGCTCGACTCCGCACATTCTCGCGGCGGCCGCGGGTCTGATCACGAACAATGCCGGACGGCTCGGGAAGACGCTGTGGACCGAGGCTCTCGAGGGCGAACGCCTCCAGGTCCGCGGCGTGTGGGACGGCGAGGCCGAGGCGCGTTTCGTGGGTGAGGAGATCGAGGCGTTGCGTTCGCAGGGGCACAGCCTGAACGAGATGGTCATCCTGGTCCGCGCCGTTTTTCAAATGCGCGAGTTCGAAGAACGGTTCCTCACCCTCGGCCTGCCCTACCGCGTCGTCGGCGGCTTGCGCTTCTACGAACGACGCGAGATTCGCGATGCCGTGGCGTATTTCCGGGCCGTCGCCCAGCCCGCCGACGATCTGGCCATCGAGAGGATCGTCAACGTTCCCCGGCGCGGGATCGGCTCGACAACCGTGCAGGCGATGCATCGACTCGCTCGCGCCCGCGATCTCAGCTTGGTGCAGGCGGCCGAGGAGCTCGTCATGACGGAAGAGCTTCGGGCGCAGGCCCGACGCGCGTTGTCGAACTTCCTGACGCGCCTCGACCGCTGGCGGGTGGAGAAGACCCGGCTTCCCCATGTTGAATTCGCCGAATTCGTCCTGGACGATTCCGGCTACACCGCGATGTGGCGGAACGACAAGTCACCCGACGCTCCTGGAAAGCTGGAGAACCTGAAGGAGTTGGTCGCGGCGATGGACGAGTTCGAGAACCTCGAGGAGTTCCTCGAACACGTCAGTCTGGTCATGGAGAACGAGGACTCCGGCACGGGAGACAAGGTCAACCTCATGACTCTGCACGGCGCCAAGGGTCTCGAGTTCGACACCGTGTTCCTGCCGGGCTGGGAGGAAGGCGTCTTTCCCAACCAACGTTCCCTTGACGAAGGCGGTTCGAACGCTCTGGAGGAAGAACGCCGACTCGGACATGTAGGTCTGACGCGCGCCCGTCGGCGGATCCGCCTCAGTTTCGCCGCCAGTCGGCGCGTTTACAATCAGTGGCAGAGCAGCATTCCTTCGCGTTTCATCGACGAGTTGCCCAAGGACTCCATCGAATACACGAGCGAACCGGGCCTGTATGAAGGTAGGCGGACACGGACTCTCCAGGAAGATCACGTCAGCCGATTCGACGTTTCGGAGAGGCCCTCGACGGGGCGACGTCGAAACCGCCACGGTCGCGCGGCGACGTCAGGCGGACTGGTCCTCGAGGGACGAGCCGAAGTCGTCGATGCCAGGGAGTCCGCCGGAGTTTTTCGCGTGGGCGCCCGGGTCTTTCATCAGAAATTCGGCTACGGCCACGTGCTGTCCGTGGACGGAAACCGCCTTCAAGTCGCCTTCGACAAGGCGGGAACCAAGAGGATCATCGATAGCTTCGTGGAAGCGGCCTGACGTCTCCACCGGCGCGGGTCGCTTCCGCTCGAAGTCTTCGCCGAGACCGGATGGCAAGTGGCGCGAACCTGTGGAGCGTTCGGGCGACGATCGCGAAAGGCGCGGTCGCCCGCGTCGAGGAGTCCCTGACCTGCGCATTGGGTGGCCGGGAATGCGTTCTCGAGGGGCCGGGCGACCGGATACTGGCCGTGATGGCCAATGCGCTCGGCGATGACACGACGAACGGGCCGCATCGGTTGTGGTGTGTGGAAATTCTCTGCGCCATGGAACCCGACGCCGCCGCGCTCGCGCGCTCCATGCGCGAGCTCGACGCGGGCGGCATCGGGATAGAACCTCGCGTGCGGCGCGTCCCCGACCGGGATTGGTCGATCTCCTCCCGGTCCTCGAGCGAACCGGTCAGAGCGGGCAGATTCTTCGTCCGCGCCAGCGACCACGACGGCCCCAGGCCAAGCGGCGCCATCGAACTGATCGTGAATGGCGGTCCCGCCTTCGGCACGGGAACGCACGAAAGCACGCGCGGCTGCCTGATCGCCATCGACGATCTCGCGAAGCGTGACCGCATCAGGCGTCCGCTGGATCTGGGAACCGGCACGGGCATCCTTGCCATGGCCATGTGCCGGGCTTGGAATTGCCGGGTTCTGGGAGTGGATATCGATCCATGCGCCATCGGATTCGCGCGGCGCGTCGCTCGCGTCAACCGCCTGCACCGCCAAGTCGAGTTCGTGGTGGGAGACGGGTGCCGCCACGGGAAGGTATCCGAGGGCGGACCCTATGACCTGATCGTCGCCAACATCCTCGCTGCGCCGCTGATCGGGATGGCGAAGGATATCGGACGGCGCGTCTCTCCCGGCGGCCGGGTGGTTCTGTCCGGCATACTGACGCATCAGGGGCACCGCGTATTCGCCGCGTATCGACGAAACCACATGCGCCTGGAGAAGCGGGTCGGGCTCGGCGGCTGGACCACCCTGGTGCTTCGTCGTCCTCCTCGCGACGCGCGACCGTAGCGTGCGCGAACCCCGGCCCCGGCGCACCTCGCCGCCGGGACTGTCGGAGATCGGACTTCTTCGGGAGATTCGTGGAGCGGCACCGTTCAAGAGACAGGTACCGTTCCTCCGCGACTCAGGCGGGTGTCCGACCGCTCATTTGCGGTCGGGCAGAATGTCGGCCGGAAGCAACGGCTCGAGAGCGCAGGCGACAATCTCGCCGAGCCCCTCACGAACCACTCGGAAGACGCCAGCGAGCCTGCGCTCGCCGTCGCCTTCAATTCCAGGCCAGAACGACCTGTCGGCGAAATCGGGCAACATCGTCATGACGAACACTACCTTTCCTCAAAGCATGGCCGGTCCATGGGGACCGGCCGGTATGCCGCGTTACACGCATCCCGATATAAATGCCGGAGCGATTGCCCACATGCGCCGATTTCGCGGCCCGGCGTTGCGGAAACCGCATGGCATCCGCCATGACTCCTGACGGCCGCCCGCCGGGAGCGCACTCCCGACGGTGGGCTCGCAGGCGGCTTCGGGCATCATCCCCGGTCGAGGGATTCGGGTTCCGTGACCGGCGGCCGCGGCGGCTTGATGTCGATGGACAACGACTTCCGACCGCGGCCCGACGGTTTGGAAACCGATGAGGACATGAAGGGGGCCATGCGCGGCCTCGTGCAGACCCATACACGGATGTTCGACCGCCTGTTCGACGGGATTCTGCGGGGCAAGCGTGATCCGGTCCTGACCGATACGCCTCACATGTGGCGAACCGGGACGTCGTCTGGTGCGACGCGGGGACACGAGATACGCTGGAGAACGTCGCGGATGTGGCGCAGGCCGGACGCTTTCGGAGTTCGCTTCGTCGTCCCGGGCGCCCACGACGAGAATCCCATGATGTTCCGAACCGAGGAGACCCTGTGAATTCACTGGCCGAAGCAAGGCAGGACACGGCGACCGCGCGTCTGGAAGCCGTGCGCGGCGAACTGAGGCACCGGCGGCTCGACGGATTCCTGGTACCCCGATCCGACGAGCACAACGGGGAATACATCGCGCCCTACGCGGAACGCCTGTCCTGGCTCACCGGATTCGACGGCTCCGCCGGCATGGCCATCGTGCTTCAGAAGAAGGCCGCTATCTTCGTCGACGGGCGATACACGCTACAGGCCGCCGACCAGGCCGATATGTCATGCTACGAGATCAGGCATGTCACCGAGGAACCGGCTGACGACTGGCTCCGGGGCAACCTGTCGGAAGGCATGCGCCTGGGTTTCGATCCACGACTGCATACGGACAGGTCCCTCGATCGCATCGGAAAAGCGTGTCGGAACGTAAAGGCCGTTCTGGAAACCACCGATCCCAACCCGATCGATTCGGTATGGGGAGACCAGCCGGAACCACCCTCCGGACTGCTCGTGGTTCATGACGTCGCGTTCGCGGGCGAGGAGAGCGCGGAAAAACGCGCACGCCTCGCCGCCGATCTCGGGGCCGACGGCATGTCGGCGGCGGTGCTGACGGCGCCGGATTCGATCGCCTGGCTCCTCAACGTCCGCGGTTCGGACGTGCCCAACATGCCCATCTCGTTAAGTTATGCGCTGCTGCGCGCCGATGCCACCGTCGACCTGTTCATCGATCCCCGAAAGGTCGACGACACCGTAAGGGCGCACCTTGGCGGCGGGTTGACCTTGCGGACCGTCGATGAACTGCCGGCGGCGCTTGGAGATTTACGTGGCCGAAAGGTCCTCGCCGACCCCGACAGCGCGTCCGCCTGGGTGTTTCGGCTTCTGAAAGACGCCGGCGCCGACGTCGTTCGAGACCTCGATCCATGCCAGCTTCCCAAGGCCCGCAAGAACACCGTCGAACTGGACGGCGCTCGCGCCGCCCATCGACGGGACGGCGCCTCGCTCACGCGTTTCCTGCGCTGGTTCGCGCGCCACGCGCCGGAAGGGGGGATCGACGAGCTGACGGCCGCCTCGAGGCTCCGTTCATTCAGGGAGGGCAACGAGCATTTCAGGGGACTGTCTTTCGAGACCATCTCGGGCGCCGGACCGAACGGCGCCGTCGTGCATTACCGGGTAACCGAGAAGACCAACCGCAAGATCGAACCCGGGCTCCTCTACCTCGTCGACTCCGGCGCCCAGTACCTCGACGGGACGACCGACGTCACCCGCACCGTCGCCGTCGGACAGCCCACGGCCGAGATGCGCGATCGTTTCACGCGCGTGCTCAAGGGCCACATCGCGGTGGCGCAGGCGTGCTTTCCCGAGGGCACCACCGGCTCGCAGATCGATATCCTGGCCCGGCAACCGTTGTGGCGGATGGGCTTGGACTACGATCATGGGACCGGTCACGGCGTCGGCAGCTATCTGGGAGTTCACGAAGGCCCGCAACGGATCTCGAAAGTCGCCAGTGCGGTGGCATTGGAACCCGGCATGATCGTTTCGAACGAGCCCGGCTATTACAAACCGGGCGAATACGGCATCCGCGTGGAGAACCTCGCCGCCGTGATCGAGCGCGGGCGACCGGCGGGCGGCGAGAAGACGATGCTGGGTTTCGAGACCCTGACGCGGGCGCCCATCGACAGAAGCCTCGTCGACGTCTCGCTCCTGGACGCGGACGAGCTCGGCTGGCTCAATTCGTACCACCGGACGGTCATCGAGGATCTCGACGGCCTGGTCGACTCCGAGACCGCCGACTGGCTTCGAAGGGCCGCATCACCCCTCGGACATTGAACCAGGGCCCGTCGGTCAGGGCGCTCCGATCAGGGCGAACCACTCGGCCTCGCTCAGGACGGTCACGTCGAGTTCCTGCGCCTTCTTCAGTTTCGACCCCGCGCCCGGCCCGGCGACCACGTAGTCGGTCTTGGCGCCAACCGATCCCGAGACCTTGGCGCCGAGCGCCTCCGCCCTCGCCTTGGCCTCGGCCCGTGTCACGGTTTCCAGCGTCCCCGTGAAGACGACCGTTTTTCCGGCGATTTCCGACCCGCTTTCCACCGGCTCGGCGTCCCGCACCCGCACCCGGTCGCGCAGATCACCGATCGCCCGCCCGTTATGAGGCTCGGCGAAGAACTCGACGATGACCTCGGCGACCTTCCGGCCGATACCGTCGACATCGACGAGACCGCGATAGGCCTCGCTGTCGCGGTCTCGCGCCTCGGCCATGGCCTCCAGGAACCGATCCAGCGTCTCGTAGCGCCGTGAAAGCAGGCGCGCCGTCGCCTGGCCGACATGCCGTATGCCGAGAGCATACAGGAACCGCTCGATCCCGATGTCGCGGCGACGGTCGATCGCGGCAAACAGGTTGTGAACCGAAGTCTCGCCCCATCCCTCCCAATCGCACAACGGAGGATCGATCTCGCCGTCGCCGTCGCGGCTCTCGAGCGTGAACAGGTCGGCGGGCTCCTTGACGAGGCCTTTTCCCCAGAAAGCCAGTATCTGCTTCTCGCCGATACCTTCGATATCGAAGGCGTTCCGGCCGACGAAATGACGCAACCGCTCCACGGCTTGCGCCGGACAGATCAGCCCGCCCGTGCAGCGGCGCGCCACCTCGTCCTCTTCCCGGACCGCCGCGCTCCCGCATTCGGGGCACACATCGGGAAACACGAACGGCTTCGCGCCCTTCGGCCGGCGCTCCCGAACCACCGTCACGATTTGGGGAATGACGTCGCCCGCCCGCTGCACGACGACCGTATCGCCCGGCCGCACGTCCTTGCGCTCGATCTCGTCTTCGTTGTGGAGCGTGGCGTTGCTGACAACGACGCCGCCCACGGTCACCGGCTCGAGTCTCGCGACCGGCGTCAGCATACCCGTCCGTCCGACCTGTATGCCGATCGACTTGAGGACGGTCCGCGCCTTTTCGGCGGGGAACTTGTGAGCTACGGCCCACCGCGGCGACCGGCTGACCGTGCCCAGCCGGTTTTGCCAGTCGAGCCGGTCGACCTTGTAAACGACACCGTCGATATCGAAGGGCAACGTCGCCCGCGCTTCCTCCAGGTTCCGATAGTGATCGAGGGCGGCTTCCAGCACTTTGCACCGCCGGGCGGGCTCGTTGAGCGTGAACCCCCACTCCTCCAGCCGTTGGCGCGCCTCCCAGAGCGTGTCGGCAATGGGATCGGATGCCTCGCCCCAGGCGTATCCGAAGAAACGGATCGGACGGGTCTCGGTTATCGCGGGATCCAGCTGCCGGAGACTTCCCGCGGCCGCGTTCCTGGGATTGGCGAACACCTGTCTTTCCGCGTTCTCCTGCGCCCGGTTGAGGGCCAGGAAGTCCTCGCGCCGCATGTAGACTTCGCCACGGACCTCCAGCCGCTTCGGAATTCCCCGTCCGCTCAACCTGCGCGGAACGTCCCCGGTGACGCACAAATTGTTCGTGACGTCCTCGCCCGTCGCTCCGTCGCCACGCGTCGCTCCCCGGACGAGCTCGCCGTCTTCATAGAGAAGCGCGGCGGACAAGCCGTCGATCTTGGGCTCGGCGACGACGTCGACCGCGGCGTCTCCGTCCAATCCCAGGAACCGCCGAATCCGTCCATAAAATCCGGCGACCTCCTCGTCGTCGAAAGCGTTATCGAGAGATAACATGGGTTGCGCATGACGAACCTTGCGAAAGCCCTGGGCCGGCGCGGCGCCAATCCGGCGAGAGGGGCTGTCGTCGCGAACGAGTCCGGGAAGTCGAGTCTCGATCGCCCGGTTTCGCCGCCGGAGGGCGTCGTACTCCGCATCGCTGATCGTGGGGGCGTCGAGTTGGTGGTAATCGCGATCATGTTCGGCGATCTCGCGTGCCAGACGCTCGAGCTCCGCCACCGCCTGCTCCTCCGTCAGCGCCCCGACATCGATACCGGCTAACGGATCGGTGGTGTTTTCGCCGCTCACGACGCTTGTTCCGCGATCAAGCTGTCGGCCGCCGCCCGCGCCTCGTCGGTAACCCTCGCGCCCGCGAGCATACGGGCCAGTTCTTCGCGCCGCGTTCCCGTATCGAGCCGGTCGACGGTCGTCGTCGCGCGTTCGTCGCCGGCCGCCTTGCCGATCAGCCAATGGTGATTCCCTCGCGCGGCGACCTGTGGCGAGTGCGTGACCACCAGGACCTGAGACTCCCGCGCCAGCCGCTCGAGGCGAGCGCCGACGGCATCCGCGGTGGCCCCGCCGATGCCCCGGTCGACCTCGTCAAAAATCAGCGTTCGCGAGCCCCGCGTGCGCGCAAGAACGACCTTCAAGGCCAGCATGATCCGGCCGAGCTCGCCACCCGAGGCCACTTGGGAGAGCGGACCCGGCTCGTGGCCGGCGTTCGTGGCGACCTGAAAGACGACGCGGTCGAAGCCCTCGTGTCCCCACCAGTCCTCGACGACCGTTTCGACCGCGGTCCTGACCGCGGCGTCTCCCAGCTTCAAGGACGGCAACTCCGCGTTGACGGACTCGTCGAACCTCCGGGCGCCGGCGCGCCGTTTGTCGCTCAGGGACTTCGCCGCGTTCTCGTAGGCCGCGCGGCTGGTCTCGGCCTCCCCGGCCAGACGGTCGATCTCATCGGCCCCGGAGTCGAGCGCCGCGAGCCGCTCGGAGAGGGCGTCCAAGACGGCCGGTAGTTCCGCCACCGTCGTCCGGTGCTTTCGCGCCAACGCGCGAAGGTCGAAGAGCCGATCTTCGACGACCGACAGTCGCGCGGGATCTCCCGTCAGCTCCCGGTCGAGATGTTCGAGTATCGCGACCGCCTCCATGGTCTCGACGCGTGCCCGCTCGAGAGCCGTCATGACTTCATCGAACCGGCCCGCCGCATGCTCCCGAGACCGTTCCAACGACCGTTCGGCGCGACGCAGCCCGATCTGCGCGCCATCTTCCGATGTCAACACCGTCAGCGCCTCGGAAAGCGATCGGGAGAGGCGCTCCGCGTGCATCAGGACGGTTCGCTCGGCAGCGAGAGAGTCCTCCTCCGCCGGTTGGGGGTCCAGGGAGTTCAACTCCTCGACGACATGGCGCACGTATTCCTCGTCGGCGCGCGCGCGCTTCAGTTCCGCCCTCGCGTCTTCCAGGGCGCGCGCCGCGTCCCGCATCGCGTCGAACGCCGACGCGACCTCCCCGATTTCGGACTCCAGACCGGCGTACTGATCAAGAAGCCGGCGATGATTGGAGGGATCGAGCAGCAGGGCGAGATCATGCTGTCCTTGTACCTCGACGATGGTCATGCCGAGTTCGCGCAGGAACGTGGCGGAGACCGGTCGATCGTTGGCGAAGGCCCGGCTGCGGCCTTCGGGCGTGACCACGCGCCGGAGGATCACGTCGTCCAGTCCGGTCATACCCTGGCTTTCGAGCAGGTCCCACGCCGCGTGCCCCGACGGAACCTCGAAAACGGCGGTGATGTCGGCCTGTCGGGCTCCGGCGCGAACCAGATCCGCCGACGCCCGACGCCCGAGGCAGAGCCCCAGCGCGTCGAGCAGGATCGACTTGCCGGTCCCGGTTTCGCCCGTAAGCACGCAGAGACCCGGCTCGAATGCCAGGTCGAGGCGTTCGATGAGGACGAAGTCCCGGATAGACAGTCCCGCGAGCATCGCGCGCCCGCTAGAACACCGATCTCCACAAGCGACCGATCCAGGATCCTTCGGTTTTCCGCGGCCGCGAATCCCCGCCGGTCAGCACTTCATACGAATCCCGATACCAGACGCTTCCGGGATAGTTGTGTCCGAGAACGGCCGCCGCGGTCCGGGCTTCGTCCGTCACGCCAAGCGCCAGGTACGCCTCGGTGAGGCGGTGCAGCGCCTCCGGCGCATGGGTCGTCGTCTCGTATTCTTCGACGACGACGCGAAACCTGTTGATCGCGGAAATGTAGTTCCCCTCCGCGAGATAAAACCGCCCGATTTCCATCTCCTTGCCTGCCAGATGATCCCGCGCGAGCGCGATCTTCAATCGGGCATCGCGCGCGTACTCGGTGTCGGGATATCTGCGAACCAGCTCGTTCAGCGCGGCGAGCGCCTGCTCGGTCACGCGCTGGTCTCGTCCAACGTCGGTTATCTGTTCGTAATAGCTGATCGCGATGAGATAGAAGGCATAGGGCGTGTCCACGCTGTTGGGATGCAGCTGAATGAAGCGATCGGCGGCGAGTATGGCCTGGTCGTACCGATTGGTCTGGTAATGGGAGAAAGCGGCCATGAGCTGGGCCTTGGTCGCCCAGACCGAGTACGGGTGCTGACGCTCCACTTCGTCGAATCCCTCGGCCGCCTGGGTGTAGCCGCCACTCAGTAGCGAATCCAAGGCGCTGTTGTAGAGCTCCTCGACCGGGCGCTCGGTGTACTCGGATTCGGCGTCGGAGGAACAGCCGGGCAACGCAAGGGCCAGCACGACCGCCAGCGTCGGCAAGATGCATGTACGGACCGCGCGTGGCGGCCACGGCTTCATCGACACGCATATATCGCCGCGGGAGGGAGTCATTCCAGGTTCGGCAAAGGATTCAGTTGAACGTCCGAGAGGTACGCGGTGCCCTGCGCCGGGTCCGGCCGAAGACGAAGATTATAGCAACGAAACCGACCGATTCGAAGTGCCGCCGGATGGGCGCGGCAAGGGAGTTCCCGTTTGTCCGCGAGACCCGTCCAGCGACGGGAGTGCCGTAGGGTCCGTTCGCGCCCCTCCCGGTGGGGGGCGACCGCTCACGCCCGGATGCCGGAATAATCGGCTATCCCACTCGATCAGGTGCAGGGAGCGAGAGAGGACTATGCGGTCGCGGCCAACGGAATGGTGCTCACCGACGTTCGGCCCCGCGCCGGGACGTCGCCGCCACGGGACGCCCCCACCAACTCCCAGGCCTCCCCGTCGGCGAACAAGGTCCGCAGCAGGACATTGTTCAATCGATGACTGGCGCGAACACCCTGGTAGGCGCCGACAATCGGAGCACCCGCCAGATAGAGATCCCCAACCACGTCGAGGGCCTTATGGCGAACGAACTCGTCGTCGTACCTCAACCCGCCCTCGTTGATAACACCGTCCTGGCCGACCACGACGGCATTCTGCAAGGAACCGCCCCGGGCGAGGCCTCGGTTTCGCATCTCTTCGATGTCCGTCGCGAAGCCGAATGTCCGGGCGCGACAGAGCTCGTCCTTGAACGTCAGGCCATCGATCTCGAACCGGTGCGTCTGCCGGGCGACATGGGGATTGTCGAAATCGATCTCGATACCCACCGACAATCCCTCGCCCGGAGTCAGCCGCACATGGCGCTCTCCGTCCTCTACCGAGACTTCCTTGACGACCCGAACGAATCGTCTGGTGGCGGCCTGGGCAACGATGCCGGCGCACTCGATCAGGAAAACGAAGGGCGCGGCGCTCCCATCCATGATCGGCACTTCCGATCCATCGAGCTCGACGACAGCGTTGTCGATTTCACAACCCGCAAGGGCCGCCATGAGATGCTCGACGGTCGCGACCCGCGTCCCCGCGCCGTTCGAAATGGTGCTGCATAGCGTCGTGTCGCAAACACGATCCCACAACGCGGGGATTCGGCCCGCGTCTCCAGAGACGTCCGAGCGCCGGAACACGATCCCGGTCCCTGGCGGCGCCGGATGCAGGGTCATGGCGACCCGCTTGCCGGAATGAAGCCCGACCCCGACGCAGCTGATCCGGCACTCGAGCGTATGTTGACGCGTTTCGCCGGCGAATGCCGGTCCGATGGAATACAAAAGCTGAGCCTCGCTTCCCGCCAAAGCCCGTTCCGTGTCTCACCGCGCGACGATCCGAATACGCCCGCGTGGCACGCGAATCGAGTGACCGAATGACGGTCGGGAATTCCTTGGCGATCTTGTTACAGTTCTCGGTGAATACCGGCAAATCACTCTTTATTTCAGAGTGTTACACGATCCCGCCACGCCCGCTTCGACGCGGAACGTGGCGAGACCGAGACGGCGAACCCGCCGTGGGGTCAGTTCGTGGGGCGCCGGAGGAATGTCGGAATATCGAGCAAATCCTCGTCGGGCCGAGGCGGCGCGAGGCGGTCGCTCGCTTCCACCCGTGTCAACACCGGTCTCTCGGCGGCGGTCGCGGGGGTGGAGTCCGTCTTCGTGATTTCCGGTCGTCGGGTATTCGATGCCCCGGAGGTCGTCGCCGACGCATCGGCCGTCTCTTTCGACTTGCGTGCCCGTCCCGTTCCGGTCATTCGCTCGAGCAGACTGGGAGAACCGGAACGACTGGAAAGCATGCCCCCCCCGTTCGTCATCGCCGCCTCGGCGAACGGCTCCGGCTTCTCCACGCGCGGCGCATGGGATTGCGCCTCCACCGGCTTGGGCGGAATGAACGCGTCGGCGGATGAAGAAGCCCCGACCTGCGGCATCCGTGGCGCCGTATCCGGTGTTGTCGCGGCAACGGCCCGATCCGCGTCGGAACGGGCCTCCTCCCGATGTCCCGACACCGCGCTTGCCGGCGCGCCGCTATCGGCTTCCATCGCCACTTCCACCTCGGCCGCCCTTGCCGCCGTGTCCGGCGGGCTCGCCGATACGGAGGCCTCGTCTGCGGCGGCGGAGTCGCCCATCTGGCGCGGTATGGCCCGCTGAATCGCGGCAGTCCCGGGCATGGGTCCTTCCGGGATCGTGAGCGGCGGCATCTCCGCGCGTCCGGCCTCGGGTCGCACGGGCTGGGTGGCCGGGGTTCCCGTCTGAACGCCGCCGACGACCTGAAGGCGTGGGAGCGGGGGCGGTGCCGTGACCGCTTCCGATTCGATTCCGGTCGCGATAATCGACACGCGAACCCGCCCCTCGAGCTCGGGATCGAGGCTGGTTCCGAAGATGATGCTGGCATTCGCATCGACCTCTTCCCGGACTCTGCCCGCCGCGTCGTCGACTTCCATCAGCGTCATGTCCGGACCGCCCGTGATATTGATCAACAACCCGGTCGCACCCTTCATGGAGACATCCTCGAGCAACGGGTTGGAGATCGCCGCCTCGGCGGCCTTGATGGCTCTGTTTTCGCCCTCGGCCTCGCCCGTGCCCATCATCGCCTTGCCCATCTCCCGCATCACCGCCCTGACGTCGGCGAAATCGAGGTTGATGAGCCCAGGCATGACCATCAGATCGGTGACTCCGCGAACTCCCTGGGACAACACCTCGTCCGCCAGCCTGAAAGCGTCGGCGAAGGTCGTTTCCCCATTGGCGACACGGAACAGATTCTGATTGGGAATGATTATCAGCGTGTCGACATAGCTCTGGAGTTCCTCGATTCCCACGTCGGCGATATCCATCCGGCGGCTCCCTTCGAAATGGAAGGGCTTGGTGACGACACCGACGGTCAAGATGCCCCGTTCCCGCGTCGACTTGGCGATCACGGGGGCTGCGCCCGTGCCGGTCCCCCCCCCCATGCCGGCGGTGATGAACACCATGTGGCTGTTCTGGACGTGGTCCATGATCTCGTCGAGGCTTTCGATCGCGGCTTCTCGGCCGGCTTCCGGATTCGACCCCGCGCCGAGACCCTGGGTAGCATTGACGCCCAACTGAATCCGTCGTTCCGTCAATGAATGGCCCAACGCCTGCGCGTCGGTGTTGGCCGCGACGAAATCGACGCCCTCGAGTCGGGCGCTGATCATGTTGTTCACGGCGTTGCCACCGGCGCCGCCGACCCCGACTACCGTAATGCACGGCTTCAGTTCGGTGACTTCGGGCATGCTGAGTTTGATGGTCATTGGTCATCTCCTACTGAGTGGTTACATCCTTCCGATGCGGTTCGTCCTCTATCAATCGTTCCCATCGTTCCTCGCCTTGTTTCCCTGTTCGCGGAGAGCGCCGACGGCGGGTTAGAAGTTCCGTTTCAGCCATCGACCGACTCGCGCCAGACCGCGGCGCGAGTCGCACGCCGAGTCGTCGAGCGACTGAAACGGTTCGGCGTATCCATGGGCGCCGTATACGAGAAGGCCGGCGCAGGCGGCGAAGGCGGCCCCGCCGGTCGCCTCGGCCAGTCCGCGGATTGCGACCGGTCGGCCGATGCGAACCTGCTTGTCCAACACACGGGACGCCAGTTCCCCCACGCCCTGGAGCTGGCTGGCGCCGCCGGTCAACACCAGCCGCCTGCCGGAAATGCGAGCCGTTCCCGAGAACTTCAGACGATCGCGAACCATTTCCAGCGTCTCTTCCAGCCGGGGCTGAATGATCCCCGTCAAAACCGAACGGGGGACGTGATTGGCCGCGGCCAGATCCGCCTCGCCGACCCGCGGCACATCGATCATGTCGCGTTCGTCGGCCGGGCTCGGCATGGCGTTCCCGAAAAGCGTCTTCATTCGCTCGGCCTGTGCCGTGGGAGTCGCCAATCCCCGGGCAATGTCGTTGGTGACATGTTGGCCACCGAGCGGCACGACGTCGGCGAACACCAGATTTCCCTCGACGAACACCACGATGGACGTGGTTCCGCCGCCCATATCCAGCAGGGTCACACCGAGATTCCGTTCATCGTCGACCAGACTCGAAAGGCCGGCGGCGTACCCGGACAACACCAGCCCCTCGAGCTCCAGCATGGCGCGCTCGACGCATATCTGGACGTTGCGCAGCGGACCGATGGCCGCCGTCACGATGTGCATATCGACCCCGAGCCGGGAGCCCACCATTCCTCGCGGCTCTCGAACGCCGCCCGTACCATCGATCGTGAAGGACCCGGGAACCGCATGCACGACCTCGCGCTCCCCGGACTCGATTCGCGCCATCCCCTGGCGCAGGACATGCTGGAGGTCCGCATCCTCGATCTCGTGACCGGAGGTGGACACCTCGACCCCGATCGTATGTGACACCGGATCGCCACAGGACAGATTGACGAAGACCCGCTTGACGGTCTCTCCCGCCATGCGCTCCGCCACATCCACTGCGCCCCGGATGGCGGTCTCGGTGGCCTCGAGGTCGATCACCGTTCCGCCTCGAAGACCCCGGGACGACTGATGGCCGATACCGACGACGCGTACGCCCTCCTGCGGGTCGACGCGGGCGACGAAACAGCAAACCTTCGTAGTCCCGATATCGAGCGCGGCGATTGATCCGCTCCGCATTACACGCATGGCGCGGGAGTCCTGAATGGGCAGCAGCACGTTCATCCTCACGTACTCCGTCCTTCGCCTCGGTGCGTAACCGCGCTGGCCGGTCCCAGCGTCACGGCGAAACGGTCCTTCACGCGCAGATCGATGGCGATCACGTCCCGCTCGAGAAGTCGATGATCCGTCGCCAGCGTGGCGAGGAAATCCCAGGCCCCGGCCAAATCCTCTTCCGGCAATCGAACGGTCAGGCCGCCACGCAATTGCAGGTCCCAACGCCGTCTGGAAACACGCGTCGCGGACTCGATTCGACCCAGCAACGCGGGTTGCCGCGCCAACACGGCGACCAGGTGGCCGACGTGCCGAGGCGCGTCGTCGCCCACCACGACCGGCAGCCGGTCGAACCGGTCGAGATCCCGGGACCCGATCAGCTCTCCGTCACGATCGACGAGGGAGACGCGACCCTGTCGCTGCCACAAGGCGAAGGGACGACGCTCGACGATGTTGACCAGAATCGCGTCGGGAAATCTTCGACGCACGGAAGCCGACCGCACCCAACCCAGGGCCTCGATGCGCTCACGAACCTTTCGGGGATCCACATCGAACAGTGGTTCCCCTTTCCGCACGCCCAGCGCGGCGGCGATATCGGCTTCGGTCGCATGATGGCGCCCCGTGACGACGATTTCGCCGACCGCGAGGCCATTCCATGGGATCAGGCGGTAGATTTCGACCTCGACGCTCGTGGCGAGACCTTCAAGGCCGCCACTCCGGTGCGGCCAGTGAAGGCCGACGGCGGACACGGCGGCCACGACGAGGAAAAGGACCGCGACACCGTTCAGCCTCTTGAGCGCGGAGGGCCATGGGACACGGCCGCGGCGTCCGGCGGGACGGTCCCGCGACGGCCGCGGCGCCCGAAAGATATTCGCCAAGCCCCGAAGGAGCGCGCCCGGATCGTCGAATGTCATCGTCGGCACCCCGCGTCCCGAACCAGATGTCGCACCAGTTCGGAGAAGGAAACTCCGGCGTGAGCCGCGATTTCGGGAACCAGGGACAGCGGAGTCATCCCGGGCTGGGTGTTCAACTCGAGCATGTAGAAGCGGGTCCGACCGCTCACCGTATCGTCGTAGCGCAGATCCGATCGCGTGACGCCACGGCATCCCAGGGTCCGGTGCGCGAGCTCGGCGAGCCGCAAGCTCTCCCGATAATCGGCTTCGGGAATGTCGGCAGGCATGAGGTGCTCGGCCCATCCGTCCGTGTACTTGGCCTCGTAGTCGTAAAACCTCTTCCTGGGACGGATCTCGATGGCGCCGAGGGCTTCATCGTCCATGACGGCCACCTGTATCTCGCGTCCCGGGATGTACTTCTCGATCAGCACGTATTCGCCGTAGGCCCAGTTGGATTCGTCGAGCGGCGGCGTGTTGTCGCCCTCGAAGACAAGACGTACCCCGACACTGGAGCCTTCGTTGGTCGGCTTCAGGACGTAAGGCGGATCGAAGATCGCGCCTTCCAGAACCTCGTCCCGGCGCACGACCCTTCCTTCCGGGCAGGGAATGGAGACGGACTCGAACATGCGCCGGGCGCGCGGTTTGTCCATGGCGAGGGCCGAGGCGAGAACGCCGGAGTGCGTGTAGGGGATATCGAGAACCTCGAGCATCCCCTGAATGCAGCCGTCCTCGCCGAAACGTCCGTGGAGCGCGTTGAACGCGACGTCCGGCTTGAGGTCCGAGAGGACATCGAAGACGTCGGATCCGACATCGACGGAGGTGACGCGATAGCCGTCGTCCTTCAGAGCGGCGGTCACCTCCGCTCCGGTGACGAGCGACACCTGGCGCTCGGTCGACCAGCCGCCCATGAGGACCGCGATGTGCATGTTCACTATGCCTCGTCCCGCGCCGACGGGGTCCGCGCGAGGAACGCGCGGTCGTGTTTGCCGATCCGCCGGATCTCCCAGTGCAGAACAACGCCGGAGTTCTCGGCCACCCGCCGTCGAACCTCCTCCCCCAGAGCCTCCAGATCGGCGGCGGTGGCGGCCCCGTCGTTGACGAGGAAATTGCAATGCAGGTTGGACACCACGGCGTCGCCGCGCCGGAGACCCCGGCATCCGGCCCGGTCGATAAGCTCCCACGCCTTGGCGCCGCCCGCTTCCGGTCCGGTCGGATTGGTGAACGTGCTGCCGCCGGTCTTCGAGCGGATGGGTTGACTCTCCGCTCGCGCGGCTCGAACCGAGGCCATGCTCGTCCGAATGGCTCCGGACGCGCCCCTGCTCCCCCGGAGCGTGACGGATACGAATATCCACGACTCCGGGATCGCGCATGCCCGATAGGTGAAGCCCAGTTCCGGCCCCTTCAACGCATGACGGCCGCCCCGAGGATCGACGGCGTCGGCGGAGACGATAACGTCCCGCAGCTCGCGTCCGTAGGCGCCGGCGTTCATCCTGACGGCGCCGCCGATCGTGCCCGGAATACCGCTCAGAAACTCCAGGCCCGCAAGGTTCGCGCCGGCGGCCGCGCGAGCGACGTTGACGTCCATCGCCGCGCCGCCGGCGACGACCCGATCGTCCTCGACGCGAATCCCGGCGAACGCCTTGCCGAGACGGACGACGACGCCGTCGACGCCGCCGTCGCGGATCAGGAGGTTCGTCCCTGCGCCGAGGACCGTGACGGGGATATCGGCGGGCTTCGCCTTCAGAAATTCGGTCAGATCGTCGATGTCCCGCGGCCGGAACAGGGCTTCGGCGGAACCGCCCACCCGGAACCAGGTCCCCTTGGCGAGTGGGGCATCCGCCCGGAGTTCTCCGCGTGGCGTCGGCAACCGATCGAGAAGGCGACGAAGCTGGAACGCGGAAGCGGCCATCATCCGACTCCCCGACGGATCTGGTTCCGTCGTGTCAGAATCTCGGCCAATTGCCGCGGCAGTTCGTTCGCCCATGCCGTGATGTTTCCAGCTCCCAGACAGATCGCGAGGTCGCCGGGCCGGGTGTGTTCCGCGACCAGCGCGGCCAGTTGATCGGGATCTTCGAGGGCGACCACATGCCGATGGCCGTGTTCACGCAGCCCGGACACGAGGGTATCGCGATCGACACCCGGCATCGGCTGTTCGCCCGCCGCGTAGACGTCCGCCACGATGATCGTGTCGGCGTCGTGGAAACAACGGCAGAACGCATCGAACAGGTCGTGCAATCGGGTATACCGGTGAGGCTGGACGATCGCCACGATCCGGCGATCGCATGTCTTGCGGGCGGCCGCGAGAACGGCGCCGATTTCGGTCGGGTGGTGACCGTAGTCGTCGATCACGGTGACGCCGCCGGCCTCCCCCGTCTTGGTGAAGCGGCGTTTCACCCCGGTAAACTCCGACAGGCCGCGCCGGATCGTTTCGGGCGCGAGACCCATCTCCCAGGCCACGGCGACCGCCGCAAGAGCGTTCCGCACGTTGTGCACCCCGAACATCGGGAGTTCGAGTCGTTCGAGAGTCGTTGCCGTCGTTCCGTGGCGGCCCTTGATGATCGCGTCGAATCGGGCGCCGTCCGACGAGAACGTCGGGTTCGCCCCTCTGAAATCGGCCTGGGGACTGAGCCCGTAGGTGACGATCCGACGATCGGAAATCCGCCCGATCATGGCCTGGACTTCCGGATGGTCGATGCACAGGACCAGAAGCCCGTAGAACGGGACGTTCTCCACGAACGCTTGGAACGCCGCGCGTTCCGCGTCGAACGTCCCGTAGAAGTCCATGTGCTCGCGATCGATATTGGTCACGACGGCGATCGTCGACGGAAGTTTGACGAACGTGCCATCGGACTCGTCGGCCTCGACCACCATCCACTCCCCCTCGCCGAGACGGGCGTTGGTGCCGTAGGCGTTTATGATTCCGCCGTTGATTACGGTCGGGTCGTAGTCGGCGGCGTCCAGAAGCGCCGCGACGAGGGAGGTCGTGGTGGTCTTGCCGTGGGTGCCGCCGACCGAGATCGACCACTTCAGCCTCATGAGTTCGGCGAGCATCTCGGCGCGACGAACGACGGGCACCAATCTCTCGCGGGCCGCCACGATTTCAGGATTGTCCGGCTTGATCGCGGAGGAAGCGACAACCACGGCGACGCCATCGACGTTTGATGCGTCGTGGCCCAGCATGACGCCGACCCCCTTGTCGCGAAGCCGTTGGACGCTGGCGTTATCGGCGATGTCGCTGCCCTGAACCCGGTAGTTGAGATTATGCATCACTTCCGCGATGCCGCTCATGCCGATGCCGCCGATACCTACGAAATGGATCAGGCCGATATCGAGGGGAAGGGACTTCATGCCGCTTCCTCCCGGGGATGGCCGGCGACGACGCCGTGGCCCGGGCAGCTGTCGGGCGATGCCATCCGGCAGACGGCGTCCGCCAGCTCACGGGCCGCGCCGGGGCGGCCGAGACCGCGTGCTTTCCGGGCAACGTCGGCGAGAAGAGCCGGATTCTCGAACAACCTTTCGAGAGTTTCCGCGAGCGCGCGCGGGGACAACCGCCTCTCCGGCATCAACCAGGCCGCGCCCTCGTCGGCCAACGTCCGGGCATTGGCCGTCTGGTGATCGTCGGTGGCGTGGGAATAGGGGATGAGGACGCCCGGCCGCCCCGCGACCGTCAATTCGCTGATCGTCGAAGCGCCGGCCCGCGCGATCACGGCATGGGCGACGGTCAGCCGCGCGGGCAGGTCGGCGAAAAACGTGGACAGGTCCGCGACGATGCCGGCGTCAGCATAGACATTTCCGACACGCTCCAGATCCTCCGGACGGCACTGCTGCGTCACCCGGAGGCGCGCCCGGTACCGCTCGGGCAACTCGATCAGGGCCCGGGGCACGACGTCGGAAAACACGACGGTGCCTTGGCTACCGCCAAAAACCAACAGTTCCAACGGCGTGGTTTCGTCCGGAATCGTGTACGGAACCTCCCGAACCGTCACGATGGCATCGCGGACGGGATTTCCGACTACCGCGGCCCGCGCGCGAGCGCCCGGAGAAAGTTGCCGGGTACCCGGGGAGGTCACGGCGATCGAGTCGACCCGCGAGGCGAGCAGCCGGTTGACCCGACCGAGAACGGCATTCTGTTCATGGATCATCGTCCGCATGCCGCCGTACGTCGCGGCCAACATCGTGGGCAGGGACGGATATCCGCCGAAACCGACCGCGATGGCCGGGGCGACCTCCTTGAGAATGCGCCGGGCCTCCCAGCACCCCGCTGCGATGTCGGCGAACCCTCTCGCCTTCCCGAGCGCGGTTCGGCCGGTGAACGTTCCGGTTCGGACGACGCGGACATCGACGCGGGGATCGGAGGCGGACCGCGCGGCGCCGCGTCCGTCGGTCACGATGACGGGACGCCGGTCCCGAAGCAGCAGTTCGTCCGCGAGCGCCAGCGCCGGGAACATATGGCCGCCGGTGCCCCCGGTCGCCAATACGATGGGCCGACCGCTCATGTCGCGGTCCCCCATCCGCCGCGGCGCCGGGTCAAACCGAGCACCATGCCCATGGCCAGGGCCAGCGCGAGCAGCGAGGACCCTCCGTATGAAATGAAGGGCAGGGTTATTCCCTTCGCCGGAAGGAGCCTCATGTTGACGCCCATGTTGACGACGGCCTGGGCGCCGAATTGCACGAGAAGACCGCCCGTCGCCAACAGTACGAAGATGTTTCGTTCCTGAAGTATTCGATAGAAGCCGCGCAGGACGATGAAGGCGAACACGGCGACGATGGTCAGCCCGGCGAAGAGCCCGAACTCCTCTCCCACGACCGCGAAGATGAAATCGCTGTGCGCGTCCGGCAGGGCCAGTTTGACGGTTCCCTCGCCCGGTCCTCTTCCCAGCACGCCGCCGTTCGCGAAGGCTTCGATCGACTTGTCGATCTGGTAGGAATCGCCGCTCGCCGGATCCAGGAAGCGGTCGATGCGGCTGGTTACGTGCGGCAGCAACGTGTAAGCCAGGGACACGCCGCCGAGACCGGCCACGACCAGCACGGCGACCCAGGTCGTCGGCATGCCGGCCATGAACAACTGTGCGAAAAAGATCGTTCCGACCACGACGGCCATTCCGAAATCGGGCTGCATGACCAGGAACGCCAGCACCACCAACACCAAGGCGCTGGCGATGCCGTAGCCGGGAAAATCCTCGTCCTTGTGCCGTTCGGCGAGCATCCACGCCGTGACGATGGCCAGCGTCGGCTTCACGAACTCCGACGGTTGCACGACCAAGGGACCCAGCTTGACCCAGCGGGCGGCCCCGTTGACTTCGTGCCCGACCACGACCGTCGCCAGGAGTCCCAGCAGGGTGAGCACCAGTCCCACGACGGAGAGACGACGAATGGCCAATGGGGAGAGCAGCGAGACGCCGATCATGATGGCGAGCGCGGGCATCAGGAAAACGAACTGCCGACGGACGAAATGGAACGACTCGAGGCCCAGGCGTTCGGCGATGGCCGGACTCGCCGCCGTCACCATGACGATGCCGAGGATGGAAAGAGCGACGAGCGCCACCAGCATCCAGCGGTCAACCGTCCACCACCACTTGCCGATGACCGACGGGTCGGCGCGCGTGGGAAGGATCATGGCGCGCCTCCGTCGGGCGCGCTCGCGCCCTCGCTCTCGTGGAAGGCCGCCAGGGCCTTCACCAGTTCCTTGAAGCGGTTGCCGCGTTCCTCGAAATCGTCGAACTGGTCGAAGGAGGCGCAGGCGGGAGAGAGCAGGACCACCGCGTTCGGCACGCCCAGCGCGAGGGCGCGCGCATGGGCATCGGGAACGGCGGCCTCCAGATCCCCGGAAATCGTCACCGGAACCCGGCCGTCGAGGCGGGCTGCGAAGTCGCGCGCGGCCTCGCCGATCAGGAACGCGTGGGCGACGTTCGCGAGACAGGAATAAAGCGGCTCGAGGCTGGCGTCCTTGGCCCGCCCGCCCGCGATCCAAAGGACATTCTCGTGGCAGGACAATGCGCGGCCCGCGGCGTCGACGTTCGTGGCCTTGGAGTCGTTGACGAAGCGCACGCCCGTGACGGCGCCCAGATCCTCCAGGCGATGCTCGAGTCCGGGAAAGCTCAGCAACGCGTCCGCGGCGTCCGTCGACGAACATCCGAGACATCGCGCGACGGCGTAGGCGGCGGCCGCGTTCTGCCAATTGTGCGCGCCCTTCAGATCGAGCGCCCGACCGAGGTCGGCGAGCGACGCGGCGCCCGCCGACTCGCGGCGCCGGTCGTGAAGGTGCCCATCGACCACGACGATGTCCGCGTCCGGCGCGCCGCCCGCGGAGACGGAGATCGTGTCGCCCCGTCCGGACCGCTTGAGCTCGTCATGGATCGCCCGGCTCTCCGCATCGTCCATTCCGATGATCGCGACCTGCCTGTCGCGCTGACGCTCCAGAAGCCGACGCTTGGACGCGACGTAGCCTTCCATGCTTCCGTGCCGGTCCAGGTGATCGGGACTCAGATTGAGAAGCACGGCGACATCGGCGGCCAGGGACGGCGCGAGGTCGATCTGGTAGGACGACATCTCGATCACGTAAGCCCCGTCCGCGGACACCTCGGGGAGATCGAGAACCGGGACCCCGACGTTGCCGCCCACGGCGACCGTCATGCCGCCGGTCTGGAGCAGGTGTCCCGTCAACACCGTCGTGGTGGACTTGCCATTGGTCCCGGTGATCGCCGCGATCCTTCCGCGCGGGTTCTCGCGGGCGAACAACTCGATGTCGCCGATGACCTCGCAATCGGCGTCGCGGGCCGCGGTCACCAACGGATGCGGCTCGGGGTGATGGAGCGCTACGCCCGGGCTGAGAACGAGCGCGGCGAAATCGCGCCACCGGGCGGCATAGAGATCGGCCAAGGGCAGCTCGGCGTCCGCGGCCTCGGATCGGCGGGACTCGTCGTCGTCCCAGGCGTGGACCCGCGCGCCACCGGTGTCGAGGGCGCGCGCGGCCGACAGGCCGCTTCGCCCTAAACCGAACACCGCGACGTGCTCGCCAGCGTATGAGGTCGCTTCCAGCACCCGATCACCTCAGCTTCAGCGTCGCCAGCCCGGCCAGGGCCAGAACGAAGGCGATGATCCAGAACCGGATGACGATGGTCGGTTCCGCCCATCCCTTTTGCTCGAAATGGTGGTGGAGGGGGGCCATGCGGAAGACCCGACGCCCGGTCAGCCGGAACGAGGCGACCTGAACGATCACGGAAACCGTCTCGAGAACGAACAGTCCGCCGACGATGGCCAACACCAGCTCGTGTTTGGTGACGACGCTGATGGTCCCCAACGCGCCGCCCATGGCCAGACTTCCCGTATCCCCCATGAACACCATGGCCGGGGGCGCGTTGAACCACAGGAAGCCCAGTCCCGCTCCGACCAGCGCCCCGCAGAACACGGCGAGTTCGCCGGCGCCGGGCACGGCGTGCAGCTGAAGGTAGTCGGAGAAGACGGCGTTGCCGACGATGTAGGCGATGAAGGCGAACGTACTCGCCGCGACGATAACCGGAACGATCGCGAGCCCGTCGAGTCCGTCGGTCAGGTTCACCGCGTTGGAGGCGCCGACCATGACCAGCACCGCGAAGGGTACGAAAAACCAGCCCAGGTCGATCAGGACATCCTTGAAGAAAGGCACGGCAAGGGCCGTGCCGAGCGGCTCCCGCGTCACGGACGCGATCCAGAGGGTCGCGACCGACGCGACCACGACTTCCAGCGGGAACTTCAGCTTCCCGGGCAGACCCCGGTAACTGTACCGGCTCACCTTGAGGTAATCGTCGGCGAACCCGATCGCGCCGAACCCGATGGTCACGACGAGCGTCGCCCAGACGTAGGGGTTCCCCAGATCGGCCCAAAGCAAGGTTCCGAACACCAGCCCCAACAGGATCAGGAAGCCGCCCATCGTCGGCGTCCCCTGCTTGGCGATGAGGTGCCGCCGCGGTCCGTCGTCCCGGATGGGCTGGCCGTTCGTCTGTGTCGACTTGAGCCAGTCGATGACGAGGGGCCCGAGGATGAAGCTGACGAGCAGCGCCGTCAGAACGGCGGCGCCGGTCCGGAACGTGAGATACTGGAACAGATTGAGCGGCCCGAACCGGTCGGTGTACTCGGCGAGGAGATAAAGCATCGGCCCGTCCGTTCCTTCTACCCGTTGACCACGCGTCGTTGGGTTTCGGCCGCCAACAGCCGCTTCACGACATGGCCCATGCCAATGGCGAAAGAACCCTTCACGAGCACGACATCCCCGGGCCTGACGAATTCGCCGACCAGCGACGCCAACTCGCTCGATGTTTCGGTATGGCCCCCGCGGCGGGAGGCCGGCAGCGCATCGCGCAGATTCCGCATGTGCGTGCCGCAGGTGAAAACGCTTGCCACGCCGTTGCCGACGATGTCCGTGGCCAACGCGGAGTGAAGACGGTCCGTTTCGGACCCCAGTTCGAGCATGTCGCCCAACACCGCGACCCGTCGGCCTCCCTCCGCGACGTCCGCCGCGCTCAGGGTCTCCAGGGCCGCGCGAACCGACGGCGGGCTGGCGTTGTAGCTGTCGTCGATCACCGTGAAACGCCCGTCGTCGCCTTGCACGTGGTGTCGACGTCCACGACCGGCGCGAGGCGCGAGACTGCCGAGGGCCAGCGCGCCCAGACCCAGATCGGCGTCGAGGACATCCACCGCCGCCAGCACCGCGAGACCGTTGCGCGCCCAATGGCGTCCGGGAACGCGCATCTTGTAGGTGATGCGCTTCCCCCGGATGTCGGCCGCGACGCAGACGCATTCGGCGTGGAGCGCGACCTTCTCGGCGCGGGCGTCCGAACCCTCCGAGAACCCGAAGGAAACGACGTCCGCGCCACGGGCGCGGGCGATGTCGGCGAGCCGTTCGAAGTGGTCGTTGTCCCGATTGAGGATGGCGATTCCGTCGGCCGCCAGGCCTTCGAATATCTCGGCCTTGGCGTCCGCGACCGCCTCCACGGTTCCCAGGTATTCGAGGTGGACCGCCTCGACCGTCGTCACGATGGCGACGTGCGGGCGCGCGAACTTCGTCAACGGACTAATCTCGCCGGCGTGGTTCATGCCGATCTCGAAGACGCCGAAGGCGGCCTGTCGCGGCAGCCGGGACAGGCTTAGCGGCACGCCCCAGTGATTGTTCAGGCTGTTCGCGCTCGCATGGCAAGAGGCGGTCGCGTCCAGCGCCGATTTCAACGCATCCTTCGTGCCGGTCTTGCCCACGCTTCCGGTAACCGCGACGACCTTCGCGGAGGAGCGGTCGCGGGCGCGAACCCCCAGAGCTTCGAGCGCGGCCTTCGTGTCGTCGACGATCAGCAGGTTTTTCTCGTTCTCCGACCCGACGGGGATTCGGGACACCGCGGCGACGACGGCGCCGCCCTCCAGGGCCTGGCCGACGTAGTCGTGGCCGTCGCGGTCGGGACCGCGAAGAGCCACGAAGAGATCGCCCGGAGAGACCGTTCGGCTGTCGATGGAGATCCCGCTCGCGGTCCAGGATCCGGCGCACGCGCCCTTCGTCGCGTCCGCCGCCTCCTCGGAGGTCCAAAGGGGCCGATCGCTCATCTTTGCCCCCTGTTCAGTTCCGCGACGACGGCGCGCACGACTTCCGCGTCGTCGAACGGGCGGATGTCGTCGCCGACGACCTGGCCCCGCTCGTGGCCTTTCCCCGCGATGACCAGGACGTCGCCCTCGTCGAGCCCCGCCGTCGCCACCCGGATCGCCTCGGCGCGGTCCCGGATCTCGATGGCGCCGCCGCAACCTTTCATTATCTGCCGCCGGATCGCGGCAGCATCCTCGTCGCGGGGATTGTCGTCCGTGACGATGACGCGGTCCGCGTGGCGGCGGGCGGTCTCGCCCATGAGCGGGCGCTTGCCCGCGTCCCGGTTGCCGCCGCAGCCGAACACCACGACAAGCCGATTGGAGGCGTGGGGCCGGATCGCCTTCAGGACACTGGCCAGGGCATCGGGCGTATGCGCGTAGTCGACGTATACGTCCGCTCCGCATGGAGGGGTGGCCACTCGTTGCAGCCGGCCGGGAATGGCCTCGAGGTCGCTCATCGCGTCGATGGCCGCGTCCGGGTCTGCGCCGGACACGGTGACGATGGCGAGGGCGCAAAGAGCGTTTTCCGCCTGGAATCCGCCCGCGATCGGCAACGTTACCTCGCGACGCAGACCCTGGGCATCGATGTCGATAACCTGTCCGCCGTTCGTCGGACGCCTTCTCGAGAAGGCGAAATCGGCGCCGTCGCGTCCGTAGGATACGACGCGCTGTCCGCGGCCGAGGCACGCGGACGAAACGGCCTCGAACTCCGGCAGGGCCGCGTGGAGAATCGCGGCGCCGTCCACGGACAGGATTTCGGAGAACAGGCGCAACTTCGCCCGCAGATACCTGTCCGGTCCGCCGTGGTAATCGAGATGATCCCGCGTCAGATTGGTGAACGCCGCGGCATCGACCCTCACGCCGTCGAGCCGGCACTGGTCCAGGCCATGGCTGGACGCCTCGATGGCGAGGTGGTCGACGCCGCCCGCCGCCAACCTCGCCAGCGCCTCGTGCAGGGTCACCGGATCGGGCGTGGTGTGCGACAGCGTGTCGGAGACGCCGGGCGCCGACAGGCCCAGCGTACCGATGCAACCGGCCGTCTTGCCCAGGCCCGACCACAGCCGCGCCGTGAAGTTGGCGACCGACGTCTTGCCGTTGGTTCCCGTGATCGCCGCCACGGTCTCCGGTTGCGCGCCGTGGAACCTCGCCGCCGCCAGGGCGAGCCCGCGGCGCGGGTTCTCGTCGGCGACCAGGCGAACATCCCTGTGCCGCATCTTCGTGTCCGGAGAACCGAGAACCGCGACTGCCCCATGGCCCACTGCGTCGTCGATGTAATCCCGACCGTCCACGTTCGAACCGGGCAGGGCGGCGAACAGGTATCCTGGCCGAACCTCGCGGCTGTCGGCCGTGATGCCGAGGATCTCGATCCGTCCGGCCGGGAGCGACGCATCGCCGTCGATGAGCTCAGAAAGAAGCAAGTTGACGTCCCTTTCGGCCTGGATCCACGCGCTGCGACGGTTCTTCCTCTTCTTCGCCGCCGATCTCGATCCCGAGCAAGGGCGCGGCGCGCTCGATTACCCGACCGACCACGGGCGCCGCGGTCCAGCCGGCGGTCGCGAACCCGAAGGTCTCCTTGGTGCCCTGCGGCTCGTCGAGCATCGCGAGCACGACGTAACGGGGCTTCGAGGCCGGAAACACGCCGATGAAAGAGGATCGGAGCGCCTTGCGGCGATAGCCTCCCGCGCCGACTTTCTCCGCTGTGCCCGTCTTGCCGCCGACGAAGTAGCCGGGCGCGTCGGCCTTCTTGCCCGTTCCCTCCACCACGTTGAGCCGCATCAGGAGACGTATCGCCTGGGAGGTCTTGTCCGATACCACGCGCTCGCCCGTCGCCCGGACGCCCCGCCGGTCGGCGATGAACGTCGGCGTGACCCGCGTGCCGCCGTTGACCAGCGACGCGACCGCGGACGCCATCTGGATCGGGGTCACGGCGATGCCGTGCCCGAACGCGACCGTCATGGTGCTGATCTTGCGCCACGGATCCGGCGCGATCGGTCGTCCGATCTCGGCGATCTCGAGCGACGCCCGCCCCAGCAGCCCGATTCGTTCGAGGAACTCCCGCTGGCGCTCCGCCCCCACTTCCAGCGCCATGCGGGCGGCGCCGATATTGGAGGAGTAGGTGAACACCTCCGAAACGGACAGCCAGCGCTCCTGCGCGTGATCGTCCCGAATCATGAATCGCGCCACGCGGAGCGGCTTGCGCGCGTCGATCCGGTCGGCGAGGTCGGCCGTTCCCAGCTCCAGGGCCATCGCGACCGTGAATATCTTGAAGGTCGACCCCATCTCGTAGACCCCCAGGCTGGCGCGATTGAATCTGCTGTCCGCGGAGGCCCTGTCGACCCGATGGGGGTCGAAGTCGGGCAGGGAGACGGACGCGAGAATCTGGCCGTCATCGGCGTCGAGTACGACGCCCGTCGCGCCGATCGCCCGGTACTTCTCGACGGCCAGGGCGAGCTGATGGTGCAGGACATGCTGGACGCGGACGTCGACGCTGAGGCGTAGGGGCGGCCGGGCGCCATCGTCGCCGGCGGCGGCGCCCAGCCTTTCGTCGAGACGCTTCTCGATTCCCGCGAGGCCCCGGTTGTCGACACCCGTGTACCCGACAATGTGAGCGACGAGGTTGCCCTGGGGATAGACGCGTTTCTGCTCCTCCAGAAACGCGAACCCGGGCAGCCCCAGCGCATTGACGGCGTGTTGTTGACGAGGCGTGAGGTGACGCTTGATCCATACGAAGCGGTTCGGCGCGGACAGTTTCGAAAAGAGCTCGCCACGGTCGAGCTCCGGCAGCACTCGGGAGATCTTGTCCGAGGCTTCCGCGGCGTCGAGCACCTGGAGGGGGTTCGCGTACAGGGACGCCGTGGTCAGATCGCTGGCGAGGAGAACGCCGTTCCGATCCACGATCTCCGCCCGCGCGAGGCTGATGTCTCCGCCGCCTTCCGCGACCGGACCGGCGCTCCCCGCGTCGCCCATGGACGAGAGATGCACGAGACGGCCGGCCAGCACGACGAAGGCGCAGGCGAACACGGCCGCGACGATCACGAGCCGGTTCCGGCCCGTCTCCACGGCCTTCTTGCGGGCGCCCTCCAGGTGCGCCGAGTTGGCCAGCCTCGCGGGCAGGCCGCCGGTGAACAGACGCTCGTGTGGATCGCTCATCGGGAAGTCTCCTCGGGCGCCCGCGCCAGGTTGGTGGAGGGTTTCGCGACCGGGATTCGCGCCGCGCGGCCGGACGCGCCGTTCCGGGCCGCGAGCTCCTTGAACGGAAGCCTCGCCACCGCCGAGATCCGATGGACCGACACCGGCGCCAGATCGAGGTGGCGCGCGGCCAGTTTCTCGATCCGTCCGGGATCGTTCAGAAAACTCCATTCCGCGCGCAGGACCCGCACCGCCTCGCGTTCGAGGGCGAGTTGCTCGTTCAGGGACTGAAGTTTCGCCTCCAGTCGCTGCACCTCGTATTTCATGGTGTACAGGCCGTAGGTCAGCATGATCGCGACGACGAACACCCAGAAGTACAACGCCCTCATCATGTCGGGGCTCCCGGTCGGTCGATCGGCGCGCGCGTCCTCCTGGCGGCCCGCAGGCGGGCGGAACGGGCGCGGGGATTGGCGGCGGTCTCGGCGGCGGCGGCGCGCCGGGCCCCCCGGAACAGGAGTTCGAACGTCGCCGGCGCGGGGCGCTCGGACGGTCTCGGAAGGTGGCGGGACGGGCCCGGAAGGGACCCGGCGCGCGCCCGCAGAAAGCGCTTGACCTCCCGGTCCTCGAGGGAGTGGAACGAGACTACCGCGAGGCGGCCCCGCGGGTTCAGGAGACGCTCGGCGGCGGCGAGCCCCTTCCTGAGCTCGCCGATCTCGTCGTTGACGTGGATGCGCAGGGCCTGGAACGTGCGGGTGGCCGGATGGATGTCGCCGCGCCGCCGTCGCGACCCGTCGGGCATGGCGCGGACGACGATATCGGTCAGCTCGCGCGTGGTGCGAATGGGCGACGCCGCGCGGCCGGCGACGATGCCGCGGGCGATCCGTCCCGCGTGGCGCTCCTCGCCGTAGGTCGAGATCAGCTTCCGCAGCGTGGCCTCGTCTTCCTCGTTGACCACGGCCGCGGCGTCGCGTCCCTCCCGCTCCATCCGCATATCGAGCGGGCCGTCGGCCTGGAAGGAAAACCCCCGGGCCGGATCGTCCAGCTGGAACGACGACACCCCGAGATCGAGCGCGACGCCGTCGATTCCGTCGACCCCGCGGCCGGCCAGCAGCGATTCCATTTCCGAGAACCGGCCTTCCAGGACGCGCGCGCGGTCCGGGTGCTCGCGGACCAGTTCGGCGCCGCGGGATACGGCGTCCGGGTCGCGGTCCACGCCCCAGACCCTGCAATCCGCCGCCTTCAGCAGCGCGGAGGCGTAACCGCCGCCGCCGAAGGTTCCGTCGACGAACGCCTCGCCGTCGTGCGGAGCCAGGGCGGCGAGGACGGCGTCCACCATGACCGGCGCGTGTGTCCGTTCTTCCGTCGCGGTTCCACGTTCGCCGGTCATCCGGTTGGCGCTCCTCCCGCCGGCTCGTCGAGGCGGAGAGAGGTCCGGCCGTCCCTCGCCCGCTTCCGGGCTTCTTCCTGGTACGCCCGAAACGCCTCCGGCTCCCACATCTGAAACGTGGCGCCGCGCCCCACGAACGCGGCCCGGTCCGAGATGCCGGCGTGCTCTCTCAGCGCGTCGGGAAGCGCGATCCGGCCCTCCGAATCGAAGGACAGTTGGTGGGACTCCGCGAGAATGGAGATCGCGAAGGCGTCGTGCTCGTCGCCGAACGGGTCGAACCGGTCGATACTGGCGCTCAGGCGCTCGATGCGGTCGATACCCGACGCCTCGACCGCCGCGACCACGAACGACGGAAAGGCGACCACGCCGGGGAACGTCTGGGCCGCCAGGACCGTCCGGAACGGCGCGGGCACGGATACCCGCCCCTTGCGGTCGATTCGATTGACAAACGTGGACAGAAAGAGCGCCAAGACACCCCCAAATTCGCCGACTACCCCCGTCCCAGGGTCACTCGCGAATCCATGCCCGCGTTCCAGCGGCTCCTGGGATGATGTGGGATATCATGGGAAAATATGGGTGTCAATGGGGAATAAAGTAATTTCAGAATAGAATCGAAGTCCCCGTCGCCCCTTCTCTTGGAGCCTCCATGTATCCGGTGGAGGCGACGGGACGGGCCGTCCGGACGGCGATTGGTCGAGATATACCCAGGAATTGGGGCAAAAGTTTGTTCTTCATATGTTCTTGGCGGGAATTTCATCCGGAGTCGGCTCCGGGAGGCGGCGAACGTCTCGCGCGACCGGTGTCGTCGCCCACCCTCGCGCACGCCGACCGGTAAATATGAAACAAGTCGAGAGAAAGTATTCACGCGAAACTTCCTGACCGAATACTTCACGAATACCTGAATTCGTCGATATCCGAGTCGGGAATTCACGCGACGACGCGCCGCGGACGGTCGAAGTCCGGCGAAGTCGGTGAAAATGCGGTCAGAGGGCCTGTAAGCCGGGTTCTGTCCCCGCCGGACGTCGGCGGGGGATGGCCATTCATCTAGGATGCCCGTCGCCGGACACCTCGCGCGACCTACCCGGGCGGCGGGTCCGGGGATGAAACCTGCCGGAAAACCGGTCTGCCACCCCTATTCGGTCTTGCTCCCGGTGGGGTTTACCTTGCCGCCCCCGTTGCCGGCGGCGCGGTGCGCTCTTACCGCACCCTTTCACCCTTACCCGCGTGCCTCGGCGCGCGGGCGGTTTGCTTTCTGCTGCACTTTCCCTGAGGTCGCCCTCGCCGGGCGTTACCCGGCACCGTATCCCCATGGAGCCCGGACTTTCCTCCCCCGCGGGACGGTACTCCGCGGCGGCGGCCATCCGGCCATCTGACCGATGTGGAGTGTAGACGTCATCGCGCCCGCGCGCAAGTGCGTGTCCCGGTTCAGGACATATGTGACGGAGGGGGTTCTTCGGCCGGGTGTCCGGCAAGGTACTCGACAGCGGTATATCCGCCAAGGGCCCGGTGCGGTCTGAAGGTGTCGGACTCGCGCGGGCGGACGCCCCCCCCCCCCCCCCCGCGGAATGGCGCGCGCGGGGCGGCGTTCCGGCCGCGAGGCGCCGGCGAGAAAAACCCGCCGCGCCCTTGGGGGGGCGCGGCGGGTTCCGGACCGGGGGCCCAGCGGGTGGGGCCGCTACTCCTCCGGCACGCTCCTGGCGCCGAACGCGCCGACGATCGACCCGTAGCCGCCGCGCGCCCCGCCGGCGATGTTGAGATGCTCCTGGAGATACCAGGCGCCGGCGGTCTCCAGGTCCCCCACGGGGCCGTAGAAATTGCCCTCGTATTCGCCGTCCTGGAAATAGTGGGTGCCGCCGCCGCCGGACGTGCCGCCGCCGGTGTGGATCGCCTGCGCGATGCCCGTGTAGGAGCCGTCGGCCGCGATGGCGCCCGTCTTCAGCCGGACGGCGTTGCCGAGATCCGCCTCGCTATAGCCGGTGTGGACATACCCCTGAATGCCCTCGCTCCTCGCGGCGTTCGGGAGGGGGTCGATTTCGACCTGTCTGGGATTGGGTCGCCATACGCCGTCTCTCAGGAACTCGAAGTCCCTCATGTAGCCCGAGATCTCGTTGGCGCCGCCGATGGTGGCCGTCAGCTCGACCTCTCCCCTCATGCGGATGGGATCGCGGATGTGGTCGTATTGCGACACGAGGTCGCTGCCCGGAAAGAGCCAGCCCGTGGTCGCGCCCTTGAAGGTGGCGGTAATCGGCTCGGCGAGGTCGGTCGTCTTCATGCCGTCTTTGTCGGCGAAGGCGTCGTAGCCGAAGTGGAACGCCTGCAGGCGCGAGGGCCTCGGATACCCGGCCCTCTCGTAGGTTCCGGCCAGAATGTAGTCGTGGAAGGCGAACAGCCCGTAGCTCGCGTACTGGAGATAGCGGTGGTCGTCCGCCGCCGCGGTCTCCGCGTTCTCGCCGGCGTAGTTCGACAGCAAGAGCTGGTATTCGCCCTGGCTCAGCCGGGTCCCCGAATCCCTGGGGTCGTCGGGGTTGCACCAGATCTGTCCGCACATGTGCCTGGGCGTGGCGTAGAGCGGCCGCAGCTCATAATTCGGCGTGGAGCCGTAACTGGTGTCGAACACGCGCCTGTCGGCCTTGCCGTCGCCGTCGATGTCGAGCAGGCCCACCCTGTCGATGTCGGTGGGGCCCGTGTAGCCGCCGTCCGTGGCGTCGTCGGAGTCGCCGAAGTCGGCGTTGTTGGCGTCGGTGACCTCGGCGCCCAGGACATAGGCGGCCTTGTCGAAGAGACCCGAGTTGCGGCCGGCGCGGTTGAACGGCACGTCGGTGTCCCAGTACCAGGCGGGATAGCCGGACGGGTCCTGCACCGCCTGCGAGGTGAAGGCGACCTGCATGTCGTCGGTGGTCGCGTCGTCGCAGTGCGTGCCGGTCTGGCCGGACGGGCAGTAACCGCCCACCGCCCGCCGCCGCTGCTCCAGATCGTAGAAGATGACGCCCTGCCCGCCCATCTTCAGGGTGGGGCCGGAGGTCCCGGACGACGGAAGCTGGATGGAGCTGCGGAATGTCGCCTCGAAGTTCTTCCAGGTGTTGTCCGTGAGGTCGAAGTCCGTGTCGATATCGCCGATGACTTCGCGGCCCTGGAAGGGGAGCACCCTGTTGGCGTTGGAGAGGGTGGTAGTGGTACCAGCGGCGATGACCACTTCCGTTTTCGCTCCGTCGGGCAAGGTGACGGTAGTAGTGAGACCAGCGGCGAGGACTACGTCCACATCCGCCGCGTCCCGCACGTCGTGACGCAGGGTGAACCCGCGCAGGGGCAACTCGTCCGAACTCCTCCCCGCGCCGAACAGCCGCTTGCCGTCCGCGTGGCGGACGGCGGCCATGCGGATCTTCAGGTCCCCGGCGGCCGCGGCGTCGGCCAGATCGTCCACGGCCATGCCGTCCGCGTCCCAATAGGGATACTTGAACTGGGCGTTGTAGGCGTCGAGCGCGGCCTGCTCCGCCGTGGTCGGGTTGGCGGGATCGACGACCGTGGGAGCGGCGGTGGGGGCGTCCTTGCCCGTGTGGGACGTGCGCGCCATGTAGTCGATCTTGGCGTTCATCTTGCCGCGGTTCACCCGGGCGCCTCCCGGCGTCGCCGGCTCGAGCGCGTCGTTCAGGGTGAGGCGCGGGTCGTAGGTGTCGGCCCGCTCCTTCTCCGCGTCGGCCCTGGCCTTTTGCGCCGCCGCGTCGTCCTCGGCTTGCATCAGCTCGCTGCGCAGCCTCGGCACCAGCGAGACCTGGGCGGTGGTCAGCGCGGCCTGGGCCTGCGTCAGCGCGGTTTGGAGCGTGTCGGTGAGGCCGTCGGCGCCCAGAGCCGCCGTTATCTTGGTTTGGGCGTCGTCCAGCGCGGCCTGCGCCGCATCCAGATCCATATGCATGTCGGCGAAGGAAACAGTGCCCCCGGACGCCGGCGTCGGCGCCAGGGCCGTCTTGACCGCTTCCACCGCCGTACCGACCGCCGTCAGCGCCGTGTCGACCGCCGTCCTGGCGGCGCTCGCGGGCTGCTTCTGCAAGTTCTCCTGGACCATCCCCAGGTTTGTCTTGACGTCCGTCAGCCGCTTTCTGAGGTTCTCGCGCTGTTGCTCGGGAGTGGCCGACGGATCCGGCTTCAGCGCGTTCTGGACGTCCGCCAGCGAGTCGCGGAGATCGTTCAGCGCGGCCTGGGCCGCGTTGGCCCTGTCCGTCTCCTTCTTGATCTTCTCATCGGCCATCGGGTCGCCGACGGGAACCCTCTTGGTGTCGGTACAGGCGCCCAACGCCAGCATCGCGCCGCACGCCAACATCGTCATCAATCTCGTGATCGTCATCGAAACAGGACCCCACTTCCTAGAAGAGGCCCCGTGAAGAGGCCCCGTGAAGAGGCCCCGTGAAGAGGCCCCGTGAAGAGGCCCCGTGAAGAGGCCCCGTGAAGAGGCCCCGTGAAGAGGCCCCGTGAAGAGGCCCCGTGAAGAGGCCCCGTGAAGTTCGCAACCCTACCCTACCACGAACGACGCCGCAAGGTCAAAATTCGTCGCCCGCCGGGTTGGCTCGCCGGGAATATGCGGCCCGACGGTGTGCGGATCGTGCAGATCCCCCGACCGGCGGTCAAGTCATTGCCTTGGTTCGCGACACGCGGGACGTCGAGAACTCGTCGGCCGCGCGGCCGGTGGGGCGCCGAGCCGGGGTTCATCCGCCGGATCCGTTCATACTTCTCCCCCTTGGTCAGGGGGGGAAGTCGGGAGGGGGGCCATAGTCCCGCGACTCGGCGAGGATCGCCTCTACAACCCCCTCGACGATGCCATATATCGATATTCATGACACAGAAAATACAACATATAGTGGTTTGATCTGGAATAATAGTGGTTCGATCTGGAACGCTCGCAGGGTCCGACGGTGTGCGGATTGTGCGGATCGCCACGCCGGGTTCGACCCCCGAAGGGTGTGCGGATTGTGCGGACGCCGCGCCGGGTTCGACCCCGAAGGGTGTGCGGATCGTGCGGATCGCCGCGCCGGGTTCGACCCCCGGAGAGTGTGCGGATTGTGCGGACGCCGCGCCGGGCTCGACCCCCGAAGGGTGTGCGGATCGTGCGGATCGCCGCGCCGGGCTCGACCCCCGAAGGGTGTGCGGATTGTGCGGACGCCACGCCGGGTTCGACCCCCGAAGGGTGTGCGGATTGTGCAGATCGCCACGCCGGGCTCGACCCCCGGAGGGTGTGCGGATCGTGCGGACCGCCGCGCCGGGTTCGACCCCGAAGGGTGTGCGGATCGTGCGGATCGCCACGCCGGGTTCGACCCTCGAAGGGTGTGCGGATCGTGCGGATCGCCACGCCGGGCTCGACCCTCGAAGGGTGTGCGGATTGTGCGGATCGCCACGCCGGGCTCGACCCCCGGAGAGTGTGCGGATCGTGCGAATCGCCGCGCCGGGCTCGACCCTCGGAGGGTGTGCGGATCGTGCGGATCGCCGCGCCGGGTTCGACCCCCGAAGGGTGTGCGGATTGTGCGGATCGCCACGCCGGGTTCGACCCCCGAAGGGTGTGCGGATTGTGCGGACGCCGCGCCGGGTTCGACCCCCGGAGGGTGTGCGGATCGTGCGGATCCCCCGACCGGCGGTCAAGTCACGGTACGGGACGATTTTTCCCATCGCGGAATTTTCCGCTTGACTCGCTCCGTAACCGTTCCCATATTGTTCCCGAATCGGAACGGGACGACGGCGTTGACGGCCGCTCGTGCGGTCAGGCAGGCCGTGTCCCGGTTCGGGAACAATATGAGACGGAGGGGTTTCTTCGGCTGAAGTCCGCCGCTCCGCTGGGGTAGGAAAGATCTCGGATCGGTCGGAACCTTTGCTCGCAAAGGGATTCCCCGCGGCGCACATGCCCCGGCATGGCGCCGGAGGCGCGCTCCGGGTGCTGCAGGTCCTGCCGGCGCTGGAGCCGGGTGGCGTGGCGCGTGGCGCCATCGACGTCGCGACGGCGCTGGCGAAGGCAGGCGGCGCGTCCATCGTCGCCTCGGCGGGAGGTCCGTCCGTCCGCGATCTGGAGAGGATGGACGTTCGCCATGTCGCTCTGCCGCTCGATTCGAAGAGTCCGCTGACCATGCGCCGCAACGTCGGGGCGTTGATGGCGGTCGTTCGCGATAACGATATCGGCATCGTGCACGCCCGCTCGCGGGCCCCGGCGTGGAGCGCGGTTTTCGCGGCGCGACGAACCGGCGCCCACTTCGTGACGACGTTCCATGGCGCCTACAGTGGTGCCACCGGCCCGAAACGGCTGTACAACTCCGTCATGGCACGGGGCCGCCGGGTGGTCGCCATCTCCGACTTTATCGCCCGTCACGTCAGCGACGTCTACCGGGTCGAGCCCGAACGCCTGGTGACCGTCCCCCGGGGTATCGACACGCGAATCTTCGATCCCGCGAACGTCGACGCGGAGCGGGTCGTTCGGCTGGCCGGCGCCTGGCGCCTGCCCGACGGCGTTCCCGTCGTAATGCTTCCCGGCAGGTTGACCCGATGGAAGGGCCATGCGGTGCTGATCGCCGCGCTCGCCCGGCTGGAGCGTCGCGACGTGTGCTGCGTGCTCGTCGGCTCTGACCAGGGCCGCGCGCGGTACCGCGGCGAGCTGGAGCGGCTGACGGATTCCTTCGGACTGGGGGGCATGGTCCGGATCGTCGATCACTGCCGCGACATGCCGGCCGCCTACATGCTGGCCGATGCGGTGGTCTCCGCGTCGACCAGCCCGGAAGCGTTCGGCCGGGTTACGGCGGAAGCGCAGGCCATGGGCCGGCCGGTGGTCGCGACCGGGCATGGCGCGTCCCGGGAAACCATCGTTCCCGGCGAGACGGGATGGCTGGTGCCGCCGGGCGATCCGGAGGCGCTGGCCCGGGCTCTCGACCGGGTTCTCCGCATCGATCCGGACGCGCGACGTGTCCTCGCGGCGCGCGCGCGTCGCCACGTAACGGAGAATCTGACCGTCGAGCTCATGTGCGAGCGGACCCTGGCCGTATACGGGTCGCTCACGGACGAGGCTTCGGCCCCGGCATGAACGACGGATGCGCCGACATCCGACGTATCCTCGTCGTCAAGCACGGCGCGCTGGGGGACTTCATCGTCGCGACCGGCCCCTTCAGGGCGATTCGCGCCCATCATCCCGAGGCGCGCCTCACGTTGTTGACGACCTCGTCTTTCGAGCGTCTCGGATCGGACTGCGGGTGCTTCGACGACGTCTGGATCGACGACCGGCCCCGGCTCCACCAAGTCGCGGTTCTGTCCCGGCTGCGGAAGCGTCTGGCTTCGGGTCGGTTCGACCGCGTTTACGATTTGCAGACGTCGGATCGCACGGGTTGGTATTACCGGCTCTTCCCGCCGCCGAGGCCGGAGTGGTGCGGGACCGCGGCCGGTTGCTCGCACCGTCACGACAACCCCGACCGGAACCGCATGCATGTCATCGATCTGCAGGCGGAGCAGCTTCGCCTCGTCGGTATCGACTTCGTTCCGCGCCCCGAGGTCGACTGGCTGGAGGCGCCCGTCTCCGGTTTCGGGTTGCCGGAGGAATTCGCGCTGCTGGTTCCCGGCGGGTCTCCCCGGCGGCCCGGGAAACGCTGGCCGGCGGCGCGTTACGCGGCCCTCGCGCAACGGCTGTCGGAACGGGGAGTCGCGCCGGCGCTGATCGGGACGGACGCGGAACGGGATGCGATCGCGGAGATCGCCGGTCGCTGCAAGGACGCGGTCGACCTCTGTGGACGCACGTCGTTGGCGCAGCTCGCATCGCTGTGTCGGCGCGCCCGTGTCGCGGTCGGAAACGATACGGGGCCGATGCACATCGCGGCGCTGGCCGGCCGCGGGACGGTCGTGTTGTTCTCCCGTGACTCGGACCCCGCGCTGTGCGCTCCGCGAGGAGACGGGGTCGTCGTTATCCGACGCGAACGGCTGGAAGACCTGTCCGTCGACGAGGTATGGCGCGACGGCGGGTTCGCCGCCCGATGGCCGGGATGTCCTTGACAGTGAACCCGCCGCGCATATGTTTCGCCTGCCGGCGCCGGGGCGCCGGTCGACGCGAGGAGTCGGGATGGTTGCGCTGACGCTGCCGGACGGGCGGGTTCGGCGATACGAGCGTGCGCCAAGCGGCGCCGACGTGGCGTCGGATATCGGACCCGGACTCGCCGGGATGGCCCTGGCGATCCGGGTGAACGGCGACCTGTGGGATCTGTCCCGCGTGCTGGAAGAGGACGCGGAGGTCTCGATCGTCACCCGGAGGGACGACGACGAGCCGGTGCTGGATCTGCTGCGCCACGATGCGGCGCACGTTCTGGCCGAGGCGGCGAAGGAGATGTACCCCGACATCCAGGTCACGATCGGGCCGGCGATCGCGGACGGGTTCTACTACGACTTCTCCCGCGAGGAGCCCTTCACGCCGGAAGACCTCGAGGCCATGGAAGCCCGTATGCACGAGATCGTCGACCGGGACGAGGAAGTGGTGCGCGAGGTGTGGGAACGCGACGCGGCCGTCGCCCTGTTCAGGTCGGCGGGCGAGCGCTACAAGGCCGAGATCATCGCCGGGATCCCGGACGGCGAGCCCATCACGCTGTACCGGCAGGGCGGCTTCATCGACCTTTGCCGCGGTCCGCACTTGCCGTCCACCGGAAAGCTGGGCCACGCCTTCAAGCTGATGAAGCTCGCGGGCGCCTACTGGCGGGGCGATTCGCGCGGGGAAATGCTGCAACGCGTTTACGGGACCGCCTGGCGCGACGACAAGGAACTCGAGGCCTACCTGCGCCGGCTCGAGGAAGCGGAACGTCGGGACCACCGGCGATTGGGACGCGAGCTGGACCTGTTCCATTTTCAGGAAGAGGCGGCGGGCATGGCGTTCTGGCATCCCAAGGGGTGGACGCTGTACCGCGCCGTGGAAGCCTATATGCGTCGACGGCTCGAAGCCGCGGGATATGTCGAGGTCAGGACGCCCCAACTCGTCGACCGTATGCTGTGGGAGGCGTCCGGTCACTGGGAGAAGTTCCGGGAGAACATGTACACTTCGGAGTCCGAGGAGCGGGTCTTCGCGCTCAAGCCGATGAACTGCCCCTGCCACGTTCAAATCTTCAACCAGCGGGTCAGGAGCTATCGGGAGCTTCCCTTACGGATGGCGGAATTCGGGTCGTGCCATCGGTACGAACCCTCCGGTTCGCTGCACGGACTGATGCGGGTGCGTGGTTTCGTCCAGGACGACGCCCATATCTTCTGCGCCGAGGACCAGATCAACCCGGAAACCCGCCGTTTCTGCGACCTGCTGACGGGAGTTTACCGGGACTTCGGTTTCGAGGAGGTGCAGGCGCGGTTTTCCGACCGGCCGGAAGTCCGCGCGGGATCCGACGAGACCTGGGACAGGGCGGAAGCGGCGCTCCGGGGCGCGGTGGAAGAGGCCGGGATCCGGTACACGCTGAATCCGGGCGACGGGGCGTTCTATGGGCCGAAACTCGACTTCGAGCTCACCGACGCCATCGGCCGGAAGTGGCAGTGCGGCACATTGCAGGTCGATTTCGTGCTGCCCGAGAGGCTGGACGCCGAATACGTGGGCGAAGACGGCGGCCGCTACCGGCCGGTCATGCTGCACCGCGCCATACTCGGGTCTTTCGAGCGTTTCATCGGCATCCTCGTCGAGCATTACGCGGGCGGGTTTCCCTTGTGGCTGGCCCCCGTCCAGGCGGTCGTGACGACGATCGTCCGGGACGGCGACGAATTCGCCGGCAAGGTGGCGGAGAGGCTGAAGTCGGCGGGATTGCGCGTCCTGCTCGACACCTCGGCGGAGAAAATCAACTACAAGGTGCGCCGACACAGCCACGCCAAGGTTCCGGCGATCCTCGTGGTCGGCAAACGGGAAGCCGAAAACGGCAGCGTGTCCGTCCGACGCCTCGGATCGCGGGAGCAACAAAATCTTGCGCTGGACGAAGCCGTCGCTAGACTTGGCGAGGAAGCATGCGCTCCCGGAGCCTGATCGGCGCCGGGGCGCCGGTCGTGCGCGGCCGCGTACATGGAGTCGTATGCGACCGCGTATTATGGAGTTGTACGCGACCGCGTACATGGAATTGCCACTGTCGGCCGCCGGGATGGGGAGAGGAGACGACCGGACCGGCGGCGCGGTGAGGATATGTTGGAGGCCTCTAGATCGTAAGAAGACCCATAATGGCGCCGCCGACCCGTCAAGGGCCGCGCGTCAACGACATGATCGACGTTGCCGAGGTGCGGCTCATCGATCAGAACGGTGAGAATCTCGGAGTGCTGAACGCCGGGAAGGCGCTCGAGCTGGCGGAACAGGCGGGGCTCGACCTCGTCGAGCTCTCTCCGAACGTCGCGCCGCCCGTCTGCAAGATCCTCGATTACGGCAAATACAAATACGAGGCGCAGAAGAAGGCGAACATCGCCCGCAAGAAGCAGAAGACCATCGAGGTGAAAGAGATAAAGATGCGGCCGGGGATCGATCCCCATGACTATGACGTCAAGATGCGCTCGGTCCATCGCTTCATCAACGAAGGCGACAAGGTCAAGGTGACCCTGCGCTTTCGTGGCCGCGAAATGGTTCACCAGAATCGCGGAATGAAAGTTATGGAGCGTGTCCGCGAGGATCTGGACGAGATCGCGAAAGTGGAGCAGTTCCCGAAGATGGAAGGACGGCTCCTGACGATGGTCGTGGCGCCGAAATAGATTTCCGCCGGGAGATTTCCGCCGGGCTTCGGCGGCGCCGATTGCCTTCCGGCAAACCGGTGACGGCATGGGTGCGACGCCCAGGACGTTTCAGCGCAGGTTTCGTAAATGATCCGCCGCATCCAGGCCCTGAACTATCGCTGCTTGCGGTTCGTGGACGTGTCGCTGGACCGCTTCCACGTTCTGGTGGGACCCAACGCCAGCGGCAAGAGCACATTGTTCGACGCCGTGGCCTTCCTGGGCGATCTCGTGTCCGATGGGCTCGATGCGGCAGTGGAAAAGCGTGCGCGCGACTTTCGGGACCTCGTATGGGGGCGGTATATCCCGGACGTTCCGACCCATGGTAGCGGGGACCGACCCCTTTCGTGCGGGGGGCCAGAGAACCCCCGAGGTTTCGAGCTGGCCGTGGAGTTCGAGATCCCCGAGCGGCTGAAACAGCAGCTCCCGGCGGACAAGAAATTTCAGGCCTTCCGTTACGAAATCGCGGTCGGAGAGAGTGAACGGCAGGCACGCATCGAATCGGAGAGAGGGATACTGATCCCGCGGCCGACGGAGGATTCCGCCCGGAACCGCCCCCTGTTTCCCGATCCGCCCCCTTCCCCCGATACGATTCTGCAAGGTGGTCGGCGGCGTGGGTCCCGGACGATATTGAGCAAATCCCCGGAAGGAAAAGACAACTTCAACATCGAGGTATCCGAAAAGCCCGGAAAAGGATGGGCGGCAAGCATTTCGTTCGGGCCGCAGCGTTCGACTCTGGGGAACCTGCCGGAATCCTCCGAGACGTTCCCGGTGGCGACCCATGTAAAGCGGACGCTGGGGCACCGCGTGAAGCCGCTGTTCCTCGACAGTGCCAGAATGCGCCAAGCCAGCCCGCCCGGCGGGCGCATCGATGGCTTCGCGCCGGACGGCTCAAACCTTCCTTGGGCGATCAAGCGTATCCAGGAAAACCACCGGGCGGACTACGAGAGTTGGCTGGCGCATGTGAAGACCGTGCTTACCGATCTCGACGAGATCCGGGTGATGGAACGCCCGGACGACCGGCATGCCTATCTCTCGCTTCGTTACAAAGCGGGCGTGGAAGTCTCCTCATGGATGGCATCGGATGGCACGTTGCGGCTGCTCGCGCTTACGCTGCTCGCCTACCTGCCCGACGAGGGAAACATCCACATTCTGGAAGAGCCGGAGAACGGGATTCATCCCATGGCCGTCGATTGCGTCTATCAGTCGCTCAACTCCGTTTACGACTCGCAGCTTCTGCTCGCGACCCATTCGCCCGTCGTGCTCAAGCTGTCCGAGCCGGAGGAAGTGCTCTGCTTCGCCAAGAACGCGGAGGGTGCCACCGACGTCGTGCGAGGCAACGACCATCCGAGGTTGGCAGGTTGGAAAGAGACGTCCGACAATATGGATCTGTTGTTCGCCCGGGGCGTGTTTGGATGATCGGCGATGACAGCCGCGATGACTTGTTCGTACTGACGGCGGATCTCGATATCGAGAACGTCATCCGGAGCTTGCTGACTCGTCCGCAGAGTTTGGGGATCAGGCCGCTGAATTTCGAAGTCGAGCGCCATCCCGACCGGGACAGCGGTTGCAGAACGCGCGCCGTCCAGCAACTCAGACCCTTTCGAAAAACACACCGCCATGCCCTCGTCGTCTTCGATCGTCATGGCTGCGGGAGCAGCGGCGACCGGATGGAGATACAGTCAGAGGTCGAGTGCCGACTGGAGAGCGACGGTTGGGGAGGACGATCGAAAGCCATCGTGATCGATCCCGAAATCGAGGCGTGGGTCTGGAGCGATTCTCCGCACGTGCCCGAAATTCTCGGATGGTCGACAGGCTATACCCAATTGCGGAACTGGCTGGTAACCCGGAAGCTCTGGCCGAAGGCAAGCCCGAAACCCACCGAGCCGAAGCAAGCGATGAAAGAGGCGATGAAAAAAGCCCGTTCGCAACAGTCGTCTCGCGTTTTCTCCGAACTCGCCGGCAAGGTGAGCCTGCATGGATGTAAGGACCCGGCCTTCAAGGAATTGGCGGAGACCATCCAGCGCTGGTTCCCGACAGGGTAGCGACGAGAGGCGATATCGGCGCCTCTTCCGGGCCTACGTCTCGATCACCTGGACGCCGTATTCTCCGGCGGCATCTTCGAGCCAGGCCCAGAGATAGGCGGCGAAGCTCCGCGCGACATGGACCTCGAAGGACGCGCCGGCGTCGGCATCGTCCTTCCGCCGGCACAGGATCACGGCCGCTCGGGCCAGCAGGCTCTGCGCGCAGTCTCCTGGCCGGAACGCGTCCGGATGCAGATCCAGCGGACACCCCTTCATCAGGACGTCGCGGGCGTTCGGGCCTCGCAGGACGAAGACCGCGCGCGCGTCGCCGACGTCGACGACCGATCCGCCACGATCGGCGACCGCCGCGGCCAGTTTCCCGGCGAGCGTGTCCCCGGCGCCGGTCGCGGTCACGATCAGCCATTCGGCGGGCGTCAGCCAGAGCACCCGCGGGTCTTCGTCCGAATCGTCCTTTCCGGTCCATGTGTTGGGAATGACCGGTGGCGCGCGGCCGACGACGCCCGAGACGGCCTCCATGAACGCCTCGTTTCCGGGATCGCCGCGCAGGTCGAGCTGGCCCGGGAACGCGCGCTCGCCGAGCCGGACGCCGGCGCCGGATTTCCCCCGGTCCGCCGCCGCCCGCGCGGCAAGGCCGAGATACGCCAGCGCGCTCTGCCGTTGATAGGGCTCAGCCACGCAGCCGCTCTCCCTCGGGGTCGAAGAACACGGGTTCGACGATCCGGGCCATCACGCGCTTCCCGGGGAGCGGCGCGAACACCGACTCGCCGACACGCGACCGACCGGAGCGGACCAGCGCGAGCGCGATCGATCGCCCCACGTTGGCGCTGTAGTAGCTGGACGTCACGTGGCCGATCATCTCCATGGGCGGCATGGGGCGGGGCTCCGCCACGATCTGCGCCCCTTCGGGGAGCACTTCCGATTCATCCTCCGTCAGCAGGCCGACGAGTTGCTTGCGGTCCTCGCGCGCGGTGTCGGAGCGGGATAGGCTGCGCTTGCCGATGAAATCCTTCGTCTTCGACACCATGCGCTCGAGGCCGAGGTCGACAGGCGTGACCGTGCCGTCCGTTTCCTGCCCCGCGATGATGTAGCCCTTTTCCGCGCGCAGCACGTGCATGGCTTCGGTGCCGTAGGGGGTGATCCCGTACTTTTCGCCGGCCGTCGTCAGCGCGTTCCACAACGCCATGCCGTAGCGCGCCGCGACGTTGATCTCGAAACTGATCTCGCCCGAGAAACTGATGCGGAAGACCCGCGCGGAGATGCTGGCCACGCGCCCTTCGGCCATGGTCATGAACGGCAGTGCCGCGGCATCGAGCGGCAGGTCCCCGGACAGATCTTTCAGCAGCCGTCGAGCGCCGGGGCCGCAGATCGCGGCGCTGGCCCACTGTTCCGTCACCGAGGTGAGCCGGACGTCGAGCTCGGGCCACTCGGTCTGAAGCCATTCCTCGAGCCACGCCATGACGCGCGCCGCCCCGCCCGAGGTGGTCGTCATCAGGTAGCGATGCTCGCCGAGACGGGTGGTCACGCCGTCGTCGAAGACCATGCCGTCCTCGCCGCACATCAGTCCGTAGCGCGAGCGCCCGATGGCGAGCGAACCCCATGCGTTCGTGTAGACGCGATCGAGGAACGCCGCCGCGTCGCGGCCCTGGATATCGATCTTGCCGAGCGTGCTGGCGTCGAGCACGCCGACGGCGTTGCGGGCGGCCAGACATTCGCGGTTCACGGCTTCCCGCATCCCCTCGCCGGGGCGGGGGTAGTACCAGGGCCGCTTCCACTGGCCCACGTCCTCGAATTTCGCTCCCGCCGCCTCGTGCCAGTGGTGCATCGGGGTCCGGCGCGCGGGATCGGCGAAACCGCCGACATCGCGCCCCGCGAGCGCGCCGTAGGTGATCGCCGTGTAGGGGGGGCGGAAGGTGGTGGCGCCGACCTCCGGGATAGGCCGTCCCAGAAGTTCGCCGAGGATCGCGAGGCCCGCCACGTTCGAGGTCTTGCCTTGGTCCGTGGCCATGCCGAGCGTGGTGTAACGCTTGAGGTGCTCCACCGACTCGTATCCCTCGCGGGCGGCCAGCGCGATGTCCGCGGCCGTCACGTCGTATTGCAGATCGACGAAGGCCTTGGCGTCTCCGCCCCGTCCGGGCGACGGCACGTGGAACAGTGGCCGGACGGAGGCCGGCGCGGTTCGATCCGCCGCCGGCGCCTTGCGGGCGCATCCCCGCCGCTCGATTCCGGCGTCCCGGGCCGCCGCCGCGCCGGCCTCGAACCCGTTCTCCAGACACGCGGCGAGGTCGAACGCGCCCGCGGCGGCGCCGGCGGCCCGCAATCCGGGTGGCGTCCTTCCCGGCACGAAGCAGGCGCGGTCCGCATCGAAATCCAGCTTGCCGCCCGAATGGCAGTGCAGGTGGACGCAGGGGTTCCAGCCCCCCGAAACGGCCAGCAGGTCGCAGCCGATCGTGCGCGTGGAACCGCCCGTGGCCGCGCCTTCGTCGTTCAGGGCCGAGACGCTGGCTCCCGCTACCCGCCGCCGGCCCTTCACGTCGACGACGGCGAAGCCGTTCAGGGTTTCGATATCGTGCGTCGCGGCCAGGGCCGCGGCCCCGTCTCCCGCGTCGGGCCGGGCATCGACGATCGCCGCGACCGACACGCCGCCGTCGGCGAGATCCGCCGCCACGGCGTAGCCGCCGTCGTTGTTGGTGAACACGACCGCGCGCTGGCCCGGCCTGGCCGCGTAACGGTTGACGTAGGCTGCAGCCGCCGAGGCCAGCATTACGCCGGGCCTGTCGTTGTTGCGGAATACGATGGGACGCTCGTGTGCGCCGGCGGCGAGCACGACCTGCCTGGCCCGCGCCTTCCAGAGGCGCTGGCGCGCTCCGTGCGCGCCCGGCCCCAGATGGTCGGTACGCCGTTCCAGCAGGGCGACGTGGTTGTGCTCGTAATGTCCGAAGGCCGTCGTGCGCGTGAGCACGCTGACATCCGCCATGCCCGCGAGCTCCGCCGTGGCCGCCGCGACCCAGTCGACTCCCGGAGCGCCGTCGATCCGCTGACGGTTGTCGAGCAGCCGGCCGCCGGGCTCGTTCTGCTCGTCCGCGACGATCACGCGCGCGCCGGTTCGTCCGGCCCCCAGCGCGGCGGCGAGGCCCGCCGGGCCGCCTCCCACCACCAGCACGTCGCAGTGGACGTGCATCCGGTCGTAGGTGTCCGGGTCCGGTTCCTTCGGCGCCCGTCCGAGGCCGGCGGCGCGGCGGATCGCCCCTTCGTAGGCGCGCCACAACGGCTTCGGCCACATGAACGTCTTGTAGTAGAAGCCCGCCGGCAGCAACGGCGCGAACAGGCCGTTGATCGACTGGAGATCGATGGCGAGGGACGGCCAGGCGTTGACGCTGGTCGCGTTCAGGCCGTCGTAGAGCTCGATCTGCGTCGCCCGCAGGTTCGGCGTGGTTCGGGCGCCGCTCTCGAGCTGGACGATGGCATTCGGCTCCTCGGCGCCGGCGCTGAAGACGCCCCGAGGACGGTGGAGCTTGAAGCTCCGCCCCACGCACCGCACGCCGTTCGCCACCAGCGCCGAGGCCAGGGTATCGCCCGCGAATCCCTGGTAGCGCGTCCCGTCGAACGAGAAGGACAGTGGCCGGGCGCGATCGATCCGGCCGCCGCTGGCCAGGCGCATGCGCTGCGGCTTCATGCCCCCTGTCCGTCCGGGCGGGGCCTGCCCATCTCGTACACCGCGAGGATCTCGTTGGTCGCGGTGTCGCGAAGCACGTTGAACCAGCGTCGGCAGCCGTGCGTATGCACCCAGCGCTCGGCATGCGGGCCCTTCGGATTGGTGCGGTTGAAGAGGTAATCCGCCCAGGCCTCGTCACCGAGCGCCGCGGGTTCCAGAGGCCGTGCGATATGCGCTTCGCCGCCGCAAGTGAACTCGATCTCGTCTCGCGGCCCGCACCAGGGACAGTCGATCGACAACATGGCTGCGCTCTCTAGTGGGCGACGCCCGCCGCGCCGTGCTCGTCGATGAGCTTGCCGGCCACGAAGCGGTCGAGCGAGAACGGGGCGTTCAACGGATGCGGTTCGCCGCGGGCGATGGTGTGGGCGAATACCCAGCCCGAGCCCGGCGTGGCCTTGAACCCGCCCGTGCCCCAGCCACAGTTGATGAACAGGTTGTCGACGGGGGTCTTGCCGACGATCGGGCTCGCGTCGGGACAGACATCGACGATCCCGCCCCATTGGCGCATCATGCGAAGCCGGCTGAATATCGGGAACAGTTCCATCGCCGCCGCGACCATGTGTTCGATGACGGGAAGGCTGCCCCGTTGAGTGTAGCCGTTGTACCCGTCGATCCCCGCGCCCATCACGAGCTCTCCGCGATCGGACTGGCTGACGTAGACGTGCACCGTGCCGGACATGACCACCGTGTCGAGGATCGGCTTGATCGGCTCCGAGACCAGGGCCTGGAGCGGATGGCTCTCGACGGGCATGCGGAATCCCGCCATCGCGGCCAGCACACTGGAGTGGCCGGCCACCGCGATACCGACCTTGTCGGCCATCATGGTCCCGCGCGTCGTCTCGACCCCGGTCACGCGGCCGCCCTCGCGCAGGATGCCCGTGACTTCGCAGTTCTGGATGATGTCCACGCCCCGGGCGTCTGCCGCCCGCGCGAGACCCCAGGCGACGGCGTCGTGCCGGGCGACGCCCCCGCGCCGTTGAAGCGATCCTCCCAGCACCGGGTAACGCGCGTCGGGGGAGGTGTCGAGGATCGGCGCTATCGCCTTGATCTCCTCGGGCGACAGAATTTCCGAGTCGATGCCGTTGAGACGGATGGCGTTGACGCGCCGCGATATCTCGCGCAGGTCATGGAGGTTGTGGGCCAGGTTCAGAACCCCGCGCTGGCTCAGCATGATGTTGAAGTTGAGATCCCGGCTCAGACCCTCGTAGAGCTGGAGCGCCTTCTCGTAGATGCCGGCGCTTTCGTCCCACAGGTAGTTGGAGCGGATGATCGTGGTGTTGCGGCCCGTGTTGCCGCCCCCGAGCCACCCCTTCTCGACCACGGCGATGTCCGTGATGCCGTGCTCCCTGGCGAGGTAGTAGGCCGTCGCCAGACCGTGCCCGCCGCCGCCGACGATGACGACTTCGTAGCGCTCCTTCGGATCGGGGCTGCGCCACGCGCGCGGCCAGCCTTCGTGGTGGCTGAAGGCATTGCGTGCCAGACTGACGATGGAGTATCGGGCCGCCATCGCGTCGAGTCCCCCGCTCACCGCGTCACCGATCGACGTTGCCGATCGAACCGGCCCGAGTGTAGGCATCTCGTTCGGGCCGTGGAACCCGAGCCCGCGACCGGCATCGGATCAACGGGCGCCGGGCCGCGCCGGGCCGCCGCCGTCGGCGCCGACGACCTCGATATCCGCGCTCTCGCGCAATCCTCCGAGGACTTCGGCGAGGATCTCCCGCGTGATCGCCTGCTGGATGCCGGGCAGCGCCTCCTGCATGGTCGGCGCCTCCGCCCGGCGGCGTTTCTCGACGAGGATCACGTGCCAGCCGAACCGGGTCTTGACCGGGGCCTTCGAGAACTCGCCCGGCGCCATGGCGAAAGCCGCCTCGGAGAATTCGGCGACCATCTGGGCCCGCCTGAAGTAACCGAGGTCGCCGCCGGACTCTCGCGACGGCCCGACCGACTTCGCGCGCGCCAGCTTCTGGAAGTCCGATCCGCCCTCGAGCTCCCGGATGACCGCCCGCGCCTCCTGCTCGCCCGCCAGCAGGATGTGACGGGCCTTGACCTCGTCCTCCGTCGCCGCCGCCGCGATCTTGTCGTAGGCTCCGCGAATCCGGGCCTCCGACAGCTCCTGACGGATCCTGCCCTGGAGGTAGGCTTCCCAGAGCACATCGGTTTCGGCGGCCTCGAGGCGACGCCGCACGTCGGGATCGTCTCCGAGACCTTCGTTGCGGGCCGCTTCGGCGACGAGGAGGCGGTCGATGGCGCGCTCGACGCCGACCGCGAAGAGCTGTTCCGGGGGCATGCCCCGCGCTTCGGCGGGGAGTTGCGCGAGCAGGCGCATGACGTCGGACCGGCGGACTTCCCCGCCGTTCGCCCGGGCGACCACCGGATCCTCCGCCGGTGCGAGCTGGGACGGCGACGGCGCGCCGGGCGGAGTCTGGGGCCGGACTTCGGTCTGGCTTCCCAGGAGAGTCGCCAGCACGCCCGCGCCGATCAGGGCCATGGACGCCAGCCGGCGCGCGGGGATGCGGCATGGCCCGCGCGTTCGGGGGAGCGGAGTCATGATGGTTCCCTTTCCACTGGCCGCCCCGTCGCGCTTCCGCTTCCGCGTGGGGCCCGTACTGCCCGGTTGGCGGGCCGGCCCCCGCGATGCCGGGGCCGGCCTTTCTTCGGTTCGACGGACGTGACGGACGATCGCTCAGATTCCCGGCCGTCCGCGCGTCTCGAACACCGTGCCGTCGCCGTAGAAGTGCCACGGCTTCGCCGCGATGGCTTCGATCTCGATCAGCCAGTCTTCGGACGCGAGGCCCGCCACGAGGACGAGCGTCGAGGCCGGTCGCGCGTCGCCCAACATGCTCTCGCGCACGCCGCGGGCCTTGGCGATATCCTCCCGGTTCACGACATAGATGTTGAGCCGTGTGACGTCCTCGAAGTCCATGCTCGCGGACCGAAGCATCTCGCGGATGTTGTTGAGCGCCGCTTCCGTCTGCGCCTCGATACCCTCCGCCATCGATCCGTCCGGATTGACCCCGACCTGTCCCGATACGAACAGGACGTGGCAGTTCTGCGTCGACTCGACCGCGTGGCTGTAGCTGCTGAAGGGCGGCGCCACGGTTTCTGGGTTGTGAAGCTTGTTCATCGACTTGTCCTCCGGCGGTTCGTGGTGCGGCAAACGTTCGCCGATCATATAGGAGTCGCCCTCAGGGGGAAGCCGACAGGGACGCGCAGGTGGCGAGGGTCCGCTCGGCGTCCGCCGCGATCCGGGCGACCAGCTCGCCCGCCGGCTCGACTGCGCGCACGAGGTCGATCCCCTGGCCGCCGGCGACCAGGCTCTCTTCCGTATCGCCGGACCGCAGTGCCGCGTGGAAGGCGTCGACGGGAGAGTCCGTCGTGTCCGCGATCTCCTCGCGCAGCGCGTCCTCCGCGCCGTTCCAGCGGTCGAAGAACCTGTTGCGCACCGCGCGGATCCGGTACGGCTCCGGCCAGGGCAGCTCGCGCGCGATGTCGAACACGTCGGTGCGTACCGTGTCGTCACCGCCCGCCGACACCAGCCGGGCCTTCGCGTTCCCGTGCCCCAGTGCCTCGCGCGTGGCGAAGAAGCGGGTGCCGATGAGCACGCCCGCCGCGCCCAGGGTCAGCGCGGCCGCCAGCCCGCGCCCGTCGGAAATACCGCCCGCGGCGACGACCGGCAGCGGGGCGACCGCGTCCACGACGGCCGGCGCCAGCGTCATGGTCGTCCGGGCGCCGCCGTGCCCGCCGGCCTCGGTGCCTTGCGCGACGACGACGTCGGCTCCGGCGCGCGCGGCCGAACGCGCGTGCTCCAACGTCTGGACCTGACAGATGACGGGGACGCCGGCTTCCTTGGCGCGGGCGGCGAAGGGCGCCGGATCGCCGAAGGACAGGAACACCGCCGCCGGCGCACGCTCGAGCGCCATGTCGAACAGCTCCGGCCGGTCGGCCAGCCGCCAGGTGATGAAGCCGATCCCGACACGGGCGTTGCCCGCCGCCCGCAGCTCGCGCTCGATCCAGTCCCGGTCCCCGTAACCGCCGCCGATGAGGCCGAGGCCTCCGGCCTCGGTGACGGCGGCCGCCAGAGCTCCGCCCGCCACCGTGGCCATGGGGGCGGAGACGATGGGGTGTGTGATGCCCAGCGCCTCGGTAAGCGCGGTCTTCAAGGTCATGATCGGCCCCCGGCGGAGGACTGGAGTCGGATTCCAAGCATCCGGTTATATGGACTTCCGGCCTGCCGCTTCCACTGGATCGTGGAGAAACCTCTTCGGGAATCCCCGGAGAGATACTTATGATGACGACCGGCCTCGAAGGGAAGTCCGGCATGAGGCTCCACCGGGAGCCCGGTATCCACCGGGCGCCGGCGTGGCGCGCCGGACAGGGCTTCGATGCCGGAGAGGGATTGCCGTTCCCGGCCCGGTCGGGGCGGACGCGACATGCGGGGACGGCAGGCGCGGGACCAGCTGAAAAGGGTCCTGGCGGAGGCGCTGTTGCGATGACGTCGAGGAAGGGCATCATATGCCGCCGGTGTGGGAGGATCGCGCATGCACGCCACCATCGCTGACAAGCGGGAGGAACTGGCCGAACTCTGCCGGCGCCATGGCGTGGCGCGGCTCGAAGTCTTCGGCTCGGCGGCACGCGGCGCGGATTTCGATCCGCAAACCAGCGACGCCGACTTCCTTGTGGAATTCAGACTCGACGACGGCCGGGCGCCGCTCCAACAGTACTTCGACTTTGCAGAGGCATTGCGCCAGACCCTGGGTCGTTCCGTCGATCTGGTCGAATCGGGCGCGGTCCAGAACCCGTATATGCGCGCGGCCATAGATCGGTCACGCGAGCTTGTCTATGCGTCCTGACCCTCGCGTCCTTCTGGCGGATGTCGACCGGGCGGCCGCGGGTATCGTGCGTTTCACCGAAGGCATGGACCGCCAAGCCTACGTTGACGACGCTCGGACGCAAGCCGCGGTCGAACGCAAGTTCGAGATCATTGGTGAGGCGTTGAACCGCCTGCATCAGACCTGCCCTGAAATTGCCGAACGAATTCCTCCATTGCGCGAGGTAATCGACTTCCGCAACCTTCTGATCCATGGCTATGCGATCGTGATACCCGAGCGCGTCTGGGATTATGCCGAGAACGACCTGCCGGGACTGCGCAAGATAGTGCGGGCGCTACTTGCCGAGATGGGAGGGTCGGAGGAATGAATGCCGAACGCCTGCTGGTCCTCTACGATCGCGTGGCCGACGCGCCGGATGCAGTCAACCGTCTGCGCCGCTTCGTGCTGAATCTCGCCGTGCGCGGCAAGCTGGTGGAGCAGGACCCGGCGGATGAACCGGCGTCGGAACTGCTGAAGCGGATCGCGGCGGAGAAAGCGCGGCTCGTGAAGGCAGGGGAGATCAGAAGGAAGTTCGCGGCCAACTCTTGTATAACGCTGGCCGCCATCGGCTCCTCAAATCGCTTTTTCGGGACACGATAGAGGTCGCCACAAACGAGCTTGAACTTGAAGCCGCCGAATGAGCCCGCTGCTCAAAATCGGGACGTATTCGTTGTACTCAATCTGACCGACGCCCGAATTCTCACGCTTGGCCAAGTTCCGTTCGGCTTGGAGACTGCGCGCCTCGCCTCCTTCGCGATCACCTCCGTGCCGAAAAGCGTTCTCCCAGGCGCCCCGAGCTATGCCTGACCTCGTCGAGGCAGATCACGGATTTCTTGTCTCCCAGAAAACGGACATCCTCCGACGGCACAACAATATGGCCAACAGGTCGCGAAGGCACTTTGCACGCATCGCGCGGCCCTTCGCGTCGTCCGCCTCCAGCCACGCAGTCAACTCCTCGATGCTCCCGCGCCATGCTCCCCTACCATGAATTCCCTCCTACGCCGCAGCCACACGAGTGCTAACAGCGGTTCCGCTTGCCTCCAGCAACGGCGGCATCAGTTCCGGCACGGCCATGCCCTTGCTGAAGAACATCACCTCGCGGCCCCATATGTGATTACGCGCGCTGTATCCGATTGTGTACTGGCGCTGTGGTGCGAACGCGTACAGGTTACGTATCGCGTCGACGTCGTCGTAGGATACCACCCACTTCGGCCCTTCCAATTCGGCCAACAGCTTCGCCACCGCGGCGTGATCATCCGGCCCATAGGCGTCGTAATAAAGCATGCGACCCTTCTCGAAGTAAGGCGGGTCGACGTAGATCAGATCTTTCTCCCCGAAGTCGTATGACTTCTCTCGCAGGAACTCCACCGCGTCGGTGCATGTCACCTCAATGCGCCCGGCGCAGTCGGCAATTTTCGTGATCCGGCGAATGAGGTTCTCCCGGTTGAACCTCGCGTCCATCCGCCACTTGCCTTCCTGATTCCGTCCGCCGATCAGGCCGCCGTTCAGGATTCCAGATTGGTTCGTCCTGTTCAGGTAGAAGCAGGAGACCCCCAGTTCGATTGTCGATACGTGCTTGGGTCTCCGGAATATCTCCTTTTGACGGTCCCACTCCTCGACAGACAGCGGTACATCCCGGATCCGCCGGCAGAGTTCGTCGGTGTCGGTAAGCACGCTCGTCCAGAAGGCGAACACATGCGGACTGATGTCGTTGATCAGCACGCGTCGCACGACCTCGGTAATCAGAAGTTCACACGCGATGCCGGCGCCGCCCGCGTAGGGCTCGATGTACGTTCCGTCGGACAATCCGTTTGCCCGCACGATCGCGGCTACGAACTTCGAGAGCTTTCCCTTGCCCCCCGGATAACGCAGCGGCGAGTATCGGCTGGTCGGGCCGATGCCATGATTGTCTTCCGACATCACGCCTTTCCGTATGTCGCGATGAGCACCGGGACCGCTGCCTCCCAGCCCGCCCGCAGGGCGTCTGCAGTCGGCAGGTCGTAGGGGCCGTGCACAAACCCGTTCAAGGACTGAATCGAACAGGGCGACGTCCTGGTGATCAGGTTGTTGCGGAATGCGCGCAGGTCCGACGACGGCACCTTGTCACTCGACTTGAGGTCCGAGACGACACACTCCGCCTTCTTAGTCAGATCAAATTCGGCCCCCCCTTGCGACCCTAGAGGCAGCCTGTTATCCTTCAGGTAGTCGTTCACTGACAGTTCGACGACCGCGCGGAGGACAAAGGCGCACGACAGCGGAAACTTTCCGACGTCCAGTACGCCAGCCTCCTTCAGCAACATGCCCATCTTCGTAGATTTCGTCGTATCGAACGGGTGCTTTTTTGGCGCAAGGGTCTTTCGCGTTCGAGGTGCGGTCTTCGTCCTAGGCAGTGGATTTTGTAAGGGTTTTTCCTGACTTCCTAGAAGGTTTATTTTTCTGAATTCTTTCAGTTCTACAGCCGCTGTTTCAGGACTTATCTGCAGTTCCTCCGGCATATTTTCAAAGTACTTCTTGATGTCCGTAACGCGGTTCAACTTTCTGGAATTCACGTCGCCCTTTAGAATGTCGTCGACGATCCGTCTCAGAACATCGAGCGCCCACTTTGGATCAGTCGCAAGAAGCGGGGTCTTTCGCGACGGCTCCGCCTCCACTTTGATCCCGAGATGCGACTGCCCTGCGGTCGACTCCAACAATCGTGTAAGATTGGTGGACTTCTCGCCACCCAGCACAGACCGAGCCTGTTCCCACTCTTCTTTCGAATAGCCTGCGTTTCTTCCAACAAAATCAATGATATCGATCGTGGTGTAGTCGCCGGAAAACCTCTGAATCTCCAACGGCTTCCAAGTTATTCGCCCTTGACCGCCCACGGCGCCGGTGTGACGACGTCGGATCCAGTCATTGGCTTGCTTGCGATCATCGAAACGCACACAACGAATTGGCTCCACCTCTGACCGTTCGAAGCCGGTTGCTTCCTGGACAAGCGGTTTCTTCGTGCTCTCGAGCAGGTCGGTATCTGCCAAGACGTCAGGATTGCTCAGCACCTTCAACGCTGACAGCCGCCGATTGCCCTCGAGCACCACGAAATCCTGGCCGTCTTCCAACCGGATGACGTAGAGACTATCGCCTGGATCGAGACCGTCATTCTTGATACTCGCCATCAGATTTTGAAAGTGTCCTGGATTCAACCTGACGATACTTGCCAACGCTTCCAACTGAGAAGAAGTCGAACCCAGGCGCGGGTTGCCCACATCCAAAAGCAACTCATCAATGAATAGTTCGAGGTGTTCGGTCATGTCGTTCAGTGTTTTTCGTGTCATTCAGTGTTTTTCGTTCCGCTTCATCGGCAACACTTGTCCCTCAGCTCACTTGCCGTCCCGGTCGCTTCGACGTAGCGGCACAGCGTGGCAAAGGACAGCGGCTCGCGCGGCGGCAGCTCCAGGTCCACACCGTTGGCCGGGCCGAAGTGCGAGTGGATGATGGTCGCGAGGTCTCGGGAACTCGGCTTGCGCCCAACGGCATCGCGCAGGATGACGCACACCTCCTCTTCCATGGAGCGGTGGTGTTCGGCGGCGCGAACGCGCAGACGCGTCTTCACGTCGTCGTCGAGGTTGCGGATCGTGATGCTCGCCATGGCCATGCTCCCCGTTCGTCCAGGATCCCAATCTACGCGATGATGGCTTCGATGGGGAAGGGCATGTCGGCCTGGGGCTTGTCGAGGAAGCGTCTGGCGTTGTGTGCGGTTGCGCGTCTCCAGGCCTGTGCGCAGGTCCATTCGGTGATGGGGTCATGGGCGGTGAACTGCTTGATGGCGGGCCGGTCCGGGTGTGGCGAGACGGTGAGGGTGACCTCGTTCAGACAGATGTGAGGCACGGCCCATCGGGCCGATGGGTATCCGGTCTTGCCATGGCCGGAAGTCTGCTTATGGCCATGGTTGCCCTCGGAGCCGCTGGGAACGGCGGGTCACCCGAAGGGCCGGAGCGTAGCGAAGGAGCCGCGACAGCTCCAAACCCTTGCGACGCCGGCCTTCCGGGCCCGACGCGGTGTGTACGGCGTGAACGCCTGTAGGACTCCAGTGGGAGCTTCTATCGTCACGCCCGAACCGCTGTTCGCATGACGGAGCGATCATGCGGTCCGGCCTCGAAATCCAGGCCGTATGCTTCTCCGGCCCCGGGATGCGGGCGGACTCCGGGCCTCTACTCGAAAACGAGGAGGAAACTCCGTCGTCGCCAACCGCGAACCGGCGTCGAGGAACCGGGTCGGTTGTCCATACGATCCGGGAAACGAAGGTTCCAGACCCGGTTCCGTGGGGCTGGCCTCGTTTCACGAGGGAAACCGCCCGCCGTTGGCGCCCCGCGACCGGCAAGCTAAATTGGAATCCGATCGGGGGGTCGGGCCTCGGGTCCGACGCCGACGGGGAGCGGACATGCCTTATCGTATCGGGGTCGACATCGGCGGTACGTTTACCGACTTCGCGCTGTTCGACGAGTCGAGGCGCGCCATGGCGATCCACAAGCGGCTGACGACGCCGGCCGACCCCTCGACCGCCGTGCTCGACGGCATCGCCGCCATGCTCGCGGAGAACGGCGTCGCCGTGTCCGACGTCGACGCCGTGATCCACGGCACGACGCTCGTGACCAACGCCGTGATCGAGCGTCGCGGCGCCGCGACCGGCATGTTGGCGACCGAAGGCTTCATGGACATCCCCGACATGCGGCTCGAGCTGCGCTACGACATGTTCGATCTGCGCCTCCGGTACCCGCCGCCGGTGGTGCCCCGGTACATGCGCGCCGAGGCACCCGAGCGCATCGGCCACGAGGGGGATGTCCAGACGCCGCTCCGCATCGACGACGCCCGCGCCGCCATCCAGGGCCTCGTCGACGCGCACGGAATCGAGGCGCTCGCGGTCTGCTTCCTCCACTCCTATCTCGATTCCCGTCACGAGGACGCGGTCAGGGAGCTCTGCGCGCGGGAGTTCCCCGACCTCTACGTCTCCACCTCGTCGGAGGTCTTTCCCCAGATGCGCGAGTACGAGCGGTGGACGACGACCATGATCAACGCCTACACGCGGCCCATGTTCGACCGCTATCTCCAGCGCCTCGAGCAGGGTCTCGATGGCCTCGGCATCGTCGGCCGCTTCTACATGATGACCTCGAACGGCGGCACCGTGACCCCGGACATCGCGCGCCGCTTTCCGGTGCGCATGATGGAATCGGGTCCCGCCGCGGGGGCGCTGATGTCCGCGCACCACGCCCGCGCGCTCGGGATCCCCGACGCGCTCGGTTTCGACATGGGAGGCACGACGGCCAAGGGCGCCCTGGTTCGCGGCGGCGCGCCGCTCAAGAAATACGAGATGGAAGTCGCCCGGGTGCACGAGTTCAAGAAAGGCTCGGGCCTGCTGGTGAAGGTGCCGACGATCGACATGATCGAGATCGGGGCCGGCGGCGGCTCCATCGCCGAAGCCGACGACCGTGGCCTGGTCCAGGTGGGGCCGCGCTCCGCGGGCGCGGACCCGGGCCCGGCCTGCTACGGGCGGGGCGGCGCCCGGGCCACCCTCACCGACGCCAACGTCGTGCTCGGTTATCTCGACCCCGGATTCTTCCTCGGCGGCGAGATGCGTCTGGACAAGGCGGCGGCGGAAAACGCCATCGCGGAGCACGTGGCGAAGCCGCTCGGCCTGGCGCCGATCCGGGCCGCCTGGGGCATCCACGAGATCGTCGACGAGGACGTCGCCCGCGCCTTTCGCGTCCACGCCTCCGAGCGGGGCTTCGACTACCGCGGCTGCTCGATGGTGGCCTTCGGCGGCTCCGGCCCGGTTCATGCCGTCGGCGTCGCCCGCAAGCTCCGTATTCCGCGCGTCGTCTTCCCGCTCGCCGCCGGCGTCATGTCCGCCCTCGGCCTGCTGGTCTCGCCGCTCTCCTTCGAGGTGCTCCGGTCCAACCTCGTCTTCCTGGACGATCTGGGCGACGACTGGGTCGAGCGCTATCTGCGGCTTCCCGTCGACGAGGCCTGCGGGCATCTCGCCGGCGCTGGCGTGTCCGAGAGCGACATCGCGGTCACGCTCCGGCTCGACATGCGCTACCACGGCCAGGGTTACGAGATCGAGGTGACCTTGCCGGTTCGCGGCGGGCCCGACCTGGCGGGCGTCTCGGATCTGCGTCCCCGCCTGCGGGAGTTGTTCGAGGCTCGCTACGCGGAGGTCTTCTCCGACGTGCTGCTCGAGGAGTCCCTCGAGGTGATGAACTGGAAGGTCGAGGCCACCGGCCCCGAGACCGAGGCATCGCGAGGGTATGCGGTTTCCGGCGCCGGTGAGGTCGGCGCGTCCGGCGAGGCGTCGGTGGACGCGGCCCGCAAGGGAACGCGCCCCGCTTACTTCCCGGAGGCCGGCGGCTTCGTCGAGGCATCGGTCTACGACCGCATGGCACTGGCGCCCGGCGCCGAGATCTCCGGCCCGGCGCTGATCGAGGAACGCGAGTCCACCTGCGTCGTCGGTCCCGGCGATACGGCGCGGGTCGACGCGCGCCGCAATCTCGTCGTCGATCTCGCCGGCGAGGTCGTTTCCGCGTGACGACGCCGGACCACGATCCGATCGGCCTCAAGATCCTCTGGGACCGGCTCGTCGGCATCGTCGACGAGGGGGTTTCGACCCTGGTCCGCGCCGCCTTCTCGACCGTGGTCCGCGAGGCCCACGACCTCTCGGTCATGTTGCTCGACACCGACGGCGAGCTCCTGGCCCAGGGGACCCACTCGATCCCCTCCTTCACCGGTTCGGCCCCCGCGACGCTCGCCCACATGCTCGCCAGGTTCCCGCCCGAGACCCTCGCGCCGGGGGACGTCGTGGTCACCAACGATCCCTGGATGGGCACCGGCCACACCTACGACATCAACGTCATGGCGCCGGTGTTCCGCGGCGGCCGCGTCGTCGCTTATGCCCTCTCGGTCACGCACCTGCCCGATGTCGGCGGCCAGGGCTTCGGCAGCGAGGCCACGGATATCCACCAGGAGGGCCTGCGCCTGCCGGTCCTCAAGCTGGCGCGCGGCGGCCGGCTCGACCGGCTGCTCTTCGACCTGCTGCGCGTCAACGTCCGCGTGCCCGAGCAGGTCGTGGGCGACGTCATGGCCAACGTCGCCTGCGTGAACGTCCTCGGGCGCCGACTCGACGCCTTCATGGACGAGTACGCCGTCGCCGACCTCACGCCCCTGAGTCGCCGGATCCGCGCCTTCTCGGAACGCGCCGTGCGGAGCCGGATCGGCGAGATGCCCGACGGCGTCTATCCGGCCGAGATGACGATCGAGGGCGTCGACTCGCCACTGACCCTGCGGTGCGCGATCACCGTCCGGGGCGATTCGATCGCCATCGACTACGCCGGCACCGACGCCTGCGTGCGCCACGGCATCAACGTCCCCTTCTGCTTCACCAACGGCTACTCCATCCACGCCGTCAAGTGCGTCGCCGCGGCCGCGGTTCCCAACAACGGAGGCACGACGCGGGCGATCTCCGTGAGCGCGCCCGAAGGCTCGATCCTCGATGCCCGGCCGCCCTGCGCCGTGGCGGCACGCCACTCGGTCGGCTGGTTCCTGCCCACGCTGATCTTCCGGGCGCTCGCCCCGGCGGCACCCGGGGCCGTGCAGGCCGACTCCGGCATGATCGCCATGGTCGCCTTTCGCGGCGCCCGCCGCGACGGCCGTCCCTTCGCCACGCTCCATTTCGCCTCCGGCGGCTTCGGCGCCGCCGATGGCAACGACGGCGAGCCGACCCTTTCCACCCCGTCCTCCAACGCGGCGATCCCCGTCGAGGTCTGGGAGGCGGCGACCGGCATCGCGGTCACGCGCAAGGCCTTGCGCCCGGGTTCCGGCGGCGGCGGGGCCGCGCGCGGCGGTCTCGGGCAAGAGGTGTTCATGCGCAACGACACCGGCCGCGACCTCGTCGTCGACGTCATGGGCGTGCGCACCGACTATCCGGCGCAAGGCATGTTCGGCGGCGGGGCGGGCGCCGCCCGGGAGATCCGCGTCAACGGCCGGAAGGTTGCCCGGAAAGGGCGCTTCGTCCTGCGGCCCGGCGAGACCCTCGAACGCTACGAGGCCGGCGGCGGCGGTTTCGGCGATCCCGCCGACCGGCCGCTGGACAAGGCCGCCGAGGACCGGCGACTGGGGCTGGTCTGAAATCGGGCGGACCCCTTTCCTCGACCCCGGGGCCTGAACGGAAGGGGCGCGTCCGGTATGTTCTTCCGGTCCCCCGCCCTCGCCACGGAGCGCTGCCGTGTCTTCCTCCATGTCGGAACCCGCCCGTCTCACCCTCGACGAGGTCCATGCGCTGGCCATGGAGATCTTCGACGCCCACGGATTGTCCAGGGACCAGGCGACGGCCGTCGCCGACACGGTCGCCGCGGCCGAGCGCGACGACTGCAAGTCGCACGGGCTCTTCCGCGTGCCCGGCTACATGGCCTCCGTGAAGAGCGGCAAGGTCACCCCCGACGCCGTGCCGGCGGTGCGCGACCTGGCGCCGGGGGTGGCGCGGGTGGACGCCGGCAACGGTTTCGCTCCCCTCGCGCTGAAGGTCGGTCGCGAGCCGCTGGTCGCGAAGGCTCGCGCGCAGGGCATCGCCGTGCTGGCGCTCGTCAACGGTTATCACTTCGCCGCGTTGTGGCCGGAGACCGAGGCGCTCGCCGAGCGGGGGTTGGTCGCCTTCGCCTGCACCGGTTACATCCCTTGCGTGGCGCCGGCAGGCGGGATCCGCCCCCTCTACGGCACCAATCCGATCGCCTTCGCCTGGCCGCGAGGGGAGGGCCGCCCGCCGATGGTGTTCGATCAGGCGACCGCCGCCTGCGCCCGGGGCGAGATCATGATCCACGAGCGCGACGGCAAGCCCATTCCCGAGGGCTGGGCCATCGACCCGGACGGCAACCCCACGACCGATCCGGCGGCCGGCCTCGCGGGCGCGCAACTGCCTTTCGGGGGGTACAAGGGGGCGGCGCTCGCCCTGATGGTGGAGTTGCTGGCCGGCGCCCTGATCGGCGATCTCTTCAGTTACGAGGCGGGCGAGCGCGATAACGGCGACGGCGGCCCGTCGAAGGGCGGCGAGTTCGTGCTCGCCATCGACCCGGCGCGCTGCGCGGGAGGCGGCGAGAGCGCGGACGGACGCGCCGCTTGGCTCGCCCACGCCGAGAGCCTGTTCGGGAAGATCCTCGAACAGGACGGCGCGCGCCTGCCCTCGGACCGCCGCTACGCGGCGCGCCGGCGCACGCCGATTGAGGGCATCGCGATCCCACGCTCTCTCCATGACACGTTGATGGAGCTGAGGGCGGGGTGAGAGGACACGGCTCTCCGATGGTGGAAGACTGTATGCCGATCTGAAAACGAAGCAGGGGCCGGCCGGTTTTCAGGCGTCCTCGTCCCCGATCTCATACCTTCGTCAATGCCCGCCATTGGGCAGGGCCGGATCGTAGATGGGTTTCCCCATGGGCCGTGTCTTCAGTGCTCCCGCTCCCAACCCCTCGACCCGTTCGCGAGCGATATCGACGTACTCGCTCACGATGTCGCACCCGTAGGCGCGGCGGCCATGCCTGAGAGCCGCGACGGCGGCGGAGCCCACGCCCATGTAGGGATCGAAAACGGCGTCTCCTTCATCCGTCATCGACAGAACGAGGCGTTCCACCAGTTCCACGGGGAACTGGCAGGGATGAATCGTCTTTTCCGGGTGATTGTTCTTGACGTTGGGGAATATCCACACGTCGCTCGGATTCTTGCCCTTCGGGTTCCCGGACAGCTTGCCGGCATTGGGTCCCTTGAAGTGCCGCTTGTTAGGGTATTTCGCCGGCACGCGGACAGGGTCCAGATGCCACGTATAATCGTCGCCCTTGGTCCACCAGTTTATTGTCTCGTACCGGCCCGACAGTCGTTTCGTGCAATGAAGTCCGTGTCCGAAGTGCCAGACGATCCGGTTCCGAAGTTTCAGGCCTCGCGCGCGAAACAGAGGGTACAAGAGGGAATCCAATGGCACGATCGCGCCGTTCTCGACATAGTTTCCGACCTGCCAGCAGATCGACCCGCGATCGTCGAGAAGTCGCACACACTCCCCGATCACCCTTTCCTGCATGGCAAGATAGATATCCAGGCTGGAATGCCCCTCGTACGGCTTGCCGAGATTGTACGGAGGAGAGGTGACGATCAGCTTGAACGTCTCATCCGCCAAGGATCGCATGAATGCCATATTGTCCTGGCACGTGAGAACGGCCCTGGGCATTACGAGATCGTACCGCGGCGCATCGACCGCTCACCGATCGGCCCGATGGCCGAGGTCTCCATCCGGTCGACGGCGCCCGTTTCGTGGACGGGGGATCTTGCGCTTCGACCTGGACATGTTCGCTCGTTTCCTCCCGAAGCAGGGCTCGTCGATCCCGGCAAGAACGGAGAATAATGGCTCGCGCTCCGGTGTCCAGGCCTCCCTCGTCCAGCGTGAATCCCCATGTCGGCATAATGCCGAAGACGATGGCCCCGGTTTCATGGAGGGCGCGGAATGCATGGCGATAACGCCTACGTCCATATCTCCCTCCGCCAGCGAACGGCGATCAGCGTCGTGAGCGCGAGACCCGCCAGCGACCCCAGCGTCATCGTCGGCGCGAAACCGAAGGCGTCGATGAGAAAGCCGTAGCCGAGCAGCCCCGTCGGCAGGCCGTATACGGCGAGGATGCGCACGCCCATGACGCGGCCGCGGAAGGCCTCCGGCGTCACCCGCAGGAGGATGACCGCCAGCGCGATCATGCCGATGTTCTGCGCCGCGCCGATGACCGTGAGCACGACGATCCCCGGCAATTTCGCCTCCTGGACGCCGAGGACCAGGACACTGAGATACCATGCGACGATGCTGAGCACCATGAACTTGCCGACGCGCGCGGGCCCGCCGGTCACGGTCATGGCCAGGGAGCCGATCAGCGAGCCCGCCGCGAACGACGCCACGAGGTGGCCGAGGCCGATCTGGTCGATGGCGTAGATCTCCTTCGCCACGTGCGGCAGCAGGCCCATGGTCGCCGGGAAGGCGAGCAGGTTGACGAGAAAGGCCAGGATCATCAGCGCCAGCACGGTCGGCGAGTGTCGGACGAACGCGAGGCCCTCCTTGAGTTCGCGCCAGACGCCCGAGGCCGGCGCGGCGGCGACGGCGGCGGCGCGGCGCGGGCCGGACACCCGGAGCGTCAGCAGAAGGCCGGCCGCGTAGAAGGCCGTGACGAAGGCGTAGGCCGGCCCGATGCCGAGCGCCGCGAACAGGCCCGCCCCCGCCAGTGCCCCGGCGATGCGCGCCGTGTCCCAGGTCATGCGGTTGAGGCCCATGGCGGCGGCCAACGCGCGGGGCGGCATGGTGTCGCCGATCAGGGCGTTGCGCATCGACCAGTCCGAGGGGCGCACCAGTCCGGCGAGGAAGGCGATGACGAGCACCGCCCCGGCCGTGAGCGCGCCGGCGAAGGCGAGGACCATGAGCGCGCCGGCCAGCGCCATGTAGGCCGTCCGGGTCCAGCACAGCAGGGCGCGGCGGCCGATGCGGTCGGCGACGACGCCGACGAGGGGCGCGATCAGCGTGCCGACGAACTGAAGCGAGCCGAACGCCGTGAGCCACACCACCGATCCCGTCTCCGCCAGCACGTACCAGCCGAGGATCAGGGTCTCCATCTCGAAGGCCCAGGAGGTCAGCATGTCGGCCGGCCACTGGAAGCGGTAGCTGCGCACCCGGAAGGGCGCCAGCGCCGGCGCGGCGTGAAGCCGGATCGGCATCCGCCCCGGTCCCGTCACTTTGCGGAGAGGGCCCGCCCGGGGACCGGCCCGCTACCCCTCCCGGCCCGGGATCGCGTGCCGGGGGGCGTTGTCGGGATCGACGGCGCGGGCGACGAAGCCGCCGGCCTCCGGCTCGAACGCCTCCCATGCCCCGCGCAGCCCGGCGACCGGCATCTCGTGCAGATCGACCCGCAGGTCGATGAGCGGCCAGTCGAGCTCGTCCGCCACCAGGAGGTGGGCGGAGCGCTCCGCGTTCGCCTCGCCGCCCGCCGCGAGTCCCGCCTCCAGCGCCCGCAGAAGGCGCTCGCCGAGGTGCAGGTCCGTGTCCGCGCCGTCGAACCCGTCCGCCGTGGCCCGGGGCACGTCCGCGCTGGAGAGCAGGTTCCCGCCGGCGACGCAGTGGGCGCCCTCGGCGCAGAGATGGATGCCGAGGCACTTCTCGCCGTCGTAGTGGGCCGTGGCGCCCGCGCGATCCACGATCATGATCTGGCGCCAGGCGATGCCGCGCCCCACCGACACCAGGTGGTCGACGGTCGCCCGCGCGTCGCGGCCATCCGCCAACGCCCGGAGGGCGACGGGCCCGAGGCCGGGGTCGGCGTAGTTCTGGATCAGGGCGGCGCCGGTCCCGGCCTTGACCCAGGAGCAGCGGGCGCCGACGGCGAGGCTCGACGTCGCCACGCAGACCCCGAACATGCCCGTGCGTGCGCAGTGTCCGGCGACCGAGAACGTCATGGCGCTATCCTTCTCCTTGCCGACGGCATCGTCCATCGGGGCCCGGTCCCGCTCCGACACCCCCGGTTGTACGCGCTAAACCCACCCGATGACAGGGAGACCCTCCATCGCGCGTGCCGTCCGGCTTCGCGGTTCGGGCGTATGCGAGACGCGGCCCGTTTACCTGGGCCGTCCGACCGTCTAGCATCGGCCGGACGGACGGAAGTCCAGCCTCTCCCGATCCCAGGTGAACGACATGCTCGATATCGGCGATCCGTTTCCCGGGTTGACGCTCGATCTCGCGGGCGACGCCGGAACCCTCTCCCTCCCGGACGCCCTCGGGGCCGGCTACAACGTCGTCCTCTTCTATCGCGGTCACTGGTGACCCTACTGCCGTCGTCAGTTGGACGACTGGGAAGCTCATGAATCGGCGCTCGAGGCGATCGACGCCAGGGTCGTCGTCGCCGGCAGCGTGGACGGCGCCCGACACGCCGGGGAAGTCGCCGCCGGCGTCTCGTTCCCCATCGCCCACGGCGTGACCCGCGAGCAGGGCCGGGCGGTTGGCGCCCTGTGGGAGGGCGACCGCGAATTCGTCCAGCCCGCGGAGTTCATCTTGCTCGGGGACGGTACGGTCCGCGCCTCTTCCTACGCCGCCGGTCCCCTCGGCCGCCTCGACGCCGCGGACGCCATCAAGCTGATCTCCTTCTGGGAATCGAACCGGTAGCCGGCTCTAGAAGAAGATGGTGATGCTGCGGGGCAGCAGCGACTGGTCGAGAACGACCTTGCGTCCGGCGATCCGGTAGCCGCCGTTCCCGGCCCGGAGCCGGTCTTCCCGGCGGCCGACGAAGATCTTCTCCGTCCGCTCCAGTCGCGACTGGTAGACCATCAGGTTGCAGCGCACGTCGAGCTCCCCATCGCTCCCGCCGTCCCCGGCCTCGTCGACCTCGACGTTGGAGACGAAGTAGCGCAGGCGCGAGGGCGGCTGCTCCGCGTGCGCCAGACGGTGGCGAAGGCGCTGCACGCGCGCCTTCATGAAGGCCTTGTCGTCGTCGACGTGCGGCAGGAATCCCTCGCCGCGCTCGGAATCCTCCCGGTCCGCCGTCGTTTCCCGGATGGGCATCAGGTAGCGCGCGTCGTCGGTGAAGAGATCGAGCCACTCCTCGAAGCGCCCCTCCGACAGCAGGCGGACCTCGCGATAGAGGAACCGCTCAACCGTGTACTGCAAGTCTGGGCTTGTCATGGATCAACCGTGCCCTTCCGCCGCCGTCCATCAAGTCCGCCCAGTGCTCGTAGAACAGCCGCTGGTTTTCCTCCGACACGTAGGTCGAGATGTGCCCGGGAACGTCGTCGAACCCCTCGACGGGCTTCCGTTTCAGGGTCATCTGGTAGTTGAAGTCGAGGCGCTGTCCGATCACTCCGGCGGTCGACTGCGTGACCTGCTCGAAGTTCTCGGTGTCGTCCGGACCGACGATGCCGGACGTCGACTGGAACCGCGTGAAGTCGATCCGGGCGATGTCCTTGACCGCTTGCGGGGCGTCCCGGTCGGTGGCCGCCCATTGCCACACCTCGAGACGGCCCGGGCCCTTCGGCACCCACAGGTACAGGCCGACCGGGCGCAGCACGCTGAAGTCGTTGATCGAGAAGTTCGGGAACAGGTTGCCGAACGGAAGCGCGTGGACCTTGGCCTGGGCTTCCGAAAGCCGGAGCAGCCGGGCGTGGCATTCCTCGACGTACTCGGAGATTTCGGGGCCCATCTCCTCGGCCAGCATACGGTCGACCTCGACCCGTTCGCCGGAGAGGGTGAACTGGGTGAAGCCGTGGCCGTTGTCCATGGCGATGTCGTAGTAGGTCAGCTTGCCCTTGCGGTAGAGCAGCGGATTCGCCGGGTTGAGCTGCCGGATGTCCAGCGCGTAGGCCGACCCGTGGCTGTGGGCGAGGTGGTAGGAGTCGCCGACGAAGTTCTCCGACGCGATCTTCCAGTTGCCGTCCACCGAGTAGCGCTGCTGCCCCGGGATCACCTCGATGCCCCCCAGCGACCGCTCGATCAGGATGTCGAGATACCAGCGCGCGTTGCCGAGGTAGTCGTCGAGGCTCTCGGCGTCCTCGTCCCAGTTGCCGAAGATGAATCCGCCGTAGGTCGCGAGCCTGGGCACCCGGTGCAGGCCCCAGTTCTCCTTGTCGAGATCCCCGAAGTAGCCGTCTTCGAAGCTCGGCACCGTCTTGAGCGAACCGTCGGCGCCGTAGGTCCAGCCGTGGAAGGGACAGGCGAACTGGCGCGCGTTGCCGGCGTCCGTGCGGCAGACCCGCATACCCCGGTGGCGGCAGGAGTTGAGGAACGCCCGGACCTCGCCGTCCATGCCGCGCCAGATCAGCACCGGATCCTCGCCCATGTAGTTGGTGGTGTAGTCCCCGGGGTCGGGGATCTGGCTCTCGTGCGCGAGAAAGAGCCAGCACTTGGCGAAGACGTTCTCCAGCTCGGCGCGGTAGATATCCGGATCGAAGAAGATCCGGCGGCTGATCAGCCCCTCGTCGGTCCTGACCAGGTCGCGAACCTCGATATCCGACATCGGCAGCTCCTCCAACTTTCTCGGCGGCCCGAACGGCGCCCGCGACGGCGGCATCGGCCACGGCGTCCACCCGGCGGGCTTCGACGAGACGACCGTACGCGGTCCATCGGCAACCAGAACATATCCGAAGCGCGACTCGCGGGACAAGGGCCGTTTTCCGCCTCGACGCGCGTCCGTCCGCGCATGAACGGACGTCCGGGCGGGCCGACCGGTCTCGTCCTGTCCGCTTGCCCGCGCTCATGGCCTTCTGTACTCACGACGCCATGACGGCCGACGACGGCGGCGCGCCCGACGCGGGCGCGCGCCCCTTCCGCGCACCCGCGCACCCCTACCGATGGGCCATGCTGGCCGGCGTCTGGCTGGTGTATTTCTCGTTCGGCCTCTTCGTCGCGTCGATGGCGCCGCTCGTGGCCCCGATCACGGCCGAACTCGGAATCTCCCACGGCGCCATGGGCGTCGTACTGGGCGCCTGGCCCCTGGTCTACATCGCCTCGTCGATCCCCGCCGGCGCCCTGATCGACCGCGTCGGGCCGCGCCGCTCCCTCATGTTGTGCACGGTCCTGATCGTGCTGTCGGGGGTCCTGCGCGGCGTCGCCGAGGACTACCTGTCGATGTTCCTCGCCGTCGCCGTGTTCGGGGTCGGCGGGCCGCTGATCTCGATCGGCGCGCCGAAGGTGATGAGCCTCTGGTTCGAGGGCAGGGAACGGGGCGTCGCCATGGGCATCTACATCTCGGGGCCGGCGGTCGGCAACATAGCGGCCCTGTCGCTCACCAACAGCGTCATGATGCCGCTCCACGGAGGGGACTGGCGGGCCGTCCTGTTCGCCTACGCGGGCGTCGCCGCGCTCTGCGGCGCGCTGTGGGCGCTCGTCTCGGCCCACCCGGCCAGCCGCGCGATGGAGCGGCGGATCGCCGGAGAGCCCAGGCGCCCCCAGATCGAGGTGTTCCGGGAGCTCCTGTCGGAGCCCGTCGTGCGCCTCGTCCTGGCGATGAGCGTCGGCATGTTCGTCTTCAACCACGGCCTCAACAACTGGCTTCCCGAGATCCTGCGCGCCGGCGGGATGAACGCCGCCGTCGCCGGTTACTGGGCGTCGATCCCGACGGCCGTCGGTATCTTCGCGGCGCTGACGATACCCCGTCTGGCGACGGAGGACCGGCGCCTCCCGGTCCTGGGCCTGCTGTTCCTCGCGGCCGGCGCCGCCACGATGCTGCTGCACCTGTCCGCCGGGCCGTTGCTGGTCGTCGGGCTCGCGTGCCAGGGCGTCGCGCGGGGCGCCATGATGGCCGTCGCCGTTCTCGTGCTCGTGGAGTCGCCGGGCGTGGATTCGCGGAACTCCGGCGCGGCCGGCGGCCTGTTCTTCTCCGCGGCCGAGGTCGGCGGCGTCCTCGGTCCGGTCCTCGTGGGGGCGCTCCACGACCTGACCGGCGGCTTCGCCGCCGCCCTCCACATGATGACCGCCATCTGCGCCGCGCTGCTCCTTCTCCTCTCCCGGCTGAGGTCGCTCATGCGGTAATCGCGACAGTGGCGCGACCGGCGCGACCGGCGTGCCGGAGACCGCCGCGGCGGTTTACAAGCCGGCGCATTGCACCTATTGAGGCCCCATGAAACCGCATGGCTCCATGCCTCCGGCGCCGTCCGCCGCTTTCGGCAGGCGGATCGTCATTCTCATCGCCGCGGCGAGCGTGATCGCGGCGTTGTCCTTCGGCATCCGATCCTCGTTCGGGGTCTTCCTGCAACCCGTCTCCGCCGACCTCGGCTGGGGCCGCGAGATCTTCGCGTTCTCCATCGCCTTCTCGAGCTTCCTGTGGGGCGCGGCCCAACCCTTCGCCGGAATGCTCGCCGACCGCTTCGGCTCGGGCCGGGTCCTCGTCGTCGGCGCCCTCATGTACGCCGCCGGCGTCGCGCTCATGTCGTGGTCCTCGACCCCGGCGGCCGCGCACCTCACGGTGGGCGTCCTCGTCGGGCTGGGCAACGCCGGTTGCGGGCTGTGGATCGTGTACGCGGCGGCGGCGCGGGCCGTGGCGCCGCAGCGGCGGACCCTGGCGCTGGGCATCATCTCGGCCGCCGGATCCTTCGGCCAGTTCGCCATGGTGCCGATCGGTCAGGCCTTCCTCGCTGCCTACGGCTGGCAAACGGCTTTCGTCCTGCTGGGGATCGTCGCGCTCGTGATGCTGCCGATGGGAGGCGCCGTCACCGGCCGCGCCGCGACGCCGCAGGTCTCTCCGCAGCGGTTCCGGAGCGCGATGGCGGAGGCCGCGCGCCACCGCGGTTACCTTCTGCTTACCGCCGGATTCTTCGTCTGCGGGTTCCAGGTCGTCTTCATCGCCACCCATCTGCCGGCCTACGTGGCCGACCGCGGCCTGTCGGCGGAAGTCGGCGCCTGGACGCTGGCCATCATCGGCCTCGTCAACATCGCCGGCTCGATCGCCATCGGCGTGCTGGGCGATCGTTTCAGCAAGAAGGGCGTCCTGACGCTGCTGTACCTCTCCCGCGCCGTCGTCATCTCGGTATTCGTCCTGTCGCCCATATCCGTCGTCGGCGCCCTGGCGTTCGGCGCGGCCATCGGCGTGGTGTGGTTCAGCGCCGTGCCCTTGACGACGTCCCTGGTCGCCCAGATCTTCGGTCCCCAATACATGGGGACCCTGTCCGGCATCGTGTTCCTCAGCCACCAGAGCGGCGCGTTCCTCGGCGCGTGGCTGGGCGGACGCCTGTTCGACACGACGGGTTCCTACGACGCCGCGTGGTGGATCGCCATCGCCCTCGGTCTCCTCGCGGCGGCGCTCCACTACCCCATCGACGAACGCCCGATCGAGCGCGCCGCGCCCGAGGGAAGCGCCGCCTGACCGGCCACGGCGACATCCGGGCGGGCGGCGCGGAACGCCGGGCGGCTTCGGCCGGCCCGGGGCCGCCCCCGGAGAACGGGATCAGGCCGGCCTGAACAGGAACGTGTGTTCGCCGACGGTGGTCGAGACCTCGATATCGCCGTCGATCTCGCGCCAGTCGTCGCTCTTCTCGCCGTCGACGATGACCGTGCAGGACTTCGGATTCACGTTGGTCACGCGGAACGTCGTGGGCCGGCCCCGCGCCGCCGGAACCCCGGCGTCGGTCGCCACGACGAGTATGCGCCGGGCCTCGTCGTAGACCGCCTGGCTCGGGCAGACGGTCGGGAAGTCGACGCCGCGGACCGTCGGATCGACGAACTTGCGCAGGTCGGGCTCGTTGAACAGCCGCCACCACGCCCCTTCGCCGATCGCTTCCGCCATGGCGGCCGAGGCGTTGAACTGGCCGCGCGGATGCGGCTCGTTCAGGCCGAACCCCCAGGTGAATTCCAGGGTCTCGGGGTCGAGCGTCGGTTCGTGGCGTTCCTCGGCGCAGGCCTTGAGCTTGGCGTGGATCGCGTCGTCGCCGAACTCGCGGGCGAAGGCCAGGCCGTAGAGCGTGGCCCGCGGGTTGCCGGGCGGCTCGTCGGCGGGCTCGAGCGATCGCCAGCCCAGGCACTCGGCGGCCGAATCGTAGAACTGACGCGCCACGTCGCGGCGCTGCGGGGCCAGCCCGAGAACCATGAGGAACTTGTCGTAGTTGCCCCAGAAGAACGACCCGCCGCCGTCGGGCCTCATGCCGACCTTGTGGTTGTAGTCGATGATCGGGTCGTAGTAGTTGGTGTACCAGTCGCCGACCTTGCCGTCCCGCACGGGTATGTAGTGGCGCAAGGCGTACTCCCACCAGTTGTCGAAGGCCAGGTGCAGGTCCGTGCGGTGATTGATGTCGTGGAGCCTCAGACCGAGGCCCGCGGGGGCCAGTCATATGGGCCAGATCTTGGTGTTCTCGCAGTGGCACCCCTCGGGCCGCGACGACCACTGTCGGGCGAGGTGCCCGGCGACGCCCGAATAGGTCCAGGTGAAGGTGTTCTCGCCGTCGCGGATCGTCTCGAAGGGCGCGTTCCACTTGTCGTCGCCGGTGACGTACTTGTGCAGCCCGAGGACGATGAGGAAGTTCCCCTTGAGCCACAGCGCGCCGTCGGCCCGGATGGGGTCGATCTGGCGGCCCCAGGGCTCGACCCCGTCGGCGGTCCAGCCGGGCGTGTCGTAGCGGCCGCGCAGGAACGGGGGGATCCAGGCCTCGTACCATTCCTCCGGATACCGGTCCCGGCGCGGATCCTCGCCGATCTGCGTCAGCCAGTCCTCCGCCGCCCACCAGCCCGTATAGCGGAACGCGAGCTCGTCGAGGACGGCGCCGTAGACCTCGCGCCACGCCGGCGTGGTGTCGCACATGAGGCCCATGGCGTAGCTCGACTCGAACAGGTCGAAACGATGCCAGGAGCGCCGCGGCGCGCCGCTGACGTTGTCCCAGTGGGGATGGGGCCGTCCGTCCCTGTCCCAGTTGTCCGGGGTCGTCGCCTTGCGGTGGAGATAGCGGAGCCAGCCGCGGCTGCGCTCCGTCAGCGCCGGATAGCCCGCCACGGTCGCCGGCATGATGCCCTCCGCCCTTCGATCGTCCCGACTCGCGACGCCGAGTGTAGCGGGCAATCCCCGGATGGCAATCGTCCGTCCTCGTTCCGTCCCGGGACGGGGCCGCTCCCGGGGACGGCGCGGGAACTGGCGCGGCTTTCGGGTCGCGGGTAGAGTGGCCTTCCCGGTCGGTCGCAACGTTCGAGGAGACGACGCGCATGAAGCTCTACGATTTCGCTCTCGCCCCCAACGCCCGGCGAGTCCGCGTGTTCATGGCGGAGAAGAGGCTCGAGATACCGGTCGTCGAGGTGAAGGTGCGCGACGGCGCGATGTTCGAGGAGCCCTATCGCTCCATGAACCCCTTCGCCGTCGTTCCCTTTCTCGAGCTCGACGACGGGACGTGCATCGGCGAGTCGGTCTCCATCTGCCGCTACCTGGAGGAGCTCCATCCGGCGCCCTCCCTGATGGGCCGCGATCCCAGGGAACGCGCCCTCATCGACATGTGGAACCGCCGGGTCGAGCTGGACGGCTACCTGCCCGTCATGCATTCGCTGCGCAACGCGGATCCGGCCTTCCGGGGGCGGGTCGTCCCCGGCACCCGGAACGATCTCGTCCAGTTTCCCGAGATCGCCGAGCGGGGCCGGGACATGCTGCTGATCCTGCTCGAACGGCTCGACGCGCAACTCTCCGACGGCCGTTTCCTCGCCGGCGGGACCTTCTCCATCGCCGACATCACCGGCTATTTCATGATCCTGCTGGCGGACCGGACCGGGGTCCCGATCCCCGACGACCGGCCCAACGTGGCGCGCTGGTACGAGGACGTGGCCGGCCGCCCCAGCGTCCGGGATTCTTCGTAGGCCGGCGCCGGACGGGGGAGCGCGGCCGCCCTGGCGGCGGCGTCCGGCGGCGAGCCGGAGCCCGCCCTCGATCGTTACGGCATCGTCCCCGGACGGGTCGCCGGCATGGCCGTGATGCGCCGTCCCGGCTTCAGTTGCCGACGGTCCGCGACCACCGGTCGGTCCAGTCGCTGATGTCGATCCGGCTGAAGTCGAATGTGAGGATCCGCTCCATCCCGGCGGTGTCCAGGATCATCATCTCCTGCAACAGCGGCTCCTTTCGCATCCGCGCGATCGCGTTCCCGTTCACCGGAACCACGCCGGTCTGCTTGGCGAGCTGGAACTGGAACTCCTCGCCCAGATACTCGTTCAGATAGGCCGTCGCGGCCTCGGGAACCCCGGTCCCGTTGACCACGATCATCAGGGTGTACGTCGCGGCGCCCGTGTACTCGTCGGTGATCCTGGGATAGGCCATCGACACGTCGAGGCCCGCGTTCTTCATGCGCACGCACCAGCCCGCGTGCACGACCGCGGCATAGATGTCGCCGGTCTCCAGATGGGTCACGTTGGCGCTGCCGCGCTTCCAGTAGGTGAACGGATCGATCCGCCTGATCAGGTCGAGGCCCGGCTCGATATCGTCGACGCTGCCGCCCGCCGCGTAGGCCACCATCGCCACGTTGCTCAGGCCCGGGCCCGAGGTGATGTCGGGGAACGACAGCTTCCGCTTGAGCTTGGGGTGCACCAGGTCCTGGAAAGTCCGGGGCACCGGAATGCCGTTCTCCGCGAACTTCCGTTTCTCGTAGCAGACGCCGTACTGGCTGGCCAGCGTCACGAACTTGCGGTCGTCGTAAAGCGCGGCCGGCATGTGCGCCTTGTTGGGCACGAGGCCGTGGTCGATCTTCGCGGCGTAACCGCCCTCGGCGATCGACGGCAGCAGCGGCTCTCCGACCTCCATGACGTCGATGGGGACGTCGCGGCCTCGCGCGGCCACGAGCTTGGCGAGGTTGTCGTGCGGACTCGCGGTGACGTACTCGATCTTCAGGCCCCTGGCGGCGAGTTGCGGAACGATGTGGTCCTCCTGGACCTTGCGCCACGAGCCGCCCCAGGTGCCGACCCGCAGCGTCATGCCGTCGAATTCGCCGGCCGACGCCGCGCCGAAGGGGAGCGCGACCGCGGCGGCGGAGAGCGACGCCCCGGCGAAGATCGCCTTGAAAGTGCTCGAACGTTTCATGATTCAGCCTCCTCGAGTCTGGATTGAAGAAATGGCTCCGGGGTTCAGAACGGCCGATCCCCCTTCATCGTCACCCGGTGAAGGTGTCTGCGGCCGGGACGGAATCCCCGTTCGGAATGGAAATAATCGGCGCTGACCCTGTGCTGGACGCAGCGGTTGTCCCACATGGCGACCGAGTTCGCCCGCCACCGGAAGCGGCACGCGAAATCGGGGTTTTCGGCGTGGTCGTGCAGGAAGTCGAGGATGGCCGCGCTTTCCCCGGCGCTCATGCCTTCGATGGCGTTGCCGTTCTTGCGGTGCAGGTAGAGCGACTTCCTGCCGGTGACGGGGTGCGCGCGGACGACGGGGTGCGCGGCGACGAAGTCTCCCGCGTCCGAGATCGCCCGCATTCCCTCGAAGCGGTCGTAGTTGCCGACGCCTCCCCTGAAGACGCACCTGAGGCCGTCGAGCACGCCCTTCATGGCGTCCGACAGCGTCTCGTAGGCCAGGTACATGTTGGCGAACTGCGTGTCGCCGCTGAACGGCGGGACCTCGCGCGCGTACAGCACGGACCCCATCGGGGGTTCCTCCAGGAACGGCAGGTCGGTGTGCCAGCCGTCTCCCCAGTTGTGATGTTCGCCCGGCTCCTTCACGACTTCGACGATTTCCGGATGTCCCGGCATCCCCTCCGTCAGCGGGTGGACGTGGAGCTCGCCGAAGCGGCGGGCGAAGTCCTTGTGCCGGTCGGGCGTCAGGTGCTGGTCGTGGAAGAACAGTACGAGATGGTCCAGCCACGCGTCGTGGAGCTCGGAAACCGTCTCGTTGTCGAGGGGGCGCGCCACGTCGATGCCGTGGATCTCCGCGCCCAACGCGCCGGACACCGGCCGGACGTCGATTCTGTCGTAGCTTTCGCGCATCGCCACCTCGCCCGCGCAAGCATCGCGGCACGTTAGACCCGGGCGGGAAGACTGGCAAGCCGGCCGACGCGCCGGGCGGCGCCGTCGAGGGATCAGGGGATGACGCGCTTCTCCCGCAACTCGTCGAACATGCGAAGAAACATGTCGCCCGTGTCGACGAATTCGTGGAACCCGAGGCGGCGGATCCGGTTGTAGTCGGAGATCATGTCGTAGTCCGTGGACAGCATGTAATCGCCGAAGGGCCAGTGGGCGATGTCCTCGATCCGGTGGGGCGCGAGCCCGTATTTGGCGACGATCCGCTCCCACAGGGGGCCCTTGTCGGCCATCGTGCGGGTCAGGTCGACGGTCTGGACGGGCCCCGCCTCCATGCCGAAGTAGGCGGCGATCCGGGGCCACAGGTCCGCCCAGCGGAACACGTCGCCGTTGGAGATGTTGAACCCCCGGTCCGCGCACTCCGGCGTCGTCGCCAGCCAGGTCATGAACCGGACCAGCAGGCCGGCATCCACCGCCTGGACAACGGTGCGATAGGCGCGCTCCTTGCCCGGATAGCGCAGCGGCAGCCCGAGTTCTCTGGAGATGATGGCGTAGGCGGCGATGAGGTTGACGAGGTTGAAGGGCTTGCCGAGCGACCAGCCGCAGACGATCGGGGGCCGCAGGCTCGACCACGACCAGTCCTTGCCGGCGCTCTCGGATTCCAGGAAGCGCTGCTGGCTGACGTAGAAGTTGGGGCCCATGTGGGTGGGGTCGGTCTCGCGCGCCGGGGTGGTCCAGGGACCGAGGTGGGCGCCGTAGTATTTGGTGCCCTGGGCCAGGCAGACGTGGCGCAGCCCCGCGGCGGCGGGCGCGACGGCCCGCACGGCATTGACCAGCAGGGCCGTGTTGGGCGGGTCCTGTTCGGCCCAGGTGGGCCGGTCCGTGTAGCCGGCGAAGAAGATGTGCGTCACGCGGTCGAGGCCGCCCAGCTTCGCCTCGCAATCGTCCGGATCGAGCAGGTCGACGGCGATGTGCTCCATCCGCGAGGGGACGTCGGGGGCGCCGCGCGAGAGCCCGACGACGTTCCAGTCGTCGAGCGTGTCGAGATGCCGGACGAGGTTGCCGCCGATAATCCCCGTCGCCCCGATCACCAGGGCCGTCTTGCGTTCGGCCACGTGCATCCCCCTCGCGCCGCGAAAACCGGCCGGCTCCGCGCGCCGGCGCTCAGGCCGCGGCCTCGGGAACGGTGTTCTGGGCCAGCCGTCCGGCGTCCATGAACAGCGTCGTGCCGGTGACGAAGCCCGATGCGTCGGACGCGAGGTAGAGGACGCCGTTCACCACGTCCTCCGGCGCGCCGAGGCGGCCGAGCGGCGTGCGCAGGAGGCGTCTGGCGCGAAACTCGGGGTGCGCCTCCAGGTACTCGCGATTGAGATCGGTGACGATCGTCGCCGGGCCCACGGCGTTCACCCGGATGCCGTGGGGCGCCAGGGCGATGGCCATGCCCTTGGTCAGGGTCCGCACGCCGCCCTTGGTGGCGCCGTAGACGACCTGATTGGCGTCGACGAGCTCGGACGTGACGGAGCCGAAATTCACGATCGCGCCGGCGATGCCCGCCCCGATCATGCGCCGCGCCGCGAGCTGGGAGCAGAGCCAGGTCCCCTTGAGGTTCGCGCCCACGACCCGGTCCCAGTCCTCGTCGGTCTCGTCGAGGAAGTCGACGCGGTTCGCGACGCCGGCGGCGTTGACCAGGATGTCCGGGGCGCTCCATTCGGCCTCGACGCGGTCGAGGGCCGCCGCCACGGCGGGCCGCGAACCGACGTCCGCGGCGACGGCCAGCGCCCGGCCGCCGCCGTCGGCGATTCCCCGCGCCGCGTCGCGGACTCCGGCCTCGTTCGCGTCCAGCAGCGCGACGCGGCATCCGTGATCCGCGAAGCCCCTCGCCGTCGCGCCGCCGAGACTGCCGCCGGCGCCCGTGACGAGCACGACCTTGCCGGTCAGATTCAGTTCCATCGGGCCGTCCCCTCGGGTTCCGTTCGCCGCGAGGATACCGGGTTCGCGCGCCGGCGTCACGGTCCTGTCCTGGTCCCGGACCCCGGTTCGCCGCTCGTCCGGGGCCGATGCCGGCCATATGCGGACAGCCGCAAAACGGAATGGAGGCGGCGTGTCTCCGGTATGGCGAGACCCGGTTCGGGGCGCGCCGATTCTCGTCTTGATCGCGCGGGTTCCGTCCGCATAATCGGGCCGTATCGGCGCGGGCGCGCCGACGCCGCCCGACGCTGCCCGACACGGCCGCGCGGGCGCGATACCGGCAGGGAGGACCGATCCATGAGTCTCGACGCGGAGCTCGCCAGGCGGATGTACCTGGACATGTGGCGCATCCGCATGTTCGAGGAGGAAGCGAACCGCCAGACCGGCCTCGGGAACGTGGCCGGCGCGCTCCACCTCTATTGCGGCGAGGAGGCGGTCGGCGTGGGCGTCTGCGCCCACCTCCGCGACGACGACTACGTCCTGGGCACCCACCGCAGTCACGGGCACTGCCTGGCCAAGGGCGCCCCCATGAACGACATGATGGCGGAGCTCTTCGGCAAGGAGACGGGAAGTTGCGCGGGCAAGGGCGGGTCCATGCACGTGGCCGATCTCTCCAAGAACATCCTGGGCGCCAACGGCATCGTCGCCGGCGGCATCGGCCCGGCGACCGGAACGGGCATGGCGACGAAGATCCGCGGCACGGATCAGGTGTCGGTCTGCTTCTTCGGCGACGGCGCCGCCGCGCGGGGGCCGTTCCACGAGGGCATCCTCATGGGTTCGCTGTGGAAGCTGCCGGTCGTCTACGTCTGCGAGAACAACGGCTACCAGCAGTGGGTGCGGCGCGAGAACGTCGCCGTGGTGGACTCGGTGGCGACGATGGCGGCGTCCTACGACATTCCCGGCGTGTCCGTGGACGGCCAGGACGTCGTCGAGGTGCACGAGGCGGCGGGAGAGGCCATCGACCGGGCCCGCCGCGGCGAGGGGCCGACGCTCCTCGAGGCCAGGACCTACCGCTATTTCGGGCACAGCATGGGCGACCGCGAGGAGTACCGGACCCGCGAAGAGGTCGAGGACTGGCGCGACAACCGCGACCCGATCGCCCTCTTCCGCGCGTACATGGCGGAACGCCAGTGGCTGACCGGGCGGGAGGACGAGGAGATCCGGACCGCGGCGAAGGAGGCCGTGACGGCCGCCGTCGAGTTCGCCGACGCGAGCGCCTATCCGCCGCTCGCCGCGGCCCATGCCGACGTGCTGGATACGGAGTGGAGGGCGGACGCATGAGCACGTTGACGATTCGCGACGCCATCCACGACGCGCTCCACGAGGAGATGGAGCGCGACGAGAGCGTCTTCGTGATCGGCGAGGACGTCGTGGCGCACGGCGGCCCCTACACGGTGACCGAGGGCATCGCCGAGCGGTTCCCCGACCGGATCTTCGAGACCCCGATCGCCGAGGCGGGGATCGTCGGCGTGGGCGTCGGCGCGGCCCTGGCGGGTATGCGCCCGGTGGTCGAGATCATGTATCTCGACTTCATCACCTGCGCCATGGACGAGGTCGTCAACCAGGCGGCCAAGATGCGCTACATGACGGGCGGCCAGGCCAGCGTCCCCATCGTCATCCGGCTGCCCTGCGGCCTGGGCCGCTACATCGCCGCCCAGCACTCCCAGATCATGGAGTCGTGGTTCATGCACGTCCCCGGGCTCCAGGTCGTCGCGCCGTCGACGCCGAAGGACGCCAAGGGCCTGTTCAAGACGGCGGTGCGCAGCCCGGACCCGGTGCTGTTCTTCGAGTACAAGAGCATCTACACCGCCGAGGGCGAGGTGCCGGACGGGGAGCGCCTGATCCCCTTCGGCGAGGCGGAGGTCAAGCGCGAGGGCGAGGACGCGACGGTCGTGGCGGTGGGCCCGATGGTGGGCAAGGCGCTGGAGGCCGGCGTGACCCTGGAGGACGACGGATACGACATCGAGGTCGTCGACCCGCGCACGCTGTCGCCGCTGGACACGGAAACGATCTGCGCCTCGGTGCGCAAGACCGGCCGCGCGGTCGTCTGCGAGGAGGATTCGTCGTTCGCCGGGACCGGGGCGGAGATCGCCGCGACGATCGCGGAGAACTGCTTCGCGGACCTGCGGGCGCCGGTCACGCGGGTCGGGATGCCGCACGTGCCGATGCCCTTCGCGCCGCCGCTCGCGGACAGCGTGGTGCCCCAGGTCGCCAGCGTCGTCGGCGCCGTCCGCCGCGTCATGGCCTGACCGGGCTCGGGCCGGGGGAGGCGGACATGGCGACACGGTTCCGTCTGGCGGCGTTCGGTCACACGATGGAGGTCGGGCGCATCGTCGAGTGGAAGGTCTCGGAAGGCGACGAGATCAGGGAGGGCGACGAGATCCTCGCCGTCGAGACGGACAAGGCCGTCGTGGACGTGGAGGCGCCCATCGGCGGCGTCCTGCTGAAGATCGTCGGGCTGGCCGATCGGGAGCTTCCGGTGGGCGCGACGCTGGCGTGGATCGGCGACGCCGGCGAAGAGGTGCCCGACGAGCCGGAGGAGGCGCCGGCGGCCGCGGCGGCGGACGCGCCGCCCGGGGAGCGGGTGACCCCCGTGGCCCGCCGCCTCGCCGAGCGCCACGGCGTCGACGCCGACGCGCTCGAGGGCACCGGTCCCGGCGGCCGCGTGACCAAGGAGGACGTGCGGACGGCGATCGAGTCCGGCGCCGCGCCCCGGAAGGAGGACGAGGCGCCGGAGGGCGTGGAGGTCGTTCCGCTCGCGGGGATCCGCAAGGTCGCGGCGGAGCGCCTGTCGGCGAGCTGGGCCCGGACGCCGCAGGTGACGGAAGGCGTCGAGGTCGATTTCTCGGCCTGTCTGGAGGCCCGGCGGGACAACCGGGACGCCTGGAAGGAGGCGTTCGGGGTCGAGCCGACGATCAACGACATCGTCCTGCTGGCGACGGCGACGGCGCTCGGGGACAATCCCGCGCTCAACGCGGCGCTGATCGACGGCGCCGTCCACCGATACGCCCGCGTCAATCTCAACGTCGCCGTCGACACCGGGGAGGGGCTGACCGTCCCCGTCGTCAAGGACGCGGGCGAGGCGGGGCTCGGGGATATCGCCCGCGCCGTCGCCGCGCTCGCGGAGAAGGCGCGCGCGAAACGGCTGGCCCCGGAGGACCTCGAAGGGGGGACCTTCACGGTGACCAACCTCGGCGGCATGGGCGTGGACTGGTTCACGCCGGTGCTCAATCCGCCCCAGGCGGCGATCCTGGGCGTGGGGCGGGTGCGCCGCGTGCCGGTCGTGGACGGGGACGACGTGGTCGTGCGCGACCGCGCGACGTTCGTGCTGTCCTTCGATCACCGGGTCGTCGACGGCGCGCCGTGCGCGCGCTTCCTGGCCCGTCTCAAGGAACTGGTCGAGGACCCGTCTTCCTGGCTCGTTTGAGGCCGCGGACCGGGGCGGCGGAAGCGGTCTCCGGCTCCCGGTTCTCGAGACGGTCCCGATCGCCCTCTTCCTCGGGCGGGGCGGTCGCAAGCGCATGTGCCACGTTCCCGGGCGTATCCGGAACCGGCTTTCCGACCGGGCGGCCCGGGATACGTAGTCTGGGGGTGTGGAACCTCTTCTCTAGAGACGTGCCGCCGCGGGGAAGCGGTTCCGATCTTCTTCCGTCAAAGGACGTTGACAATCGCCATCGCACGTTTCCAGGCTGTCCAGATCGATAGCCTTGATCATCTTCCCACGCTGGCCGTTCGTGAGGCGCGGCAGATTCATGTGGCATGGGTCTCTATCCGTCGGGGCGTGTTCGACCGCTCCCCCGTCGGGTAGTTCGTCGGCGTCGATTCGCCATAAAACCGGTGAGTGCCCCGAGATACCGGGATAGTAACATGCATAAACATGCCTGCACTCGGTTCCATTCCTGTCTCGCGCACATTGTGCACAGAAACCGGAAGGTCCACTCCCGTCTTCGGAATTTTGAAGGGCTTGACGTGTGAAACGGCGCAACTCGCGACTGTAAAATTCCGGCTTGAGCAAGCGTATGACTTCGATCCCCACGACAGACCCTCCACGTAATCTATAACGTCATCCAACGCGATGTCGTCATTTTCATAGACTGGTTCGTCGTCGATCTCGCGGTACAGTTCCATTCGACGCCCCCCCGGATGGCAGACAACTTCCACATGCTGATCCTCATAAAAGCCGTAGACCGCTACACCGCCATCTATACCGGGAAACGCCTCGATTGTGCGGGCTTCGGTTTGCAGAAAGAGGGTATCGACTTTCTTCGCCGCCTTGGCGGCAGCTTCGGTCGCGCCCCGGCCTTCGCCATAGTGCCAGCCTTCAGGCAACCCCATGAACGAGTCGATGATCGGTGCGGCCGACTTTGCCTTGACCTTTCGACCTACGGTCTTCTCCAGGGCCACCCAGGGTGGCGGGGTTGAAATCCACCGGGTCGTTTCCATACCCATCATTCTTCCTCCCGATGGGCCTCTTTCGATTGAATGGATGTAAGCGCGGCGTTGGTCTCATCCATCGTCATGACGGTATGATTCGCCGCGTGCTCGAAAGTCTCGATAACCTGTTGGAGGCCCCTCATCAATGTCTTTGCCGTGGTATAAGACATGTGCAATCGCGATTTGCGCACACCGTCCAACGAGGCAATGATGCATACATCGGATAGCGAGATTCCACATTGTACCGAGTTGAAATAGAACGAAGGCAAATCGGCCATAGGATCCGGTCCAGCCGTTTCCGTCTGACTTGTCAGCGCTGCTGCCGTCGCCTTTTGGCCCTCGACCTCTTCCATGCCATAATTCCCTTGCCCGTCTCGTCTGGCCGCCCCGCGGGGCAGCCGTTCTTCCAGCCGCTGGTTCCCGACGCCAATCAGGCCATCGTAACGGAGCCGTTTGCCGACCGTACCCTACGTTAATGTGGATCGTCCGGTCAATGACGTGTCCTGGTTGAGGTCGTGTGCGCTGTGCCGATTTTCCCGGTCGCAGGGCCGGGTTGGCGCAGCCGGATATCGCCGGCGCTCGATCCTCGCCGCCGCGTCCATCGAAACTCGGGCCACGAACTCCGGTTCCGGAAGACCAGGACAAGGGCACGAGCTCGACAATCCAGCGTGTTAGAATCTACGCGATTCGCCACAGGGAGACACCGTATCATGAAGGCACCGAACCCTCGGCGTCGGCGCGGTAACCCGAAGGCGAAGAAGGTCGCGCCACCGCCCGTCGGCGCCAATCCGGCGCAGGCGGCGGCATGTCGCTATGTCGGCAGCGCCTACCACAAGGACCGCCCCGGCTTCGCCGGGATGCCTCGCCACCGCCCCGATGCGAGCCTGTGCCCCGGCAATCTGGCGAACCGCCGGCGCCTCGTCGAGGGCTGGCTCCAGGATGCCGTGAGGGCCGGCCACACCGGGACATGGGATCGGGGTTTCCCGCGCCATGTCTGGTGCCGCCAAGGCGGTACCGTGTTCGAAGCCTGTCAGGGCTCGCCGGGATCGGGGGAGTATCACGGTTATCCGCTGGAATCGTGGCAACAGGTCCGGGGCTTGCCATGAGCGTCCGCTTTCGCTTCGAATGGGTGGAGGCTCCGCCTTCCCAGGACGAGCGTGCGCGCGCGACCATGGCCGCGCTCTCCATCGAAGCGGGCGGCGCGGTCGTCACCTCGGTGATCGACCGTTCGAGCCGGACCTATCGGGACCACGTCGTGGTTCCCCTGGTCGGTGTCGCGGAGTGGCTGGCCGTCCACTGGTGGCACCTCTTCCATGAAGTCGAGGACACGAGGGAACAGAAGCCCGATTTCGAGGCCCGGCACAATCTGGCCTTCGCCGGCGATGGTTTCGTCCTCCCTTGGCTCACCATGGCGCCGACGCCGGAGCGCATGCGCCTGCGGTGGAGGCCTTACAGGCCGAGCCATGCCCGGATCGAGTTCGTCGTCGAACCCGGCGAAGCGGGCGACGTCGATCCCGCGACGTTGGAGAGGGAATGTCGCACCCTCGTCGAGGCCGTGCTTGAAAGGCTGCGGAGCCAGGATGTCGCTCCGGGCGCGCTCGGCGACGAATGGACGGCGGTCAACACGCCCGACCGCGACGAGCGGCAGTTCTGTCGCGCCGTCGCCCTGCTCGGCGCCGATCCCTTCGACGTTCCGGACCATCTGGCCGACGCCATCGTGAAGCTTTGGAAGGATGCCGCTCCATCCCTGCGCGACGATGCCTTGGCGGCCGCAGACACGGACTCGGCGCCGCAGATGAGCGCGTGGCTGGCCGACTCCCTCGAAACTCTCCGCGACGCGAAGAGTGGCGACGACTGGCAAGAGATACGCGAGGCTCTGCCGCCGATGACCGCCGCCCCGCCCTGGAAACGGGGCTACGACTTGGCGCGCTCCGTTCGCCGGGAGCTGGACGGCGGCGACGCTCGTTTCGACTTTACCTCGGAGGGGCCTCTGTCGCTTCACCGGAGTGAAACGCAGCCGCCCTCGACGCGCATCCAGGGGCTGGCGGCGGCAGATACGCCGGCATGTGCGATGGCCCCACGCGGCGAAACGGGCGGGCGCTTCCTGATGGCGCGCGCCTTGGGCGACTATCTGGACCGGTCCGAGTCGGGGCCGGCGATCCTCAGCTCGCTGGCGACGAGCCGCCAGGCGCGATCGCGAGCCTTCGCGGCGGAGTTTCTGGCGCCGGCCGAGGCCCTGCGCCGGCGCCTGAACGGTGGGCCGGTGGAACCGGAACGGGTGGACGAACTCGGCGCGCAATTCGGCGTCTCCAGCCATGTGATCCGTCACCAGATCGAGAATCACGGGCTGGCGACCATCGCCGACTGGTAAGGGACGCCTGTGCATCGCCCGCGCGCCTCTCCTCGACGGGTAAGGCTCCAAGGTGGCAGAATCGATGCCGGCGCTCGATCCGCCCCCGGCGGACGAATTTTGACCTTGCGGCGTCGTTCGTGGTAGGGTAGGGTACGAACTTCACGGGGCCTCTTCACGGGGCCTCTTCACGGGGCCTCTTCACGGGGCCTCTTCACGGGGCCTCTTCACGGGGCCTCTTCACGGGGCCTCTTCACGGGGCCTCTTCACGGGGCCTCTTCACGGGGCCTCTTCACGGGGCCTCTTCACGGGGCCTCTTCACGGGGCCTCTTCACGGGGCCTCTTCTTAGGAAGTGGGGGTCCTGTTTCGATGACGATCACGAGATTGATGGCGATGTTGGCGTGCGGCGCGATGCTGGTGTTGGGCGCGTGCACCGACACCAAGAGGATAGGTGACCCGGGGGCCCTTGAGGAGCTGAACGATCTCCGCGCCTCGCTGGCGGCCGCCCAGAACGCGCTGGGTGCGTCGACCCTCGCCGATCAACAAGCGGCGGTGAAACAGGCCAGGAAGGATCTGAAAGCCGCGCAGACCGCCCTGGAGGCGCGGCCCGATGGCAGCCTCGGGAAGAGCGAGGCCGGCAAAGCGCTGACGTCGCTCGACTCGGCGCTGACCAAGATCGAGGCCTTGCTGACAGCGTCCGCCTCGGGCGCGTCCGGGCCGGTGGCGCTGGCGAGCATGCACACGACGCTGACGGAGGCGCAGACGGCGATCGATGCCGCGCAGGCGGATTTGAAGAAGGCGCTGGCGGCGGCGCCGGCCGCCGACACGGCGCTCCTCGGTCTGCTGACGCGGGCCCAGGCCGCGCTGACCACCGCCCAGGTCACGCTGGTGCCGAGGCTGAGCAGAGTGCTGGTGCAAGCAGAGCAAGCCGAGGCCGCGCTGAACGCACTCCGCGTCTCGCTGGCGGCGGCTCAGGCGGCACTGGGTGCGTCGACCCCCGCCGAGCAACAGGCGGCGGTGGAACGGGCCAGGACGGACCTGAAAACCGCGAGGGCCGCCCTGGAGGCGCGGCCCGACGGCAGCCCCGGGAAGAGCGAGGCCACCGAAGCGCTGACGGCGCTCGATCTGGCGCTGACCGCGGTCGATAATGCGCTGGGAGCGTCCGCCTCGGGCGCGTCCGGGCCGGTGGCGCTGGCGAGCATGCACACGACGCTGGCGGAGGCGCAGACGGCGATCGACGCCGCGCAGGTGAAATTGAAGGCGGCGGTGGCGGCGGCGCCGGCCACCGACACGGCGCTCCGCGGTCTGCTGTCGCAGGCCCAGGCCGCGCTGACCACCGCCCAGGTCTCGCTGGTGCCGAAGCTGCGCAGCGAGCTGGCGGCCGCCGAGGAACGGGCCGACACCTACGACCCGCGCACCACCCTGAACGACGCGCTCCTGCCGGCGCGAACGGCGAGAATCGGCCTCCCCTTGAGCTTGACCCCCAAGGGTTCCGTCGAGGCGGATGCCGAGGGTCCCGCCGTGACCTGGACGCGCCGCACCCGCACCGACGTCGAAGTCGCGGCCGGCGTCACCACCGCCACCGTCGTCGCCCTCGACAACGACATCATGAAGGATGCTGTCCCCTGGGCGACCGGCAAGACGCTGGGGCTGGGCGCCGCCGGCGCGGTCTCGACGGACGAGTTCGCGCTGCGCGGGATAACCATGCGCGGCGGCCGGTTGGGACTGCAGAACCCGGACGGCACCCGGAGGAGCAGCGGCATCGACGGCACCTACAACCCGCCGGTCCAGGGCCACGCCGATGCGGGCGCCTGGCGGAACTGGAATGCGGCCTACGAGAGCTCCATCCAGATGAAGGAGGACGGCGGCGGCATCACCCTCAAGATGGGCGGCGACGGCACCATCTTCTTCGATTTCGAGCGGCTCCGCGCCATAGGCGGCGCCGCGGTCTTGAACCAGCCCGAAAACGCGCCCGCCTGCGTCGCCGCCTCCCTCTCGACGTGCGACGACGTGATCGCGAGCGACGTGAAGGCCACCTTCGGGACGCCGGTGGCGGACCCGGACGGCGAAGCCGCCTGGCACTTCAAGATGCGGGTCCCGGTGAACCCCGACGCCCCGCACGTGGATACCCGCAGCGACTACCACACGCTTCCGACCTACGTCAGGTTCGTGGACGACGACGGCAACACGCTGTTCCGGGCGCCCGACGAGAACGGCCCCTACACGGACGAGAACGGCCAAAAGTACAGGGTCGAGAGAACGCCCATCGTCACCGACCTTGCCACCACGCTTGCCGCCGACCCGGAGAGAGCCGAGTGGATGCCGTTGGAGGCCAATCGCGCCCAGAGGATCGCCCGCGGACGGCCGTCCGAGGAGCTGGGCGTTTACAACACTTGGCTCTCGAACTACGCCGGTCTCGACACGGGCGATGACGCGGACGATCCGAGCGACGACACGCACCGCTACCTCGACTACGCCGCCTACGGCCTGTTCAACTTCCTGGACTACTCGACCAGGGGGATGAACTTCGCGCGTGCGCAGGCGTTCCACTTCGGCTACGACGCCTTCACAAACGACGGGGACGACGCCGTCGCGGGCGCCACCGAGCCGGGAGGCTGGGGCACGGCCCTCACCCCGATCACGGCCACGTTCAACGGCAGGACGACGGGCTGGCTTATTCGCGGGACGCTGGAAGAGGCCGACAGGCTCACGGAGCTCATCCGCATGCGGGGCGACGTCAAGTTGACCGCCGAATTCAACGGGGTGGACATGGCCGACGACCCCGGACACGGCACCGTCTCCGGTTCCATGAACAACTTCGAGTTCCTGCGCAACGACATCTGGTCGACGGACGTCAACTACAGGATTCTCCGTAACGATCCGGCGCGCGAGGACAAAGCGGCGGTGCTGCTGCAAGAGGCCAACATCGGGGCCGACGGCTCCTTCAGCGGGGTCGCGGCGGCGACGTACAACGGGGAAAGCGGCGTGGGTGTCGATAACTTCGACAACGGCACCTATGGAGGCGCCTTCTACGGCGACCGCAAGCTCGGCGAGCTCGAAGCCGCCGGCTACTGGAATCTGCGCATGAACGCCGCCGGGGGCAATCCGGATTCGGGCAGGGGCGCCCTCATCGGCAGCTTCGGCGCCGTGAGCGAGCCGGAGGAGTAGCGGCCCCACCCGCTGCTCGGTCCCGGACCCGCCGCGTCCCCCCGGGGGCGCGGCGGTTTTTTTGTCGCCGGCGCTTCGCGGTCGGGATGCCGTCCCGCGCCCGGCCGCCCCTACGCCGCCCGCCCGCCCGTCAGCAGGTCGGCGCAGCGCTCGCCCACCATGATCGACGGCGCGTTGGTGTTCGACGAGGTCATGAAGGGAAACACCGACGAATCCGCCACCCGCAGGCCGACGATGCCGTGCACCTTGAGCTCGTGGTCGACCACCGCCCCGGAGTCCGCGCCCATCCGGCACGTGCCGATCGGGTGCCAGCTCGTCTGCCCGGCCGAGCGCGCGTAGTCGATCAGGTCGTCGTCGGTCGCCGCCCCGGCGCCGGGCAGCACCTCGCGGACGACGAGCTCGCGCAGCGCGGGCCGCGCGGCGATCTTCCGCGTGAGCTTGAGGGCGGCGAGGCTCAGGGCGAGGTCCCGTTCGGTCGACAGGTAGTTGGCGCGGATCTCCGGCGCCGCCGCGGGGTCGCTCGACGCGATGTGGACGGACCCCCGGGACTCGGGGTGAAGGTTGAACGTGCCGATGGTGAAGCCCGGGTGCGGGTCGACGCCCGACCCGCCGGTGATGGCGTAGCGGTCGGCGCCGCTCACGTGCGCGAGCTGCATCTTGAGCGTGGGCCGGGCGTCGCCCCCGGCCTCCGCGGTTATGGCGTGCACCGAGACCGACGGCGTGGCCAGCAGCCCCTTGCGCAGCAACGCGTACCGCAGGCCGGCGCGCAACCCGCGCCAGCGGCTGTTGAGCAGGTCGTTGACCGTGATCGGCAGGGCGCAGTGGTAGCTGATCCGCACCTGAAGGTGGTCCTGGAGGTTCTCGCCGACCCCGGGCAGGCTCGCCACCGGCCGGATCCCGGCCCTCCCGAGGACGTCCGGGTCGCCGATCCCCGACAGCTCCAGGAGCCGCGGCGACATGACGGGGCCGGCGCACAGGACGACCTCGGCGTCCGCCCTGGCCTCGCGGACCTCGCCGCCGGCAGCGCGGTAGCGCACGCCCGCCGCCCGGTTCCCCTCGACGACGACCGCGTCGACCCGGGCTTCCGTCACCACGCGCAGGTTGGGCCGGCGGCGCGCCGGGCGCAGATAGGCGACGGCGGTGCTGCACCGCCGCCCGTCGCGGATCGACAGCTGGAGATAGGAGACGCCGGGATACGCCGCGCCGTTGTAGTCGGGGTTCTCGGGTATGCCCTGCTGCACGCAGGCCCGGTAGAACGCCTCGCTCAACCGGTCCCGGTGGGGGACGTCGACGACGGCGACGGGGCCGCCCGACCCGCGGTAGGCGGGGTCGCCGCCGAGCCGGTCCTCGAGGCGCTTGAAGCAGGGCAGCACGTCGTCGTAGCCCCAGCCGGGACATCCCGAATCGCGCCAGCGGTCGTATCGCTCCGCGTCGCCGCGCACGAACACCATGCCGTTGACGCTGCTGGAGCCGCCCAGGACCTTGCCGCGCGGCCAATACATCCGCCGCCCCTTCAGTTCGGGCTCGGGCTCGGTCGAGAACGGCCAGACGTACCGGCTGCCGGTGATCAGCTTGCCGATGCCGAGCGGGATGTGCAGCCAGCGGCCCTTGTCCTCGCCTCCCGCCTCCAGCAGCAGCACCCGGCGGCGCCCGCCGGCGGTCAGGCGTTCGGCGAGCGCGGCCCCGGCCGAACCCGCCCCGACCACGACGTAGTCGAACCGGCCCTCCTCCTGCCGGACCCGCCCGGCGGACCCGTCACCGGTCATGGAACCGCGCGCCCATGCGCCGAACGAGACGGGGGCCGGGGCGTCTTGTCAAGACGCCGCGGAACGGCGGATTCCGGGGATTTTCTCCCTGATCACAAAAAATTTACCGAAAATGTCATTTTTCTCTTGCACACTATGCACACTTCGGGCATCATCCTGAAATAGCATCGCGGGACGTTCGCCCATTCGGCGAAACACGGTCCCGAACGTCCGCGCCCGCGGCGACCGGACGCTCCCCGGCGGCGGCCCGTTCGCGCTTCGCGGGACGCCGGCGGGACGCCGGCCCTCCCGGGGATGCGCGGAAAGCGCCGTGCCGGGCGGCGAAGGGGGAACCGCGTGACGGACACGGCGAAGACGGTCGACGAGCGGCTGGGGCGGATCGTCGCCCTGATGGCGGCCTCGGAGATCTACCGGACCCACACGGTCGCCGATCTCGACCGCACCGTCCTGCCCTGCCTGGCCCTCGGCCAGGCATGGGTGACGCCGGCGGCGTTCGGGACCTGGGCGTGGCTGGACGCGGAAGCGGAGGCCGGGTTCGCGACGCGGACGCGCCGCCTGCGGCCCGGCGACATGCGGTCGGGGGACCGGCTCTGGGTATTGAACTTCGCGGCGCCGTTCGGCGACGCCCGGGCGCACGTCCGCGCCTTCAGGGACCATCTCGTGTCGCGCTGCGGCACGGGTACGGCGCGGTGGACGCGCCTCGACGGCGGCCGCGCGGTGCGGCGCATCGGGAGGTTCTCGAATGAGACTTCGCAGGGACCCGCTTGACACGGCCGGGCGGGCGGCGCGCGGCTGCTTCGGCGACGACGGCGGGGATTCCGGCGGCGGTTCCGGCGACGGCGGCGATACCGGCGGCATCGACGGCCTGGGCGGCTTCGATCCCGGCCTCGACGCGCCCGACGTGCAGGGCGCGCCGGCGGACGAACAGGGCCCGTCGGCCGGGGGCGGCAGCGGCGCGCCGTCGACGACGCCGGCCGGCGGCGACATCGACGGGCCGGCGGAGGCGCCGTTCGATTTCGGCCTGGCCGACGTGGCCGGCCTCGCCGTCACCGAACAGCGCGCGGCGGCGGCGCGGGGGCGCGGCGAGCTGGTCGGCGGGCTGCTGGGCGCCATGGTCCCCGTGCCGTTCGGATCGAGGATCGGGGCCCGGATCGGCGGCGCCATCGCGGAAAGCGAGGCGCGGTCGGCGCGTGGCCCCGGCCCGGCGGCGAGCGGCCGCGCCGGAGAGGCTCCGGGCCTTCCCGACGGCGCCGGCGACGGCGGCGGGAACGAGACGCGGGCCTCGCGGGCGGCGGACTCCGGGCCCGCCCGCCCTGCCGAGGCCGGAGAGGCGGAGACCGCCCGCGCCGGGGAAGCGGCGACCGGGGCCGCCCGCCGGGCCCGGCCGCGCGTGGCGGCGGCGGACCCCATGCGGCTCCTGGCCCCCAATCCCGGCGACGACGACGACGACGACGACGGCGACCGGCCGGCGCCCCGGCGCCGGACGCGGTTTCTGACGGCCGGCGGGCCGCTGGGCCTCACGGGCCGGCGAGCCGGCGTCCGCCGGCCGACCCTGTTCGGGGCCTGATCCGTGGCCGACGCGCGCGACATCCTCGACCGCTGGTCGACGCTGAAGGCCCGCAGGGCCGCGTGGGAGGAGCACTGGCAGGACGTGTTCGACCATATCCTCCCGGTGCGCGCCCCGGTCGGCCGCGCGGCGCGCGCCGGCGGGAAACGGGCCGAGAAGCGTTTCGACGCGACGGCGACGCGCTTCATGCGGCGGCTGGCCTCGACCCTGATGGGCCTGATGGCGAGCCCGGCGGACCGCTGGTTCTCGCTCCGCGCCGCCGGACTCGAGGGCGTGGGAGAGGTCGAGGCGTGGCTCGACGGCTCGGCGGACCGGCTCTACGAGGCGCTTCACGGGTCCAACTTCTACGGCGAGGTCCCGGAGACGCTGCTCGACCTGATCGGCGTCGGGACCGGCGGGCTGTTCGTCGACGAGCGCCGGATCCGGCGGCCGGGCTTCAACGGCTTCGTCTTCCGCAACCTCGCGGTCGGCGAATACGCCATCGACGAGGGACCCGACGGCATCGTCGACACGGTGTTCCGCGCCATGGAATTCACGGCGCGGCAGGCGAGGATCCACTTCGGGGACGCCGTCCTCGACGACGACATCGCGCGGGAGCTGGAGAAGGACGGGCCGGGCGGGGACGAACGGAAGCGGGAGTTCGTGCACGCCGTCTACCGCCGCGGCGATCCGTTGCTGAAGGAGACGCGACGGGCCGGCGACAGGTCCATCTCGGGCGCCGACTGGGTCAGCGTCTACGTCGACGTCGAGCACGAGAAGATCGTCTCGAAGGGCGGCTTCCGGGACCGGCGCTACTTCACGCCCCGGTGGTCGAAGTCCGCGGGCGAGGTGTGGGGCCGGGGTCCGGCCATGGACGTCCTGCCGGACGTGAAGACGCTCAACACCATCGTCAAGTACGGCGCCGAGGGGCTGGCGCTGTCGGTCTATCCGCCCTGGCTGTTCCCGGACGAATCGCTGATCGGGCGGCTGAGCCTCACGCCCGGCGCGCGCAACGTCTACGACCCGGTCGTCTCGGGCGAGATCAGGGCGTTGCAGGGCCACGGCGATCTCGGCGCGGCGCGGGCCAAGGAGAACGACCTGCGCCAGGCGATCGCGCAGGGCTTCCTCGACGACGTGCTCGGCCTCCGCGAGGGCGGCGCGAACGTCACCGCGACCGAGGTGCTCGACCGGCGGGAACGGCGCCAGCAGCTCACCAGCCCGGCCGTGGCGCGCGCCGAGACGGAGCTGCTCGACCCGCTGGTCGAGACCTGCTGGACGATGATGTTCCGGGCCGGCGCCTTCGGGCCGGCGCCCAGGGCGTTGCTACGGGCCGAGAGCGTCGAGATCGACTTCGTCTCGCCGCTGGCGCGGGCGCGGAAGATGGCGAGCGCCCGGTCGCTCCAGGACGCCTTCGCGCTGATCGGGCCGCTGGCGAACTCGGTCCCCGGGATGCTCGATCACTACGACTTCGACCGGATCGCCCGCGACGTGCCCGACGACGTCGGCGTCCCGCGCAAATGGATCGTCGACGAGGAGACGGTGAACGCCGCGCGGCGGCGGCGGGCTAGGCGACGGACGGACCGCGCCCGTCCACGCTTCGCGCGATGCCGGCGACTCGCCGGGCGCGGCTTGCATTGGAGCCCGGCGGCGCTTAACGTTCCCGTTCGTGGGGCGGGATCGGGCGCCCGAGAGGCGGGCGCCGCGGAAACGGGTCATGGCCGAAACCATACGCAACGTCGTCCAGACCGCGCTCGTACTCGTCGTCGGCGTCGTGGCGGCGCTGAGCTACAACCTGACGACGCGGATAGACGGTCTCTACGAGGCCATCGGCGAGATGCGCGGAGAGATCGGCGAGATGCGCGGAGATATCCGCCGGTGGAACTGCAGAAACGGGACTTGACTTTGCTGAAGCGGGACGTTGCGGGGATAAAGGAGCGTCTTTCCCGGACCGACAGGGAGTTCCGCGAGCTGAGCGAGCGCGTATTCGATGCCGAGACCGACCCCGTGATGCTGCTCGGGCGGCACGGCGTCGAGGCGTCGGGGCGCTTCGTCGCGGCGGTGATACAGGGAGGCTTCTTCGTCTTTCCCCGCACCGAGGAGGCGGCCGGCGCCTTGACGAGCCGCGGCTGGGTGAGGGCGGAAATCACCCCGACGATCGCGGGTTACCATAAGCCTTGAGCGGGACCGCACGAGGGATCGTCCAGGGGCGCCCCGAGCGGGCGCCCCTTTCGCGTTCGGAGACCGGTTTCCCCGGACGCCCGGAAACGACACCGCTCCCGTATGCGGCCGGGGCCGCGCCGTCGGCGGCTCCCCGGCCTTCCATCCGGAGGAACGGAATTGACCGGCACCATCGACGACCGTCGGGCGCGCTTCGAGGCCGAGGGCCGGAAGGCCGCCGCGTGGACGCGGAGTCTGGCGGCGCTCTACCGCGCGTGCTTCGCCACCGAAGCCGGCGCGCGCGTCCTCGCGGACCTGCGGCGCTGCTACGGCGGCTCGACGACGGCGGACGACGCGCGCGCGACCGAGATGCGCTCGGCGCAGCGCGACGTGCTGATACGGATCGAGGACATGATCGAGATCGCCGGCGTGGAGGCCGGCCGGGCGGCGGCCGACCTGTCGCGGGCGCCGCGGCACGTCAACGCATTGATGAACCCATGGAGCGACCGATGAGCATCCACGATCCCGAAGACACGTCGGACCGGGCCGGTCTCGCGGACCCGAACGCCGCCTCGAGCGCCCCCGAGGGGGGCGGCGACGCCGGCGCCGTAGACGGCGAGAGCGGCCGAGACGGCGACAAGGACGGAAGCTGGCTGAAGGACGTGCCTGTCGAGCACCTGAAGACCGCCGGGCGCTACAAGTCGCTCGGCGATCTCCTGAACGGTCACGCCGAGCTCCGCGCCAAGATGGACTCGGCGCTGTTCGTCCCCGGCGACGACGCGACCGGGGAGGAGCGCGCCAGGTTCCTGGAGCGGCTGGGCCGGCCGAGGGAGGCGAGCGGCTACCGGCCGCCGAGGACCGACGGCGACGGATTCGACGAGGCGCGGCAGACGGCGTTCTTCGAGAAGGCGCACGGCATCGGCCTGACGCGGGACCAGGTCGAGGCCCTGATGACCTGGGAGCTCGAGAACGCGCGGACGGCGCGGGAAGAGGACCGAAAGGCGCACCTGGAGGCGCACGGAAGGATCCAGGAGGCGTGGGGCGAGGACGCGGCCGCCAACTACGAGAAGGCGTGGCGGGTCGGCGACATCCTGTTCCCGGGCGGGCGGCGCGAGGCCCTGGGCCTCGCGGACGACCCGAAGCTCTGGAACGCGCGGTTCGCGGAAGCGCTGGCCGCGGTGGCGCCGTCGTTCATGGATCATCCGCACCTCGGCAAGGCGGACCGCGACCTCGGCGGCGGCGACGCCGCGCTCGAGGCCGAGCTGGACGAACTGATGAACCGGCCCGACTACCGCGCCAACGAACACCACCAGAGGCGCGCCCGCGAGATCAGCGAGGCGCTCTACGGCGCCGGGGGCGTCCACCCCGCGGCCGACTGAGAGCCTGTCCCGAAAGGATCTCCTCCCCCTCGTTCGAGGGGGGAGGAGTGTCAAGAGATCCCGGTCGCCCGAGAGGCGGCCGACCGTTTCCCGGACGCAGGACACCCCGTATCCGCGCCCCTCGCCGTCGCCGGCCGCGAAAACCCGGCGGCGGCGGGGACACCCGCACCGATACGGCCCCGACGCCCGGCAAGTCCGATCCGCGAGCCCCCTTCCCCCGCTCTCCGGGAGCCGGGGCGGGGACACCCTCGCGCACACGGACATCCATCCGACCGTAACCGCGATCCAATCGCGATCATGCAGGGAGGGACACGATGTCCACTTCGATCGACGTCGCGTTCGTGAAGCAGTACGAACGCGAGGTGCACAACGTCTTCCAGCGCCAGGGCGGCCACCTCCGGATGGCCGCGCGACGGAAGACCAACGTGGTCGGCAGCTCGACCACCTACCAGAAGATCGGCAAGGGAACGGCGACCACCAAGGACCGCCACGGCGCCATCACGCCGATGAACCTGGCCCATACGGCGGTCGTCTGCGCCCTCGAGGACTTCTACGCGGGCGACTGGGTCGACAGGCTCGACGAGGCCAAGATCGACCACGACGAGCGGGGCGCGATCGCCGACGGAGGCGCCTGGGCGCTCGGCCGCAAGGTCGACGAGCAGATCTTCGACAAGCTCGACGCCACGACGCAGACCGTCGTCTCCTGGAACGTCACCGGCCGCGCCCACATCCTGAGTTCGCTGCTGGGGATGGTGGAGGCGCTCGACGACAACGACGCGCCCAACGACGACGGCCGTTACGGCGTGCTGACGCCCCGGGCGTGGGCCCAGGCCATGACGGTCAAGGAGTTCGCTTCCGCCGACTACGTCGGAGCGAACGGCCTGCCCTTCACGGAGGGAGCCCCCGCGGGGCCCCGCTGGAAGGAGTGGATGAACGTCAAGTGGAAGCAGCACTCCGGCTGTCCCGGCAAGGGCACGGCCACGGCCAAGGTGTTCGTCTGGCACAGGAGCGCCGTCGGCTACGCCTCGGCCAAGGCGGCGGGCAACGTTGCCGGGAACGCGCCGGTGGTCGCCGACATCACCTGGCACGGCGACCGGGCGGCGCATTTCGTCAACCACATGATGAGCGGCGGCGCCTGCCTGATCGACGACACCGGCGTCGTCGAAGGCAACCTCGACGATACCGCCGCCATCGCGACGTCGTAGGGAGGACGGGACAATGGCGTTCGTCGCGAGACGACTCACGCAGATCCGCGACCTGGGCCCGGTGGGCTACTACCACTACCTCACCGCGGACACGCCGGCGACGGTCGACACGGCGGGCTACTTCAACGGGGCCTCCGGCCAGTTGAACGTCGGCGACATCATCCTGGTCGAGCAGGTCGACGACGCCGCCGCGCCCAGGTCCGTGACCGCGCTCGGGCACCACGTCGTGGTGTCCAGCGCGGGCGGCGCGGTCGACGTGTCCGACGCCGCCGCGATCGCGACCACCGACACCGACTGACGACGGTCCCGGGCGCGAGGCCCGGGACGGGAGAGGGGGCGGAGCCGGACGCTCCGCCCCGCTCCTTCCGCGCGGCCGACCGCGCGTTCCCGAACGACCCGAGAGGCGACCGAACATGACCAACCGCGCCAAGCCGCACCTGATGACCGGATCGGAGAACCCGAGCCAGGTCTTCACGGAGCTCAAGTACCGCACCGGGGATTCCCGCGAGGCGATCGAGTCCGAGAACTACTTCCTGCCCTGCCGCGGCCATTTCAACGGCCCCGGCGACGAGATCGCGGTGCGCCGCGACCTGGACGACGGCGCCTGGGAGAAGGCGACCTACGAGGTGGCCTTCGAGGACCGGCATCGCGTGATCGTCACGCGGATCGCGAGATGGCGCCGGGGCGGGGGGAGCCCGGACCTCGACTTCGAGGCCACGCACGTCGGCGCCGGGAAGTGGGACGTCCTCCACGCCGGCAGCGGGAAGTCCTTCCGCCGCGGCGTGACCAGACAGGAGGCCGAGCTGCTGGCGAAGCGCCCCCTCGGCGGCGACGGCAACCTTCTCGCGGAAGGCCGCGACGGGAAGAACGCGGCCGCCGTGGCGCGGGGCGGCACGGCCGCGTCCGCGTCGGCGTCTCGACGGAAACGGAAGGCGGCGTGAGCGATGGCGAACTCCGGCACCGACATCTGCAACCTGGCGCTGAGGAAACTGCGGGAACAGCCGATCGCGTCGCTGACGCAGGACTCGGAGCCCGCCCGGCTCTGCAACCAGTTCTACGACGACGCGGTCGACTACCTGCTGGCGCGGCATCCGCACAACTTCGCGATGACGCGCCAGCGGTTGAGCCGGAAAGCGGTCGCGCCGGCGTTCGAATGGCCCCACGCCTACACGCTGCCGACGGACCCGTACTGCCTGCGGGCCTACAGGCTCTGGTGCGGCGGCGGGTTCCGCGACGGCTGGGTCGTCGAGGGGCGCGACCTGCTGACCTCGCACGACGGCGACTGCCGCCTGCTCTACGTGGCGCGGGTGACGGACGTGGCGAGCTATCCGCCGACCTTCGTCAACGCGCTGTCGTCGTTCCTCGCCAGCCAGCTCGCCTACCCGCTCAACCGCGACAGGAACCACGCCGAGCAGCTGACGAAGCGGTTCGAGCGGGACTTCCGCGAGCACAAGTCCGTCGACGGCGGCGAGGGCTGGCACGGCGAGCCCGAGGACGGGATCTTCGTGAGCGCGAGGGAGTAGGACCGTGCCGCGCGCCACCCTCGTCCAGAACCAGTTCACGCGCGGCGAGCTCAGCCCGCGCATGGAGGGGCGGACCGACCTCGACCAGTACTTCCAGGGCTGCCGGACGCAGGTGAACTTCCTGTCGTTGCCCCACGGCGGGGCGACCAACCGCCCGGGGTCGGTCCATGTCGCGGAGATCGCGGACCCGGACGCGGTGGGGCGACTCAGGCCCTTCGTGTTCTCGACGTCGGACGCCTACGTGCTGGAGTTCGGCGACGGGACGCTGCGCTTCTTCCGCGACCGGGGCCAGATCGTGGCGCCCGAGACCGACGCGTCGATCGCGAACGGCGCGTTCGAGAGCGGCATCGCCGGCTGGACGGACAGGTCGACGGGCAGGGCCGGCATCGGACACGACGCCGCCAACCGGCGACTCGACCTCGCCGGCGACGGCGCCGGCGCGGCCGTCGCCGAGCAGCGAGTGGAGATCGGGGCGCCGCACCGGTCCAGCCGGCACGTCCTCCGGTTCGACGTCGCCGGGGCGGCGGGCTCCGGCGCCGTCGTCCTGCGCGTCGGCTCGACGCCGGGCGCCGGGGACATCGTCGACGACGCGGCCTTCGGCCACGGCCACCACTGCCGCGAGTTCGACCCGGGCGGCGCCGGCGCGGTCCACGTCCAGTTCCGCAACGCCGCCGACGGCCGCCTCGGCGTCGGCGGCGTCTCGTTGATCTCCGGCGGAGCAGTCGAGATCCGCACCCCCTACGCCGCCGCCGACCTGTTCCGGATCCAGCACGTCCAGGACGCGGATACCATGTTCCTGGTCCATCCCGGCCGCAAGCCGATGGAGCTCGCCCGGTCGGGACATTCGTCGTGGTCGCTGACGCGCTTCGCGCCGACCGGGGATCCGTTCACCGGGGCCGGCCGCTACCCGGCCGCCGTGGCCCTGTTCGAGCAGCGCCTCGTGTTCGGATATACCGACGCCGACCCGCAGCGCCTGTTCTTCTCCCGGTCCGCCGACCCGCGGAACATGGTCACGGGGACGGATGCCGCGGACGGGTTCACCAAGGACCTGTTCGCGAGCCAGGCGAATCCCATCCGCTGGATCGTCGGCGGCAGCGACCTGATCGTCGGCACCACCGGCGGCGAGTGGGTCGTGGACCGGCCGGCCTCGGGCGCGGTGACGGTCGCGAACTTCTCGGTGAAGCGGCGGGAGACTTCGGGCGTCGCCGCCATCGCGCCGGCGGAGATCGACAACCGCGTCCTGTTCGTGGCCCGCCGGGGCGCGGCCTCGAACGACGGCGAGGACCTGCTCGAGTTCCGCTTCGACGACGGCGAGGCGGAGTTCGTGGCCCCGGACCTGACGCTCGTCTCCGAGCACATCGCCGACGGCGGAATCGTCGAGATGGCCTGGCAACAGCGCGGCTGGAAGGGCCGCTACCTGTCGGCCGACCTGCCGGCGTCGAAGCGGGTCCTGTGGCTGGTGCGCGCGGACGGCGTCCTGCTGAGCTTCACCTACAACTTCCACGAGCTCGTGGCGGCCTGGGCCCGGCACACGTGGAACGGTGCCGGCGCCGGGGCGGAAAGCGTGGCGACGATCCCGGGCGCCAGCGGCGACGAGGTATGGCTGATCGTCAGGCGGACGATCGACGGCGCGACGAGGCGTTACGTGGAGTATCTCGACCCGGACTGCTTCGTCGACTCCGGCATCACCGGGACGGCGGTTCCGGCGACGAGGAGGTGGTCGGGGCTCGGGCATCTCGAGGGCGAGACGGTGACCGTCCTCGCCGACGGCGCGCCGGTGGGGCCCCGGACCGTCGCGTCGGGCGCCATCGCGCTGGACGCGGCGGCCTCGACCGTCCAGGCCGGGCTGCCGTTCACGCCGGAGATCGAGCTGATGCCGCTGGAGGTCCCGCTGCCGGACGGCGGCGGCATTGGCGCCGCGAAATCGATCGGCCGCGTGATCGTGAGGCTTCTGTCGACGGTCGGCGTCACGATCGCGGCGTCGAGCCGGACGTCGGGCGACGAGGCGGTCTTCCGCGAGGTCTCCGACCCGGTGCGGTCGCCGATCCCGCCGTTCACCGGCGACAAGGCGTTCACGCCGCCGGCCTCGTGGATCGACGCCACGGTGAAGATCGCCCAGAACAACCCGCTGCCGGTGACCGTCCAGGCGGTGGCCGTGGAAGTCGAGGCGCACCGATGAGCTTCTTTTCGGATCTCGCGGGCGCGGTCACGGGCTTCGTCTCGGACGATCCCGTCGCCGCCGCGACGCTCGCCGTCGGCGCGGCGGGCGCAGCGACGGCGTTCTCGGGTTCGCGGGACGCCTCGGAGGCCCTCGACCGTCAGGCGTCCCGGATCGAGGACCTCGGCGAGGAGGAGGCGCGGTTCATCGTCGAGCAGGCCGAGATCGAGGCTGACCTGATCGCGGCCGCCGGCGAGGACGAGGCGGAGGCGCTCGAATTCAACCGGGCGCGGGCGATGGAAAACGCCGCCTGGGAACGCCGGGCGGGCGACGTCGCCCTCGGCCAGGCCGAACGGCGCTGGCGGGCGCGGATCGGGGACGCGACCGCGTGGTTCGCGGCGTCGGGCGCGACCCTCGAAGGCACCACCGCGACGGCGATCGAGGAGATGATCGGCGAGATGGAGGAGGACCTCTTCAACATCACGCTGAACGCCGAACGCGCCGCCACGCGACAGGAGAGCCAGGCGGACCTCTTCACCATGCGCCACGGCCGGGTGCTGGACACGGCGCGGCGACGCGCCGAAGGCCGCAGGGCCCTCGGGCTGCTGGAGGCGGGAACGGCGGAGACGACCGCCGCCGCCCGGGCGCGGGCCGCGAGAACGCGGTCGCGCGCGGCGGAGACCGCGGGCGTGTCGGACCTGCTGCGGTCGGGCTCCAGCCTGCTGTCGAGCATCGCCGAATTCGACCTCTTCGACGGATAGCGGACCGGCCATGCCCATCGACGTGCAACGGATCTTCGCCTCCGTCGGACTGCGGAGCGGCGATCGCCCGGCGTTCGCGCCGCCGCCGCCGCCGAGCGGCGACCTCGACGCCGCCGAGGCGCTGGGCGGGGCCGCCATGCGGCGCTTCCGGGCCGTGGCCGACGCCGTGGACACGACGACCCGGGCCCTCGTCGAGCGGGGCGCGGCGACGCGGGAGCTGGGCGGGACCGTGCTCGCGGGCGGCGCCGGCGTCTCCCGGATCCTCGCCGACATCCGGCGGCGCAAGCGCGAGATCCGCGACCGGCACGAGGCGGCGACGGCGCGCGTCAACTTCATTCGCGAAGCGGACGACATCGGCCGGCGGGCGATCGCGGAAGCGGACCCGGCGGGAACGGGCGCCGCCGCGCGCGCCGCCGGGGCCCTCCGGGACCTCCGCCGGCGGACCCTCGAGGACCTCGACGTCGCCGACGGGGACGTCCGGCGGTCCCTCGACGACCAGATCGCGATGGTCGCGACGCGGACGATCGTCGGCGTCCGCGACCGGGCGGCCCGGATCGAGAACCGGTTCCTCGTGGGCGAACTGGAGAAACGCGCGGCCGCCTACCGGGCGCAGGCGTCGCGGCGCCGCGGCGGGGCGCAGGAGCAGCTTCTGGCGATCGGCATCGGCGACGTCCGCGACGCGGTCGCCGAGGGCCTGATCGACGCCGACGCCGGCGAGCGCAAGATCGCGGCGCTGCGCGTCGGCGTGCTCGCGGACACGATCGAGGCCGACGCGGACGAGGACCCGGCGGCGGCCCTGGCGCGCCTGCGGGACGGAGGGTACGCGCACCTCTTCGCGAACGAGGCCGAAAAGGCCGTCGCGGTTCGGGCGATCGAGAGGGAGATCGAGACGCGGCGGCGGGTCGCCGCCCAGCGACTCGCCGGCCTGACCGAGGACCACGTCGCGAGCATCCGGGCGACGGGCCGCGGCATCCGGGGACTGCGCGTCCGAATCGAGACGCTGGCCCCGCGGATGCTGGCGAACTTCGACGAGCGGGCGGCTGGGGCGCGGGCGTACCACGACGCGATGACGGAGCTCCGCTGGGCCGACCCGCGGACGGCCGACGACGCGCTGGCGGCGGCGCCGCCGGAGTCGCGCCGGGCGGCGCTCGAGGCCTTCGCCGACCGTCAGCGGGCGCTGGCCGGGGATCCCTACGCCTACGCGGCGGGCCACCCGTCGGGGCGGACGCGCGAGGGCAACATCGCGGTCCAGAAATCCCTCGGCGTCGCCGACTATTCCTGCATGTCGCGCGCCGAGGCCGCGCGGCTGGCCGCGGCCTGGAACGAGCAGTCCGACGCCGGAAAGATCGAGACCCTGGCGGCGTGGTCCGACCGGGCCGGCAGGCACCACGCGGCGTTCATGCGGGACCTCGACAGGGCGGGCCTGCCGGCGCACGCCAAGGTGCTGGCGATGCACGCCGACGAGCCGCGGATGCGGGCGGTGCTGGCGCGCACCGTCGCGGCCCGGCACGAGGGCGCGAAGGCCCTGGAAAAGGCGCTGGGCGGCGGAGTCGAGGTCGAGGCGCTGCGGCGGGACGTGCGATCCGGGCTCTCCCGGTTCCAGGCCTCGCTGGCCGCGACCGGGCCGGGGGGCGCGGAGACGGCGGGCGACGTCCTCGACACGGTCTACGGCCTGGCGCTGAGCTACGCCGTCGAAGGCGTCGGCGCCTTCATGGAGAAGGGCCCGGCGCGGCGGGCGGCCGACGAGCTGATCAACGACCACTTCGGCTACCGGGACCGCTATCGCGTGCCGGCGCGGTTCGACGCCGACGCCATCAAGGCCCACGCCGACACGCTGGTCGAACGCCGCCTCGCCGCGTCCGGTCCGCCGGACGACGCGCGGGACCGGCGGCGGGGCGGGTACTGGGCCAACACGCCGGACGGCGACGGACTGACGTTCCTGCGCCCCGACGGCGCGCCGGAGACCGACGGACGGGGCCGCGAGCTCCGGTTCCGCTTCCGGGACGTCCCGGCCGTGCGGACGCCGTCCGCGCCGGCGCGCGCGCGGGTCGGGCTTCGCGGCGGGGACGGGCTCGGGCCCGGGCCGCTCGAACGCGGCCGCCGCGTCCGGCTCGCCGGCGGCGAGACGAAGGGACCCCCGGAGGAGGCGACGCCATGACGCTGACGACGACATCCAACGTCGACCGCTATGCGGCCGCGGAGGAGCAGACCGTCTTCGCCTACACCTTCCGCGTCGACCGTCATTCCCACATGGAGGTGTCGGTCGACGGGGCGGTGCGGGGCGGCGGCTACACGGTCTCCAACGTCGGTCACGACTCCGGCGGCAACGTCGCGTTCGCGACCGCGCCCAGACGGACCGGAGAGGCCGCCAGGACGGTGACGCTCCGGCGCGTCGCGCCCCTCACCCAGAGCACGAACCTGCCGACGCAGGGCGCGCTCGACACCGACGCCCTGGAGGCCGAGGTCGACCGCGCGGCGATGCGCGACCAGCAGCTCGACGAGGCCGTCCGGCGGACTCTGAAGCTGCCGGTGGACTCGACGCTGACCGACGTGGGGCCGCCCGACCTCGAAGGCAACGCGGGCAGGTTCCTCGTCGTCAACGCGACCGGGGACGGGGTCTTCTGGGGCGCACCCGCCGCCGCCGGCGCGCCGGTCGGCGCCTTCATGGAAACGCTGATGGACGACCCGGACGCGGCTGCCGCGCTCAAGACGCTGAGGGCCTTCCTCGCCGGCACGGCGGCACGGACCGCCGCCTTCGCGGTGGCGACGGAGGATCGGGGCGCCCTGTTCCTGTGCGACGCCGCGGGCGCCGGCTACGCGGCCGCGCTGCCCGCGGCGGCCTCGGCGGGGGACGGCTTCGCCGCGGCTTTCCGCAAGACCGACGGCGGCGGACGCGCGATCGCGATCACCCCCGCCGGCGGGGACGATATCGACGGCCTGCCGGACCTGAAGCTCCGGCACCGGGGCGCGACGGCCGTGCTGGTCTCGGACGGGTCCCGCTGGCACCTCGCGAGCCACGACAACGTCGCCATCGAATACAACGCCATCGACAACGGGAGCTTCCTGGTCGACCAGTACGACCACGTCCCGGACGCCGGGCGCACCGCCTCGCGGATGGCGATCGACCGCTGGAGATTCCGGAAATCGGGCGACGCGAGGGCCGTCTTCACCGTCTCCAGGGAGGTCGACGGCGGGACCGACGGCAAGAGCAACTGGCTGAAGGCGCTGTGCGCGACCGCCGACGCCGCGCCGGCGGCGGGGGCGGCCCACCAGCTCCGGCAGGGTATCGCGGGGAACGACCTCCTGGCGTTCGCGCACCCGCCGGGCGGGACGTTCGCGGGCGGCGTGCTGTCGATGGACGTCGTCTGCCACGCGAGCGTCCCCAGGCCGCCGTACACGGTCGCGCTCGGGCTGCGGGTCGCGGGGGGAACGCGGGAGTACGCCGGCGAGGCCACGGTCGGCGCCGATGGCGCGTGGGAGCGCGTGCGCGTCGTCATCCCGGCGGACGCGGCCGCGACGCTCGGGCCGTCCACGGACGCGGCGGCGTTCGTCTTCGTCGGCCTCCACGCGGGACCGGACCGGCAGGCGACGGCCAACGCCTGGGGGACCTACGCCGGCGACGGCGACGGCGGCACGGCCGCCGCCCGGAACTGGGCGAGCGCCGCCGGCGACTACCTCGGCTTCACCAACGTCAAGCTCCAGCCGGGGCAGATCGCCACCCCCTACGTCCCGCGCGACTACGCGGAGGAGCTGCGGACCTGCCAGCACTACGCCTTCAAGTTCCGGGCGGACTCCGGCGCCGCGGGCATGTGCGCCGTCGGACAGGCCTACTCGTCCGGCGCGGCGCAATTCGTCCTCCCCCTGCCGACGGAACTGCGCGCGGCGGGAGGCGCCGTCACCGTCAGCGGCGCGTCGCACTTCAACGTGTGGCCGGCGACGCTGACCGACAAGTCCCGGTTCTCGAGCCTGGCGTCCTACGGGGCGGGGACCAGCAGCATCCGGCTGAACGGCAGCGGCGCCTCCAGGAACAACCTGGCGGCCGGCAACGCCTGCCTCATGACCACCGGCGACACGCGCGCCTACATCCACGTGGAGGCGGACATCTCATGACCTACGTCAAGGCGCAGTACATCGACCGCGCCCATTCCCGCGTCTGGGCGCTTCGCGGCAACGGCGAGCAGGTCAGCGCGTCCCGAGGCGCCGACGCCTGGAACGACATCCACGCCCAGGCGGGCCTGCGCGTCGGGACGTTCGACGACCCGACCGAGCCGGGCGTCCGGGACGTCACGGACGCCCGCGAGTCCGCCGGGGCGGCGGCCGGGGAGGGGACGCGATGAAACCCAGCGAACGCGACAATCTCGGGGCCCACGTCGATCTGTGCGGCCAGCGCTACGGCGAGATACGCGCCCGCCTGAAGCGCCTCGAGGTCTGGCTCGCCGCGATCACGCTGCTGCTGCTGGTCGGCGAGGGCACGGCGGCGGACGTGATCCGGCGGCTGATCGGGGTCTGATCCCGTGCTGTACGCGCACTTCTCCGAGGTCCCGGCGGCCGCGTGGCGGTGGCCGGACTTCGCGCCGCGCGAGGTCGCCAGCCGCGGCGACGGCTCGCTGCTGCTGATCGACGAGGCGCTCGACGCGCTCCAGGCGGCGCGAACGGCGGTGGGCCGGCCCATGCGGATCAACAGCGCCTACCGCGACCCGGTCCACAACGCGCTGGTCGGCGGCGCGCCGAGATCGAAACACAAGGAGGGCCACGCCTTCGACGTGGCGCTCGCCGGCCACGACAAGGAGGCGCTCTGCCGCGCCTTGCGCGCGGCCGGGTTCCGGGGCTTCGGCCTGCGGTACGCCACGTTCGTCCACGTGGACATGGGACGGGAAAGGAGTTGGTGAGATGCTTGACCTGATCGCGACCGTCGTGTCGGGAGGCGCGACGGGAATCCTCGGCTCCGTCGTCGGCGGGGCCTTCAAGTGGCTGGACCGGCGCGACGCGGCGCGGGAGGCCGCCGCCGTCCGCGCCCACGAGCTGTCGTTGCAGCGGCTCCACATCGAGACGCGGGGCGCCGAGCTGGAGAGCGAGGAGCGGATCGCGCGGGCCGACGCCGCCCGCGACGTGCTGGTCGCGTCCTACGGCCACGACCGGGCCGCGGCGCCGGCGTCCCCGTGGGCCGCCGACGTGAAGAGCATGGTGCGCCCGGCGCTGACGTTCGCGCTCATCGCGCTCACGGCGGCGATCTACTTCACGCTCGACGCGGACGCGGCGGTCGACGGCGTGGCGCTCAGGGCCTACGTCGTCAACACCGTCGTCTACACGACCTCCGCCGCCGTGCTGTGGTGGTTCGGCGACCGCGCGCGGGAGATGCGGAAGTAGGCATCCAATGTCCCGCGAGGTTGACGGACTCTCGCGTTGCCGCAAGGATGCTCACGGATGTCGATTTACGCGATAGTCCGGGTCAGCAACCCCGAGTTGATGGGAACCCTCCTGGAAGAGGCGTTCCCGGGCGATTATCTGCAACTCCAGGACGATGAATGGCTGGTCTCGTCGACGGGTTCGGCGCGGGAGGTATCCGACCGTCTGGAAACGGCCATGCTCGAAAACGACTTCGGCAGCGCGATGGTGCTTCGGGTCGGAAGCTATTGGGGCCGCGCGACAGTGGATATCTGGGACTGGATGCAGGAGAAGCTGGGCAAGTCGAATGGCTGAACGCCCGCCCCATGAGACGGAGCGGGAAACCACGCCCAGGGAGCTCCCCTCCGTTCCTCCTCCATCGTATGCCGACTCGGTCGGCACGATGCATCTCGTGGAAACGATGATGCAAATTCAGAAGTCCATCGGAGAGCTGACGGCCGATGTCCGAAACATGAAGGCCACGCTGGACTCTCATGGAAAGAAAATCGACCGAATCAGCCACATAATCTTCGCGGCCGCCGCCGTCGTGACGGTGCTGGTGGCGATCGTCGGATTCATCGCCAATCAGACGTCGTGGGACGATATCCGGGGGTTGCTGGAGTCGGCGCTGAAGTCCGGGTAACGCTCGACCGAACGCGGCGGTCGACGGTGTGGCGCCGCGGGCCTACGTCGTCAACACCGTCGTCTACACGACCTCCTCCGCCGTGCTGTGGCGGTTCGGCGACCGCGCGCGGGAGACGCGGAAGCAGGCGTGGACGATCCCGTGTCGGGGACGGTCCCGTTGACCGCTCGGCCGCGAATGATATGCAATGGAACTTCACGGGCCGCGCGGGAGCGCGGCCGTTCAATGCGACGGGAGGGCATGGGCAAGCCGATGAATCTTCGCGCGATAGCCGGCCTGACGATCTTCCTGCTCGCGGGGTGCGCCACGAGCGGCGGACCCGTCCGTGACGCCAACGTACAACCGACACCCTTGCACAAGGCGGCGCTGTCGGGCGACGTCGCGGCCATCCGCGCCCTGCTCGCGGGCGGCGCGGACGTCGACGCGCGAGCCGAGGCCGGGTTTACGCCGCTGCACCAGGCGGTCAGGAAGAAACTGATCCTCGCCGCGCTGGAAGCGGTCGCCAAAGGCGGCCGCGACGAAGTGTCGAGGGTGTTCTCCAGAGCAATGGGCTTCGACACGCTGGACGAGGCGAACCGAAACGCATTTTTGGCGAACATCAAGCGTGGCGCCGCCGACCAGACCGGCGCGGTCCGCGCCTTGCTTGCCGGCGGCGCGGACGTCGACGCGCGGACCGATGACGGAGCTACACCCCTGCATCTAGCGGCGGTGTCGGGCGATGCCGCAGCCATCCGCGCGTTGCTCACGGGCGGGGCAACCGTCAACACGAGGGCCGATGACGGGTTTACGCCCCTGCATCACGCGGCGTGGTCCGGCAAGACGGCGTCCATCCACGCCTTGCTCGCGGGCGGCGCGGACGCCGACGCGCGGGGCGAGGCCGGGCTTACGCCGCTGCACCAAGCGGCGCAGTTCGGCAAGACGGCGTCCGTCCAAGCTCTGCTCGCGGGCGGCGCAAGTGTCAACGCGCGAGACGAGGTCGGGTTTACACCCTTGCACAGGGCAGCCGCTAAGAAACTGATCCTCGCGGCACTGGAAGCGGACGTCAAAGGCGGCCGCGACAAACCGTTGAGGGCGCTCTCCAGAGCAGGGAGCTTCAATACTCTGGACGAAACCAACCGGGAGATATTAGTGGCGAACCTCAAGGGCGGCGCCGACGACAGCGCCGATACGGTCCGCGCCTTGCTCGCGGGCGGGGCAACCGTCAACGCGCGGGGGGGCGATGACGGAAGCACGCCCCTGCATTTCGCGGCGCTGTCGGGCGATGCCGCGGCGGTCGAGGCGCTGCTGGACGCGGGGGGCGACCCGAACGCGGTTGCTTCCGGATGCGGTCCGATGGACATGGCCCGGCTCCGCATGGAGAGCACGGAGACGTCCATCGCGCCGTTTCGGGACTCCATCGAGGCGTTGCGAGCCGCCGGCGCCCGGCCGCGGAAGGGATGCAGACCCTTCTGACCTCGGCCTCGCCTCATGCATTATGCCGGTGACCTCGTTCAGACAGATGTGAGACGCGGCCCTTGAAAGAGGGGTGGGGGATGGGGAAGCAGGCGAACACCGAAACGGCCGTAAAACCGGTCGAGGCGATCTCCGTCGATCGCCGCGATGCCGTATTCACGGTGTTGACGAGCTATCCGGCTTGTGGGTTTATGTGGATTCGTGAGGGCGTCGTGACGCCCTTTATCGGAGGAGAGGGGCATGGAATCAGCGACCACGCTACGCGTCGTCATGTTCCAAGAGGGCGATTTTTGGGTCGCTCAGTGCCTGGAACACGATATCGGCGCCCAAGCCCGAAGCCTGGACGAGTTACAGAAGCGGTTCGAGCTGACGATCAAGGCGGAGGCCACGCACACGCTGGAGGCGACCGGCGCACCGTTCCATGGCATCGATCCCGCGCCCAAGTATTTCCACGATCTGTGGGACCGTTTCCAGGACCCGTTCAAGAGGATCGGGCAGGCGGAAATACCCGTGGACGATGGTCCGTCGTCGCACGTGCGGATCGACGTGGGCACCCAGCACAACGACCGGCTCTTGCCGACGACAATCGCCCGGCTCGACCGCCGACTGGGCGTCAAATCTCCCTGGTTTCCGGTCGACGTCGGGGACGACGACTGATCGACAGGGACCCGTCGGACGAGCGCAGAGGAGGGAAACATGCACCGTATCGCCGCTTTGGCCGTTCTGATGGCGATGTCGCCGCTCGCCGCTCTTTCCGCCGGGGAGGGCACCGCGCCCGAGGTTTTCGCCTTGCGGGACCCGAACGTCCCCGAGACCGTCCGTTACGCCCCGGTCGTCCGGGTGGGCGACATGCTGTACCTGTCCGGGGTCACTGGGACGCCGGTGGCGCGCGACGCCGACGACGAGGCCCTGACCGCCAATTTCGTCAGCATCTTCGAGGAGGTCGGGGCGCGGCTCGCGCGGGCGGGCGCGACCTTCGACCATGTGGTGACCGTCGAAACCTACCGCCTGGACTATCTCAAAACCTTCCCGCTCTTCAACGAGGTGAAGAACCGGTACATCAAGGCGCCCTACCCGACCTGGACGGACGTCGGCGTCAGCGAACTGCCGCCCGGCGCCGTCGCCGAGCTGGTGGTCATGGCCTGGCTGGGCGGCGTGCGCCGGGAAGCCGAATAGCGCGGCCCGTCCTCCCCCCTGTCAGGGGGAAGGCGCACTCGCCGGAACCGTGACGCGCCGCCCGCGGGGTCAGGCCGCCTTCTCGCCCCGGATGGTCGTGCGGTGCATGTGCCGGCGGTCCTCGTCGTAGTCGTAGTCGTCGAGGGCGTAGTGCATCAGCCGCGCCATGGAGAGAGGGTGGATCAGAGGGCGGACTCCCACAACGCCAATCCGCGCCCGACCGCCCGTTCGAGCCAATCCCCGAATCGGATTCGAACGTCCTCCACGGACTCCTTGTAGTTGATCTGAAATACCTCGTCGGCGAGAGTGGCCTCTCCTCCGGTTTCATAGACACCTTCATCGGTCCGCGTCTGAAGAAACCAAGTGCCCGAGCATGCCAGTACGCCCTGGAATTCATGTCCAATGCAGTGAAACGCGATCAGGATATTGCCCCGGTTTCCATCTCTGGCGACCAGGCGCGCCCAGGAGCGGTAGTGCCTCGTGTTCGCGTAATATCCGAGCTTTCTGGCGGTGGAGACGATCTGCCGGTGGAACCAATGACTACGCGGACCTTCGTTATCGTCCCCGTCGACAAAAAACGTGAATTCGGTATGATCCTTCATCGCTTCCCGTAGAGAGACGACGACCTCGTCCAGCCGCTTTCTCGCGAACGCGTGCATGTGTTCGGCGGTCGATACGGCGGCTTCCCATTCCTGTTCCAACGCGTCCCGACGTCGCGCGAGCCGTTGCCTGATGGATTCGATACGCGCATCGACACGGGTCGCCTGTTCGGCATCCCGCGCGATACCGATCGCGCGAATGAATTCCGTTTTTTGCAGACCTGAAAAGAACGACACCAGCGGCTTCAAGTCGCCGTTGTCCGCCGCCTCGAGCGCATCGATGTACTTCTTGCGGTCACTGTCGCGCACGACCAGGGGCAGCCAGTTCGCCTTGACGAATGTCAGGGTGGCGAGTGCCCTCGCGATGCGTCCGTTGCCATCCTGAAACGGGTGGATTTGAGCGAACCGGTGATGAAGCCATGCCGCCTCGACCTCGGGCGCGACGCCGTCATGGTTCAGGTGAAGCTCGATCAAACGGTCCATCTCGGCGGCGACATGCTCGGGAGGGCAGTAGTGATGGACCGTACCGTCGGGACGCGTGGGATTGTTCGGTTGCTTCTTGTAGTCGCCATGGACCAACGGCACCCGAGTCTCGCGGCCGAACTGATCGCGGCCTTCGGCGAATTCCTGATTCCTGGTGAACAGGCTGTGCAGTTCCTTGACGTAGCTCGTGGACAACAGGCGATCGCCCTTGACGAACGCGAAAACGCTTTCGATGGCATCCTGCTGGTCACCGATCATGGCCGCTATACGCGTGGGCGACTTGTCCCCGGTGCCGTGCGGAATGAGCACCGCATTGACGCCGTGCTCGATCACCAACTCGGTAATGCCACGATCCAGCGTATAAAGCCGTTCGATAAGGCCCGTCTCTACCGCCCACTCGCGTTTGAGCCGCTCGGTGAACTCCGAAACGCTCCGGGATTCGCCGAGTACGGCCCGGCGGTCGATCCAGACGCCGGAAAGAGCGCGCAACTCCCTGTCGGACAATTCCGCCGGGTCCGTTTCGTAGTCGGCAATTGGACTCCACGGCCGGGACACGGCCTGACCTCCAGGACAACGGACCGGCATCAGGCGCCGTTACCTGTACGGGGACGTTCGGCGCTCAAGCCCGACAGCCGGGCCCCCGACGAGTTGTTCGACATACCATTCCACATCTTGAGATCGAACGCGGTAACCGCCATAGGGCGAATCGAGAATTCGATGCACCATGGCCTGTCCCCCCGGCGACGCCTTGCGGCGCCGAAGCTCCTCGGCCGCTTCCTCGTATGTCTGGCAGTAAAAGTCGGTCAGCATGTCCATCCTCCGGGTGCGCGCACCCTGTCAGCTGTTCTACGTCCCGTGACTCCAGACGATCGGGTCGTGCAAGCTCCCAATATACATTACGTCGTGGCCGTCGCTACCGTGTGAATATCCGCGCGATCGACGTCAAGCAGCCCCAAGGAGCCTGTCCGGGAAACGATCGGCGGCCCCCGGAACCGTGACGCGCCGCCCGCGGGGTCAGGCCGCCCCCTCGCCCCGGATGGTCGTGCGGTGCATGTGCCGGCGGTCCTCGTCGTAGTCGTAGTCGTCGAGGGCGTAGTGCATCAGGGTGCGGTTGTCCCAGAACACGACGTCGTTCGGCTTCCACTGGTGGCGGTAGACGAACCTGGGTCCCGAGGCGTGGTCGGCGAGGAAGTCGAGCAGCGCGGCGCTCTCCTCCGGCGTCATGCCGACGACGCCGGTGGTGAACCCGGGGCTGAGGAACAGCGACTTGCGCCCGGTCTCGGGATGGACGCGCACGAGGGGGTGGACCACCGGCGGGGTCTTCGCCAGTTGCTCCGGCGTCAGCGGCTTGTTGAGGCCGAGGCTCACCACGCGGCTCTGCACCTTGGCGAAATGGTGCTCGGCCTCCAGCCCTTCCAGGAACGACTTCATCGGCGCCGACAGGGCGTCGTAGGCCAACGCCAGGTTCGCGAACATGGTGTCGCCGCCGACCTCGGGAACCTCGATGGCCCGGAGCAGGGAGCCGAGCGACGGTTCCGCCATGTAGGAGAGATCGGAGTGCCAGTAGTGCCCGGCGCCGGCGCGGCCCACGCGCTTCCCGTCCTTCTTCAGGTTGGAGAGGATGTAGATCTCGGGCAGCCCGTCGAGCAGGGCGTCGTTCAGGACGTGATGCTCGAGCTCGCCGAAGCGCTTGCTGAACGCCACGTGAGCCTCGGGCGAGACGTCCTGGTCGCGGAACAGCAGCAGGCCATGGGTGTTGAAGGCGTCCCGCAGCGTCGCGATCTCGGCGTCGGAAAAGTGCCGCGACAGGTCGATACCGCCCACCGTCACGCCCAGGGCCCGCGAGGCCCTGGCGACGGTCATCCCGGGATCGGCGGCGGCGGCGCGCCGCCGCTCAGGGGCCTGTCGCCGGGTCCGCGCCCCGGCCTCGCGCGAACGGTCCGCGCCGACGGTTTCGCCTACGGTTGACATCGATCGTTCCCTTCGGGCAAGTGATTTTCCACAAAGGGACTATGCCTTCCCCGGCCCGGCCTTGGCAAACCCCGGATCCCCCGGACACGACGCATGACGATCTCGGACAAAGCCCTCCTCCACGTCCTCAAGCTGCTCGAGGAGTCCGACAGCCTCGCCATCGAGATCGAGTCGGGCGGTATGCGCCTCACGGCCCGGAAGGGCGCCGCCGCCGCGATCCCCCAGGCGCGCGACGCCACCGGCGCCGCGGACGCGGAGCCGAACGCCGCCGCTGAAGCCGCGCCGCCGGCGTCCCCGGCGGCGGAAGCCGCCGCGTCGCCCGCCCCACCGCCCGCCGATCCGGCGGAGGACGGCGTGACCGTCGTGCGCTCGCCGATGAAGGGCACGTTCTACCGGGCCCCGGCCCCGGGCGAGCCGCCGTTCTGCGAAGCCGGCGACCGGGTCGGCGCGGACGACACCGTGTGCCTGATCGAGATCATGAAGCTGTTCAACTCGATCCCGGCCGGCGTCGCGGGGACCGTCGAGAGGTTCCTCGTCGAGAACGCCGAGCCCGTCGATCTCGGCCAGCCTGTCGTGTCGATCCGGACCGGTTGAGGCCGCCGCGCGCCCGCCGCCCCGCGAGACCCCGCTTCTCCCCCCGCGACATGACCCGGCGCCTCCGGCTCTTCGACACCACCTTGCGCGACGGGCACCAGTGCCTGTGGGCGACGCGGATGCCGACGGCGATGATGCTGCCGGTCGTCGAGACCTTCGACTGCGCGGGCTTCAGCGCCATCGAGCTGATGGGAAACGTGCACTTCGACGCCTGCGTGCGCTACCTGCGCGAGGATCCCTTCGAGCGGCTGCGCGAGGTCAAGAAGCGGCTGGTCCGCACGCCGGTCCAGGGCTTCATCCGCAGCGCCTGCGTCCTCGGCTTCGACATCGAGCCCGCCGATATCAACCGCCTGTGGGTCGACGTCCTGCTGCGCAACGGGACCGACCGCCTGGTCGCCTTCGACGGCCTCCACGACTTCGACAACACGGCGCCGCACCTGAAATACGCCAAGGAGAACGGGGCGCGGACCGTCCACTGGCTGATCTTCAGCGACAGCCCCGTCCACACCGACGAGATGTACGTCGCCAAGGCGCGCGAGATCATCGCGCGCGCCGACGTCGACGAGATCGTCATCCAGGACACCAGCGGCATCCTCACGCCGGAGCGGGCGGCGACCCTGGTCCCGGCGCTCAGGGCCGCGGTCGGCGACCGGCCGCTGGGACTGCACAGCCACTGCCTGGTCGGCCTGCCGCAGCGGACCTACCTCGAGGCCGTCCGGCACGGCGTCGACGGACTGTACACGTGCGTCTCGCCGGTCGCCGACGGCAACGCGCCGCCCTCGGTCCAGACGACGGCGCGGAACCTGCGCCACGCGGGCCACGAGCTCGACATCGACGACGCGGCGATCGACGCCATCGGCCGCCATCTCGAGGCCGGGACCGCGCTCCTCGGCAAGCCGGCGGGACGGCCCCGGGACTTCGATCTCGGCCAGTTCGACCACCAGATCCCGGGCGGCGTGATGTCGAACCTGATCGCCAACCTGGAGCAGGCCGGCATGGCCGACCGGCTGGCGGAGGTGCTCGAGGAGTCGGGCCGGGTGCGGGCCGAGCTGGGCTGGCCGATCATGGTCACGCCGTTCTCCCAGCACGTCGCCGTGCAGGCGGCGCTCAACGTCATCCACGGCGACCGCTACGGCGTCGTCCCCGACGAGGTGAAGAAGTATGCGCTCGGATATTTCGGCAAGCCGTCGGCTCCGGTCGACCCGGACGTCCTCGACCGCGTCGTCGAGCGGGGATCGCGGGCCATCGCCCTGGAGCCGCCGGTGCCCGAGCCGGCCGTGGAGCGGCTGCGCCGGCGCCATCCCGGACTCGACGACGAGGAGCGGATGCTGCGCCATTCCTTCCCCGAGGACGTAATCGACGACCTGTACGCCCGGCCCGGCGACAACCTGCCGCGGACGATGGCCGTCCCGTTCCTCGACCTGATCGACAGGTTGCGGGAGGGGAACGTTTCCGCCCCTGTCCCGGCCCGCGCCGCGGACATCGACGTGACGCTCGCCCCCGCCGCGGGCGCTGGCGCGACGGACGGCGGGAGCGCCGCGTAGCCGTGGCGCGCACCGTCCGCATCGTCGACACCACGCTGCGCGACGGCCATCAGTGCCTGTGGGCGACGCGGATGCCGACGGCGATGATGCTGCCGGCGGCGGACGCCTTCGACCGCTCCGGGTTCTGGGTCGTCGAGATGATCGGGGCGGTCCAGTTCGACGCCTGCATGAGGTTCATCGGCGAGAACCCGTGGACCCGCATCCGCGAGCTCCGCCGCCGCATCTCGCGGCCCTTCCAGACGATCATGCGCAGCAACTGCGCCCTCAACTTCGACCGCCAGCCGGTCGACGTCAACGAGCTGTGGGGCGAGCTGCTGGCGCGGAACGGCGTCGACCGGGTGTTCGCCTTCGACGGCCTCCACGACTACGACAACACGGTCCCCCAGCTCCTGAGCGCCAAGGCCCACGGCGCCCGCATCGGGCACTGGCTGCTCTACAGCGTCAGCCCCGTCCACACCGACGAGATGTACGTCGCCAAGGCGCGCGAGATCATCGACCGCGCCGGGGTCGAGGAGCTCATCATCGAGGACGCGAGCGGCGTGCTGACCCCGGAACGGGCCGCCACCCTGGTGCCGGCGCTCAAGCGGGAGATCGGCGACATGCCGCTCGGCCTGCACATGCACGCGCTCGTCGGGCTGCCGCAGCGGACGTACCTGGAGGCCGTCCGGCACGGCGTCGACAACCTCTATTGCTGCGTCGCGCCGGTGGCCGACGGCAACGCGCCGCCGTCGGTGCGGACGACCGTCCGCAACCTCCGCCACGCGGGCTACGACGTGGAAGTGAACGACGCGGCGGTGGAGGAGATCGAGCGCCACTTCGAGGAGCAGGCCTTCCTGCACGACAAGCCGGCGGGGGAGCCGCGGGACTTCGATCTCGCGCACTTCGACCACCAGATACCCGGCGGCGTGCTCTCGAACCTGACCTCCCAGCTCCGGGAGGCCGGTCTGGAGCACAAGCTGCCGCACGTCCTCGAGGAGTGCGGGCGGGTGCGGGAGGACCTGGGCTGGCCGATACAGGTGACGCCGTTCGCCCAGTTCCTGGTGGTGCAGGGAACGCTCAACGCCATCCACGACGAGCGCTACGCCGTGGTCCCGGACGAGGTGAAGAAGTACGCGCTCGGCCATTTCGGCAAGCACCTGGCGCCGGTCGACCCGGACGTCATGGACCGCATCGTCGAGCGCGGCTCGAAGCGCATCCCCCTGAAGGCGCCCGAGCCGGAGCCCGCCGTGGGCCGCCTGCGCGCCCGGTATCCGGGCATGTCGGACGAGGAGCGGTTCCTGCGCTATTCGTTCGCCGAGGAGATCTGCGAGGCGGCGCTGTCGGGCGACCCGGTGGCGCCGCTGCCGCCGATCCTCACGTCGTCGTTCGTCGGGATGCTCAAGGCCGCCCGCGACATGAAGCGCGGCACGCGGGTGTTCATCCGCCAGGGCGACGTCGAGATCGCCGTGGAGTCGCGCGCGGCGTAGGGGGGCAAGTCGGCCGCACTATCCCGCGCACACCTCCAGGCGCTTCAACCAATCCGCGAATAGCGGGCAGTCCCCGCGCATTTGGGAAAGACCGATCTCCAGCGCCGCGAGCGGTCCATACAACGCTTTCTGGTAGCCGGGCACGATCCCTTCGACGCGCTTGGAAGGCGCCGTCAGCGGGGAATCATCGATTTCTTCCGGAGTCTGGAAAGAGTCCCGGATCGCCTGGAAACGCGGCGCCAGATTCGGTCGGCCGATTCCCGCGCCAAACCGGTCGCAATCGCTGAAGAGCAGCGCCTCGAACTCGTGCATCACCACATAGGGGATGAAGCGACGGTGATCGAAGTCGCAGCCCATCTCCTGCCCGATATCCTGCGCAAGCGCGTCCTCGACGGCGGCGGCCTTCCCGAAAACGCCGCGCGCGGCGGCGCCACCGCGGCCCGGCCAGGCGCCGGGACCACCGCCCGGCAGCCCGTAGTAATCGACCATCGTGGTGACGATACAATCGCGGTCCTGCCGCAGATGGCGCACGATGTCCGTCCGCACGGACAGCCAGCCCTTGATTCCGCCGCGCCGATCGCGCCGACGCGCGTTTCCGAGCAAACGGGCGGAGACCGACAAGAAACCACGGCCTTGAAGGTGCGGCGCCAGCACTTCGTTGACGAAGCTCTCCTCCGTCTGGCCTTCCACGTGGACCAGCAGGCGGGTCATCCCATTTCGCTCTCGCTTTCGGGACTGGGGCGGCCGCCGAGCTCGTTCTTCTCCCAGAGTTGACCGAGGCTGTAATCGCTCAGCCATTCCTTCAGATCTTCGGATTCCAGCCTTCTGAACTCGGTCGCGCCGTTCACGCGATCGGCGACGAGCACGTCTTCCGGGCCGAAGTGGTCCAGCAATAGGGACGATTGCGTGGCGAGGATGACCTGGGTGTCGGTCGAGGCCCGCCTGACGAGCGAGGCGAGGAGCGTGATCGCGTAGGGGTGCAACCCCAGCTCCGGCTCGTCCAGGAGAATGACCGAGGGCCGAAGGGACTTCGGTTGGAGCAGTAGCGTCGCCAGGGCGATGAACCGCAAGGTGCCGTCGGAGAGGGAGGACGCGTCGAAATAGGCGTCCGAGCCCCTATGCCGCCATTCCAGACGGATCTTGTCTTCGTTCAACGCCGACGGCTTCAGGACGAAGTCTTCGAGGAAGGGCATCGCAAGCCGCACCGTGCGTCGGATCATGCCGTACTCTTCCTCGTACGTTTCACGAAGAAGATAGAGAAAAGCGGCGAGATTGGAGCCATTGGAACGCAAACGCCGATTGTCGTTCACGTCCGCCGTCTTCTTCATGGGCGACGCGGCGCTCGTATCGTGGAATTGATAATGAATCCAACGATCGAGATAGTATCGAACGTATTGGGCAACTTTGTCTTCGATCTTCGAGCGACTGATTCCCGCCTCACCATCACGTCGGGGAAGAGAACTTTCATATGGTCCGGGATGCTGGCTTTTTATCCAGAAATACACCGTCTCCGCAGAGGGATACATTCCATCCGACTCGTCGGGTTCGAGTTCGATTTTATATTGATTACTTTCGTTACCGAACGAGACACGAATGGCAAGCGTTGGCGTCTCCTTCGAACCGAAATGCAACACTCTCTCGGCACCGCCCGCGCGCGCGACGTAGTTTCCGAGAGTGCCGTTCCGGATGGCGTTCAGGAACGAGAAAACGCCGATGAAATTAGATTTCCCCGATCCGTTCGGCCCGATCAGCACGTTGATCGGGCGAAGCTCGAGCCGCTCGATACGCGCGATGCTCTTGAAGCCTTCGACGGTGATCCAGTCCAGCGCGGGCATGGCCTTGAACCCGGAATACCTTTAACGCCTCGTGGACCGGACGGCCGATACGGCGGACCGGGATACCGGTTCGTCCCGTCTCGGAGGTCGGCGCCGGTCGGAGCCCGCCGTCATCCGAACAGCCTTTCGAGCCATGCGAGGAAACCCGAGCAGAGATCTCCATCGGTTTTCAGGTCTCCGCGCCCGATGGCCGATCCCATGAAGCCGGGCTCCTCTCTCGTCGCCAGCCAGGCATGGAGCTCGGCCCGGCTCGTCTTCTTGGGCGAGAATTTCCTCGCTCCTCCCGGGATATCCTGAACGTATCTTTGGGCCAGAGGCCAAACAGGGTCGTCTTGCGGGATCATCTCTTGCACGAAGTCCTCGAGCTCGCCGGTCGCTTGGTTGTCGGGCATCAGCCAGACGCCGACGCGAGGCGGGCCGTCCACGATCGTACCGTCGGGGCTTGGGGCGTCGGACATTTCGATATTCATGCCCGCTCCCCGCAGCCGGTCCGAGACGGCGCGCCAACGGTCAGCCAAGCTGTCGTTCGCGTCCGCGACGATACCGACGGCCTCGCGTCCGGGGACCCTGATTTCAGGCTCGATGGCCTTGAGCAGCTCGTCGATATTGCCTTTGTCCCGGATGCAGAACGGTGACAACGACCCGAATCGTCCTCGAAGATGCCGGACGATGTGCCTGTCGTTCTGTCCCTCGACAAGCAGGACCTTGGGCGGTTGGTCCACGCCGCGCCCGCCTAACGGACCTCGATGCCCTGCTCGGCCGCGGTTTCGAGCGCCGACTCCGAGTACACAACGGCGCGGGTCCGCTCGTCTTCCCGTTCCAGACGCACGAGAACGCCCTCGCAGTCCGGGGAGTCGACGGTGGCGCGCGCGAACCCCCGCACGCAATCGAAGCTATGCGTGGCGGCGAAGACCTGTATGTCGTTCTCCTCCGCCGTCCGCAGGACCATGCGCCAGAAGGCTTCGTGCACCGAATGATGGATGCCGTTCTCCGCCTCGTCGATGACCAGAAACCCGTTCCGGCTGCTGGCGAGGGCGAGGGCCACCCCGAACAGGCGCGCCGCGCCGTCGCCGAGGCTCCGCAACGGCATCGGCCTGTCGCGGTCCCGAAACTTCACGACGACCCGCCGACCGTAATCGTTGGGGACCCGTTGACGATCCCCGATCATCGTCACCCGGTCCACCTTGCCGTCGAGCACGAGGTTCAATGCCTGGACCGCGCGGTCCTCATCGTCCGTCAGGGCGACCTCGTCCCAGAGCTCGGACACCTCGTTGTTATTCGGCAGACCCGGACCCAGCGACCGACAGTTCAGTTCCGGCGGCAGTTCTTCCCGGTCGTCGGCAAATCCGGTGTAACGGATATAGTGTAAGAAAAACCAAGGTATCGTTTGCTTGCGGTTCGCAAACGAAATTTCCATTACTAACGGAGGGGTGCCACGGCACTGACTCTCCATACGAGCTGCTTGTTCCGCGTTCGCGACCACCGCCTCGATCCTGAGATTGCCGTCGCTCGAACCATCTCCCGGTCCGATCTCGATGCAGGAGTTCGGCGGCACGTCGCGGCCGTGAAACAGCGCCGCGGGATCGAACACGAACGTTCTATTGTCGTCCTCGTCGATAGCGGGCGCGAATTCCTCGTGCCTGTTCAACAGCGCGGACAGCACGCGCTCCCGACCCCGCGACGCGTAGACCCGGACCGCCTCGATCACGGTTGTCTTGCCGACGCCGTTCTTTCCGGCGAGCAGGGTGACGCGGCCCAGGCGCGGGATGTCGAGTTCCCCGATTCCTCGGAGCCCACGGATCGACAGGCTGGGGAGATGCAGGCGGCCGTTCGGCTCCTCGGACATGACGACGCTACCTTCCTCGGCCGGTTATCGAACGCGACTCTACCATAACCACCGCAGCCGGCGCATGGAGGCGCCGGGCGTGTCCCTCGCTCACACCCGGAACACCTTCATCGCCTCGTCGCCGAGGTGGTTGATGACCTTGACGGCGATGCGGCCCGACGCCGGGCGGTCGAAGGGGCGGGAGACGTCGCTGTTCAGCGTCGCCCAGGCGTCCGGGTCGATCTCGGCCTTGAGCGTGGTCTTGAGCGCCTTGTACGGGTCGTTGGCGTCCAGGAAGTAGGCGTGGCGGACGAAGAAGCTCTCCTCGTCGTAGTCGGTGTCGACGAACCAGCAGGCGATTCCCTCGGGGCCGTCACTGCGGACCTCGCCGGTGTTGGGGTGGAAGACGTCGACGCCATTGATCCGCACCCGGACGCGGTCGTCCTCCGCCTCCTCGATGTCGATGTCGGGTTCGCCGAAGACGACGAACAGGTTGCCCTTGCCGGTGTTCTTCAGGTCGCCGGCCATGTGCAGGTCGGCGTTCATGCGCGCCTTGAGCACGGGGAAGCCGCCCAGCTTCTCGAACTCGGTCGAATGGACGTCGTAGCTGAAGGCGCAGGCGACCAGCACGTCGAACCCCGCCTCCGCCGCCTCGCGCGCCGCGGCGACGAGGTCGGGGCGCGAGACGGTGCCGAACTCCGGCCCGATGAAGACGCCGGCGCGGCGCTCGATACCGGCGCCGCCGTCGCCCTCCCCGCCGCCCTCGACGTAGCGCCCCTCGGCGCAGACGTATTCCCCCGGCCAGGGCGCGAGGGAGGAGAAGGCGATGCGGTCTTCCCTGTGGGCCTGCTGGACGCCCGCCGTCTTCAGGTTCTCCAGGATCGTGGCGGCGAAGTCCGGCGCCTCGCCGTAGCCGAGCCGGCCGTCGGCGAAGCTGCGGAAGACCTCGTCGTTCTCGTCCACCGCCAGCATCCGGTGCGGCGACAGGCTCTCGACGGTGAACGGCCCGGCGACGCGGACGCGGCCGTTGTCCGTACAGGGCTTGTCGTAGAGATATTCGGTGTCGGCCTTGGCGGCGATGGAGGCGTCGATCTCCTTCTGCCGGGCGATGCGGGCCTCCCACCATGCGGCGTGCGCCGCCTTCGCCGCGCCGGGCCAATCGTCGCCGGCCTCGCGCGGGACCTCCCATTCCTCCCATGCCACGCCCAAGGCGGCGTCGAGCGTTCCCCGCAGAGGCTCCAGCGTCTCCTGCCATTTCTCCCAGATGACGTCGATCTCGGCGTTGTTGGCGATGGACTTCAGGGTGACGTGGGGGACGCGCTCGTAGACGAAGCCCTGGCGCACGTCGCCGCCGGTCGGGGTCTCGGCGGGCGCGCGGCGCGTGAGTTCGGCTTCCTTGCGCTGGCCTTCGGGGCTGTCGGCCAGCAGATACCACGGGTAGCGCGCGCCCATGATCCGCGCGCGGGCCAGCGCCAGCGCGACGCGGGACGTGTCGATGGTGATCCAGCGGCGGCCCCATTGCTCGGCGACGGTGGCCGTGGTGCCGGAGCCGCAGGTCGGGTCGAGCACCAAGTCGCCGGGATCGGTGGTCATAAGGAGGCAGCGCTCGATGATCTTGGTGTTGGTTTGTACGACGTAGATCTTGTCGTCGGTAAACGCTCCGGTTTGAGTATCGGTCCATACATTACTGAATTTCGATACCGCAAAGTCGTCAAGAAAGCGCACATACTGAATCGAACGAGATGTCGGCGCGGCTAACCGATTGGAACGCCTCAACCGTTGCATACCCTCACGATTTGTCTTCCAATAGCCCCTGCTCGGCTTGAATTGAAGTGATTGAAATTCCACGGCAAAAGCAGATTTTTCACTGCCACTCTGGGATGTAAGGTTATCGTGTCGATATATCCTTGTGCCAATGGGAAAAGGCTGGGACAAGCTACGCTCCACTGCCATCATCGGTCGGCGGTCTACCGGATTGATCTCTATTCTTCGATATCGCGCACCTATGTCCTCCAGCATTCCTTTTTCCCTGAATAGCTCTCTATATTTTACTCTATTCCTATCTTTGGCGTACCAAATTAGGAAATTACACGAGGAATCAAGATGTTGATCTCCTAAACCTGTCGTTGTGCGAAAAGAGATTTGGGAAACGAAATTCTCCTCCCCGAACACTTCGTCCATCACCGCCCGCACGCGATGCACGTTCTCGTCGCCGATCTGCACGAACACCGAGCCGCTTTCCGTCAACAGGTCGCGGGCCGCCGTCAGCCGGTCGCGCAGATAGCTCAGGTACGAATGGATGCCGTCGCGCCAGGTGTCGCGGAACGCCCGCACCTGCTCCGGTTCGCGGGTGATGTGCTCCGCCTTGCCGTCGCGCACGTCGCGGCTGGTCGTCGACCACTGGAAGTTGGAGTTGAACTTGATGCCGTAGGGCGGGTCGATGTAGACGCACTGCACCTTGCCGCGCAGCCCCTCGCGCTCGGCGAGGCTCCCCATGACCTGGAGCGCGTCGCCCAGGATCATCCGGTTCGACCAGTTGGCGTCGTGGGCGTAGTACTCCGTCCGCGCCGCGCCCTCCGGCAGGCCGTTGAAGTCGGCGAAGAGGTCGGGCGCGTCGTCGGCCGCCCCGTCGCGGCGGCGCTTCGATTCGCGCAGCAGGTCGTCGATCAGGACCTTGGGGTGAACCTTCTCCTGGATGTAGAGCGGCGGCGCCTGGACGATCAGGTCGGCCTCGTCCTGCTCGTCCTTGCCGCGCCAGACGAGCTGCGGGTCGAGGTCGCGGTTGCGGCGCGCATAGGCGAGGGGGACCGGCGCCTTGTCCTCGTCGGCCATCAGGGGCTGGGCCTCCGCCGTCGGGACGTTGCGCCGCCGCGCCCCGCCGTGGGTCAGGGCCTCGACCCGCCGAGGTTTCTTCGGGGTCCGGGCCATCACGCCGCGATGCGCTGCACGAGCTTGCGGTCGAGGTCCTCGCGGGCCTCCAGGGACGAGATCATGTCGCCGCCGACGTTCGAGAGTCTGGCGAGGTCGAGCCTGGGGATCTCGGCCTGGTTCTCGAAGACGAGGATCGACTCGAACGGGAGCCCGTGACGATGGAAATGCGACAGCATGATCGTCGTCAACCGCGCCTTGTCGCGGTTGGGCACGCCGTAGAGGAACAGCGGAACGTCGCCCTTGCCTTCGATCCGGTAGTCGACCGGATAGGCTTCGGCGTTCGGCACGTCCGGTCTGTAATCGGGTTGGAACCTGTCCTCGTCCACCAGACGGGAGAGAAGGCCGGCGAGATCGTCGTAGAAGGTGGAGCCGACGCTGGAGCGGGAGAGGAGCGTGAGGTCGTGGACCCGAGTGAGCGCCTGCCCGAAGCGGAATATCGCTTCCGGCAGCCGTTCGGGGGCCGTGTCGAGGCAGAAGGCGCCGTCGTCCCATTGCAACTCGCTTTCGCCCATGATGCGTTCGAGAAGCGTCCTCCGGGTTCCGTCCAGGAACGAGTCGACGTCGTGCTCGTAGCCGATATGCATGAGGGTATGGCCGCGGTCCGACAGCCGGAACCCGCCCGCCGGCGCCTCGGAAAGGTGGATCGGGAAACGGTCGCCGTCGGGGAACTGGAAGCGCGTCCGCAGCATCAACGCGCCGTCCGGGCGCGATTCGACCTTCACATCCTCGCACAGGCGTTCGCACAGGAGTTTCCGAAGCGAGTCGAGGTCGATGTTCATAACGGCAGTTCCGGCTGGTCGTGTCGAGCGACGATTCCGCTCAGATTGAAGTCGTCGATCAGGCAGGCCATCAGGGGCTGGGCCTCCGCCGTCGGGACGTTGCGCCGCCGCGCCCCGCCGTGGGTCAGGGTGTCGACCCGCCTGGTTTTCGACGCCTTACGCCGCCCCGCCACGGAATCCGCCTCCCGCGCCCGCCGTCGATGTCACCCGGTTCGCCAAGAAGATTATACACGTGGCGCACCGGAAAACAGCGCATACGCCGAACCAATGCACAGATGCCCGCGCATCTTGCGGCGCATTGGCGAAACCGGACGCTTGTCCGCTTCCGTTCAGCGCGGCCTGGAAAAGCCGCTGGTCAAGCCGTCGATATGTTCGGAAAGATCCGGCGATACGTTCTGCCAGAGTGGATCGAGTATGAACTGTACGCCTTCTCGCCGGGCAAGCTTTGCCGCCGGGACGAAGTCCGAGTCGCCGGAAACGAGAACGATAACGTCCGCTTGGCGTTGCCGTCGATAAGGATCGCAGCTTTGGTCATCCGGGTGCGATCAAGGGAAAGCCCCAAGGGTTCGGCCTCGCTCACGATCGCCGACCCAGGCCGGGAGTGAGGCGTACCACCAAGGGGCGAATGACTGTACGTATGGCGCCGCCGGAGCGGTAGTCAAGAACTTTTTCGGCCGAGCGGAGCCAGGCAGGGCCGGAGAGGCCAAGCGGCAAGACTCGCCAGCCTTGGCGGGCGCCCGGACAATGCCTCGAAATTTCAAACCGAGGCGCTCTTGATGGGATCGATCGGAATGGATTCCCGCTTTCGCGGGAATGACGGCTTGGATCCGCGGGAATGACTGCTCTGTCGGAAGACCGGCATGTCAAAACGATGTCGTCATGAACGACGCTCGGCGTTTGGTGCGCCGCTTCCGGCTTCAATCGATCGATCGGCAATAACGGCATTGCCAGCGGGGCTGCGAGGCGCGCCGAAACGTGAAAAATATCCCAGGTCGACCGGACGGGACCTGATTTTCTGGATCGAAAAACGCCGATCCTCGAAAAACCTGCGTCCGGCTTCGATGGCGTCGCGCTCGGTGTCGAAACACATGACGACTTCGCCGCCGTGCATCAACGCGATCCGGCCAGGATCGCTTTTGAGAAGGCCCGGAAGCACCTTCTTGAACGCCTCGTAATTCCGATCCACCTCCAGTTGCTGGCTATCGGCCACGGACGACATCGCTTTGGCGCCCACTTCCATCCTCCTTGCCCCCAGTCGAACGAAGTACAGTTTATCCTGGTTCCCAAAGAATGAAAGTCAATCGCCCGCCTCGGCGGCGGGCGGGAACAGCCCGATCATCTCATCGAACGCGCGTTCCGTCACGGTGGAGAGGTCCGTCTCCATTTCGTAGACGTCGCCGAACTCGGCGAAGGCCCAGCGGCCGTATGCGCCGAGGCGGTTCATGCCCGGGACCCAGAAGGTCTCCATCGTCGCCTTCTTGTCCTTCGCGTCCTCGCCGCGGTAGCCCTTGATCTCGACGACGAGATGCAGCGGGTCGCCGGCGCCGCGCCCGTCGTCCACCAACACGATGAAATCGGGCAGATACGTCCGGGATTCGGAACCCGACCGGTAAGGGATCTCCAACCCCAGACCCTGGTTCTTCACATAGGCCAGCACGCGCGGATGCGCCTCGGCGACGCGGCAGAACTCCACCTCCCAGTCGCTGTCGCAGACCGCCCAGTCGACGTGGCAGCGGGACGGGGCGGTCTTCCAGCGGGTCGTTTTCGAGGTGGCGAAGCGGACATGCCGTGTCGAGCCGGCGGGGTTGTACGGGTCGAGGACGGCGGTGACCGGCCGTTGGTCGATATGCCGCGCGACGATTCCCCTCGTGATGCGCTCGCAGGCCATGTCGGCGAGCTCCTGGTACATGAGCTGCGCCGGATATGCGCCGCCCTTGCAGACGAGATGCCCGTCGAGCCACTGGCGCGCCACCCGCTTGAGCTGGCCGAAGAGGTGGAGCCTGGGCTCCGCGCCCGGATCGCGCCATTTCGTCTCCAACAGCCGCCTGGTCAGGTGGAACAGCAGGGTCGGACGGCGCATGTCCTCCAGGCGCTCGAGGCTCAGGGTCGCGCCTTCGCCGACGATGCCCTGGTTGAGGGTGACGGAGGGGCCGACGAGAGCGGGCGTGAGCACGAGGGTCGAGTCGTCGCCGAACGTCGCCTCGAGGCGTTCCTCCGGCAGTTCGACGCGGTAGCCGGCGACGCGCGGGAAGCGGATCTCGCAGGCGTCGCGCTCCGGCGTGACGGCCCTGACCTGTATCACGTCGCGCGGCCTCGGCGGCGGAACGACCACCGGCGCGGCGGTGAAGTCGAAGGGAATGCCGAGCACGTCGGCGTATTCGGCGTCGAGACGGCCTTCCTCGTTCAGGTCGTAGGACCGGCGGCGCAGCGCGCGGCCGACCACCTGCTCGCACAGGAGCTGGGTGCCGAAGGCGCGCACGCCGAGGACGTGGGTGACGGTGCTGGCGTCCCATCCTTCGGTCAGCATCGAGACCGAGACGACGCAGCGGGTCTCGCCGCCGAGCCGGCTCGCCTTGCCGACGGTGTTCATCGCCTCGCGGAGCAGGTCCTCGTCAGAGAGGTTCTCGGCCTGTCGGCGGTCGCCGGTGCGGGCGACGATCTCGCGGCGGAAGCGTGCGATCTCGTCGGCGGCCGCGGCGCGGAAGCCGCCGTCGAGGGCCTCGCCGGAGTCGAGCTGCCGGCTGTCGATGAGCAGCGCGCGAGGACGGGGCAGCGGGTCGCCGTACTCGTCGTAATTGCGGAACAGCGGCAGGCGGCCGTTCTCGACGGTCGTCGAACCGTCGGCGTTCTCGCGGACGAAGCCGGAGACGTAGTCGTAGACGAGCTTCGACGTCGCGGTGTTGTTGCAGACGACGATGAAACAGGGCGGGACGTCGATGCCGGCTTCCCGCCACGTCTCGAACGTCTTCTCGTAGTGCCCGTAGAGGGCGTCCAGCGCGGTCTGGAGATCGACGGGGATGGCGAGCGGATCGAGGCCGCCGGCCTTGCCGCGGCCCTTCCTCGGCATCTTCTTGCCGATGTGGTCCCAGAGATTGCGGAACTTGGGCATGTCGTCCCTGGAGACGACGTTGTCGGCCACCGGCACCCGGGGCAGCTTGACGATGCCGCACTCGATCGCGTCCATGAGCGAGAAGTCGCTGACGGTCCACGGGAACAGGGTGCCCTCCGCGTAGCCCGAACCGCGCAGGAAGAACGGCGTCGCCGAAAGGTCGACGACGCGGGCGAGGCCGAGCGTCCGCCCGACCGCCTCCAGCCCGGAGATCCAGAGCCGGGCGGCCTCCCGGTTCTTCTCGGCCTCCTTGCGATCGTCGCCCTTGAGGTCGCCCTCCTCGCCCTCACCCGGCTTCTCGCGGTAGCAGTGATGCGCCTCGTCGTTCAGCGCCATCACGTTCCTCATGCCCATGAGTTCGGGCATGACGCGCCGCAGCATCCGGCCCTCGGTCTCCAGCGTCCGCAACTCGGGACCCCGGTCCGCGCGGCCCCGGAGGAGGGCGCGGCCGCCCTTCGAGACCGCCATCGTCTCGCGTGGCTTGAAGGCGTGGAAGTTGGTGACGACGATCCTGGCCCGCTCCAGGTCGCCCAGCATGTCGGCGGGGACGAGCTCGCGGCCGCGGTAGTAGCTGTCCGGGTCGTTGGGCTGGAGCACGCGCAGCCGGTCGCGGATCGTGATCCCCGGGGTCGTCACCAGGAAGCCGCGGGTGAAGCGCCGGCTGTCGGGGCGACGGACCGCGTTGACCGTCTGCCAGGCGATCAGCATCGCCATGACGACGGTCTTGCCGGCGCCGGTGGCGAGCTTGAGCGCCAGCCGGGAGAGCGCCGGGTTCGCCTGCTCGTTCGCCGCCCCGAGATGGTCGAGGAACCGCCGCCCGGCGTTGCCGAGGGTCGGCGCGACCTCGGTCAGCCAGATCGCGGTCTCCACCGCCTCGACCTGGCAGAAGAAGGGCCGGAAGTCGGCGAAGCGATGGCGGCGCCAGTGGCGGAGCAGCCGGGCGGTCTCCGGCGTCACCCGCCACCGGGCCTCCGGCAGCGCCCGCCATTCGTCGACCGCGTGGCGAACGCTGCCGATGATCTCCGTCAGGTCGTATTGCTGGCTTTCGGTGGCGAGCTCTCGCGCGCCCTCGTCGAACACCAGCTCGCTCTGGCTCCCCTTGCGCTTCCTCGGCTTCGGGATCGGCGTGACGAACGAGACGCGGCGGCGACGGTCGACGGTCCGGTTCGTCGGCTGGCCGTTCCCGTCCAGCTCCCAGTGGCGCGTGGGGTAGTCGTAGGGCGAGTTGAGAACCGGGCGGTCGAAGAAACGGTCCGTCATGGCCGAAGCCTCCGGCCGCCGCCGGACGGAACGGCGCCCCGCCGCCGGGCGGAGCGCCGGTATCCGAAACGCGTCCGGGTCAGGAGCCTGCGCTCACCTTGCGGTTCCACTTCTCCGTGTAGACCGTGCGGTCGACCTTCGAGAAATCGATCGAGTACATGTTCGCGACCTCGTCGGGCTTCAGCCGCATGAAGTCCATGCCGGGTTCCGAGGCGTAGTCGGCGAGGACGTCCTCCCGCGAGGACAGCAGCCAGCCCTTCATGACGCCGCGCTGGTGTTGCTTGCTGATGAACCGGTTGACGATCCAGTCGCGGGCCGCGTCGTTCTTGCCGCCCTTGATCTTGACCAGCCACCCCTGCTTGAGCACGCCGAAGACGCCGGGCTTGACCTCGACGTGCGTCGCCCACAACGGCGCCGCGCCCAGAAGACGGCCCATGGTGTGGACGCCGGCGCAGGCGGCCCAGACGTCCCCGCTCTTGAGCAGGGTGCGGAGCGCCGAGTTCGACTTCCAGAAGGCCTTGACCTCGAGGCTGGCGATCAGGTCGAGCGCCGGGTCGATGTTGGATTCGTCGCCGCCGCCCTCCAGGGCCATGCCGACGAGACAGGGCATCACGCCGCCGCCGGCGATGTCGGGCACCGATATCTTGCCCTGGAGCTTGGGATGCTTCAGGTCCGCGTACTTCCTCGGCGCCGGAATGCCGTGCTCCTCGAACTTCTCGGTGTTGTAGATGATGGCCGACTGGGTGGTCCAGGTCTTCACCCAGTGCTTCGACCGGTCCCGTTCGGCCAGCGCCGAGGCGTTGGGAACCCTGCCGTAGTCGATCTCGTCGAGGTAGCCCTTCGCCAACAGCGGCGGCAGGAAGTCGTCCGTCGTTTCCATCAGGTCGAACGGCGGCTCGGCGCCGCGCGACGCCACCAGCTTGCCGAAATGGGGGCTCGGCGACCCGGCGACGTAGACCATCTTGCCGCCTTCCGCGGCGAAGGCCTCGCCGACCGTCGACTCGATCAGGTTGCGCCATTTGCCGCCGAAGCTCGCGACGCGGACTTCGACGCCATCGAACATGCCGGCGAGGGCCGGTCCCGCGCCGGCGGTCGCCAGGCTCGCGGCGACGAGGCCGGCGGCCGACAACCGGATTGCTGTCCTGGAATTCATGCTGTTCCTCCCTGTGGTGCTCGTCCGGCCACACGCCAAGCACCACGAGACGGACGCCGACGATTCCCGAACGCAGGGGGACTCTAGTCCCGCGACGCCGCGTCGTCCAACCGCCGCGCCGGAACGGCCGGACGCGCGGCGTTCACCTCGTGCGGACGAAGACGTCGAGGCCGCTGAACCGCTGAATGACGAGCAGCACGATCAGGGAAAAGACGACGACGACGGTCGACGCGGCGAGCACCGTCGTGTCGAATTCCTGCTCGAGCGCGAGAAAGACCTCGACCGGGAAGGTCGACGTCCCCGGCTTGGACAGGAATATGGCGATGGGAACATCGCCGAACGACACCATGAACGCATACAGGCTGCCGGCGAAGACGCCGGGAGCGATCAACGGCAGGGTGATCCGCCGGAAGGTCGTCCACCGGCTGGCCCCGAGCGTTTGCGCGGCTTCCTCCAGCGTCGGCTGGAAGCGCTGGAGCACCGGCGCGACGGCCCCGACGACGAACGGCGTCGCCGCGAATATGTGGGCGATGGCGAGTCCGACGAACGTCCCGTTGGCGTACCATCCGGTCGCGGCGCCGATGGCGTAGTAGGCCTGCAGGAAGGCGAGGCCCATGACCACGCCCGGAATCTGCAAGGGCACGCGGAACAACGTCATGATCGCGGACTTGCCCACGATGTTGCCGCGCACGAGGCCCAGCGCCGCCGGGATGCCGATCGCCGAGGCGCCGAGCGCCGCCGCGAGCCCGACCGTGACGCTCAGGTAGATGCCGTCGACGATGTAGTCGGGGATGTTGAGATAGGCGTCGAAGGTGAAACGCTCCGGCGGGAACACCACGTAGGCCCGCTCCCCGTAGTCGAACGAGGAGGCCGCGACGATGACGATCGGCGAGAACAGGAAGACGTAGACCGCGGCGAGAACCAGAGACCGCGAGCCGGTCGAGACCAGCCTGGCGCGCGCGCGGGAGCTCGACATCGCGCGTCGTCCCGCCTCAGACCGTGATCGCCTGGCCGCGGCGGAAACGCTTCACCAGCGCCACCGAGAACAGGTTGATGAGCACCACGGCGCCGAGCAGGACGACGGCCAGCGCCGCCCCCATGCCGTAGTTCGTGTTCACGATGACGCTCTGCTGCACGATGACCGGCAGGGTCACGATCTTGCCGGCGCCGATGAGCGCCGTCGACGCGAAGCCGCCGATGCTGATGTTGAAGACCATCAGCGAGCAGACGACGATTCCCGGCGTCGTCAGGGGCAGGATGATCCGCCGGTAGACGTCGATCCGTCCCGCGCCGTGAATCTGGGCCGCTTCCTCGAGGCTCCGGGGAATGGTCAGGACGATGCTGTAGATCAGCAGCACCGCGAAGCCGAGCGAGTAGTACATGAGCCCGGTGACGACCCCGGCGTAAGTGCCGAGGATGGTGAACGTCTCCTCGATCAGGCCGAGCGCCAGGAACACGCGGTTGACGATCCCGTCGGGGCTGAACAGCACGATGAGCCCCAGGACCTTGATGGCGATGGTCACGAACTGCGCGACCACCACCAGGGCCAGGAACAGCATCGCCCAGCGGGACGTCATGCGCGCGATGATGTAGGCGACGGGCGTCGCGCAGACCATGGTGAGGACGGTCGCCGCGGCCGAGATGTTGATCGAGAGCAGCAGGACGTTCAGGTAGTAGGGATCGGAGAAGGCCCTGAGGTAGTTGACGAGCTCGTAGGTCGTCGAGAGGTCGCCGTAGCCGAGGTCCCTGTGGAAGCTGCCCTTGATGAAGATGAACTGCGACGCGACCAGCAGAACCACCGTGAGCGCGAGCGGCGGGAGCAGGATCAACTCCCATCTGGCCTTGATGCCGCTCATCCGTCCTTCCGTCCGTTCGCCGCTCGTCCGCTGCCGGGCGTCAGCCCACGCGGCGTTCCCGGCCGGCCCAGAACTGCTCGCGGATGTCCTTCTTCAGGACCTTGCCGACCGCGCTCCGCGGCAGCTCGTCCCAGAACTCCACGGTCTTCGGCGCCTTCACGCCGCCCAGCCTGTCCCTGCACAGCGAGACGACATCGTCCCCGGAGACGCGCCGCCCCGGCTTGAGCTCGACGACCGCCTTGACGGCCTCGCCCCACTTCTCGTCCGGAACCCCGATCACCGCGCAGTCGCGAACCTCCGGGAGCGTCAGGATCGCGTTCTCGATCTCGCTCGGCCAGACGTTGAACCCGCCGGAAACGATCATGTCCCGCTTGCGGTCGACGATATAGACGTATCCATCCTCGTCCTTGTAGCCGATGTCGTTCGTGTGATGCCAACCGTGCGCGGAGACCTCCGCGGTCGCGTCCGGGCGCTTGTAGTAGCCGTCCATGACGATCCCGCCGCGCGTCACGATTTCGCCGACCTCGCCAGACTCCAGGATACCGCCGCCGTCGTCCATGATCTCGACCGCCGTGAAGAGGCTCGGCCGGCCGGCGCTGCGCAGACGGTGCGCCTTGGCGGGGTCGCGGCAGGCTTCCGCATGGTCCCGCTTCGAGAAATAGGTGCTGATGAAGGGCGACTCCGTCTGCCCGTAGGACTGCGACATGACGGGTCCGAAGACCTCGATGGCCTCCCTGAGCTTGTCCGGAGACATCGGCGACGCCGCGTAGTGGAAATACCTGAGGCTCGAGTAATCGCGGTCGCGCGCCCCGGGATGGGCCAGCCACGTGTAGATCGCGGTGGGCGGCAGGAACACCGTCGTCACCCGGCGCTTCTCGATCGCCTCCATCATGACCTCGGGGTCGGGCCGCTCGACGACGACGATCGTCGCGCCGTGCGGCAGCAGCATCAACGACATCGCCCCTGCCACGTGCGTCATCGGCGCCGCCGCGAGATAGACGGGCGGGTCCTCGTAAGGCATGGCGGCCGAGGCGTTGGCGAGCATGAAGGCGAAGTTGAGGTGAGTGAGGGGAACGCCCTTGGGAACGCCCGTGGTGCCCCCGGTATACCGGATGGCCGCGTAGTCGCGCGGGCCGCAAGGGACATGGGGCGCGCGGTCGTCGTGGCCGGCGATCCAGTCGTCGAGCGACGGCGCGCCGTCGCCCCGGCGGTCCACGCGGACGAACGCGCGGATACCGGGCGCGCGGTCCCGGATCTCGGACACCCGTTCCTCGAACGCGCCGTGATAGAAGAGGAGCTCGCAACCGCTGTCGCGAAGGATGTGGACGTTCTCCGCCAGCGCGCCGCGCGCGTTGATCGGCACCCACGCCGCGCCCGCCCGCAGGATCCCCAGCACGCAGACGAACGCCATGGCGTCGTTCGGGCTGTAGACGGCGGCCTGATGGCCCCTGGTGATCCCTGCGGCGATGAGAGCGTTGCCGATCCTGTGCGTGAGCCGCTGGACCTCGCCGAACGCGAGGCTTCGGTCGTCCTGGACGAGGCAGTCCCGCTCCGGGTCCAGCGAGACGCCGCGGTCGAAATAGTCGATCAGCCTGAGCACCATCGGGTTCCGTCGAGCAGTGGCCGGCGCCCTATTTCGCGTGTCCGCCGTGACCCGTTTCTCCCCGTCGCGTCGCGGCGGCCTCGATGACGACATCGACGTCGACTTCTCCCGCCGATTCGAACACGAGCGTCAGAGGAAAGGTCATGCCCTTCACCAGCGGCGTCCGGAGCCCCATCAGCATGACGTGCGGGCCGCCGGGCGCGAGCTCGACCGTTCCACCGGCCGGAATCTCGATGGCCTCGACGCGGCGCATCCTGATCACGCTCCCCTCCGTCTCGTGGGCGTGCAGCTCCGCGCGATCCGCGATGTAGGTCGACGCGCCGGTCAGGCGCTCGGTCCGGGATCCGGAGTTGCGCACCGCGAGGTAGGCCGTGCCGTTTCGCGCTTTCACCGACAGCGAGGCCCGCGCCCACGGGTGGGCGATCGCGATGTCGCCGGCCACGGCCTCGTGTCCCGACGCGGCGGGACTCCGCGCCGAACAGACGGCCAGTATCAGGACGGCCAGAAGAAGGTCGCGGGTCACGTCGGCCTCGAACGGCTGGCGGCAGCGAGCGGGATTATCCCGACGGAAGCCGGCGATGTCCATGACAGCCGACGCCGTCCCCAATATGATGCCGCCGGAAACCCACGCGCCCGGACGGGCGAGGCCGAAGGCAATCGAAAGGGACGGACATGGCCCAGGCATTCTCGATGATCCCGCTGCCCCCCGACCGCAGCACGACGAAACCGCGCGACAGGGGCCGGACGATGATGATGGACTGGGGCATCCCCGTTCGCGAGCAGGAAGACCTCCTGGGCCTGGTCGCGCCCTACGTGGACATCGCCAAGTTCGTCGTCGGCACGGCCCGCCTCTACGAAGAGGACTACTTGCGGCGAAAGATCTCGATCTACGAGGATCACGGGATAGAGCCCTTTCTCGGCGGCCAGTTCCTCGAGTTCGTGTTCGGCACCCAGGGCCTCGAAGGGGTGAAGCCCTACTGCGAGGAGGCGAAACGCCTCGGCGTCGGCGCCATCGAGGTTTCCGACAACGTGGTGCCGCTGTCGAGCCAGGACCGTCGCGAGATCACGGAGATCGCCGTCGACCGCGGGCTGCACGTTCATGGAGAGGTCGGATCGAAGCACGACGTGACGACCGCCGAGACCCTGATCGAGCAGGCCAACGAGTTCTTCGATGCGGGCGCGGACGTCGTCCTCGTCGAGGCTGCCGAGCTGGTCGAGGACGGAGAGCCCAACAAGCCGCTGATCGGCGACCTGGCCAATGGGCTGGACGTCGGCAAGGTGTTCTTCGAGCTCCCCGGCGCGTGGATCAAGGGAACCACGACGACCGAGGTGATCTTCCTCAAGAAATTCCTGATCGACGAATTCGGGCCGGACGTGAACATCGCCAACGTGCTGCCGGGCAACGTGTTCGAGACCGAGGCGTTGCGCGCGCATCTCAGCTTCGCCGGGCCCCGGCAGATGAACCGGGCGGCCGAGTAGGCGCGCCTCAAGGACTAGCCCTGGAGGACCGCCCCGCTCTCCTTCAACGCCGAGATCTCCGATTCGTCGAAACCCCAGTCGCGCAGGACCTCGTCGCTGTGCTCGCCCCGCGCGGGCGGCGGGCCGCCGATCTCCGCCCCGGTGCGGCTGAACCGGGGCGCGGGGGCGGGCTGAACGACGCCGTCGACATCGGCGACGGTCCCGCGGGCGGCGATATGCGGGTGATCGGCCACCTCCGACAGCGAGAGGACGGGCGCGACGCAGACTTCCTCGCCGTCGAAGATCCGCATCCATTCGTCCCGCGTCTTCCGGCGGACGGCCGCCGCGACCGTCTCCTTCGTTCCCGCCCAGGCGTCGCGGTCGTGCTGGGGGGGCATTCGCTCGACGTCGAGACCGAGAAGGCGCCACGTCCGCTCCCAGAACTTCGCCTCCACGGAGCCGATGGCGATCCACCTGCCGTCCCCGGTCTCGTAGGCGTCGTAGAACGGCGCGCCCGTATCCAGGTAATTGCGGCCGCGCGCGTCCACCCAGGCGCCGGCGGCGCGGAAGCCGAAGACGTAGGCCATCATCGAGGCCGCGGCGTCGATCATGGCGGCGTCCACGACCTGCCCCCTTCCCGACGTCCGCGCCTCGAGTAGCGCGGCCAGGATCCCCATCGCGAGGTAGGCGCCGCCGCCGAAGTCGCCCACGAGATTGAGCGGCGGCGTCGGCGGCCCGCCCTCGCGGCCGATCGCGTGCAGCGCGCCGGTCAGGGCGATGTAGTTGATGTCGTGACCGGGCGCCGAGGCGAGAGGTCCTTCCTGTCCCCAGCCGGTCATGCGCCCGTAGACCAGGCGGGCGTTCCGCTCCATGCAGACGTCCGGACCGAGCCCGAGCCGCTCCATGACGCCGGGACGATAGCCTTCGATCAGCGCCTCCGCCCGGTCGATCAGGCGAAGGACGGCGTCCCGGCCGGCCGGATTCTTGAGATCGACGGCGATGGATCGCCGCCCCCGGTTCATGACCTGCGTCCGGGGATCGTGGTCGATCCGTCCGGCGAGGGCCTGCCGGCGATCGATCCTGACGATCCCGGCGCCCAGGTCGGCGAGCAGCATGGCGCAGAACGGCGCCGGTCCCAGACCCGCGAACTCGACGATCCTGATCCCCTCGAGAGGCCCCATCGCCTCCTCCCGCGTCGCCGGCGACCGGCGTGGCGCGGCTCTTGTAGCACATCGACCGGGCGCATCGGCGGGCGCCCGACTTGGAGTACACTCGGGGCGCGATGTGGCGTCCGATACTGGGGTTCATGTTCCTCCTGGCGGCGACCCCGCCGGCGCTGGCCGGGTACGCGCTGGGCGTCGTCGCCTACGAGGAGGGAGACTACGCGGCGGCGTACAGGAACTGGCGGCCCCTGGCGGACCGGGGGAGCCCGGCCGCCCAGTTCAATATCGGTCATCTCTACCACCGGGGCCTGGGCGTGGAGCGGGACCCGAACGCCGCCAGGGACTGGTACCTGAAGGCCGCGAACCAGGGAGACGCCAACGCCCAATACGAACTGGGCGCGATGTATGCGCGAGGCGACGGCGTGCCCAGGGACTACGCCACCGCCATCGACTGGTACCGGCGGGCCGCCGATGCCGGCCACTCCAAGGCCAGCATGAAACTGGGGAACCTGTACCGGGACGGCCGGGGCGTCCCGCAGGACGACGAGAAGGCGGCGCGCTGGATCGTGAAGGCGGCCGAGCAGGGCGAGAAGTCGGCGCAGATCGCCGCCAGCGTGATCTTCGGCGAGGGACTGGGCGTGCGCAAGGACCTCGCCGAGGCCTACATGTGGGCCTCCATCGCCGCGCGCAGGGGCGAGATCTTCGCTCATGCGTTCGTGCGCGCCCTCGAGCGCAAGATGACGCAAGCCGAGATCCGGGAGGGCCGGGAGCGGGCGGAAGCGTGGTCCCCCAGGCCGCGTTAGGAGGTCGGGTCCAGGCGATGGATCGCGAGTAACGGGGAGATACGATGACTACCAACTATCTGCGCGTCACCGAGGGGCTCGACATCCTGACCGGGGTGCTCGCGCCCTACGTTGCCGCCGAGCTACGGGCACGCTACGCCGACGAGTGGTGGGACCAGGGCGTGCGCCGCGTCCTCTACGACGACCAGAAGCGGGGCCTGCCGCCGGGCGGCGAGGACGACGCGCTGATCCCGGCGCTCGACGCCAGCCGCTGCCTGATCCTGATCGACGTGCAGTGGAACGAGTTGTTCCGGCGCAAGCTCGGCCGCGAGCACCGGACCTGGGTCAACGAGCTGATCGCGACCCGCAACAAGTGGGCGCACAAGGGCCCTCTCGACATGGCGGACGACGATGCCTGGCGGGCGCTCGACACCATGACGCGGCTCGTGGAGCAGATGGACGCGCAAGCGACCGAGCGGTTGCGCGCGCTCGCCCGCGTCGTGCGGTACGGCGCCGAGGGGCCGCCGACGGCGGCGCACGGCCCGGAACAAGGCCTCCGCCCCCAAGGCGCCTCCAAGGAAGCGCGGGAGATCCCGAAAGAGATCTCGGCGCTCCCGACCAAGAGCGCCAAAATCAGGGCCCTCGACGCCAAGGGCTGGAGCAGGAGCGACATCGCCCGTGCGCTCGAAATCCGTTACCAGCACGTGTACAATGTGCTGGCGACTCCCTTGAAGCGGGGCTCGTGACAGGCCGACATCTCGCGTCCCTTGTCACGGAGACGGGCGCATGGCAGTTTCCGCGCGAAGGAGGTGCGCGGCGATGGTCTCTCGTCCGGTGACGGAAACGACGGGCGACGCGCGGGGAAGCGGCCCGCGATGAGCGGTCGGGAGCCCCCCGAACCGGAGCTCGTCGTCGAGATCTGGCGCGGCCGGGAATCGGGCGAGTTCGTCCCCTACCGCGTGGCCCGACGGGAGAACCAGACGGTCCTGGACGTCGTCTCCCATGTCCAGCGCCGGATCGATCCCACCCTGTCGTACCGGTTCGCGTGCCGCGTCGGCATGTGCGGCTCGTGCGCCATGACGGTGAACGGCATCCCCCGCTGGACCTGCCGCACGCGCGTCGACCGCGTGGCCGGGAACGGGCGCGTCCGCATCGGGCCGCTTCGCAACATGCCGGTCATCCGCGACCTCGCGGTCGACATGGCGCCGTTCTTCGACAAGTGGCAACGCGCGACCGGCCGGTTCGTCCCGTCGGACGCCGACAACAGGCGGACGTTCGCCCGCGTGCCGCCCGGCTCGCGCGAACGGCAGGCGGCCGACGCCGGTATCGAATGCATCGGCTGCGGCGTGTGCTACGCGGCCTGCGACGTCGTCGCGTGGAATTCCGACTACCTGGGCCCCGCCGCGCTCAACCGCGTGTGGACGCTGGTCAACGATTCGCGCGACGGCGCGCGCCGCGAGCACCTGGCGGCCGCGGCGGGAGACGCGGGCTGCCATCAGTGCCACAGCCACCAGGCCTGCATGTCGTATTGTCCGAAGGGCCTGAACCCGACGGCCGCCATCGCCGGGCTGAAACGCGAGACGGTCAAGTCCCTGTTGCGGGGCGAGTTGTGACCGGCCGGCTGGAGGCCTGGCTGTACGTCGCCCAGCGAGGGAGCGCGTTCGTGCTCGCGCCGCTCGTGGTCGTCCACCTCGCGACCATGATCTACGCCATCCGGGGCGGGCTGTCGGCGGAAGAGATCCTGTCGCGGACCGAGGACAGCGCGGTCTGGGGAAGCGTATACGGCCTCTTCGTGGCGGCCGTGGCCGTTCACGCGCCGATCGGCGTCCGCTCGATCGTCCGGGAAATGACGCCCTGGAAGGGCAGGTCGCTCGATGTCGCGGCGCTCCTGTTCTGCGCCCTCATCGTTGTTCTGGGCGTTCGCGCCGTGGGAGCGTTGCTATGAGGAGCGCCGGCATGGGCGGCATGAAGTACGCCATCGCGTCGCGCAATCACCCGGTCTACTGGGCCTTCGTCCTTCACCGGGCGTCGGGACTGGCGTTGGCCGTTTTCGTTCCCGTGCATCTCTACACGCTCTCGCTCGCCGTCCGGGAAGCCGCGCGCTTCGACGCCTTCCTCGAATGGACCGAAAACCCGCTCGTCAAGGGCGGCGAGGCGTTGCTCGTCCTGTTGCTCGCGGGACACCTGGCCGGAGGCCTGCGGCTGCTGGCGCTCGAGTTCCTGGAGTGGCGCGACTGGCAGAAGTCGATCGTCGCGATCACCCTGGGTATTGCGGCCGCCTGCGGGCTCCTGTTTCTTATGAACGCGCCTTGACCGAAGAGGCCTCGGCCGGGCCGCCGCCCGAAGACGGACATCCGGGATGACCGACAACACAGTCGCCTACCGCAAGACCGACATCCTGATCCTGGGAAGCGGCGGCGCCGGGCTGTTCGCCGCGCTCCACGCCCACAAGGCGGCGCCGGATCTGGATATCACAGTGGCGGTCAAGGGCCTGCTGGGGAAGTGCGGCTGCACGCGGATGGTGCAGGGCGGCTACAACGTCGCGATCGGGACCGGCGATTCGGTCGAGCGCCATTTCATGGACACCGTCGAGGGCGGAAAGTGGCTCAACGATCAGGACCTCGCCTGGACCCTGATCACGACGGCCATCGAGCGTATCCACGAGCTCGAGAACGAGCTCGGCTGCTTCTTCGATCGCAACGCGGACGGCTCGGTCCACCTGAAGGCGTTCGCGGGCCAGACCTACGACAGGACGGTGCACAAGGGCGACCTCACGGGCATCGAGATCATCAACCGGCTGGCCGAGCAGACGTGGGCCCGGCGCATCGACCGGATGGAGGAACACCGCGCCATCGCGCTGATTCCGGCGCGTGACGGCGGCCGGATCTCCGGCGTGCTCCTGGTCGATGTCCGCGACGGGCGCTTCCACTTCGTCCAGGCGAAGGCGGTGCTGCTCGCGGCGGGCGGCGGGCCGACGATGTACCGCTACCACACGCCGTCGGGCGACAAGACCTGCGACGGGATGGCGATGGCGCTGCGCGCGGGCCTGACGCTTCGTGACATGGAAATGGTCCAGTTCCATCCGACCGGGCTGATCGCGGGCCGGGACACCCGGATCACGGGAACCATCATCGAGGAGGGGCTGCGCGGCGCCGGCGGCCATCTGCTGAACGGGAACCACGAACGTTTCATGACGAGCTACGATCCCCGGGGAGAGCGCGCGACCCGGGACATCGTGAGCCGCGCCATGTTCGAGGAGATGCGGCAGGGACGGACGGGACCCAACGACGGCCTGTTCATCACCATGCGGCACCTGGACCGCGATCTCGTGCGCCGGCAGTTCAAGGGCATGGTCGAGCGCTGCGCCGACTGCGGGTTCGACCTCGCGGGCGGCCTCGTGGAGGTCGTTCCGACAGCGCACTACATCATGGGCGGAGTCGTGTTCGATACCTCGTGCCGGACGTCCCTGGAAGGGCTGTTCGCCGCCGGCGAGGACACCGGCGGCGTTCACGGCGCCAACCGGCTCGGCGGCAACGGCGTCGCCAACTCCACCGTGTTCGGCGGGATCGCCGGCGACACGATGGGTCCCTGGGTCGAGAAGAGCGGCGCGTTCGCCGACCCGGACCGGTCGGCGATCGACGCCGCGGTCGCGCACGGCCTGCGCCCGTTCGCCAAACCCCGGGGCGACCTGCTCGACATGCGGGAGCGGCTCGAGGACATCATGTGGGACGATGCGGGGATCATCCGCGATCCGGAACGCCTGCACCGCGCGCGCGAGGCCTTGTCCGGGCTCGGCGAGGAACTCGCGGAGACCGGCGTGGCGACGTCGGACCGCGCGTTCAACCTGACATGGCACGACTGGCTCAACCTCGACAGCCTCATCCTCGTGAGCCGGGTCATCGTCGAAGCCGCCCTGGCGCGGGAGAACTCGCGCGGCGCCCATTTCCGCGACGATTTCCCGGAGGAAGGCGACCTCGCGACATCGTACTTCACCACCGCGCGACTGGACGGCGAGCGCATTGGCGTCGGAACCGCGCCGGTGGAATTCTCCCGGGTCAGGCCGGGAGAAACGCTCATACGCGAAGAGGCGGAAACGGCCGCGGCATAGGCGCGTCCGGCGGGGGCCGTCGGCCGGGAACGACAGGGGTTCGACAATGATCCGACAGGATGTCATCGGCGAAGCCGCGCTGGAGATCATGCGCCGGGCCGCCATCGTGATCCCCGAGGACTACAGGTCCGGGATCCGGAAGATGGTCGGGGAGGAGGAAAACGAGCTCAGCCGGTTCGTTCTCGAGGCGATGTGCGAGAACTGGGACGTGGCGGAAGAGGACCGCCGGGCCATGTGCGCCGACACCGGGCTGCCGCGCTACTACGTGAAGGCGGGCAACGAGGCGCGTATCGAGGGCGGGATGGTCGCGCTCGAGCAGACGTTGCGCCGGGCGACGGCCCAGGCGACCCGGGACATCCCGCTCCGGCCCAACCGCGTCCATCCGCTGTCCCGTATCGACCACGACAACAATGTCGGTATTCTCGCTCCGGAGATCGAATACTCCTTCGAGCCCGATACCGACTGGATCGACATAACGACGGTGCACAAGGGGGGCCTGTTCGGCACCGACTACCGCATGCTCTTTCCGGGCGACGGCATCGACGGGATCAAGAGGTTCTTCCTCGACGTGATGCTCGAATTCGGGCGGCGCGGTCTCGCCTGTCAGCCGGCCATCGTCGGGATCGGTCTCGGGGGGAGCAAGGACACGGCGATGGCCATCGGGAAGCAGGCGGCATGTCTGCGGGTCGTGGGCGACCGCAGCCCGGATCCGGAGATCGCGGCGCTCGAGAAAGAGCTGATCGAGATAGGCAACGACATCGGCATGGGCCCCATGGGATTCGTCGGGAAGTCGATGGTGGTCGACTGCCACATCGAGGTGGCCTACACCCACACCGGCGGTATGCCGATGAGCGTGCACAGCTTCTGCCTGTCGTCCCGCCGGGCGGTGGCGCGCGTCGGCGCGGACGGCGGGATCGCCTACCGGACCGACCCGCGATGGTTCACGCCCTACCACCGGCGAAGCGGCGTGGACTGGGAGGCCGGGGCGCCCGCCCTCGGCGCGGCGGTGGCACTGTGAAAACCAGACGGATCGAGCTCCCGCTGACCGATGGAGCCCTGGACGGGCTCGAGCTGGGCACGGCGGTCTATCTCGACGGCGTCGTCTACACGGGCCGCGAGGGTCTCTACAAACGGGTCCTGGACGAGGGACTGGAACCCCCGGTCCCCTTCCGCTCCCTGGGCAACGCGAACTTCCACTGCTCCCCGGCCGCGTCGGTCAACGACGACGGCACGTACAACCTCGGCGCGGTGACGGCGACGGCCAGTTTTCGTTTCTCTCGCTGGCTCTCGCAGTGGTTCGGGATGTCCGGTTGCCGGGTCGTCATCGGCAAGGGCGGCATGACGGAAGAGGACTACCGCGCGCACTTCGTTCCGAACGGGGCGATTTATCTGTCCACGGTCGGTTACGGGACCGGCGCCTTGCTGGGCCGGGGCATCAGGCGAGTCATCGATGTGCACTGGCTGAAAGAGCTCGGCATCGCGCAGGCGATGTGGGTGCTCGATGTGGAGAATTTCGGCCCCTTCCTCGTCGAGAGCGACTCCCGGGGTAACAGCCTGTTCGAACGCGAGGGTCGCGTCATCAACCGGAGGGTCGACGGTCTCTACGAGGGGCTGCGGCAGCCGGCCCTCAAACGCTATGGGGAGACGACATCGCGTTCCGACGAAGTCGTGTGACGAGTCGGCCCGGTCCGGCGGGCGACGGATAACCCCCTCGTCCAGTATCTTGCCAGACACACAGCCGAAGAACCCCCTCCGTCTCATACGTCCTGAACCAGGACAGTGTATTGCGGTCCGTCCGCATCGCCCTGTATGGTCCCGGCGCCATGACCGATCCCGTGTTGCTCGTCGTCCATCAGGAGAGATCCGATCCCGGCCGGGTGGCGCGCGTTCTGCGCGCCATGGGCCATGCGCTCGACATCCGGCGCCCCAGCGGAGGCGACCCGCTTCCCGAAACGATGGACGGGCACGCGGGCGCCGTGATCTTCGGCGGACCGATGAGCGCCAACGATGACACCGACTTCATCCGCGCGGAGATCGACTGGATTCCGACGGTTCTGGAGTCGGACAAACCCTTTCTCGGCATCTGCCTCGGCGGCCAGCTTCTCACCCGGGCGCTCGGGGGCGCCGTGCGGCCTCATCCCGAGGGGCTGGCCGAGGTCGGCTACTATCGCGTGCGGCCCACGAAAGTCGGCGCGTCTCTTTTCCGGGACGTCACCCATATGTACCAATGGCACCGTGAGGGCATGGAGCTGCCCCATGGCGCGGAACATCTCGCCAGCAGCGAACGGTTCGAGAACCAGGCATACCGGTCCGGCAACGCCTACGCGCTTCAGTTCCATCCCGAAGTGACGCACAGGATCATGCGCCGCTGGACGTCCGGCGACACCTGGAAGAAACGGCTCGGCGCCCAGTCGCCGGAAGAGCAGATGCGGGGCCGGCGGCGCCACGAGCGGAGCGTCGTGCGCTGGACGCGCGGGTTCCTCGCCACTTGGCTTCGCGGCCGACCGACCGCCGACGCCGTGGCGGCCGTCGGCGCGCCCGCCTCGATCGCCCGGCCGGACGCGGGAGCGCCCTGATCCGGTCCTTGCCGGAGCGTTCGCCGGCCGCTCAACGCTCCACCGCCCCGCCCGCCGAGGCCCACGCGTCGATGCCGCCGACGATGTGGCGCGCGTCGTCGATCCCGGCTTCGCGGGCAGTCTCGACGGCGAGCGCCGAACGCTCGCCGAAGGCGCAGTAGAAGACGATTCGCTTGCCGCCCCGGGCAGCCTCGTGGCGCAGAATCCCGCTGGGCCCGACGAAACGGTCGAGGGCCCCGTAGGGCGCGTGGACGGAATTGGGGATCGCGCCGTCCCGCGCCCGTTCGGCGTCTTCCCGCAGATCGACCAGCAACGTGTCGGTCTTGTCGATCAGGGGCATGGCGTCCCCGGGGCTCAGCGCCCACGACGGGTCCTCGTCGTCCCTTTGCGGGGCGCCGATCCGCCGGTTGGCCGGGACCGCGACGCCGATCATCTTCGGGTCGGTCAGGTTCAGCCCGTTCATGATGTCGACGTATTCGTCGACGGAAGACACCCGCAGGCGGGGGTTGCAGGCCCTCTCCTCGCCGATGGTGCTGACCGTCTCCCCCTTGTAGTCGTGCGCCGGGTACACCAGCGTTTCGTCCGGGAGCCTCAACAGCTTGTTGAAGATGGAATCGTACTGGGCACGGGGATCCCCGTTCTGGAAATCGGTGCGGCCCGTGCCGCGGATGAGCAGCGTGTCCCCCGTGAAGACGCGGCCGCCCAGCACGAAGCTGTAGGAGTCGTCCGTGTGGCCGGGGGTGTAGAGGACATCCAGCGACAGCCCGTCCACGTCGATGGTCTCGCCTTCCCGAACGCGCATGGCCACGACGTCGGCCGAGCTCCGGTCCCCCATGACCGTGACACACCGGGTGCGGTCGCGCAGCGCGCCGAGGCCGGTGATGTGGTCCGCGTGCACGTGGGTGTCCACGGCCTTGACGAGCCGGCAGCCGAGCTCGCCGAGGACACGGAGGTACTGGTCCACCCGATCGAGCACGGGATCGACGATCACGGCCCCGCCGCCCCGGCGGCTCGCCAGGATATAGGTGTAGGTGCTCGATTCGGCGTCGAAGAGCTGCCGGAAGATCATCGGATGCTCATTGCCGATCCTCGGCTTGCGACAGCCAGTCCCGGAGAGACCGCGCCAACCTCCCTCGATGCGAACGCATTTGCCGAAAATATAGTGTCCGGCCCCGGACGCGCAAATCGTTGGAGCTTGCGCCGGATTCCACGGCTCACGGGTCCGTGGCTGGGAGTCGATATCGGCTGGCCACGATTGAAGCGCTCCACGGGGTTGCGTGGGTCTCTACGAGAAGAAGCTCCCCGACGCCGCCGCCCACCGCGACAACCGGGCGTTCACCGGTTGGCTCCGGGGCGCCAGAGAACGTCCTTCCGTCCCTTGTCGTTCAGATGCCGCGCGAGGACGAACAGGTGGTCGGACAGGCGGTTGACGAACGCGATCGCCCGCGGGTTGACGGGTTCGGTCTCCGCGAGCGCGACCATGAGGCGCTCCGCCCGGCGGGTGATCGTGCGGGCGAGGTGGAGATGGGCCGCCGCCGCCGAGCCCCCGGGCAGGACGAACGAGGCAAGCGGCGCGAGGTCGCCGTTCATCTCGTCGATCTCGCTCTCCAGCCGGGCGACCTGGGACCCGGTGACGCGGAGGGCCGCGCCGCTCTCCGCGGGATCGTCGCCCGGCGTGCAGAGGTCGGCGCCGAGATCGAACAGGTCGTCCTGGATGCGGGCCAGCATCTCGTCGGCCGGGCCCTCGGTATGCAGCCGCGCCAAGCCCACCGCGGCGTTGGCCTCGTCGGTGGTGCCGTAGGCGGCGACGCGGACGGCGTTCTTCGGCAACCGCGTCCCGTCGCCCAGCGACGTTTTTCCCCCGTCGCCGCCCCGCGTGTAGATCCTGGTGAGCTTGACCATGCCGCCCCCTCACGTGAAGAGATCGTCGTAGAAGAACCAGAGCGCGAGAAGGGCCACCGTCGTCGCCTGCGCGGCGACGCGGCAGCGCATCAGGACGTTGCCGTACTTCCGGTTGAACTCCCCGCCCCTGAACATGCCGACCATGCCCGCCCCCATGACGATCAGGGTGACGCCGAGGCCGGCGGCGACGAGGACGCCGACGACGGTCTTCACGTGTCTCGTCCCATCGCGGAGACCTCCCGAGGTCGAACGCCGACCGACACCATGCAACGAAACCGGCTTCGGTTCCAGGCGGTAGGGTCTGTCCCTCCCGTTCCTTCGCGCGCGGTTACAGCCGCAGCGACATCTGCGCCTCGTCCCGTTCCGGCGGGCGGAACAACGTGGTGTCGAGGCCGGTCCGCCGCTCGTCGAGGCCGAGCCGCCGGATCGCCAGCTCGAAGCGCCTCGCGATCGCTTCCGCGTAAGGCCCGCTTCCCTTCATGCGCGATCCGAACCGCGGGTCGTTGTCGCGCCCGCCGCGCACGTCGTGGATCAGCGACATGACTCGCGAGGCGCGTTCGGGCACGGCTTCGCTCAGCCATTCGCGGAACAGGTCCTTCACCTCGTGCGGAAGGCGCACGAGCAGGTGGCCGGCACTGGTGGCGCCGGCGTCCCGCGCCGCGGCGAGGATACGGTCGAGTTCCGAATCGGTCAGGCCCGGAATTATCGGCGAGACGAGGACGCCCACGGGAATACCGGCCGCCGTGAGCCGTCGGATGGCGTCGAGGCGCCGGGACGGGGTCGCGGCCCTGGGTTCCATGCGGCGGGCGAGCTTGCGGTCGAGCGTGGTGACCGAGACCTGCACCCGCGCCAGGCCCTTCCCGGCCATCGGCGCCAGAAGATCGACGTCGCGAGTGACGAGATGGGACTTGGTGACGATGCCCACGGGATGGTCGCACGCCGACAGCAGCTCGAGGATGCCGCGCGTGATGCGCCGTTCCCGCTCCAGCGGCTGGTAGCAGTCGGTGTTGGTGCCGAGCGCGATGACCTCGCACCGGTAGTCGGGACGCGCGAGCTCGCGCCGCAGGACGGCGACGGCGTCCGGTTTGACGAACAGGCGGCTCTCGAAGTCGAGCCCCGGCGACAACCCGTAATAGGCGTGGGTCGGCCGGGCGTAACAGTAGATGCAGCCGTGCTCGCAGCCCCGGTACGGGTTGATGGACGCGCGGAAGGGCACGTCGGGCGAATCGTTGCGGGCGATGATCGTGCGGCAGGTCTCCTCGGTGACCGTCGTCCGCAACGGCGGCGGCGCCTCGTCCGCGCCGCCCCAGCCGTCGTCGTCGAACGCCCAGTGCGAATCGCGCGGGACCCGGCGTTCGGCCTCGAACCGTCCCGTGGGGTTGGTGACGGCTCCCCGGCCACGCCGTCCGTCCCCATGCACGGCCCCGTTCCCGAGCGTTGGCGCGATGTCCCGTTCCATCGTGCGGGGAGCATACCCCGCGGTCGCGAACGAATCAAGAACGAATTTTCGACTGTCCGGACGTGGCGTTCACGCCCCGATCTTCCGCCGAACCTCCGGCGGGGGAGGGGGCTTTCGCCCGGCGGCGTCGCGTGGGCGGCCGTCCCGGCGTGGCGGTCCGCGCATCCTCTGGTCGCGCCCTGCCTCTCCCTCCCCTGATCGGGGAGGAGTATGAACGCACCCGCCGCCGATGCTACGCTCGGCTCATGCGCGTCTGCGTCTTTCAGCACATCCCCGTGGAGCATCCCGGCGTGTTCCGGGAGTTCCTCGCCGCCGACGGGCATGAATGGCGAGCCGTCGAACTGGACGCGGGCGAGCCGATCCCGGACCTCGCCGGGTTCGACATGCTCTGGGTCATGGGCGGTCCCATGGATACCTGGCAGGAGGACGATTATCCCTGGCTCGTCGACGAAAAGCGGGCCATCCGGCGCGCCGTGCTGGAACTCGACATGCCGTTCCTCGGCGTCTGTCTGGGCGCCCAGTTGCTGGCCGACGCGCTCGGCGGCGCCGTCGCGCCCATGGCGGCCCCGGAGGTCGGGGTCATGGAGGTCGGTCTGACGGCCGCCGGACGGGACGATCCCCTGTTCGACGGCTTCGCGCCGACCCTCCGCTGCCTCCAGTGGCATTCCTACGAGGTTGCCGACCCTCCGGCGGGCGCCAGGGTGCTCTGCGAATCGCCGCTCTGCGGCGCGCAGGCCTTCGCCGTGGGCGACACCGCCTACGGCATCCAGTACCACGTCGAGCAGACGTCCCGGACCGTTCCCGAATGGGGCGAGGTCCCCGCTTACCGCGAGGCGCTCGAGCGCACCCTGGGGCCGGGCGCCCTGCGCGCCCTCGGCGACGAGGTCGCGGCGCGCCTTCCGGCATTCAACGCCGACGCGGAACGGCTCTATCGCAACTTTCTCGGTCTGTGCGCGACGGTCCCGAAATCGACGTCGTGATCCCGACGTTGAACGCCGCGGCGACGCTCGGCGCGACGCTCGGCGGCCTGTCCGACGCCCGTGCGGATGGCCTCGTCCGCGCCGTCGTCGTCAGCGACGGCGGCTCGACGGACCGCACCGTCGATATCGCCGTGGCGTCCGGGGCGCGGGTCGAGCGCGGGGCGCCGGGCCGGGGTCGGCAGCTCGCGGCCGGCGCCAGGGCCGCCCGCGCTCCGTGGCTCCTGTTTCTTCACGCGGACACCCGGCTGATGGCGGGCTGGGAGCGGGCGGCCCACGAGCTGATGGCCGGGGAGGGGGAACCCGGTCGCGCCGCCGCCTTTTCGTTCGCCCTCGACGACCCGTCCGTTCCGGCCCGCGTCCTGGAGCGGCTGGTGGCGTTGCGCGCCCGTGTCGCCGCCTTGCCGTACGGGGACCAGGGCCTGCTGATCTCGCGGACGCTCTACGACGAGGTCGGCGGGTATCGCCCGATGCCGCTGATGGAGGACGTCGATATGGTGCGGCGCATCGGCGCGCGCCGTCTCGTCGTCCTTCCGGCGCGGGCGGTGACGTCGGCGGCGCGCTACCGCCGGGACGGCTATGTCCGCCGGGGCGCACGCAACCTGTTCTGCCTCGCGCTCTACTCCCTGGGCGTGGCGCCGGGCACGATCGCCCGCTTCTACGGGTAGCGTCCCGGAATGCGGCCCGCCCGCCACGTGGCGATATTCGCGCGGGCGCCCCGGATCGGCGCCGTCAAGCGGCGGCTCGCTCGCGACGTGGGCGACTATGCCGCGTGGCGCTACTACCGGAGCGAGACCGCCCGGCTGATCGCCGAACTGCGCTCCCTTCGCGGCGTCGACCTGCGCCTCGTCGTCACGCCCGACGGTTTCGCCCGCCGTGGCCGGTTCTGGCCGCGAGGGGTCCCGCGCGTTCCCCAGGGTTCCGGGGATCTGGGTTCGCGCATGGCGCGAGTCCTGCACGCCGCGTCCCGCGGACCCGTCGTCATCGTCGGCAGCGACGTCCCCGGGATCACGGCGCGGCGGGTCCGTTCCGCCTTCGAGGCGCTGGAGACGCACGACGCCGTCGTCGGTCCCGCCCACGACGGCGGATACTGGCTCGTCGGGTTCTCCCGGCGGCCGGCCTCTCCGGGACGCCGGGCGCCACGCCTGTTCCGGGACGTCCGCTGGTCCGGTCCCCATGCCCTGAGGGACACCCTCGCGACGTTTCCGGCCGTCTGGCGCGTGGGCATGCTCGAGACGCTGCGCGATGTGGACACCGGCGCGGATCTGGACTCCTTGGGCGGTCCCCGGCTGCTCGGCGGATAGAGCCGCGCGTCCGGCGCGTCAGGCGCCGACGGCCTCCTTCTCGAGCAGGCGGTCCATCAGCTCGACGAAGTTGCACGGTCTGTGCCGGTAGTCGAGCTGGGAGGCCAGGATCCCGTCCCAGGCGTCCCTGCACGCGCCGGGCGATCCGGGGACGGCGAACAGGTAGGTGCCGCCGGCGACGCCCGCGGTCGCCCGCGACTGGATCGTCGACGTGCCGATCTTGTCGTAGGACAGCATCCGGAAGACCTCGCCGAAGCCGGCGATCTCCTTCTCGAAGACCGATTGAAAGGCTTCCGGGGTCACGTCCCGCCCGGTGACGCCCGTGCCGCCGGTGGCGATGACGACGTCGACGTCCGGGTCCGCGATCCAGGCGCGAAGCCGCGCCGCGATGGCGTCGAAGTCGTCCTTCACGATGTCCCGGTCGGCCAGGCGGTGCCCGGCGGCCTGGAGACGCTCCGCCAGGACGTTTCCCGACCTGTCGTCTTCCAGGGTCCGCGTGTCCGATACGGTCGCCACGGCGATCCCCACGGGGACGAACGGCCGGGCCTCGTCAATCCCAGTGGACATCGTTCGTTTCCCGGTCTCCGGCCGCCGTCTCGATCCGCGAGTCGAGGCTCCGGTAGATCGGCCAGCGTCCCGCCGCGAGCGCGTCCAGCGAGGGGGCGGGCTGTTCCAGCCGGGCGCGGTAGAGCCAGATGTTCGTGAACACGCGCCGCACGAACCCCCGGGTTTCGCGCGAGGGCAGGCTCTCGATGAACATCAGCGGATCGTCCGATTTCCCGATCCGGCGTTGCCACTTCCTGATGTTGCCCGGCCCGCCGTTGTAGGCCGCGATCACGAGCACGAGGTTGTCCAGGAATTCGTGTTCGGTCATGAGGTGCAGAAGATATTTCTGGCCGAGATGGACGTTGTATTCCGGCGTGAACAACTTCCGCTTGTTGCGTCCGCGAAGGCTCCGGTCGCGGGCGATGAAACTGGCCGTCCGCGGCATCAGTTGCATCAGCCCCCGGGCCCCGGCGCCGCTCTGCGCCCGGCTGTTGAATCCGGACTCCTGCCGCATCAGGGCGAACAGGACGGCGCGATCGATCTTGAAACCGCTCTCCGGCTCCCACGGCGGCAGGGGAAACAGCGCGCCGTCGTAGGCGTCGCCGCCGGACGTCAGAATGGCCCGGGCCAGATGCACCTCCGCGCCCGGCAGCTTCAGCCGGACCGCGAGCGCCAGCATGGCCTCGCGGGCGTCGGCCGGCGCCCCGATGAACGCGGCGCGCAGCTCGCGCTCGGCCCAATAGAGCCGGCCGGCCTGCCGCAAGGCCACGGCCCGCCGCACATGGGCGCTGTCCTTCAGCTCGTCGTAATCCGCGGGAGACAGGACCGGAGCGTCCCAGGTCAAGGTTCCGCGCTCGTCCAGGAGCCGGCGCGCGAGCTGTCCGTAGAAGGTGCGGGGGCGCTCGGCGGCGATGCGCAGATAGCGTGTCGCGCGCTCCGGACTTCGGCTTGCGAGATGTGCCCGCGCAGCCCAGAACGCGCCGAACGCGATCTCTCTCTCGGACGCCGTCCGGGATTCGGCGAGGGCGCCGAAATGGACGGCCGCATCGGTTCGCCGGCCCAGGCGCCAGGCCGACAGGCCCGCGTACCTGTCGACCGTCGGCTCGTAGGTCCGTGCCCGCCCGGCGCTCTCCGAGGCCAGGGCGGACGCACTCTCGTCGTGGCCGTGACGGAAGTATCCCCCGGCGATGCCGGCCTGGAGGATGGCGACTTCCGTTTCGTCGAGGAGATCGCGGTACGCGCGGCTCTTGAGATGCTTGACCGCCGTCGCCAGCCGGCCGCTGCGGATGTGGCTCCGGATGTGTGCCTGGAGACGCCGCGCCTCGCGGCGTGCCGCGGCGTTCCTCTTGCGCGGCGAGAGGTATTCCCCGGTATCGGCGGCTCCGGCCTCCGCCGCCGTGCCGCCGTTCGGCCGCACGGGTCGTCCCGGCGCCCGGGCGTGCGCGGGTTGCCGTTTGCGCGCCAGGCGATAGACGCGGCGGGCGCCCGGATGATCGGCGTATCGCTTCATCCAGGCCGAGAGCTCCTTGAACCCGGAGCGGTATTTCGTGGGATGCATGTACCGCTGATAGAGCACATGGCCCATCAGGAGGCGGTCGTCGAGCCTGGCGATTTCCCTGTCCGCCGCTTTCCAGTCGCCGTCTTTCTGAAGCTCGAAGATGCGTCGATAGCGGGCGGCGTCTTTCGGGCCGAGGATTCCGGTATCGAACGTGTCCGCCGCCGCCTCCGTGACGAACGGATCCGCATCCTCGACGGTCGCCGAGGCGACCGGAGCGACGATTTGGGTCGTGACGAACAGGGACGCGTAAAGGACCACTCTCGACATGCCGGCTTCATAGCGGATGCGGCGACTCCCGGCAAGCCGGCGGGCGCGGCGCGTGGCCGCGCGAACCGTCTCCGGCGTCGTCGTCACTCCATGGACCGGAGGCGTTCCTGTATCGCCAGGAGGTCGCGCCAGGCGTCCCGCTTGAGCGCCGCCTGCCGCAGCAGATAGGCGGGATGGTAGATGGGCATGCACGGGATCTCGAACTCGCCGCCCGAGTCGTCGTCGCGGTAGATGAGCCACCGGCCCCGCAGCCTCGTGATCCCTTCCGGCCGGTCCAGGAGGGCGCTGGTGGATGTGCCCCCGACCAGGACCAGGACCCGCGGCGCCACCAGAGCGATATGACGCCGGATGAACGGCAGGCAGACGGTGACTTCGTTCGTCGTCGGCTTCCTGTTTCCCGGCGGGCGCCACGGCAGAATGTTCGTGATGTAGGCCGATGTCCTGTCCAGTCCGATCGCCGCGATCATCCTGTCGAGGAGTCGCCCGCTGACCCCGACGAAGGGCAGGCCCTCGCGGTCCTCGTCGGCCCCCGGCGCCTCGCCGATGAACATCACGTCCGCGTCGGGATTGCCGTCGCCGAACACCAGGTTCATGGCCGTGTGTTTGAGCGAGCAGCCCTCGAACCGCCCCATGGCGTCCCTGAGTTCCGCGAGCGTCGAGGCCTCGTTCGCGAGAAGGTCCGCGCTTCCCTTCGCCGCCGCCGGGCTTTCCAGAGAAAGCGGGACGTTCGCTCCGCGCTTCGGCGACGCGGAGGAAGATGGGTCGGATGGCGCGCGCGTGCGGTCGGCGGCACTCTCCCGTCGCGCCGCCGCCGGGTCGGGCTCCGCCTTGAAATGGTCCGTCGGGGCGTCGCCGACAGCCTCGTCCACACCGGCATCGACGTGCCAGCGCAGTAGATCGAGGAGCTCGGCTCGGGTCGGCAACGTGTCGTGACTCGCGTGGTCGGGCGATGACGGTCGAGGGAACCCGTCTCCCCGCGAGCTTAACGGAAATCCGCCGGGATATCTCCATGATCACCCCGGAATCGCCGCCGGCCTCAATCGATGACTCGGGCGAGGGCAGGTAACCCGAAGTCGTGGAGGCGTAGACTTGTGTCCCGTACCGACGCTTCCCTGCGCACCGCACCCTCGGAAATCGCGGCCAACCCCGGCCACTGGACAGAGGTTGGTGGGTTGCTCGCCTCGCTCTATCCCATCGTCGATCGCCTGGAACTGCTGTTTCCCGGCCGCAAGTTCACGCCAGACGGGCACCTGATGGGCAGCATCGGCGGGTAATCGCCGCCCGAATGTTCGGCCTTGAGCTCCTGCCGGCCTCCACCCCCGATCACGACGCCATTACTGGCGACGGCCGAAGGGTCGGATCAAGTTCACCCAGGGCGCGCGCGGCGTGGCGCTACGGGCAGAACCGGACCATCTCCTCGTCTGTTGCCTGGACCGGGACCGCTCCCTCGAAGTCGTCTACAACGGAAAGGGCAGGTTGCCATGGTCTCGATCAGGCAAAATGCAGAACAACGGCCAGCGCCAGATTTCGCTCGCGCGGCTCCGCGCCATCGACTGCGCCGTTCCCCAACAGGACCGTCTGCCATTCCGACCGACGGTTCTCTTCGGCTTTCTTGATGATTGGGTCGCCGCCGCGCGTATCCGAACATTCTCTTTACTGACCTGTCGGGAGCCTGCCCGCCACAGGCGCATGAACCGGCGTAATCGGTAGATGCAGGCTAAGGTGAACCCCCTGCAACCCGAACCGGAAGGAACCGCCATGCTGGCCATCCGCACTGCCCTGACATTCGCCTTGGCTCTGGCCGCGGCCGCTCCCGTTTACGCCGACCCGACGGACGATCTGTTCGTGGCGGCGAGGGGCGGGACTGCTTCCGAAGTGAGGGCCGCGGGCACTACCGCCTGAAGAGGGGCGAGAAGATCGTCCTCTCGACCGCCGGCGGCGGAGGCTACGGCGAGCCGGTGGACGCCTGAACGTCGAGCGCCTGCGGATCCGGAGGGCGGCGCGGAGGTCCCTGTCGGCCATCGGTGACCTCGTTCGGACAGATGTGAGACGCGGCCCTTGAAAGAAGGGCGGGGGTCTCCGACGCCGTTGGTGTCGAACGGACAGCGTGAAGGAGAGCCCCATGACGTGTCGAGAACATTGTGACGTGTCGAGAACATTTTGAGTTGACCGGATTATGTACCAAATGGATTGACCGCTTCTGTTGGGGTTGTTGGCCCTGTGGGGAAGTGGTCAGGCGCGGGGCGGCTGTCCACTTGTCCACAGGGCGCCGGCGGGTTGCGTCGAAGCGGGTCACGCGGCCTTGCGGGTTTGGGTTTCGAGCGGGGTTCCGTCGGCTTGGTAGTGAGCGAGGCGCCTGGGTCCGTGGAAGACGGCGAGGGTGTCGTCGGGGTACTCGTGCACCCGGACCTTGACCTTGACGTAGTGGTGGCGATGTCGCCCGGCGGGGATCTGCAGGCTGCGTCCCTTGTAGCGCACGGTGTTGTCGCCTGACACGGTGCGGTCCTCCTGGACGCAGAGGATGTCTTCCAAGGCGCCGGCGAAGGGCACGAAGGCCGAACCCTCGGCCTCGGGCGGGGTCGCGAAGCGTCTGTTGTGGTCCGGCAGGTAGACCTCCTCGAGGAAGCGGTTGGCCTCGGCCATGTCGGTGATGCCGGCGAGCCTGAGTTCCTGGGGCAGGCGCTTCTGCACGGTGGCGAACATGCGCTCCGAGCGCCCCCTGGCCTCGGGCGAGTAGGCGGCGATGTGCTCGATGCCGAGTTGGTGAAGCGCGCGACCGACCTGGGTCGGAGTGTCCTTGTCCACCTTGCCGCCGGCCTCGGGGGTGCGCCAGTAGTGGCTGCCGCGGTCGGTGTAGAGCGAACAGAACAGTCCGCGCTCGCGGATCACCTCGCGGAGCGCCCGGAAGCTCGACATGGTGCCCTCCTCGGTGACGAAGAAGGCCGAGTAGACCTCGCTGGTGGCGTCGTCCAGGGTGACGATCAGGTCCCACTCCCGACCGGGTGCCCACTCATGGCGCGAGCCGTCCTGATGCAGCATCATGCCGGGCAGTGCCCGGCGCGGCCGCTTGCGCCGGTGGGCGCCGCGCCGGGGCGCCGCGCGCCTGCGGCCATGAGCCTGCAAGGTCAGCCGAACCCAGTTGTAGCTGCGCTTGATGCCGTGCGCGGTGACCAGCTTCTCGTGAAAATGCTTGGCGTTGAAGTCCCAGTAGCGGGTGTCGAACAACGCCAGAACCCGCGCCACCTCGTCCACGCCGGCGCGGCGCGCCGAGACCCGGCCCAGACGGCGGTCGTACAACCCCTCCGCCCCCTCCGCCTCGTAGCGGTCGCGCCAGCGCCGGAAGGTCCGTTCCGAAACACCCAGAACCTCCGCCGCCTCGCCTTGGCTCAACACACCCCGATGGGTGCGACCGTAAACCTCCTCGAACTTCATCAATCTCAGTCCCTGTCGCTGCTCCGTCCGACGCATCCAGTCCCTCCTTGGCCTGAATACGTTCTAAAACCGGACAGATCAGTTGGTACATAATCCGGTCATATCCTCTGTTAACGACACGAGAACATTGTGACGTTGCGCGCGGACGCGGCCCGGCGTATCCTTTTCCTCGTGGAACGGGAGAACCGTCCCGGCGGCGCGGCGCGGCCCGGGAGGCTCCGCGACATCTCCCGAGGAGGAACCGATGTTCAGGACGTTCATGAAAGCCGTTCTCGTCTCCGCCCTTCTGGCTTCAGGCTCTCAAGGCTTTGCCACCGAATATATACGGGGGTATCTTCACTGTACTGATTACGAGAAAGCAGAAAAAAACTATAATATGGAGCCGGACGATAAGGATTACGAGTATTTCTATGCCCGCTGTCTTTTGGTAAAAGGGGAAAACGACTTTGAGGCCTTAAGATACATGCATCGTCTTGTGAATCAGCATGAATGGGTCCCCGCCGCTTTTATGATCGCCCTATATACTGAAACCGACGGGAAATTTGATGGCCAGTTAGATGTAGATAATATAAATAAAGTCATTGAGGATTACTATAAAGTCCTCTTTTTGATCAACTTGGACCCCCGCTACCCTGACGCCCACGACAATTTGCAAAGATACTATGAAGTCGTAGATCAAATGGAGCTAAACGCCAGTTATTCATTGTCATTTTTATATAGTAACAAGTTCATGAATGGCGTTCTTGGAACACATAATCGGCGGCTCTTGCAGTCCCCAGGCTATGAGGGGGACAGAAATGAAAATACCTACCCGGAATACAACCCCTACACCTTGGACAGCCTGGATAAAATGCTTGAGCATGGAAGAGAATGCCAACACCTCCCCCGCAAACAATACTTCAACCCCATTTATTATAACAGCATTACAGAGGGTTGCCGGCTCTATGCGGACTTGGCCGAGGCTCTTAAGCCTTTAGAGCAAAAAAGGCTCAGCATCCTCAACCAGGAATCCTGCCAGGACCTGAACGAAAACAACTGCCCAGAGTATTATGAAGTTCTATATGAAATTCTGGATCTTGTTAAAAAAAATCAAACTGATCAAGATGAGACCCTTCGCCCCATACTCGAATACGAAAGACAACAAGCTCAAAACAACAACTAGTATTATGGCCCAGAAGTAACTGGTATATTTGTGGCTGGTTTCCCATCAGGAGTCTGGCCATGCCCCGCGGTCGTCCAATCGAACCCATCGTTCTGAACCACGAGCAGAGATCTCAACTCCTCAGCCTCGCCAACTCCCGCTCCCTGCCCCACGGGCTGGTCCGGCGTGCGAGCGGGCCAGGGCGTCGGTGCGTGCCAAGGTCGAGCATCCCTTCCTGTATCTCAAGCGGCGCTTCGGCTACGCCAGGGTGCGCTACCGGGGGCTGGCGAAGAACAGGCAACGGATCGCGCTTCTGCCGGGCTTCGCCAACCTGATGATCGGCGAGCGCCATCTGGCGCTGGCGTAAGGCGGAAGCGACCCGTCCGGGCGGTACGGAAACCGCCGCCGGGGCATCGAAACCGGGGGTTCCGAGCCTCGATGGCGCTTCCCCAAGCCCCATCGGGCCTCGGGAATACTCCCTCCGCATAACCAGGCAGCTTGATCAGACCTTCCCTAACGGCGTCGGAGACTCCCACCCTTCTTTCAAGGACCGCGTTTCACTTCTGTCTGAACGAGGTCACCGCGCGCGATTGACCCTTCTTGTCGCGCGCGCGTATACCGGGGTTTCACGGCGGAAATGGAGGCCGGCATGGCCGAAGAGGCGCGAGAACGGGACTCGATGGAATTCGACGTGGTGATCGTCGGCGCGGGACCCTCGGGTCTGAGCGCCGCGATCCGGCTGAAGCAGCTCTGCGCCGCGCATGGCGTCGATCTCGGTGTCTGCATCCTGGAGAAGGGTTCGGAGGTCGGAGCCCATATCCTGTCCGGCGCCGTTCTCGATCCCCGGGCCCTCGACGAGCTCCTGCCCGACTGGAAGGACCGGGGCGCGCCGCTGAACACACCCGTGACGGCGGAGCGGTTCCTGTTTCTCACCGAGGGAAGCGCCTTCCGGATCCCGAATTTCCTCCTGCCGCCGCAACTCGACAACCACGGCAACTACATCGTCAGCCTGGGGAATCTGTGCCGGTGGCTGGCCGGGCGGGCGGAGGAGCTGGGAGTCGAGATATTCCCCGGGTTCGCGGCGGCCGAGGTGGTCTACGACGACCGGGGCGGGGTCAAGGGCGTCGCCACCGGCGACATGGGAGTCGCCAGGGACGGCGCCCGGAAGCCCGAGTTCCAGCCCGGCATGGAACTTCACGCCAGGTACACACTGTTCGCCGAAGGCTGCCGCGGCTCGCTGACCAAGGTCCTGTCCGAGCGGTTCCGGCTGCGCGAAGGCGCGGATCCCCAGACCTACGGCATCGGCATCAAGGAACTGTGGGAAGTGGAGCCGGACCGGCACGAGCGGGGACTCGTCGTACATTCCGCCGGCTGGCCCATGGACTCGCGGACCTACGGCGGCAGCTTCCTCTACCATCTGGAAGACAACATGGTGTCCGTGGGATTCGTCGTCGGCCTCGACTACGAAAACCCGTATCTCTCTCCGTTCGAGGAATTCCAGCGGTTCAAGACCCATCCCGCCATTCGTCCCGTGCTGGAAGGGGGACGGCGCATCGCCTATGGCGCCCGCGCCATCAACGAAGGCGGGTTTCAGTCCGTCCCCGATCTGGCGTTCCCGGGCGGCGCGTTGCTGGGTTGTGCCGCGGGCTTCGTGAACGTGCCCAGGATCAAGGGCAGCCACACGGCGATGAAAAGCGGAGCGATGGCGGCGGAATCCGTCTTCGAGGCGATCCAGGAGGGACGCGGCGGAGATACGCTGGAGGCTTATCCCCGGCGCTACCGGGAGTCCTGGGTCCACGACGAACTGTGCCGCGCCCGCAATTTCCGACCCGCGTTCCGCCGGGGACTCCTGTTCGGGATGCTGTACGGAGGCCTCGACCTCAAGATACTGCGGGGCCGCGCGCCGTGGACGTTCCGCCACCTCCCCGATCACACGCGCCTCGGGAAGGCCGCGGACTGCCCGCGGATCGAGTATCCGAAGCCGGACGGCAAGATCGCGTTCGACCGGCTTTCGTCCGTATTCCTGTCGAACACGAACCACGAGGAAGACCAGCCGGCGCACCTGACCCTGAAGGACGAGCGCGTTCCCATCGAGGTCAACCTGGCCGAGTACGACGCGCCCGAAGAGCGCTATTGCCCGGCGGGAGTCTACGAGATCGTGGGCCGGGACGAAGGCGCGCCGCGCCTCCAGATAAACGCGCAGAACTGCGTGCACTGCAAGACGTGCGACATCAAGGACCCCAGCCAGAACATCGACTGGGTGACGCCCGAAGGCGGCGGCGGCCCCAATTATCCCAACATGTGAAGGCGCGGGAACCGGGGCGCGTGCGTCCGGGCCGACGGACGCGGGGCGAGACCGATACGACGATGACGAGAGTGTCGCGGTGACGACGATGGTTCACGGGAGACTGGGAGCGGCCGTCGTCGCCGCCACGGTCCTGGCGACTCCGGCGGTCCCGACGCAAGCGACGACCGGCGCCTGGGTGCCGGCCGGAGAGGGGTCCGCCTTCGGCCAGTATCTCGCGGGCCGGTACGCCCGTTCCATCGGCGATACCGCGTCGGCGTCCCGATACTACGAACACGTCCTCCGGCGGGACCCCGACAACCCCGACATCCTGAACCGCGCCTTTCTCCTGACGTTGGCGGACGGCCGCTTCGAGAGCGCGGCGGCCCTGGCCCACAGGATCGAGAAGGCCGGCGGGCAGTCCAGCCTGGCGAGGCAGGTCATCGCCGTCGAGCATATCGCCAGGGGCGAGACCGACCGGGCGCTCGTCGTCCTGCGGGAAGCGTCCCGAGCGCGCGTGAACGCGCTCGTCGTGCCGCTTGTCGAGGCCTGGTCCCTGGTCGACGGCGGACGCGGGGACGAAGCCCTCGAGACGCTGGCGTCGCTCACGGAGACGAAGGGGCACGCGCCGTTCCGGACCTATCACGAGGCTCTCGTCAACGACTTCCTGGGCCGGACGCCGGCGGCGGAGGATGCCTACCGCCGGACGATCGACGCCCTGGAAGGCGGATCGCTTCGCGTGGTGGAGGCCTTCGGCACGTTTCTCGAGCGCGCCGGACGGCGGCGGGACGCGATCGGACTGTACCGCGACTTCCTGGCCCGGGAACCGGGAAACCTTCCGGTCCTCTCGGCCCTGGAGAGGGCGGAGAGCGGACGCTCGCCAGCGCCGGCGATCGCCGACGCCAGGGAAGGAATCGCGGAAGCCTTCCACGGAATCGCCGCCGGCCTGTCGGGGCGGAACGCCCGCGACCTGGCGCTCGTCTATGCCTGGCTGGCCTTGGCGTTGAAGCCGGACATGCCGGTCGCGCTGTTCCTCGTCGGTCGCGTCATGGAGCGCGACGAGCGCCATGCGGCGGCCAACGAACTCTACGCGCGCATCGACGCCGGGTCTCCCCACGGCTGGACCGCGCGCTTGCGCACGGCGTTCAATCTGGACGACATGGACGAGTTGCCCGCCGCCGTGGACCTGCTCCGTCGACTCGAGGAGGAACGCCCGGAGCGTATCGACGCCCTGGTCGCGCTCGGTGACATCCTCCGGGCGCGCGAGGAGTACGAGGCCGCCGCCGCCGCGTACAGCCGCGCGATCCGGCGGGTCGACGAACTGCGGGAGCGGCACTGGACCCTGCACTATTCGCGGGCGATCGCCTACGAGCGATCGAACCGGTGGAGCAAGGCGGAGCCGGATTTCCTCCGGGCGCTCGATCTCAAGCCGGACCAGCCGCTGGTGCTGAACTACCTGGGTTATTCCTGGATCGACCGGGGAGAGCGCCTCGAGCGGGCCCGGGCGATGGTCGAGAAGGCGGTCGAGTTGCGGCCGACCGACGGATACATCGTCGATAGCCTGGGGTGGGCCCTCTACCGGCTCGGAAGGTTCGACGACGCCGTCGGGCAACTGGAGCGCGCCGTCGGCCTGCGTCCCGAGGACCCCGTCATCAACGACCATCTGGGCGACGCGTTGTGGCGCGTCGGCCGGGAGCTGGAGGCGACTTTCCAGTGGCGGCGCGCGCTCACTCTGGAACCCGGGCCCGAGGCCGTTCCGAAGATACGGGAAAAGCTGGAAAAGGGTCTGCCGCCGGTTTCGGAACCGGACGCTCCGGACTTCCCGGACGGGGGCTACGGCGATTGACGCGCGGCGAGGGCATATCCGTCCGCCGCCGGGCTCCCGCCAAGGTCAACCTTTACCTGCACGTGCTGAATCTTCGCCCGGACGGATATCACGATATCGACAGCCTGATCGTGTTCGCCGACGTCTTCGACGAGATCGAGGCGTCGCCGGCGGCCCGTCCGGGACTGACGCTGACCGGGCCGTTCGCCCGGCAACTCGATGCCGTCGGCCGGGACGCGAATCTCGTCGTCCTGGCGGCCCGTGCGTTGGCGGCGTTGTCGGGCGGCGACGCGGGCGCGTCGCTCGTCCTGCGCAAGAACCTGCCCGTCGCGGCCGGGCTCGGCGGCGGTTCGTCGGACGCGGCCGCCACGCTGTGGGCGCTCCGCGAGCTGTGGGACCTGGACGTTTCCGAAAGTCGGCTCCGGGCCGTCGCCGAGGGGTTGGGGGCCGACGTTCCCGCGTGCCTGAGCCGTTCGCCGGTCTATGTCGGCGGAATCGGGGATATCCTCGACCCGGCTCCGGCGTTGCCGGACGCCTGGCTCGTGCTCGTCAATCCCGGCGTTCCCCTGGCGACGGAGGAGGTGTTCCGACGCCACGGCCCCGCGCGGTCCGCCGAAGCGCGGTTTCGCGACCCGCCCGCCGACGCCGTCGTCATGGCCGACCTTCTCTCGCGGCGCTCCAACGACCTGGAGGGCGCGGCGGTCCGGCTGGCGCCCCGGGTCGCGGACGTCATCGACGCGCTGCGCGGGCTCGACGGATGTCTTCTGGCGCGCATGTCCGGGAGCGGAGCCACCTGTTTCGGCCTGTTCGCCGATGCGGACGCGGCGAAGTCCGCCGCGGCCGAAGTGGCGGCGGCCCGTCCGGCCTGGTGGGTGAGGGAGGGACGGATGCTGGGACCTGCCGTCCGATGAGAACGCCGGAGCGGACCGCGGCGGGACGCGCCCTCGCCGCCGTGGCGGCGCTGGGCCTGCTCTCCGGATGCGCGGGCGGGGCGTTCCTCGACGGGCGTTCCGACATCGAACGCACGTGGGGCGAGGCCGTGGTCGCCCTTCCGCCGACGGGGACCGCGGGGCCGGCCCTCACCAGGATGAACGCGCCCGGGATGCGCGAGTGGACCGCGCGCCACGCGCGCGGCGTTCGCCTCCCCACCGTGCTCTACATGCACGGTTGCACGGGGATCGGGAACCTCGCGTTCTTCGAGCGCCTGGCCGAAGCGGGGTTCGCGGTCATCGCCCCGGACAGCATGGCGCGCCGGTTCCGGCCCCTGCAATGCGACCCGGAAACGCGGACCGGCGGCTTCAACAGGTTCGTCTACGACTTCCGGCAGACCGAGATCGCCTTCGCGCTGGACCGGATGGCGGCGCTGGACTGGATCGACCGCGACAACCTGTTCCTCGTCGGCGCGTCGGAAGGCGGCGTCGCCGCCGCGCTCTACCGGGGCGGCGAGTTCCGCGCCCGGGTCGTCACCCAGTGGACGTGCCACGGGGCCGCCATCGTCGAGGGCATCGCCGCGCCGCCGCGTGTCCCCGTCCTCGCCGTCGTCAGGTCCGGGGATCCGTGGTACGGCGCGGACCGCGCGCGTGGACAGCAGGGGAACTGCGGGGATTTCATGGACGGCCGTCCGGGCTCGCGGTCCATCGTGGTCGAGGGGGAGGCCGCGCACGACGTCTACGACTCCGCCGAGAACGTCGAGACGATCGTGCGGTTCCTGCTGGAACGGAAGAACGGATGACGTCCGACGTCCGACGGGCGTCCGTGGCCGCCTCTCCGACTCGATCACAAAAAATTTACCGGAAAAGAAATTTTTCTCTTGCACACTTCGCGCGTTCCGGGCATGGTTCCGGAACAGGATGCGGAGAGTGCGTCGGCAGGATTAAAGGGGAACCGGTCCGTCGCGCTTGCGCCCGGGTCCGCGACGTCCTATCCTTGAGAGCATGACCACGGCCGCGTTCGACACGCTTACCTGCGCGCGCCGGCTCAAGGCGGCCGGAGTCGACGAAGCCCAGGCCGAAGCCGTCCGCGACGCGATCGCCGAAGGCGTCGCCAGCCTTCGCGCCGACCTCAAGACCGAGACCGCCAGCCTTCGCGCCGGCCTCAAGACCGAGATCGCCAACCTTCGCGCCGACCTCTACCGTGCCATGTGGATGCAGGCCGGCGTTGTCGTCGCCGCCATCGTGGCGCTCGTGAAGCTGCTGCCGTAGGCGGGGCGCCGGGATCATGTTCGGTCATCACGGCCCCGGCCGCATGAAACGGCCCGACCGCCCCGGCGGAGCGGCCGGCCTCGTCGTGGCGGCGGTCGTGGCCGTGGCGCTGGCGTTCGCGGCGCCGGCGCGGGCGGACTACGAGGCGGGGCGGAAGGCATGGGACGCGGGCGACCCGGCAGCGGCGCTGGCCGAATGGCGCGCCGCGGCGGACGCCGGCGACCGGCGGGCGATGCTGGCGCTCGGGCGGTTGCGCCTCCAGGGCCTCGGCGCGCCGCAGAACTACGTCGAGGCGCACAAGTGGTTCAACCTGGCGGCGAGTCGCGGCGCCATGGAAGCGGTGGAGGAGCGCGACGCGCTGGCGGCGCGGATGACTCCGGCGCAGGTCGCGGCGGCGCAGGAGCGTGCGGCCGCGTGGCGGCCCGGCGGGGCCTCGCCCGAGGCGGAAACCGCCGCCGCTGCCGCGCCTCCGGCTTCGGACGCGGGCCCGCCGCCGCCTCGGGCGATCCGCGAGGCGCAGGAACGGCTGGCGCTTCTGGCGCTTCTGGGAGGCAAGAAGTTGGTGGGCATGGCGCGTGCGGAGGCTGCGGAGGATCGAAGAGAGGCGGGCTCGCGATGGGCGGACGGCGAGACGTTCCGGGAATGTGACGTCTGCCCGGAGATGGTTGTGGTTCCGGCGGGATCGTTCATGATGGGGTCGCCTTCCTCGGAGGAGGGTCGGGACGACGACGAAGGCCCGGTTCACCCTGTGACGATCGCGGAGCCGTTCGCGGTGGGGGTGTACGAGGTGACGCGGGGCGAGTTCGCGCGTTTCGTGTCGGCGACGGGTCACGATACGGGGAGCTCCTGCTGGACCTGGGAAAGCGGGGAAGGGAAGTTGCGTTCGGGTCGGAACTGGCGGTCTCCGGGTTTTTCGCAGACGGATCGGGATCCGGTCGTGTGCGTGAGTTGGGACGACGCGCGCGCCTATGTCGCGTGGTTGTCGGAGAAGACGGGTGAGGAGTATCGCCTGTTGAGCGAGTCGGAGTGGGAGTATGCGGCGCGTGCGGGGACGACGACGCGGTATTCGTGGGGAGAAAGCGCGTCGGGTCAGTGCCGCTACGCGAACGGAGCGGACGGGAGTACGGGCTTCGATTGGGCGGTGGAATGCGATGACGGTTATGCGCGGACGTCTCCGGTGGGGAGTTTCGCGGCGAACGGGTGGGGTTTGCACGACGTGCACGGGAACGTGTGGGAATGGGTGGAGGATTGCTGGAACGGGAGCTACGCGGGCGCGCCGTCGGACGGGCGCGCGTGGGGGTCGGGGGAGTGCGGTCGGCGCGTTTTGCGCGGTGGGTCCTGGCTCAGCGATCCGAGGGACCTCCGATCGGCGTTCCGCAGCTGGTACGACTCCGGAGACCGGTTCGACTGCTACGGCTTCCGCGTGGCCCGGACGCTCGCCCCTTGAATCCTTACCTCCTTACCTCGTGGGGGGTCCGGGGGGCCGCGCCCCCCGGCCGATTTTCCGATCGCGATTCGGCCTGGTGAGCGGTGCGGAGGACTCACCGCCGGACGGCTCCAGGGCGTGCGCCGTCGTCTTCCGCCATCGATTCCACGCCCGCCGCGCATGGCGGCGTTTTCGAGATAGCGCCGACCGCGGGGTTGCGGCATGGTATGAATCGCCCCATGATGCTGCGTTCGACTGCGCGGTCAAATCGCCGAGTTTTCGAGGCGGTCGACGCTATCGCGGCGAGTCGAACGGATAGCGCCGAGGCGGCTTGGATATGATCGAACGGGTAAGAGCGAGCGGGATCGGGCCGGTAGAGGAAGCCGACATAAGGTTCGGCGACCTGACGGTGTTCGTGGGGCCTCAGGCCACCGGAAAGAGCATAATCCTGCAACTCCTGAAACTGCTCGTGGACAAACCCGCGATTCACGAGACCATGCGGGATTTCGGCTTGGCGCAACCTGGATATACCGGGAAGTTCCTCGATCTGTATTTCGGGGAGGGTATGGAGTCGATCTGGTCCGACGAGAGAAGCCGCCTGCTCTTGGGCCAGGAAAGAAAACCGACTCGACTGTCGGCTTACACCCGTCGGGGCCGGGCCACCGGTCCGGAGAAGATGTTTTACATTCCCGCGCAGCGGGTCATGAGCTTGCGCGATGGTACGACTCGCCCTTTCACCGATTTCAGAGCCGGAGACCCGTTCGTTCTCCGTGATTTCAGCGAAAAGATTCACGGAATCGTGCAAAGGGAAATCGGTCTCGATGGAAATGTTTTCCCGCGCCGGCAACAGTTGACGGAGGTCCTGCGAAGACCTTTGGAAGAACATATTTTCGCCGGTTTCGGTTTGCGCAAGGATACGTCTGAACATCAGGGCCGGCTGGTCTTGAATCGAGGCGACGGCCGTGGTTTGCCGTATCTGGTCTGGTCGGCCGGGCAGCGTGAGTTCGTGCCGCTGCTGCTCGGGCTCTACTGGCTCTTGCCGCCGTCGAAAGTGCCGACTCGCGGCAGTCTCGAATGGGTCGTGATCGAGGAGTTGGAGATGGGGCTGCATCCGAACGGGATCGGCGCCGTGTTGAATCTCGTCATGGAGCTGCGGTCGCGCGGCTACCGGATTTGCCTCTCCACCCATTCGCCCCATGTCCTCGACATCGTTTGGGCGCTGCGGTTCTTCCAGGATCACGGGGGAACGCCCGGAGACGTACGGAAACTTCTCGGACTCCCCGGCACTCCCAAGACCAACAGGCTGGCCGCTTGCGCGCTCGAGAGCGTATTCAAAGTCTACTACTTCGGACGCGATGGCGCGGTTCGCGACATATCCGGCCTCGATCCCGGTTCCGAGGACGCCGCCGAAGGCGGATGGGGCGGCCTGACGGAGTTCTCCGGCAGGGTCGGGGACGTCGTCGCCGAGGTCGCCGGCCGTGCGCGGCCCGAGGGGACATGACCTTCAAAAAGGCCGTGCAGGCCGAGCCGCCCCCGGTGAACGGTGCATACTGCACCGGCATACGGGCGCTGGAGAACAGGCACAAGGGGCTCGTGACCTGCGAGGATCCACGACGGTTGACGGGGAGCATCTATCTGGACTCGGCGCTCGCGAGGCATCCCGGTCACGCCAACGACCCGCGTTGGGATTACGGTCTCGGCTATCGGCCGGCGGCGGGAGGGCGGGAACAGGCGGTCTGGATCGAGGTCCATTCGGCGACGACGAAGGAAGTGTCCGCAGTTCTCGCAAAACTGCAATGGTTGCGGGATTGGTTGGAGGACGGAGCCGGGCGCCTCAAGCAGATGACCGATCGCGCCGACCCCGATATCCGCTTCGTCTGGATCGCCAGCAGCAACGTCAAAATTCCCCGGAACTCCCCTCAAGCCCGCCGACTCAGCCAAAGCGTCATCCAGGGACCGAGAAAGCGGCTTTCGTTGCCTTGACCGGGGTTGTCGGGCGCGAGGCGTTCGGCGCCCGGCCGGGCGATCCGCGAGGCGCAGGAACGGCTGGCGGTTCTGGCGCTTCTGGGAGGCATGAAGCTGGTGGGCATGGCGCGTGCGGAGGCTGCGGAGGATCGAAGAGAGGCGGGCTCGCGGTGGGCGGACGGCGAGACGTTCCGGGAATGTCCAGCGTGCCCGGAGATGGTGGTGGTTCCGGCGGGGAGCTTCATGATGGGGTCGCCTTCCTCGGAGAAGGGTCGGTACGACTTCGAAGGCCCGGTGCACAGCGTGACGATCGCGGAGCCGTTCGCGGTGGGGGTGTACGAGGTGACGCGGGGCGAGTTCGCGCGTTTCGTGTCTGCGACGGGTCACGATCCGGTGAGTTCCTGCTGGACCTGGGAAAGCGGGGAATGGGAGTCGCGTTCGGGTCGGAACTGGCGGTCTCCGGGTTTTTCGCAGACGGATCGGGATCCGGTCGTGTGCGTGAGTTGGGACGACGCGCGCGCCTATGTCGCGTGGTTGTCGGAGAAGACGGGTGAGGAGTATCGCCTGTTGAGCGAGGCGGAGTGGGAGTACGCGGCGCGTGCGGGGACGACGACGCGGTATTCGTGGGGAGAAAGCGCGTCGGGTCAGTGCCGCTACGCGGACGGACCGGACGGGAGTACGGGCTTCCATTGGGCGGCGGGATGCGATGACGGCTATGCGCGGACGGCGCCTGTGGGGTCCTTCAAGGCGAACGGGTGGGGTTTGCACGATGTGCACGGGAACGTGTGGGAGTGGGTGGAGGACTGCTGGAACGGGAGCTACGCGGGCGCGCCGTCGGACGGGCGCGCGTGGGGGTCGGGGGATTGCGGTCGGCGCGTTTTGCGCGGTGGGTCCTGGGGCGACGATCCGAGGTACCTCCGGTCGGCGAACCGCGGCAGGTACGACACCGGAGCCCGGACCGACAACTACGGCTTCCGCGTGGCCCGGACGCTCGCCCCTTGAATCCTTACCTCCTTACCTCGTGGGGGGTCCGGGGGGCCGCGCCCCCCGGTCGATTTTCCGATCGTGATTCGGCTTGGTGAGCGGTGCGGAGGACTCACCGCCGGACGGCTCCAGGGCGTGCGCCGTCGTCTTCCGCCATCGATTCCACGCCCGCCGCGCATGGCGGCGTTTTCGAGATGGCGCCGAGGCGGGGTTGCGGCATGGTATGAATCGCCCCATGATGCTGCGTTCGACTGCGCGGTCAAATCGCCGAGTTTTCGAGGCGGTGACGCGGTTGACGCTATCGCGGCGAGTCGAACGGATAGCGCCGAGGCGGCTTGGATATGATCGAACGGGTAAGAGCGAGCGGGATCGGGCCGGTAAAGGAATTTTCTCTTGCACACTTCGCGCGTTCCGGGCATGGTTCCGGAACAGGGTGCGAGGGGTGCGTCGGCAGGTAAAGGGGAACCGGTCCGTCGCGCTTGCGCCCGGATCCGCGACGTCCTATCCTTGAGGGCATGACCACGGCCGCGTTCGATACGCTTACCTACGCGCGCCGGCTCAAGGCGGCCGGAGTCGACGAAGCCCAGGCCGAGGCGCACGCCGAAGCCGTCCGCGACGCCATCACGGAAGGCGTCGCCACCAAGGCCGATTTGAAAGACCTCGAATTACGGTTGACGGTCCGTCTCGGAAGCTGGGTCGCCCTGGTCGGCGGCTTGATCGTCGCCGCCCTCAAGCTGCTTCCGTAGGCTACGCCCAACCGGAGACCAGACGCATGACCGACTTCGAGATTGCAGGCCTCGCCGCCGCCGTCGTGGCGCTCGTGAAGCTGCTGCCGTAGGCGGGGCGCCGGGATCATGCCTCGGCCATCACGGCTCCGGTCGCCGCCGCCGCCACGCCTTCGGTTCCGGGAATAGCGCCATGTCCATGCTCGCCGCGTATCTGGACGCGATCAAGCCCTCGCCGACCGTCGCGGTCACGACGAAGGCCAACGAGCTCAAGGCCGCGGGCCGCGACGTCATCGGGCTGGGCGCGGGAGAGCCCGATTTCGATACGCCCGACTTCGTCAAGGAAGCCGCGATCGAGGCCATCCGCCGGGGGGAGACCAAGTACACGGCGCCGGCCGGCGCCGTGGAGCTGCGCGAGGCGATCTCGCGGAAGTTCAAGCGGGAGAACGGCCTCGACTACTCCGTGGACCGGATCACGGTGGGCTGCGGCGGCAAGCAGATCCTGTACAACGCCCTGGTCGCGACGCTCGATCCCGGCGACGAGGTGATCATTCCGACGCCCTACTGGGTCTCCTATCCGGACATGGTGCTGCTGGGGCGCGGGACGCCGGTTTTCGCGCCGACGAGCCTGGAATCGGGTTTCAAGATGAAGCCCGAGGATCTCGAGGCGGCGATCACGCCGAAGACCAAGTGGCTGCTGCTCAACTCGCCCTCGAATCCCTCGGGCGCGGCCTATACGGAAGCCGAGCTCGGGGCCCTGGCGGAGGTCCTGGCGCGCCATTCCCACGTCTGGGTGATGACGGACGACATGTACGAACACATCGTCTACGACGATTTCGATTTCGCGACCATCGCCCGGGTCGAACCCGCGCTGTACGACCGGACCCTGACCGTCAACGGCGTGTCGAAGGCCTACTCCATGACGGGATGGCGCGTCGGCTACGCCGGCGGCCCCGCCGAGTTGATCAAGGCCATGAACATGATCCAGTCCCAGAGCACCACGCACACGAGCTCGATCAGCCAGGCGGCCGCGGCCGCGGCCCTTGATGGGCCGCGGGATTTCCTCGGAGACTGGGTGAAGGTGTTCCAGGAACGGCGCGACCTGGTCGTCGCCATGCTCGACCGGTCCCCGGGCCTCTCCTGTCCGACGCCCGAGGGCGCGTTCTACGTCTATCCCTCCTGTTCCGGGTTGATCGGCAAGAGAACGCCCGGGGGGACGACGCTCGGGAACGACACCGACGTCGTGACCTATCTGCTGGAAGCGGAGGGCGTGGCCGTCGTCCAGGGGGTCGCGTTCGGGCTCGAACCCCACTTCCGGATCTCCTACGCCACGGCGACGGAGTCCCTGGAGGAGGCCGGTCGGCGCATCCAGCGGGCCTGCGCGGCGCTCGACTGAGCCGGTCCCCCGGGGGCTCCTGCGGTTCGGCGGCCGGAGGAACCGGCGGGCGGGAGCGATTTCGGAGCGGTTTTTCCCTTGCGTGGCCGGCGCGCGCTTGAAAACATGGCGGATCAGGGAAGGACACCATGCCGCCCCGGTCTCCGGGTTCACGACGGGCTTCGGGCCGGCGCGGCGCATCGAGGCATGATCCATGAGCGGGAGCACCGATACCGGACCGCGATCCGTGGCGCTCGTCGGTCCATACACCTCCGGCAAGACGACGCTGCTCGAGGCGATTCTGTTCGCCACGGGCGCGATCCACCGAAAAGGGAGCGCGAAGGAGGGCAATACCGTCGGCGACGCGAGTCCCGAGGCGCGCGACCGGCGGATGAGCACGGAGATCAACGTCGCGACGACCACCTATCTCGGCGACGTCCTGACGTTTCTCGATTGTCCGGGCTCCATCGAATTCTGGCAGGACGGCGCCAACGCGCTCATGGGCGCCGACGCGGCCGTCGTCGTGTGCGAGCCGGAAGCGGACAAGGCGATCATGATGATGCCCGTGCTGCGCCGGCTAAGCGACATGGGCCTGCCTCATTTCATCTTCGTCAACAAGATGGATCGTGCCTCGGGTCCGGTCGGCGACCTCGTGACGGCCTTGCAGGAGGCCGCGGAAAAGCCCCTCGTGCCGCGGCAGCTGCCCATCGTCGACGGCGAGGCGGTGACCGGCTACGTCGACCTGCCGAGCCTTCGGGCCTTCGCCTACAAGCCCGGCGCGGCGTCGGAACCCCGCGACATTCCCGGCGACATGGCCGACGACGTGGCCCGGGCCCGATACGAGATGCTGGAGAAGCTGGCCGACTTCGACGACACGTTGATGGAGCAGCTTCTCGAGGATGTCGATCCCGAACGGGACGCCGCCTACGATCACCTGTCCGCCATCACCCGGGACGGACACGTGGCGCCCATCCTGTTCGGGATGGCCGAGCAGGGGGCCGGCGTCACCCGGCTGCTGAAGGCGTTACGGCACGAAGCGCCGGCCGCGAACGCCGCCGCCGAGCGGGCGGGGGTCGAGCCCGGCGGCGAGCCCCTGGTGCAGATCCTCAAGTCCGTCAACACCCAGCATGGCGGAAAGCTGTCGGTCGCCCGGGTGTGGCGGGGCCGGGTGGCGGACGGGATGACGCTCGGCGACGAGCGCGTTGCGGGCCTGTTCCGTCTCCTGGGTCGACAGACGGACAAGCTGACGGAGGCCGTCGCCGGCGACATCGTCGGGCTGGGCCGTCTCGAACGGGCCGTCGCCGGCGCGACGCTGTCGCCCTCGAAAGACGTGGCGCAGCTCCCCCGGGCGCCGGTGCCGCAGCCCGTCTACGCGCTGGCCATGACGGCCGCGGACCGCAACGACGAGGTCAAGGTCTCGGGCGCCGTGACCAAGCTGATGGACGAGGATCCGTCGCTGCGGTTCGAACACGAGGACGACACCAATCAGTGGCTGCTGTGGGGACAGGGAGAAATGCACCTGCGCGTGGCCGCGGACCGGCTGAGGAACCGTTCGGGCCTTTCGGTCAAGGTGGAGCGTCCGAAGGTCCCGTACAAGGAGGCGATCCGCAAGGGGATCTCGCAGCACGCGCGCTACAAGAAGCAGACCGGCGGCCATGGCCAGTTCGGCGACGTGCACGTCGATATCAAGCCGTTGCCGCGCGGCTCCGGCTTCCAGTTCGACGACAAGGTGGTGGGCGGCGCCGTGCCGCGCCAGTTCATTCCCGCCGTCGAGGCCGGCGTCCAGGATTTCCTGGGCAAGGGACCGCTCGGCTTTCCCGTGGTCGACCTGTCGGTGACCCTGACGGACGGACAGCATCACTCGGTCGACAGCTCCGAACTGGCGTTCAAGACGGCGGGCCGCATGGCCATGTTGGAGGGATTGCCCAAGTGCGACCCGGTGCTTCTGGAGCCGATTCTGCACGTCGACATCTCGGCGCCCTCCGAGCTCACGTCGCGGGTCAACGGCGTGGTGAGCAGCCGGCGCGGACAGATCCTGGGTTTCGACGCCCGTCCGGGTTGGCAGGGCTGGGACATCCTGTCGGCGCAGTTGCCGCAATCCGAGATGCATGACCTGATCATCGAGATACGCTCGCTCACGTCCGGGGTCGGCACCTTCACCTGGAAGTTCGACCGCCTGCAGGAGCTGCACGGGCGTCTCGCGGACGAGGTCGTGGAAACCTACGCGGCGGGGTGACGCCGGAAGACCGGGGAACGGCGAGCGTCATGGATGGAGCGGCGGCGCGTGCCGCGAGCCTGTTGGCCACGGCGTATCGCCGCCGCGAACAGCTGGAGGCGTTGCCGCCGGACCTGGCGCCCGGGACGCTCGCCGAGGCATACGCGATCCAGGACCGCCTGGTCGAAGCCTGGGGCGGGGAGTCCGTCGGCTGGAAGCTGAGCTGCACGAGCGACGTCGCCCGGCGGACCCTGAAGGCCGACGAGCCCTGTCGCGGGCGGGTCATGGCCGGCAGGGTCGACCGGAGCCCGGTCACGCTCGACGGCGGCAAGTACTTCATGCGCCTCGTCGAGCCCGAGTTCGGGTTCCGTCTCGGCAGGGATTTGCCTTCGTCGGGGGCGCCGTTCGACGCCGAGGCCGTGACCGACGCCGTCGACGCGATGATTCCGCTGATCGAGATCGTGGATACGGCGTATCGGGACTGGACGGCCGTCGGGGTTCCGAGCCTCGTCGCCGACAACATGCTGTCCGGAGGCCTGGTCCTGGGCGAGCCGGCCGCCGACTGGCGCCGCGAGGATCTGGCGTCGCGCGAGGTGACCCTGGCCATCAATGGAAAGCCCGTCACGCGCGGAAGCGGCGGCAACGTCCTCGGGCACCCGGTGAACGCGCTCCTCTGGCTCGCCAACCATCTTTCCGGCATGGGGATGGGTCTCCGCGCCGGAGAGGTCGTCGCGACCGGGCTCGCCACCGGGTTGGCCTATGCCGATGCCGGGGATACGGCGGTCGCCGATTTCGGGGAGTTCGGGCGGGTGACGGTCGCTTTCGACGATGCGCGAGGCGGCGGCGCGCGGTCGGCCGACATCACGCAGGTGTGACTTGTGGCCGGGACCGGCGGCCCTTATGTCGGGGGTGTCATTCGCGCGGACGAATTCAGGAGGCAGGGATGTTGATCAAGATTCGCGAGGGCTGGGAGCTCCCGGAAGCGGCGGCGACGCCCGAAGACGCTTTTCTCGACCGGCGCCGGCTCATGAAGGGACTCGCGGCGGGCGGTATCCTGGCAGGGGCGGGCTTGCTGGCCCGGCCGGCGTCGGCCGAGATGCCGTGGGCGGCCGCGCAGCGGGATGATCCGTCGTCCGGGCTTTATCCGGTCGCGCGCAACCCGAAATACCGTGTCGAACGCGATATCACGGACGAGAAGACCAACGGCACGTACAACAACTTCTACGAGTACGGATCCCACAAGGAAATCTGGCGCTCGGCGCAGCGGTTGGAGATCAGGCCGTGGGAGATCCGCATCGAGGGCATGGTCGAGAAGGAGTTCACGATCGGGATCGACGACCTGCTGGCGAAGGTATCGCTGGAGGAGAGGGTTTACCGTCACCGCTGCGTCGAGGCCTGGTCGATGATCGCGCCGTGGGCGGGATTCCCGCTCCGGACGCTGGTGGAGATCGCCAAGCCCCTGAGCGGCGCGCGGTACGTCGAGATGGCGACGTTCAACAAGCCGGAGATGGCCCCGGGCCAACGGCAGCACTGGTATCCCTGGCCCTACATCGAAGGACTGACCATGGCCGAGGCGACGAACGATCTCGCGTTCATGGTGACGGGCGCCTACGGCAAGCCGCTGGCGAAGCAGCACGGCGCGCCGCTCCGGCTCGCCGTTCCGTGGAAGTACGGCTTCAAGTCGCTCAAGTCGATCGACCGGCTCACGTTTACGGACAAGCGGCCGAGAACGTTCTGGGAGGAGGTTCAGGGTCGGGAGTACGGCTTCTGGGCGAACGTCAATCCCGAGGTTCCCCATCCCCGTTGGAGCCAGGCGACGGAACGCGTGCTCGGAGCGAGCGGCAGGATTCCGACGGTGATTTACAACGGTTACGGCGAGTTCGTCGCCCAGCTTTACGACGGCATGGAAGGCGAGCGGCTGTTCATGTAGCGCCGGTCGCCTCGTCCGTTCTCCGCGCTAGACGCCGCTCGGCAGGTTCGCCACCCTGGACATTTCGTCGTCCTCGAACAGGTTCGGGTTCTCGAGATAGGCGAACAGCATCGGCGTCGAGTCCTGTCCCCAGAAGAGCTCGCCGTCGACGACGGCCGTCGGCACGCCGAAAAGGCCGAGCTCGACGGCCGCTTCCGTGTTCTCCCGGAGCCGGTCCTTGACTCCCTGGTCGTCGATCAGCGCCCCGGCGTCGTCGACGCCCAGCTTGTCCGTCAACCGGGCCCAACCCTGGGGGTCGCCGACGTCCTCTCCGTCTCGCCAGATGTGATCGAATATCGTCTCGATCGCCGAGACGTCGTTCCCGAGGGCGATGGCGAGGCGCAGCGGCGGCAGGGGCGGGAACGGATGGTTGGGCGGCATGCGGAAGGGAACGTTCGCCTGTCTCGCCTGCCATACCCAATGGCGGTAGGTGTATACGCGCTTCCGGGGAATCTGAGCCGGACCCTTGGTTTCGTGGTGCCGCAGCAGTCCCGCGAACAACATGGGCCGGCAGGAGATCGAGATATCGCCGGGCAGGTCCTTCAACTGCTTCAGTTGCAAATAGGCGAAACCCGAGAGAAAGTCGAAATACCAGTCGAGGGTCCTCATCGATGCCTCCAATCGGCGCATGGCGCGCGGAACAGAAACGAAGCCGGGGCGAAAAAACGCCGGGCCGCATGGGCCCGGCAATTGTAACAGGGAGGCATTACGTCTGGGAGACGTAAATCGGTCGAATGTTGGAGGCCAACTCGACCCGTCTCGGGCGAAGCGCCCGGGACGTCATGAATATGGTCCCGGTGGAAGATCGTTGGTAGACTGAAAATCTTCAGACCAGCCATGCGTTTTCTGCATGGCTCGTGGAGCGGGCGCGAGCGACCCGTGGCGCCGATGGAGCTTCCGCGAGGCGCGGCCGCGCGCGAGAAGGCGATGACCTGAAGATCCTGGCTGAAACGGCGCTTTCCCCGACGGCGCTGCGCCGCGACGCCGGGCAGGCCCGGCGATAGTCGTGCCGAAAATTCTCTCGATTGTCGACGATCGCGGATTTTGCCGGGGCCGCGCGCCTCCGTGGCGGGAGAGGTCTTCGCTATCCCGCGAAGAACTCCTCGCGGATGCCGGTCGCGCCCGTTCCCCGGATGGCGAACAGGGCGCCGGCCAGCGGAGAAGCCTCGTTGTCGCCGGGCTCGATCTCCCAGGACAGGGACGTCACGTAGAGGACATCGAGGTCGCGCCCACCGAACGTGCACATGGTCGGATAACGGACCGGCACCGGTATCGTCCGCATCGGCTGTCCGTCCGGGTCGTATTGGGCGACCTCCCAACCGTTGATGTGCGCGGCCCAGTAACAGCCGTCGCCGTCGACGGTGGCGCCGTCGATGCGCCCGTCCTCGCCCTCTCGGGAGATGAAATCCCGCCGATTGGCGACATCGCCGGTGGCGATGTCGAAGTCGTAGGCGTAGACCGTGCGCCCTCGAGAGTCGGAATAGTACATGGTCCCATCGTCGGGACTCCAGGCGATTCCGTTGGTGACGAAGAACCCTTCGTCCATCACCGTGCACGTGAGATCGGTGTCGAGCCGCACCAGCTTTCCCAACCTGTCGTTGAACGTCGTGTCCATGGTCCCGCTCCAGTAACGCCCGGCCCGGTCGCACTTGCCGTCGTTGAGGCGGGTGATCGGATTGTCGGGGTCGGGGTCGGCGATCGGCGTGACGGCGCCGGTATCCAGATCGATGAAGCTGAAGCCTCTCTTCCACAATCCCGCAACGATGCCGCCTTTTTCGCGGAACACCATGGAGCCGATGGTCTCCGGCATGTCCCAGGTCGTCACCTCGTCGGTCGCCGGATCGAGGCGACGCACGGCCGGCCGGTCGCTGTCGACCCAGTAGAGCGCGTTCTCCTTCCAGTTCCAGATCGGTCCCTCGCCCAGGATGTCGGGTCCCTTCCAGATGCATTCGACTTCGGGTTCGGCCACGGTGTCCTCCCGTTGCGGCGGCTGGTCGCCGGTATGGCAGGGCGGTTCCGGCCGGACTGGAACCGTCATTGAAACCGCCGCCGAACCCGGCGTTGCGCGCCGCCCGCCCAAGCCTATAGTGCGGACATGGCGATCGTCGACTCGATACCCGCATCCGAAGCGGCGGCCGCTCCCCTGCCGGAGATCGACGTCGCGGCGGGCGCGCGCGTGGTGGTGGCGATGTCGGGAGGGGTCGACTCCTCGGTGACGGCCGCTATCTGCAAGGCTCGAGGGTGCGAGGTCGTCGGGATCACTCTGCAGCTCTACGACCACGGCGCGGCCGCGGGCCGCAAGGGCGCCTGTTGCGCCGGACAGGACATCCGCGATGCCCGCCGCGTGGCCGAGTCCCTCGACGTTCCGCACTACGTGCTCGACTACGAGGATCGCTTCCGCGAGAGCGTCATCGACGACTTCGCCGATACCTACCTCGCGGGGGAGACGCCGATCCCGTGCGTCCGCTGCAACCAGACGGTGAAGTTCCGCGATCTCCTCGCCGTGGCGCGGGACCTCGGCGCCACGGCCCTGGCGACCGGGCATTACGCGCGACGCGTTTCCGGACCCGCCGGTCCCGAGATGCGCCGGCCGACCGATCTCGCGCGCGACCAGAGCTACTTCCTGTTCGCCACCACGCGCGAACAACTCGCGTACCTGCGCTTTCCGCTCGGCGGTCTCGACAAGGAGCAAACTCGCGGCCTCGCCGACCGTTTCAACCTGCCCGTCGCCGCCAAGCCCGATAGCCAGGACATCTGTTTCGTGCCCCACGGCTCCTACGCGGATGCCGTCGCCAGGCTCCGCCCGGGAGCGATCGAGCCAGGAGACATCGTCCACGTGGACGGACATGCGGTGGGCCGGCACGACGGCGTGATCGGATTCACCGTCGGTCAGCGTCGCGGTCTCGGGGTGGGCGGTCAGGCCGAACCGCTCTACGTGGTCCGCCTCGAACCGGAATCTCACCGGGTCGTGGTCGGACCCCGCGAGGCGCTGCTGGAGTCGGAGTTCGGGGTCCGGGACGTCAACTGGCTCCGGAACCCACCGGCGGCGGGCGAAAGGGTCCGTATCGCGGTCAAGGTGCGATCCACGCACACACCGACGCCGGCGGCGGTCGTCGCGGACGCGGCCGGTGGGGGCCGCGTCACGCTGGATCGCCCGGAGGCCGGGATCGCACCGGGGCAGGCCGCCGTCTTCTACGACGGGAACCGCGTCCTGGGAGGCGGCTGGATCTCCCGTTCCTCCGGCCACTGACCCCGGCGCTCCCGGTCTTCCCGCGGATGCGCACCGAGACGTCCCAGGCGGCGGTCCCGCCGCGCTTGCCGCCGATCGCCGTCCTCATCGTCATCGCCGGCCTCGGACCGACGTCGCTGAACATCTTCCTGCCGTCGATGCCGGGACTGATGCGCGTGTACGACACCGGTTACGACACGGCGCAGCTCACGTTGTCGTTCTATCTCGTGGGTCTCGGTGTGGCGCAGCTCGGTTACGGGCCGCTCTCGGATCGCTTCGGGCGTCGCCCCGCGCTGCTCGCGGGTCTCGTCCTGTACCTCGTGGGAAGCGTCGCCTGCGTCGCCGCGCCGACCATCGAAACGTTGATCGCCGGCCGCGTCCTTCAGGCCGTGGGCGGGTGTTCCGGCATCGTGATCAGCCGGGCCATTATCCGCGACGTTTACGACCGCGCCCGCGCGGCCAGTGTTCTGGCTTACGTCACCATGGCCATGGTGGTCGCCCCATTGATGGCGCCGACGGTCGGCGGATTTCTCGACGACTGGTTCGGATGGCGCGCCGGCTTCGTGTTCATGGTCGCCGTCGGCGTGCTGACGCTCGCGGCCTGCTTCCTGCTGTTGAACGAAACGCATACGCCACGGAAGGGTTCCGTGCCCCAGCGTGGCGTTTGGGAGGGCGTGACGGCCCTCCTGGGTCGTCGGCGTTTTCACGGCTATGCCTTTCAAGTCGCGTTCAACTCGGGCGTGTTCTACGCGTTCATCGCGGGCGCTCCCTACGTCATGATCGAGCTGTTGCACCGGTCCGCCGGCGAGTACGGCCTGTGGTTCGCCGTCGCTTCCGCGGTCTACATGCTGGGGAACCTCGTCGCCGGCCGCATGTCGGAGCGGGTCGGCCCCGACCGCATGATCGCCATCGGCACCGCGGTCTCGCTGGTCGGCGTAGCCGTGCTGGGCGCCTTCTACCTCAACGACATGGTGCTGCCGGCGACCCTGTTCGGCGGCATGTCGATCGTCGCTTTCGGAAACGGCATGAGCATTCCCAACGGAATCTCGAGCGCCGTCAGCGTCGATCCCGCCCGGGCGGGGACCGCGTCCGGACTCTCGGGGTTCTCGCAGATGGCGGTCGGCGCGGGGATATCCTACGCGGTCGGATTCCTGCTCATGGAAACGGCGGGGCCGCTCGTCGCCGTCATGGTCTTCAGTTCGGTGGCGGCGTGGTGTTTCTTCGAGTGGGGCGTGCGCCGGGGATAGGCCCGTCCGGGGCGGAACCCGAGCCGATGCGCCGCGCGCGCCTTTCACTTGACAGGCCGCGGAGTCCCGACTACACGCCGATGTACGCTGTGACCCTCGAACGGCGGAGTAGCTCAGCCGGTTAGAGCAGCGGAATCATAATCCGCGTGTCGGGGGTTCGAGTCCCTCCTCCGCTACCAAGCCTTCGAGGCAGTGGTCGCCATTCGCCGTCCCACCTTGGCGGCCACCGGCGGAGCGGCGCGGCGCGATTCGTTCCGGGACAGTGGTATTCCGCGATGACCGATACCAAAGTTGTGCTGGTGGTGGGAGCCGGGGACGCGACGGGCGGCGCGGTGGCGCGCCGCTTCGCGAGAGAGGGATACACGGCCTGCGTCGCCCGCCGTAACGGCGACCAGCTCGGACCCCTTGTCGCGCGTATCGAATCGGAAGGGGGGAAGGCGACGCCGTTCGCGTGCGACTGCCGCCGGGAAGACCGCGTGGTCGATCTCGTCGAGACCATCGAACGGGACATCGGGCCGATCGAGGCGGCCGTGCACAACATCGGAGGGAACGTCCGGTTTCCCGTCACGGAGACGACCGCCCGGGTCTACTACAAGGTGTGGGAGATGGGCTGCTTCTCCGGTTTCCTGATGGGACGGGAGGTCGCCCGCCGCATGGTCGAGCGGGAGCGCGGCACGATCATCTTCACGGGCGCGACCGCGGGCGTGCGCGGGGGTAGCGGGTTCGCGGCATTCGCCGGCGCGAAGCACGGTCTCCGTGCCCTGGCCCAGAGCATGGCGCGGGAGCTCGGGCCGCGAGGCATCCACGTCGCCCATGTCGTGATCGACGGGGCGGTCGACACCAAGTGGATCCAGGAGATGTTCCCGGAACGGTACGCCCTGAAGGACCGCGACGGAATCCTGGACCCCGACGCCATCGCGGAGAATTACTGGAACCTCCACCGCCAGCCGCGAAGCGCCTGGACCTTCGAGCTCGACCTCCGGCCGTGGATCGAACCCTGGTGACGCGGCGGCGGCGCGGCTCCCGCGGTAGAAGCGCCGTCATTCGCACTTCCCCGTGAACATTCGCACTTCCCCGTGAAAGAAGCGTCGGCGAGATACCATATATCGATATTCGTGGCGCCAAAGCACAACATGTCGTGGGTACAGACCGGAACGTCCCATGGGACCCGAGGGTGTGCGGATTGTGCGGATCGCCATGCCGGGACGGCGCGTCCACGCGACGACCTTGACGACGGGTTCATCCACTCGCGCGGTTGAGCGGCGGTGCGGCACTCCGGTATGGTGCCGTGGCGTCCGCCCCTTTCGCCCTGGGTGGCCGCGGCCCGACCGCAGCTCCACGATCCACCCCGCGATGACCGATTCCGGCGCCCACGCTCTCGACGCTTCGGCTATCCAGGCGCTGATCCGGCCGGAGTCCATCGCCGTCATCGGCGCCACGGCGGACGCCAACAAGCTGAACGGGCGTCCGCTCCACTACCTGCGCAGAGACGGCTATCGGGGCCGGATCTATCCCGTGAACCCGAACCGCGAGGAGGTCATCGGGTTCAAGTGCTATCCCGACGTGGAGTCGCTTCCCGAAGCGCCCCAGATGGCGATCGTCGCGGTGGCGGCCCGGCGCGCGGTCGCCGCCATCGAGGCTCTGGGCCGGAAGGGAACGCGAGCCGCCATCGTCTTCGGCGCCGGATTCGGCGAGACGGGCGAGGACGGGCGGCGGCTGGAACGTCAGTTGCTGGATACGGCCCGCGAGACCGGCATCCGCGTCTGCGGACCCAACAACCTCGGCGTCATCAACGCCTTCGACGGGGTGACCGCGACGTTCAGCCAATACGCCTCCGAACCGCCCGTGGCGGGGCCCGTCGCCTTCGCCAGCCAGTCCGGCGCCTTCGGCACGGGGATCGCGGCGCTCGCCAGAAGCAGGGGGGTCGGGTTCGGCTATTTCGTGAATACGGGAAACGAGGCCGACATCACGTCGACCGAGGTGCTCGAGCAATTGCTCGACGACGACCGCATCGAGGTCGCCGCCGCCTACCTGGAAGGCCTGAAGAACCCCGAGAGCCTGTTGCGCCTCGCCGGCAAGGCGATCCGGCTCGGCAAGCCGCTGGTCCTCACCAAGGTCGGACGCAAGGCCGCCGGGGTCAGAGCCGCCGCTTCCCATACCGGCGCGCTGGCCGGGGAGGACGCGGTGTTCGACGGCATCGCCCGACAATACGGAATCGTCCGCGCGCGCAACGAAGAGCACATGCTGGATCTCGTCTCCGCCTTTACCGCCTGCGCGCCGCCGCGAGGCCCCCGGGTCGCCATCGTCACGCAGTCTGGAGGCGCCGCCGCGCTGATGGCGGACCGCGCGGAGGAGCTCGGCCTGGAGGTCCCCGTTCTCGGCGAGGACACGCAGGCGCGGTTGCGCGCCACGATCCCGCCGTTCGGTATCCCGGGGAATCCGGTGGATCTCACGGCGCAGTTCATCGCCGAACCCGCCGTTCTCACCAAAAGCGTGGAGATCGCGCTCTCGGACCCCGGGATCGACATCGCCGTGATCTGGTTCCAGCTCATGCACGCGTTCGCCGACGAACTGATCGACGTGCTCCTGGAGCTGAAACGCTCGGTGCGGAAGCCGTTCGTCGTCTGCTGGCTCGCGGCGCCGGAGGCGGCGGTAGCCAGGCTGCGCGGGGAGGGCATCTTCGTGAGCGGCGCGACGGAACGCGCCATCGACGCCATCGCGGGCCTGCACGCATACGGCGAGGCCCTGCGCCGCCTGCGGGGAACGACCCGGCCCGTCAGCGGCGCGACGAGGCCGGACGGGGTCGGCGCCGCCCGCCCGCTCCCGACCGTCGCCGCGCGACATCTGCTGTCGGGCGCCGGCATCCCCCTCGTCGACGCGGAGCTCGCGGCCGACGCCGACGCGGCGGCGGTGATCGCCGCGCGTCTCGGCCTGCCCGCCGTGGTGAAGATCGAATCGCCCGACATTCCGCACAAGTCCGAGACGGATGGCGTCCGGCTCGGGCTCGCCTCGACCGACGAGGTCAGGGCCGCGGCGGCCGACGTCCTCGCCGCGGCCTCCAGGCATCGCGGCGACGCCCGGATCGACGGAGTCGTCGTTCAGCCGATGGCGGGGCCGGGAACGGAACTCGTCATGGGAGTGCGCCGCGACCCCGTCTTCGGCCCCGTGGCGATGCTGGGGCTCGGCGGCGTCTTCGTCGAAATGCTGAAGGACGTCGCGTTCGCGCGGGCCCCGCTCATGCGCGAGGACGTTCCGTCGATGATCGAGTCCCTCGAGAGCCGGGCGGTTCTGCGCGGCGCGCGCGGCCGACCGGCCGTCGACATGGAGTCGCTCACGGACATCCTCGTGGCGCTGTCCCGGTTCGCCGTCGACCGCCCCGAGATCGTCGAAATCGACCTCAACCCCGTCGTCGCCGGACCGGATGGACTGACGGCCGTCGATTGGCTGGTCCTCTCCACCGAGCCGCGCCGGGTCGACGGAACGCCAAGGGAGGAAGGATAATGTCGCTCGTCCTCGTCGAACGGCCCGCCAACGGCGTCGCCCTGGTGAGGCTCAACAGGCCGGAAGCCCGGAACGCTCTGGATATGCCCACGCGAAGGGCCCTGGTCGCCGTCTTTCGCGAGCTTTCCGACGACGGCGATGTCCGCTGTATCGTCGTCACGGGGAACGAGCGCGCCTTCGCCGCCGGCGCGGACCTGAAGGAAATGTCGACGATGCGGCCGCGCGACTGGGTGGCTCTCGGCGTCCGGCAGCTCTGGAAGATCATCGCCGACTGTCCGCATCCGGTCATCGCCGCGGTGAACGGCTACGCGCTCGGCGGCGGCTGCGAACTGGCCATGCACGCGGACATCATCGTCGCCGGGGAGAACGCCAAATTCGGCCAGCCGGAGGTGCGCGTCGGGATCATGGCGGGTGGCGGCGGGACGCAACGCCTCATCCGTGCCGTCGGCAAGTACAAGGCGATGAAGTTGTTGCTCACGGGCGAGCCGGTCGATGGCCGGGAGGCCTGCGACATGGGCCTCGCGAGCGAGGTCGTCCCCGACGACCGGGTCGTCCACCGTGCGCTGGAACTGGCGACGACCATCGCCGCCCTGCCGCCGGTCGCCGTCCGCTTCACGAAGGAAGCGGTTCTCGCCGGCGCCGATGCGGCATTGGAAACGGGTCTGATCCTGGAACGCCGTTCACTGGAATTCCTGTTCGACACCGACGATCAGACCGAGGGAATGCGGGCCTTCATCGAGAAGCGCCCACCCCGATTCAAGGGAGAATGAACCGTGTCCGTCGATACGACACGCGGCGATCCGATCGTCGGCGTCATTGGCGCCGGCACGATGGGCCGCGGCATCGCCCAGGTCGCCGCCGTTGGCGGCTGCGCCGTGAAGCTGTTCGACGCCGACGCGACGGCCGCGAAGAACGCGGCCGATTTCATCGGCGGGATGCTCGACCGGGCCGTGGAGCGCGGCCGGATGGAGGCCGCGGACGCGGAAACGGCGCGGGGAAACATCGAGATCGTGGACTCGGCCGCTGGCCTGGCGCCATGTGCCGTCGTCATCGAAGCGGTCGTCGAGGACCTGGAAGTCAAGCGGCGAGTGTTCGCGGAGCTCGAGACGGTCGTGGCCGAGGACGCGATCCTGGCCACCAACACGTCGTCCCTCTCCGTCACGCTCATCGCGGCGTCGTGCCGGAAACCGGAACGGATCGCCGGAATGCACTTCTTCAACCCGGTGCCGTTGATGCGGCTCGTCGAAGTGATCGAGGGCGCGCGCACCGGCCCCGGGGTCGCGGAGACCCTGGTCGGTCTCGGCGAACGCATGGGCCGGGTCCCGGTCAGGGTCGGCGACGCGCCCGGCTTTCTCGTCAACCAGATCGGGCGCGGGTTCACCATCGAGTCGGCGCACATCTTCGAGGACGGCGTCGCCGGCTGGCACGACATCGACCGTATCCTGCGCGAGGGCGTCGGGTTCCGCATGGGACCGTTCGAGCTCATGGATCTCACGGCGCTCGACACCACTCATCCGGCGACCGAGATGATCTATCGGCAGTTCTACGACGAGCCCCGGTACCGGCCCTCGCCGATGATGTCCCTGCGGCGCGAAGCCGGCCTTCTGGGCCGCAAGACGGGCCGGGGGTTCTACGAGTATCTTGACGGCGACCCCATCGGACCGGAAGAACCCGCGGCGCCCGCCTACGATGGCCGTCCCGTCTGGATCAGCGGCGCGGAGCCGGAAGCCGCCGCGACCCTGAGGAAGCCGGTTCTCGATGCGGGGGGCCGGCTCGAGGAAAGCGAGAGGCCTTCCGACGACACCCTTGTCCTGGTCACGCCGATCGGCGATGACGCCACCACGGCGGCCGTGGACCAGGGCCTGGATGCCAGGCGCACCGTCGCGGTGGACACGCTGTTCGGCGCCGGGCGCCGCTGGACCCTGATGCGGACGCCGGTCACGGCCTCCGATTACGCCGCCGCCGCGCGCGGGCTCTTCGGCGGCGGGGACGCGCCGGCGACGGTCGTCAACGACGGCCCCGGATTCGTGGCCCAGCGGGTGGTCGCGATGATCGTCAACATCGGCTGCGCGGTGGCCCAGGCGCGCACCTCGACGCCCGAGGACATCGACCGGGCCGTCACCCTCGCCCTCGCCTATCCCTTCGGGCCGCTGGCATGGGGCGACGCCGTGGGTCCGGCCACGATCTTGCGAGTCCTCGAAAACGTCTACAGAATCACGGGCGATCCGCGCTACCGCCCGACCCCCTGGCTTCGTCGGCGGGCGCGACTGGGGGTATCGCTGCTCACGCTCGAGGACTGAGCGGCGACCCGATATCGAACAGGAGGGGTTCATACGCCATGCTCGACGCCTACATCTACGACGGACGCCGTTCGGCCTTCGGACGCAACGCCGGCGCCCTTGCGCGCATCCGCCCGGACGATCTTCTCGGTCAGGTGATGAAGGGTGTCGTCGACGACTCGCCGTTCAGCGCCGATTCGATCGAGGACGTGCACGTCGGTTGCGCCAATCAGGCCGGCGAGGACAGTCGTTGCGTCGCCCGGCACGCGGCGCTGCTGGCCGGCCTGCCGGTCGAGGTGCCGGGAACGGTATTGCAGCGCAACTGCGGCAGCGGCCTGAACGCCATCGTCACGGCCGCGCACGCGATCACCTGCGACGAGGCCGACGTGATCGTCGCGGGCGGGGTGGAGAGCATGACGCGGGCGCCGTTCGTCGTCGGCAAGGCCGAAACCCCCTACGCCAAGGCTTTCGACGTGTTCGAGTCGTCGCTCGGCGCGCGTTTTCCCAACCCGAGGATCGGGCGGGATCACGGCGACGACACGATGCCGCAGACCGCCGACAACCTGGCGATGGAGTTCCAGCTCACGCGCGATTCCTGCGACGCTTTCGCGGCGGCCTCGCAGTCGAAATACGCGGACGCCAAGGCGGACGGTTTCTTCGACGACGAGATCGTGCCGGTCACCATCGCCGGAACGCGGAAGCGGCCCGACGTCACCGTCGAGGAAGACGAGCATCCCCGGCCCGAGACGACCGTCGAGGGCCTCGCCAAGCTCCGGCCCCTCTATCCCGAGGGCGTCACCACGGCCGGCAATGCCTCGGGCATCAACGACGGCGCGATCGCCCTGATCATCGCCAGCCGCGAAGCGGGCGAGAAGGCGGGCGCCGGGCCGCGCGCCCGCATCGTCTCTTCCGCGGTCGCTGGCGTGCCGCCGCGTACCATGGGTTTCGGCCCGGTCCCCGCCGCGAAGAAAGCGCTGGAGCGGGCCGGACTCACCCTCGACGACATGGACGTGATCGAGATCAACGAGGCCTTCGCCGCCCAGGTCCTGGCCTGCCTGAAGGGCCTCGGTGTCGCCGAGGACGACAGCCGGGTCAACCCGAACGGCGGAGCCATCACCATCGGCCATCCGCTGGGCGCCTCGGGTCCGCGGCTCGCGTTGACGGCCGCCCGCCAGCTCGAACGCCAGAATGGCCGCTACGCGCTCGTCTCGATGTGCATCGGCGTCGGCCAGGGCATCGCCGCCGTGCTCGAGCGGGTGTAACGGACGACCCGACCGTTGACCCGTTGACCTCCGGGACCGCGTTCGACTGGAGCGACCCGCTCCTCCTCGACGACCAGCTCGACGACGAGGAACGCCTCGTCGGGGACAGCGCCCGCCGGTTCGCGCAAGACCGGCTGGCGCCCCTGATCCTGGAGTGGAACCGCCACGAACGGTTCGACACCGGGATCATGCGCGAGTTCGGGGAGATGGGGTTCCTCGGCGGAACGCTCGAGGGGTACGGGTGCCCCGGTCTGAGCCACGTCGCCTACGGCATCATGGGCCGTGAGCTCGAACGGGTCGATTCGGCGTTCCGCATGGCCGTGGGCGCGCACTCCGGCCTCGCCATGGGCGCCATACACGCCTTCGGCAGCGAAGAGCAGAAACGACGCTTTCTGCCGGCGATGGCCAAGGGAGAGATCCTCGGCTGTTTCGGCTTGACGGAACCCGGTCACGGCTCCGACCCGTCCGGCATGGAGGCGCGGGCCCGTGCTATCGAAGGCGGTCACCGGCTCAACGGGACCAAGACGTGGATTACCCATGCGCCGGTCGCCCACGTCATGGTGGTCTGGGCGCGGGACGACAACGGCGAGATCGGCGGTTTCCTGGCGGAGCGCGGCATGACCGGCCTGGACACGCCGCCCATAAAGGGCAAGTTCGGGGCGCGCGCGTCGCCGACCGGTCAAATCGTCATGGACGATGTCCTCGTCCCGGAGGAGAACCGCTTGCCCCTGGCTCGCGGCCTCCGCGCGCCGCTGTCGTGCCTCACCCGCGCCCGCTTCGCCATCGGCTGGGGGGTCATGGGAGCCGCGGAATCCTGCTGGCATACCGCCCGGCGTTACGCGCTCGACCGGAAACAGTTCGGACGGCCGCTGGCGGCGGCCCAACTGATTCAAAGGAAGCTCGCCGACATGCAGACCGAAATCTCCCTGGGCCTGCAAGCGGCGCTGCGCGTCAGCCGGCTTTCCGACGAAGGGCGCGCGACGCCGGAGATGATCTCGCTCGTGAAGCGCAACAACGCGGGAAAGGCGTTGGAAATCGCGCGGACGGCGCGGGACATGCTGGGCGGCAACGGGATCTCCGACGAGTTCGGGGTGATCCGCCACATCATGAACATGGAAGTCGTCAACACGCTCGAGGGCACGCACGACATCCACGCCCTCGTCCTCGGCCGCGCGCAAACGGGTATCCCGGCGTTCGCCGGCTGAGGCCAGCGGCCGCCGCGACGCCGGACGACCCGTGGGACGAAGCCGGTCGCGGGGTCCTATCCGCCGATGGCCTCGAGAAAGCCGTCGACGACGTCCCGGTCCACGTCGACGACGTGCTCCGGCCCCGGGAAGGCGCCGATCCGGACCTCGGCGACGAATTTCCTGAAGGCGGCGATACGCATCTCCTGCATTTTACCCCACGCGTATTGCCCAAGAATGAAGCGGCTGTCGCCCATGTGGCCTAAGTGATCTGAGAGTACTCTTTCGTTGCTCATTATCGGGTAGCGCGACAACTTCCGTATCACCTCACGTGTCTTCTGCATCAAGCGGTCATCGTCGTCTACTCGGCCGTACATATCTGACTCCCATTCCAAGTCCCTCGGGGCCAACCGAGAAAGCGCCTTCTCGTCCCACCATTCCGGCATTCTCTTGGCCCACAATTTCCGCATTTCCTCGTCCCACAATTTTCGCACTTCGCGCAATAATCCCGGCCCTTGTCGCATCTCGTGGAGATTGCAATACCGCTTGGCGTGGCGCGGGAACGGCGGCTCTCCGTCGCCCAGGATGTCCTGGGCGAAGAGGAACTGGATGTCGCCGCCGGAGCCGGAGCCGATGGACGCCGTGACCAGGGTCGTGCGCGCGGAGAGCTCGCGCATGATCGGCGCCGGAATGACCTCGCATTCGGCGGCCCAGGCCCCCGCGTTCTCCAGGTCCTTCAGGTCCCGATGGATATTCACCGCCTCGTCCACGGTCTTGCCGACGGCGCGCAGGCCGCCCGTCCAGGTGCTCTTGCGCGGAACCAGACCGACGTGGCCCTGCACCGGCACGCCCGCCTTCGCCAGGACCTCGACGAAGGGAAGGCCGAACTGACACATGATCGCGTCGGCGCCGGCCTCCATGGCGTCGAACGCGGCGCGCAGGGCCCCGGTCTCGCTGGTGACCTCGGTAAGAGGCAAAACGAAGCTCATGAACGTGTGCGGCGCCGCCTCGCGGATATGGAACGCCGATTGCCGCTCGTTCCGGGATTCGTCCCGGGAGAAACGCACCTTCATCGTGTCGATACCGGCCGCCTCGGCCGCCGCCGCTTCTCCGGGGAAGAACGGCAAGATCTCGACGAGCTGCCGTACGCCCTTGAGGTCCCGGATGCTCTTGACGGTATGGTTCCGCAGCCCGTAGGCCCCGGCCATGTTCATGACGCGCGTCAGCGGCCTGTCGCCGGTAACGGGCGGCGGTACGACGGGGTCGTCGGGAATGGACGCCATGGAATCCGCCTCCTTCGGGCTGTCGCGCGTGTCCGACAAGAGGTCCGAACGGTACGCTACCCTTCCGCAAGAAGAAAGGCGGCCCGCGGGCCGCCTTTCCGTGAATGGGCCTGTCGATGGCCCCGATCGCGCGATCCGGTATCGTCACCGTCCGAAGAGGCTTCTCCTCCGCCCGTGACGAACACCGGGGCCGATCGACAAGGCGCGCATATCACTCGACATCGGATCACCTCCTTTCCGTTGTTGATTCCCGCGCGAACCGTATGCCGAACGGAGGCCGCCGGCAACTGGAAACGTCATCCCAGCCCGAGCGCGTTGGGGATGGCCATGGTGACCGGTTTCACGAACACGATGAGCAGGAGCACGACGAGCTCCGCCGCCAGGAACGGTAGGACGGCGAACGCCGTCCGCTCGAGCGACACCCGCGCTATGGGTCCGCATATGAAGAGCAGGAGGCCGAGCGGTGGCGTGATCAGCCCCAGGAGCAATCCGACGGCCAGAAACAGCCCGTACTGAATGGGATCCATGCCGAGACCGAGCGGCGACGTCGCCACCGGCATCAACAACGGACCCAGGATGATCATGTTGGCCACCGCGTCCATGAACGTGCCCATGACGAGAAAGAACGCGATGACGATCAGGGCGATGACGATCCTGTCGGTCGAGATGGAAAGGATCAGCTCGAGGATCTCCTCCGGAATGCGGAAGAAGGTCAGGATGCGGCTGAACACCAGCGCCACCGCCACGATGAGGAGCGCCGACGCGGTGACCTTGGCCGTCGCGATCATCGACGCGCGCAGCTTCGGCCAGTCGAGGGTGCGGTAATAGAAGGCGCCGATGATCAGGGTGTAGAACACCGCGACCGCGCCGGCCTCGGTCGGCGTGAAGATGCCCGCCAGAATGCCGCCGAGAATGATGATCGGGATCAGCAGGGCGGGAAACGCCGAGCCGGAACTCTTCACGATGGCGACCGGCCCCTCGAACTTGCGAACCTCGCCGTAGCCGTTGCGCCAGCTGATGAACCAGGACGTGATCATCAGCGCGAGTCCCACCAGGACCCCGGGGACGATTCCGCCGGCGAACAACCCGCCGATGGAGATCTCGAGCTGGCTTCCGATGATGATCGCCACCGTGCTCGGCGGAATGATGGCGCCGATGACGGCACTCGACGCGGTCACGGCGGCTGAGAAATCGGCCGGGAACCGCTCGCGGATCATGGCCGGGATGAGGATGGGGCCGAGCGATGCCGCGTCCGCCAGCACCGATCCGGAAATGCCCGCGAAGAACATCGACGTCACGATGTTGACGTGCGCCAGCCCGCCGCGGATCCACCCGACCAGCAACTGCGCGAGCCGGACCAGCTTTTCGGTGATCTCGCAGCGGTTGAGGAGCTCTCCCGTGAGGACGAACATCGGCAGAGCGAGGAGCGCGAACAGCGCGACGCCGACGTACATCTCGGTGACGAGCAGCATCGGCGGACGGCCCCAGCCGGAGAAGAAAATGAACACGGCGCAGGCGAGGCCCAGCGAAATCGCGACGGGAACGCCGATCACCAGCAGGGCCGCGAACGGCAGGAACAGCCAGGTGCCGACGAGTTCCATGATCTAGGCCGGTCGAGCCGCGCGATGGCGGGCTATTCGAGACCCGGGTTTCCCTGATCGGCGAAGTGCCGATAGTCCCGCCGCCACAGCCGGACGAGGTCCTTCAGCAGAACGCTCAGGGCGAACAGGCACATCAACGCGCCGCCCACGGGAATCGAGAGTTTGGCCCACTTGGTCGAAAGATGCAGGACCGGGGCGTCGGCGTGGAACCCGAACAGGATCATCTCGAACCCGAGATACGTCATCGTCGCCAGGAACGCGATCGACAGGCACTTCGCGACGATGATGACGTACGGGCGCAGCCGGAGGGGAAGCCAGTTCACGAAGGTCGGGATGTTGATGTGTTCCCAGTCCCGGATCAGGACGACGGAGCCGATGAACACCAGCCAGACCAGAGACCAGACGCTGAGCTCCTCCGACCAGCTCAGAGAGGAATTGACGACGTAGCGGAAGAAGACCTGAAGGATCATGGCGACGGCGATGACGCCGACCAGCGCGATGGCCAGCCACCGCGCCAGACGATCGAGGACCGCGAGCGCCGCGTCGAAGGCGTCCGAGACGGCCTCCAGCCCGTTCACGCAGGACTCGACGATATCCGTGACGCGTTTCATGCCGGCTGCCGGGATTCCAGAACCATGGGTCGCGGCGCGGAGAGTGTCACGCGTGCTTGGGCGAGGCAACCCGATCCGACGGGCGCAGGAACGCCTCTCGGCATTAACCTTCCGTCCGGTTTCGCCCGACAGTCCCCGGCAACCCGGTCCCCGTATCGTGTGTCGCGAGGGGTCGGGTTTCGGGATTGGATGGCCTTGGTGCGCCTGTTTCCGGGCGTATCTACAGCGTTCGAGGTATGAAGTCTCATAATTTTAGGCTCAATTAGCGTTATGTATGCTTGAGCCGCCCATCGCGGCGGCGAGGCAGGCTCGCGGGGAGACCTCGCTGCCCAGCACGATGAGGTGGAACCACCTCAGGTAGCTCTTGAGGTACTTGGTTGCGACTCCTCGATACTGGCACAGGAAGTCCTTCAGTTGACTGTGCCGGCTGTTCACCGTCTGTATGTGAAAAGTGCCCCGGACGCGCTCTCCGGCGGAAAGGTTGAGAACCTCTCTGCCACTAATGCGCACCGGTACGCCTGGGCGCGCTGGAATGCGGAATATCATCTATGTTTCATTGCCTTATGAGAATATATCAGCGTGCCAACGAGCCAGAAGTATGCTCCAATGCACCCCGATTTACTTTCATGTGTTGACCACAGGGTTGACTCCGGCGCGCCGGACGCTACCATGCGCCCATGCAACAACACCCCGCAAAGCGCGTCGCCAAGGTCAAGCTGACCCTGACCAGGCGGACCGTCGAAGCCCTCCAGGCCGCCGACAAGCCCTGGATCGCATGGGACGACAAGCTCACCGGGTTCGGCGTCCGCGTGCACCCATCCGGCGCCAAGTCCTTCATCGTCAACTACCGCGCCGGAGACGGCGGGCGCAAAGCCCCCAACAAGCGCGTCGTCATCGGGCGGTACGGCCGCATCGCTCCCGACAGGGCGAGGCGGATGGCCCAGGAACTGCTCGGCCGCGTCGCCGGAGGCGACGATCCCGCCGGGGAGCGCGCCGAGGCGCGCGGCATGCCCACCCTGGCGGAGGCGATCGAGGACTACATGGCCGCCGGGCCCGACCGGGCCGTCGGAACCCATCGGAGCTATCGACGCTACGCCAGCCTCTATCTCGGCGACTGGCTCGCCCGCCCGCTCGATGCCATCGCCCGCAGGGACATCGAAGCCCGCTTCATTTTCCTCACCGGGAAGCACGGAGAGACGCCCGCCAATCAGACCATGTCCTTCCTGCGCTCGGTCTACCGCAGACCCTGCGTCGATCACGACGGCTTGCGCAATCCCGTCGAGCAATGGCTGGCCGGCGGCGGGCGCTACCATCGCAAGAAGCGCCGCAGGATATCGGCGCCGGCCGAGGTGCTGCCGCGCTGGCGCGCCGGCATCGAGGCGGAAGTGCGCAACCCGGTGCACCGCGACCTGCTGATGTTCGGGCTCTACACCGGCATGCGCCGGGGCGAGATCATGCCGCTGCGCTGGGAGCGGGTGAACATGGCGGCGGGTCTCTTCAGGGTCGAGGAAACCAGGACCGGGGAGCCGCTGGAGTTGCCGGTCACGCGGCAACTCGCCGCGATCCTCGCGCGGCGCCGGGCGCATGGCGAGGCGATGCCGGCGAACCTGCACGCCTGGGTGTTTCCGTCGCCTTCGAGCGCGTCGGGCCACGTCGAGGAGCTTCAATCCCTCTACGCCCGCATCGAGCGGGCGGGCGGTGCGAGGTTCTGGTTCCATGCCTTGCGCAACTGCTTCATCACGGTGGCCGAGCGGGAGTTGATGCTGCCGCGCTCTCTGACCAAACGGCTGGTCAACCATGCCCGGCCCGGCGACGTAACCGAGGGCTACGCCGCGGACTGGACGGTGGGGCAGCTCCGCGAGCCGGCGCAGAGGATCGCGGACCGGATCGACGCACTGATGAACGCGGACGCTCCCGCCGATCAGGCCGCGGCGTGAAGGAACCGCGCCACGCATTTCCTAGCCGCCCACGCCCGACAGCGCGGCGGTGGCATACGCCGGTCCCGGCGGTCTCGCTCGCGGCGGGGGCCGGTGGAACGTTCGGGGTTTCCCCCGGATGCGCCGGGTTCATGGAAGGAAGGGCGCCTCTCCGTCACCGGCGGTGATCCTCCATGCCCGTGTCGGCGGCGCCGTCGTCCCGTCCGAAGGCGACGCGGACATCGGCCGCCGGGGCGCGGCGATCGCCCCGATTTGGAGAGAAGTGCCGATTCGAGGCTGAAACGATCACGAAACAAGGTATAATCGTATTTCGTGCGCCGCGCTTGCGGCATTTTCGTCACGGCGGCGGCGCGGTCGATGTGGCCGGGCCATGATGTGTCATGGATCGAGTGTGGAACCGCGGTCGAGGTGGCGTCCATGCGTAGTGGGTGGACATCATGATGGCTCCCCCGTGCGAGGCGGCGGCGTGAAGCGCGCGCCGGGCGGAGGCCTCCGCGCCGCCGCGGCCTTCCTGGGCCTCGCCCTCCTGTCGGCCTTCGCCGCGGCGCCGGCCGCGGCGCAGAGCCAGGCGGATTACCCGGCGCCGAGCTTCTCCGGGGTGACGGCCCCGGCCGTCACCTTCTACGTGGCTGCGTCGGTGAACTACCGGCTGCCGCCGGTGGCCAACGCGGACGACGTGTACAACCTCACCTATTCGGTGACGCCGGCCCTGCCGAGCGACTTTTCGCTGGACTCGTCTACGGCGACGATCACGACGCGCCCGGCGATCTCTCCCAGCGCGTTGGCGTTGACCACCTACACGTTGCGGGCGACGGACGGGTTCAACCGCACGGCCGATCTGGTCTTCACCCTGGCGGTGATCAACGAACCGGGGATCGAGAAGATCGAGATCAGGTCGGACCCGGGCGCGGACAAGACCTATGGCAAGGTCATGCCACACGGGAGCAACGACAACATCAAGGTGAGGGTGAGCTTCACGCACGACCTCATCTCTGTCAAGAGGAGCAATGCGTGCCTGACCATCCGGATCGGGAGCAACAACCGCCGGGTATGCGATCCCGACACCGGTAGGAGCAGAACGCTCGATTTCAGCTACGCTGTGCAGGCGAGCGACTGGGACCGCGACGGCATCTCCTTCCCGACGAATCCGATGGGCGCCGGCAGGGAGCACCGCAGTCTCCAGTGGCGCCTCCGACCCGGCGACCCTCTTTCCGACTACGTGACCCTGGACTTCGGGCCGACGCCGGCCGACCCGAACCACCAGGTGCGCGGGCGGCAGACCACGCCGAGCTTCGACTCGACCCCGGCCTATAGCTGGGTGAGGGGCACCGCGATCTCGCAGGTGCTGCCGGCGGCGACGGGCGGCGACGGCGGCGTGACCTACGCCATCGAGGGGAGTCTGCCGGCCGGCCTGAGCTTCGCCGCGGCGACGCGAACCATTTCCGGCACGCCCACCGGGGTGCAAGGGGCGACGGACTACACGATGGTGGCGACGGACGCGGACGGCGACAGTGGGAGGTTGACCTTCTCCATCGGGATCGAGGAGATCGTGGTTTTCATCTCCTCGCCGAGCGTGGCGGAAGGCGCGGCGGGCGCGACGGCGACCCTGGAATACGACGTGACCCTGCACCGGGCGCCGGGGCGGCAAGTGACGGTGGACTGGGCCGCCGCGACGAACCCGGGCACCGCGACCTCCGGGACCGACTACACGGCCATCGCGGGCGGGACGCTGACCTTCGCCGCGTCGGAGACGAGCCGGACCATCGACGTGACGGTGACGGGGGACGCGCTGGACGAGCCGGACGAGACGGTGCGGATCTCGCTGAACCACCCTCCGGCGCAGCTCTGGGGCGCCGTCATCGGCGTGGGCACGATCACGGACGACGACCCGACTCCGACGCTGGCGCTGGCCCTGTCGGAGCCGGACGCGGGGAATCCCGACACGATCGCCGAGAGCGGGACGGGCAATGCGACGACGGTGACGGCGAGCCTGAGCGGGGGGACCTCGGGCGAGGCGATCACGGTGACGGTGACGGCGACGGACGCGACCGCGGCGGCGGGCGACTTCAGCCTGTCGAGCGACAAGACGCTGACGATCGCGGCCGGGGCGACGACGAGTTCGGGCGCGGTGACGGTGACGGCGGTGGACGACGCGACGGACGAGCCGGACGAGACCGCGACGGTGGGCGGGACGGTGGCCGGCGGGCACGGTCTGGTGGTGGCGCCTTCGGGCCTGACCCTGACCATCGCCGACGACGACGCCCGGCCGCGCTCGGCCCTGGCGCTGTCTCCGGCCTCGATCTCGGAGTCGAGCGGCGTGGCGACGGTGACGGCGACGCTCTCGAACCCCTCGGCCGCCGCGGTGACGGTGACGGTTTCGGCGGCGCCGGTGGCCCCGGCGGTGGCGGGCGACTTCGCGCTGTCGAGCGCGACGACGCTGACCGTCGCGGCGGGGCAGACGACGAGCGCGGGGACCGTGACGGTGACGGCCGTCGGCAACGCGGACGACGCGCCGGACAAGAGCGTGACGGTCTCGGGGTCGGCGTCGGGAACACTCGGGCTCGGGGCGGCGGACCCGCCGGACGCGACGCTGACGGTCCGCGACGACGACGGCACGCCGACGGTGTCGCTGGTGCTGTCGTCGTCGTCGGTCTCGGAGTCGGGCGGCGTGGCGACGGTGACGGCGGCGCTGAACGGCACGTCGAGCGAAGCGGTGACGGTGACGGTGTCGGCGGCGGCGGGAACGGGCGCGGCGGCGGGCGACTTTTCGTTGTCGAGCGCGGCGACGCTGACGATCGCGGCGAGCGCCACGGCGAGCACGGGGGCGGTGACGATCACGGCGAACGACAACGGGGTGGATTCGCCGGACAAGGCGGTGACGGTCTCGGGCACGGCGACGGGGGGCAACGGGATCGCGGCGCCGGCGAGCCTGACGCTGACGCTCATCGACGACGAGGCGACCCCGACGACGCGGCTGGCGCTCTCGTCGGCGTCGATCGCGGAGGCGGGCGGGGTTTCGACGGTGACGGCGACGCTCTCCGGCGTCTCGAGCGCGGCGACCACGATCACGGTGTCGGCTTCGCCGGGGGCGGGGACGGATTTCACGCTGACGGGGACGACGCTGACCATCGCGGCGGGGGACACGACGAGCACCGGCGCGGTGACGGTGACGGCGGCCCCGGACACGACGGATTCGGCGGACAAGCGGGTGACGGTCTCGGGCGAGGCGTCGGGGGGCAACGGGGCCGAGTCTCCGCCCGCCGCGACGCTGACCATCGTCGACGACGACGCGCTGCCGACGCTGTCGCTGTCGCTGTCGGCCTCGACCATCGACGAGAGCGGTTCGGGCAACGTCGCGACGGTGACGGCGGCGCTCTCGCACCCGTCGGGCGAGGCGGTGACGATCACGGTTTCGGCCTCGCCGGGGGCGGGGACGGATTTCACGCTGACGGGAACGACGCTGACGATCGCGGCGGGCTCGACGGCGAGCGCGGGCGCGGTGACGGTCACGGCGGCGAACGACACGACGGATTCGCCGGACAAGTCGGTGACGGTCTCGGGCGCGGTCACGGGCGGGCGCGGGGTGGCGGACCCGTCGGGCCTGACGCTCACCATAGCGGACGACGACGCGGCGCCGGGGGTGACGCTGGCGGTATCGCCGGCGTCGATCTCGGAGAACGGCGGGATATCGACGGTGACGGCGACGCTGTCGCATCCGTCGAGCGCGGCGACGACGGTGACGGTGTCGGCGGTGACGGGCTTCTACACGGTGGGGTCGGACGCGACCATCGTCATCGCGGCGGGCGAGACGGCGAACGCCGCGGACACGGCGCTGGTCACGGCGGCGAACGACGACGTTCACCAGGGCGTCGGCGGGCGTTCGACGACGGTGACGGCGACGGCCGCCAACGACCAGGGGACGGCGGGGAGCGTGACCGGGGCGGCGCTGACGCTGACGGACGACGAGGATCTGCCGACGGTGACGCTGGCGTTGTCGCCGTCGTCGATCTCGGAGAGTAGCGGGGTCTCGACGGTGACGGCGACGCTGTTGGGCGTGTCGAGCGAGGCTGTGACGGTGACGGTGGGCGCGGCGGCGGGGACGAACGCGGCGGCGGGCGACTTCAGCCTGTCGAGCGACAATACGCTGACCATCGCGGCGGGTTCGACGACGAGCGCCGGCGCGGTGACGGTGACGGCGAACGGGAACGCGGTGGATGCGCCGGACAAGAGCGTGACGGTTTCCGGCACGGCTTCGGGCGGCAACGGCGTCGCGGCGCCGCCGGACGTGACGCTGACGCTGACGGACGACGACGCGGCGCCGGGGGTGACGCTGGCGTTGTCGTCGTCGTCGATTTCGGAGAACGGCGGCTCGACGACGGTGAGCGCGACGCTGACGCACCCGTCGAGCGCGGCGACGACGGTGACGGTGACGGCGGTCACGGGCTTCTACACGGTGGGGTCGGACGCGACGATCGTGATCGCGGCCGGGGAGACGGCGAACGCCACGGACACGGTGGCGGTCGCGGCGGCGGACAACGCGAAGGACGAGCCGGATCGGACGACGACGGTGACGGCGACGGCCGCCAACGACCAGGGGACGGGGAGCGTGACCGGGGCCACGCTGACGATCGAGGACGACGACGCGGCGCCGGGGGTGACGCTGGCGGTATCGCCGGCGTCGATTTCGGAGAACGGCGGGGTGGCGACGGTGTCGGCGACGCTCACGCATCCGTCGAGCGCGGCGACGACGGTGACGGTGATGGCGGCGTTGGGCTTCTACACGGTGGGGTCGGACGCGACGATCGTGATCGCGGCGGGCGAGACGGCGAACGCCGCGGACACGGCGCTGGTCACGGCGGGGGACGACGCCGCGCACAGCGGCGGGCGTTCGACGACGGTGACGGCGACGGCGGCCAACGACCAGGGGGTGGGGAGCGTGACCGGGGCGGCGCTGACGCTGACGGACGACGAGACGCTGCCGACGGTGGCGCTGGTCCTGTCGTCCGCGTCGATCTTGGAGACGGGCGGCGTGGCGACGGTGACGGCGACGCTGTCGGTCAGGTCGAGCGAGGCTGTGACGGTCACGGTGTCGGCGGCGCCGGGCACGGGGGCAGTGGCCGCGGACTTCGATCTGAGCACGGCGACGACGTTGACGATCGCGGCGGGGCAGACGGCGAGCACGGGCGCGGTGACGGTGACGGCGAGAGGGAACGCGGTGGATGCGCCGGACAAGCAGGTGACGGTTTCGGGGACGGCTTCGGGCGGCAACGGCGTCGCGGCGCCGCCGGACGTGACGCTGACGCTGACCGACGACGAGGCATTCCCGATGGTGGCGCTGGTCCTGTCGTCCGCGTCGATCTCGGAGACGGGCGGCGTGGCGACGGTGACGGCGACGCTGTCGGTGGCGTCGAGCGAGGCGGTGACGGTGACGGTGTCGACGACGCCGATCTCGGGGTCCGACTTCACGCTGAGCACGGCGAGGACGCTGACCATCGCGTCGGGGCAGACGACGAGCACGGGCGCGGTGACGGTGACGGCGGAGCACGACACGACGGACGAGCCGGACGAGACGGTGACGGTCTCGGCGACGGTATCGGGCGGCAACAATGTCGCGGCGCCGTCGAGCGTGACGCTGACGCTGACCGACGACGAGACGCTGCCGACGGTGACGCTGGCGCTGTCTTCGTCGTCGATTTCCGAGGGCAGCGGCGTGACCACGGTGACGGCGGCGCTGTCGGGCGCATCCAGCGAGGCGGTGACGGTCACGGTGTCGGCGGCGCCGTTGTCGGGCGCGACGGCGGCCGACTACGCGCTGAGCACGAACAGGGCGCTGGTCATCGCCGCGGGCTCGACCGCGAGCACGGGGGCGGTGACGCTCACGGCGGTGAACAACAACGTCCAGGCGTCGGACAAGACGGTGACGGTCTCGGGCGCGGTATCGGGGGGCAACGGCGTGTCGGCCCCGGCGGGCCTGACGTTGACGATCACCGACAACGACGACTCCGTGCCGACCGGCAGCGCGACGACGTGGCGCAACGTCGGCCAGCCACAGACCAATTGGGACGTCACCACGGCGTCGCTGGTCGCCGAGACGACTTCGCAGACGATCTCGTTCACGGGAAACTACCAGCAATCGACTACCGACGTCTGGGCGTGCGCCAACAAGCAGGTCTCCCAGCGGGCGCATACCGGCATCCCCGGGCCGAGCCGCACCGAGTGCATGAATCTCGTCAACAACATCGGGGGCGCGAGGTCCGTGACGATCACGCTCACGCAGGCGATGATCGACAACGACGGCATCGTCATCCTCTTCACGAGAGAGTGGGGGGGCGGTAGCAACGTGATCTACTACAACACGGAGTGGGTGCCCATCGTCGCGCCGCCCAAGGCGACGCTCTCGCTGTCTCCGTCGTCGATCTCGGAGGACGGCGGGGTGGCCACGGTGACGGCGATGCTGGACAAGGCGGCGAGCGCGGCGGCGACCCTCACGGTGTCGGCGGCGGCGGTGGCCCCGGCGGCGGCGGGCGACTTCACGCTGAGCACGGCGAACACGCTGACCTTCGCGACGGGGGAGACGGCGAGCACCGGGACGGTGACGGTGACGGCGGTCGATAACGCGGCCGACGCGCCGGACAAGACCGTAACGGTCTCGGCAACGGCGAGCGGCGACGTGAAGGCGCCGCCCGACGCGACGCTGACCGTCACGGACGACGAAGGTGGGCTGACCGTGGTCGAGAGCGGCGGTTCGACCGCGACCACGGAGGCGGGCGGCACGGATAGCTTCACGGTGCGCCTGACGTCCAACCCGAGCCAGACCGTGAATGTACTGGTTACCAGCCAGGACACCTCCGAATGCGAGGTGTCGGCGGACGGCGGCGCGACGTATGGCGTCTCCGGGACCGTCGCCATGGCGCCCACCGGCGGCGACGCCTCGGCGGCCGCGGCGAGCCTGTGGAATTCGCCGCATACGGTGACGGTGCGGGGCAAGGACGACGATGTCGTCGACCACGACCAGATTTGCCGGGTGACGGTGGACCCGGGCGAGACCGGCGCCGGTAACCTGCCGTATAACCGTGTGGTTACCCAGACCGTGTCGGTGTCCAACGAGGACGACGACGTCGCCGGGCTGACGGTGAGCGCGGTGACGGGGCAGGCGACGGAGGCGGGCGGGACGGCGACCTTCACGGCGAAGCTGGCGACGCGGCCGACGGCGGCGGTGACGGTGACGGTGACGGGCGGGGACGCGAGCGAGGGCACGGTGTCGCCGTCGTCGCTGACCTTCGCGCCGGGCGTCTGGAACACGGCGCAGACGGTGACGGTGACCGGTGTCGACGACGACGTCGACGACGGCGACGTGACCTGGAACGTCGTCTTGAATCCCGACAGCGGGCCGGCGGGAGACGCCCACTACCGCAGCGACGTCACCGTCCCCAACGCCAACGTCGGGGTGAGCACCACGGACGACGACACCGCGGGCGTGACCTTCGACCCCACCGCCCTGACCGTGACCGAGCAAGACGCCGCCGGCGCGACGTTCACCGTGGTCCTGGACTCCGAGCCCCCCTCCGGGACGACGACGGTCGGCCTCGGTCGCTCCGACGCCGAGATCGATCTGAACGGCGTCCGCACGTACCCGTACAACCTCTCGTTCGACCCGACGAACTGGAGCACGGCGCAGACGGTGACCGTCACGGCCTCCGCGGACAGCGACATCCGGAACGACACCAAGGAGATCAGGTACACGGTGGCCGGCTATGCGGGCGGGGTGACGAACGAGGTCGCGGTGACGGTCACGGTCATCGACGACGACAAGCCGATCGTGTCGCTGGCGCTGTCGGAGTCGTCGATCTCGGAGAACGGCGGGGTGGCCACGGTGACGGCGACGCTGGACCGGACGGCCACCGAGGCGACGACGGTCACGGTGTCGGCGGCGGCGGTGGCCCCGGCGGCGGCGGCCGACTTCAGCCTGTCGAGCGCGAATACGCTCACCATCGCGGCGGGGGATACGACGAGTTCGGGCGCGGTGACGGTGACGGCGGTCGATAACGCGGCCGACGCGCCGGACAAGTCGGTGACGGTCTCGGCCACGTCCGCGGGCGGCAACGGGGCGGCGGCTCCGTCCGACGCGACGCTGACGATTACCGACGACGAGGATGCGCCGGGGGTGACGCTGGCGCTGTCGCCGTCGTCGATCGCCGAGAGCGGGGCGGGCAACGTCTCGACGGTGACGGCGACGCTGTCGCATCCGTCGAGCGCGGCGACGACGGTGACGGTGTCGGCGGTGACGGGCTTCTACACGGTGGGTTCGGACACGACCATCGAGATCGCGGCGGGCGAGACGGCGAACGCCGCGGACACGGTGCTGGTCACGGCGATGAACGACGACGTGCACCAGGGCAGCGGCGGGCGTTCGACGACGGTGACGGGCACGGCGGCCAACGCCCAGGCCGCCGCCAATTCGGAGACCGTGACGGTGACCGGGGCGGCGCTGACGCTGACCGACGACGAGGCGTTGCCGGAGGTGACGCTGGCGTTGTCGCCGGCGACGATCGACGAGCACGACGGGACGAACCCCGGGTCGAGCACGGTGACGGCGACGCTGGACCGCGCGTCGAGCGAGGCGGTGACGCTCACGGTGTCGGCATCGCCGGGGTCGGGGACGGACTTCACGCTGTCGAGCGCGAACACGTTGACCATCGCGGCGGGTTCGACGACGAGCGCGGGGACGGTGACGATTACGGCGGTGAACGACACGACGGATGCGCCGAACAAGAGCGTGACGGTCTCGGCGACGGCGGACGGGGGTAACGGGGTGGCGGCGCCGTCGGACGTGACGCTGACCATCACCGACGACGAGGCGACGCCGGAGGTGACGCTGGCGTTGTCGCCGGCGACGATCGACGAGAGCGGGGCGTCGAACGTATCGACGGTGACGGCGACGCTGTCGGGGGTGTCGAGCGCGGTGGTGACGCTCACGGTGTCGGCATCGCCGGGGTCGGGGACGGATTTCACGCTGTCGAGTGCGAACACGTTGACCATCGCGGCGGGTTCGACGACGAGCGCGGGGACGGTGACGGTAACGGCGAACGACAACGATGTGGATTCGCCGGACAAGTCGGTGACGGTCTCGGCGACGGCGGCCGGGGGTAACGGGGCGACGGCGCCGTCGAGCGTGACGCTGACCATCACCGACGACGAGGACCTGCCGGAGGCGACGCTGGCGTTGTCGCCGGCGACGATCGACGAGCACGACGGGACGAACCCCGGGTCGAGCACGGTGACGGCGACGCTGGACCGCGCGTCGAGCGAGGCGGTGACGCTCACGGTGTCGGCATCGCCGGGGTCGGGGACGGATTTCACGCTGTCGAGTGCGAACACGTTGACCATCGCGGCGGGGGATACGACGAGTTCGGGGACGGTGACGGTGACGGCGAACGACAACGATGTGGATGCGCCGGACAAGTCGGTGACGGTCTCGGCGACGGCGGCCGGGGGTAACGGGGTGGCGGCGCCGTCGGACGTGACGCTGACCATCACCGACGACGAGGCGTTGCCGGAGGTGACGCTGGCGTTGTCGCCGTCGTCGATCGACGAGAGCGGGGCGTCGAACGTCTCGACGGTGACGGCGACGCTGTCGGGTGCGTCGAGCGCGGCGGTGACGCTCACGGTGTCGGCATCGCCGGGGTCGGGGACGGATTTCACGCTGTCGAGTGCGAACACGTTGACGATCGCGGCGGGTTCGACGACGAGCGCGGGGACGGTGACGGTGACGGCGACGGACAATGCGACCGACGCGCCGGACAAGTCGGTGACGGTCTCGGCGACGGCGGCCGGGGGTAACGGGGTGTCGGCGCCGTCGGACGTGACGCTGACCATCACCGACGACGAGGACCTGCCGGAGGTGACGCTGGTTCTGTCGCCGGCGACGATCGACGAGCACGACGGGACGAACCCCGGGTCGAGCACGGTGACGGCGACGCTGGACCGCGCGTCGAGCGCGGCGGTGACGCTCACGGTGTCGGCATCGCCGGGGTCGGGGACCGACTTCACGCTGTCGAGCGCGAACACGTTGACCATCGCGGCGGGTTCGACGACGAGCGCGGGGACGGTGACGATTACGGCGGTGAACGACACGACGGATGCGCCGGACAAGTCGGTGACGGTCTCGGCGACGGCGGCCGGGGGTAACGGGGTGTCGGCGCCGTCGGACGTGACGCTGACCATCACCGACGACGAGGCGTTGCCGACGGTGGCGCTGGTTCTGTCGCCGGCGTCGATCGACGAGCACGACGGGACGAACCCCGGGTCGAGCACGGTGACGGCGACGCTGTCGGATGTGTCGAGCGCGGCGGTGACGCTCACGGTGTCGGCATCGCCGGGGTCGGGGACCGACTTCACGCTGAGCACGGCGACGACGCTGACCATCGCGGCGGGTTCGACGACGAGCGCGGGGACGGTGACGGTGACGGCGAACGACAACGATGTGGATGCGCCGGACAAGAGCGTGACGGTCTCGGCGACGGCGGCCGGGGGTAACGGGGTGGCGGCGCCGTCGGACGCGACGCTGACGATCACGGACGACGAAGCTACGCCCACCGTGACGCTGGTCCTGTCGCCGACATCGATTTCGGAGGACGGCGGGGTCTCGACGGTGACGGCGACGCTGAACGGCAAGTCGAGCGAGGCGGTGACGGTGACGGTAGGCGCGGCGGCGGGAACGGGGGCGGTCGCCGCGGACTTCGATCTGAGCACGGCGAAGACGCTCACCATCGCGTCGGGTTCGACGACCAGCGCCGGCGCGGTGACGGTGACGGCGAGCGACAACGACGTGGACGTGGCCGACAAGTCGGTGACGGTGTCGGGCACGGCGGCGGGCGGCAACAGTGTCGCGGACCCGTCGAACGTGACGCTGACGCTGACCGACGACGACACGGCAGGCGTGACCTTCAACCCCACCTCCATCACGGTGACCGAGCAGGACACCACCGGCGCGACGTTCACCGTGGTTCTGGACTCCGAGCCCCCTCCCGGGGGGATGACGACGACGACATGGGTCGGTCTCAATCGCTCCGATTCCGAGCTCGATCTGAACTCCGCCCACACGTACCCGTACAACCTCTCGTTCACGCCGTCGGACTGGAGCACGCCGCAGACGGTGACCGTCAAGGCCCTCGGGGACAGCGACCTCCAGGACGAGACCAAGCAGATCAGATACGCGGTGGCCAACTATGGGGTCGGGGACGTGGCGGACACGCCGGCGACGCGCCTGCTCGCGGTGACGGTCACGGTCATCGACGACGACAAGCCGGTCGTGTCGCTGGCGCTGTCGCCAGCGTCGATCTCGGAGAACGGCGGGGTGGCCACGGTGACGGCGACGCTGGACAAGGCGGCGACCGAGGCGACGACGGTCACGGTGTCGGCGGCGGCGGTGTCCCCGGCGGTGTCGGGCGACTTCGGCCTGTCGAGCGCGAATACGCTCACCATCGCGATGGGGGATACGGCGAGCACCGGAACCGTGACGGTCGCGGCGGTCGATGACGCGACCGACGCGCCGGACAAGTCGGTGACGGTCTCGGCGACGGTCGCGGGCGGCGACGGGGCGGCGAATCCGTCCGACGCGACGCTGACGATCACCGACGACGATCCCGCGCCGATGCTCTCCATCGACTCGCCGAGCGTGACCGAGGGCAACAGCGGCTCGACGGACCTGACCTTCACGGCGACCCTGAGCGCCGCCTCCGAACGCGAGGTGACGGTGGACTACGCCGACACCGGGACCGGCACCGCGACTTCCGGGACGGACTACACGGCGCTCACCGTCGGCACGCTGACCTTCGCGGCGGGGACGACCAGCCGGACCTTCGACGTGGCGGTGACGGGCGACGTTCTGGACGAGGCGGACGAGACGGTGAAAGTGCGGCTGAAGGATCCGGTGAACGCGGCGGTCTCGACCACGGCGGGCACCGGGACCGGGACGATCACGGACAACGACGCGACGCCGACGCTGTCGATCAGCTCGCCGAGCGTGACGGAGGGCGACAGTGGCTCCGCGGCGCTGACGTATACGGTGACCCTGAGCGCCGCCTCCGGACGCGAGGTGACGGTGCAGTATGCGGACGCGGGCCTGGGGACGGCCACTTCGGGGACGGACTACACGGCCATCACCGCCGGCACGCTGACCTTCGCGGCGGGGACGACCAGCCGGACCTTTAGCGTGTTGGTGACGGGCGACACGGTGGACGAGTCGAACGAGACGGTGGTGGTGACGTGGAGCAACGCGGCGAACGCGACGATCTCGTCGCCCAGCGGGGTCGTCACCAATGAGCTAAGGGTCGATGGGACGATCACGGACGACGACGACGCGCCGGGCACGATCACGCTGACGGTGGACGACGGCGACGTGGGCGAGGGCGACGGGGCGACGACGATCACGGTGACCGCCACGGTGGACGGCACGACCCGGTTCGCCGAGGCCAAGACGGTGAGCGTGAGCGTGGCGGGGAGCGGCACGGCGGGGGCGGTGGACTTCGCCGCGGTGTCGTCGTTCGACATTACGATCCCCGCCGGGGCGGCGAGCGGTACCGGAACCTTCACGCTGACGCCGACGGACGACTCGGACGACGAGACCGACGAGACCATCACGGTCAGCGGTACTTCGACCGGCCTGACGGTGAACGCGGCCACGATCAGCCTCACGGACGACGACGGCACGCCGACCTCGATCACGCTGACGGTGAACGACAACAGCGTCGGCGAGGTCGACGGGGCCACCACGATCACGGTGACCGCCACGTTGGACGGCTCGACGACGCTCGGCTCGGCCACGACGGTGACGGTGAGCGTGGCGGGCAGCGGCGCCGCGACAGCGGTGGATTTCGCCACGGTGTCGGCGTTCGACATCATGATCGCCGCGGGCGACGCGAGCGGTACCGCGAACTTCACGCTGACGCCGACGAACGACGTAGTGGACGAGACCGACGAGACGATCACGGTGCGCGGCACGTCGACCGGCCTGACGGTGAACTCGGCCAGGATCAGCCTGACGGACGACGACGCGGCCCCGACCGCGATCACGCTGACGGTGAGTGACAGCAGCGTGGGCGAGGGCGACGGGGCGACCTCGATCACGGTGACCGCCACGGTGGACGGAACGACCCGGTTCGCCGAGGCGAAGACGGTGCGGGTGAGCGTGGCGGGCAGCGGCACGGCGGGGGCGGTGGACTTCGCCGCGGTGGAGGCGTTCGACATCGAGATCGCGGCGGGGGCGGCGAGCGACACCGCGGGCTTCACGCTGACGCCGACGGACGACGCGGTGGACGAGACCGACGAGACGATCACGGTCAGCGGCGCGTCAGGCAGTCTGACGGTGACCGCGGCCACGATCGGCCTGACGGACGACGACGCGGCGCCGACCTCGATCACGCTGACGGTGGACGACAACAGCGTGGGCGAGGGCGACGGGGCGGCCGCGATCACGGTGACCGCCACGGTGGACGGGACCACCCGGTTCGCCGAGGACACGACGGTGACGGTGAGCGTGGGGGGTAGCGGCACGGCGACGGCGGTGGACTTCGCGGCGGTGTCGTCGTTCGACATTACGATCCCCGCCGGGGCGGCGAGCAAGACCGGGAGCTTCACGCTGACGCCGGCCAACGACGCGGTGGACGAGACCGACGAGACGGTGACGGTGAGCGGCTCGTCGGGCAGCCTGACGGTGAACTCGGCCACGATCACGTTGACGGACAACGACGCGGCGCCGACCTCGATCACCTTGACGGTGAGTGACAACAGCGTGAGCGAGGGCGACGGGGCCACCACCATCACGGTGACCGCGACGGTGGACGGGACCACCCGGTTCGCCGCGGCCACGACGGTGGAGGTGCTCGTGAGGGAGACCAGCGGCACGGCGACGGCGGTGGACTTCGCGGCGGTGTCGGTCTTCGAGATCGTGATCGCCGCGGGGGCGGCGAGCGGCGCCAGCGACTTCACGCTGACGCCGACGAACGACGTACTGGACGAGACCGACGAGACGGTGACGGTGTACGGCGCCTCGCCCGGCCTGACGGTGAGCTCGGCCACGATCGCGTTGACGGACGACGACGCGACGCCGACCGCGATCACCTTGACGGTGGACGACAACAGCGTGGCCGAGGACGACGGGGCGACCACCATCACGGTGACCGCCACGGTGGACGGCGGGACGCGGTTCATCACGCTCACGACGGTGACGGTGAGCGTGGCGGGGAGCGGCACGGCGTCGGCGGTGGACTTCGCGGCGGTGTCGGACTTCGACATCGAGATCGAAGCGGGCGACGCGAGCGCTACCGGCACCTTCACGCTGACGCCGACGAACGACGCGTTCGACGAGACGAACGAGACGATCACGGTGAGCGGCTCGTCAGGCAGCCTGACGGTGAGCTCGGCCACGATCGCGTTGACGGACGACGACGACGCCCCGACCGCGATCACGCTGACGGTGGACGACAACAGCGTGGCCGAGGACGACGGGGCGACCACGATCACGGTGACCGCCACGGTGGATGGCGCGAGCCGGTTCGTCGATCCCACGACCGTGACCGTGAGCGTGGGGGGTAGCGGCACGGCGACGGCGGTGGACTTCGGGGCGGTGTCGGACTTCGACATCGTGATCGCCGCGGGGGCGGCGAGCAAGACCGGCACATTCACGCTGACGCCGACGAACGACGCGTTCGATGAGACGAACGAGACGATCACGGTGAGCGGCTCGTCGGGCAGCCTGACGGTGAACTCGGCCACGATCACGTTGACGGACGACGACGCGACGCCCTCGATCACGCTGACGGTGAACGACAACAGCGTGGGCGAGGGCGACGGGGCGACCACGATCACGGTGACCGCCACGGTGGATGGCACGATCCGGTTCGCCGGGGCGACGGCGGTGACCGTGAGCGTGGCGGGGAGCGGGACGGCGACGGCGGTGGACTTCGCGGCGGTGACGGACTTCGACATTACGATCGCCGCGGAGGCACAGAGCAAGACCGGCACATTCACGCTGACGCCGACGGACGACGCGGTGGACGAGACCGACGAGACGGTGACGGTGAGCGGCTCGTCGGGCAGCCTGACGGTGAACTCGGCCACGATCACGATCACGGACGACGAGGCCCTGCGGACGGTGGCGCTGGCGTTGTCGCCGACGTCGATCTCGGAGACGGGCGGCGTATCCACGGTGACGGCGACGCTGTCGGGGGCGTCGAGCGAGGCCGTGACGGTGACGGTGGGGGCGACGGGCGTGACCGCGGCGGCGGGCGACTTCACGCTGTCGAGTGCGAACACGTTGACCATCGCGGCGGGTTCGACGACGAGCGCGGGGACGGTGACGGTGTCGGCGGTGGGCGACGCGGTGGACGAGACGGACGAGACGGTGACGGTTTCGGCGACGGTCTCGGGCGGCAACGGGGTGTCGGCGCCGTCGAGCGTGACGCTGACCGTGACCGACGACGACACGGCCGGGTTCGCGGTGTCGCCGGCGACGTCGACATCGTCGCGGTTGCGGACGACGGAGGATGGCGGGACGGCGACGTTCACGGTGGCGCTGGAGAGCGAGCCGACGGGAGACGTGGTGCTCGGCGTGGTGAGCTCGGACACGACGGAAGGGGCGGTGTCCGCGTCGTCGCTGACCTTCACGGCGACGACCTGGAACACGGCGCAGACGGTGACGCTGGCCGGCGTGGACGACGCCGACGCCGACACCGACAAGGACTACACCGTCACCCTGACGGTGAACACGACGAGCACGTTGGACGCCAAGTACGACGCGCTCGCGAGCTCCCCGGTCACGGTGTACGCGGTGAACGCGGACAACGAATACGGGCTGGACGTGGGTTCGGTGACGGGGCAGGTCACGGAGGGCGGAGGGACGGCGACCTTCACGGTGGCGCTGCTGACGCCGCCGTCGCCGTCGCAGGCGGTGACGGTATCGGTGACGAGCCGGGATACGGGCGAGGGAACGGTCTCGCCGTCGTCGCTGACCTTCACGGCGACGGACTGGAGCACGACGCAGACGGTGACGGTGACCGGGGTGGACGACGACATCGACGACGGCACGGTGACCTGGGATGTGCGGCTCGATCCGTCGAGCGGCGACGCCGGCTACAACAGGCTGGCGAACGTGGACGTGTCGGTGACGACGACGGACGACGACGGGGCGCCGGGGGTGACGCTGGCGCTGTCGCCGTCGTCGATCTCGGAGAACGGCGGTGTATCGACGGTGACGGCGACGCTGTCGCATCCGTCGGGCGCGGCGACGACGGTGACGGTGTCGGCGGTGACGGGCTTCTACACGGTGGGTTCGGACACGACCATCGTCATCGCGGCGGGCGAGACGGCGAACGCCGCGGACACGGTGCTGGTCACGGCGGCGAACGACGACGTTCACCAGGGGACGGCCGGTCGTTCGACGACGGTGACGGCGACGATAACGAACGACCGGGCGACGGCCGACGGGACGACCATGGCGGTGAGCGGCGGGGCGCTGACGCTGACGGACGACGAGGACCTGCCGGAGGTGACGCTGGTGCTGTCGTCCACGTCGATCTCGGAGAGTAGCGGGGTGACGACGGTGACGGCGACGCTGGACCGCGCGTCGAGCGAGGCGGTGACGGTGACGGTGGACGCGGCGCCGGGCACGGGGACCGACTTCACGCTGTCGAGCGCGAACACGCTGACCATCGCGGCCGGGCAGACGGCGAGCGCGGGGACGGTGACGATTACGGCGGTGAACGACACGACGGATGCGCCGGACAAGGAGGTGACGGTCTCGGCGACGGCGGCCGGGGGCAACGGGGTGGCGCCGCCGCCGGACGTGACGCTGACCATCACCGACGACGAGGACCTGCCGGAGGTGACGCTGGCGTTGTCGTCTTCGAGCATCGACGAGAGCGGGGCGGGCAATGTCTCCACGGTGACGGCGACGCTGAACCGCGCGTCGAGCGAAGCGGTGACGCTCACGGTGTCGGCATCGCCGGGGTCGGGGACCGACTTCACGCTGAGCACGGCGAACACGCTGACCATCGCGGCGGGGGCGACGACGAGCGCGGGGACGGTGACGATTACGGCGGTGAACGACACGACGGATGCGCCGGACAAGTCGGTGACGGTCTCGGCGACGGCGGCCGGGGGCAACGGGGTGGCGGCGCCGTCGAGCGTGACGCTGACCATCACCGACGACGAGGACCTGCCGGAGGTGACGCTGGCGTTGTCGGCGTCGTCGATCGACGAGAGCGGGGCGTCGAACGTATCGACGGTGACGGCGACGCTGGACCGCGCGTCGAGCGCGGCGGTGACGCTCACGGTGTCGGCCTCGCCGGGGTCGGGGACCGACTTCACGCTGAGTACGGCGAACACGCTGACCATCGCGGCCGGGCAGACGGCGAGCACGGGCGCGGTGACGATTACGGCGGTGAACAACACGACGGATGCGCCGAACAAGAGCGTGACGGTCTCGGCGACGGCGGCCGGGGGTAACGGGGTGTCGGCGCCGTCGAGCGTGACGCTGACCATCACCGACGACGAGGACCTGCCGGAGGTGACGCTGGCGTTGTCGCCGTCGTCGATCGACGAGAGCGGGGCGTCGAACGTATCGACGGTGACGGCGACGCTGTCGGGGGTGTCGAGCGAGGCGGTGACGGTGACGGTGTCGGCATCGCCGGGGTCGGGGACCGACTTCACGCTGAGCACGGCGAACACGTTGACCATCGCGGCGGGTTCGACGACGAGCGCGGGGACGGTGACGGTGACGGCGGTCGATAACGCGACCGACGCGCCGGACAAGTCGGTGACGGTCTCGGCGACGGCGGCCGGGGGTAACGGGGTGTCGGCGCCGTCGAGCCTGACGCTGACCATCACCGACGACGAGGACCTGCCGGAGGTGACGCTGGCGTTGTCGCCGGCGACGATCGACGAGCACGACGGGACGAACCCCGGGTCGAGCACGGTGACAGCGACGCTGGACCGCGCGTCGAGCGAGGCGGTGACGCTCACGGTGTCGGCCTCGCCGGGGTCGGGGACCGACTTCACGCTGTCGAGTGCGAACACGCTGACCATCGCGGCGGGTTCGACGACGAGCGCGGGGACGGTGACGATTACGGCGGTGAACGACACGACGGATGCGCCGGACAAGTCGGTGACGGTCTCGGCGACGGCGGCCGGGGGTAACGGGGTGGCGGCGCCGTCGAGCGTGACGCTGACCATCACCGACGACGAGGCGACGCCGACGGTGACGCTGGCGTTGTCGTCGTCGTCGATCGACGAGAGCGGGGCGTCGAACGTATCGACGGTGACGGCGACGCTGTCGGGGGTGTCGAGCGCGGCGGTGACGCTCACGGTGTCGGCATCGCCGGGGTCGGGGACGGATTTCACGCTGTCGAGTGCGAACACGTTGACGATCGCGGCGGGTTCGACGACGAGCGCGGGGACGGTGACGATTACGGCGGTGAACGACACGACGGATGCGCCGAACAAGTCGGTGACGGTCTCGGCGACGGCGGCCGGGGGTAACGGGGTGTCGGCGCCGTCGAGCGTGACGCTGACCATCACCGACGACGAGGCGTTGCCGGAGGCGACGCTGGCGTTGTCGGCGTCGTCGATCGACGAGAGCGGGGCGTCGAACGTATCGACGGTGACGGCGACGCTGAACCGCCCGTCGAGCGAAGCGGTGACGCTCACGGTGTCGGCATCGCCGGGGTCGGGGACGGATTTCACGCTGTCGAGTGCGAACACGTTGACGATCGCGGCGGGTTCGACGGCGAGCGCGGGGACGGTGACGATTACGGCGGTGAACGACACGACGGATGCGCCGGACAAGTCGGTGACGGTCTCGGCGACGGCGGCCGGGGGTAACGGGGTGTCGGCGCCGTCGAGCGTGACGCTGACCATCACCGACGACGAGGCGTTGCCGGAGGCGACGCTGGCGTTGTCGGCGTCGTCGATCGACGAGAGCGGGGCGTCGAACGTATCGACGGTGACGGCGACGCTGAACCGCCCGTCGAGCGAAGCGGTGACGCTCACGGTGTCGGCATCGCCGGGGTCGGGGACCGACTTCACGCTGAGCACGGCGAACACGCTGACCATCGCGGCGGGTTCGACGGCGAGCGCGGGGACGGTGACGATTACGGCGACGGACAACACGACGGATGCGCCGAACAAGTCGGTGACGGTCTCGGCGACGGCGGCCGGGGGTAACGGGGTGGCGGCGCCGTCGGACGTGACGCTGACCATCACCGACGACGAGGCGTTGCCGGAGGCGACGCTGGCGTTGTCGGCGTCGTCGATCGACGAGAGCGGGGCGTCGAACGTATCGACGGTGACGGCGACGCTGAACCGCCCGTCGAGCGAAGCGGTGACGCTCACGGTGTCGGCATCGCCGGGGTCGGGGACGGATTTCACGCTGTCGAGTGCGAACACGTTGACGATCGCGGCGGGTTCGACGGCGAGCGCGGGGACGGTGACGATTACGGCGACGGACAATGCGACCGACGCGCCGGACAAGTCGGTGACGGTCTCGGCGACGGCGGCCGGGGGTAACGGGGTGTCGACGCCGTCGAGCGTGACGCTGACCATCACCGACGACGAGGCGTTGCCGGAGGCGACGCTGGCGTTGTCGGCGTCGTCGATCGACGAGAGCGGGGCGTCGAACGTATCGACGGTGACGGCGACGCTGAACCGCCCGTCGAGTGCGGCGGTGACGCTCACGGTGTCGGCATCGCCGGGGTCGGGGACGGATTTCACGCTGTCGAGTGCGAACACGTTGACGATCGCGGCGGGTTCGACGGCGAGCGCGGGGACGGTGACGATTACGGCGGTGAACAACACGACGGATGCGCCGAACAAGTCGGTGACGGTCTCGGCGACGGCGGCCGGGGGTAACGGGGTGTCGGCGCCGTCGAGCGTGACGCTGACCATCACCGACGACGAGGCGCTGCCGACGGTGGCGCTGGTCCTGTCGCCGGCGACGATCGACGAGAGCGGGACGGGCAACGCGACGACGGTGACGGCGACGCTGTCGGGGGCGTCGAGCGCGGCGGTGACGCTCACGGTGTCGGCATCGCCGGGGTCGGGGACCGACTTCACGCTGAGCACGGCGAACACGCTGACCATCGCGGCCGGGCAGACGGCGAGCGCGGGGACGGTGACGATCACGGCGGTGAACAACAACGACGACGAGCCGAACATACGGGTGACGGTCTCGGGGACGGCGGCGGGCGGCAACAACGTGGCGAACCCGTCCGCCGTGACGCTGACGATCCGCGACGACGAGGGTCCGCCGCTGGCGACGCTGGTCCTGTCGTCCACGTCGATCTCGGAGAACGGTGGGGTATCGACGGTGACGGCGCGTCTGAACCTGGCCTCGAGCGCGGCGACGACGGTGACGGTGTCGGCTTCGGGGAGCGGCTTCACGCTGTCGAGTGCGAACACGTTGACGATCGCGGCGGGTTCGACGGCGAGCGCGGGGACGGTGACGATTACGGCGGTGAACGACACGACGGATGCGCCGGACAAGTCGGTGACGGTCTCGGGTTCGGCGTCCAACACCCAGGGGGTCACGGACCCCTCCGCCGTGACGCTGACGATCGCGGACGACGACGCGGCGCCGGGGGTGACGCTGTCGGTGGCGTCGTCGTCGATCCTGGAGGGCGGATCGACGACGGTGAGCGCGACGCTCTCGCACCCGTCGAGCGCGGCGACGACGGTGACGGTGACGCCGTTGGCGAACGCCTATTCGGTGGCGTCGGGGGCGGGGGCGACGATCGCGATCGCGGCGGGTTCGACGACGAGCGCGGACACGGCGACGATCACCGCGGTGGACAACGACGTGGACGCCGCCGACAGCGATGTGACGGTGGCGGGCACGGCCGCGAACAGCCAGGCCGCCGCCAATTCGGAGACGATGACCGTCACCGGGGCGTCGCTGACCATTACCGATGACGACACGGCGGGGTTCGCGGTGTCGCCGGCGCCGTCGGCGACGTCGCGGCTGCGGACGACGGAGGATCGCGGGACGGCGGCGTTCACGGTGGCGCTGTCGAGCAAGCCGACGGGGAACGTGGCGCTCGGCGTGACGAGTTCGGACACGGGGGAAGGGATGGTGTCGCCGTCGTCGCTGACATTCACGGACTCGAACTGGAACACGGCGCAGACGGTGACGCTGACCGGCGTGGACGACGCCCCCACCAATCCCGCCGACGGCGACCAGGACTACACCGTCACGCTGGCGGTGAACACGACGAGCACGGTGGACACCAACTACGACGGCCTCGACGACGTCACGGTCTATGCGGTGAACGCGGACAACGAGTACGGGCTGGCGCTCGTCCCGACGAACGGAGTCACGGGTCAGGCGACGGAGGATGGCGGGACGGCGACGTTCACGGTGGCGCTGCGGACGCAGCCTTCGGCGGCGGTGACGGTGACGGTCTCCAGTCTGGATACGAGCGAGGGCGCGGCGTCGCCGTCGTCGCTGACCTTCACGGCGACGGACTGGAGCACGGCGCGGACGGTGACGGCGACGGGCGTGGACGACGACTGGGACGACGGCGACGTGGCCTGGAACGTCCGGCTGCGCGCGTCTTCGGGCGATTCCAACTACGACGGTCTCGCCGAGGACGTGTCGGTGACGACGAAGGACGGCGACGACGCGCCGGGGGTGACGCTGGCGGTATCGCCGTCGTCGATTTCGGAGAACGGGGGCGTGGCGACGGTGACGGCGACGCTCTCGCGCCGGTCGGTCGCGGCGACGACGATCACGGTGACGGCGTCGCCGGTGTCCCCGGCGGTGGCGGGCGACTACACGCTGAGCGACGCGGCGATCGTGATCGCGGCGGGGAGTATTTCGAGCACCGGCACGGTGACGATCACGGCGGTGGACAACGACGTGGACGCGGCGGACAAGACGGTGACGGTCTCGGGCACGGCCGAGAACAGTCAGGGTGCGGGCACGGTCACCGAAGCGACGCTGACGATCAGGAACGACGACGAGAAGGGGTTCGCGTTCGACCCGGCGGAGACGGTGGCGGTGACGGCGGGGAGCTCGGCCCCGTACACGGCGGCGCTGACCTCGTCGCCGACCGGGACGGTGACGGTCTCGATCGCGAGCGACAACGTGGATGTGCGAGCCTTTCCCACGAACCTGACGTTCACGGCGACGAACTGGGAGGCGGCGCAGACGGTGACGGTGACGGCGGTGGCGGACGCCGACGATTTCGCCGACACGGCGACGTTGACGCACGGCGCGTCGGGCGGCGGCTACGACGGGACGGCGGGCGACTTGCCGGTGGCGGTGGACGACGACGGCGATACCAGAATCGCGGTGACCGGCGCGCGCGGGACGACGTCCTACTACGCCGTCAACGGCCAGGCCGTCACGGTGACGGTGGCGGAGGATGTTCCCGAGAACGTCGTGGGGAACGTGGAGATCGGCCTGCCGTCGGACCTGGCCGAGGCGATGTCGATGACGTTGGCGTCTGTCGCGAAAAACGTGCCGCTGGAGAGCGACCGTTACAACCCGGGTCCGGAAGGGTCGCGGACGGTGGTGGACATCGACGTTTCCTCCGCGCCGTCGTCGGGTCTGCGTATCTGCCTGCCGGTGGAACGCGGTCTGCGCGCCGCGGCAAAGGGCCGGACGTTGCTGTTGCTGCGTTACGACGGGAGCGCCTGGAGGCTGGCCGGGACGCCGGCCGCGACCGGCGGCGAGAGGGTCTGCGCCGACAACGTAATGGCGTTCTCGCCGTTCGATGTGAGGTACGCGGACACGAAGCCGGAGTTCGCGGGCGACTTCACCCGGACGGCGATGGTGTTCACGGTGGACGAGGCCATCGATCCGGTGACGCTGCCTCTGGCGACGGGCGGCGACAGGACGCGCCACGAGTTGGGTCCGACGCCGTTGGTCCTGGCGCAGGGGCTGACCTTCGTCGATGCGACGGGGACGCTGTCGGGGACGCCGACGGAGGTGTTCCCGGAAAGGGGCTACGTCTGGAAGGCGACCGACATCGACGGGGAGGAGGACGAGCTGGCGTTCACCATCGAGGTGAAGCCGGCTCTGGCGGAGGCGCGGGCGCGGTTGAAGAGGATCAACGAGTCGGTCCTGCCGGAGTTGTCGCGGGCGACGTGGGGGAGCGTCGTGGAGGCGGTGTCGGGCCGTCTGGAGGGTCCGGGACCGGGTGGCGGGATGGCGGACACGATGGCGGGGGCGCTGAAGGCGCAGGAGCGGACGCGGGACGAGGAGGGGCTGTCGTGGCGCAAGGCGCTGGAGGGCCGGACGTTCGCGGTCGCGCTGGGCGCGGGCGGCGGCAACGGTGACGGCGACGGGAGCGGCGGCGTCGGGAGCGGCGGTTCCGGTTCCGGCGGCCCGGTCGTATGGGGCGGGGGGAGCCGGCGGTCGTTGTCTCTGGACAAGGAGGCGCTCGACTGGTCGGGCGACCTGTTCTCGGCGCACGTGGGCGTCGACGGGCCTCTGGGGGAGAGCCTTCGGGGCGGTCTCGCGGCGACGTGGTTCGAGGGTTCGATCGAGTACACGGACCGGAGCGGGGATGCGGCGGTCGCGGGCGTTCACGAGAGCCGGATGACGGCAGTGCATCCGTATGTGGGGTGGTCGGCGCCGGGCGGCTCGCGTCTGTGGGGGACGCTGGGTTACGGCGAAGGCGAGATCGAGATCGTGGACGCGGAGGTGGTGGAGCGTTTCGGGGTCCAGAAGGGCGACAGCGCGTTCCTGGGCGCGGCGGTGGGGGTCTCGGTTCCGGTGCTGTCGGCGGGCGGCCTGACGCTGGCGCTGAAGGGCTCGGGGGAAGCGACGCAGTACTCGGTGGACGACAACGGGGAGGCGATCGCGGCGGTGACGGTGGACACGCGGCGCCTGCGCCTGACGGTGGAAGGGAGCCGGGTTTACACGCTGTCGGGCGGCGGGACCCTGACGCCGTCGCTGGAGGTGGGCGGTCGCTGGGACGGCGGCGACGGGGAGACGGGCATGGGGGTCGAGTTGGGCGGCGGCCTCGAATGGGCGTTGCCGTCGCGGGGCCTGACGGTGGAAGCGCGGGGCCGGACGCTGGCGGCGCACGCGGGCGACGTGGAGGAATGGGGGGCGTCGGGGTCGGCGCGGCTCTCTCCGGGGCCGGGCGGTCGGGGCCTGTCGTTCGAACTCGCGCCGGGCTGGGGCGCTTCGGAGAGCGGTCTCGGGCGCCTGTGGGACGGAGGCGTGGCGGGGCGCGCGTCCTCCCTGGACGAGGGCGGCGATGCCGGCACGGCGCGCCTGGAGGCGGAGTTGGGGTACGGGTTCGGGGTCTGGGACGGGGCCGGGGTGGCGACGCCCTACGGCGGCTTCGGCTACGAGGAGGGCGGCGACCGGCGCTACCGCCTGGGAACGCGCCTGGAGTTGGGGCCGGACCTCGCCGTCGGCCTCGAGGTCGAACGCGAGGAAGGCGCCGCCGACCCCGACCACGGCGTCGGACTCAACCTGCGCATCAGGTGGTAGACACGTCCACGCCGCAACCAGAAAGGCCCCGGCGCGTCCTTCGGACGCGGGCGTCTCGCCCGGCGCGTTGAAGACATCCACGAACCGACCTCCTCGTCCTCGACGATTTTGGGTTCGCCAAGCTCAATGTCGAGAACCGCCGCGGCCTCCTCGAAAACCGCTCGCTTCGCTCGGAATCCGTAGGGATACCGGCCAGCATCATGGAACGGACAAGCGGGGGAGTACCTTCGCGCGTACAGACCGATGGGGCGGCGGCGCCGTCCGCTCTGCGGGAGAACATGCCGTGCGGCGTCTCGGCGAGCGCCTGTCCTTCTTGCGAATCGCCAGTGCGCTCGGTGCGGAGCGGACGACGCCGGCGTGCGCGGTCATTCCGATCCGCATGACGGCTCCAGGCCTGCAAACGCCGGGATCTGCATCTACTGTCCGGTGGCGTCGTTCCCGCGTTAAGCTCTTTCTCGCGCCCCGGGACCGTCCCGGCTTCCCCCCCACGGGTCCATCGTGCGGATAGCCGACCGAGGAGCGCATCCCCTGCCATCTCCCGTGCCCCCGGCGCCGGCCGGCAATGTCCCTGCCGGATAGAGTCCCACGAAACGCGCATCGGCGACGCCATGATGGCCTCGCATGTCCGAAGTCCTGCAAACGGACACTCACCGTCGCCTCCGGTAGGCACGGTCGGGGGCGCGGCGCAAGGTCTTCGGGAGTTCGGACAACGACATCGACACCGTGATCGTGCGGGGCCGGCTGCCGTTCGCCGCCGGGGTTCAGGTTCACGGAGCGCTACTCTACGAGCCTGATACGAAGGCGGCCCGCGCCGGACCTGCCGAGCCGTCGGCAGATGAATGCCGATTGACTTCGGGGGCGTACGCCGACAGTCTGCATGAAAGCCGCAACCCCGTATCGAGCGGGAAGCCGCAGCTTTCTCAGATCGCGCAGCGCCCGAACGATCTGCCGTTGGCCCGCGCCGGGCTGATCCGACGTCGAATGCACGTCGATCGCCGAATGGGCAAGATCGACGTTGCCCGCGCCGACGCGATCGCGGGATGGGTAGAAGACGTGCCGGTAGCATTGCCGGATCGTGATCGCGAGTTCCTGTTCGGAACGGGCCTCCAGCTCGCGGATCCTGGTCTGCCGATGCTCGGCGGGATCGACGAGACGCTTCGGCTTCTTCAACGCCCGCGGGGCCAGACGCCGAACGGCCTTGCGCCGCAGTTCCTCCTTGCGGCCCGCGTCCGCGACCGCGAACGCCAGATTGTCGCGCAAGGCCCGCAAGGCCGAGCCTTCCGCACCCTTGCGGGCATGGATGCGGTCGATCGACTCGGGGACCCTCGTGGCGCCGATCGCAACGCCGTCATAGGCCAGCACGATCGGCTTGGGCCGTCCGTCGCCCACTTCGTCCGGCACATCGAACGGCCCGCCCGGGAAAGCGACCGTCTCGAATGTCGCTCCTCCGAATATCCGCCGTATCCGGTCGTCGAGTTCCGCGCGGGTCTCGCCGGCATCGACAAGGCGGCGGCGCGTCTCGGGAGAGCGCATCGCCGAACGGCGCTCCCGCGCCCCGCCGGGCAAGCCGGCGCCGGAAACTTTTTCTCATGCCCGGTCGCACGCCGTCGCACGCCCGCGCGCGTCCGTCGCGATTCCGTAGGAAACCCGCGTTTTCACCGTGTTGTGGGAGCCATATGTTCATTCCATGTTCTTGTCCATGATCCGTAACACGCCCCGGTCCTCGGCGCTTGGCGCACCGTCCTGGCCACCCGCCAAGGCTGACTGTTCCTGCCGGGGGCCGATATTGCTCCCGCCCCTGATGCCGTTCGGCCCGATCCCCGGTTCCTTCGTGTTCCTCGTCGCGGTCGGCATGCTCGACCGGATCTGGCTGCCTCGGCTCCACGCCGCCAACGCCGCCGGCGCACGCGATCCCGAGACCGGCGCCGTTGAAGCGGGCGCGCCGTGACCGGGGCCGGGGGCGATACCGGGCGCGGGGTCCGCGCCGCCGCGCGGGGCCTGCACACCTGGCGGCGGCTCGTCGGCATGGTTCTCATAGCCGCCCTGATCGGCGCCGCCAGCGCCGCCGCCTGGAAGGCCGCGCGCACCACCACCGCCCACCAATGGTACGCCGTCGGCATGCTGGTGCTCGCCGAGACGCTCATCGATGCCGGCATGCCCCCGCACCGGCCCAAGGACGTGCGCCACCCCGACGGACGCGTCGAGACCGTGACCTGGAGCGCCATCGCAAACCACCGGCCGCTGATCGCGTTGCGCAAGCGCATCCTCGACGATCTCCTGAACGCGGCCCTGCTCGGATTGGGGATCGGCGCCGGCATCGTCGTCGCGGCCCTTGTCGCGCTCCACTACGCGGGCGGCAGGCTCAAGCGCGGGCGGCGCCTGCGCGGCGGAGAACTGGTCTCCGCCCGGCAACTCCGGCGCCGCGTCGCGCCGCCACGCCTTCCGCTACCGTTTCGACGGCCCGCCGAACCGCCCTACCGCATCGCCGGCATCCCCTGGCCCGGCCGCACCGAGACCCGCCACACCATCGTCTCCGGCACCACCGGCTCCGGAAAGACCGTCCTCATCGCCGATCTCGTCGAGCAGATCCGCCAACGCGGCGAGCGCTGCGTCCTCTACGACAAGATGGGAAGCTACGCCGAGACCTTCTTCGATCCCCGGTGCGACGTCCTCCTCAACCCCCTCGACGCCCGCGCGCCGCGCTGGTCGCCCTTCCTCGAAGCCCGCAACGCGCGCGACTTCGACACCATGGCCGCCGCCCTCATCCCCCGCCAGAAGGACGCCGTGGACCCGTTCTGGATCACCGCCGCCCGCCAGCTGTTCTCCCACGGCGCCGCCGTGTTCTGGAAGCAGGGCGAGACCCGCAACCGGGTCCTGGTCGAGCATCTGCTCAAGACCAGCCTCGATACGCTCGCCCAGGCCATGGAGGGCACCGTCGCCCAGTCCATCGTCGATCCCGCCAACCCCAAGACCGCGCTCTCGGTCCGCGCCATGCTCACCGCCAACATCGGCGCCCTCGAACTGCTCCCCGACGAAGGGCCTCCGTTCTCCATCCGCGACTGGATCGGGAACGACGATGGAGGCGGGTTCCTGTTCCTGACCTCGCGCGGCGACCAGCACGCGAGCCTGCGCGGGCTGATCTCCACCTGGCTCGAGATCGCCGTCAACGCGCTGCTGTCGCTGCCGCGCGACGACGGGCGGCGCATCTGGATCGTGCTCGACGAGTTGCCCACCTTGCACCAGGTCCCGAGCCTGCGGCCCGGTCTCGCCGAGAGCCGCCAGTTCGGCGGCTGCTTCGTGCTCGGGGTGCAGGTGTTCTCGGCGCTGCGCGACCTCTACGGGCGCGACGGGGCGGAGACCGTCTCCGGGCTCTGCGGCACCCGCGTGGTGCTCGCCGCCCCGGACCGCGACACCGCCGAGTGGTCGGCGGAGAGCCTGGGGCGGGCGGAGATCGAGGAGATGGCGGAGAGCGTCAACTACGGCGCCGAGACCCCGCGCGACGGGGTGACGCTGGGCGCAAGGCGCGCCCTGCGTCCCTTGGTGCTGCCGGCCGAGATCGCCCGCCTCGACAGCCTCGCCGGCTATCTCAAGTTCCCCGGCGCATGGCCGGTCGCGCGAATCAAGCTGCGATACGCGAAACGCCCCAAGGTCGCCGAGCGGTTCGTGCCGAGGGCGGAAGGGGAAGCCGGCGCCGGGGAAGCGGCAGCGTCCGGGAAAGCCGAGGCGGCGAGGCCGGACGAGGCAAAGGATGCAATTGAACAAGCGGCCGACGCGGAGGCCGCGGTCGACTTGTGGGGACCCGATCCGACGGCGGCGGAACGGGATCTCGAAACGGGGGCAATGAGCCGCGGCGACGAAGGCTGGCCGGAGGAGATCGACCCGTTACCGACGACGACGGATGCGGGCGAAGAGAACGCGGAGGCCTTCCGGCCGAGCCTGAGAGGAGAACGTTCCACGGAAGGCAACGGCGGGGACGCCGGCGATGGTTCCCCGGTTGCGAACCGGCCGGACGCGCGGGACGGCTCCGCCCCCGGCGACGGGAAACCGGCGAGCGGACTGATCCGTATCTGAGATGGTCGCCTCCATCGGCGCCGTCGCCTCGCCCGCCCAGGGCGTGACCTACTACGAACGCGACGGCTACTACGCCAGGGACGATCCCGCCCACAAGGAAGGCAGCGCCTGGTTCGGAAGGGGAGCCGAGGCGCTCGGCCTCGAAGGCTCCGTCGACGCGGACATATTCAAGGATGTGCTGGCGGGAGAGGTCCCGGACGGAACAGGCCGCCGGCTCGGGCGCAAGGACAAGGACGGCAACGTCCATCACCGGCCCGGACGAGACGTCACCTTTTCCGCTCCCAAGTCGGTCTCGCTCGCCGCCCTGATCGGCGGCGATGGGCGCGTCGTCGCCGCGCACGACCGGGCGGTGAAGCGCACCCTCGCCTGGATCGAGGCCAACGTCGTCGAGACCCGGATGAAGGACCCGGAGACCGGACGCATGGTCCGCGCCGGCGGCCAGGGTATGGTCGCCGCGACCTTCCGTCACGACACCTCGCGCAACCTCGACCCGCAGCTCCACACCCATGCCGTGCTCGCCAACATGGTCCGGGGCGAGGACGGCAAGTGGCGCACGATGGCGAACGAGAAGCTCTACGCCTCGAAGATGCTGGTCGGCGCCATGTACCGTAGCGAACTGGCGAGGGAGTTGGGAGCGCTCGGCTACCGCATCGAGAAGACCTAGTGTTCTGTCATTCATCGAGTGTCGGATAAAGGCGTTTGAGGTTCACGCGGGCATCGTCCATAGTGAACTGCCAGTTGACCTTGGCCTGGATGCGGTCTCGGGACGCCTGCCAGGCTGCGACCTCGTTGCGCAGGACCTTGAGGGAGGCGATGCGGCGGTTGAGGCACTGACGGATCATGACGTTGAGTTCGACCTCGGCGACGTTGAGCCAACTGCCGTGTTTGGGCGTGTAGACGAACTCGAAGCGGTCCCACAGGGCCTTGGCCTCGGCCGGCGGAAAGGCCTCGTACAAGGCACCGGGGCGGTGGGTGTTCAGGTTGTCCATCACCAGTGTGATTCTCTTGGCGCCGGGGTGGCGCTCGGCAATGTCGTTGAGGAAGAGCGCCCAGTCGGTTTTGGTTCTGCGCGCCGTCACCTTGGTCATGCGCCGCCCGGCCAGGGGTTCGGTTGCCATGAACACGTTGCAGCTTCCGCAGCGCCGATACTCGTAGTCTTCGCGCGTCGGCCGCCCCGGTGCTGCCGGAACCGGTTTCCGCGTCTCGCCGATCAGTTGCCGGGGCGTCTCGTCCATGCACACCACGGGAAAGGCCGCATCGTAGGGACGCCGGTAGACGTCGAGAACCCTCTCCATCGCCGCCGCGAAGTCCGCGTTGCCCTGTGGGGGGATCACCCAGCCGACGCGCCGCCACGGCTTGATTGCGTTTTTTTTAGAACCCGGCGCACCGTCTCGTGCGACACACTGTCGATGTGGCCGAGTTCCACGGCGCGGTCCGCCAGCAACCGCAGCGACCACTGCGAGCGGCCCTCCGGCGGCTCGGCGCAACTCAGCGCCACCAAGCGCGCCTCGAACGCGCCGTCTGCCTTGCACACGTAGCTGGGACGGCGACCCTGCCGACCGCCGAGCGCCGCCTCCATGCCCTCCTCGACGAAACGCTTCTTGACCCGATCCACCTTGCGCGCACTGATGCGCAGGATCCCGGCAATGGCCTCCCCGCGCGCCCGGTGCTCGTTGAACTCGCCTTCGTCGCAGTTGAGCAGGACCAGCGCGTTGATCACCCTCTGAGATTGATGCGAACCCTTGCGCGTGATCCCCGCGAGCTCGTCCCGCTCCTCCTTCTCCAAAGTCACCACGTAACGCTTCATGCCAACCTCCTCGCCGTCGCTGGACGACGAGAAAGCTACCATCAAAAATACGACGTATCATGTGTGACACGACACTACGCCGACGGGCGCTTCGAGATCGCCGGAGTCCCGCGCGCGACCATCGAGGCGTTCTCGACGCGGCGCGCCGAGATCGAGGCGGCGATGGCGAAGTACGGTCTCGGCGACCCTGCCGGGAATCAGGGTCTCGCCCAGCGCGCGGCGCTGATGACCCGCGCCCACAAGCGCGACGTCGACAAGGACACGCTTCGGGAGAGTCGGGAAAAACAAGCAGCCGGTCTCGGCTTCGATGCGCGGACGCTTGCCGCGGAAGCCGTGCCATGGGAGACCGGCAGAGAGGCCGGCCGCGCCGCCGCCGGCCTTTCCGGGGACTGGCAGGGTTCGGGGAAGGCCGCCGAGGCCGACCGGGCCGCGGCGTGGGCGGTGGCGCATCTCGCCGAGCGCGAAGCGGTGTTCTCGCGCACCGACCTTCTGGCCGCCATGCTCGCCTGGCGTCCCGGCGCGGTGGCGATCGGCGAGGCCGAGGACGCGGTAACGCGGTTGGAGGAGGCCGGGACGTTGCACGCCGCGAACCTGCCCGTCCCGGGAGACCCGCTCACCACCGACAAGGCTATCGCCGACGAGAAGGAGACTATCGCCCTGATGCGCACGGGCCGGGACCGGGGCGCCGCCGTGATGCGCGGCCGCGCCGTCGACAAGGCGCTGCGCAACGGACCCCTCACGGCCGGGCAGAAGGACGCGGTGAAGTCGATCCTGTCCGGGAAGGACCGGACGGTGGGCGTCCAGGGCTACGCGGGAACCGGCAAGACCGCCATGCTGAACCGCGCCCGCGCGCTCCTGGAGAAGCGCGGGTTCGAGGTCAAGGGCCTCGCCCCGTCGGCCTCGGCCGCGCGCACCCTGGAGAACGAAGCCGGCATCCGGAGCGAGACCCTGCAACGGTTCCTCGCCCGCAACGCCGGCGTCGCCGAAGAACGGCTCACGGCCAGGGGCGAGCGCCGGATGCGCGCCGCGTTTCGGAAGACGGTGCTGGTAGTGGACGAAGGCTCGCTCGCCTCCACCGTCCAGGCCCGCGATCTCCTGCGGATCGCCGACACCCTCGCATTCCGCGCGTCGTGCTGGTCGGCGACGAGAAGCAGCTCGATGCCGTCGATGCCGGCAAGCCCTTCGCGCAGTTGCAGCGCGCGGGCCTGAAGACGGCGACCATGGACGAGATCATGCGCCAGCGCGACGCGGGTCTGAAGGCCGCCGTCGAGGCGAGCCTCGCGGGCGACGTGCGCAGGGCGTTCGAGAAGCTCGGTCCCAACGTGGCGGAGGTGAAGGCCGACAATCTCGCCGGCGCGGCCGCCGCGCGCTGGCTCCGACTCTCGGCCTCCGAACGCGAGAACGCCGGGCTGATGGCCCCGAGCCACGCGCTGCGCGAACTGGGACTTCCATCTCGGGCCGTGCGCCTCGAGCCTTTCGACTTCGACGAATTCGTCATCCGGTTCCAGCAGGCGAAGCCACCATATAGCCGCGCGGCCGCGCGGCAGGTCGCGGCGGTCGCCGCCCCTCAAGTCAACCCTCGTGTCCGAGCTCCAACCTGTGTCCCCGATCCATGCCGGCGGTTCCGGGAGACTGATCCCGATCCTCGACCGGGGCTGCACATGATTCTTACACCATCGCCCAATAACGTCCTGCGCGCGGTCCCTCACGTCTTCCAATTCCTTCTCAAGGATTTTGCGCTCGATGCCGGTGATCTTCCCTACCCTTGCCGCCAGTCCAGCGAGACTCCCTCCGGTCACGTCGAGACAGGTCCCCATCACGGATTTGAACTCGCTCTCCTCGATCTGAGCCGGCTTCGCCTCCCTCAGCATGCTCTCCTCCGGCACGGCGATGCCCGCTCGGCCGGGCCCCAATTTCGCTCCCAGCACCTCACCGGCGTACGCAACGAGGGGATCTCCGTCCGCTGCCTCTCCATCTCGCCATTCGACCTCCATCGTCCCGGCCTTCTCAAGCCGTACGTCGAAGTGCCCGTGGAGCGCATCCAGCACAGGGAACGCAAGCGCCATTTCCCATGGTTTGCGCCCAGTGCCCGCCTTCGGCCCGAGGAGGACCGAAAGCATGACTGATCCGCGTGCGGGCCGCTCAACCCACTCCCTCGCAAGCGAGGCGTGAATCCTGGTCCGAAGCCAGTCAGCTGGCGCGAGCTCGGGATGGAAATCTACCTCTGCCTTCGTCGCAATCTTTGCCAGTAATCCATTTTCTTTTTCCTGGATCCCCGTCATGGTATCGAGTTCGAACACCAATGGGTTAAGCAGTATCCTGGGCGCTTGCAGCTTTTCGACATCCTTCTCGCCCGGCGGTCCCCCGATACGGACGTTTAGCACCGGAACCGCCGTACCGGACTCGGAAGGCGCGCTACTTTGTTCGAAGAGTCCGCCCCCGCTGACAAGTTCGAGGATCCCGTCGGGGAGCCATATCCGAGCTTTGTCCGACCGCTTGTAGTAGGCGGTCTTGGAGCTGTTTTCGCTCACCAAGCGGAAACTCTGCTGCCGCGCCCGATCGGGCAGTGCGGCCCACGGCACCCATACAGTGCTCTCCCCTCCTCCCTCGAAGTAACGCGCTTCGGTGTCCACAGTGGCGGTGAAGATCGTTGCGCGCCCGTCCACTCCTTCAATGCACAGCAGGTCTGCGTCGCGCTGTACAGAAGATCTGCATTGCCCAATTGTTCGACAGAGGAGTTCGTTGTTTTCGTAGGCCCGCATGAATTCGCGAAAGTCCGTAGCGGGGGCCAGATGGTTCAATTCCGAGTTTACGATCATCAGGTATCTCATGGCGAGATTATAGCCTCGGGAAACAGAGTCCCTGCATCACCGGGCACTCGGGCCGCCGCTCTTACGTCAAATTCAGCTTCGGCTTTCGCTTTGCCGGACATGCGATTTCGTCCCCTAAGTGTCTGTTTCGGAATGAACCTAGATTCGGCAGCTGGGGGCGGCTGATGCCGTTTCTCGGGGTCAATTTGAGCCGGCCAGCACGATACGAGGCAGTGGGAGCCCCAAGGTTGACGGCCCAGCTTCTTCGGGTTGCAGCTCACCACCGCCCCTTGGTGGCCATAATAGCGGCTTGACCGTGGTGTTGCAATCGAGTGCCCTGGTTCAGAGCATATGAGACGGAGGGGGGTCTTCGGCTGTGTGTCTGGCAAGGTACTCGGCGGGGGGGTGTCCGTCGAGTGCTTGGTGCGGTCTGAAGGTGTTAAACGCGTCGGCGAAGGCGTCGATCCATCGGTTGATGTCGTCGAGGTCGTCGTTGGGCAGGTCCCATACCGCGTGCCCGTGGCGTCGGAGCAGGACGGCGATCTTGGCCTTGCCCCACATCGGGTAGTCCTCGGGCATCCGTCGGACCGCCGCGACCAGGGCGGGCGTCCATTGGCGGCGGCGCTCAACCCCCGGCGCCGGGCACCGCGCCAACGGCGGACGGCATCGCGCCTTGGCGCCGCTTCGCTATGCTCCGCGTCGCAAGGACGCGACGCCAGGGCGGTTCCTCGTGTAATCCGTCGCGGCAGGCCGAAGGTCTGCATGGGGGGTCTCCTTCACGCTGCTTGTTCAGCACCAACAGCGTCGGAGACCCCCACCCCTACATCAAGGGCCGCGTCTCACATCTGTCTGAACCAGGACAGCGCATGGTCCGCCCGCCGCCGTCCCATCCATCCCGCACGCTCCCGGCGGCGGATGGTACGCCCGACCGCGAACGTCCGGCCGACGGCCGCCCCGAGGTCCCGCGGCAGGGTGAGGAAGGCGCGGGCTTCGTCGAGGGCGGGGCGCGGCGTCCCGGCGCCGATGCGATGGCGGATGAGGTCGAGGAGGTCGCCGGCGACCCAGTAGCGGCCCCGCCCGCGGCCGTGGGGGAGGTGGCGCCGTCACGCGGCCTCGGGGTATTGGGCCGGTGCGGCGGCGATGCGCGCCGGGGCTTTCTCCATAGCGCCACGGGCCTCTATAAACGCCGTGATGTTCGTCCATGCCTTCCGCCTCGCTAGCGCCTTCACGCGGCCGGTGGTGATTTCGACCCGTACCGCGCGCGGGGATTGCCGCGGCGTCGTGGCCGCCTGCACGGTCGTCAACCGCGACGGCTGGGTGCTGACCGCGGCGCACGGTCTCGACCTGCTCCGCCGCTTCGAGGACGAGGCGGGCCGGTTCCGCGCCTACCGCGCGGAAGCGCGCGACCTGGAGCAGGCGACGGCTTCCTTCGACAAGGCGCGCAAGCGCAAGCTGCGCCATATCGACATCCCTCCGCCGGACTCGGCGCGCGACTGCTCGGCCTGGTGGGGGACGGACGGCGCGGTGCTGAGGGACGTGCGCCTGATGCCGGCCTCCGATCTGGCGTTGGGACGGCTGGAGCCGTTCGACCCGGCGGGCGTCGCGCATTATCCCGCGTTCAAGGCGCCCGACGCGGACTACGCGCCGGGCCGCAGCCTGTGCCGGCTCGGCTTTTCGTTCCACGAGATCGCGCCCGCCTGGGACGAGGCGCGGGGCGCGTTCGTCCTGCCGCCGGAGGCGTTCCCGATCCCGCTTTTCCCGATCGAGGGGATGCTGACGCGGTTCCTGTCGGCGCCGCCGCCCGGGACGGACGCCGCCGACGGAACCGCCGCGCCGGGAAAGTACATCGAGACCTCGTCGCCGGGCCTCCAGGGGCAGAGCGGCGGGCCGGTGTTCGACGTCGGCGGCGCGGTCTGGGCGATCCAGTCGCATACGCGCCACCTGCCGCTTGGCTTCCGCCCGCGCCCCCGGGGCAACCGAAAGGGCCGGTGGCGCACCAGTTTCTCAACGTGGGCGTGGGCGTCCACGCGGAATCCATCCTGGCGCTTCTCGACGAGGCCGGCGTCGCCTACGCGCGCGCGGCGGGCTGAGCCCGTCCGGGAACCTTCCGGCGCCGGCGCGGCGGAGGGTCGCGTGGAGATAGTCCCGCCGCTCGTCGTGAAGGAGGCCCCCCCATGCAGACCTTCGGCCTGCCGCGGCAGATTACACGCGGCGCCGTCCGCCGTTGGCGAGGCATCCGGCGCCAGGGGTTGAGCGACGCCGATGCCGCCGCCGCGCGGCGGCTCAATCGCGTGGCTTCGCCTTGTGCAGGCTGGCGAGACCGGTCTCCGATCCGTCGGCGGTCGCCTTGAGGACGGCGCGCCAGAAGCGGCCGTTGGTCTCGAGGAAGGCCGTGGTGTGATGGGCGCGCCCCCGGAACGCCTCGCACCCGTCGAGGATACATTGGACACGGGCGTACTCCTCGGGCGCGAGGTCGGGATGACGATCGGCCTGCTTGGCGGCCTGCCAAGCGGATACGCGGACGGTGGGCGATCTGCCGCCGATCGCCGCGAGGATACGGCCGGGCATCGTGGCGACGGGCCAGTCGCCGGCGTCGGGTCGGCTCTGGCGGCGGCGGCGGGAGATCGGGTTGCGCCAGGGATGGCCGGCGGCGGCGGTGAGGTCAGGTGGAGCGGCGCCGATCTTCGCGATCATGCGGTCTGCGGCGTCGCGCCCCAGGTCTCGGCGGCCCGGGTTGTATGACCGGCCGGCGTTGGGAGGAGGACGTGTTCGCGTCCGTCGTCGCCGCGCCAGCGCAGCCGGGCCAAGGCGGCCCGGCATTGCTCCCGAACGCCTCGCGGAATCCCATCCGGCCCCCGAATCGAAGGCTCGCCTTGTCCGGGCCGCACAGCATCCAGGCGTCGTCCAGATGAAGCGCATGAGCCCAGAGACGCTTCACCCCTGTCCAATACGATGTCGTGCGCCCGGATCGCCAGTTCCGCGCGTTCGCGATCTTCGGCGGAATGCACCGCCGCGAGCGACGCGCGCGGCTTCCCTGCATCCCAGGTCCATGATCGCCACTCCCCTATTTCGCCATCCCCGCCTGGCTTGCTTCGCGCGGGCCGACATGGACCGTCACCCTTATGCGGTCGTCCAGGGCGCCGATCATCTTCATCAGCCGGTCCAGGGTGAAGCGTCCGAGGTCCGCGTTTCGGACGCGCGAAAAGTCCGCGGCCGCGAAACCGGTCACGCTTGCCGCCTTCCGCACGCCGAGGCCGCGCTCGTCCAGCACGGAGATGACCCGGGCCGCAAGGATGGCTTTGGCCTGCTTCAGATCGGCCTCGGGGTCCCCGAAGTCGCGAAAGACGTTACCGCTTCCCTCGACCAGTTCGATGTTCTCATCCTTCATCGCAGCAGTTCCTTCCTCAATCGCCCGAGACGCGCCCGGACGAGGTCGATCTCCGTTTTCGGTGTCTGGACACCCGTTTTGGATTTCTTCCGAAAAGCATGCAGCACCCACAGCCTTCCGGCGATCTCGGTAACGTAGACAACCCGCCAAGCGTCCGTTCGATGACGCACCGCGATCTCCATCACGCCCGACCCCAGGCCCCTGAGCGGCTTGGCGATGTCCGCCTTGCCGCCCTCCGCGGCAATGGTCAAAGCCGTGTTGACGCGTTCTCGAACGGTCTCCGGAAAACCTTCATAGACCTTGCGCGCCGCCCGAATCCAACCGACCGGTCGTGTATCCTTACCCATATCGTATGTTGTCATTCGTGACTACATTCGTCAATCATGCTTACGAACGTCCGGTACGGGGTGCGCCGCGGGCCCGCTTCCTCTCCGACGCGCGTCCAGGCCGGCTCATGGCTTTGCCTACATCTCCATCTCGACCTCGCGCGGCTCACGAACCTTCTCCGGCTCCGGCGTCCGGTGTCCCGGTTCCGACCTACCTTCCTCCCGGCCGCGGCCGTGGGCGGGTTCCGGCCCTCTGCTCTTTTCCCGTTCGGGCTCGACCGCTTCCAGCGCCGCGACGCGCTCTCCGGTGGCGGCCTCCAGCCGCTCGCGCAGCGCGTCCCGGTCGTCGGTCACCAGTTCGGCGCGGTCGCGGGCCCGGCTGATCTCGACGTAGAGTGTCTTCTGCGTGGTCAGGTGGGGGCGATTGGCTTCCATCGCCGCTATCACGGTATCGACGGTGCGGCCCTGGAAGGCATGGACGGTGGACGCCCAGGCACGGTCGACGTGACGCAGTTGCGGATCGTCCTTGCGCATGTCGAGGACCCGGCCGTCCTCGAGGCGGAGCGTCACCGCCCGATCCCCTACCGCAGCCACCTCCGCCGTGGCGCTGTTGACGAGCTCGTGCCGCGCGTCGTTCCGGGTCCATCGGATGCGATCGCCCGCGCGGAGCTCGATGGCGTCGGAGCGATAGACCTCGACCCCGCCGGTCCCGCCGGCAAGCCTGTAGGGGTCCCAGGAGACGGTCCCGCCGTCCTTCCCCATCAGCTTCACGGCGTCAGCGCTCCGGTCGATGCCGACGACGCGCAACTCGTCGCCCTTCCCGACCCCGAGTCGCTTGTAGGCGCGGTGGAACGCAACCACGTCGCCGGGCGCGTAGTTGGCGGCGAGCGCCTTCTCCGCGTTGGTGTAGCCGCGCGAGACCAGGCGCTCCGTCCCCAGCGCCGGTCCCGCGATCGCGCCGTCCCGGATGATGTCGTTGATCTCCTCTCGCAGCGCGTGGCTCGGGGCCATCAACCCGGCGTTCTCGCGCTCGGAGACCGATAGTTTCAGCCAGCGCGCGGCGGCCGCGCCGGCGATGTTGTCCGCCTTCACCTCCGCGACGTTGGGACCGAGCTTCTCGAAGGCCTTCTTCACGTCGCCCGCGAGGCTCGCCTCGACAGCGGCCTTCAGACCCGCGTCGCGCTGGCGCATGATCTCGTCCATGGTCGCCGTCTTCAGGCCCGCTCGCTGCAACTGCCCGAACGGTTTGCCGGCGTCCACCGCATCGAGCTGCTTCTCGTCGCCGACCAGCACGACTCGGGGAATGCGCAAGACATTGGCGATCCGGAGTAGGTCGCGGGCCTGGACGGTGGAGGCAAGCGAGCCCTCGTCCACCACGAGAACCGTCTTCTTGAACGCGGCGCGCATCTGGCGTTCGCCCCTGGCCGTGAGCCGTCCCTCGGCGACGCCGGCGTTGCGGGCGAGGAACCGTTGCAGGGTCTCGCTCCGGATGCCGGCTTCGTTCTCCAGGGTGCGCGCGGCCGAGGCCGACGGGGCGAGGCCCCTGACCTCGAACCCGCGCTTCTCCAGGAGCGCGCGGGCGCGGTTCAGCATGGCGGTCTTTCCGGTCCCCGTGTAGCCCTGGACGCCCACCGTCCGGTCCTTCGCCGACAGGATCAGCTTCACCGCGTCCTCCTGACCGGCCGTGAGGGGTCCGTTGCGCAGCGCCTTGTCGACGGCGCGGCCGTGCATGACGGCGGCGCCCCGGTCCCGGCCCGCGTTCATCAGGGCGACGGTCTCCTTCTCGTCGGCGACCGCCTTGTCGGTGGTGAGCGGGTCTCCCGGGACGGGCAGGTTCGCGGCGTGTAACGTCCCGGTCTTCTCCAATCGTGTTACCGCGTCCTCGGCCTCGCCGATCGCCACCGCGCCGGGGCGCCAAGCGAGCATGGCGGCCAGCAGATCGGTGCGCGAGAACACCGCTTCGCGCTCGGCGAGATGCGCCACCGCCCGGTCGTGTCCTGGTTCGGAACATATGAGACGCCGCGTGGGCCGCTGGGAACGGCGCGTCAAGCCGCTTCGCGGCTCCTTCGCCGCGCTCCGGCCCTTCGGGTGACCCGCAGTTCCCGACGACTCCGAGGGCAGCCATGGCCATATACCCACCGGCCCGATGGACCGTGTCTCACATGTGTCCGAACCAGGACAGCCCCTCGCAGGATCGCTCCGCAAGGGCAAAACCAGCGTCGTTCCGTCAATCACCCGGCCGCCGAACAGATACGCTTGGACGAACCTTTACCACCCGCCCCCAGGTAATGCCGTGTTGGTGGCCCGCTCGTCGTGTTGGCACAGTGTTGATTCTGTGATTCATCCGAGAGCACGGGAAGAACAAAGAATATAAAATATCCTTTGTTTCTAATTATTTGTCTCGTTCGTGGAGACGTGTTCAAGCCTTTGCGGTTCAATCCGAAGGACATGACGATCTCCTTGTGGTCCTGGTTGCCGGCGTGGGGTTGGCGAACGGGTCCGGTCTCTCTCGATCCCTTCTCCGTTCACCTTCTCGAACCTTCCCTTTCCCTCTCGTCATCCGTCCGCGCCGGTGCCGGGAGAGAGGCCCCGGAGTTCGCGGATCGCCCGGACCGGCAGTCCGATCTCGGCCAGTAGCCGGTCGCTGGCGAAGGACGGTTGGAAGTCGTCGTCGTTGCCGTCGGCGAGGCGGACGGCGGTTGGTGTCTCGAAGAGGTCGTCGAACATGGAAAGCTCCCGTGTTGGAGGGATCGGGAACGCCGTCGGGCGCGAGTCTTCCTCTCGCTCCGGGCGCTCGCCCCTTCCAGGCTTTCCACTCCTCGTCTTTCCGGCCCGGGAACCGCGCCGACCGGGCACGCCGGACGTGCCGAGGCGATTGTCCGGTGTCTGGTTGGTCCCGCGGTCGGGACCGCGGTTCTTCCGGTCGCGCCGGGCAAGGCGGGCAACCCGCGTGGCGGCTCATGGAACGCGCCGTGCGGCCGTGGCGGGGTTGGGACGCCCCGGCGCGGGGGGTCACTCGTATGCGGTGAAGGCGGCCATCGGCGAGACGTCGCCGAGCACCTCGACCCGATCGAAGGACAGCCTGGCGAAGGCGAGGCAGGCGGCGACCTCGGCCATGCTGTCGTAGGTCCCGTGGTCCTCGCCCGTCGCGATCTCGATGACGGTGTACCGGGTCGGCCAGAGAGGAATGCCGCGAAAGTGGTTCGAGCGTTCGTGGGACCGGCGCGCGCAGGGTTCGCACCTTGCCGCCCCCTGCGAGGGGGCTCCGCAGTCGGTGCAGAGGCCCCGCGCCCGCCGCCTGGCGTAGCGCTTGCGGCTGGCGGCGTTCTTGCGCCGATGGCGCCCGGCCTCCAGCGCGGCGCATCGGCCGCAGCGCGAGGCGCCGTCGAACGTGGCCTCCCCGCATCGGCCGCACAGGCCGTCCATCCGCCGCGCGGCTCACTGCCGGCGTTCGCCCGCGCGCCGCGCCTCGCGGCACGGCTCGCAGGCCGTGCCGCCCTCGACCGGCGGGCGCAAGCCGCACCGGGTGCACAGGCCGGCCTCGCGACGCGCTTCATAGAGCCGCCTGGCCGTGCCGCGCGCGTTGCGCCGCCGCTCCTTCGGGTCGCGCCCGCCGTAGAGCTTGCCGGCGGCCTTGGCCTTCGCGTAGCGGGCGCGTTCGGCCGCACGTCGCTTCTCGGCGCAGGGCGCGCAGACGGTGCGTTCCGGCTCGGCCGGGGCCTTGCCGCAGCGCGTGCATGAGCCTCGGGCGATACGCTCGGCGGTGCGCTGCCGCTCGCGCGCGCGTTCCGTCTCGGGGTTCCTGTGGCGGGGCTTGCCGGCGGCCCGGCGCTGCGCGTCGCGGACGCGTTCGGCCTCGCGCCGCTTCCCGGCGCAGGGCGCGCACAGCCGGCGCTCGGGCTCGGGCGGCTCCTTGCCGCACTTCGGGCACAGGCCCTGGGCGATACGCTCGGCGGTGCGCCGCCGGAACCGTTCCCGGTCGCGCGCGCGGCCCTCCTCGGGGTCCCTGTAAGCCATGTCGGCGTCCTCCCGGCCGGGGTTGAAGTCCAGGCAAGGGACGCCCGGCCGGCGCGGGGCCGGCGGGACGTCCCCGGGGAACGCCGTCAGCCCCGCTTGCGCTCCACGAACAGGCCGGTGGCGAGGTCGCCCCAGTACTGGACGCCGCCCTGGATGCGCATTCCGGTGCAGACGATGATCTCGTTGCGCGCGGGCCGCATCGCCCGCACGGCCTTCAGCGACACGATCTCCCCCTTCGCCCTGCGCCGGCCCTTCTTCGTCACCGGCGGCTCGCCGCCGGGCCGGCGACGTATCTCGCCGTCGGCCATGGACTGGAAGCGCTCGACCACGTAGCGGTCGTCTTCGAGGCCGCGACCGAACAGGTGGGTCAGGATCGTGCGGGAGTTGCCGGGAACCGCGATGGCTGCGTGCATGGCGCCGTCTCCTTGATGCCGGGGTCGGGGAACGGCGGGGATGCCCTCGCCCGGATATCCGGCCGCCGCCCCGCTCATGGCCACGCTCTCGCTCTTGGCGGCGCGAGGCGCGTCGGCCGGCGATGACGGCGGTGCGGTGTCACGGGGGTAGGCGCGGGCCGGATTCCATGGACGGCGCGTGTGCGGGAGCGAAGGTGCCGGGAGACACCCGCGGCCGGCGGTCGCGGAGCGGCCGCACGGGTCGAACCCGGTTCGAAGGGCCATCGAACACGGAATATATCCTGGTTCGGACACATGTGAGACACGGCCCATCGGGCCGGTGGGTATCCGGTCTTGCCGTGGCCAGAAGTCTGATTATGGCCATGGCTGCCCTCGGGGTCGCTGGGAACGGCGGGTCACCCGAAGGGCCGGAGCGCGGCGAAGGAGCCGCGAAGCGGCTTGACGCGCCGTTCCCAGCGGTCCACGCGGCGTCTCATATGTATTGAACCAGGACACTTGAGCGCTGGCGCCAAGCCCGGGCCGACGGCCTGACCGCACGAGCGGCCGCCAACGCCGTCGGCGTGCCGAGATCGACCCTCTACCGGTGGCAGAGGCTGGCGGACCGCAACCGCCTCAAGCCGTGCTCGCGCCGCCCGCACACCCCGCGCCGGCCCACTTGGTCGGCGGCGCTGGTGACGGCGGTCCGGGAGACACGCGCCGACTACCCCATGTGGGGCAAGGCCAAGATCGCCGTCCTGCTCCGACGCAACGGGCACGCGGTAAGCGAGAGCACCACGGGCCGCATCCTCAAGACCCTCATGGAGCGCGGCGCCGTCACCCCGGTCCCGACCTTGCGCCGCAACGGACCGCGCGCCGCCCGGCGCCTCAGACCATACGCCAGACGCCTGCCCAGGGGCCGCAAGCCCACAAGTCCCGGCGAGATCGTCCAACTCGACACCCTCACCGTCTCACCACACACAGCCCGGCCCGCCATCAAGCAGTTCACCGCCCATGACCCCGTCGCAAAGTGGACCTGCGCACAGGCCTGGAGACGCGCAACCGCACACAACGCCAGGCGCTTCCTCGACAAGCTCCAGGCCGACATGCCCTTCCCCATCGAAGCCATCCAGGTCGATGGAGGCTCCGAGTTCAAGGCCGACTTCGAGACCGAATGCCAGCGCCGCGGCATCGACCTGTTCGAACTCCCGCCCCGATCGCCCAAGCTCAACGGACACGTCGAGCGTAACAACGGCGCATGGCGATACGAGTTCTACGCCTCATGGGACCTGCCCGACGACAACCTCGACGACATCAACCGATGGATCGACGCCTTCGCCGACGAATTCAACACCTTCAGACCGCACCAAGCCCTTGGCGGACACACCCCCGCCCAGTACCTTCACTCACTGACAGCCAAAGAGACCCCCGTGTCTCATATGTCCTGAACCAGGACAGAATATTGCGCTCGAAAATGTACGCAGCTATCCTTGACCGGTATCGGCGTTGGTTCGCACAATGACCGCATGAACGGGCGGCGGTTCATCGCGAGGGTGCGCAAATGGGCGCGGAGCCGGAATCTGGAAGTGCGCTTCGTGGCTTCCGAAGGCGCCGGGTCGCATGGAAGCTCTACGCGGGCGATCGCAGGACGACCGTCAAGGATCGGAAGAAGGAGATCGGCAAGGGACTGCTCGCCAAGATGCTCGCCGACCTTGGGATCGACGGCGACGATTTCCAGGGGACGGAACGACGGAAGCGTCACTGCCTGGGAGGACCGAACGTATGCCTGACACCTACAACTATCCCGCCGAGGTCGAACGCGACGAAGACGGCCGGTTCGTCGTCACGTTCCCGGACTTCGGCTGGGGCGCGACGGACGGCGCTACCCGGGACGAGGCGCTGGCCGAAGCCAGGGATTTGCTGCGCGAACTGATCGCGACCGCTATTCGGGAGGGAAAGGACCTGCCCGAGCCTTCGCGCGCCGGCAAGGGGCGGCCCCTGGTCGTTCCGCCGGTGCAGATGGCGTTGAAGGCGGCGCTCTATGAGGCTTGGCGCCAGGCCGGGGTTTCGCAGCGCCGTCTTGCTCGCGACCTCGACATCGCCGAGAGCGAGGTGCGGCGCATGCTGAACCCGGGACACGGCACCAAGGCCGCGACGATCGATCGTGCCCTGCGCCGGTTGGGGAAGCGCGTCACCGTGACCGTCGGCGAGGCGGCCTGACGGGTCGCGCGATCGCCGGAATCGGCATCTCGTTCTGGAGTGCCTCTCCGTGTTGCCATTGTGTTGATTGTTATGTCCGATGGAATCACGCTTCTTTGGATGTCCTATATTTCCGCGTATATTCATATAGTTACGGAAACACGATTGCTGGAAAACAGCTGAACGGGCTGCTTGAGAACCTCGTGGCGAACGCCGAGAGCGGCAGCGCAAGCCGGGTAACCCTTGTGGCCGTCCGATACCAAGAGGACGTCCTTGTCGACGACCGGTTCGAGGGCCTTCGTCAGAGCGCCGGCGTCAGCCGCCGGCAGGACCGTGCTGGCGGTCGCCCCGCTGCGGTCGGCGGCGACCAGAACCGGGACCTGCTCCCGCGACAGGCCGCGCTTGCCGGCCTTGCCGCCCCGGCGGCGCGCCTTGCGATCGAGCTTCCGCTCCCCCTTGCGGCTGGCCAGAACGTAAGTCTCGTCGGCCTCGACGATGCCCTTGAGCTTGTCCGGAGCGGTCGCCACCGCCTTGAGAAAGCGGTGGCGCCAACGGAACGCCGTCGTGACTGCGACATCGCACCGTTCGGACGAAGCCTTCACCGTCTCCCCCTCGGCCAAGGCTTCGCCGAACGACAGCCAGCGCTCCTTGTGGCGCAAGCGAGACAGGGGAGTGCCGGTCAGCGCGTTGAAGGTGCGCCCGCATCCCTTCTTGCACAAATAGCACCGTAGCCCGCGCGCCTTGCCCTTGGACACCGCGCCGGGCGTATCGCAACGCGGGCAACGCCGTTCCTCGTCCACGCCGAGCTCGACGGCCGCGAGCGCCGCATCCGCTTCGGAGCGCCCGGAAAGAACCTCTCGCGCCTCCTCGCGTTATGCCTCCGTCAGTGCATCCACACGTGAAAGCCAATTCTGGAACTGATCGCGTCTCACTGGCCGCTCTCCTGTCGATAAGGCTGGCAGTGTAGCATGAATGCATACATAACGCTAATTGAGCCTTTTTTTATATCAAAAGGCTCGATTCGTGAACCGCAGGCACAGTGGTAAAATGGTCCCCGATTCGCGTGGGGGTCGGGGACATGGATCACGAGCGGTTTCGAGACCGGTTTTCGCATGTCGATGAGTTGACGGCGGCGCAGCGCAAGGAGATCGCGGCGGTGCTGTCGGACCCGTCGGAGGGCGCCGCTTCGCTGGCGGCGGTCGAGCCGGGCGTCGATGACGAGCGGCACTGTCTGCATTGTGCCAGCGGTGGATCGGCCCTGCCGGGATCGTCGAGGCCGATGGGACCTTTCGTTCTCGAGAGCCGGAAGCCGGACCGCAAGCTGCACCAGCGTGACCCAAGAGAATGTGGGGGAATGGGAGGAGTGGCGCCGCCGATGAGGTGCGCCGCAGGCCGTTTTCACCGGGAATCCGACGATGGAAGGGGAAACGATGGGGAGGGCTGGCTCGCGCGGGCGCTTCTGCGAACACGCCGTGCGGCGCGGATGCTTTTCTTTTCGGCAATGCTGTTCGCCATGGCAGGTCCCGCCGATGCGGGCGACGGGGGAATGGAGAAACTCATAACACGCGAGGACTTTGCCCGGCTTTTCGTCGATACCGTTTTTCCCAAGGATCCGCGGACGGACAGAACCCTGAGGCAGTGGACGGGGGATATTCGGATCGGCATCCAGGTGCGGACGACGGTCGACGACGAGATATTGAACTATATCGACAGCGCCATATCGGAGATGTCTCGCGTGTTCCCCTACGATATATCGATCGTGGACGACAAGACCAAGATCGATGATGTCAATACTCCCATCAAGACCAATATTGCCATCGCGTTCGTTGATAGCGATGAATCTCCATTTGCAAATGCTCTTCATTGGAGGAATGTCAAGGAATCTACAGAAGCTAAAGGTGCGTCTTTCGGACTTGAACGCTTAGAGGTAATAGGAGATATTTGGAGTAAGGATCCTCATTGTTTCCTTTCGGAAGTGATCACCAAGGGAGAAATTGTTGGAGCTGCAATGGTGTTGTCAAATTCTCCCGACGACATAGATATCGTGAAGGAGTGTCTGCAAGACTACTTCCTGAAGATACTTGGACTTCTAGGAAACAATAGAAGTGTGGTTTCGAAACCAGACGGTCACTTTCATATAAGCCTCGTGGACTCGTTGATGCTGAAGTACTTGTATTCGGAGAGACTCCCGCATGGTTCGACGGTGGACGCGACCAGGGGAGCGATATTGCGAGACGACGATATATCGGCTGTCCTCTGGTATTGGTATGGAGCGGACGAACCGTTGACTCGGGAGGAATTCGCCCAGTACTTCGTTGATTCCATTTTTCGTGTCGAGAGCCCAACGCTGCGGCGGTGGACTCCAACGCTGCGGCGGTGGACCCGGAACATCAGGATCAGAGTGGAGGGAACGGCTCATGAGAGGTTGCTGAATTATATAGACAACGCGGTGTTGGAGATATCGAGTGTAATTCCTTACGACATATCGCTCGAGTACGACTCGGCCGACATTCTCATCCTGTTCACCGATGATGCCGTGCGGGATGTTCGTGGGAAATTCAAGAATTTGGTTGAAAAATTTCTACCTCCTGGAAAATCGTTGGAGCGTGTCATCGAAGATCATGCCCTCGAAGATCATTTGAGCAAGAGTCCCGGGTGCTGGCTTTTACCAGGAGGAAATGAAAAAGAGATGATAATCTCCATCATTATATTGTCGAATGATCGATCGGATATGAATTATATGAAGAGATGTCTAAAGGATTCTCTCTTGACCACGATGGGGTTGTTCGGAAACAATTTCAGCACAGTTTCAGAGTCGCATGACTGGATTCGTATGAGCACATTGGACAAATCGGTTCTGGAATATCTGTACTCGGACAAGATCCCGGCCGGCGCGACCGAGGCTGTATCTTTCGAGATAGTATCACAAGACAGCGATATTGATACCGTTCCGGTGAGAGGGAGTGTAACGAAGGAACTCCTGCCGATAACGCGTGAAGAATTCGCACGGGTTTTTATTGATTCCGTTGTTATCTCCAAGGATTCCATTATTGCTGGAGATATCAAGGTCAGTGGCCGCCTCAGACGATGGACTCGAGATATCCGGGTCGCTGTTGGAGGGACGTTCGACGAGAGATTGTGGGACTATATCCGTAGCGCGGTTTCAGAAATTTCGAATGTGTTCCCTTATGACATATCGTTTAAGGATAGCGGCAATGTCGACATGACCATTCTGCCACCGATGACGTCAAACGGGACGCTCTTGGAAAATTCAAGAGTGTGATCACACAATATCTTCCTTCCGAGACTTCGGCTGAAGACATAGAAGACGTAATTTTAGAACTTCTCAAAGAACACCCACAGTGCCTATATATAAGGGTTGGGAATGAGAAAACTTTTTCGGGGTCGATAACCGTATTATCGAACACCTATGACGATATATCCAGGCATTGCCTCAAGTTACGACTTTTCGAGAGTATCGGTTTCTCAAGTAGAAGCCAATTTCCGGCATACAATAATAAATTTCTTATTAGCACGATAGAGAAAATGATTCTTCGATATCTTTATTCAGAAAAAATTCCTCTGGGATCAGATGCTAACAAAATTAGAGAAGTCATACTGAATGACAAGAGTTTGTACGAAGTCATGCTCGGGAATTCTCATTGATCGGGAGTGTAATCATGCCTCGGACTCTGATCCATAAGTGTTGAGTGGTTTCACCATGTGGTATTCCGAGTTGGTCACGATACCGGACTTGGAGGGCTGCATGTCTTGGAGCTGGACCACTCGGGAGAAGTACAGGCGCGTCGCTGGGGGTTTCGAAAGTGACGTGACGGACGAGGAATGGGCGCTGATCGATCCGCTGGTTCCCAAGCGGAGTCGCCTGGGTCGTCCGCGGGAGACGGATGCGCGGGGAGTGTTCAATGCCATCCAGTACGTTCTCGCGACGGGCTGCCAGTGGCGGGCGCTTCCAACGGGGTTTCCGCGGCATTCGACGGTGATGAACTATTCCGTCGTGGAGCGGACCTTTGCATGGATGGGGCGCTGCTGCCGTTTGACGAAGGATATCGAGCGAATCCTGGCGAGTTCGCTTGTGGTGGGCGCTGCCGGTGTAGTGAGCCTGCCCCGCGAGGCGACGTAGAAAAGCCGGCTCGACCTCATCCATCGGAACGATCCTACGCTTCGGGTTGTCGCTCCGGCGTTTCGGTATCGAAGCGCATACCTGTCGAATGCTTGCGAGATTCCCCGGTAATGACCGTACGGTCCCTTCCGCCGCCGATCATGAACCGGCCCCACGGCCGATGATGTCCGGCGCCTCCTCCCGGTCGATGCGATGGTTGTTCACCAATTGCGTCCGAATCGTCATCGGCGAGACGTTGAAACGTTCGGCCGCATCGTTCTGCTTTTCCTCCGAATAATCGCCACCCAACATTTCGTCCACCGAAGCGAATGGACTCAGCAACTCCGCGGCGAACGCGCGTTGCATCCTTTGTCGGTAGCTGTAGGTGCGCGTCGCGGGAAACAGTCGTTCGGCGGGACGACCCATCCAGTCGCCGAGAAGACGATCTCCGATCAAGCGGGCGAGCTCGAACCGCCGCCCGGTTTTCCACTTCGACCCGAGTGCCACGCGAGCATGGTCGTCGTCCCGGTCGACGAGCACAAAAGAAATACGGTCGGAGCGTTTGTTTCTCTCCGAAATCACGTTCCGCGTCGTGCCCGCGAGACCGGCGAGCTGCTCATCCGAAATGGGCTGACCGTCCAGACCCTCTCGATCACGGACCGTCCGCCCGGCATGTTCCCCCATACGCCAAGCCTCGGCCTCTGTCGCGCCCGGCATGTCCGTCGCATCGTCCAGCCGAACGGCATCGCTCGGATTGGCGTCGAAACCGTTCTTGTCCGCGGTGTCGGCGATACCGTCCGCCGACATCATGCCGTCCGGGCCATTGCCGTGAAACGCGGCGTCGGCGGCCACTTCGCCCAGCGCCTCTTCCCCGAGCGCAGTCGCGTCATCAAGACGACAGCGTATGACGTCTTCGTCGACTTCATCCGGGTCGCGACCGAGTCGCGCCTCCAGTCGCCGGAAGCGCGTGACGTCGGCGTCTTCCCGCTCCGCTTTCAATTCATCCCAAAGGCGGTGAAGGTTGGTGTCACGAATCCCCGAACCTTCAAGCCGTGCCAGCACGTCTCCCACGAACCCGTCAACCGCGGCCTCGAGGCTGTCCGTCGGAACCGTCTGGCGCTCGGCGGCGATATAGCGGAAGAGGGCCGTGTCAGGGTTCCGGGACGGTTCGGAATGGAAAATGGACCGCAGCCCGTCCGAATGGATCGTGACGTTGGGCCAAGCATAGCCTTCGCCGACGGTCGGCATCCGATGGGCGAAATCCCAGCGGCGCGCGGCTTTCCCGTCAGACGGACGTTCAAGGTCCCACCTGATTCGCCACCAGTTCCACGCCAGCCATTCGGCCAGAGGATAGCCGGATACATATGGGCCATGCCGGATCTCCCGGCACTCGGTATCCATTCCCTCCGTAAGCAGTCTGTCGTTCGCCGTAATAGCGAAAAGGCCGAAAGTCGCCCTTTCTTCCGCCGGCCCGATATCGAGGCTCTCGGAGGAGAGCGAAATCGTCAGATGATCGGGCATCTTCGTTTCCACTCCCAGACAACCAGTCCACCCATATCGTCGTCGATGCTCAGCTCGTAGCCATGGTAGTTTTTGCTGCCACGTTCGATCTTGGCCTCATACGCGCGGTCTTCGTCGTCGACCGCCCAGACGTACTTGGGCAGATCGTCCTCACGATAGGAGCTCACCATACCCCGCCTCATGCCTTCGTGGAACAGCGCCTTCGCCTCGTTCAACTTGACGGTCCGGTTGCCATCGCAGAGCGACTTGTGCGGTCGTGGGTTGGCCGAAGAAGGGCTGAAGTCGTAATCGGCGGCGCTCCGCTTGTGGTGGGCGCTGCCGGTGTAGTGAGCCTGCCCCGCGAGGCGACGTAGAAAAGCCGGCTCGACCTCATCGATCGGAACGATTCTACGCTTCGGGTTGTCGCTCCGGCGTTTCGGCATCGAAGCGCATACCTGTCGAGTGCTCGCGAGATTCCCCGGTAACGACCGTGCGGTCCCTTCCGCCGCCGATCACATATCGACCCATGTCACCTTCGCCAAGGAGAGAAAGGCCCCGCGGGCGCGGAGCCTTTCAAACCATGGTTGACCGGGAACGATCAGCCCATCTCGACGACGGTGTCGACCAGGCCCTTGTCGATGCTCGAGCCCACGCCGACCTTGCCCCATATGCCCTCGCCCCGGGAACGCCATTCCGTGTACTCCTTGGCCGAAGGCGCGTAGATCTCCATGCCCTTCTCGCGGAGCTTGTCCTTGAAGCCGTCTTCCGAATCGCGATCGGCGGTGTTGCCGAGATCGGCGGCTTCCTGGAACGCCATCATCATGGGTCCCTGGATGTCCTCGGGAATCGCGTTCCAGGTGTTGATGTTCATGACCTGGAACTGGATTCCGAAGATGGCCTTCACCTCCGTCGCGTACTTGAGCACTTCGTGCATGTTGAACTTGTAGGTCCAGATCGGCTGCACGTGGAAGCCCTGCACGACCTTCTGTTGAAGGGCCGTATACGTCTCGGTCCACGGGATCGACGTCGGGTTGCCGCCCCACGCCTTCATCAGCTCGATCGCGATCGGCGAGGTGACCGTGCGGAACTTGAGGCCCTGCACGGCATCCGGCTCCGGCAGCGGACGAACGTTGTTCCACAACAGCCGGTAGCCCCCGGCGCCGACGGGCGGCAGCACCTTCACCGGCACCTTCTCCTCGAACTTCGCGGCCTGCCGCTTCCAGACATCGCTCTTCACGACCTGGAGATACTGGTCCCAACTGGTGATGATGTACGGCAGGTCGACGAACGCGAACGAATCGTCGAACTTCGAGAACTGCGCCGTCACGTTGCTGGTGATGTCGATGAAGCCGGTCTGCACCGCCTCCAGCTGGGACAGGTCCGTACCTAGCGTCGAGGAGTGATGCACCTCGAACTTGACCTCGATGTCGTATTTCTCGGCCAGAATCCGCGGTACTTCCGAGATCGATACGTAGGACGGATCGCCGGGTCGGCCGTTCAGGCCCGCGACGATCGGTTTCAGGAACTTCTTCTGCTGCGCCGAGCGCACGAGCGCCGGAAAGCCGGTAACGACCGCGCCGGCCGCTGCGGCGGCCGCCGTGGTCTTGAGGGCGTCCCGGCGGGATACGCCTCTCTTGGTCCAGTTGCTCATCGGTCTTCCTTCCTCGTTCCTTTCGAAAGCGGCCGTTCCTCGGAACCCACGCCGCGCTTCGAATTAGACGCCATCGCCCCCGAATTGGCAACGACGCTCCACGGGCGCCGGCAGCTCCCCGTTCGGGCCGGACGCTCAGTTGGCCCGCTCGACGTCCTTGGCGACCCGCATCCGGACGATCCTGTCGGGATCGGCGACCGCGCCGCCGCGCCGCCGGTCGCCCCGCTTGATCCGGTCGACGAACTCCATACCCGAGACCACCTTGCCCCAGACGGTATATTGGCCGTCGAGATGCGGCGCCGGGGCGAACACGATGAAGAACTGGCTGTCGGCGCTGTCGGGGTCCTGGGCGCGGGCCATCGAGACCACGCCGCGGACATGGGGATGGTCCGAGAACTCCGCCGGCAGCTTCGTCCCCGACCCGCCCCGGCCGGTCCCGGTCGGATCGCCGCTCTGGGCCATGAAGCCCTCGATCACGCGGTGGAACACCGCCCCGTCGTAGAAGCCCTTCCGGGCGAGCTGCTTGATCCGCGCGACGTGCCGGGGAGCCAGATCCGGCCTCATTTCGATCGTCACGCGGCCGTATTCGAGGTCCATGTAGAGGGTGTTTTCGGCATCGGCGGCGATGGCGCCCCGGCCCGGCGCAAGCGTTCCGAGGACGAGGCCGGCGATCAGGGCCAGGCGGGCGGGTTTCATGGCGTCTCGCGGGTCGTGGGAGCGGTGTGGAGCGGGGGACAGTTTACCGCAACCGAAACCCGGACGCGATTGCCGGGAGCCGGAGCCCGCGGCCGTCGGCGAGGCGCGCGAGCCGCCGCGCGAGCTATGCATCCCTGGGAATCCGGACGGTCCGACCGATCCTCGCGGACTCGTAGGCGGAGAGGATCATCCGCAGCGAACGCCGCCCGTCCTCCATCGTATTGGGCGGCTCGGCGCCCGTCGTCAGTGCGTCGAGGAACCGGAGCGGGTTCTGCCGATGGAACCCGGGCGTGGTCTTGAATCGCGGGACGATATCCGACACCGCCCAACGCCGGGTCGCGGGATCCCGCAAGTTCTCCTCGGTGAGACGGCAAATCTTCAGGTACGCCCCGTCGGTCACGTCGCGGGACGCCAGGTCGACGCCCGAGAGGACCGCCGCGCCCCCGGTGCCGAATATCTCGATCGAGTTGTCGCCGGCGGCGAACGCGTTGCTCGACACGATCTCGCAGATGGCGCCGTCGTCGTAGGTGAAGACGGCGAGGCCCAGATCCTCGACCCGGCGCCCCAGGGGATGGGCGACGGTCGCCATGACGGCATCGGGTTCGCCCAGCATCCAGCGGATGAAATCCGCCCCGTGGACGCCCTCGTCGAGCAACGACCCTCCGCCCGACAACACGGGATCCTCGGGCCATCCCGAGTGGGCGCCGCCGCCCATCAGCCCGTACAGATGACCGTGACGGATGCGCATCAGCGTGACGCGGCCGAGTTCCCCTTCGTCGACGAGGCGCTTGAGCTCGTGGTTCACGGGGTCGAAACGTTTCGGGAAGCTCTGCATGAACGATACCCCCGCCCGCTCGACCGCCACCTGTATCCGGTCGCATCCCTCCATCGTCGTCGCCAGGGGCTTCTCGACCAGGATGTGACATCCGTTCGCCGCGGCCCGTTCCGCGAGTTCCACGTGACCGAGCGTTTCCGACGTGATCGCGACGGCGTCGCACGCCTCCAGCAGCGCGTCGAGATCCGCCCAATACGCCGTCCCGTATTCCTTCGCCGCCGCCTCGCCGCGCTCGGCGTTGTCGTCCCATATCCCGACGAACGTCGCCAACCCGGAGTCCGCGATCGCGCGCGCCCAGAAGTTCGCGTGGTACATCGCGAAGCTCAGGACGCCGAAACGGACGGGTGGTTCGACCCTTGGCGCCATGCTTCCTGGCCTCCCCGTTCGCGCCGTCGCCGCCCGGCCCACGCCTGTCCGATCACGCCCGCTTTCGACAGGGCATCGACCTCGTCGGAAGTATAGCCGAGAAGCTCGCGCAGGAGCGCGGGGCCGTGCTCGCCGCGCTACGGGATCCGAGCTCGTGACGTCTCCGGGGAAGCGCTCAGGACCGCAGCACCCGCCCCGAAGCGGCCCCGGTCAACCCGCCATTCCTGTAAACGGGTTCTCCGTTGACGATGGCGCACTCGATGCCGCGGGACGGCCGCAACATGCGTTTGGCGCCGCCCGGCAAGTCATGGGAGCGTTCGTTCCAGTCGGGCGATCCGACGTTTCGCGGATCGAAGATCGTGATGTCCGCCCAGTTCCCTTCCCGCAGGCGGCCGCGGTCCGCGATCCCGAACAGGTCCGCCGGTTCCGATGTCAGTTTCCGCACCGCCCGTTCCAGCGTCATGGCCTGGCGCTCCCGCACCCATTCGCCGAGCAGGAACGTCGGGTAGCCCGAGTCGCACAGCATGTCCACATGGGCGCCTCCGTCCCCGAGGCCGATCAGGACGTGCGGGTGATTGAGGATGCGGGTCATGCTGTCGATCCGGGTGTTGAACGACGTGAAGATGAACTCGTTGTCGACGTCGTCTTCGAGGGTGACGTCGAGGAAGGCGTCGACCTCGTCGGTCCCCCGTTCCCTCGCGATCTCCGTGACGGTCCGCCCTTCCAGCTGCTTCAGGTCCGGGTTCCCGACCTCGTGCAGGGTTATCCGGTTGAAATCGCAGAAGTTGAGCTGCTCCCGCATTTCTCCGCGAAACGCGTTCCGGAACTCCGGGTCGGCGTACACCGCGCGCTGGCCTTCCTTCGACTTGTCGGCGAACACCTTGTTCCACGAGGGGAAGGCCGCGAAGGAGAACGGATTGCGCATGTTGAATTCGCGCGTCAGGGGCAGCGGCAGGATCTGCGGCCGCACGCCGCGCTCCAGCAGCGGCGCCGTCTTTTCCAACGTGTCGCGGGCGGCATCGGGAACGTCATCGCGATCGACCAGCCCCAGAAACGTGACCGGGCGGCCGCTCTCCGTCAGCAGCAGGTCGAGCAACGCATACTGGTCGTCGTCGATGATTCCGATCCGTTTCGTCGCCGCGATCTCGATGGTTCCCTTGCCGCGCCGGCGCAGCACGCGGGCATAGGCCGCGAGCTCGGCGTCGTCGGCATTACGGCAGGCGAGGGGGCGACCCTCGTATCCCACGTGCTGGTTGAGGATGGTGGTGGAAAACCCGAATGCGCCGGCGTCCACGGCCTCGCCGAGGAGGCGGGCGACTCGCCCGGTCTCTTCCGGACTCGCCGCGCGTTCCATCGACTCCTCGCCCATCACGTAGTGCCGGAAGGGCGTCAAGGGCGCCAGGAACGCGAGGTTCACCGAAGGCGCGCGCGCGTCGGCGGCGTCCATGAACTCCGGGAACGTCTCCCAATCCCAGGTGATTCCCCTGTCGAGCACGTCGAACGGGATACCTTCGACGTTGACGAGGTCCCGCATGGCGATTTCGCGCGCCTCGGGCCGGCAGGGCGCGATGCCGACGCCGCAGTTGCCCATCACCACGCTCGTCACGCCGTGCCAGGACGACGGAGTCACGGCGCCGTCCCAACAGATCTGGGCGTCGTAATGGGTATGCGGATCGATGAACCCCGGCGCCACGACGCAATCGCCGGCGTCGATGATCTCGCGCGCGCCGTCCGCGATCTTGCCGATTTCGGCGATCCTGCCGCCCGACACCGCGATGTCGGCACGCCTGCCGGGCGCGCCCGTTCCATCGACGACGGTTCCGTTCCTGATCAAGAGGTCGTAGGCCATCGGCGGTCCCCCCTGCCGCTGTCGATTCGACTCGTCGGCGAATGCCGAATGTTCCCGGATCCTTACCTATACACGGAAGTGGTCCCGGCGTCACGGGACCGACCGCGCCGGCGACGCGGAAACCCGGAGGTCGGGGCTTGCGCGAAGCGGCAAGAAGGGGGGAGATTCGGGCCGAGGCCGGTCGGCGCCCGGTTCGGCCGGCCGAATCACGGGAGGTCATGCGTGGCGAATGGCGGCGACCGGCGGGCCGACGTCGACGGCGATCGATTGTGGCGCCGCCACACGGAGATGGCGGAGCTCGGCGCGACGCAAAAGGGTGGCGTGAACCGCGCCGCCCTGACGCCCGCGGATGTCGAGGCGCGCGCACGATTGGCGGGATGGGCCCGCGACCGTGGCTTCACGGTGGAGATCGACGCCTACGGAAACCAGTTCATGCGCCGGCCCGGCGCGGCCGACGCTCCCGCTATCGCCAGCGGCTCCCACAGCGACACGCAGCCGACCGGAGGCCGCTTCGACGGCATTTCGGGCGTGCTGTCGGCGGTCGAGGCGCTCGAGGCGATCGACGACGCCGGCATCGTCACTGACCGACCGCTCGAAGCCGTGATCTGGAACAACGAGGAAGGCACGCGCTTCAGCCCGACGAACCTCGGTTCCGCCGTCTACGTCGGCGCGGCCCCGGTCGACGTCATGCTCGCGGCCACGGACCGGGACGGCGTCACGATGAGGAGCGCGGTCCAGACCCTGCGCGAGGCCGTCCCCTGGGCCGGGCCGCGCGAACTGGGAGCCCCTATGGCGGCTTTCGTCGAGTCGCATATCGAGCAGGGCCCCGAGCTCGAGGCTGAAGGGCTCGATATCGGTATCGTCACCGCCATCCAGGGGACTCGAAAGCTGGACGTCGAAGTCGTCGGCGATGAAGCGCACGCCGGCACCACGCCCGAGCGTATGCGCCGCGATGCGTTCGTCGACGCGGTACGGATCGCCACCGCGTTGCGCGAGCTGTTCCACGATCCCGACGACATCATGCGCTTCACCATCGGCCGGTTCGAGGTATCGCCGGGCGCGCTCGCCGTCGTTCCGGGCCGCGTATTCTTCACCGTCGATATCCGTCATCCGGACAATGCGACGCTGGCCCGGCTGGGAGACCGGATCGAGCCCGTGTGCAGACGCGCGGCGTCCCGTTGCGACGTCCGGGTGGCCGAGACGCGCCGCGCCGACTCCACCCCTTTCGAGGGCGCCGTGCCGGAAGCCATCGAGACCGCCGTCCGGGAGCGGGGTTATTCCTACAAGCACATGCCGTCCGGCGCCGGCCACGACGCGCGTTACGTCTCCGAAATCTGCCCGAGCGGGATGGTGTTCGTTCCTTGCGAACGGGGGCTCAGCCACAACGAGCGGGAGAACGCGACGCCGGAGGACATCGCCCGGGGCGCCCAGATCGTCGCCGATACCCTGCTCATCCTGGACGAGCGGCTCCCGTAGGAACATGCCGGACGGACCCGAACGCGACTTCATCGGCTACGGCCGCGCGCCGCCCGATCCCAGGTGGCCCGCCGGTGCGCGACTCGCCCTCAACATGGTCCTCAACTACGAGGAAGGGGCCGAGTATTCCGTCCTCGACGGCGACGCGCACTCGGAATCGATGCTTTCGGAGGTGGCGGCCCGACCCCTCGCGGGCGAGCGGAACCTCAACGTCGAGTCGTCTTACGAATACGGCAGCCGGGCCGGCGTCTGGCGGATCCTCGGGGTGTTCGCGGAACGCCGGCTGCCGCTCACGATCTACGGGGTCGGCGCCGCGCTGGCGCGCAACCCGGCGGTCGCGGAGGAGACCGCCCGTATGGGCTGCGATTACGTCGGACACGGGTGGCGCTGGATCGACTACCGCGGCATGTCGGAGGACGAAGAGCGCGAACACATCGCTCGCTGTGTCGAGACGATCGAGCGACTCACGGGCCGACGACCGCTCGGCTGGTTCACCGGCCGGCCCAGCCTCAACACGCGGCGGCTGGTCGTGGAGGAAGGGGGCTTCCTCTATGACTGCGACGCCATCAACGACGATCTGCCCTATTGGGTGACCGTCGACGGCAAACGGCACCTCGTCGTCTGCCACACGTTCGACTCCAACGACGGTCGTTTCACGCGAGGCCAGGGCTTCGTCACCGCCGATCACTGGTTCGCCTACATGCGGGACGCTTTCGATTGGCTGTATCGCGAGGGCGAACGGGCTCCCAAGCTCCTCACTGTCGCCATGCACTGCCGCATGATCGGCCGGCCCGGCCGCATCGGCGCCCTCGCCCGCTTCCTGGACCACGTCGAGGCGCACCCCGACGTCTGGCTATGCCGTCGCGAGGAAATCGCCCGCCACTGGCATGAACACCACGCCGCTTAGCAGCCGGCCTGCCGTCGTCCCGCGCGCTCCGACCGGAGCGCGAGCGGGCCGCCCGGCGGAACAGCCCTGCTTCAGTGCATCGGCACCATGGCGACAGCGAGGGACGATTCGATGTCCCACACCGTTTCCGAGATTTCCCGGCCGATCAGGTCCATCTTGCGAACCTGATCGACGCGTTGGGCGGTGGCCTTCAGCTCCTGACTGGACAGCAGCCGCTCGAGAATGCCGCATACGTCGGAGAGCGAGATGATGATGATGTCGCGCGCGTCCGGGATCTCGTCGCTGAACAGAACCCCCATTATCCGCAGCTTGACCTCCCGGACGGTCTTGTCGTCGATGATCGGATAGCGGCGCGTCGGGAACACCCACATGAAGCGGTCTTCCTCCCGACGCAGAATGCCGTGCTCGACGAGACGGGCGAGCGCGCGTTCGCGAATCTCCCCGGCATGGACAGCCGACGCCTTGATCCAGTGAGCGCAGTCGCGCGTCTCCGCGGACTCGACGATACGCGTAAGCGTCGTATCCAGCAGGTCGTCGCCGGTCGGCGTCGGATCGATCACGAAGAGACGTTCCGGATCGGTGTCTATCCGGCGCTCCAGGGCCAAATCCATGAGAACCGACCCGGCCAGTGCGTGCTCGAGCGACACCGTGGGCACGTCGATGAATCTCCCACCCTTGTCATCGAGCAGGAGCAGCATGATTTCTTCCGCGAATCTCAGCATGTGCACGGCTTTCCGACCCAAGAACACGAACGGCACGGGTATTATTGCACGCACACGGCGGCGTTTCCAAGCCGAATCGAGGCATGTGCGCTGTGGCGTTTTTCGCGCGCGAGGCGCTGCCCCGGTGCGGCCGGATATCGTCTGCCTGGGTCTGCCGGACGAGTCGAACGCGGCGATTCCGGGCCGATCCCGCACAATACAGGAACATGAGCGCACGGGCGGCCGCTGGGCGGGCACCCTCCGGGTCCGGCGCTACACGGCGGAATCTTTCCCGGGCGTCAGTTGAGGGCGGAAGCGCCCGGCTCGCCGAACCGGCGCAACCGCACCTCGGCCGCGGCGTCGATCAGGGCATCGGCGTCGATGCCGTGGGTCCGATAGAGATCCGCGACGCTCCCCGACTGTCCGAACCGGTCGACCCCCAGGGGCGCGATCGCGTGTCCGTGGACGGAGCCCAGCCAGCTCAGCGTCGCGGGGTGGGCGTCGATGGCCGTGACGATCGCCGCGTCCGGCGACAGGGCGCCCAGCAGCCGTTCCACGTGGCCGGACGCCCCGCGCGCCCCGGCGCCGCGCGCCCGCATCGTGGCGCGCCAGTCCGTATGGAGCCGGTCGGCCGAGGTGACCGCGAGCAGCCCCGCGCCGGGAACATCGTCGATCAGGCTCTCGTGCGCCTCGATGGCCTCCGGCGCCACGGCGCCCGAGAACGCGACCGCGAGATCGGCGCCCGGTCCGGGCTCCCGGTACCAGTAACCGCCGGCGAGGATGTCCTTCTCCAATGCCGGCGTCATGGCGCGTCGGGGCTGTTCGAGCGGTCGCGTGGTGAGGCGCAGATAGACGGACGTCCCATCGGGCTTCTGGATGTGCTCCAGGGCCCAGCGCATGGCGACGGCGAGCTCGTCGGCGAAGGCCGGCTCGAACGTGAGCAGGTTGTCCTGCGCCATTCCGACCAGCGTCGTGCCGACGGATTGGTGGGCGCCGCCCTCCGGCGCCAGCGTGACGCCCGACGGCGTGCCGACGAGCACGAACCGGGAGTCCTGGTAGCAGGCGTAGTTGAGCGCGTCCAACCCCCGGCCGATGAAGGTGTCGTACAGCGTTCCGATGGGAAGCAGGCGCGCGCCGAACATGTCCTCGGACAGGCCGAGCATGGAGAGCAGGAGGAACAGGTTGTTCTCCGCGATGCCCAGCTCGATGTGCTGGCCGCCGGGGGACGTTTCCCATTTCTGGGCGGAGGTGATGTGCTCCAGCCGGAACTGGTCCGAGCGCGTCTCGCGGTCGAACAGGCCCCGCTGGTTGACCCAGCCGCCCAGGTTGGTGGACACCGTGACGTCCGGCGATGTCGTCACGATGCGATTGGCGGCGTCGGAAGCGCCCCGTCCCAGGTCGTTGAGGATGCGGCCGAAGGACTCCTGCGTGGACGTCCGCCCGGCCTCGGGCGCGGCGATCTCGGGAATGGCGATGGCCGTGGGCTCCTGGCGGGTCCGGCGGACGTTGCGGTAGGGCGCCGCGTTCAGGAATTCGGTCATCTCTTCCGGACCTGGTTCGAGGCCCTCGAACGGCTCCCACTCGCGGCCCTCCGCGATGTCGTTGGCCTCGCGAAAGCGCCGCATCTGCTCCGGGTTCATGAGGCCGGCGTGGTTGTCCTTGTGGCCCGCGAAGGGCAGGCCGAGGCCCTTGATCGTGTAGGCGATGAGACACCGCGGCGTGTCGTCGTCGACCGCTTCGAACGCCTCCAGAACGCTCCTCATGTCGTGGCCGGCGAGGTTGGTCATCAGGCGGTGGAGACCGTCGTCGTCGTGGGAGTCGAGAAGCTCCTTCAATCCCGACGTCCCTTTCAGGTCGCGTTCGAGATGGTCGCGCCAGGCCGCGCCCCCGGCGAACGTCAGGGCGGAGTACATCGGGTTGGGACAGTCGTCGATCCAGCGCCTGAGCGCCTCGCCGGCCGGCCCCTCGAAGGCCTCGCGCAGGCGCGTGCCGTACTTCAGCGTGACGACGTTCCAGCCGACGGAGCGGAAGAAATCCTCGATCTTCTGGAAGAGGAACATGTTGATGACGCCGTCGAGACTCTGCCGGTTGTAGTCGACGACCCACCACAGGTTCCTTACGTCGTGCTTCCAGCCCTCCAGCAGCGCCTCGAAGACGTTGCCCTCGTCGAGCTCGGCGTCGCCCATCAGGGCGATCATGCGCCCCGCCGGCTGGTTCGGCTCGACGAGTCCGTGCATGCGCAGGTAGTCCTGGACCATCGACGCGAACAGGGTCGCGCCCACGCCGAGGCCGACCGAGCCCGTGGAGAAATCGACCGGGCAGGCGTCCTTGGTGCGCGACGGATACGACTGGGCGCCGCCGAACCCCCGGAACCGCTCCAGGTTCTCGCGCGTCTGGAGGCCGAAGAGGTAGTGGATCGCGTGCATGACCGGCGAGGCGTGCGGCTTGACCGCGATCCGGTCTTCCGGCCGCAGGATGCGCGCGTAGAGCGCCGTCAACAGCGTGCTGGCGGAGGCGCAGGAGGCCTGATGCCCGCCGACCTTCACGCCGTCTTCGTTGGGCCGGACGTGGTTGGCGTTGTGGATCATCCACGTCGCCAGCCACAGGACCTTGCGATCGAGCGCTTCGAGCCGCCGGATAAGTGCGTCGCGCTCCCGGTCGGGGCCTCCATCGGGCTTCCTCGGCGGACGGCTTGCCGAACGTCGCGGCGCCATGATCGTCAATCCGGGACTTGCAGGACCCTGTGCTCGATGAGATCCCGGAGGCTGATGATACCCTCGATCTTGCGGCCGTCGATGACCGGCACGTGACGGAAGCGGCGCTCCGCCATCATCCTGATGACGTCGTTGATGTCGTCTTCGAGGCCGCAACTCACGACCGTCGTCGTCATCACCTCCCCGACTTCCATGGAGAGCAGTTTCTCCCGGTCCGAAGCCAGGCCGCGCACCACGTCGCGCTCGGAGAAGATGCCGACGATGACGCCCTCCCAGTCGCGCACCATGACGGCGCCGACCTCCTCCCTGGTCAGCAGATCGACGACGTCCCGCACGGTCTTTTCCGGCGTGGTCGCCACCACCCGGGGCTCGCGCATCGCGAGCACGTCCTTGACTTTCACGTTCCCTTTCGCCTCCCTGGCGCGCGTCGGCGAAGCATTATACACCACGGGTGGCGAGGCCGCCGTTCATCCGCCGTCACTCCAGCACGAACCCCTGGCGGCGGACGAACGCCCCGAAATCGTCCCCCTCGGGTTTCGAGACCTGCCGCGCCTTGTCCTCGGACCAGCCGTAGAACCCGGCCGTTCCGTAGTCCTCGACGTGTTTTTGCTTCGCGTCCGGGATCGTGTAGCGAGCGTCGCGGCGGCGGTCGTAATCGTCGAGGTCCCGCTCCAGCGCCTCGTCGTCGTAGGTATCGACATGGACCGTCGCCGACAGGGGCAGACGCATGCTGACGTGGGCCGGGCCCGACGGGTAACCGAGACACAACCCCGCCACCGGGAACACCCGGTCCGGCAGCCGCAGGGTCTCGGACACCCGGGCGGCGTGATCGCGGACGGCGCTGATGGGACAGCACCCGAGGCCCTCGGACTCGGCCGCCACGATCAGGTTCTGCATCGCCATGGCCGCATCGACGGTGGCGTTGAAGAACGCATCGAGACGATCGTTGGCGAACGGGCGGCCCCGGCGCTCGCAAATCCGGCGGATACGCCGGGAATCGCCGCAGAACACCATGAATTCCGGCGCCGCCCCGATCCACGGCATGTCGGGGACGAGTTCGGCGACATCCTGCCGTTTGTCCTCGTCGATCACCCGCACCACGGTCGTCTGCTGGAGGTCCGACTTCGAAGGCGCGGAATACGCGCAAGCCAGGAGGGTTTCCAGCAAGGCATCCGGCACGGGATCCGGAAGGAAGCGCCGATGGGTGCGGTGGGAGAGCAGCGCCGCGACGACCTCGCCGGCGGCGTCGTCGGGCGCGGCCTCCATGTCGTGTCCGAACCGTCTGGTGTATAGCTCCGTGATCGTCCGCGTCATGACCTGTTGGCGTTCCCTTGTGGCCGGCCCGTCTCGCGCGCCGTCCCGTGTCCGTTCGCGGTCAGTAAACGCGATGTCATGATGGGAGTCACGCGACGACAAGGGAGAGGAGGGCGCGATGCGGGATCTGGGATCGATGGCGCGGCCCGTGGCCGCCAGGCTCAGGGAACGGGGAGAGACGGTTTCGGTCACCGAGTCGTCCGGCGGGGGCCTGATCTCGGCCGCGCTCCTCGCCATCCCCGGGGCGTCGGCCTACTTCATCGGCGGCGGCGTGATCTACACGCACGAGGCGCGGCGGAACCTGCTCGGGGTTCCGGAAGAGGCGATGGACGGGCTGCGCTCGAGCACCGAGCCTTACGCGCGTCTGTTGGCGGCCCGCATGAACGGGATTCTCGGCACGACGTGGACGGTGAGCGAGACGGGCGCATCGGGACCGGCCGGCAACTCCCACGGCGACAGGCCGGGACACTCCTGTATCGCGGTGGTCGGGCCGGTGGAGCGGACGATGACGCTGGAGACCGGCGACGGCGACCGGGTGGCCAACATGTGGGTCTTCGCGCGGACGGCGCTCGACTTCCTCGAACGGTGCATCGACGACGCGGGTCAGCCGCCGACCGCCGGTGGATAGTCGAAGGCGTCTCCCGTTTCCTTCGGTGCCGGGCGGCCCCGCCGCTCCGCCTGGACCGTCAGCGATTTCCCGGCCACGTCGCGAGCGATCTTCAGCTCTCGGTCACCACGCGGCCTTGGGCCACCAAATTGAAAATCTCGTCATTCCGAGAATTGCTGTAACATCCCCTCAATGTACACTGCGCACAACTGCATGCGCGCCGTTCCGACTAACGACCCTCTATCGCCAATCCTGTTGGAACAAGTCTTCCAGATCCGCCACATTCTCTGGAAGATCCTGTTCGCAGGTCAAGCCCAAATATGTGGCCGCACGCGTAGCACCCACATAGAGATATTTTTCAAACACATCTGGATGGTTCCGCGCGAGATAGTCGACGCCAATAAAAAATACAGCCTCGAACTCCAGCCCTTTGATATACTGAACGTCAAAAACCCTCACATCACTTTCCAGTCCTATGACTTGACCATTCGGGCACGCCACGACACGAATATTCTGATCCAACAAAGCCGAAGATAGCCCCGTCGCTATCGGATTTACTTCCTCCTCTCTATTCACTAAAACCGCGATGGAAGGCAGCTGTTTCATGAGCCTTTCTATCTCACGGATACGCTCAGATAGCCACTTTACTATTTCCGTTTGTTCGGACAGATTCTTGGCAAGAACCGGCGAAACACCTTCGTTATCTACATAGTCGGGTAAGACAATGTCGACGGTCTCGCCGCCCGACGCCATAACAATCCTCTTAGCCACATCATGAAGCTGCTTGCTTTGACGGTAAGCCATCGAAATCGGTCGCGTATCGATGTCAGGCAATGCCCATTTCAACTCCTCTATAGATCGCACGCCCCAGCTCGTCACACGCTGATTGAAGTCACCGCAGGCGAAGAATGAACGAACCTCTGGCAGAGCCATTTCTACCATACACCCCAACTGAATCGGTGAAAAGTCCATCGCTTCATCAACAAGAACCTGGATCCGGAGTATTTCCTTTTGCCGAAGCAGTGTCGACTGATCAACATTTTCGAAACCGCGCAATCTCTCGGTGACGCCAATCAGTTCATTCCCGCTGCGGAGTGCGGCGAGGAGAAGCAGATCGATCTCCAGAGGGTGTATGTCCGTTGTCGCAAATTTCTCCTTCCGATACCAGAGGTTTTCATTCTGACGCAATCGTCGAAACCGGCGGTAACGAACAGGAATGCGGTCCACATACCTACGAACCGGATTCGCTAGCTGCCTGAGCGTTGACTGGATTAGAAGGCTTTCCCCGATGTCGAGCCGTTCCTTCTCTTCCAGTCCCCGTTCGTCAATCCACTCTAGCAACCGTCCGGTCCGGCTCGACTTGTTGATCGTACGCTTCCTCGCTTCCACCCGTGCCTGCGTTCTCAAAGCTCTCCCGTAAGCAGCGACCGCCGCAGCACGCCTAGTTTTTGGCCGTTCGATTTCTTCGTCATCATCCAGATCCTGATCGTCAATCTCATCGCCTGCATCACCCAAACTGTCTATGTAGGCTGCCATATGATCGAGAAATTGCGGATCGCGGTTGACTTGCAAATTCAAAGCTCCACGAATCTTCCCATCTGTTTCCGTCCTCATGCTCTTGATCCTACTTCGAACCTCGACGACGGTATCGGTTAGTCGTATAACGTTACCCGAGGATGGCTCTGCCCCTTCTACGTCGATGATCGTCAGAGCCCGCCTGCCGAGCTTTGACACCTCCCTCATCTCGTTATCGCTCAAGCTATTAGCTGCGACGCGCATCTCGTCCCAGAACGAAGCCTTCTGCCATTGATCGAAGTCTACAAACCACGTGCATTGATCAGATAATGTCTCCGGAGCAATGGTCCTTGCCTTCTCCTTCATGATATATGATCCGCGACTAGACTCCGAGCTCAAGATTCCAAACGTTTCTCTCGCCAGCTCTCGTCGGTAGTTTGACCACGTTTTTATGCGCTCATCCGGAGCAGGAATGCTCTCTCTGGAAAATGCCTCTTTGACATATTGCTTGAGCAGTTCTGTGGGGGTAAACATGATCCAGCTTGATGCATAATCGAGATCTTGGAGGTTCTTCAAAACCTCCCGTTCACTTTCTTTGAGAGCTTCCAAATCGAGTTTTTGACCCAGTCTCCTGATAAGTGTCGTGGTTTTACCCGTGCCCGGTGCACCCAAGAGAAGAAGTTGGCTATTTATAGGAAGACGGAAGATTTCGTCTTGGTAGCGGTCGAGAATCGGTTGGTCGCGCAGTTCTGTCTTCATGATGATACTGCGGCGTAAACCTTCCTGTATATTCGTATAAACGATTTCCTCTTCCAGGAGGCGGTCCAGTAAGTCCGGATATTCATCGGATGATGTCGCACCGAGTAACGCTTGAAATGACTCAACTGTAACAATTTGGTCCTTGCCTTCAAGTATGGAGTTTAAGGAATCCCATTTCTGATCTCTAAATTGAGGATAGAGTCGTGCCTTCTCCACGACTTCGAATGTCTCATTATTGAAGATAATATCCTCACCAATTGAGAGAGAAGCCAGCCGACCCATCGGTGCCCGGTAACTGGCAATCGTGACGTCTTCATCAGCAATAGATACAGATGTCGAACGGCAGATATAATAGACTCTCCTCCTGCCCTTCTCATCGACAGTGACGATGCGAGCAATAGCTGGCTCCCTCGTCAGGAGACGGAGGCCCTCCGTGTTGTCCTGCTTGATATGATCTAGATTACGTGGTGCCTCGGGGAACGTATACGTGTTGGGGTTGGTGAATAGTTCCGGGCTGGTCACAGAGGTAGGTTGCTTAAGACGGGAATCAGCAGCCTCAGCAATCTTCGAGAGAGTTCTCACCGCGGAGGCGGCAATGATTTTCAGCTGCTTTGTTGTCTCTCCCGAATTCCCCATCATCTGTCTCCCGTCAAAATACTCGACAATGCGGATGTCCGCCACACCGCCGATGGTCCGCAACGTCGATGTTCATTGACGGTGGTCCGTCGAATAGACTGATGGACTGGTTTATGATCCTGTTCAAGGATCGCTTTCCTGCCTCCGTGCCCTCAGACCAGAAAGCATGTCGCCCATAGCGCCACTCAAAAAAGAGTCTATGAGGAAAATCTTGTAGAACCAACAAGTTATTGTCTGTTATATGGCGAAAACAGGAAGAAGCCGTAGGATGCGGATCAAGGTCACTCGACCGAAGTATGAGCGAAGGGGTCTGTGTTACGCAAGCGATCTGACGGAAGCGGAATGGCGCGTGACCGGGCCATCGTCGCCGCCGCAGAAGGCATTCGGCACACCCGTGCGGGCGCGGCCGATCGAGGACTGAAGGTTCCATGGACCCGTTCGCCGCCCTGTTCCTCGACCCCGTGGCCTTCGCGTTCGCGGCGGCCATGGCCGGCGCCGCCGGCCTGATACGCGGCTTCTCGGGATTCGGAGCGACGATGACCCTGGCGCCGTCGCTCAGTCTGGTGATGCCGCCGCCGGAAGCCGTCGCGATCGCGTTGATGATGGAGACCGCGGGCGCCTCGCAGTCGTTTCCCCGCGCGGCGCGCGAGGCCGACTGGCGGGAACTCGCGCCGCTGACGCTCGCCGCCTGCGCCGCCGCTCCGTTCGGAAGCTACCTGCTCGTCACCCTGGACCCGGACCTCACCAGACGGATGATCGGCGCGACGGTGATCGTCTTCGTCCTCGTCATGCTCGCCGGGTATCGCTTCAAGGGTCGGCCGCGCGCCGCCGCCGCGGTTTCCGTCGGCGGCTTCGGCGGCCTGTTGCTCGGCGGCACGGGCGTCGGCGGCCCGCCGGTGATCCTCTACCTGTTGTCCACGCGGGCGCCGATCGAGATCCAGCGGGCCAACATCGTCATCCATATCGGAGTCACGTCCGCCGCCCTGCTGGTCATCCTGTGGCTGCATCAGGCGCTGGGCGTCGTCTCCCTGTGGCGAAGCCTCGCGCTGTTCCCCGTCCTGCTCGCCGCGAACTGGATGGGCGGACGCCTGTTCGGACGCGCCGACGAGACCCTGTTCCGGCGCTTCGCCCTGATCTTCCTCGCCGGCGTCGGCCTCGTCGCGCTGACCGTATGAGAGGCGGGTCAGTAGATGCCGTCGCGCACGCCCGTGGCGATGAAGCCGCCGTCGACGTTGAGGACGTGTCCGGTGATGAACGCGGCGTCGTCGCTCGCGAGCATGAAGGCGGCGTTGGCGATGTCTTCCGGCTGGCCCAGGCGCCCCATGGGGATGTTGGCGAGGTAGCCGGACTCGGAGGCCTCCACGTCGGGATTGGCCGCCAGCCAGAGCTCCGTCTTCACGGGCCCCGGCGCGATCGAGTTGATGGTGACGCCGTGCGGCGCGATCTCCCCGGACATCTGCTTGGTCAGCGCGATCACGGCGCCCTTGGTCGTGCCGTAGGACATGCGCCGGTCGCCGGAGCGCTGCCCCATGACGGAGGAGACGGTAATGATGCGGCCGGACTTCTGCTCGATCATCCGGCGCGCCGCGATCTGGGCGCAGAGGAACGTGCCCGTCACGTTGACGTCGAGTTGGCGTTGCCAGACCTCGTCGGTGCAGTCCATGGCGGGGCCGAACAGCGCGACGCCGGCGAAGATCGCCATGACGTCGATGCGGCCGTGAGCGGCGACCGTCGACGACACGAGGTCCTCGACGTCCGGTCGCTTGGTGACGTCCATGCCGACCGCCGACGCCCGCCCTCCGGCGGACTCGATCTTCCGCGCGACGCCCTCGGCGAGGTCCTTGTCGAGGTCCGCCACGACGACGATGGCGCCCTCCCTGGCATAGCGATGGCACGTGACATCGCCCAGCCCGCGGCCCCCTCCGGCCACGACGGTCACCCTGTCCAGAAGTCGTTGATCGCTCATCCCGAACCCTCCCTGTCGATCGCGCGGTCGACGCGTAGTGCGCCGAGGCATGTAGTTAACAGAACGGAGACTTGGCATAAAACCCGAAATCCGGCTACACACCCCCCGGGCTTCGATGAAGGCCGCGCGCTCGGGCCGCGGCCCGGAGACCGAACCCCCGGAGGCCGAACCCATGAGCGTCGCGGAAACCGATCTCGACGAGAGGCCGCGCGACTTCATCCGGGACATCGTGCGGAGCGACCTGGCCACGGGGCGCGTCGAGGCCGTCGTCACCCGGTTCCCGCCGGAGCCCAACGGATATCTCCATATCGGCCACGCCAAATCCATCTGCCTGAATTTCGGAGTGGGGCGGGACTTCGGCGGCCGTTGCCACATGCGGTTCGACGACACCAATCCCACCAGGGAAGAACACGAGTACATCGACGCGATCCAGCGGGACGTCCGCTGGCTCGGATTCGACTGGGGCGAGCATCTCTATTTCGCGTCGGACCACTTCGAGTGCCTGTACGAGTGGGCCCGGCACCTGATCCGCGGCGGCGACGCCTATGTCGACGATCTCTCGGCGGACGAGATCCGCGAGCGCCGCGGCACGCTTACGGAGCCCGGCGCCGACAGTCCCTGGCGCGACCGCCCCGCCGACGAGAGCCTCGACCTGTTCGCCCGTATGCGCGCCGGCGAATTTCCCGACGGCGCGCGCGTGCTCCGCGCCAGGATCGACATGGCGTCGGGAAACATCAACATGCGGGACCCCGTGCTCTATCGCATCCGTCATGCCGAACATCCGCGCACCGGCGCGGACTGGTGCATCTATCCGACCTACGACTTCGCCCACGGGCAGTCGGACGCCGTCGAGGGCGTCACCCATTCCCTGTGCACCCTCGAGTTCGAGGACCATCGCCCCCTCTACGACTGGTTGATCGAGCGCCTGCCGACCCCGTGCGTCCCCAGGCAGTACGAGTTCGCCCGTCTCAACCTGACCTACACGGTGATGTCGAAGCGTGCGCTGATCCGGCTGGTCCAGGAGGGCCACGTCGCGGGATGGGACGACCCGCGTATGCCGACGCTGTGCGGCATGAGGCGGCGCGGAGTCCCCCCCGAGGCGGTCCGGGACTTCATCGGGCGCATCGGCGTGGCCAAGGCCGGGAATCTGGTCGACGTGGCCATGCTCGAACACTGTATCCGCGACCGGCTCAACAAGCGCGCGCCGCGGCGCATGGGCGTGCTCGACCCCCTCAAGGTCGTCATCGAGAACTACCCGGCGGGCGAGGAAGAGGCCCTGGAGGCGGTCAACAACCCGGAAGATCGCGAGGCCGGCGTCCGCGCCGTGCCCTTCGGCCGGGAGATCTTCATCGAGCGCGACGACTTCATGGAGGAGCCGCCCCGGAAATTCTTCCGGCTGGCGCCCGGCCGGGAGGTGCGGCTCCGCTACGCCTATTTCGTCACCTGCACGGGCGTGGTCAGGGACGCCTCCGGCGAGGTCGTCGAGCTCCGCTGCCGCTACGACCCCGAGACCCGGGGCGGGAACGCGCCGGACGGCCGCAAGGTCAAGGGAACCCTGCACTGGGTCTCGGCCGCTCGCGCCGCGCCCGCCGAGGTTCGCCTCTACGACCGCCTGTTCGGCAAGCCCGACATGAGCGCGCGCGGCGACTTCATCGCCGACCTGAACCCGGACTCCGTCACCGTCCTGAGGGACTGCCGCGTCGAGCCGGAGGCCCGGAACACGGCGGAGGGCGCCGTCGTCCAGTTCGAGCGCCAGGGCTACTTCTGCGTCGACCCGGACACGACGAAAGACAACCTGGTCTTCAATCGCACGATCGGGCTGCGGGACACCTGGGCGAAGATCCGGCGCGCGGAGGGTCGGCGCGCACGGGGCGGGAACGGCCCGTAGACGGGATCGCCTTCCGCGGGCATACCGGGGGAGACGCGGACGAAAGAGGAGACGGGGGCATGGCCGGCAAGGCGCTCGACGGCAAGGTCGCGCTGGTCACCGGCGCGGGACGCGGCATCGGCCGGGAGATCGCCCTGGCAATGGCCGCGCGCGGCGCGGCGGTGGCGGTCAACGACGCCGGCGGGAGCGTGGACGGCCGGGGGGCCGACCGGGCGCCCGCGTCCGAGGTCGTCGCGGAGATCGACGCGGCCGGCGGACGCGCCGTCGCCGATTACGGCAGCGTCGCGGATTTCGCCGCTGCCGAGTGCATGGTGGCGAACGCGGTCGACGCGTTCGGCCGTGTCGACATCGTGGTCAACAACGCCGGCATCGTTCGCGACGCCATCTTCCACAAGATGACGGAAGAGGACTGGGACGCGGTCGTGGACGTGCACCTGAAAGGGACGTTCAACGTCAGCCGCGCCGCGGCATCGCGTTTCCGCGAGCAGGAATCGGGCTGTTTCGTTCACATGACCTCGACGTCGGGGCTCGTGGGCAACCTCGGACAGGCCGGTTACGGGGCCGCCAAGCTCGGCATCGCCGGCCTGTCGAGGATCATCGCGATCGACATGGAACGTTTCGGGGTGCGGTCGAACGCCATCGCGCCCTTCGCCTGGAGCCGGATCACGGACACGATCCCCGCGAGCGACGCGGCGCAAGCCGACCGTATCGAGAAGCTGAAGCGCATGGCCCCGAGCAAGATCGCCCCGCTCGCGGTCTATCTGGCGAGCGATGCCGCCCGCGGCGTCACGGGGCAGATCTTCGGCTGCCGGCGGAACGAGATCTACCTGTTCAGCCAGCCTCGCCCCGTGCGCGTGGTCCATCGAAGCGAGGGATGGACGCCCGAGACCATCGCCGAGCACGCGATGCCCGCCTTGCGTCCGGATCTGTGTCCGCTGCACCGCGCGCCCGACGTTTTCAGCTGGGATCCGGTGTAGCGGGCCGACGGCGGGATTCCAGGGAGGGGACCTTGAGCCTGGACTACGACGCGCTGATGAACCACGAGTTCGAGGAACCCGCGCGGACCTATACGGCCGCCGACACGGCTCTCTACGCGCTCGGCGTCGGCCTGGGTCACGATCCCCTGGACGAGGCTCAGCTCCGGTTCGTGTACGAGAAGGACATGCTGGCGCTGCCGACCATGGTCACGGTCCTGGCTGGCTTCGGACTCTGGTTCAAGGCGCCCTGGACCGGCGTGGACTGGGTCCGGGTGCTGCACGGAGAGCAGGGGTTGCGCCTGCACGGCGTCCTGCCGCCGGCAGCCACCGTCAGGGCGCGCATGAGGATCGTCGAGATCGTCGACAAGGGTCCCGACAAGGGCGCGTTCATCCACGACGAGCGCGAGCTCAGGGACGCGGCGACGGGAGAGCTCGTATGCACGTTGACGGGAACGACCATCGCCCGCGGCGATGGCGGCTTCGGCGGGCCGTCCGGCGGCGGCAAGCCCGTTCATGTCCTGCCCGACCGCGACCCCGACGCGACGTGCGATCTGCCGACGCTTCCCCAGGCCGCACTCCTCTACCGCCTGTCGGGCGACTTCAACCCCCTCCACGCGGAGCCGTCCGTGGCGCGGGAGGCCGGGTTCGAGGCGCCGATCCTGCACGGCCTGTGCACGCTCGGCGTCGCCGGTCACGCCATCCTCAAGACCTGGTGCGATTACGATCCGGCCCGTTTCCGGAGCCTCGATCTGCGGTTCTCGGCGCCGGTGTTCCCGGGCGAGACCGTCCGCACCGAGATGTGGCGCGACGACGGCGTCGTGTCCTTTCGCGCCTGGGCTGTGGAACGCGGCGTCGTGGCGCTCGATCGCGGCAGGGCGGAGGTGGAGGGGGAATGACCGTGGCGAGGCGGTTGAACGGCGGGGCGATGCCGCATCGGTCGCTCCCCGAGTCGGCCACATGCTCGAAAACGCCCTCGCGGCGCCGTAGAGCGGCTTCGTGTCGGAAGTGAGGTCGGGGGCGCCGCAAAATGCCCGAAGGCGTGTCACGAGCGCTCCATGAGCCTCCGAGGGGCATTTCGGGGCGTTTCTTCCCGTATCGGTCAAAACATTCCAGATCAATGCCCCGCGGATTCCCTCGACAGACCCGCGGATTCCCTCGACAGATCCGAAACGTCGACTCTCAGAACGACGGTGGCGCCGTCGTCCAGACGAGCTTCCCGGATGAACAGGCGCCGGCCGTCGCCGAGCACCTGGGAATGCGGGGGGCCGGGGTCGCGGTGTCGCGCGATCCGCTGGCGGACGAAGCCTTCGATCTCTCCGTCTGTTCGATAGAGATCTCTCGCCGCCGTGGCGCGGACCATGTCCTCGAACGCGACGCCCGGAACCATCCGGTCGGCGACGGCGGGATAGAGGCTCTTGTTGGCCGGATTGCACAGGACCATCCGGTCGTTCCCGTCGTAGACGACGAGGCCCGCGGGAAGCGCCTCGAAGACGCGGCGCAGCAGACCGGCCTCGGCAGGCGCCGTGTCGCCACGACGGAGGAGCGCCGCCGCCGCGGCCAGCCAGATCGCGACCAAGGAACCCATCCCGGCCGCCGATCCGCCTTCGGCCGCCCCCGATCCCACGGCGGTCAGGATCAGCGCCCCGCCCGTCGCTACCAGTCCGAGGACGATGGCGGGCCATCGGTCCGCCGACCACAAGGCGCCGAGCACCGCGACGGGATACAGGCATACGAGATCCAGTCGGCCGGGCATCGCCGTCTGGAGCGCGAACAGGACCGCGAGGGCCCCCAGACCGACCGTGACGCCCCGGATTCGGCGTTTCGCGTCCGACATTGGAAAACCGTCCTCGACCGCGGCGGCGTCTTGTCATCTTTCGGCGGCGTCGGGCACTCTCCCGCCACGTTTCCCGGCCCGAGCCGCGTCGGGGCGATGATGGAGCACGCGAGAGAGCCTGTGCAATGAGCGGAGACACGGCCGGCGACGGGCGCTGGCACTTCTGGATCGACCGCGGCGGCACGTTCACCGACGTCGTCGCCCGCTCGCCGCGGGGGCGGATCGCGACCCACAAGCTCCTGTCGGAGGATCCGGAACACTACGAGGACGCCGTCCTCCAGGGTATCCGGGATGTTCTCGGGATCGAGGCGCGTGCTGGCCTCCCCCGAGACCGGATCGCCAGCATCAAGATGGGCACCACCGTGGCGACCAACGCGCTGCTCGAGCGTCGCGGCGGACCCACCGTCTGGGTCACGACGCGCGGATTCGGGGACATGCTTCGAATCGGCTACCAGCAGCGTCCCGATCTCTTCGCCCTGAACATCGTGCTGCCCGAACCCGTCCACGGCCGGGTGATCGAAGTCGCCGAACGGATGATGGCGGACGGCGCGGTCGACGCGCCCCTCGACGAGGACGGCGCCGAGCGCGAGCTCGCGGACGCCTTCGAGGCGGGGTACAGGTCCGCCGCCATCACGTTCATGCACGGATACCGCTACCCCGATCACGAGCGGCGGGTCGCCCGGATCGCCCGGCGCCTCGGCTTTTCGCAAGTCTCCGCGAGCCACGAGGTCAGCCCGTTGATCAAGTTCGTCTCGCGTGGCGATACCACGGTGGTGGACGCCTATCTCTCGCCCATCCTGCGGCGTTACGTCGACACGGTCGCCGCCGACGTCCTGGCCGGCGGCGGCGATACGCGGCTGATGTTCATGCAGTCGAACGGCGGGCTCACGGACGCCAGCCTGTTCCAGGGCAAGGACTCGATCCTGTCGGGGCCGGCCGGCGGCGTCGTGGGCGCCGCGCGCACGTCGCGCATGGCGGACCTCGACAAGGTCATCGCCTTCGACATGGGCGGCACGTCGACCGACGTGTCGCACTTCGCCGGAGAGTTGGAGCGCAGCTTCGAGACGGAGGTCGCGGGCGTGCGCATACGCGCGCCCATGCTTCATATCCACACGGTCGCCGCGGGCGGCGGATCGATCCTCCATTTCGACGGCGCGCGCTACCGGGTCGGTCCCGATTCCGCCGGCGCCAATCCGGGCCCGGCGTGCTATCGGCGGGGCGGCCCGCTGACGATCACCGACTGCAACGTCATGCTCGGGCGTATCGTGCCGCGATTTTTCCCGGACGTGTTCGGGCCGGACCGGGACCGATCCCTGGACGACCGGACGGTGGCCCGGAAATTCGCAGCCCTCGCCAAGGAGATCGCGGACGCGACGGGCGATCGGCGGTCCCCCGAAGGGGTCGCGGAAGGCTTCCTCACCATCGCCGTCGAGAACATGGCGAACGCGATCAAGAAGATCTCCCTGCAACGGGGATACGACGTGTCCGAATACGCGCTCTGCTGCTTCGGCGGGGCCGGCGGGCAGCATGCCTGCCGTCTCGCCGACTCCCTGGGCATGCGGACCGTGTTCGTCCACCCGCACGCCGGCGTCCTGTCGGCCTACGGCATGGGCCTCGCCGACATCGTGGCGATGCGCGAGCGATCCATAGAGGTGCGTCTCGACGAGACGGCGGTCGAGAATCTGGAGGGCGTCGTCGCGGCGTTGGAGGAGGCGGCAGTCGGCGAGCTGCGGGAGCAGATCGGAACGGAGGCGGCCGTGACCGTCGAGCGCCGGGTCCTGATCCGTTACGACGGAACGGACTCGGCGCTGGCCGTGAACCTGGGCGCCGCGGCCGAGATGACGGATGCGTTCGAGGCGCTCCATCGCCGACGCTACGGGTTCGTCACGCCCGACAAGCCGCTGGTTCTCGAGGCCGCCGTGGTCGAGGCGCTCGGAGGCGCCGCCGACATCGAGGACCGGCGGATCGGCGACGAACGGGAAGGCCGGACCGGCGCGTCCGTGCCGAGGGTCTCCGAAACGCCGGTGTTCATGGACGGCGAGCGCCGGACCGTGCCCGTCGTCGACCGCGCCGACATGATTCCGGGCGACATCGTGGAGGGTCCCGCCATCGTCGTCGAGCCGCACGGCACCAACGTGGTCGAAGACGGCTGGCGCGCCCGTCTGACGGACCGGGGTCATCTCGTCCTGCATCGGGCGGTGCCGGCCGGGGAGCCGGTCCGTCCGCGCGTGGCGGCGGATCCGGTCATGCTCGAAGTGTTCAACAACATGTTCATGTCGATCGCGGAGCAGATGGGCGCCGCGCTGATCAACACGGCCTACTCGGTCAACATCAAGGAGCGCCGCGACTTCTCGTGCGCGCTGTTCGATTCCGGGGGGCGGCTGGTCGCCAACGCCCCGCATCAGCCGGTGCACCTGGGATCGATGAGCGAGAGCATCGCTGCCGTGATCCGCGGTCGCCGCGACACCATGCGGCCCGGCGAGGTCTACATGCTGAACACGCCCTATAACGGCGGGACCCATCTTCCCGACGTCACGGTGGTGCGGCCGGTCTTCGACGAAGGGGGACGGGAGGCGATATTCTACGTCGGCGCCCGCGCCCATCACGCCGATATCGGCGGCCTGACGCCCGGTTCCGTGCCGCCTCATTCGCGCGTCGTCGAGGAGGAGGGCGTCCTGATCGACGACTTCCTGGTGGTGGAGAACGGCGCGCTGCGCGAGCGGGAGACCCGGGACCTGTTCGCGTCAGGTCCCTACCCGTCCCGGAACGTCGACCAGAACATGGCCGACCTCACGGCGCAGGTCGCCGCCTGCGAGACGGGGGTGCGGGCGCTCGCGCGGATGGTCGGTCACTACGGTATCGACGTCGTGCGGGCCTACATGGGGCATGTGCAGGACAATGCCGAAGAGCTGGTGCGCCAGGTGCTGGACACGCTCGCCGGCGGCGAATTCGCGTACCCGATGGACAATGGCGCCGAGATCCGCGTGCGCGTCGACGTCGACCGCGAGGCCCGGCGCGCGACCATCGACTTCACCGGCACGTCGCCGCGGCAGCCCGACAACTTCAACGCGCCCACGGCCGTCTGCAAGGCCGCCGTGCTGTACGTGTTCCGTTCGCTGATCGATGACGACATCCCGCTCAACGCCGGGTGTCTCGAGCCGCTCGACATCGTCGTCCCGGAAGGCTCGATGCTGGCGCCGGAATACCCGGCCGCGGTGGTCGCCGGGAACGTGGAGACCTCGCAGTACGTCACCGACACGTTGTTCGGCGCGCTCGGCGTCATGGCGGCGTCGCAAGGGACCATGAACAACGTCACCTTCGGGGACGACGCCTGGCAGTACTACGAGACCAATGCCGGCGGCGCCGGGGCGGGCCCCGGTTTCGACGGCGCCTCGGTGGTCCAGACCCACATGACCAACGGCCGGCTGGCGGACCCGGAGGTGCACGAATGGCGGTTCCCGGTCCTCATCGAATGCCTGCGTGTCCGCGAGGGGTCGGGCGGCCGCGGCCGCTACGTCGGCGGGGACGGATCCCACCGGAGACTGCGGTTCCTGCGGGACATGACGGCGGCCATCGTATCGTGCCACCGGAAGGTCCCGCCTTACGGCATGGCGGGGGGCGAGCCCGGCGAGGTCGGCAGGACCTGGGTCGAGCGCGCCGACGGGACGACCGTCGGGTTGGAGGCCTGCGACCGGATCGAGGTGAGCGCGGGCGATGTTCTCGTGCTGGACACGCCGTCGGGCGGGGGGTACGGGCCGCCGGAGGAACGCCCGCCGTCGCCGTAGCCGCGATGGGCCGGCGCGTCGAACCGGCCCGCGGGAGCCGCCGGCCGGAGCTACTGGTCGATATAGCGGACCTGGAACTCGGGAACGCGGTGGCCGGCGGCGGCGCCCGCCGGGAACGCCCGGTCGAGCTTCGCGAGGTCGTCGGCGTCCAGCGTCACGTCGAGCGCGGCGACGTTCTGCTCCAGGTGCGCGATCCGCCCGGTGCCGGGTATGGGCGCGATGTCGTCGCCCTGGGCGAGCACCCAGGCCAGCGCCACCTGCGCGGCGGCGCACCCCTTCGCGGCGGCGACCTCGTCGACCGCGTCGAGCAACCGTCGGTTGTCGGCCAGGTTCTCGTCGGAGAAACGCGGGAAGACCGTCCGGCGATCCTCGGCCGGAAGGTCGGAACGGCTCCTGATCGCGCCCGTGAGGAAGCCGCGGCCGAGCGGACTGTACGGGACGAAACCGATTCCGAGCTCGCGGCAGGTCGCGAGCGACCCGCCTTCCGGGTCCCTGACCCAGAGCGAGTATTCGCTCTGCAAGGCCGCGATGGGATGGGCCGCGTGAGCCCGTCGGAGGGTCGCCGGCTTGACCTCGCAGACGCCGATCGCCCGGACCTTGCCCGCCTCGACGCACCGGCCCATCGCTCCGACGGTATCCTCCACGGGCGTGTCGGGATCGACGCGATGGAGGTACCAGAGATCGATGACGTCGGTCTTCAGGCGGTGCAGGCTGGCGTCGCAGCACTGGCGGACGTACTCCGGGTCGCCGCTGTAACCGGCGCCGCCCCCGTGCTTCGGATAGACGCCGCATTTCGTGGCCAGGACGATCCGGGCGCGGACGTCCCGGAGGGTTTCTCCGACGATCTCCTCGTTGCTGCCATCGCCGTAGAAACGCGCCGAATCGAAGAACGTGACGCCCAGCTCCACCGCCCGCCTCAGTGTCGCGACCGACTCGGCGCGGTCGGGCACGCCGTAGAACGGCGTCAGGCTCATGCAGCCGAGCCCGATGGCGGACACCTCGAGATCGCTGTGGCCCAGGCGGCGGGTCTGCATCCGGAACTCCGATCGGTTGAACGGCGGCACGGGATACCGCGGAGAGTGTCACGGGGCCGGGCGCCGCTCAAGCCGGGGGAGTCCCGGGGCGGGAATTTCCTGCGTCGAGCGAAATTCAGGGCTGATACCGCCTCTAAAGTTCCCATATTGTTTCTCATGGACGGACGGAGAGCCGTGGAGGCGGCGACATGCTGGAAGCGTTCCGCGTCACCTTCGAACTGGCCGAGCCGGTGCTGGTCAACCGGTCGGTCGCCTTCGACGGGCTGCTCGCGCATCAGGTCTACCGGCGCACCGGCGACGCCGGGGCGGCGCATCGGTCGCTGCCCCTGGCGGAGAGCGACGGGGTCTATCAGGCGAGCGAATTGCTGTTCCTCGGGCCGGTCGCGCGCGGGGAGGCGCATTACGTCATGAACCCGCGGTGGGACCGCTTCGATCGTGGCGTGTTGGCGGACAAGCGGGGCAAGCCGCACCGGAAAGTCGCCGCTCGCGACCACCTGAAGCCGACCCTGGACCGGTACGAGACCGTCGCGGCGCGAAGGGCCTTCGTCGTCGGCAAGGGCGATCCGGGGAGGATCGAGACTCTGATCGCCGACCTCGACGCCATCGGCAAGAAATCGCGGTCGGCGGGGTTCGGTCGCCTGAAGGGCGCGCCCCGGATCGAACGGCTCGACGGCGCGCCGGACGAGATCGGCTATGCGGACTTCACAGGCCGGCCGGTCCGCGTCGTGCCGAAGGCGGTCTGGACCGCCAAGGGGCTGTCCGACGAGGACGTGTCCTTCGGTCCGGCGCGGCCGCGGCTGCCGCGCTGGGCGACGGCGGACGAACTCTGCGCGTTGCCTGCGTCCCACGTGATCCGGCCGCGCGAGCGGCATCGGGTGGGGCTGTGAAACGGCACCTGCTCTGGGACCGGTGGCTGCGTCATTGGTCGCCTCCGGCCAAGGTCACCGGCAATGTCGTGGACGACATCGACGAGGCGCTGCGGAGGACCTACCGCCTGGACGACGGAAAAGGGGCGGCCTTCGCGCAGAAGGGCGGGTTGAGTACGATCGTCGTCACCGAAGCGAGAACGACGGTAGCCAGCAGGATTCCGCCGCGCGCCCCGTTACAGGATCGGCCCGACTGGCTGGACTGGCGCGGCCCGCTCGCCGGAAAGGAACAGGCCGCGCTGTTGAAAGATGCCATCCGCGGCCTGATCGCCCGGCCGCGGCCGCACGTCATCGTCAAGACGGGCAAGCGGCCTCTGACGCTGGGCGGGATCGTGCTCGGGGAGGGCACCGCCGTGGTCGTGAACGAGCCGGACAAGACCGAGACCGTCGACTCGGTGCGGGTCGCCCGCGCCCGGCGGGCGCTGGAAGTGCTGGGGTCCGTCGGCGGGGCGCGCAAGGTGCGGAAGCTGTTGGACGAGCGCGCGGAAGCGGCGGGCGATGCCGACGCCACCGACCGCAAGATCCGGGCCACGATCCGCCGGTTGAAGGTCGATCCCGCTACCTTCTTCGACGCCATGGACCTGCTCGACGGCGTGTCCCATCGGGAGCTGGCGCTGGCGGGAGAAGGGCCGTGAACCGCTCCGCTCCCGCGCCGCCCGCCGGGACGCCGGAAAGGATCTTCCCGCTCGAAGCCGGGGCGGACATCTACGCCATCCATCGCGCGCTGGAGGCGAAGTTCGGCCCGCGGCGGGAGGCCGCCTGGCTGTGGGCGCTGCAACGCGGCCCCGCGGGCGACGTCTGCATATTGCGCCTTCCCGCCGGCTTCGCCCCGCCGCGGCTCGCGGTCGGGGAGCGCTGGCTGTTCCGCCTGCACGCCCGCGTCGGCCAGAAGGACGCGGCCACGGGGCGCCGGCGTTCCTGGCGCCGCGGCGAGACGGGCCGCCGCCTCGCGTGGCTGGAGCGGCGCGGGGCGGAGCACGGTTTCGCCGTGGCCGCGGCCTCGGTCGGGATCGTCCGGGAGCCGGTGCGCAAGCCGAAGGCGGAATTCTGGATCGACCGCTCGGAATTCTCGGGCGTCGTCGAAATCATGGACCCCGAGCGGGTGGCCGCGGCGATGACCGCGGGCATCGGCGGCGGCCGGGCCTGGGGGCTCGGAATGCTGCGCCTGCTCGGCAAGCAGGAGGAATAGGGACATGCCCGACCCCGTGGAGAAGCTGGACCTGGTGATGGCAGGTGCCATCACCGCCGAATCCGATATCTCGATCAGCCCGCCGGACCATAAGGAGAAGGTGGAACTCGCCACCGTCCTGACCTTGCCGGAAAAGAGCGTCTGGCGCGGCGGCCATATCGTGAAGACGGTCTACATCCCCGGAAGCTCCGTCCGGGGCGCGCTGCGAAACGGGGCCGCCCGCGCGGTCGCGGCGGACCGTGCGGATCGTCAACGGTGGATGACCCCGGAGGATTTCCTGCTGGTCGCCAAGGGCGGCATCAAGGATCGGAGGGAGGCCGGGCGCGACGAGCGAATCGTCGATTACGAGGCGGCGGAAAAATTGCGGCGAGACGAGCCGGTCGTCTCGCTGTTCGGGGTCATGGCCGAAAAGATCGCCGGTCGCTGGCAGATCGGCGACGCCGTTCCCGTCGACCCCGTGACACCGGATCGCAAAGGGCGAGGCGTGCGCTCGCACCCGTTCCAGCGCTCGCCCGAGCTTGCGGGCTACATGAGCGAGGACGCCTACGAGAAGTTTCTGGAACAGGACAAGAAGCGCGTCGAGGCCAATGTCGACGAGGGAAAGGCCGAACGCCTCGACAAAAAAATCCGCAACGAGAAGAGGCGTCCCGAGCCGGACAACGACCGGATCGGGGAATGGGAAGCGGAGTCGAAGAAGCTGAAGGAGAAGGCCGGGGAGTTGCGCAAGGAAGCCGGCGGCGTCGTGAACGTCCAGCAGGTGTTGGGCGGCTGGCAGGCGATCCCGGAGGGCACGCGAATGAACCACCGGATGCGGCTGCGCGACGTTACCGGGGACGAGCTCGCCTGGGCCTTCTTCGCCTTGCGCCGGCTGGCGAGGGAAGGGCGGCTCGGAGCGCACGAATCGCGCGGCGAGGGGTACTTCAGGGCCGAATACGACCTTCGCCTCGCCAGGGACGGGGGCGACTTCGAGAAGGCCGGCAAGTTGCGCATCGAAGACTTCGGGCTCCATCTCGACAGCGAGGATCGCGTGCTCGAGACCGCCTTCGGGCGTTCCCCGGAGGACTTGCTGAACCCCGTATCGGAAGATCCCGCGTGAACGCGGAAGAACTGCTGCGGGCGGTCGCGCTTTCTCCCCGCTCGGCGCAGGACGCCATCGCCGGGGAGATCGAGGAGTTCCTCGCCGGCGGCGAGCAGGCGATGTGCGTCAACGCCGAGACCGGCGTCGGCAAGACGCTCGCCTATGCCGCCCCGGCGGCGCTCGCCGCCGGCGGCGGGCGCAAGGTCGTCGTCTCCACCCACACGACGCAGCAGCTCGAGCAGGTGCTGGGAGCCTTCGACCGCCTCGCCGCCGCTTTGCCTTCGCCCGTCTCCCGGGCGCGCCGACTGGGGCGCGCCAACTTCCTCTCGCCCGGACGCATCGCCCGTATCCTGGCGAACCGCGACGACCTGGACGAGGTCGCCCGCGCGATGCTGGAGGCGGCGCGGGAACACCGCGGGCTGATCGACGAATTCGAGATCGACCACGGCCTCCTCCCGGTCCCGCGCGCCGATATCTGCCTCACCGCGTCCTGCGCCGACCAGCGGGCTTACGACGCGCAGCGCGAAGAGGCCGGCGCGGCCGACATCGTCGTGCAGACGCACGCCATGTCGGTGCTGGACGCCATCCGGGGCGCGGTCTCCGCCGACATCGCCATCTACGACGAGGCCGACGCGCTACCGTCCGCGGCCGCCGGCTTCGCCGAGGCGCGGGTGACGCCGCTCGATCTGGCGGCGGTCGCGGAACGATACGACCTGGCGGATCTGGAGGAAGCCGCCGCCGCGTTCGAGGACTGGGCCGGGCGCGCCGTCGGAGCGGAGAAGGTCGTCTTCAAGCAGGACCATCCCGAGGCGGTTCGGCACGCGGAGGCGGTCCGGGCCGCGCTCGACGGGCCGGAGGACGAACATGCGCGCGACCTGCGCCGCGCCCTCGGGGCGTTCCTCCGCCTCGACCCGGCGAAGACTTGGCGCGGCGCGGCGGTCACCGCGGCGCCGGGCGGGCACGCCTTCGAGGTGCTGGCGCTCGACCCGGCCCGCATATTGCGACGCAGCTACGAAGGCCGGAAGACGCTGTTCGTCAGCGCGACGCTGGCCGTCGGCTCGGGCGATTTCGGGCCGTTCCTGCGAACGGTGGGCGGCCCGTGCGAGGCGCGGCCCCTGCGGGCGGAGATAGTGAACTTCGGCGGGATGACGTTCGCCCTGGCCGACCGCCCGGTTCCGAAACCCTTCGACGAGGACCGCGAGCGCGACCCGGCGTTCGACGAATACGCGGCGGGCGTGTTGCGCGCCGCCATGGCCGAGGGCGGCCGGACGCTGGCGCTGGCGCCGTCCTTCGCCGACGTGGACGAAGTCGCCCGGCGAGTCGAGGGCGTCATCGCGCATCGCCGGGGCGAAAGGCTCGCGGCGCATCTGGAGACGTTCAAGGGCTCCGCGAACGGGGCGCTCGTCACGCCCGCGGCGTGGGCGGGAACGGACCTGCCCGGCCTTCTCGATCATGTGGCGATCCTGCGAGTCCCGTTCCCGCCGCCCGAGGCGGGCCGCGCGGGGCTGTTGCGCCGGCTCCTGGAATCGCGCGGCCATGACGGCGCGAACGCGGACGGGATTCTGTTCGATCGGAACCGCCGGGAGGCCGTCCGCCGGTTGGCGCAAGGGCTGGGGCGCGGCATCCGCGGGCCGGATGACCGGGTCAAGCTGTGGATCGCCGACCCGAGATTCCCCCTGCCGGATGCGTTGGTCCGGGACGAGCGGTCGTTGCTGGGCCAGGGCCTCGCGGCGAGGCATCGCTATCTGGCGGATGCGATTCCGCGCCGCTTCACGAACGCCTATGAGTGCGCCGAAATCTTCCCACGCGATGCCTGCGTTCCGTGAATCCGGAGGGCCGGAACGGTATATTGTCGTGTCGAGACAACGGGTTCGTATCGTCTCGGGCCGTGGCCGCCCCGGAATCGGGGGCGGACGACAGGGGGGGAACCGCGACGCTCGCCGCGTCGGTGGCCGTGGCCGCCCCGGAATCGGGGGCGGACGACAGGCACATGGAGACCACGGCCGAAATGTGGGTAGCCGTGGCCGCCCCGGAATCGGGGGCGGACGACAGGCCGAGAGGCCGGAGCCGGAACACATTCCAGGCCGTGGCCGCCCCGGAATTGGGGGTGGACGACAGGTATACCGATGCGATCGTCCGCCTGATCCTGGCCGTGGCCGCCTCGGAATCGGGGGTGGAAGAGTTCGGACGTAAAGTCGAGAAGCCCGGCCGATTCGTCGAAGGGGGGAGCCGTGATCCTGTTGATCTCGAACGACCCGCTGGCGCGACGCCAGCGCCTCGCCGATCCCGGGAAACCGCCGCCGGCGGGACCGGCCCGTTTCGCCGACGCCGATCATCTCGTCGTCGGGCGGGGCCGGATCGTCGATGGCGGGAACGGCTGGATCGAGCTCGAAGGCGTCGAGAAGCTGGACCCGTTCCGCTTCTGGGCGGACGACGAGACCGTTTTCGCCTACCGCCCCGACGGCCCGACGCGGGAGGCCGCCGAACGGCCGGACCAGCGGCGGTTTCGCGACCGCCTCATGCGTGCCTATGGCGGCCGGTGCGCGGTGACCGGCTGCGACATAGCGGAACTGCTGGACGCGGCGCACCTGCGCCCCTGGCGCATCGACGACGAAGGCGTCCTCCTCCGCGCCGACCTGCACCGGATGATCGACCGCGGACTCGCCAGGATCGAGAACGGCCGTTTCCGCCTGTCGCGGCCGCCGCCCGCCTATATCGAGGCCGAATACGGGAAGCACGACGGCGCGCGGCTGCGGAAACCGCGAAGGCCGGTGCGCCGCCGTTCCGGGGAAGTCGCCTCCCGGGACGTCTGAACGGTTCGACATGCCCCAATATCGCCCCTGTTCCGTCAGGTTCCAGTCGCATTGTCCTCGTAGATTTCCACCCATTGGGCCTCTCTGGCGTCCGGTCGCCGTTCGATATCAGGCTGTCCCTCTCCCCGCGGCGGCCGGACCCTCTTTTTCTCCCGTTCCCGTCTTCGCCGTCGGTGGCGAACCGTTGTCGCGGGTGTGACCTCGTTCAGACAGATGTGAGACGCGGAACCCCGCTATACTGATCCCGGGCAACGATAACCGGATCCACGATCGCGGGCGGACGGGGAGGGGCCGATGACGATCACGGTATATGAGCTCGACGGCATCGGCGACGTGCGATTCAGCCCGTTTTGCTGGCGCACGCTGCTGGCTCTCAAACACAAGGGTTTCGACGACTTCGAGCGGGTTCCCGTGTCTTTCCGCGATCGCTCTCCCATCGCCTTCAGCGACCAGGAGCGGATTCCGGTGCTGGTCGATGGCGCCCGCCGGGTGAACGACTCGTGGGACATCGCGTGTTACCTCGAAGACGCCTATCCGGATCGTCCGGCCCTGTTCGGCGGCGACACGGCCCGCGCCGAAGCCCTGTTCATCAACGCCTGGGCCCAGCGGATCCAGAGCCCGGGACTGATCGACATCGTTCTCTGGGACGCCTTCCGGACCGTGGATCCGGCGGATCGGGACTGGTGGCGGGAAGACCGCGAGAAGCGGTTCGGCGAGATCGAGGCGTATCGGCGGGGCAGGGAGGGGAAACTCGGACCGTGGCGCGAGAGCCTGGAACCCCTGCGGGCGACCCTTCGCGCCCAGCCTTACCTCTGCGGGGAGGCGCCGGCGTATGCCGACTACATCGTGTTCGGCACGTTCCTGTTCGCGCGTTTCGTCGGTCGGTACGACGTGATCGAGCCGACGGACCCGATCCGCGACTGGTGCGAGCGGCTTCTCGATCTGTTCGACGGTTACGCCCGGTCAGCGCCCGTTCCGAAGCCCGGGGCCTGATTTCCCGGCGCGGCGGGCACGGACGCCCGGTCCCGGTCCCGGCGGTCGGTCATGCGATCCCGCCCAGCCCGCGTCTGGCCAGCTCGGCGAGCGAGGTCTCGGGGCGCGCGCCCATGTGCCCGATCGCTTCACCCGCGGCGATCGAACCGAGCCGGCCGCAGACGGGCAGGTCCCGGCCCCGCGAGAGCCCGAACAGGAAGCCGGCCGCGTAGAGGTCCCCGGCGCCGGTCGTGTCGACGACGGACGCGACGGGCTCCGGGTCGACGACGTGGACCTCGTCGCCGGAAACGACGACCGATCCCTTTTCCGAGCGCGTCAGCGCCGCGATCCCGCGGCGTTCCCGGGCGCGGCGCACGGCGTCGTCGAAGGAATTCGTCCGATAGAGGGACTTGATCTCCTCCTCGTTGGCGAACAGCACGTCGATCTCGTGCTCCGCCAGATGGACGAACTCCTCTCGCCAGCGATCGACGCAAAACGTATCGGACAGGGAAAACGCGATCTTCCGCCCGTGCGCGTGCGCGACCGCCGTCGCCTTTCGGAACGCCTCCTTCGCGGCGGGAAGGTCCCACAGGTATCCCTCCAGGAACGTGATCCGCGCGCGCGCGATCCGGGCCTCGTCGACGTCGTCGGGACCGAGATCGGCTCCCGCGCCCAGGCAGGCGTTCAGCGTTCTCTGGGCGTCGGGAGTGACCAGGATCAGGCAGCGTCCGGTGGGCGGTCCCTCCGTCGCCGGGGCGACGTCGAACTCGACGCCCAGCGCTCGCAGATCGTGGGCGAACACGGCGCCCAGCCGGTCGTCGCGGACTCGCCCCACGAAGCCGGGCCGTCCGCCGAAGTTCGCCAGCCCGGCGATGGTATTCGCGGCCGAACCGCCCGACACCTCGACGGTCGGCCCCATGGATTCGTACAGGGCTTCCGCGCGAGCGGCATCGATCAGGGTCATGCCGCCCTTGACGAGCCCTTCGCGAACCAGGAATTCGTCGTCGGCGTGCGACAACACGTCGACGATCGCGTTTCCTATGCCCACGACATCGAGGGGTCCGTCGCTCATCGCCCGCCATCCTCGCCGGATCGGCCCGCAACCTATCACCGCGCGACTTGCGGGAACAGGACGCGCGACCGTCCATCGGGGCGCGTCGGCGCGCGGCCTTGTCGCGATCGGCGCGAGGCGGTACACGGGGCCGACCGGCAGAACGACGGTTTCCCGTGATCAGATCCTTCGCGCTCGCCATACGCCAGCTTCCGGATCCCGCCTTCCGTCGGGTTCTGCTGCGCTCGCTGGCGTTGGCGACCGCGGTGCTCGTCGGCCTCGCGACGGCAGTCTGGTTCTTCCTCGCGGGGACGGATCTTTTCGCGTTCCGGCCGGTCGAGTGGGTCGTCGATGTCCTGGGCGGCATCGCCGTGGTCGTGGTGACCTGGCTGTTGTTTCCGGCCGTGGCTTCCTTTTTCGCCGGTCTGTTTCTCGACGAGATCGTGGCGGCGGTGGAGGAGCGTCACTACCCGGACAATCCCCCGGCGCGGCCGGTACCCCTGTCGACGGCGACCGCGGTATCGCTGCGATTCGCCGGCGCGGCCGCGATGCTCAACCTGCTGGCGCTTCCCTTCTATGTGGTCGCGTTCTGGTTTCCGCCGTTGGCTGTCGCGATCTTCTATTGCCTCAACGGTTATCTGTTGAGCCGCGAATACTACGAGCTCGTCGCGCTGGGGCGGTTGGACGCCGGCGAGGTCGAGACGCTTCGCAAGGCCGACAGGCGGCGTCTGTTCCTGGCCGGAGTCGTCATTGCCTTTCTGTTCACCGTACCGGTCGTGAATCTGTTCGCGCCCGTCATCGGCATCGCGGCCATGGCGCACATGTTCCGGTTGCCGCGCACGGGTGGGGGCGAGGCGGTTTGAGCGCCGGGCCGGGGAAAGCCCGCCGCGCATGGTCGACGGTAGCGGGGCGATATCCTCGATCGGCCGGGACGTCCGGGCCGTCGCGGCGCGAACCCGGCGCGTTCAGGGGGCGCCCTTGGCCTCGTAGGCGCACAGATCGGCGATGGCGCAGGCCGGACAACCGGGGTTTCGCGCCTTGCAGACGTAACGCCCGTGCAGGATGAGCCAGTGGTGCGCGTGCGGCTTCCAGATCTCGGGAACGGCGTTCTCGAGGTTCTTCTCGACGGCGAGCGGCGTCTTCCCCGGCGCGAGGCCGGTCCGGTTCGCGACCCGGAACACGTGGGTGTCCACCGCGATCGTCGGCCGATTGTAGACGTTGTTGAGAACCACGTTCGCCGTCTTGCGCCCGACGCCGGGAAGCCTTTCCAGAGCCTCCCGGTCGTCGGGGACCTCGCCGCCGTGTTCCTCGATCAACATCTTGCTGAGGGCGACGATATTCCTGGCCTTCGCCTGGTACAGGCCGATGGAGCGAATGTGACGCCTGACCCCGGCCTCCCCCAGCTCGATCATCTTCTCCGGCGTGTCGGCCGCGGCGAACAGCGCCGGAGTGGCCTTGTTGACGCCGACGTCCGTGGCCTGGGCCGAGAGCACCACGGCGACCAGCAGCGTGTAGGGGGAGGTGGCGTCGAGCTCGGTTCTGGGTGCCGGGTTCTCCGCCGACAACCGCTCGAACATCTTGTCGACATGGGCGTGTTTCATGGCGCCATCGTATATCGGGTCGGACCGGCGCCGGCAAAGGGTCGCGCCCGTTCGACGAGGGGCGCGGGGGAGGGGGACCGAGGGGTTTGCCGGCCGCGCCGCGCCCATCTAACATCCGGATATGCACCTGCCCCCGCGCGCGACCCGCCATCCGGATCGTCGGAGACCGGTGTTCGACGCCGAGCTGCGGCCCCATCGGTCGCTGAGTCCCCTGGGGTTCTGGCTGCTGATGGCCGTGGTCTCCGTCCTTTGCTTTGCGGCCGGACTGGTTTTCCTGTCGGTCGGGGCGTGGCCCGTACTCGGGTTCTTCGGGCTCGACGTCGCGCTTCTCTATCTGGCGTTCCGCCTCAACTACCGTTCGGGACGTCTGGTGGAAACAGTGTCGTTGATCGGCAACGAACTGATCGTGACCCGGCGGTTCCCGAACGGGCGGCTTCGCGAGTGGCGTTTCGCCCCTTATTGGATGCGGGTGACCCTGGAGTCGCCCCTCCGTCACGACAGCCGGCTCGTTCTCTCGAGCCACGGCCGGCGCGTCAGCCTGGGAAGGTTTCTCACGGCCGAGGAGCGTCTGGAGTTCGCGAACGCTCTCCGGGACGCCTTGGCGCGCTGGCGGGAATTACCGCGAACGCGGCCGTCGTGACCCGTCGCAACAGGGCCGGGCCGACGGGTCGGGCCGGCAGAGCGGCAAGAATCGGGTGGTCGCGCGTCGCGAACCGTCGCATTCTCCTGCACGAGGCGCGACAACGACGTGGGAAACGAGATGACCGAAGCGAAACGGCAGACCCCCGAACAGGCGGCGCGGGACTACGAGCGGGTTCGCGCGGCCATCCGATACATCGAAGACCATGCCCGCGATCAGCCGGAGCTGTCCGATGTCGCCGCCGCCGTGAACATGAGCGAGTTCCACTTCCAGCGGCTGTTCCGCCGCTGGGCGGGGATCACGCCCAAGCGGTTCCTGCAATACCTCACTGTCGGTCACGCCAGGGAGGCGCTGGACGAGTCGCGCAGCGTTCTGGACGCGGCCTTCGAGGCCGGACTGTCGGGTCCGGGACGTTTGCATGACCTGTTCGTGTCCTGCGAGGCCATGACGCCCGGCGAGTACAAGAAGTTCGGGTCCGGTCTGGTCATCCGTTACGGGTTCCATCCATCGCCGTTCGGCGAGTGTCTGATCTTTCTCACCGGGCGGGGGATCTGCGGCCTGGCCTTCGTCGAGAGCGACCGCGAGGCCACGCTCCGGGATCTCGGCGCCCAATGGTCCCTGGCCACGCTTCGGTGCGAGCCACGGGCGACCGCTCCGGTCGCGGCGGAGATCTTCGGCGGCAGCGTCGGCGAGAGCCGGCCCCTCCGTCTCGTCCTCAAGGGCACGAACTTCCAGATTCGGGTCTGGGAGGCGTTGATGCGGATACCGCCGGGCCGCGTGACCACCTACGAGGCGTTGGGCGCCTGTATCGGGAAGCCGACCGCCTCGCGCGCGGTGGGATCGGCCGTCGGCCGCAATTCGATCTCCTATCTCGTGCCTTGCCATCGCGTGATTCACAAGTCGGGTTTGGTGACCGGCTACCGCTGGGGCCATGTCCGCAAGCGCGCTCTCCTGGGATGGGAGGCCGCTTGGCGCGAGGAAGGGACGCGGACGGCGGCCTGACCCGGCGTCCCGCCTCGCGCACCCCGGATCGGTCGTGGCGGCACGACCCGGCCATGTGCCGGCTTGTCAGCGTTCGGAGCACCTCCTACTATGACCGTGGGAGGCGCGGCGGCAGGTGCGCGCATCGGTCCGAAGAGGCCGCCCGCGCGGCGGTGAGCGGTCGCGCGAAACATCGGGAGAACGGCAATGACCATTGAGCAGGAACTGAAGACACTGGCCTCTCGAAGAGGCATTACCCGCCGCGGGTTCATGGAACGCGCGTTGGCGCTCGGCGCCACGACGGCCCTGGCGACGACCCTCGCCGACCGGGCCTTCGCGATGCCGAAGCGGGGAGGCCGCTTCCGTCTCGGGCTCGGACATGGATCGACCACGGACTCGCTCGATCCGGCGACCTTCGAGCAGCTTTACATGCAGGTCGTGGGCTCCGCCGCCCGCAACAACCTGATGGAGGTCGGCCAGAACGGCGACCTGATCCCCGAACTCGCGGAGGGGTTCGACGTTTCGGACGACGCCAAGTCGTGGAAATTCGATCTGCGCCGGGGCGTCGAGTTCCACAACGGCAAGACCCTCGACTCCAACGACGTCGTGGCGTCGATCAACCACCATCGCGGCGCGGATTCGAAGTCGGCGGCCAAGTCTCTGCTCGACGCCATCGTGGACCTGAAGGCCGACGGCAAGAACGCGGTGACCATCGCCCTGAAGGAAGGCAACGCCGACTTCCCCTTCATCCTGAGCGACTACCACGTGGCCATCATGCCGGCGAACGGCGACGCCGTGGACTGGGAGTCCGGCGTCGGCACCGGGGCCTACGTGCTCGAGAGATACGAACCCGGCGTGCGCACCACGTTCAAGCGCAACCCCAACTACTTCAAGACGGGGTACGGGCATTTCGACGAAGTGGAGGTCATTACCATCGCCGACGTGGCGGCGCGGACCAACGCGCTGACCACGGGCGAGATCGACGCGATGGATCGGGTCGATCTCAAGACCGCGCACCTGCTGAAGCGCCGCGAGGGCATCAAGATCGCCGAGACCAGCGGCACCCAGCACTATACGTTCACGATGCGGACCGACACGCCGCCCTTCGACGACAACGACGTGCGGCTGGCGCTGAAATACGCCATCGACCGCGAAGCGATTCTCAAGACGATCCTCCGCGGTCACGGCGCGCTCGGCAACGACCATCCGATCGGTCTGTCCAACCGCTATCACGCGAGCGGCCTGCCGCAGCGCGCCTACGACCCGGACAAGGCCAGGCACCACCTCAAGAAGGCGGGCGCGGAGGGCCTTACGATCGACCTGAGCGCGGCCGACGCGGCCTTCGCCGGCGCGGTCGACGCCGCCGTTCTCTACAAGGAACACGCGGCCAAGGCCGGCATCGACATCAACGTGGTCCGCGAGCCCGACGACGGCTATTGGGCCAACGTCTGGATGAAGAAGCCCTACTGCGCCGTGTACTGGGGCGGCCGGCCGACCGAGGACTGGATGTTCTCGACCGCCTACTCGGCGGATGCGAGCTGGAACGATACCTTCTGGAAACACGACAGGTTCAACGAACTGCTGCTCGCCGCGAGGGCGGAGCTGGACGAGAAGAAGCGCCGCGGCATGTACGAGGAGATGCAGGCGATCGTCAGGGACGACGGCGGCGTGCTCATTCCCATGTTCGCCAACTACGTCATGGGTCTCTCCGACAAGATCGGCCACGGACAGATGGCGGCGAACTGGTCGATGGACGGCTTCAAGTGTACGGAGCGGTGGTGGTTCGCCTAGGGCGACTCTCGCCCGGCGCGGAATCGCGCGGGACTGGCCGTATCGTAGCGGCGTGACCCAAATCCTGACGATGGTGGCCCAGCGCCTGGCGCTGGGCCTCCTCACCCTCTTCGTCGTCTCGCTGATCATCTTTCTCGGAGTCGAGCTGCTGCCGGGAGACCTGACCCAGGCCATCCTCGGTCAGGCGGCGACCGAGGAAACGGTCGCGGCGTTCCGGAGGGAGCTCAAGCTCGACCTGCCGCCGCACGAGCGGTACGTCGCCTGGCTCGGCGGCATCCTTCAGGGCGATCTGGGCCATTCCCTGGCCAACAAGCGGGCGATCACCGAGCTCATGGGCGTGCGGTTGTGGAACACCCTGTTCCTCGCCTTCATCTCGGCGGCGGTCGCGGTCCCCCTGGCGCTCGGACTGGGGATCCTGGCGGCGCTCTACCGCGGCACGCCGTACGACCGCGCGGTCAACATCGTCACGCTGTCGTCGATCTCCTTCCCCGAGTTCTTCGTCGCCTACATCCTGATCCTGGTCCTGGCCGTGCAACTCGGCTGGTTTCCCAGCATCTCCAACATCGGCGAGGAGCTCGGATTCTGGGAACGGGTCTACCGGTCCATCCTGCCGGCGCTGACCCTGACACTGGTGGTCGTCGCGCACATGATGCGCATGACGCGCGCGGCGATCATCAACCTGATGGCCAGCCCCTATATCGAGATGGCCAACCTCAAGGGCCTGCCGCGCGTCCGCATCATCGTGAGGCACGCCCTCCCGAACGCCCTGGCGCCGATCATCAACGTCGTGGTGATCAACCTCGCCTACCTCGTGGTGGGCGTGGTCATCGTCGAGGTGGTGTTCGTCTACCCGGGACTGGGACAGCTCCTCATCGACGCGGTGCGCACGCGCGACATTCCGGTGGTGCAGGCCACGGGATTGTTCTTCGCCGCCGCCTACATCCTCCTGAACCTGACCGCCGACGTGTTGTCGATCCTGACCAACCCGCGGCTGCTGCATCCGAGATAGCGCGCCAACGCCATGCAGGACGCCCTCCGCCTTCTCGGAAACTCGCCCTGGAGCGCCCGTCTCGGGATGCTCGTGGTCCTCTTCTACGTGGTCGTTGCGATCTTCGCGCCGGTGCTGACGCCCTACGGCGAGTCCGAGATCGTCGCCGCGGAGTACGAGCCCTGGAGCTCCGAATTCCTGCTCGGCACGGACAACCTCGGCCGGGATATGCTGACGCGCCTCATCTACGGGGCCCGGAACACCATCGGTATCGCCTTGATCACGACGGTTCTGGCCTTCCTCATCGGCTGCGTCGCCGGATTCCTGGCCGCGACTCTCGGCGGCTGGGCCGATCAGGCGATCGGTCGCGTCGTCGACGTCCTGATGGCGATCCCCCAGCTCATCTTCGCGCTGCTCATCCTGACCATCGTCGGCACCGCCATCCCGATCCTGGTCGTCGTCATCGCCGTGCTCGACTCCACGCGCGTATTCCGTCTCTCGCGCGCGGTCGCGATGAACATCGTCGTCATGGACTACGTCGAGGTCGCGCGCCTGCGGGGCGAGGGCCTGTGGTGGATCATGCGCCGCGAGGTGCTGCCCAATGCCCTGCCGCCGCTGGTCGCCGAGTTCGGCCTGCGCTTCTGCTTCGTGTTCCTGCTGTTGAGCGCCTTGAGCTTCCTCGGCCTGGGTATCCAGCCGCCGACGGCGGATTGGGGCAGCATGGTGCGCGACAACGCGACCCTGATAACGTTCGGCGACTTCACGCCGATCCTGCCGGCGGCCTCCATCGCCTTGCTGACGGTCGGCGTGAACTTCATCGTCGACTGGTTTCTCCATCAAACGGCCGGATTGAAGGATGAATAGCGGCGACTCCACCACCGATGTCCGCGAACCCCTGCTGAAGATGACGGGGCTCCGTATCGAGGGACAGGCGGGCGAGCGATGGAACGAGATCGTCCGTGGCGTGGACGTCGTGCTTCACCGGGGGGAAGTGCTCGGACTGATCGGCGAGTCGGGCGCCGGCAAGTCGACCATCGGCCTCGCGGCGATGGGATACGCGCGTCCCGGTTGCCGCCTGTCGGGCGGCGACATCGTGTTCGACGGGATGGAGCTGCGCGGCGCGCCCGAGGACCGGAAGCGTGATCTGCGGGGCGTGCGGATCGCCTATGTCGCGCAGAGCGCGGCGGCGGCCTTCAACCCGGCGCATCGGCTGATCGACCAGTTCGCCGAGGCGCCGGTCCATCACGGGGTGAAGTCCCGCGCCGAGGCCGAGGCCGACGCCAAGGATCTCTATCGCCGGCTTCAGCTCCCGTATCCCGAGCAGATCGGCTACCGCTATCCCCACCAGGTCTCCGGCGGTCAACTCCAGCGCGCCATGACCGCCATGGCCATGTCGTGCCGGCCCGATCTCATCGTCTTCGACGAACCGACCACGGCCCTCGACGTAACGACCCAGATCGAGGTTCTGGCCGCGATCAAGGACGTGGTGAGGCATCTCGATGCCGCCGCCATCTACATCACCCATGATCTCGCGGTCGTGGCGCAGATGGCGGATCGCATCATGGTGTTGCGCTACGGCGATCTCGTGGAGGAAGGAACGGCCGACCAGATCATCAATCGCCCCAGGGAGAAGTACACGCGGGAGCTCCTCGCGGTGCGCACCTATCGCAAGCCCGACGCGGGCCCGCCGTCGGAGGCGCCGCTGCTGCGCATCGAGGGCGTCTCCGCGCGCTACAGCCGGTCGGCGCGGGTGCTGGAGGACGTCGATCTGGAGATCGGCCGCCGGCGCACGGTTGCCGTCGTGGGCGAGTCGGGTAGCGGCAAGAGCACGTTGGCGCGCGTCATCACGGGTCTGCTGCCGCCGGAGGAGGGCCGGATTTTCTTCGAAGGCGAGGCGCTGCCACCGGCGCTGCCGGGGCGGAACCGCGAGATGCTGCGCCGTCTCCAGATGATCTATCAGATGCCCGATACGGCCCTGAACCCGCGCCAGCGCCTGCGTGACATCATCGGGCGGCCGCTCGCGTTCTATCTCGGGCTGACGGGACGCAAGCGCGAGGACCGGGTGCGCGAACTGCTGGAGATGATCGAGCTCGACCCGGACGACTTCATCGATCGCTACCCGACCGAACTGTCCGGCGGCCAGAAGCAGCGCGTCTGCATCGCCCGCGCGCTCGCCGCCCAGCCCGACCTGATCATCTGCGACGAGGTGACCTCGGCGCTGGATCAGTTGGTGGCGGAGGAGATACTCAAGCTCCTTCAGCGCCTGCAGGACGAACTTCATCTGTCCTACATGTTCATCACCCACGATCTCGCCACGGTACGGGCGATCTCGGACGAGATCGTGGTCATGTTACAGGGACGCATCGTCGAGCAGGGCGCCAGGAACGACGTGCTGACCCCGCCTCATCATGAATATACGAACCTGTTGTTGTCGTCCGTCCCGGAGATGAAGATCGGCTGGCTCGATCGCACGCTGGCCGAGCGCGAAAAGCGCAGGGCGCGCGGCGAACAGGTCATGGAGTCGGCGGACCGGTAGTCAGGCGGCGTCCGTGACGGCGGAGATGGACATGCGCAGGCGGCTCAACACCTCGTCCCGGTCCACGTAGCATCCCTGCAAGTGCCGTTTGCCGGTCGACGGCTGGTAGGCCAGCCGTCCGTGCAGCACCCGCCAGTTGTCGAAGGTGAGCAGATCGCCCGGCCGGAGCCTGAAGCGGATCTGGTAGCGGTCGTCGCGAACGAGCTGGGCGAACTTCCGGTAGGCCGCATAGAGCGCCGCGGTCTCGTCGGGTGGCAGGGCCTGAACGCCGAAGAGCCCGAGGTTGAAGCGGATCCGTTCGAAACGTCCGGAGCCGTCCAGTCCGACGATCGGAGCATGGAACCGCAGGTCGCATTCGGTGTCGTGGAAACGGAACAGCACCGGCATGGTCGACAGCACGCGAAAGGCCCCGGCATCCGCTCGACGCAGCGCCTCGGCGATGCGGAATCCATCGACCAGGGTAGACTCCCCGCCGGTCGCGGCGTTCTCCAGGCAATGGAGGAACTGGTAACCCGGAGACCGCTCCCAATTGCAGAGATCCGTGTGGTTGGGGAGCTTGAGCGCCGTGTAGGCGTTGTTGATCGGGTTGGTTTCGGTCTGGACCTCGAAATGCTCCCCGAAATTGGAACGCCGCGCGTAGGCGATTCGCTCGGTCACCCGGACGACCTCCCGGTCGCGACACGGCGTGTCGGCGACAACCGCGACGCCGTGTCCCAGCAACGCGGAGAGCCAAGCCTCGAGGCCTTGCTCGCTTTCCATGACGGCGCGGTAATCGAACCGGGGCACATGGCCGGATAGGCTGGCGTCCCACAGCACGACATCGGGCCGCGTGAGGTCATCGTCGGACGACTCGAAGGCGTACCGGCGCAGCCAGTCCGGCTCGTACTTGCTGGTATGGCCGTCGTCGCCCCACAGCACCATCACCGCGCCCCGGCCCGCGAGTCCGGCGCTGGCCACGCGCGGCGTCTCCGGAACGGTGAGAAGATCGAACGTCCGCTCCCGCGTGTGCGGATGCAGACAGCGCGGGCAATCGCAGTTGTCCCGCAACCAGATCAGAGGGAAAGCGTAGGACCTCCCGTCGTTCCAGGTCACTTCGAGGGATCGGCCCACGGCGCGGACCGATCCGACCTCTTTCGCCGACGGTCCCGGGGCAGGGCTGGCGGGCGCGTCCGTCGGCGGAACGGAGCGCGCCGGAGCGGGACCAGCGCGCGGAATACACGCCACTCCGCCAAGTATTCGCTCGGCCAATACTGCTGGCGACCGCATGTCACGACTCCGCGTTACACCCGCACCAAGTCTTCGTCTGCTTTCGACCTGTTCCGACGCGCAATGTTCGATTTTCCGGTTGATTTGAAAAGCGAATTTAATAAATTGAGCTAATCGAAACTTTCGATCCGTCACCGGACCCGACGCCATGGCGAACATCGAGCAGTTGCGGACCTTTCTCGAGATCGCCGCGACGGGAAACTTCAACCAGGCCGCCGACAATCTGAACGTCAGCCAGTCGACGGTCAGCGCGCGGATCAAGGGGCTGGAGGAACGGCTCGACCGTCAACTGTTCCGGCGCAGCCGGTCGGGGGTCGAGCTGACCGGCGCCGGCCGGCGTTTCGAACGATACGCCGCGTCCGTGGTCCAGGGCTGGGAGCGGGGCCGGCAACAGGTCGCCCTGCCCGAGGGTTACCGGGCTCTGTTCGGCCTCGGCACGCAGATAAGCCTGTGGGAACGGCTGGTGGCGCGATGGTTGCCGTGGATGCGAGCCCAGGCGCCGGATGTCGCGCTTCACGTGGAGACCGATTATTCGCCCAGCCTGATGCGGCAACTATCGGACGGCCTCCTCGACCTCGTCGTCCTCTATTATCCGCGCATGATGTCGGGGTTCGTCATCGAGACCCTCCTGGAGGAGCGACTCGTGATGGTGTCGACCCGCAGGCGTCGGATCAGCTCCGATTGGGTGGAGGACTACATCTACGTGGATTGGGGCGCCGATTACCGCGCGGAACTCGTCAAGGCGTTCCCCGAAATCGAGGTTCCGGCGATCTCCGTCGGTCTCGGCGCCATCGGGCTGCAATATATCCTCGACAACGGCGGGTCGGGATACTTCCCCTTGCGGGTGGTGCGGCCCTACCTGGCGGAGAAGCGGCTATACCGTGTGACCGGCGCTCCGACCTTCAGGCGGCCGGCCTACATGATGCATTCCGTGGATCCCGCCGACCCGGACATGGTCGCGCTCGCCCGGGAAGGCCTGCTGCATATCGTGTCGCTGGAGAGCGAGCGGTAGCGGCGATGCAGATGGCGTTGAAGAAGGTGTGGGCGCACCGGTCGTATCGGGTGGCGCGTCGCGCCACCCGAGGCCGTTGCGGATGACGTGGACGATGCCGGAGACGACGCGCCGGTCATCGACCCTGGACACGCCGCGAACCTTGTCGGGCAACAGCGGCCGGATACGGTCGAACCGGGCGCCGGATAGCCAGAAGTGGCGGCGGAATAGCCCGAGGCCCGCGTCAGGCGGCCGGCGTCCCGGTTCCGGATGCTTGCCGTTTCGCCTCCTCTTCGGCCACGAGCTCCTTCTTGGACAGCTTGCCGATCATGGTTTTGGGCAGGGCGTCCCGAAACTCGATGTGTTTGGGCACCTCGTGGCGGCCGAGCCTGTCCCCGAGGAACGCTTTCAGTTCCGCCTCCGTCAGCGTCCGGGCTTCCTTCAATTTGACGAACGCCTTCACGCTCTGGCCTTGGTATTCGTCCGGCACGCCGATCACCGTCGCTTCCTCGACCGCGGGATGCTGATAGAGCCCATCCTCGACGTTGCGCGGGTAGACGTTGAAACCGCTGACCAGTATGAGGTCCTTGATGCGGTCAATAATGAACGTGTAGCCGTCCTCGTCCATGTATCCCACGTCACCCGTGTGCAGCCGGCCATCGACAATGACGTCTCGCGTGGCCGCCTCGTTCCGCCAGTAACCGGCCATGACCTGGGGGCCGGAGACGCAGATCTCGCCGGTCTCGCCCTGGGGCAGCACCTTGGCGGGGTCGTCGCGGTCGACGATCTCGATTACGGTCCCGGGCATGGGCAGACCGATCGATCCCGCCTTGGCGCCGTTCGAAAACGGGTTGCACGTGGCGACCGGGGAACACTCCGTCAGTCCGTAACCCTCCACCAGCGCGCATCCGGACAGTTCCTCGAAGCGCCGCTTCACTTCGACCGGGAGCGGCGCGCCGCCGGAGATGCAGGCCTTGATCGACGTGAGATCGATGTCCTTCAACCGGGGGTGGGCGTTGATGGCGCCGAACATGGTCGGCACGCCGTCGAACAGCGTGGGCTTCTTCCCGGGGATATCCTTGAGCACCGCGTCGAGCTCGAACCGGGGGTGCATGATGATGACAGCGCCGAGATGGATGCTCATGTTCATCACGGCGGTCATGGCGAACACATGGAAGAACGGCAGCACGCCCATGACTCGCTCCGCGCCCGGTTCCAGGCCGGGGAACCAGACCCCGCACTGCACGGAGTTGATGAAGAGGTTGGCGTGCGTCAGCATGGCGCCTTTCGGTGCGCCCGTCGTGCCGCCCGTGTACTGAAGCACCGCGACGTCGTTGCCGGGATCCACCGTCGCGGGCTCGAACATGCCGTCATTGTTGAGCAACTCCTCGAACGGCACGTGGCTAGCGTCGTTGGGCGCCCGGACGACGTCGCGACGTTTCACCAGCGGGAAAAGCCAGTTCTTGGGGAAGGGCAGCGCTTCGCTCATGGTGCCGACGACCAGCAGCCTCAACCGGCTCCGCTCCAGCATGGCCTGCGCTTTCGGATAGAGCGCCGCGAGATTGAGCGTCACCACGATGTCGGTCTCGGAATCCTCGATCTGCTGGAGGAGTTCCGGCTCGGAGTAGAGCGGGCTATAGTTCACCACGATGCCGCCCGCCTTGAGGATGGCGTAATAGCAGATCACGAACTGCGGACAGTTCGGCAGGAACAACCCGACCTTCGCGCCCTTCTCGATGCCCAGCCTTTGGAATCCGGACGCGGCGCGGTCGACGAGCCCGCCGACTTCGCCGTAAGTGTAGATCCGGCCCAGGAAGTCCATGCAGGGCCGCCCCGGAAACCGGGCTACCGCGTCGTCCAGCAACGCGAACAGCGGCTTGGCGACGAGCGGCATGTTCCAGTCCACGCCCTCCGGATAGTTCTTGAGCCAGCTATGGTCCGTCATGGCGAGCTCCCTCTGGGAGGTGGTCGGAACGCGGGTATGGCGGCGGGCTACGCCGTCGCGCGCCGGGGCGTCGCCGTCATGAGAGCCGCCAGGCGGCCGTTCACGATGTCCGCCGCTTCCGAAGCGATACGGTCGACGAGCTCCTTGACCGTCGGGACGTCCTGAATGAGGCCGACCGTCTGCCCGCCCCAGATGACACCGTGTTCGAGGTCGCCCGTCTCCAGTACCTTGCGGCTCTTTTCGCCCGAGACATAGTCGATCAGGTCGTCGATGGTGTGATCCGGGTTCGAGATCTCCACCTCCCGGATCCTGTCCGCCACGCCGTTCTTCAGGATTCGGGCGGTGTTGCGCAGCTTACGGAAGATCAAAACCGTATCGCGTTCGGTGCACCGCACCATGAACTGCTTCACGTTGTCATGGACCGGCGCCTCCCTGGTCGCCACCATCCGTGATCCCATGTTGATCCCGTCGGCGCCCAAGGCCAACGCCGCGACCAGGCCTCTCGCGTCCGCGAATCCGCCGGAGGCCACGATCGGGATGTCGATCTTGTCGGCCGAGGCCGGCAGGAGCACGAGCCCGGGCACGTCGTCCTCCCCCGGATGACCCGCGCATTCGAGTCCGTCGACCCCGACGGCGTCGCAACCGATGCTTTGCGCCTTGAGGCCGTGCCGGACCGACGTGCACTTGTGCAGCGTCTTGGCGCCGGCCTCCTTGAAGATGGGCATGAAGGGTTCCGGATTGCGGCCCGCCGTCTCGATGATCCCGACGCCGGACTCGACGGCCGCCCGCGCGTACTCCTCGTAGGGGACCGGCGTCAGGGTCGGTAGAATCGTCAGATTGACGCCGAACGGCTTGTCCGTCATGTCGCGCGTGCGTTGGATCTCCTTGACGAGGTCCTCGGGCGTCGGCTGCGTCAGCGCCGTGAGGAACCCGAGAGCTCCCGCGTTCGCGACGGCCGACACGAGCTCGGCCGTGCCCACGCCCTGAAGGCCGCCCTGAACGAGCGGATGCTCGATACCGAACAACTCGGTTACGCGCGTCTTGAACATGGCTGCCTCCGATCCGTCGCGTCGGGCGAATCGCTGGAGCGGTCGCGATTCCCGCGGACAATGCCCGACGACGGGGCGGGGAACTCGGGAACCCGGTCGAATAGACCATGCCATCCGCCCGAATTCAACTTGGCTGGACGCTCGGCCGACGCGCCTGGGTTGGCAGCGACCGCGCCGGGTTCTACGCCTACCCTCCCGTGAATGTGGGCGTCCGCTTCTCCATGAACGCGTCCAGGCCCTCGACGAAATCGTCGGTGGCCGCGCAGCGGACAAAACTCTCCTTTTCGCGGTCGAGCTGGGCGCTCGGGCCCGACGTGAGAGACGCGTGAAGCAACGCCTTGGTTCGACCGAGCGCGGCCGTGGGCCCTTGCGCCAATCGCGCCGCGAGCGCATGGGTTTCCCGCTCCCGCTTCTTCGCCGGGACGACCTTGTTGACGAGGCCCAGCGACAGCGCCGTCGCCGCGTCGAACCGGTCGCCGAGCATGGCGATCTCCATCGCCTTCTTCAAACCCACGATTCGCGGCAGACCGTAGGTGCCGCCGCCGTCGGGGCTGGTGCCGATCCCGATATAGGCGAGGGTGAATACGGCATCGTCCGCCGCGACCGCGAGGTCGCTGTTCATGGCGAGGGACAACCCCGCGCCCGCGACGGCTCCGTGAAGACCGGCGACGACCGGTTTGGGCAGTTCCTGCATACCGCTCACCACCACATGGAATCCGGAGATGAAGGAGCGGAATTGCTCCATCCGGATGTCGGTCGGCATGGCCGCCCAGTCCCGCATGAGACGGATGTCGCCGCCCGCGCAGAAATGCCTGCCCGCGCCCCGGAGGACGACGCAACGGACATCGGAGTCCCGACGCGCGCGGTCGAACGCTTCCGCCAGTCCGTCGACCATCTCGCCGCCCAGAACGTTGAGACGGTCGGGCCAATTCATCGTGATCGTCAGAACGCCGTCGGAAACGTCTTGCGTAACCGCGTCCGGCATGGGGTCCTCCGAAATCAGGGGGCGTCGTCAGTGCGTCATGTGTTCGGAATCGATGGCGTACAACAGTTCCGATCCGCCGGTCACGGCTTCGATCAGGGTGGCGGCGCGCGGCAGAATGTGGGCGGCGTAGAACCGGGCCGTCGCGACCTTGGCGGCCAGGAAGGCATCGTCCCCGTCGCCACTCGACAGACCGCGGTCCGCGGCCAGCGCCGCGCGGGCCATCAGATACCCCCCCATCACGATACCCAGCATGCGCTGGTACTCCGTAGCCCCGGCGGCCCACTCGTTGGCGTTCCCCGACATCCGCGTCTCGATCATCCAGTCCGTCGCCGCCGCGAGCCCCCCGATGGCGGTCGTCAGGCGGTCGGCCATCCCGGAAACTCCGTTGGACGTGGCGCCGAGCTCGTCGACGGTCGCCCGCATGTCGTCGAGCAGTCGGCGAACGTGGACGCCGCCGTCGTATGTCAACTTCCGGCCCACGAGGTCGAGCGCCTGGATCCCGTTCGTTCCCTCGTAGATCGGCGCGATTCGCGCATCGCGATAGTGCTGCGCGGCGCCGGTCTCCTCGATGAAACCCATGCCGCCGTGGACCTGGATACCGATCGACGCCACGTCGACGCCGACGTCGGTCGACCAGGCCTTGACCACCGGGGTGAGGAGGTCGACGAGCCCCTGGCTGCGCCAGCGGCGTTCCTCGTTCGGGTGGCGCCCGGCGATGTCGAGGTGGACGGCCGTGAAATAGGCGAGCGCCCGGGTGGCCTCGGTATATGCCTTCATGGTCATCAGCATGCGGCGGACGTCGGGATGCCGCACGATGGGCACGGCGTCCGCGCCGGATCCGTCCACGGGACGCCCTTGCACGCGTTCGCGCGCGTAAGAGAGCGCCTGCTGAAAGGCGCGCTCGGCGATGGCGGTTCCCTCGAGTCCGACGGCGAGACGCGCCATGTTCATCATCGTGAACATGCAGCGCATGCCGTCGTTCTCCTCGCCGATGAGGTATCCGACGGCGCCCTCCGACTCTCCGAAGGACATGAGGGCCGTGGGACTCGCGTTGATTCCGAGCTTGTGTTCCAGCGAGATACATCTGAGGTCGTTGCGTTCGCCCAGACCGCCGTCCGGATTGACGAGGAACTTCGGCACGATGAAGCAGGAGATTCCCCTGGTGCCGGACGGCGCGTCCGGAGTCCGGGCCAACACCATGTGGACGATGTTGTCGGCCATGCCGTGTTCACCCCAAGTGATGAAGGTCTTGGTACCCTTGATGCGATAGCGGTCCCCGTCGCGCACGGCGCGGGACTTGAGGGCGCCCACGTCGGATCCGGCGTGCGGTTCGGTCAGGTTCATGGTGCCCGACCATTCGCCGCTGACCAGTTTGGACAGATAGGTCTCCTTCTGCTCCGCGCTGCCATGATGGACGAGCATGTCGACGGTGCCGTGGGTGAGCATCGGGCACAGGCTGAACGACAGGTTCGCGGCCGCGACCATCTCGTTCACCGCCGTGCCGACGGCGCGCGGCAGGCCCTGGCCGCCGTGGTCGGGATCGGCCGTAACGCCCCCCCAACCGCCGTCGACGAATTTCGCGTAGGCCTCCTTGAAACCGTCCGGCGCATGGACCACGCCGTTCTCCAGGCGGCTGCCCGCCTTGTCACCCGGACGGTTCAGCGGCGCCAGCTCGTTGGCCGCGAAGCGTCCGGCCTCGCCCAGGACGGCGTCCACGAGGTCGGGGGAGAGGTCCTCGAATCCCGGAAGCCCGTACAGCGCGTCGAGGCCCGCGACCGTATCGAGGACGAACCGCATCTCGCGAAGGGGGGGCGCGTATCCGCTCATGACAAGCCTCAAGAGTGCAAGACTGTCCGCTTCGGGTCGGATACATATGGCACGGAAGCCCGCCGGGGGCAAAGCGACGGACATGAGAGACGGGAACGGACGGTTTGGCCGATGGCCGACGACGGGCGGAAGCGAACGGACGGGACCGGAGTCGTGGTGGCGACGCCGGAGTCCATCGCGCGGGCGGCCCGTCGTCTCCGGGAGGGAGAGCTCGTCGCCTTTCCCACCGAGACCGTGTATGGCCTCGGGGCCGACGCCACCGACGAGGACGCGGTCGCCGCCGTCTACGCGGCCAAGGGCCGGCCCGCGTCCAATCCACTGATCATCCATGTGGCGGATCTCGACGCGACCAGGGAACTCGCGCCGTTCGACGAGCGGGCCGAGGCGTTGGCCACGGCATTCTGGCCCGGCCCCCTCACGCTTATCCTCCCGCGGGCCGCGCGTTGCGCGATTGCGGGCCGCGCGTGCGCCGGACGGGATACCGTTGCCGTGAGAGTGCCCGACAACCACGTCGCGCTCGCCCTGATCCGCGTGGCCGGACGCCCGGTCGCCGGACCCAGCGCCAATCTCTCCGGACGGCCGAGCCCGACCACGGCCCGGCACGTTTACGAAAGCCTGGGCGACGCGGTTCCGACGATCCTGGATGGCGGTTCCTGCGCCGTCGGGATCGAGTCCACGATTCTGGATCTGACCGGCGATGAACCGCTGTTGCTGCGTCCGGGCGGCGCGTCCGTCGAAGCCGTCGAGGAACTCATCGGCCCCGTCGGTCGGCCGCAAGGCGCTGGCGAGGCGACCCCGACCTCCCCCGGGCGGGCGGAGAGCCATTACGCGCCGAACCTGCCCGTCCGGCTGGGGGCCACTCACGCGGATCCGGACGAAGCCTTGCTCGCGTTCGGCCCGGTGGTCCCCGGCGGCGCGGCGAAGACGCTCAACCTCAGCACCGCCGGCGATGTCGTGGAGGCGGCGGTGAACCTGTTCGACATGCTGTTGCGGCTCGACACGCCGGAATTCCGGCGCATCGCCGTGATGCCGGTTCCGGAGACCGGCATGGGCCGTGCCGTCAACGATCGGCTCCGGCGCGCCGCGGCGCCGCGGCCGGCCTCCCGGTTGGCGGCGGCGCCGTGTCGATAGCAAGTGGAATTGTCCTGTGTCCGGACCATCCGATACACTGAAGGAATGAGCGAGCGGACGAATCAGCAATTCGCTCTTCAAGGTCTGGAATGGGCGGTCTCCCATGTCAAGGCCGTCGTCGGCCCCAAGGGGTGGACCGACGATCCGCGGGTCCTGGCGCCTCACCTCGAGGAACGGCGGGGCCTGTTCCGTGGCGCGACCCCGGTCATGGTGTCGCCCGCCGATACCGGAGAAGTCGCGGAGGTCGTCCGGCTCTGTGCGGCGTCGGGTATCGGCGTCGTCCCGCAAGGGGGCAATACGGGCCTCTGCGGGGGCGCCGTTCCCGACGAGAGCGGCGCTCAAGTGCTGTTGTCCCTGGCCCGGCTCGATCGCATCCGCGAACTGGACGCGGCCGGCAACACCATGACCGTGGAGGCTGGCTGCATCCTCGCCGACGTGCAGGCCGCGGCGGCGGACGCCGACCGCCTGTTCCCCCTGAGCCTCGCGGCGGAGGGAAGTTGCCAGATCGGCGGGAACCTGTCCACGAACGCCGGAGGCACGGCGGTCCTGCGCTACGGGAACGCGCGCGATCTCGTGCTCGGTCTGGAGGTCGTGCTGCCCGACGGGCGGATATGGAACGGGCTCCGAAAGCTGAGGAAGGACAACACGGGATACGACCTCAAGCAGCTGTTCATCGGCAGCGAGGGGACGTTGGGAATCGTCACGGCCGCGGTGCTCAGGCTGTTTCCCCGACCGCGCTCCGTCGTGACGGCGTTCGTCGGCCTGCGGGACGTCGCACGCGCGCTGGAACTCCTCGATCGTGCGCGCGCGGTATGCGGCGACGCGATCACGGGCTTCGAGCTGATGTCCCGCATCTGTCTCGATTTCTGCTTCCGTCACGTTCCCGGCACGCGCGACCCGCTGGAAGCGGAGCACCCGTGGTACGTGCTCCTGGAGCTTCAGTCGGGTCTCGCGGGAACCGGCCCGCAGGAGTGCGTCGAGGAAGCCCTTGCCGCCGCCCTCGACGCCGGCGCGATAGAGGACGCCGCGGTCGCGACGAGCGAGGCGCAGGCGTACGCCATGTGGAAGCTGCGGGAGTCCATCCCCGAGGCGGAACTGCGCGAGGGCGGCGGTATCAAGCACGACGTTTCCGTCCCCTTGCCGGATGTTCCCGCATTCCTGGATCGCGCCACGCGGGCCGTCGGGGAGGCCGTCCCGGGCGCCCGCGTCGTGGCGTTCGGGCACCTCGGGGACGGCAACATCCATTTCAACGTCGGCCCGCCGACAGACGCCGACAAGGAAGCGTTTCTGGCCCGCTGGGGCGCCGTGAACGAGATCGTCCACGATATCGTCGCGAGCTTCGGCGGCAGCATCAGCGCCGAGCATGGACTGGGCCGTCTGAAACGCGACGAGATCGTCCGTTACAAGTCGGCTCTGGAGATCGATCTCATGGCCAGGGTGAAGGCGGCCCTGGACCCGGACGGAATCCTGAATCCGGGCAAGGTCGTGCGACGGGCGCTTTCGCCGGGTACGGGATCGGGATGTCCGTAGGCGACGCGGGCGGCGTTCCGGCCAAGCGGCCTTGCGCGGCGCGGTGTTACAGGTTTGCGAACATCGACGCGCCGCTCGAATATCGGCGCGGACTCGCGATTCATTTACTGATGAAGATGAGGGCCGATGTCTGAGTTGTCGGCGGCGCGCGCCTCATCGCCGGCGGCGCCGTGGCGCATCGGGGTGGACGTCGGCGGCACTTTCACCGACATGGTGCTGGCGGACGCGACGGGCCTGACGTATTCGTTCAAGGTGCCCTCGGCGCCCGCCGACCCGAGCGCTGGCGTGCTCCGCGTGCTCCGGGCCGCGGCGGACGCCTTTGGAAAACCGGTCGAGGCGCTTCTGGAATCGTGCGGCCTGTTCGTTCACGGCTCCACGGTGGCGACCAACACCATGCTCGAAGGCAAGGGCGCGACGGTCGGCCTCCTGACCACCCGCGGGTTCCGCGACAGCCTGGAAATCCGGCGGGGCTTCCGCGAGAACCAGTGGGACCACCGTCGGCCGTTCCCGCCGGTCCTGGTGCCCCGTTACCTGCGACTGCCGGTGAGCGGGCGGATCGACCGCGACGGATGCGAGGTCGAGCCGTTGGTGGCGGCGGACGTCGAGGCGGCCCTCGAAGAGTTCGGGCGCGAGCGGGTCGAGGCGATCGCGATCGCGCTGATCAACAGCTTCCTGAACCCGGTCCACGAACGGGCGTGCGCCGAGATCATCCGCGATGTCTGGGACGGCGATCCCGATCTCGTGTCTCTGTCGAGCGAGATCATGCCCATCATGGGGGAGTACGAGCGCACGTCCACGACCGTGGTCAACGCTTGTCTGGCGCCACGGGTCGTGCCCTATCTGAAGGATTTGAACGCCCGTCTGGCGGCGCTGGGGCTCGAGCGTCCCGTCCTGCTGGTCCAGAGCAACGGCGGCATGACGTCCGTGGGACGCATCGCGACGCGGCCGGTGCGCCTTCTGCTCTCCGGTCCCGCCGCGGGCGTCGGCGCGCTGAACGCCTATCGGAAGGCCGCGAAGACCGGGAACCTCATCTCGATGGAGATCGGCGGCACGAGCTGCGATGTCATGTTGATGGAGCGGGGCGCCGTCTCCGTGCGCGATGCGCTCACGGTCGCCGGGTACCACGTCGCCACGCCTTCTGTCGACATCCATACGATCGGAGCCGGCGGCGGCGCCGTCGCCGGGGTCGACGACGGCGGCATGTTGTTCGTCGGACCCCGTGGGGCCGGGGCCGACCCGGGGCCGGCGTGCTACGGACTCGGCGGGACCGAACCCACCGTCACGGACGCGCAGCTCGTCCTGGGCAGGCTGCGGCCCGGACCGTATGCGGACGGCTCGATCGCGCTCGACCGCGATCTGGCCTTCGCCGCCATCGAGCGTGCCGTCGCCGACCCGTTGGGCCTGAACGTCGAGGACGCGGCCGCCGGCATCATCCGCGTCGTCGAGCAGCACCTTCTGCTCGCCGTTCAACGCATCAGCGTCGAGCGGGGACGGGATCCGCGCGCGTTCGCCCTCGTTCCCGCCGGCGGGGCGGGCCCCATGCACGGCGCGGCGGTGGGTCGGACCCTCGGCTGCGCGCGAGTCTACATCCCGCGGCATTCGGGCGTGTTCTGCGCGCTCGGAATGCTCTACGCCGACATCCGCCACGACCTCGCGCGCGTGTTTCTGTCGACGCTCGACGACGTCGCTCCCGGCGAACTGGAGGCCGGGTTCGAGCGGCTGGAAGGCGAGGCGCGGACCATGCTGGCGGAGGAAGGCTTCGATAGAGACGCGGTCCGTCTCGCGCGGGAGCTCGATCTCTCCTACCGCGGCCAGCAATGGGTCGTGCGCGTTGGCCTCGGCGACGGGGCCGGCCGGGACCCGGTGGACATCCGCGAGCGTTTCGAGAACGAATACGACCGCTTGTACGGGCATACCCAACCCGACGGGATCGTCGAGATCAGCAACCAGCGCGTGGTCGGAACCGGCGCGCTGCCCCGGTTGACGATCGGCGGAACTGGCAAGGCCACCCGCGATCCGATGCCCCTGGAGATCCGGTCGGTGTTCGTGGACCCCGGGATCGGCCGGCGGGACATTCCCGTCTACGCCGGCGCGGACCTCCGTCCGGGTCACGCCGTCGAGGGGCCGCTGCTCGTCGAGGAGCGGACCACGACCGTCCTGGTGGGCGCGAGCGACCGCCTGGAAATCGACGCGGCGGACAACCTCGTCGTGCATCTGCCGATGGAGGCCGCGTGAACGCCGCCGCGCCGGAACGTCCGGCGGGCGCGGACATCGATCCGGTCGCGCTGGCGTTGACCCGGAGCCGCCTCGATGAAGCGTGCCGCCGGATGGGCCAAGTGATGACGCGCACGGCCCGCAGCCCCATCTTCAGCGACTCCCACGATTTCTCGTGCTTCGTCACCGACCGGAACGGTGCGCTGGTGAGCCAGGCGGACGGCATCCCCATCCATACGGGCGGCGGCGGCTTCACGGTCGAGGCCATCCTCGCGGAGTTCGGCGGCCGGATCGCGGAGGGCGACGTGTTCGTCTCGAGCGATCCCTACGCGGCCGGCGGCAACCACCTCCCCGACTGGGTCATCTCGCGCCCGGTCGTTGTCGATGGCGAGACGATCGGGTTCGCCTGCAACCGCGCCCACCAGTCCGACATCGGCGGGGGCGCGGCCGGGACCTACAACGCGAGAGCCACGGATATCTGGCAGGAGGGTATCCGCCTGCCCGTCATGCGGATCGTCGAGCGGGGGGTCTTGCGCCGTGACGTGTGGCGGCTCCTGCTCCTCAACTCGCGTACGCCCGACCTCATGGACGGCGACCTCCGCGCCATGATGGGATCCACGCGGATCGGCGTCGAGCGAATCTCGCGGATCGCGCGCGAGCTTGGCGTCCAGACGGCCTTCGGCCTGCTCGACGCCATCCTTGATCATGGGGAACGCCGCCTGCGGTCGGCGCTCGGAACCCTTCCCGAGGGCCGTTACGAGAGCGTCGAGTACACGCACTCCGACTGCTTCGATGAAGTGGACATCGCGATCCGTGCCGCGGTCACGATCGCCGATGGCCACGCGACCGTGGACTTCACGGGTTCCGACCCGCAGATGCGCGGCTTCAAGAACAGCTCGCTCGTGAACACGCATTCTGCCGTCTACCTGGCCATCACCTCCTATTTCGACGCCGATCTTCCCCGCAACGGCGGCTCGCTCCGGGCCATCGACGTGATCGCGCCGCTCGGAACCGTGGTCAATCCGCGACCGCCCGCGCCTCTTTCCATGTGCACCGCGACGGTCGCCCACGAGATCGGGCACGCGGTGTGGAAGGCGCTCGCGGCCGCCGACCCGGAACGGGCGTGCGCGGGCTGGGGGAAATCCATCCACGGCGTCACTTCCGGGGGAATGGACTCTCCCAGCCCTTGGGTGATGTACCACTGGAACACGCTCTCCGGGTCGGGCGCCGTGAAGGACCGCGACGGTTTCAACCAGTTCGGGCACGTCGGCACGCTGGGCGGCATCACGATGCACAACGTCGAGAACTACGAGCAGCGCTATCCCGCGCGGTTCGCGCGCCAGGAATTCCGCCGCGATTCCGCCGGTCCCGGCGAGTTCCGCGGAGGCACCGGGATCGACTACGAGGTCGCGATCGGAGAGCCCGCGGAGTACGCGTTCCGCGGCGAGGGACTGATCCACCCGTCCGGGTACGGAACGAACGGCGGCAGAACCGGCGCGGCCGGCCGGATGACCTTGGCCTTCGACGACGGGACCGAGCGCCCCGCGCCCCGGTACGGTGTGGAGGCCCACGGGCCTCTGCGGTTGCACGCCCTGTCGCCGGGTGGCGGGGGGTGGGGAAGCCCGCTTCGTCGCGGCCCCGACCAGGTGCTGCGGGACGTGCGCGACGGCGTGGTCAGCCGCGAGGCGGCGGAGAACGTCTACGGGGTCGTTGTCGGCGACGACGGACAGACCGTCGATACGCCGGCCACGGAGGCGCTGAGGGCGTCGCGCGGCTGAATCGCGGGCCAGTCAACGGCCATCGCCGTTTTCCGGGAACGCGGGCTTTCTCCCGCCCGTCTCCGCCGGAGCCGTCGCCGCGACGGACAGCGTCCCGCGGTCGAAGGCGATGGACTTGACCAGCGCGTAGACTGGCGCGCCCGGCGCGAGGCGCAGGTCGGCGACGGACTGGCGGGTCACGCGCGCCCGAAGCCGCCCGCCACCGATGTCGATCAGGGTTTCCGCGTAGGCCGTGTCCGAATCCTCGGCGATCTCCACGACCGTCCCGGAGAGGATGTTGCGCACGCTGATCGCTTCGGGCCGGCGTGTGGCGAGCGACACGTCGCGCGCTCGGACGCGGAGCCTCACCTCGGCGCCGATCGCCAGGTCCCGGGCCGGCATGGAAATCGTCTGCCCATGGTGGTCCAGGTACGTCACGCTGTATGTCCGGTCATGACCCGTCACCCGCGCGGTGAGGAGGACGCCGGCCTCGAACCGTCCGGTCTCGGGCCACAGGTCGAGACGTTCCAGCAGGTCCCGCACCGGCCCTTCCGCCAGCTTCCGGCCGGACGACAGGATGACCGCCCAGTCCGCCAGGCGGGCCACTTCCGCGATGTCGTGGCTGACGTAGAGCATGGGGATCGACAGCTCCTCGTGGAGCCCCTCGAAGTACGGCAGTATCTCGTCCTTCGCCATCCGGTCGAGGGAGGACAGCGGCTCGTCCATCAGCAGCAGGCGCGGCTGGGAGAGCAGGGCGCGGCCGACCGCCACGCGCTGGCGCTCGCCGCCCGACAGGGCGCCGGGGGCGCGGTCGAGAAGGTGTCCGAGTCCGAGCAACGCGATGACGTCCCGGGAACGGATGGCCGGCGGGACGCCCGAGCGTTCGGCGCGCCGGGCTCCGTAGAGCAGGTTCCCGCGCACGGACAGGTGCGGAAACAGGCTCGCGTCCTGAAAGACGACGCCGACCGGTCGTCTGTGAGGCTTGAGGAACACGCCCGCGTCGTCGTCCTGCCAGACCTCTCCGCCGACGACCAGGCGGCCCGACAGGCGCTGCAATCCGGCGATGCAGCGAAGCGTCGTGGACTTCCCGCAACCGGATGCGCCGAACAGGGCAGCGATGCCCCTCATCGGCGCCTCGAATGCGACGTCGAGGGAGAAGTCGCCGAGGGTGCCGGTGAACGCCGCCTCGATCCGATGGTTTTCCATGGTCATGGCCATGCGGTCACGATCCGGGCCGCCGCGCGCGCTTCTCGACGACCGTCATGATCGTGACGACGGCGAAGGAGAATACCAGCAGCCCGCCGGCGAGGACGTGGGCCTCCGCCCAGCGCAGGGTCTCGACCAGCTCGAAGATGGCGATCGACAGGACTCGGGTCTCGTCCGGGATGCTGCCGCCGATCATCAGGACGACGCCGAACTCTCCCACAGTGTGGGCGAAGCCGAGGACCGCGCCGGTGACGTAGCCGGGGCGCGCCAGAGGCACGGCGACCGTCCAGAACGCGTCCCACGGCGAAGCGCGCAGGGTCGCGGCGACTTCGAGCGGGCGGTCGCCGACGGCCTCGAAGGCGTTGCGGATCGGTTGCGCGACGAACGGCATCGAATAGACGACCGAGCCGATTACCAGGCCCTCGAACGTGAAGGCCAGGGAGCGCCCGCCGAACGCCCCGGCGATCCATCCGCCGGGGCCGTCCGGCCCCAGCAGGATCAACAGATAGAACCCGAGCACGGTCGGCGGCAGGACCAGGGGCAGGGCGACGACGGCGGCGACCGCTTCCTTCCAGCGCGCTCTGGACCTCGCCAGCCACCACGCGACCGGCGTCGCGATCAGGAGCAGCAGTGCGGTCGCGACGACCGCCAGCTCCAGGGTCAACCGGACGACCGGCCAGAGCTCCGCGATGTCCAAGGCCGCTCTCTCAATTGCCCGCGCCGTAGCCGCGCGCTTCCTTGATGGCGCGCGCCTCGGGTCCGCGCAAGAAGTCCAGGAAGGCGCGCGCTGCGCCGTTGCCGAGGCCCTGCCGCAGGAGCACCGCGTCTTGCGCGATGGCCGCGTGAAGGTCGGCGGGCACCACCCAGTGCGATCCCGCGACGCCGCGGCCGACCTGCGAGAGGGCGACAAGGCCGAATTCCGCATTGCCGGTGGCGACGAACCGGAAGGCCTGGCCGACGTCGATGCCCCGGACGAACCGGGGCGCGAGGCGTTCGTGGACGCCGAGCGCCCGCAGCGCCTGGACGGCGGCGGCCCCGTAGGGGGCCGTCGTCGGATTGGCGATGGCGAGTCGGTCGAACGATCGGTCCCGCAGCGTCGCTACGCTCAGCCGCGGGCCGGGTTCGCGGCTATAGAGCGCCAGACGGCCCACTGCGTAGGTGAACCGGGTTCCGGGCACGGCGTATCCGTCCTCGACCGCCTTGCGGGGACGCGCCTGGTCGGCGGCGAGGAAGACTTCGTGGGGCGCCGCTTGCGCGATCTGCGCGAAGAGTTGCCCGGTCGATCCGAAGCTGAAGACGGCCCTGTGTCCCGTCGCCCTCTCGAATGCGGCGCCGATGTCGCGGGCGGCGAGGCTGAAGTTGGCGGCCACCGCCGCCCGCACCTCTCCCACGCGCGCCGTCGCGGCGGTTCCCGCCGGGACGAGCGACGCCGACAGGAGCAGGACCCCCGCCGCGACGGAAGAGATGCCCGACTGTCTCGCTGGACCGGTCATCCGAAGGGTGTTCCGGTCCCCGCGCCGACGGCGCGAACCGCCTCGTCGATTTCCCGCCGGGACGACATCCCGGCCTCCTCTCGGGCGCCCACGGATATTCATGTCGGACGCATCTTCGTCGATCGCGACCCGGCCATCCAGAAGATTGCGCGCGCGGTCCGGGACGGATCGAGAAGCCGCGGTCCAAGGCCGCCCATTCGCGCCCGTGCCCGATGGCGAGGGATACTTGTCGGCCAGTCATGGCCGACAAAACGCTTTGACGGTCACAAAGCCTCGAAAGTGGCCGACAACGGCCGTTGTGTGTCACAAGTGGCCGACAAAACGCTTTGACGGCCACAAAGCTCCGAAAGTGGCCGACAACAGCCGTTGTGTGTCACAAGTGGCCGACAAAGCATTCAAGGCATTTTCTCTTCGTCCACGATGTCCAGAAGGTCGGGAAACGCGAGAACGGCGGTTCGACGCCCCGAGCCCGGCGCAACGACGCGCAGGATGCCGTTCTCGCACAACACGTCCAGGATCCGCCGCGCTGTTCGCTGGGCGCTGTCTATTCCGGCGACGAAATCGGCGCCGCCGAATATGGGGCGTTCGAATATCCAGTCCAGGGCGTGGATGGCGTACCGGGAGCGGGTAAGATCCGCCACGCGCTTCTTCATGTCCTCGTAGAGATCGAGAATACCTTGCGCCTTGGCGAGGCTGTCCTCGGCTTGGGCCTGGACGGCTTGCAGGAAGAATCGGCACCAGCCGGTCCAGTCGCCGTCGCGCGACACGGTGAGCAGGCCTTCGTAGTACGCATCGCGACGGGCCTCGAAATAGGCGCTGATATAGAATGTCGGTTCCCTGATATGGCCGTGCTTCCAGAGAAACAAGGGCACCAGCAGGCGACCCAGACGCCCGTTGCCGTCCAGAAAGGGATGCAGGGCCTCGAACTCGGCGTGCAGAATGGCGAGCTGCACCAACCGGTCGGGGGCATCCGCGTGGATGTAGGCCTCCCACGCGCTCATGGCGTTGGGAAGGCGTCCCGCGTCGATAGGCACGAACCTGGCCTCGTCGATGGCGCGGCCGGGCGGTCCGATCCAGTTGGCCGTTCGGCGGTATTCGCCGGGATCCTTTCCCTCGCCCCGCACGCCGGATAGCAACACGCGATGCGCCTCGCGGACGACCCGCTGGGACAGCGGCAGGTCCCGCAGCATCTCTTCGGCCCGCCGCATGGCGGCGCGGTAGTTGAGCACCTCGTGGATGTCGTCGAGGCGCGAGGGCGAAGCCGATTCCCGCACGGCCTCGAATTCCAGAACCTCGCCCATCGTCGTTTGGGTGCCCTCGATGCGCGACGAGAGGACCGCTTCCCGAGTGGTCAGGGGCGCCAGCAGGATGCGCGGGTTCGGAATGGCGGCGAGCGTTCCGTCGTAGCGGGCCACCGACGCCGTGGCCGGGCCGATGAACGGAATCAGCTCCGCCCAGTCGAGGTCCTCGGGAGGAAATCCACCGACATGGTATCGCACGGGTCGCATCGGGCGTCTCCAGGCCTCGGCGCTTTCGGTGGGCGGTCGGTTCCTCGCGTGTTCGGCGTCTTCTGGCCGTCCCACGGGCCGATAATGCCATCGCTGCGCTTTGAGCGCCACTTGATCGCGAAAGTGGCCGACAACGTCCGTTATACGCCACGAGTGGCCGTCACGGCGCGACGTTCGAGTCGGGCATCCCGGGCATGAGGATTCGCCCGTGCGACGCTTCCGAAGGCCCGCTGCCGATGTCCTTCCGCCTCCAAAGGCGCGCGGGGCCGGAGAGTCGGCCGAGGACGATTCGCGGTTACCCCGACCAAGCCGGCGTATTGCGCGGCGGGTGGCTTGTCGCGCCTCTCGAACAGGCTGTCGGGTGTTCGGCCCGGACGGGAAGCGCCCGTCATCGCGAGTCACGGCCGTCCTTCCTCGACCGCGGCGACGTCGGCGTCCCCCTGTCCCGTCTCCGTTTCAGCGCGGGTAGAAAACGGTCGAGATGGCACTTGACCGACGGGCAGTCGGCGACGCCGATCGCCAGCGCGTCACCGTATCCGTTGTACGTGTCGATCAACCGCTTCCCGGCCCACCGCGCGCGCCGGCGGCGTGAACCGCCGTGTCGGTCTCCCGCCGGGACAACCGGGATTCGGGCGCTTTCGGGGCACTGGTTCCGGGCAGGTGCCCGGAAACCTCGCCACGCTCTTCCACTCCCGCCAGCCAAACACGCACCCGCTCCGCGACGTTTTTCGGCTCCGAGGCGTGTTTTCCGATCAGGGCGCATTCCCACACGATCATGACGCGCCAGCCCCGTTCCCTCAGTAGCGCGGCATCGCGGGCGTCCCTTCTCCGATTGGCGCGAAACTTTTCTTCCCAGAATTCACGGCGTGATTTCGGAACGGTCGACCTGTGGCAACCGTGCGAATGCCAATAGCAACCATGGATGAAAACGGCGGAACGGAAACGTGGAAAGACCAGATCGGGACTGCCCGGCAGTGTCCTGTCGTGCAACCGATATCGAAGGCCGGTTCTGTGCAGGGCCGATCGGAGAAGAATTTCCGGGCCGGTATCCTTTTGTCCGACCCTCGCCATAATCCGCGAGCGTGTTTCCTTGCTCACGATATCCATTCACGCACTCCATGTCCCGGAAGCGGCGAGCTGTTCTCACGCCGCCTTCGGAACTTTCCGCTCCGCTTTACGGAGCGTGTCCAGAAAACCGTCCGGCATCCGAAGGCCCCCCTCTTCCGCCCGGGCGATGAAGCCATTCATGGCGCGGTCGGACAGCCGTGACCAAGAGTGATCCCGAAACCCGGAGATCGACCGAGCTTTCGCCACGACCGGTTTGTCGCCGGCGACGACTCCCACGCGGCTGTCGCCGACGTTCCATCCGGCGTCCGGCCATCGGTCGCCTCGCCCGATGGCCGTCTCCCCGAAATCCGATATCGTCCCCGGCGTCCCGATACGCTCGGCGATCCATCGCGCGACCGGGACCGAGACGGCGTTTCCGACCATCCGCCATTCGGGGTTCCTGTCCCTATGGTCGTCTTCGACGCTGGTCCACCCGGCCGGGAATCCCTGCAATTCCTCGCAGGACTGGAGGCTCGGCATCAGAACGGCCCCGTCGGGGAACAACACCGCAGGGGCCGAAGGGATTCCCAACGTGGAGCCGGCCTTGAGCGGCGGAATGCCATCGACCGTCAGCCCTATTCCCGAACGGCCTTCGGTCCAGTAGAACCCCAGCGGGTATCGCAGGCTGGGCGAGGGCATGTCCATCGGGGGCTCGTCGTCGGCGAACAGGATCGTTCGAGGGTCCATATCCCGGCACGCGAGCATGTATACGCGCCGACGGCGCTGCGGAAGCCCGAAACCCATCGTATCGAGAACCCGGTAAGCCCAGCGGTAGCCGAGACGTTCGAACCGCTCTACCAGCCACTCCATCGCTCCGCCCGAATCGAGCTGGAGCATGAAGTAGACGTTCTCGACGATTACGATTGGAGGTCCCGACGCCGCGATCAGATCGAACAACTTTTCTACAACGCTCGATTTCGACCCGGAGATACCCGCCTTGTCGCCTGCCATGCTGAGATTCTGGCAAGGGAAGCCGGCCGTGACGACCGTCGCGCCGGAAGGCAGGCTGGAGAGGTCGCATACGTCGGAACGGACTTCGACGTCCGGGAACCGGGCTTTCAATACGGCCCGGGCCGCCGGGTCGATCTCGACCAGCAGAGCGGTTTCGAACCCGACCTCGGAGAAGGCGCGTTCGAAACCCCCGATTCCCGAAAAGAGGCCGACGACAGACATTACGCTCCGTAAACGATACGATAACCTTCGTCATAGCCGATGGGAGCGATACGCTCCTCGTCACCCTACCACGAACCGCCGATCTCGGAACATGGCGCTCGCGTTCCGCGCATGTTACCGATTGGATGGCGCGTGACACGGAGGAAGGATGCTCCAGGGCCGTACGTCGAGCGACACCGTCGGGGCGATCCCCGATACCGTCGGCGGTGGGTTGGAGAGGGAGATAGACGCGCTCCACCGCCGCTGCGGCGTCTACACGAAGCCCGCCGTCGTCCGCCGGATTCTCGACGCCGTCGGCTGGCGGCGCGTGGCCGATTTGTCGCGGTCGCGGCTCCTGGAGCCCGCCGCCGGCAACGGGGAGTTCGTCGTCGAAGCGGCGCGCCGCCTCGTCGCTTCCTGCCGTGGACATGGCGTCGAAATTTCCGCGTCCAGTCTCTCGGGCCGGATCCGGGCCTTCGAGTTGCATCCCGGCGCGGCGGACGAGGCGCGGTCGAGGGTCCGGGCCGCCCTCCGCGAACTGGGAGCGCATCGACGGACCGCCGACGCGTGCGCCAAGGCATGGGTCCTCGATGCCGACTTCCTGCTGGCCGCGCCTTCTCGCGACGGCTTCACGCATGTCGTCGGCAACCCGCCCTATATCCGGTGGTCGAAGATCCCGACGCGCCTGAAGGCCGCATATGTCGATCGGCTTCCGCGCGAGATGACCGGCGGCGACTTGTTCCTGCCGTTCCTCGACCGCGCCCTGGAGCAACTTCGTCCCGGGGGACGATGCGGTTTCCTGTGTTCGGATCGCTGGCGCTTCATGGCTTTCGCCGAAGGCTTCCGGCGCAGATGGCTCCCCGCCCTGGACGTGCTCTCCGAGGATTCGCTCCCCGCCGGCGAGGCGTTCGTCTCGGACGTGGGCGCATACCCGACGGTCCTGATCGCATCCAGGAGACCGGGGAAGGTTCCCGCGGCGCGCGATCGTTCGATCCGGAAGGGGAAGACCTTCGGGGAATTGGGTTATGTCGTGAAGGTCGGACCGGCGCTCGGGCATACGCCGGCCTTCGTCCTCGAGCCTCACGAAACGGATGTCGAACCGGAGCTCCTCCGGCCGTGGATCGACGGCTCGGAGATCAGGGAAGGAGACGTCCTCTGGCGCGGCCGCCGCGTCGTCGTCATGCACGGCGACGACGGCGAGCCGGTCGATCCGGAACGGTTCCCGGTGCTCGCGGCGCGTCTCGGGCGGTTCGCCGGCGAACTTCGGCGGCGCTCGATCGTGCGCAACGGCGCCGACTGGCGCCGGACGATCGACCGCGTTCGCGCGGGGGACTGGACGCGGCCGAAGCTGGTCGTTCCCGAGCTCGCCAAGGTCCCGCGGCTGGCCATCGACCGTTCCGGGGCGATCCCGTCGCACGGCGTGTACGCGATCTTCGCGCCTGATGACGATATCGACGCGCTATACGAAAGATTGCGAGACGGGAAACTGGCCCGAGCCTTGGAAGGAATATCCCCGAGAGTGAAGGGAGGTTATGTGCGCTGCTACAAGAGATTTCTATTGGCTATCCGTCCTCTGAGATGATGATTCAGTGGTCAAACATTTCCTTCAAAATATCGATGTATTTTCCAGTTTGTGTTAATCGGCTTGAGCTTTGAAAAATTTCATCTATTATTTTTTCAATCCCATCAGATCTACCATGAACGGCAGTAGTCATGGAAAGAAATAGCTTTAGAGAGTCGGTAGCGGATGGCAGAGGAAACGCTGGATAGCTTTCAGGTATCCAAGATGGAATTTCGGCTGGACAGATTTCTTTTTCCTTGATTTTTCTACAAAACTGTACATGGGCGTAGTTATGATTCGATTTAGGCCCTCCAGAAGCTTCAAATCGAAAAGCTAAACTGCTAGTGTCATTTATGAAAATGAACAATTCAAAAGATTGATTCTCCCTCGCTCGAAAAAAGCAACGCTTCACATCCTTTTCATATCCTTTCTTCGGCATCGGGAAGAATTTACCATGAAATGGTTTGTATATTTCATAACCAAAATCACCATCCGAGTCGACAATTTTGTTCTCAAGACATTTCCTTACTTTATCACGAAATTTCGAGTTGACGTTTTTCCATTCATTAAATCCCTGTTGTGCATACTCCCGCATCAACGACGATAACAGATCGTGCTTCTCCATCGGTCTCTACCCTTTTCTAAGATGTCCGACAGTCATTGAGCGAACTGCGTCTTCGGTACGTAACGCATACCCTCGATACTCTTTACATAGCGCCGATTCCACGAACCTTCGAACTGGGCGACGAATTCACAGGGCGATGTAGCCCCTTCGTCAGGACCGAATGGAAGGAACATGGAGCGATCCTCGCAAAATACCACATCCGCCCAATCTCGGCCGCTTTTGGAGAAATATGAATTCAATTCGTCGTCTTCTCTCAACGTCGGCCACCAGAAACAAGGGGATGGCGCCCAAACGTTCCGCGCCCAAACGTCCCGGTCGAACCGCGCGGCTTTCAGGTGGGCGGAAAAAAGATCGGAATCGAGTCCGAACGGCTCGTCCCGCTCCACGGCGTCCACGGCCTCGTTCCAGTGCGTCAAGTCGTTCGCTCCATCGCCGAGAAGGAAAGGCATCCGCATCAACAGGTGCGGGATGTCGACCAAAGCCTCTTGCGGCCAGACCACGTGACGCCTGAACCACTGGTCGATATCGGCCGCCACGGCCCGCGCGATGATCGAATCGACTGAAGCGACACCTTGATCCAGCTTCTCGATAAGCTCCTTCCTCTCAATCTCGCTTGGAAGGGAGTGGTCCGACGCGAGGAACACCCCCCGGAATGTCGCGTCGAAGCCGGAAAATTCTCTCCGTCGATCACTTTCTTCGTCCGTCTCCTCGGCCCGCGACAGCAACGACCGGGCTTGACGGGAAAGATAGTTGAAAGCTACCTTCGAGATCCCGAATGCCTCGAAAACTTTCTCGTCCAACCGTTCCTGAACAAACTCGATCTGAGCCCGCCGGTTGGCTCCCACCTCCAGAAGTTTGGGCCAGTACCATGGAAGGAACCCGTCCTTGGCGTCGGCTCTTTTGCCTGTCCACAGCGCGGGGTTCGACAAGTGGCCGACATTCACCGCGAGATCGGCCCGCGTGCCGTCATCGCCGATCAGGTACTGCAGGTCGAAATCGACGTCCGGGTTCTTGTTGACCGAAACGATGTAAGGCGCAGACGAGAACACGCGAACGTAACCGGCGACCGTCTCTGCCGTCAGACGTGCGCCCTCGATCTTCAGATGCGCGAGATTGTTGTCCAGGACGACGAGATCGACGTCTTTGTCGAATTCCGTTTCCGGCAGATCCTCTGGATACCCATCCTTCATCAGGATTCTATCGGCCCCCTCGATCAACGTACTCACCTCCTTGATCAACGTACTCAACTGCTCCTTCAACCTGACACCGCATAGCCGTTTCGTCTCGATGTCGCGTTGACCGGCGGCTTCGATCGCGTTTTCGAATTCTCGGTTTTCCTCGGGAAGATCGTCGCAGACGAGAACCTTCATTTCCCTGCTCCTCTCCATGATATCTCGAAGGTCGTCGAGAAGCCCTCCGGCGGTTCGACGAAACGGACGTCAGCCGTGCGGCGATGCGCGATCATACGCACGATGGTCAACCCCAGCCCCTGTCCGCCGATGGCGATGGAACGATTGTCATAGCCGATTTCCAGGCGGCGTTCGAACGGTTCGAACAATTCGGCCGACTCCTCCGGCGCTATGCCCAGACCTTGTCCGGTATCGCTCACCCGGAGCCATTCGCGCCCGCCTCGACCATGCTCGCCGTCGAACGAGATTTCCGCCCTCTCCGTATCCAGCATGGCATTCCAGGCGTTGGCCATGACGTTCTGGAGTATCGCGCTCCATTCCGCGAACGATCCGACGGGAAAGCGGAGGGAACTGGCTATCCCGCTCGGGTCGAATTCGACGCGCGGCAGCAGCGGGCGCATCGAGCGCACCACCTGATCGACGAGAGGGCGTACCAAGAGCCGGTCGGTCGCCGCCGTGTCCACCTCCGAGAGAAGCGGCGCGAACAGTTCCTGCAACGCGTCGAGGCGCCGGCGCAAATCGTCGAATTCCCTGGCGATCTCGTCCAGCTCGGACACCGAGAGCGTCCTCGCGAGACGCGACAGCTTCTCGCCGGCGCTTCGGAGAAAACGGCTCTCGCGGGCCAGTTCATGGCTCAAGGCCAAGGCTGTCATCCCGGCTGTGGCCAGCGGAGCGAGCAATACCGCCCGCCGGTCGAGCGCCTCCTCTTCCGTCGTGGACGCCTTGCGAGCGTCCACGACCTCCCGCCTCGCTTCTTGATAGACCGCCGCCGGCATCTCGGCCTTGCCCCGGTCCAAGGCCTCCAGCGCCCGATCGAATTTCCGCGACACCGGTTCCTTGGCGCGTTTTCTCTCGGCGGCCTGAAGCGAAAGCGTCCGGTATCGGTTCGCGTAAAGATCCAGAGAAAACCGAACCAGGTCGCGCAGCTGGAAAAACGCCGGATTGGCTTGAAGGCGGTCCCTGCTCGATTGAATCCGCAGCCATTCGTCGGGCGAAGCCTCGGCCCTTACCGCCACGGCCCTCTCATGGCCGGTGTCGATGTCGACGGCTCCGAACAGCCGTCCCGGCGCGGGAAGGTCCTGCATGTAGCGGGTCGACGTCCTCAAGCGTTCGGGCAACAATTCGGAAGCGTTCAACCTGCGTCCCTGGTCGACGGCGATGTTGAGCCAGTCCTGTCCGGTGTTGTCGCCGCCGGAGCCGTAGTAGGGGAGGCGGAATCCGGCGTCGTAGACCGAGACGTTTCCGAACCTGCCCAGGTACTCGCGCATGTCGCCGACGGAGATCCCGCCTGTTTGCCGTCCTTCGGGCCTGAAGACGAGAATCTCGAATGTCATGCGATCGACGAGGGGGTCGTTCCGGCCCTCTTCCGACTTTACCGGCAATGCGACGGTCTCGCTGAATTCGCTCTTCTCCTTCACGCCGTCGGGGTAGTCGGGCTTGAATTCGACGGTGACGCTCGCCTCGCCACGTCGGCGGCCTCCATCGAGATTTCCCCGGATACGCGCCTTCCAGTTGTCGAACAGGTTGGCGCGCATCCTGTCGAACGACTTCCGCGCGCCCTCTATCCCCGGCGCGTCGATCCGGACGTGGAAGTCCTCGGCGTTTCGGCTCCCGGGGCGTTCCCCGGACGACCGGAAAGGCGATCGGAGAATCCAGACTTCCCTCCCCAGCTCTTCGAGCGCCCCGGCGTTCCATTCCGACTTGAGCCCCTTCAGCTCGATTCGCGTGCCGCTCGGCCATCCGTTCGGGTATTCCCGCGCCTCGAACCGGGATTCCCAGAGGACCTCGACCGTATCGAGATTCCGGCCGTGAACGATCTTCGTCCAGTCGATCACCGCGTAGAGCGTTTCGCCGGGCCGGTCGGCGGACGTGCTCTCGAGCGTCATCTCGGACGCCAGAAATTGGGCCGACAGGCGTCCGATCCCCTTGGAGCCGGTCAACGCGCGGTTCAGGCGCTGCGAAGTCTTCAGTTCCGCCTTGTGGGTGGTGCCGATACGCATCCAATGGTCGAGGAACTCGTGTTCCGACATCCCGTGACCGTCGTCCGCGACGACGATCCGGTCGTCTTCGAAATGAACATGGCAATCGATCGCGTCCGCGTCGTAGGCGTTCTTGATCAACTCCGCCAGCGCGATATGCGCCCGGCCGATCAGGCGCTCGCCGAGCTCCTGCAAGAGCGCCGCATCGACGACGAACGTTTTCCTGTTCATGGACGACTCCGGCCGAGCGGCCGCGGCGTTCCTCTCGTTGCCCGAACTGGTCACGGCCGTCCCTTCTCGACCGCGGCGATCTCGGCGTCCGTGAGGCCGTAGAGCGCGTGGACCAGACGGTCGATTTCCTTCTCTCGCGCGGCGACGTCGGCGTCCGGGTCGGCGTCCTTCGCGGCGAGGATGTCATCCACGAGGCGCACGAAGGGGCGGCGCCGCGCGTCGGAAATCTCGGGGATCGGCAGGGACTCCACCAGGAATTTATCCCATTGAATCAGTCCCATACCTGTCGTTACGGCCGTATTTCTGACCATCCAGCCAATGACGGTGCTGTTGAGAACGGCGCACAAGTACTTGAGGGAGGGGCCGGTTATCATGAATGCCTTCTGGTTACAGAACATGTCGCGACCTGAAAATGCGAACCGGCCAATCGGCGTCATGTGCATCCAGAACAGTTTCTCCTCGGCGAAATCCTCGTGATAGGCGCAGTTTCGGAGGTTGTACGGCGTCCGGCCCTTGTCCCGTCTCCGTTTCAGAGCGGGTAGAAAACGGTCGAGATGGCGCTTGACCGCCGGGTAGTCGGCGACGTCGACTGCCGGCGTGTCGCCGTGGCCGTTGTGGGTGTCGATCAGCCACTTCCCGGCCCACCGCGCGCGCCAGCGCCGGATGTCGCGGCCGCGTAGCACCGGCCTGAGTATCTCTTCGGAGCGCGGGTCCTCGGCGACCAGGGCGTCCCGCGTGGCGTCGTCGATGACGAACGCCTCGTTGTAGCCGGTTAGAATGCCTCTGTTGATCCGAACGTCCCAGTCCCGGAGCGGCGCGCCGGCGGCGTTCATCTTGTCGAGCACGCGCCATTCGACGGCGGACAGGATGCTCCATGGCGCCGCACCGTCCGGGCGCGCCTCGCTCCACGCCCCCTCGGGCGGAGGAAACGCCCCGCCGTCGAGGCGGTCCATGTCGACGGCGGGCACGCGCGCCGCGCCGCCGCCCTCCCGGACCAGCAGGACGGAGGCATCGACGATGGCGTCGAACACGTCCTTGCCCATCTCGATCAGGCGCAGCGGCGTATGGCGTTGGGCCAGCCAGCGGCGCAGCGGCTTGCCGTACTCCGCCTTCAGCCAGCTGTTGGACGTGATGTAGGCGAGCGTTCCCGCGCCGGGCCCGAGCAGACCGCAGCCCCGTTCGTAGAAGAGCTGATAGATGTCGCCCGTGGCCGCGAAGGTCGCGTAGCCCGCGCCTCGGTACCTCGCCCCCGCGCGGCCGCCGTCCTTCTGCAACTGGACGTAGGGCGGGTTGCCGATCACGACGTCGAAGCCGTCGGTCACGCCGAACATCCATTCGGGGTCGAACCAGCCGGCGCGGGCGTTCTGGTCGTAGGGGTCCCAGAGGGCGACGGCTCGGGCGTCGTCGCGTCCGAGGTCCTGGCCTTCCAGTTCGCGGGCGAGTTCGGCCCGAAGCTCCTCGTCCTTCTCGCGCAGACGTTGCTTGGTTTCCCGCGCGCGGGCGTTGAAGTAGCGTTCGCGCACGCGCCGCAAGCGATCCTCCAGGTCCGCCACGGCATCGCTCCGCAGTACTCCCTGCCGTTCGGTCCCGACCCCGATCAGCGTATCGGCGGCGACGAACCGGGTCTCCAGGTTGGGCAACGGCTTTATGCCGAGATTGGGCGCTTCCGGGTTCGGCTCCTGCTCGATGGCGAGCGAGACGAAGAAGCGCAGCTTGGCGATCTGGCAGGCGACGGGCTGGACGTCGACGCCATAGATGCCGTTCTGGATCAGGTACAGCTTGCGCCCGAAGTCCGATTGCCGATACCTCTCGAACGTGTCGTTGATCTCCCGGAGCTCGACCTCGCGCGCGTCCCGGTCGCCGGCATCGAAGGCGGCGCCCGCCCGCGCCTTCGCCCGCTCCCTCTGAAACGCCTCCCAGAGCGCGTTGTCCGGGTCGAGGCGGCGCAGCGCCAGCGTGAGCGTCTGCAGGACGCCCATCGGGAAGGCGCCGGACCCCGCCGCCGGGTCCAGCACCCGAAGGCCGGCGATGGCGCGCACCAGCGAGCCGATCTCGTCCGCGTCGAAGAGGTCGTCGGCGTCGTCCATCGCGTCGGAGGGGTCGAGCAGGTAAAGCAGCCGGGCGCGCCACCAGTCCGCATCGCCGTCGGCGGGCCGCGCCTTCCCGGCCAGAGCCGCCGCCAGCGCCTCCCCGACCATGTAGTCCACGATGTGCCGCGGCGTGTAGTAGGACCCGGTCGCCTTGCGCGCCGTCTCCCGCGTCTCCGGGTTGTAGGCGGCGAGCAGGTTCTCGAACGCACGGCCCAGCAACTCCGGGTCCAGCGCCACCTCCCGGTCGAGCGGCGTGTTCTCCTCCACCGTGAACTTGTAGCGCCGGAACAGCGGGAACAGGCCGCGTTCCGGGTCGAGGAAGAGCCGCGCCGGGACCGACAGGCCCGTGCCCTGGGCCTCGACGTCGGTGAAGGCGTCGATGCGCCGCCCGCCCGCACGCGCGCCGGCGAAGTCGTCCAGGCAGTCGAACAGGCCGCCGTTGACGAAGGGAACCTTCTTCAGGTCTTCGACGAAGCCGTCCGGGTCGGCCAGCAGGCCGCGGTAGCGGTACCTGGCGAAGTCGCGATGCGTAGCCTTGCCCTTCTCGCTGAAGGCGCGCTTGTCGATCTCGGTGTTGAGGGTGGCGAAGAACAGGTTCTGGAGCACCGCCCGGTAGTAGTCCGTCCGCTCCGGCGCGTGGTCCTCGAGCGCCCGGCGGGCGAAGCCGTCCTCGAACAACGCTTCCGGGATCAACCCCTTCTCCTTCATGAACCAGACGAAGAGAAGGCGGGTGATCAGCCGGATGACGTGGCGTTCGGTCGAGCCCTCGCCGGCGCCGTCGTCGGGGAAGCGGCACTCCGCCACCGCCCGCTCGAACCACTCGAACAGATCGCGATAGAAGCGGCGGTTGAGCGCCTCGATGTCGAGCGTCCGTTCCCACGCCGCGTGCAGGCCGTCGAAATCGCGGACGCCGTGCGCCTCGATCAGACGGGGGAGCGCGAGGTCGGCGAGGATGTCGAGATGCGCCCGGTGCGGGTCCGCGGCGCGGATGTCCTTGATCAGCGTCACGCGCTCCAGCACGTCGCGGTCCGGGTTCCGCTTGTGGGCGCGGCGGTGGACGACGGCCAGGGTCAGGGCCGCGCCGTGACGGAACAGAACGACGACCGGCATGAGGAACCCGCGATTGACGGCGCGCGCCGTCTCCGCCAGTTCGGTCCGGCTCCAGGCGCGGTCCTCGAGGTCCGCCGCCACGAACAGGAACGACTTGGCGCGCCCCCGGTCGAAGTCCTGGAACAGGTCCGGGCGGTCTGTACCGTCGCCGATCTCCTCCCCGGTGACCTGAAAGACGATATCGGCCGAACGCCAGGAGGCGAACAGTCCCCGCCGCCGCTCCGTCAATCCGCCGCCCGCGCTCAACAACCCGAGCAACCCCTCCACGCCGCCGAGGTCCTCCGTCCGCGCGCTCCGGTAGCCGAGCGCGCCCAGCAATGCCGCGGCCCCGTCCCTCGCGGACCCTGCCCCGGCGAAGGCGGACAGTGCCTCGACCGGGGCTTCACGCATCGCTCGGAGTCCCGTTGTCCGCCGTTCCGTCTTCCGCCGTGTCATGGGTGTCGGCGATGACGAGCCAGGTGATCAACTCGAAGTCATCGGCGCCGCCGGGCCGTTCGGACGCCTTCGCGAGCGCCGCGCCGCGCTCGCGGGCGAGCGCCTGAAGCTGCGCGCCGCGGAAGGTCGCGGCGATGTTCCGCAGGGCCGCGTCAAGCAGCTTGTCGTATTTCTCCATCCGCCGGCCGTGGTCGGTCTCGCGGTCGAACGCGTTTTCCAGGGCCGCCGCGGCCTCCGACCGGCCGGCGGCGAGCGTTCGGAACAGGGCGAGGCATTGCCGTGCCCGCCGGAAGCCGTAACGCACGGTTCCGTCGTCGCGGACGTAAACGAGGAAATAAGGCCACAGGCGGTTCGGCGTCCGCTCCGCCGATCCGGTCTTGCGCCTCAGACAGAAGATCGCGCCGGGCCGGATCGCGTCGGGCGCCCCTTCGCGCCGGGACTCGGCCGCCGGGCGGGCGGGGACGACGGCATGGAGGCCGAACGGCGCGGCTTCGAGCGCCGCGCGGTGTTGCTGGATGTAGCGCAACAGGTCGGCGAGGAAGTCGTCGAGCGTGAGATCGCTCATGCTCACGCTGTCGTCGGCGTCCTCGATGTCGAGAATCTCGTCACGCAGCCGCTTCAACTGTTCGTCGCGGAACGCCAGATCGCCCCGCGCCGCGTCCTCGCTCAACGGGTCGTCGAGGCCGGTCGCCGTCGCGTCCGCCAGCGCCATCCGCGCCTCGACGCGGTTCTTCAGGTCCAGGTAACGTTCCAGGTCCGCCGTCGGCCAGAAGTTGACCATGCGGACCTCCCGATTGCGGCTCCCCAGCCGGTCGATGCGCCCGAAGCGCTGCATCAGCCGCACCGGGTTCCAGTGGATGTCGTAGTTCACCACGAGGTCGCAGTCCTGGAGGTTCTGTCCCTCCGACAGGCAGTCGGTCGCGATCAGGATGTCGATTTCGTCGCCTCCGTCGCTCTTGTCGCCCCGGTTCTGCGCCCTCGGTGCGAAGCCTTCCAGAATGTCGTCGAATCGCGACGAACCGGCCGTGCTCCGGTTGCCGTCGCCGCCGGTGACCAGCGCCACGCGGGCGCTCGGCTCGTCGCGCGCACGGTCCGCGAGATGGTCGTACAGGTAGCGGGCGGTATCGGCGAACGTCGTGAAGACGAGCGCCTTGCGGTTGGCGCGTCCGTCCTTGTCCGCGGCCGGCGCCTCGATCTTGCGCCGCAACAGCGCCTTCAACCCGGCCAGCTTGGCGTCGCGCTCGATGGTGACCCGTTTCGCCCGGTCGTGAAGGTCCTCGAAGACCTCCCTGTCCTCGCGCAGATCCTGTCGCCAGCGGTCGATGTCGAGCTCGTCCAGCCGGTAGCGGCGCCTCCGGCCGACCGTGAACTCCTCGTCCTCGTCGTCCTCGTCGGGACGGACGTCGATATCGTCCTCGCCGCCGCGCGCTCGCCACGCCTCGATCCGGCGGTCGAGCTCGTCCATCCTGTCGAGAATGCGCCCCGCCGTCAGCGCGAAGGCATGGACGGAGCTTTCGAGGCGCTTGAGCAGGTTGACGCGCATCATGCCGATCAGGAAGCGCTCGCGGTCGCGCTGATCGAAATGCAGCCGCGCCTTCTCCTCCTCCAGGCCGGACGTGTCCTTCAGGTATTGCGACGGTGTGTAGACCGCGAGCCGGAAGTCCCCGATCCGTTCGTGCAGACCGTCGTAGGAGAGCTCGCCCTCGCCGTCCGTCGGCGGGTACAGGTTCTCCGGCTTCGCCCGCCGGGGAAAGCCGCCGATCCGCTCGGTGACCGCCGGATAGAAGCGGCGCAGGTGGTCGCGCGACCGGGCGATGGTGAGGGCATCGAGAAGTGTCAGGAAATCCGCGCCCAGGTTCTCGATCAGGGCGGCCTTGTCCGCCGGCCCGCCGCGCCGGCGTGCTTGCTCCCAGTGCTGGAATTCGCGCTGGGCGACGCCGAACATGACCTGGATGTCGCCGATGCCCAGCGCCTCGCGGAACGCGTCCCGGCGCTTCTCGGTCATCAGGTAGATCTGGTTGCGCAGGTCGCGCAGGCTGGTGTTGACCGGCGTCGCCGAGAGCATCAGCACCCTGGTCTGCACGCTGCCCTTGACGACCTCCTCCAGCAGCCGGTTGTAGCGGCTACGCCTGACGACGTTGCCGGCTTCGTCCGTCCGGTCCCGACCCTCGTTGCGGAAGTTGTGCGATTCGTCGATGACGACGAGATCGAACGCGCCCCAGTTGAACCGGGAGAGATCGACCGCTCCGGCCTTGCCTTCGTAGCGGCTCAGGTCCGTGTGCGCGCGCACCGCGTAGTTCAGGCGGTCCTTCTCGAACGGGTTGTTGCGGAATCCCGCCCACGCGGTGTAGCGGACCCAGTTGTCCTCCAGCCTCTTGGGACAGAGCACCAGCACCCGTTCGTTGCGCAGCTCGAAGAACTTGACGACGGCGAGCGCCGTCCACGTCTTTCCCAGCCCCACGCTGTCGGCGATGATGCAGCCGTTGTGCCGCAGAAGGCGGTTGATGGCGCTGGTCGCACCGTCCTTCTGAAACTCGTAAAGGGCTTGCCAGATCGCCGTGTCGTGGAGATGGACGTCCCGAAGCAGCCCTTCCCGCTCCCCCTGGCGGGCGGACCAGTCCTCGAAGACGTGGAACAGGGTCTTGTAATAGACGAACTCCGGCGCGTGGGCCGCGCCCAGGCGCTCCAGCGCCGCCAGGACCTCGTCCTTGGCGTCGCGGGTCAGGCTCTCGTCGCCCCACAGGTCGTCGAACCAGCGGAGGAGCGCCGTCCGGTCGGCTTCGTCGCGGACCTCCAGGTTGAGCTCGACGTTGGGAACCGCGCCGTGGCCCAGGCCCCGGCGCGTGAAGTTCGAGCTCCCGACGAGCGCCGCGGCGCCGTTCCCGCCCGCGACGTGGTAGAGCTTGCCGTGCAGGAAATTGGCGCGGCCGATCGTTCGGACCTCGACTTGCCTGTCGATCCAGGCGGCGCAGGCGCGGGCCAGCGGCTTTTGCGCCAGCACGCGGCCCAGCTCGATGCCGTCGTCGTCGTTCAGGCGGAAGAACCTCGGCTCGTCGCCCATGGGGTCCATGGCGCCGACGCCTCGCGGCTCGCCATAGAGGAAGCGCGTGCTTCCGGCCTTCTCCAGCGCGTCGCGCAGGGCCTCGTAGGCGTAGATGGTGAAATAGGCCGAGACGATCGACAGGTCCGAACCGGCCTCGATGCGCTCGCGCAGGAACTCCCCCACCCGGCGGTGTCTGTTGTCGACGATGACGGTCATCGCGCCCGGTCGCCCGTCATCTTCGCGGAGTCCGGCGCGGTCTATTCCCCGGCGACGGCCGCGGGCGCCGCCACGAGATTGGCGGCGAGGAACCCGGACGTCCGGTCCCAGGCCAACGCCGCCGCCTCGGCGTCGTAATCGGCCCGCCGGTCGCAGTTGAACCCGTGGTCGGCGTCGTACACGTGGACCGGGACGCCGGGGTGGTGGCGCCGGACCGTCGCCGCGCTCTCCGGCGGGACGTGGACGTCGCGCTCCGCGAAATGCGCCATGAACGGACACTCGGGCCGTTCGTCGATGAACTGGACGATCTGGCCGCCGTAGTAGCCGACCGCCGCGTCGGCCCCGCACCGCGTCGCCGCGAGCCACGCCAGCGACCCGCCCCAGCAATAGCCGACGACGCCGACCGCGCCCGCTTCCCGCGCCAGGCCGATGACCGTCTTCATGTCCGCGATCGCGGGTTCCCACTCGACCCCTTGGCGCAATTCACGCCCGCGGGCTAAGTCCTCGGCACCGTAGCCGGGAACCTCGACGCCCTTCTCCACCCGGTCGTAGAGCGCCGGCGCCAGCGCCAGATACCCCTCGGCAGCGTACCGTTCGCACATGTCCCGGATATGATTGTTCATGCCGAACGCCTCGTGCATGATCACGAGGCCGGCGCGCGGCGTCCCTTCCGGACCGGCGCGATAGACGCGGATGGACACCCCATCGCGCATCCGCGCCTCGATCGTCTGTCCCATGGCGTGCCTCCCCAGCGTGGATTTCCTCATACATTACACGCACCGCGCTCCCGCGTCGCCTTCACGCGCCTCCCCATTGTGCTAACATCATCGGCCACGGAGCCTGTCGAGGAGGATCGGCGACATGTCCCGAAACGCGACCGAGTGGCGACGACGGCCGACCCTCGCCCCGACGCACTACGTCGACCCCCGCATCTACACGGACCGGGCCCTGTTCGAGGAGGAGCGGGAGAAGATATTCAAGAAGGTCTGGTCGGTCGTCTGTCACGAAAGCGAGGCGCCGAACGCCGGCGACTACCGGCGCTGCCGGCATATGAGCGGCAAGGAGCTCCTCGTCGTTCGCGGCGTGGACATGAAGATCCGCGCCTTCTACAACCACTGTTCCCACCGCGGGAACCTGCTGGCCATGGAGCCTTCGGGCAACGCCAGGCGGATCACCTGCATGTTCCACCAGTGGTCCTACGACACCAGGGGAAATTGTGTGGCGATCACGCGCCAGAAGGAGGGGTATCAGGACCGCGTCTCGCGGAAGGACATGGGCCTGCGCGAAGTCAGGACCGAGGTGGGCCTCGGCGGATTCGTCTGGGTCAACGTCGACGACGGCTGCGGGCCGCTCGAGGAATTCGTGGGCGACTCGCTGGACTACCTGAAGGAGGAGCTGTCCGCGAAGCCGCTCGAGATCATCAGCTATCACAAGGCGGTCGTGAACTCGAACTACAAGCTGTGGTACGACACCAACAGCGAGCTCTACCACGACTTCCTGCACCACCATAACCGCAAGATCGCTCTCATCCAGCCCGGCTACTGGGACCGCCGGGTGCATGTCCACGACCACGGACACGTCAGCGTCGATTCGATGGAGTGCCGCTACGACGCCTACGAGGGCAACGACGGCCGGCAGCGGCGGCTGGGCTGGCCCGGGGGCGAGGTCGCCTGCCACAAGCTGATCGACCTGTTCCCGACCATGACCTTCATCCTCCGGGCGCCGGCCTTCCGCCTCGACACCATGGTGCCGCTGGCGCCGGACAAGGTCGCCATCGAGTTCCGCGGCTTCGCCGTCAAGGGAGATTCGGCCGAGGATCGCGCGGCGCGGGTGCGGGACCACAACTCGATCTGGGGGCCCTTCGGGCGCAACCTGCCGGAGGACGAGATCGCCATCGTCGGCCAGATGATGGCGATGAAGGGCGGCGACGACAGCGCCTATGTCCTGCATGGCCGGGAGGAGCCTTCCATCCAGAACGAGATCGGTATGCGTCACTATTACGGCGAATGGAGCAAATGGATGGAACGCGGCGCCTCGGACCCGTTCGGCAATCGCGCCATCGCCGCGGCCGAGTAGGCCGGGTGCTCCCCGAATCCCTGCGCCGGGGCAGGATCGAGGGCGACGACGGATGACGACGACCGGAACCGCCACGAGAGAACCGCGCGGCGAGCCGACCGGCTCCGGCTTCGAGTCCCTGGCGGAACGGGAAAAGGCGGTGCGGGAACTCGTGGCCCGGACCTGCCTGACGATGGACGCCTACGACTTCGCCGGCTACCTCGATCTCTGTCATCCGGATTTCCGGTACACGATCACCACCTACAGTCCCGAGCTGCGCAAGGACATCACGTGGCTCGACCACGATTTCGCCGGCATGGAGACCCTGCTGGAGGTGCTGCCGCTGCACGCGAGCGACCATTTTCTGCGCCTGGTCATGTCCCGGCACCTCGGCGTCTACACCGTCGCCTACAGCGAAAACGACACGCGCGCCGCCGTGGTCTCGGGCCTCCAGGTCTTCAATACCGCCAGGGACGGCGGCGTCACCGAACTTCTTGCCGTGGCGAAATACCACGACGTCGTCGCCCTCGAGGGCGGCGAGGCCAAGTTGCTCGTCCGGGAGGTCCGCCTCGACACCCGGATGCTCGGCGAGACCGGCTCCCTGATCCCGTTCTGACGGGCCGCCCCGGTTCCGACCGGGCGTCGGGAATGGTAAGATGGGATCCCGCCGCGTGGACGGACGCGGCGGCGGGTCGCAGCGAGGAAGGGAGGCATGGCGCGCACCGGCACCCAATGGCGGACGAGACCGAACCTTCCGCTGACTCACTACGTCGACCCCCGGGTCTATACGGACCGGTCGATCTTCGAGGAAGAGCGCGAGAAGATCCTCGAGAAGACGTGGGCGATCGTCTGCCACGAGAGCGAGGCGCCCAACGCCTACGATTTCCGCCGCTGTCAGCACATGAGCGGCAAGGAGCTCCTGGTCGTGCGCGGCAAGGACATGAAAATCCGCGTCTTCTACAACCAGTGCCCGCACCGGGGGAACGTGCTGGCCTACGAACCGTCGGGGAACGCGCGGCGCATCACCTGCATCTTTCACCTGTGGTCGTTCGACACCAAGGGCAACTGCGTCGAGATCACGCGCGAGAAGGAGGGGTTCCAGGATCGCCTGTCCCGGAAGGACGTGGGGCTCCGGGAGGTGAGGTCCGAGACGGACATGGGCGGGTTCGTCTGGGTCAACGTCGACGACGATTGCGGGCCGCTCGACGCCTTCCTGGGCGATTCGACCGAATTCCTGCGCGGCGAGCTGACCGCGGCGCCCCTGGAGATCATGTGCTACCACAAGGCGATCGTGCCCACGAACTACAAGCTTTGGCACGACACCAACCGCGACCTCTATCACGAGTTCCTGCATCGCCAGAACCGCCTGATCGCGATGGGCCAGCCCGGATACCTGGACCGCCGGTATCACCTGCACGTCCACGGCCACGTCACCGCTGACCCCTCGGTCAACAGCTACGAGAACATCGAGAAAGGCAGCGGCGTCGAGAGGCGGATGGGCTGGCCGGGCGGCGAGTCCGCGCTGCACAAGCTCTGCAATCTCTTCCCGACCGTGACCTACAACATGCGGCCGCCGGCGTTGCGCATCGACACCATGGTGCCGCTCGGGCCCGAGGAGACGATCGTCGAGTTCCGGGGCCTCGGCGTCAAGGGCGATTCGCCGGAGGAACGCCGGGAGCGTCTGCGGGACTACAACTCCTTCTGGGGGCCCTTCGGTCGTAATCTGCCCGAGGATTTCATCGCCATCGTGGGCCAGTCGATCGGCCTCAACCACGGGCGCGGCAGTCCGTACATCCTGCACGGGCGCGAGGAAGAGACGCCCCATAGCGAGGTCTGCATCCGCCACTACTTCGCGGAGTGGAGCCGGATGATGGGCCGCACCGCCGCCGATCCCTTCGGCGAGCTTCCGGCCGTCGCCGCCGAATAGGGCCCGAGTCCGGCGGCGGAGATCACAGCGTCAGCGCGCCGATGCCGATCCCGGCGAGGAGCCACAACACGAACCGGCGGTAGACGGCCCGCGAGGCGCGCCGCGCCAGCAGCGACCCCAACCGCACGCCCGCGGAATAGGGAATCAGCAGCGCCAGCATACGGAGAACCGTGGTCGGGCCGACGGCGCCGGCGATGATCAGCGCCGTCGCCATCAGGACGGCCAGGCCGTAGGTCACGATGTAGATGTTGGCGCGGGTCTCGGCCAGATCGCCGGGCCACGAGACGAAGTACAGGCTGATGATCGACCCGCCGCCCGACATGAAGCCGCTGAGGGCGCCGCTGGACACGCCGACGGCCAGGTTCGTGGCGAGATTCCGCGGGCCGCGATAGGTCCAGCCGGACAGCATGATCAGGGCGAAGGCGATGATCAGGGCGCCGATCGCGCGCCTCACGGTCTCCGGCTCGTTGCTCAGCAACGTCGCGGCTCCGCACGGGACCCCGACCAGGGCGGCCAGGAGGATCGGTCCCACGACGGGCCAGTTGGCGGCGCGGACGCCATGCGGCAGGAGCTGGGCTCCGCCGATGGCGACGGCCATGCCCACGATCGCCAGCGCCGACGCCGGGTCGTAGACCCACGCCAGCAGCGGCACCATGCTGAGGCCGGCGCCGAAGCCCGCGAACCCGAAGATCGAGCCGCCCATCAGCGCGATCCCGACGGCCAGCGCGAACCGCGCCGTCAGGAAGTCCGCGAACAGTTCGGGCATCGGGGGGACGGGGCGGCGCGGAGAACCGGCGCGCGAAGGCGGACGCCGGCTTTTCCCGGTGCCCCGGGTTCGCGGGCGCCGGGGGCGTCGGTCCCGATGGTCGAGGCGGCGCTAATCCCTGAAGGACGGATCGACGCGCTCGGCTTGGCGCGCGAGGCCGGCGAAGTCCCGCTCGCAGTGCGCCGGACCGAAGCTCTCGAACTGCCTGGCCGTGTGTTCCGCGACGTCCTCCGGCACCTCCAGGATCCCGACGCCGGTCGACATGGCGTCGATTTGAACCTGGCTGCACGTCTCCAGGTAGAACATGAGATGCATACTGTGCGCGACGCTCGCGCCCGCCGTCAGGAGGCCGTGATTCCGCAGGATCATCGCGTTATGCGGGCCGAGATCGCGGACCAGGCGTTCGCCCTCGCCCGGGTCATGGGCTATGCCCTCGAACGCATGGTAGCCGATCCGGTTGTGGAAACGGCACGATTGCTGGTCGATGGTCAGCAGGCCGCAATCCATGGCGGAGATCGCCATGCCCGCCCGCGTGTGGGTATGCATCACCGAGCTCACGTCCGGCCGCCCGGCGAGGATCGCGCCGTGGATGGTGAAGCCCGCCGGGTTCACTCCGTGGTCCGCCTCGGTGAGCTGGTTGCCGTCGTAATCGACCTTGATCAGGCTCGACGCCGTGATCTCCTCGAAGAAGAGGCCGTGGGGATTGAGGAGGAACGTGTCGTCCTCCCCCGGCACCCGCGCCGAGATGTGGGACGCGCCCAGATAGGTCCAGCCCTGCAAGGCCGTGACGCGGTAGGCCGCCGCCAGTTGGACCCGCGTCTCCCATTCCGCCTCCGAAACGCCGTCGCGCACCGATTTCGACGTGTCCAACGCTCTGATTGACATGCGTTCTCTCCCTGAATTCCGCTGCCCCGCCGTATTCTCGCCCGGCCACTATAGCATCCCGCCAGCGCCGTCGGACGGCGGGGAAATCGACAAGGAAGCGCCGGGAAAGATCCGGGATCAGGACCACGGCAGGTCGCCGCCGCCCGTGACGTTGACGTTGGTTCCGGTAATGAAGCTTCCGGCGTCCGAGCACAGCAGGAGCGCGGCGCCCGTGAGATCCTCCGGCAGTCCGGCGCGGCCCATCGGGCTCGTCCGCTCGATCATCGCCCGCCAGTCCGCCTCGTTTCGCCGCCGAAAGCGGTTGCGGTCGGTCTCGATGAGGCCTGGGGAGAGGTTGTTGATGGTGACGCCCGACTTCACGTACCGGCGGCTCAGGTTCACGACCAGGTTGTACTGGGCGCTCTTCAGGCCCGCGTAGACCGCGAGCTCGATGATGGGGTTGGCCTGCTGCACGCTGCCGAGCGTCAGGACACGGCCCCAGCCCCGTTCCGCCATCGGAGGCAGCGCCCGCTGAAGGAGCTGGATGGGGACGCGGTAGTTCATGCGGCACTGGAGGTCGATCTGCTCGACCGTAACGTCTTCGAAGGGGCGGGGGATCTGGATGTTGGCGTTGCTCACCAGGATATCGACGCGCCCCAACGCCGCGACCGCCCGGTCGTATGCGTCGAGGACGGCGCCGTCGACCGAGAGATCGCCCTCGATCGCGAAGGCTCTCGCGCCATGATGGGACCGCGCTTCGTCGACGAACGCCTCCGCGGCGTCCGGGAAGCCGACCTCGGCGTCGAACGCCGACGTGTGGTTGATCGCCACGTCGGCGCCATGCTCCGCCAACGTCAGCGCGATGGCGCGGCCGATCCCCCGGCTCGCGCCCGTCACGAACGCGGCTCGACCCGACACGTCGAAACGGCCATTCATGTTCCCCTCCCGATTTGCGATCCGATGCGGGTCCCACTATGCCACACCGGCCGGGCCGCGATAGGGCGGCGATGGTAGAGTGCGGAACGGGCGATCCCGGCACGAGGAAGGACGGCTTCATGGCGCTCATCAACTATCTGACCAGGATCCAGTTCGACCGCGGCGCGGTCCGGCTCGTGGCGGAGGAGCTCGAGGCCCTCGGGGTGGGGAGACCCATGATCGTGACCGACCGGGGCGTCCGCGGCGCGGGCCTTCTCGATCCCGTTCTCTCCGCCATCGCCCGCGCCCCGGAGCCCGCGATCTTCGACCGGACGCCCGGAAACCCGACGGAAGAGGCCCTCGAGGCGGCTCTCGCGCTCTATCGGAAGCGCGGATGCGACGGTCTGATCGGAATTGGCGGCGGCTCGTCGATCGACCTCGCCAAGGGCGTCGCCCTCGTGGCGACCCATGACCCTCCCCTGGAACGATACGCGGCCATACTCGGCGGCGTGGACAGGATCACGGCCGACGTCGCGCCGGTCGTCGCCATTCCCACGACCGCCGGGACGGGAAGCGAAGTCGGCCGCGCCGCCCTGCTCACGCTCCGGGACGGGCGGAAACTCGCGTTTCTCGCGCCTCACATGATCCCGCGCGTGGCCATTTGCGATCCAGACCTGACGCTGGGCCTGCCGCGCGGCCTCACCGCGGCGACGGGGATGGACGCCCTGACGCATTGCATCGAGACCTTCCTGGCGCCGCGCGTGAATCCGCCCGCCGACGCCATCGCCCTCGACGGGGTCGCGCGCGCGACGCGGTTCATCGAGCGCGCCGTCGCCGACGGGACGGACGGCGAGGCCCGCTGGCACATGATGATGGCCTCCCTCCAGGGCGGCATGGCGTTTCAGAAGGGCCTCGGCGCCGTCCATGCCATGTCGCACCCTCTCGGCGGCCTGGGCGAGCCGTCGCTGCACCACGGGACGCTGAACGCCGTGATCCTGCCGGCGGTGCTCCGCTTCAACGCCGGCCACGTCGGCGACAAGTACGACCGGCTTCGCGACGCCATGGGGCTCGCCGCCGGCGCGGACATCGCGGAGGCCGTCGAGGCGCTCAACCGGCGGATCGGGATGCCCGCGAACCTGCGGGAGATGGGCGTCGCGGACGAGGTCCTTCCCCGCATGGTCGAAGGCGCGGTGGCCGATCACAGCAACCCGTCGAACCCGCGGCCCGCGGACGCCCCGGCCTACGAACGCCTGTTCGCCGAGGCCATGGGTCAGGCCCGCGCCGTTCGATCGAGGCACTACGCATGGGAGTCGCCGCGATGACGCGCAAGTTGGGATTCATCGGCCTCGGCAGCATGGGAATGCCGATGGTGCGGCATCTGCTGAAGGCCGGACACGCGCTCGTCGTTCACGACCTCGACCGGGAGGCCGTCGGGGAGGCGGAGCGCGACGGCGCCGAGGCGGCGACGTCGCCGATGGACGTGGGGTCGCGCGCGGAGATCGTCTTCGCCTGCGTGAACACGCCCCAGGCCCTGTTCGACGTCGCGCTCGGCGAGGACGGCGCCTGTCGCGGCGGTCTGTCGCGCGTCTTCGTCGATCTCTCGACCACCGGTCCGCCCATGGAACGGCGGGTCGCGGCCGGACTCGAGGGAACGGGCGTCGCTCTCGTCGACTCGCCGATCAGCGGCGGTCGGCGCGGGGCGGTCGCCGGGACCCTCGCCGTCATGATGGCGGGTCCCGACGCGGCGTGCGACGAGATCGAACCGCTCGTCGGGACGTTCGGTGCGAACGTCTTTCGCGTCGGCGACACGCCGGGGCAGGCGCAGACCATGAAGGTCGCCAATACCCTGATGGCGAGCGCCGCCTCCGCCGTCACCGCCGAGGTCCTCGTCATGGGCGTCAAGGCGGGCCTCGACCCGAACCTGATGATCGACGTGTTCAACACCAGCACGGCCCGCAATTCGGCTACCCTGGAGAAGTTCCCCGACGCCGTGCTGACCCGGACCTTCGATCTCGGGTCGATGCACGCCATCGTCCTGAAGGACCTCAATCTGTACCTGGAGGCGGCCAGGGCCGTCGACGCCCCGCTCATGCTGGGTCCCGCCGTCGTCGACATGTGGGAGAAGAGCATGGCCGCCAACGGCGAGCGGTCGGACAACTCGACGATCGTGAAGTTCGTCGAGTCGCGGGGCGGCGTCGTCGTCGGCCCGGAATGACGCACCGGCGCGCGCTCCCGGGCCTTTCCTGAACCTCCCGTGGACTTCCCCTGGGACGACCTGCTTACGGTCGAGACGTCGGTTGCGGCCGTCGTCGCCGCGGTCGCCGGGATCTTCCGCGGTTTCACGGGCTTCGGCTCGTCGCTGATCATGGCCCCCGTCTACGCCGTGATGTACGGGCCGGTGGCGGCGGTGGGAACGGTCCTGACCCTCGAAGTGGCGGTCTCCGTCGATTCCGTGACGCGCGTGGTGCGGATCATTCCCTGGCGGACGATGATCCCCGTCTGGACGGCGGCGTGGATCGCGGTTCCGTTCGGGACGTGGATCCTCCTGATCGCCGACGCGGAGGTCATGCGCCGAGCCATCTCGGCGATCGTGGCTCTTCTCGCGCTCCTGCTGATGGCTGGCTGGCGCTACCGCGGCCCCCACCGGCCGATCCCGAATCTCTGCGTCGGAGCGCTGAGCGGCGCCTTGAACTCGTCGACCAGCCTCGGCGGGCCGCCCCTCATCCTCTACATGCTCATGGGCCCCGACCCGCCGGCGTCCGTCCGCGCCGCCATGATCGCCAACGTCTTCGTGGTCAGCGTTCCGACCGTCGTCATACTGCTGTGGAACGGGACGTTGGACTCGCTGGCGTTGTGGCGGATCGCGGTCGTGTTCCCCTTTTTCCTGTTCGCGACCTACGTCGGCAACCGCGTCTTCCGCGCGTCGGGGGAACGGACCTACCGCCGCGCCTCGGCGTGGCTGCTGCTCGTCGTCGCGGTCGGCGCCTTCGTCGTGGAATGACCGATGTCGGCGAGTGGGGCGCGAGCGGCTTCAACATCCGACCACCCGCAGATGACCGGCGGCGGCGTATTCCGACAACCGGCGGTCGCGGGTCACCAGCGCGTAACCGAAGGCCCGCGCCGTCGCTGCGAGGATGCGGTCCGCGGGATCGGCGGGCGGGACGCCGGGAAGCCCGTTCGAGGCGATCAGCACCGAAGGCGGCATCTCGGCGAGCGCCATTCCCGGAAGCGCGCACAGGTGCGAGAACCAGATTCCGGGGTCGAGCGCGAGCGCAATCCGCCCCTTCGCGGCGAGCATGGAGATTTCCCACGCGGTCATGGGAGAGACGAAGACCGGCCCGTCGCCGGCTTCCGCCAACGCGCTCGCGCCGGGCTCCCGCAGGGGATCGCCGTTCGCGACCCACAGCGCCGCGCAGGTGTCGAGGAGGAACATGCCCACCCGGCTACCGCGCCGCATCCCAGTCCTCGCCGGTCGGGGCGGTCGGATCCGCGTCGGGCGCGAACGTCACCGTGCCCTTGAGCGCGCCGAACACGCGCGACACGAGGTCGGGTCGGCGCGCGTCGGAAGCCTCGACGCCCTCCGGCGCCGGTTCGTCGCGGGTTCCGGGCGGCGGCGCGTCGGACGCGGACCTGCGGAAGACGAGCTTGCGCCCCTCCATATCGACCTTCTCCGTCTTGTACCCCGCCCGCAGCCAGGCATCGGTGATGACGCTGTTCGACGGGTTGTTGGACCACCACGGCCGATGCCGGAAGGCCGAAGGGGGCAGCTTCGCGCCGATGATTCGCTCGATCTCGCCGAACGTCATCGGCGCCGTATCCCGCCCCGAATCACGCAAGTGGATTTCCAGCGGCTTGTATTTCGACATGGATCATGCCTCCCTGTAGTTAATAACTATCACATCGTGGATTTGCGGAAGACGAGCTTGTGGCCCGCCCTATCGACGTTCTCCGTCCTGTACCTCGCCCGCAGCCAAGCATGGGCTTGGATGTGCGACGGGTTGTTGGACCACCATGCCTGATGCTTGCAAGCCGCTTGAGACCGTTCTCGTCGAACGGGCCGCGCCGGAACCCACCGTCATTTCGCAAGGCCCTTCCGTCTGCCGCGCCGGAGCGCGCGTTTCAGATCGGAAGGCCGCGAGGGGTAGGCGGTCACGACATGAGAACCGTTCATGACGACCTTCCGGTTCCTGAGGCGCTCCAACGCCTTGATCTCCTGCTTGCAAGCCTCGATCGCACGGTCGGCGTCCCTGTCAAGCAGCAACCAGGTTTCGTCTTCGACTTGCATGCCGTAGGCGAGGATCAAGTCGGCATCGCCGTTCCTCATGCCCCGCTGCCTCATGCGCGTCTCGCCGTGACGGCTCGGAATGAGTTCACTCATCGATCGTCCCTCCCATAGGTTTTATAGTTCCTAATACGATATGTAGAACATTCTGCCTATTTGTCAAGTGCCCATCCAAGAGGAACGTCAAGACGGCAACGGTTGAATTTCGCCGGCGTTGCCGACATCATCGCGGGAAAGCGCCGCCGCCGTATCGCCGAGGGAGGACAGACATGGCCGCCAAGCTGAACGTCACCATCGACGCCTGGAAAGACGGTGAGGCCATCCCGGAGGAGTACGCGTTCTGCGCGCCCGCCGACGAAGGCCGCGTCACGATGGGCCCCAACCGGAGTCCGGCGATACGCTGGTCGGGCGCGCCCGACGGGACGAGAGCGTATGCCGTCATCTGCAACGATCCCGATGCCCCCTCCGTCGCCGACGACGTCAACCAGGAGGGCAGGATCATCCCGGCCGACCTGCCCCGGGTCGATTTCTGCCACTGGGTGCTCGTCGACGTGCCCGCCGACGTCACGGCGCTGGACGAGGGTGCGGACTCCGATGGCATCACGCCCGGCGGCAAGCCCTCCGGGCCGACCGCCCGCGGCGTTCGCGGACTCAACCGGTACACGGAATGGTTCGCCGGCGACGAGCGGATGGCGGGCGACTACGGGGGGTACGACGGTCCCTGTCCGCCCTGGAACGACGCCATCGTTCACCGCTACGTCTTCACGGTGTATGCCCTCGACGTCGAGACCCTGGGCCTGAGCGGGACCTTCGGCCGCGAGGAGGCCCTGGCGGCGATGGAGGGGCACGTGCTGGCGGAAGGGTCCTGGACGGGAACCTACACGCTCAATTCCGACCTGCGCTGACCGCGGAACGGGGCGCCGGCGCGGCCTCCCCGAAAGGCGTCAGTTCCGGCTTTCGAGCAGGCGGCGAGCGATGACCTGGGCCTGGATCTCGGCCGTCCCCTCGAAGATGTTGAGAATGCGCGCGTCGCACAGGATGCGGCTGACCGGGTACTCCTCGGCGTAGCCGTTGCCGCCGTGGATCTGCACGGCGTTGTCGGCCGCCGACCAGGCGGCCCGCGCGGCCAGGAGCTTGGCCATGCCGGCCTCGAGGTCGCAGCGACGCCCGGCGTCCTTCTCGCGCGCCGCGAAGTGCGTGAGCTGACGTGCCGCCATGATCTCGGCAGCGGCCCAGGCGAGCTTCCCGTGCACGCGCGGAAAGGCGTATATCTCCTTGCCGAACTGCCGGCGCTCTCGGGCATAGCGGAGGCCCGTCTCCAGCGCGCTCTGCGCCACGCCGATGGCCCGGGCCGCGGTCTGGATGCGCGCCGACTCGAAAGTCGCCATGAGCTGCTTGAAGCCGTTCCCCTCCGCCTCGCCGAGCAGGCAGTCGGCGGGCACCTCGAACCCGTCGAAGGATATCTCGTACTCCTTCATGCCGCGGTAGCCGAGAACCCGGATCTCGCCGCCGGACATCCCCTCGGCGGGGAAGGGGTCGTCGTCGTCGCCGCGCGGCTTTTCCGCGAGGAACATGGACAGGCCCCGGTAGCCGGGCTCGCCGGGGTCCGTGCGGGCGAGCAGGGTCATCATGTCGCTCCGCGCGCCGTGGGTGATCCAGGTCTTGTTCCCGGTGATCCGGTAGACGGCGCCGTCGCGGACGGCGCGGGTGCGCAGGCTTCCCATGTCCGAGCCCACGCCGGGCTCGGTGAACACGGCGGTCGGCACGACCTCCCCCGAGGCGATGCGGGCGAGCCAGCGCTCCCGCTGCGCGGCGGTCCCGTGGAGGCGGATGAGCTCGGCGGCGATCTCGGACCGCGTGCCGAGCGAGCCCACCCCGATGTAGCCTCGGCTCAGTTCCTCGGAGACCACGCACATGGCGGTCTTGCCGAGCCCGAGCCCGCCGTGCTCCTCGGGCACCGTCAGGCCGAAGACGCCGAGATCCGACATCTCCTCGACGATCTCGATGGGGACGAGCTGGTCCCGGACATGCCACTCGTGCGCGCGGGGCGCGACCTTCTCGTCCGAGAAACGGCGGAACTGGTCGCGCGCCATGGCCAGCGCGTCGTCGAGGCCGGGGTTCCCGAAATCGCCGGTCTCGGCCGACTCGGCGATGAGGCCGGCCAACAGGCCGCGCGCCTCGTCCGTGTTGCCATGGGCGATCAGCGCGGCGACGGAGCGCCGGAAGGTCTCGACATCGCCCTCGTCGATCCCGATGTCCGACGGGCGCACGACCTCGCCCTGGCTCATGGCGATGCCGCCGGCGATCTGCGCCAGATACTCGCCGAAGACGATCTGGAGCTGCAGTGCCTCCCGATCCCGGAGTGCGCCATCGGTGTCGAGCCGCTCCGCCCAGCCGAGGGTCTGACGCAGGGTCTCGACGTAAGTCGCCATCCAGGCGAGGCCGTGCGCGGCGAACTGGCGTTCCTCGAGCGCTGCGCCGTCGACGCGGCCGCCTTCCGTGACCCGCTCGGACAACGACCGCTTCGCCGCCGCCACGAGGCGGTCCGCGGCGGGCAGGGCGTCCCGGCACGCCGACAGCGGGTCGGGGACGAGAGCGAAGGCCCTCGCCGGTGGTTCCACCATGGCGCCGGGCGTCATGGTCGCTCTCCGAATCCCGCCGTTCCCATCGCGTGCCCGCCGTGCGCCGGAGCCGGCGCGTCGCCCGATCCGGCGGCAGGATACCGGCTCAAGACGCGCCGAGTCCCACCATTTTCCGGATATCGCCGGGTGCCGCGCCGCGCTCCCGCAGGGTTCGCAGAGCCGTCGCGCGATTCCGGGTCGCGAGGCGCCGCCCCGCGTCGTCGGTGATCAGCTGGTGGTGGTGGTAGCGCGGTTCCGGCAGATCGAGAAGCGCCCGCAGCAGCCGATGGACGTGGGTCGCCGGCATCAGGTCGAGACCGCGCGTCACCAGCGTCACGCCCTGAAGCGCGTCGTCGACGGTGACGGCGAGGTGGTAGCTCGTCGGGACTTCCTTCCGTGCGATCACCACATCGCCATGCGACGCCGTGTCGATCGGTCGCTCGCCCGCCTCGACGTCGGTCCAGGCGACCGGGCCGCCGCGCGCGCCGATGATCCGCGCCGCCCGGTCGGAATCGAGGCGTAGCGCGAAGGACTCGCCCGCGTCCACGCGGGCGTTCCGCTCGCCGTCGTCGAGTCGTTTGCAGGTTCCCGGATAGAGAGGGCCGTCCGGCCCATGGGGCGCGCCGGGGCTGCGCTCGATCTCGGCCCGGATCCCGGTGCGCGTGCAGAAGCAGGGATAGACGACGCCCAGCGCCTTCAGGCGGCCCACGGCCCGTTCGTAGTCCGCCATATGCTCCGACTGGCGCCTGACCGGCGTCTCCCATTCGAGGCCCAGCCAGGCGAGGTCCTCGAGGATGGCGCGCTCGAACTCCGATCTGGCGCGGGAGGCGTCGATATCCTCGATGCGCAGCAGGAACCGCCCGCCGCCGCGGCGGGCCGCGGCCGCCGCGAACAGGGCCGAATAGGCGTGACCCAGGTGCAGGTGTCCCGTCGGGCTCGGCGCGAACCGGGTGACGATTTCGTCGGCCATGTCCGTGACAATAGGGTGGTTCTTCGGCTAACTCACGATCATGGCGCGGACCCGAACGACCGAACGCGAGCGGCGCATCGCCGGGGCGGTAGCGGTGCTCACGGCGCGCGACGCCGATCTGGCGCGGGCCCGCGAGATCGGGGGTCCGTTCCACGACCGTTCGCGCAAGGGCGGCTTCGAGACGCTGGTCCTGCTCATCGTCGAACAGCAACTTTCCCTCGCCTCGGCGGCCGCCATCATGGGACGCGTCAGGGAGGCGGTCGCGCCGTTCACGCCGGAGATCCTGCTCGGTCTCGGCGAAGACCGGTTGCGCGGTCTCGGTCTCAGCCGCGCCAAGGCCGAATACTGCCGGGCCCTCGCCCGGGCCTTCGTCACCGGGGATCTCGAGCCGGCGCGGCTGGCTCGACTCGACGACGAGGCCGTCGTCGCGGAGCTGACCAGGGTCAAAGGGATCGGGCGCTGGACCGCGGAAATCTATCTGCTGTCGGCGCTAGGCCGGCTCGACGTGCTGCCGGCGGGGGATCTCGCCCTGCAAGCCGCGGCGCGACATCTCTACGGTCTCGAGGAGCGCCCGAAGGCCGGGGCCTTGCGCGAGATGGGGGAGAACTGGCGACCCTACCGGAGTGTCGCCGCCCGTATTCTCTGGCAGTATTACCGCGCCCTCAAGGGACGCGACGTGGCCCCGTGAAGCGGACAGGAGAGACAAAATGACGACTGCCGTCCGATCGGTATCGATCATGTGGACCGAGATCCCGGAGGCGATCGCCCCCGACCTGAACGAGTGGTACGACCGGGAACACGTCAGGAACCGGGTCGACGTTCCGGGATACATCTGGGGCAAGAGGTACAGGGCCGTCTCCGGCGGTCCGTCGTACATGGCCGTGTACGCCACGGAGGGGCCGCACGTCCAGGCGGGCGATGACTTCCTCGCGGTGGTCACGAACCCGACTCCCGGCGAGACCCGGTTCGCACCCCATTTCTACAACTCCATCCGCATGATGTGCGACGTCTCGGCGAGCGTCGGGGATTCGGAGGGCGGTATCGCCGGCTTTCTGACGCTGACGCCGAAAGACGGCGCGGAGGAGGAACTGCGGGCCCGCGTCGTCGGAACGGCGCTGCCCGCCCTCGTCGCCCACCGCGGCATCGTGGCCGCCCACTTGTGGGAGCGGAACGCCGAGACCACGGCCATGGCGTCGCGGGGATTCCCGGGCGACAACCTGCCGAGGAGCATGATGGCGCCGGACTGGTTGCTGGCCTACGAAGGAACTTCCCTGGACGCCGTGCTGGCGGCCAGGAACGGGCTGCTCGGGGAGAGCGGCCTGCGAGGCCATGGCGCCGAGTCGGACCTGCTCTTCGCCGCCATGCAGCTCACGTTCCGTTACGAGAACAAGGGCCGTCCGTGACGCCGCCGCCCCGTCTCGACGGTCCGCGGATGCCGCCCGCCTACGGTGGCCCGCCACGCCAGATCGTCGTCCTGCTCCACGGCTACGGCGCCGACGGCAACGATCTCGTCTCTCTCGGAGGGTACTGGCGGTCGCGCCTGCCGGGGGCCGCCTTCGTCGCCCCCGACGGTCCCGAGTTCTCCGAGGCGGCGCCCCAGGGCCGCCAGTGGTTTTCGCTCGGCAGCCACGGTCCGGTCCGTCCGCGGCGCGACCCCGCGGCCGTGGCCGCGGAGTACGAACGCCGCGCGGCCGGCGCGCGAAGAGCGGCGCCCGCCATCGACGCCTTCATCGACGCCGAGCTCGAACGCCACGGCCTGGGCGACGACTCGCTGGCTCTCGTCGGCTTCAGCCAGGGCGCCATGATGGCTCTGCACGTGGGCCTGCGGCGCGAGCGGCGGTGCGCCGCGGTCATCGGGTTCTCCGGCGCGCTGTGCGGCGCGTCCGAGACGCCGGCCGCCACGCGTTCGCGTCCGCCGGTGTTCCTGTTCCACGGCGACGCGGACGACATCGTGCCCATCCACGCGCTCTTCCTCGGTGTCGAAGGCCTCTCGGCAGCAGGCGTCCCGGTGGAATGGCGCGTCTGCGCCGGCGTCGGGCACGGCATCGCCCCCGACGCGCTGGAGATCGGCGGCAGGTTCCTGGCCGACGCCTTTTCGGGCGCCCGCGCGCCGGGCGAGGTCGTCCGGATCGGGACGTGATCGGGCGGGCTCAGAACAACCGGCGGAACGAGAGCTCGGCCCGGTTGCGCCGGTAGTCGAAGATTTCGCCGATGTTCGAGTCGCGTCGTTCGTGAATCAGGGACAGCACCGGGACGAAGCTGAACAGCTCGATATGGTCGTTGGAGGCGGTCAACCGGTTGATCGAAGTCCGATCCCGACGATTGCTCGGGCTGATCAGAAACTCCCTGAAATCGTCGTAGCGGGTGAACAGGACGTCGTGGAAGAAACCGAGGTCGAAGCCGGCGATGCCGAAGATCGGCGGCAGGTCGGCGTTGGCGAAGGCGCCCAGCCGGCGGGTGCGGGAGCGCTGCCTCACGGCGTCCGCGCGAGTTCTCTGCCAGCCGCCGCGCAGGCCCAGCGTGATCGCCGGCGTCGCCGCGAAGGTCAGGCCGAGGTCGAGTTCGGAACGCGGGCCGTCCTGAGACCCGCCGCGTCGGTAGCGTCGCTTGATCCACTCCGCGCCGGCGCTGAGCCACAGCCGCTCGCCCAGGCGCGCGCCTCCCTCGATGCGCGGGCCGATGCCGTGGCTCACCGGGTCGCCGCCGTACCAGCGGTGGTCCGCCTCGACGAGCATGCTGGCGTGGCCGCGCGGAAGCAGCACCTGCGGCCCGGCGAGCAGCGCCAGCGTCATGTCGTCGAACCGCTGTCCACGATATTCGCGCCGGTAGAGGCTGGTGCCGAAACGCAGCCGGGTGGCGCTGTTGGACACCGGCCGGAACGACACGGGATGCCGGTATTCCCCCGACGCCGACACGGTCACCCCGACGCCCGAGGTCGCGCGCGCGCGCTCTTCGATCTCGAACTCCAGCCCCTCGCCGGTGAAAACGTTCACGAGGCGGGTCGCGATCCGCCGCGCCGACGTCGCGGCGTTGACGTTGCTGTCCGGCGCGATCGACATCCCGAACGATCCCGATACCCGTTTGCGCGCCCGCACCGCCCCGAGGAGGCGCGACACCGCCTCGGCGATCTCCGGCGGAAGACCGCCCGCCAGGGCGCGACGGAGATGGTGCGCCGCGGCATCGCAATCGTCGCCCAGCAGATGCTCCAGCAGGTCGTCGGGTTCCTCCAGACAACGCCCGCGCTCGAACAGGATCCGGGCGAGCTCCAGTCGCGCTCCGGCGAGCCCGGGACGCCGTTCCAGGATATGGCGATAGCTCGCCGCGGCCTCGTCGCGCAGCGCCCGACGGGCCGCGTCGTCCGTCGGCGCGCCGGGGCGGTCCGGCGGCAGGTTGGCCGCGGCCGCGGCCGCCATGCCGCGGAAGAACCAGGCATCGGTATCGTCGGGCGCGTCCTCGGCCAGCGGTCGCAGCAGGTCGAGCGCCGTCGCCGGATCGCCGGCGAAGATCATCTCCCGCGCCCGCTCCACCTCGTCCGGCGGCGCGCCGTCCTGGGCCCAGCCCGGCGCGCCGGAAAGAAGGAGCAGCGCCGCGGCGAGGGCCGCGCGCAAGGCCGCCCGGAGAGCCGTCGGTCGCCGGTGCCATCGGCCTCGGGAGGCCGATACGTCGTTTTCGAGCAAGGAGCTCTCCAGTTCTGGAGCACGGCGCGATGAGCCGCGCGGATTGTAACTCCCGACTCGTCCGGTTTCCAAGCGTGTGTCCTGGTTCAGGCCATATGAGATGGAGGGGTTCTTCGGCTGTGTGTCTGGCAAGGTACTCGGCGGGGGTGTGTCCGCCAAGGGCCTGGTGCGGTCTGAAGGTGTTGAACTCGTCAGCGAAGGCGTCGATCCATCGGTTGACGTGGTCGAGGTTGTCGTCGGGCAGGTCCCATGAGGCGTAGAACTCGTATCGCCAGGTGCCGTTGTTGCGCTCGACGTGTCCGTTGAGCTGGGGCGATCGGGGCGGGAGTTCGAAGAGGTCGATGCGGCGGCATCGGCGGCGCTCAACCCCTGGCGCCGCTCCGCTCCGCGCCGCCAAGACGCGATGCCAGGGCGGCGGCTCGTGTAATCTGCCGGGGCAGGCCGAAAGTCTGCATGGGGGTCCTCCTTCACGCTGTCTGTTCAACACCAACAGCGTCGGAGACCCCCACCCCTCTTTCAAGAGCCGCGTCTCACTTCTGTCTGAACGAGGTCATCCCGTGTCCTGGTTCTCCACATGCGGGACCTTGGGATCTCGTCGGCCGTCGGCTCCCGTTCCCGCTTGGGTACAATATGGGAACGATGATGGGCGAGTCAGCATAAATTTCTATTATTCGATAAAATTTCTCCATCCCATGATTGTGAATATCGGTTGTTCGTTCCTACGTCATCTATACTATTCCTCCCGGATCGCCATTTCCCGATTTCAAAAAAAGTTTTGAACAGGAGATTTTTTCCTCGCACACATTGCACGGTTCGGGTATGGTTTCGAGATGGAATAGGGGCCGTGTGGCCGGTTCGGCGGGACCCGGGAGGATCGGCCGCCGGACCTTATCGGCCCGTCCCCGCACCCGCCATGTTGTGTTTCGAGGGATCGTCGACCACAATGCCGCCACCGGGAAGGGGCGCGGAGCCGGAGATCTCGGGGAAACGCGAGCCTGGAAACCGAAACCGGATGACACGGTCATGACCCGATCGCCGCAAGGCTCGCCGGCCCTCGTCCTGAACGCGGATTACCAGCCGCTCAGCTATTTCCCGCTGTCGCTGTGGCCATGGCAGGAGGCCGTCAAGGCCGTTTTCCTCGACCGGGTCGATATCGTTTCCGAGTACGAACGCTGGATTTCCTCGCCCTCCTTCAGGATGCGGCTGCCCAGCGTGGTGTCGCTCAAGCGCTACGTGCAACCGGTCCACAGACCCGCGTTCACGCGGTTCAACGTATTTCTCCGGGATTCGTTCACCTGCCAGTATTGCGGCCACGACAACGACCTGACCTTCGATCACCTCGTCCCGCGCTCGCAAGGCGGACGGACCCGGTGGAACAACGTGGTGGCGGCCTGTTCCCGCTGCAATCTCAGGAAGGGCGGCCGCCGTCCCGGGCAGGCGGGCATGTATCCCCGCGCCATGCCCGTCGAACCCTCGATGTTCCAGTTGCGGCAGATCGGCCGCCGCTTTCCGCCGAACCACCTTCACGAAAGCTGGCGGGACTACCTCTACTGGGATACCGAACTCGAACCCTGATCCGGGTCGACCGCCTCGGGCGGCGAGGACCGCCGGCGCCGTCCCGTTCGTGGGGGGCGGCGTTCGAGTGCTCACAGACGCTCGGAAAGCCAGATCGCCAAGCGCGAACCCGCCTTGATCGCCGACGTGAGCGCCTCGTAGCCCGGCGCTTCGAGGGCGCCGTGCGCCAACGCCTCGTCGCGATGGGCGATCTCGTCGGCCCGGAACCGCTCGATGGTGTCGCGCAACCCGGCCTCGTCGTCGCCGAGCCGCTCGGCCTGCCGTCGATAGTGCTCGTCGATCGTTTCCTCGATGGCGACGGTGCAGGCGTGCGCCGCCTTCTCGCCCAGGAGCGCGGTTCCGGCGCCCAGCGCGAATCCGGCGACGCGCCACAGCGGCGTCAGCGCGGTCGGGCGGACCCGCCGGTCCGAGATCAGCCGGTCGAAGGCCGCCAGATGCTCGCGCTCGCGGTCCGCCATGCGCCGGAGCGTCGCGCCCGCCGGCCCCTCGCCCAGGACCGCCATCTGGCCTTCGTAGATGCGGACGGCGCCGAACTCGCCCGCGTGGTCGACCCGGATCATGCGTTCGATCAGGGATTCGGGCGACGGGTCTCCGGGCAGGCGATCCTCTCCCGTGCGTTTCGGGCGCCCCCGGCTCGCCGCGCGGCCGCTCGTGGTGGCGTCGCCCGTGGCACCGCCGTTCGGACCGCGATCGGCCGACGTCACCCGGACCCCCGTCGGAGATTGGCGCGGGCGGCCAGGACCGAGAACCCTGCCAGCGCGAGGGAGACGAGGAAGTTGTATCCCGCCATCGAGACGCCGAACAACGACCAGGCAACCTCGTCGCAACGGACCGCGGGCGCGGACATGATTTGCGCGCGCAGCTCGTCCACGGACCGCGCGCCGCTGGCGCCCGCGCCCGCGCACGCCTCCGTTCCGGCCCACCAGCGCCACTCGACGCCGACGTGATAGGCGGCGATCCCCGCGCCGATCAGGAAGGCCGCCGCGGCGAGGCCGTGCAGTCCTCCCACGGCCCTTCGGTCGCGCGCCATCGCGAAGCCCGCGGCGGCCAGCGCGATCGCCGCCGCGTAGGGCGCCCGTTGATAGACGCAGAGGGCGCAGGGTTCGAGCCCGCCGGCGTACTGGGAGAACAGCGCGGCGCCCAGAACCGTGGCGCTGGCGAACAGGATCGACAGTGCGCTGGCGCGCGGGCGCAGGAGAGCGGTCATCGAGGGCCATCGCCGAAACGACGCGGTTTCGAGGCGTCCCGGGCGATATGGCGCCTCAGATCGCATAGCGCAAGATGACGAAGCCCGCCGACAAGGTCACGACGAACACCGTCGCGACAACCTTCAGGTTCCCCTCGATGAAGGTACGGATCGGCGGTCCGTAACGCCGGAGCAGGAAGGCGACGGCGTAGAACCGGAGCCCCCGGGAGACCAGCGAGCCGGCGACGAAGGGAACGAGACCCAGCCCGGTCGCCCCGCTCGCGATGGTGAATACCTTGTAGGGGAGCGGCGTCAGGCCGGCCGCGAAGACGATCGGCAGGCCCCACTCGTTGTACCGGTCCTGGAAGCCGGCGAACCGCTCGGCATGTCCGTAGAAGGCGAGCAGGGGGCGGCCGACGTTCTCGTAGACGAAGAATCCGATGGCGTAGCCCGCGATCCCGCCGAGGACCGAGGACAGGGTGCAGACCGCGGCGATGACGTAGGCGCGGGCGCGGGCCGCCAGGACCATCGGGATCAGCATGACGTCGGGCGGGATGGGGAAGAACGAGCTCTCGGTGAACGACACGAGGGCCAGCGCCGGGAGCGCGCGACGGTGCGCCGCGAGCGAGAGAGTCCAGTCGTAGAGGCGTTGGAGCACGGGGAGGCCGTTCGGTCCGGTTGCCGGATCGCGGCCCGCTATATCAGGCGGCGGGACGTGGGGCAACGAACTCGCGCGGCCCCGCGCGGGGGGAGGGGGCGCGGTCTGGATGCGCGCCGACTCGAAAGTCGCCCGCGCGGCGGCGAGCACGGGCGAGTCCGGTTGACCGCCGATCGTCCTCGATTATGATCCGCCCCGTGCCCCTGTGGCGAAATCGGTAGACGCGACAGACTCAAAATCTGTTGTCCGCGAGGACGTGCTGGTTCGAGTCCGGCCGGGGGCACCAGATATCCGGAGGGTTCCAAGGCGCGATCGAATTCCTTACGCTGGTTCGCCAAGACGGACGACCGGATATCCAGGGTCAAATGAACCGTTCGGCTGAAACACGATCGTTCGGATTCCCAGGGGCCGGCGCGGTCGCGCCGGGCGGAGACCGATCGCTGGCCGGATTCGTGGATGCCCTCGATACCGCCACGGCCGCCGGCGCGTTTCCTCCGGACACGGCGGACAGGGGAAGAGCGGCCGCCCGCGAAATCCACGCGGCGCTCTCGGGGCCGCGGGACGCCACGCCCATTCGACCCGCCCGGCCCGGCGCGTGCCGACATCTCGGTCGGGCCCTGGTCAACGCGCGACGCGGCCCCGGGCCGGTGGCGCGTCTGGCCGATGCCTTCGCCCCGCTGGCGGATCGCCTCCACTGGCGTCTTCGTCCGCCGGAGGAGGGCGAGGACCCGGCCTTCCGGAGCGGACACGCCAACGCCGATGTCATCGGACCCGCCGGCCTCGAACGGCATGACGACATCGTTGTCGGCGTGAGCCTGCTCGCGCCCGGCGTGACCTTCCCCGACCACCGCCATCCCCCGGAAGAGATCTATGTCGCGATGAGCGCGGGCGACTGGTTCGACGAGGACGCGGGCTGGCGCGCGCCCGGCATCGGCGGGTTGGTCTATCACCGCCCCGGCATCGTCCACGCGATGCGTTCGGGGGAGGAGCCGTTGCTGGCGTTCTGGAGCCTGCGCCGCCCATGAGCGCGCTGTTCAGGGTCCTCGAGAGACTGGGGCGGAAACGCACCCTGATGGACCGCGGCCCGTCGCACCCCGAATATCATTTGGCGAAGCCCTGGACGGACCGTTACTACCTGCTGTTTCGCCATCGCCCCCGGTGGTTTCCCTTCAACGTTCTGATCCATCACATTCGGGACGACGATCACGGCGAAGGAGTGCACAACCATCCCCGTCCCTACATGACCGTCATCCTCAAGGGCGGATACTGGGAGACGACCGCGGCGGGCCGGTTCTGGAGAGGCCCGGGGTACGTCGGTTTCCGTTCGGCCGACGCCGAGCACCGGGTGGACCTCGAACCCGGCGTCGAGGCCGTTACGCTCTTCTGTCCCGGCCCCTACGGGTTGCGCAGGAACGCGCGGTCGGGCTACGGCGCGACGTCTTCCTGACGCCGGCGACAGGGACGCGCGCTCTCAGGCGATCGGGGGGCGCTTGTCCGCCCAGGGCCGGACGGCCTCGAAGGCGGCGGACGCGCGCAGGACGGTCAGGTCCGCGAAGCGCTTGCCGACCACCTGCAAGCCCACCGGGAGGCCGTCCTCCGTGAACCCGCAGGGCACGCTGGCCGCCGGGTCGCCGCTGAAGTTGAAGGGATACGAGAATTCGGCCCAGACCGTCCAGTCCCAGTCATGCCGCGGCCAGTGCGGCGGCTGGAGCCGGTCGGCGGGAAACGCGGCCACCGACACGGCCGGCGTCAGCAACAGATCCCAGTCGTCGAACCAGCGGTGCGCCGAGAAGACGTAGTCGAGCTTTCTCTGGCGCATGTTCACGTATTCCCCGGCGGAGTATCGCTCCGCGTCGCGGATACAGGCGACCAGACCCGGGTCCATTCTGTCCTCCCACTCGGGTAGGAAGTGGGCGTAGCGCAGGACGTGCGCGGCCCAGAAGAACCGGATCAGCTCGGGGCCGTCGGGTCCGAACGGAGGCGCCGCCTCCTCGACGTTCGCGCCCAACTCCTCGAAGACGCCCGCCGCGTCGGCGACCAGGGCGGCGACGTCCGGGTCGACGCGGGCGTGGCCGAGATCGGGGCTGTAGGCGACCCTGAGTCCGGCGATGCCGTCGGCGCACCGGGCCGGGTAGTCGGCGGGCTCCGCCTCCAGGCTCGTGTGGTCCCAGTGGTGGGGACCGGCCATGGCCTTCAGCATCATCGCCGAATCGAGAACCGTCCGGGTCAGGGGCCCCATATGCGTGACCTGGTCGTTGTTGGCGACCGGCCAGCACGGAACGCGACCGTAGGTCGGCTTGAGGCCGAACACGCCGGAGAAGTGCGCGGGCATACGGATCGATCCGGCGCCGTCGGATCCCTGATGCAGGGGGCCGTAACCGGCCGCGGCGGCGGCGCCCGCGCCGGCGGAGGAAGCGCCGGCGTTGTATCCGAGCTTCCAGGGATTCGACGTGATGCCGGTGAGTGGGCTCTCGCTCACGCCTTTCCAGCCGTATTCCGACGTCGTGGTCTTGCCGAGCGGCACGGCCCCCGCCGCCTTCAGGCGCGTGACGAGGGGGCTGTCCTCGGCGGGGACGTAACCCTTGCGCGTGTGCGATCCGAATTCCGTCGGGACCCCGGCGGTGACCACGAGGTCCTTGACGGTGACCGGGACGCCGTGAAGGGCCCCGAGCGGATCGCGCCGCGCGACCGCGGCCTCCGCCTCCCTCGCGGCCGCCATGGCGGCGTCGGCGGTCAGGGTGGCGAAGGCGTTCAGCCTGGGATCGAGCGTCTCGATGCGCGCGAGCACGGCGCGCGTCACCTCGACGGGCGAGACGTCCTTTCGCGCGATCCATTCGCGCAGCCGCGAGGCGGAAGCGAAACAGAGGTCTTCATCGCTCATGGAAGGCTCCTGGAAAACCATGACACGGACGCCGGCGGGACGGAACAGGAAAATTCGCGAATGGGTCGCATTAACGCTTGACTCGGGTTCTCGTGCCACGCATGAATGGCGCCAATGTGAGATTGAGACTAATTCGCGACAGTGAACGTGAACGGCGAAAGCCCCCCCCCCTGTCCGTCGAAAGGAGGCAAGTCCGATGACGACGTGTAGTTCGATGACGATGTATGGGCGCCAGCGGAAGGTCCGTAAGTTGGCGGCAGCGGCGGCCTTGTCGTTCGGCGTGTGCTGGACGTCGAGTGCGCTGCCGGCGAGCCACGAAGACACGGTGAACGTCTACTCGGCGCGGAAGGAAGCGTTGATCCTGCCACTGCTGGAACGGTTCCGGGCCGAGACGGGGATCCGGTTCAACCTCGTGACCGGCAAGGCCGACGAACTGTTGAAGAGACTCCAGATCGAAGGCTCCGCCACGCCGGCCGACGTGCTCGTCACCACCGACGCGGGACGGTTGCATCGGGCGAAGGAGGCGGGCGTCCTGCAGAAAATCGACAGCGACGCCGTCGACCGCGCCGTCCCGGAGAATCTCCGGGACGCGGACGGGTTCTGGACCGGCCTGTCCAAGCGGGCGCGAACCATCGTTTACGCCAGGGACAGAGTGGACGCCGGAAACCTGTCCACCTATGAGGACCTGACCGATCCCAGGTGGAAGGGGCGGATATGCGTGCGCTCTTCCGGCAACATCTACAATCAGTCCCTGGTGGCCTCCATGATCGAGACGGTCGGCGTCGAACGAACCGAGGCATGGGCCCGGGGGCTGGTGCGGAATTTCGCTCGTCCGCCGGCCGGGGGCGATACCGATCAACTGAGAGCCGTGGCCGCCGGCCAATGCGACGTGGCGATCGCCAACACCTACTATTTCGGGCGTCTCGTGGCCAGCGCCAAGGAAAAGGACCGGAAGGTCGCCGCCGCGCTCGCGCTGTTCTGGCCCAATCAGGCCCCCGGGGACCGTGGCGTCCACGTGAACGTCAGCGGCGCCGGCATCGCCGCGCACGCGAAACACCGCGACAACGCGGTTCGGCTTCTGGAGTTCCTGGTCGCGCCGGAGTCGCAGTCCTGGTACGCCGAGGTGAACCACGAATACCCGGTGGTCGAAGGCGCGCCGGTTTCCGAGACGTTGCGCTCCTTCGGCGATTTCAAGGCCGACACCCTGAACCTGACTAGGCTGGGCGTGAACAACCGCAAGGCGGTGGAGCTGATGGACCGGGCCGGCTGGCGTTGACGACATGAAATCGCGGACGGTTCCCGTCGGGTCTTCGCCGGAGTCTCGTCCGGCTCGCCCGGATGAGGGAACCGTCCCGGTCGCCCGGCATCCGATGACTCCGTCGAACCGGTTCTCCTTCTCCGGATATCCGGGGATATCCGCTCCGCTCGTCGCCCTCGTGGTGGCCTCGCCCATCGTCGTCATCGCCGCCTCGGTATTCGCCGGCCAGAGCGTCCAGGTCTGGGGCCATCTGTGGGACACGGTTCTCGCCGATTACGTCGTCAACTCGGTCCTTCTCATGCTGGGGGTCGGCGTATTGACCCTGGTCCTGGGAGTTCCCGCCGCCTGGTTCACCGCGGTTTGCGAGTTTCCGGGGCGAAAGACGTTCGTCTGGGCGCTGCTGCTGCCCTTGGCCTTTCCGGCCTACATCATCGCCTATACGTATACCGGACTCCTCGAATACGCGGGTCCGGCGCAGACGCTGCTTCGCGACGTCACGGGATGGAAACACGGGGATTACTGGTTCTTCCCGGTGCGTTCGCTCGGCGGCGCCATCGCCATGCTGGGGCTGGTGCTGTATCCATACGTGTACCTGCTCGTGCGCGCGGCGTTCCTGGAGCACTCCACGAGAGCGATCGAGGTCGGCCGCACGCTGGGCTACGGCATTCCCCGAGGCTTCTTTCAACTCGCCGTACCGCTGGCCCGCCCGGCGATCGTCACCGGCGTTTCGCTGGCGCTGATGGAGACCCTCGCCGACTACGGGACGGTGCAGTATTTCGGCCTGAGCACCTTCACGACCGGGATATTCCGCGCGTTCTACGGATTCGACGACCTGACGGCCGCATCCCAGCTCTCCGCGGCGCTGCTGGCCTTCATCATCCTGCTGATCTACCTGGAGCGCCATTCCCGGCGCAGGGCCCGCTACGACGCGGGAGGAAGAGACATGCGCGAACACCGGATCCGGCTGGCCGGCTGGCGGGCGGCCGGCGCCTGGGCCGGATGCCTCGCGCCGGTATTGCTGGGATTCATCGTTCCGGCTCTGGTTCTCCTGAAGTGGACGTTGCGCGACGCCCGGTGGGACGGCGCGTCGTTTCTGAGTCTGGCATGGAACTCGTTCTATCTGGCTTTCCTGGCGGCCTTGATCGCGACGGCGCTGGCGTTGGTTCTCGGCTATGCGAAGCGTAACGCGGCGACCCGGGCGGCGCGCCTGTCGGTGGACGTCTCCGGCCTCGGCTACGCGATTCCCGGCGCGATCATCGCGGTGGGCGTCATCGTGCCGCTCGCATGGCTGGATCATCGCCTGATCGAGATCACGCGGTTCGTCTCCGGAGCGGAGGTCGGACTTCTGCTTTCGGGCACGATCTTCGCGCTGCTTTTCGCGTACACCGTGAGGTTTCTCGCCGTTTCGCTCGGGGCCGTGCAAGCCGGCCTGGAGAAGATCAAGCCCAGCCTCGACCAGGCCGCGCGTTCCCTGGGACGCCGACCGTCCGAGGTTCTCCGGCAGCTTCACGCGCCCTTGCTGAGAGGCACGGTATTCACCGCCCTGCTGATCGTGTTCGTCGACGTCCTGAAGGAACTGCCGGCCACCCTGATCCTGCGGCCGTTCAATTTCAATACCCTCGCGGTGCGGGCCTACGAGCTCGCGTCCGACGAACGTCTGGCCGACGCGGCGGTTCCGTCGTTGACGATCGTGCTCGTGGGAATCGGTCCGGTGGTCCTGTTGAGTCGGACCATTTCACGGGATCACACTCCCGCAAGGTAGACAACGCCCTTCACGGGAGGATTTCGGCCCCATGTTGAGTCTCGATGGCCTGTGCCTGGCCTACGGCGACCGGACCGTCGTGACCGGAGCGACCTTTTCGCTCGAGCCCGGAGAGATCGGCTGCCTGCTGGGACCGAGCGGTTGCGGCAAGTCCACGCTCCTTCGCGGGATCGCGGGGTTCGAGCGGCCGGCGCGCGGCGCCGTTTCGATGGAGGGCCGGCCGCTGTCGGCGCCCTCCGCCGTCGTGGAGCCCGAGAAGCGGCGCATCGGCATGGTGTTCCAGGACTTCGCGCTGTTCCCGCATCTCGAGGTCGCGCGCAACATCTCCTTCGGTCTCAGGGGGGCGGACCGGAGGGAACGGCGCCGCCGCGTCGGGGAGCTGCTGGAGCTCTTCGGGTTGACCGGTTACGAGAAACGCATGCCGCACTCGCTGTCCGGCGGCGAGCAGCAGCGCGTGGCACTGGCGCGGGCGATGGCGCCGAAGCCGAAGCTGTTGCTGATGGACGAGGCGTTCTCCAGCCTCGATGTCGAGCTTCGTCTGTCGATCGTGCCGGAAGTGCGGAAAATCCTGAAGCACGAGAACATGAGCGCGATCCTCGTGACGCACGATCAGGCGGAGGCTTTCGCCCTGGCGGATCGGGTCGGCGTGATGAACGCGGGCCGCATTCATCAGTGGGACGATCCCCGTGATCTATACCATCGGCCCGCCACGAAATTCGTCGCCCGGTTCGTGGGGGAGGGCGAACTGATCCAGGCGACTTCCGTCGACAAGACGAAACTGCGGTCGGCGCTCGGCACCCACAACGTGCACCGGGATCACCATATCGAGGTGGGCCGCGACGTGGAGATTCTGGTGCGGCCCGACGACATATTGCACGATCGCACGGGCGAACTGATCGGCGAGATCGTTCAGATATCGTTTCGGGGATCGCACTACCAGTATCTCGCGCGGTTGGAGAACGGACAATGCGTGTATTGTCTGGCGGCCTCCCACGAGAAGCACGAAATCGGCGAACGGGTCGGGTTGATACCGAAGCTGGAGCATCTCGTAGTGTTCGGCCGGGACGAATCGAGCGTCGTCTACGACTCGACCCTGGACACGTTCCTGAAGACTCTCTCGGTCAACCCCTTCATATCGTTGTAAGCGGCGTGGACGGCGGTTTGTGGGGAGACGTCTCGTGCGCCGCAGGGCCTCGGCGCCGGTTCTTCCAGGTTCCCGGATCCCGCGCGCGGGAGGCCATCGTATGCCGCGGGCAGCAGTCCGACTACGTGACCCGCGAACCCCTCTCGTGGAACCCGGGGGCAAGGTCGGTTCGCCGATAGCGTGGCCGAGACGTGACGCGCGGCGGTCACGATGCGTTCCGCACAAAGAAAGGGGCGCGCCGAAGCGCGCCCCGATTTACCCGCGAAAATTCGCTTCGGTTCGGGAGGACGACCCGGTCCTCCCGAGCAGACGGCTACCTCATCGCGGCCTTGCCCAGCACACGCATGTCTTCCCGGGCGATCGCCTCGTCCGCGCGCTTCACGGCGGCGCGGATGGCGTCCGGGTACTTGGTGCCGAACTGGTCGGCATACCACTTCTCGACGGCCTCCTGGCCTTTCAGCAGGAACTGCCGCTGCTCGGCCGTCGGGTTGTAGATCTCCCCGCCGGCCTCGGCGAACTGCTTGTAGAAGGGCAGCGTATAGGCCTCGAAGTATCCGGTGCACGTCGCCTTCAGCCGGTCCATACCGTCGACGAAGACGGTCTGCAGCTCCGGTTTCAGACCTTGCAGATACGGGTCGTGCATCCACCAGAAGAACATGATGTAGGTATGCTGATCCCGGAACAGGTACTTGAGGTATTGCTGGAAGTCCATCGCGATGATGTCCATCAGCGAGTTCTTCGTCCCGTAGACGATACCGGTCGCCAGGGACGTGTAGAGCTCCTGCCAGGGGATCGGTGTCGGCGACAGGCCGACGGCCGTGGCCAGTTCCATCGAGATCGGCGATTCGATGGTGCGGATCTTCTTGCCCTGCCAGTCGTCCGGCAGGTTGGCCGTCGGTCCCTTGTCGATGAAGAAGCTGCGCCAGCCGTGGTTGCCCGACATGCCGACCATGCGGACGGTCTGCAGGGCCTCCAGGACGTCGTTGTTGAGCATCTCGTTGAGCTCTGGGTCCTCCATCACCTTGTTGACCACGCGGTCGTTCTTCAGGAGATAGGGGATATCGAAGGCCTGGATGGGACCGAACAGGTTGGAGATGCCGCCGCCCGTCGTGAAGGTCAGCTCGAGACTGCCGAGCTGAACCGATTCGACGGATTGCCGGAAGTTGCCGAGCTGCGCCGCCGGATAGACCTGGACGTCGAAGCGGTTACCCGAGGCCCGCTCCATGTAGCCTTCCATCACCTCCAGACAGACCTGCACCGGCGTGTTGGCGCTGGCGACGTGATTGACCTTCAGCACGGTCTCTTGCGCCGCCGCCACGCCGGCGCCCAGCATCGCCGCGAAGCTCGCGCCGGCCACGAGGCCGGTACGCATTCTCGATCTTGCCGTCATACTACTTTTCCTCCCTTTGCCATGAAGTCCAAGGTTGTCGAACGGCCGAAACCACCGACCGACGATTCGCGCCGCGGAAAGGTCGACTCGCGCCGCGGAAAAGTCAACCGCCGCCGAATATGCCCGCCATCCACGAGTCGTCCGGAATCCTCGCGAACCCCAGCGCGCGCGGCAACGTCAAGGCGATATCCGGGATCAGGGTCACCAGAAGAATCGCCGACAGATGAACCATCAGGTAGGGCATCAACTGCCTGGCGATGACCTCGATGCCGAGTCGCGTCAGGCTCGACGCCACGAACAGGATCAGGCCCATCGGCGGCGTGGCCAGGCCCACGGTCACGTTGATGCACATGATGATGGCGAAGTGCAGGGGATCGATGCCCAGTTGATAGAGCGTCGGCGCCAGGACCGGGCCGAGGATGAGGATGGCCGGAACGGCGTCCAGGAACATGCCGGTGACCAGAAGCAACAGATTCACCAACAGCAGCAGGAGGATCGGGTTTTCAGTGATCGTGAACAGCGCCTTGCCGAGGGCCTGGGGCACGCCGGAAACGGTGGCCACCCAACCGAACACCGAGGACGTCCCGACGATCAGAAGAATCGTCGAGGCGATCAGTCCGGTGCGCAGAAACAGCTGCGGCAACTCGGCCAGCGGCAGCGTGCGCATCACGAAGATGCTGAGCACCAGGGCGTAGAAGGCCGCCGCGCCCGCCGACTCGGTCGGCGTGAAGATGCCCGAGAGGATGCCGCCGATGATGATGATGGGCGTGAGCAACGGCAGGAACGCGCCCTTGAAGGCATCCCAGATCTCGCCCACCGAGGCGCGGGAGCCGCTCTTCGGGTAATTGCGCCGCTCGCCGAGAAACTTCGTCAGCACCATGAGGCCGGCGCCGATGAGGAGGCCGGGGATGAAACCGGCGAGGAACAGGCCGGCGACCGACACCTTCATGATGAAGGCGTAGATGATCATGATGATGCTGGGCGGAATGATCGGTCCGATGACCGACGACGCCGCCGTCACCGCGGCGGAAAACGCCCGGGTGTAGCCGTCGCGCTCCATGGCGGGGATCATGATCGAGCCGATGGCCGAGGTGTCCGCGACCGCCGAGCCCGAGAGGCCGGCGAACAACATGCTGGCGACGATGTTCACCTGGGCCAGACCGGCGCGGAAGTGGCCGACCAGAACCCGGGCGAAACGCACCATGTTCTCGGTGATGCCGCTCGTGTTCATGATCTCGCCGGCGAGCACGAACAGCGGGATGGCGAGCAGCGGGAACTGGTTGATGCCGCCGAAGATCCGTTGCGGCAGCATCTTGAAGAACAACGTCTTGTCGTCGAGCACGAAGCCCATCAGCGGGGCGAAGCCCAGCGCGAACACGATCGGCATGCCGATCGCCATGGAGCCCAGGAAAATCCAGAAGAATGTTATCGGCATTGCCTCACCCGCTCAGCCCAAGAGGTCGGCGCCCCTGGCGGAACTTCTCCGTCCCTCGATCGTTCGACCGGCCCGACGCGCCTACTCGCCGGACAGCGACGCTTCCTCCGCGTGATGCATCTCCGTGTCGTCGAACTCGGGCAGGCTGCCCTGCTCCGGGTCGATGATACCGGTGAACGCCTTCAGCCAATGCTCGACGAGCACCAGGATCATGATCGCGCTGCCGACCGGAACCGAGAGGTAGACCCAGAAGAACGAGATCGGCAGCGACGTCCATTTCTGCGGCCAGGCGTTCAAGGCGAGACCCCAGCCCTCGACCGTCATCTCGTAGAGCAGGAAAATCACGCCGGAGAACACGACCAGATACATGAAATACTTGATACGCGCCGGCATCATCCTGGGCAGATTGTCGATGGCCACGTGGCCCGTTCGCTTGAGAACGATCGGGGACGCCAGAAAAACCAGCCAGAGCATCAGGTACTTGGCGGTCTCCTCGTACCAACCCAATGCGTCGTTCAGGACATAACGCCAGAACACGCCGACGAAGATGATCCCGGATATCAGGCCCACGACCACCATCGTCGACCACTTGCAAAGCTCGAGGATCTGGTCGGTAAGCCAGTCCAACCCGTTCGCGAGTTGCAATATCGGTTTCATGCCTTCCCCCTTGTTCCCGCGCCGCCGCCGCGGAGCACGGACGCGGCGCGAGGAAGCCGCACGGCGGACGGAGCCCGGGATCCGAACCCGCCGCGCGACCCCAGCATATCCCCGGAACCCGCCTTGTCAATCGCGTGTCCGGGACGTCGAACGCCGGGTCGAGCCGGCGCCGCTCGCGCGCCCCGCGTCATCTGGTTCCCGATCCGGTCTCGAGGCGCCCCGCGCGGCGGTCGTCGAGGACGTCCTTCATGTCGCGGAACTCGGCGTACACTCGGGGATCGAAGCGCTCGAGCAGCCTGAAATACTTCTCCACGTATCGCGGATTGTCCCATTTGCCCGCGCGGAACTCCTTCATCAGATCGTCGCACAGCCGACGCTCGAGTTCCGGTCTGCCGTTCGCCACGATGAACTTGCGCTTTACCTCCGAGTAGGCGAGGTCCCTGGTCTCCCTGGAGAGTCGCTCGACCGGACCCACCGCTCCGGTGGCCACCTGCCGCTCCATGACCTTGCGGTGGACGGCGACGATCATGCCCGTGATGACACTGTCGTTGCGGACATAGCGGCCGTGAACGGCGTCGAAGAATTCTCCTGCCGCTCCCTGCGCGCCGGCGCAGTTCTCGAAGATCCCGTTCATGACCCCGGAGTTCCGGTAGATGGCGATGAAGAGATCGTTGAGGGTCCGGCCGACGTCCTCCCGGTCTTGCCCCGACGCCGCGGGGGTGCCGAGGGAGAGTGCGCCGACCAGAAGACAGGCGGCGGCCCAAGGGCGAATCCCCGCCGCGAGACCGAACTCCCTTTTCCCGGACATCATTCCTCCGACATCGCGGTTCCCCCGCCGCGGGACAACGCGCCGGCGTCGCGCTCGACGGTTCGTCCGCCGGCCCAACGGGGCCGGACCGTCGATCGGGCACCGCCAAACTCGCCCGGTCTCCTGCCACGCGTCAAGCCCGCCCTTCCCGGCATCCGAATCTCGAGCACTTGAAAATCGTCGCGTCCGCCTCCACAAATCACCCATGGAAGAACGCGACTCCGAACGGGAGGGGGAGGGGACGTTCTACGAGCGCCTCGACCCCGTATTTCGCCAGTACGTCGACGAACTGACGCGGCAGGCGGCGACGCTGTTGTGGCCGGAGCGCCGCGCCGCTCTCGTCGCGTTCTACCGGGGTATCGCCGGCGCGCCGCCCGACGACCTCCAGGCATCGGTCGAGGCGCTGGAACTCCCGCTCGACGCGGCGGAAAACCGTCCGGAGCAGGTGTTCCGCGCCGTGCTGACCGCCTGGATCGAGCGGGTCGGCCTCGAGGAAGTGACCAATCCCGATCAGGCCGTGCTCTACGCCCTGTCGTACGAAGACGCGCATGTGGCGCGGGCCGAGGCCTGGTTCGCGGAACGGCCGGAGCACCTGGCCGCGCTCGGCGCGGCCGCCGACGATTGAGACGTCGCGCCGAGGCGTGGCGCGCCCGCCCGCCCGCGCGGATATGCCGGTATTCGCCGGCGCGAAAGCCGATCCGGCGAAGCCCTTCCCCCCGGTCGTTCGGGTGTGTATTTTCGCCACCGCAAGCCCGATGGCGCGACCGGCGTCGAGAACGGGTTCCCATGACAATCGATCCACGTCGGGACGGAGGGTGACATGGCCCAGATGAACGGAGGAACGGCGGTCGTCGAGACACTGCGGGCCGCGGGAGTGACGCACGTGTTCGGCCTTCTCGGGTCGTCGACGATGGAAGTCTACGACGCCCTCTACGACGCCGACGACATCAAGTATGTCGGCGTCCGGCACGAGGCCTTCGGCGTCCACATGGCGGACGGCTTCGCGCGCGCCACGGGCCGTCCCGGCGTCTTCCTCGCGGGACAGGCGGGACCCGGGTCCGCCAACATGGTGGCCGGCATGGCCGCCGCCAAGCTCGCCTATTCTCCCGTCGTCTGCCTCACGGGACTGGTCGCCACCGATCACTTCGGCCGGGACGCGTTCCAGGAAATCGATCAGCAGAACCTTTTCGCGCCCCTGGTCAAGAAGAACATCACGGTGATTCGTCCCGACCGCGTCCCCGCCGCGATCGAGGAGGCCCTGCGCGTCGCCAATTCGGGGCGGCGGGGGCCCGTCGCCGTGAACATTCCGCGAGACATGTTCGCCGCGCAGATCGAGGCCGAGATCAAGGCGCCCGACTTCGAGGTCGGCTCGGCGGCGGGAACCTTCAATCCGGCCGCGGTCGCCAAGGCGTGCGAAATCCTTCGCGGTGCGAAGGCTCCCGCCATTCTGGCCGGCGCGGGCGTGAAATGGGGCGGGGGCGCGGATCAGGTCCGCCGCCTGTCGAGCCGGTTGCAGATCCCGGTCACGGCGTCGGCCGGGCACCCGGACGTGGTCCCCACGAGCCACCCGCTCTTCGCCGGCCAGATCGGCCCGCGCGGGAACGAAGTCGCCAGCGCCGCGACGCGGGAGGCCGACGTCATCCTCGCGCTCGGCACGCGCCTCGCCTTCAACACGACCTTCTACACCTACAACGACATCAACGAGGACGCGAAGATCGTCCAGGTCGATATCGATCCCACGGCGCTCGGCAAGTACTTCCCGATCGAGGTCGGAATCATCGGCGACGCGGGGACCGTGGCCAGGGCCATCGCCGACGGCCTGAGCGACATGGAGATGGAGTCCGTCCCGTGGAAGGCGCGCTCCCGGCAATTCCTCGAGGATCTCGAGGCGCTATGGAAAACCCGGGAAGAGGACGGCAAGAGCGCGCTCACGCCCCTGCGGCCGGAGCGCGTGTTCGCGGAACTGCGCCAGTCGGCGCCCGGGAACGCGCTGTACACGCTCGACGCGGGCACCATGTGCCTCCAGGCGACGGACAAGCTGCGATACGACGGCGCGCCCAGTATGCTGACGCCCCTTGACTACGGCCTGGTCGGTTTCGGGTTCCCGTGCGGCCTGGGCGCCAAGTGCGGGCGGCCCGACCGTCCCGTCGTCACCCTTCACGGGGACGGCGGTTTCGGCATGGTCCTGCCGGAATTCGCGACGGCCGTCCAGTCGGAGATCCACACCGTGACGGTCGTCTTCGACAACGGTTGCTGGGGGGCGGAGAAGTCCTATCAGCGCGACTTCTACCAGGGCCGTTACATCGGCTGCGACACCATCAACCCGCGATACGACGAATTCGCGAGGCTCTACGGCGCGGAGGGGTACTTCTGCGAGGAGCCGGGAAGCGTGGCGGACGCCATGAGCCAAGCCGCGAAGGCGGACTGTCCGGTGATCGTCCACGTCAAGGTCGATCCCGAGGCGATGATCAGCTTCCGGCGCGACGCGTTCACCCACCGGGCGCAACCGTAGTCTCGAAGGTCCCCGGACCGCCGGGCGCCGCGGCCGGTCCGCGCGCCACCCGAATCGAGGGGGAAACATGCGCGTTCTCGTGACTGGAGCCACGGGTTTCGTGGGGATGAACGTCGTCGAGGCGCTGCTCGCGCGAGGCGACCGCGTCGTGGCGTTCGATACGGCGCCGTTGCCGCCGGGAGGAGAGGCCGCTCTCGGGGAGTCCGGCGACCGGGTGGAGATCGTGAACGGCGACGTCCGCGACCGGGAGGCCGTCGCCGGAGCGATGTCGGGCTGCGATGCGTTGATCCACGCCGCGGCGATCACCGCCGGTCTCGAACGGGAACGGCGCGACGCCCATCTGATCGTGGACGTCAACGTGAAGGGCACCGTCAACGCGATGGACGCCGCCCGCGAGGCCGGTGTCGGGCGGATCGTTCACTTCTCCTCGTCGGGCGTGTACGGCGAGAGCTCGTTCGAGCACGACGTCCTTCGCGAGGACGGCGCGACGCCGCTTCCCGATTCGCTTTACACGATCACCAAATACGCCGGCGAGCGGATCGCGCTCAGGCATCGGGCATTGCACGGCCTCGATCTCGTGTGCCTGCGTCCCGGCTACGTGTTCGGTCCGTGGGAACGGAATACCGGCGTGCGCGATACGCTGTCGCCGGTATTGCAGGTGTCGGTCGCGGCGGCGCGGGGCGAAGAGGCCACGATGCCCAGGCCGTGTCTCCGGGATTGGGCGTACAGCCGGGATGTCGCCGACTCCGCGGTCGCGCTCCTGGACGCCGACGCCCCGCGGAGCGTGATCTACAATTCGGCCGGGCCGGAGTCCTGGACCCTGGAGAGTTGGTGCGAACGGCTGGCCGGGCGCTTTCCCGGATTCGCCTGCCGAATCGGCGACGACGCGAATATCGAGCTGAACAACCCGAGGGATCGCGGGATACTGGACATGTCGCGATTAAAGGCCGACGCCGGCTTCGTCCCCCGCTACGGACTTGCGGAATCGTTCGACGACTACATGGCCTGGATAGACCGCCAGCCCGATTTCGCGAACACGCCCTTGTGACCCGACAGGGCCGCGCCCGTCGTTTCCGCGTCGGAGGGATTCATCGCCCACCCCGGGGGAGGGGGGCGCGAACGGCGTTCAGCGAACGCCCATGCGGCGCTCCTTGGCGCGCACCAGCGCGCTGACGGTCTCGTTGAAGGGCGTCGCGACGCCGACCGCGCGGCCGACGATGGGGATGGCGCCGTTGATGGCGTCGATCTCGGACGCCCGGTTCGCCATGTGGTCGAGCAGCATCGAGGGGCGCGCGTCCGGAATCCTGCTTCCGAAGTCGCGGACGTAATCGACCGGATCGTCGATATCCACGGCGATGTTCCTCGCCCTGGCGACGTCGAACGCCTCTGTGGCGCAGTTCGAGGCCACCGACCAGGCGTCGGGATCCGCCATCGCCTCGCCGATCGTCCGTTCGGTCACGGCGCAGGCGCCCGAGAAGCACACGTTGCAGATGAGCTTTTCCCACACGAGTCGATCGATATCGTCGAAGGTCCGGACGTTGAATCCGGCGCCGCGCCAGACCTCGGCGATCTCTTCCAGCTCCGGCGTGACGGGTCCGTCCCGGTTGCCGAGGCGGACGAGTTCCATGCCGTTGTGGTGGGCCCGGCCGGGTCCGCGAATCGAGGCGCCGAAGCCGCCGGCGACGCCCGTGACGACAGGCGTCTTTCCGAGCTCCGCGGCGGCCGCGCCGGGACCTCCCAGGCCGTTCTGGATGGACACCACGTGCGTCCCGTCCGCCAACAGCGGCGCTAGGCTTCGGGCGGCGACCGCGACGTCCGTGGCCTTGGTGGCGAGAACGACGAGGTCGCAAGGTCCGACGTCCGCCGGAGAGGTCGCGGCCCGGAGTCGAACGGCGCGGTCGCCGCTCGCTCCCTCGAGGCGGAGGCCGCCCTCGCGTATCGCCTCGATATGCTCCCGCCAGCGGTCGACGGCCCAGACCTCGTGTCCCGCCTCGGACAGGAGGCCCGCGTAAACGCAGCCCATCGCGCCGCAGCCGACAATCGCGATCTTCATGGGATTCGCCCGGCCCGTCTCCGCCTGCCGCGATTCTGTCGGGCGGGGCGGGCAGGAGGGCAGGCCCGCCGCGTCCGCCGCCGCGGTTCCGGTGGAACCGGAGCCGCTTCAGTCGAAGAACAGAAGCGTCCGGATCTCGATGCTCTCGCGCGGGACGGAGCCGGGGCCGCTACGGGGGTCGTCGAACGTCCCGTGCGCGGTCCAGCGCGCCGTTCCGTCCGTGTTCGAGTCGTAGCACTTCAGGAGCACGACCTCGTCGCCCTCCATGCGCGGGAAGTAGTACCAGTTCTGGTTCGGGTTATGAGTGATGTAGTAGACGCCGCCGACCCGGCCGTCGGGATAGTGGCGCTCGGCCGGCACCAGATCCGCTTCGTCGATGCCCTCGTACCCGCAGACGACGAGTGGCTTGGTCTCCACGGGGCTGGCGATGGGGCGCCATACGTTGATCGAGGCGTATCGTTTCCGGAGCCGCGCCTCGGCTTCGTCCCCGGGCAGCAGATCGCGAACGCGCTGCGGCGCCGAGCGCGTGGTGAAGTCGTTGTGGACGCTGACGACCGGCGCGCGAACCTGGCGACGGATCCGCTTTTCCGGGTCGTCCACCCTGATGGTGTGGTCGAAGACGACGGCCTTGCTCGCTCCGGTCGCGTCCCTGACCAATGCGTCCATTTCCGGGTAGTAGACCTCGCGCACCTCGTCGTCGTCGTAGAAGTCCTCGACGGCCGTGGGGTAGCGCATGAAGACGAAGCCCTGGCGGTCGAGGTCGAGGTCGCCCGCGATGGGGCGGGCGTCCTCGATCAGGACCTCGTGATCCGTCGTCGTGATCGTGTGCCGGTCCGGTCCAAGGCCCGGCTCCTCGACCAGGGCCACGGGCGACTGGTCGGCCGACGACACGAAGTTGAGCGTGGCCATGACCGAGTCCGCGTGTCGCGCTTCCGCCGCTTGTGACATTTCAGTCTCCAGAAATCGAATCGTGCGAAGCCAAGTTAGGCGAACGAGCGCTCCGCGACAAGGGAAACGGCGAGAGGAGGCGACGGCGCCCGCCTTCCGCCGACCCTACGGAGCCCGCGCCGCCTCGGCCGCGATGCGGTCCTCCTCGAACTGGTATCGAGGCGTCGGGTCCCGGGGTTGGCGCCGGTCGGCGCCGTCCGTCCTCGCCGCTTCGGTCTTCCAGGTCTCGTCGTCCGACCAGACGCGATCCAGCGTCTCGATCGTTCCGGGCCCGGTCATGCGCTCCAGCGCCTCGATCGCCGAGCGCGTGATGGCGTATTGCTCGTCGGGCGCGAAAGGGCGCCCGGCGGTATTTCCCAGGGGATAGTCCAGGAACACGGCGCGCGGCGGGTTGCCGGCGGCGAGGATGTCGCGCGCGGCGCCCATGCATACCGTCGGCGTTCCCAGGCTTTCCAGATGACGTGCGATCAAACTCACGGTTTGATGACAGATCGGTCACATGGGGACGAGCAGGACCGCGTCCACCTCCTGCCGCGCGAACCGCCCGGCCAGGGCGGGCGCCAGTTCGTCGCGCGCCCTGCGTTGCGAATAGATGCCCCCCATGCAGGAGAGCAGATCCTCCGCGAGCGCTCCGATCAGGCCCTCGCGCTCGAGCCGCCGCAGGGGCTCCAGCGGGAAAACGCTGTTGGGGTCCCGGCGGGCGGCGCCCAGATAATGCTCGGTGACGTGGGAGAAGCGGAGGTCCTCCAGTGGCGCGGTCTTGGGAATCCTCCGGAAGGACGTGTCGTCCTTGTGGTGGAACGCGACCTGTCCCTTGACGTAGGCGCCCGCGGTCGCGACGACGCCGATACGGCTGTCGGACAACGGCTTCCGGAACGCCGCCCAGGGCGGCGCCTTCCCGGCGTGAAAATAGCGATAGGGATCGTGGCCGAGCCGGGCGTAACGCTCGACGGTGGCCTTGATGTATTCGACGGGCCCCATGGTCCGGATTCCTTCGCTGGACGATCCCTTCCGCGCGCCACGATGGCATGTCCCGTCCCGCCTCGTCGAGCGTATGGCGTCGACGAGGCGGGGCACTTGTAAGCCTGTCGTGTTTCGCGGAATATGACGTCCATGGAGAGCGGCGTCATTCCACGCGGGGCGGAAGCGGTCGAGAGCGATCGCTCGTGGCTGGCGGCGCGGGGCCGGCCGGCGGAGGGCGGCCTCGTCGATCCGTTCGGACGCCGCGTGACGTACTTGCGGGTGTCCGTCACGGACCGCTGCGATTTCCGCTGCGTCTACTGCATGGCGGAAGACATGACCTTCCTGCCCAAGGCCGAGGTTCTCACTCTCGAGGAGCTGGACCGGATCTGCGGCGCGTTCGTGAAACGCGGCGTTCGCAAGCTCCGGATCACGGGCGGGGAACCGCTGGTCCGGCGGGACGTCATGCGGCTGTTCCACCGGCTCGGACGGTTCCTGGACTCGGATCTCCTGGACGAGCTCACGCTGACGACCAACGGCAGCCAGCTCGAGAAGTACGCCGCGGACCTGTTCGCGGCCGGTGTCCGCCGGATCAACGTGTCGCTCGACACCCTGGATCCGGAAAAGTTTCGCGCGATCACGAGGCGGGGAGATCTCTCGCGGGTGCTGGCGGGTATTCGCGCGGCGCGTGCGGCGGGGCACGAGATCAAGATCAATACCGTCGCGCTCCGAGGCGTGAACGACGGCGAGTTCGACGCCATCGTCCGCTGGTGCGGCGACGAGGGACTCGATCTCACGCTGATCGAAACGATGCCCATGGGCGAGATCGACGAGGACCGGACCGACCGGTATCTGCCGTTGTCGAGGGTGCGCGCCGACCTCGAGAAGCGCTGGACGCTGGAGGAAACGGATTACCGGACCGGCGGTCCGTCCCGTTACGCGCGCCTGCGCGAGACCGGCCGCCGTCTCGGGTTCATCACCCCGCTGTCCCATAATTTCTGCGAGTCGTGCAACCGTGTCCGTCTCACGTGCACGGGCACGCTGTACATGTGCCTCGGACAACAGGACGCGGCCGATCTGCGCGCCCCGCTCCGGCTCGCTCCCCACGACGACGCCCCGCTGCACGCAAGCATCGACGAGGCCATCGGCCGCAAGCCGAAGGGCCATGACTTCGTCATCGACCGGCGCCACGAGGGTCCGGCCGTCCCGCGGCACATGAGCGTTACCGGCGGCTAGCGCCGCCATGCCGCCGAACCACGGAAGGTCGCCGTCGGCGCCGTCCCGTCCAATGAAGAAAACCAGTATCGCCTTCGTGGCGGACGATACGGCGGAGGCGAACGAAGCGCGGGCCGCGTTCCAGTCGCGATACGCGCACGCGCCGTCCTCCCGGGCCGACGTCATCGTCGCCATCGGCGGCGATGGCTTCATGCTCGAGACGTTGCATCGGTTCATGAACCGGGAGGTGCCGATCTACGGCCTGAACCGGGGGTCGGTCGGGTTCCTGATGAACGAATTCGGCGACGAGGACCTGACGGCCCGGGTGGAGAGGGCGGAGACCGTGACGTTGCGTCCCCTGCGCATGACGGTCAGGACGGCGAGCGGGAGGACGCGCCGCGCCGTCGCGGTCAACGAAGTCTCTCTGCTCCGCGAGACCCATCAGGCGGCGAAGATCCGAATCACGGTCGACGGGGTCGTCCGGATCGAGGAGCTCGTTTGCGACGGCGTCCTGGTCTCGACGCCGGCCGGCAGCACCGCGTACAACCTGTCGGCCCACGGGCCGATCCTGCCTCTCTCCGCCGAGGTGCTCGCCCTCACGCCGATCAGCGCCTTCCGTCCCCGGCGGTGGCGCGGCGCCATCCTGCCCCGCCGCGCCGAGGTCCGGTTCGGCATCCTCGACGGCGGGAAGCGGCCGGTGAGCGCGGTCGCGGACCATACGGAGGTTCGGGACGTCGTCTCCGTCCGTGTGCGCGAGGACGACACGCGGCGCCTGCGCCTCCTGTTCGACCCGGAGCACGACCTCGAGGAACGCATCCTGAGCGAGCAGTTCGCGCCCTGAGATCCCGGCCCGGAACCCTCGCGGTTTCCGTCCTCCCCGCCGCGTACCCCCTCCCGACCTCCCCCGAGAGGGGGCGGAGATCGTTTCAGGCCAGGCTCCGAATCCCGCGCGTTCGCGCCGGGTCCGAACCGCGCCGGCCCGATGCGACGGCGGCCATGAACCGGTCGCGCACCTCCATCCCGTCGATGGGGATGACCCCGATCCCCTCGGGCATTCCGGGCTCGCACTTGACCACGAGGACGTGGGGGCCGTCCTCCCCGAGGAGCCGGGTCAGCGTCGGCGCGATCTCGGCCTGCCGATCGACCACCGCGACGCTCTCCACGCCGGAGCCCCTGGCGACCTCCTCCAACCGGAGATTGTCGGCCGTGAACGAGCGCTGGAATCCGGTCGAGCCATACGACCGGTTGTCGACGATGACGAGCGTGTAGTTCTTCGGGCGCGCCAGTCCGATGGTCGCCAGCGTTCCCATGTTCATGGCCACCGACCCGTCGCCGTCCAGAGCGACGACCTTGCGGTCCCGGGCCATCGCCAACCCCAGGCCGATCGACGAGGCGAGCCCCATCGATCCGAACATGTAGAAGTTCTCCGGCCGATCCCGCAGCGTGAAGACCTCCTGGCTCGGATGGCCGATGTTGCAGACGACGAGCTCGTCGCCGATGGCGTTCATGATCTCGCGAGTGGCTTCGTAGCGGCGCATTCGTCCCCCTATCGGTGCTCGGGCACGTAGGTCTCGGCGTCCCGCCAGAAACTGAACGGGAACAGGAACGCGATCGACTTTTCGTTGGCCAGTGCCCAAGAGATTCCTTCGTCCACGCCGTCGAGATCCGAAGGGTGCTCTATGGGCACGCATTTGACGCCCGAGGCTTCCATGACGTCCCGCACGGCATTGCCCATAGGCACCTGCGCCTCGATCCGCTCTCCGGCGCTTCCGCGGTGACTGACCAGCATGACGATCGGGATATTGTAGTAGTTCACGAGCGAGCACACCGCGTTGACGATGTTGCCGTAGCCCGAGTTCTGCATGACGATGGCCGGTCGGCGACCCGCCAGGTAGGCGCCCGCGAGAATGCCGATGCCCTCCTCTTCCCGCGTGACCGGCGTGTAGGTCACCTCGGTATCGTCCTCGAGTATCTCGATGACCTCGCCGAGCAGGCTGCACGGCACGGAGACGAAGAAGTCGATGCCGTGAGCGCGCACGCGCTGGTAGAGTTGCCCGGCGGGGCTGTTCGATGTTGCGGAGGGTCGGGTGTTCATGTCGGTTCGATCCGTGCCGTCATGGGGGCCACATTCAACCGGAAGCGATGGCCGTGCGCAAATCCGGGGTCCGGCGCCTTGCCCGACCATGGGGCCGTGCGATATAAGGTGCCGCCCGACGCCAGGAGCCCGATCCCAGGAGAGCGGCGATGAAAAAGGACGTTCACCCGGATTACCACACGATCACCGTCGCCATGACGGACGGCGCGACCTTCGAGACGCGCTCGACCTGGGGCGCCGAGGGCGACACGTTGACCCTCGATATCGATCCCAAGTCGCATCCGGCGTGGACCGGCGGCGCGGGCCGCTTGGTCGATACGGGCGGCCAGGTCGCCAAGTTCAACAAGCGGTTCGGCGGTTTCGGCCTGAAGTCCTAGCCCCGTTCGCGCACCCGGCGGGCCGCGTCGCAGCCCTCGCGACGGCTCAGGCCGGACCCGGACCGCCACGAATCACCTCCCCGAGCACGTCGAGCACCCGGTCCGGCCTTTCGATCATCGGCATGTGCCCGCAGGCGTCGAGGACGACCGTTCGGGAAGACGGAATCGCGTCCGCCAGTTCCTGCGCGGCGCGGGGCGGAGTCATCCGGTCTTCCCGTCCGAGCACCAGGAGGACGGGGCAGCGGACCCGCGACGCCGCCTCCAGGCCGTCCCGGTAGCCGTCGCAGGCGCCGAGGTCCGTGTAGAGCACATCGTCGTCCGCCTTTTCGAGCAGGCGTTCGGCACCGCCCGTCATCCACAGACCCGGAGCCTTGTGTCCGCCGAGGTGGGCGTTCCGGCCGTGGCCCCACGCTACGATCATGTCGATGGCGTCGCGGTCGTTCGCCTTCGCGGCCGAGAGAAGCCCTTCGCCCACCGGCATGGGGACCGCGGTCGAGAGGAGCGCGGCCGCGTCGACGCGTTCGGGAAACCGGGCGCACAGATCGAGCGCGACGAGCGATCCCATGCTGTGGCCCACGACCGACGCGGTCTCGATGTCCGCGGCGTCCATGAGCCTCGAGAGCCAATCCGCCATGTCGCCGACCGACGCGAGCGATGGACCCTCGGACCGCCCGTGTCCCGGCAGGTCGACGGCCAGCACATTGCGCCCGTGGTGCGCGAAGTATCGCGTCTGAAGCACCCAGACCGTGCGATCCATGCCTGCCCCGTGCACGAGGACCACGGCCCGCCGCCCCGGCTGGTGCGTCCGCCCGCCGGTGGTGGCGAAAGCCCGCTTGCCGTCGACCCGAAGCTCCAAGATCGCGTTCCCCGATCCGGGCTACCGCCGCGAGGCGCGCAGGCCGCGGTCGAGATCGTCGATGAGGTCCTGCGGGTCCTCGAGTCCGACGGAAAGGCGGATGAGGTCCTCGGAGATTCCCGCCGCCTCGAGCGCGTCGGCGTCCATCTGCTGATGCGTCGTGGTCGCGGGATGAATGACGAGCGATTTCGCATCGCCGACGTTCGCCAGGTGAGAGAACAGGCCGACCGCCTCGATGAACTTCCGTCCCGCCTCGCGGCCGCCCCCGATCCCGAAGCTGAAGACCGCGCCGCATCCCTTGGGGAACCGGGCCTTGGCGAGCTCGTGATCCGGGTGGCTCGGCAGCTCGGGATAACCGACCCAGGCGACGGCCTCGTGCTCGTCCAGAAACGCGACGACGCGGCGCGTGTTGTCGACGTGCCGCGCCATCCGCAACGGGAGAGTCTCGACGCCCTGGATGATGTGGAACGCGTTGGCGGGGCTCATGCAAGCCCCGAAATCCCGCAGTCCTTCCGACCGCGCACGCATCACGTAAGCCTGGGGTCCGAACTCCTCGACGAAATCGAGGCCGTGATACCCGGCGTAAGGCTCGGTGAGCGTCGGGAACCTGCCTGACGCCTCCCAATCGAAGGTCCCGCCGTCCACGACGACGCCGCCGATGGCGACGCCGTGCCCCCCCAGAAACTTGGTCGCCGAATGCGTGACCAGATCGGCGCCCCATTCGAGCGGCCGGAAGAGATACGGCGTCGCGAAGGTGGAATCGACGAGGAGCGGCAGCCCCGCCTCGTGCGCGACGTCCGCCACCGCGGGAATGTCGAGTATCTCCAGCCCCGGGTTCCCCAGCGTCTCGCCGAACAGCAACCGCGTTTCCGGCCGGATGGCGTCCCTGAACGCCCGCGGGTCGCGCGGGTCGACGAACGTGGTCTCGATCCCGAACCTCGGGAGCGTGTGAGTGAACAGATTGTGCGACCCGCCGTAGATCGAGCCGGACGAAACGATGTGGTGGCCGGCGTCGAGGATGGTCGCGATGGCGAGATGAAGCGCCGCCTGACCGCTCGCGGCGCAGACGGCTCCGACGCCCCCTTCGAGGCTCGCGATCCGTTCCTCCAGCACCGCCGTCGTCGGATTGGAGATGCGCGAATAGATGTGGCCCGCCCGCTCGAGGTTGAACAGCGAGGCGGCGTGATCGACATCCTGGAACACGTAGGACGTCGTCTGGTACACGGGGACCGCGCGCGACCCGGTCGCGGGATCGGGGTGCTGGCCCGCGTGCAGGCTCAGCGTGTCGAATCTCGGGAAGCCGGGCTTGGCCATGCGTTCACCCCATCGAAAGAGTGCAACCTATACGGCGGCCGGGCGCGACGCTACTTCTTGAATAGCGACTCCGCGTCCCCCCGCACCGCTCTCTTCGCGGCGATGACCTCGCGGATACGGTCGATCTCCTCCTCGAGTACCGAGATTCTGCGCTCCAGTTCCTCGATCCCCAACGTCTCGAGTTTGACCGGCTCGGGCCGCTTGACCGGCGAACTGTCAAGGTCGTCCATGCCCGTGGTCCCTCTCCGCCCGGCCGCGTTCTTCCCGGGACGATGTACCACCGCGGGCGGCCTCCGGACAATGGCTCGCTCGCCCCCGCAAGGCCCGGAGCGCGTCCCCGCGAAGGGACGAATTTTCTTGTGCGGGCGGCCCGAAATGGACATGGTGCCGGGAGCCCGCCGCGGCCGACCGCGAGAGGAGTTCCTTCATGCCGCTTCCCCTGATGCCGAAGGCGACCGCCGTATGGCTGATCGACAACACGTTGCTGACGTTCAACCAGATCGCCGAGTTCTGCGGTCTGCATCCGCTTGAGGTGAAGGGCATCGCCGACGGCGAGGTCGCGGTCGGTATCCAGGGGCGCGACCCGGTTCCCGATGGCGAATTGACGCGCGAAGAGATCGAGCGGTGCGTGGCCGACCCGAGCGCGCGGCTGAACATGGCGGAGTCCGACATTCCCCGGCCGAAGGCGCGGACGAGCGGCCCCAAGTACACGCCGGTCACCAAGCGCCAGGACCGTCCCAACGCCATCATGTGGCTGCTTCGCTATCATTCGGAGTTGTCGGACGCCCAGATTTCGCGGCTTATCGGCACCACCAAGCCCACCATCGATTCGGTGCGCGAGCGCACGCACTGGAACATGGCGAATCTCAAGTCGATCGACCCGGTGTCCCTGGGAATGTGTTCGCAGGCCGAGCTCGACGAAGTGGTGACCAGGACCCATGCGCGGCTGCGGTCTCGGGAGGCACTGGAACGCGAGGCCGCGGCGGCGGACGAGGGCGCCGCGTCGCCGACGGTCGTGCCGGTATTCTCCGCCGCGCGCCCCCCGGGAGCGTCGGCGGTCCCCACCGAACCCGCGCCGCCGTCGGGACAGGCGGCGGCAGAAGCCACGCCCTCCGGTGTCGAACCGACGGCGGCCTCGGTATTCGGGACTCCGGAAGCGTCGCCGGGTTCGTCGGCGGCGCCGCAAGGCGGCGGCGACGCTTCCCCCGGAGAGGAGGACACCGCCGCTTGAGCGGCTCGTGGAGCGCCGAAGCGTCACGCGCGCGGCGAACGCCTCACGCCTTGGGCGGCATGACGTGGTTGAGGGCGAGCCGGCCCCCTTCCACATAGATGGTCTGACCCGTGATGTAGCTCGAGTCGTCGCTCGCCAGGAACAGTGCCGCGCCCGCGATGTCCTCCGGTTGGCCCATGCGGTGCAGCGGCGTTCGCGACATGACCCGGGCGAAGGCATCCTCGTCGGAGAGGACCACCGCCGCCATGTCGGTTTCGATCGACCCGGGTCCGATGGCATTGACCCGAACCCCCCGATGGGCCAGGCCGATGGCCATGGATCTGGTGAGGCCGACGACGCCCGCTTTCGAGGCGACGTAGGCCGCCTGATTGCCGAGCGCCAGGACGGCCGTCACCGACGAGATGTTGACGATGCTGCCGGCTCCCCGCTTGACCATTTCCCGGGCTGCCGCCTGGCACATCAGGAACGCGCCCTTGAGGTTGACGCCGACGACCCGGTCCCACTCCGATTCCTCCGTCTCGAGTACGTCCGAACCGTCGATGGGGATGACGCCGGCGCAATTCAGGCACACGTCGAGCCCGCCGTAGGTATCGACGGCGGTCTCCACCAGGGCGGTCGCCTGCCGCGGGTCGCCGATGTCCGTGCGCTTGTAGAGGGCCCTGCCGCCGTCCGATTCGATTTCCGCGGTGACGGCGGCTCCCCGGTCGTCGATGACGTCCGCCAGTACCACCGCCGCGCCCTCGGCGGCGAACCGTTTGGCGCAGCCCCGGCCGATCCCCTTGGCGGCGCCCGTGACGATCGCGACTTTCCCCTCGAGTCTCATGTTCGCGTCTCCTCCGGTCGGCCCGGGTTTCCGTGGGCCTATTCGTCGAACGGCAGGGCGATGTTCTGGATCAGCCGCCCGCCGTCGACGAACATCGTGTGCCCGGTGAGATAGGCGGCGTCGTCGCTGGCCAGAAACAGTACCGCGTCGGCGATCTCTTCCGGCTCGGCCAGCCGCCCGAGCGGCGTCCGCGCCAGCACGCGTTTCATCGCTGTACTTTCGCCGTCGTATCCGAGCGCCGATTCGGAAAGCTCCGTGCGGACCGTTCCGGGACCCACCGCGTTCACGCGAATGCCCTTGTCCGCCAACGCGAGACCGATGCTCCGGGTCATCTGGAAGACCCCGGCCTTCGACGCGCAGTAGCTCACCTGATCGGGCATACCCACCATCGCGGTGACCGAACAGATATTGACGACGGCTCCCCTGGCGCCGGCCGCGACCATGCTGCGGGCGGCGGCCTGGGTCATCAGGAACACGCCGCGCAGATTGACGCGCAGCACTCGATCGAAGGAGTCGATATCCGTTTCGAGGAATCCTTCGTTGCGGATGATTCCGGCGTTGTTGACGAGGACGTCGACGCCGCCGAACCGCTCCACCGCCGACGCGACGAGCCGTTCGGCCTCCGCGGGATCGCCGACATCGGCCTGTACGAACGCGACGCGACGATGACCCGCGGTCCGAAGGTCGCCGACCGCTTTCCCCCCGAGCTCCGCGTCGATCTCCCCGACGACGACGGAGGCGCCTTCCTCCGCGAACCGCTTCGCGGTCGCGAAGCCGATCCCGCGGCCGCCGCCCGTCACGATCACCGTGGCGTTCTCGAATCTCATGGGTCCATCACTCCCGATCTTTCCATCGAATGCGAAATCACGCGGCCGGAAGTTCGTCGACCGGCACCGTGTGGTTCGCCGCCAGCCGGCCGCCGTCGGGATAGACGATCTGTCCCGTCATGTAGGAGGATTCGTCGCTGGCGAGGAACACCACCGATCCCGCGACATCCTCGGGCTCGCCGATGTATCCCAACGGAATACGCGAAAGCACGCGGCGATAGGCGGCCTCGTCGACCAGGACGGCCTCCGCGACCGCGGTCTTGATGGTGCCCGGGCCGATCGCGTTGACCCGGATGCCGTGCTCCGCGAGCGCCAGGGCCATGGCTTTCGTCAGACCGTGGATGCCGTGTTTGGACGATACGTAGGCCGCCTGATCGGGATTGGCGAGCGTCGACAGCATCGACGCGGTGTTGACGATGCTGCCGGCGATGCCCTGATCCACCATGCGGCGCGCCGCGGCCTGGGCGACGCGGAACGCCCCGAAGACGTTGATGTCGATGATGGTGCGCACCTCCTCCTCCGTCGTCTCGAGGAAGGCCGTGCCGGGCCCGATGACGCCCGCGTTGTTGAACAGGACGTCGATGCCGCCCAGGAAGTCGACGCCCGCGGCGACGAAGCGATCGACCTGGCCGGCGTCGGTGACATCGCACTCGACGAAGGACGCCTTCCCGCCGGATTCCGCGAGTTCCCGCGCGGCGGCGCGTCCCTCGTCGACGAGGATGTCCCCGAGCACGACGGCCGCGCCTTCGGCCACGAACCGCCGGGCGCAGGCGAGACCGATGCCTCGCCCGCCTCCGGTGATCAACGCTCGTTTCCCTTCCAGTCGCATCGGGTTTTCCCTTCTCAAGCTACGGGCCGACAGCCGATAATGGGCGCCGGACCGCCTTCCGTGTCAAGAAGGCGCATCGGACCGGGCATAGCCCATTCCCCGCAGGGCCTCCTCGATTTCGCCGAGGATGGCGGGATCGTCGATCGTGGCCGGCATCTTGTAGTCCTCGCCATCCGCGATCCGGCGCATCGTTCCCCGGAGGATCTTGCCCGACCGCGTCTTGGGCAGGCGCTCGACGACGGTGGCCTGCTTGAACGACGCCACCGGCCCGATGCGGTCGCGCACCAGCTGGACGGTTTCGACGACGATCTCCTCGCGCGGCCGGTCGACTCCCGCCTTCAGCACGAGAAGGCCGATGGGGACCTGGCCCTTGAGCCGGTCGTGGACGCCGATCACCGCGCACTCGGCGACATCCCGATGACTCGCCAGCACCTCTTCCATGCCGCCCGTGGACAGGCGGTGGCCGGCCACGTTGATGATGTCGTCCGTGCGACTCATGATGTACAGGTAGCCGTCCTCGTCCTTGTATCCCGCGTCTCCCGTCTTGTAGTAGCCGGGGAAGTCCGCGAGATAGGAGGACAGGTATCCCTCGTCGTTGTTCCAGAGGGTCGGCAGGCAACCGGGCGGCATCGGCAGCTTGATGACGATGGAGCCGGTCTCGCCCGCCGCGACCTCCCTGGCATTGCCGTTCACGATGCGCACGTCGTAGCCGGGCGCCGGTTTCGACGCCGAGCCGTGCTTCACCGGCAAGAGGCCGAGACCGGCGTAGTTCCCGCCGATCGTCCAGCCGGTCTCCGTCTGCCACCAGTGATCGACGACGGGAACGCCGAGCCGGCTTTCGGCCCATTCCAGGGTGTCGGGATCGGATCTCTCCCCGGCCAGGAACAGCGTCCGGAAACCGCCGAGGTCGTGCTTCCGGATCAGCTCGCCGTCGGGGTCGTCGCGCTTGATGGCCCGAAACGCCGTCGGCGCCGTGAACAGAACCGAGCATCCGTGCTCGGCAATGATGCGCCAGAAGACGCCCGCGTCGGGTGCGCCGACGGGCTTCCCCTCGAAGAGGATGGACGCGCAGCCGTGGACCAGCGGCGCGTATACGATGTACGAGTGGCCGACGGCCCAACCCAGGTCGGAGGCGGCCCAGTATACCTCCCCGGGCTCCACCCCGTAGACGTTCGGCATGCTCCAGGCGAGCGCCACGAGGTGCCCGCCGTTGTCGCGCACCACTCCCTTGGGCGTGCCGGTGGTGCCCGACGTGTAGAGGATGTACAGGGGATCGGTCGCCTTGACCGGAACGCAGTCCACCGGTTCCGCCCCGGCCATCGCGTCCCGCCAGTCGACGTCGCGTCCCGGAACGAGATCCGCGACGTGTTGCTCGCGTTGCAGGACGATGCAGGTATCGGGCTTGTGCCGCGCGATCCGGATGGCCTCGTCGACCATGGGTTTGTATTCGACGATCCGGCCGGGCTCGATGCCGCAGCTCGTGGCGACGATCATCTTCGGCTTGGCGTCGTCGATCCGCGTCGCCAGCTCGTTCGCGGCGAATCCTCCGAACACGACGGAATGCACGGCGCCGATCCGGGCGCACGCCAGCATGGCGACGACCGCCTGCGGCACCATGGACATGTAGACGATGACGCGGTCGCCCTTCTCGATTCCGCGCTGGCGGAGAACACCGGCGAAACGGGCGATCTCGTCCCGGAGCCCGGCGTAGGTGAAGGTCCTCTTCGATCCCGTGACGGGGCTGTCGTAGATGAGCGCCGGTCGGTCGCCGCGTCCCTGTTCCACGTGGCGGTCGATACAGTTGTAACAGGTATTGATCTCGCCCCCGACAAACCAGCGGTGAAAGGGTTCGTTCGAGGAATCGAGAACGGTATCCCACCGTTTGTGCCAGTGCACGGCCTCCGCCGCCGCGGCCCAGAATCCCTCGGGGTCGGACCGCCACCCGGCGTAGACTTCATCGTACCTGCTGGTCATCTCCGATCCTCTCCCGTGCTCGAGGTCGCGTATCGAACCGAAGGATGCGCGTTCGGTCGCGTCGAGTCGAGGGGCGGCGGTGACGGTGCGCGTCCGGCGGCTTCGCCGGCGCCGCGGGCGTTTCGGAAACCCCGGCCCTTGAACCCGTCGGGACTGTCCCTATATTTGGAATGATTCCAAATTCAGGAGGAACTACGATGGCACGGACGCTGCACCCCACGAAGATCGACATCGCCGATGACACGCGCGCCGCGATGATAGACGTCCTCGACGGGCGACTGGCCGATGCGGTGGATCTGGCGAGTCAGATGAAGCAGGCGCACTGGAACGTCAAGGGGCCGGCGTTCATCGCCCTGCACGAGTTGTTCGACAACATCCACGATGCCGTCCGGGGCCATGTCGACGAGATCGCGGAGCGGATCACCGCGCTGGGCGGCACGGCGCGGGGCACCGTGGCCGCGGCGGCGGCCGCTTCGACCCTTCCCCCGTATCCGCTGGAGATATACACCGGCGGCGAACATGTGGAAGCGGCGAGCACCGCCCTGGCGACTTTCGGCAAGAACGTTCGCGCGGCCATCGCGGAGGCCGGAGAGGTCGGCGACGCGGATACCGAAGACTTGTTCGTCGGCGTTTCGCGCGATACCGACAAGAACCTGTGGCTGGTCGAGGCGCACGCCCAGGCGGCGCGCTGAGCCGGAACGTCCGTCCGGGAACCCGACCGGCCGTCCCGTCCGTTCCGGCCATCGACGACGGCGGGGCATAACCGAGGCCGCCGCCCGGCCGCGCCTCGCCGTTACCGGCGCTTCGCGCCGAACGCGCCGAGGATGTTGGATTGTTCGAAGACTCCCGCCGCCTCGACGTGGCCCGGGCCGTAGAAACCGCCCTGGATACGGTTTCCGGTCAGTCCGGTCTCGAAGGTCCCGTCCGGTTCCACCGGCACGTCGTCGAAGCGCACGGTTTCGGGCGCGTGGGCGGCGAGGCGATCCAGGTCCTTGATGTCGGTGAAGGCCGCGTCCAGAGTTCCCCGTCCGCCGTCGAGGGTATAGGTCAGGGCGGCGTCCCCTTGCAGGACGTTTCCGCGGTTATCGCCCGTCGCCGGAGTCCCGACCATCACGCCGCTCCATGCGGCGGTGACGTCCGTCGGCCGGCTTCCCGTCAGGTCGCCGATGACCCTGCCGTACCGCCCCGAGAAACCATAGAAATCCTCGTTCTCTGGGAAATGTACGCTCGACACCCCGAAGTAGGCATGACGCATCAATGCACTATATGTCTCCCGCATATAACCTTCTTCATCGGTTCCGCCATACTCGCCCAAGGTGATTCCGTGCTTGGTCAGCCTGATGCCGTCTCTGACGTCTCTGGCCGAAGAGACGACTTCGAGGTCCCGTAGACGACTTGTCTCCGACACTCCGCTTCGAGAGTCGCGAAAGGAGCACACCGTCGCTTGGCAACTGGCCCGAAGGTGAACCGAGGGGACATCCGGATCGGTTGTCTCTCCTCGCATCGACGATAATATGAGAGAGTCGGCCCGTCCTAGGCCGTGTTGATGAATTATCGGAGTCCGATCCATGCGGACACGATATGAACAAACGCCAGGAACGTCCGACCGAGCTTCTCATAGCGGGTGGCAATGCGGCGGAACTGCTTGAGCTTGTTGAAGAACCGTTCGACCTTCTCCCGCGACCCGTACTTCCGCGCATCGTGAGGGATGGGCTCGGTCCGGTTCGCTTTCGACGGGATGACGGCTTCAATCTCCCGCACGGCCAGGAACCGACGAATGGCGTTGCTGTCATACGCCTTGTCCATCACTACGGCCACCGGGGCGGGCAACACTGGCACCCCCTCCCACACCGTTTCGAACGCCACCGCGTCATTGCGTTGTCCGCCAGTCAACACGAACGACACCCCGGTGCGCTCGTCAATGCAGGCCGCGTGCAACTTGGTGGAGAACCCACCCCGAGAGCGACCCAGAGCCTGGGCCTGTTGTCCGCCGTTTTTTTTGACGCTCCGGCCGCGTGCTGATGCGCCCGTACAATGGTCGAATCGATGAACAACGCGCCGAGCCGTTCATCGTCGAGGGTCTGGAACCGCTGCCAGAGCCGTTTCCACAGGTCGCGCTTTTCCCAACGGCGGAAGCGGTGATAGACGGCATTCCAGTTGCCGAACTCATCGGGCAAGTCCCGCCACGGGGTCCCGGTGCGGGCCTGGTACAGGACGGCCTCGATGAACATCCGGTCGCTGAGCGCCGGCGGGCTGCCGGCGGCGTGCTTGAGCTCCTGAAGCACGGGTTCGATCTTCGACCACAGGGCATCGCTGATGAGCAAGCGTAACGCCATGCTTGTTCTCCCAGGACCATCGACGGAGAACTAATCATCCAGAAATTCCAGAAATTCGTCAACACGGCCTAGGAAGCTGGCCACGCGCGCGCTTATTTCTTCGTCGGTCTCGGCAGGCGGGCTGGAGCCCGTCAGGCTGCGTACGCGTTCCGCGTCCGGCAGGAGGCTGGTGGCGGGTTTCGCGCCGCTACCCCCACCGCCGCCGCAGGCGGCGAGCGCCAGCGCGCAGGCCGCGGCGATGAGAGCAATGCTCTTGATCGAGGGGTTCATTCGGTTCCTCCCATGTCGATTGCCACGGCGCCCGACCGTACGAGCGGCCGCCAATGCCGTCGGCGTCCCGTTCCGGTTCGGGAACAATATGGGAACGGTTACGGAGCGAGTCAAGCGGAAAATTCCGCGATGGGGAAAATCGTCCCGTACCGTGACTTGACCGCCGGCGTGGCGATCCGCACAATCCGCACACCCTTCGGGGGTCGAACCCGGCGTGGCGATCCGCACGATCCGCACACTCTCCGGGGGTCGAGCCCAGCGCGGCGATCCGCACAATCCGCACACCCTTCGAGGGTCGAACCCGGCGTGGCGATCCGCACAATCCGCACACCCTTCGGGGGTCGAACCCGGCGCGGCGATCCGCACAATCCGCACACCCTTCGAGGGTTGAGCCCGGCGTGGCGATCCGCACGATCCGCACACCCTTCGGGGGTCGAGCCCGGCGTGGCGATCCGCACAATCCGCACACCCTTCGAGGGTTGAGCCCGGCGTGGCGATCCGCACAATCCGCACACTCTCCGGGGGTCGAACCCGGCGTGGCGATCCGCACGATCCGCACACCCTCCGGGGGTCGAGCCCGGCGCGGCGATCCGCACAATCCGCACACCCTTCGAGGGTCGAGCCCGGCGCGGCGATCCGCACAATCCGCACACCGTCGGACCCTGCGAGCGTTCCAGATCGAACCACTATCGTTCCAGATCAAACCACTATATGTTGTATTTTCTGTGTCATGAATATCGATATATGGTATCGTCGAGGGGGTTGTAGAAACGATCCTCGCCGAGTCGCGGGACTATGGCCCCCTCCCGACTTCCCCCCTGACCAAGGGGGAGAAGTATGAACGGATCCGGCGGATGAACCCCGGCTCGGCGCCCCACCGACCGCGCGGCCGACGAGTTCCCAACGTCCCGCGTGTAGCGAACCAAGACAATGACTTGACCGCCGGTCGGGGGATCCGCACGATCCGCACACCGTCGGGCCGCATATTCCCGGCGTGCCAACCCGGCGGGCGACGGATTTGACCTCGTTCAGACAGATGTGAGACGCGGCCCTTGAAAGAGGGGTGGGGGTCTCCGACGCTGTTGGTGTCGAACAGACAGCGCGCAGGCCGCGACGATGAGAGCAATGCTCTTGATCAAGGGGTTCATTCGGTTTCTCCCATGTCGATTGTCCCGGCGCCCGACACCACGGGTGCCGGGCCGTTGCCATCAATCACAGGGTGTGAAGATTCCTGCCTGTTCGCCAAGCACGGGGAGCTACCCCTTGCCGGGTCTGGCTGTTGTATTCAGCAGGCGACCCGACCGAGCGGGTGCCCTGCGATTGATAGCGGGATGGATAATCGAAGCGACGGAGGGATGGGGTCAATACCGATGCCCGCGGCGCGGGATTTATCTACTGATTACGTTATGATCGACATGGCTCTGCGGGTGTTTGCCTGCCGGCCATGTTCGCGTCATGGAGGAAACGGTTCCCACCTGTGCGGCGTTTAGCTGATGAGGCTGTAGGAGCCATCCGTGTGCTGCTTGAAATACGGGGTATAGCCGCCGGGGTTGCCGAGGCGATGCTTGGGGAGGAAGTTCGTGTAGGTCTGTTCGGCCCATCCTGGGCAGGCTTCCCGCACATCGGCGCCACGGAACCGTTTCTGTAATCTGCCATCGCGAATGGCCTTGCGGATGTCGTCGACGAAACGGCTCATGGCTCAGTTTCACCTCCACCTCTAACGTAGCTCGTGCACCCCTAACATAGCTCGCGCGCTTCCATCGGTCTGTCCTGGCCCTGTCGCTAGCACATCCCGGTGTCGTATAACCGCGAAAATCCTGGAATAGATAACACTCCACCGGTGCGGACATTCGTTGGGCCGGTGAAGACGGATCGGGGGCGAACGATGGCGACACTCCTGTACACTCACGAGGCCTGCGTCGCCCATCATACGGGCGACCGCCATCCCGAAAGCCCGGATCGCCTGCGCTCGGTGTTGGCGGTGTTGGCCGGCGCGGATTTCGATCGCCTCGTTCGTCGCGAGGCGCCGGAGGCGAGCCGCGCGCAACTTTCTCTGGCTCACCGGCCCGAATATGTCGACGCGGTGCTGGCCGCGATCCCGGAAACCGGATACCGGCACCTCGATCCGGATACCGTCGTGTCTCCCGCCTCCGGCGCGGCGGCGCTGCGCGGCGTCGGCGCCGTCGTGGCGGCCGTCGACGCGATCGTGACCGAACGGGACGCCGGGAACGCGTTCTGCGCCGTGCGTCCGCCGGGGCACCATGCCGAACGGGCGCGTTCCATGGGGTTCTGCCTGTTCAACAATGTCGCCGTCGGCGCCTTTCATGCCCGCGCCGGGCACGGGTTGCGGCGCGCGGCCGTCGTCGATTTCGACGTTCATCACGGCAACGGCACCCAGCACATGTTCGAGGATGACGCAGATCTGTTCTATGCCTCGTCGCACCAGGCGCCGTTCTATCCGGGAACCGGCGCCGGAAGCGAGACAGGCGTGGGGAATATCTTCAACGCGCCGCTCGCGGCGGGGTCCGGGTCCGTCGAATTTCGAGCCGCCTACGAGGACGGGATTCTTCCCGCCCTGCGTGCGTTCGATCCCGACATCCTGTTCGTTTCCGCGGGTTTCGACGGGCACGCGGACGACCCCCTGGCCCAATTGCGGTTGATCGAGGACGACTACCGGTGGATCACCCGCGAACTGCTCGCCGTCGCGAAGGAGTGTTGCGACGGGCGCATCGTCTCCGCGCTCGAGGGAGGTTACGACCTCGGCGCGCTGGCCCGCTCGACGGAGGCGCACGTCCTGGAATTGATGGACGCGTAGCGCGTTGCCGGCGACGATCTCCTGTCGACGGTTTCCTGTCCTTGTCCAGGACGATCGCCGGGCCTAAACTCCCGGCAAACCGGGAGGTCGCATGGCGAAGATAAAACCGGACGACGACGCGCCCATCCCCGCCGATATCGCCGGGCTCAGCTTCGAAAAAGCGCTGGCCGAGCTCGAGGAAATCGTCCAGCGGCTCGAGGCGGGCGACGTAAGTCTCGAAGAGTCCATCGAGATTTATTCGCGCGGCGCCCTGCTCAAGCGTCACTGCGAGGCCAGACTTCGCGCCGCCGAGGAGAAAATCGAAAAGGTCGTGCTCGGCCCGGATGGCGGCATGGCCGCGGAACCCGTGGACCTGTCCTGACCGCCGCGGCCGGACGGCATCTCGACGATGACGGATCTCGCCACAGCGTTGAACTCCGCTGCCGAGACGGTCGACGCCGAACTCGAGGCTCTGCTCCCTTCCGCCGAGGGGTCGGAGTCCCGTCTGCTGTCGGCGATGAGGTACTCGGCGCTGGCGGGTGGGAAACGCCTTCGTGCGTTTCTCGTCCTCTCGAGCGCCGATCTCTTCAAGGTCGATCGCCGGTGCGCGTTGCGGGTGGCCGCCGCCGTGGAGCTCGTGCATACCTACTCGCTGGTCCACGACGATCTTCCCGCCATGGACGACGGAACCCTGCGGAGGGGCCTGCCCACCGCGCATATCGAATTCGACGAAGCGACGGCCATTCTTTCCGGCGACGCGCTGCTCACGCTCGCTTTCGAGATCCTCGCGGAGGAGGCGACCCATGCCCTGGCGTCCGTGCGTTGCGAGCTCGTTCGCTCGCTCGCGGCCGCCGCCGGATGCCGTGGAATGGTCGCCGGCCAGACGATCGATCTCGATTTGGAGAACATGGAGACGGACATCGCGACGATAACCCGGCTGCAACAACTCAAGACGGGCGCGCTGATCGCGTTTTCCTGCGAGTCGGGCGCCATCCTCGGACAGGCCCACGGTCACTTGCGGCGCGTGCTTCATGCCTACGCGCACGATCTGGGGCTGGCCTTTCAGATCGTCGACGACCTTTTGGACGCGGAGGGCGACGCGGCCGAGCTCGGGAAAACCGTCGGCGCGGACGAGGAGGCGGGCAAGGCGACGTTCGTTTCGCTCATGGGCGTCGACCGCGCGCGGATGCAGGCCCGGATGCTGGCCGATCAGGCGAGCTCCCATCTCGACCCGCTCGGCGACCGCGTCGAGGTTTTGCGCGACGTCGCCCGTTTCGTTATAGATCGACGCGCTTGAGTGCCGGGACGCTGTTCCTCGTGTATACAGGTTCCCGTGCATACAGGCGTTGAGGAGCCACGAGCGTGACCGCCGACAGCAAGACACCGCTGCTCGATTCCGTATCGGTCCCCGCGGACATCCGGGACCTCTCGCCGGAACAGTTGCGACAGTTGGCGGGCGAGCTGCGGACGGAGCTGATCGACGTCGTGTCGGTCACCGGCGGCCATCTCGGCGCCGGGCTGGGCGTCGTGGAGCTGACCGTCGCGCTCCACCACGTCTTCGACACGCCGAACGACCGGCTGATCTGGGACGTGGGACACCAGTCCTACCCCCACAAGATACTCACCGGCCGTCGCGACCGGATCCGGACCCTGCGCCAGGGCGGCGGCCTCTACGGTTTCACCAAGCGCAGCGAGAGCGAGTACGACCCGTTCGGCGCCGCGCACAGCTCGACCTCGGTTTCGGCGGGCCTGGGCATGGCGGTGGCTCGGGATCTCGCGGGCAGGGACAACAACGTCATCGCCGTGATCGGCGATGGCGCCATGACCGCCGGCATGGCCTACGAGGCGATGAACAACGCCGGTTCGATGCCGAACAGGCTCATCGTCGTTCTCAACGACAACGACATGTCGATCGCCCCCAATGTCGGGGCGCTCAAGGCCTATCTCTCCCGCCTGATCTCGTCGCGTTCCTATCGCGGTCTGCGGCAATTCGCCAAGGGGGTGGCGCAACGCCTGCCCGACCCGGTCGAACGGACCGCCCGGCTCGCCGAGGAGTATGCCCGGGGCCTCGTGACCGGCGGAACGTTGTTCGAGGAGCTGGGCTTTTACTACGTGGGTCCCATCGACGGGCACAACGTCGACCATCTGTTGCCCGTACTCCGGAACGTGCGGGACTCCGCGGAGCCCGGCCCCGTTCTCGTCCACGTGGTGACACGCAAGGGACACGGCTATCCGCCGGCGGAGAGCTCGGGCGACAAGTATCACGGCGTCTCGAAGTTCGACGTCCCGACCGGAACGCAGGTCAAGGCCAAGTCGAACGCCCCGTCCTACACGAAGGTGTTCGCCCGATCCCTGATCGCGGAGGCCGAACGCGACGACAGGATCGTGGCGGTCACCGCGGCCATGCCGGCGGGAACCGGGATCGACCTGTTCCAGGAACGGTTCCCCGGGCGTTGCTTCGACGTCGGCATCGCGGAGCAGCACGCCGTGACTTTCTCCGCGGGTCTCGCGACCGAAGGCTTCAAGCCGTTCGCGGCGATCTATTCGACGTTCCTGCAACGGGCCTACGATCAGGTCGTGCACGACGTGGCGATCCAGTCTCTGCCGGTGCGCTTCGCGATCGACCGCGCCGGGCTGGTCGGCGCGGACGGGCAGACCCACGCGGGTTCCTACGACATCACATACCTGTCCTGCCTGCCCGGCTTCGTCGTCATGGCCGCCGCCGACGAGGCGGAGCTCGTCCACATGGTGGCCACGGCGGTTTCGATCGACGACCGGCCGTGCGCCTTCCGCTATCCCCGCGGCGAAGGCGTGGGCGTCGAAATGCCGGAGTCGGGAGAGGTCCTCGAGATCGGCAAGGGACGTATCGTCCGCGAGGGGAGCACGATCGCGCTCCTCTCTTTCGGAGCGCGGTTGCGGGAATGTCTGGATGCCGCCGAGGAGCTGGCGGCCCGCGGTCTGTCCACCACGGTCGCGGACGCGCGTTTCGCCAAGCCGCTGGACCACGATCTCCTGCGCCGGCTCGTGGCGGAGCACGAGGTGCTCATCACCATCGAGGAGGGGGCGATCGGGGGGTTCGGGTCGCATGTCCTCCAGTTCCTCGGATCGGACGGCCTTCCGGTCCGGGGCGTGAAGGTCAGGACGATGACGTTGCCCGATTTCTTCGTCGCCCACGATTCTCCCGCCAAACAGTACGAAGCCGCAGGCCTGACGGCTCCCCATATCGTGTCCACGGCGCTCGCGGCGCTCGGCCTCGACGAAGCCATGGAAGCGCCGGCCCGCGCCTGAGCGCCCGGACGGGGCCGTTCGTCTCTCCCGGTTCCGTTCGATCCCGGCGTGAAACCGCGCGCATGGCCAGGTCGGCAAAGGTTCGGGTCGACCGGCTGCTCGTGGAGCGGGGACTTGCGGCGTCCCGCGAGAAGGCGAGGGCGCTGGTCATGGCCGGCGACGTGTTCACCGACGGGCGGCGGATCGACAAGCCCGGCGTCGCGCTTTCCCGCGACGCGCCGCTGACCGCCAGGAGCGCACCGCATCCCTGGGTGAGCCGGGGCGGCGTCAAGCTGGCGCACGCCCTGGAGCGCTTCAGGCTCTCCGCGTCGGGCGCCGTCGCGGTCGATATCGGCGCCTCGACGGGCGGCTTCACGGACGTGCTGCTCGAAGGGGGCGCCCGCAGGGTCTATGCCGTCGATGTCGGTCACGGTCAACTCGCCTGGAAGCTGCGGCAGGACGATCGGGTGGTGGTCCTGGAACGCACCAACGCCCGCTACCTGTCGCGGGAGCACGTCCCCGAACCCGTCGATCTGATCGTCTGCGACGCGAGCTTCATCGGTCTCGAACTCGTGCTGCCGCCGGCGATGGAGCTGGCATCGTCTCCCGCCGCGCTCGTCGCTCTGATCAAGCCCCAGTTCGAGGTCCGTCGGGATCAGGTGGGAAAGAAAGGAGTCGTCCGCGATCCCGTCCTGCACGACGAAGTATGCGAGCGGATCCGGCGCTTTATCGAGCGCCGGTCCGGTTGGCGGACAGTGGGGGTTGCCGAGAGTCCTGTCCGGGGACCCGAGGGGAATCGCGAGTTCCTGATCGCGTCGACGTTCGACGGCGGCACCGCCGCGGCATAGGTCTCCCCACCTTCCGGCGCGCCCGGGGACCGCATTGCGTCGGGGTCGAGCCCGGGGGGATCGAGAAACGATTTCCCGATACGGCATCCACGCGCTTGCGGCGCTCCCGTCCCGTTGGCATTCTGCGTCGGTCCGCGTTTGGAGCCTCCATCGACCGGAATCCCTTTCATGCCCACCCACAGGAACATCCTCGAGCTGATCGGCAACACCCCGATCGTCGAGTTGCGGAATTTCGACACCGGGCCCTGCCGACTCTTCGTCAAGATGGAGTCCCAGAACCCGGGCGGCTCGATCAAGGACCGGATCGGGTTGTCCATGATCGAGGAGGCCGAGGAATCGGGCCGCATCGCGCCCGGCGCCACGTTGATCGAGGCGACGGCCGGCAATACCGGCCTGGGGCTCGCCCTCGTGGCCGCTCTCAAGGGCTACAAGCTGATCCTGATCCTCCCCGACAAGATGAGTCAGGAGAAGATCTTCCACCTCCGCGCCATGGGGGCGCGGGTCATCACCACGCGGTCCGATGTCGGGCGCGGCCACCCCGACTACTACCAGGACGTCGCGGAGCGCCTGGAAAGGGAGATTCCCGGATCGCTCTGGATCAACCAGTTCGAGAACCCGGCCAACCCCGAGGCGCACCGCGAGGGCACGGGTCCCGAGATCTGGGAGCAGATGGACCGCGACGTCGATGCCGTCGTCTGCGGCGTGGGCTCGGGGGGGACGCTGACCGGGGTCGGCCGGTTTCTGCAAGGCGTCGATCCGGATATCGACATGGTCCTCGCCGATCCGGAGGGGTCGGTTCTGGCGGACGTCGTGCGGACCGGCGAGATCCAGGGCGATGCCGGCTCCTGGCTGGTCGAGGGCATGGGCGAGGACTTCGTGCCCGGGAACGCCGACCTGGACGTCGCCTCGGAAGCTGTCGTCGTGTCCGACCGGGACAGCCTCAACACGGCGCGCGAGCTCCTGCTGAAGGAAGGGATTTTCGCGGGCTCCTCGTCCGGTTGCCTGGTCAAGGCCGCTCTCGTTTACTGCCGCAGGCAGACGGAACCCAAGCGCGTCGTGACGTTCATCTGCGACTCCGGAAACAAGTACCTCTCGAAGATGTTCAACGACTACTGGATGCTCGACCAGGGGTTCATGGAGCGCGAGACCTATGGCGACCTCCGCGACCTCATCACCCGCCGGGCCGAGGACGGCGGCGTGATCTCGGTGACGCCCCGGGATACGCTGCTGAACGCCTACGGCCGTATGCGCATGTACGACGTGTCGCAGCTCCCGGTTCTCGACGGAGACCGGATCGTCGGGATCATCGACGAGTCGGACCTGCTGATCGCCGTCCACAACCGGGAGGACCGCTTCGAGGAGCTCTGCTCCGAACACATGGTCGACCGGCTGGAGCTGGTGGCGCCCGACACCCCGGTCGACGAGTTGATGCACACCTTCCGGGCCGGCCGCGTCGTGCTGGTGGTGGACGACGATCAGTTCCACGGCCTGATCACGATCGCCGACTATCTCAACTACCACCGCCGCAAATCGCTGAAATGAACCAGGGCCCGGAAGGGACCGCGGGAGGACATGCATTGAAACGCGACACCACCATCGTCCACGCCGGCATCGCGCCCGATCCCGCGACCGGGTCGATCGTCCCGCCGATCTACGAGACCGCGACCTACGTCCTCGACGGGGTCGGCCGCGACAAGGGTTTCGACTACACGCGGTCGTCGAACCCGACGCGCCAGGTGCTCGAGGACAATCTCGCGGCGATCGAGGGGGGCGCGCACGGCATCAGCTTCGCGAGCGGCATGTCGGCGGTGGATAGCTGCCTGAGAACACTCGATTCGGGCGATCACGTGGTCTGCACGGACGATGTCTACGGCGGCGTGACGCGCCTGTTCGACCGTGTGCTGTCCCGTCACGGCATCGGCGTCACCTACGTCGATTCCTCGCAACCGGAGACGGTGCGGCAGGCGGTGCGGCCCGAGACCGGGATGCTGTGGATCGAGACGCCGACGAACCCCCTGCTCAAGGTCACCGACCTCGCCGCCATGGCGGAGATCGCCAGGGAGCACGATCTGATCTACGCCGTCGATTCGACGTTCGCGACGCCGGTCTTCCTCCGGCCGCTGGAGTACGGCGCCGATATCGTCGTGCATTCGGCGACCAAGTACCTGAGCGGCCACAACCAGATCATCGGCGGAATCGTCGTCACCGACCGCGAGGATATCCGCGACCGGCTCAAGTTCCTGCAGAAGAGCGTCGGCGCCGTGTCGAGCCCCTTCGACTGCTGGCTGACGCTGCTTGGCGTCAAGACCCTGCACCTGCGCATGGAGCGCCACGCGGCGAACGCCCGCAAGGTCGCCGAATTTCTGGAGGCGCACGACAAGGTGGCGCGGGTCGCCTATCCCGGACTCGCGTCCCATCCCCAGCACGACGTCGCCACGGCCCAGATGTCCGGTTTCTCCGGCATGATCTCCTTCGAGCTGACGGGAGGCATCGCCGCCGGCAAGACCCTGATGAACTCGTTGGAGCTTTGCAGTCTGGCGGAAAGCCTCGGCGCGGTGGAGACCATGATCACCCATCCGGCGACCATGACCCACGTCGACGTGCCGGCGGAGGAACGCCACGCCCGCGGACTGACCGACGGGCTCGTCCGCCTCTCCGTCGGCATCGAGGACGCCGACGACATCGTCGCCGACCTGTCCCAGGCGCTCGACAAGGCGGAGGCCTAGCGGATCGACCGGGACGTTCGGACCCGCTATCTCGCCGGCGATCGTGTGACGCGCCGCCGGTAACCACGGCGACATCGCCATCGAGCCGGAACGGTTCCCCGGTCATGCTCGCCATCGCCGCCGACGGCGCGACGTTCCGGGCATATACTCATACTCTGTTCCTTCCACGACGTTGCAGGGCAGGGGGCTCGATAGCTCATGCTGGAGGTGATCGTCGAACGCTGGACCGACCCCGACGGATCGACGGACTACATGTGGTCGGTCTGGCGGAACGGCAACCGGATCCAGATGAGCGGCACCTACCCCACTTCGGAGGCCGCCGAGGCGGACGCTTTCGAGTTCTGCGCGGAAACGCTGAACGGAACGCCGGACCGGGTCACCCGGTTGTAACCGGTCGCGTGGCGGCCCGGCCCTTCCTCTCCGCGGCGCGAGGCGCGTCGGCCGGCGATGACGGCGGCGCGGTGTCACGGGGGTAGGCGCGGGCCGGATTCCATGGACGGCGCGTGTGCGGGAGCGAAGGTGCCGGGAGACACCCGCGGCCGGCGGTCGCGGAGCGGCCGCACGGGTCGAACCCGGTTCGAAGGGTCATCGAACACGGACAAACGATTGCGCTCGAAAATGTACGCAGCTATCCTTGACCGGTATCGGCGCCGGTTCGCACAATGACCGCATGAACGGGCGGCGGTTCATCGCGAGGGTGCGCAAATGGGCGCGGAGCCGGAATCTGGAAGTGCGCTTCGTGGCTTCCGAAGGCGCCGGGTCGCATGGAACGCTCTACGCGGGCGATCGTAGGACGACCGTCAAGGACCGGAAGAAGGAGATCGGCAAGGGACTGATCGCCAAGATGCTCGCCGACCTTGGGATCGACGGCGACGATTTCTAGGGGACGGAACGACGGAAGCGTCACTGCCTGGGAGGACCGAACACATGCCTGACACCTACAACTATCCCGCCGAGGTCGAACGCGACGCAGACGACCGGTTCGTCGTCACGTTCCCGGACTTCGGCTGGGGCGCGACGGACGGCGCCACCCGGGACGAGGCGCTGGCCGAAGCCAGGGATTTGCTGCGCGAACTGATCGCGACCGCTATTCGGGAGGGAAAGGACCTGCCCGAGCCTTCGCGCGCCGGCAAGGGGCGGCCCCTGGTCGTTCCGCCGGTGCAGATGGCGTTGAAGGCGGCGCTCTATGAGGCTTGGCGCCAGGCCGGGGTTTCGCAGCGCCGTCTTGCTCGCGACCTCGACATCGCCGAGAGCGAGGTGCGGCGCATGCTGAACCCGGGACACGGCACCAAGGCCGCGACGATCGATCGTGCCCTGCGCCGGTTGGGGAAGCGCGTCACCGTGACCGTCGGCGAGGCGGCCTGACCCGCTCTCGGCCTGACGGGTCGCGCGATCGCCGGAATCGGCATCTCGTTCCGGAGTGCCTCTCCGTGTTGCCATTGTGTTGATTGTTATGTCCGATGGAATCACGCTTCTTCGGATGTCCTATATTTCCGCGTATATTCATATAGTTACGGAAAGACGGGGCCCGCGAACCTACTCGGCGGCTTTCGCGAAAACCTCGCAAGGAGCCACCTCGACGCGGGTATCGTTGAAGCAGGCCCCCTCGCAGAGGTCGGCATGTGTGGCCGGCGCCAGGGCGCTGACCGTCTGCATGTTGTCCGAGGTCCGCAGCCACGCCCCCTTTTCCGAACAGCACACGCCGGGCCGCACCTCGTCCGTGACGGCGAGGGGCAGGTGCGCCTCGCCCCGCTCGTTCCACACCCGGACCCACTGTCCATCGCGAAGACCGCGCGCGGCCGCATCGTCGGGATGCATCTCCAGCGGCGGCGTTTCGTCGCTCCACCTCAGTCCTCCGAAGGTGGAGGTTATCCGCTTGTCCGACGACGGCGTGATCAGGACGAGCGGATGGGTCGCCCTCAGCGGGCGATAGGACGCCACGGGCTCGTCGTACGCCTCGGCCAGGTATGCGGAGTCCAGCTCGACCTTTCCCGACGGCGTTCCGGGAAAGACGTTATGGAAGGGGATCGCCTCTTCCCCGCCGAACTCCATCGGCAGCGCGGTCGCCAGGGGAAGCTCGCTCCCCTTGATCCCCTTCATGCGCGGATCCGAACCGTCGACCGCGTCGTCCATCAGTTCCGCGTCGCTGGCCCGGAAGATCGGGTCGTCGAAACCGAATCGCTCGGCGAGCCTGCGGAATATCTCCGTGTTGGGAAGCGAGTCGCCCACCGGGGGGATCACCGGCTCGGCGCGCTGCAAATGGTGATGTCCGTAGGCGGGATACAGGTCCGCGTACTCGAAATGCGTGCAGGCGGGCAGGATGACGTCCGCGTACATCAGGCTGTCGGTCATGGCGACGTCGCAGCCGACGATGAACACGTCCTCGCGCTCGAACCCGCGCCGGATCAGGTTCTGGTCCGGGTGCACGATCACCGGATTGTGGTTGTAGACGAACAGGGCCTTGAGCGGCGGGTCGATGTCTTCCGCCGTGAGGTGCCGCCCGACGTCGAGGATGTTGATCGTGCGCGTCCCCTCCGGGACCAGATCCGGACGTCCCAGCCTGGCCGGCGTCTTGGGGAACGCGTTGCCGGCGCCGGCGACGAGACCCGTCCCGCGCCGCCCGAACTTGCCGGCGAGCGCCGGCAGCGCGAGGACGGCGCGAACGCCGCTACCGCCGTTTCTGTTGCGCTCGAGCCCGTTGCCGATGGAGATGATGGCCCTGTCGGTGTCCCGGTAGAGGTCCGCGAACCTTCGGATATCCGCGGCCGGAAGGCCGCAGATGTCCGCGGCCTTCTCCACCGGAAATCGCCGCGCCCGTTCCATGAAGGGCTCGAACCCCTTCACGTGCGCGGAGATGAAATCGCGATCGAGTCCGCCGGTTCGCTCCAGCTCGTTGGCGACGGCGAAGGCGAGGACGACGTCGGTCCCCGGTCTCAAGGCGAGGTGCAGGTCGGCTTGCTCGGCGACCTTGACGCGCCTGGGGTCGACCACGACGACCTTCGCGCCGCGGCCTCTCCTGGCCTCGTTGATCTGGGGCATCAGATGGAGATTGGAAAAGGTGACGTTGTTTCCCCACGCCACGATCAGGTCGGCGTTCGCGACCTGTTCCGGCCTCATGCCGGGGGCGTCGCCGTAGGTGCCCGCGTAGGCCTCGGCCTTGATCCCGCCGCAGAGCGCGCGCCGGTTGACGAGGCTGGCGCCGAGCTTGTGGAAGAACCGCAGATCCATCGACGCGTACATCAACATGCCGTGCGGTCCGGCGTAGTTGAGCGGCATGATCGCCTCGGGCCCGTAGCGGTCGATCGCGGCCCGGAAACGGTCATGGACGATGTCGATGGCCTCGTCCCAGGTGATGCGTTCGAACGCCCCTTCGCCCTTCGCGCCGACGCGCTTTCGCGGATAGCGCACCCGGTTCTCGCCGTGCGCGAAGTCCGGGAAGTAGCGCGCGACCTTGTTGCAGAGCACCCCTCTCGTGAACGGGTTGGCGTCGCTGCCGCGCACCTTGACGACCCGGTCGTCGTCGACGGTCACGCTGAGCGAGCAGGTATCGGGACAATCGAGCGGACAGACGCTCGGCAGTTCGGTCGTCATGGCGGCCTCGTCGTGCGATCCCGTTCCCGACCCGGCGCGACGAACCGCGCCGGTCCGGTCGTCGGCGGCCATATTAAGGCAAGACGGCGCGCCGCGCATGTTTGCCGTGGCCGATTATGCTGGTAGTTCCCATACGTTGTCCTTGGCCGTCCTTGGCCGAAGCCCGGAAGGTGAACCCTGCGAACCATCCTCGATATCGTCGGCGTCGACGCGATCGGCCTCGCGCCGTTCGTCCTGATCGTGTTCGTCGGCGCGGTCGTCAAGGGCTACAGCGGCTTCGGCGCGTCCATGCTGTGGGTGACGGGCCTGTCGCTGTTGTTGCCGCCCCTGGAGGTCGTTCCCATGGTGTTGATGTTCGAGATCGTCTCGAGCGTCCACCTGCTGCCGGCCATCTGGCGACGCATCGACTGGCGGTCCGTCGGGCTGCTCCTCGTCGGCACGCTCGCCGCGACGCCGGCCGGCGTGTACGCCCTCGCATCGCTTCCGGTCGACCCGGCGCGCGTCGTCGTCGCGGTCGTCGTGCTTCTCGCGACGGCCCTCCTCTGGCGCGGGTTCGCCCTCGAGAAGGTGCCCGGCAAGGCCGCGACGGTCGCCATCGGCCTGTTCGCCGGGTTGATGAACGGCGGCGTCGGCTTCGTCGGGCCCGCCGTCGTGCTGTTCTATTTCTCCTCGCCGATCGGCGTCGCCATCAGCCGCGCGTCCATCATCACGTTCTTTCTCGGCACGGGAGCGGCCGGGGCCGGCGCGTTCGCCGTCCAGGGGCTCGTCACCGGCGAGGTGCTCTCGCGACTCGCCGCCTGCTTGCCGATCCTGTTCCTCGGGGTCTGGATCGGCCACCGGCGTTTCGAGAGCGCGGAGCCCGAATCCTTCCGCAGGTTCGGCCTGCTGCTGTTGATGTTCCTCGCCATGGCGCTGGTCGCGCGCGCCGTCTGGCCCTAGTGTTTCCATAGAGTCCTCGAAGATCGTCCCCGTATCGACCCATGGGAGAGCGACGATGCCGGAAGCGACGATCGGGACCGCGTTGACGGAAGCCGGGCGCGGCGAGCCGGTTCGACGCATCCCGGGCCGGAAGGCGTGGCGGGGCCTGGCGGACCGGATGCGGATCGTCCTGTCGGCCGTCGCGCTGGTTTCGCTGGCCGCCGTCGCCGCGCACGCCGCCGACTTCAGGCCGGCCGTGATCTACGGCGACAGGTTCGACAAGTCGTTCAACGAAGCCGTCTACAACGGCGCCCGGCGCTTCGCCGAGGAAACCGGCATCGCGGTGATGGAGTTCGAGGCCGCCGGCGAGGCCCAGCGCCGGAGCGGGACGGAGCTCCTGATCCGGCGCGGCGCGACGGCCCTGCTCGGCGCCGGGTTCACCTATGCCGGCGCCATCGACGCGGCGGCGGAAGCCAACCCGGACGTGCGGTTCGGGATCATCGACGTGTTCTGGCTCGACCGGCCCAACCTGCGCCAGTACTCGTTCAAGGAGCACGAGGGCAGCTACCTCGTCGGCGTCGCGGCGGCGATGAAGTCGCGAAGCGGCGTCGTGGGATTCGTCGGCGGGATGGACTCGCCGCTCATCCGCAAGTTCGCCTGCGGCTACGTCCAGGGCGTCGGATCGGTCGACCCGGACATCGTGGTCCTGCAAGACATGACCGGCGCCACCCCCGCCGCCTGGAACGATCCGGCGAAGGGCGGCGAGCTGGCGCGAGGCCAGATCGACCGCGGCGCCGACGTCGTCTACCATGCGGCCGGGGCCACGGGCGTCGGGGTGATCGAGGCGGCGGCGGACGCCGGCAAACTGGCCATCGGCGTCGATACGAACCAGAACTACCTCGCGCCGGGCAGGGTGCTGACGTCCATGGTCAAACGGGTCGATATCGTCGCCTACCGCTTCTTCAAGGACGTCCTCGAAGGCCGCTTCTCGGCCGGTGTCGAGCGGCTGGGGCTCGCCGAGGGCGGCGTCGACTGGGCCGTGGACGAGCACAACAGGGCGCTGGTCGCCGGCGAGATCGAGGCGGCGGTCGCGGCGGCGCGCGAGGCGATCGTTTCCGGCGGGATCGCGGTGCACGACTACCTGGACGACTCCTCGTGTCCGTACTGAACGAGGACGACAGGCGGCGGCGGGGAGGGGCGGCGATGGCGAAGGTGGCGCGGCGGTGGATCGTTCCGGTCGGGCTCGCGCTCGCCGTATGTCTCGCGGGCGGCGCCCGCGCCGATTCCGCGCAAGGCGTCTGGATGACGGAAGGCGGCAAATCGCATGTGCGCATCCAGCGCCGCGGCGACGGACTCCGCGGCGAGATCGTGTGGCTGAAGGAGCCCCGCGACGACGACGGCTCGGAGAAACGCGATATCCACAACAAGGACGAATCGCTGCGCGACCGGCCGATCCTGGGACTGCCGCTGCTGACCGGTTTCTCCGACCGGGGCGGCGACGAATGGACGGGCGGCGAGATATACAACCCCGAGGACGGGAAGACCTACCGCTCCAGGCTGAAGCTCGCCGACCCGGCGACACTGAAGGTCAGCGGCTGCGTGCTCTTCTTCTGCAAGACACAGACCTGGACGCGGGTGGAGTGAAACGGTCGAGGAAAGCCGGCCTTCCGCATATTTGCGAAAGTCCTATAATGCAGCGAAGCTGATAGGAGACGGACGATGACCGCGGGGAACGGTCCCGTTTGCATTTCGGTGATCAACATGAAGGGCGGCGTCGGCAAGACGACCATCGCCGCGCTGCTCGGCCGCTACGCGTCTCGGGTTCTCGGCCTCAAGGTCCTCGCGATAGACCTGGACCCGCAAGCCAACCTGTCGCAGGCGTTCATGGGCGAGCGCTACAGACAATTCCTGAGCGACCAAGACCCGTCGATCGTCGAGTTGTTCAATGACGTCCGGCTGCCCGTATCGAAATCCCCCTCGCCGACGGTATTGGACGTGTGTGAAATCGTCGTCGGCGGCACCCGACTGGGTGGACCCAACCTGCAGCTCGTTCCATCGAGATTCGATTTTTCCGATCGGCTGATAAAGTCCATCGATACCGACCGAACGGTGCTGGACAAACTCATCGCCGATCATTTTCAGGACAAGGATATCGTGTTGATCGACTGCGCCCCGACCGAGTCGATTCTGACCCGCATCGCATATCATGCGTCTCGCCATGTCCTCGTTCCCGTTCGGCCGGAGTATTTCGCGACAATCGGGTTTCCCCTGCTGCATGAGTCTCTCGAAAACTTCAAGAGAGAAAATCGGGGCCACGCCATAGACGTCGCGGGGGTGGTGATAAACAATTGGTCCTATCATTACAGCGGAAATGAGGGCGGCCCGGAGAGGCATACGTCGATCGAGGAGATCCGACGAGAAGCGAAGAAAAACGGATGGCATGTCTTCGAAACGGAGCTTCCTTATTCGAGAGGATTCCCGAAGATGATGCGTGGAGACCTCAGCTATTCGGGAGATGCGCCTCTTTACCGCGAGTTCGCGAAGGAATTTTTCAACCGTCTTGGCATCGGTAAAAAACGATGAAAAACTCCAACCTCAAGAACGATGTCCGTCTTCTCGTCGAGCGCTATGGGGTCGACGCGGTCTATCGAGAGATGCGGGCCATCGTGTCCTCCGAGAAGCGAACGATGGCCGAGTCACGGAAGCCGTTGTCAGAGGACGGAACGCAAGCGAAACCCGGAACCAAACGAAAATCGTCGAGAGTCACGGCAACGGAATACGTTTCCAGGATGGATATCGCCGCCGAGCGGCGGGTCTCGGTGCTCACGCTGGCGAAACGATTCGAGGAAAAGTCCTTCTTGCCGACATACGCGGATATTCAGGATTTCTGTCGGATTTACGGGATCGAGGAACCCGCCTCCAAGGTGCGGGCCAACGTCATACCCCGGGTCTTCAAGTTTCTGGCGACGATGGAGGTTCGCGACGTTCGGAGGTTGCTGGACGAGAACGCCTTTTCCGGCCCCGCCCGATTGGGTCCGATCGCCGACGCCATCCGCCGGCATGGAAGGGCCGCTCGCGGGCGGCAGGTCCCGCTATGAGCGATTCGAGAAAAGCCGGGGCCCTCGGTCGCGCGCCCGACCGGCCCGAGTTGCGGGCGCTCCTGGAGCGCGCCAAATCGGTCGCGTTGACGGACGAGGAGTTGCTGGAGCAGCGCGTGAGCTTCATTTACGGCAACGCCCCCGTGGATTCGCAAATCACGAAGGAATCCGCCCGGAAGGCCGTCCATCGGCTTCGGCTCGGCCCGATTCGTCGTAGCGCATAAGTCCCGGCGCGAAACACCCGGCGCCATCGCGCAACTTACCGCGAAGGGCATGGCGCCCGACGGTTAGACGTTCGACGCCTTCTCGGCGACCTTCACGAGCGCCGAGAAGTCCTCCTCGCCCATGCCCGCCGCCATTCCCATGCTGGCCGCCTGCTTGGTGGCGGCGCCGGCCGGCATACTCACGCCCAGGCTGTCGGCGAAGACCAGCGTCAGTCCCATGTCCTTGTTCATGTTGGCGAGCGAGAAGCGGGCCGCGAAGTCCCGCGCCCTGATCGTCGGCGCCTTGCTGTCGAGGAAGAAGTTCCGACCGCCGCCATAGGAAACGGCGGTCTCCATGTCGTCGAAGTCGAGGCCCGCTTTCGTGCCGAGCGCGATCATCTCGGAGACGCCCTGGGCGATGGTGGCGGTCATCATGTTGTGGCAGAGCTTCATCGCCATGGCCTGGCCGACGTCCCCCATGCGGATGATGTTCTTCCCCATGCAGCGGAGGACGGGCATCGCCTTCTCGCAGGTTTCCGGGGCGCCGCCCAGGTAGATGCCGAGCTCGCCGGCGACCGCCGCCGGCTGGCTCAGGACCACGGGCGCCTCCATCAGGTCGCCGCCGGCCGCGCGCACGACCTCGGCCATCTCGACGCAGACGCCGGGCGTGACGGTGCTCATGACGACGACGATCCCGCCCGGCGGCAGCTCTTCGAGCAGGCCGTTCTCGCCCGCGATCACGTCGCGGACCTGCCGGTCGTTCACGACCATGAGGACGGTGATCTCGGAGCCGGAGGCCACGTCCGCCGGCCGTTGCCTGATCGACGCTCCGTCTTCCTGGAGCCGCCGCAGCGGTTCGACGTCGATGTCGTAGACGGCGAGCTCGTGCCCCTTCCCGACGATGTTGCGGGCCATGTGCTCGCCCATGGTTCCACAGCCGACGAATCCGACGCGCATGTTCTGTCCTCTTCCCGTTTCTGTCCTCTTCCCGTCTCCCGTGGACCGGACGGCCGGCGCCGCGCTACGAGGCCAGCCTGACGCCTTCCCCCGCCAGCATCCGTCCGGTGTCTTCGAGCGCCCTGGCGAAGCGGTCCATCATGTCGTCGATCTGCGATTCCGTGATGATGAGCGGCGGGCAGAACGCCACCGAGTCGCCCGCCGGCAGGGCCCGCACGATGAGGCCGTGCTCGTAGGCGCGGGCGTTGGCGAACGCCGCCACCTTGAGCGACGGGTCGAAAGGCTCCCTGGTCTCCTTGTCGGCCACGAACTCGATGGCGCCGATCAGGCCGACGCCGCGCGCCTCGCCGACCAGCGGGTGATCCTCGAAAGCCTTCAGCCTCTCGAGGAAACGGGGCGCGACGGCCGCCGCGTGGGCGAAGGTGTCCCGCTCCTCGTAGATCTTCTGCGTTTCCAGGGCGACGGCCGCGCAGGCGGGGTGCCCGGTATAGGTGAAGCCGTGTCCGAACAGCCCGATCTCCGAGCTCCCCTGGCGCAGGCCCCGGTAGATCTTCTCGTTGAACATCGTCGCGGCGATGGGCAGATACCCCGCCGAGATCGCCTTGGCCATGGTCACCATGTCGGGGTCGAGGCCGTAGGTCTGCGATCCCCACATGTTGCCGGTGCGCCCGAACCCGCAGATCACCTCGTCGGCGATGAAGAGGATGTCGTATTTCTTCAGGATCGGCCGCACCTTGTCGAAGTAGGTGGCGGGCGGCGGGATGACGCCGCCGGCGCCCATCACGGGCTCGGCGATGAACGCCGCCACGGTCTCCGGCCCTTCCTCCAGAATCAGTTTCTCCAGGTTGTCCGCCATGCGCGTGGCGAACGCCTCCTCCGACTCCCCGTCCTCGCCGTAACGGTAGTAGTGCGGGCAGTCCGTCTGCATGAGGTTGGGAATGGGCACGTCGAAGCCCGTCTGCACCGCCGCGAGTCCGGTGAGGCTCGACGACGCCACGGTGACGCCGTGATAGCCGCCGCGCCGCGAGACGATCTTCTTCTTCTCCGGCTTGCCGATCGCGTTGTGGTAGTACCAGACGATCTTGATCGCGGTATCCACGGCTTCCGACCCCGAACAGGTGAAGAAGATCTTCGACATGGGCGCCGGGGCGTTCTGGACGATCCGCTCGGCGAGCTCGATGACGGGGCCCGTCGAGCGGTGGGAAAACGTGTGATAGACGGGCAGTTCCGTCAGCTGCGCCGCCGCGGCCTCGACGAGGCGCTCCTCCGAGAACCCCAGCGAGGCGTACCAGAGGCCGGCCAGGCCCTCTATGTATTTCTTGCCGTCGTCGTCGTAGACGTGGATGCCGTCGCCGCGCTGGATGATCTGCGGGCCCGAATCCTCATGCGTCGAGGGATTGGTGTAGGGATGCATGACGTAGGCGATATCCTTGGTCGCCGGTGAGTTCGGTCGAACGGCCATGATGGTCGGGGCTCCCTGGTTTGCCGTGGCGCGCGCCGGAACCGGACGATGGGGCGTCGCCGCGCGAGATCGACGGGACGCTACAGAAAGCCCGTCCCCGGCGCAAGAAACGCTTCGGAAAGGGACCGCGGCGGTTCAGGCGGCGCGACCCCGCCCCGGACCGGGGCGGCAACTTGCGGGAACCCGGGGATTCCCCTAAACGGAATTCCGGCCGCGGCGCCGGCGCCGCGGCATCGGACAGGGGGGGAGGGGGCGTGAAACCGACGAACGACGTGTTCTCGGGTTTCGGCATGACCGTGTTCGAGGTCATGTCGCAACTCGCCATGGAACACGAGACGGTCAATCTGGGGCAGGGCTTCCCCGACGACAACGGCCCCGCCGACGTCAGGGCCAGGGCGGCGGAAGCTCTCGAAGACCGTCCCAACCAGTACCCGCCCATGATGGGGGTCCCGGAGCTGCGCCAGGCCCTGGCCGCGCACGCCGAGCGCTTCTACGGCCTCGACGTCGACTGGCGGACGGAGACCATGGTGACCTCCGGCGCCACCGAGGCGCTGGCCGCCTGCGCCCTCGGCCTCCTCGGCCCGGGGGACGAGGTCGTGCTGATCGAGCCGCTCTACGATTGCTACTACCCCATGGTGATGCGCGCCGGGGCGACGCCTCGCCTGGTCCGGGTCGAGCCTCCTCATTGGGAACTGCCCCGCGACGAGCTGGCGGCGGCGTTCAACGACAGGACCAAGGCGATCCTGCTGAACAACCCGATGAACCCCTCGGGGAAGGTCTTCACCCGCGACGAGCTCTCGTTCGTCGCCGGGTTGTGCGTGGAGCACGACTGCTACGCCGTGTGCGACGAAGCCTACGAGCACATCCTGTACGACGGGCGCGAGCATCTGCCCCTGATCGCCTTTCCCGGCATGAGGGAGCGGGCGATCAAGATCGGCTCGGCCGGCAAGACCTTCTCGCTGACCGGCTGGAAAGTGGGTTATCTGACGGCCGCCGCCGAGACTCTCGAGGCCGTGTCGAGGGCGCACCAGTTCCTGACCTTCACGACGGCGCCCAACCTGCAACGCGCCGTGGCTTACGGGTTGCGAAAGGACGCCTCGTACTTCGAGGCGTTGGCGCGCGGCTTGCAGCAACGCCGGGACTTCGTTGCCCGGGGTCTCGGCGACATCGGGTTCGACGTCGTCGATTGCCACGGCACCTATTTCATCAACGCCGATTTCCGGCCCCTGGGATTCGACGGCGCCGACGAGGAGTTCTGCCGATACATCACGGTGGAGGCGGGGGTGACCGCGATCCCGGTGAGCGCCTTCTATCCGAGCGGCGCGGTGGATCATCTCGCCCGGTTCTGCTTCAGCAAGCAGTGGCCCGTGCTCGAAAGGGCGATCGACAGGCTCAGGGCCCACTTCGGTTGAGGCGACGCGCGGGATGCGCGGGGTTCATGCGTCGGCCGTCTTCGTCCGTTCCGACCGGACCCGAAATTAGGGTTAAAATTCGCCCCCTGGCTTGATAGAACGCGTGCTGTACGGAGCTTGTCACTCGAACCATGCTGATGATGAGGGAGTTGGAACCGATGTTGAACATGAATGTCCCGGAAGTTCTTTCGATGGACCCCGCCGCCGCATCCGACGGCGCCGCGGCCATGACGCGTTTCGCGGACAAGTACCGCAAGGAGCCGGATCTCCGCGCGCGGATCGAAGAGAATCCGATAGCCGTCTTCACCGGCTACGGCATCGAGTTGCCCCCCGGAACCGACATCCGCGTCGTCGAGGATACGGCCGAGGTTTTCCACTTCACCATGCCGTTCGCGCCGAACGCCGACCTGACGGACGAGCAGCTCGACCGGGTCGCCGGCGGCACCGGCTACAGGGGCCCGGATCTGGGTGACCTTCCGGCCCTGCCGGACCGGTCGTCCTGGGCAGTCCGTCAGGTCCTCCCGAACGGGATGAACTTTGGATGCTTCCTGACCACGGCGGTCGTCGAGCGGCGGGGCGAGGCGGACGACGGGCCGACGCTCTCGGCGCTCCGGGGGTTCCGCGACGGCTACATGATGGAGACGGCGGAACGCCGGGCGCTGGTCGCGGACTACTACCGGACCGCGCCTTCGGTGGTCGCGGCGATCCCCGAGGATCACGCGGACTGGGGCTGGATCGGCGAGCGGGTCGACGACGCCGTCGCGGCGGTCGGGAACGGCGACGACGACGCGGCCTTCGCGATCTACGTCGACCTGATGGAACGTCTGACCGGCCGCTGGCTCGGTTCGGCGGAGGGCGGTCGCTGACCGGGCATCGACGATGACCTGCTTCGACCGTGCCGCCAAGTAGAAAGGAAACGACTCGATGACAAACTCGCTGGATGCTCAGGACTACCCGAAAGAATCGAACGCCTACCTGAAAGACGTCTTCGATCCGGAATTCCGGGAGCGGATGCAAACGGACCCGGGGGCGGCCATATCGTCCTGGGGCGTGGATCTGCCCCCGGGGATCGACGTCCGCGTTCACGTGAACACGGACGACGTCTTCCACTTCATCCTGCCGCCCGATCCGAACGTCGCCCTGTCGGACGAAACGCTCGGCATGGTCGCCGGCGGCAAGTCGGCAAGCACGGCCGGATCCGCCGGATCCGCCAGCAGCGTGGCTACCGCTTGCACCACGGCCAGCTGCGTGGCCAGCGCCAGCTCCGTGGGCAGCGGGGGCACCCACGGGGGCTGACGCCCGAGCCGGGAACACTCAAGCCAGGAAAGGATCTCATCTCATGGAATCCATGACACAAACCGTTCCGACGCCCGAGAAAGTGCGGGGATACCAGTCCAACTTCGCCCCGTTCAGATCGCTGTCCGAGCGGTACTGGGAGGACGAGTCCCTGCGCGCGCGGATCGACGCCGGAGACGTGAGGGATCTGCTCCCCGACCTCGGGATCGAGCTCGCTCCCGACGTCGGAGTCCGGATCGTCGCCGACGGCGCCGACGTTCTCCACTTCGTCCTGCCGCCCGACCCGAACGTCGCCCTGTCGGATGAAACGCTCGGCGCGGTCGCCGGCGGCGGCAAGACCGGCAGCACCGCCGGGACGGTCGGGACGGCGGGCACCATGGCCTGTTCGACCGTGCCATCCTCGGCCAGTTCGGCCGGCACGGCCGGTTCGGTCGGCACCGCCGGATAAACTACAGGAGTGGCTTGATGGCAAACTCGCTGAACGTCCAGGGGTACCTGGAAGGATCGGACGCCTACCTGAAAGACGTCTTCGATCCGGAGTTCCGGGAACGGATGCAAACGGACCCGGGGGCGGCCATGTCGTCCTGGGGCATGGATCTGCCTCCGGGGGTCGACGTCCGCGTTTACGTGAACACGGCCGACACCTTCTATATGGCTTTCCCCCCCGATCCGAACGCCGCCCTGTCGGACGAATCGCTCGGCGTGGTCGCCGGCGGCAAGACCGCCAGCTCGGCCGGGTCCGTCGGCTCCGCCAGCACGATAGCCACCTTGTGTGGCACCGCCAGTACCGGCGGCAGCGCATCGACGGCGGGGTCCGTCGCCTCGAAGAGTTGAGCCGTTTCGGTCGGTATTTCCGGATAGATCTAAGGAGGTGACTCGATGACAAACTCTCTGGATATTCAGGGGTACCTGGAAGGATCGCAGGGGTATCTGAGAGACTTCTTCGATCCGGAATTCCGCGAGCGGATGCAAGCGGACCCGCGGGCGGCCATGTCGTCCTGGGGCGTGGATCTGCCGGGGGGGGGGGGGGTCGATGTCCGCGTTTACGTGAACACGGCCGACACCTTCTATCTGGCCTTCCCCCCCGACCCGAACGTCGCCCTATCGGACGAATCGCTCGGCGTGGTCGCCGGTGGCAAGACGGCCAGCTCGGCGGGGAGCGCCGGCAGTGCCAGCACGTTGGCCTGCGTATGCGGCACCGCGAGCAGCGCGACCACCGCGTCGACGGCGGGCTCCATCGCCTCGAAGAGTTGAGCCGTTTCGGTCGGCGCCGCCGGATAGATCTAAGGAGGTGACTCGATGGCAAACTCTCTGGATATTCAGGAGTACCTGGAAGGATCGCAGGGGTATCTGAAGGACTTCTTCGATCCGGAATTCCGGGAGCGGATGCAAGCGGACCCGCGGGCGGCCATGTCGTCCTGGGGCATTGATCTGCCTCCCGGGGTCGACGTCCGCGTCTGCGTGAACACGGAAGACACCTTTTATCTGGGCTTCCCCCCTGATCCGAACGTCGCCCTGTCGGACGAATCGCTCGGCGTGGTCGCCGGTGGCAAGACGGCCAGCTCGGCGGGGAGCGCCGGCAGCGCCAGCACGTTGGCCTGCGTATGCGGTACCGCGAGCAGCGCGACCACCGCGTCGACGGCGGGCTCCATCGCCTCGAAGAGTTAAGCCGTCGTCGCCCGGTGGATCGGCGCCCCGGTTCATCCCGTACCGGGGCACCGTTTCGTTTGACGCGCGACGTCGCGGCCGTATGCTTCGGTCCAGGAGTTCGACCGGCGGTCGCGGTCGGTCGTTCGCTTTCGTCGCCCGCCCGTTCGGTCCGCCGGCGCGTCGGGGGACGCATCGGGGAGTTTCTTCATGGAGAGCGCCGCCAGTCCGTTCGGCACGCCGGGTCCGGGTCTGTTCGACCGTCCTGCGGGCGGGGCGAGCGCGTTGTATCGCGTCATGGAGGCGGACCGGGGCACGGTGGAGCGGCCGCTTCTGTCGCCGCACCTGGAGGTCCGCCCGGTCGGCGGCGAGGCGGCGCTTCTGGTCTCGGAGAGCTTCAACGCGTTGCTCTACGGGCGGCGTTATCTCGACCTCCTGCCGTTGCTCGACGGGACCCGCACGCGCCACGAGATCGCGGTCGCGCTGTCGGGGACGTACCGTCCTCTGGAGACGCAGACGGCGCTGGTGTCGCTGGCGTCGAAGGGCTACGTGGTTTCGGGCGAGTTCGGGATGGACCGGGACGCGGCGGCGTTCTGGTGCTCTGTGGGCGTGTCGCCCCTGTGGGCGGAGGGCCGTCTGAGTTCGGCGCGGGTGGCGGTTTCGGGGGACGCGGGCGGTCGTCTGGCTGCGGGTCTGGCGGCGATGGGCCTGTCTGTGGCTGCGGACGCGGACGGCGCGACGCTGCACGTGATCCGCGCGTCCAACTATCTCGACGAGGAGCACGCCGGGGTCAACCGTCGTCATCTGGCGTCGGGGACGCCGTGGCTTCTGGTGAAGGCGGACGGCGTGTGGCCGTTGTTCGGCCCGGTGTTCCGCCCGGGCGAGGGCGGGGCGTGCTGGGCGTGTCTGGCGCACCGGATGCGCGGCAACGACGAGGTCGGGAACTTCCTGCGCAACACCGGGGGCGATGGCGCGGCCATCCCTCCGCGGGCGGCGGGGCGGCCGTTCGCGGATGCGGTACTGGGCCTGGCGGCGACGGAGATCGCGCGCTGGGTGGTTCTGGGGGAGGCGTCGGGGCTGCACGAGCACGTGCTGTCGCTGTCGCTGTACGACCTCGCCGGGGGGCAGCATCCGGTGACGCGGCGCCCGCAGTGCGCGGCGTGCGGGGACGAGGCGCTGTACCGGCCCGACCGGGCGTCGGCCCCGGTGGTTCTGGGTTCGAGTCCGAAGCCGGTGTGGAACAGCGGCGGTCTGCGTTCGGTTCCGCCGGGGGAGACGGTTCGCAAGTACCGTCATCTGGTGAGTCCGGTCAGCGGCGTGGTGACGCAGTTGATGCGGACCACGGACCCGGCGGATTCGTGGCTGCACGTGTACTGGGCGGGGAGCAACCTGGCGCTGAAGGCGGACAGCCTGCGTCTTCTGCGCACCAGCTTGCGGACCAAGAGTTCGGGCAAGGGGAGCACGGCGGATCAGGCGGAGGCGAGCGCGCTGTGCGAGGCGGTGGAGCGCTACTCGGGGGTGTATCACGGCGACGAGATCCGGCGCCGCGCGCGCTTCGAGGACTTCGCGGCGGGCGAGGCGATCCACCCCAACGATGTGATGCTGTACAGCGAGCGTCAGTACGAACGGGCGGAGGAGATCAACGCCCTCGAGTCGCGGTTCAACTACGTCACGGCGCGGTTCGATCCGTCGGTCGAGATGAGCTGGACGCCGGTGTGGTCTCTGACGGCGGGCCGCCGGCGCTGGCTGCCGACGGCGCTGCTGTACTTCGCGACGCCGGACGAGGGCGATGTCGTCTACTGCGGGCCGGATTCGAACGGGTGCGCGGCGGGGAACACGCTGGAGGAGGCGGTTCTCCAGGGTTTTTTCGAGTTGGCGGAGCGCGACGCGTTCGCGTGCTGGTGGTACAACCGGCTGTCGCTGCCGGAGGTGGACCTCGACGGTTTCGGCGACGATTACCTGTCGCGGACGCGGGAGTACTACGCCTCCTTCAACCGCGAGATATGGCTTCTGGACGCGACCAACGACCTCGGGGTTCCGGTGTTCGTGGCGGTCTCTCGTCGCACCGACAAGGAGGTCGAGGACATCCTGTTCTCGGCCGGGGCGCATACCGACCCGCGCATCGCGGCGCTGCGGACGGTGTGCGAGATGAACCAGTACCTGAGCGCGGTGCGCGACGTGGACACCGACGGGAGGGGCTATCTCTACGACGACCCGGAGTCTCTGTGGTGGTGGAAGAACGCGAGGCTGTCGGAGCATCCGTATCTGGCGCCGGCGGCGGGTGGGGCGAAGCGCGTGGCGTCGGACTACGCGGTGCCGGAGACGACGGACCTTCGGGAGGACGTGGAGCATTGCCGGGCGCTGGTGGAGGGCAAGGGTCTGGAGTTCCTGGTGCTGGACCAGACGCGGCCGGACGTCGGGATGCCGGTGGCGAAGACGATCGTTCCGGGGCTGCGGCATTTCTGGACGCGCTTCGGTCCGGGGCGGCTCTACGACGTGCCGGTGGCGATGGGGTGGCGCGACACGCCCACGCCCGAGGCCGAACTCAACCCCATCGCGATCTTCATCTGAACCGGGGGATCGGGATCGCGCCGTGAGCTTCGTCGATCTCGTCCGCGAGCCCGAAATCCACGTCCGCCTCCGCAGCGGCGGGAAGATCGGAAAGTCCGGGGACGGCGCGTCGTTCGTCATCGAGGGCGCGGGCGGCGGGGCGCTGCCCATCGGTCCCCACGCGCCGGAGTTCGAGGCCGCCAACGCGCGGCTCGCGGCCGGCGCGCCGCTCGCCCGTCTCCGCGACACGGTCATGGCGGAGGCGGGCGCGTTCCGCGCCGCCGCCTACGTTCTCTGGCTGCAACGGCTGTGCGCCTGGGGGCTCATCGAGCTTCCCCTGATGGACGACGCCGGCGAGCGCGCGGTGGTCCTGCCGCAGCAGGTGTCGTTCACGCCCGCCCTGGCCCCGGAGGCGCCGGCGGCGGAGGCGGCGCTCGACCGTTTCGCCTGCTTGCGGCGCGACGGCGGCGCCTGGCTCCTGGAATCGCCCCTGGTCGGCGCGCGCCTGCGCTTCGACGACCTCGCGGCGCTCGACGCCCCGGTCGTGCGCCGCGCGCTCGACGCGGCCGGGTTCCTGGACACGGCGCCGCGCGGAGAAGAGCGCCGGACCGCGCTCGCGCAATGGGAGTTCCACGACCTCCAGCTCCATGCCCATCACCGCGTCGGCTGGCATTACGACCCGATCGGCGCCATGTTCCCGTTCATCGGCGAGATCGACCCGCCGCCGGCGGCGCGCGCTCCCTGGCCCGGTGAGCGCATCCCCCTCGCCCGCGCTCCGAACGACCTCGGCCGGGAACCCTTCGTCTCGGTGTTGGAGCGGCGCCGGTCGGAACGCTTCTACGACGAGAGCCGCCCCATCTCGCTGCGCGACCTCGGGGCGCTGCTCGACCGCGCGGCGCGGATCCGATCCTTCGAGGACGTTCAGGTCAGCAACTTCATGGGCCGGACCGGCCCCTTCGAGATCACGCGGCGCCCCTATCCGAACGGCGGCGCGAGCTACGAGCTGGAGATCTACCCCATCGTGGATCGTTGCGACGGCCTGGAGTCGGGCTTCTATCACTACGACCCGGCCGAGCACGAGCTGGCGCGAATCACGGGCCGTACCCCGGAGGTCGAGCGCGTTGTCGCGGAGGCGAAGACGTCCACCGCCGGCATGGCCGATCCGCAGATCGTGCTCGCCATCGCGGCGCGCTTCTCCCGGGTGATGTGGAAGTACAAGGCGATCTCCTACGGCACCATCCTGCGCAACACCGGCGCGCTGTACCAGACCCTGTACCTGGCGGCGACGGAGCTCGGGCTCTCGCCGTGCGGCATCGGCACCGGCGACTCCGCGCTGTTCGCCCACGTGACAGGGCTCGATCCGGTGGTGGAGGGCACGGTCGGCGATTTCATCCTCGGCGGCCCCCCCCGACCCTCTTGAACCTCGACGCGATCATCGCCCGCGCCGCGCCGCCCCCGGAGCGGACCGACGCGGGCGCGTTCGAACCCGTCGAGACCGACGCGGAGGCCCTGGCGCGGCGCCGGGCGCGGCTCGTGGAAGCCTTCGGGTCGGAGCGGGCGATAACGGCCCACGCCGAGGCCCTCGGGCTGAGCCCGGAATCGTGGCTCGACCGCTTCCGCGACGCGCGCCTCGCGGGTCCGGACCCCGACTGGGCGCGCATGTTCCGGGCCATGTTCGAGCGCCTCTCCGACGGGCCGCGCCCTTTCGCCGGGTTCCGCCGCTGGGCCAGGGCCGAAGCGGAAGCGCGGTGGCCGGCGGAACTGCCGCGCGCGCCGGACGTGCTGGAGGGGCCGCTCGACCACCTCGCCGGCGTCCTCGGCAGCGTGCTCGAGCCGACGTACCGGACCGAGCGCGTGGTGACCTCCCGGCCGACCTGGGCGACGCGCTTCCAGCGGAGCCCCGCCCTCGCCTATGCGCTCGGCCGGGCCACGGCGGACTGGCTCGCCGCCCTCGCCCGGATCGTCGAGTGCGCCGCGGCGGACAGGGCGCTTCTCGCGCGCGCCTTCTTCGGCGGCGAGGACCCCGGGGCGCTGGTCCGGATCGAGCCGGGGCTCGGCGACCTCCATGCCGGCGGACGCTCGGTGGCGATCCTGCGTTTCGAGCGCGGCGGCGCGGCGTACAAGCCGAAGGACCTGCGGGTCGCCGCCGCCGTCGGCGAGATCGCGGACCGGCTCGACGGCGCGGCGCTCGCCGCGCCGGTCGTGCTGACGCGCGACGGCTATGCCTGGGAGCCGGTGCACGAGGCGCGTCCGGTCGCCGGCCGGGACGAGGCCGACGCCTTCTTCGCGGCGCTCGGCGGCTGGCTCGCGCTCCTGCAGGCCCTGAACGGCAACGACTTCTGGTTCGACAACCTGATCGCCGACGGCGCGGTCCCGCGCTTCATCGACTTCGAGACCGCGGTGCAGCCGCCGACGGACTGGTCGGACGGAAAGTACCGGCTCGCCGGGAAGGCGGCGGAGCTCGTCGGGACCCTCCCCGTCGGCACCGGCATCCTGCCGTTGCCGATGCCGACCCGCGACGGCCAGGATCCGACCGACATCTGCTGCCTGACCCGGCCCGGCGAGCACCGCACCCCGCTGCGGGACGCCGACGGCGGCGGACTGATCACCTGGCGCGAGGACCGTTTCGCGCCCCGCTACGAGGACGGCGCCCCGGCGGACGCCGCGGACCACTTCGACGCCTTCGAGGACGGCTACCTCCGGGCCGCGCGCAGCCTCTCCGCCCCGGCGGCGCGGGAACACGCGATCGGGACGCTGCGGCGGTTCGCCGACGCGCCGGTCCGGATCATCCGTATCGACACCTGGACCTGCTACCGGATGATCCGCCAGTCGCTGCTGCCCCGCCATCTCTCCGACGGCGCGTGGCGCGAGATCGCCCTCCATGCCGCGCTGCCTCGCCGGCGCGACATGGTGGGCACGCTGCGCGAGGCGGCGGCGCGCGACCTGCGCCGGCTCGACGTGCCCCTGTTCCAGACCCGTCTCGACTCGCGCGACCTCTTCGGGGTCGAGGGCGAGCGTCTGCCGGACTTCTTCGGGCAGGACGCGCTCTCGGGAACGCGGGAGCGTCTTCAGGCACTCGCCGGGCTGACGGAGGACGAGCGGCGCGCGTCGCTGCGCTCGGCGTTCGGCCTGCGGGCCGGCAACCCCCCGCGACGGACGCCGGCCGCGGAGCGGCCGCCCCCGGCCCGCGCGGACGACATGCTGGCCTGGGCCGACGAGATCGCCCGCGGAGTCGCGCGCCGCGCGGTGCGCGGCGACCGGCGCGGGCCGGTCTGGATCGGCCCGCACCACGACGTCTTCAACGGCCAGCGTATGCTGGGTCCGCTCGGCTTCGACGTCCTCTCGGGCCGGGCCGGGCTGGCGGGGGCGCTCCTGGAGCTGGCCGGCGCGCTGAACCGGCCCGACCTCGCCGACCTGGCTTGCGAGGCGCTCGCCGGCGCGGCGCGGGAGTTCGTCGAGCACATCGACGCGCTTCTGCAATTCGGGGCCGGCTACGCGGTCGGCGCCGGGGGTCTCGTCGCGACCCTGGCGCGGGCGCCGGAACTGCGCCCGCTCGCGGCCGAGACCTGGCGGGCCGCGGCGTCGCGCGAAATCTGGATGCGGTCGGGCGGCGATTTCGTCTCCGGCCTCGCGGGCTGGCGCGAGGCCGCCGCGGCGCTCGGCGAGACGGCGCCGTCGCGGCACGGGCCGGGGCGGCCCTACGCGCCCTCCGCCCTGGCGCGCCTCGCGGTCTGGCTGGACCCGGAGAACGCCTCGCCGCTCTGTCCCGACCGCCGCGCGGCGGCGCGCCTGCGCCGGGACTTCGACCGTCACGGAAGCTGGTTCCCCGCCCGGTGGCTGGACGACCGGCACGACCTCTCCGGCATCGACGGCCTGCCGGCGCTGGCGGTGCGCTTCGCGCGCCTCGCGCGGGGCGAGGCCGGGCCGGAGGGGAAGGGACCGTCGGCCGGCGGGCGGCGGACATGATCGCCCGCATCCCGTTGCTGAGCGCGGGCGAATGCGCCCGCGCGCTGGAGAGCGTGTGGGCGCGCCGGGACGCCTGGACGCAACGGTATCCGGGGCTGCCCGCCTATACGCTGGGGGCGGCCAGCTACCTCGATTCGGGGCCCGGCCGGCGCGACGCCTACCATGCGAAGGCGGCGGCCCTGAACCCGCTGCTGGAGCGCGAATTCGGCTGGCTGTACGAGCGGCTGCTGGAGGCGCTCGGCGAGCACCTGGGAGCCGGGGTCGCGTTCGAGCCTCGTGCGGCCCGGCCGGGGTTTCACGTCTTCCTGGCGCACGCGGCGTTCAGGCGGCCCCTCGGCAGGATCCATTTCGATCTCCAGTTCATGGATATCGACTGGCCGGACGGCCGGCGGATGGATTTCTCCCGGCCCGTCTCCTACACCCTGGCCATCCGTCTGCCGAAGTCCGGCGCGGGGCTCCGCGCCTGGGACGTCGGCAAGGCGGAATACGACGCGATGGACCCCGCGGCCCGCGACCGGATCGGCGAGGAGAGAGAGCCGGAATACGTTCCCTACCGGGAGGGGACGATGGTGTGCCACTCGGGGATGCTGTTGCACCAGATCGCCCCGGCCGCCGCCGACCCGCGGCCCGACGACGCGCGCGTCACGCTTCAGGGCCACGCGCTGCCGGGACGGGACGGGTACCGGCTCTACTGGTGACGCATCGTGGGCTTGTGGGGTATACTTGACGCATGGGCCGTCGAGCGGACGGTCCTGGGAGATGCGAAAGGAGCATTGTCGATGAAGGCGGGTAAGTTCGCGGGAGTTGTGGCGGCGGCGGCCCTGTTGGGGGCCGCTCTGGCGGGCGCGGCCCACGCAGGCGAGGGCTTGCCGAAGGGCGGATACGCCGGCGCCTCGATCGGCCACGGGATATTCAATTTCTGGGACGACGAGGTCGAAGACTGCGCGTCGCGCGCCGCCTGCCGCACCGACGATGAAGAGATCGTGTACACGGTGTACGGAGGTTTCGAGGTTTTGCCGCACGTCGCGATCGAAGCGGGATTGTTCTCGCACGAGGCGCTGGAGATCGACTACACACCTACTATCTGTTTAGACGGGAGCGCCTCGCGCCTCGAATTTTCGGCTTGGTCCGTCTACGCCGCGGCCGTGGGATGGATGCCAATGGATACCGGGCGGATCAGGCCGTTCGGGAAGGCCGGCGTGTACCGGTGGCAGTTGGAAGACAAATTGACGTGCGGTTCCGGCGCTTTCGCCCGCACGATCAAGGACGACGACGTGTCGCCGCTCTTGGGGGTGGGCGTGGACGTCGAACTGACCGAACGGGTGAACCTGCGCACGGAGTGGACCTGGTTCACCGAGAACCAGGGGGGGACCTACGTCTTCCTCGGCGGACTCAACTTCAGGTTCTGAGCGGGGCCGGCCCCGGTGTCCGGTCGCGGCCCCCGTCCGACGACGGGAGGGCGCGGGCGACGCGCTTCAGCCTTCGTACCGCAGCCAGTACTTGACGTGACGCTTCCACCGCTCCAGCGGTTCGCGATAGCTCAACCGCAAGGTGTCGTAGGGCCGCAGCGACGCCGGGTGGTGCAGCATGTACCCGCCGTCCAGCAGCACGGCCGCGTGATTGGGCACCTTGGACCGCATCTGGAACATGACCGCGTCCGCGTCGGCGGCGTCCGCCGGGTCGATGACCCGGAACCCCGCTTCCTCGAATCCCGCCCGATAGAGATCCAGACCCTGTATCCACCAGTTCCAGTCGCGCGGATAGTCCGGCAGCAGAACGTTCCGCTCCTGTCGGTAATAGTCGCGGATGAGCGAGTAGCAATCCGTCACCCCGTGCCGGAACGGCCGGCCCAGCAGAGGCAGCGGGGGGCATTGATCCCCGAACCAGAAGCGATCGATGCGCCGCGACCCGTCGCACACCACGACGCCGAAGGGCACCGCGAGGGCCGCCTGCGCCCGCATCTCCGCGGCGCTCGGGATGAACAGCAGCGGATCGACGTCCTCGTTCCCGGCCGCGGTCGAGGAGCGCGTGCGCACCGCCGCCAGCAAGGCGCCGTGAGCCTCCTCCAGCCGGCGCAGCGCGGCTTCGTCCACCTGGAAACCCGCGTGCGAGTCGTCCGCGGCCTCGGCGACGGGACGGTAGGCGGGACGGTCGTGGCTCCCGAACACGGCGCCGAACGCCTCTCCCGGAAAGGCCCGGATCGCGTGGGCCTCCATGGCGTCGCCGAGACCCTCGAACAGCCGGGTCTGCGTCATCCCGAGCATCGCGAATCCGCTCCGGGGGATCCGGGGTTCGGATCCGCGACTTCCAGATGCCTGTGCGGCCTCGTTCGCGTGGGCGCCCGTCCACCGTCGGCGGCGGGTTTCCTCAGAAAATCCAGCAGCAGGACGATCCGGTCCTCTTCGGACCGGTTCCATGCCTCGTGCTCCAGGGTGTCGTCGAAGATCAGGCACTTGTTCTCTTCCCAGGGCCTGGTTTCGCCGCCGACCCGCAGTTCGCAGACCGGGGGAACGATCAGGCCCAGGTGGCACCGGAGCACTTCGTCGGTATAGCCGACATGGGGCCTGATGTGGGTGCCGGGTCCCAGGCGCGAGAATCCGGCGGTGACGAGGTTCGGCACCCGCTCGACGACCTCGGCCGTCCGGGGGCACGCGGCGCAGTTCCCGGGGAGCCTGTCTCCGAACCAGTAGAAACCGAAGACGTCCCACCCCTCGTCGTAGAGCATCCTCTCCGGCCATGGCACGAAGCGGTCGGCGGTCAACAGCCGGTCGAGATCGTCCCTGACCGCCCGCGCGTTCCCCTCGAGTATCTCGACGAAGGGAAAATCCGCGGGATCGAGAAAGCCGGTCATGCGTCCCGCCCCCGGAACCCGGTCTCGCGCCGCCGCATCGAATTCGGCCTCCGGTACGGCATCGCCCATCCTTCCTCCTTGGCGTCCCTCGCGTAGGATCTGATCGTCAGGATCGAGACGCGGCCGCCCGGATATCTCGCCCGCACGCGCCTCTGTATCTCCCGGTACGACAACCCGACGGATCGCGCGCCGGGGGCGTCCGGCCCCACCGGCCGGCGCGTGTCGCGGTCTTCGTAGCAATCGACATGGGCGAGGGCGGCCATGATCGCCGCCTTCAACTCGCCGCGCCGCGGGGTTTCGCGGACCCACGGGAACCGCACCGCCGACAGGGAAAACAGGCTGGCCAGCGCCGCCCGCGCGATCGCCTCGCCGCCGCGCCGCGGGGTTTCGCGGACCCGCGGGAACCGCATCGCAGACAGGGAAAACAGGCCCGTCAGGATCGACTTTCCGGCGCCGTCGCGCCGCGTCATCGCGCTTCACGGATTCGGGACAGCATGGAGACGCTCCGCAGGTCGAACCGCCGGAAGAAAGCCTTCGGCGATATTCTTGACAATGCGATCGTGGTAGGGTCAACCCCGATTTCGACATTTACGGCAGTCCGCGCATGAACGAATCGACGGGCGCGCGAGCCGCGCGTCCTTGGGAATTCGTCCTCGGCGCCGGGAGCGCGGCCGCCGCCCACCCGGCGCCGGCGCTCGAAGACCTCTCCGCCCGTCTGCTCGCGTATCTCCGGGACGCGCTCGCCGACGACCGGCTGGGCTACGCGGAACCGCCGTCCCGGATGCGGGGCGGCTCCCAGGCCCACATCTACCGCTTCGGACTGAGCGGCGCTCCCCCCGGTCTCGCGCGGACCCTGGTACTGTGCCTGTACCCGCAGGGCTACGGCGCGGCCAGGGCCGTCAAGGAAAGCCTCGTTCAGAACGGACTCGCCCGCCAGTCGTATCCCGCCCCCCGGGTCCACGCGACGTGCGCCGACAGGTCGATTCTCGGCGGCGCGTTCCTGGTCATGGAATTCCACCCGGGCGACCTCATGCTGCGCGCGCCGCCCGAGGCCGTGCCCGGCATGTTGGGCGAGGCCCATGCCGCCCTGCACCGCATCGACCCGCGGCCGGTCCTCGAGTCGTTGCGCGCGGGGGGATGGCGAGCGTCGCGATACCGGTTCGAGAGAGAGCTGACGTTGCTCGACGAGCGGACCGGGAGACATCCCCGCCTGCGTCCGGTCGTCGACTGGCTGTCGGCGAACCGCCCCCCGGAACCCGAGCCGCCCTCGATCTGCCACGGCGATTTCCACCCCCTCAACATCCTCGTCCGGGACGGTGAGGTCACCGGCGTGCTCGACTGGTCCGACGCCATCTTCGGCGATCCGGCGCTGGACGTCGCCTGTACGATGCTGTTGATACGCGTCTTCGGCCGCCACGTCCTGTCGCCGCCGGAGTCCGACCGGGCGGCGGAGAAATACCTCGAGTCCTATCGGGCCCCGAGGCCGTTCGATCCCGACCGCCTCGACTATTACCGGATCAGGCGTTGCCTCATCGGCCTGATGGACGGAGCGGACGGCCAGGCGGCGTGGCGGCATCCCTCGATCGCGCGGGAGCTCGCCGCCGACATCCTCCGCGTCACCGGAGTCGCTCTGCCCCGGACGAACGCCGACGGGACGCCGTCGCCCGCCGGAACCGCTCCGCGATGAAGCCGGCGGACGGCGAGTGCGCGGGCATATCGGGCACGTCGTGCGAATCGGGAATTCACGGGGCTTTGCGCGCTCGCGCCCGCTTTGGTATATGTCTCGCGCGTGCGGACGCCGTGCGCATACGCCCGCCGCACGGCTTCATGAAGGCGGGAACTGGAAGCGGAACGTCGGGATTCCCCGAAGACGGTTCCGGCCGTGTCGGGGGCCATCGCGCGGATCCGCGAGAGCGACGAACAGGACCGAAGACTCCGGCATCGCGGCGATCGGGTTCGTGAACGAATGGAATGGCTGGCCGAATACGGACTCTTCGCGGCGAAGACGCTCACGGCGCTCGCCGCGCTCGGCCTCGTGGCGGGGCTCGCGGCGAGCGCGGCCCGGCGCGCGCGCGGCGGCCGCGAGCACGGTCCGTTCCTCGGGGTCACCCATCTCAACCGCCGCTACCGCGACATGGTCGCCACCTTCGAGCGGACCGCGCTTCCGCGCAAGGCGTTCCGGGCCCGCCGCAAGGCCGACAAGGCCGAATGGAAAGCCCGCCGCAAGGCGCAACGCTCCGGGGACGGCGGAAGCGTCCGGCGCCGCGTCTTCGTCCTCGACTTCAAGGGCGACGTGCGGGCGAGCGGCGTGGCGGCGCTGCGCGACGAGGTGACGACGATCCTCGCCGTCGCCGCCGAAGGGGACGAGGTTCTCGTGCGACTCGAGAACTCGGGCGGCGCCCCGAGCGGCCACGGTCTCGGCGGAGCGCAGCTCGCCCGCATCCGCGCGCGCGGGATTCCGCTCACGGTGGCGGTGGACCGTGTCGCGGCGAGCGGCGGCTACATGATGGCCTGCGTCGCGGACCGGATCCTCGCCGCCCCGTTCGCGGTCGTCGGCTCCATCGGCGTCTTCGCGATGATCCCGAACCTCTACCGCCTGCTCGAGGGCCGCGGCATCGATGTGGAGCAGTTCCAGGCCGGGGAATTCAAGCTCACCGTCAACATGCTGGGCAAGACCACGGACGCGGGCCGGGCGAAGCTCCAGGACCAGATCGACGCCACCCACGGGCTGTTCAAGGAGTTCGTGACGGAGTACCGGCCGGCCCTCGATATCGACCGCGTGTCCACCGGAGAATTCTGGCACGGGCGCGAGGCCCTCGACCTCGGCCTCGTGGACGAGATCCGGACGAGCGACGACTATCTGTACGAAGCGAGCCGCGAGGCGGACCTCTATCACATCCGGGGCGTCGGACGGCCAAGCCTCCGGCGCCGGGTCGCGGAGCTGATGGGAACGGCGCTCGACCGCTTTTCGATCCATCTCGATCCCTGAAATCATGAGTTACATTTCAGTCTCCAAGCTGGTATCGGGGATCGGGGTGTCCAGAGGTTTCGAGAGTCTGGCCTACAGCCCCCCCCCCCCGCGCGGGGGGGGGGGGGGGGGCTGTAGGCGTCGTCTGGAATCGCACGCGCTTGTCCCCTATTATCGATCGTACATGCCATGAGTACACAGATGTTCAGACAGGCGGCGCTGGACCGCCTCTCGTCGCCGGAGCAGCTCGACCGCGCGCTCGTCGTCACCACGTCCAAGACCTGGCTGGCGCTCGCCGCGATAGTGGTGATGGCGGCCGCGGTCGTGACCTGGTCCGTGAAGGGCGAGGTGCCGACCTACGTAAAGGCCAGCGGAATCCTGTTGAGCCACGGCGGCGCGGTCGTCGATGCGGTGCCGTCCGGCGTGGGCACGCTGTCCAGGATCGTCCCCGTCGCCGGCGACACGGTGGTGCAAGGGGAGATCGTGGCCGAGATCACCAACCGGGAGGTGCTGGAGCGCCATCGCGGCGCGCTCGCCCTGGTGGAGGAACGCAGGCGGGCGCTCGAGGACTTGAAGGCGGCGGCGGCGGCGGAAGACGCGCTGGTCGAAAAGAACGTCGGCCGGCAGCGCGGGCGTCTGGAACGGATCGAACGTAGCAGCCGCCAGCAGGTCGAGGTGGCTCGCGAACGCCTCGAGAACCACCGGCAGCTCTACCAGGACCGCATCGTCACCCGGGTGACGGTGGAACGCAGCCAGCAGGCCTTCGACCGGGCCCAGCGGGAGCTCTTCGGCACGCTGCGCGAACGCGACAGCCTGGAATCCCGCGAGCTGCGGCGGCGAAACGAGCGCAAGACCCGCGTCACCGAGATGGAATCGCGCCTCCAGGCGGCGGAGCGTCAGGCGAACGAGCTCGCGACCCAGCTCGATACGCAGCGGGTGCCGGCGCCGGTCTCGGGCCGCGTCACCGAGATCAAGGCCACGGTCGGCGCCGTGCTTCGCCCGGGCCAGCCCGTGCTCAGCATCAAGACGGTCGAGGGCGAGCTCGGGGTGCTGATCTACATACCACCGGTCGACGGCAAGAAGATCGATCCGGGGATGGAGGTCCTGGTGTCCCCGACCACGGTGCGGCGCGAGGAGTACGGCTCCCTGAGGGGGACGGTGGAGAGCGTCTCCTCGTTCCCGGCCAGCCAGGAGGGCATGATCGCCGTGCTACAGAACCGGGCCCTCGTCCAGACCCTTTCGGAGGACGGAGCGCCCTATTCCGGGCGGGTGCTCCTCGAGTCGGATCCATCGACCGTGAGCGGCTTCGCCTGGACCTCTCCCAAGGCATCGGGGGAGAAGCTCACTTCCGGCACGCTCGCCGGCATCGAAATCAAGACCGAGAGCCAGGCGCCCATTACCTTGGTCGTACCCCTGATCAAGGAAACCTTCGGGCTTTGAGCTCGCGTCGCGCGACGACCGTCATGCCTTCCGCGATCGCCCCCCGGTCTTCCAGGAGAACGTTCGAGTCGTGAGCACCCCCTCTCCCGATCACTCCCCTCTGCGTTCGAACCTCGGACGCAAGCGCGGCGGGCGGCGCGCGACGCCCACCATTCTGCAAATGGAGGCGACGGAATGCGGCGCCGCCTGCCTCGCGATGATCCTCGCCCGCTACGGCCGATGGGTGCCGCTCGAGGAACTGCGGGTACGCTGCGGCGTGTCGCGCGACGGCAGCAAGGCGGGCAACATGCTGCGGGCGGCGCGTGAGTACGGCCTCGTCGCGCAGGGTTATCGGCGCGACCCGGGCCGCCTGTTCGACCTCCCCTTCCCGATGATCGTCTTCTGGAATTTCAACCATTTCATCGTGCTCGAAGGGATCAAGGGCGACGTCGTCTACATCAACGATCCAGGCCAGGGGCCGCGCCGGATCTCCATGCAGGAGTTCGACGAGGGATTCACGGGCGTGTGCCTGGCCTTCGCCCCCGGTCCGGAGTTCCACCGGGAGGGCAGCCCGCCGAGCGTGACGCGCGGCCTGATCGCCCGTCTCGGCCACGCGCGTTCGCCGCTCTTCTTCGTCGTGCTGGCGACTCTGACCCTGGTGGTACCGGGCCTCGCCATTCCGACGATATCCAAGATATTCGTGGACGACGTGCTGATCCCGCGCAGCGAAACCCTGCTCCTGCCGCTCCTGATCGGTCTCGGAACCGCCGCCGTCCTGCAGGGGGGGCTCACCCTGCTGCAACAGGATTGCCTCGCCCGCATGGAGGCCAAGCTCTCCCTGGTCACGACCTCGCGCTTCTTCTACCATGTCGTGACCTTGCCGATGGCCTTCTTCGGCCAGCGTTTCGCCGGCGACATCGCCAGCCGGGTGATGTCGAACGACAATGTCGCGCGGCTGATCTCGGGCGAGCTCGCCACCAACACGATCAACATGCTCACCATGGCGGTCTACGCGGTCGTCATGTTCTCCTACGACCTGACGTTGACGCTGGTCGCGATCGGCATGGTCGCCATCAACCTGCTGGCGCTGCGGCTGGTGTCCCGCGCCCGGGAGGACGGGAACCGCCGTCTGCTCAAGGAACAGGGCAAGGTGTTCGGCGCCTCCGTCAACGGCGTCCACATGATCGAGACGCTGAAGGCCAACGGCACCGAGAGCGTATTCTTCACGCGCTGGTCCGGGATGCAGGCCAACGCGCTCACCGCGCAGCAGGAGCTCGGGCTCTTCACGAACCTCCTGAACGTCGTCCCGCCCCTGCTTTCCTCGATCACCACGGTCGCCATTCTCGGCGTCGGCGGCCTGCGCATCCTCGACGGCGCGCTCACCATCGGCGGCCTGGTCGCCTTCCAGAGCCTCGCCAGGAGCTTCTCCATGCCGATCGAGGGTCTCGTCCAGTTCGCGGCCAACCTTCAGACGATCAAGGGCGACATCTCCAGGCTCGACGACGTATTGCACTACGAGCCGGAAGCGCGCGCGACGCGGGGCATGGACCCCGGGTACTCGCCGGAGTCGCTTCCTCCGCCTCCCCGCGGTTTCGTCTCTCTCGAGAACGTCACCTTCGGCTACAACCCCCAGGAGCCGCCGCTCATCGAGGGTTTCAACCTCCAGGCCCGGCCCGGCCAGCGCATAGCCCTGGTCGGCGGTTCCGGAAGCGGCAAGTCGACCGTCGGGAAGCTGATCTGCGGTCTGCTGGAGCCGTGGTCCGGAGTCGTGCGCGTCGACGGGCGGCCCGTCGAGGACATCACGCCGAGCAGCCTCATCGAAACGATCTCCTATGTCGACCAGGAAATCGTTCTGTTCGAGGGAAGTGTGCGCGACAACGTCACCCTGTGGAATCCCCTCATCGAAGATCACGACGTCACCCAGGCCTTGCGCGATGCCGCGATCCACGACGAGATCATGTCCGTTCCCGGCAAGTACGACGCGGCGGTGGAAGAGAACGGGCGCAATTTCAGCGGCGGGCAGCGCCAGCGCCTGGAAATCGCCCGCGCGCTCTCGTCCAGTCCCGCCGTTCTGGTGCTCGACGAGGCCACCGCGGCACTCGATCCGTTGACCGAACTGGAGATCGACGACCGTCTCCGCCAGCGCGGCTGCACCTGTCTCATCGTCGCCCACCGGCTCAGCACCATCCGGGACGCGGACGCGATCATCGTTCTCGACCGCGGCCGCGTGGTCCAGGAGGGCACTCACGAGCAGTTGATGGAGCAGGATGGCCTCTATCGCACGCTGATCACGTCGAGTTGAAGCGAATGGCCGACAACACCGTCACCGAGCGTATCGAGGGCGTCTCCTTCAGGGTCGGGGGGAACCAGCCCTTCCTCATGGACGAGCCCGGCCGCGCCTTCTGGGTCGAGAGCGGACACCTGGATATCTTCGCGGTCGAGTTGCTCGACAACGCGGTGACCAGTCGCACGCCCTTCGTCACCCGCGTACCCGCCGGGGCGATGTGCCTGGGCGCCCAACGCCTGACGGGGCCCAGAGGATCGGCGCTCTTCAGCTTCATGGCCGTGCCTTCCATGGATGCGGTCATCACCGCGGGCACGCGCGCCGGCATCGCCTCCGAGGATAATTTCGACCTCGACGCGACGATCTGGATCGACGAATGGATCGCCCGGCTCTCGGAGTTCATGGTTCGCGGCAAGCGCCCGCCGCCGCGCGACGCGATGCTGCTCGACGCCGACCCGAACGTGCCCTATCCCGCGGGTTCCGCCGTGAGCGCGCATCACTCGGACATCATCTGGGCCACCGCCAACCGGCCGATGCGCTTCACCGGACACGAGGGACTGGTCTTCGAAGCCGGCAGCCACCCCGTGCCGCTGTCCGAGCGGACCTGGTTCGAGCTGGACGCCGACACCGAGATTTCGGCGTTTCACACGCCGACCGTCGTCGTCACGGGGCGGCTCTGGCCGGCCTTCGACCGTTTCAGCGCCCTGGTCCTGGAGTACGCGGCTCTCGCCGAGGACGAGAAGTTCCGGAACCATGGAGAGACCCATCGGAGACTGCAACAGTCCCGCCGCGCGACCGCGGAGAAGCTGTTCGGGAGCCTCGGCGGGGTGCTGGGCGCGACGCGGTCCCACGAGGTCGCCGCGTCGGCCGATCGGACGCCGCTGCAAACGGCGGTGAGCATCGTCGCCGAATCCGTGGGGGTCCCGCTCGATATCCCGCGCAACATGGAAGAACCCGCCGACCCGAGAGAGGCGGTGGAGGCGATCGCCCGCGCGTCCGGGATCCGTTCGCGGGGAATCACGCTCGTTTCCGGTTGGTGGCGGCAGGACGGGCCTTCCTTCGTCGGGCTCGCGGGCGAGGAAAAACGGCCGCTCGCCCTGCTTTCGGACGAACGCGGCGCCTATCGCGCGATCGATCCGGCCACCGGCGCGACTTTCACCATGGGAGAAAGCGAGGCCGCCGCGATCGAGCGACACGGCATGATGCTCCACCCGCCTCTTCCGTCGCGGATCAGGGACGGGCTGGCGGCGCTGCTGCATGGCGCGCGCGGGCGCGGGAAGGATTTCGGCGTCCTGATCGCCATGGCCGTCCTCGGTGCCCTGGTCGCCCTGCTGACCCCGGTTCTGACCGGCCAGCTTCTCGCCGAGGTCATCCCGCGCGTGGACACGCCGGTGTGGGTCGCCTACCTCGCCGCGCTCCTGCTCGCCGCTTTCGGCACCGCGACGTTCGACGTGGTGCGCGCCCTGGCGTTGCTGCGAATCGAGGGCCGGGTCGACGAGTACCTCCAGGCCGCGGTCTGGATTCGACTGCTCTCTCTGCCGGCGCCGTTCTTCCGCAAGTTCACCGCCGGCGACCTGGCCGACCGGGCGAACGGCATCACCATGATCCGGCAGATGCTGACCGGCGCCACCGCGAGCGCGGTGATCGGCGGCGTGTTCTCCATCTTCAGCTACGCCCTGCTGTTCTATTACAGTTGGCGGCTCGCGCTGTGCGCGGGGGCCCTGCTGCTCGTCCTCATCGCCGCCACCTGGATCTTCGCGCGCGGCGCGATAAGTCACCATCGCGCGGCGTTCACCCTCCAGGGATTGATCGACGGCTTCGTCTTTCAGTTGATCACCGGGCTCTCCAAGATCCGGATGGCGAACGCCGAAACCGACGCGCTCGCGCGCTGGGCGGAGCGCTACGCCGCGCAGAAGCGCGAGACGCTCGCCGCGCGCCGCTGGATCGCGGGCCAGCTTTCCTTCAACAGCATGTTCGCGCCGCTGGCCACGCTCACCCTCTTCGCCTTCATCTGGTACATGCTCATCGATGGCGGGCAGCAGGCCGGGTTCGGCCTCGCGGACTTCCTGTCCTTCAACGCCGCTTTCGGGCAGTTCGCCGCCGCGATGACCGGGCTGACCGCCGCGTGGACGACGGTGGTGTCCGTCATCCCGCTCTTCGAGCGCGTCCAGCCGATCCTCGAAGCCCAACCCGAGACCGTCGGCGGCGCCGACCCGGGAGAGCTGACCGGGGACGTCGAGTTCGCCAACGTTTCCTTCCGCTATCTGCCGTCGGTCCCGAACGCGGTCGACAGGGTGTCCTTCCATATCCGCCCGGGCGATTTCGTGGCCTTCGTCGGGCCGTCCGGCTCCGGGAAATCGACGCTCTATCGCCTGCTGCTCGGCTTCGAGCACCCGGACTCGGGCGCGGTCTTCCTCGACGGTCACGATCTGTCGAGCCTCGACATGGCGGCGGTCCGCTCCCGCATGGGAGTGGTCATGCAGAACAGCCAGCTCGCCGCCGACAGCATCTTCAAGAACATCTCCTCCTCCTCCCCCTCGATGACCCTGGACGAAGCCTGGGAGGCCGCCCGGGCGGTCGGTCTCGACGACGATATCCAGGCGATGCCGATGGGTATGCATACGATGCTGCCCGAGGGAGGCGGCGGATTGTCCGGCGGGCAGAAGCAGCGACTGCTGATCGCCCGCGCCCTGGCCCGCAAGCCGCGCATCGTGATGTTCGACGAAGCCACCAGCGCCCTCGACAACCGCACCCAGGCGATCGTCCAGGCGTCGCTGAAACGGCTCAGCATCACCCGCGTGGTGATCGCCCACCGTCTCACCACGGTCCAGGACGCCGACCGGATCTACGTGCTGGAGGCGGGACGGATCGTCGAGACCGGGCGCTACGACGATCTCATGGCGCGCGATGGCGCCTTCGCCGCCCTGGCGCGGCGTCAGATCGTCTGACCCGCCGGCCGCCCGGTCACGTACTTCACGTACTCGTGCCACTCCGCCGAATAGACGGCATCGTGCAGAGTCAGCCGCTTCACTCCGGTCTCGTAGATTCCGCAGTGCAGCATGTTGCTCCGGTAGATGACGAGATCGCCGGGGGACGCCTCGACGTTGACCGCGCCGCATGACTCCAACCCGTCCAGAAGTTCGCTCCGGAAGGCGTCGACCTCCTCGGGATCCATGGAGCGGCTCCGGCAGTCGCGGTAGCCGGAGCGTGCCCCGACCATGCGCGCCTCGCCTTCGCGGTCGTCCCGCGCGTGCGTGCCCGGTATCACCCACAGGCTCGAATCGGGGAGCAGGGGGATGTTGATCTGGTTGAAGTATCTCAGATCCCCGGTCCGGGCCTTCCATGCATCGATATCCAGGTTCTCCAGGAAGTCGCGATAGTCCCGGTGCAGCCCCGTCGACCACCAGTGGTCGAGGGGCTCGATCAGAAGACCGGTGAGATGGGGGTCGCGCGACATCTTCGGAGCCGGCCGTATCCTTTCCCCGAATATCGCGTCGATGGACCGGTCGAGCCGCGGATTGTCGTAGAACGCCGCGATCCAGGCCGGATCTCCGGCGACGAGACGCGACTGGAGGGGCTGGATGCGCTGGATGTTGCGGTCGCGGTTCCGGCGCCGGGCCCAGTCCGGCAGGTGCTCGACCGAGCGGATCGCCGAATCGACCTCCCCGGCTCCGAAGACGCCGCCGATACGGACGAACCCCTCCTCGAGATACCGATCGAGCAGGTCCGACGTCATCCTCGCGGCGCCGGGGCGGGTTTCTAGTCGAGCGACATCAGGCCGGGCTTGAGGCTCCAGCGCGTGTTCCGGGCCTCGCGCCCGAGATCGGGCAGACCCCGGACTCCGAGTTCACGCGCCGTGAGCGCCCCGGTCGCTTCCAGGAGCGTGTATGCCTGGACGACGGCGTCGCGCTCCGCCGTGAGCTCCCTGACCTGGTACAGCACGAGACTCCGCTCGGCGTCCAGCACCTCCCGCGTCGTGCGCTCGCCGATCTCGGCCTCGCGCCGGATACCGGTGAGCGCGACGCGGGCCGCCTCCACCGCAGTCGTGAGCGCCGCGCGTCGCTGACGGGCCGCGTTCAACTCGCGCCAGGCGCCCTCGGCCCGCTGCGCCGCTTCGCGTTGCGCGGCGGCCCGCTGGTCCTGCCGCTGCGCCAGGACGTGTCGCGCCTGGCGGAGCCTCGCCCCGCCCGAACCGGCCTGGTAGAGCGGTATGCCCAACTGGACGCCGATGCTCTGGTCGGTACTGTTGGTGGTGCCGTGCCCTATGGTCCTGGTGACGGTGGCCCTCAGATCGGCGCGCGGTCCGAGGTCTCCCTTGGCGGCGCGCACCGCATGTGCGGCGGCGCGCTCCGCGTACAAGGCGGCGCGCACCGAGGGACGTTCGGTCCGGGCCGCGTCGAGCGCCGCATCCAGCGTCTCGGGCAGATTGGCCGGCTCGCCCGCCGCCTCCAGATCGTCCGCCGGCATCCCTACCAGCGCTTCGAACAGGGCCTGCTGCACTTCGAGATCGGCCTTGGCCGACGCCACGTCGGCGGCGGCGATCTCCCGCTCCGCGTCGGCCTGGGCGACGTCGGCCTGAGTGCGATCCCCGACCAGGAACTGGGCCTTGGTCTCGCGGGCCCGGGCCTCGAAAGAGACGAGCGAAGCCTCGCGCAACTTTACGGTGCGCCCGGCGCGGAGCACGTCGAGGTAGGCCGTGGCCGTGCGCAGGAGCACGATCTGCTCCGTGTCCTCGACGGTGGCGTGGCTCTGCCGCACGCTCTCCATGGCCCGGTACAGCCCCGCCCTGTCCCGGCCGCTGCTGAAGAGGTTCTGGGTGTAGACGAGCTCCAGGGATTCCCTGTCGCTGCCGTCGCTGGTAGTCTCGAAGCCGGGCACCGGAAACGGAACGGCCTCGTTGCCGCCGCGGATCGGGAGTCCCGTGGCGGTGTCGATCACCGGGACGAACCTAAGCGTGGGAGCGGTTTGCCTGGTGGTGGTTCCGAGCCGGGTGCCGCTCGCGCTCGCGTTGACATGGATCGTCGGCAGCCACGCCGAGAAGGCGAGGGGCACGCCCTCGTGGCCGGAGCGGGCCGCGTCGCGGGCGGCCCGCACGTTCGGATTGGACCGCGCTGCCTCGGCCAGCGCCTCCTCGATGGTGAGCGCGTGGGCCGGCGAGGAGGCGACCGACAACGCCGCCAGAACGGCGATCGCGGACCGCCGGATCATCTTCTACTCGAGAGGAGCCGGCAACACGATGTGCAGGAGCTTCTCGGTGTTGAACAACAGCTTGACAGCGGCGCCTTCGGGGATCTCGAGGCCCTCGTCCTTGAGCACCCGGGTCGGGTCCGCGTCCACCTTCGCCTTGAAGTCGGGGTCGCCGTAGTACTTGGCGACGATGTCGGCGTAGATCTGCTGATTGCGTTCGACACGCTCGGGAGTGAGATCCGAGAGCGCCTTGTCGAGATCGGGATTGTTCGTAGCGTCGGACATGACCTGTATTCTCTTCGCGATTGCACCATTGAAACGGGGACGAGATTCACCACTCCTCCGAACCGCATCGATCCCCGACCCGTCAGGTTCGGAAAGTACTCCTACGGTAAATGTGATCGACAGTCAAGAGATTATCGGAACCGGAACCCCGGATTTCCCGTCTTGGCCATGGTGCGCGGCGTCGCCGTGTCCGCGACGACGCACGGATCGCCATTCGGCCCGGCCCGCGTCCCGAAGGCTCCGCTCAGAAGAAGATCGCGATGGGGTTGAGTTCGGCCTCGGGCGTGGGCGTGTCGCGCAGCCCCATCGCCACCGGCACGTCGTAGAGCCGCCCCGGACCGAAGCGCATCCAGAAATGCCGCAGCCCCGGAACGATCGTCTTCGCCACCGGCATCCCGATGTCCGGGCGCGTCTGGTCCAGCACCAGGAACTCCAGACCCTTGCCTTCCACCAGCGCCCGGCAATGCTCCACGTCCTCCCGAAGGTCCGTCGTCTCCGGCACCGCGTAGTCCGACGCCACGCGCTTCGCCCCACCCGCCGCCGGCGCCAGATACGGATGCTCCGACAGCTTCGCGTTCTTCCACCACCACAGGGTCTCCGGGTCGTCGTAGGTATAGTCCTCCCCGTCGATGCCCACGTCGCGCACCGTGCTCAGGTCCTGGTTCATCTCGCACACCGCCCGCAGCGCCGCGATATGAGGGTCGGTATGCGCCCCGGCCGCGAACACGATGTCCTCGGCCTCCTTGTCGGCGCGCCGAGAGACCGCCACGAACACCGGAACCCCGAGGTCGTTGGTCGCGTCCAGAAGCCAGATCTCGCGGTTGAAGGAGGCGTAGTACTCCCGCGCCCGCGACAGATAATCGTCGCCGAAGCCGTCGAGGTCCGCCTCCGGCAGCGACAGCCGGTTGTACCACCAGCACGCGAACGCGTCGCGCTCCGCCAACTCGAAAAAACCCTGGAGAACCGCCTCCTCCAGCGTGTTCCCCGCCGCGCACCCGTTCGAATCCGGCCCGCAGTAGACGACACCGCCCTCGGCCGGCGCCGAGAAGTACAACAGCGCCGTCGGCAGCCAGCGCCAGCGGCCCGCCGTCAGAGACCACACCGGCGTCCAGTCCATCGCGACCGACGGATCGAACCGCGCCGTGACGTAGTTGAACCGCGCCCCGAGGGCGTTGATCTCCTCCGCCCGCTCGTACTGACGCTCGCTGTACAGCATCACATCGTTGGGGTGGATCGCCTCGCCCGCCGCGAAGTCCTCGAAGCGCGCGCGGCGCCGGATCTCGTCGCCGTGATACACCCCCGAGTAGCGCTCCACCGCCTCGCACAGCGCGCTCGCCTCCGCCTGCTCCGCCGTGCTCCCCTTGCCCGAACTCTTGGTCCGCAAGCTGGTGCGCAGAAGATGCAGGCTGTCCGCCTTCAGCGCCAGGTTGCTCCCCGCCCAGTACACGTGCAGCCACGAATCCGCCGGGTCCGTCGTCCGTATCAACTGCGTCACCACGCCGCTGACCGGACTCACCAGATGACGGTACTTGCGAACCGTCTCCCCCGGCGGAACCGAACGCAGACCGCCGCTGTTCCACACCGGCTTCGGACTCGAACCCAGAACCACCGGGACCGACGCCCGGTCGGGCCGGTACAGCGCCTCGTCCCCGCACGCCGCGCACTGCGGGCGCCGCGTCACCGGATGCCGCGCCCCGGCGAGGTCGTACAGCGACAGCGACAGCACGTCCTCGTGCAGCCCCGACGCCTCCCCCAGAACCACCCAGCGCGCGATCTCCATCGCCGCCAGGCCCAGGACCGCCTCCGCGAACGGCGGCGCCGACGCCCGCGGCGAGGCGGCCGCGCCATCGCCCCCGGTGTTGCGCAGGAAGTTCCCGACCTCGTCGTTGCCGCGCATCCGGTGCGCCAGACACGCCCAGCACGCCCCGCCCTCGCCCGGGCGGAACACCGGGCCGAACAACGGCCACACGCCGTCCGCCTTCACCAGAAGCCACGGCGTCCCCGATGCCAGATGACGACGGTTGACCCCGGCGTGCTCCTCGTCGAGATAGTCTGACGCGCGGATCACGTGCAGCGTCGCGCCGTCCCCGTCCGCGTCCGCAGTCACAGACAGGCCCATCGCCGCCAGACCCGCAGCCAGACGACCGCCCGCGTCCCCCGAAACCGCCACCCGCGCCGAACCCAGACGGCCCTCCGCCCACAGGGGCGACACGCCCACAGAGCACCAGAACGCCGCCGCGTCCCGGTCCATCCCGAACCCGCCCGAAACCACGTAGCCCTTCGACGCCAGCGACACCAGCGCCGTCTGCGTCTCCAGAGGACGGTACGTCCCCGACAGCGCGGCCGCGATCTCGTGGCGCGTGCGGGTCCCGTCGAGCAACGGCAGGAGATCGAGATAACGCTGCCCGTAGAGCAACGCGTTGAAGCTCTCCGAGACCAGAAGCGCCGCCTCGCCGCCGACCGGGCGGACCTCCAGGTGCGGCGACAGAAGCGGCCGCTCCACCGTGCCCCGGTCCGCCTCCGTGACGCGGTACAACGCGCTCGCCCCGCCCGCAGGTCGGTCGAACAGACCCGGACCCGGCGTGCCGAACGGACTGGCGGCGCTCTCCATCAAGAAACTCCGTGCGACACCGGCCGGAACCGCAGGGCCGAGCCGGAAGCATCGAGGTTGGCGCGCCGTGCGTCAAGTCGAGGCCGTTCCCGGCGCCCCACGCGGCGTCTCGTGTGTCCTGAACCGGGACAGGTTGACGACGCGGCGGCGGCGGTGGCTTATTCTCGCCCCGGAGGACGCGGGTTCGTGAACGGCGGCCGGGGTACGGCGTCGTGGACCGGGCGCTTCCGGAGAGGAGAGCGATCATCCGTATTTCGGTGCTCGATCAGTCCATCGCCGTCGTCGGACGCCCGCACGACGAGTCGATCCGCGACACGGTGGCGCTCGCGCGGTTGTGCGAGGAACTGGGCTATGCCCGCTTCTGGGTGTCGGAGCATCACAGCCATCCGACCATCCTCGGGACCGCGCCGGAGATACTGATCGCGGCGATCGCCGCCGGAACCGACCGCATCCGCATCGGCAGCGCCGGCGTCATGCTGCCGCACTACTCCCCGTTGAAGGTCGCGGAGCAGTTCCGGGTGCTCGACGCCCTCGCGCCGGGCCGGATCGACCTGGGTCTCGGCCGGGCGCCGGGGTCCGACGGGCTCACGGCCTTCGCCCTCAATCCGATGGCCCGCGAGCGGGCCGAGCACTTTCCCGCCGACGTCCGCGACCTGATGGCCTGGGTCTACGGGGAGCCCCTGCTCGAGAACCATCCGTTCCGGACGGTCGAGGCATACCCGCGATCCGACACGGTCCCGGAGGTGTGGATTCTCGGCAGTTCCGATTACGGGGCCCAGCTCGCCGCGCACTTCGGGCTGCCGTACTGCTTCGCCTGGTTCTTCACCGACGGGCGCGGGGGACAGCGCGCCATCGACCTCTATCTCGAGAACTTCCAGCCGAGCGCGCGTTTCCCCGAGCCGCTCGCCGGGCTCTGCGTCTGGTGCCTTGCCGCGGGTACCGACGAGGAAGCGCAGCATCACTATACGTCGCGGGCGGTCTGGCAGTTGTCTCGCGACCGCGGCGTTTTCCTGCCGATGGACTCGCCCGAGGCCGCGGCGGCCCGGCCGCTCGACGCCGGAGAACGGGCGCGGGTCGAGCAATTGCGCCGGGAGTCGTTCGTGGGAACGCCCGACTCGGTCGCGGCGCGCGTCGCCGAGCTCGCCGAACGGGTCGGCGTGCACGAGATGGCCATCGTGACCTGGACCTGGGACGAGGAGGTCCGACGCCGGAGTTACGAGCTTCTGGCCGGGGCGTTCGGCCTGGGAAATTCCGGCGCCGGGGGTTCCGCGGGATCCGTTCACGCTCCTCCCTCCTGACAAGGGGACGGGAGGCGGCCGTATCGAGCGCTCCTACCCGTGTTCCGCCGGTATCGGACGGCGGTGCAGCTCCGGCCACCGCCGGACGACGAACGCCAGGGCGGTCAACCCCTCGACGGCGACGGTGGCGACGGCGGCCGAGGCCCCGAACCACTCGGCCAGCAGTCCCAGCTGGAGGTAGCCCAGCGGGCTGACGCCGATACACACGACGAGCACGCCCATCAGGCGTCCCCGCAGGTGCGGCGGAGCGGACGCGAAAACGATCGCGCTCTGCATCGAGCCGAAGCCCGCGGCCCCGAGGCCGACGATGGGCATCGCCAGCGACGACAACAGCGCCGTGCTCGACAGGCCGAACGCCAGGATCATGGCCAGCGCCAGCGTCGTTCCGTAGAGGTAGATCCTCAGGAACCACGGCGTCCGGGCGAACACGGCGACGAACATGGCCCCGAGGAACGCGCCGGCCCCCTCGGCGCCGGCGAGAAAGCCCACGGCCACCGGGCCCATGCCGAGCACGTCCTTGCCGATCACCGGCACCATGGACAGGAACGGGAAACCGCAGATGTTGTAGATCACCGTCACCCAGAGGAACCCGGCGAGCATGCGATTCTCCCGCACGAGGCGGACGCCCTCGATCAGGTTCCGCCAGAACGGCGCGCCGGGCACGACGCGGGAGGGCCCGCCGGCGCGGAGCGTCCAGAGCAGGCCGACGCCGACCGCGTAGAGCACGGCGCTCATGGCGAAGGCGCCCTGGAGACCCACGGTCGCCAGCAGCACGCCGCCCAGCATGGGACCGAGCAGACGGGTGATGTGGTTGGTCGACGAATCGAGCGCCATCGCGGCGCCGATGCGCGCGAGGCCCGCCACCTCGCCCAGCATGAGGCGGCGGACCGGCATGTCGGCCGCCTGCAGGCAGCCGCCCAGGACCGCGCCGACCGACAGATGCCAGATCTCGACCGCGCCGAGATCGACCAGGGCGGCAAGGATCGAGGAAACCGGGATCATCGTCCCGAGCATCGCCAGCAACAGCCGCCGCGGCCCCACCTTCTCCGCCAGCAGGGCAACCCAGAACCCGACCGCCGACATCGGGACCATGCGGATCAGCAGCAGGAACGAGACGACGAGGGGCGACCCGGTCAGGTCGAAGACGAACACGCCGACCGCCAGGACCTCGAGCCAGCGCACGACGGCGACGATGGCGCCCGTGAGCCACAACGCGAAGAACGTGCGCTCGCCCATCAGGGCGAGCGGGTTGGAGCGGGCGTTTCCCCGTGTTCGCGACATCCCGCGGTCCATCATCCGTTCGGGTCACCAAAAAATTTCTTTATAGATTATTTTTTCTCTTGCACGATCGCAATACATCGCGTATAACCGCGGCGCGGATCGGGACATGGATTGCTGATTCGGAGAAACACGGCGGAGGCGGCGTCGGGAATCGATTGCCGGATCCAGGCCCGTCGTCCGTGGCGCCGGCCGCCGTTACGGGACGCGCGATTCCCGTGTATCCCGGTCCGGCCCCGACACGATCCGGGTGGCCCGGCGGATACTGTAGGCCAGCGAGGCGATGCCGAGGGCCAGCAGGATCGCCGACACCGGACGGGTGAAGAAGTTCAGGGGGTTGTAGTCGAGGAGCTGCATGCTCTTGATGAACGCCGATTCGCCGAGCTGCCCCAGGATGACGCCCAGCACCACCGCGGCCATGGAGTATCCCGACCGCCGCATCAGGTAGCCGACGATTCCCGCCAGGAACATCACCCAGACGTCGATCACGAGGCCGCGCAGGGCGAAGGCGCCGATCGAGGCGATCAGCAGGATGGCCGGCGCCAGCAGGCTGAAGGGCACGCGCAGCAGGTGCACGACGGTCTTGGTCTCGATGTAGCCGAGCAGAAATATCCCGACGTTGGCGAAGAACATGGCCACGAACACGACCCACACGAGGTCCTTGCTCGTGATCAGCACCAGCGGTCCCGGCTCCATCCCGTGAATCTGGAAGGCTCCGACCATGACGGCGGTGAGCGCGCCGCCGGGCAGGCCGAGCGCCAGCAGCGGGATCATGGCGGCGCCGGTCGCGGCGTTGTTCGCCGTCTCGGAGGCGACGACGCCCTCGATCTCGCCCTTGCCGAAACGCTCCGGATGCCGCGACCAGCGCACCGCCTCGCCGTAGCTCAGGAACGACGCCAGAACGGCCCCGATCCCCGGCAGGATGCCCGAGAAGAATCCGATCAGCATGGAGCGGACGACGGCGAGCTTGAGGCGCCAGAACTCGGCGAGGCTCGGGAAGTCGATTCCCAGCTTGGGCGGCGCGCGCAGGCCGCGGGCGATCCGGTGCCCCTGGACGAAGACCTCGGACACGGCGAAGAACCCGAGGATCAGGGGGACGAAATGGATGCCCGCCATGAGGTAATCGATATTGAAGTCGAAACGGGCGAGGCCGCCCGCCGGATCCGTGCCGATGGTGGCGAGGAGCAGGCCGAACAACACCGAGAGCCAGCCTTTCCAGACGGTTTCGGCCCCGACCGTCGCGGCGATCGACAGGCCGAGGAAGATCAGCGCGAAGATCTCCGGCGGCCCGAAGGCCCGGATGGCCCAGTTCGCCAGCGGCTCGGTCGCCGCCATCATGAGCACGCACGAGCCGATGCCGCCCAGCGCCGAGCAGGTGACCGCGGCGCCGATCGCCCGTCCCGACTCCCCCTTCTGGGTCATCGCGTAGCCGTCGAACGCCGTGGGGGCGTTCTCGGCGCTGCCGGGGATGTTGAACAGGATGGCCGTGACCGCGCCGCCGTAAATGCCCGACACGTAGATCACGGCGAGCAGCATGATCGCGTGGGACGGCGCGAAATAGACGGAGAAGGGGAGCAGGACGGTCGCCAGGGTCACGGCGGAGAGCCCCGGAATGGCGCCGAACAGGAGCCCGCCGATCAGCCCCCCGAAAAAGACGGCCAGTCCCACGGGATCGAGGAACAGGGTCGTGAAGCCGAGGATGAAGTCGTCCATGCGTCGCGTCACCCGCGCCGGCTACAACGCGCCGAGCATGACGAGGAAGGCGTTGCTGACATCGTAAAATACGGGCCAGTTGCCCGTGGGCAGCGGTACGTAGAGCCACACGGTGAACATCAGCAGCACGCCCGCGTAGATGCCGAGCGTCGTGCCCGTGAGGTGCCGCCAGTCGCGCTGGCCGAAGATGTACATGTAGCCGGCGATGAATACCGGCGTCGTGACGTAGTAGCCCGCGCGGGGCAGCGACCACAGGTACAGCAGGGGCCAGAGGAACGTGCCGGCGATGCGGAGCGTCGCCCACAACCCGGTCTCCATCTCGTGGTGCTCGGCGCCGACCCCCTCCGAGAGATGCGCTCCCCGCCGGATCGCGCGCCAGCCCGAGACCAGGGACAGGGACGCCACGACCAGGACGACGAGGAGGATTCCCCGCGGCCACGACACGGTGCCCCAGCGGTAGATCTGGAGCTCGCGGTCGAAGGCGTGGGAATAGACCCACATGAGCGCGACGATCGTCAGCCAGAACCCGGACTCGACGAGCAGGCGCGTGACCTGCGCCCGCGCCTGCTCGCCTCCGGTGTCGCTCACGCGTCGGTTCCGGGCGCGAGAGTCCGGATCGGACTGCTACTTCGAGAAGCCGATCTTCTTGTAGAGCGCGATGTATGCGTCCACGAGACCCCGCACCAGATCGGTCGCGTCCTGGCCGCCGTAGTAGCTGCGGGCCAGATGCATGTACTTGCTACGGTTGAACTTCTGATAGTCGTCCGTCTTGAAGGCCGCGTCGCACGCCTTGACCAGATACTCCTGGCGCTCCTTGGGCACGTCCTTGTGGACCCAGAACAGCCGCACGCGCTGCAAGACCGGCGCCTCGCCGATGCCGGCGTCGTTCAGCGAGGGGACGTCCTTGAACGCGCCCGGGCTCGACGGCAGCACGTTCAGGATGGCCTTCATCTGACCGCCTTCCAGGTACTTGCGCACGTCGCCCGGCTGCTCGAAGAGCGCGTCGGTGTGGCCGCCGATGAGCGACGCGTAGCGCTCGGCGGGCTTGTCGAAGCTGATCTGCTTGACCTGGATGCCAGCGGCCTCCTCGATGGCGCCCCATTGCACCACCTCCATGGAACCCTCGACGCCGATGTTCGCGAGGTTCACCTGAGCGGGATTCTTCTTCGCGTAGGCGACGAACGACGCCCAGTCGGTGTAGCGCGTCTCGTCGGGGCGGATGTAGACTTGGCTGAAGGTCGCCTGGGTGACGCAGATGGGGATCAGGTCCACGCCCAGGGAAAAGTCGATCTGCCCGGCGGCCTCGGCCGTGATGACGCCGTCCGTTTGCTCGAGGATCGTGTAACCGTCCTTCGGCCGGTTCATGAAGTCCGGTATCGCCGCGAGACCGCCGCCGCCCGGCTTGTTCTCTACCGAGAAACCGACGCCGGTGATCTTCTGCATGGCCGTCGCCCATGCGCGGGAGACCTGATCGGAACCGCCGCCCGGTCCGTACGGCACGATGATCGACACGGTCCGCTCCGGGTAACCGCCCGGCTTCATGAGATCGGCGGCGGCCGCGGTCGAAACCGAGACCCCCAACGCGAGGGCCGCGAGCCCGCGCACGGCGAAAACGGGTGTTCCTGCAAACATGAGATTTCCTCCCCGTGGTTTGGTTCTGTGCTTCGAGGCCGACGCGCCGTTCCCATGGCGTCCCGGCTGGGCCGCAGAATAATCTTCCGGGACGGTCGCGACTACATCTTTCCTTTCCATGGGACCAGGGAGCGTTCGACCCAGCGCATGAGCGAGTCGAAGAAAAACGCGATCAGGCCGATGACGACGATACCCAGGAACACGATGTCCGTGGCCAGGAACCGGGCCGCGTTCAGGACCATGACCCCGATGCCCGCCTTGGCGGCGACCATCTCGGCGGCGACCAGGGTCGTCCAGCCGAAGGCGATCGAGATTCTCATGCCCGTCAGGATCTCGGGGAGCGCCGCCTTCATGACCACCTGCCGGACGATCTGGCCCTGGGTCGCGCCCATGGAGTAGGCGGCGTGGATCTGCTCGATCGAGCACGACCTCACGCCCGACCGGGCGCTGATCGCCAGGGGAGCGAAGCAGGCCAGATAGATCAGGAAGATCTTCCCGAAGTCGCCGATGCCGAACCAGATGATGGTCAGCGGCAGATAGGCGAGCGGCGGAATGGGGCGGTAGAACTCGATCGGCGGATCGAACACCCCGCGGGCGTAGCGGTTCATGCCCATGGTGATGCCGATGGGAACCGCGGTGACGACGGCCAGGAGGAAGGCGCTGAAGACCCGATAGAGGCTCCACAGGACGTGTTGGTGAAGGGCGTTCTCGCTGAACCCTTCGCATTCGGCGACGACCTCGTCCACGAGACCGAGCGCCGCCGCGCCGGACTGCCAGTAATGGTCGAAACAGGAGATCTTGAGGAACTTCGCGATCACCAGCTCGGGAGAGGGCAGGAACAGGGGACGGATGAGCTCCAGTTGGGTGACCAGCCACCACGCCGCCAGGATGGCGGCGATGGTCGTCACGCTGATGAGGGTGCTCCTCCCGGTCCCCGGCGTGCCGTAGGGGTCGACGGCCTCCTCCCGCTTGCGGAATCGCGCGAGGAGATTCATGGGTCCGTGGCCTCCGTGCCGCCGGCCTGTTCGCCATGGATGAGCGACAGCACCTCTTCCCTCACGGCGATGAACTCGTGGTCCGACTTGATCGCGCGGGCGTTTCCGAGTTCGGAATAACGGGCGGAGAACTCGAGGTCGTACTCGCGCGCGATGCGCCCGGGACGCGGCGACATGACGATGAGCTTCGTCGCCATGAACAGCGCTTCCTCGACGCTGTGGGTGATGAAGAACACGATCTTCCGCGTGCGCCTCCAGACGTCGAGGATCAGCTCCTGCATGTTCTCGCGGGTGAACGCGTCGAGCGCGCCCAGCGGCTCGTCCATGAGCAGGATCTCCGGATTCGACGTCAAGGCCCGCGCCAGGCCGACGCGCTGCTGCATTCCGCCCGAGAGCTGGTAGACGGGATGGGCGTGAAATTCCGAGAGTCCCACCAGCTCGAGATTTTCCTGGGCGACCGCCCGCCGCTCGCTCTCGCCGACGCCCTGTAGCTTCAGGCCGAAGGCGACGTTGTCGATGACGTTGAGCCAGGGCAGCAGGGCGTGCCGCTGGAAGACCACGCCGCGGTCCTTGCCGGGGCCCGTCACCGGTTCGTCGTGCAGGGTGATGTCGCCGGAGGTCGGCTTGATGAACCCGGCCATGACGTTCAGCAGGGTCGATTTCCCGCACCCGGAGGCGCCCAGCGCGACGACGAACTCCTCGGGCCCGAAGTCGAGGCTCACCCTGTCCAGCGCCGTGAGATTCCCGCCGCCGACGAGCGACGGAAACACGACGCTGATCTCGTTCAGCCGGAGGACCGCGGTCACGAGGCTATACGGAGGGCGATCGGGACACGAAGGGGCGACGTCCCGTGGCGAAAGGGCCGCCGCGGGACATCGCCCCGGACGTTCGTCCGTCGCGGATCAGCAGCTTCCTTCCAGGGCCATCTTGGCGAACGCGGCGTTCGAGGCGCCGTCGTAGCTGTCGAGGACCTTGTCGATCTTGCCCTGTTCCATCAGGAACTCCGACGTCGCCTCGAGGGCCGCCGCGACGCCGCCGCCGAGCCACATTGCGGAGACCTGCTCCTCGAGGGTGGGATAGTCGTAGAGCGCCAGGACTCCGCCGACCTGATCCTCCTGGCCGGAGACCGCCTTGGCGATGGCCATGGCGTTCTCCGCGCCCGGGCCGTAACCGTTGGGATTGGCGCGATAGTCGGCGTCGGCCTCGGCGACCATCTTGACCCACTGGCACGTGAACTCGGGGTTCTCCTTGGTGAACGCCGAGCGCGCGACCATGGCGTCGAAGGTCGCCTTGCCCCAGTTGCTGAGATCGCCCGACGACAGCAGCACGCGGCCCGTTTCCTTCATCCGGCCCAGCGCCGGGTCCCAGACGAAGCCGCCGTCGATGTCGCCGCGCTCCCACGCCGCCACCATGTCGGGCGGCGACATGTCGATGACGTCGACCTCCTTGGGGCTGATCCCGAGCTGTTCCAGCGCGAACATCATGTGGAAGTGCGTGGTGGAGCCGAAGGGGACGGCGATGGTCTTGCCCTTGAGGTCCTGCGGCGCAACGACCTTGTCGTTGACCACCAGGGCCTCGGCGTCGTTGATGTTGTCGTAGATGTAGATGACCTGCAGGTCGACTCCCCGGCTGTAGCCGGCGGCCGTCGGCGACGAGCCGTTCAGCGAGATGTCGACCGACCCGGACGCCATGGCGTTGATGACCTCGGTGCCCGACGTGAACTTGAAGAACTCGATGCTCTTGCCGCCCAGCCCCTCCTTCTTCAACCGCTCCATCTGGGTCTTCCACGGGCCGTAGACGAGCTGATAGCCGATGTTGACGTCGGCGGCCTGCGCCGTTCCCCCGATCAGAACCGCGAGGGCCAGCACTGCCGCGGAGAATGGGTTTCTCATGGCTTCCTCCCTTTGGTCGTTGCCGCGCATCGTCCGCGAGACGGTCGGCACCGCAATTCCTATCACAGGCGCGGGCGAGTTCGTATATCAAATTACGGTGACCGCGCGCGGCGTGGCGCCGGGGCTGGCGGCATATGCTATCGGCACCCACGGCCTTCCGATGATCTCGGTAACGTGGACAACCCGCCAAGCGTCCGTTCGGTGACGCGCCGCGGTCTCCATCACGTTCGACCCCAGGCCCCTGAGCGGCTTGGCGATATCCGCCTTGCCTCCCTCCGCGCCTGACCGCTTCCCCACAGGCTCAACCGCCACAACGGAAGCGGACAATCGATGTGCTACAAAACCGGACAATTCCACTTGTGTAGTGAACCAGGACTGCCCATGCGACGGCGGACGCCGGCGCGTATGATGCCCGCGACGATATGGGAAAGAACCCGCCCATGACTCGAGGCGCTCTCCGACTCGCGTTCCTGAACGTCGGTCACGTCTACGACCATCTGTTCATGCTGCTCTACGCCACGGTGGTGCTGGCGCTGGAGGATGTCTTCGACATGACCTACAGCGAACTGATCGCCTTGTCGTTCCCCGGCTTCCTGACGTTCGCCCTGGGCGCGCTGCCGGCCGGCTGGCTCGGCGACCGTTGGGACCGCACCAAGTTGATGGCGGTTTTCTTTCTGGGGATCGGCGGCGCCTCGATCCTGACGGGGTTGGCGCAAGCCCCCTGGCAGATCGCGGCGGGTCTCGCCCTGATCGGCCTGTTCGCCTCGATCTACCACCCGGTCGGCATCGCCATGGTGGTCGAGGGACGGGAGAAGGTCGGCAAGATCCTCGGGATCAACGGTGTGTTCGGGAACCTCGGAGTCGCCGGCGCGGCGGTCGTCGCCGGCCTGCTCACCCAGACCCTGGGTTGGCGCGCGGCGTTCATGGTTCCCGGCGCCGTGGCCGTGGCCACGGGCGTCGCCTACGTCCTGGCGATGCGCGGGGAGAGCGCGACCGGCGGGCGCGCGGCGTCGCGGGGGCCGGCGCGGCTACCCGGCACGCCGTTCTTTCTCCGGGCCCTGCTTGTCCTCGCCGTCGCCTCGCTGTTCGGCGGTCTGGTCTTCAACGTCACGACGGTGGCCCTGCCCAAGGTGTTCGACGAGCGTCTGGCGGGCATGGCGACGACGACTCTCGGCGTGGGCTCGCTGGCCTCCATCGTGTTCGCGGTCGCGGCGTTCGCGCAGATCGTCGTCGGCTTCCTCATCGACCGCTACCCGATCAAGCCGGTGTTCCTCGTCGTCGTCGCCGCGCAACTGCCCTTGATGCTGCTGGCGGCCGCCGCGCACGACGCGGCGATGCTGGGGGTGGCGCTGATCATGATGGCGCTGGTGTTCGGGGAAATTCCCATACACGACGCCCTCATCGTCCGCTTCACCACCGATGCCTGGCGCTCCCGGATCTACGCCATCAAGTACGTGATCACCCTGGGCGTGAGCGCGCTGGCGATCCCGTTGATCGCGTTCACCCACGACTCCGCGGGCGGTCTCTCCACCCTGTTCGCGCTCCTGGCCGCCTGCGTCGCGATCATCCTGGTCGCCGTCGCCTTCCTTCCGACCACCGACCGGGCCGGCGCGGCCGCGTCGAGACCGGTTCGGGAACTCTCGAAGGCGCGGCGCCACGTCTGGCGATCGAGTTAGGACACGCCCATGAGCAGGGGGGACGAGGATCGGCCGCCGAAGGCGCGCCTCTGGGCGAGGGTCGTCCTGGTCGCCGTGCTCGTCGCCGGATTCGCCTCGTTCTTCGCCTTCGGGCTGGACGACTACGTGACCGTGGAGACCCTGCGGGAGCACCGGAATTTCCTGCGGGCCAGGGTCGACGATCACGCCGTGCTGGCGCCCGCCATCTTCATGGGGCTGTACGCTGCGGCGGTCGCCTTCTCGCTGCCCGGCGGCACGGCGATGACGATCGCCGGCGGGTTTTTGTTCGGCAACATCGTCGGCGCCTCCTATGTCGTCGTCGCGGCGACCGTCGGGGCGAGCGCGGTTTTCCTCGTCGCGCGGACCGCCCTGGGCGAGCCGTTGCGGGCGCGGGCGGGTCCCTGGCTCGGCCGCCTCGAGGCGGGGTTCCAGCGGAACGCGTTCAGCTACCTGCTGGTGCTGCGCCTGATCCCCCTGTTCCCGTTCTTCGTCGTGAATCTCGTGCCCGCGTTCCTGGGCGTGCGCCTCGCGCCCTATGTCGGGGCCACCCTCGTCGGCATCGTCCCCGCGACCTTCGTGTACGCGACCGTCGGCGCGGGTCTCGACAGCCTTTTCGAGTCGGGCGGGGAGTTTACCGCCGCGGGGATCCTGACGCCGGAGATCGTCACGGCGCTGGTCGGACTGGCGGTCCTGGCGCTCCTGCCGGTCGTCTACAAGCGGTACAAGGCCCGGAAACCGGAACCCGGCCGGTAACGGTTCCGCCTCAACCGACGGCGAGGGGCGGCACGGTCCAGTCCGCGCCGTCGAGGGCGTCGGCGAACGTCTCGCGATCGACGTTGCCACCCGAGGCCACGACGACGACCGCGCGGTCACGGCAGGGAACCTGGCCGGAGAGGACGGCGGCCAGCGCGACGGCGCCGCCGGGCTCCACGACGAGCTTGAAGTGCGCGAAGGCGACGGCCATGGCGGTCCGGACGTCGTCGTCGCTCACCGCGAGACAGGTTTCGAGTCGCCGCCGGTTGAGGGCGAACGTCATCTCCCCGGGCGTGGGGACCGCCAGCGCGTCGCAGATCGAGCGGCGCCCCGGAGGGTTGGTCTCCCGCCGGCCCGACTCGAGCGAGCGGCGGGTGTCGTCGAAGGCCGCCGGCTCGACGCCGATGAGGGGAATGTCCTTTTCCCTCGCGTCGAGGCCGAGGCCGATTCCGGCAATCAGCCCGCCGCCGCCGACGGGCGCCACGACGGCATCGGGACGGCATCCGAGGCCGGCGGCCTGCTCCGCGATCTCGAGGCCGACCGTGCCCTGTCCGGCGATGACGTCCGCGTCGTCGAACGGTTCGACCAGCACCCGTCCCGTCCGCTCCGCGAGGGCGCGGGCGATCTCCCGCCGATCTTCCCGCTCGCGGTCGTAGGCGACGACGTCGGCGCCGTGGGCCCGCGTGTTCCGTAGTTTGACGGCAGGGGCGTCCGCGGGCATGACGACGGTCGCCGGCGCGCCGTGAAGCCGGGCCGCCTGCGCCACCCCCTGGGCGTGATTGCCGGACGAGAAGGCCACCACGCCAGCCGCGCGCTCGTCGTCGGAGAGGCGTCCGATCCTGTTGCAGGCGCCCCTGAACTTGAAGGACCCGGTGCGTTGCAGGACCTCGGCCTTGATCAGGAGCCTGCCGCCGAGGCACCGGTCGAGGAGTGGCGATTCGAGCATCGGCGTCCGCAGGGCATGAGGCCGTATCCGTTCGGCCGCCGCCTCGACGGCGCCGTGATCGGGGAGGGCGGGGCGGATGCGCCGGTCCGGACCGCCGGAGGTCATGCGGCTAGGCTCAGGACTCATAACCAAAAGATGACGGTAGCGGCGATGCAGATGGCGCTGAAGAAGGTGTGGACGCATCGGTCGTATCGTGCGGCGATACGCCGCCAGTCCTTGATTCTGCCGAACATGCGCTCGATGAGGTTGCGCCGCTTGTAGAGTTCGGCGTCGTAGGCGACCGACCTCTTGCGGCTCGCCCGGCCGGGGATGCAGGGTTCGATCCCGCGCTCCGCCAAGGCCTCGCGGAAGCGGTCGCTGTCGTAGCCCTTGTCGGCGATCAGGGCATCGGCTTCGGGCAGGGCACCGAACACGGTCGCGGCGCCGCGATAGTCACTGACCTGTCCTTCGGTCAGCAACATGATCAGGGGCCTGCCGTCGCCATCGCAGACCGCGTGCAGCTCCGAGTCGAGCCCGCCTCGGGTGCGTCCGATACGGCGCGAAAGACCCCCTTTTCGAGCAGGCTGGCCGCGGTCCGATGAGCTTTCAGGTGGGTGGCGTCGATCATCACCGTCCCCGTCACCCGGCTCTCGGCGGCCAGGGCCTCGAAGATGCGGGTGAAGACACCGGCCTTGCTCCAACGCACGAAGCGGTTGTAGAGCGTCTTGTGCGGGCCGTACTCGGGCGGCGCGTCGCGCCACCTGAGACCGTTGCGGATGACGTGGACGATGCCGGAGATGACGCGCCGGTCATCGACCCGAGGCACGCCGCGAACCTTGTTGGGCAGCAGAGGCTGGATACGGGCGAACCGGGCGTCGGATAGCCAGAAGTGGTGGTCGGACATGGTAACCTCCCCTATATCTGGGAAACTTGAACCACATCCCGCCCCAATACTCAAGTCTGGTTATAGGTCCTGAGCCTAGCACGGTTCGCCCCCGGTGTACCCCGGAAATTCCACGGCATCCGCGTCCATCCCCAGGGCCCGCGCCTCCTCGACGACTCGCGGCGACCACCGGATCGTGGCGCCGCTGTGGGCGCCCTGGACGGCGATCAGCAACGCCTCGGAGTCCGAGATGTTGGTAACGCCGTGCATGACGTTGGGCGGCACCGCGATCATGTCGAACGGTGCGATCTCGATTTCCCGGTCGCCCGCCTCGCCGAAGCTGACGCTCCAGCGTCCGGTCAAGACGACGAACGCCTCGTCCGCGTCGTGCGCGTGCGCCCCGATACCGTGGCCCGCCTCGCACGAAACGAAGTTGATGTTGAACGACTCGACCTCGCCGACCCGCTTGTCCGACCAGTTCTGCTCCGCCGATCGTCCCGTCACGGGATACCGTTTCCGCTCGAACCGCGGCAACGCCATGTCGAGGAGGCGGACCGGAGAAATCCGGTTGGGCAGGTCCTTGTAGCGAACCACGTACTTCTCCATCTCTTCTCGCGGCCATTCGATAGTTGTCATTCCATCCCCTCCCGTTCCAGCGTCTCCGTCCCCGCATCGGATCCGCGCCTTGGCGCTCCAGGACGCCGATGGTACAAGCGCGTCAATGACCGATCCCGCGCATATCCGCAATTTCGCCATCATCGCGCATATCGATCACGGCAAGTCCACCCTGGCGGATCGCATGATCCAGCACTGCGGCGGGCTGGCGGACCGGGAGATGCGCGAACAGGTGCTCGACTCGATGGACATCGAGCGCGAACGCGGCATCACCGTCAAGGCGCAGACGGTTCGTCTGGCCTATACCGCCAGGGACGGCCGACGGTACCAGCTCAACCTCATGGACACGCCGGGCCATGTCGACTTCACGTACGAGGTCAGCCGAAGCCTCGCGGCCTGCGAGGGATCGGTGCTTCTCGTCGATTCCAGCCAGGGGGTCGAGGCGCAGACCCTGGCCAACGTCTATCAGGCGCTCGACGCCGACCATGAGATCGTCATCGCGCTGAACAAGACCGATCTGCCGGCGGCCGAGCCGGCGCGTGTCGCCCGGCAGATCGAGGACGTCATCGGGCTCGATCCCTCGGGCGCCCTGCTGGTGTCCGGCAAGACCGGAGACGGCGTCGTGGAATTGCTGGAAACCATCGTGGAGAAGCTGCCGCCGCCGGAGGGAGACCGGGATGCTCCCCTCAAGGCTCTGCTCGTCGACTCCTGGTACGATCCGTATCTCGGGGTCGTCATCCTGGTGCGGGTCAACGACGGATCCCTCGTCAAGGGCCAGCGCGTGCGGATGATGGCCGCGAGGACCGAGCACACGGTGGAGCAGGTCGGGGTGTTCACGCCCAAGCGCGCGGACGCCGGCCGGCTGGGAGCCGGGGAGGTCGGGTTCATCACCGCCGGCATCAAGGAGGTCGCCGACACGCTGATTGGCGATACCATCACCGATGCCAAGCGCCCGACGCCGCGCCCACTGCCCGGATTCGAGCCGAGCAAACCGGTCGTGTTCTCCGGCCTCTTTCCGGCCGACACCGCCGATTACGGACGTCTTCGGGAGAGCCTCGCGAGGCTTCACCTCAACGACGCGGGTTTCGCCTTCGAGCCCGAGACCTCGGCAGCGCTGGGATTCGGTTTCCGCTGCGGATTCCTGGGCCTGCTTCACCTGGAAATCGTCCAGGAGCGGCTCGAACGCGAGTTCAACCTGGAACTCGTCACGACGGCGCCGTCGGTGGTCTACGACGTCCACCTGACCGATGGTGGAACGCTGCAGCTCCACAATCCGGCCGACCTGCCCGACCCGGTTCGCATCGACCGCATCAAGGAGCCCTGGATCGGCGCCACGATCATGGCGCCGGACGAATATCTCGGCGGCGTGCTCAAGCTCTGCGAGGACAGGCGGGGCCAGCAGACGGATCTGACCTATTCGGGCAGGCGCGCCGTCGTCGCCTATCGATTGCCCCTGAACGAGGTCGTGTTCGACTTCCATGATCGGCTCAAGTCCGTCAGCCGTGGATACGCGAGCTTCGATTACCGGATCGACGGTTATCTCGAAGGAGACCTGGTCAAGATGTCCATTCTCGTCAACGGAGAACCCGTCGACGCGCTCTCCATCGTCGTGCACAGGTCCAATGCCGAATCCCGCGGCCGGACGATGTGCGAAAAGCTCAAGGAACTCATCCCGCGCCAGCTGTTCAAGGTTCCCATCCAGGCGGTGATCGGCGGAAAGGTGATCGCCCGGGAGACGATCCCGGCCCTCCGCAAGGACGTTCTGTCGAAGTGCTACGGCGGCGACGTCACCCGGAAGCGCAAGCTCCTGGAAAAGCAGAAAGCCGGCAAGAAACGCATGCGCCGGTTCGGGCGGGTCGAGATCCCTCAGGAAGCCTTCATCGAGGTTCTACGGGCCGACGCACGCCACGTTTGAGCGACGTTCGCGCGATGTCGCGCGGCGCGAAGCGCTTCCGGCATACGGAGACCGCGTTCTCTTCCGAGAACGTCTCGCAGGAGAATACGTCGAGATAGACGTCGCCGGATCGCTCGGCGAAGTGCGCGGTGACGTTCGACGTTTCCATGAGTTGGACCAGCGTGTGTCCGCCGGCGGCGGGATCGTGGGCCGCGAAGTGTTCAAGGACGGGTTCTCCGTAAGCCTTCATCCCGATGGCGTCGACGAGCTCGGCGGCGAACGCCCGGATCGTGTCGGGATCGCGGATGGCTTCGCGATCGCAGTCGAACATGTCGAGAATGAGATGCTGGCCCCACATGGTCTCTCCGTTTCTCTCCGCCCCGACGCCGCGCCCGCGGCCCGGCGCGTGACATATTGTGATGGGAAGCCCCGAAGAAAACAGCAACAATCCACCCATGTCGGAAGGCGCGCGAATTTCCGGGCGCGACGGCCGCCCGGCACCGCGCGGCGTCGTCGTCATCGGCGCCGGAATCGTCGGCGTTTCATGCGCCCTCCACCTTCGGCGGGACGGTCACGACGTCACGTTGGTCGACCGCGGCGAACCCGGGCGGGGAGCGTCCCGCGGCAACGCCGGCATCCTCGTTCACGGCGCGTGCATTCCCGTGGGTCTGCCGGGCATGTGGCGGGACATCCCGAAATTCCTGTCGGGCATGGAACCCCACTTCGCGATGCGCTGGCGCTCCCTGCCGCGACTGGCGCCCTGGCTGGCGCGGCTCCTGCGGGAGAGCCGCGCGTCGCGGGCCGACGCCAACGCCGCCGCCCTGGCGACGCTGGCCCGGCACGCCAAGCCGGCGTGGCGCGATCTGGTGGAACGGACGGGAACTCGGGATTTCGTCGTCCGGAAGGGCTGGCTCAAGGTGTACGAAAGCGACGCGGCGTTCGACGCCACGGCGAACGCCCGCGCGCTCCATGACCGACACGGCGGCCGATACGAAATCCTCGACGCCGACGAAATCCGCCAGATGGAGCCGACGGTCGCGCCCATCTTCACCCGCGGCCTCTACTTCCCGGAATTCGATTCGCTCACCGATCCCCTGCGCGTGGTCCGGGCTTTCGCGGCGACGTTCGTGGGTGGTGGCGGTCGACTCGAGACGGGGGAGGTGACCGGTTTCGACCTGACCGCGCGGCCCCGAACGGTTCGGGTCGGGAGCGACAAGGTCGCGGCGGACGCGATCGTACTCGCGACCGGGGCATGGTCGCGGGGTCTGGCCCGGCAGTTGGGCGGCGACGTGCCGCTCGGCGTCGAGCGGGGTTACCACCTCATGTTGCCCGCGATGGCGTCGGGACCCACGCGCCCTCTTCTCCATGGGGATCACGGTTTCGCCATCACGCCCATGGAGGACGGGTTGCGGCTCGCGCATGGCGTCGAGCTCGCCAGCCTTGCGGCGCCCCCCGATTACGGCTGGGTTCGCCGTCTGCTCCCGCACGCCGAACGAATGCTTCCCGGTCTGGACACGCGCGAGTCGAGCGCGTGGCTCGGATTCCGTCCGACGCTTCCGGACTCGCGCCCGGTGATCGGACCGTCGCCCGTGTATCCGGACGTGTACTTCGCTTTCGGGCATCAGCACTACGGTCTGACGCTGGGACCTCTCACGGGGCGCCTGATCGCCGACCTCGTGGCCGGGCGCGACCCGGGCATCGACTTGGCGCCGTTCCGGGCGCACCGGTAAGAACCCGGCCATGGAGGGAGCGTCGCGCGTCCTCAGGCGCCCTGGATCGCCTGGACGGCATCGACGGTGATCGGGACAGGGGCGCGGCGCGGGACGCGCACCCGGTCAGCCCGCGAGCGACAGGCAGGCCGCCACGATGTGGCGGGCGCTCATGCCGTGGCGGTCCCGGACCTTGGCCGTGGGCCCGACGACGGCGTATTCGGCGGGCATGCCGACGAAGCGCATGCGCGTCGGGTGCTCCTCCGCCAGCAGCTCAGCGACGGCGCCGCCGAGACCGCCGGTCAGACGGTGCTCTTCCGCCGTGACGATGCCACCGGTCTCGGCCGCCGCCACGAGGACCGCGTCGCGGTCGAGCGGCTTGATCGTGTGCATGTCGATCACGCGCGTATCGACGCCCCGCCCCGCCAGGGTTTCGGCGGCGGACACGGCCTCCGGAACCATGCACCCGCAGGCGATCACGGTCACGTCCCCGCCGGCGCGCAGCAGGTCGGCCCTGCCGATCCGGTAGTCCGTGTCGACCGGCGTCGCGGGGGTCTCGATCGCCCGTCCGCCAAGGCGGATATAGACCGGGCCGTCGTGGTCGCGGGTGGCCAGGGTGGCGTGATAGCCCTGGTGGGCATCGGCGACGACGATCACGGTCATGTTGGGCAGGCCGCGCATCAGGGCGATGTCCTCCACCGCGTGATGAGTCCCGCCGGACACCGCGAGGGAGATGCCGCTGCATGCCGCGCCGATGACGACCCGCTGGTTGGCGTAGTCCACGTCGTTGCGCAGTTGCTCCATCGACCGCGCGGCGATGAACGGCGCGTAGCCGCAGACGTAGGGATGCATGCCGGTGGTGGCGAGACCACTGGCGATTCCCATGGCGTTCTGCTCGGCAATGCCGACGTCGATCACGCGCTCCGGGCGTCTCTCCATCAGCGTCCGCAGACCGATCAGATCGAGAGTGTCGGCGGCGACGGCGACGACGCTCTCGTCCCGTTCCGCCAGTTCCGTGACGGCAAGGCCGAACGACAGACGGGATTGATTGGCGGCGAGGCCGACCCATTCGGGCTCGGGCGCGTCCGAGGCTCCGTTCCCGGTGTCGTTCATGCCGATGCCTCCAGTTCCTCGAGGGCACGCTCGTATATCTCGTCGGTCACGGCGTTGTTGTGCCAGAGGTAGGTGTCTTCCGCGAAGCTGGCGCCCTTGCCCTTGACCGTGTGAGCGACGACGAAGGATGGCTTGTCCTCCTCCAGGGGGAGCGCGTCGAGCGCGTCGACGATCTCGCCCACATCGTGACCGTCGATCTCCCTGACTGCCCATCCGAAGGCGCGCCATTTGTCGGCCAGAGGCTCGATCGCCATCCTGTCGCGGACGTGGCCGCTCTGCTGGACCTTGTTGTAGTCGATGATGGCGGCGAGGTTGGACAGCGACATGTGCGCCGCGGCCATCGCCGCCTCCCAGTTCGATCCCTCCTGCAGCTCGCCGTCGCCGATCATTACGACGGTGCGGAAGTCCTTCCCCTGGAGGCGTGCGCCAAGCGCCATACCGATGCCGATCGAGAGACCGTGGCCCAGCCCGCCAGTGCTCATCTCGACGCCCTCGCACTTGATGTCGGGGTGCATTCCGAGGAGCGATTCGTAGGCGTAGAACTCGTCGAGCCGGCTCTCGTCGAAGAATCCGGCCTGGGCCAGCACGGCAGCCAGAGCCGCGTTGCCGTGGCCCTTCGACAGCACGAAACGGTCGCGATCGGGCCAGTCGGGCTCGTCGGGCCGGACGCGCAGGTAATGGAAATAAAGCGCCGCCAGCAGCTCCGCCGCGGACAGCGCGCCCCCGACGTGACCCGATCCCGCCGCGCGCAGCGCGCGCCAGGAATTGCGCCGGATATCGCGGGCCTCGTCCCGCAGCCGACGCAACACGGCTTTCCTGTTGCTCCTTTCGGCCATGGAAAATCCTTCGGTATCGTGGAGGGCGGACTGGAAGCGGATCATAACGAACCTGACCAGGTCGGCAAGATTCCGCGGTCTCGTGGCGTCCGGGTTCTCCGGCGGCCTGGAAACAGGCGCCCGAGAACGGGTGACGTGTCGGTATCGCGATCCTTGTGGTAGTGTGCCGCCATATGCGACCGATGATGACACGAAACGAACAGGAAGAGGAGGAACGGACGAGATGGGTTCAACGCGGACATTGAAGGCGAACGACGGCCACGAGTTCGGCGTCTATGAAGCGATCCCGGAAGGCGCGCGGCGCGGGAGCTTGGTCGTGATCCAGGAGATCTTCGGGGTCAACGCCCACATCCGGGACGTCTGCGACAGATTCGCGGCCGACGGATACCTGTCCATCGCACCGGCGCTTTTCGACCGCGTGGAGCCCGGCGTCGAGCTCGACTACGTGCCCGAGAATATCGAGCGCGGCCGTAACCTCATGGGGCAACTCAGCTGGCGCGACACGATGATGGACGTCGAAGCCGCGGCCAGCGACGTCGCCGGCGACAAGCGTCCCGGCATTGTCGGCTACTGCTTCGGCGGCACCGTGTCGTGGGTCTCCGCCTGCCGTCTCGAACTCACGTGCGCGGTCGGATACTACGGCGGCGGCATCATCGATTTCGTCGCCGAAACGCCCAAGTGCCCCACCATGCTCCATTTCGGCGAGAAGGACGAGACCATCCCGATGAGCGACGTCAAGGAGATCTCCGGGAAGCACCCCGAGGTGACGGTCCATGCCTACGCCGAGGCCGGGCACGGGTTCAACTGCGACCGTCGTGGATCCTATCACGAGACGGACGCCAAGCTGGCGCTCGAACGCACGAAGGCTTTCCTCTTCGAGCGGTTCCTCTAGGCCGTGTTGGCGAATTGTTGGAATTTCTGGACGATAGTTCTCCGTCGATGGTCCTGGGAGAACAAGCATGGCGTTACGCTTGCTCATCAGCGATGCCCTGTGGTCGAAGATCGAACCCGTGCTTCAGGAGCTCAAGCACGCCGCCGGCAGCCCGCCGGCGCTCAGCGACCGGATGTTCATCGAGGCCGTCCTGTACCAGGCCCGCACCGGGACCCCGTGGCGGGACCTGCCCGATGAGTTCGGCAACTGGAATGCCGTCTATCACCGCTTCCGCCGTTGGGAAAAGCGCGACCTGTGGAAACGGCTCTGGCAGCGGTTCCAGACCCTCGACGATGAACGGCTCGGCGCGTTGTTCATCGATTCGACCATTGTACGGGCGCATCAGCACGCGGCCGGAGCGTCAAAAAAAACGGCGGACAACAGGCCCAGGCTCTGGGTCGCTCTCGGGGTGGGTTCTCCACCAAGTTGCACGCGGCCTGCATTGACGAGCGCACCGGGGTGTCGTTCGTGTTGACTGGCGGACAACGCAATGACGCGGTGGCGTTCGAAACGGTGTGGGAGGGGGCGCCGGTGTTGCCCGCCCCGGTGGCCGTAGTGATGGACAAGGCGTATGACAGCAACGCCATTCGTCGGTTCCTGGCCGTGCGGGAGATTGAAGCCGTCATCCCGTCGAAAGCGAACCGGACCGAGCCGATTCCTCACGATGCGCGGAAGTACGGGTCGCGGGAGAAGGTCGAACGGTTCTTCAACAAGCTCAAGCAGTTCCGCCGCATTGCCACCCGCTATGAGAAGCTCGGTCGGACGTTCCTGGCGTTTGTTCATATCGTGTCCGCATGGATCGGACTCCGATAATTCATCAACACAGCCTAGGTAGCGGTCGTCGGGTGGGTGGAAACCCCTCTCTCGCGCCAAGGTGATTTCCGACGATGAGGTAACGCTAATGATCAAGTCGCGGAGTCCGTCCCGAGAAATCGACGGCAAGGGCCGAACGATCCGGGAGCTGCTCGCGGGACGCAAGTACTCGATCGACTATTATCAGCGGGAATACAAGTGGCAGAAGAAACAGCTGACCGAGCTGATCGACGACCTTGCGAACAAATTCCGCGAAAGCCACGAGGAGGGTAACGATCGCGACGCTGTCGCCGACTACAGTCATTACTTCCTCGGCTCGATCATCGTCAGCGACAAGGAGGGTCGAAAGTACATCATTGACGGTCAGCAGCGCCTGACCACGTTGACCCTGTTGTTGATATTCCTCCGGAACCGTCTGGACGAGTCCGGTCAGTCCGGTCAGAGGGGAATGATTGCCGATCTCATCTGTTCTGAGAAATTTGGCAGGCGCTCCTTCAACCTGGATGTATCCGAACGTACGCCGTGCATGGAAGCGCTCTATGCCGGCGAAGAGATTTCCGACGCCCGCGTTCCCGAGTCGGTGGCCAACATCGCGGCGCGTTACGCCGATCTGGAGGAGCAGTTCCCCAAGGAGTTGACAGACACCGCCTTGCCATACTTCGTGGACTGGTTGATCGAAAACGTCCATCTGATCGAAATCACGGCTTATTCCGATGACGACGCCTACACGATTTTCGAGACCATGAACGATCGGGGGCTATCGCTGACGCCCGGAGAGATGTTGAAGGGCTATCTGCTGAACAACATCGTCGATATCGACTTGCGAAACCGCGCCAGCCGCGTGTGGAAGGGTCGCGTACAGGCTCTGATCGATATTGGGAAGGATGAGGACACGGACAGCATCAAGTCCTGGCTGCGCAGCCAGTACGCCGACAGCATACGTGAGCGCAGACGTGGTGCCACCGCTGGAGATTTCGATCTGATCGGTACCGAATTCCATCGTTGGGTGCGTGACCGAAAGGAAGTTCTTGGCCTTATCGTTAGTTCGGAATTTTCCCGCTTCATCGAACGTGATTTTGCATTCTATAGTCGATGGTACGAGCGCTTGCGGAAAGCAGGTGAGACATTCACGCCGGAGCTGGGGCATGTGTACTTCAACGCTCAGCACAATTTCACACTTCAATACCCCGTGTTGCTGGCGCCGCTCACGGTCTCCGACAGCGACGACAGCGCGCTGCGTAAGCTGCGTATCGTCGCGGCCTATCTTGATATCGTGATCCATCGGCGCATCTGGAATTGGCGGTCAAACTCCTATTCAATCATGCAGTACAACATGTTCCTGGTGATGCGCGATATACGCGGATTAGGTCCGCAGGACTTGGTCGCGATGCTGAGGAAGCGCCTCGACAACGAGAACGAGACGTTTACCGTCAACGACCGAAACGCTTCATTTGGGTTGCATAGCATGAACAGTCCGCAGGTTCATCGCCTGCTCGCGCGTATGACAGATTTCGTGGAAACGCGATCAGGGCAAGCGTCGCACTACTCGGAGTACGCTCAGCGCGGCCACAAGGGGTACGAAATCGAGCATATCTGGGCCGACCATTGGGAACACCACAAGGATGAGTTCGCGCACCCGAGTGAGTTCTCCGATTATCGCAACCGTATCGGCGGGCTTCTGATCTTACCCAAGAGTTTCAACGCCAGTTTCGGCGATATGCCGTACGTCAAGAAGCGTCAACATTATGTAAGCCAGAACCTGCTCGCATGCAGCCTCCATGAACAAGCGTATGACCACAATCCGGGGTTTCGGCAGTTTATCAACGAAAATGGACTTCCATTCCAGCCGCACGCAGACTTCAGGAAACAGGACCTGGACTCCAGGCAAGATCTTTACCGTGGATTGGCAGAGCAAATTTGGGATCCGGAACGGCTGACCGAGGAGGTGATGTCGTGATGGATCGATGCGATTGCGCTTGGGATCGTCATGTGCTGACTAAGCCCCGGAGATCGAGAGTTGGGGCGGTGTATGCTCGATTCGATCACGGAACGAGACACTACTTGGGGGACCGTTTTCCTCGTACGATACAATGAACAACCGTTGAGCAAGGTTGGCACGCGCTTCCACGGTTCGACCGAATGTGGAGGAAGTGGTCATGACAACCCTCAAAGACCAAGTTTTGGAGCTACTGGGACACTTACCCGGCCTTACCGACCGGGAAATCACCAACAGTCTGCATGGCACCTCTGCACCCCAGCGCATGCCATGAACTGGCGCGGGGGGAGGGGGGGTAGAACGATGCGAGCGGGCCAAGGCGTCGGTGCGTGCCAAGGTCGAGCATCCCTTCCTGTACCTCAAGCGGCGCTTCGGCTACGCCAAGGTGCGCTACCGGGGGCTGGCGAAGAACAGGCAACGGATCGCGCTTCCGCCGGGCTTCGCCAACCTGATGATCGGCGAGCGCCATCTGGCGCTGGCGTGAGGCGGAAGCGACCCATCCGGGCGGTACGGAACCCGCCGCCAGGGCATCGAAACCGGGGGTTCCGGGCCTCAATGGCGCTTCCCCAAGCCCCGGGAATGCTCCCTCCGCATAACCAGGCAGCTTGATCAGACCTTCCCTAGCTCACGGCGATCGAGGCTCCGTCCGCCGGGTCTCCCTCGCGGACCGTTCCGACGACCGCGGCGTCCGCGTACCCGGCGACCGTCAGCGCCGCGAGACAGTCGTCCGCGCGCGCGTGCGGAACGCTGGCGAGCAGTCCGCCCGCGGTCTGAGGATCGAACAGCGCCGCGTACCGGGGATCGTCCGTCGGCGCCCGCCCGCGCCGAACGCGCGATTCGACGCGGCGGTTCTCGAGATCGAGTGTGCTGAGGAATCCCGCCCCGAGCGTATCGATCGCTCCGCTCAGCAGGGGCAGCGCGTCGAGGGCGAGTTCGGCCACGACGCCCTGGCCCTCCACCATCTCCGCCAGATGTCCGGCAAGGCCGAAGCCGGTGACGTCCGTGGTCGCGCTCGCTCCGAAATCGCGGAGTATCCCCGCCGCCGCCGCGTTCGATCGGCTCATGACGGCGAGCGCCTCGTCGATCCAGCGGCCTTTCGCCCGCCCCCTCATGTCGGCGGCGAACAACGTGCCGGTGCCGAGCGGCTTGGTGAGGACCAGAGAATCGCCGGGCCGCGCGCCGCGTTTGCGTAACATGCCGTCGGGGTCGGCGAGGCCGTTGACGGCGAACCCGAGCGCCATCTCCGCGCCCTCGCCCGAATGCCCCCCGACGAGCGCGCACCCGGCCTCGTCGAGGACCGACAACGCGCCGGCGAGCATCTGGAAGAGGTCGTCCTCGACCTTGGACGGGCGTCCGAACGGCACCGTCGCCACCGCGAGCGCGGTCTGGGGCCGGGCCCCCATGGCGAACAGGTCGTTGAGGCAATGGTTCGCCGTCACGGCGCCGAACACGTACGGGTCGGCGACGAAGGCCCGGAAGAAGTCCACGCTCTGGACGGAGACCTTGCCGACGGGCACCGTCGCCACCGCCGCGTCGTCGGGCGCGTCCAGCCCGACCAGCACGTCGTCCCGGACGACGGGCTTCAGGCGCGCCAGCACGCGTCCCAGGGTGTCGCTGCCCACCTTGGCGCCGCATCCGCCACAGCGCATCAGCGCATCGACGGCCGCCCGGTCCGCCCGTGGCGGCGGAGCGGGCGCGCCGCGACCCCCGGGGGCCATTTCGGGCAGTTCCCCGTAGCGGCGCATGAACCGACGGTCGATCCGGTCCTTCAGGCGCCAGGCGGACCCGCCGCGCCAGACCAGGGGGCCGCGAACGCCGACCGCCTCGCCGTCCGCCGTCCCGACGAGAACGAGGTGGGTCCGCTGCGGCCGGAAGGGCCGCGGCTCGCGTCCCTCGGCGATTCTCCGCAGGTTGCGGGCCAGCGGCTTCCCCTGGCGGACGGCGTAGACTCCCGCCTTGTCTCGCGGGTGGCGGTCCATGGTCGCGACATCGCCGGCCGCGAACACGTCCGGGCGCGAGACGGATTGCAGCGTATCGCGAAGACGGATGAACCCGTCGTCCGTCAGCGCCAGGCCCGTGGCGCGCAACCAGGGCGCGGCGCCCGCCTCGGTGACCCACAGAACCTCGTCCATGGGGTACTCGTCGCCGTTCCCGCGGACGAGCGCGCCGTCCGCCACGCCGAGGACCGCCTCGCCCGCGTGCACGAGCACGCCCCTGGACGCGAGGGCGTTCCGGAGAAGGCGGCGGGCTCGCGGATGGAGCCCGGGGAGTATCTCCGGCGTATCGGTGAACAGGTGACATTCCACGCCGCCGGCGTCCCCTCCCCCTCCCGCGGCGGCCAGAGCCTCGTTCAGCCGGCGGTGCGCGGCGAGCGTCAGCTCCACCCCGCCGGGCCCGCCGCCGACGACGGCGATGCGGACCGGGCCGCCGTGTCGGCGGACGCGCTCGAGCAGCGCCTCCCAGCGGGCCACGAACTCGCCGATCGGCTTGACCGGAACGATTCCGTCGGCCCGTCCGTCGGGAAGCCGGGGCGTCGAGCCGACGTTGATGCTCAGATAGTCGAACGGCACCGGCGGACGCCCATCGCACAGGACACGCTTCCTTTCCAGGTCGAGGCCGATGCCGCTGGCGCGGTAGAGCCGCGCGCCCGCGAACGCCGCCAGCGGGCGGAGGTCGACATGGGCCTCGTCGAACCCGTAGAGCCCGGCGACGAGGCCCGGCAGCATGCCCGAGTACGGGGTGTGGACGTCCTTCGCGATCAAGGTGAGGCGGACGCCCGGGACGGGCTTCATGCCGAACGACCGCAGCACGGCCAGATGGCTGTGCCCGCCACCGAGCAGCACCAAGTCCGTCTCGACGGGGCCGCGGTCCATCAACGGACCGGCGCCATGGGAACTGGCGACGCGGACGAGCGCCCGACCCGGTCCGCGTCCCGGCCGCGAGAGATCCTGCTCATGCGCGATAACGAATCACATCGCCGACCGTCCGTCGAGACGGGTTCGGGCGAGTCATTCCTCCCGTCGAATCGTGCTACGTTTCGTCTGGAACGTTCCACGGTCCGGTCGCGACGCCGGACGGGGGTGTTTCGGCCCGTCCCGGCGCCGCGCCACGCAACGCGAGCCCCCGCCAGGCCCATGGCAACGACGAACCCATCGAAACTGGCCGCGATTCCCTCCGTCGACCGTCTGCTCCGTGAGCCGGCGGTCGCGACGCTCGTGGAGGCCCACGGGCGGCCCGCGACCGTGGACGCGGCGCGGGAAGTCCTGGCCGACCTGCGTTCGGCCCTGACGGCGGGCGGCGACGCGGGGCCGCGCGCGCGCGGTCCCGGCGCGCTCGCCGGCGCCGTCGCCGCGAAGCTCGAAGCGGCGGCCGCGCCCAGCCTGAAGCGCGTCTTCAATCTCACCGGCACGGTGCTCCACACGAATCTGGGGCGCGCGCCTCTGCCGTTCGACGCCATCGACGCCGTGGCCATGGCGGCTTCGGGGCCCACGAACCTCGAGTTCGACCTCGATCGGGGACGGCGGGGCGACCGCGACGACCACCTCGAGGCGCGTCTTCGCGCGCTCACGGGCGCCGAGGCCGCGACCGCAGTCAACAACAACGCCGCCGCCGTCCTGTTGACGCTCAATTCCCTGGCGTCGCGCAAGGAGGTGGCGGTCTCCCGCGGCGAGCTGATCGAGATCGGCGGCTCGTTCCGCATGCCCGACATCATGGCCCGCGCCGGATGCCGACTGCGCGAGGTCGGCACGACGAACCGGACGCATCCCCGCGACTACGCCGACGCGATCGGCGACAGGACGGCGCTGATCATGAAGGTGCACACCAGCAACTACGTCGTCCAGGGGTTCACCGCCGCGGTTCCCGAACGGGACCTCGCGACGCTCGCCCACGCGCGCGGGCTCCCCTTCGTCGTCGATCTCGGCAGCGGCTCCCTCGTCGACCTGACGCGCTGGGGTCTGCCCCACGAGCCCACGCCGCGCGAGACCCTCGCGGCCGGCGCCGACCTCGTGACGTTCAGCGGCGACAAACTCCTGGGCGGCCCGCAAGCCGGGATCGTGGTCGGGCGCGCGGACCTCGTCGCCAGGATCAAGCGCAACCCCATGAGGCGGGCGATGCGGCTCGACAAGCTCTCCATCGCCGCCCTGGAGGCCGTCCTGCGCCTCCATGGCGATCCCGACCGGCTGGCGGAGCGGCTCCCCGCCTTGCGTCTCCTGGCCCGCCCCGCCGGGGAGATCGAGGCCGCCGGCGCGCGGCTGCTGCCGGCGCTCGCGGCCTGGGTCGGCGAGCGCGGAACCGTGACCCTCCGGTCCGTCCGGAGCCAGATCGGAAGCGGCGCGCGGCCGGCGGAGTCCCTGCCCAGCGCCGCGCTGGTCGTGCGCCCCGGCGGCGGCAAACGCGGAGAGGGACGACGCCTGGAACGGCTGGCCCGGGACCTGCGCGGTCTGGCGGTCCCCGTGATCGGACGGATCGAGGACGGCGCGCTCGTACTCGACCTGCGCTGCCTGGACGACGAAGCGGCGTTCACCGGCCAGCTCGCGCCGGCGGCGCCGGAAACCGGAGAGCCGCCGGCATGATCGTCGCGACCGCGGGGCACATCGACCACGGCAAGACACTCCTGGTCAAAGCGCTCACCGGCGTCGACGCCGACCGTCTGCCGGAAGAGAAGCGACGAGGACTGACCATCGATCTCGGCTTCGCCTACCTTCCCCTCGACGACGGTCCGACCATCGGCTTCGTCGACGTCCCCGGGCACGAGCGTTTCATCCGCAACATGCTGGCGGGGGTGTCGGGAATCGATCTCGCGCTCCTGATCGTGGCCGCCGACGACGGACCCATGCCGCAGACCGAGGAGCATCTCGCCATCCTCGACCTGCTCGACGTCCGGCGCGGGGCCGTCGCGATCACCAAGATCGACCGCGTCGACCGGCGACGGGTCGCGGAGGTCGCCGAGGACGTTCAAATCCTGTTGGCCGGCGCCAGCCTCGAGGACGCGCCCGCGTTCCCTCTGTCGGCGCTGACGGGAGCGGGCGTGGCGGACCTGAGGGCGTTCCTGGAGAGCGCCGCCCGCGCCGTCCCGCCGCGCGCCGGCGGCGGCGGATTCCGCATGGCCGTGGACCGCGCCTTCCATCTGAAGGGCGCGGGGATCGTGGCGACCGGCGCCGTGTTCTCGGGCGAGGCGCGCCCCGAGGACCGGCTCACGGTGACGCCGGGCGGCCTGGAGGTCCGGGTCCGCGGCATCCACGCCCAGAACCGCGAGACCGGCGTGGGCGCTGCGGGACAGCGCTGCGCGCTCAATCTGGCCGGGCGCGGAGTCGGACGGGATTCGATCGTCCGCGGCGACTGGCTCGTCGCCGCCGCGCTCCATTTCCCGACCCGCCGGTTCGACGCCCGGCTGAAGGTCCTGTCGAGCGAGGTCCGTCCCTTGCGGCATTGGACGCCCGTGCACGTCCACATCGGCGCGGCGGCGCTGACCGGCCGCGTCGCCGTGCTCGAGGGCCGCGCCATCCGGCCGGGCGAGGCCGGGCTGGCGCAGATCGTGCTCGACTCCCCGACCGGAATCGTTTTCGGCGACCGTTTCGTGGTCCGGGACCAGTCGGCGCGCCGGACGGTCGGCGGCGGGCGCGTGATCGATCCCTTCGCGCGCGCGCGCGGACGCCGGACTCCCGGACGCTTGGCCCTGCTCGGGGCGAGCGACGAGGAAGACCCGGCAAAGGCTCTCCGGGACATGTGCGCCGCATCGCCGGGAGGCGTCGATCTCGATCGCTTCGCGGCGGCGCGGAATCTGTCCAGAGCGGACGTCGCCGCCGCAGCCGATACCGCCGCCGTCGTGGTCGTGGAGACCCGCGCCGCGCGAGTCGCGGTCGCGAGACGGAATTGGGAACGGGCCAAGGCCGCCGTCGCCGACGCCGTCGCCGGCCACCACGCCGGCGCGGCGGACGGCCGGGGACTCGCCCTCGGCCGGTTGCGGGCCGCGGCCGGCCCGGAGCTCGGCGGGGCATCGCTCGACGCGGCTGTCGACGACCTTGTGGCCTCCGGCGCGATCGTCCGCGAGGGGGGCCGCCTCCGGCGGGCGGACCACCGCCCCGCGCTGCCGCCCGAGGACGCGGCCCTCTGGGACAGGGTCGCTCCGCTGCTCGAGGCGGACGAGGGACGCCCGCCGTCGGTCCCCGACCTCGCGGCCAGTCTGGGAATACCCGCCCGGAATCTGGATCGGGTCCTCGTCCGCGCGGGCCGCCACGGCCTCGCGGTCCAGGTGTCGCGGAACCGTTTCATGACCCCGGCCATGGCGCGACGGTTGGCGGAGACCGCCGAGCGCGTGGCCGCGGGCTCGCCCGATGGGCGCTTTACGGCGCGCGCGTTCCGCGACGCGACGGCGCTGGGACGGAACTTGACGATCGAGGTGCTGGAATTCTTTGATAGGTTCGGCTTCACCCGCCGCGTCGGAGACGAGCGGACGGTGCTGAAGTCGGCGGCCGACGCCTTCGCGCGCCGGGACGCCTGACGGGGCCGGACGACCGCGGAAGGGAATCGCCCCCGGTGGGGCGGCCGGGCTTCAAACCCGTGCTGGGACGCTCAGCGTTCCTGGTGGGTTCGACTCCCACTCTCTTCCGCCACCCCGCGGGCGGGCGACCCGCGAGGTTCTCGCGTCGATCAACCGTTGTCAGTTGATTATTGCGAGAAACGGTTACGCAAATACCCAGGGCAACGCGGGGCAGGATCAGCGGCGGATGTGGTCGAGGATGGCGTCGCGGTGTTCGGGCCAGAGGCCGAGGAAGGGCCGGGCGCAGCCGGGGGATCGGGTTCCGCGTTGTCGGGCGGCGGCGGCGCGTCGACCCGCGAGGTCGGCGAACGCCGACGGACCATACCGTCGCCGGCGGGAAGCGGCTTGGCGTCGGGATAGTCTTGCCTCTAAACTCTCGACGCGCCGCGGTCCGACGGCCGCGGCGCGTCGATTGGAAGCGGGCGGGCGACCGAGACCCGCGGCAGTTCAGGGAGGAGTCGCGGCGTGATCATCAAATCGATGGCCGGCGAGTTCGACATCACGATCGAGGGGTTCGAGATCGAGGGCCGCCATCTCGTCATGGTCGGACGGATGGGCGTGTGGGACGCCAAGACCTACATCACCGGGGCCGAGCTCCTCGCCGTTCTCGGAAGGCTGTTGAAGCCGGGCGTCCTTTGCGGACTCCTCGCGCTGCCCTTCCGACGCGGCGCGCCCGAACCGAAACCCCAGACGGAGGAAAGCCATGACTGACGACCCCAAGTTCAGCGTTCTACCGGAGTTCGAGGAGGTCTGGAACTTTCCCCTGTTCGAGGCCCTCACCAGCCGGCGCTCGCGACGGTTCGGCTTCGGCATGGAGCTCGCCCACGGCCCGTTCGTCCACAAATCGCCTTTCGATCCCTATCCGCTCTCCGAGGAGGAGACCGCGGTTCTCGTGGCGGCGGCCTGCGGCGCCACGGGCGCCATCCTCTGCGAGGGCGACACCCAGGGCGGCATGGTGAAGTCGGTCGGGCGCACGCATCCGAGCGCGGTCGGCGCCCACAGGACGGTGCTGTTCTTCACCAACGACGACGGGCTCTACCTCTACCGGGCCGACAAGGCGAAGATGAGCAAGATGAAGGAGTACGAGACCGTCGAGGATCGCGACAAGGTCTGGAACTTCTACCGCGACCACACCGTCAAGCTGTCCGACGGACGCTTCGACCTGCCCCAGGCGGAGCCGGGCCTCTTCGCCCACAACCTCTGGGTCACCAACCGGCCCGGCGCCACCCTGTTCATGCCGGTTACCGACATCAGCCAGGACCTCATCCGCCTCATGGTCAACATGTGCGACACCAAGGGCGGCGCGCGCTACGTCAAGGGCGGCGGCTACTACATCTGCGACGAGCGCCGGGGCATGAAGCCGGCCGGATGCGAGAAGTGGGCCGACAAGGGCCTGCTCGACCGCAACAAGGTTCTTCCCCTCGGCCGTCTCGAGAAGATCATCGTGAGCTGGCTCTGCGCCGAGGGCGCGATGATGGGGCAGCTCATGCAGCTCGCCATGGCCGCCACCGGAATCGGCGGCTGGATGCACGGCGGCTTCACGCCTCTCGTGGTCATGGGCGGCACGCCGATCTGCAAGGGCCTGGGCTTCCGCTTCGTCACGCCCAAGGACGATCCGTTCCCCAACCCGGTCGGCCTCGACGGCTACTTCGAGGGGTTCTGCCCGCCCTACTACAAGGACATGGACACGGCCGTGGAGGCGGCGGTGGCCGGCATGGGCGAAAAACTCGACGAATGGGAGCGCCGGGGCATGACGCTGCCGCACACCGTCCCCAACGAGGAGTTCGAGAAGGCGGTGCCCGGCATCTCCGACGAGGGGGTCGAGTGCGTCAAGGACATCTGCCGCTACATCTACGAGGAGTACGGCAAGTTCCCCGCCCACAACGACACCATGCACCTGCTCTACTTCATCCAGGCGCACCACCTCGACACGGAGTTCTACGACCAGTACTTCAAGGAAGGCGCCTACATCCACACGCACAAGCACCACTTCGAGAAGTGGCACCGGGGATCGAACGTCCCGCGCCGCGACGACCGGTGAACAGCGAGGCGGAGGACCATCCGATGACCAGGATACTGAAACGCTCGCCGCACTACGGCCAGCATGTCGCCCACGGGGCCAAGGGCTTCTTCGACTTCGCCGGCTGGGAGATGCCGGAGACCTTCACCTCGGTGGAGGACGAGGTGAAGGCGTGCCGTTCGGCCGCCGTGCTCTTCGACGGCCATCAGATGGGCGAACTCCATCTCAAGGGCCCGGAGGCGCACGACGCCGTGCAGAAGGTCTGCGCCAACGACATCAAGCCCGAACCCGGGCGCTGTTTCTATTCGAGCCTGCTCAACGAGGACGGCGGGATCGTCGACGACCTCGTCGTGCTTTGCCTGGCGCCCGATCACTATCTGCTGACGGCGGCGGCCTTCAATGTCGGCAAGACGCCGGGATGGGTGCGCGGGCGCGTCGGCGGCATGGACGTCGAGATCGAGGACCTGACCAGCGGCACCACGATCATCGAGATCCAAGGCCCCAAGTCCCGCGACATCCTCCAGAAGATCACCGAGGCCGACATCTCGAACGAGGCGCTGCCCTATTTCCGCTTCGTCGAGACGAAGGTCGCCGGCATCGACTGCATCGTCGCGCGCCTCGGCGTCACCGGCGAGCTCGGCTACGAGATCGTCTACGATCCGGGCTACGCCTACACGATGTACGACGCCATCGTCGAGGCCGGCAAGGACGACGGCCTCCAGCTCTGCGGCAACAAGACGGTCGGCGTGTTCCGGCTCGAGAAGGTCTACCACATCTACACGCGCGACATCGACGAGGGCACCAATCCCTTCGAGGCGGGCCTCGACAAGGCGGTCAGGCTCGACAAGGACGACTTCATCGGGCGCGACGCGCTGCTTCGCGTCAAGCAGCGGGGCGTGAGCCGCAGGCTCGTCGGCTTCGAGGTCGCCGGCGGCGGCGTCCCGACGCCCGGCGCCCCTATCGAGATCGACGGACGGGAATGCGGGAAGGCGACCTTCGCGGGCTACAGCCCGACCCTCGCCAAGACCATCGGCATCGGCTACGTCCCCGCCGAGCACGCCGCGGCGGGGACGGCGCTGGTCGTCGGGGCCGAACCCGAACCCCTGGAGGCGACGGTGGTCGAGATCCCGTTCTTCGATCCCAGGGGCGACCGCATCCGCATGTAGCCGCGCGGCCCGCTCGGGCCGACCCCGAGGGAAGCGGAGGGCCGTCCGTCGGCGCGGGGGCCGCGAGAGCGGCGCGGCGCGCGGTCAGCGGCTGTAGTACTCGATCACGAGGTGCGGTTCCATGTGCGCCGGATAGGGGACCTCGGCGAACGACGGCACGCGAACGAAGGTGCCGCGCATCCTCGCGTGGTCGACCTCCAGGTAGTCCGGGACGTCCCGCTCCGGCGATTCCAGCGCCTCGAGGACCAGCGCCATGTTCCTGGACTTCTCCCTCACCTCGATGACGTCGCCTTCCCGGACCCGGTAGCTCGGGACGGTCACGCGCCGCCCGTTGACCGTGACGTGCCCGTGGCCGATGAACTGCCGCGACGCGAATACCGTCGGCACGAACTTCATGCGGTAGACCACGGCGTCGATCCGGCGCTCGAGAAGGCCGATCAGGTTCTCCGTCGTGTCGCCCTTGCTCTTCACCGCCCGATCGTAGGCGTTGCGGAACTGCTTCTCGGTGATGTTGCCGTAGTAGCCCTTGAGCTTCTGCTTCGCCTTCAGCTGGATCCCGAAATCGCTCAGCTTGCGCCGGCGGGCCTGACCGTGCTGCCCGGGACCGTAGGAGCGCCGGTTGGACGGACTCTTGGGCCGTCCCCAGATGTTTTCGCCCATACGGCGGTCGAGCTTGTACTTCGCTGATTGACGCTTGCTCATCGACAATTCCGCGCTGGAAACCGGAGAACCGGCGCCGGGGCGCCGGACGGAACGCGTACTATACGCGGCGCCGGGCCGATGTCAATTCGGCGCCGACTTGGCCGCCTATGCCGAGCCCGCCCGCCGCGTAGCTCGCGACACCCCGCACCGCATAGCGGCCCTCGCCCCGCTCATGCGCGCCGCCCAGCGCCACATGCGGCCGCGTCGCATCGACGTTTCGTGGGGGCGACGACATGCGAGGACTCCCGCGCCGCACTCAGGTCAGCAAAGCGACGACGGCTCCGGTCATGAAGGTCGCGAGATTGCCGGCGATCAGGGCCTTCATGCCCAGCCGGACGATCTCGTCCCGCCGCGACGGGGCGATGGCCCCCAGCCCGCCGATCATCACCCCGAGCCCACCGAAATTGGCGAAGCCGCACATCGCCCAGGTCACGATCAGCCGGCTGCGTTCGCCGAGTTCTCCGGCCGGCAGCCGCGCCAGTTCGAGATAGGACACCAGCTCGTTGAGAACGATCTTGGTTCCCAGCAGACGACCGGCGGCGGCGGCCTCCTCCCAGGGGATACCCATCAGCCATGCCGCCGGGGCCAGCAACCACCCCAGCATCCGCTGGAGCGTCAGCGGCGCGCCGCCAGCGTCGGGCAGGGCGCCGAGCAGAAGGTTCACCAGTGCCACCAGCGCCACCAGCACCAGTACCATGCCGACGATATAGGCGAGCAGCCGCAGTCCATCGATCGTCCCCCGGGTGACGGCGTCCATGGCGTTGTCGTAGCGCCGTTCGATCTCGATGCGCCCGTCCGCGCGGCCATCTCCACCCGGCACCAGGATCCGCGCGATCGCCACCGCCGCCGGAGCGCTGACCACCGATGCCGCCAGCAAATGGCCGGCGGCGTCGGGAATGGCGTCGCGCAGCAGCGTGGCGTAGAGCGCGAACACGGTGCCGGCGATCGTCGCCATGCCGGCGGTCATGACGACGAACAGGTCGGCGCGGTCGAGCCGGTCGAGATAGGGCCGGATCAGCAACGGCGCCTCGACGTTGCCGATGAAGACGTTGCCTACGGTGGCGAAGCTCGCCGCGCCGCCGATGCCGAGCCCCCGGCTCAGCGCCCAGGCGAAGCCGCGCACCACCCAGGGCAGGACGCGCCAATGGTAGAGGAGGGCCGACAGGGCGCTCATCAGCAGCACCAGCGGCAGGGCGCGGAAGGCGAGCACGAAGGCGGCGCCGGGATGGGTCTCCTCGAATGGCGGCGGCCCGCCGCCGAGAAAACCGAAGACCAGCGTCGTCCCCGCTTCGGTCGCGACCTGGAGGGCGAGCACGACGTCGTTGAGGCGGGCGAACGCCGCCTGCGCCGCCGGCAGCCGCAGCAGCAGCAAGGCGAGTCCCAGCTGGGCGGCGAGGCCGATCGCGACCGTCCGCCACGGGAAGGCGCGGCGGTTCTCGCCGATCAGCCAAGCGAACCCGACCAGAACGGCGAGACCCAGGAAAGGCTGGACCGCGGCCATCCCCCACCCTTTCAGGACGTTGGGGCGTCGGTTCCGGCGACGCGCAAGCGATGTTTCGTGAGCGACACGACCTATCCTTCTTCCGGCGTAGAGTCGCACCGGAGGGACGCGCCCGCAAGTGCGTGTCCTGGTTCAGGACATATGAGACACGGGGGTCTCTTTGGCTGTCAGTGAGTGAAGGTACTGGGCGGGGGTGTGTCCGCCAAGGGCCTGGTGCGGTCTGAAGGTGTTGAATTCGTCGGCGAAGGCGTCGATCCATCGGTTGACGTGGTCGAGATTGTCGTCGGGCAGGTCCCATGAGGCGTAGAACTCGTATCTCCAGGCGCCGTTGTTGCGCTCGACGTGACCGTTGAGCTTGGGCGATCGTGGCGGGAGTTCGAAGAGGTCGATGCCGCGGCGCTGGCATTCGGTCTCGAAGTCGGCCTTGAACTCGGAGCCTCCATCGACCTGGATGGCTTCGATGGGGAAGGGCATGTCGGCCTGGAGCTTGTCGAGGAAGCGCCTGGCGTTGTGTGCGGTTGCGCGTCTCCAGGCCTGTGCGCAGGTCCATTTGGTGACGGGGTCATGGGCGGTGAACTGCTTGATGGCGGGCCGGGCTGTGTGTGGCGAGACGGTGAGGGTGTCGAGTTGGACGATCTCGCCGGGACTTGTGGGCTTGCGGCCCTTGGGCAGGCGTCTGGCGTATGGCCTGAGGCGCCGGGCGGCGCGCGGTCCGTTGCGGCGCAAGGTCGGGACCGGGGTGACGGCGCCGCGCTCCATGAGGGTCTTGAGGATGCGGCCCGTGGTGCTCTCGCTTGCCGCGTGCCCGTTGCGTCGGAGCAGGACGGCGATCTTGGCCTTGCCCCACATGGGGTAGTCGGCGCGTGTCTCCCGGACCGCCGTCACCAGCGCCGCCGACCAGGTGGGCCGGCGCGGGGTGTGCGGGCGTCGCGAGCACGGCTTGAGGCGGTTGTGGTCCGCCAGCCTCTGCCATCGGTAGAGGGTCGATCTCGGAACGCCGACGGCGTTGGCGGCCGCTCGTGCGGTCAGGCCGTCGGCCCTGGCTTGGCGCCAGCGCTCAAGGGCGTCGCGCCTGTGCGCTTCGTCGCTCCGCTCCTTGCCGCACAGGCGCGACGCCAGGGCGGCTCCTCGTGTAATCTGCCGGGGCAGGCCGAAGGTCTGCATGGGGGTTCTCCTTCACGCTGCTTGTTCAACACCAACAGCGTCGGAGACCCCCGCCCTTACATCAAGGGCCGCGTCTCACTTCTGTCTGAACGAGGTCAGTGCGGCGCGCGAATCGGCCCATGGCGCGTCGAGGCTCCACCGGACACTTGGCGGACCATCCCTCGGGGGGTATCTTGCCCACCGAGGAAATCGCGATGGCCGCCCTGGAACCCGACGATATCGACGCCTGCGTGTTCGACGCCTACGGGACGCTGTTCGACGTCGACGCGTCCGCCCGAAATTGCGCGGCGGAGCTCGGCGACGCATGGCGGCCCCTGGCCGGAACCTGGCGGCGAAAGCAGCTGGAGTACACTTGGCTGCGTGGCGTCATGGGTCGGCACGTCGATTTCTGGCGGGTCACGGGCGACGCGCTGGACTACGCGATGGACAGCCTCGGCCTCGACAACGACGCCCTCCGCGACCGTCTCATGGACCTCTATCTCACGCTCGACGCCTATCCCGAGGCGAAGGGGGTTCTCGCGCGACTGAAATCGGCGGGGATGAAGACGGCCATCCTGTCGAACGGCGCGCCACGCATGCTCGAGGCCGCAGTCCGCAACGCGGGCATCGCGGACCTTCTCGACGCGGTCCTCTCGGTCGAGGAGGTCGGCGTGTTCAAGCCGCACCCGAGCGTCTACCGGATGGGAGAGGAACGGCTCGGCCTACCGGCCGGACGCATGTCGTTCCAGTCGTCCAACGCCTGGGACGCCGCCGCGGCGTCCGCCTTCGGATACCGCACCGTCTGGATCAACCGCTTCGGCCAGGCGCGGGAGCGGATCCCCGACCCGCCCCATGTCGAGATCGAGACGCTCGCGGGGCTGCCCGGGATCGTGGGCGTCGGGCGATGACCGCGGACGACAACGGGTACCGCTCCCGCCACTACTCGGCGGGGGACGGGCTTCGCCTCTTCTATCGGGAGTACGGAGACCCGGTCTCTTCCGCCACGCCGCTCGTGTGCCTGCCGGGGCTGACGCGGAATGCCGCGGACTTCCACGATCTGGCGGTCCGATACGCGCCCGGGCGGCGCGTCATCGCCCTGGACTACCGCGGCCGCGGCAGGTCCGCCTACGACCCCGACCCGAGGAACTACCGCACCGAGGTGTACGTGAGCGACGCGCTCCACCTGCTGGCGGCGGCCAACGTCCCGCGGGCCGTCGTCGTCGGTACCTCGCTCGGAGGGCTCCTGGCGATGTTTCTGGCGGCCCACCGGCCGGGCGCTCTCGCCGGCGTCGTCCTCAACGATATCGGCCCCGAGATCGAAAGCGCGGGTCTCGAATGGATCAAGCGTTGCCTGACCCGGGACATGCGCCCCGGGACCTGGGACGAGGCGGCGGCCCTGGCCCGGGAAGTCGCGCTGGACGCCGCGCCGGATTTCGCCGACGACCGGTGGATGACCGTGGCCCGGCGCAGTTTCCGGGAGGACGAGGCGGGCGTCATCCTCCCCGACTTCGACCCCGCCCTCGTGGACGTCTTCGCGAAGGAAGATCCTCCGCCCGACCTGTGGCCGTTGTACGGCGGTCTGGGGCGCGTGCCCACCCTGGCGATCCGCGGCGCCCTGTCCGACATCCTGTCGTCCGGGACCTTCGAGCGCATGGCGGAGGCGAAGCCCGACCTCGTCCGGATCGAGGTCCCTAATCGCGGTCACGTTCCCTGGCTCGACGAGCCCGAGTGCGTCGCCGCGCTGGACGGATTCGTCTCCGGTCTCTAGGCTCAGGACCTCCGGCGGTTCGGACCGGCGCATCCGCCCCGCCCTCACCCGGACATCCGGCCGCCGCCCCGCTCACGGCCCAACCCGGACTCTTCGCGGTGCACTGGTGCAGGATGCCGTGATGGCGACCGTTTCGGCCGGATGCGCGCCATATCCACGACCGCACCGGACTCCTCAATCGCGGCGCCGTGTTATATACTTGCCAAGTCTCCTCTCTCACACCGTGAGGTATAGGGCGATGTCAAAGTATGGCACTATCGCTATACGGGCGACTGAAACGGTCCAAAGCGGCCAATACAGTTGCCCTATTTCAGCATGGAAGATCGCCGCTGAAGAGATCTTCCCGCCGGAACAAAAAGCGAGTCGTGAAAAGGGGTGTCCACGTTATGCATTTCTAGGGTTAGCGGAAGAAGGACTCATCCGTGGTATTCCTTCAGGACGCTATACGAGCTCCGTGGACAACAAGGAATACGCACGTTTGGGAGTGGAATTACTTGTTAAATCACCTAATTTTTCCAATCACCCTGAGAAAATGTGGGAACGCATTATGTGTGGCAAAAAGAAGGTGCATAATGATCAAATGTTTGTCGTTGCAGATCTTTGGAATAAGGGATATATAGTAACCGAATAATCACCTAACTTATTGTACGAGGAGCGTCTATGCGCGTTGCGCCGCCGGACTTTCGGGTCGCGCCCGCCGTAGGGCCTGCCCGCGACCTTGGCCTTCGCATAGCGGGCGCGCTCGGCCGTACGCCGCTTCCCGGCGCAACGCCCGCACAGGCTGCGGTCGGGCACGGGAGGCGTTTTGCCGCATCGCGGGCACAGGCCCTGGGCGATGCGTTTGGCGGTGCGGCGGCGGGCCGGCGGCGGATGTCGCCGTCCGCCATCGCCTGGAAGCGCTCGACCAGGTAGCGGTCGTCCTCGAGGCCGCGGCCGAACAGGTGGGGCAGGATCGTGCGGGAGTTGCCGGGAACCGCGGTGGCGCACGGAAGTGTGCGCCGGGATCGGCGTCCAAGTCTTGACGTCGCCGGTTCGGAAAATACACTCCGTGCGTCGTGGATGCGGCCCGCCTTCGGCCGAACAAACCAGTGAGTCGACGATCCAGGAGGTCCCGATGCGCATTCTCTCCGCTCGAGTCGTCGCAGTTCTCGTCCTCTCCTCGAGCGTCGCTTGCGCGGCCCCGCTGGCCGCCGGTGAAAGCGGCGAATTCGCGTTTCTCGTAAGCGTCGTCCACGATTACACCGTGCTGGAACATGCGGGACAGACGATCACCGGCGGCCCGCTGGAGGGGACGGGCGCCGTCGTCGAGAGCAGCGGCGCCCCGTTCGTGGAAGGCGCGAACTACCGCGCGACGTGCTTGGTCTATGCGAAAAAGTCCGACGCCGGCATCGATCTCGAAGCACCCTGTGCGTTCACCGACGCCGACGGCGATTCGTGGTACGCGGTGGCGGAGAGGCGCGCGGGCGACGTCGAGGTCGGCGGCGGCGGCCAGGGCAATCAGAGGATCGTGGGCGGCACCGGCAAATATGCCGGCGTGGCCGGGAACTGCCCCTACACCACCGGCTACCTGCCGGACAACTGGCTCGTTTCGACCTCCGCCTGCGAATGGCGGAAGCCGTGACCCGACGCGCGCCGGCACCTTGGGAGAAGAGAATGGAAATCCGTTCCGGAAAAATCGTAATCGCCGCGGCATTCACCGCCGCCGCGAGTGTCGCCTGTGCGGTGCCGCTGGCCGCCGGAGAGAGTGGCGGCTTCGAGGTTCTCACCAGCTACGTCCACGGCTACGCGTCGGTGGACTATGCGGGACAGACGATCAAGGGCGGTCCGCTCGACGGGACGGGCACCGTCATCGAGACCAGCGGCGGCCCGTTCGCGGAAGGGGCGAACTACCGCGTGAGATGCGTGGTTTACTCGAAGAAGACGGAGGCCGGCCTCGATCTCGAAGCACCGTGCGCGTTCACCGATACCGGGGGTGATACGTGGTATGCGATGTCGAAGCGGCGCGCGGGCGACGTCGAGACCGGCGGCGGCGGCAGCGGTGGCCAGGAGATCGAGGGCGGCACCGGCAAGTATGCCGGCATAACCGGGACCTGCCGCTACACCATCAGCTACCTGCCGGACGGCTGGCTCGTCTCACGGAGAAGCTGCGAGTGGCGGAAGCCGTGACGCGGCGTATGTCCGGCGCGGGCCCCGCCTTCCGGGCCGCGTCCGGCCGGTCGGAGGCCGGTTGGTGACTCCACGGCGCGGCCCCGCGAAAGCGGGTGGCGAGAATGACGCCCTGAAGAGGGTCGAGAGTGCGCCGTGCGCCTTTCTCGCTCCGTCGGCGCGACAACGCCGCGCAGGCCATGGCCAGCATGAGAAATGCGCCTTTGTTCGTGTCGATGACGGAGGATGTCGCTGGCGCATGATCTGTCCGCCCGGGCGGCGCGCTCAAGCGTCCGTCGCGTCGATGGCGTAGCCGACCGAGCGCACGGTCCGGATCAACTCCGGGTCGCCGGGGCCGTTCAGTGCCTTGCGCAGCCGCCGGACGTGGACGTCGACGGTCCTCGACTCGACGTACCTGTCGGTTCCCCACGCCCTGTCGAGCAGTTGCTCGCGGGAATACACCCGCCCGGGACGTTCCATGAGGACCCGCAGGAGGCGGAACTCCGTCGGGCCGAGCCGGATCCGGCGACCGTCCCGCGTCACCCGGTGCGTCGTCAGGTCCATCTCGACGCCGCCGTACCGCAGGACCTCCTCGAGCAGTTCCGGGGAGGAACGGCGTAACACGGCCCGCACGCGGGCGACCAGCTCGCTCGGCGAGAAGGGCTTGGTCACGTAGTCGTCGGCGCCGCTTTCCAATCCCCGGACGCGGTCGCCCTCTTCGCCCCGGGCGGTGAGCATGACGATGGGAACGCCCCGGGTCTCCTTGCGGCGTCTCATCCGCCGACAGACCTCGATCCCCGACACGTGCGGCAGCATCCAATCGAGGATCACGAGGTCCGGGGGCTGCTCGTCCAGTGCCAGAAGCGCCTCCTCGCCGTCGATGGCGACTTCCGTCCGGAACCCTTCCTTCTCGAGGTTGTACTTCAGGACTTCGACGAGGGCGCTTTCGTCCTCGACGATCAGGACGAGGGGATTCATTCGCTCCCTTCCGTGTCGGCCGTCCTGGGCTCGACGATCACGATGCTCGACTCGTCGCCCTTGGGCCGGTCGCCGGGCGGCAGCGTCCCCGACACGAGGAACTCGACGTTCTCCGCGATGTTCGTGGCGTGATCGCCCACGCGCTCGATGTTCTTGGCGATGAACAGCAGGTGAGTGCACGGCGTGATGTTGCGCGCGTCTTCCATCATGTACGTGAGAAGCTCCCGGAACAGGCTGGTGTGGAGAGCGTCGACCTCCTCGTCCCGGACGATGACGTCTCTCGCCTTGTCCAGGTCCTGCTCCATGTAGGAGTCCAGGACCGTCTTGATCATGCCCATGACGAGTGCCGACATGCGGCGGATCGTGTGGACGGGATCGAGCGGAACGCTTCCAGCCAGCGCGCCGGTCCGCTTCGCGACGTTCTTGGCGTAGTCCCCGATCCGTTCGAGGTCGGCGGACACCTTCAGCGCGACGATCACGAGCCGCAGATCCTCGGCCATGGGCTGGCGCAAGGCCAGCAGGCGGACCGAGAGCGAGTCGATGTCGTGCTCGAGATCGTCGATACGCTTGTCCTGGGAGACGACGCGGGCGGCGAGCTCGGCGTCTCGTCTTGTCAGCGCCTGGATGGAATCGGCGAGTTGCGCTTCGACGAGTCCTCCCATCCGGGCGATCGTGTCGTTCAGCATGTTGAGCTCTTCGTCGAACGATTTGACGATGTGGTCCGTTGTCATGGTGCGTTCGCCTCTCTCGCGCCGACCTAGCCGATGCGTCCGGTGATGTAGGATTGCGTGCGCTCGTCCCGCGGCGCGGTGAAGATGTGCTCCGTATCGCCCTTCTCGACCAGGTCGCCCAGATGGAAGAAGGCGGTCTGCTGGGACACGCGGGCGGCTTGCTGCATCGAGTGGGTGACGATGACGATGGTGTAGTGCTGGCGGATCTCGTCGATGAGCTCCTCGATCCGCGCCGTCGCGATGGGATCGAGGGCCGAGCAGGGCTCGTCCATCAGGATCACCTCGGGTTGCACGGCGATCGCCCGTGCGATGCAGAGCCGTTGCTGCTGGCCGCCCGAGAGGCTGGTGCCGGGGGCGTGCAGCCTGTCTTTGACCTCGTCCCAGAGGCCGGTGCGCTTGAGGCTCGAATCCACGATCTCCTCGAGTTCGGCGCGCGAGGACGCGAGGCCATGTATCCGCGGTCCGTAGGCGACGTTGTCGAATATGGACTTGGGGAAGGGGTTGGGCTTCTGGAAGACCATGCCGACCCGCGCGCGGAGATGCACGACGTCCACGTTCGGCGCGAGAATCTCGTCGCCGTCGAGCATGATGCCGCCGACCACCCGGCAGCCGTCGATCGTGTCGTTCATCCGGTTGAAACAGCGCAGGAACGTGGACTTGCCGCATCCCGACGGTCCGATGAGCGCGGTGACCTCGTTCTTCCGGATGTCGAGATTCACGTTCCTCAGCGCGTTGGTCTCGCCGTAGAACACGCCCACCTCGCGGGCGGTCGCCTTGACCTCGCGAATCTCCTCCGGAGATGCGACGACTTCCGTGGCCGCCGCCGCCGTTTGCCCTGTCATGGTCGCTACCACCGCCTTTCGAACTTCTTGCGCAGCAACACCGCGCCGGCGTTCATGATGACGAGAAAGAACAGCAGGACGACGATGGCCGCCGACGTCCGCTCCGTGAACGCGCGCTCCGGGCTGTCCGCCCACAGGAACACCTGAACGGGAAGCACGGTCGCCGCGTCGAAGGGGCCGCCCGGAATATCGACGATGAAGGCGACCATACCGATCATCAGTAGCGGCGCGGTTTCGCCCAGCGCCTGGGCCATGCCGATGATCGTGCCCGAAAGGATCCCCGGCATCGCCAGCGGCGCCACGTGATGGAACGTCGTCTGGATTCGCGAGGCGCCCATGCCCAGCGCCGCCTCGCGGATGGACGGAGGCACGGCCTTCAGGGCCGCGCGGCTCGCGATGATGATTGTCGGCAGGGTCATGAGGGCGAGCACCATTCCGCCGACGACGGGCGCGGAGCGTGGCAAGCCGGCCACGTTCAGGAAAACCGCGAGGCCCAGCAGGCCGAACACGATCGACGGCACGGCGGCGAGGTTGTTGATGTTGATCTCGATGACGGCGGTCCATCGGTTCTTCGGCGCGAACTCCTCCAGGTAGACCGCCGTGGCCACCCCGAGCGGAAACGCGAGGACGAGGGTCACCAGCATCGTGTAGAACGATCCGACGGCGGCGCCCAGGATGCCTGCGAGCTCCGGTTCACGGGAGTCTCCGGCCGTAAAGAACCGTGTGTTGAAGCGCATCTCGACATCGCCGTCGGCGCTGAGCGCGTCGACCCAGGCGATCTGCCTGTCGTTCAACCGGCGGTCCGTTTCGGGAACGTCCCTCGGCATCTTGCCCTTGACGAGCATGTCCACGTCGTCCCCCGCGACCAGCCACAGGTCCCGCGTGGCGCCGATCAGATCGGGGTTTTCCAGGACCATGGTCCGGAGGTCGAACGCCGCGCCCGTGCTCACGATGTCGTAAAGGTGCCGCTTGTCGCGCCGTCCGGTCGCTTCCGGGAAGCGGTTGCGGAGGCTGGCCTTGACGATGCCGCCGAAGTCTCCGCCGCGGATCGCTTCGGCGGAGTTCGTCCCCTCCGGGTCGATTTTCCGCGGGTCGAAGAAGACTTCCAGCTTGACGTGCGTTTGCACGAACGCCGTGTAGGCCGAACCGACGATGGTGACGAACAGGGTCAGCAGGATGGCCATCGCCGCCGCGATGGCGCCGATACCGTAGAGACGGAACCGGCGTTCGGCGGCGTGGCGGCGCTTCAGGCGGTCGGCGACCGTCTTCGATATGGCGCCGGGCTCCCGTTCCGGCCGCGTCATGTCAATCATATTGCTCCCGATACCTCTGAACGACCCTCAGGGCGATGAAATTGAGCGACAGCGTGACGCAGAACATGACGAGGCCCAGCGCGAAGGCCGCGAGGGTCTTGGGGCTGTCGAACTCCTGGTCGCCGACGAGCAGGGTGACGATCTGCACCGTCACGGTCGTCACCGATTCCAGGGGATTCGCGGTCAGGTTCGCCGCGAGTCCCGCGGCCATGACCACGATCATCGTTTCGCCGATCGCCCGCGAGACGGCCAGGATGATGGAGCCCACGATCCCGGGCAGCGCCGCCGGCAGGACGATCTGCTTGATCGTCTCGGAGCGCGTCGCGCCCAGCCCGTAGGCGCCGTCGCGCAGCGATTGCGGCACGGCGTTGATGACGTCGTCCGAAAGCGAGGAGACGAACGGGATGATCATGACGCCCATGACCACGCCGGCGGCGAGTGCGCTTTCCGAGGACACGTCGAGGCCGAGGTCCTCGCCGAGTTCGCGGAAGAACGGCGCCACGGTCAGGGCCGCGAAGAAGCCGTAGACGACGGTGGGAATGCCGGCCAGGATTTCCAGCAGGGGTTTCACCGCGCCGCGGAACCGGCCGGGGGCGTATTCGGAGAGATATATGGCCGACAGCAGCCCGATGGGCGCCGCGACGGCCATGGCGATCAGGGTGATCAGGAACGTGCCGGTGAAGAGGGGAACGGCGCCGAAGGCGCCCGTACTGCCGACCTGATCCGCCCGCAGGGCCGTCTGCGGGCTCCATTCCAGGCCGAAGAGAAAATCCGTGAACGGGATCAGATTGAAGAAGCGCAGCGCTTCGAAAAGGAGCGAGAGGACGATGCCCACGGTCGTGAAGATCGCGATCGTGGAGCTGACGATCAGGAAGACGCCGACGGCCCGTTCGACGCGCTCGCGCGCGGCGAAACGCGGCGAGACGCGCCCTCGGGCGAGCGCGCCGCCGCCGATGGCCAACGCCAGCGAAAGTACGGCCAGCGCGCCGAAGGCCATGGTACGCAGGGAACCGTACCGGTCGGCCGCGGCCCGCATCTCCGGATCGATCTCCTTGGAGACGATGTTGCCGCTGGCGAGGTTCCTGATGTCGTTCACCAGGAGACCGAGTTCGGCCTCGCTCAGTCCTTGGACGTCCGGCAGACCGGCGACGAGGAGCGATTCGACGATGGTGCCTTGGAAGAAGGACCAGAGCAGGATCAACAGCAGGGCCGGCGCGCCGCACCACACGGCGACGTAATATCCGTAATGGCCCGGCAGGGAACGCAGGTTCCGCGCTCCGCCGGCCGCGGTCGCCAGGGCGCGGGAACGTCCCGAGAGGAAACCGACCGCAGCCAGGACGAGAACGACCGCGGTGAGAAGGGAGATTTCCATCGGCGGCTGGCTGCGGGGTGGCGGCTACACGAAAGGAGGAACCGGCAGCCCACGATACGGCCGCCGGTCCGGGCGATATCCCTACGATCCGTAGGGGATCATTTTCGTCGCGGCGTCGCGGAACATTCCTCTCTCCCGATCCGGCATCGGGATCAACCCCTTGTCGGTAAGGTATCCATCGGGGCCCCACGCCTTTTCGCTGGTGTACTCGGCGAGAAACTCCTCCATGCCCGGAATCTTCCCGATGTGCGCCTTCTTCACGTAGATGTAGAGGGGGCGCGACACCGGATAGCTGGCATCCGCGATATTCTCGAACGTCGGCGCGACGCCGTCCATGACGCTGCCCTGGAGCAGGTTGACGTTCTGATCGAGGAAGCTGAAGCCGAAGACGCCATGGGCCTTCGGGTTCTCGACGAGCTTCTGAACGATCAGGTTGTCGTTCTCGCCCGCCTCGATGAAGGCGCCGTCCTCGCGGATGCCGTGGCAGATGGCCTTGTACCGCTGCTTGTCCGTCTTCTTCATGGCCTTGATCCAGTCGAACTTCTTGCAGCCGCCTTCCATGGCGAGCTCGACGAAGGCGTCGCGCGTGCCGGACGTCGGAGGCGGCCCCAGGACCTCGATTCCAGTGGCGGGCAGGGACGGATCGACATCGTTCCACGTTTTGTGCGGGTTGGGGACGAGCTTGCCCTCGCCCTGCGGAATGTCCTTGGCCAGCGCCAGGAACAGGTTCTTGCGGCTGATCTCCATCGGCGGTGAAGCCTTGGCGTTGGCGAGGACGATACCGTCGTACCCGACCTTGACCTCGATGATCTCGGCGACGCCGTTCTTGACGCAGGTCTCGACCTCGGACTTCTTGATGCGGCGGGACGCGTTCGTCATGTCGGGGTGCTCGACGCCGACGCCGGCGCAGAACAGTTTGAGACCGCCGCCCGACCCGGTGCTCTCGACCACCGGGGTCTTGAACTGCGTGGTCTTGCCGAAGGTCTCGGCCGCGGCCGTGGTGAACGGGTATACCGTCGACGAACCGACGATGTTGATTCGGTCGCGCGCCTCGGCGGACCCTCCGACCGCGATGCCGGCCAGTACCGCCAGGGACAGCAGCTTGCTGTTCATTCAGGCTTCTCCTCGTTGCGAATTGGACGGACGGACGAAGCCACGATGGCGTTCGCCGATGTCGGTCCCGGCACCCCGATTCCTATGCCGACCCCCGCGACTCCCGTATGACCGTTTCGTTACGGTTTTATGACGAAAAGGCCCGTTCATCGCCAGGATTTCGGATAATTTAACAAATGAGAAAAGTTGTTTATCTATCTGTTATATTTGAAGTATCCTGAAGGAATGTCGGTACTGTCACGGTGAACGTGCTGCCGGACTCCGGGGCGCTCTCGATGAGAATGTGGCCGCGATGCCGGCTGACGATGTGCTTGACGATCGCGAGCCCGAGACCGGTGCCTCCGATCCCGCGCGACCGGCCCTTGTCCACCCGGTAGAACCGCTCGGTAAGCCGCGGGACATGAACGGCCGGTATACCGTTTCCCTGGTCCCGCACGCTGACGGCGACGCCGCGCGCGCCCGACTCCGGCATCCGTTCGACGGGACGGGCGGCGATTCGCACCGGTTTTCCGGGACCGCCGTACTTCAGGGCGTTGTCGATCAGGTTCCGGAGCACCTGGCTCAGTTGATCGCGGTCTCCGAGCACGCTGGGAAGGTTGTCGGGAAGGTCCGTGTCGATGGCGTTGCCGCTCTCGCCGCGACGGCTCGCGTACGTTTCCGTCACTTCGCCGACGACGGCCCCGATGTCGATCTCGTCCTCTGGACGGATGTGCTCGTTCGCCTCGACGCGCGACAGCGAGAGGAGGTCCTCGATCAGGCGCGTCATCCTTCGCGCCTCGTTGTCCATGATGCCGAGGAATTTCTCGCGGGCGGCCGGATCGTCCCTGGCGGGGCCGCGCAGCGTCTCGATGAAGCCGGCGAGCGCCGCCAGTGGTGAGCGCAGCTCGTGGCTGACGTTGGCCACGAAGTCCGTGCGCACCTCGTCGGCGCGCTTCGTGCCCGTGACGTCGTGCAACAGGACGACGGCGCGCGCGCCGTCCCCGTCGTCCGACTCGGGAATCGCGGCGACCTTGACCTCGAAGACGATGGGCACGCCGGCGACGAGCTCGAACTCGACCGCGTTGGAAGCGTCGCCCGCCAGCGCCGCGTCGACCGCGTCCAGCACCGCCGGGTGGCGCAGCGAGGCCGCGAGATCCCGGCCTGTCTCGACGATGTTGAACGACTTGCGCGCCGTCCGGTTGGCGTAGACGATGTGGCGGGACCCATCGAGCAGGATCACCGGATCGGGCAACTCGTCGAGGATCAGGCGTTCCACGGGCTTCGCCTCGACCGACTCGTTCTCCGCCTGGACGGGGTGCGAGCCCCCGGCCCGCCGCGCCGTCCACAGGGCGCCGGCGGCGACCAACACGATGACCGCGATGCCCTCGCCGACGCCGACCGCGCCGGTCACGAGCAGTACCGCGACCAGGACGATACCCGGTGCCGCTCCCATCATGACGCTTCGGCTAGTCCGCATTTCTCACCCCGGCCATGGCCTGCGCGACGGCGCCGCCCGGAGGGTCGCGCTCGGGCGCGCATCCACGGCGTCACTGGAAACGCGGGCCAGGGATCGGTCGGGTTGCGCATCGCTCATCGGGTGATCGCGATATACCGGTCCGGCATCCCATCGGAGTGAAGAATCCGAGGTTGCCCCGATCTCGTCTATTCTACATGCCCGATCGCGTGAAAAGCGAAGACCCGGGATGGGTAATGCGGATAGCGGCGGTCCCGATGGTCTCGCCGGGGATCGCGAAGGGAACGTCGCGTGGTAGGCTCTCGTTCGCGGATACGGGCGCAACTCGGAGGGGAAGTGATGGATTACTACGAACTGGGTCCTTACGGCCGGATCGTCACGACCGATTCCGAAGACGCCCAGCTCTGGTTCGATCGGGGGCTCAACTGGATTTTCGCCTTCAACCACGGCGAAGCCGTCGATTGCTTCCGCAAGGCTCTCGACGCCGACCCGGGCTGCGCGATGGCCCATTGGGGCGTGGCCTATGCCACCGGCCCGAACTACAACCTGCCCTGGCATCTGTACGACCCCGACGGGCGAGCGCAGGCGCTGGCCGGAGCCTATGACGCCACCCAGCGCGCGCTGTCGCGAATCGAAGGCGTCACGCCCGTGGAGCGGGCGCTCATCCATGCCCTTCCGGCCCGTTATCCCCGGCGGGATCCGATCGAGGACCTGTCGCCGTGGGATGAGGCCTTCACCGTCGCCATGCGCCGGATCCACGAGGACTTTCCCGACGACCTGGATGTGCGGTGCGTCTTCGCCGAAGCCATCATGGACGAGACGCCCTGGCAGATGTGGGACCTGAAGACGGGCGAGGCCGCGGAAGGGGCCGGCACCGTCGAGGCGCGGGAGCTTCTGGAATCGACGTTCCGCGACATCCCGGCGAGCTGGGATCACCCGGGCCTGCTCCACCTCTACGTCCATCTGATGGAGATGTCGCCGTTCCCGGAACTCGCCCTGCGTTCCGCCGACCGGCTGCGCGAGATCATGCCGGACAGCGGCCACCTCACCCACATGCCGACCCATATCGACGTGCTGTGCGGCAATTATCGCGACGTCGTCGTCTACAACCAGAAGGCCATCGTCGCCGACCGCAAGTTCCTGGAGCGGGCCGGCGCGCTGAATTTCTACTCGCTGTACCGCATCCACAACCACCACTTCGCGATTTACGGCGCGATGTTCCTGGGTCAGTACACGCCGGCGATCGAGGCGGCCCAGGAACTGCTCGATACCACGCCCGAGGATCTGCTGCTCATGGAATCTCCGCCTATGGCGGACTTCGCCGAGGGTTACCTGTCGATGAAGCAGCATGTGCTCATCCGCTTCGGCAAATGGCGGGAGATTGTCGATCAGGACCTTCCCGAGAACCCGGAGCTCTACTGCTCGACCACGGCGATGATGCTTTACGCCAGGTCCGTCGCGCACTCGGCCATGGGCAACATCGCCGATGCGGAGCGGGAGAAGGCGGCCTTTCTGGAGGCCAAGAAGAAGGTTCCCGAAAGCCGCCGCGTGCATAACAACACGGTGGAGGATCTTCTCGAGATCGCGGAGGCGATGCTGGACGGCGAGCTCGAGTACCGGCGGAACAATGTCGATGCCGCATTCGCGCATCTCCGCAGGGCCGTCGAACTGGATGACGCTCTGCCGTATGACGAGCCGTGGGGATGGATGCAGCCGACCCGGCATGCGCTCGGCGCGCTGCTGCTCGAGCAAGGCCGGTCGGAGGAGGCCGAGGCGGTCTATCGCGAGGATCTCGGGTTGGTCCAGACCTTGAGCAGAGCCTGCCAGCATCCGGGCAATCTCTGGAGTCTCCATGGGTTGCACGAGTGCCTGACGCGGCGCGGCGAGACGGTCGAGTCGGTCCACATCAGGCAACAGCTGGACAAGGCGCTGGCGCGCGCGGAGGTCGAGGTCCACGCGTCCTGCTATTGCCGCCAACGGACCGCCGCATAGACGCGCCGGTCGGATTTCCGGGGGGCCATCCCAATGCACGAGACCGCGTCCGGCATCCTCGGGGAGGAGGCCGTCGCGGCGGTCCGCCGGCCCATCGAGACCGCTTGGGGTCTGCCCGGAGCCGCTTATACCGGCGAGGCGTTCTTCCGGCTCGAACAGCGCAAGTATCTGCGCAAGATGTGGATGGCGGCAGCCTTCGAAGCGGAGATTCCCGAGCCGGGCGACGCCATGCCGGTCATCGTGGCAGGCCTGCCCATCGTTCTGGTGCGGGGCGGCGACGGAGAGGTCCGGGCGTTCCACAACGTCTGTCGCCACCGGGGAATGATGGTGCTGGGAGGGCCGTGCCGGGGGCAAAGGCAGCTCACCTGCCCCTATCATGCCTGGAGCTACGGGCTCGACGGCGGGCTGATCCGCGCGCCGTTCTTCGACGGGACTCCGGAGGGCGGCTCCAGGAGCGCCCTGGACAGGGAAGCACTCGGCCTCGTGCCTGTGCGCTGCGCCGTCTGGCATCACTGGATCTTCGTCGACTTCGGCGGCGAAGCGCCCCCGATCGAAGAGCATCTGCGGCCGCTCCTCGACTTCATGAACGATGCCGATGTCGGCGCCATGCGTTACGCCGACAAGGTGGAATGGGAGTTTCAGGCCAATTGGAAGATGGTCGGCGACAACTGGGAGAATTACCACCACGTTTATGTCCACGGCGGCGTGTTCTCGAAGATGTCCGATGACGTCGACATGGAGACCGGCGAGCTGTGGTCGGCCCCGCTGCACGAGGGTTGCGTATTGACCCTGCGCCGACGCGTCGAGGTGGCGCCGTCCTATCCGTTCAAGGACACCGGCCTTCCATCGATTCCCTTCCCCGAAGGGAAGGAGCGCGTCACCGCGCCGAATTTCATCTTCCCCAACATCGAGATCGATCTCGTCCGCGACAACATCTCGTCGATCATCTACGAACCGGTCGCGCCGGACCGGACGATCGCCAGGATGGGGTTCTTCTTCCTCGGCGACGCCGCGACCTCGGACGAGCAGGCCGCGGGCCGCAAGATGGCCATGGACCGTTGGCTCGGCCCGGTGCGCTCGAAGGACGCCAAGGATGGCGTGCGCAACCAGGACTTCCGGATCTGGGAGGCGATACAGATCGCCAAGGGATCACCCGCTGCGGACGCCAACGTGTTCTCGCCCCTGTGGGAAGTCAACCCGCACTACTTCCACAACCACATACTCGATTACCTGGAGGCGTAGCCGCAGGGATTCCTTCCCCGGCCTCGCCTCGGCGAAGCCTCCGGCCAGGCCGGAGGGAATCGATCGGCCGATGGAACCGGGTGTCAGCCGGACTTGCCCACGGTCCGTGTCCAGCGGTCGGTCCAATCGGGGACGTCCGCCTTGCCGTAGTCGATCTGGAGGTTCTCCTCGAGCGGCACGAACATTTCTTGCGAGACTTCGTCCTCCAGGAATGTTTTCAGAGCCTCCTGGTTGGCGGGGATGACGCCCATGGCGGGCGCCCAGGCGGACTGGAAGTCGGTGTTGATGAACTGGTTGATGTAGAAGGCCGCGAGTTCCGGAACCGGCGTGTCCTTCACGACTCCGATCCAGCCGTTCTTCATGACGCCGCGCTTGCCGTTCGCCATGAGCGGCATGACGGCGTTCACCGGCTCGCCCGATTTGCGGACCCGCGAGCAGTGGCCCGAATAGATCAGGGCCGCGGCCACGTCGCCCGTCTGCATCATGTTCACGGCCTCGCCGGCGCGCTTCCAGTACTTGAGCGCGTTGATCTCCCTCAACAGCGTCAGTCCCGGCTCGATATTTCGCACATCGCCGCCGGCGGCATATACGATGCCCATGAAGTTCGCGAGGCCGCCGCCCGACGTGATGTCGGGAATGACCACCTTGCCTTCCAGCTTCGGATGGCCGAGGTCCTTGTACGTTACCGGCGCCGCGAGACCGAGTTGCTCGAACTGCTCGCGGTTGTAGCAAATGCCTTCCTGGACGATCCATGTGGCGACTTTCCACTCGTCGTAGAAGCCGCTCTTGAGATATCTGGTGTTCGGCACCTGGGACAGGTCGATCTTCCGCAGCTGATTCTCTCTCAGGAAGGTCGGCATCATCGCGTCGAGGATTTCGAGCACGTCGATGGGCGCGTCCCGCCCCCGCGCCGCCGCCAGCTTCGCGAGGTTGTCCTGGGTGCTGCCGTAGACGAACTTGACTTCGCCACCCTCCGCTTCGATCTTGGGGGCGATGATGTCTTTCTGGAAACCGCCCCATTTGCCGCCCCACGTCCCGACGCGAAGTACTTGGCCCTTGAACCGGTCGCCGGCCCAGGCACCGTCGCCGACGGCCGATAGCGCACCGATGGCCCCGGCGAGGGCGACCGCGAGGGCGAACGACACCGTTCGTGGCAATGCTCCAGTCATGTGAATGTCTCCCGTTGGTTCGCAGGAAGCCGGTGAGGAAACGATCGTAGCCGGCCGGGCGGGAGCCTGACCGGAAGGATTCGCCAATCGCGTTCGCTGTCGGGCGCCGCCTCCTGTCTTGACGCCGCCAGGAAGTATGACCCATGACCGCCGTGCGGATCAATCGCATGTCCTGGTTCAGGACATATGAGACACGGGGGTCTCTTTGGCTGTCAGTGAGTGAAGGTACTGGGCGGGGGTGTGTCCGCCAAGGGCTTGGTGCGGTCTGAAGGTGTTGAATTCGTCGGCGAAGGCGTCGATCCATCGGTTGATGTCGTCGAGGTTGTCGTCGGGCAGGTCCCATGAGGCGTAGAACTCGTATCGCCATGCGCCGTTGTTACGCTCGACGTGTCCGTTGAGCTTGGGCGATCGGGGCGGGAGTTCGAACAGGTCGATGCCGCGGCGCTGGCATTCGGTCTCGAAGTCGGCCTTGAACTCGGAGCCTCCATCGACCTGGATGGCTTCGATGGGGAAGGGCATGTCGGCCTGGAGCTTGTCGAGGAAGCGCCTGGCGTTGTGTGCGGTTGCGCGTCTCCAGGCCTGTGCGCAGGTCCACTTTGCGACGGGGTCATGGGCGGTGAACTGCTTGATGGCGGGCCGGGCTGTGTGTGGTGAGACGGTGAGGGTGTCGAGTTGGACGATCTCGCCGGGACTTGTGGGCTTGCGGCCCCTGGGCAGGCGTCTGGCGTATGGTCTGAGGCGCCGGGCGGCGCGCGGTCCGTTGCGGCGCAAGGTCGGGACCGGGGTGACGGCGCCGCGCTCCATGAGGGTCTTGAGGATGCGGCCCGTGGTGCTCTCGCTTACCGCGTGCCCGTTGCGTCGGAGCAGGACGGCGATCTTGGCCTTGCCCCACATGGGGTAGTCGGCGCGTGTCTCCCGGACCGCCGTCACCAGCGCCGCCGACCAAGTGGGCCGGCGCGGGGTGTGCGGGCGGCGCGAGCACGGCTTGAGGCGGTTGCGGTCCGCCAGCCTCTGCCACCGGTAGAGGGTCGATCTCGGCACGCCGACGGCGTTGGCGGCCGCTCGTGCGGTCAGGCCGTCGGCCCGGGCTTGGCGCCAGCGCTCAAGGGCGTCGCGCCTGTGCGCTTCGTCGCTCCGCTCCTTGCCGCACAGGCGCGACGCCAGGGCGGCTCCTCGTGTAATCTGCCGGGGCAGGCCGAAGGTCTGCATGGGGGTTCTCCTTCACGCTGGTTGTTCAGCACCAACAGCGTCGGAGACCCCCGCCCTTACATCAAGGGCCGTGTCTCACATCTGTCTGAACGAGGTCATCGCATGACCGTCTCCGGCCCCCGAAATCGACAGTAGCGAGAAGGACAAGGACCATGAACGAGGATTCCCGGCGCGGTGCCGCGTGGCGTATCGCCATTCTTGTCCTGCTTGCTCTTCCGGCGTTCGCCATCGGCGGTCCCGCGAACGCCGGGAACGAAGGTGCTGTTTTCAATTGGACGGAGACCTACGCCGGCGTTTTCGCCGGCGCCGGCCGGCCGGACAACCGGATCGTCGATGTCGACGGCTTCGCCAACGGCAATCCCGGCTCTTCCGTCGGTTACGACGATGCCGGGATCGTCGTCGGCGCGCTGGCGGGAAGGAAACTCGACGTCGGCGGCGTGCCCTTCAGAGTCGAACTCGACGGCGCGTTCGGCGATCTGTCGGCGAGGACGAACCGGCTGGATCCGCCCAGACCCAGAACCCTTCCCACATGCCCCCAAGGTGGGGACGAGACGGCGGAATCGAAGTTTCGATGGATCGTCGCGGCGCGCGTCGGAGTCGAGCGGGCGATGGGACCGGCCACGGTTTTCGTCGCCGCGGGTCCGGCGGTCGCTCGGATCGTCAATTCGCTGACCGATCTCGATCAGGAATTCGACACCGTCCGCCAAGCCTGCTCTCCCCAGTACGTGGACCCCGACGACTCTTTCCGCGATGACGACACGACGGTCGGGTGGACGATCGGCGCGGGGATCGAGACCGTTCTGGCCGACGCCTGGACACTGCGGCTCGAGGGCTCGTATCTGGATTTCGGGCGGAGCGCGCATTCCGCGAACCGGTCCGGCGACGGTCGGTGCTGCGGTGCCGGAACCACTCGACGGCCCGTCTCCTACAGGATCGAGAACAGGCTCGGCGTCCTGCGTCTGGCGGTCGTCCGCCGGTTCGACTGGTAGCGGCGTTCGCGCCGCGGGCCGCGAGACCGCCGCCGACCGGGTTCGGCGGGAGGGCGTTCGTTCGACATGATCTTCGGAAGATCGCTGCTGCTCCCGCGCATCGGGTCGGGTGCGACGTGCGCCGCCATCAAGTGTGCCTCTCGTATTTCACGGTCGCTTGCCGTAAAGAACGTCGCGTTCATGACTCGTTCGAGACCTCGGACACAACCGCCGAAATTGTCTCGACGCACTGCTCGATATCGCGGCCGAGCTTACGGCCGCTGAAGCGTATGACTTTCCATCCCTCCGCTTCGATGGCCGCATCTCGCGTCGAGTCGCTTTCACGATCCACGTGAAACGGACTGCCGTCGCACTCCACATCTATCTGAGCGTCGCCGTGCATGACTGCGAGGTCGAGTCGGTAACCGGCGACGACCACGCCGGTCCGGGCTGCAATTCCCCGCGCCAAGAGGGCCTCGTGGAGTGCGAGTTCAAGCGGACTGTCGAACCCCCCAGCTTCGAGCCGTGCCACGTATCGCGCGAGTTCGCCGAGTACGTTCCGGCGAGCCAGACATGCTTCGATATTTCCGACAATGACCAGACGCCGCCGCGCGCGGCTCAAGGCGACGTTGATCAGGTTCGGGTCGGCCGCGAATCTCACCTGCCGCTCCGGCATCGACGAGTCGATCACCGGGGAGAAATACATGACGTCGCATTCATCGCCCTGGAATCGATGTGTGGTTGCGACCCGCAACGATTGCAGATCCTCGTCCGCGATCCGGGCGGCGACCAGCCTTCGGATCAAGTCGGCCTGCGCTCCGTATGGCGTCACGGCTCCGATGGAGAGATTCAGACCCTTCGCTTGCGGAAGGGTTTCCACGATCCGGCGCGCGAGCGTTTCGGCCTCGGCCCGATTGATCCAGCTGCGCCCGTGCGGCCCTCGGGCGCTGGTTCCCGGGACGCGAACCCACTCGATGGCCCGCGCGCCGTCGGGCGGTTTGGCGTCGCTGCACCATTCGAGCCGTCCCTCGTAGAAATGCTTGTCGGCGAAGCCGACGATGGCCGGATGGGAACGGAAGTGCAGATCGAGGAATATGGGCGACGCCTCCACCCGGGTCGATGCGAGGCCGAAGCAGCTGCGGTCGCGATAGCTGAACTCCTCCGCGCGTTCGTCCGCCAGCCCCCATCTCCGGGCGATCTGCATCTCGCGGGAGCGGCTGAGCGAAGTGATGTGAACGAGCTGCCGCCGGTCGCCCAGAATCAGGGCGCGCTTCGCCCGAACCAGGATCGGCAGGGCGGACGCCACATCGCATTGCGACGCCTCGTCGATCACCGCCAGGTCGAACAACCCGGGTCGGAGCGGCAGGTTGGTTCGGGCGGACAGATTCGTGACCGCCCACACCGGGAGGGCCGGAAGGGCGGTGGGAATGAGCTTGAGCGCGCGTCGAAACCCGGTTCCCGCCGACGTCGCGCGCCCGAAACTCTCGGCGCATTCGTTGGCGGCGGCGCGGGCGGCGGAGTCGCCGCGGCGGATTTCCCCCCACCTCGAGTCCAGCAATGCCCGTCCGGCGGCGACCCGCTCCCCGGACAGGCCATGCAGCCGATCGTCGAGCTCGTGCTTCTGTGGCAATCGTCCGAGATGAGCCTCTATCTCGGCGATCTTGCGTCTGCGTGTCAGAGCGTCGCGCAACCCGTCGGCCAAGGCTTCGGTCGGCAGGAAGTCGCGTCGCGGCGAGAGCGATCTTCCCGGATTGCCGGCGACCGCGGCGAGGCACGCCTCGACCGCGGATCGGTCGAGGCCGAGGAGCGACCCGAGCCGCCCGAGGGCGGCTCTCGCGCGTTCCAGCCGTTTCCGGTGCCGGTGCCATCGCCCGAACAGGCCCAGCCATCGGCCGAATTCGTCGAGCGCCTCCCGTGCGCCGGCCAGCGCCGCGTCCAGTTCGGCGGAATCGACATCGAAAAGCGTATCGCCGGGAAGCCGACCAAGACATTCGGACAACATGGCGCGCAGCCCGGTCAGCCGACTCTCGGCCCGCATCCGATCACGCAGGACAAGGTGGATCTCCCGCACCTGTTTCGCGACCTTGGCCCAATCGTGACGCGCCGCCACCGGATCGACCGATCGTGGATCGGTGGACAGCGCCTTGGCGATATACTCTCCGACCTCGTTTCGACGGTTCGACGCGCCCACACGAACGACGACGGCGTCGGGGGACGTGAGACGCAGGCGGTCGACGACGACATCCACCGCTCTATTGTTCTTCGACGCGACCAGTACGGTCTCTCCCCGCGAGACGGCCGCTGCGACGGCATTGACGATCACCTGCGATTTTCCGGTGCCGGGCGGGCCGGTCACGACGGTCAGCGCATTTTGCATCGCGGCGTGGACGGCTTGGTCTTGCCTTATGGTGGAAGGAACGACGGTCGGGTGCGGTTCCGGAGGCGGAACGGACGACGGCGCGGCTTCACCGAGCAGCACGGCCGCCGGCCCCGTCGTCAGGAGCTCCGGCCTGTTGACCAATTCGTCCAGGTCGCCGACCAGAGACCGGATATGGGAGCCCATCGTCGCGGCCATGACGACGCCCGCGTTCTGGATACCCGGCCGATTTGACATCGGTGTCAGGCTTTCGGGATTCAGATCGTCCAGACCATCGATCCCGCCGTCGCGTAGCGACTGAAGCATGGCGTCCGCGCGCTTGCTTGGCGCCGTAGCCTCTTCGACTTGGGGGGTGTCTTCTATCGCATTGACGAGCGCGTCCCGTTCGCGACGGTCAGCGCCAAGAAGCTCCAGCGCGAGGGCGTTTATTTCGACTGTGTTGCCGCGTCGCTCGCAGCGCCATCCACGGTCTCTCCTGGTTACTCGCACATCGGTTATCAGCAAAGGATAGGCGGCTGTTTGTCCCGATGTTCCATCCGGATCCGTTCCCATGACAAGAGGCCATCCGGCCGTCAGCGTTTCGCCGATCTCCATTTCTCTCTGTTGGAACCAGCGTCTCGTCGTTTCGTCGTTTGGCACGACGATATCGCCGTGAAAAGGGCTCGCGCCTTCGGCGAGCTCGACATGATTGTGAGACCGCAGACGCAGCGAGCTGGATGCCTCCGCCTCGACGCACCCGAGAAAATACCCCGCGAGTGCCGCGCGCGGATCGTCGGGCGGCGACGTCCGCTCGACCTCCGTCTCCCGCACATGGATTTCGGATATGCCATTGAAAGGACGAACTGTGCCCTTGATGCGGACCCGTGCTCCGATCTTCGGAGCCCTGCCGGCATCCCACCAGATCACGGGCAAGCTATCCTCGCGCTCGATGCGCAGCGTCGCCTTCACGAAGGGGGGACCGTTGTCCGGCCGGATGATCCGCCGATCGCTGACAACGCCCTCTCGGACGATGTTCTGGTCCGGTCTCAATCGCATATCGGGACTGCGCTCCGAATGGCTGACCGCAGTTCACGGGGTGCCGCCGGGATGACCCGCGCAACGATGCGTAGTACGGTGACATGAACCGGTAAAGCCGTCGGGGCGGCTTGTCGTAGGACGGTAGTCCCTATGCCAGCCTCATCGGACACTCCCGGCCCGAAACTCCATCCATCTTCCCGTCGCCGAACGCGCGGCTCGGCTCGGCCCCGTGCCGTGCCGCCCGCTCAACCCTCCGCCGTTTCGGGTTCCAGCTTGTCCTGCGTCCGCAGCTCGAAGTCGCTGGCGTCGTGCCGCTCGCGCAGTTGCGTTTCCGGTTCCCCCTGGACGCGGTTGACCATGCGCCCGCGCCTGACGGCCTCGCGCTCGCCGATCGCCTCGGTCCATCTGTTGACGTGCCTGTACGAGGACGCGTCGAGAAATTCCGAGCCATCGTAGAGCCGGTTCAACAGGAGCTGTCCGTACCACGGCCAGATGGCCATGTCGGCGATCGTGTACTCGTCGCCGCACATGTACCGGTTCTCGGCCAGATGCCGGTCGAGCACGTCGAGCTGCCGTTTGGTCTCCATGGCGAAGCGGTTGATGGCGTACTCGATTTTTTCCGGGGCGTAGGCGTAGAAGTGGCCGAACCCCCCGCCGAGATACGGCGCGCTGCCCATCTGCCAGAACAGCCATGACAGGCATTCTGGCTTGTCGGCGGGGTCCTTGGGCAGGAAGTCCCCGAACTTCTCCGCCAGGTACAGGAGGATCGCGCCGGATTCGAACACCCGCGTCGGTTTCGGAGCGCTACGGTCCATCAGCGCGGGGATCTTGGAGTTGGGGTTGACCTCGACGAAGCCGCTGCCGAATTGGTCGCCCTCGCCGATCCTGATCAACCAGGCGTCGTACTCGGCCCCGTCGTGGCCCAGCGCCAGCAACTCCTCGAGCAACACGGTGACCTTCACGCCGTTCGGTGTGGCGAGCGAATAGAGCTGCAACGGGTGCTTCCCGACGGGGAGATCCTCGTCATGCGTGGATCCCGCGACGGGGCGGTTGATGTTGGCGAACCGTCCGCCGTTCTCCTTCTCCCATGTCCAGACCTTGGGCGGAACGTATTCCGATGCGTCGTTCATTCGTGCAACTCCCTTCGACCGTGGCCCCGATACCGGCGCGACTGTCGGCGCATGGCGCGCCGCGCCCCACTATAGCGCGTCTCATATCCGTCTGAACCAGGTCACTCGTCGGTGAAGGCATCGATCCACCGGTTGATATCGTCGAGCTCGTCGGTGGGCGGATCCCGTGCGGAGCATCGTGGCCGGAGCCGGGCGCCGGTTGCCCGGGTTCGCGGCGCTGGCTATACAACCACCATGCCGGGGGGAGATTGAAATGGATGTCGACGCCGCCATCGGCGCGGCCCTGAGGGCGGGGCGCGGCGTCCTCGACGAGGAGAGCGGCAAGCGCGTGCTGGCGGCGAACGGGATCGGGGTTCCCGCGTCGATGTCGGTCGCCGGGCCCGACGGCGCGGCCGACGCCTTCGCCGGGCTGAGTCCCCCTCTCGTGGCCAAGGTCGTATCGCCCGACATCGTTCACAAGAGCGACGTCGGCGGCGTCAAGGTCGGCATCGGTTCCGCCGCGGAGCTCGAGTCGGCGTTGCGCGAGATCGAGTCCGCCGCCCGGGCGCATACGGACGACATCGAGGGCTATCTCGTCGAGGAGATGGCGCCGGCCGGCCACGAGGTGGTGGTGGGCGGATCGACCGACCCGACCTTCGGACCCGTCGTCATGTTCGGCCTTGGCGGGATATTCGTCGAGGTCTTCGCGGACGTGGCCTTCCGCGTCTGCCCCATCGCGCCGGTCGACGCCCGCGAGATGATTGACGAGCTCAAGGCCGTGAAACTGCTGCGCGGCGCGCGCGGAGGAATCCGCGCGTCGGAGGAGGCCATCGTCGATACGCTGCTCAAGGTTGGCGGAGAGGGCGGCATGATGCTCTCGCTCGAGGGCAAGGTCACCGAGATCGACATCAATCCGCTCATCGTGTCCGGGAACGGGGCCGTGGCGGTGGACGCGCGGTTCGTCCTGAAACGGGACTGAGCCCGCGTCATGGGCGGCGACGTTCGACCGTCGGCCCGCGAGGCCGGTATCCGGGAGCGCTTCCGCCCTCTCTTCGAGCCCCGCACCTGCGCGGTCGTCGGAGCCTCCACCTCGAAGGTGACCCTCGGCAACGAGATGATCCGCCACCTGCGCGGCATGGAGTACGGCGGCGCCGTCTATCCCATCCATCCCCGCGCCGGCGAGGTGGAGGGGCTGAAGGCGTACCCGTCGCTCGGCGAGACGCCCGAGCCCGTCGATTTCGCCTATATCGTCGTCGCCGCGCCCCAGGCGCCGGAGACCCTCGCCATGGCCAGGGGGCGTGTGAAGTACGCGCTCGTCGTCTCGAGCGGCTTCGGCGAGCGCGAGGAGCGGCGGGGCCTTCAGGAAGAGCTCCTGCGCGCGGCGCGCGGAGCCGGTGTCCGCGTCATCGGCCCCAACTGTCTCGGCGTCTATTGTCCGAACGGCCGTGTCACCTTCATCGCGGGGTCCCCCCGCGACCCCGGTCCGGTCGGCGTCGTCTCGCAGTCGGGCGGTCTCGGGGTCGACATCGTCCGACGCGGCGGCACTCGCGGCATTCGCTTCAGCCGTCTCGTGACCGTGGGCAACAGCGCCGATCTCGGCGCCAACGACATTCTCGAGTTTTATGCCGCCGACCCGGCCACCGGGGTGATCGGCCTCTATACCGAGGCGATCGGGGACGGTCGTCGTTTTGTCGAGATCCTGCGCGACCTCGACGGCGCGAAGCCGGTCGTCCTGATGAAGGGTGGGATGACGGAGCAAGGGAAGCGCGCCGCCGCATCCCACACCGGGGCGTTGGCCAGCGATGGGCGCGTCTGGCGGGCGCTCGCCGAGCAGACGGGGCTCGTGCTCGTCGATACGCTGGACGAGTTCCTGGACGCCCTGTTGGCGTTCCAGTTCCTGAAGCCCAGGGCCGATCGCCCGACGCGGAACGTGGTGATGTTCGGCAACGGCGGCGGCGCCAGCGTCCTCGCCACCGACTGCTTCGCGCGCGCCGGGTTGGACGTGCCCCGGTTCGGGGACGAGGCCGTCCGCCTTCTCGAGGAGATGAACTTTCCGCCCGGGACCAGCATCGACAATCCGATCGACGCGCCGGGCGGAACGTTGCGGGTGGACGACGGGCGCGTCGCCGGGCGGATAGTGGACGCCGTCTACGCCTCGGGCGAACCGGACGCGTTCGTCATGCACGTCAACGTTCCCGTCTTTACCTTGTCTTATGATCAGGAGGCGGACTACACCGCGCACATGGTGGAGTCGTCGTTGGAGGCCCAGGCGCGGGCGGCGGCGCGCACCCATTTCCTTCTCGTGCTGCGCTCCGACGGGTCCCTCCAGGTGGAGGAGCGTAAGATCGCTGACCGGCGGAAGGTTCAGGCCATGGGAGTTCCGGTGTTCGACGAGTTGCCCGACGCGGCGGGGGCGCTCGCGGCGGTGCGCCATCACGAGCGTTTTCTGCGCAAACGACGGCGATGAGCCGTCGGAAGCGAGCGCGCCGGCGGAGGCCGCCCGCTAGGCGAGAGGCGGCGAAGCGGGCCGCCTCCGATTCCCTCCCTTCCGCTCCCGGGTCCCGGTTCGCGCGGCGCGGGACGCTGGCCGCTCTGGCCCTCGCCGCGCTGGCGGTCGGCTGCTATCTCCCTGCTTTGCTCGCCGGGTTCGTCTGGGACGACGAAGTGTTCACCGACGCCGCGGCGGTGCGGGACTGGGACGGTCTGTGGCGGATCTGGTTCTCGCCCTCGGAGATCGAGGACGAAGGGCATTACTGGCCGCTGGTCTATACGAGCTTCTGGCTGGAGCACAAGCTGTGGGGCTTCGCCCCGGCCGGCTATCACGCCGTCAACGTCCTCCTGCACGCGGCCAACACCCTGCTCGTCCGGCGTCTGGCCGAACGGCTGGCCGTTCCCGGCGCGTGGCTCGTCGCCGCGGTGTTCGCCGTCCACCCCCTGCACGTGGAGTCCGTGGCCTGGATCATCGAGCGCAAGGACCTGCTTTCGGGCCTGTGCTACCTCGCCGCCTTCCTGGCCTGGCTCCGCTTCGTGGACGAGCCGCGAGGGGGGCGGGGAGGGCGGCATTACGTCCTGGCGCTGGCGCTGTTCGTGGCCGGGATGCTGTGCAAGTCCATCGTGGTGACGCTGCCGGCGGCGTTTCTGATCGCGTTGTGGTGGGAGCGGGGCCGGGTGACGGGTGGCGACCTGTCGCGGGTGGCGCCCTTCTTCGTCGTGGGGGCGGCGATCGCGGCGGCGGACGTGTCGTTCTACGACGCCCGGGAGCCTCTGTCCCTCGGCTACACGGCGGTGGATCGGTTGCAGATCGCGGCGCGCGCGCTGTGGTTCTACGCCGGCAAGTTGCTGTGGCCGGGTGGGCTGGCGGTGATCTATCCGCACTGGGAGGTGAGCGCCGTGGACCCGGTGGCGTGGGGCTACGTCGTGGCGACGGTGGCGGTGGCGGCGGTGTTGTGGTTCTCGCGGGGTCGCGTGGGCCGGGGTCCGCTGTCGGGGGTCTTGTTCTTCGCGGTCACGCTGTCGCCGGTTCTGGGGTTTGTGGACTACGGCTACATGCAGTTCTCGTTCGTGGCCGACCGGCATCAGTATCTGGCGGGGATGGGTTTGATGGCGGTGTTGGTGGGCGCGGCGGTGCGCGGCGTGGGCCGCTTGCCGGCGGAGGTGTGGCGGCGGTGCGCCGGGGGCGCGGCGGCGGTGGTGCTGGCCGTCCTGGCGGCGCTGACCTGGCGGCACGCCGGGGTCTACCGCGACGGGGTGACGCTGTTCACCCATGTCGTCGCGCACAACCCCACGGCGCGCGGCGCGCAACAGAATCTCGGCAAGGCCCTGCTCGACAGGGGACGCCCGGAGGAAGCGCTGGCCGCATCCCGCGCCGCCGCGGAGCAGGAGCCGGACGATGTGAAGGCCCATGCCAACGCTGGTGTCGCGCTCATACGGATGGGCCGGCTCGAGGAGGCGGAAGAACGGCTCCGCACCGCTCTGGCGCTCGACCCGCGCCATCCGGTCGTTCTCCAGAATCTGGCGGAATCCTTGAGAAAGCAGGAGCGACTGGACGAAGCGCTCGGCTACTATCGCGCCGCGATGGAAGCCGACCCCGGGAACGCCCTCCCGCACGCTGGCATGGGCCACGCGCTGTTCGGCCTCGGGCGGTACGAGGAGGCCCTCCGAAGCCTCGACCGGGCGCTGGCGCTGGCGCCGAGACTGAAGTCGGTGCGGACCATGCGCGACTCCGCGCTGTCGCGCTTGCGGCGGGCAGGGGATCGTTGAGAGGGTGACGGCGATGAGCCGCCGGAAGCGAGCGCGCCGACGAGGGCCGCCCGCCGGGCGAGAGGCGGCGAAGCGGGCCGCCTCCGATTCCCTCCCTTCCGCTCCTGGGTCCCGGTTCGCGCGGCGCGGGACGCTGGCCGCTCTGGCCCTCGCCGTGCTGGCGGTCGGTTGCTATCTCCCCGCCTTGCTCGCCGGGTTCGTCTGGGACGACCGGGTCTTCGCCCGGGCGCTCGCGGTGCGGGACTGGGACGGTCTGTGGCGCATCTGGTTCTCGCCCTCGGAGATCGAGGACGAAGGGCATTACTGGCCGCTGGTCTATACGAGCTTCTGGCTGGAGCACAAGCTGTGGGGCTTCGCCCCGGCCGGCTATCACGCCGTCAACGTCCTCCTGCACGCGGCCAACACCCTGCTCGTCCGGCGTCTGGCCGAACGGCTGGCCGTTCCCGGCGCGTGGCTCGTCGCCGCGGTGTTCGCCGTCCACCCCCTGCACGTGGAGTCCGTGGCCTGGATCATCGAGCGCAAGGACCTGCTCTCGGGCCTGTGCTACCTCGCCGCCTTCCTGGCCTGGCTCCGCTTCGTGGACGAGCCGCGAGGGGGGCGGGGAGGGCGGCATTACGTCCTGGCGCTGGCGCTGTTCGTGGCCGGGATGCTGTGCAAGTCCATCGTGGTGACGCTGCCGGCGGCGTTTCTGATCGCGTTGTGGTGGGAGCGGGGCCGGGTGACGGGTGGCGACCTGTCGCGGGCGGCGCCCTTCTTCGTCGTGGGGGCGGCGATCGCGGCGGCGGACGTGTCGTTCTACGACGCCCGGGAGCCTCTGTCCCTCGGCTACACGGCGGTGGATCGGTTGCAGATCGCGGCGCGCGCGCTGTGGTTCTACGCCGGCAAGTTGCTGTGGCCGGGCGGGCTGGCGGTGATCTATCCGCACTGGGAGACGGGGGCCGTGGACCCGGTGGCGTGGGGCTACGTCGTGGCGACGGTGGCGGTGGCGGCGGTGTTGTGGTTCTCGCGGGGTCGCGTGGGCCGGGGTCCGCTGTCGGGGGTCTTGTTCTTCGCGGTCACGCTGTCGCCGGTTCTGGGGTTTGTGGACTACGGCTACATGCAGTTCTCGTTCGTGGCCGACCGGCATCAGTATCTGGCGGGGATGGGTTTGATGGCGGTGTTGGTGGGCGCGGCGGTGCGCGGCGTGGGCCGCTTGCCGGCGGAGGTGTGGCGGCGGTGCGCCGGGGGCGCGGCGGCGGCGGCGCTGGCCGTCCTGGCGGCGCTGACCTGGCGGCACGCCGGGGTCTACCGCGACGGGGTGACGCTGTTCACCCACGTCGTCGCGCACAACCCCACGGCGCGGTTCGCCCACCGCAATCTGGGCGAGGCACTGACCGCGGAGGGCCGCTGGGACGAAGCGTTGGCCGTCTTTCGCGTCGCCGCGGAGCAGGCCCCGGACGACGACCGCGACCATTCGAACGTGGGGGCCGCGCTGGTCATGCTGGACCGGCTCGAGGAGGCGGAAGAACGGCTCCGCCATGCCCTGGAGCTCGATCCGAAGTCGGTATACGCTTTGCAGAACATGGCCTCGCTGGCGGTCAGCCGGAAGCGCTACGGCGAAGCGCTCGATCTCTATCGCCGCCTCGTCGAGGTCAATCCCCGTAATCCGAGCGCCCACCACGGCGTGGGCACCGCGCTGTATTTCCTGGGAAGGCCCGCCGAGGCGCTGAAGGCGCTGGAGCGGGCCCTGGCTCTGGACCCGGCGCGTGACGACATACGCACCAACCGCGACGAGGTGTTGGCGATTCTGGGGCGGCGCGCGCGATGATCCGGCGCGGACGACGGCGGAGAACGGCTTCACGATGAGTCGCAAGAGGCGACGATCGGCCGGCGGGCCAGCGAGGCGGTCTCCGCCGCCTCCGCCGCCGCGGCGGCGGGAACCGCTGCTTCGCGCGACGCTTCCCGACCTGCATCCGCTCGAGCCGCGGGCGGACGCCTTCGGCGTCGCGTTGCTCTTCGTCGGCGCGTTCGCGCTCTACGCCGTCTCGGCGCCGCGCACCGTGATGCTGGAGGACGACGGCCTCTTCGTCACCACCGCGACGTTCGCCGGCGTCGCGCACCCGCCGGGGTATCCCCTGTACGTCTTGCTCGGCTGGCTCGCCTCGCTGGTTCCTCTCGGCGAGGTCGCCTGGCGGGTCCATGCGTTGAGCGGCCTGATGGGTGCACTCACCTGCGTCAGCGTCGCCTGGCTCGTGCTGCGCCGCACCGGCAACCGACCCGCCGCCTGGCTGGCCGGTGCCGCGCTGGCGGTCTCCGAGGACTTCTGGTCGCAGGCGATCATCGCCGACGTCTACACCACCAATACCGCCGCGGTGTTTCTGACCCTGGCCCTCGCGCAGGAGGCGGCGGCGGCGCGGAGCGCGCGCCTGTGGATCGCGGCGGCGGCGGTCTACGGCTTCGGCCTCGCCAATCACTACCCGTTGCTGATCCTGGCGAGTCCCCTGTTCTTCGCCTACGCCGCGGGCGCGGGAAGGGACTTCGGACGTCGGGTCGTCTACCTGGTTCCCATCGCCGCGCTGGCCGCGGCCGCCCTGTACGGCTGGATGGCGTGGCGTTCCCACCAGCCGGCGCCGGTCAACTTCCTGGGGCCGATCGGGTCCTGGGGCGAGTTCCTCTCCTTCGTCGACCGCAGCATCTACTCTCACATCGACCAGAACCCCAATGCCGGCCTTGCCGACAAGCTGTTCTTCGCCGGACACTTCGCGATGCAGGCGCTGTCGCAGTTCGGCGTTGTCGGCACGCTCGTCGCGCTGTGGGGCGCGTTCGCGTCCTTCCGGGGCGGCTGGCGTCTCGGGTTCTCGTGCGAGGCGTTGGCGTTCGTGGCCAGCAGCTTCCTCCTCATCGCCCTGCTCGGCTTCAACTACGAACCCCTCCGGATTTCCACCTTCCGCCCCTATCCGCTGGTCGCCTACGGCATCCTCGCGCTGTGGCTGGGCCATGGCGCGCACGCGCTGGTCCGATGGGCGCGCGTGCGCCGCGAGCCGCTGCTTCCCGTTGTTCACGCGGCGGGCACGTTCCTGGTGGCGGGCCTCTGCGCCTGGAACGTCGGGGTCAACTACCGGCCCCACGACCGCTTCGCCGAGGAGCAGGCGCGGGCGTTGCTCGACATCGCCGAGGAGGACGGCGTCTTCGTCCTCTATTCGGACCCGTTCGTCGGTCCGATGTCCTATCTTCACTGGGTGAAGGGGCTGCGCCCGAACTTGCGTTTGCTGGAGTATCACGGCGTCTACATCGCCGATCGTGTCGTGCGTCCGTTGTGGCCCACCGGACGCAAGACCGCCGGTTGGGCCGAGTTTCTCCGGAATACGGATCTACCGGTGTATTCCCTCTGGTACGGTCCGGCCTTCTCGGGGGCGGGTCTGGCGCATCTGGGCTTTTTCGTGCGGGTCCACGAGGGCGCCGGACCGGGGCGGATCGAGATCAGGGCCAACGACAAGGCCAAGGCGTACTTCGGGAAGCTGATCGCGATGCCGACGCCGAGGGACCCGCCGAGCGCCATCCATCGCAACGAGATGCTGAGGGCTTACGGCGAATACTTGGGTCTGGCGCAGGCCGACGAACGGTCTTCGATGAACAGCTACGTCGCGGACGTCGTGTCGTTGGCGGAAGGCAATTACTGGTCGCTCATGGGCATGTCCAAGGCGCTCGCGACCCAGCCGGGCGACCGATCGCTGCGGTTGGCGGAAACCTACTTGCGGCGGGCCCTGGAGATGGCCGGGGACGACCGCGGCAAGGAGAATCGGGCGACGGAGCGTTTCATCGAGGGGCAGGTCGCGTTGCGCCGTGGCGATACCGGCAAGGCGAGGATGCTGTTCCGGGAATCCCTGTCGATCGACCGCGGCGCGGACAATCATGCTCGTCAGGCGCTCGAGAGGCTGGATTCCTCCGGCGGACGATGAGGGCTCGGGGACAGGCGATGGCGAAGCGGCGGAAGGGTGCGCGGAAGGCGCGCCGCGCGGAGCGGTCCCGGCCGGCGAGGGACGGGACGGCGCGTCCGCGCGCGACCCTCGACGCCGCGCCGGCGTCCCCGCCGCGCCCGCGCGAGCCCGAGGGCCCGGTGTGGAAACACCTGTGGTCCGTGCTCGCGCTGGCCTTCGCGGCGCGCGCGTTCGTCGCCTTGTCCGGCGACTTCGCACTGCATCCGGACGAGATCATGCAGTACCTGGAACAGGCGCACCGTCTGGTTTTCGGCAACGGCATCGTCCACTGGGAGCACTTCTACGGCGCGCGTTCATGGCTGGTGCCCGGCCTGATCGCCGGGATCCTGGCGCTGTTCGATGCCGTGGGCCTCGACCGGCCCGTCTGGTACGTCGGCGGCGTCAAGGTGGTCTTCTGCGCCCTTTCCCTGACGGTTCCGGCCGGGATGTACTTCTTCGCCCGCCGACACTTCGACGAAAGCGCGGCCCGGGTGGCGCTCGTGGCCGGGGCCTTCTGGTACGAGCTGGTCGGCTTCGCCCACAAGCCGATGACCGAGTTCGTGGCCACCGGCTTGCTGATGGCGTTGCTGGCGCTGTGCGTGCGTCCGGATCCGGCCCGGCCGGGGGTCGTCTGGCCGGCGGCCCTCCTGGCGGTGCTGGCCGCGGCGGTGCGGATGCAGTACGCCCCGCTGGCGCTGGCGTTGTTCGGCCTGCTTTTCCTGCGCGTCGGTGGGCCCTCCGGGCCGGGTGGCGCGCGGTGGCGGGGCGCGCGAGCGCAACTCGCGTTCGCCGCGGCCCTTTTCTTCCTCGCGGTCGGCCTGTTCGACGCGGTGACGTGGGATGCCGAACCGTTCCACTCCTATCTCGCCAACCTGCGGTTCAATCTGGCGCTGGAGGGGGCGCGCGCCGGTTCGAGCCCGGCCTGGCAATACCTGTGGTGGTTCTTGCTCGCCACGGCGGGGCTGAGCGCGCTCTGCCTGGCGCTGTCGCTGCGCGACCCGCGCCGTTACGGGCTTCTTCTCGGGCTCGTCGTCCTGGCGCTGATCGTCCATTCCGCGGAAGCGCACAAGGAATACCGCTTCGTTTTCGTCGTCGTTCCGTTGTGGCTGCTGATCGGCGCCGACGTGGCGGCGCGGCTCGCCGCCCGTCGGCGGATACGGGTTTTCGGCGTGGCCGGCGCCATGTTCGCCGTGGTTTCCGTGGCCGGACTCCTGAACGCCCTGCCTCGCCAGGACGACGCCTACAGGCTGATCTTCGCGCCGGAGGAGACCCCCGTCAGGTTCGTCCGCGACCGGGATCCCCTCTTCGCCGCCTATCGCTACCTCGCCGAGGCGCCCGGCGTTCTCGCCGTGTGGCACATCGACCGCCACTACCACGCCCTTCCCGGCTATTACTACCTGCATCGCGAGATACCGCTTTACGACGCGACGACCGGCGCCACCCTCGTCGGCGCGGACATGCCGACGGTCCTGGCCTCGGTCAGTCACATCCTGTCCGCGGATCCGGGCCTTTCCGCCCCCGGCTACGCGGAGGAACGGACCTTCGGAGACATCCGCGTCCTGCGTCGCCTGGAGAACGACGCTTCCGTCCGTCGCTGGCGCGAATTCACGCCGACCGTGACCGAAAGGTCGGCCGACCGGATCATGCCCCGGCTCTACCCCGACGCGCCGCCGCCGCCGCCCGATTTCGGGATCCGCTTCGTTGCCCCGGAATGATGGCGCGCGGGTCCCGATGACGCCGATTCTCCCGGTGGTGCTGGCGGGCGGGTCGGGTGCGCGCCTCTGGCCGCTGTCCCGCGCCCTCCACCCGAAGCAGTTCCTGGCCCTGACCGGCGGCCGCTCGATGATGCAGGAGACGTTGCTGCGTCTCGCCCCGCTGGACGGCGCGCTGGATCCCTGCATCGTCTGCAACGAGGAACACCGGTTCCTGGCGGCCGAGCAGTGCCGGGAGATCGGGCGGCCGTGGAGCGCTATCCTGCTGGAGGAGGCGCCCCGCGGCACGGCGCCTGCGGCCGCGCTCGCGGCCTTCCGCGTTCTCGCCGCCGGCGAGGATCCGGCGTTGCTGGTCGTGCCTTCCGATGGCCATGTCGAGGACCCCGGGCGCTTCCGGGAGGCGGTCGTCGCCGGGCTCGGCGCGGCGGAGAAGGGGAGTCTGGTGATGTTCGGCGTGCCTCCGTCGGCGCCGGAGACCGGCTACGGATACATCCGCCCCGGGGAGGCGCTGGACGGAAACGCGCGCCGCGTCGCCGAGTTCGTCGAGAAGCCCGACCGCGCGGCGGCGGAGGGCTACGTCGAATCGGGCGAGTTCCTCTGGAACAGCGGCATGTTCCTGTTCAAGGCAAGCACCTGGGCGAAGGCACTCTTTCAGCACGCGCCGAGGGTTTACTTCACTTGCCGCGAGGCGGTCGAGACGGGCGCCGCGGACCTGGACTTCTTCCGGCCGGGCCCGGCGTTCGCCCGCGCGCCGGTCGCCTCGATCGACCGCGCGGTCATGGAAAAGACGGGCGATGCCGCCGTGGCGCCGCTGGAGACCGGCTGGAGCGACGTGGGCTCGTGGCCGGCGCTCCACGCCGCGAGCGCCGTGGACGCCGCCGGCAACGCCCTCGCCGGCGACGTGGTCGCGGTGGACACCGCCAACTCGCTGGTGCGCGCCGAAAGCCGGCTGGTGGCGACGGTGGGCATCGACCGGCTGATCGTCGTCGAGACCGCGGATGCGGTGCTGGTGGCGGCCTGGGACGCGGCCCAGCGGGTGCGGGAGGCCGTGGCGCGCATCGAGGCGTCTTCCCGTCCCGAATACCGCGTCCACCGGCAGGTCTATCGTCCGTGGGGATCGTTCGAGACGGTGGAGACCGGGGACGGATACCGGGTGAAACGACTCACGATCAGGCCGGGGGCCCGGCTCTCGCTGCAATCGCATCGGCGCCGGTCGGAGCACTGGGTGGTCGTGCGCGGGACCGCGCGGGTGACGCGCGGCGAGTCCGCGCTGATCCTGGCGGAGAACCAGTCGATCTACATCCCGCGCGGGAGCAGGCACCGTCTCGGCAACCCCGGCGAGACGCCGCTCGAGGTGATCGAAGTCCAGGTCGGGGAGTATCTCGGCGAGGACGACATCGTGCGCTTCGACGACGACTTCGGCCGGGACCGGGGCGGGGCTTCCGTTTCCTGATCCCGTGGATTCCCGCGGATCGCCGCTGTTTCGGGGCTGTGTCGAGGCGTTCCGGCACCCGAAAACGCCGCGCACATGCCTCCGAATTGCGCCGCGAGGCGCGAGCCCGTAAGGTGCGAGGAGTCATGGAAGCTGCGGGAGCGCCGTGCCGATGCCTGTCCGAGGCGCGATCATCGCGCTGTTCTGCCTGACCCTGGCCTTGGCCATCACGCCGTCTGTGGTCGCCGACGAGGTGGACGGGGCGGAATCGGCCACGAGCTTGAGGTCGGAGCGGGTGGTGATACCGTTCGACAAGACGAATCCGCTTCATATCCAGCGCTATTACGACCAGTTGAACTCGCGACCGCCGGTTGATCGGGACGGCAATCCCTTCCCCATGGGGGACGGTTGCCTGCCGCCGGCGCCGTGGCTCCCGCTCCTGATCGGGCCGAAGATCTCGTGATCCCTCTCCTCCGGAATCGCGTTCCGGGGCGCGCACGGGGTGGAGACGGCGGCGCCGTGGGAGAAGAACTGGCGAGCGGCGATGATCCGGAAGGGGTCTATGGAATATCCGGGATGTCCCCGCACTGCGCCCGATGCCGAAGCAGGTGATCGGCGAGGACGCACGCCATCATGGCTTCGCCGACCGGGACGGCGCGGATGCCGACGCAGGGGTCGTGGCGGCCCCTGGTCGCGACATCGACGTTCCGTCCCCGGGAATCGACGGTGCGACCGGGAACCGAGATGCTCGATGTCGGTTTGACAGCGAACCGTAACACTACATCCTGACCGGTCGAGATGCCGCCAAGCACACCGCCGGCATTGTTGGACAGGAAGACCGGTTCGCGCCCGCGCATCCGCATCTCGTCGGCGTTCTCTTCTCCGCTGAGCGCGGCGGCGTCGAAACCGGCGCCGATTTCCACGCCTTTGACCGCGTTGATACTCATCATGGCGGCCGCCAGATCGGAATCCAGCTTGCCGTAGAGAGGGGCGCCCAGTCCGGGCGGCACCCCGCTCGCGACGACCTCGACGACGGCGCCGATGGACGATCCCCGCTTACGCACGGACTCGAGAAACTCGGCCCATTCGGCCGCGGCATCGGGGTCCGGGCACCGGAAGGGATTGTCCTCCGCGGCCTCCCAGTCCCAGCGCTCGCGGTCGATCGTATGCGGCCCTACCTGCACCAGGACGCCGCGCACGACGACCCCGTCCCCGAGCACCTTGCGCGCGACCGCGCCGGCGGCGACGCGGGAGGCCGTCTCGCGCGCGGACGCGCGGCCGCTGCCGCGCCAGTCCCGGATCCCGTATTTCCGCTGGTAGGTGAAGTCCGCGTGTCCTGGCCGGTACGTATCCTTGATGTCGTCGTAGTCCTTGGAACGCGCATCGACGTTCTCGATCGTCAGGTTGATCGGCGTTCCGGTCGTCCGGCCCTCGAATACGCCGGACACGATCCGGACCGTATCGGGTTCCCGGCGCTGACTCACATAGCGACTCCGGCCGGGACGACGTCGATCCAACCAGTGTTGAATGTCCGGCTCGGCCAGTGGAATCCGGGGCGGAACCCCATCGACCACACAGCCGATGGCCGTTCCGTGGCTCTCGCCCCAGGTGGTGACGCGGAACAGATGACCGAAAGTGTTGTGGGACATGGGATCGGGGCGTTTCCGGTGGCGTCCGACGCGCGAGCGGGCGAACGCTTGCTATCGCTATCGGTCCCGGCCGTTCCCGGCCCCCTGGACGACGGAGATGTCGGGCGCATCCACGGCCTTCATGCCAACGACATGGTATCCGCTGTCGACGTGGTGGACCTCGCCCGTCACGCCGCGTCCGAGATCGCTCAAAAGGTAGACGGCGGCACCGCCGACTTCGTCCGCCGTCGTGTTGCGCTTCAGCGGGGAATTCAACTCGTTCCACTTCAGGATGTACCGGAAATCTCCAATGCCCGACGCCGCCAGTGTCCTGATCGGTCCCGCGGAGATCGCGTTTACCCGGATATTCCTGCCGCCGAGATCGACGGCGAGATAGCGGACGCTTGCTTCGAGAGCGGCCTTCGCGACACCCATCACGTTGTAATGAGGCGTCACCTTTTCCGCGCCGTAGTAGGTCATGGTCAGGATGCTGCCGCCGTTGCCCATCAAGGCTTCGGCTCGCCGGCAGAGGGCCGTGAACGAGTAGCAGCTGACGTTCATCGTCATGGTGAAATTTTCGAGACTGGTGTCGATATAGCGACCGTTCAACTCCTTCCGGTCGGAGAACGCGATCGCGTGCACCAGAAAGTCGAGCGTGCCCCACGCCTTCCCGACCGCGTCGAACGCCGCGTCGACGCTGGCCGCGTCGGTAACGTCGCAGTTCTCGACGATCGAGGACTCGAGAGAGGCCGCCAGGGGTTTGACGCGTTTTGCCATGGTGTCGCCCTGGTACGTAAAGGCGAGCTCCGCTCCATGTCTCGACAAGGCACGCGCGATGCCCCAAGCGATCGATCGCTCGTTCGCCACGCCCATTATCAAACCCCGCTTTCCGGCCAGCAACAGCGCGGAACCGCTCATACACTCCTCTCGAAACGGAAATCTCCAGAAGGCGGCGGCATCCTACATGAAAGCCGAAAGCCGTCAAAAACGGTCACGAAATGACCGTCGCTTTCGCTACGAACCGGCAGGGCTGTCCCGGCCGTCCGGTTTTCGCGCGGTAGCGTGCTCCGCAGGTGGCATCTCGATCCTGGTCTCGTCCATTCGCGAGTGCCCCCGGGTCACGGCCGTGTCATGGCGCGGAGCGGCCGGCGTACTCTCCCACGTGCGGCGTCCCGTGCCCGCTTGAGGCGCGGCGCGGGCCGGGAGTCGCCCGCGCGGATGTGTTGCTCAACCGCTGGCGATCTTCCACGTACCGTCGGGCTGACGACAGGCCGTACCGTGCGCCGATTCGGTGTTGCCGCCAACCGTTATTGTCTGCTGGAACTCGCGGCAGTAGATGCCGCTCGCGTCCTGGTACGTGCGTTGCGGCATGATCTCGCCGGAGTTTCCGGAATCCGGGTTCTTCCAGGCGCTCGATGTTCCGGACGGCGCTGTCTCGAGCGCCTTCTGCTGCGTTTGCCGCAAGAGAGCCATATCCACGTCGTCCAGCCATTTGCCGACCTTGCTGCCGACGAACGCTCCGAGCAAGGTACCCGCCGCCGTCGCCGCGAGCCTGCCTTTCCCGTCGCCGATCTGCGCGCCGGCGACGGCCCCACCCGCCGCGCCCAGCAGGGTGCCGATCTGCTGCTTGGGGCCGGCCGACTCCATGCATGCCGTCAACGACAACGCTGCGGCGCCGACAAGCAAAAAACCGAATGTTTTCATGATCTCTTGTATCTCCTGTTCCGTTCGATGGATCCGGACCGTAGCGACGATCCACTCTCCTTCACGAAATTACCGTCCAATCCCTGATCGGTTCCCACCGTATCGACAGCCGGACCGGACGAAGGCCGCCTGCCAGACCTGCGGTCCCTGCGTGCGCCCTTGGGATAAAGGCGCGCGAACATCGATTATAGAGGCACCGGGATGGGTTTTGAAGTCCGGACCGGCTCCAAATCCGCGCCAGCTGGCGGCCCTCGTTCCCCGGCCAGGGAGCTGGTGTTGGGGTTTGGGGGAATGTGCTGCCCGTATCTCACGGTTGGGTGAGGTGCCCCCGGAGAATCGGACGGGTCGATGAGCCGGCCGGGGCGCCGCGCGATGGTGGTGCGCGCCCATCCGGTGCCGAGCCTGGGCCGGCAATGCCGCCTGCTGTCGGTCGGGCGCTCTTCGCTCTGCCACGAGCCGAAGGGCGAGAGCGCGGAGCCGCTGGTGTCGATGCCGGGGATCATGTCTTCGACGCGCCGGACTCGTGCCCCAGGGGTGTGCGGATTGTGCGGATCCGTCCGAACCGATCCCACGGGGCCCGACGGTGTGCGGATTGTGCGGATCCGTCCGAACCGATCCCACGAGGGCCGACGGTGTGCGGATTGTGCGGATCCGTCCGAACCGATCCCACGAGGGCCGACGGTGTGCGGATTGTGCGGATCCGTCCGAACCGATCCCACGAGGGCCGACGGTGTGCGGATTGTGCGAATTCGATGTCCTCGACGCGCCGGACTCGTGCTTCAAGGGTGTGCGGATTGTGCGGATCCGCCCGAACCGATCCCACGAGGGCCGACGGTGTGCGGATTGTGCGGATCCGTCCGAACCGATCCCACGGGGCCCGACGGTGTGCGGATTGTGCGGATCCGTCCGAACCGATCCCACGAGGGCCGACGGTGTGCGGATTGTGCGGATCCGTCCGAACCGATCCCACGGGGCCCGACGGTGTGCGGATTGTGCGGATCCGTCCGAACCGATCCCACGAGGGCCGACGGTGTGCGGATTGTGCGAATTCGATGTCCTCGACGCGCCGGACTCGTGCTCCGACGGTGTGCGAATTGTGCGGATCCGTCCGAACCGATCCCACGGGGCCCGACGGTGTGCGGATCGTGCGGATCCGTCCGAACCGATCCCACGAGGGCCGACGGTGTGCGGATCGTGCGGATCCGTCCGAACCGGATTGGTCATCCCGCGATGGACGATGTCGGTTCTTCGAGCATCGCGTCGAACCGCCGTGCGGTCCAGGCCGCCGTCTCCCGGATCGTCTGGTCGAAGGATTCGAGGATCGGCGCGCCGCAGGAACGCGCGATGACGTTCCTCACCTCCGGAAGCCGGTCGTCGGGGATGGCGGCGTCCGCGACGGTGAGGCTCAGAATGCCCGCGAGGTTCCGCCATAATCTCGCGGCATCGGCGAATTCGATCGCCGTTTCCGGGTCGACCCATTCGTGGGCGCGGGCCGCTTCGAAGACGGACACGGTATCGCCGGCGAGGATTCCGGGCGCCTCTTCGGCATGGGACAGTCGGAGGTAAAGCGCGGCCAGTTCCGTATCGACCAGACCGCCGGGCATGTGCGTAACGGAGAAGGCATCGTCGGATGTTCCGCCCTTCAACGTCGTTTCGCGCATCTTCGCGATCTCGGCGGCGATTCCGGCATCCGTCCGAGGTCGGGAGAGGATGGATCGTCTCGCCGCCTCGAAGACGTCATCGAGGCCGCCCTCCGCGTGGACGACTCTCGCGCGGATCAGCGCGTGCCGTTCCTGGATGCTGGCGTCGCCGTTCCGGCGGCCGGCGAATCCCGCCATGGAACAGGCGGCGGGTCCGACATGGCCGCTCGCCCGCCGGTCCGCGTCCACGCCGTACAACCTGCCCTCCGCCGTCACCGCGGTGATCGCCCGAGCGAAGCGCTCGTACAGTTCCGCGTAGTAGCTCTCCGGCGCCAGGGGCTCGGGTCCGTCGGACCGTCGGGCATCGGGGTCGTGCTCGAAGAACAGGATCGGGTCGAGGTCCGAGGCCACGTTCATTTCCCGGCCGCCGAGATCGCCGAAGGCCACCAATGCCGTCCGTCCACCCGGGACGCGGCCGTGCGCTGCGGCGAAGTCGTCTGCGATGGCCGAAAACAGGGCGCCGAGGCACGCGTCCGCGATGTCCGAAAGCGGGCGGCTCGCCTCGAGAGGGGTCAGGAAGCCGCGCAGCATGTGGATGCCGATACGGAATATCTTGTCGTTGGCCCAGCGCCTGTGGGTATCGAGAAGCTCCTGGCTGTCGCGCGCATCGCGTGTCGCGGCGGAGAGCTCCGCCCGCAGGTCGCCGATGTCGAATTCGCGGGTGTAATAGAGGCGCACGAGCCCCCGGCGGGCCGTGTCGGCGGTCTCCGCGTCCAGCCCGAGGTCGTCGGACAGCTCGATATCCGTGAATTCCCGGCCGAGGACGCTCTCGAACAGGACCGGATGGCGAGTCAGGGAGTCCGCGAGGCGTGGGGCGCCGGACATGATCTCCGCGACGAGGCCGATCAGTTCGGGACGCGCGGCAAGGAGGGAAAACGTCTGGACGCCGTCGGGCAGATGCGCGAGAAATTCGTCGAAACGCGCGAGCGCCGCGTCCGGGTTGGGCACGGCGGCGAACGTCGCGAGGACGGCGGGGCCGAGATCCGTCAGCAGCTCGCGCGCGCGCGCTTCCTTCGCAGCCTGGCGCTCTCCCGTCCGCCACGAGTCGACGGTGGCGAGGACTCGCGCGCCGTCCGCGTAGCCGAGTTTCTCGATGGCCTCCATCGAGTCGGCGCCCGTTTCGCCGCCGTCGAACGTCAACTCGACGGGCGCGGCGCGGCCGGGCCGATCCTCGAACAGCGTCCCGTAGTTGCGCTCCACCGCGCGCGCGTGGGCGAGAAAGCGCTCCGAGAACCCGGCCGTCGAGTCGAAGCCGAGGAAGACGGCCAGTCGCGCCATCTCCTCCTCGCCGCGCGGCAGGCTGTGCGTCTGCTGGTCGTCGACCATCTGCACCCTGTGCTCCACCCGGCGATGGAAGGCGTAGGCCGATTTCAATTCGGTCGCGTCCGCCGGCGCCAGATGCCTCGCGGCCACGAGCGCGTCCAGCGTCTCCAGCGTGCGGCGGCCGCGAAGGTCGGGACTCCGCCCGCCCCAGACCAGCTGCTGGGTCTGCGCGAAGAACTCGATCTCGCGGATGCCGCCGCGCCCCAGCTTCACGTCGCGGCCCTCGATCGCCACCGCGTCGCCGCCGCGCTCCGCATTGATCTGGCGTTTGACGGAACCGATGTCCTGGATCGTGGCGAAGTCGAGATGACGGCGCCACACGAACGGCCGCAGCGAATCGAGGAACGCCGAGCCGGCGGCGGTGTCGCCGGCCACGGGCCAGGCCTTGATCATCGCGGCGCGCTCCCAGGTCCGGCCCACGGTTTCGTAGTACTTCAGGGCCGCGGCCACCGACAGGGCCGGGGGGGTGGAGCCGGGGTCCGGACGCAACCGGATGTCGGTGCGGAACACGTACCCGTCGGCGGTGCGTTGCTGCATGATCGAGATCAGGTCGCGGACGAGTTGCGCGAACATGCGCCCGGTCCGGTTCGCGTTCGTCGCCGGTGCCACGGCCTCGTCGTAGAGCACGATGATGTCGACGTCGCTCGAATAGTTGAGCTCGTCGGCGCCGAGCTTTCCCATGCCGAGAACGATCAGGCCGGAACCCTGTTCGGGCGTCTCCGGCGCCGGCAGGGCGAGGTCGCCCTTGTCGTGCAGCGTCCGCAACAGGTGGCGACAGCTCGCGCCGAGCGCGGCGCCGGCGAATTCGGAAAGCGCCGCCGTCAGCTTCTCCAGGGGCCAGACCGAGGCGATATCGGCCATGCCGATCGCCAGCGCGGCGCGGCGCTTGGCGTGACGCAGCCTTTTCATCGTGTCGGGCGTGGATTCCGCTCCGAGACCGCCGCTGTCGCGCGCCGCGTCGCGCGCCTCGGCGAAGGCCCGGTCCGGACCGTCCTCGATCAGCCGTCGGACGAACGGCGGATCGGCGATCAGGCAATTGGTGAGAAAGGGGCTGTGGTCGAACGCCGCCTCGAGCAGCGCCCGTGCGGCGGGATCGTCGCGCACGTCCCCGATGAACGCCCGCAGGGTGTCGTCGGCCTCGGGCCCGGCGGCGTTCGACCAGCGCTCCCACCTGACGTCGAGCGCCGTCGGGTCCCCCGCCTCGGGCGGGGCGCCGGTCGTCCAGATGGGGGCGGGCTTGACCAACGTGCGGGTTCCGGGAGGGTTGTGGCCGACTCTTGCCGGTGGCGGGCTGGGCGGTGGCGTATCCCGACGGTCGCCGACGCCGTCGGGTCCCGCGCGGAAAGGATACGCCACGAACGAAGATACGATTGTTTCCCTCCGCCATCCAGCGCGGATTTCCGTTTCGGAGCCGTCCGGGCGCGTCGTCGGGTCGATTCCGGCGGTCCACGCGGGGTTTCATATGTCCCGAACCAGGACAATCGCTGACCTCGTTCAGACAGATGTGAGACGCGGCCCTTGAAAGAGGGGTGGGGGTCTCCGACGCTGTTGGTGCTGAACAAGCAGCGTGAAGGAGAACCCCCATGCAGACCTTCGGCCTGCCCCGGCAGATTACACGAGGAGCCGCCCTGGCGTCGCGCCTGTGCGGCAAGGAGCGGAGCGACGAAGCGCACAGGCGCGACGCCCTTGAGCGCTGGCGCCAGGCCAGGGCCGACGGCCTGACCGCACGAGCGGCCGCCAACGCCGTCGGCGTGCCGAGATCGACCCTCTACCGGTGGCAGAGGCTGGCGGACCGCAACCGCCTCAAGCCGTGCTCGCGCCGCCCGCACACCCCGCGCCGGCCCACTTGGTCGGCGGCGCTGGTGACGGCGGTCCGGGAGACACGCGCCGACTACCCCATGTGGGGCAAGGCCAAGATCGCCGTCCTGCTCCGACGCAACGGGCACGCGGCAAGCGAGAGCACCACGGGCCGCATCCTCAAGACCCTGATGGAGCGCGGCGCCGTCACCCCGGTCCCGACCTTGCGCCGCAACGGACCGCGCGCCGCCCGGCGCCTCAGACCATACGCCAGACGCCTGCCCAGGGGCCGCAAGCCCACAAGTCCCGGAGAGATCGTCCAACTCGACACCCTCACCGTCTCGCCACACACAGCCCGGCCCGCCATCAAGCAGTTCACCGCCCATGACCCCGTCACCAAATGGACCTGCGCACAGGCCTGGAGACGCGCAACCGCACACAACGCCAGGCGCTTCCTCGACAAGCTCCAGGCCGACATGCCCTTCCCCATCGAAGCCATCCAGGTCGATGGAGGCTCCGAGTTCAAGGCCGACTTCGAGACCGAATGCCAGCGCCGCGGCATCGACCTCTTCGAACTCCCGCCACGATCGCCCAAGCTCAACGGTCACGTCGAGCGCAACAACGGCGCCTGGAGATACGAGTTCTACGCCTCATGGGACCTGCCCGACGACAATCTCGACCACGTCAACCGATGGATCGACGCCTTCGCCGACGAATTCAACACCTTCAGACCGCACCAGGCCCTTGGCGGACACACCCCCGCCCAGTACCTTCACTCACTGACAGCCAAAGAGACCCCCGTGTCTCATATGTCCTGAACCAGGACAATCGCTTGAACGGAGTGCCGGAAACCGGATAGCCTCTGTCCCGGCGACATGGGGCGGCTCTCCCTTCCAGGTTCTTCCGGACCCGACGGAATCGCGAGAGCGGTCCCGACTTCCGGAAGAATCCGCCCTCACGGGTGGCCAAATCCGCTCAAATCGAGACTTTTGCGAGTGGCTCATTGATACGTTCAAAAGGCGGTAGCGCCCCATATGTCGCGGTTTCCCCGTCGCCCGTGACGGCGGCGTCCGGGTGCCGCGACAGCATGTTCCGAGTCCCGTGACCGACACCGATATCCCGCCTCCCGAGCCGCCTGCCCTCAACGTCGCGCCGGTGACGATCGAGGAGGAGATGCGCCGCTCCTACCTCGATTACGCCATGAGCGTGATCGTGGCGCGGGCGCTGCCCGACGTTCGGGACGGCCTTAAGCCGGTGCACCGCCGCATCCTCCACGGCATGCACGAGCAGGGCTACGTCCATGATCGGCCCTACCGGAAGTCGGCCCGCATCGTCGGTGACGTCATGGGCAAGTATCACCCTCACGGCGACCAGGCGATCTACGACGCGATGGTCCGCATGGCGCAGAACTTCGCCATGCGCCTGCCGCTGCTCGACGGCCAGGGCAATTTCGGCTCCCTGGACGGCGACCCCCCCGCCGCCATGCGCTACACCGAGGTCCGCATGGCCGAGGCGGCGGAAGCGCTGCTCGAGGACATCGACAAGGACACGGTCGATTTCACGGCCAACTACGACGACACGGCCGAAGAGCCTGCGGTCCTTCCCGCGCGCTTTCCGAACCTGATGATCAACGGGGCCGGCGGCATCGCCGTGGGCATGGCGACCAACATTCCGCCCCACAATCTCGGCGAGGTGATCGACGCGTGCCTCGCCTATCTGGACGATCCCGGCATATCCAACGACGGCCTGATGGCCCACGTGCCGGCGCCCGACTTCCCGACGGGCGGTCTGATCCTGGGAACCGACGGGGTCGCTCAGGCCTACCGCACGGGCCGCGGGTCGGTGGCCATGCGGGCCAGAGTGACGATCGAGGAGATCGCCAAGGATCGCGAGGCGATCGTCGTCACCGAGGTCCCCTATCAGGTGAACAAGGCCCGTCTCGTGGAGCATATCGCCGAACTGGCGCGGGACAAGCGGATCCAGGGGATATCCGATCTGCGCGACGAATCGGACCGCCGCGGCGTGCGCGTGGTGATCGAGCTCAAGCGCGACGCGATGAGCGAGATCGTGCTCAACCAGCTCTATCGCTACACCCAGCTGCAAACCAACTTCGGCATGAACGTGCTGGCGCTGAACGCCGGCAAGCCGCAGCTCCACGAACTCAGGCGCCTGATCGGCGCCTTCGTCGACTTCCGCGAGGAGGTCGTCACGCGGCGCACGCGGCACGATCTCCGCAAGGCGCGGGAACGGGCGCAGGTACTGGTGGGCTTGACCGTCGCGGTCGCCAACATCGACGACGTCATCGCCATCGTTCGCAGTGCCCCGAACCCCGCCATCGCTCGCGAGGCGCTGATGGGGCGCCCGTGGCCGGCCCGCGACGTGGAGTCCCTGATCGCGCTGATCGACGAGCCCGGGCACGTGGTGGCGGAGGACGGGACCTATCGGCTCTCCGAGGGGCAGGCGCGCGCGATTCTCGATCTGCGACTCCAGCGCCTGACCGCTCTCGAACGCGACAAGATCGGCAACGAGCTCGAGGAGATCGCCCGGCGGATCCGGGATTTCCTGGATATCCTGCGCAGCCGGCCCCGTCTGCTCGCGATTCTGCGCACCGAGCTCGCCGAGATGCGCGACAAGTTCGCGACGCCGCGGCGCACGGAGATCCTGGAAGGCGGTTTCGAGAGTCGGAGCGACGAGGACCTGATCCAGCGGGAGGACATGGTCGTCACCGTGTCGCACACCGGGTACATCAAGCGGGTCCCGCTTTCCACCTACCGGCCGCAGCGGCGCGGCGGCAAGGGCCGGACGGGCATGTCGATGCGGGACGAGGATTTCGTCTCCAAGGTCTTCGTGGTGAACACCCATACGCCCGTGCTGTTCTTTTCGAGCCACGGCCGCGTCTACAAGATAAAGACCTACCGCGTACCGCTGGCGGCCCCCAACGCCCGCGGCAGGCCGATGCAGAACCTGTTGCCCCTGGCCAGGGGCGAGGTCGTCCATACCCTGATGCCGCTCCCCGAGGACGAGGAGGAATGGGGCGGCCTCCACGTCATGTTCGCGACCGCGTTCGGCAACGTGCGGCGCAATGCCCTGTCGGACTTTTCGGAAGTCAAGGCCAACGGCAAGATCGCCATGAAGCTGGACAGCGGCGACCGCATCGTCGGCGTGCGTCTCTGTCGGGAAGACGAGGACGTGCTGCTCACCGCGCGCGGCGGCAAGTGCATCCGTTTCCCGGTGACCGAGGTTCGCGTCTTCAAGGGGCGCAACTCGACCGGCGTGCGGGGGATCAGGCTGGACGGCGGCGACGAGGTCATCGGCATGTCCGTCCTCCGGCACGTCGATTGTCCGCCCGCGGAATTCCGGACCTACATCCGCTGGGCCAACGCCTCGCGGCGGGCCGAGGAGGCCGACCCGGGCGCCCCGGCCGAGGCGGCCGCCGAAGCCGACGAAGAGAACGGCGGCCACGAGGCGGTCCTGAGCGAGGAAAGGATCGCGGAGCTGGCGCGGCTCGAGGAGTTCATCCTCTCGGTGACGGAGAACGGCTACGGCAAGCGTTCGTCGGCCTACGAATACCGGACCACGGGGCGCGGCGGGAAGGGCATCGTCAACATCGTGACGTCGGAGCGCAACGGCGGCGTGGTGGCGTCCGGCCCGATCGGCCAGGAGGACCAGATCGTGCTGGTGACCGACGGCGGCCAGATCATTCGCACGCCGGTGGGCGACGTCCGCGTTGCCGGGCGAAACACCCAGGGTGTAACGTTGTTCGACACGGCCGACGGCGAGTGCGTCGTGTCGGTCTCCCGGCTCGAGGAGAGCATGGTCGACGGGCGGGAATAGGTTTTGGCCACGATTCGAACAGGCGTTTATCCGGGCACCTTCGATCCCATCACCAACGGGCATCTGGACCTGATCGCCCGGACGACGCGCCTCGTCGACCGCCTGGTGATCGGGGTGGCCGGCAATCCCGAAAAGCATCCGATGTTCGACGTCGGCGAGCGCATCGCCATGATCGAGGAGGAGGTGCGGCGCCTCGACAACCTCAACGGCGCCAGCTTCGAGGTTCGATCGTTCGACAATCTGCTCATGCACTTCGCCGAGGAGACCGGCGCCACCGTCATCGTGCGGGGATTGCGGGCCGTTTCGGACTTCGACTTCGAGTTCCAGATGGTCGGCATGAATGCCCGCCTCAACGACGAGATCGAGATCGTGTTCCTGATGGCGTCGGAGAGCAATCAGTTCATCGCCTCGAGTCTGGTCAAGGAGATCGCGAGACTGGGCGGCGACGTGACCAGTTTCGTCTCCCCGCGGGTGGCGAAGCGCCTGGCGGCGCGCGCTGCCGGCGCCGGGTAGATCGGGCCGGATCCGAGGGCTGGCGCCGCGCCGTTCCCACGCGTATGCGGGTCGATCTCTTCGATTTCGAGCTTCCCGACGAACTGATCGCGCGGCGGCCGGCGGCGCCGAGGGGTTCCGCGCGACTCCTCGTGGTCGGCGACGACGAACCACGGGACCGACGTTTCTTCGATCTGCCCGATCTCCTGATACCCGGCGACGTGCTGGTGCTGAACGACACCCGCGTGATTCCGGGAAGGCTCGCCGGCGTTCGCGAAGCGGAACGGGGGACGGCGAAGGTCGAGGTGACCCTGCTTCGCGAGCTGGCCTCGACGGAGAACGGCGGCGAGTGGGCCGCGCTCGCCCGCCCCGCCAGGCGCCTGCGTGCGGGCGATTCCGTGCGCTTCGGCGGGGCCCTCTCGGCGGAGGTCGTGGAGCGGACGCCGGGTGGCGAGGTGCGCCTGTCGTTCGCTCTTCCCCACGACGAGATGCTGGCCGCGCTCGACGACCACGGGCGGATGCCGATCCCTCCTTATCTCGGCCGCGCGGCGGACGCCCGCGACGCCACGGACTATCAGACCGTTTTCGCGCGGCGGTCCGGGGCCGTGGCGGCGCCGACCGCGTCCCTGCACATGACCGGCGAGCTCATGTCGCGGCTGCGAGAGCGAGGCATCGAGCTGGCCTGCGTCACGCTGCACGTGGGCGCCGGAACCTTCCGTCCGGTGGTCGCGGCGGACACGGACGATCACGAGATGGAGGCCGAGTGGGGCGAGATCCCGCGAGCCACGGCGTCCCTGATCCACCGGCGGAGGTCGGAGGGAGCGCGGGTGGTGGCGCTCGGCACCACGAGCCTGCGGCTGCTCGAATCCGCGGCGTGCGACGACGGCCGGATCGAGCCCCATGTCGGCGACACCGATCTGTTCATCGCGCCGGGATACCGGTTCAAGGCGGTGGACGTCCTGGTGACGAACTTCCACCTGCCCCGGTCGACGCTGTTCATGCTGGTTTCCGCCTTCGCCGGGCGGGAACGCATGCTGGATGCGTACCGTCACGCGATGGATGCGGGATACCGGTTCTATTCCTACGGCGACGCCTGTCTCCTGACCCGCGCCGCCGGTGGGGCGCGCGCCGCGTGACGGCGGGCCTCGGCTTCGAGGTGACGGCCCGGGACGGCGCGGCGCGGGCGGGCTGTCTCGCGACGGCGCACGGCGCGGTCCCGACGCCGGCGTTCATGCCGGTGGGCACGGCGGGCGCCGTCAAGGCGATGAAGCCCGACGACGTGGCCGCGACCGGCGCCGCGGTCATCCTCGCCAATACCTACCATCTGATGCTGCGGCCCGGCGCCGAGCGCGTCGCGGCGCTCGGCGGTCTGCACCGGTTCATGAATTGGGACGGACCCATACTCACGGATTCGGGCGGTTATCAGGTGCTGTCGCTCGGCGAACTGCGGACGCTGGACGAGAACGGCGTCGCCTTCCGCTCTCATATCGACGGGACCGCGCGCGAGCTCACGCCGGAGCGAGCCGTCGAGATCCAGGGGCTGCTGGGCAGCGATATCGCCATGGCGCTGGACGAGTGCACGCCCTATCCGGTCTCCGAGGCGACCGCGCGGGAATCCATGGAGCGCTCCATGCGCTGGGCAGCGCGTTCGCGGGCGAGCTTCCGGCCGAGGGAAGGACGCGGGTTGTTCGGGATCGCGCAGGGCGGCGTGTTCGAGAACCTGCGCCGCGAGTCCGTCGCCGCGCTCCTCGACATCGGATTCGACGGTTACGCCGTCGGCGGACTGGCGGTGGGGGAGGGGCGGTCGGAGATGCTCCGCGTCGTCGAGGCGACCGCGCGCCACCTGCCGGAGGACCGCCCCCGGTATCTCATGGGCGTCGGAAAGCCCCGCGACATCGTCGGCGCGGTCGCGCGCGGGATCGACATGTTCGACTGCGTGCTGCCGACCCGCTCCGGGCGCACTGGCCAGGCGTTCACGCGCCGCGGCGCCGTGAACCTGCGCAACGCCCGTCACGCCGGGGACGCCCGCCCACTGGACGAGGCGTGCGCTTGTCCCGCCTGCGCGTCCTATTCCCGGGCCTACCTGCATCACCTGTTCAAGGCCAGGGAAATCCTCGGGTACATGCTGCTCACGACGCACAACCTGACCTACTACCAGGAGCTCATGGGCGGACTGCGTTCCGCCATCGCCGGCGGGTCGCTCGCCGCCTTCGCCACCGCCTTCGACGAGGAACAGGGGGCCGGCGATATTCCCGCGATCCGACGCGGAGTCTTCGCGAGGTCTGGCGTCGGCGGCGACTCTCCTTCCGTCTCATATGTCCCGAACCAGGACGAATTTTGACCTGACCTCGTTCAGACAGATGTGAGACACGGCCCTTGATGTAAGGGCGGGGGTCTCCGACGCTGTTGGTGCTGAACAACCAGCGTGAAGGAGAACCCCCATGCAGACCTTCGGCCTGCCCCGGCAGATTACACGAGGAGCCGCCCTGGCGTCGCGCCTGTGCGGCAAGGAGCGGAGCGACGAAGCGCACAGGCGCGACGCCCTTGAGCGCTGGCGCCAAGCCCGGGCCGACGGCCTGACCGCACGAGCGGCCGCCAACGCCGTCGGCGTGCCGAGATCGACCCTCTACCGGTGGCAGAGGCTGGCGGACCGCAACCGCCTCAAGCCGTGCTCGCGCCGCCCGCACACCCCGCGCCGGCCCACTTGGTCGGCGGCGCTGGTGACGGCGGTCCGGGAGACACGCGCCGACTACCCCATGTGGGGCAAGGCCAAGATCGCCGTCCTGCTCCGACGCAACGGGCACGCGGTAAGCGAGAGCACCACGGGCCGCATCCTCAAGACCCTCATGGAGCGCGGCGCCGTCACCCCGGTCCCGACCTTGCGCCGCAACGGACCGCGCGCCGCCCGGCGCCTCAGACCATACGCCAGACGCCTGCCCAGGGGCCGCAAGCCCACAAGTCCCGGCGAGATCGTCCAACTCGACACCCTCACCGTCTCACCACACACAGCCCGGCCCGCCATCAAGCAGTTCACCGCCCATGACCCCGTCGCAAAGTGGACCTGCGCACAGGCCTGGAGACGCGCAACCGCACACAACGCCAGGCGCTTCCTCGACAAGCTCCAGGCCGACATGCCCTTCCCCATCGAAGCCATCCAGGTCGATGGAGGCTCCGAGTTCAAGGCCGACTTCGAGACCGAATGCCAGCGCCGCGGCATCGACCTGTTCGAACTCCCGCCCCGATCGCCCAAGCTCAACGGACACGTCGAGCGTAACAACGGCGCATGGCGATACGAGTTCTACGCCTCATGGGACCTGCCCGACGACAACCTCGACGACATCAACCGATGGATCGACGCCTTCGCCGACGAATTCAACACCTTCAGACCGCACCAAGCCCTTGGCGGACACACCCCCGCCCAGTACCTTCACTCACTGACAGCCAAAGAGACCCCCGTGTCTCATATGTCCTGAACCAGGACATGACCTTGCGGTGTCGTTCGTGGTAGGGTAGGGTTGCGAACTTCACGGGGCCTCTTCACGGGGCCTCTTCACGGGGCCTCTTCACGGGGCCTCTTCACGGGGCCTCTTCACGGGGCCTCTTCACGGGGCCTCTTCACGGGGCCTCTTCACGGGGCCTCTTCACGGGGCCTCTTCTAGAAGTGGGGGTCCTTGTTCCGATGACGACTGTGAGATTGATGGCGTTGCTGGTGGCGTCCCTCGTGGCGCTCCCGCTTCTGTCCGGGGGTGAAGCCCGGGCGCAGACTCCGCCCGCGGCCTGCACGGCGACGGCGACGGTGAGCGCCACGGCGGACTCGGACGGCGTCTACACCACCACGCTCGCCTGCGCGGACACCGCGGCCGCCGATGACGCGGCGGACTACACGCATTTGCCCTATTACTCGCAGGGAAGGGCTCATCACAGGGCCGGCCTGCCGGGCCACCCGATAACCAACAACGAGCAGGGCAACCATCTGCGCATGACGATCGGGAACGGCGTGGTGTTCTCCGGGACGAACGCCGGTTCAGGCGCGTCGGACCAGAGAACCATCGTGCTCGAGAGCGAGGGCGACCTCACGTTCACCGTCGAGGCGGGCGGCGTGATCCGGGCCAACCAGATGTTGCCGAACAACCGGTGGAACGTCGGCGCGGGCCTCTATCTCGTGACGGACACCGGTGACCTCACGGTCACGCACGCGGGCGAGATCGAGCTCGACCACAGCTTCCCTTCGACCGCCGTCCTCAGCCCTTCGAGCGATCCCCCCAGACCTTCCGACATCCCGCCGTATCCGGGCCTGACCTGGAACAATTTCGGCAGCGACGGCAACGGGATCTCGGTGGTGGCGGCGGATCGTCATTTTTACGCCGCGTCGACCTACAACGCCAACGGCGGCAACGGAGTGAACGGCGGAGACATCGAGATCAATCTGGCCTCCACCGGCGTCATCAGGAACAAGGCGGGCTCCGCCGGCGGCAACGGCATCGACGCCAGGCAGCGCACCGAGCTGGGCGGTATCCACATCGACCTGGCCGCCGGCTCGACGATCGACGTGTCCGCCGAGGGCGGCAGGGGCGTCCTCGGACAGATTTTCAAACAGAGATACTACGATTCCGCCGAGAGTGCATGGAAAGACAGCCCCGACCCCCAGTCGGGCGACATCATCATCAACGCCCGCGGAACCATCAAGGCCGCCGTGAAACGCAAGTCGGGCAGCCGTTACCAAGGCGCCGGCATCGTCGCGCTTTCGACCTCGAGCGGCGCGATCCGGATCGCGTCCTCGGGCACGATCGAGACCACGCAGGCGCCCGCCATCCTCGCCTGGCCGTCCGGCACGGGCAACCCGCTCGACGATCCCGACACCCCCGCCATCGAGGGGAATCTCATCGACGTCGCGGGCGGGCGAATCGAGACCCGCGGCAACAGCGCCATCTTCGCCCAGTTCGGCACCGGCAGCACCGTCATGACGGTCCGGGTGGCCGAGGGCGCCACGGTGCGCGCGGAGGGCATGGCGGGACCGGGGGCGATCACGAAGGCGCAGTACGAGAGCTGCAACGTGGAGGCGAGGCTGGGCTGCCGCTACGCCGAGGGCGCCAGACCCAGAAATAGAGGGGCTTGGTGGATTCGATCCGATAAGGACAACAACGGCGAGTTCGACACCATCGTCCCCTTCGTCAACGGCATTACCGTGCAGGGATTGGCGGTGCCCGCCGAGGGCGCGGTCAGCCGGGTGCTGATCGACGGCGTGGTGGAGGTCGTCGAAGGCTCTCCCGTCACCGCGGACGAGAGCGACGAGGAGCTCGGCTACGCCGGCGGGCACGGCGTTTATCTCTCGCACGGCGGAACGGTCGTGGTCGGCAAGACCGGGCGGATCTCCGTGAGCACGGCCTCGGGCGCGGCGATCCACAGCGAGACCGGGGATCTGGCCGTGGCCGTGACGGGCACGGTGGACGGCGACATCCGGGGTCTGGGTTCGGGCGAGCATACGGTGACGGTGTCGGAAGGCGGCGCGGTGACCGGGACGACCCGTCTGGCCGGCAGCGGCACGGTGCGGGCGGACGGCGCGGTCGGGTCCGTGCGCCTGGACAGCGGCGGCACGGTGACGGTGGGGCGGACCGGCCGGATCACGAACGCCGAGGGCGCGGCGATCCACGGCGAGACCGGGGGTCTGGCCGTGGCCGTGATGGGCACGGTGGACGGCGACATCCGGGGTCTGGGTTCGGGCGAGCATACGGTGACGGTGTCGGAAGGCGGCGCGGTGACCGGGACGACCCGTCTGGCCGGCAGCGGCACGGTGCGGGCGGACGGCGTGGTCGGGCCCGTGCGCCTGGACAGCGGCGGCACGGTGACGGTGGGGCGGACCGGCCGGATCACGAACGCCGAGGGCGCGGCGGTCCACGGCGAGACCGGGGATCTGGCCGTGGCCGTGATGGGCACGGTGGACGGCGGCATCCGGGGTCTGGGTTCGGGCGAGCATACGGTAACGGTGTCGGAAGGCGGCGCGGTGACCGGGGCGGTCCGTCTGGCCGGCAGCGGCACGGTGCGGGCGGACGGCGCGGTCGGGCCCGTGCGCCTGGACAGCGGCGGCACGGTGACGGTGGGGAGGACCGGCCGGATCACGAGCGCCTCGGGCGCGGCGGGCGCGGCGATCCACAGCGAGACCGGGGATCTGGCCGTGGCCGTGATGGGCATGGTGGACGGCGACATCCGGGGTCTGGGTTCGGGCGAGCATACGGTGACGGTGTCGGAAGGCGGCGCGGTGACCGGGGCGATCCGTCTGGCCGGCAGCACGGTGCTGGTGGACGGCGCGGTCGGGTCCGTGCGCCTGGACAGCGGCGGCATGGTGACGGTGGGGCGGAACGGCCGGATCACGAACCCCGAGGCCGGGATATCGAGCGCCTCGGGCGAACTCACGGTGGTGATCCAACAGCGCGACGACGAGTCGCCGGCGGACACGGCGGCCAGACACAGCGAGGTTCGGATCGTGGAGGCCGATGGCCAGCCGATGGTGGTGTTCCAGAAGCCGGACGGGACCCAGGAGCGGCTGAAGCCGCGGGATCAAGTCAGTTCCGTCACGGATGGGCCCTACGACGTGTTTCTCATGACGGACGAGAGCGGCGTACGGGTGATAAGGGAGTACGCGCCGCGTTCGCGGGTGTACGAGGCGCTGCCTTCGGTGCTGTTGGGTCTGAACGTCCTGCCGACCCACTGGGAGCGTCTGGCGGCCGCGCGCTCGCCGAACGGCGCGTGGGCCCGCGTCTGGGCGGGCGGCGGCGAGGCCGAGCGCTCGACCTCGACGGTGCCGGCGCGGGCGCGTCTGGCCTACGACCACAACCGCTCCGGCGTGCAAGCGGGCGTGGACATCCCCTCGCTGGGCGAGGACGCCGTTGGCGGGGTGTCGGTGCACCACGTGCGCGGCAAGGCGGACCTGTCGGGCGGCGACGGCAAGATCGAGGCGACCGGGACGGGTCTGGGCGTGTCGGGCGCGTGGCGATTCGACGATGGCGTCTATGTCGACGCCCAAGTGTCGGCGACATGGTACGAAGCGGACCTGACCTCCGGCTTGCGGGGTTCCCTGAAGTCGGGGACGGGGGGGTTCGGCTATGCCCTGGGTCTCGAGGCGGGTCGGCGGATCGGGCTGGGCCCGGGGCCGCTGGGCGATCTGACGGCGACGCCGCGGGCGCGTCTGGTGCGGTCGGAGGTGGACATGGATGACTTCACGGACTCGGACTTGGCCGGCGGCTCGCGGGTGTCTCTGGAGAGGGGCCGGAGCGTGACAGGCCGGGCGGGCGTGAACCTGGAGGCGTCGATCGAGGGCGGCGGTCTTCTGTTCGGCTCCGTGGAGGTGGAGCGGGAGTTCGCCGGCAAGACGCGGATCGAGGTGGAGGGCTATTCCCTTGAGTCGGCGCCGGACGCGACGCGGGCGCGGGTCGAGTTGGGCGGCGCCTATGCGTGGGACGAGGGCGCTTATGCGCTGAAGGGCGCGGCGCATGTCGTCCAGGGCCGCCGCGACAACCGCGACTGGGGCGGCGGACTCAGCCTCGCGGTGCGGTTCTGAACCGGAGGCGGACGGCGCGGCCCGCCGCGGCGGCGCTGGCGGCGGCATTGCTGACCGCCGGCCCCCTCGCCGCCCAGACCGTCGAGCCCAGCGCCTTCACGGCGACCTACGGCGACTGGACCGTGCGCTGCGCGGCCGATGGCGGCGAAGGTGTCCTGCGTTGCGCGATGGAGCAGCGTTTCCTGTGGCGGGAAAAGGAGACGGGGGCGAGCCACGACCTGCTGGTCGTGACCCTGACCGTGCCCGAGGGTGCCGACGGCGGCATGGAGGCCGTGGTGCTGGCGCCGTTCGGTCTGTTGTTCGAGCGCGGGCTGCGGCTGCGCACGGACACCGGGCGGGAGACGCTGCTGTCCTTCCGCACCTGCCTGCCCGCCGGCTGCATCGCGCGGGGGGCGCTGGACCGCGAGACGGTGTGGGCGTTGCGGGCCGGTGCGGTGCTGCATGTGGAAGCCGATCCGGCAGCCGGCGGCGATCCGTTCCGCGTCGAGGGCTCGCTTCTGGGCTTCGACGCCGCCCGCGCAAGTCTCTTGGACAAAACCCGCCAGCGCTGACGACGCGCCGGAAGGCGGACCGCAAGCCCCTCCGATATGACGCTTCGCCGCCACCCAGAGCGAGGGGAGAGTCGCAGGCTCCCCTCATCGTGCCCGACCTCGCGACGGCGCGCGTCGGGTATACTGACGGCGGCAATGGTCCCGCGGAAGGAGTGAAGCCATGTTGAACGAGTTCGAGAAGACGGCGGTCGCCGGCGCGGCCGCGCTGGCCGTGCTGGCCGCTCCGGCGGCCGTGGCGGCTCCGACGGTGAAGCGACTCGCCGACAACGTGTACATGATGAGCGAGTCCCACTATGTCAGTCTCGTGGTGGTGGGCGATGACGGCGTCCTGATTACCGATCCCGCCTTCGCCTCTCGCGCGCAATCGATGAAGGCCGCTATCGCCGGGATCACCGACAAACCGGTAACCCGGATCGTCCTGTCCCACGAGCATTACGATCACGTCGGCGGCACCGGTGTCTTTCCCGAGGCCCAGGTGATCTGCCACGCCGCCTGCGAGGCGGTGTTCGACCTCGACGTGAGCGGGCAGGTGCCCGGAAAAGTGGACGTGACGTTTACCGACTTCCTGAAGGTGGACTTTCGCGGGCCGACCGTGAACCTCCACTCCTACGGTCCCGCCGACGGCTTCGGCTCGACCGTGGTGCATCTGCCGGAGGCCCGCGTCGCGTTCACCGCCGACCTTTACGAGCACCGTTCGCTGACCCATGGGATGTGGATGGACGACGACAATTATCTGGCGATCCTGCGGACGTTGAAGGCGCTACAGGGGATGGACCTGCGCCACGCGGTCAGTTCCCATTCGGACGATACCTCGGTGGCGATCGTCGACGAGAACGTCGCGTTCGTGGAGGATCTGTTCGCCCTTGTCGGCGGCGAGATCCGCGAGGCCATGGAGGCCGGGGGGCCGATGCAGGTGATGCGCCACCTGTCGATGTGGCCGGGCGAATTGAAACTGCCGGGATACGCCCACTGGAAGGGCTACGACGAACACCTGCCGGCTCACGTCCGGCGCATGGCCCTGTCGATCTTCCACGGCGGTTGAGCCGCGATTCGCGGCGCCCGAATGCGGGCCGCCGCCGCGGGCAAGCGTCTCTCCGGCCATGGCGCGGCGGCTTGCCGATGCCTGCGCGCGATGGGGTGAGGGCGCCCACCCTGCCGGGCCGAACTTCGGCGACTGCGCTCAACCGCCGCGTCCGACTCCACCAGCCGGGCCCGACCGATCGCTTCTCTCTACGTCAGACAATTTCCTACGCCTGTCGGCGTTGGTTGTTCACGCCTGCCGCACCCCGGTGCATGTCGCGCCATGTCTGCGAACGGTTGCGCCGCCTTGCGGCCGGCTTCCGATGGTCATATAAGTAGTCAGAGAGATCGGCGCCGGGGGGAGAGACGTGAGCAAGACGTGGCAGGTTCAGGAGGCGAAGGCCCGGTTCAGCGCGTTTCTCGAGGCGAGCGCCAGGGAAGGGCCACAGATCGTGACCAGGCGTGGCGTGGAGGAGGCGGTGCTTCTGCCGATCGAGCAGTGGCGGAGGCTGCGGAAACTGGCACAACCCGACCTGAAGGCGCTGCTGCTCGCGCCGGAAGCCCGGACGGAGGCGCTCGCGCCGCCTCGCGCGCGGCACGGCCATCGCCCGGCATCGGCCTTCGAGTAGGCCGGTGTACCTGCTGGACACCAATGTCGTCTCGGAACTCCGCCGTCCCAGGCCCCACAGGGGAGTATCGGACTGGATCGGGGACGTTCCCGCGGACCGGCTGTTCCTGTCCGCGGTCACGGTCGGCGAGATCCAGGCCGGCATCGAGATCGCGCGCGAGCGGGACGAGGCGAAGGCGGAGGAGTTGGAAACCTGGCTCGACCGGGTCGTTTCCGGCTACGGCGTCCTGCCGATGGACGCGGCCGCCTTCCGGGAGTGGGCGCGTCTCAAGCATCGCAAGTCGGATACCCTGATCGAGGATGCCATGATTGCGGCCACGGCGAGAGTGCGCCGGTTGACGGTGGCGACGAGGAACGTTCGCGACTTTCGGGAATTCGGCGTGGAGTTGCTCGATCCGTTCGACGGCGGATGAACGGGGCCTGACGGTGTCCGATGCCTTCCGCCTGATGATGGTGCGGATCGCTACCGAGAGACGGTTGCCGTTCGAACCCTTGGCGCCCAACGACGAGACGATCGAAGCCATGAAAGCCGCCCGGCGCGGCGAACTGGTCGACGTGGGCGGCGTGGACGAACTGATGGCCGATCTCGATGCGGACGATTAGGCGGACCGCGGCCTTCAAGCGAGACTACAAACGCGAGAAGAGGGGCCGGTTCGCCAGGACCCTCCCCGAGGAGATCAGGGCCGTCGTGGCCGATCTGGCGGCCGACCGGGCTCTGCCGCAACGCCGTCACGATCATGCCCTGACCGGACCGTGGAAAGACCACCGCGACTGCCACATCCGGCCCGATCCGGTTCTGGTCTACCGCAAGCCGGATGCCGGTGCGATGACCAGGAGGAACCGGGTGACGAGGGCCCTCGACAGAACATGTCGATCAGGATGACGATCCCCTGCGGCGTTTCTCGTCCGGGCTCCACCCACATTGCCACCCCCTCTTGTTAGCCTCGTGCTTCGGGTTCGTAGCGCTTGACGCCGATGTCGCCGCCGCGCTGCCGCATGATATGGCCCTCATACCACGCCCCCATGCGTAGCAAAGTATCCATCGACACGCCGAAAGCCTTCTCGATCCTGAACGCCATCTCCGGCGACAGACTCGCCTTCTCGTTCAGAAGGTCGGACAGTGTGGCTCGGCGCACCCCCAGGACCTCGGCCGCGCGGGTGACCGAAAGGTCGAGCTCCTCCAGGATTTCGGTGCGGACGAAATTGCCGGGATGCGGCGGCGTCATGCTGATCTTCATTCCTTCCCCGTCCATCAGTGATAGTCCTCCAAGTCCAGATCTGCGACGTCTCCGTTTTCGATCTCGAAGGTGATCCGCCAGTTGCCGGAGACGCTGACGCTCCAAGTCCCGGCTCGGCCACCCGACAGCCGATGGATACGCCAACCCGGCGGCCCTCGCACGCCGTCCATATCGGTCGCGCTGACGATCGCGGCGAGGACATTGCGCACCCGCCCAACCAAATCGGGTCGGATACCCCTGTCGTCGTCATCCTCGACGAGCCGTCTCAAGCCCTTATGACGGATGCTTCGTATCTGCACATCATGTATGTACGGCGAAACCGTACTGATATCAATGACAGAGCGCCATCGACACCACCTCCGCCGACTACTCGCCGCGCCCCGGCGAACTCGCCGACATGCTCGCGCTGCTGATCGAGGCGCGCCAGCCGGCCATCGTCTGGGGGCCGCCCGGATGCGCCAAGTCCCAGATCGCCCGACAGGTCGCCTCCGACGCGGACGGGCGCTGGCTCGTCAACCTGGAATGGCTTCCCGGACGGCCGCTTCCATCGCCTCGATCTCCGCATCCTCCAACTCGGAAAAGCCGTCGCGCCTGGCCGCGGAAAGCCGCCCCCCGGCGCGCGCAACCGCCAACCCTGGGGCGAACGCATCGACATGGCGGGGCCGTGAGACCGGGTGTCCCCACCGGTCGGCGGGCGCGGCGAGCCGACCGGGTCCGAAGAGCGGGCCATACACTCCGCCTTTGTTCCGGCCTTGCGTTTTTCGGAGACGCCGGTTGTCGAGGCAGTAAAAACCTGTATGTTTTCTGACAAACACCAAATCTATGGGGGTAGTCCGATGACCCGCGTGGCCGACGGGATCGTGAAGAGGGTGCGCGCGCACGGCCGGGGAAGATGGGTGTGCACGCCGAAGGATTTTCTCGACCTCGGCAGCCGCCAGGCCATCGACCAGGCGCTTTCGCGCCTCGTCAAGGCGGGCCGGCTGCGCCGGGCCGGGCGCGGCCTTTACGACCTGCCGAGGATGAGCGGCGTGCTGAAACGGCCCGCGCCGGTCGACCTCGATGCCGCCGTCGCGGCCCTTGCGAGGCGGGACGGCATCCGCGTCATGCCCGACGGCGCGGCCGCCGCGCATGGTCTCGGCCTCACCAACGCGGTGCCCGCCAAGGCCTGCTACGCGACGGACGGCGCTTCGAGAACGGTCGAGATCGACGGACGGACGATCCGGTTCCGCCACGCGGGACCCCGCGTCATGCGGTGGGCCGGCCGGCCGGGCGCTCCGGTGGCTCAGGCGCTGCGATGGCTCGGCCCCGACGCCGCCGCGGACGCGCGAGTCGTCTCGATCCTGAAGCGCCGCCTTCCCGACGCGGTGAAGCAAGACCTGTCCCTGAACGGCCGTGACCTCCCCGGTTGGGCGCTGCCGCTCGCGCGCGACATCGTATCCGACCGGGCCGCCGCGGCATGACGGCGGGCGGGATCGGCGACTCCGCCCTGTCGGACCAAGGCCTGCTGGAGGCGGTCCGGAACCACAACCTCGTCGCCTTCCCGCAGGCTTGGAAACGGTTCGAGGAAGCCGTTCCCGGATCGGTGCGGCTGGTTCCGCGGTCGGAACTGCACGCGGCGATCGAACGCGATTACCGGGCCATGCGCGACATGATCCTCGGCGACGCGCCGACATTCGAATGGATCGTGGACCGGCTTCGCCACGCGGAAACCGCGATAAATCGAACATGACGGCGGTGGCGGGGTAATCCGGCATCCGTTACGTCGCGAACGTCGTTCGAGGATGACCGGCCGAGGATACGGGTTCGGTCGCGTGCGGCCGCTTCACGCAGACCTTTCCTTGGGACCGGGCCGACCTGCTCCTCGATCTCTCCGGAACGCCGCTGAACCTCCGACCCCGCTATAACGTCGCGCCGGGCCAGGAAGTGGCGGTCGTCCGCGCGGGCCGACGCGCTCCTGGCCGCCGCCAACCGCATCGCGAGCCGTATCGCGGAAATCAGCGGATAGCGTCTTGACAAGGGGCGTCGGCCGACGCTTTATCCGTACATATGTGTACGATATTCCATGACCGGTGACGAGTTCGTCAGGCGAATCCGAAGGCTCGGCCGGGAGCGGGGCATCGTGGTGCGCCTCGAATCCCGAAAGGGCAAGGGAAGCCACGGCCGTCCGCATTACGGGGATCGTTTCACCACGGTCAAGGACCGCCGCCAGGAAATCGGCCAAGGTCTCCTCGCGGCCATGATCCGGCAGCTCGGGTTGTCCCGGGAGGACATCCGGGGAGATGGAGGAAAGACAGGATGACGCGATCGATGCCGTTGGCGTATCCCGTCAAGCTGGAGACGGAGGGTGGGAACTCCGTGCTGGTGTCGTTTCCCGATATCCCGGAGGCGCTGACGGAAGGCTCCACGAAGCGAGAGGCGCTGGCGGAAGCCCGGGACTGTCTCATCGCCGCTCTCGGCGGATACATCGAGGGCCGGCGCGACATTCCGCGGCCGTCACCGGGGAGGGGACGTCCGCTCGTCGCGCTGCCCGCGCTGGTCGCCGCCAAGATCGCCCTCTACCGCGCGATGCGCGAGCGCGGGCTCGGCAACGCGGCGTTGGCGAAGCAATTGGGGACCGTGGAAGGAACCGTGCGGCGTCTGCTCGACCTCGATCACCGGTCGCATATCGGCCAGGTCGAGGCGGCGCTTCACGTCCTCGGACAGCGGCTGGTGGTGGCGACACGGGCCGCGTAGGGACGCCCCTCGGGGCGGAGCCCCATATCTTCGGAAGAGAGAGTGTGGCGGCGCGCGTGGGGTGGCTCCACACCCAAGTCCAGGACACCGCCCGCTGCCCACCTCGCCGACGACCCCCTCAAGGCCGCCGCAAACCGCATCGCCAGCGTTGCGGGGTGATGGAGACCGTATCGAAGCACAAACTACCTGATAATATGTTCCTGGACGTTCCGTGCGGCCTCCGGCTCGCGCCGCCGGCGCAGCGTTCGGTCGAAAGGCAAGGGACATGGCGCGGGGAAGGCCGAAGAAGCGGCGCAACGATTCGGGAGCAAAACCCGACGACGCCAAGATCGCCCCTGAGGCCGAGCTGTGGGCGATGGCCGATGCCCTGCGCGGCTCGATGGACGCGGCCGAGTACAAGCATGTCGTCCTCGGGCTGATCTTTCTCAAATACATTTCCGATGCCTTCGAGGAAAGGCGCATCCGCCTGGAAGCCGAGCGGGCGCAGGGCGCCGACCCCGAGGACCCGGACGAGTACCGCGCCGACAACATCTTCTGGGTGCCGCCCGAGGCCCGCTGGGGCCATCTCGAGGCCCAGGCGCGGCAGCCTGTTATCGGCCAAATGGTCGACGATGCGATGGCTGGGATCGAGCGCGATAATCCGGCGCTCGAGGATGTGCTGCCCAGGGACTACGCCCGTCCCGCCCTCGACAAGCGGCGCCTTGGCCAGCTCATCGACATGATCAGCAACATCAGTGTGGGCGACGAGGACGCCCGCTCCAGGGACGTGCTTGGCCGCGTCTACGAGTATTTCCTGTCGCGGTTCGCGAACGCCGAGGGCAAGAAGGGCGGCGAGTTCTACACCCCGCGCTGCGTCGTCGGGCTCCTGGTCGAAATGCTGGAGCCGTGGCGCGGCCGGGTCTACGACCCGTGCTGCGGGTCTTCCGGCATGTTCGTGCAGTCGGTGGAGTTCATCGACGCCCACGCCACCGGCAACGGCAACGGCGGCCGCGCGCGGGGCGGCGTTTCGATCTACGGCCAGGAATCGAACTACACGACATGGCGGCTCGCGAAGATGAACCTCGCCATCCGCGGCATCGAGGGGCAGATCGCCCACGGCGACACCTTCCACGACGACCGCCACCCCGACCTCAAGGCCGATTTCATCCTCGCCAATCCGCCGTTCAACGTGTCCGACTGGGGCGGCGAGCGCCTCGCCGACGACAGGCGCTGGCGTTACGGCGTTCCACCCAGGGGCAACGCCAACTTCGCCTGGGTGCAGCACATCGTCCATCGTCTGGCGCCCGGCGGCATCGCCGGCTTCGTACTCGCCAACGGCTCGATGTCGTCGGCCCAGTCGGGCGAGGGCGAGATAAGGAAGAACCTGATCGAGGCGGATCTCGTCGACTGCATGGTGGCGTTGCCGGGGCAGCTCTTCTACTCGACCCAGATCCCGGCGTGCCTGTGGTTCGTCGCCCGCGACCGCGGCGGTGGCGGCAAGTTCCGCGACCGGCGCGGCGAGGTGCTGTTCATCGACGTCCGCAAGCTCGGCGCCATGCTCGACCGCACCCACCGCGAGCTGACCGGCGACGACATCGCCCGTATCGCCGGCGTCTACCGCGCCTGGCGCGGCGAGGAAGGGGCGGGCGACTACGCCGACGTTCCGGGTTTCTGCAAGAGCGTGGCGCTGGAGGAGGTGCGCAAGCACGGCCACGTGCTGACCCCCGGCCGCTACGTCGGCGCGGAGGCGCCGGAGGACGACGGCGAGCCGTTCGAGGACAAGATGAAGCGACTGGCCGTCCGGCTTCGCGAGCAGCGGGCCGAGGGCGCGAGGCTCGATGCCGCCATCGCCGCCAATCTCGATGCGCTGGGGTTCGGGGACGGCCGATGAGCTACACTGTCGCGGACATCGTGCGCCGGCTGCGATTGGGTGAAGACAGCGATTGGGAGTTCAAGCGGGTCGAATTCCGCGGAGACCGGCCGAGCGGCCCGAAACGGGACGATTGGGCGGACGAGATCGGGGCGTTCGCCAATGCGGACGGCGGAGTCGTGCTCTGCGGCGTCGCCGACGACGGAACGCCGCAAGGCATGTCCCGCGAACAGCTCGTCGCATTGGATTCCTTCCTGGTCGAGGTATGCACCGCCTCCATCAACCCACCCGTGCGCATCCGTAGCCAGCACGAGGAGCTCCCCGGCGGCGAGCGAATCCTGCTTCTCGAAGTCCCCAGAAGCGATTCGCAGCATGACAGCCCGGGAGGAAGCTACGTCCGGGTGGGCGGATCGAAGCGTCCGATGAAGGACGACGAGCGGTTGCGCTTGGCACAGCGGCGTGGGCAGGCCCGCTACCGTTGGTTCGACGAGCAGACCGTGCCGGATACGGGGTTCGGAACCCTGGACGAAGCGCTCTGGAAACCGCTGTTGAGCGCCGAGGGCGCGGCGAATCCCGAGACGGCGCTCGAGAAGCTCGCGCTTCTGGCGTTCGACGAAGCCGGCGTCGTGCGCGCGACGGTGGCCGGCGTGTTGTTGTGCGCCCGGAATCCCGAATCCCGGTTGCCCAACGCGAGCATCACGGCAACCCGGTACAGGGGAAGGGATCGCGCCTCCGACCAGATCGACGCGCAGGAGATTGCCGGCCCACTGGACCGGCAGATCGCCGATGCGGTGGCCTTCGCGGTCCGCAACATGCGGGTCGCGGCGCGAAAGGAACCGGCGCGCGTGGACATGCCGCAATACAGCGACAAGGCGCTGTTCGAGGCGGTGGTCAACGCCGTGGCGCATCGCGATTATTCGATGAAGGGCAGCCGGATTCGCCTCTCCATGTTCGAGGATCGTCTGGAGGTCCAGTCCCCGGGCGCGCTTCCGAACAACCTGACGGTAGACGGCATGGAGGAGCGGCAGGCCACCCGTAATCAAACGTTGGCGTCCGTGCTCGGACGAATGTCGGTGGGCGGCGTTCACGGCTCCGAGGACAGGCGGTATTTCATGGAGATCCGAGGCGACGGCGTCCGGATCATTCTGGATGAAACCCGGGCGCTCTGCGGCAAACCGCCCGAATACCGCGTGATCGACGACTCGGAGGTTCTTCTCGTCATCCCCGCCGCGCCGCTGGAACCGAGCCCCGCGCGCGCCGTCGTTGCCGTGTGGTCCGACGGCCGCCCGGCGCCCGGCGCCGATTTGCTGGTCCTGTTCCCGAACAAGACCTGGAAACGCGCGACGACGGACGAAAACGGCGAGGCGGCCGTCGATCTGTACACGACCGCCCTCCCGATGACGGTGTTCGCCGCCGCTCCCGGGCGCGCGGCGCATGTGGAGCGGGAGTGGATGCCAAGCCGGGGCGGGCTCGCGATCGAGTTGCGCGATCTGCCGGGAGGCGGGGCCGTCATCTTCCCTGAAGAGACCGGTTGTCTTCCCGGTCTTCGGGGCAGGCTGAATCCCATTCTCGACACTCTGAACCGGACCTGTCTCTACGCCTCCAATATCGCCATCGACCAGGGCCGGCCCCAACCCGTCCACTTCGTGCTCGGCGAAGATCTGCGCCTGACCGACGCCGACGGAAACGAGTTGTGGGCGCGCATCGTGGCCATCGAGGGCCGGTCGGCGCTGGTGGAACACCGCCCGTACTCCGAAGGAGAGGAGAAATGACCGCCGGGGAATCGGTCCGTGTCCTGGAAGGCTACCCGGACGGCCTTCGCGTGATCGTCGACGGCTACGAGGAGAGCTGCGACGACCTGTCGCTGACGGGCGGTCTTCCCGACGGCGCCGAGACCGCCAGGGCTTGCCTCGATGTCATGGCCGACTTCATCCAAGACGCCATTGGCCTTTACCAGACCATGAGCGGCGAGGCATGGGAATGACGCCCGCCATCGACATTACGGCCGAACAACAGGAGGCGATCCTGTCGTTGCTCGAACGGTATCTGCCGGGAACGACCGCCTGGGCCTACGGCTCTCGCGTCAGGCGAAAGTCGCGTCCGACGTCCGATCTGGATCTGGTGGTGTTCGCCACGCCCGAGCAAGACCGCTGGGTCGGCGACCTGCGGGAGGCGTTCGAGGAAGGCGATCTGCCGTTCCCGGTGGACCTGTTCGTCTGGGACGAGATTCCGGAGAACTTCCGCGAGCGTATCGAAGCGGAACGTGTGGTGTTGGTGGAGAAACAAGGATGGGGTAAAGGCAGAGACTGGCCGATGGCACGCCTCGGCGATTGTATCGAGATCAACGATTCCGCCTATTCCCTGAAAGAGGAATGGCCGTTCGTCAATTATCTGGATACCGGCAACATCACGGAAAACCGGATTGCCGAAATTCAACATCTGGTCGTCGGTAGAGACAAGATACCGAGCCGCGCCCGGCGAAAGGCCCGGCCGGGTGAAATCGTCTATTCCACCGTCCGCCCAAATCAGAGACACTTCGGGCTGCTGAGGGACATCCCGGAAAATTTTCTGGCATCCACCGGGTTTTCCATTATCGCCGGAAAGGAAGGCGTTGCCTGCACGGACTTCATCTATTGGTTTCTGGCGCAGGATCACATCGTAGAGTTGCTCCATACCATCGCCGAACACAGCACGACGGCTTATCCATCCATCAGGCCCTCGGACATCGAAGGACTGGAGATAGAGCTTCCATCTCTCCCCGAACAACGCGCCATCGCCCATGTCCTCGGGACGCTGGACGACAGGATCGAGCTGAACCGGCGCATGAACGAGACGCTGGAGACGATGGCCCAGGCGATCTTCAAGGACTGGTTCGTCGACTTCGGTCCCACCCGCGCCAAACTGGCCGGCCGCGCGCCCTACCTCCCAGAACCCCTCTGGTCCCTCTTCCCCGACCGGCTGACGGACTCCGAGATCGGCGGGATCCCGGAGGGGTGGGACGCAGCTTCCGTAAATGATCTGATCGATCTCAACCCTAAGCGGACGCTTCGGAAAGGGCAGATTTCTCCTTATCTCGACATGGCTAATATGCCGACCAAGGGCCATGTACCCGACAAGTGGATTGATCGACCGTTCAGTTCTGGCATGCGGTTCGTCAATGGAGACACACTTCTTGCTCGTATTACGCCGTGCCTGGAAAACGGTAAGACGGCTTACGTTGATTTTCTACCGAATGGCAGTACAGGCTGGGGATCGACCGAGTACATCGTCTTGCGCCCGAAACCCCCACTGCCATGTGAGTTCGCGTACTGCCTCGCGCGTAGCGGTCGCTTTCGAGAGTTCGCGATACAGAACATGACCGGCACGAGCGGCCGTCAAAGAGTGCCCGCGAAAGCGCTCGCGCAGTTCGTGTTGCCGTCGCCGCCGGACACGGTCGGCGCGGCGTTCGGGCAGCTGACCCGACCGCTCATCGCGCGATCCAGCGAGGCGGTTGTCGAAGCACGGACCCTCTCCGCCCTGCGCGACGCGCTGCTTCCATATCTCGTTTCCGGACAGTTGCGCGTAAAGGGGGCCGGATGACGAATGCCGATCTTACACAGGTCGAAGCGGACGATCTCCTCGCGCTTGAGAAACATCGAATCGATGCAGCCCAATGGAACTATCCGGGACTTGGAGGATCGGTGACGATCCCGCTGACCTCGGCGGACAGGCGCGAACGGTTTCTGCTCGACGTGCACCGCGCTCGGATCGTACTCACCAAGGGTACTTACCAGACTCGATGTCGACAGGTCGCAATTCTGGCGCGACTCGACTTCGGCGGCGCGCCGCATCGGAATCCGGACGGCGAGGAAATCGGATCGCCTCATCTACATCTTTATCGCGAGGGATTCGGCGACAAGTGGGCGTTCCCGGTTCTGGAAGACCGATTTGAAAATTTGAACGACCCGTGGAAAACGCTCGAAGACTTCATGCGGTTCTGCAATATCGCCAAACCGCCCGATATCCGGAGGGATTTGTTCTCATGATCGAGGAAGTGCAATCGCTTCTGGACCGATATTGGGTCTGGCTAAAGGATCGAACGAACCTTCGCCAGGTCGGCGATTGGATAGAGATCACCACGCCGTATCTGGATCGTCATAACGACTATATTCAGATCTACGCCAAGCGATCCAATGGCGGATTCGTTCTGACCGACGGCGGATATACGGTCGAGGATCTGGAGCTGTCCGGGTGCAAGATCGACAGCGCTAAACGAAATGTTCTGTTCAAGACGACGCTTGACGGCTTTGGCGTTCAGGCCAACGAGAAAGCGCTGGAAGTTCGAACGTCCGAATACGACTTCGCGTTGCGGAAACACAACCTCGTACAGGCGATGCTCGCCGTGAACGATCTGTTCTACTTGGCGCCTCCCGTAACCGCCAGCCTGTTTTACGAAGACGTCGTCGCCTGGCTCGATCTTTCCGGTATCCGATACACGCCCAACGTGAAATTGACCGGCAAGAGCGGCTACGATCATCGGTTCGAGTTCGTCATACCGAAATCGAACGTCAGGCCGGAACGCATGGTGCGCACGGTCAACCGCCCGAACCGCGAGACCGCGCAGGCGGCGGCTTTTTCCTGGATCGACACCAGGGACGCGCGCTCTCCAGGTTCCTTCGCCTACGCCATCGTGAACGATTCGGATCGACGGATTCCGGAAAGCGTGATGGATGCGATGCGAAGCTACGAGATGCACCCGATTCCGTGGTCGGAACGGGACGATGCGCGGGAGGAGCTCGCCGCGTGAAGTCCTCTCTTTTCCAGGCCCGGCCCCGTCGGTCTCCGGTCAAGCGGCGCGGCAGCGGTTCAAGTACGGCGAAATTCTCTCCCCGACGCCCGCGCGCGGCGGTTGCCGCCGGTCTGGCCTTCGCGGCGGTCGTGGCCTTGGGATTCCCGCTCCTTGCCGCCGAACCGGCGCCGCCGACCGAGACCGCCCCGGCCGCCGCTCCCGAAGCCGAACCGCCCGCCGACGCGCTCGCGCAACGGCGGGCGACGGAGACGCCGGGCGAGACCGGCTTGGACGATGCGCTTGCCGTCGAAGTCGAACGGCGCTTCAACGACCTGCGGCGCGAACTGCTGGACGACCGGGCCAGAACCCTCGACTGGTGGCTCATGGCGGTCGCCATCTTCCTGACGCTGCTCGGCGTCGTCGCCGTCGTCGCCGGCTATCTCGGCTTCAAGCGGTTCCGCGAGATCGAAGACGAAGCGCGCGGGAATGTCGATAGGGCCGGAGAACATGCCGAAGAGGCCCGAAATCTGGTCGACGAGATTAAAGAAAAGCGCGACGAGGCCACCTCGCTGGTGCAGGAGATGACCGCCGAGACCGCCGCGGCGGAACCGGACAAGGCCGATGAAGCCGCGCAAAGCGCCCAGGCGGATCCCTCGGCGTCCCCGATCGACCGATCGGTCGCCGCCGCCATCCTGCTGCAACGACGGGGAAACATCGAAGAGGCCATCGAGAAGTGGCGCGCCATCGCCAACTTCGTGGACGGAATCGACAACGAGCTCGGAGCCCGGGCGTGGTCCTCCGTCGGCTACCTCCTTCAGAAAGACAAGCCCAACGATCTGGCATCGGCAATCGCCGCCTACGACGAGGCGGTCCGGCTGAACCCGAACCTGCCCGAGGTCTACAACAACCGGGGCAACGCGAAGCACGACCTCGGTTGGTACGAGGACGCCATTGCGGACCACGACAAGGCGATCCGGCTGAAGCCGGACCTGCCCGAGGCCTACAACAACCGGGGTGTTGCGAAGCACGACCTCGGTCGGCACGAGGACGCCATCGCGGACTACGACGAGGCGATCCGGCTGAACCCGGACTATGCCGAAGCATACAACAACCGGGGCAACGCGAAGGCCCGCCTCGGTCGGCACGAGGACGCCATCGCGGACTACGACGAGGCGGTCCGGCTGAAACCGGACTTGGCCGAAGCCTACAACAACCGGGGCAACGCGAAGGCCCGCCTCGGTCGGCACGAGGACGCCATCGCGGACTACGACGAGGCGGTCCGGCTGAAACCGGACTTGGCCGAAGCCTACAACAACCGGGGCAGCGCGAAGCACGACCTCGGTCGGCACGAGGACGCCATCGCCGATTACGACGAGGCGGTCCGGCTGAAACCGGACTATGCCGAAGCCTGCAACAACCGGGGCAACGCGAAGAGTAATCTCAACCGACACGAGGACGCCATCGCCGATTACGATGAGGCGGTCCGGCTGAAACCTGATTTGGCCGAAGCCTACAATAACCGGGGCAACGCGAAGGATGACCTCGGTCGGCATGAGGACGCCATCGCCGATTACGACGAGGCGATCCGGCTGAAACCGGACGATGGCACGGCCTACAGCAACCGGGGCAACGCGAAGGCCCTCCTCAGTCGGCATGAGGACGCCATCGCCGATTACGACGAAGCGATCCGGCTGAAACCGGACTTGGCCGAAGCCTACAACAACCGGGGCAGCGCGAAGCACGACCTCGGTCGGCACGAGGACGCCATCGCCGATTACGACGAGGCGATCCGGCGGAAACCGGACTATGCCGAAGCATACTACAACCGGGGCAACGCGAAGCACGACCTCGGTCGGCACGAGGACGCCATCGCCGATTACGACGAGGCGATCCGGCTGAAGCCGGACTATGCCCTGAAGCCGGACTATGCCATGGCCTACAACAATCGAGCCGCAACGAATTTGGCCCTGGGCCGCGAGGACGAGGCGCGGCGGGATTTCGAGACGGCGCTCGCCTTGGCTCGCGCGGCGGGCGACGAAACCGCGGCCGATGCGGCGAACCGCGCCCTCAAACAACTCTCCGGCGGCGGAGATCCATGAGAGCGCTCCCGTGCCTTCGGGGCGGGCTCCGCCGACGCCGGGCCGGCGATTCCACTCCGGCGCGGAACGTCCCCACGCCAAACGCCGACGCTTTCTTCCATCGAGTCGTCTCTTTTCCAATTACTCGCTTTATCAAGGATTTTTACTCACTGTAATGAGTAATCGGGACTACACGCGGCCCCAGGCCACCGTCTTGCTCGACCGTCCGCGGGCGCCGCGCCGGTTCCTCCAGGCCGTCACCGCGATGTCGTCCCGACATCGCGTCGTGCTACCGTCGAGGGACCTGTTTCGGACGCGCTCCCGACGGGGCGCTCGGACATCCCGGGAGACGACGAGATGAGCAGGACGACGTCCCACCAAGTCCGCACGCCGCCGCGCATCGAATACCTGAAGGTACAGAACTTCCGGGCCTTGCGGAACGTCGAGATCGGGAAACTGACGCCGATGACGGTGCTCCTCGGCCCCAACGGCAGCGGCAAATCCACGGTGTTCAATGTATTCGCGTTCCTGGCGGAGTGTTTCGAATCCGGCCTGCGGCGCGCCTGGGACCGGCGCGGGCAGGCCAGGGAACTCAAGACCCGTGACGCCGAAGGCGCGGTGACGATAGAGATCAAATACCGTGAACGACCGAAGGCTCCGCTGATCACTTACCACCTGTCCATTGACGAGTCGGCCGGCGCACCGGTAGTCGTCCGCGAGTGGCTGCGCTGGAAACGAAAAGGCTACGGAGCGCCTTTTCGTTTCCTTGAGTACCACCGTGGCCAGGGCCAAGCCACGAGTGGCGAGGCGCCGGACGCGGAAGACGAGCGGATCGGGACACCACTCAAATCGCCCGACCTGCTGGCGGTCAACGCGCTCGGGCAGTTCCAGGACCATCCGCGCGTGGCGGCGCTGCGCGACTTCATCATGGGCTGGCACGTGTCCTATCTGTCGGCCGACAGCGCACGCCGCCAGCCCGAGGCGGGTCCGCAGGAACGCCTGAGCACGAGCGGCGACAACCTTGCCAACGTCATCCAGTATCTGAGCGAGCGGCGCCCGGAGCGGCTCGACCACATCTTCGAAACGTTGCGCCGACGCGTGCCGCGCATCGAGCGCGTGCTGGCCGACGCCATGCCGGACGGCCGGCTATTGCTGCAAATCAAGGACGCGCCGTTCAGCCACCCGGTTCTGGGGCGCTTCGCCTCCGACGGCACGCTGAAGATGCTGGCTTATCTGGTGCTCCTGCACGACCCCGAACCGCCGCCCTTCATCGGCATCGAGGAGCCCGAGAACTTTCTGTACCCACGCCTGCTTCACGAACTGGCGGAGGAGTGCGCCGCAGCCAGCGAACGCACGCAGCTGCTCGTCACCACCCACTCGCCGTTCTTCCTGAACGCGCTGAAACCCGAGCAGGTGCGCGTCCTGTGGCGGGACGAAAAGGGCCACACACAGGCGCGGCGAGCCGCCGACCTCGATGGCGTGCCCGGCTTCATGAAAGCCGGCGCGCTGCTCGGCGATCTCTGGATGGAGGGCTTTTTCGGCGTCGGCGATCCGTTGACCCGGCACGGCGGCCCGGCACCCGGCGGAGAACGCCGGTGACGGCGGTGCGACACCTGGAGTTTCTGATCGAAGAGCCGTCGATGGAGGCTTTCCTTCAAGAGTTGCTCCCGGGCGTTCTCCCGGAAGGCTGCGAGTTTGAGTTTCGTGTGTTCCAAGGTAAACAGGATCTGTTGCGGAAGCTGGAAAAGCGCTTGCTCGGTTACAGGGATTGGTTGCCCGCCGAATGTCGACTCGTCGTCGCGGTCGATCGCGACAATGACGATTGCCATGAGCTCAAGGCGCGGCTCGAACAAGCGGCGCGCCGTTCGGGTCTTCTGACTCGCTCGCGAGCCCGGGGCGGGCCGTGGCAAGTGGTCAACCGTATCGCGGTCGAGGAATTGGAGGCTTGGTATTTCGGCGACTGGCAAGCGGTGCGCCAAGCCTATCCACGCGTATCGCCGAACGTTCCGAATCAGGCTCGCTATCGGAACCCCGACGCGGTCCAGGGCGGCACCTGGGAGGCGTTCGAGCGTATCCTGAAGAAGCGCGGCCGTTTCCAAAACGGGTTGCGTAAGATCGAAGCTGCGCGGGCCATCGCTCCCAACATCGACCCGGCGCGCAACCGTTCGCCGAGCTTCGCGGCCTTCCGCGACGCCTTGGCCGAGGCGACCGCGTGACACGAGCGGAACCGGTGCCGTTCCGCGAGAGATATCCGACGCCCGCCACGCTCACCGTCCGTGACTTCAAACGCTTCGGCGAGGTCGAGGTCGAGTTGGAAAACCCCGTCGCGTTCATCGGCCCGAACAATTCGGGGAATATCCCGGCCATGCAGGCTCCGGCCCTGTCGATGGCCCGTCGCCGTCGTCTTCGGAGAACGCCGTGACCCGTTTCACCGAATCCGAGGTCGAGGATGCCGCCCTCGAATGGCTCGTCGGTCTCGGCTGGACCGTCGCCCACGGCCCGGACATTGCCCCCGGCGCGCCGGACGCGGAACGCGCGGACTACGGCGAGGTCGTTCTGGAGCGCCGGCTTCGCGGCGCGCTGGCCCGGCTCAATCCCGACCTGCCCGACGAGGCCCTCGACGACGCCTTCCGCAAGCTGATCCGCCCGGAGGGCACGACGCTGGAGGTCCGCAACCGTGCCTTCCACCGGCTGCTGACGGACGGCGTGACGGTGGAGTATCGCGGCGATGGCGGGACGATCCGCGGAGCGCAGGTCCGCGCCGTCGATTTCGACGACGCGGACGGCAACGACTGGCTCGCGGTCAACCAGTTCACCGTCGTCGAGAACCGGCGCGAACGCCGCCCGGACATCGTGCTATTCGTCAACGGGCTGCCGCTCGGGCTGATCGAGCTCAAGAACCCGGCGGACGAGGACGCCACCGTCTGGACCGCGTGGCGGCAGCTCCAGACCTACAAGGCCGAGCTGCCGTCGCTGTTCGCCCTGAACGCGGCGCTCATCGTTTCGGACGGGACGGAGGCGCGGATCGGCACGCTCACGGCCGGGCGGGAGTGGTTCAAGCCCTGGCGCACGATCTCCGGCGAGACTCTCGCCGATCCCCACATGCCCCAGTTGCAGGTGATGCTGGCGGGCGCGTGCGAACCGCGCCGGTTCCTGGCGCTGGTCCGCGACTTCATCGTGTTCGAGGACGACGGGTCCGCCGCGCCGGCCAAGAAGATGGCCGGGTATCACCAGTTCCACGCCGTCGAGGCGGCGGTCGCGGAGACGCTGCGCGCGGCCGAGTCGCGACGATCGGGCCCGGAGCTCTCGGAGGGGGTGACGGGACGCTACGAGTCGGGCCGCCGGCCGGGCGGCGACCTCGGAGACCGGCGCGTCGGCGTCGTCTGGCACACTCAGGGCTCGGGCAAGAGCCTGACCATGGCCTTTTACGCCGGGCGCGTCGTCCGCGAGCCGGCGATGGCCAACCCGACGATCGTCGTGCTGACCGATCGCAACGACCTCGACGACCAGCTCTTCGCCACGTTTTCCCGCTGCCGGGACCTGCTGCGGCAACCGCCGGTCCAGGCGGGAAGCCGGGCCGACCTGCGCCGCAAGCTCGCCGTCGAATCGGGGGGCGTGGTGTTCGCCACCATCCAGAAGTTCTTCCCGGAGGAAAGGGGGGACCGGCACCCGGCGCTGTCCGACCGGCGCAACATCGTGGTCATCGCCGACGAGGCGCACCGCGGCCAGTACGACTTCATCGACGGCTTCGCCCGCCACATGCGCGACGCCCTGCCCAACGCCTCGTTCGTCGGCTTCACGGGCACGCCGATCGAGCTCCGCGACGCCAACACGCGCGCCGTGTTCGGCGACTACATCAGCATCTACGACATCCAGCGCGCGGTCGAGGACCGGGCGACGGTGCCGATCTACTACGAGAGCCGACTCGCCAGGCTGGCGCTCGACGAAGACGAGAAGCCCAACATCGACCCCGACTTCGAGGAGGCGACCGAGGGCGAGGAGATCGAGCGCAAGGAGAGGCTCAAGACCAGATGGGCGCAACTCGAGGCGGTCGTCGGCGCGGAGAAGCGCGTGGCGCTCGTCGCCGCGGATATCGTCGCGCATTTCGAGCGCCGTATCGAGGCCATGAACGGCAAGGCGATGGTCGTCTGCATGAGCCGGCGCATTTGCGTCGATCTCTATCGCGAACTGGTCCGCCTGCGCCCGGACTGGCACCGCGAGGACGACGACAAGGGACACGTCAAGGTCGTGATGACCGGCGCCGCCGCCGACCCGCCCGACTGGCAACCCCATATCCGCGACAAGCGGCGCCGCGAGACGCTGGCCAACCGGTTCCGCGACGCCGGCGACCCGCTTCGGATCGCGCTCGTGCGCGACATGTGGCTGACCGGCTTCGACGCGCCGAGCCTGCACACCATGTATATCGACAAGCCGATGCGCCGCCACGGGCTGATGCAGGCGATCGCGCGCGTCAACCGCGTCTTCGGGGACAAGCCGGGCGGCCTCGTCGTCGACTATCTCGGGCTCGCCCACGAGCTCAAGCGGGCGCTCGCGACCTACACCGAGAGCGGCGGCGGCGGGCGGGCCGCGCTCGATCAGGCGGACGCGGTGGCGGTGATGTCGGAGAAGCACGAGGTCTGCCGCGCCCTGTTCCATGGTTTCGACGCCTCCCGGTGGATCTCCGGCTCGCCGACGGAACGGCTGGCGCTTCTTCCGGCGGCGCAGGAACACGTTCTGGCGCAAGAAAACGGCAAGGAGCGCTGCCTGCGAGCGGTGCTTGAACTCTCCCAGGCCTTCGCCCTCGCCGTACCGCGCGAGGAGGCGATCCGCATCCGCGACGACGTGGCGTTCTTCCAGGCTGTCCGGTCGGTGCTGGCCAAGCGCGCCGAAGGCGAGACGCGCCCCGAGGAAGAACTCGATCACGTCGTCCGCCAGCTCGTGTCGCGCGCGGTGGCGTCGGACGGCGTCGTCGACATCTTCGCCGCCGCCGGGCTGGAGAAGCCCGACATTTCGATCCTGTCCGAGGAATTCCTTGCCGAGGTGCGGGGCATGCCCCGGCGCAACCTCGCGGTAGAGCTGCTGCGCAAGCTGTTGAAGGGCGAGCTCGCCGTCCGCCGGCGGAAGAACGTCGTCCAGGCGCGATCCTTCGCCGAGATGCTGGAACGGACGCTGCTGCGCTACCGGAACCGCGCCGTCGAGGCCGCGCAGGTGATCGAGGAGCTGATCCAGCTCGCCCGCGATCTACGCGAGGCGAACGCCCGGGGCGAGAAGCTCGGGCTGTCGGAAGACGAACTCGCCTTCTACGACGCGCTCGAGACCAACGACAGCGCCGTCGAAGTGCTCGGCGACGAGACCCTGCGCGACATCGCCCGCGAGCTCGTCGAGACCGTGCGCGGCAACGTCACCATCGACTGGACGCTCCGAGAGAACGTCCGCGCCAACTTGCGCCGGCTGGTCAGGCGGATCCTCCGCAAGCACGGATACCCGCCCGACAAGCAGGAAAAGGCGACGCGGACCGTGCTCGAACAGGCGGAGGCGCTGTCCGCCGGCTGGGCGGCGTGACGGCGCAATGCGCGAGCTTTCCTTGTTGCCCCCCTCCACGCAAAAGCCGACATCACGCCCACAATCGCGGGGTCCTGTTCGTACCACCCGTTGCACATCGTCGCCCGGCAACTCAGACCACCCCGCAGAGAACGGCGTGCGCCTCGTTCCGCATCAACGCTCGCCCACCACGACGGCTCCGCTCCTCTATCCCCGCCGGGCCCGACCGATCGTTTCTCTCCTGCCACGGCCATTTTTCCTACACCTTGCGGCGTTGGTTGTTCACACTTGCCGCACCCCGGTGCATGTCGCGCCATGTCGGCGACCCGTGGCGACCGCCGGTTCAGCCGGCGCTTCCGCCGCCAGCGCGCGGGCGGTTGGCTCTCGTCTCGATGTCGGCGCACCGTTCGATGAGCACCTCGAAAGGCTCCCCGTCGGCGAGCAACAGGCCGTTGTCCAGCATAGATGTCCTTCTCCAGCAGGTATGCTCGTCGTTCGCTTCGATTTGCAGCGACCACCAAGGCGTCACGCTTATCTGCGGGAGCAAGCGACCGGAACGGCGTCTCAGCCATCGGCGACCAGCGCGCTTACCGGTTCCGCCATCCACGTCGGCATGATCGCGCGTGCCGCCGCCAGCTCGGCCACGTCGTCGTCGGAGAGCCGGGAGGCGACCGTCGCGAGAGCATCCTCGACCTCTCGCGGGCCGAACCATGCCAGGGCGCGAACGGCGTCGCCTGCCGGGCGGTACGGCGCCACGAGTTGCCAGCGCGGCGCATGGCGCAAGCGCACTTCCTGCGTACCGAAGCGCAATCGGCGGTTGGGACCCGACGTGAGATAGACGAACAGCACCGGATTTTGCGTGGTGAGGCCGAGGACGTTGGCGGCGGAGGCGCCGCAGGGAACGATGGTCTCGCCCCACAATTCCGCGAGCGCCATAACTGCCTTCTCGACGACAGGCGGGCGCGTACCGAAGCGGGTCTCGACAGGCCGCATGTAGACGCCCCGGCAGACGCGCAGGAGGCGTCCGGCACGAGCGAGCCTGGACAGAGCCTGATCGACCGCCGCCCGGCTTCCCAGGTGAAGCAAGGCGCCCGGGCACAGCGGCGCGGCCTCGGGCAGCGCGGCGGCGTGCCTCATGATGCGGTTCGACAGGCTCGGCATGGCGATGTCCTATTGCAATTTGTCAGAAACCTAATATCAGAACCGACATAATGCAACAGCATCGGGGCGCCGATAATCGCTCACCCTTCTTTCGAGGACCGCGTCTCACATCCGTCTGAACCAGGACAGCCTCGCCGCCGTCCCGGACTTGATCCCGACGGACCGGCGTATCATGTTCCTCTCATGGTTCGAAGGATGGGGACAGGGAGCCGCGCGACATGATCGACCTCTACACTTGGCCTACGCCGAACGGCCGCAAGGTTTCCATCATGCTCGAGGAAGTCGGGCTCCCCTACGCCGTCCACGAGATCGACATCTCACGGGACGGCCAGTTCGCGCCCGACTTCCTGAAGATCAGCCCCAACAACAAGATCCCGGCCATCGTCGACAACGACAACGGCCGCTCGATGATGGAGTCCGCTGCCATCCTGCTCTATCTCACCGAGAAGACGGGCAGGATGATGCCGGAGGCGGAGGACCGGCGCTGGCGGGCCATGGAGTGGCTGATGGTGCAGATGGGCAGCGTCGGCCCCATGCTCGGCCAGACCCACCACTTCGTCGCCTTCAACCCGGGCAAGGCGCCCTACGCCGAGGAGCGCTATCTGAACGAGACCAGACGCATCTACGGCGTCCTCGACAAGCGTCTTGGCGAGGAGGAGTACCTGGCCGGCGAATACGGCGTCGCCGACATCGCCACGTGGCCCTGGATCGCGCGCTACGAGCGCCAGACAATGGATCCGAACGACTATCCCGATCTCAAGCGCTGGTACCTCGCCGTGGCCGGGCGTCCGGCCGTGCGGCGGGGCTACGACGTGCCGAAGCGCGGCGAAGCGATCCCGATCCCGATCCCGTAGGCGAACGACGGAGGCGATCATGGCGGAAACCGAAAGGGCGATCTTCGCGGGCGGCTGCTTCTGGTGCACCGAGGCCGTCTTCAAGCCCCTGAAGGGCGTGAAGAGCGTGGTCTCGGGATACATCGGCGGTGAGACCGGGAATCCGTCCTATCGCGAGGTCTGTTCCGGAACCACCGGCCATGCCGAGGCGGTGGAGATCGTGTTCGACCCCGAGGTCGTCGGCTACGACGTTCTGCTCGACGTGTTCTTCGCCACCCACGACCCCACGCAACTGAACCGCCAGGGCAACGACGTCGGCACCCAGTACCGCTCGGGTGTGTTCACCCTCTCGGAGGAACAGGCGGTGGCGGCCCGCGCGGCCATCGAACGCGCCGGCGAGACGTGGGCGGGCGATATCGTCACCGAGGTGACGCCGGCCGGCGTCTTCCACCCCGGCGAGGACTATCATCAGGACTACTTCGCCAACAACTCGTATCAGCCCTACTGCCAGGCCGTCATCGCGCCGAAGATCGCCAAGGCCCGCGAGAAATACGCGCGCCTGCTGGCGTAGGGCCGGCCCCTCGCCGCGAGCGCATGTTCCGCCGCCGCCGGCGATCCTCCCGTTCGATGGCCCGCGTTTTGACGCCGCATGTCGCGTGCTGTACATCCTCGTCCATCCGCCGCCGAGCGCGGCCCCATTCCCGGAGCACGTGTGATTCCGCGCGACGGTAGTATCGAGGTTCGGTACGGCTGGGTCGTGGCCTTCGGGTCGCTGGCCATGCACACCATCGGACTCGGCGCCCCCATCGTCCTGTGGGTGGCGCTCAAGCCGATCGCCACGGAGTTCGACTGGCCGCGGGCCGTCCCCTCCCTCGCTTATTCGATGATGATGATCGGCGCCGGCGTCGGCGGCGTGGCGATGGGCTGGTGGATGGACAAGCGCGGCGTCTTCCGGCCGGTGCTGTTCGGCTCGGTGATGATCGGCGTCGGGGCCCTGGTCGCGGCCCAGTCCGACAGCCGCTGGAGCCTCTATGTCGCCAATGGCCTGCTCATCGGGTTGCTGGGCAAGTCGGCGATGATCACGCCGCTGATCGCCAACGTCACCCACTGGTTCGATCGCCGGCGCGGTTTGGCGGTGGCCGTCATCGCGTCGGGCCAGGGACTCGCGGGAACCGTCTGGCCGCCCCTGTTTCGCTTTCTCAACGACGCCTACGGCTGGCGCGAGACCTATCTCTTCTATGGCGCGTTCGTGCTCTGCGCCATGGCGCCCCTGGCGCTGATCCTGCGGCCGAAGCCGCCGCTGGCGCCCCCGGGCCGGGCCCGCGAAGGCTACACGGTCGACGGCCGGGTCCTCGGCCTTCCGGCCAACGCGGTTCAGGGCATGTTGTGCGTGGCGACCATCGGATGCTGCGCGGCCATGGCCGTCCCCATCGTCCATATCGTCAGCCACGGCACCGACCTCGGGCATCCGCGGGCGCGGGCCGCCGAGCTCCTCATGGCGCTGTTCGCCGCGGCCTTCGTCAGCCGCATCCTCTACGGCATGTTGGCGGACCGGATCGGCGGCGTGCGGACCCTGCTCATCGGTTCGGCCTGCCAGGCGATCATGCTCGTCGTCCTCTCGATGGTCACGAGCCTGCCGGGTCTCTACGTCTCGGCGATTCTCTTCGGGCTCGGCTTCGCCGGAATCATGCCGTGCTATCCCCTGATCATCCGCCTGCTGTTCCCCGCCGATCAGGCCGGCTGGCGCATCGCCACGTTCTACCTGTTCGCCGCGCTCGGCATGGCGCTCGGGGGGTGGATGGGCGGCTTCGTCTTCGACCTCTCGGGGAGCTACTCGTATGCGTTCCTGGCGGCGTTCGGGTTCAACGCGGTGAACTTGTGCGCCATCGCGATCGTCTATCTGCGCCAGACCCGCCTCGGCGTCGGCGCGCTTCCCGCCTGACGGCCCCTTCGGGCGGCGCGCGCCGCGGTTCGGGGGCGCCGCCCGTTCCGTCTATATCGAAGGCTCGAACCGGCTGATGGCCGTTTCGCGCTGATCGAGGATCTCGCTGGCGACCTTGGTTCCCGACGAGACGTCCAGCACGTAGTCGTAGAGCTCGTCGCCGACCTCGGTGATGGTGCGGCCGTCCTCGATGATCGAGCAGACGTCGTGGTCGATGTTGACCGGCATCTTCCCGACGGTCTTCGGATTCCCGGATACCTTGATGGTGGGCGACACGTAGTTGCCGATGATGTTGCCGACGCCCGTGGAGAACGCGATCAACTGGCAACCCGACGCGGCGAAGGCGGTCATGGACTCGACGGCCGGGGCCGGCGTCGCCATGAAGTGCATACCCTTGCGGACGGGCGATTCGCCATAGTCGAGCACGCCGACGAGCGGCCGGGTTCCGGCCTTCGACATGGCGCCGAGCGCCTTCTCCTCGATGGTGCTGAGGCCGCCCTTGATGTTGTCGGGGACCGGGTTGGCCCCCCGGATATCGAGGCCGCGCTCCATCGACGCCTTCTCGTGTCCCAGCACGCGGTCCAGGAACGCCCGCCTGACGGAGTCGTCCGCCGCCCGTTCGGCGAACAGGTCCTCGGCGCCCAGGAATTCGGACGTTTCCGAGATGATGACCGTGCCGCCGTCGTCGACGAGGCGGTCGGCGGCGCGTCCGATGGCGGGATTGGAGGCGAGGCCGGACGTGGTGTCCGAGCCGCCGCACTCCACGCCCAGGGTCAGTGCGGAAGCGGGGAATTCCTTGCGCCGGAGGCTCGAGGCCCCGGCCACCAGCCTGGCCGCCTTCTCCGTTCCTTCGGCCGTCGCCGCGATGGAGCCGGCGGTCCGTTGCAGGATCACGGTCTCGATCGGCTTGCCGGTATTGGCGATGCGGTCGGCGATCTGCCCGGTGCTGTACTCCTCGAGGCCGATGACGAGGGCGCCCGCCAGGTTGGGGTTCCGTCCCATGCCGGCCAGCGTGTCGAAGGCGATCTCGAGATCGCGGCCGAACTGCCCGCGAACGAACAACGTCGTGACGGGGATGGTTCCGTCCACCGCGCCGCAGACGGCGCGCGTGATCGGGTTGATATTGTCCATGACGGAGATGACGCCGATCCAGTTGCGGATTCCCACCTGCCCGTCGGGACGTTCGTAACCGAGGAAGTTCATCGTTCCGCTCCTATGCCGGCTTGTCGCCGCGCCCGCGCCGCGACTCGATGTTGTGGACGTGGGCGTGTTGTCCCGCCGGGATGGCTTCCGTCGCGAGGCCGATCACCTGGCCGTATTTTATCACCTCGCCGCCGATGTCGATGTCGGCGACGGCGATCTTGTGACCGAACGGGATGTCCCTGCCGAGCTTCACGGAACCGGTCCCCTCTCCCTGGAGCAGGCAGTCGTCTCCGGACGAGCCGTCGTCGATGAGCGTGGCGACGTTATCGCTTTCGTTGAGCAAGATGGCACGTGTCATGGTCGCTCCTCGGTCTTTACCCTTCCGTCGGGTCGGCGCATGTGCGCCGGATACCCGTTCACCATACATCGTACTACAACTTCGCCGGACGGCCGGCTCCTCCCCCTCGACGGAGGGACCGCCTGGAGGGGGGGGGGGCGGACTTCAGGTCCCGGCGGCGTCCGCGCCAGGGCGGGGCGGGATCGACCCGCCGCGCCGCCGCCGCCGCCCGCGGCGATTGTTTCTACGTGTCGTCTTCCCAAGGGGCTTCCCACGGGTTCCATGAGGCCGGCGGATGTCCGCCTCCTCCTCCATCTCTTCCTCTTCGTCCTCTATCTCCTCCATCTCCTCCTCTGCCGCCGCTTCCTCCGCCTTCGCCTCCATCTCCGCCTCTATTTCCGCCTCTATTTCCGCCCTCACCGCCGCTTCCTCGTCGAGCCGGCGCATCACCGCCTCGCGGAGCCTTCGGCTTCTCGATGCCGGGTCATCGGGTTCCGGCTCCGGCTCCGGCGGCCGGTAGTTGTCGCGGTAGCGCGCCGGGCGGTGGGCCTTGAGCAGGAACATGGCGAGGGCGTCGGAGTAGTGGCGCGTCGTCCCCACCCGTTCTCCCTTGTAGTAGACCGGCTTCTCCACCCCTTCGAAGGCGCGGCGGTGGAGTTCGGCCTCCAGGAGGTCGATGCCGTCGTCGAGGGCGTCGTCCCACTCGCGGGCGAAGTCGGGGTCGGCGTCGCGCCAATGGTATGCGGTGCGTCTGGGGATGCCGGCGTCGCGGCAGGCGCGGGCGACGTTGACGGTATCGGCGAGGGCGTGGAGGAAGGCGGTTTTGCGGCCTGGGCGTATGTCGGCGGCGGCGGCGGTGTTTCCGTGCATGTCGGGGTCTCCTGTTTCCCGTGTGGGAACAATGTGGGAACAGGGGTGGGGTATGTCAAGAGGAAAATTCCAAAGTAGAGAAAAAATATCCACCGTGCGGTCAAGATCGGGAAAGCGGTTCGCACAATCCGCACACCGTCGGGGCACACTCTCTCGGGATGCGATTCCCCTTCCGGCCTCCCCTCTCGACAGGGGGGAGGAGCGTAACCGTCCCGGCGCGACACCGGATCGGAATCGCACAATCCGCACACCGTCGGGCTATACGGAACGTTCCTGTCCAGACCACGAGATGTTGTGGTTCAGCGGTGTGAACATCAACATATGGTATATCGAGGGCGTTATCGGGAGGGGATGGGTCACGATCCCGCGGCGCGCCGGTTCGTGTCCCGACGGTGTGCGGATCGTGCGGATCCGAAGATCGCGCGGATGCGACGCGGGGGCCGGGTCCCGCACGCATCCCGCACGCACATGTCCGGACCGGCCCACTTTCTTTTAGACGCCTCGCGAAAATCGGCGTATACGCGTATATCACGCCACGTCACCTTGCCGGTCCCCGAGAAGATGGTTTCAGAAACCGGGTCAACGGATCCCGCCGCCGTCGAGTCGGTCTCCTCGCGCTTCGGCCTGAGGCTCGGCGCGAATCTCTACTATTTCTGGGAGAAGAAGTGGTTCTTCATCGCGCTGATCGTGGGTTTCGCTCTGTTGAGCTTCGATCCCCCCGAAGGGCTGACGCGCGCCGGCCAGATCGTCCTCGCCATGTCGGTCGTGGCGACGATCCTGTTCATCACGGAGCCCATTCCCCTGCCGGGCGTCGCGCTGCTCATCATCATCTGCGAGGTCCTTCTCATGGGCCTCGAATCGACCGAGGTCGCCAAGAGCCTGATGAACGATTCCGTGCTGTTCATCATGGGCTCCCTGATGCTGGCCGTCGCCGTGGTGCGGCAGCGCCTGGACAAGCGCATCGCCTGGCTCATCGTGCGCATGACCGGCACGAAGACGACGCGCGTGTGCTTCGGGATCTCGATCGTCTCGGGCCTGCTCGCCTCGTTCATCGGCGAGCACACCGTCGCGGCCATGATGCTGCCCGTGGGGATACTGCTCGTGACGCTGACCTCGGACGACCCCAGGAAGGTCCGCTCGCTCGCCGCGGTGATCCTGTTCTCCATCTCCTACGGATGTTCCGTCGCCAGCATCGGAACGCCGTCGGGCGGCGCCCGGAACGCCATCATGATCGGATACTGGAAGGAGTTCTTCTACGACCCGACCAGCCCGGAGACATTCGTCTACCTGATGGATTACGCGAAGTGGATGCTCTACGCGTATCCCATGTTCCTCATCCAGGTCCCGATCGTCACCTTCATCCTCTTCGTCACCTTCCGGCCCGAGCATCGCGACCTGTCGCGCGCCATCGTCCGGCTGCGCGCCCAGGTGGCGGAAGAAGGTCCGATGAAGGCGGGAGAATGGGTGAGCATCGGCTTGTTCTTCCTGGTGCTGCTGGGCTGGATCTTCTTCTCCCAGGACCTGGGCATGGGCACGGTCGCCGTGTCCGGCGCCGTGGCGTTCCTCATCGCCGGGCTGGTGCGCTGGGAGGACATCAACAACGGCGTGAACTGGGGCGTGGTGCTTCTCTACGCCGCGGCGATCTCGCTCGGCGTCCAGATGAAGGATACAGGCGCCGCCGCCTGGGTGGCGGGATCCTTCCTCGACGCCCTGTCTCCGATCGGAGGAGGCGAGGGGATCGGGCTCTTGGCGGCGGTATCCGTGCTCACGACGGGCATCACCAACATGATGTCCAACGGCGCGGCCGTCGCCGTGCTCGGGCCGATCGTCCTCAACATGGCCGACCTCGCCGGCGAGAGCCCGATCGTCGTCGGGTTCGTCTGCGCGGTGTCGTCCGCTTTCGCCTACCTGACCGTGGTCGGAACCCCCGCCTGCACCATCGTCTATTCCTCGGGATTCCTCAAGACGACCGATTTTCTCGTCGTCGGCTGGAAAATGGTCGTCGCATCGACGATAATCATGTTGGCGGTGGCGGCCGTGTATTGGCCTCTGATCGGCATCTGACGACGGAAACCGGGGGGTGGGATGACGCGACGGACTCCGGACGCCGGGGAAACCGCCGGGCCCGGCGCGGCGCCGGCGCCCGGGCAGAAGCGGTTCCGGATCCTCGTCTGCATAGACGGGTCCGAGGAATCCTATCGTGGCCTGCGCTACGCCGCGCGCCTCGGCGGCGGCGTCGACGCGGACATCTGCCTGCTCTACGTCCGTCCGGTCGATCAGGGGTTGCGCTCGGGCGGGCTCCAGGTGCGCGTCGCCCGCGAGAACATGCTGAACTGGGGTCTGGAGCTTCCGGGCATCAAGCACATGGAGAAGGGCCGCGACATGCTCATGCGGCTCGCCAGCATGGAGGGGGAATGGGACGAGGAGACCGTCCACCGGGACGTGCAGGGCGATCCCCTGGGCGACAACGCGACCGTCTACACCAACGCCCAGGGCAAGCGGCTGATCCTCAAGCTGAAGGTCGCGTCGGACATCGCCTCGGGCATCCTCGAGCAGTGGGACCAGTTCAAATACGACCTGATCGTGCTGGGCGCGTCCTCGAACTGGGCGCCGGCGCCGCTCTCGCTCTGGGATCCGGCGGTCGCCGAGAAGATCGCCCTCTACGCGCCGTGCTCCGTGCTCGTCGCGAGAGAGCTCGAGGAGGGACACGGGCACCTGATCTGCGTCGACGGTTCCGAGCGGTCGCTGCGGACCGCCGAGATCGACGCGAACATAGCCGCGCGATGCAACTGCTCCATCTCGCTGATGTCCGTGGCACTCGACCAGGAGAGCCTGCCCGAGGCCGAGCGGAACGTCGCCGAGGCGCGCCAGCTCGTCGAATCCATGGGGTTCGAGGTCAAGGGCGGCTACACGCCCGTGGGCAACCCCATCGACGAGATCATCGAGCAGGGAAAGAACTACTCGCTGATCGTGCTGTCGGACACGGGCAGGTCCGCGTTGAAGCGTTTCTTCCTGGGCAGCGTGGCCGTCAAGGTGCTGGAGAAGGCGAACCATTCCGTCATGATCGTCCGGGATACGGAGTCCTGACGATTCCCGCGCGTGGGAAGGAGGGGGCGATGGCCGGGACCGCGGCATCGGGCAACCCGGCGCCGGGATACGGGAAGCATCCCGATCATTACGTCGAGGCCCGGCCGGGTTCCAGGCGGGTGCGCGCCGTGCTCGCCGGCGAAACGGTCGCCGACAGCAGGCGGACGTTGATCGTCCGCGAACGCGGATACGCGCCCGTCCATTATTTCCCGAGGGAGGACGTCCGGATGGATCTGGCCGAACGCACGGATAGCCGGACGTACTGCCCGTTCAAGGGGGAGGCGTCGTACTGGACGTTGAGGGTCGGCGGGCGGTCGGAAGACGACGCGATGTGGAGCTACGAGACGCCCTACGACGAGGCGCTGGAGCTCAAGGATCGCGTGGCGTTCCACCGGGACAGGATGGATCTCTGGCGCGAGGGCGACGAGGAGGTCCCCGCGCCCGCTTGAGGGGGGATGCGCGCGGGGCCGCCGGTCAAGGCCGCGCGACGCCCGTGAGCACGTCGCAAACCCGCTCGATCCGGTCTCGCGACAACTCCGCGCACATCGGCAGGCTGATGACCCGGCCGGCGGTCGCTTCCGTCACGGGCAGCGAGCCGGCCTTGTATCCCAGTTCCGACAGGGACGGTTGCAGATGGAGGGGGATCGGATAGTGGATGCCGAAGCCGATCCCGTTCGACGCGAGTGCTCGCGTGGTTTCCTCCCGGTTGTCCACCTGGACCACGTAGAGATGATAGACGGGTTCCACGTTGTCCGGAGGCTCGATCACCTGGAAGCCCGCCGGTTTGAGCCGGGCGTCGTATGATGCCGCGTTCTCGCGCCGCCGGGACGTCCACTTCTCGAGATGGCGGAGTTTGACGCCGAGGATGGCCGCCTGCATGGCGTCCATGCGCCGGTTATAGCCGACGATGTCGTGGAGGTACTTCGTCCCTTGGCCGTGGTCGAGGAGCTTTCTCACGCGGGAGATGGTGTCCTCGTCCTCGCTCACCACCATTCCGGCGTCGCCGCACGCTCCAAGGTTCTTGCCGGGATAGAAGCTGAAGGAACCGGCCCGTCCGAAGGCGCCGACGGCCCGGCCCTCGAACTTCGCGAGATGCGCCTGGGCGCAGTCCTCGACGATGACGAGATCGTTCTCGTCCGCGACCTCCCGCAGCGCGTCCATGGCGCACGGGGTCCCGTACAGGTGGACCGGAACGATCGCCCTGGTCCGCGGCGTGACGGCCAGCCGGACGAGGCGCGGATCGATGTTGCACGTATCGGGCTCGATGTCCACGAACACCGGCGTGGCGCCCAGATGGAGTATGGCCTCGGCGGTGGCGATGAAGGTGTACGGGGTGGTGACGACCTCGTCGCCGGGACCGACGCCCGCGGCTTCCAGCGCCAGGGACAGGGCGGTCGTTCCGTTGCTGCAACCGACCGCGTGGGCGACGCCGTGCTCCGAGGCGAAGGCCGTCTCGAAGGCCCGGACGCGCGGGCCCTGGATGTAGGCCCGGGAATCGAAAACGTCCCGAAGCGCCTCCAGGATCTCGGAACGCAACTGCCGGTGCTGGGCCTCGATATCGACGATCGGTATCCGCGGCGAAACGGCATTCATTCCGACATCGGCCTCCGACTTGGCGGATGGGGTGGGGCGCCGGGCGCGCCAGGGGCGGTTTTACAGCCTTTCGGGCCGACATGACACCGGAGCGGCGCCGATTTTCCGCGCCGCCCTGTCCTGGTTCAGACAGATGTGAGACGCGGTCCTCGAAAGAAGGGTGGGGGTCTCCGATGCTCTTGAGCGCTGGCGCCAACTCGGCGGGCGGATTTTGACCTTGTTGCGTCGTTCGTGATAAGGTAGAGTTATGAACTTCACGGGGCCTCTTCACGGGGCCTCTTCACGGGGCCTCTTCACGGGGCCTCTTCACGGGGCCTCTTCACGGGGCCTCTTCACGGGGCCTCTTCACGGGGCCTCTTCACGGGGCCTCTTCACTCTAATTAAGAAACAGAGAGGTTCCGAATGTCTATCAGCGGTACGAGTGGATTCATCTTGTCGGCGGCGGCGTGCGCGATCGTGCTGTCCGGCTGCGGCAGCAGCAGCGGTACCACGCCTCCAGCGATGATGGAGCAACCTCCAGCGACGATGCAACCTCCAGCGACGCCGCAACCTCCAGCACCGCCGGGCGGTGGCGGCCAGAACGGCGGAACGAACCGTCCCCTGTCGCAATTGCAAGGCGACCTCGCCGCCGCCGCGAGACTGGCCGATGCGGAACCCAGATTCGGCAGCATCGTCCAGAGCAGCAACGTCGATCAATCCGGAGTGACCTCGGATACCGTCGATACCGCGCTTACCGTCGATGCCGCGGGCAACGGCGTATTGAGCATGACCGTGACGGACGGGGCCGGAGAGGAATCCTTGTCGCTGAACGGCCGGGAGCATCTCCGCACCGACCTGACGGGTACGGCCTGGATGAATGATGCGGAGTTGCCCGAGGGATGGTCCGGAAACGGCGCGATCCTGGAGAAGAGAGACGGGACCGCGACAACCGTGGCCTTTGTGTACACGGCCTGGGAGGACGCCGACTCGACGAATTACCTGGCCGGGGGATATTGGGTGACGGGCTCGGACGACGGCAGCGGGGGCGTCGACTATGAAATCGGCACCTTCGGCGACTTCGGCGACGGATCGGTCTTCAATCATGGCAGCGACGGCTGGACGAAACCGACCTCCGGCACGGCCACCTACGCCGGCGCCGCGGAAGGCACCTATCACCACGCGGCGAGCGGGAATGGCGTCTGGTGGGGCGGTTTGACACTCGTCGCCGATTTCGCGGGCGGCACGATCAACGGCTGCGTCGGCTGCAGTCCCAATCTGAATAGGCGCATCTACACCTACGAGACCATCGCGGAGTTGGTGGCTGACGATGGGACCCTGGAGAGTGGGACCATCCGCCTTGGCGAAGCCTCGATCACGGACGACGGGACGTTCAAGGGCGCCGTATCCGTTACGGGCACGGGCGTCACTACGTCCTCGGGCAATTGGGGCGGCACGTTCTCCGACAACGACGCCGTGGACACGACCCCCGCCAGGGCCGCCGGAACTCTCGGTGGAAAGTACACCGACGCGAGAGGCAACGGCGCGTTCGCCGGCGTGTTCGTGGGGGATAAGGAGTAATTCCAATCGCCGGTCGCGGCGGACGACCTCGCGAACGGCCGCCGCCCCGGACCGTTCGCGACACGAACGGCGAAGTTTGCCGCGGTCCGCCGCCTTGGCGCGGTGGACCGCGGCAAGGCGACGACGGCTCGTATGCATATCAGGCATGAGGCGCGCCGCTCCGGAAAGATCATGGGCGGCGTGGGGCGTTGGCTGGCGCCGGCCGTGGTGGCGCTCGCCATGTTCTCCAGTCCCGCGTTCTGCGGCGGCGGCGATGGCCCCGCTTCGGTCGACGAAGCCAGGCGCCTGCTCTCCGAAGGGAAAGTATCGGGAGCCCTGACTCTCCTGCGGTCGCTGGTCGCCGCCAATCCCGACGATCCCGACGCCAGCTTCGTCCTCGGCGTGACGGCCCTTTTCGCCGCATTGGGTGCGGAACCGCCCGGCGGCGGTCCCTGGACCGAGGAGATGCGGGTACGCCTCCTCGACGAAGCCGAGCGGATATTTCGAGGCATGCTTGCAAACCGCCCGGAACTGCCCCGGCCGCGGCTGGAACTCGCCCGGGTGCTGTTCGAGCGCGGTCGCTGCAACGAACCCGCGACCGGTCTCCTGCGGCAGCTTCTGGGCGACGATTGCGAGGCCGCGGCGCGTCACTTTCGCAGGGTATTGGCCAGCCGTCCGCCGCAAGTGGTGGCGTCGAACGTCAACCGCTTTCTCGCCGCGATCCGCGCTCGAAAACGTCTGTCGGCCTCTCTTGCGTTTGCCGTGGCTCCCGACACCAACGTCAACGCGGCGACCAGGGCCAGGACCATCAAAATCTTCGACCTGCCCTTCCAGATCGCCGAAGACGCGCGCGCCTCCTCGGGCGTGGGCTTGATCGTGTCCGGGTCGACCGAATACTGGCACCCGATGGCGTTTCAACCGTTTGCCGCGACAGCGACCCGATTGCGTCTCGGCGCCTCGGTTCATCGGCGCGAGTACGGCGGACATCGCTTCGACGACATGACCCTGTCGCTTTATGGCGGTCCACGCCTGCTGTTGCCGCGCAGCGATATCGACCTGCTGGCCGAGGCGAGCCGTCGCTGGTCGGCCGGCGACATCTTCAGCGACGGCCTGGGCCTGCGCCTCGAGGGCGGCCGTCGGCTCGGCAACCGCCTGTGGATCGGCGGGTTTCTCAGAGCCACCAGGCAGACTCATCGCAAGCTCCCGCGCTATGACGGTCCGCGCTTCGATGTGGGATTCCGCGCCGCCTTTCGTCCGACCCCGGTACTGAGACTCGACGCCTACGGCGGCTGGCGCCGCGCTCGAACCGAAAGCCCGTTCGAGCGGTACGACGGCCTGTGGGCAGGCGCCTCGGCGGAATGGGACCTGCCCCGAATCCTGGGAACAGGCGGCTTCGGATCGAACGCGTCGCACCAGGTCCACCTCACGGAGTACGACCGGGCGAAGCCGGCCCTGCATCCCGCTCCCCGAGCCGACCGGCTCCACGTCTCGCGGGTCACGGCCTACAACCGGGCGTTCGAATTGTGGGGCTTCGTGCCGATGCTTTCGTTCGTCCATGAGCGCCGAGGCTCGAACATCGTGCTCCATGAGTACCGTCGCAGCCGGGCCGAACTCATGCTGCGACGGCGTTTCTGATCCGCGCCGCCGCCTCGCGGCTCGGTGAGATCGTCCAGCGCGGCACCCTCGCCGTCCCATATGTCTCGAACCAGGACACGCCCTTGCTTGCGGGCCGACCGCCTTCATATACTCCGCGCCGCCGGAAAGCGGACAGGTCTTCCAACCACAGGAGATGCCATGGCGACTCGCCTGCCCAAGGGTTACAAGCCATCCGAGGACGAGCCGTTCATGAACGCCCGGCAGCGCGAGTATTTCCGGCGCAAGCTGTTGGGCTGGAAAGAGGAGCTGGTCCGGGAGTCCACCCAGACGCTGCAACATCTACAGACCGACAGCGCGCAGGAACCCGACCTCGCGGACCGCGCCTCCGTGGAGTCGGAACGCTCGCTCGAACTGCGGACCCGCGACCGGGCACGCAAGCTGCTGGCCAAGATCGACGACGCCCTGGAACGGCTTCGGGACGGCAGCTACGGCTACTGCGAGGAAACCGGAGAGCCGATCGGCCTGTCGCGCCTCGACGCACGACCGATCGCGACGCTGAGCATCGAGGCTCAGGAACGTCACGAGAAACGCGAACGGACCTACCGCGACAACTGACGCCGTCCGCTCGCCCGGCGGGCGCGTGGCCGAAGGCTTCCGGGGCCGTCGGGCGTCCGAAATAACGCTCTCGGCCTTCCATATTCCGGACCGGCGCGGATTCCCCTGGACGGAAAGGGAACGAAGGCGGATTCGCCCCGCCGGGACAACGGATAATTTTCTCTTGCCAGCCAAGAACAAAATGGGTACATTCGCGCCGACGGTCGGCAAGGTGGCCGGATCGGAGGGATCGGAGGCGGCGCGCTGCGGCAAGGCCCCGGCGACATTGCCAGCGGATATCCCGTGTGGAATAAGAGAGGAACGACAATGACTCAATCGGCACTTCGCGTCGTGGATGGCGGAATGGACAAGGAAAAGGCGCTGGAAGCCGCGCTGAGCCAGATCGAGCGGGCTTTCGGCAAGGGCTCGGTCATGAAGCTCGGGCAGCGCGAGCAGGCCGTCGAGATCGACGCGATCCCGACCGGCTCGCTGGCCCTCGACATCGCTCTCGGCATCGGCGGCCTGCCGCGCGGCCGGGTGGTGGAGATCTACGGGCCCGAAAGCTCCGGCAAGACGACGTTGGCGCTTCACGTGGTGGCCGAGGCGCAGAAGCGCGGCGGCGGTGCCTGCGCCTTCATCGACGCCGAGCACGCGCTCGATCCGGTGTATGCGCGCAAGCTGGGGGTGAGCGTCGAGGATCTGCTGATCTCCCAGCCGGACACCGGCGAGCAGGCGCTCGAGATCGCCGATACGCTGGTGCGTTCCGGCGCCGTGGACGCTCTCGTGATCGATTCGGTCGCGGCGCTCGTGCCGCGGGCGGAACTCGAGGGCGAGATGGGGGACACGCACGTCGGTCTCCAGGCCCGGTTGATGAGCCAGGCGCTGCGCAAGCTGACGTCCTCGATCTCGCGTTCCAATTGCATGGTGATCTTCATCAACCAGATCCGCATGAAGATCGGCGTGATGTTCGGCAGTCCGGAGACGACGACCGGCGGCAACGCGCTCAAGTTCTATGCGTCGGTGCGCCTCGACATCCGCCGGATCGGCGCGATCAAGGACCGCGACGAGGTGGTCGGCAACCAGACCCGCGTGAAGGTGGTCAAGAACAAGCTCGCGCCGCCGTTCAAGATGGTCGAGTTCGACATCATGTACGGCGAGGGCGTCTCCCGCATGGGCGAGCTCATCGACCTCGGCGTCCGGGCCGGCATTATCGAGAAGTCCGGGTCCTGGTTCTCCTACGGCGATCAACGGATCGGCCAGGGCCGGGAAAACGCCAAGACCTATCTCAAGGAGACGCCGGGAGTCGCGGACGCCATCGACGCCGAAATCCGCCGCAACGCCGGCTTGATCGCGGACACGATCATGGAGGAGCCGGTCGCCGCGGCCGACGACGATGAGCGGAAAGGCACCGCCGGCGGGACGTAGGCGACGAGCCCGCCGCCATCGGGGTTTCCCGCGATATGCCCGTTCCTTTGGACCGCGGAGCCCTGGAACCGGGAGAAGGCCTCGCTATTCTCCCGGTTCGGTGGAGTTGGGCGTGACCGGCATCGGAGGATCGCGCGGGAACATGCCCGAATCCAGACGCAAGACCTCGGAGGGGTGCGGCGTGGTGGGGAAGGCCGGCGTCTCGGGCGCGGAGGAGCGTGAGGCGAACCGGGTTCGCGCCGTCGCGGCGGAAGGCGCGAGCGCAGCGTCGGCTTCGGCCGGAGAGCGATCGATTGTCGCGCCCGACAGCGCGATGCCGCCGTCGCCGGTGGAAGAGCTGTCGGATTATCTCGGCGGTCGGAAGTTCGGGACGATCCTCGCGGATCCCCCTTGGCGGTTCGCCAATCGCACGGGGAAAGTGGCTCCCGAGCATCGTAGACTGTCCCGCTACGGGACGCTGTCCTTCGATGAAATCGCGGCGCTTCCCGTGGGGGATCACGCGGAGGATGTGTCCCATTGCTACCTGTGGGCGCCGAATGCGTTGTTGCCGCATGGTTTGCGTATTCTGGCCTCCTGGGGGTTCCAGTACAAAACCAACCTCGTCTGGCACAAGGTCCGCAAGGACGGCGAGTCGGACGGCCGCGGCGTCGGCTTCTATTTTCGCAACGTAACCGAAATCGTCCTGTTCGGAGTGCGCGGCAAGAATGCCCGCACGCTCGGTCCCGGACGAAGGCAGGTGAACCTGATCGCCAGCCGGAAGCGGGAACATTCCCGGAAACCGGACGAGCTGTACGATCTGATCGAGAGCTGCAGTCGGGGGCCGTACCTCGAACTCTTCGGTCGCGGTTCCCGCGGAAACTGGACCGTGTGGGGGAATCAGGCGGACCCGGACTATCGGCCGGACTGGCCGACCTACGGGTACAACTCGATGGTCGTGTCCTCTTGAACCTGTCCGAGCTCGAACGCGCGGGTTTCGACGCGCAAACCGAAAACCATGCGAAGGCGCGATCGGCGTCGGCGTGATCGTGACGCGCAGGAAATCAATGTCATGACCGACACGTCGAAGCCGGGTCCCCCCGCGACGCCGGTTCGGTCGCGGATCTCCGACAGCGCGATGCCGACCGCACCTCCCGTCAACGCGACGGGTACGGGGCGCCGTATCGCGTCACGCCGCGGGAAACGGATGATCGCGTTCGGCTGGTACGGCGGGAAGTTCTCGCATCTGGATTTCCTCGTTCCCCTCATACCCGGCGACGCCACGCATTTCTGCGATGTATATGGCGGATCGGCGGCGGTCCTGCTGAACGTCGGTCCATACCCCGTCGAAACCTACAACGATATGGATTCGGAGCTGGTCAATTTCTTTCGGACGCTCCGTAATCAAGGTCCGAAGCTGATCGAGGCTATCGGCCTGACGCCGTTTTCCCGCGAGGAACTGGTTCGCGCCTGCGAGCCTGCGGGGAACCTGTCCCGGCTCGAGCGGGCGCGGCGCTTCTACGTGCGGGCGCGGCAGACGCGCACCGGCCTGGCCCAGAAGAGCAGCGAGGGCCGGTGGGCGCATTGCGTGCTCACGTCCAGGGCCGGCATGTCCGGCGCGGTGTCGCGCTGGCTCGGTTCCGTGGAGGGGCTGTCGGAAATCGCTCAACGCTTGCAGCGGGTCCAGATCGAGAACGCGCCCGCGGTCGAGGTCGTTCGACGCTACGACACCGACGAGACGGTCTTTTACCTGGACCCTCCCTACGTTCACTCCGCGCGCGGCGATGCGTCCGCCTACGGGTACGAAATGACAGACGCGCAGCACGTCGAGTTGGCGGCCGTTCTGAACGGTATTCGCGGCCGCGCCGTGATCTCCGGGTATCGGACCGATCTGTACGATCGCCTTTTCTCCGGTTGGAGGCGGGTGGATGCCCCGGGGCGGTTGTGCCATTCCGTTCGCCGGACTCGCCAGGAGTCGGCATGGCTGAACTTCTGATACCGTCGGTTCCATGGACAATGCCGAAATCCGGAGGTGGCTCGACGATGAATGGCGTCGAACCGTGGAGGCGGGATCGAAGGGCGGGGATCCCACGGTCGGTCTTCTCGTCAACTCGCGCGTTGCGTCGATCCGCCATGCGCTCCCGACGCGGCTGCTTGGGAGAAGAAGGTTGAAATCGTCAATCCTCTCACTGCGAGGGTACCGATGCGTCCGGTCGTCGCGGCCGGCGGCGGCGAGAGGAGAGGCGCCGCCGGCGATGCGCGGACGACAGGCTTGTCGCCATCGGAGCTCCCCGCATCCCATTGGCGGACTTCCATGGACAAACAGAAATGCAAACGAAAAACACTGACGCCACGCCATCCGCGTATCCTGGGCGAAATCTCCAAGGTCCGCAAAAGCGCCGGGTGCGCAACGGCGATGCCACGAACAATCTGGTGTTCAGCGCAAGCGCGGACGGCAATGACCGCGTGTTTCCGCGTATTCTCGGCTTGTACGTGAGCTCGGGGAGCGTAATCGCCGACGTGACTTACGGCAAAGGCGTCTTCTGGCGGTACGTTCCACGGGATCGATACGAGCTGCTGGCGACCGATATTCAGGATGGCGTGGACTGCCGGGAGCTACCCTACAAGGACGGGAAAATCGATTGTGTGGTCCTGGATCCGCCGTATATGCACACTCCGGGCGGAACGGCTCATAAGGTTCATACCCCGTTCGAAGAACACTATCGCAACAACGCAAGTGGTAACCGGACCGAAAGCAAGTATCACGAAGCGATTCTGGACTTGTATCGCGATGCCGGTCGCGAGGCATACCGTGTCTTGAGGGATCGCGGCGTTCTTATCGTCAAGTGTCAGGACGAAGTGTGCTCCAACCGCCAGAGATTCACCCATATGGAAATCATGAGGATGTACGATGATCTGGGCTACGTTACCGAAGATCTCTTCGTCGTCATGAGGAACAATCGCCCGGGCGTGAGCCGCGCCATTCGACAGATCCACGCGCGTAAGAACCATTCCTACTTTCTGGTCTTCTGGAAACGGGGCGAGACCAAGGGGATTTGGGAGCCGTCCCAATGACTCCTGTCGATATTCCGATCGAAATCATCAACGAACACGCTCCGAAAGACATTTGGCGGGACTCGCCTCTCGTCGGTTATTGTCGACTGGGAAACACCAATCGAGGCGAGATCGGCGAAGAATTTATCCGGCGCTATCTTCGCGCCGCCGACATTCCGGTGAGCAATGGCAAGCGTACATCGCCCACGGACTTGCGGGTATGGGATCGTCGGTTCGAGGTCAAGACGGCATCGTTGGGCGCCAACAACACTTTCCAGTTCAACCATGTACGTCTTGACCGGGAGTATGACTATCTTTTCTGCCTCGGAATCTGCCCTCATGACATCGTTTTCGGCATGTGGCGGAAGGGCGACGTGCCGGAGAACCGCGCAGGACGCCTGGTAAGAATGGCGGAAGGTCAGGCGGTCACTTACAAGGTCACGAAAAAGCTGGCCGACATGGAACCGATTGAAACATTGCCCGAAGTGCTGCGCGTCACATTGACGTCGGCCCCGCGAAGAGGGGATATCGCGCCCCCGGGGCGCCGTGAAAGGTGGGACGGATGATATCGGCGAACGACGTCCGGAAGACGTTCATCGACTATTTCGTGGCGCACGGCCACGAGCCCGTCGCGTCGAGCCCGCTGGTGCCGCGCAACGACCCGACCCTCATGTTCACGAACGCCGGCATGGTGCAGTTCAAGAACGTGTTCACCGGCGCCGAGACGCGCGAGTACGACCGCGCCGTGACCTCGCAGAAGTGCGTGCGCGCCGGCGGCAAGCACAACGATCTCGACAACGTGGGCTACACCGCGCGGCACGCCACGTTCTTCGAGATGCTGGGCAATTTCTCCTTCGGGGACTACTTCAAGGAACTGGCGATCGAGCTCGCGTGGAAACTGGTGACCGGGGAATTCGGGTTGCCGCCGGACAGATTGCTGGTCACGGTATACGCCGAGGACGACCGGGCCTTCGATCTGTGGAAGAAAATCGCCGGATTGCCGGAAGGCCGGATCATCCGCATTCCGACCTCCGACAACTTCTGGGCGATGGGCCCCACGGGTCCCTGCGGGCCGTGTTCCGAGATCTTCTACGATCACGGCGACCACGTTCCCGGCGGCCCTCCGGGCGGCCCCGACGAGGACGGCGACCGGTTCGTCGAGATCTGGAACCTCGTCTTCATGCAGTTCGAGCAGGTCTCCGGGGACGAACGCATCGACCTGCCCAGGCCCTCGATCGATACGGGCATGGGGCTGGAGCGGATCACGGCCGTGCTTCAGGGCGGGCACGACATCTACGGCATCGATCTGCTCCGCGCCCTCATCGAGGCGTCGGCCGAGGCGAGCGGGCGGGCCGCGGACGCGGACCACGCCGTGTCGCACCGGGTGATCGCGGATCATCTGCGCTCGGTCGGTTTTCTGATGGCGGACGGCGTCATGCCGTCGAACGAAGGCCGGGGCTACGTGTTGCGGCGGATCATGCGCCGCGCCATGCGCCACGCCCATCTGATGGGCTGCGGGGAGCCGCTGCTCTGGCGGTTGGTTCCCGCCCTGGTCGCGGGGATGGGCCAGGCGTATCCGGAGCTCGGGCGCGCCGAACCCCTGATCGCCGAGACCCTCGAGCTGGAGGAGGCGCGCTTCAAGCGGACGCTCGAACGCGGCTTGACGCTTCTCGACAAAGCCGCGGAAGACCTCGACGACGGACGGCCCTTGCCGGGCGACGTGGCGTTCCGGCTGTACGACACCTACGGTTTTCCCCTCGACCTGACCCAGGACGCCTTGCGGAACCGCGGCATCGAGGTCGATACCGACGGCTTCGAGGCGGCGATGGGCCGCCAGCGGGAGGAGGCGCGGAAGGCGTGGGCCGGCTCGGGCGAAGCCGCGACCGACGCCCTGTGGTTCGAGGTGCGCGAGCGTGTCGGCGCCACGGAATTTCTCGGTCACGAGACCCACGCGGCCGAAGCCCGCGTCGAGGCCATCGTCGTGGACGGCGCCGAGGTGGAGAGCGCCGCGGACGGGACGGAAGCCCTGATCGTCGTCAACCAGACCCCGTTCTACGGCGAGTCGGGCGGCCAGGTGGGGGACGCGGGCGTAATGCTCGGAGCCGGCGGCGTGGAGGTCGTCGTCCGCGATACGCGGAAACATCTCGGCGATGTCCACGCGCACGTCGGCGCGGTCGAGGGGGGGTCCCTGCGCGTGGGCGACGCGCTCGAGCTCCGCGTCGACGGCGAACGGCGCGCGCGGGTGCGCTCCAACCATTCCGCGACGCATCTCGCTCATGCGGCGTTGCGCCGCGTCCTGGGCGATCACGTGGTCCAGAAGGGCTCGCTGGTCGCGCCGGACCGATTGCGGTTCGACTTCGCCCACCCCAGGGCGGTCACTGTCGAGGAGATCGAAACCATCGAGTCGGACGTCAACCGGGACATCCGCCGGAACGCGGCCGTCGAGACGAGCCTCATGAGTCCCGACGAGGCCGTGGAGCGGGGCGCCCTCGCGTTGTTCGGGGAGAAGTACGGCGACGAGGTCCGGGTGGTGGCCATGGGAGGCGACGAAGGCGCGCCCGGCTCGGTCGAGCTCTGCGGCGGCACGCACGTGGGGCGCGTGGGCGATATCGGTTTCTTCAAGATCGTCGGCGAGGGCGCCGTCGCGGCCGGCGTTCGCCGTATCGAGGCCCTTACGGGCGAAGCCGCGGCGGAACACGTGCGCGCGGAAGAGCGTGTCCTGAACGAGGTCGCCACCGAGCTCAGGGCGTCGCCGATGGAAGCGGCGGAACGGGTCCGCGCCCTCGTCGAGGAGCGCAGGCGCCTCGAGCGGGAACTGGCCGCCGCGCGGCGCGAGCTGGCGGTGGGCGGCCCCGCGGCCGTGCCGGAGGCCAGGGAGGTCGCCGGCGTCAGGTACGTCGGCCGGCGCGTCGACGGCGCCTCGTCCCGCGACCTCAAGGCGATGGTCGACGACCTCAAGCGGTCGGGAGAGGGTGTCTACGCCGTCGTCGCGGTGACCGGGGGCAAGGCGTCGCTGGTCGTCGGCGTCACGGAGTCCCTCGCGGCGACGTTCGACGCGGTCGATCTGGTCAGGAGCGGCGCCGCGGCGCTCGGCGGCACGGGAGGCGGCGGCCGCCCCGACATGGCGCAGGCGGGCGGACCCGACGGCGGCAAGGCCGACGAGGCTCTCTCCGCGGTCGAGGAGGCGATCGGGGCCCGCGCCGCCGCGGCGTAGCCCGGTCCGCGGCGGTTCCGGTCGAGCCGGAACCGCTCTACGCGCCCATCCGCGCCCGCAGTCCCTCGTCCAGCTTGTCCAGGAACCGATTGGTCGTCAGCCAGGACTGATGCGGCCCGATCAGCATGGCGAGGTCCTTGGTCATGAAGCCGCTCTCCACGGTGTCGATGCAGACGCGCTCGAGCGTCTCGCAGAAGGCCCCGAGCTCCTCGTTGCCGTCGAGGTGGGCGCGATGCTTCAGGCCGCCGGTCCAGGCGAAGATCGACGCGATGGGATTCGTCGACGTCTCCTTGCCCGACCGGTGCTGGCGGTAGTGGCGGGTGACCGTTCCGTGTGCGGCCTCGGCCTCCACGGTCTTGCCGTCGGGCGTCATCAGCACGGACGTCATCAGGCCGAGCGAGCCGAAGCCCTGGGCCACCGTGTCGGACTGCACGTCGCCGTCGTAGTTCTTGCAGGCCCACACGAACCTTCCGCTCCACTTCAGGGCGGCGGCGACCATGTCGTCGATCAGTCGGTGCTCGTAGGCGATGCCGGCGTCGTCGAACCGGTCCTCGAATTCGGTCTCGAAGATTTCCTGGAACAGGTCCTTGAAGCGCCCGTCGTAGGCCTTGAGAATCGTGTTCTTGGTCGAAAGGTATACCGGCCACTTGCGGGCCAGACCGTAGTTGAAGCAGGCGCGGGCGAACCCGCGGATGGACTCGTCGAGGTTGTACATGCCGAGGGCCACGCCCCCGCCGGAGAAGTTGTAAATCTCGTATTCGATCTCCTCGTCCCCGTTCTCCGGTTCGTACCTGAGCGTGAGCCTGCCGGGTCCCGGCACCACGAAATCGGTGGCCCGGTACTGGTCGCCGAACGCATGCCTGCCGATGACGATGGGATCGGTCCAGCCGGGAACCAGACGGGGGACGTTCCGGCAGATGATCGGCTCGCGAAAGACCGTTCCGCCCAGGATGTTGCGAATGGTGCCGTTGGGAGAACGCCACATGTTCTTGAGGCCGAATTCCTCCACCCGGTCCTCGTCCGGCGTGATGGTGGCGCATTTGACCCCGACGCCGATTTCCCCGATGGCGTTGGCGGCGTCGACGGTGATCCGGTCCTCCGTGGAGTCCCTGCTTTCGATGCCGAGGTCGAAGTAGACGAACTCGATGTCGAGATACGGCAGGATCAGCTTGTCCTTGATGAACGCCCAGATGATCCGCGTCATCTCGTCGCCGTCGATCTCGACCACCGGGTTCCGCACCGAAATAGTCGTCATGCCGTGCTCGCGCCCCCAGACTCCCCGGGCTCCGGACCGGGTCGCCGGAAGATAACACCCGCTCTCGGGGGGGTGAAGCCGCCGGGTCCGTTCACGCCTCCCCCCTCCGGCGGGGAGAGGCCGCTTCGACTTCACCCCTCTGTCAAGGGGAGGCGGGGAAGGGGGGTGTATCGCGGTCCTACGGCTCGGCGAGGAGCGCTTCGATCTCCGGGACGACGTCGTCCACGCTCTCGACCGTGACGAACAGGCCGCGGGCGGACGGGTCGGCGAAACCGCGATCCACGACATGGCCGATGAGGTCGACGAACGGCCGCCAGTATCCGCGATGATCGATCAGCGCCACGGGTTTGCGATGGAGCCGAAGCTGGCGCCACGTGATGATTTCCATGGTCTCGTCGAGGGTCCCCAGGCCACCCGGAAGGACCGCGAACGCATCCGCGAGATCGAACATCCGTTGCTTGCGCTCGTGCATGGACTCGACCACATGGACTTCGGTGAGGCGGTCGTGCGCCCGTTCCGCCCGCGTGAGATGCCGCGGGATCACGCCGATGGCGTCGCCTCCGGCGGCGAGCGCCGCGTCCGCCACCGCGCCCATGAGACCCGCGCTTCCCGCGCCGAAGACGAGCCTGATCCGCCTTTCGCCGAGTAACCTCCCCAGACGTTCGGCGGCCGCCCGGTGCGTGGGGTCGGCGCCCGTCCGGGCGCCGCAGTAGACGCACAGCGAGGTCAGTCCGGGCGAGGTCGGTCCGGTCATGCGCGATCGGCTCCGTGTTCCGGCGGGGGGTGCGGTTCAGCGGCACAGTCAAACATGCCGGACCGGTCGAGGCCACCGGCGGAATGAATCGTTGCGGCGGGCGGTCGCCATGCGGCAGGATTTCCGCTCGATCACCATGGATTGCGGGGAGGCGGGACCATGAAGAGCGTGACGATGAGCGTGGCGAAGGGCGTTCTGCTGGCGGGCGCGGTGACGTTGTTTTCGACGGCGGTGGGTCCGGCGGCCCGCGCGGACGCTTCCGCGGACATCAAGTACCGACAGGCCGCGATGAAGGCCCTGGGCAGCCACATGGGCTCGATCGCCGCCATCGCCAAGGGCGAGGTCGGACATGCCGGGCACATGGCCGGTCATGCCGCGGCCATCGACGCGCTCGCGTCGATGACGGGCGACGTCTTCCCGGAGGGATCCGGCGGCGACGCCACCCGGGCGAGGGACGAGATCTGGCGCGATGCGGCCGGGTTCGAGGCGGCGGTCAAGGCCTTCCAGGCCGCCGCCGCGAAGTTGCTCGAGGCCGCCGGGGCGGGCGACGCCGGAGCCGTCGGCGCGGCGCTGGGTGGCGTCGGCAGGACTTGCGGCGGCTGCCACAGGGCGTTTCGCAAGCCGAGATCCTGAGTCCGGGGGGACCGCGGGAAGCATCGGGCCGCGCGCCGCCCTTCGGAAATGCCGACCGGAACGCGCGCGTCCGCCGCGGCCGTCCTCGTCCTGTTGCTGCTGGCCGCGGGCTTGGCTCTCGCGGACGACGCGGCCGTCGAACGGGGAGAGTACCTGAGCCGCGCCGCGGGATGCGTGGGATGCCATACCGACGTGGAGAACGGCGGGCCGCCTTTCGCCGGGGGCAGGCCTCTCGATACCCCGTTCGGCACCTTCTATTCGCCGAACGTCACTCCCGACCGGGAAACCGGAATCGGAGCCTGGTCGGACGAGGACTTCGTCCGTGCTCTCCGCGAGGGGGTGGCGCCGGACGGCGCCCACTATTTCCCCGTGTTTCCATACCCCAGCTATACGCGGATGACCGACGCCGACATGCGCGATCTCAAGGCCTATCTGTTCTCGCGCGACGCGGTGCGCCGCGAGGTTCCGGACCATGACGTTCCGTTCCCCTTCTCGTGGCGGTTCCTGCAGACCGGATGGAAACTGCTGTTCTTCTCCAAGGGTGAATATCGCCCGGATCCCGCCCGGGACGCCGAATGGAACCGGGGAGCCTACCTCGTGCGGGCGCTGGCGCATTGCGGCGAATGTCACACGCCTCGCAACGTCCTCGGCGCGCCCGTCGACGATCGTTTCCTGGCCGGAACGCCGGACGGCCCCGATGGCGCGCCGGTTCCGAACATCACGCCGGACCCGCGAACGGGGATCGGGAGCTGGTCGGCGGGAGACCTCGTCCAGCTGTTGAAGTCGGGCCTGAAACCCGACTTCGACGACGTCCAGGGTTCGATGTACGAGGCGATCGAGCACGGCCTGAAATTTCTGACGGACGAGGATCTGAGGGCGACCGCCGCTTACGTCCTGTCGCTCGATCCGATCGTCAACGACGTCGAGCGGCGAGAATAGGCGCGTTTTTGCTGGGACCCGCGTCTCCGTCGGGCGTATAATGCGCTGGACCCATGAACACGCGACGCTTCCGTAACTCGTTGACCAAGCGGTCCGTCGCGGCCGTGATCGCGGCCGCCGCGGTGGGCGCCGCCGTGATGTTGTACGCCATCGCCCCGACCGAATCTCCGGAACCGGCCGTCGCGCCATCTCCGGAACCGGCCGTCGCGTCGGCGTCGGCGGCTCCGTCCGGCAACGAGAGCCGGTCGGAACGTCCCGAAGCGCCGCCCGCCACGCCGTCTCTCGTCACCCCCACGTTCGACGTGGTGCGGGTCGACCGCGAGGGAAACGCGGTTATCGCGGGGCGGGCGTCCCCCGGCTCGGAGGTGACCGTCCAGGCCGGAGAGGACATCGTCGGGACGGTGACCGCGGACGGTCGCGGGGAGTGGGTTCTCGTTCCGGAGATGCCGCTCGAAAGCGGGTCGCGAATTTCGCTTCACGCGCGCGACGAGGAAGGCGAGGCGGCGAAGTCCGAGGAGGTGGTGATGGTGGCGATCCCCGAGCGGGACGGAACGGGGTCGGGAAGCGCCTCCGGGGAGGGCGCGGCGGAATTCCGGCAGGTCGTCGCGGTCGCCGTGCCGCGGGAAGCCTTCGGCGTCAGCCGTATGCTCCAGGGGCCGACCGTTTCGCCCCGCGTCCCGTCGAGCGACGACCTGCGATTGATCACCGTCGACTACGACGAGCGGGGCCGCTCGGTCCTGGCGGGCGCGGCGCCGCCGGAATCGGAAGTGTGGGTCGAGATCGACGGTCGCGTCGTCGGCGCGACCATCGCCGACGAGACGGGGTATTGGGAATTGACCCCGGCCACGGACATCGCGGTCGGAAGGCACGTCCTGTCGGTCAGGAGCATCGACGACGCGGGCAGGACCGTTGCGTCGACGGCGCTGCCGTTCATACGCGCGGACGTCGCCGGCGCGAGCTTGCGGCCGGGCGAACTCCTGGTCACCGTCCAACCCGGGAACAGCCTGTGGCGGATCGCGCGCGCCACATACGGGCGGGGCGTCCTGTACACGGTGATCTACTCCGCGAACGCCGGGCAGATCGAGGACCCGGACCTGATCTATCCCGGCCAGGTTTTCGCGTTGCCGCCACGGAGTTGAGTTCCCGGGTTCCGAATATCCGTCTGGACCTCACGGGGGCCGACGCACGCGGTTCGGGACCGACGGGACGGGCATGAGCCCGCCGTCCGTCGGCCATGTCGGAGACGATACGCCGTCGGCGCGCCTCGGTGCGTTGCGCGCGCTGCTGCCTTATCTGTGGCCGCGCGGCCGGCCGGGGTTGAAACTCCGCGTCGCGATGGCCCTCGGGTTTCTGACCGCGGCGAAGGTCACGACCGTCTGCGCGCCCTTCCTCTACAAGGCGGCCGTCGACGCGCTGACGATCGAAGGCGCGGCCATCGTCGCCGTTCCGGTATTCGTCATCGTCGGATATGGCGGCGCTCGCGTGATGGCGCAGGCCTTCGGCGAGTTGCGGGATGCCGTGTTCGCCCGCGTGGGCCAGCACGCGCTGCGCTCGCTCGCGCTCGACACCTTCCATCACCTTCACCGGCTGTCCCTGCGTTTCCATCTGGAGCGACAGACCGGCGGGATCTCCCGGTCGATCGAACGGGGGACGAAGGGGATCGATTTCCTGCTGCGCTTCATGCTCTTCAACGTGCTTCCCACGCTGCTCGAAATCGGGCTGGTCTGCGGCATTCTCCTCTACCGGTACGACTACAGGTTCGCCGCGATCACGTTCCTCGGCGTGGTCGGCTACGTCGTGTTCACCGCGCTTTTCACCGAGTGGCGCCTCAAGTTCCGGCGCGAGATGAACCACTCGGAGAACGAGGCCAACACGAAGGCGATCGACAGTCTGCTGAACTTCGAAACCGTCAAGTACTTCGGGAACGAGACATACGAGGAGGAGCGGTACGACCGGTCCCTGGAGAGGTACCAGAAGGCGGCCGTCAAGAGCCAGGTCACGCTCTCGGGACTGAATATCGGGCAGGGCGCGATCATCGCGCTGGGGCTGATCGGCGCGATGCTGCTGGCGGCCGTCGGGGTGCGGGACGGCGTGATGACAATCGGGGATTTCGTGCTGGTCAACACCCTCCTCGTTCAACTCTATCTTCCACTCGGTTTCCTGGGCTTCGTCTACCGCGAGATCAGGCAGTCCCTGGTCGACATGGAGGCCATGTTCGACCTGCTGGCCCTGAAGGAGGAGGTCGAGGACCGGCCGGGCGCCCGTGCGCTGGACGTCGACCGGGGAGAGATCGTCTTCGACCGGGTGCGTTTCGCATACGAAGCGGAACGCGAGATCCTTCATGGCGTGTCGTTCACCGTCCCCGCCGGCCGGACGCTCGCCATCGTCGGGCCGACCGGCGCCGGCAAATCCACGATCTCGAGACTGTTGTTCCGTTTCTACGACGTCACCGACGGCGCCATCCGCATCGACGGCCGGGACATCCGGGACGTCTCCCAGGATTCCTGCCGGGCCGCGATCGGAATCGTGCCGCAGGACGCGGTGCTGTTCAACGAAACGATCGGGTACAACATCCGGTACGGAAGGCCCGACGCGACCGACGCGGAAGTCGAGGAGGCCGCCCGCATGGCCCACGTCCACGACTTCGTTTCCGGTCTGCCCCGGGGGTACCGGACCGTCGTGGGAGAACGGGGCCTCAAACTTTCCGGGGGCGAGAAACAGCGCGTGGCGATCGCGCGGACCATGCTGAAGAAACCGGCCGTGCTCGTGTTCGACGAGGCGACCTCCGCGCTCGACTCGCGAACCGAGCAGATGATCCAGGCCAGCATCCGCGACGTCTCCGCGGATCGCACGACGCTGATCATCGCGCATCGGCTGTCCACGATCGTCGATGCCGACGAGATCATGGTCCTCGACGCCGGTCGAGTCGTGGAACGGGGAAGCCACGGCGCGTTGATGGCGCGGGGCGGGTTGTACGCGGCGATGTGGCGCCGCCAGCGGCGGGCGGACGAGTACCGGGAGAAGCTGGCCGAGGCATTGGGACCGCTGGAGCACGGTCTCGGAAACGGGCTGGACAGTCCCTGTTGAGTTCGGAGGGCATACCTCCCGGTCGACTCCGTAGCCCGGAGGACGGGTCGTTTACCGTTCCCGCAGGCGCGTCGGCCGGGTAGACTCCGCCGCACCACGGACGCCGGAGCACGGATGGACGTTCTCGAATCCGCATTGGTCCCGATACACCGCGAGGGCTATCGCTTCGTGGCGATCTTCGCCGCCGTCGCCCTGGCGGCGTTCTTCGTCTTCGCGCCCCTGGGATGGGTGGGGCTCGTCCTCACGGCGTGGTGCGCCTGGTTCTTCCGCGATCCGGAGCGCGTGTCGCCGGTCCGCGACGGACTCGTGCTCAGCCCCGCCGACGGCGTGGTGCGGACGGTGGAACCGGCGGTCCCGCCGGCGGAGCTCGGTCTCGGCGACGCGTCGCGGCCGCGGATCGCCATTTTCATGAACGTGTTCGACGTCCACGTCAATCGGATGCCCGTGGACGGCACGGTGGCGCGGACCGGCTATCGCCCCGGGAAGTTCGTGAACGCCGCCCTCGACAAGGCGAGCGACGACAACGAACGGCAGACCGTGGCGATCCGGATGGCCGACGACCGCCGGATCGCCGTGGTGCAGATCGCCGGATTGATCGCGCGGCGGATCGTGTGCGATGTCGCCGAGGGCGACCGGGTGCGGGGGGGCGCGCGTTTCGGAATGATCCGCTTCGGAAGCCGGGTGGACGTCTACCTGGATCCGGGGATGTCGCCCCTCGTCGTCGCCGGACAGCGGACGATCGCCGGCGAAACGGTGATCGCCGACGCGCGGTCCGACGAAGAGCCGCGTCGGGGAGAGGTGCGATAGATGATCCTGAAGGCGCGCTCCGCCGGATTGCGATCGCTACCGGTCAACAGTCTGGCGCCCAACATGCTGACGGTGCTGGCCCTGTGCGCCGGCCTCACGTCGATACGCTTCTCCCTGGACGAGAGCTGGCAACTCGCCGTCATGGCGATCCTCGTCGCCGCGTTGTTCGACGGCGTGGACGGGCGGCTGGCGAGGTTGCTGAAAGGCACGTCCAAGTTCGGCGCCGAGCTCGACTCGTTGTCCGATTTCGTCTGTTTCGGCGTCGCGCCGTCCATTCTCCTGTACCGGTGGACGTTGAACGACCTGGGCGGCGTGGGGTGGATCCTGGTGCTCGCGTTCAGCGTCTGTTGCGCCTTGCGGCTGGCGCGGTTCAATACGGCGCTGGACTCCGCCGACCAACCGGCGTGGATGGCCAATTTCTTCATGGGGGTTCCGGCGCCCGCCGCGGGAGGGCTGGTGCTGCTGACGGTCATGCTGAGCTTTCAGGTCGCCGGATCATTCTTCCACAGCCCGTTGGTCAACGCGCTCGTGGTCGTCGCCGTCGCTTTCCTGATGGTGAGCAAGGTGCCGACCTATTCGTTCAAACGGCTGCGTGTCCGGCGCGAATACATCCTGCCCGTGCTGATCGTGGTCGGACTGTTCGCCGCAATGCTGTGGAGTTATCCCTGGCAGGCGCTGACGGCCATCGGCGTTCTGTATCTGGCGAGCATCCCTCTCAGCATACGGAGTTACCGCCGCTACTCCGCGTCGGCGGACGAGGGTCTTTCGGTCGGGGAGCTCTCGGGCGCCCTGTCGGAGGAGGAAGAGGCCGGCGGCTGACCGGTCGCGACGCCGGCGTTCGCCTCCCCCGAGGTTCGGGAGGTCATCCCGCCGGAACCGGCCCGGCCGCCGGGCCGCGCCGCCCGGACCGGCGGTCGCGCCGGTCCCGAACCCGGTCGCCCACGTTGGCGCCGAGCGCCAGCAGGGACGGAATCACCACCAGGGTCAGGACGGTGGCGAACGTCAGGCCGCTGGCCACCGCGGTCGCCAGCTGGACCCACCATTGGGTCGACGGCCCGCCCACGGCGATCTCGCGCGTGAACAGGTTGATGTTGACTCCCAGCACCATGGGCATGAGGCCGAGCACGGTCGTCACCGCCGTGAGGACCACTGGGCGGAGGCGTTGCGCGCCGGTCCTCACCACCGCTTCCATCGCCGGGACGCCGGCCTCCCGCAGCCGGTCGTAGGTATCGATCAGAACGATGTTGTTGTTGACGACCACGCCCGCCAGCGTGATCACGCCCACGCCCGTCATGACGATCCCGAAGGGCTGGCCGGTGACGATGAGCCCGATCATGACGCCGGTCGTCGACATGACGACGGCGGAAAGGATGAGGAACGCGCGGTAGAAGCTGTTGAACTGCGCGACCAGGATGATCGCCATGATGAAGAGCGCGACTCCGAAGGCCTTCGACAGAAAGACCGCGGCCTTCTTCTGTTCCTCGTCCTCGCCCTTGAATTCGATCTCGACGCGGGGGTCGAATTCCTGGGCGTCGAGCCAGGCGCGAATCTCGCCGACCTTGTCGTCGGCCAGAACCCCTTCGGCGACATCGGCCTTGACGGCGAGGACCCGGCGGCTGTCGGTCCGGTGGAGAGTTCCCACCTTTTCCCATGGCTTCCGGTCGACGAAATTGCCGATCGGGATCGATCCCCGCTCGGTCGCGACGCGCAGCGTGTCCAGTTGATCGAGAGTCCGCTCGTCCGTCGGGTAGCGCGCCCGGATGTCGACCTCGTCGTCCGCGTCGTCGGGCCGATAGTCGTCGACCTTGAGACCGGTGGTCACGAGCTTGACCATGTTGCCCACGTGCGCGATGTCGACGCCGAAACGGCTCGCCTGCTCCCGGTCGACGGAAATCCGCCATTCGATGCCCGGCGCGGACCGCGTGTCCTCTATTTCGACAAGACCCTCGATCGTCCGGACCTTCTCCAGTATCCGGTTCAGGACCGGCTCGATGGCCTCGGGATATCTCGAGGAGACATGCACCTGGACGGGCTTGCCCGTGGGCGGCCCGGCGTCGGGCTCCGCCGCTTCCACGAGCACCCCCGCGAGATGGGCGGTCCCGCGCCCGATCTCCGCGAAGATCTCGTGGGCCGGGCGGCGAAGGGTCCAGTCCTCGAATTCGATCTGAACGACTCCGATCACGTCCTCGGACAGTTCTCCGCCGCGGCCGGCCTGGGCGCCGATTCGCGTGTATACGGTCTCGATGCCGGGAACCCGGAGCACCTCGCGCTCCACCTCCCGCACCAGTCGGTCCATCTCGTCGATCGAGAGGTTCCCACGGGCGTGGACGAGAATCTGGCCGAACTCCGGTTCGACATCGGGGAAGAATTCGATGCCGTTCCCATGCAGCGCGTAGTAGGTCTGCACGCCGACGAGCAGCGCCACGGCGGCGACCAGAACCTTGAACGGATGGCGGACGACGGCGGAGAGCATACGGACGTACCACCCCGTCGCGCCCTTGATGGCATCGAGGTCCCCGTGCTCGCCGGCCGCCAGCGCCGCCAGAACCTCGGGGCTCGTGCTGTTGGCGCGCCCGATGTGACTGCCCACCGTGGGCACGAAAATCAGCGCCATGGCGAGCGACGCCGTGAGAGTGGCGATCAGGGTGATGGGCAGGAATTTCATGAACTCGCCCACCATCCCCGGCCAGAACAGGAGCGGCATGAAGGCGGCGAGCGTGGTCGCCGTCGACGCGGTGATCGGCCACGCCATGCGCTTCGCCGCCCGCGCGTAGGCCTCGCGCCGGTGAACGCCCTCCGCCATGCGCCGGTCCGCGAATTCGGTCACGACGATGGCGCCGTCGACGAGCATGCCGACGGCGAGAATGAGGCTGAACAGCACCACGATGTTCATGGTCAGGCCGAGCATGGAGATGACCAGGATTCCCGTCAGGAAAGATCCCGGGATGGCGAGGCCCACGAGGCCGGCGCTGCGGATGCCGAGGGCGCCGACGATCACGATCATCACCAGGATCACGGCGGCGGCGACGTTGTTCTGAAGATCCGCGAGCATGTTCCGGATCTGCACGGACTGGTCCTGGATGAAGGAGATCTTCACCGCCTCGGGCCATTCCGAGGATTCCGCCTCCGTGACCCGGCGCACGTCCTCGATGGTGTCGATGATGTTCTCGCCGAGCCGCTTCTTGATCTCCAGCGCGATCGCGGGCTTGCCGTCGAAGCGCGCGTAGGCCCTGGCGTCCTTGAAGGCCCGTCTCACCGTGGCGATGTCCCCGACCGTGACGACGGCGTCTCCCTCGACCTTGACGGGCAGGGACAGGATGTCGTCCAGAGTCTTGAAGAGGCCGGGCACCTTGACGGAGAACTTGCCGTGTCCGGTGTCGAGCGCGCCGGCGGCGACCAGCTGGTTGTTTCGCGCGACGGTCTCCAGCAACGGCTCGTGGCGGACGTTGTAGCTCTCGAGACGCAACGGGTCGATGACGATCTCGAGGACCTCGTCGCGGTGGCCGGCGATGTCGGCCTGCAAAACGCCGGGAAGCCCCTCCAGTTCGTCGCGCAGACGGCGGGCGAGCCCCAGCAGCGTGCGTTCGGGAACGTCTCCGGACAGCACGACGACGAGTACGGGGAACAGGCCGACGTTGACCTCGTTCACCGTCGGTTCCTCCGTGTCGGCGGGCAATTCGCCCTTGGCGGCATCCGCGCCTTCCCGGACGTCCCGAAGGGCGGTATCGGCGTCGAACCCGGCCTCGAACTCGAGCAGCACCGAGGCGTGACCCTCGCTGGCGTTGGAGCGCATTTCCCTGACGCCCTCGATGGACCGCAACTCCTTCTCCATGGGCCATACCAGGAGGCGCTCCGCGTCCTCCGGCGAGATGCCTTCGTGGGTCATCGAGACGTAGATGATGGGAATGTCGATGTCGGGATTCGCCTCCTTGGGAATGCCGACATACGCGGCCGTCCCGCTGATCAGGATCAGCGCCAGCGCCAGAAGCACCATGCGCGAACGGCCCAGGGCCGAGTCGATGATCCACGTCACGACGCCCGCTCGACCTGCTCGGGAATGGGCCGCACCGTCTGCCCGTGGCGCACGAATTCCTGGCCCACGGTAATGACGGTCGCCGTCGGCGGAAGTCCGGTGACCCAGACCCCGTCGGGCTCGGCGGCGAAGACGCTCACGGGTTTGAACTCGACGACGGCGTCGCCGTTGACGGTCCGCACGCCGAGCACGCCCTCGTCGTCGAGGGTCAGGAGCGCGGGCGACAGGAAGTGGGCCTGCACGGACTCGACGGGGATGCGGATTTCCGCGGTGACGCCGCCGCGCAGCGCGCGGGCCCGGTTGGGGATCTCGAGCTCGACGCGAAAGGTGCGCGTCGCGGTCTCGGCGATGCTGCCGATGTAGCGGACCCTGCCTTCCACGGTCTCGCCGTCGGCCAGCCGGGCGACGCCCGTGTCGCCCTCCTCGAGCAGGCCGACATCGAGTTCGGAAACCTGTCCGACGACGAGGTAGGGGTCCTCGTCCACGACCCGCGCGATGACGTCGCCCGGTTCGACGAAATCGCCGAGCTCCACGTCGCGGGTCTCGATCACGCCGGCGAAGGGGGCACCGATCTCGGTACGGTCGATATCGACCGAGATTCGCGCGACATGCGCGATCGCCGCGTCGAGATCGGCCGCCGCCTCGGCGAGCCTGGTTTCCGAGCGAAAGCCTTTTCGACGGAGCGATCTCGCGGCGTCGAACTCGATCTGCCGCTGGCGGACGCGCGCCTCCGCTTCCGCCAGCTTCTCCGCGCGGTCCTCCATGGCCAGCCTGACGATCGTATCGCCGCGGCCCACCCGCGCGCCTTCCCTGGCGACGACCTCGGCGACCCGCCCTTTGGTCTCCGCTTTGATGTCGACCCAGCGACTGGCCTCGGTTCGGCCCCGCAGGACCAGATCCCGGGACCGGGCGCGAGCGACGCGCTGGCCGACGCGCACGCCGACCGGCTCGTCGGCGTCGGCGACGGACGCGCCGCCGACCGTCGCCTCGGCCGCGTCCGTTTCCTCGGGCTCGCCGTCGGTCCCGAGCTGGCCGGACGCCACCCAGACGGCCGCGACGACAGCGAACACGAACGCCAGAATGTGCGATTTCCTCATCGCCGGGGCTCCCGTCCGGACACGTCCCCGAACGTCGGGATTCGGAGGCGGAGAGTCCCGGTGCACGTGGCGCTCCCCAAGGCGGCCTCCATTTCGGGATACATACGATCTCGATATATCAATTCAAGGAACGAACCAGGAAGGGGCGGTCGCTTTCCCGCCTGTCCGCAGAAATACGCGGACGATCCCCCCCGCTTTCGGTGGTCCGGCCGCTCCATGCGGCGGGACCGGCCGGTGGCGTCGTGACCTCCCGGCGGAGATCGCTCGGGAGAACACGGCCCGGCGCCGGTTTCAGTCCAGGAACCCGTCGGCGACCTTGACGTCGATGAGCTTGGGACCCTCCCGTTCGTAGGCCGCGCGCAATACGTCGCCCAGATCCTCCACCCTCTCCACGCGTTCGGCCCACAGGCCCATGGCGCGCGCCAGTCCCGTGAAATCGATGGCCGGGTCGCGCATGTCCATGCCGATGAAGTTGTCGTTGTCGTGGAAGGCCTTCAGGCGCTCCTTGAGGATGCGGTAGCTCGAATTGTTGCAGATCACGTAGGTCAGGGGCAGGGACCGTCCGGCGGCGGTCCACAGCGCCTGTATGCCGTACATGGCGCTGCCGTCGCCGATGATGGCGGTCACCGGGCGGGTCGGATGGGCGAGGGAGACGCCGATGGCGCCGGCGATCGCGAAGCCGATGCCGCCGCTGTCGAGCCCGTAGAAGTCGTTGCCGCCCCTGAACGGCAGCAACCGGGGGAGCTGCCGCGTGCTCAGCACGCCTTCGTCGACGACGATGGAGTCCGGCGGCAGGGCGTCGACGATCTCCAGCATGGCGCGCGCGGGATCGATGGCCGCGCCGGGTTCGCCCGCCAGAATCGCTTCGCGGGCCTCCGCGCGCTGGACGCTCCAGTTCCGCTCGGCGATGGCGGCGAGCCGCGAGGCGGCCGCGCTCGCCTGCGCGTCGGTGCGGATCCGTTCGACGCGGTCCGCCAGTGCCGCGAGCGTCTCCTTCATGTCGGCCCGCACGGCCATCGACGCGGGGTAGTTCTTGCCCATCTCCCAGTCCTGCTGGCCGATATGCAGGACCCGCGTGTTCGCGGGCACGGCGTCGACCGGCGCGTGGACCGACATGCGGAACACGTCTCCTCCCAGCGCTGCCACCAGATCGTAATCGGACAGGACATCCCGCACCTGCTGCTGCACGCGGGTGAGCCCGCCGATGAAGGTCGGATGTTCGGAGAGGTAGTGCGCTCCCGACGCCACGGTCTGCTGCATGGCCGCGGCGCCGATCAGCTCCGCGAGCCGGGCGGCCTCTTCCAGGGCGTCCGACTCGGCGACCTCCTGTCCACAGACCAGCAGCGGGCGTTCCGCCGCCAGCAGGCGATCGGCCAGGGACGCGATCACGTCCCGGGCGGGAACGGTCCGCGTGTTCACGCGCGTGCGGCGCCCCAGCTCGGGGGCGACCCGCGCGTTGAGCACATCGCCGGGCAGGGACAGGAACACCGGGCCCGTCGGCGGCGTCATGGCGACCTTCGCGGCCCGTCGGACCACCCGCGGCAGGTCTTCCGTCCGGGTGACCTCGAAGGCCCATTTGACGCACGGCGCCGCCATCGCCACGAGATCTCCGTAGAGCATCGGTTCCATGAGGCCGTGCCCCTGCTCCTGCTGTCCGGCGCTGACGATGATGGGCGAGCGGCTCCACATCGCGTTGAACATGGAGCCCATGGCGTTCCCGAGGCCGGGCGCGACATGCACGTTGCAGGCGGCGAGCCTGCCCGACGCGCGGGCGAACCCGTCGGCCATCGCGACGACGATGGACTCCTGGAGTCCGAGCACATAGTCGAGACCGGGATGATCGGAGAGCGCGTGCATCACCGGCAGTTCGGTCGTACCCGGATTGCCGAACAGGTGGGTGACCCCTTCGTCCTCGAGGAGGCTCAGGAAGACCGAGCCGCCGCTGGCGGTGTTCATGTTGTCGTCCCTCGGACGTGTTGTCGAACGATCCGACCGGATCGCCGGCGGTGTCGGTTCGGCCGCCTCCGCCTGTGTAATCGGCGCGCCGACGGGTAGCAAGGCCGGGGCGCGAAGGGCCCTTGAACCCGCTTCGCCCGTACCGGCCCGGTCGCCGCCACGGTCGTGTTCTCGTTCGCCGTCGTCTTCGTCCGGTCGAGCGAGGCCGGGCCGGCGGCGACCGGGTTCCGGCGTTGCCCGATCACGGTTCCGTTCGCGCGGCGTGGATCGCGCCCGCGGCGGTCTCGCGTGTGGGAACTACCTGCCGCCCTCGACGCTCACGGTCACGACGTCGAGGTCGTGATATTGCTGGTGGCGCACGGACCCTGCGAAATGTCTGAGCAGGCGTAGAGAGAGTTCACGTTCGTTCGGCTCGGCCCGCTCACCGAGCAACATCATCCGGTCCTCGATGTTCCCCTCGCCGATCGCCGCCGCGAACTCCAGTTCCGCCGTTCCCCGATTGCCGCGCGCCGTCACCTGCAGGCGCCGCTTTTCGCCGGCCGCTTCGTCCTCCTGCGGGAGGAGGCTCAGCAGCGTTTCCTCGCCGGCCGCGCGCAGCCGTTCGATAGAAGCGTCGTTCCAGCCGAGGCGCGCGGCGAACGCGCGCAGGAACGTATCGACCTTCGGCAGGGCGGCTACGTCCAATTCCACCCGGAAGCGCCTGGGGCGCGAATCGGTCAGCCCCGCGAACAGGGTCAGCGCGATCGCGACGAGTCCGCCGGTCGTCATGCCGTTCTCGAGCAGCATGCGCCAACTGTCGCCGAGGAGATCCGCGAAGATCAGGTCGTTCTGGAAACCCAGCCCGATCCAGAACGCGAGCCCCGCCACCATGGATTTGCGGTAGTCGAGGCCGCCCTGAACGATGAGTTTCATTCCCTGCACGAACATCAGCGCCATCAGTACCGTCAGGTAGGCGGCGATGACGGGGCCCGGAATGGCGAGCAGGGCCGCCATCACCTTGGGCAGGAACGCCATCCCGGCGAGCAGAATCCCCGCCCACACCCCGACGCTGCGCGCGGCGACGCCCGTCAACTCGACGAGCGGCGTGCTCGTCGAGCAGGTCGTGTTCGGCATGGTGCCAGCGATGCCGGCGAGCAGGTTGCCGAGGCCGTCCGCCCCGATCGCTCCCTGCACCGCGCGGAAATCGACCGCGCGCGACGTGCGCCACGAGACCCGCTGAATGGCGGCGGCATCCCCGGCGATCCTGATGGACCCTATCAGGGTGACGAACGCGAACATCGGCAGGAGCAGCCAAAAGCGGGCATCGAACTCCAGATCGAACCCCGGCCAGGAGTCGGCGGGAATGCCGACCCAGGGCGCTTCGATCACCGGGCCGGCGTCGTACAGCCCGAACGTCGCGGCGACCGCGCAGCCGACGGCGATGCCGATGAGAGGCGCCCATAGTCGCCAGGCGCCCGAGGCGCAGAGAGCGATCGCGACGATCGCCCCCAGGCTCGCGGCGCCGCTGGCCGGGCCGGCGGCCGGCGAGGCGCCTTCGGGCACCTCCATCAGCATGTCGAACACCAGGGGCATGATGGTGACGGTGAGCAGCACGATCACGGTGCCCAGGACGACCGGCGTAAAGATGCGTCGCAGCAGCGAGAGTCGCGCGGCCAGCACGAGCTGGAGAGGAACCGTCAGGACGATGAGGGTCGCCAGCAGAGCCGGCCCGCCCTCGACGAGCACCGTGACGCAGACCGCGATGAACGCGCTGGAGGTGTCCGCGAGGAGCATATGCCCGGAGCCGAAACGCCCGAACCGGACGGTCTGGAGCACCGTGGTCGCTCCCCTGACGGCCAGCGTCATGAAGACCATCCAGGCCAGATAAGTCTCGCTTTCACCCGCCGCCCGGACCACGACGACCGGCGTCAACACGACTCCGGCGAAGACCAGGACGGCAGCTTGCAGACCCATACCGAGGGAAAGGGCGTGCGGAGGCCGTTCATCGGGTTGGTAGCGGATATCGTGCGCAGTTTTCAATGCCACGATCTATCGCTCGATCCGGAGCCCCTCAAACCCCGACAATGGCCAGGTCCACGCTCCCGTATGCGGAACCGCCGCTGTTGTCCGAAAAACCGATTTCTGTCTTCAAATACATGGTACGATGCATCTTCTTCGATCCCGTTATTCTACAAACACCTTCGAATTCCCTCGCATTTATGGGAGATTTGTAGTGACTTTCAAACTTGGAAATATAGACGTCCGAAATCTGTTTACGATAAAACTCTTCCAAATTCTCTATGAAAGATTCCAGAAATTCGTTCTCGACCGCGTATGCCAGAGAGACATACATTATCTGATTGTAGCAAATAACGAACTCGACCGCGTTGAAGTGGCCGGACTCGTCGACGTAGCACGACTCGGGAATGGAAAATACGCCGATGACGGTGCAGTCTCGTGTCTCTTTCCGAGTGTCTGTCCGTTCAGGAGATCCGTCTTCGTGAATTCCTCTATACGCTTCTTTCAGATAAACCGTCCCCTTATTGGCGTAAGGAGAGAGAGCCTTGTGTAACAGGCGATTCCCGATCGCGTTTCCCTTGACAAAATTCATGACGGCGCCTCCGAAAGCGACGGAGCCCCCCGATCCTGCCTCCTCGCCGTCCCGGTTCAGGACATATGAGACGGGAGGGTTTCTTCGGCCGAGTGTCTGGCAAGGTATACGACAGGGGTTCGTCCGCCAAGGGCTTGTCCTGGTTCGAGACAGACATGAGACCCGGACGTCCAGCCGGAACCGGACACGCCGTACCGGTTCGCCTTTCCGGCGAACGGGACCCTGCCGGAACGCGACGCTGGCTGGACGGCGGACCTCGACCGGGCGCTGGTCGTGCCGACCGGTCTCTACGCCGCCGCCAGGGACCGGGTCGCCTGTTCCACGAGCTCCCGGACGATCTCCTCGATGGGCTGCTCCCTGGCGACCATGCCCACGCTCTGGCCGGCCATCAGAGATCCATGCTCGACATCGCCGTCGATGGCGGCCCGCCGCAGCGCGCCCGCCCAGAAATGTTCGATGTCCAGCCGCGCCGCCTTCTGATCCATCTCGCCGGCGTGATACCTGGCGATGACCTCGCGCTGGAACTCGTGAAATCTCCGGGTCCCCTCGTTCGTCAAGGCGCGGACGGGAATGACCGGAAACCGCGGATCCAGTTGCACGGTCGGCGTGGCGTCGCGCGCGTTCGCGCGGACGAAGGCTCGCTTGAAGTTCGGATGGGCGATGCATTCCTCGGCGCAAACGAACCGGGTTCCCAACTGGCACCCCGAAGCACCCATCCGCAGATACAGGGCGACGACGTCTCCGCGACCGATCCCACCGGCGACGAACACGGGGACTTCGGTAACGTGGGGCAGGATTTCCTGCGCCAGGACGCCGGTGGAGACCGGACCGATGTGACCACCGGCCTCGGCGCCTTCGATGACGATCCCATCGGCCCCGGATCGCACCAGCCGCCGGGCGATGGACAGAGCCGGGGCGAAGGCGATGACTTTCGCTCCGGCCTTCCTCAGGCGGCCGATATCGGTATTCCGAGGCAGTCCGCCGGCCAGGACGACATGACTCACCTTCCTGCCGATGCAGACGTCGACGAGGTCGTCGAGATCCGGATGCATGGTGATCAGGTTGACGCCGAAGGGGCGGTCCGTGAGCGCGAACGTAGCGGCGATCTCCCCGTCGAGCATGTCGGGCGTCATGGCTCCGCACGCGATGACGCCGAAGCCCCCGGCGTTCGAAAGTGCGGAAACGAGGTTCCGCTCCGACAACCATGTCATGGCGCCGCCCATGATGGCGTATCGCGAGCCCAGCAACTCGCACCCACGCCGCCACAGCCGGCTCAGTTCGGAATGCGGATGGTCCGGCACTACGACGACGGCGCCCCCCGCCTATGCCGCGTCGAGCCCGTAGGCCGTATGCAGCGAACGCAGGGCGAGCTCCGTGTATTCCTCCGAGATCAGCACGCTCACCTTGATCTCGGACGTGGAGATCGCGTGAATGTTGATGCCCTTCTCCGCCAACGCGGCGAACATCTTCTGGGCGACGCCGGCGTGGCTCCTCATGCCGACGCCGATCACGGACACCTTCGCGACACCGGAGTCCGAAATCAGCCGGTCGAAGCCGACGACATCCCTGGCGGTTTCCACGACACGCACGGCGCGCTCGGAATCCGTTTCCTTGACCGTGAACGTCACGTCGGTCGACCGGCCATCCTCCGACACGCTCTGGACGATGACGTCGACGTTGATGTTGGCGTCGGCCAGCGGCCCGAATATCGCCGCCGCGATACCGGGACGGTCCGCCACCCGGACCAGTGTGATCTTGGCCTCGTCACGCGAGTAGGCGATCCCGCTTACGACCTGTTTTTCCACGACCTCATCCTCATCGACGACGAGCGTTCCGGAAGAATTGGAAAAGCTGGAAAGGACCCGAACCCGCACCTGGTGGTTCATCGCCAGGGACACGGAGCGGGTCTGTAGAACCCGAGCGCCCTGGGACGCCATTTCGAGCATCTCCTCGTATGTGATTCTATCGAGTTTCCGCGCCTTCGCAACGATGCGGGGATCGGCCGTGAAGACACCCGCGACGTCGGTATAGATGTCGCAACGCACGGCCCGGAGCGCCGCCGCCAACGCGACGGCGGAGATATCCGATCCGCCGCGGCCCAGGGTCGTTATTCGCCCGTCCTGACCCTTCCCCTGAAAGCCCGCCACGACCGCTACCTGCCCCTCGCCGAAACGCCGTTCCATCTCGGCGCAGTCGATCCCCTCGATCCTGGCGTTCCCGTGGATGGTGTCCGACAGGATGGGGATCTGCCAGGCGAGCCAGGACCGGGCGGATACCCCCCGATCCTGAAGCGCCAGGGCCAGCAAGCCGGCGGTTATCTGTTCGCCGGCGGACACCACGACATCGTACTCGCGGGCATCGTGGACGCGCGCGGTGTCGCCCGTCCATCGGGCCAGCCGATCGGTGGTCCCGGCCATGGCGGACACGACGACGGCGACCTCGTGGCCCTCATCGACGCAAGCCTCGACGCGCCGGGCCGCCTCGCGGATGCGATCCACATCCGCGACCGACGTGCCGCCGAATTTCATGACGAGACGCGCCATACCCACGTTTCGAGCGACCGCCGGCGCCGTTCCGGCGGCCCGTCGACTCCGTTTCCGCGTGGCTTTCCTTCCCGGAGAAAGGCGCGTATTCATACTCTCGGCCCCGATGCCGGGCAAGCTCCCGGAGCGGTGGCCTGTTGGCGGGAGACGCGAAGGATCGAACCCTCATGCCGGGAAGTCGGACGGCGAGAGAACGGCCCGGCCGGGCCACCCGGTCGGCGTCGGTCGACCCCGAGGAGATCCGGCGATTCTCCGAAGTCGCCGAGGCCTGGTGGGATGCGGACGGTCCCTTTCGCGCCCTGCACCGGCTCAACCCGACGCGGCTGGCGTATCTGAGGCGGCATCTCGACGCCCGCTTCGAGCGCGCGCCGCGCGATATTCACCCCTATTGCGGCCTGACCGTCCTGGACGCCGGCTGCGGCGGCGGGCTGCTGAGCGAGCCTCTCGCCCGGTTGGGTGCGCGGGTGACGGCCATCGACGCCGACTCGCGGGCCATCGACGTCGCCGCGAGTCACGCGAGGGACGCGGGATTGGATATCGACTACAGGCGCGCGGCGGTGGAGGAGGTCGCCGCGAACGGGGAGACGTTCGACATCGTCGTCGCCATGGAGATCATCGAGCACGTTCCGGATTTGCCGGCGATCGTCGATGCCTTCGGCCGCGTTGCCGCGCCCGGCGGAGTGCTGGCGCTGGCCACCCTGAATCGAACGCTCAAATCGTTCGCGCTGGCGGTCGTCGGCGCCGAGTACGTGATGCGGTGGCTACCGAGAGGAACCCACCGTTGGGAGAAATTCGTGAAGCCCTCGGAGGTTGCCCGCCATCTTCGTCGTCACGGGTTCACGGTCGCGGACGTCACGGGCGTAACCCTCGATCCCCTGGCCTTCGAATGGCGGACCAGCCGGGATACGTCCGTCAACTACATGATGTTCGCGAACAAGACGGCGACACGTTGACGCCCGGCCCCCGGCACCCGGCTCGTCCGCGGGACGACGACGGCTACCGGCCCCGGAACCTGGGCGGACGCCGTTCGACGAACGATCGCACCCCTTCGTCCGCGTCCTGCGTCCGCGCGAGCCTCAGTTGCTCCGGATCCAGAACCGCCGCCGCAGCATCGTGACCGTGCTCGAGCCACGTCAGGGACGCCGCCCGGGTCGCCCGAACGGCTAACGGCGCCTGTTTGGCGATGGTCCGCGCGATCTCCAGCGCGCGCGAGACATCCTTTCCGGTCTCGACGACCTCGGTCACGAAATTCATGCGCAAGGCTTCCCGGGCGTCGAAGCGGTCGCCGGTCAGCAGGTACCTCATGGCATTGCCCCAGCCGCCGCGTTCCACCATGCGCATGGATGCCCCGCACGACGGCATGATGCCCCGCCCGACCTCCAACTGGCGGAACACGGTCTCTTCTCCGGCGACGACGATATCGTTGGCCAGCATGAGTTCGATCCCGAGCGTGAAACAATAACCGCGAACGGCGGTGACCACCGGCTTCGTGCGGCGCGGGGGGCGGATGTCCACGGGGTCGATCAGGCCGGGCGGGAAGAGGCCGTGACCGGCGGAGAACCGATGAGCCACATGGGGCAGATCGAGGCCCGCCGTGAAATGATCGCCATGGGCGAACAGCACGGCGCACCGATACCGATCGCGATTTTCGAACTCGGTATAGGCTTCCGCGAGCTCGTCGAGCATCCGCGTCGTGAAGCCGTTGAGTTTCGAAGGGCGGTCCAGTCCGATGAGGAAGACGTTGCCCTTCGCTTCCGTGGTGATCCGGCCCTCCTCCGGAGCGGTTTCCCGGGAACCTGCCGTTCGCGATCTGTCGGATTTGGCCACCTTTCACCTCCACGATGTGGATCGCCCGCCGGTCCGGCGCCGGCTTCCCCGCTTCTCGCGCCCGAAGAATCGGGAGATCAGGCGTCGTGCCTGATCGGCCAGGGCATCTCGCCGAATTCGATACCTTCGTCACGGAGCCGCGCGGCTTCCTCGGCCGTGGCTTCGCCGTAAATGTCGCGCTTCTCCACTTCCTCGTGGTGAATCTTGCGCGCCTCCTCCGCGAATTTGTCGCCCACGTAGTCGCAGTGCTCCTCGATATGCTCTCGCATCTTGTAGAGAACCTTCACGGCTTCGGCGGCTTCCGTCGCCTGGGCCGCCGACCGTTCCTTCTTGGCCGAGATGCTGGGCGCCATGAGGGCCTTGCCGACGTCCGTGTCGCCGCAAATCGGACAGGCGATGTCGCCCTTCTCGCGCTGTTCGCCGAAAGCCCCGGAGTCCGCGAACCACGCTTCGAACACGTGGTCGTTCGAACATATGACGTCGTACAGGATCATGCTCTGGCGATCGTTCCCGGCCCCGGCGCCTCTCGAACGGTCCTCAATATCCGTTGCATGTAGTGCTCATGCTTCCGCGATCAATAGCCCAACGAAACGGAGAGGACAATCGGTCGACATCCGGACGCGGTCAACGGGGAACGCCGGCGCGACCGGCCCCTAACCCACGGCGCGGACGGGTTCGTCCCTTTCCGGCGTCGCGAGTTCGGGAGTCGCGATCCCTCTGTCGTGGGTCAGCGCGGGGACCATGCGACGGGCCTCGTCCACCCTGGCGGGATCGACGTCCGCGATCACGAAACCGGGCTCCTCTCCGGCATCGGCGAGCACGTCGCCCCACGGACCGACGATCAGCGAGTGACCGAAGGTCTCGCGCGCTCCCGGGTGGGCGCCGCATTGGGCCGGCGCGATGACGTAACAGCCCGTCTCGATCGCCCGGGACCGCAGCAGCACGTGCCAGTGCGCGGTTCCCGTCGTTCTGGTGAAGGCCGCCGGGACGGTGAGGAAACTCGCGCCCGCCTTCGCCAGCGCCCGATAGAGATGCGGGAACCGGACATCGTAGCAGACGGTCATGCCCAGCAATCCCCAAGGGGTCGGCGCGACGACCGCGTTCTCCCCGGGCTTGAAATTCTTCGACTCGCGATAGGACTCGCCATCCGCCAGATCGACATCGAACATGTGGATCTTGTCGTATCGCGCGACGATCCCGCCGTCGGAATCGATCAGGTAGGACCGGTTGTATACGCGCCCGTCGTCGGCCGCGATCCCCAGGGAACCCGGCAGCAGCCAAGCGCCCGTCTCGCGGGCGAGCCCGCGGAACTCGGAGAGAGCCACGTGTTCCGCCTCGGGCATCGCGAGCCCGCGTATGTCGCGGGAGCGGCACCCCATCATCGAGACGTTCTCGGGCATCGCGATGAGATCGGCGCCGCCCGCCCGGGCCTGGCGAACGAGGTCCGCCGCTCGCGCGACGTTTCCGTCGATTTCGCGTTGCGCGTTGACCTGAACGCAGGCCACCCTGAAGGGGCCGGTCATGCCGCCGCCTCCAGCCACTCGTCCAGTTCTCCGGCGTTCTCGAGCGCGGCGAGCTCGTCGGACCCGCCCACGTGCCGGCCACCGATGAATATCTGCGGCACCGTGTGGCGTCCGCCGGCCAGATGCATCATCTCCCGACGTTTCGACGCATCCATGCCGACGTCGATCTCGGTATACGAGACTCCCTTGGCGTCGAGCAGGCGCTTGGCGCGAGAACAGTACGGACACGGCGCGGCGGTGTAGAGAACGACGCCCGCCGCGGGGGACCCGGGTGAACGGGCCGGGACGTCCGGAGCCGGGTCGAACGGCTTGCGCGGAACCGCGATCAAGTTGACCTCCATGTCGATCCTCGCCGAGCCGGCGTGTTCCGGTCGGCGGGGGGATCAAGGGACTATATCGGGTCGGAATCGCTCCGAACAACCCGACCGAGCGTGAGCACGGAGACCTCCGCCGCGCCCGCGGCGAGCAGTGTCCGGGCGCAGGCCTCCACCGTCGCGCCCGTCGTGAAGACGTCATCGACGACGAGCGCGCGGCTGTTCCGAAGATCGCGCGTGGCGCGCGGGGAAACGCCGAAGGCCGAACGCACGTTGTCACGCCGCGCGGCCGCGTTCCTTCCCGCCTGGGACGGGTCGTTGTTCAACCGCCGGAGCGCATCGGGCAGCACCGAAACGTCGTGCCGGGCCGACGCCACGGACCGCGCCAGCAAGGCGGTCTGATTGTAACGACGCCTGAACAGACGCCGCCAATGGAGCGGGACCGGAACCACGACATCGCAACGGCTCAACAGGTCGGTGCCGCAGCGGCTCATCCAGGTTCCGAACGTCGTCGCCAGCTCGGTGCGGTCGCCGTGCTTGAAGGCAAGGATCAGATCCCGACTGGCATCGTCGTAGCGGAGGGCGGACCGCGCCCTGGCGTATGACGGCCGGCGCTGCGCGCAGGCGCCGCAGAGCATGTCGCGACCGGGATCGGTCTCCACGGGATAGCCGCAAACGGTGCAAACCGTTCCTTCTATGAAGCTCAGCTTCTTCCAGCATTCCGGGCACAGGCCGCCCTGGCGGTCCACGGCGGACCGGCAGTCGACGCAACGGGGCGGGAGAACGACATCGAGAGCGGCGCGCAGAAGGCGTCGCACGGGGCGTTCGAAGAGAACGGCGGTTTTTTCGTTTTCGCGACGTCGCACGGCAAATTCCGACCAGACGACTCTCCAATCGCGAGGGACCCTCTTCAGGAAGGGCCTCGCCACATGCCATATAGAAGGAATGGATACCGAAATCCCGGGCCCGGCCGTCATTTTCGATCGCGCGGCCGTCCGCGCCCATCGGGACAGGGCCGCGCGGTCGGCGACGGCGCACGAGTTTCTCGTCAGGGAATCGGCGAGACGCCTGCTCGACCGCCTCGAGGACGTGACGCGCCGGTTCCCGAGAGCTCTCGATCTCGGATGTCGAGGCGGAATCCTGTCCCGGATCCTGAAGGGACGGGGAGGCATCGAGAGCATCGTGCACGCGGACCTGTCGTGGGAGATGGTTCGCCGGATCTCCGGCCCGTCGCCGTCCGACGGCGCACTCGCGGAATCCCGCGCGGTCGCCGACGAGGAGCGGTTGCCGTTCGCGCCGGGAAGTTTCGATATCGTCTTCAGCAACCTGTCCCTGCACTGGACGAACGATCTGCCGGGCGCGCTGGTCCAGCTCAATCGGGCCTTGAAGCCCGACGGACTCCTCCTGGCCGCGATGTTCGGCGGCGATACCCTGTGGGAACTGCGCGAAGCGTTGCTGCGGGCGGAAGCGGAGTCCGAAGGCGGCGCCAGCCCGCGCGTTTCCCCTTTCGTGGACGTGCGGGACGCCGGGGACCTGCTCAACCGGGCGCGTTTCGCCCTGTCGGTCGCGGACGTCGATACGGTGACGGTGATGTATCCCGACATGTTCCGGCTGATGGCCGACCTGCGCGGCATGGGAGAGGCCAACGCCGCCAGGGCCCGACGGCGGACGTTCACCCGCCGGGACACGTTGATGCGCGCGGGCGCGATCTACCGGGAATTGCATGGCGACGAAGAGGGACGGCTGCCCGCGACGTTTCAGATCGTCTCGCTCACCGGTTGGGCGCCGCACGTCTCGCAACCCAAGCCGCGGCGCCCCGGCAGCGCGACCGCGCGCTTGGCCGATGCTCTCGGAACGACGGAACGGTTCGCCGGCGACACGGCGAGGCCGGGCTAGAGTCGACGTCCCCTACGGCAGGTCGCGCAGCATCGCGACGAGCGGCGCATCGGCGGGGGGCATGGGAAAATCCGCCATGTCCCGCGTCCGCACCCATTCGAGTTCCTGGCCTTCGCGTGCCGTGACGAGCCCTTCCCATGCCCGGCAGACGTACAACGGCATGAGCAGGTGAAAGTCGTCGTAGGTATGCGACGAGAACGTGAACGGGACGAGGCCGGGTTCCGTCACGCCGATCCCGAGTTCCTCCCGGAGTTCCCGGACAAGGGCGGCTTCCGGGGTTTCGCCGTCCCGCACCTTGCCGCCCGGAAACTCCCACAGGCCGGCCATGGGCTTGCCGGGCGGACGCCGCGCCAGAAGAATCCGTCCGTCGGCATCGACGAGCGCCGCGGCCGCCACGAGAAGGACGGGAACGTCCGCCATGGATCTACCGTCAGGACCGGTAATCGGCGTTGATGGCGACGTACGCCTGGGTCAGGTCGCAAGTCCAGACAGTGAATCGGCCGCGTCCCACGCCGACATCCACCCGAATGTCGATCTCGCCGCCTTTCATGTACCGCGCCACGGGCGATTCGTCGTAGTCCGCCCTCACCATGCCCCCCTCGGTCACGGGCCAGTCCCCGATGCGGATCGCGAGACGATCGCGATCGGCCTTTTCTCCGGCCTTGCCGACGGCCATGACGATCCGCCCCCAATTGGGGTCGCTTCCCGCGACCGCCGTCTTGACCAGAGGCGAGTTGGCGATGGACAGCCCGATCCGCCGCGCGGCGCGGGACGATTCCGCGCCCGACACCGTGACCGTCACGAATTTCGACGCGCCTTCCCCGTCGCGCACGATCTGTCGCGCGAGGTTCGTCATGACCGTCCGCAACTTCGTCTTGAAATCCGCGAGGCGTGGATCGGCCGCCGACGACACGCGCCGATGCCGGGGGCCCCGGGCGGTCGCGAACGTCAGCACCGTGTCGGATGTCGATGTATCGCCGTCCACCGATATCGCGTTGAACGAGGCGCGGTTGGCGGTCGCCGTCAGCCGCTGAAGCACGTCGGCCGGCAACCGGGCGTCGGTGAACACGAAGGCGAGCATCGTCGCCATGTCCGGCGCGATCATTCCGGACCCCTTGGCGATTCCCGCGATCCCGTATGGCTTGCCGTCGATCTCCGCGGTCGCCGCAGCGGCTTTGGGAAACGTGTCGGTGGTACGGATGGCCTCGGCGGCGGAACGCCATGCTCCGGCCGACAAGCCACGCCGAAGCCGCGCCAGCGCTCGCGTGATCCGGTCGTGCGGCAACGGCTCGCCGATGACCCCGGTGGACGCGAGAAAGACGTCCGATGGATGGCAGCCCAACTCGGCCGCGACCGCCCCGGCCACGGTCTCGACCGCCGACACCCCGGCGAGGCCCGTGAACGCATTGGCGTTGCCCGCGTTGACGAGAACGGCCCGCGCGCGGCCGGACTTCAGCTTCTCCCGACACCACTCGACGGGCGCCGCGGCGGTCCGGGACCGCGTGAACACGCCGCCGACGGTCGTTCCCGGCGCCAACTCGGCCAGCATGACGTCCTTCCGGCCCCTGAAGCGGACACCGGCGGCGACCGCGGACAGTTTCACGCCCGCGATCTCGGGAACGTTCGGAAAGCGCGCGGGAGCCAGCGGCGATTTGGCGAGCGTTCCGGCGCGGGGATGCCCGCCTCCCGATTTGCGTGCCATGGGTTGCGTTCTCGGGTCCCGATCCGGGATTGGGCCGACGTTGGGCGCGCCCTTATGGCACGCGAACGCGAGCGCGACAAGGAATCCCCCGAACGGGAACCGGCCGCCGGCCGCCGTTGACAGGATGTCGGTCCGACCTTATGTCTCAAGACGACCCGCCCCCCCAGGACGCGCGCCTCTCCGAGATCGGGGACACCCAATGTTCACTGCGTTGGCCAAGAAGTTCTTCGGCACCGCCAACGAGCGCGTTTTGCGTGATTTGCGGCCCAGGGTGGACGCCATCAATGCCCTCGAGGCCGCCCTCAAGGGCCTCTCGGATCACGAGCTGCGCGCGCGCACCGCCTTGTTCCGCGAGCGGCTCGAGAACGGCGAGACTCTCGACGACATCCTGGTCGACGCTTTCGCCACTGTCCGCGAGGCCGCCAAACGAAACCTCGGACAGCGTCATTACGACGTCCAGTTATTGGGTGGCATGGTGCTCCATCAGGGCAAGATCGCCGAAATGGCCACCGGCGAGGGCAAGACGCTGGTGGCCACGCTGCCGGTCTATCTGAACGCGATCGGTGGCAAGGGCGTTCACGTCGTCACGGTCAACGACTATCTCGCGCGGCGCGACGCCGAGTGGATGGGAGGCGTCTACCGGGCTCTCGGACTCGAGGTGGGCGTCATCGTGCACGGCATCGACGACACCGGGCGACGTCAGGCGTATGCCGCGGACGTGACCTACGGCACCAACAACGAATTCGGCTTCGATTACCTGCGCGACAACATGAAGTTCGCGCTGGACGAAATGGTCCAGCGCGGGCACGACTTCGCCATCGTCGACGAGGTCGACAGCATCCTCGTCGACGAGGCGCGCACGCCGCTGATCATCTCCGGACCCGCCGAGGATTCGTCCGACCTGTACCTCGCCGTGGACAAGATAATCCCCACTCTCGAAGAGGGGGATTTCGAGATCGACGAGAAGGCCCGGTCCGTCACCCTCACCGACGAGGGCGTCGAGCGGGTCGAGGGGATCCTGTCCGAGTCGGGCCAGCTCGATCATGGCTCCCTCTACGACATCGCGAACGTCTCGACCGTCCATCACGTCAACCAGGCGCTGCGTGCGCACAAGCTGTTCGCTCGGGACACGGACTACATCGTCAAGGACGACAAGGTCGTCATCATCGACGAGTTCACCGGCCGGATGATGGAAGGGCGCAGGTATTCCGAAGGCCTGCATCAGGCTCTGGAGGCCAAGGAACGCGTCTCCATCCAGCAGGAGAACCAGACCCTCGCCTCGATCACGTTTCAGAACTATTTCCGGCTTTACGACAAACTCGCGGGTATGACGGGCACGGCCCTGACGGAGGCCGAGGAGTTCGCCGATATCTACGGGCTCGACGTCATCACCGTTCCCACGAACCTGCCCTGTGTTCGCGATGACCAGGACGACGAAGTCTACCGCACGGCGGACGAGAAGTACGACGCGATCCTGGAGCAGATCGGGGAATGCCGGAAATCGGGACAACCGGTTCTCGTGGGAACGGTCTCCATCGAGAAATCGGAGCACCTGTCGAAACTCCTCAAGGAGCGTGGAATCGGGCACAACGTCCTGAACGCCCGGTACCACGAGCAGGAGGCGCATATCATCGCTCAGGCCGGCCGGCTCGGCGGCGTCACGATCGCCACCAACATGGCGGGACGGGGCACGGATATCCAGCTCGGCGGCAACCTGGAAATGCGGATCGCCCAGGAAGCCGGCGACATCGGCAACGAGGTCGAACGGGAAAGGAAGACCTCGGAGATCGCGCTCGAAACGGAGAATGACAAGAAAGCCGTCATCGACGCTCACGGCTTGTTCATCATCGGCACGGAGCGCCACGAAAGCCGCCGTATCGACAACCAGTTGCGGGGCCGGTCGGGACGGCAGGGCGATCCCGGCACCTCGAGGTTCTTCCTCAGTCTCGAAGACGACCTGATGCGGATCTTCGGGTCGCAGCGCATGGATACGATGCTGCGCAAACTGGGGCTCGAGGAAGGCGAGGCGATCGTTCACCCGTGGATCAACAAGGCGCTGGAACGCGCTCAACAGAAGGTCGAGGCGCGCAACTTCGATATTCGGAAGAATTTGTTGCGGTTCGACGATGTAATGAACGACCAGCGCAAGGTCATCTACGAACAGCGCATCGATCTGATGAAGGCGGAAGACGTGGCGGAGGATGTCGCCAATATGCGTCGCGAGGTCGTCGAGATGCTCTGCGTCCGCCACATACCCGAGAAGGCCTACGCCGAACAGTGGGAAACGGAGACGCTGCGCTCCGAGGTTCGGCGCCTGTTCGATCTCGATCCGCCGGTCGCCGCCTGGGCGGCGGAAGAAGGTGTCGGTCCGGCCGAGATCAGGGAGCGGCTCGAGCGGGAGGTCGATCGCAAGATGGCCGAGAAGGCAGCCAACTACGGTCGCGATCTGTGGCGCATGGTCGAGAAAAACCTTCTCCTGCAACTGCTGGACCAGCATTGGAAGGAGCACCTTCTGGCGCTCGATCATCTGCGCCAGGGCATCGGCCTCAGGGCGTACGGACAGCGCGACCCGCTGAACGAGTACAAGGGCGAGGCGTTCGCCTTGTTCGAGTCGATGCTGATCGAGTTGCGTACGAGCGTGACGGCGCTTCTCGCGAATCTGGAGCTTCAAGCGGAGCATCGCGAGAGCGCGCCGCCGCCGGCGTCACGGGAGCGTTCGGGTCTCCTCGAAAGTCACATCGATCCCTTCACCGGCGAGGACGAAATGGCCGCAGCCCCTGGCGGCGCGGGCACGATGCTGAAGGAGCGACCCAAGGTCGATCCCGCCGACCCCGACACCTGGGGCAAGGTGCCGCGCAACACGTCCTGCCCTTGCGGTTCCGGACGCAAGTACAAGCACTGTCACGGCAGGGCGAGATAATCGCCTTCGGGGCCTCGGCCGACGCATCGTCGATGCCCTTCCGGCTGGCGTCCGCCAGTGCATGACCCGGCGGAAACACTCGTAACCACGGAGCCTTGAGGCTCATCCTGCCCCGGCTCGCCGCGCGCCTTCCCTGGCCAACCGCCGCCGCGGCCTATATCGCGATGCGCTTCCCGGAGACCGGCGCGCCGGCGCCTTCCTGTTCCCGCGATACGCCCAGGGCCAGGGGCGGTTCCGGTTCGCGACACGCCGGTGCACCGTATGCGAGCGTGCGGGTCTCGGCAGGTTGCGATTGCACGACCTCCGTCACACCTATGCCAGCCATGCCGTCATGTCCGGCGAGAACCTGCCACTAGTGGGCCGTCTGCCCGGCCACCGGCGGCACGGCACCACCGCCGGTTACGCTCACCTCGCCGACGGACACCTCGTCGAAGCGGCGGAGAAGGTGGAAAGGTCATTGCGGAGGCAATGAGTTGAATATCAGTCACGGATGTTTCGTGGAGTGATTCCGCAAGCATTTAGCTATCCGCCATGCTTGTCGCAGTACTCCAAAAATGCAGAATAATTCTTTTGCCCCTTGGATTTTCGAGTCTTTCCGAGAATCGTTCTATCTATCCTTTGTTGAAGATATTCAGACAAACGATCGAATCGTTCAATCGGTATCATATCCCATTTGGCTCCAAACTTCCTTTTTATTGAATCATATAAGATAGGATATTTCATTCTTTCGCGTCCGACATCTGATTTTTTGAATTCGTGATATCTGTCGATAAGGTATTTTATATACCTCTTGTGAACCGAGCTAGAGGCGATAGATCCTTCGGGGGGATTTATCTTTACTGTCTCATTTTGGGTTTTTATTTCCACTTTGTTTATATTATTAGCTATAATACCTTTGTTTATCCCTTTTGGAAAATTGATAACATTTCTTTTGGATGTTGTCATGGATGGCTCCGCACAACGTTTATACCAATGATCTCGCATCTCTCGGATGGTCTTTCGTTTCTGTGGATTGGCTCCATATATGCTGTGGCAGTTGGGGCACAATGGGGCGGCGTTATCCTCGATGTTCTCTCCTCCATCGGCTTGAGGAACGATGTGGTGGATATCCACACCAACGGTGTGACACATGCAGCACTGAAAGTTAGCACGTTTCCGAATTTTCTTCTTAAGTGATTCTGAGAAAGGCATTTCTCGCCTAAACCATCATTGATCCGCACGCCTGCGATTCGTTGCACATTACATCTTCATGCTACTGAATCTTGGTGACCGCCAAGATCGAAAGTAGTCGTCAGCATAGCCCCTATCCGCCTTGCGGTGTCGGTGAAATGCCGGACTTCCTCGGGCGAGAGCGGGCGGCCGAGGATACTACGTTCGCGGTAGGAGAGCCACTTCTTGAGGACCTGATAGCCACCGATCTTGTAGTGCCACACGGCTTCGGGGACGTTGCGCCAGAAGGCGCGGTCGTTCAGGTGGATATCGAAAGTCGTCTCTCCCAACGACGGTAGAGCGTTCCCCAAGGCGGCGCGTTCTTCCGGCGTATAGGCGCGCTCGACGGCGCGGCCCTGGCCGGGCATCACGGCCTCGCCCGTCCCGTAATGGCCCCAACCGGCGGTCAGCGCGAAGTCGTCGCCAGCCATGTTGCGCCCGCCGGTGGTGGTGGGGACGGCGATGGCGGCCATCTCCGGCCGGAGTGGGCCTTGCGTGACGCCGGGGACCGGCGTGTCGGGGTCGAGCAGTACCGCCAGTTCGCGGCCGCGCGCTGCCGAGCGGGCGAGCGTGTCCGCGGCGTCGGCCTCCCCGCCATCCGGCCAGCCGGGGAGGGGGATGCGGGGCCATTCCATGCGCAGCGCGCCAGCGTTGGCGGTTCGGTAGGCGGGGTCGTGGAGGGTGGCGAGGACGTGATGGAACAGATCCTCGACGCCGAGGCCGAGGCGTTCGAGGTAGCGACGCGCCGTGGCGGCGAGGTTGGGACGGCGGTCCACATCTTCACGAAGCCATGCGGGAACGCAGGTCGCGCCGCGGTCCATCAAGTCAAGGCAACCGATGTGCTGGATTACTTGGGGCGGCGACCATTCCCGACGCGGTTTCTGCTGAGTCACAAACCACATGTTTCCCTCGAACACATGCGGTCTGTAGCCGGCGCGCGGGCGGTCGAGCAGGCCGCCGGCCGCCTCCCAATAGAGCCAGCGGTTATCGAACGGCCGGTAGGCGTGGCGAACGAACCCGTTCTCGTCCGGTCCGCCGCGCTTGAGCAGCGCGTCCCGCACCGCGCGGGCATTGTAATGCGGCGCCGTCCGCATGACGGCCGGATAGCGCCGCGCGATCTCCTCGTGGCTCAATCCCGGATCGAAGTAATCGCCGATGTGCGCCTTCAGCCGGTCGATGTCGATGTCGATCAGGAAGCCGTTGCGGCTGGTCTTCACGCCGGTGAACGACGCCGGGAACAGGTCCGGCAGCGAAGGCCAATCGAACCAGTCCGCGCCTGTTGTTGTATGCACGAAGGGCAGGCCGAGCGGCAGGACCGGCGCAATCGGCTCGTATAGCGCGCCCGGCTCATCGTCTTCCGTCGCCAGCAGGTCCGCGCGCTTGGATTGCCCCCACAGGTGGCGGAAACCGATGCGCTCCGTCGGGCTGTGGTCGGCCTTGCGCACCAAGGTCGCGATGGCGGTGCCGACCTGGATGCCTATCGGGTCGCTCTCGGTCGAAAACACGCTCGGGTCGGGCGAACCGTCCGGCGCGACCTTGCCGGTCTTGTACTTGTCCCCGTTCAGGCAGTCGACGCGAATGGCGTCGAACGCCTCGAGGTAGCGTTCCCGCATCCCCGTGAACGACAGCCCGTCGAGCCAGGAATTGTTGGAGATGAAGCACACCACGCCGCGGCCCGTCTTCTCCACGATGCGCCGCTCCGCCATGCGGAAGAAGCGGACGTAGAGATCGTTCAGCCCCTGGCCTTTCGGCCGCCGCGCCCGCTTGGTCGTCCGGTAGGCATCGGAGAGTTCCCGTTCCTCGTCCACCGCCATGCCGGCGAAGCCGCTGTAGGGCGGGTTGCCGAGGATGACGAGGATGGGCCGGTCCCGTTTCACCCGCTCGGCGCGGTCGCGCTCTTCCTCCAGTTCCGGGAACGGCAGCGGCTTGGTCGTGCGCGGCTCCCAGCCGGTCAGCGCGTTGGTGAGGAACACCCCGGCACGCTCCGTCCCGTCGTCGGCCAAGGGCGCGTCGAGGTCCTGCATCGCAAGCCCGACCTGGAGATGGGCGACCACGAACGGCGCCGGCATGATCTCGAACCCGAACACGCGCTCCGTCGCCGCCTGCTTGACCCGCGCGCCCGCCAGCGCCCCGAGGCCGCGCCCTTCGAGATTGGCGGCGATGCGGCGCAAGACTTCCGCCAGATAAGCCCCGGTGCCGCAGCACGGATCGAGGACGTAGACGTTCTCCGCCGCCAGACCGTCCGCGACGCCGAGATCGTCCTTCAAGACGCAATCCACCCGCGCCACCATGTAACGCACCACTTCCGACGGCGTGTACCAGACGCCGAGTTGCTTGCGGAGCTCGGGGTCGAAGGCTTCGAGGAACGGTTCGTAGAAGTAGGGAACCGCTTGGCCCTCGTCGAAGCGCGAGAAGAACGCCGCCCGGTCCACCCGGTCGAGCGCGGCGGACGTCCAGTCCAGCACCTCGACCAGACCCAGCGGTTGCAGGCGGCCGGGATCGGACAGCTGCTGGAACAGCGCCCGCAGCACCGGTGCGCGCAGGTGCCAGACCGCCGTGCGCCAGTCGAACGCGCCGGACGGCGGCGGCGTCTGCCTTGCCCACAACACCCAGGCGGAGAAGACGCCGTAGAACAGCGTCTGCACCAGGGTCGAACGGAAGAAGCGCGCGCCTTTCTCGCCCTCGAAGCGTACCCCCAGCGCCTCCTCCAGCGCGCCACGCACCGCCGCCAGCGCCGGCGCCTCGCCCGCCGCCTCGACCCGCGCCAGACCGTCGCGGGCATGGGACGCCAGAAGCCATGCCAGGTCCTTCGGCTCGGCCAGCGCCGCACGGTGCGACAACGCACGGGCGAGATACTCGCCCAGACCGCCGCCCACATCGCGGGCGAAGGTGCGGGGCTTCTCCAGCCGCCGGGCGAAGTGTTCTGCGCTTTCCGCCAAGCGGAAACTTTCCAGCTTCGCCGGACGGCCCGCCGCGTCCTCGCCCACGAGCACGAAGTCGCGGCTGTTCGTCACCAGCACCAGACGGTAGCGGCCCCAATAGCGGCTCACCTGATCGCTCGCCGCCGTGAGCCATGCGTCGTCGCCGGGCGCCTTCACCTCGACCACGCCGCGTTCCGGCGCCTGCCCCTCGCGCGGATGGCCCCTCTGCACCTGCCTCGCCGCGTAGAGGCCGAAATCGGGATGGCCCGCGCCCTGGTCGGCCAACTCGCCGACGCAGAACACCTTGGGCTTGAGCGTCGCGCCGATCGCGTTGAGCAACTCCGCGAGCGGCCCGTAGCTCGACCGCTCCCCGGTCGCCCCGCCCGAAGCGCGCACCCGCCGCAAGTCGGCGAAGTACGCCTCGACCGCCGCCGCGAGCTTCACGTTCGTTCCGACCATCGCCCCGTTGTCGCCGAGTGTGGCGCGTCATGCAAGCACCGTCCGAAATGGCGCTTGCATGTCGTATGCGATCCGTCTCCGGTCGCCGACCCGAACGCGGTTGCGTCGTTCGCCGTGCTTCTTATTCCGACGTTCGGAATCCACGCGACGGTTCGGGAACCGTTTCCGTCCATGCGCGGCGGACGCCGCCGCTCAAGCGCGGTTCGGTCCGCCATAGAGGCCGTTCCGTCCCATCTTCAGGAATTTCTCCCGCCGGCTCGATTTGAGCTGTCCGCCGTCAAGATTGTCGAGTGACATGAACGCCGCCTCGATGGCGTCTCCGGTGGCATCGATGGCGCCGGGAGGGCTGCGGTGCGCCCCTCCGACCGGCTCGTCGATCACCGTATCGATAACCCCGAAACCCATCAGGTCCCTCGCGGTGAGCTTCAGGGCTTCGGCGGCTTGTCGCGCGTGTTCGGCGCTGCGCCACAGAATGGACGCGCAGCCCTCGGGAGAAATCACCGAATAGATCGCGTGCTCCAGCATCATGACGCGGTTGCCGCTGGCGAGGGCGATCGCGCCGCCCGACCCCCCTTCGCCGATCACCACGGACAGAAGGGGAACGCTCAGGGACAGGCAGGTTTCGATGGAGCGTGCGATCGCCTCGGATTGACCGCGTTCCTCGGCGCCGATACCGGGATAGGCGCCGGGCGTATCGACGAACGTGAGGATGGCGATACCGAAACGGTCGGCGAGCTTCATCAGGCGGGCCGCTTTTCGATAGCCCTCGGGCTGCGCCATCCCGAAATTGTGTCTGATCCGTCCTTCCGTTCCGTTGCCTCTTTCGTGGCCGATCACCATGACCGGCCGACCGCGAAAGCGGCCCAATCCGCCCCGGATCGCCGGGTCGTCGCCGTACGCGCGATCGCCCGCCAACGGGGTGAACCCGTCGATCAGGCGCGAGACGTAATCGCCGAAGTGCGGCCGATTGGGATGACGCGCGACCTGGGTCTTCTGCCATGGCGTCAGATTCGCGTACGTGTCGACCAGCAACGCGCCGGCCTTGGCTTCCAGTCTGGCGACTTCCTCGCCTATGTCCGCATCGCCCGTATCGGCGAGATGGCGCAACTCCCTGATCTTGTTCTCGAGCTCGGCGATAGGCTTTTCGAAATCGAGAAACGCTTCCATCCCGCGCCCGCCCCTTACGCCTTCGCCTCGGGGGCGGAAGGCCCGCCCCGGGCGGCGCCTCCGCCCTCCGCCCGCTCCCGCGATCGAATCCGGCGGGCCTTCTTCACCATGACCTGGGCTTGACGAATCGACGCGATATCGATCATGCGACCGTCCAGCGACACGGCGGCGCGGCCGTCGCGCCGGGCTTCGCGCATCGCCGACAGGATGCGCCGGGCCCGGGCGATCTCTTCCCTCGCGGGGCTGAACAGCTCGTTCGCAAGCTCGATCTGGCTCGGATGGATCGCCCATTTGCCTTCGCAACCGAGGGCGGCCGCACGCAGCGCCTGCGAGCGGAATCCTTCCGTATCCGGGATGTCGCCGTACGGCCCATCGACGGGTCGCAATCCGTTCGCGCGCGCGGCGACGACCACGCGCGAGAGCGGGTAGTGCCAGACGTCGCCCCAGTGCTTTTCCCGCCGGTTCGCGCGATCCGGATCGGTGAGCGTATGGTAGTTCGGATTCGGCCCTCCGACGCCGGTCGTTCGCGCGCCGGTCGATGCCGCGTAGTCGGCGACCCCGAAATGAAGGGCCTCGGCGCGTTTGCTCGCGGCCGCGATCTCCTCCACGTTCCGCATTCCCAAGGCCGTCTCCACCAGCAGCTCCAGGCCGATCCGTTTTTTCAGGCCCGTGGCCTGTTCGATCTGCGAGATCAGCATGTCGACGGCATAGACGTCCGCCGCCGTTCCAACCTTGGGAACCATGACGAGATCGAGGCGTGCGCCGGCTCTTTCCAGGACATCCACGACATCGCGATACATCCAGGGCGTATCGAGACCGTTGATCCTGACCGACACCGTCCGGCCTCCCCAATCGAGACCGTTGAGGGCCTCGATCACGTTCCCGCGGGCCGCCGGCTTGTCGTCCGGCGCCACCGAGTCTTCGAGGTCGAGCAGGACGACATCCGCGGGACTCGTCGCCGCGCGTTCCAGAAATCGTGTCGATATCGCGGGGACCGAGAGCTCCGAGCGATTCAATCGTGGCGTCGCCTCGTCGACGATGGTGAAGCTCATGCCGGCCTCTCGGAGGGATCGTTCCGCGTGCCGGCTCCAATACTCAACGGATGATGTCGCGTCACCATCTCCTTCAAACGCTCCTCGAGTACGTGGGTGTAGATCTGCGTCGTCGAGATGTCCGCATGACCCAGCATTTGCTGTACCGCTCGCAGGTCGGCGCCGTGAGCCAAAAGGTGACTCGCGAACGCATGTCTGAGGACGTGCGGCGATACCCGTGCCGGATCGATTCCCGAGTCGCAGGCCATGTCCTTGATCATCTGCGCGAACCGACGCTCCGAAAGATGTCCACGCGCGCTCCGCGATGGGAACAGCCACGGCGAATCCTCGCCCTCCTTCAGAAAATGCTTTCGTACGGCGACGTAGCCGACGATCGTTTCTTTGGCGGACCGGCTGAGAGGCACGATCCGCTCCTTGTCGCCCTTGCCCCGCACCATCAGCACCCGGGAGTCCGATCTCGCGGCGGACAGGGGCAGGCTGACGAGTTCCGACACGCGGAGACCCGTGGCGTAGAGGGTTTCCGTCAACGCCAGCAATCGCGCGCCTTCGGGGCCTTTCATCTTGCGAGCCGTGTTCAGAAGCAGCTCGACTTCGTGTTCCGAAAGCACTTTCGGTAGTGGACGATTTCGCCGAGGACCGTCTACAGCGATACAGGGATCGTCCTTCCGTAGTCCCTCCGCGTACAGAAAGCCGAAAAACTGCCGAAGCGCGGAAAGGCGACGGGCCGCGGTCGATGCCGCCAGGCCTGCACCCGACATGGAAGCGAGGTAGTCGCGGACGAGTCCGGTATCGGCGGAGGAGACCGTCACGCCACGCTCGGTCGCGAACTTGGCGAAATCCTCCAGGTCCCGCTGATAGCTGTTCAGAGTCGCCGCCGCGGCGCCCCGCTCCGCGGACATCATCTCGATAAACAGCTCGACGTTCGTATCAGTCAAATGTTTCCGCCGACGACCGGCGCGATGTTCGCCGCGCTCACGGACCCGCCGCTAGAGGCCCTTGGCAAGCGCCGATTCAAGCGCCAATTTCCTGGCATCCGTCTCCAGACCCACGCCTCTGAGAGCGGACACAACGGCATGCAGGGTCGTGGGATCGGCTCTGGCGGGACCGATCTCGCCGAGCGCCAGCAACGACAACAGGACCGTCTCGCCCACACGGCCGTTCGCGGACGCGATCTCCAACGCCTGCCAGAGTTGCACCGAAGGCAGATAGGCGGTGACGGTCAAGGACGATTCCAGCAGCTCTCGCCACGACGTCTCGGGAACGTCATAGCCGATCGCGTCCATCAACGTCAGGATCACCGCGGCCCGCTCGAAGGCGTTGTCCCCCGACCGCTCTTGCTCGCCGGTCCACCAGTTGACCAGCGCATCGGCGTTCCACCCCAGGGAACCGTCGATATCCATGAGCTGGACGAGGGGCCAGAGATCCAGAATGGCGACGGCAGCATCGGGAGTTCCGTGCGAAGCGCTCCGGTAAAGCATATCGAACCAGCGACGCGCGGACCCCACATCTCCAGCGGCCAGCAGAGCCCGCCCGATATCCGCCGCCGCCCACGCCAGGCCGGGTGACGGTTCTATGGACTTGCAGATGTCCCGCAGGACGCGCGCCGCCGTACCGAACCCGCCCACGGCGCGCGCCCGCGATAGCGCGGCACCGACGGCACGGGCCTTCGTTTGGGGGTCGGTCTCGACGTAGGCGATCTGGTACAGCAGCGCGTTGACTCGCGGTCCGGCCTCCTCGACCGCCAGAGCCTGCCATGCCAGTCGATCCTCGGGCGAGAACTCCACGCTGGCGTACATCGCCGTCAGCGCGTCCGGCGAAAGGGCGCCGGCGGCCTCGGCGCGCTCCGCGGCCACGAGACGCGTCGCCAACGGCGCGTTCGGCGAGGTCGCGATGGCGCGCAGGATGGCCGGGCGCGCGCCCGGAACCGCGTAGTCGGGAATCTCGAGGCGGGCAGCGCGCAGCATCGCCAGATGCAACGGCGAGGGATCGATCAAACCGCCGGGCGCCGACTTCGTTTCTCCCACGAGCGATTCCACCAGCTCGAAGAAAGCGTCATCCCCGTCTCCGCCCCCCTCCCGCAGCAAGGAAACGCCGAGCCGGGCCGCAGCGCTTTCACCGTTCAACGCCTTGCAGAACGTGAGACCCTTAAGCCAATAAGGATCGTCGTCCATCCGCAGCAAGGTCTCGATGTTGGCGCACGCGCCGGCGTGATTTCCCGACAGCAACATGCTGTCGACTTCCGCACGCGCGAGCGATACGTCCTGGAGCCGCGATGGCCCCAGGCGCAGAAGGTCCCGAACGAGATCGGTCCTGCCGCTGGCGCCGAGGCGCTCCACCCGGAGTCCCAGCAAGCTCGAAGCCATGGGCGCGCCCGCCGGAACCCGTGCTTCGGACAGCAGCAGGCGACGGGTCAGATCCTGCATCACCGGCGACAGGGTTCGCACCGGAAGGCGCGGCACCAGCGCTTCGATAAAGGCGCGATCGCTCCCGGCCCACATGTCGAAACCGAACCCACCGTTCTCTTCCGTCAAAAGGCCGACGGAAGACGGATCGATGGCGGCGACTCTGCCGACCACAACGCTTCCGCCCTGTACGATGGGTCGCGTCCCGGACCGGGAACCGGACGACACCGACGACTCGCCGGCCGGATCCGCCGTGGGTCGCGCGTCTGGAACCGCGGGCTCCCGCCGCGGGACTTGGGGGTCGGGTATCAACTTTACCGGCGGTCCCACCTGCGCGTGAGCCGACGGACCGATCAGCGCAACCAGCACCACGCCGAACATCGACCGGCGCAGGGACGGGCCGGGCGATGGTCGATCAGCGGGGAAAACGCTCATCGGGCAACACCTTTTCCACGCTTTTCGATGGAGGCGGGATATCCCAGGCGGCGAGAAACGCGGCTCCGCCAACCAGGAGCAGCAACACGATGACGAGTGCGATGTACGGCGCCTTGGACATCAAGCTACACAGGTATCGAGGGGACGCGCCACGGGGTCGGGACAGCCTCCGACCACACATGCTAAGGTGCAATTATGGCGAAGTTGAGTCAGTCTATCGGCTCGCGAAGCTGGATTCAATGTCCCGGTATCGCCTCCCGATACGGGTTTCCCGTTCCAATCGCAAAGCCTCCCGGTGCCTGATCCGATGTCGATATCCAGTAAAGCGACAGCCTCGGCCATCCTGAACCGGATGATCGTCCTCGTCGGGCTCATGGGCGCGGGAAAGAGCACCATCGGTCGCCGGCTCGCGGCCCGGCTCGACGTTCCGTTCGTCGACGCGGATGACGAGGTTGAACAGGCGGCCGGATGCTCCATCGAGGATATGTTCGAGGTCCACGGGGAAGCCGCGTTCCGCGAGGGTGAGAAACGGGTCATAGGGCGTTTGCTGGATGGGCCGGTGGGAGTTCTGGCGACAGGTGGCGGGGCCTTCATGAACGAAGAAACGCGCGATCTCGTCAGGGAGAAAGGCATTTCGGTCTGGCTGCGAGCGGACCTGGACGTCCTGGTGCGACGATGCGCGCGGCGCGACGACCGGCCGCTTCTCAAAGACGGCGACATGCGCGAAACCCTCGAAGATCTGATAAATCGGAGGTATCCGGTGTATGGAGAGGCCAATATCGTCGTGGACACCGGCGACAAGCCGCACCGAACCGTCGTCGACAGGATCATGGAAGAACTCTCGGCAGGCGGATATTTGTCGGCGAACCGAACGGATGCCAGCGCCTGACTGACCTATCGATGCAAACCGGCCCAGATGTCGTCGATGTCGCTCTCGGGGACCGCGGCTACCGTATTCATGTCGGGGCCAACGTCCTGGAGATGGCGGGACAGCTGATCGCGCCCGTGCTTCGTCGAAAGCGCGTGGCGGTGGTGACCGACGAGAACGTGGCGGCCCGGCATCTCGCGACCTTCACGGCCTCGCTCGATTCGTCGTCGATCACGCATGACGTGATAACGCTTCCCGCGGGAGAGCGCGTCAAGAGTTTCGCGCATTTCGAGACGCTGCTCGACCGCCTCATCGGACTCCAGATCGAGCGCGACGACGCGATCGTCGCGTTCGGCGGCGGCGTCATCGGCGATCTCGCCGGATTTGCGGCGAGCGTCTTGCGGCGCGGCGTCGACGTCATCCAGGCGCCCACCACTCTCCTCGCCCAGGTCGACAGTTCCGTCGGAGGAAAAACCGCGATCAACACCCGCCGGGGCAAGAACCTCGTCGGCACATTCCATCAGCCGAGACTGGTTCTCGCGGACACGTCCGTGCTCAAGACCCTTCCGCGGCGCGAAACGAAGGCGGGATACGCCGAGGTCGTGAAATACGGCCTGATCGACCGGCCCGATTTCTTCGCTTGGCTGGAAGCGAACGGCGCGCGCGTCGTTTCGGGAGACACCGAGGCGACGCGCCACGCCGTGATGACGAGTTGCCGTGCCAAGGCGCGAATCGTCTCCGCGGACGAACGGGAGGCCGGCTCGCGCGCCCTTTTGAATCTGGGACATACGTTCGCCCACGCCCTGGAAGCCGAAGCTGCCTACGAAGGCCGCCTGTTGCACGGCGAGGCGGTGGCGATCGGAATGGTGAAGGCGTTCGAATTGTCGTCCCGGCTCGGGTTCTGCGCCGCCGGGGAGGTTGCCCGCGTTCGTCGCCACATCGCGGACGCCGGCCTCCCCACGTCCGTCGCGTCGATCCCCGGGTTCGACGCTGTCCACCCCAGGACGCTGCTCGATCACATGCGGCAGGACAAGAAGGTGCGCGGCGGACGGCTGACGTTCGTCCTCGCCAAAGGCATCGGACACGCGTTCATCGCATCCGATGTCGAAGAGGAAGCGGTAATCGCGTTGCTCGGAGAGGATCTGGCGGCGGCGGCATGACGGCCCGATGACGAACGAATTCCGGACTCCGTCCTCGACGCTTCGCCGTGCGGCCGCGCCTCATCCGATCGACCCCCTCGCCGTCCCGCATACGGATCAGCGCGCTTGGAACTGACCCTCCTCTTTTCCCTGATTGCCATTGTCGGCTTGTTGGTGCTGTCGGCTTTGTTCTCGGGTTCGGAGACCGCCCTCACGGCGTCGAACCAGGCTCGGATTCACCATCTGCTGCGCAAGGGAAACAAACGTGCGCGCACCGTGACGCGGTTGATGGAAACGCGGGAGCATCTGATCGGCGCGATCCTGCTGGGCAACAATCTGGTGAACATCCTCGCCTCCGCCCTGGCGACGAGCATCCTGATCGGGTTTTTCGGAGATCTCGGTGTCGCCATAGCGACCGTGGTGATGACGACCCTCGTGCTGATCTTCTCGGAGATCCTTCCCAAGACCTACGCCCTGTCCAACGCGGATCGAGTCGCGTTGGGCGTGGCGCCGGTCATCCGGATCCTCGTCGCGTTCTTTTCGCCGATCACGCGCGCCTTGAACCTCGTCGTCGGCGCGACCCTGAGATTGTTCGGCGCGGGCACGGGGTCGCCCAAGGTCGCGACGGCGAGCGAGGAGATCCGCAGCACGATCGCCTTGCGCGCCCAGGAAGGAGAGGTCGTAAAGCACGAAAGGGACATGCTCGGCAGTGTTCTCGACTTGATCGATGTCCATGTCGACGAGGTCATGGTCCATCGCAGGAACATGTTCGCCGTCAACGCGGACGACGCCACGTCGAGCCTCGTCGAGCAAATCCTGTCGAGCCCCTACACGCGCATCCCCGTCTGGCGGGACGATCCGGACAACATCGTCGGAATCGTCCACGTCAAGGACTTGCTGAAGGCACTGCACGTCCATCGGGGACCGCTGGACGATCTCGACGTGACCGCGGTGGTCGGCGAACCCTGGTTCGTTCCCGAAACCACGTCGCTCCGCCAGCAGCTCAACGCGTTTCGCCGCCGTCGCGCCCATGTCGCCCTCGTGGTGGACGAGTACGGCACCCTGATGGGTCTCGTGACACTGGAAGACATCCTGGAAGAGATCGTCGGCGACATCGCGGACGAGCACGACATTCCGGCGCCGACGGTGCGGGCACTCGGCGATGGTTCCTACATCGTCGAGGGTAGAACCACGATCCGCGATCTCAATCGCCTGTTCGACTGGAACCTGCCCGACGAAGAGGCGGCGACGGTCGCCGGACTCGTGATCTACAACGCCCGGGTGATTCCGGAAGCCGGCCAGATATTCACGTTCTACGATTTCAGGTTCGAAGTCCTGCGGCGCCAGAGAAACCAGATCGTATCCCTGCGCGTGACACCGCCCACGAAGCCGCGGACCGGAACTTCGTGATCCCGTCTTCTCCCGCTCTCCGGGCGGCCGATTCGGCGCCCCTGCCTCTTGCCGCGTATTCGAACGCGACCCGGCCGAACGGCGTCCACGCATGAACCAGGCCGTCATCGCGCAGCTGATCCCGGTGCTCGCGCCGGTACTCGCCGCCATCGCGATCGGTTACGCCTGGGCCAAGCTCGGCCGTGACTTCGACGTCCGGTTCCTCGCCAACATGATCCACAACGTCGGCATGCCGTGTCTTATTTTCTCGACATTGACCAAGGTCGACGTGGATCCCGAGATCTTCGTCGATATGGCCTGGGCTTCGGCCGCCACCCATCTTGCGTTCCTCGCTATCGGCGCGCTCGTGCTGCGCGCGGCGCGATTGCCGCTCTCCATCTATCTCAACGGCATGGTCTATCCGAATGCCGGGAACGTCGGCCTCCCTCTGTGCCTGTTCGCCTTCGGCGAACTCGGACTGGCGCTGTCCGCCGCCTGGTTCACCGTCGATGCGGTCATGGTCGCGACCCTGGGTGTATGGGTGGCGTCGGGACGGTTCACCGTGCGAGACCTGATCCGGGCGCCGCTGGTCTACGCCGCACTCGGCGCGTTGACATTCCTCGCGAGCGGGACCGAGCCGCCCGCATGGCTCGCCAATACCACCGGCCTGATCAGCGGCCTGGCGATCCCGCTGCTCCTCATCATGCTCGGCGTATCGTTGGCGACACTGCGAGTCGCCAATCTCCGCCGCGCCTTTCTGCTCTCGCTGTTGAGATTGGGGATGGGATTCGCGGTCGGCGTCGTCGCAGCGGACCTGTTCGCGTTCGACGGCGTGGAACGGGGCGTCCTGATCGTCAACTGCGCCCTGTCGGTCGGAATGATCAATTATCTCATCTCCCAGTACTACGACCGGAGTCCCCAGGAGGTGGCGGCGATGGTCGTGGTGTCGGGCTTCATATCGATCGCGACTCTCCCCTTGCTCGTGGCGTACGTGCTGTGATCGCCGAAACCTTCGCCGTGGTCGCTCCGGTCATGTTCGGCGCCGCCCTGGGGTTCGGCTGGGCCCGGTACGGCCCCCCCTTCAACACCGAGTTGCTGACATCGCTGGTGTTGGTCATCGGTACGCCATGCTTGGTCTTCTCGACGCTGACGGAATTCGGCGTCGACCTCGACGCGGTCGGAAGCATGGCGCTGGCCGCGTCGGTGTCCATCGTCCTCCTCTCGGCGGTGGGCGGTGCGGTCCTGCTCGCGGCGCGACAACCGGTCCGCGCCTTTCTCCCCTCCCTGCTGTTTCCGAATTCGGGCAATATGGGGTTGCCTCTCTGCCTGTTCGCGTTCGGTGGCGAAGGGTTGGCGTTGGGCATCGCCTTCTTCACCGTGACGTCGCTCGGGAACTTCACGCTCGGGATCTGGCTCGCTTCGGGCGAGATATCTCCCGCGCGGCTGCTGCGGACGCCGCTGATCTGGGCCGCGCTGGCCGGAGTGGCGTTTCTCGCCGTCGAGACCGAGCCGCCCCTGTGGCTTTCCAATACGACACGGTTGATCGGGGGCTTCACGATTCCGGCGATCCTGATCGCGCTGGGGGTTGCCCTGGCCCGGTTACGGGTAGCCGACATGGGGCGCGCGACGTTGATCGGCGTCTTCCGTCTGGGCCTCGGTTTCCCGTTGGGCTTGTTGCTGGCGGAGTTGCTCGGCTTCGAGGGGGTCGCGCGCGGCGTGCTCGTACTCCAGTGCGCGATGCCGGTGGCCGTCTACAACTTCCTGTTCGCCCAGCGGTACGGCAACTGTCCGTCCGATGTCGCGGGCGGCGTCGTGGTCTCGACGGCGATATCGTTTCTGACGCTGCCGTTCCTGATCGCCTACCTCCTTTGAGGCCCGCGGTTCCGCAGGCGGGCGAACCGGTGGCGGAGGGGGTGGGATTCGAACCCACGGTACGCAGAGCGTACAACGGTTTTCGAGACCGCCCCGTTCGGCCACTCCGGCACCCCTCCGCGCGACGGCCGCCTCAATAGTGCAAAGCCTGAACGGCGACAAGTCCCGATGGCCTTCATGGCGGTGCCTTCACCCCGACCGAAGCCGTCGCCGCCGCTTCGATTCGATCGTCGAGAGGCACGGCTGGTTCTATCGCGCCCGCCGTGGGCGGACCGAGCGCCAGCGGTGAGACTGGCGCAGACGCCATGCGCGCCCGCGGCGCCGCTGGAACGATCGGGGAGCGAACGGAGGGAAGGGCGACGGGTTCAAGCTCCTTCTCCCACCGTTTGGTGCGGCCCCGAAGGGCCGTGTCTCACATCTGTCTGAACGAGGCCAGGACAACAACGTGTCAGTCGGAACGAGCGATGGCCGACACTAAATCTCCCCGGCTGACGATCCCCACGAGCTTGCCCCCATGCACCACCGGGGCTTGGTTGATCTTCCGCGTCAGAAACAGCCTCGCGACGTCTTCGATCGTCGCCTCCTGATCGATGGAGATGGCCGGCGTGGTCATGATGTTCTCGGCGAGATTGCTTTCCGTCCTGTCGACGCTGCTGGTGAGCCGGTCCTTCGAGTTGAAGAGCGCCAGCCACCAGGATCGCGGAAGCCTCCGCATGCCGATTTCCCGGCGCTGCAGGAGGTCGGTGTCGCTGACGATCCCGAGGAGACGCCGGTCGGGCGTGACGACCGGAACGGCGCTGATTCGATGCTCCATCATCAACTGCGCGATCTCCGTCACCGGCGTTTCGGGTTCCGCCGTGACCAGTTGTCTGGTCATGATTTCCTTGGCCCGCATGGCCGCCCCCCCCCTCGTCCTTTCTCCGTCAAGGCATCGCGCAAGCGTATTATGGCAGAACCGTCGCGGCTGCCAATTCGTTCCGCGTGGCTGTTTGTCGATGCGCCCGGGAAACCGCGCCCGACCCGCCAGAGCGGGAAGCTCGGGAAATGGGGATGAAGTCGTTGACTTGCCAGACGTCGTGGCTATAGTCCCGATCGTGCGCCGGGCCCGTCGCGGGGTCGCGTGCACGTTGGATACACGATGTGGTCGGCAACTTCCATGTATGCAGTCGTCAGGACGGGCGGCAAACAATATCGCGTCGCCAAGGACGAAGTTATCGCCGTCGAGAAACTCGTGGCCGAGACCGGATCGAGTCTCGATCTGGGCGAGGTGCTGATGATCGGTGACGACCGAAACACCACGGTCGGCAGCCCGCTGGTCGCGGGCGCGAGCGTCAGCGCCGAGGTCGTCGAGCAGACGCGCGGCGACAAGATCGTCGTGTTCAAGAAGAAGCGTCGGAAGAACTACCGCCGCAAGAAGGGACATCGGCAGTACGTCACTCTTCTGCGCATCACCGACATCAACATGTCCGGTGCGAAGGATTACGCGGGAAGCGCGACAGCATCCGAACGGCAGGTTCCGGCGACACGCGAAGGCGTCGACGGTGATGACGACAAGGACGGTTCGTAGAGGAGCGGGACGATGGCTCACAAAAAGGCGGGCGGGAGTTCGCGCAACGGGCGCGACTCGGCGGGACGGCGGCTTGGCGTCAAGAAGTACGGCGGCGAGCGTGTCGTCCCCGGTAACATCATCGTCCGCCAGCGCGGCACCAAATGGCGTCCTGGCCGGAACGTGGGCCTCGGTAGGGATCACACGATCTTCGCCCTGACCGAGGGCAAGGTCGCCTTCGAGAAGAAAGGACCGGGACACACCTACGTGTCCGTGGAGCCGCCCGTCTAGAAGGCTTCGTCCGCCGACCTCGCGAGAAGGGAATGGCGGGCCATTCCCTTTTTTCGTGGCGCGCTCCACATGAACGCGACCCGCATGAAATTCCTCGATCAGGCCAGGATCTATGTGAAGGGCGGCGACGGTGGCGACGGTCGCGTCAGCTTCCGCCGGGAGAAGTACGTGGAGTTCGGGGGACCCGACGGCGGCGGCGGCGGGCGGGGCGGCGATGTCGCGGCGCGCGCGGTCGCCGACCTCAACACCCTGATCGACTATCGCTACCGCCAGCATGTCAAGGCGCGGGCGGGCCGCCCCGGATCGAGCCGCGGCCGGACCGGCGCTGGCGGCAAGACGGTGGAACTGCGAATGCCGGTCGGAACCCAGATTCTCGACGAGGATGGCGAGACCCTGATCGCCGACCTGGTCGATGTGGACGACAAGATCGTGCTCGCGAAAGGCGGCGCGGGGGGGCAGGGGAACGCCTTCTACAAGAGCGCGATCAACCGGGCGCCCCGGCGGGCCGACCCCGGCGAACCCGGCGAGGAGCGGTGGCTATGGCTGCGCCTCAAGCTCCTCGCGGACGCGGGACTTGTCGGCCTCCCTAACGCCGGCAAATCGACGCTCGTCGCCACGGTCAGCGGAGCCCGGCCGAAGATCGCGGACTATCCCTTCACCACTCTCCACCCCCACCTCGGAGTCGTCCGCCGAGGGGACGAGGAATGCGTTCTCGCCGATATTCCCGGCCTGATCTCGGGTGCTCACGAGGGGGCCGGCATCGGCCACCGCTTTCTCGGGCATGTCGAGCGCTGCGGACTCCTTGTCCACCTGGTCGACGGAACGCAGGAGGACGTCGCCGACGCCTACCGGACGGTACGCACCGAGCTGGCGGCCTACGGGCATGGTCTCGACGACAGGCGAGAGATCGCCGTCCTCGGCAAATGCGACGTCCTCGATCCCGGCGCCATCGCGCGCAAGAGCGCGGCGCTCGCCGCGGCGAGCGGAACCGAGGTGCACCCGATCTCGGCGGTGTCGGGATACGGCATCGACGCCTTGCTGGGTAGCCTGCTGCGAGCCGTGCGTGCCTGGCGGCAGGATCGGAGGAGCGGGACGCCGGACGCCGCGGGATGGTCGCCGTGACCACCCGGCTCGGCATGGCGCGACGAGTCGTGATCAAGATCGGTTCGTCCCTTCTCGTTGACCCCGAAGGCGGTGTCCTTCGGCGGTCGTGGCTGGAGGCGCTCGCCGAGGACGTCGCGCGTCTCCGGGGCCGCGGCCAGGACGTGCTCATCGTGTCGTCGGGGTCCATCGCGCTGGGCCGGCGGCAACTTCAGCTCCGGGACCCCGTCCTCAAGCTTGAAGTGAGCCAAGCCGCCGCCGCCGTGGGCCAGATCCGGCTCGCTCACGCCTATCAGGAGGTCCTCGCCCACCACGGCATCGACACGGCCCAGATTCTGCTGACCAGCGCGGACACGGAAGCGCGGCGGCGCTACCTCAACGCTCGTAACACCCTCAACGCGCTGCTCGATCTGGGTACGGTGCCGGTCGTCAATGAAAACGACACCGTCGCGACCGAAGAGATCCGTTTCGGAGACAACGACCGGCTGGGCGCTCGGGTCGCGGAGATGATCAGCGCCGATTGCTACATCCTTCTGTCCGACGTCGCCGGTCTGTTCACGGCGGATCCCCGGCGCGACCCCGACGCCGAATTGATCTTCGAGGTCGACGAGATCACGCCGACGATCGAGGCTCTGGCCGGAAAGGCCGCGAGCGCCGACGCGCGCGGCGGCATGGTCACCAAGATCGAAGCCGCGCGAATCGCGGTCTCCGCGGGTTGTCACGTTCTCATCGCCGACGGCGCGGCGCCGCATCCTCTGGCCACGATCGAGAACGGGAGGGCCGGCACCTGGTTCGTTCCCCACGCCAATCCGCGCACGGCGCGGAAGCTCTGGATCGCCGGAAGCCTGAGACCGGCCGGCCGACTCGTCGTGGACGACGGGGCGGTGGCGGCGCTTCACGACGGCAAGAGTCTGTTGCCGGTCGGCGTCCGGAACGTCGACGGGCCCTTCGAACGCGGGGACTCGGTCATCGTCTGCCGTCCGGATGGCCGCGAGATCGGGCGGGGTCTCGTCGCCTATTCCTCGCGGGACGCCGAGCGCATCATGGGCCACAAAAGTCGTGAAATCGAACGTCTGTTGGGATACCGTGGCCGCGACGAAATGATCCATCGCGACGACCTCGCGTTGACCCGCGACATCGGCGGTAACGAAACGAGACGGGCATGAGCGCCATCGATGCGGCGGATATCGCCGGACCGGACGGAGATGTCGACGCGCTGCTGGCCTGCCTCGGCAAGGCCGCGCGCGCCGCCGGAACGGCTCTCGGTGGCGCGTCGACCGAGGCCAAGAATGCGGCCCTGCTGGCGGCGGCCGCCGAAATCCGTGCCCACGCCGGAGACGTTCTCGAAGCCAACGCCACCGACATGAGGGCCGCCCGCGACTCCGGCCTCGACGCCGCCCGGCTGGATCGGCTGGCGCTCGACGAAACGCGGATCGAGGGCATCGCCAGGGGCCTCGAGGAGGTCGTGGATCTCGCGGATCCGGTGGGCGACGTGATCGCCGAATGGACGCGCCCCAATGGCTTGCGCATCTCGCGCGTGCGCGTCCCCCTCGGCGTGATCGGCATCATCTACGAGTCCCGGCCGAACGTGACGGCGGACGCCGGGGCGCTGTCCCTGAAGTCGGGCAACGCGGCCATCCTGCGCGGCGGATCGGAGAGCCATTGTTCCTCCCGCGCCATCCACGCGTGCCTGCGCCGGGGACTGGCCGCCGGCGATCTGCCCGAGACCGCCATCCAGCTCGTTCCGACGAGCGACCGCGCCGCGGTCGGGGCGCTCCTGCGTCTCCACGACTACGTCGACATCATCGTGCCGCGCGGCGGGCGATCTCTGATCGAACGGGTGTTCGAAGAAAGCCGGATGCCGGTCATCGCCCATCTGGACGGTCTGTGCCATGTCTACGTGCATCGGGACGCCGATCCGGAGATGGCGCGGCACATCGTTCTCAATGCCAAGATGCGGCGCACTGGCATTTGCGGCGCGGCGGAGACGCTGCTTGTCGACAAGGCGGTCGCCGGGACTCACCTGCCGCCCATCGTCGACGACCTGATCGGCGCGGGATGCGAGGTTCGGGGAGACGACTCGGCGCGCGCCCTGGACCATCGCGTCACCGCGGCCGCCGCGGACGACTGGACCACCGAGTACCTCGACGCCATCATCTCCGTGCGTGTGGTCGAGGATCTCGACGCGGCCATTCGACACATCGAGACTTACGGCTCCCATCACACCGAAAGTATCGTCACCGGGAACGACGCCGCGGCCGAACGCTTCCTGAACGAGGTGGACAGCGCCATCCTGTTGCACAACGCCTCGACGCAATTCGCCGACGGCGGCGAGTTCGGCATGGGCGCGGAGATCGGGATCTCGACGGGACGCCTGCACGCGCGCGGACCGGTGGGCGTGGAGCAATTGACCACGTTCAAGTACGTCGTCCGCGGGTCGGGGCAGGTCCGGCCCTGACGGCCCCATGACGAATGCGTTGCGAAATCGTGGCGCGCGGAGGCGCATGAACCGGCCGGTCGGCCCCCGGCGGCGAACCGCCCGCGGCCCAAGGGTGGGACTGCTGGGCGGGTCGTTCAATCCGGCTCACGCCGGCCACCTGCGCGTCAGTCTGTTCGCGCTCGGGCGCCTGAACCTCGATCAGGTCTGGTGGTTGGTATCGCCACAGAATCCCCTCAAGCCAACGGCCGGAATGGCGCCCTACGCGGAGCGCCTCTCTTCCGCCTGCGAGGTCGCCCGCGATCGACGGATCCGGATCAGCGAGGCGGAGGTGAAACTCGGAACTCGATACACCGCCGATACGCTCCGCCGCCTGCGCCGTCGGTACCCCCATCATCGCTTCGTGTGGATCATGGGGGCGGACAATCTGGTTCAGATCACGACATGGCGACGGTGGATCGAGATCTTCGAGACGGTGCCCGTTGCGGTCGTCGACCGCCCAACGTATTCTTCCCGAGCGCTGGTGGGCGCCGCGGCGGTACGCTATGCCCATTGCCGATTGAACGGACGTGAGGGAAGGCTTCTGGCCGACCGCGCGCCCCCGGCGTGGGTTTTTCTCTGGGGTTCCAATGATCCCACTTCCGCGACGGCCTTGCGGGAGAGTGCCGCCACCCCGTGAAGGAAGACGGGACGCGGGTGAACCAGGGAGAAGCACCGTTCAGGCACATTGGATGGAGGACGGGAAGATAAACGAGACCGATCCCGCCGTTGATTCTTCGGCCGGGCTTCTGGAACTGGTCACGTCATCTCTGGAAGACGACAAGGCGATCGATATCGTCACTATCGACCTTCGGAACAAGACCATCCTCGCCGATCATCTGGTAATCGCCACAGGCCGCTCCCAGCGGCACGTCGGCGCCGTCGCCGAACACCTTATCGAGCGCCTCAAGGAGAGCGAGCGGCGCCCGGTCGGGGTCGAGGGCATGCCCCGGTGCGACTGGGTGCTGATCGACGCGGGCGACGTCATCGCCCACATCTTTCGGCGGGAAGTGCGCGAATTCTACAACCTGGAGAAGATGTGGTCGGTCGAGATGCCTCCCTCGGAGCAGGCCGTCGGCTGATCCCCCCTCATGCGGATCAGGATCATCGCCGTGGGCCGCGGGAAGCGCGACCCCACCGCCCCGCTGTTCGAACGATACGTCGAACGCCTGCCTTGGCCGATCGAAGTCAAGGAGGTCGAGGCTCGTGGGCGGTCGAACGCTGGCGAGCGCCGGGACCGCGAACGTAGACTCATCGGCGACGTCTGGCCCGACGAGGGGCTGGCGGTCGCCCTGGACCGACGTGGCGAGTCCCTCACGAGCGAGAACTTCGCGGCCAGACTCCGGGATTGGCGGAACCGGGCCATTCCCGAGATCGTCTTCCTCATCGGCGGCGCCGACGGTCTCGGCGACGCCGTCCTGAAGCGAGCCGACGTAGTCGTGTCCTTCGGCGCCATGACGTGGCCCCACATGCTGGCCCGGGTGATGCTCGCGGAACAGCTCTATCGCGCCTCGACGATCCATTCCGGGCATCCCTATCACCGGTCGCGCTGACGGAACCGCTCGCGACACGCATACGATGCCGGGATTGTGCGCGCCTCGCCCGGTCGGGTCGTGCTGCCCGCGTCTGTCCGGTGTAAGTCTCGACGTTGCCATCGCCGTCCGGAACGGGGCGTCGGATCGTTCGGATATGGTAAAATGAACTTCATGCGCGACATCGACAGGCAACGCCCCGTCGTCCTCTGTGTCCTGGACGGCTGGGGCCATCGGGAGGCCGGGGAAGACAACGCGATCGCCCGGGCGTCGACGCCGAACTACGACCGCCTGCTGGCGGGATGCCCCTGGAGTCTGCTGGATGCTTCGGAAGCCCACGTCGGGTTACCCGCCGGACAAATGGGCAACTCGGAAGTAGGTCACATGAACATCGGCGCCGGCCGCGTCGTCCCGCAGGACCTGCCGCGCATCGACGACGCGCTGCGTCGCGGCACTCTCGTCGGTAACGGCGTCCTGCGGGATCTCATCGACGCGCTGAAGGAGAGCGGCGGGACCTGCCACACGTTGGGTCTGATGTCACCGGGCGGCGTCCATTCGCACCAGGACCATATCGCGGCCCTCGCCAGGCTCGTCGCGTTGGCCGGCGTTCCGGTCGCGGTCCACGCGCTGCTGGACGGAAGGGATACCCCCCCGAAGAGCGCGGACGCGTATCTCGCCCGCTTCGCGAAGGCCGTCGACGGGATCGGGGATATCCACGTCGCGTCGCTCTGCGGACGCTACTATGCCATGGACCGGGACAAGCGCTGGGACCGGGTCGAAATCGCCTACAGCGCGCTGGTCGACGGCGTCGGAGAACGCGCCGCCGACGCCGCATCGGCCATCGAGTCCGCGTACGCCGCCGGCGAGACGGACGAATTCGTCGGGCCACGGCTTGTCGCGGATTACACGGGCATGAGCGACGGCGACGGCGTCCTGATGATCAACTTCCGCGCCGACCGCGCCCGCGAGATCATGACGGCGTTGCTCGACCCCGCGTTCGCGTCGTTCCAGCGGCGGCGGGTCGTCCGCTTCGCGGCGGCCGTCGGCATGGTCGAGTACGCCGCGGAGCTGGGCCCGTTCCTGCCGGCGCTGTTCCCGCCCGTCCAGGTGCGGGACACCTTGGGGGAGATCGTGTCCCGGGCCGGCTTCAAGCAACTCCGCATCGCCGAGACGGAGAAGTACGCGCACGTTACGTTCTTCTTCAACGGGGGAGAGGAGCGGGTCTTCCCCGGCGAGGAGCGCATTCTGGTACCGTCGCCGAAAGTGGCTACCTACGACCTCAGGCCCGAGATGTCGGCCCATGAGGTCACGGACCGGCTGGTCGCGGCTATCGACGGCGGGATGTTCGATTTCGTCCTCGTGAACTACGCGAACGGAGACATGGTCGGCCACACGGGGAACTTCGACGCCGCGATGAAGGCGGCGCAAGCCGTGGACGCCTGTCTCGGCCGGCTTGCGGACGCCGTGGAACGGGCCGACGGGTCTCTTCTGATCACGGCGGATCACGGTAACGCCGAGTGCATGACCGACCCGGACACGGGACAGCCGCACACAGCGCATACCATGGGCAAGGTCCCGGCGATCCTGGTGAATGCGCCGGGCGGCGTCGGCCGTCTGCGTGGCGGGCGGCTCGCTGACGTCGCCCCGACACTTCTGGAGCTCATGGGCCTCCCCGCACCCGACGGCGCCTCGGGAACTTCCCTCCTCGTGCGCGCCGGCGGCCCGACGCTCCACCGCGGCCACGCGCGAAGCCATGCCCTGGCCTGACTGCCGTTCTTTCGCGCTTCTTTGCGGCTTGGCCGCGTACACCGTGCCATGTCTTGATGGCTCCGGTCGGGTTTATGCCCAAGCGACGGAACAGGAACTTCAACGGATCGAGCGGGAGATCGAATCGAGCCGCCAGCGGGAACGGACCCTCGAATCACGGGCCGGTCGCCTCGATCGGGGCCTCAAGTCCATGCGCGGAGAGCTGATCGACACGGCCGCGTCGGTTCGGACCCATGAGGAACGTATCTCCGACATCGAGGCCAGACTGCGGGCGTTGAGCGCCAAGGAACGCGCGAAGGCACGCGACCTTTGGGAACGGCACGGAGATCTCTCATCGATCATCGCGACCTTGGCGCTGTTGGGACGCCGCCCGCCCGAAACCCTCGTTTCGGCTTCGGCGGACCCCGTCGACGCGGTTCGGGGCGCGATCTTGCTGGCCAGCGCGGTCCCCGAGCTACGATCCCGGGTGCACGAACTGCGTGCGGAGCTGACCATGCTCCGGGAGATCAGGCGCGGCATAGAGGATGAACGGGCGGAGCTGGCCTACGCGTCCGAGACGCTGGTGCGCGAACGCCAGGTCCTCGACCGGCTGCTGACGCGGACGTCCCGGCTCCACAAGCAGACCCTTGGCGAATGGGCACGGTCCAGGGAGCGAATCGCCCGTCTGGGGAAGGAAGCCAGGGACCTGCGCGCGCTGCTGCGAGAACTGCGAAAGGAGGAGCGCCTGTCCCGGGAGTCTCCCGGCATGGCCCTCGTTCCAGGAGACGGCGGTCCGTTCACCGATGCACGAGGCAAACTTCCCCTACCGGTGCGTGGCCGGCTGGTGGCGCGGTTCGGCGAACTGAATCGGTTCGGAACCCGCAACCGGGGCCTGATCGTCGCCACTCGGGCATCGGCGCAGGTGATCGCGCCCTACGACGGCCGCTTGATGTTCGCCGGTCCCTTCCGCGGGTATGGCCAACTCTTGATCATCTCTCACGGCGAGGGATATCATTCGTTGATAGCCGGAATGTCCCGCATCGACGGCGTCGTGGGCCAGTGGCTGCTGGCCGGAGAGCCCATAGGGCGGATGGGCGGGAACGACGGCGACGCCCCTGTCCTGTACGTGGAACTGAGACGAAACGGCGCGCCGATCGACCCGCTCCCCTGGTTGGCATCCAACGAGAGAAAGGTGAGCGGATGAAGCGTTCGGCATGGTATCTCGCCCTGATGGGGTTGGCGTGTTCCGCGATACCGGCGGGCGCTCAATCGGATAGCTCGGATACCTACCGCCAGTTGCAGCTCTTCGGCGACGTTTTCGAGCGCGTGCGCTCGGACTATGTCGAGGAGGTCACGGACGAGACTCTGATCGAGAAGGCGATCAACGGCATGTTGACGTCGCTGGATCCCCACTCGGCCTATCTGAACGCCAAGAGCTATCGGGACATGCAGGTACAGACCAAGGGCGAATTCGGCGGTCTGGGGATCGAGGTGACTATGGAGAACGGCGTGGTCAAGGTCGTTTCTCCGATCGACGATACACCGGCCTACCGCGCTGGGGTCAAGGCCGGCGATTTCATCACGCGGATCGACGGCCAACAGGTCCTGGGGCTGACGCTCGCGGAAGCCGTCGAGAAGATGCGGGGTCCCGTCGATACGGATATCGCCCTCACGATATCGAGACCCGGAGAGGAGCGGCCGTTCGATATCTCGATCACCCGCGCCATCATCAGGATTCAGTCCGTGCGTTCCCGGGCCGAAGGGAACGCCGCCTACATTCGCGTCACCTCCTTCAACGAGCAGACCGAAACGGGATTGAAGAAGGCAATGACGTCGCTGAAGAGCGAGCTCGGCGACGATATGCGCGGCATAGTGCTCGACCTGCGCAACAATCCCGGCGGCCTCCTCGAGCAGGCCGTCGCGGTGGCCGACGCCTTCCTCGACAAGGGCGAGATCGTATCTACCCGCGGGCGCGACCCCGACGACGTTCAACGCTTTTCGGCGGGCGACGGCGACGTGTCGAACGGCAAGCCCATCGTCGTGCTCATCAACGGGGGCTCCGCGTCCGCGTCGGAGATCGTGGCGGGCGCCCTGCAGGACCATCGGCGCGCGCTGGTGCTGGGAACCAGGTCCTTCGGCAAGGGTTCGGTACAGACCATCATTCCCCTGTCCGGTCATGGCGCGATGCGCCTGACTACATCGCGCTACTACACGCCGTCGGGGCACTCGATCCAGGCCACCGGCATCGAGCCCGACATCGAGATCGTGCAATCCCGTGTGGAACCCATCGAATCGGGACCGCGACGCAGCGAAGCGTCGCTCCGCAACGCGCTGGAGTCCGAGGACAACGGCGACGACGAACCGGACACGGGGGCAAGCTCGGCCTCCGGGACGAGACCGGCTACCTCGGCGGCCGAGGACTATCAGCTCGCGCGTGCGCTCGACCTCCTGCGGGGCATCACGCTTTACGGACGGCGGACCGACTAGAAGCGCCGCGCGCCGGCCCCGCTTTCGGTCCTGGCGAAGAAAACTTCGTGGAAATGATGACCGATACGACCGACGATCTTCCCTACCGGGACGGCGTCGGCATGATGCTGGCGAACCCGGAGGGGCGGATTCTGGTCGCCCGCCGGAACGACATGGACTCGCCCGCCTGGCAGATGCCGCAGGGCGGCATCGACGCGGGAGAGACGCCGGCGACGGCGGCTTGGCGCGAACTTGAGGAGGAAATCGGCACGAACAAAGCGGAGATCGTCGCCGAGAGCGCCGGGTGGCTGGTCTACGACTTCCCTGCCGACATGCGGAAGAAGGCGTGGAAAGGCCGCTACAGGGGCCAGCGTCAGAAGTGGTTCCTGTTCCGGTTCACCGGCTCCGACAGCGACATCGGGCTCGATGCGCACGACGCCGAGTTCGACGCGTGGAAATGGATCGAGCCCGACGAGCTCCCCACCCTGATCGTGGCATTCAAGCGGGGCGTTTATGAGGACGTCCTGGCGGAATTCTCGGGCGCCCTGGACCGGCTCCGGCGGGACGGGCCGCGCGGCGGCCTCCCCAGCGGTCCGGACCCGGACCGGAGCGCTTAGGCCGCGGCCTTCAGCATTTCCGTCAACAGCGAGATCGTGGCCTGTGCCTTGTGCATCGCCTCGTCCGTCTCCGCGTCCTCGAGGTCTTCCCGAGCATTCTTCAGGCGCTGCTCCAGATCCCCGCGGTCCATCTCGGCCACGGGAACGGCGTCCTCCGCCAGCACCGTAAGGCCCTCGTCCGTCACCTCGGCGAAACCGCCCGTGACGAAGATACGTCCCGTTTCGCCGCCTTCATCGTGCACCTCGATGACGCCCGGACGAACCGACGAGATCAGCGGCGCGTGACCCGCCAGGACGCCGAAATCGCCTTCGCTGCCTGGAACGACGACCATGTCGGCCTCGGCCGAAATGAGGAGCCGTTCTGGCGAAACGAGTTCGAGGACGAGCTTGTCGGCCATGTTCGCGACCCCGCTCCCTATGCGACCTCGGCCGCCATCTCCTTGGCCTTTTCCACGACGTCGTCGATGGTGCCCACCATGTAGAAAGCGGCCTCGGGGAGGTCGTCGTGCCTGCCGTCGACGATCTCCTGGAATCCCCGGATCGTTTCCTCCAGGGGCACGAACACGCCGGCGTGCCCGGTGAAGACCTCGGCCACGTGGAACGGCTGGCTCAGGAACCGCTGGAGCTTGCGCGCTCGCGCGACCGTCAGCTTGTCTTCCTCCGACAGCTCGTCCATACCGAGGATCGCGATGATGTCCTGCAGCGACTTGTAGGTCTGTAGAACGCGCTGGACCTCGCGCGCCACCGCGTAATGCTCCTCGCCGATGACCCGCGGGTCCAGCATGCGCGACGTGGAGTCCAGGGGATCGACCGCCGGGTAGATGCCGAGCTCGGCGATCTGCCGGTTGAGCACGGTCGTCGCGTCGAGATGCGAGAACGCCGTCGCCGGCGCCGGGTCCGTGAGGTCGTCCGCCGGTACGTAGATCGCCTGGACGGACGTGATCGATCCCTTGTTGGTCGACGTGATGCGTTCCTGCAACATGCCCATGTCCGTTCCCAGCGTCGGCTGATACCCCACGGCCGAGGGGATCCGGCCCAGAAGGGCGGACACCTCGGAGCCCGCCTGGGTAAAGCGGAAGATGTTGTCGATGAAAAGGAGCACATCCTGGCCTTCCTCGTCCCGGAAGTACTCCGCGAGGGTAAGGCCCGTGAGGCCCACGCGCGCCCGGGCGCCAGGCGGCTCGTTCATCTGGCCATACACGAGCGCGGCCTTGGATCCCTCGCCGTCCAGGTCGATCACGCCCGATTCGAGCATCTCGTGGTAGAGGTCGTTGCCCTCGCGGGTGCGCTCGCCGACGCCGGCGAAGACGGAGAAGCCGCCGTGCGCCTTGGCGATATTGTTGATCAACTCCATGATGATGACGGTCTTGCCCACGCCGGCGCCGCCGAACAGGCCGACCTTGCCGCCCTTGGGATAAGGCTCGAGCAGGTCGACGACCTTGATGCCGGTCACCAGGATGTCGGCCTCCGTCGACTGATCGACGAATTCCGGAGAAGGCCTGTGAATGGGCAGCCGCATACCGGCCTCGAGCGGACCACGCTCGTCGATCGGCTCGCCGACGACGTTCAGGATCCGACCCAGGGTCTCCGGCCCCACGGGAACGCTGATCGGGCCACCCGTGTCCTGGACCTTCTGGCCGCGAACCAGACCTTCCGTGGAATCCATGGCGATGGCGCGTACCGTGGACTCGCCGAGATGCTGCGCCACCTCCAGCACCAGGGTCTGGTCCTGGTTCCGGGTGTGCAGGGAGTTGAGAATGGGCGGCAGGTGACCTTCGTCGAACCGCACGTCGACGACGGCTCCGATCACTTGGGAAATACGTCCGACGATGTTGGTCTGTTCGGTCATGGATTCGCTCCCGATCTACCGAGTGGGGACATGGGGCCGCCCCGCCCCCCTAAAGGGCCTCCGCTCCCGAAATGATCTCGATGAGTTCTTTCGTGATCATCGCCTGGCGGGTACGGTTGTAGACAAGAGTGAGCTTGTCGATCATCTCGCCGGCGTTGCGCGTGGCGTTGTCCATGGCCGTCATTCGCGCGCCTTGCTCGCTCGCGGCGTTCTCCAGCAAGGCGTGATAGACTTGGATCGCCACGTTGCGCGGCAGCAGTTCCTCGAGGATTTCGTCCTCCTCGGGCTCGTATTCGTATGTCGCGTCCATGCCGTGCGCGTGGGTGTCCTCCTCCGCCGCCTCCGGCGCGCCGACCGGTATCAACTGGTGCTCCGTCACCTCCTGGGAGAGCACCGACTTGAAGTGGCTGTAGAACATCGTGCACACGTCGAATTCCTCGGCCTCGAACATCTCGGTGATGCGCCGCGCGATCGGCGCCGCGTCACCGAAGCCCAGCCGCCGCACGCTCGACATGTCGATGGTGTCGACGATGCGGGCGCCGAAATCGCGGCGCAACATGTCGCGGCCCTTCTTGCCGATACAGAGAATCTTGACTTCGTTTCCCGATTGGAGGAGCGCCGCGATACGCTGGCGGGCGCGCCTCGCGATGTTGGTGTTGAAACTGCCGCACAGTCCACGCTCGGACGATGCCACCACCAGAAGGTGCGTCTTCGCCTCGCCGCGGCCGACCATGAGAACGGGCGCGTCCTCGGGGTTCGTCAACGCGGCGGTCAGCGAAACCATCATGCGCCGCAGGTGAGTCGCGTACGGCCGGCCGGCCTCCGCTTGCTCCTGCGCACGGCGCAGCTTGGAAGCCGCGACCATCTGCATGGCCCGGGTGATCTTCTGGGTGGAACGGACGCTGTTGATCCGGACTCTGAGATCCTTGAGGCTCGCCATGAACCGTCGGCCCGTCGATCGTTCGGAGTCGCCGCCCGGAAAACCTAGGCGTAGTTCCGGGCGAAGTCGTCGAGGATGCTCTTCAACTTCTCTCCGGTGGCGTCGGAGATTTCCCGTTCCGAGCGGATGGCGTCCAGAACGTCGCCGTTCCGGGCCCGCATTCCGGCCAGGAACTTCTCCTCGAAGTCCGTTACCGATTGGACGGGAATGCCGTCCAGGTAACCGTTGACACCCGCGAAGATCGAGACGACCTGTTCCTCCACCGGCAAGGGCCGATACTGAGGCTGTTTCAGCAGCTCGGTGAGGCGTGCGCCCCGGTTCAGCAACCGCTGGGTCGCGACATCGAGGTCCGATCCGAACTGGGCGAACGCGGCCATCTCGCGATATTGAGCCAGCTCGAGCTTGATGCTGCCCGCGACCTGTTTCATGGCCTTGATCTGGGCCGCCGACCCCACCCGACTCACGCTGATCCCGACATTGATGGCCGGGCGGATGCCTTGGTAGAACAGGTCCGTCTCGAGGAATATCTGGCCGTCGGTAATGGAGATGACGTTGGTCGGAATGTAGGCCGACACGTCGCTCGCCTGTGTCTCGATCACGGGCAACGCCGTCAGCGACCCCGCCCCCTCGTCGTCGTTCATCTTGGCGGCGCGCTCCAGGAGTCTGGAGTGCAGGTAGAACACGTCGCCGGGAAACGCCTCGCGTCCGGGCGGGCGGCGCAGCAGGAGCGACATCTGCCGGTAGGCCGTCGCCTGCTTGGAGAGATCGTCGTAAACGATAAGCGCATGCATGCCGTTGTCGCGGAAATACTCGCCCATCGCGCAGCCGGTGTAGGGCGCCAGGAACTGCAGCGGCGCCGGCTCGGACGCCGTCGCCGCGACCACGGTCGTGTAGCTCATGGCCCCCGCGTCCTCCAGGGACTTGACTACCTGCGCGACGGTCGACCGTTTCTGGCCCACCGCGACGTAGATGCAATAGAGCTTGCGCGCCTCGTCGCCACCCTCGTTGATCGCCTTCTGGTTGATGATGGTGTCGATGGCGACCGCCGTCTTTCCGGTCTGGCGGTCGCCGATGACGAGCTCGCGCTGCCCGCGCCCGATGGGGACCAGGCTGTCGAGAGCCTTCAGGCCGGTCTGCATCGGTTCGTGGACCGACTTGCGCGGAATGATGCCCGGCGCCTTCACCTCGACGCGACGGCGTTCGGCGGCCTCCGCCGGACCCTTGCCGTCGATCGGATTGCCCAACCCGTCGACCACGCGGCCCAGCAGGTTCTTCCCTACCGGAACGTCGACGATGGTCTCGGTGCGCTTGACCGTATCGCCTTCGCGGATGGTGCGGTCCTCGCCGAAGATGACGACGCCCACGTTGTCGTCCTCGAGATTGAGGGCCATTCCCTGAATGCCCCCGGGGAATTCGACCATCTCGCCGGCCTGGACCCGGTCGAGACCGTAAACGCGCGCTATCCCGTCGCCGACGGACAGGACCTGTCCCACCTCGGAGACCTCGGCCTCGGCGCCGAAGTTCTCGATTTGCGACCTCAGGATCGACGAAATCTCGGCGGCGCGAATATCCATTTATCAACCTCTTTCCTGGCCGTCCGTCAGCCGGCTTCCTTCATGGCGGTCCGCATTCCCTGAAGCTTGGTCTTGAGGGAGCTGTCGATCATGCGGGAGCCGATGCGGACGACGAGACCACCCAGCAGACTTTCGTCGACATCCGCGGTCAGAGATATCTCCTGGTCGACGACGCCCGCGAGCCGCGACCCGACCCGCGCGATCTGCTCGTCCGTCAGGGGGCGCGCCGACGTGACCTTGGCGGTGGTTTGGCCCCGATGGTCGGCGAGCAGGGTCCGATAGGCCGTCATCATGTCGCGGAGCGCGAACAAGCGTCGGTTCCGCGCCACGAGCCCGACGAAGCGGCGCGCGAGATCTCCGATGCCGGCCGCCTCCAGCACCGCGCCGATGGCCCGTCCTTGATCCTCGCGAGAGATCACGGGGCTATGCACGAGTCGAGCGAGGTCCGCGCTCCCGGCGATCATCGCGTCGACGGCTTCGAGGTCGCCGGCAACGTCGTCCAGCGCGCTCCCTTCGCGAGCGAGATCGAAGAGCGCCGACGCGTAACGCCCTACGGTGCCGGACACGATGCTTGTTTGGCTGAACAATTCGGAGACTACCCATGAAGCCCGAACGAACGGGTTAACTCACTGTTTTAATTGAACATGATCCGTGACGGCGTGTCACTTCAGGCGTCCGCCGCCAAGGTCGCGTTTCCTATCACACCGGCGGGGCCCCGCGCAACCGCCTGTCCTGTCGGGACACGCGAGACACCGCCTGTCCCCAACCGGCCGCGTCTCAGAGGAACGAGTACGGGTCGATGTCGACACGCACGCGGACGTTCGACGGACAGGAAACCTTGCGCAGCCAGCCGTGGACGTGTTCCTGGACCGGGACGTTGCGGGCTGCCTTGAGAAGCAGGCGAAACCGGTACATGCCCCGCAGCACCGACAGCGGTGCGGGAGCGGGACCGAGGACGGAAATACCCTCGCCTCGCGGCGCCGCGTCGCCGAGGCGGCGCGCGGCGGCGGAAGCGGCGCGCTCGTCGCGACCGGACACGATCAACGACGCCAGGCGACCGAAGGGCGGCATCCCGGCGCGCCGGCGCGCTTCCTTCTCGCGGTCCAGGAACGAATCGCGGTCTCCGGACACGAGCGCGGCCATCACCGGGTGATCGGGAAGATAGGTCTGCAGAAGGACGCGGCCCGGGCGGTCGGCCCTGCCGGCGCGGCCAGCGACCTGAAAATGCAACTGGTAGGTGCGTTCCGCCGCACGCAAGTCCCCACCGTCGAGGCCGAGGTCGGCATCGACGACGCCCACCAGCGTCAGCATGGGAAAATGATGCCCCTTGGCGAGAATCTGCGTACCGATCAGGACATCGACCTCGCGACCCTCGATCCGCGTCAGCAACTCCCGCGTCGCTCTCGGTCCCGAAAGAGTGTCGCTGGCGACGATCTCGAGGCTCGCGTCGGGGAAGCGCCCCCGGACCTCTTCGGCCAGACGTTCGACGCCGGGTCCGCACGCGGCGAAACGGTCGCCCGCGCCGCAGTCGGGACAGGACTCCGGAAAGCCCAGCGACAGACCGCAGTGGTGACACATCAGGCGTCCCGCGCGGCGATGCTCGACCAGCCAGGCCGAGCAGTCCGGACACTCGAAGCGGAACCCGCAACCGCGGCAGAGCGTCAACGGCGCGTAGCCACGCCGGTTCAGGAACAGCATGACCTGTTCTCCCGCCGCCAGCGTCTCGCGCGCCGCCGCGGCGAGCGCCGGCGACAGCCACGAGCCGGCGGGCAGGCCCACGTCCCGCATGTCGATCGCCTCGATACGCGGCAACCCGGCCGCGCCGTGCCGTTCGGGGAGGTGGACGCGTCCGTAACGCCCGTTGTCGACGTTGACGACCGTCTCCAGGGAGGGCGTCGCAGAGACCAGCGCCACGGGAAAGCCGGACAGGTGTCCGCGGGCCACCGCCATGTCCCGGGCGTTGTAGACGGCTCCGTCCTCCTGCTTGTAGGACGGGTCATGCTCCTCGTCGACGACGACGAAGCCGAGCTCGGGATAGGGCAGGAACAACGCCGACCGCGCGCCGACGACGACGCGCGCCGCGCCGCTCGCCACGGCGCGCCACGTGCGACGGCGTTCCGACCGGCTCAAGTCGGAGTGCCAGAGAGCGGGCCGCGCGCCGAACCGCACCTCGAACCTCTCCAGCCAACCGGCGGTCAGCGCGATCTCCGGGAGCAGGACCAGAGCCTGCCGCCTCCGGCGCAGCGTCGATGCGATTCCTTCCAGATAGACCTCCGTCTTCCCGGACCCCGGAACGCCGTCGATCACCGTGACGTTGAATCCGTCCGCGGCGATACGCGCGTTCAACGCCGCGACCGCGGCCGCCTGGCCGCTCGTGAGCCGGACCCCCGGCCGCGCGACGTCCGGCATCGCGAATCCGGTGTCCTCCGGCAGGACGACCCGCCCGAGCGTGGCGCGGTCCGCGAGGCCCCGGACCACCGAGGCGCTCACGGCGGCGGCCTCGCATATATCCGCGAGCGTGCGCGGCGGGCCGTCCGTCAGCAGGTCGATGACCCGTCGCCGGGCCCTGGTCATCCGCTCGGGCGGGGGGCCGGCGAGCCGATAGGCGATGCGGCGGGCGGCGGGGCGATGGGTGGACGGCCCGAAGAGGGATCGCGCGCTCATGGCCATGCGGAGCACGGCGCCGGCGGGTGCCAGCGTGTAGGCCGCGACCCACTCGACGAACGCGCGGACGTCGGACGACAGCGGGGGCAGGTCGTGACGTTCCGTCACTTGGCGGAGCTTCCCGGATTCCACGTGCCCGTCGCCCGGCCCCCACACCACGCCGTTCACCTCCCTGGAGCCCAGGGGAACGGTCACGAAGTCCCCTTCGCCCAGCTCCAGGCCGGCGGGCACGACGTAGTCGTAGGCGCCGCCGAGCGGCAGGGGCAGCAGGACACCGACCCGGTCGCCCCCGCGGAACGCGCCGGAGTTCGGCGCCGCGTCCGCGTCGCCGGGAGCGTCGTTTCTGGCGCGGGTCGCCTCCATGGTCTACACTGTGCCCTCCGGCTCGGGGCCTCTCAACCGCCCCGAGCCTCCCCAGGCCGGTCGCGGTCCCATGGCAACGGCATCGACGGAACGAGGCGCATGAAGTTTTTCGCGGATACCGCGGACACCGACGAGATCCGCGACCTCGCGGCGACCGGGCTGCTGGACGGCGTGACCACCAACCCTTCCCTCGTCGCTCGGACCGGAAAGGATTTCCGCGACGTGCTGGACGCGATCTGCGCGCTCGTGAAAGGGCCCGTGAGCGCCGAGGTGACGGCGACCGACGCCGGGGGCATGTTGGATCAGGGACGCGGGCTCGCCGAGGTCGCCGGCAACGTCGTGGTCAAGGTGCCGCTGACGTGGGACGGCCTCAAGGCCTGCAAGGCGCTGTCGGGCGAGGGCGTCGGAGTCAACGTGACGCTCTGCTTCGCGCCGGTTCAGGCACTGCTGGCCGCCAAGGCGGGCGCCATGTTCGTCTCGCCGTTCGTCGGCCGGCTCGACGACATCGGTCACGAGGGTATGCGCTTGATCGACGACATCCGCACTGTCTACGACCATTATCCGGACTTCGCCACCGAGATTCTGGTCGCCTCCGTCCGCCATCCCGGACACGTGGCCGAGGCCGCGCGCATCGGGGCCGATGCCTGCACCTGCCCGCCGGCCGTCATCAGGAAGCTCGCCGACCACCCGCTGACGGACAAGGGCCTCGCGACGTTCCTGGACGACTGGCGGAAGACCGGCCGGGACATCCGTGGCGCGCTGACCCCGGCATGAGCCCCAGGCCCGGCAAGGTCGCCCCGCGCGACTCCGCACCGCGGTCCGACGAGGTCCGGCGGTACCTGTCGGACAACCCGGACTTCCTGACGGCGCATCCCGATCTGCTCACCGTGTTGACGCCCCCGACCCATCGCCGGGGTGAGGGCGTGCTCGACATGCAGCGTTACATGATCGACCGGCTCCAGAAACGGATATCCGCGCTGCGGTCGGAGCAACGGGAGCTGATCGCCGCGTCGCGCCGCAACATGACGAGCCAGGCCCGGGTCCAGTCCGCGGCGCTGGTGCTGCTGGAGGCCCGGACTCTCGAGCATCTGATCGAGGTCGTCACCACGGACCTCGCCAACCTGCTCGATGTCGATGTCGTCACGCTCTGCGTGGAGTCGGACTCGGCCGCGGCCGGAGGGGTGGGCACGGACGGGGTGTTCGCCATTCCCGTGGGGCGCGTCGACGAGCTCCTCGACGAGGACCGCGATACCGCCTTCCAGGGGGACGGGGACGCGGGACCCGGCCTTTTCGACGCCGCCGCGCCCCTCGTGAAGTCGTCGGCCCTGGTGCGCCTGCGGATCAACGGCGCGAGCCCGCCGGCCGTCCTCGCGTTGGGGTCCCGCGAACGCGGGCGCTTCCATCCGGGTCAGGGGACGGAGCCCCTGTGCTTCCTGGGCCGTGTCGTCGCGCGGTGCCTGAGGGAATGGCTCAACCTGCCGCCGTCCTGAGCGACGTCCCCGCCGGCGCCGATCTCCGCGACGCCGTGCGGGACTGGCGCCAGTGGCTCGAGTCGGAACGCCGGTCGGCGGACCATACGACCGATTCCTACGGCCGCGACGTCCGGGTGTTCATCCGCTTCCTCGCGGAGCATCTGGGCGGGCCGGCCGGCTTGGCCGATCTGGCGAACCTGACGCCGGCGGACTTCCGCGGTTACCTGGCGCGGCGGCGGCGCGAAGGCCTGTCCAACGCGTCGCTCGCCCGCGCGATGTCCGCCGTCCGCAGCCTCTTCAGGTTCCTCGAGCGCACCGGCCGGGTCCACAACCCGGCGATCGGCGCCGTCCGCACCCCGAAGCGGCCCCGCGGCGTCCCGAAGCCGCTCTCGGTCGCGCAGGCGAGGGAGTCCGTGCGCGACGTGACGCGGTTGCAGGAGGAGTCCTGGCTGGGGAAACGGGACGCCGCCGTTCTGACCCTGTTGTACGGCTGCGGGTTGCGCATCTCGGAGGCCCTGTCCCTCGACCGGCGCGACAAGCCGGCCGGAGACACGCTCGTCATCGTCGGCAAGGGCGGAAAGGAACGGATGGTCCCCGTGCTGCGGGTCGTGCGCGACGCCATCGACGACTACGTCGACGCCTGCCCGTTCGAGCTGGACGGCGACGATCCCCTGTTCGTCGGCAAGCGCGGACGCCGCCTCGACCCCGGCATCGTCCAACGGCAGGTCCGCGGTCTGCGCGGCCTGCTGGGCCTGCCCGAGACCGCCACTCCGCACGCGTTGCGCCACAGCTTCGCGACCCATCTGCTGTCCGGCGGCGGGGACCTGCGGACGATCCAGGAACTGCTCGGTCACGCCTCCCTCTCCACCACGCAGCGTTACACGGAGGTCGACGCGCGTCGCCTCCTGGAGGTCTACGACCAGGCCCACCCCAGCGCCCGACGCCGTGCCGGGCGACGGGAGGCCTGACCGGAAGCGGGCCGCTACGCGCTCCGGCCCCTCTCGCGCGAGAGCAGCGCCACGGCCACCGGCCCCGTCGCGGCGCCGAGGCCCATCGTCGCGAACGCCAGCCCCCAGGCCAGGGAACTCGACGCGCCTCCCGCCGCGTCGAGGACGACCCCGAACACGATGGGACCGGCGCTCGCCCCGGCGAACCCGACGCACGAGTGCACGGCCATGGTCGCGCCGCGATGGTCCGGTCGGGCGGTGGCGACGACGCCGGCGGTGATCGAGGCGGAATCGCCGGTGACCGTCATGCCGTAGACGAGCGCGAGGGCGACGACCGCGACGAACGGCAGGGGGGCCGTGAACCCGAACGCGCAGGCGCAGACGGCCGATACGGACATGACCAGGATCACCACGCGCCGGCGGCCGAAGCGGACGGCGAACTCGTTCCCCAGAACGCTGGCGGGCCAGCCGACGAGGTTGACGGCGGCGGCGATCAGGGACGGGCTCCACCACGACGCGCCGTCCGCCTGGAGCGATTGCGCGTAGACCAGGAACGTGACGATCCACGAGCGCAGGCCGAAGAGCTCCCAGTTGTGGGCGGTGTACGCCAGCACGTAGCCCATCGCCGGCCGGTTGCGGAGCACGGGCCGAAAGTCCGGCAGGCGGCTCTCCGGCTCCGTCCGCCTCGCTGGCGCCGGGGCGAGGACCGCGGCGACGATGACGAGCGCCAGGACCGCGCCGCCGCCGCCGACGGCGAAGGCGCCGCGCCAGTCGAGCCACTGGGTGAGCTCTCCCGAGATGGCGAACGAGACGCTGGCGCCGATGCCGAAGCTCGCCGTGTAGACGGCGACGGCGCGGCTCTGGGCGGTCCCTTCGAGCCGGTCGCTCAGCGCCTTGAGTCCGGGCATGTAGGTGCCGGCCAGACCGACGCCGGCCAGCGTCTGCAGGATCAGGGCCGGCCAGAACCCGTCCGCCAGAAGGGCGAAGCCGAGCGCCGACGCGGCCGTCACCGCCGCCGACGCGAGGTAGATCCGGCGCGGATCCACGCGGTCGGTCATGCCGACGAGGATCGGCACCGCCGCCATGTATCCGGCGAAGTAGATGCCGTTGATCCAGCCGGCGTCGGTGTTCGTGAGCCCCCATTCCGAAATGAGGCCCGGCATCAGGGCGGGAAACATGGAGAAGCTCGCCATGCCGACGATCTCGGCGAGGCACATGGCGACGATCAGGGGCGGGCCGCTCGGATGGCGCATGGTGTCGCCAGTCTATCGTTCCGGCGCGGGGCCGGTGTCCCGACCCGTGGCGAGCCACGGGGACCGGCCCCGACACGACGAGAAAGCGTCGGTTCGTTAACCTGTGGCCCAGAGCCAATTCAGTTCGGAGAACGCGAGCGCGCGACCGAAGTTTTTAATGTTGTCCTTGACGTTGAGGATCAGGCATCGCTCGTTGCCGCCGTTCTTCGGTCCCCGCAAGCCCCTGCCGATCATCTGGAAATAGAGGTTCGGGCTGTACACCGGCCGCGCCACGATGATGGCGCGGGTCCTGGGCGCGTCGAATCCCTCCCGGAACACGCGGTAGTTCACCAGCGCCTTGATCGCGCCACGGCGGAACTCCTCGACCATGCGGCGGCGAGTCGCCGTCTCCGTCTTACTACTGACGGCGCGCGAGGGAATTCCCTTCCGGTTGAGGAGCGCAGCCAAGGTCTGCGCGTGCTCGACCGAGGTCGCGAAGACGAGGGTGGGCCAGTCCGGTTGAATGTGTGTCTCGTACGCTTCGACGATACGCTTGGTTCGCTCGGCGCTCCGGGCGATACGGTTCTCCACGGACCGCGGGAGCCAGGGCGAGGATGATTTCCGCTCATCGGGACCGAGCGAGAACGTTTCACCCTCGATGGTTTCGTGGTCGGCTTGGGCGAGCACGCCCATTCCCTGCAATTCTTGGATAACGGCTTCGGGCTTGTCGCTCGCGAACGCCCCCGGATCCAGTCGGTTACGCCCGTAACGGTGGACAAGCCTGCGTGTCTCCCTCTCGTCGTGTCCGCGGTAGGGCGTGGCGGTGAGGCCGAGCATGAACGGCTCGTCCGCCCGTTGGAAGCGCGTCAGGCCGATCTCCTCCATGACCGACGTGGAGGTCGACGTGAGGGACCGATGCGCCTCGTCGAACACGACCAGCCTGAAATCCGCCAGAAACCCGTACTCGCCGGATTGGTTCGAGAGCCTCGCATGGAGCGTCTGTCTGGTCGCGACGACGACGTGAAGTTCGTTCGTCGGCAGGGGTCTCGGCTGTCTCGCCCACATTCTGGAGATACGAAGCCGGGCCGCTTGAATGCCGATGCTCGACCACACCTGCCGCCACGCTTCCACGGCCTGCTCGCACAGTTCGTCGTGGTCCGCGACCCAGAGAACGCCGCCATGGAAACGGTCTTCCCGCATGGCCTCGACGAGCGCCTGCACGGCGACGCGGGTCTTGCCGGATCCGGTCGGCAGGCTGATCATCCCGCGCCGTCCGGCGCCGTTCCCGAATCCGCCGCGTAGCAGCTTCCGGACGTTATCGGCGATAGTCCGCTGATAGTCATGAAGCGGCGGGAGCGAATAGCCTTCCACTTCCAGAAAGGGTTCGCGCTTCCTGCCCCGTTCTCCCGCCCATTCAGGAGGGAATCCGAGCGCCTGTACGAATTCGACGGCTCGCGCCGATCCGGCCCATCGCGATGGCGGGCCGAGGCGATCTAGTGCCGAGCTATATTGCTTGAGCGCATCGGTGTGCCACGTGGCTATGGCCGCCTTCGCGAGATTGAGGCCCGTCAGCGCGGAGCCGTCGCTATCGAGTACGCCTAGAAGCGAACCGGGAAGCCCCGCGCGCAACTCGTGTTCGCCCACCGCCACCAGGAGGCGTTCGGCATCGGTCTCACACTGCCGTATGACGGCACGGTGTTCCTCGACCTCCTGTGGCGTTTTGCGCTGCGAGATCTCCTCGATTTGTTGGAGATCCAGCTTGAGCCCTAGTTCGTCCGCGACGAGCTGGAGCTGACGTCGCCCGTTACCGCCACCCAGATGATATTCCAACCATGCCTCAAAATCGTTTTCAGGCGGTTCCATGGTTTCGGAAAGATAGATGTCGGAATCGTGAAAGGCGCACTCTTTCGATTCATCGAAAACCAGAATCCGTTCGCAACGGACGAGACAGCACGTTCTCCGATGTGTCGGGAGATGATCCTTCAAGCCGGGCCAGACGTCGGTCAACGGAACCGGGTCTTCTTCGCCGAAGAACTCCGGCATCGGCTCCGCCAGATCGAACGCCGCCTTGATCTTGTCGGCCATGGGATGAAGCAGCAGCGCGCGCAGGGCATCCGGGTTGGGGGATGACCCGAGCGCGTCCGCCAGCGGCGCGGTGCCGTCGGACGTCCGGACTCGTCCATGTTTGCGCAGCATGTGAATGGTGAGCGACTCACATTGCATATCCCGATAGTTCGTGCTCGTATGTCGCATAGTCCACGGCTCGTAAGTGGCATCGAGTGACAGCAATTCTTTCGTATGGAGAACCCTACCATCTTCTGAGAGAACGGTGAACACAGCCAAAGGACCGCTCCCAGAAATTGACGCAAATTTCAAGAGATAGTCACGTGGTTTACTTGGAAGATCCTGTTTCAAGAAGTCACGACGGTGGTCACATAGGAACGACTCAAATGAAGGTTCTATCGATAAATCACAATCTTCACGCGGTGCATCTGTCACGCCAAGATCGCGCAGCAGTTCAAGATCGGGTTCGTGGAAGTGGGTATCCACGGTGGCGTCGTTGTCGCGGCTCCCATCGCCGGGCACAATATCGCCCGGCAGTAGCACGGAGTGAAGCGGTCGCCAGTTGCCGGCCCGAGTCCGGACACGAAGTTTCGTTGGCCAAACTTCCCGCTGTTCCCGATCTTTGGGTTCGCGAATGACGGCGAGCGCGGCTTCCGACATCAGCTTGCGTGACGAAGCCCAGAACTCACTGTGGGGGTCGTCGTCCGTTTCCCCACTGCTTCCGCCTTTCAGAATGTGCTTCGCCCGGAGCTTGAAGGCACTTTCCAGCGACGGCGGCTTGAGTCCGAGCTTCTTCAGCGCCGACAGCGTGTTGGGGTCCGACGCCAGATCCCGGTGAACGCACGATACCAGTTCCGCGCCGCCGCCATTCAGCGACTCATCGGGCAGGAAGAGGCGTTCAGGATCGGGTTTATCCAAGTCACCGGCCGCGGTCAGTACGATTTTCCCGAGGTCGGCGTTTCTTCGTATCTCGTCGGGGATGAGCTCGGCGACCTGCACCGCCGCCATGGAAGCCCGGACCGGGCCGTTCGACTCCTCGACTTTCGCAAGTGCCTCCAGCCACTCGGCGATGGTGGCCTTGGGCGCCGTCGGAGTGTTGTCGCCTTGCCATCTTGGAGGAAACAGTCTGTCGATGGCGGCGAGCCGGTAGCGCGTGAGCGCCGTGTGATGGAGCCAGTTCGATGGCCGGCCTGGATACGCCGCCCACCGCTCCAGGGCCGCCGCTGCTTCTTGGCCAGCGTCCGTGAGCTTCTTGGGGGGATACGAGATGTCCTGGCGTGCGCGCAGGTTCCCGTCTTGATCGGGAACGATTTCGCGTTCGTGAAGGTGGGTGAACAGGCGCTTGCGAAGAAGGTTGGCCTGTTCGGTATCGCCCCACTCGTGCCGACGCGGCAGCGCGTCCAGGTGCCGGGCGGGGTCGTCGTCGGTGGCGAGTTCCGGAAGCGCCTCGGCGACCATCGCCGCGGCGGCCTCGATCAGCTCCTCGTTGTACGGACCCGGCAGCAGATTCTGGCGATCCTCGTTGGTCTTCCATGGCGCGTTCAGGATGCCGGCGACGAGACTCGCGGTATGTGTCGGCAAGAATGCCCAGAACTGGCCGGGACGGTCCAGGCGGTCGAGCGGCGCGGCCCACCGGACCGGCGCATCGTTGCTGTCGTTGCGCAAGGACCAGTTACTCCGGGCTTCGTTGGAAAGGCAGTGGGTCATCTCGAACACCCGCCACCGCGCGACCCCCTCGCCGGTGTCGAGCCGAAGTTCGCCGTCCCGATCCCGCAACATGAGATTTCGGGAACGTTCCCCATCCTCAAGGGTCAGGTAGCGAACGTGATCGGCGAACAGCAGGAACTCCGGTGGGAAGTCCCGAATCTGTCGGGCAAGGCGCTCATGCGTGCCGATCCTGAGGGGCAGGCGGACGATGTTCGTCGCCCAACTCATCAGTTCCCGCAAATCCTCGTCTGTTCTCTTTGCGTCGTCGGGTTCGATGGGTTCGGGCAGACGCAACACCGGGTAGCGCTCGGCTGACGCGACCTTCGCTATGTGCTCCACCGCGTGCGCCTTGTCGAATCGGAAGGAGCCCGACCGACTGTAGAACTCGGGGGCATCGGTCACACCCAGAACGGATTTGAAACCAAGCCCGAACCTGCCGATCGCACCGGTGTTCCGTTTGCTCGACATATGGGAGAACATGAGTCCTCCGACACCGGGCTCGTCGATGGGATTTCCGTCGTCGGCGCAGTAGAGAAAGTGTTCCGTCAGGCGGATCAGGATGCTTTTCCCGCCCGGCGCGCCCAACAAGGCGTCCGCGCTGTTCTGGGCGAGCTCGAACAGCTGCCGATGGGCGTACCCACCGTGAGCCGTATCGCGTTCGTGGTTGGCATGTTCGGTCACGAGACGCGGTTGCGCACGGTATGACTCAAGCGTCCTCTTCGCCTCCTCGACGATGAACTTCCCAAGCGATCCCTTGGGGCCCGCCCAGTCCGCTTTCGCGTCGGAAGCGGGAAGGACGAACTTGGCGCCTTCGCGGAAGAACCTGCCGCGCTCGCCCTTCGAGAAATCGTATTCGGTCTTCATTCGCCCGCCTCGTACTGATACCGCTCGCTACGGGTGGCCCGGCGAGCCGAGATGATCCGCACCAAGGTCTTGTCGCCGCCGATCTCCGTAAAAGTATGACACACCACCAGCAGCCGACCGTCGACGACGCAACCCGTCGTTATCCACCGTTCCTCGGACTCGTCGTGATCCTCGTCGGGAATCGACCGCACGAGTCGATCCCGGAACACCGTGGCGGCAAGCCCGAAACCGATCCCATGCTTCCGGAGGTTACTTGCCGCCTTGGCCGGATCCCACTCGAACTCGAACATGCCATTCCGCTTCCATCCCGACAAAATCCCATCGGCGTCGGCGCGCGCTACACGTGGATCGCGCGCCCGTGCGCGGCGAGCGCCGCTTCCTTGATCGCTTCGGCAAGCGTCGGGTGGGCGTGGCAGGTGCGGGCGATGTCCTCGGACGACGCGCCGTACACCATGGCGGTCGCCGCCTCGTGGATCAGCGTGCCCGCCTCGGCGCCGAGGATGTGGACGCCGAGTACGCGGTCTGTCTTCCCGTCGGCCAGGATCTTGACCATGCCGTCGGTGTCGCCGGTCGTCCGGGCGCGGCTGTTGGCCATGAACGGGAACTTGCCGACGACGTAGTCGACCCCGTCCTCCTTCAGGGCCTCCTCGGACCTGCCGACGGACGCGGCCTCGGGCCACGTGTAGACGACGCCGGGAATCAGGCCGTAGTCGACATGGCCGGCCCCGCCAGCCATCGTCTCGACGCAGGCCACGCCGTCCTCCTCGGCCTTGTGGGCCAGCATGGGGCCGGGCGCCGCGTCGCCGATGGCGTGGATGCCGCCGACGCTCGTCCCGAAGTGCGCGTCCACCTTGACGAACCCGCGCTCGTCGCGCTCCACCCCGGCGTCCTCGAGACCGAGCCCGCCGGTGTTCGGTCGCCGCCCGACCGAGACCAGCACGACGTCGGCCTCGAGCGTCTCGCTCTCCCCGCCGGCCGCCGGCTCGATGCTCAGAGCCACGCCGCCGCGGACCTTCCTGGCCGCGGTAACCCTGGAACCGAGCCTGAACGAAAGCCCTTGCCGGGCGAGGAGCCGTTGCAGGTTCTTTGACAGTTCGCCGTCCATGCCCGGCGTGACCCGGTCGAGGAACTCCACGACCGTGACCTCGGCGCCGAGGCGCCGCCAGACGGAGCCCAGCTCGAGACCGATGTAGCCGGCGCCGATCACCGCCATGCGCTCCGGCACGGCGCCGAGCGCCAGCGCGCCGGTGGACGACACGATCCGCTTCTCGTCGATATCGACGCCGGCGAGCGGCGCGACCTCCGATCCCGTGGCGATGATGATCTTGCCGGCGTTCAACGTCTTCGCGGCGCCGTTGGCGGGTTCGACCTCCACCCGTCCGGGCGCGGCGATCCTGCCGAAACCCTGGACGAACTCCACCTCGTTTTTCCTGAACAGGAACTCGATGCCCTTCGTCAGGTCCTCGACGACCTTGTCCTTGCGGGCCATCATGGCCTTCAGGTCGAGCTCGACGGCGCCCGTAACGATCCCGTGACCGGAGAGGCCGTGTCGCGCCTCGGCGAACAGTTCGGAAGAGCGCAGCAACGCCTTCGACGGGATGCAGCCCACGTTCAGGCAGGTCCCCCCCAGCGTCTCCCGGGCCTCGACGCAGGCCGTTCTCATCCCGAGTTGCGCCGCGCGAATCGCCGCGACGTACCCGCCAGGGCCGCCGCCGATGACCACGAGGTCGTAAGTGTCGTCGCTCATGTCCAAACCCTCGAAACCGCCGTCGCGCCGCCGGCGAACCGGGCGCCCGTCAAAGACCGAGCAGCATGCGTTGCGGACTCTCGAGACATTCCTTCACGCGCACGAGGAACGTGACGGCCTCGCGCCCGTCGACGACGCGGTGGTCGTAGCTCAGGGCGAGATACATCATGGGCCGCGCCTCGATGGCTCCGTCCACGACCACCGGCCGCTCCTGAATCCTGTGCATACCCAGAATGCCCGACTGCGGCGGGTTCAGGATCGGGGTCGAGAGCAGCGATCCGTAAACGCCGCCGTTGGTGATGGTGAACGTGCCGCCGGTCATCTCGTCGAGCCCGAGCGCGCCGTCGCGCGCCCGACGGCCCAGATCCGCGATCGCGCGCTCGATCCCGGCGAGTCCCAGACGGTCGGCGTCGCGCACGACCGGCACGACGAGGCCCCGCGGCGTCGCGACCGCCACCCCGATGTCGTAGTAGTCCCTGTACACGAGGTCGTCGCCCTCGATCGCCGCGTTGACCTCGGGTATCTCCCCGAGCGCGACGACACAGGCATTGACGAAGAACGACATGAAGCCGAGGCGCGTCCCGTGCCGCTTCTCGAAATCGTCCCGATATTCCGCGCGGAGCGCCATGACGGTGCTCATGTCGGCCTCGTTGAACGTGGTCAGGATGGCCGCCGTGTTCTGGGCCTCCTTGAGACGCTCGGCGATGCGCCGGCGCAGCCGGGTCATGGGGACGCGCCGCTCGCGCTTGTCCGTATCGGACGAGGGCGGGGGCAGGGGTGGAGCCGCGCCGGTGGCCGCCGCGGGCATCGGCCTCTTCTCGACATGGGCCAGCACGTCGCCCTTCAGGATGCGGCCGTCCTTGCCTGTGCCGGTTATGGCCGCCGGATCCAGACCGTGCTCTTCGACGAGTCGCTGGACGGCGGGCGACAGCGCCATATCCGTCCGGGGCGCCTCCGCCGCGACCGGCGCCGGAGCGGGTTTGGGAGCCGGCGTCGGCGCCGGGTCCGTCGGTGCGCCCGCGCCCTCGGCGATGCGGCCCAGCACGGCGCCTGCCGCGACCGTGTCGCCGGCGTCCGCGTCGATGGCCTCGATCGCGCCGGCCGCCGGTGCCGGCACCTCGAGCGCGACCTTGTCGGTCTCGATCTCGCAGACGATCTCGTCGCGCGCGACGGGCTCGCCGACCCGTTTCAACCAGCGCGCGACCGTCGCCTCCGCCACCGACTCGCCAAGCGGGGGAACTCTGATCTCCGTCGCCATCCTCTACTCCCGTCGGGGGCCGCCTACAACGTCAGGGCCTCGTCCACGAGGGCCGCCTGCTGTCTGGCGTGCAGCTTCGTCGTTCCCGGCGCCGGCGCGGCCATTTCGGTCCGCCCGACGTAGCGCGGGCGTTTCGATCCGTGGCCGATGTCCACCAGGGCGTCCTCGACCCGCGGCTCGACGAACGTCCAGGCGCCCATGTTCCTGGGCTCTTCCTGGCACCAGACCACGTCGGCCCTCGGAAAACGCGACAGCTCCTTGCGCGCGGCCCGCGCCGGGAAGGGGTAGAGCTGCTCGACGCGCAACAGGTAGACATCGCGGACGCCGCGCTTCTCCCGCTCCTCGAAGAGGTCGTAGTAGACCTTGCCGGAACACATCACGACGCGCCGGATCTTCTCGTCGGCGTCGACGTCGCCCCGGTCCCAGAGCAACCGGTGGAACGAATCGCCGTGCGCGAACTCGTACAGATCGGACACGCACAGCCTGTGGCGCAGCAGCGATTTGGGCGTCATGCAGATCAGCGGCTTGCGGAAATCGCGATGGATCTGCCGGCGCAGCGCGTGGAAGTAGTTGAACGGCGCGCTCGGCTGTACGACCTGGAGGTTGTCCTCGGCGCAGAGCTGGAGATACCGCTCCAGCCGGCCCGAACTGTGCTCCGGTCCCTGTCCTTCCTGGCCGTGCGGGAGAAGCATGACGAGCCCGCTCGTGCGCATCCACTTCATCTCGCCGGGCGCCAGGAACTGGTCGACGATGACCTGCGCACCGTTGGCGAAGTCGCCGAACTGCGCCTCCCAGAGGACGAGAACGTTCGGGTCCGTGAGCGAATAGCCGTATTCGAACCCGAGCACCGCCAGCTCCGACAACATGCTGTCGATGACCTCGAACCGGCCCTGGCCTTCGCGGATGTTGTTGAGGGGGACGTAGCGTTCCTCGGTATCCTGATCGACGAGGACGGCGTGGCGCTGGGAGAACGTCCCGCGGCCGCAGTCCTGCCCCGAAAGCCGGACGTGGTGTCCTTCCTGGAGCAGGGCGCCGAAGGCGAGCGCCTCCGCGGTGGCCCAGTCGATGCCCTTGCCCGACCCGAACCGCTCCTCCTTGGCCTCGAGCTGCCGCCGGATGGTCGGGTGCAGCGCGATACCGTCGGGCACGGTCGTCAACGCCCTGCCGACCTCGCGCAACCTCCTCTGGCTTACCGCCGTTCTCCCGCGCCGGACCTCGCCGTGGGCCCGGCCGATGCCCTCCCACCGCCCTTCGAACCACATCGCGCGGTTGGGCCGGTAACTCGCCGCGGCCTGGAACTGCCGGTCGAGATGGTCGCGGAACCCGTCGGCGAGGCCGTCGACCTCTCGCTGTGTCATCTCTCCCTCGTCGACGAGCTTGCGCGCGTAGATCTCCCGCGTCGTCGGGTGTTCGGCGATCTTGCCGTACATGAGGGGTTGCGTGAACTTGGGTTCGTCGCCCTCGTTATGGCCCAGGCGGCGGTAGCAGAACATGTCGATGACGACGTCCCGGCCGAAGTTCTGGCGGTACTCCGTCGCGATGCGGGCGACGGTCACCACTGCCTCCGGATCGTCGCCGTTGACGTGGAAGATCGGCGCCTCGACGCCTTTCGCGAAGTCGGAGGGATACGGCGAGGAGCGCGAGAACGACGGGCTCGTGGTGAAGCCGATCTGGTTGTTGACGATGACGTGGACGGTTCCGCCCGTCTTGTAGCCGCGCAATTCCGACAGACCGAACGTTTCCGGCACGATGCCTTGGCCCGCGAAGGCGGCGTCGCCGTGCAGGAGGATGCCCATCACCTCCTTGCGGTCCTCGTCGCCGCGCAGGAACTGCTTGCCGCGAATACGCCCCATGACCACCGGGTCCACCGCCTCCAGGTGGGACGGATTGGGGCTGAGGGACACGTAGACGGGCATGTCGTCCATGATGCGCTCGGCGGACGTGCCGAGGTGGTACTTGACGTCGCCGGAGCCCTGCCAGTCGTCGGGACGCGCCTCGAAACCCTGAAACTCCCCGAAGATCTGGGCGTGGGGCTTCTCCATGACGTTGGCGAGCACGTTGAGACGGCCCCGGTGGGGCATACCGATGAGCACTTCCCGCACGCCCATCTGGGCGGCCCGCTTGATGGACCCCTCCAGCAGCGGGATGGCCGACTCCGCGCCGTCGAGGCCGAAACGCTTGGTGCCCGGATACTTGAGATGGAGGAAGCGCTCGAACCCCTCGGCATGGGTGAGTTGGCGCATGATCTTGCGCTTCCGCGAGGAGCTGATCTTCTCGTGATACTCCTCGCCTTCGATGCGGCGTTGAATCCACAGCTTTTCCTCGGCCCGGCTGATGTGCATGAACTCGTAGCCGATGGTCCCGCCGTAGGTCTGCCGCAGCACGTCGACGATCTCACGGAGCGTCGCGGTCTCCAGGCCCAACACGTTGTCGATGAAGATCGACCGGTCCAGATCGCCGTCGGTGAAGCCGTACGATTTCGGATCGAGCTCGGGATGGTATTCCCGGGGTTCGAGGGCGAGGGGATCGAGATCGGCCAGGAGATGCCCGCGGACGCGATAGGCGCGGATCAACATCAGGGCCCGCACGGAGTCCAGGGTCGCCTGCCGGCTCCGGGTCGCCGTTTCCCCGCCGTCGCGCCGGGCGTCGCGTTGACCTTCCTCGTCGCGGTCCTCGAACAGGTCGCGGCGTCTCCAGGGCGCGCCCCGGGCCGCCGCCAGCACGTCCGGGGCGTCGTCGCCCAGGCTGGCGAAGAACTCCCGCCATCCCGGAGTCAGCGGTGCCGGATCGTCGAGGAAACGGACGTAGAGCTGCTCCAGGAATCCGCTGGCGTCGCCCGTCAGAAAGGCGGTCTTATCGAGTTCGACGGACATGATCCCACCTTCGCTTCACGTGGCCCGGTCCCGAAACGCGCCGCGGTCGACCGCTCAGCCCTTGAGCGCGTCCACCATGGTCGCCCCCAGCGCCGCCGGCGACTCGGCCACCGCGATGCCGGCGGCGCGCATCGCCTCGATCTTGTCCTCGGCGCCACCCCGGCCGCCGGAAACGATGGCGCCGGCATGACCCATGCGCCGGCCCGGGGGGGCCGTGCGGCCCGCGATGAACCCGACCACGGGCTTCCTGATCCTGCTCCTCGCGATGAAGTCGGCGGCCTCTTCCTCGGCCGTGCCGCCGATCTCGCCGATCATGACGATCGACTCGGTCCCGTCGTCGCCCAGGAACATCTCCAGACAATCGATGAAGCTCGTGCCGTTCACCGGGTCGCCGCCGATCCCGATACACGTCGACTGTCCCAGTCCCGCGGCCGTCGTCTGCCCGACGGCCTCGTAGGTCAGCGTACCGGAACGCGACACGATCCCGGTCGAGCCGCGCGCGTGGATGTGGCCCGGCATGATGCCGATCTTGCATTCGTCCGGCGTGATCACGCCGGGACAGTTGGGACCTATCAGGCGGCTTGGCGAGCCGTCGAGCGCGCGTTTGACCCGCACCATGTCGATCACGGGGATGCCTTCCGTGATGCAGACGACGAGCTCCACCCCGGCGTCGACCGCCTCGAGAATGGCGTCGGCCGCGAACGGAGGCGGCACGTAGATCGCGGAGGCGTTCGCGCCCGTCGCGTCGACCGCCTCCTGCACCGTGTCGAACACCGGGAGGCCGAGATGGGTCGCGCCGCCCTTTCCGGGCGTCACGCCGCCGACCATCCTGGTGCCGTAGACGATCGCCTGTTCGGTGTGGAACGTGCCCTGGGCGCCGGTGATCCCTTGGCAGATGACTCTCGTGTCCGAATCGACCAGCACCGGCATCAGGCCGCCTCCTTCACCGCGGCGACGATCTTTTCCGCCGCGTCGGCGAGGTCGTCGCCGGATACGATGGGGAGGCCCGATTCGGCGAGAATCCTCCTGCCCAGGTCGACGTTGGTCCCTTCCAGCCGGACGACCAGCGGAACGTCGAGGCCGATTTCCCTGGCCGCCGCGACGACGCCCTCGGCGATGGTGTCGCAGCGCATGATGCCGCCGAAGATGTTCACCAGAATACCGGCGACGTTCCCGTCGGAGAGGATGATCTTGAAGGCTTCGGTCACGCGCTCCCTGGTCGCGCCGCCGCCCACATCGAGGAAGTTGGCCGGTTCCCCACCGTAGAGCTTGACGATGTCCATGGTGGCCATCGCCAGGCCGGCGCCGTTCACCATGCAGCCGATATTCCCATCGAGCTTGATGTAGCTGAGCTCGTGCTCGCGGGCCCTGAGCTCCGTCGGGTCCTCCTCCGATTCGTCGCGCATGTCCGCGATGTCGGCGTGGCGATAGAGAGCGTTGTCGTCGAAGTTCATCTTGGCGTCGAGCGCCATGACGCCGCCGTTCCCGGTGACGACCAGGGGATTGATCTCGATCAGACTCGCGTCCGTGTCGTCGAACGCCCGGTAGAGCCCGGTCACGAGCCTGGCGGCGGCGCCCACCCGCTCGCCCTCGAGCCCGAGTCCGAAGGCGACGCGGCGGGCATGGTGGGGCCGGAGCCCCGTCGCCGGATCGACCGTCACCAAGTGGATCTTCTCCGGGCTCTCGACCGCGACTTCCTCGATCTCCATGCCGCCTTCGGTCGACGCCATGATCGTCACCCGGCTCGTCGCCCGATCCACGAGCACGCCGAGATACAACTCTCGCGCGATGTCGCAACCTTCCTCGACGTAAACCCTCCGAACGATCTTGCCCTCGGGGCCGGTCTGAGGGGTCGTCAGGGTCATGCCCATCATGCCGCGGGCGGCCTCGAGAGCCTGCTCGGCGGAGCCGCACACCTTGACGCCGCCGCCCTTTCCCCGCCCGCCGGCGTGAATCTGCGCCTTGACGACCCAGACCAGACCCTCGATCTCACCCACGGCACGCGCGATTTCGTCCTCGCGGGTGGCCACGAATCCCCTGGGGACGGCGACGCCATACCGCGCGAGAATGCTCTTCGCCTGATACTCGTGAATGTTCATGGCCTCCGCCCGTCGGTCGTTCGGACTCCGCTGGCGCCGGAACGAATTCAGCGCGGCGCACGCCTGCGCCGCCGGTTCCTTATAGCACCGGCGGGTTCCGGGAGAAAACCGCCGCTCCGGGCGAAGGAATCGCCCAAGTTACACCGCCGCAACCGTTTTTCAGCGGGAACGCGGACGGGCGCGGGACGTCTTCCTGGCCGGTCTCGCGGTCGGACGGCGCGGCGCCAGTTCGGGCGCCAGCCGCTTCACGGCGCCGATCAGATCACGGACCGACGCGACGGAGCTATCGAAGGCTTTCCGTTCGGACTTGTTGAGGTCGATCTCGATCACGCGCTCGACCCCGCCGGCCCCGATGACGACCGGGACGCCGACGTACAGGCCACGAACGCCGTACTGGCCGTCCAGCCAGGCGGCGCAGGGCAGCACCCGCTTCTTGTCCTTGAGGTACGACTCCGCCATGACGATGGCCGAGCTCGCCGGAGCGTAGAAGGCCGATCCCGTTTTCAGCAGGTTCACGATCTCGGCGCCGCCGTCCCGCGTCCGCCGCACGATCTCGGCCAGCCGTTCCCTCGTGGTCCAGCCCAGCTTGACGAGATCGGGCAGGGGGATGCCCGCGACGGTGGAGTAGCGCGTCAAGGGGACCATGGAATCGCCGTGCCCGCCCAGAACGAACGCGGTCACGTCCTCGACCGAGACGCCGAATTCCTCGGCGAGGAAGTAGCGGAATCTGGCGGAATCCAGCACCCCGGCCATGCCCACGACCTTGTTGTGGGGGAGGCCTGTCGCCTGACGCAACGCCCACACCATGGCATCGAGGGGGTTGGTGACGCAGATCACGAAGGCGTCCGGCGCGTAGCGCTTGATCCCGTCGCCGACCTGCATCATCACGTTCGTGTTGACCCCGACCAGATCGTCGCGGCTCATTCCGGGTTTTCGCGTCACGCCGGCGGTGACGATCACGACGTCGGCGCCCCGGATCGCCGAGTAGCCCTGCGCGCCGGTCATCCTCGAGTTGAAGCCCTCGACCGGGGAGGATTCGACGAGATCGAGCGTCTTCCCCTGCGGCAACCCCTTCACGATGTCGAAGACGGCGACATCTCCGAGTTCCTTGAGACCCACCAGATGAGCGAGCGTGCCGCCGATATTTCCACCACCGATCAAGGCGATCTTGTTCCGCGCCATCACCGACCTCCCCGAGCCCGTGGCCGGCCCGGCCGCCCGTCGGGGCCGCGGGCCGTCGTCACGCGCCGTCGAATTGCGTCCGTGGCTACCTACTCCGATTCCCGACGGCGCCGCAAGCCCGACCGTCGACCGTCGGAACGGCGCGATCTTGAAATCGGGGGTATGGATTCCATATTTTCGGTCGAAATCTTTATCTTTCGATTCGGGCGCGCGGAAACGGGGGAACGACCGGTCATGGCGGAAGAAAGGCTTTTCTTTCAGGCGGAGGTCAGCCGCCTGCTCCACATCGTCGCCAATTCACTCTACAGCGAGAAGGAGGTCTTTCTTCGCGAGCTGGTCTCGAACGCCTCCGACGCCTGCGACCGGTTGCGCTACCTGGCGCTCACGGCCCCCGAGCTCACGGAAGACGATCCCGAGTTCCGCATCGTCCTGAGCGTCGACAAGAAGGGGAGGGGCCTGACGGTCGCCGACAACGGCGTCGGGATGGACCGCGAGGAGCTGATCGAGAACCTCGGCACGATCGCCCGTTCCGGCACGCAGGCGTTCGTCGATCGACTGACCGGAGATTCGTCCAGGGACGTCGCGCTGATCGGCCAGTTCGGCGTCGGGTTCTACTCCGCGTTCATCGTCGCCGACCGGGTCGAGGTCACGAGCCGGAAGGCGGGAGAAGAGCAGGCTTGGCTCTGGACATCGGACGGTTCCGGCGAATTCTCCGTCACCGAGGCGGAACGCGACTCCCGCGGGACATCCGTGACCGTCCACCTCAAGAAAGGCGAGAAGGAATTCCTCGAACCGGAGCGGCTCCGCCATATCGTCAAGACCTACTCCGACCACATCCCGATCCCCATTCGGCTGGACGGGGAGGGCGACAAGCTCAACGCGGCCGCCGCACTGTGGACACTGCCCCGAAAGGACATATCGGAGGACCAGTACAAGGAGTTCTACCATCACGTCGGACATGCATTCGACGATCCCTGGCTGACCATCCATGCCCGCGCGGAGGGCAAGATCGAGTATACGCTCCTTCTGTTCGCGCCATCCGTCAGACCGTTCGACCTGTTCCATCCCGAGCGTCGCCACCGGGTGAAGCTCTACGTCAAACGGATATTCATCACCGACGACCACGAAGGCCTCGTGCCGCCCTATCTGCGCTTCCTTCGAGGCGTGGTCGATTCGGAGGACCTGCCCCTCAACGTCAGTCGCGAGCTCCTGCAAACGAGCCCGATCCTCGCCCGCATCAAGAGCGCGGTAACCCGCCGCGTGATCGGCGAGATCAAGAAGAAGGCGAAAAAGGAGCCCGAGGAGTACGCCAGGTTCTGGGAGAACTTCGGCGCGGTGCTCAAGGAAGGCATCTACGAGGATCCGGACCAGCGGGACGTCCTGCTCGAGATCGCCCGGTTCCGATCGACCGCGCGGGGAGACGAGCTGATTTCCCTCGACGACTACGTCGAGCGTATGAAGGACGGACAGGAAGCGATCTACTACATCGGCGGGGAGTCGCTGGAGGGGCTGCGGCACAGCCCGCAACTCGAGGGGTTCGTCGCGCGTGGTGTGGAAGTCCTGCTGTTGACGGACGCGGTCGACGAATTCTGGGCGCCTGCGGCGCAACGATACGCGGACAAGTCCTTCGTCTCGGTCACCCAGGGGGCGGCCGATCTCGACAAGTTCGCCCTCCAGGACGAGGACGCCGCGCGGGAAGACGGGGAGGGGCCGTCCGACAGCCAGACCGCGACGTTGATCGCGCTCCTCAAGCAGACGCTCGGCGACGTGGTCAAGGACGTCAGGACCTCGGAACGCCTGACCGACAGTGCCGTCTGCCTCGTCGCGGACGAGCACGACCTCGACATGCGCCTCGCGAGAATGCTCAAGCAGCAGGGACAGCTCGACGAGCTCGCGCCGCGCGTGCTGGAGATCAATCCCAGGCACGCCCTGATCAAGTCGTTGGCCCGGCGCGCGACGGAGAAGGGCGCCTCCGACGCGCTCGAGGACGCCGCGCACCTGCTGTTCGATCAGGCGCGGATCGCCGAGGGCGAGCCCTTGCCCGATCCGGCCGCGTTCTCGCGGCGGCTGGCGGACGCGATGACGAAGAGCATCGCCGCCACGGCGTGACGGGGCGGCTCGCCGTATTGCCGCGCGGGCGGAGATGGCGTAACGTCGTCCGTCCTGCGGGAAGCGAGGAAGAGGTCGAAGCGTGGGCGCGAAAACCCCGCCGTGCGCGGTCGCGTCACTCCTTCTTGGGCGGCAGGATTTCCGGCGCGCAGATCTCGTCGATCAGGTGGGAACGTCCGATGTCCTTGAGATGAGCGCGCTTTTCCGTCGCGGTCAGGGCGGTGCCGACCCCCCGGGTCATGGCGAGCGCCAGGGAGCGATCGCTCATATCGAGCCAGAACGCCCGCCTGACCAGCTTGCCGTCGGCATCGCGGGCGAAAGGGTCGTCGGGATTGGCGCCGAGGTCCGGTTTGTAGAACGACATGGATGCTCCCTTCGAGGTCTCGCGGCCCGGACACGGCGCGGGCCGTCGTCCGACGGCGGAACTTAGCCCACCGACGCGGGAAGCGCGAACATGCCGCTCGAAATAAGACGCGCGGCGAGCCTCGTCCTGGAAGCGGGACAGAGCGGCGAGTTGCGCGCCGCCCTCCGCGCGGTGGCGGACTCCACGACCCCGGACGGCGCCGCCCATTATCCCGCCAAGGTGTGCCGCCGCCTCAACCGGCTGATCGTCTGCCGGTCCTATGCCGTGCCCGTCCTGCAACTGTGCCACCTGGTCAACGTGGCCGACTCGTGCGCGCCACGCCGCGGTTCCTACGAGCATTTGCTGCTGGGACCGGAACGCGCCACCGGTCCCGGATTCCGGGGCTGGATCGAGAACGCCGTGACCGCCTCGGGCTGGCGACGTCCCGGATGCGAGCTGACGGCGGAGGGAGTCGCCGCGCGCTACGACGACGGCGTCTTCAACATCGGGTTCGCCGGAATGCCGATCCTTGCCGCCCTGTTCGAATTCCTCTGCGGCGCCGTCGGTTACGCCGCCGTCGACAACGAGTTCCAGGCCATGCTGAAGCCGCCCGTGACGGGACGCGGCGTCCGGGACGCGGCGAACGGGATCGAACGGCGCCTGTACGCATACCTGAGGGAGCACCTGCCGAGCGTCCAGACGCAGGGCAAGTTCCGGGAGCTGCTCGACCACGCGAGATCCGGGGCGACGTTGGTCGTCGAGGACGCCACGGTCCTGGCGTTCTGGCGGGAAAAGTCCGTGGATGGCGAGGCGGGGAACTTCCGTCTGTTCCGAAGCGTGTTCGACGCCTACATGGCGTTCCTTTCGGCCCTCGACATCGCGACGGACCGCGAGGCCGTCGAACGCGCCCGTCCTGTCGGCTCCGACCGCGAGGCGGGCGAGGTCGACGTCGCCCGGCTCCTGGACGACGCGGAAACGGCCGCCGCGTGGACGTCCCCGCTTTCGGCCTTGCGGGAGCCGCCCCTCGATAACGTCCGGTTCCTGAACAAGGTGGACCTGACCGCCCTGGACCGTCTGATGGAGCATGGCCCCCGCGCGCGCCGGCTGCCCTGGTCCCTGATGCGCGCCGAGGTCTTCGGAGATGTCCAGGCCCGGCTGTCGCAAGCCGCGAGGCGGCGGGCCGCCGGCGACACCCTGAACGATCTCGTCGCCTGTGCCGGCGCCGAGACGTACCGGGAATGGCGCCAGCGGCTCGCCGCGCTGGACGCGCGCGTCAACGACGCGTTGCGCGCGGCGCTGCACGTGGCGCTGCGGGCGGACGAGGACGCGGAACGGGCTCCCGGAGACGAGCGGTCGCGGACGGCGCGTGACATCGCGAAGCGCGCCTTCGCGGGACTCTCGCGCAAGGGATTCGAGGACGCGGTCGTGGGCCGGCCGGGATCGGGTGTCCTGTACGAGGCCGGCGCCGGGGCGCTGGCGACGATTAGCGACCAAATCCATACATTCCTGCGGGTATCGGAACAGGCGGCGGCGGACGGGGCCGATCTCGACGACCGGTTCGCTTGCGACCGCGGCGTGTTCAGCGAGCAATTCGCCCGCATCTACGGAGTCGCGCGATGAGCGAACCGTTCGAGTTGCCCGACGACGACGCCCTCGCGGTCGCGGAGCGCGTGTTCGACGCGCTCGTAGCGGAAGCGTCGCTGGGCGCTCCCGTCGACGGCGCGGCGCCCGGCGGGAGCGTCACCCCGCGGCGTCTCTACCTCTACGTCACCGGCGCACGCGCCGAAGACCCGGGTCTCGAGGCCGCGCTGCGGGAGAGTCCCGCGCTTCGCGCCTCACTGCGGCGCCTCACCGCAAAGATCGCCGGCTATCGCATCCCCGAGCTCGCGGCGGCGGCGGCGGGAACCGTCGCGCGCCGCGCCGCTCCCGGCTGCCGCATTCGCTTCGAGAAGTCGCGTGCGGAACCGGCGCAGACCTACATCGTCATCTCCCTGGACGAGCCGGGCCGTCATCCGAGGTGGCTGGCGGTATTCGTCGACGACGATACGTGCCGCCGGATCGCGCTGCCGGAGCCCCATGCCGGAACGATCCAGATTCTCGTCGAGGACGAGTCGGACGTGCTGGCGGCGCTTCGCGATCCCGGAAGCGAGATATTCATCGACGGATGAAGGTCCGCGTCTTCGCCGCGACCACGAGGGGACCCGTTCAGATCGAGCGGATCACGCGCGAGGCGGCGCCCATCTCGCAGGTCTGCCTGGGCCGGACGACGTCGGTCCTGCCCATCAGCTCCGATTACGACGCGTTCGTGCGCCAACCCTCGGGCGTGATCGAGCGGGCCCTGGGCCCCTTCGAGCCCGGCGGCTTTCGGCTGGACGCCTCGGACGAGATCGGCGACGGCCACTCCTGGCAGTTGTCCGTACTGGTCGCGCACGCGCTGGACCGGGCGGGGCGTCTGGCGGGGCCTGGCGAAAGCGCGGACGCGGTCCTGTGGGTCACGGGGACCGTCGACGTCGATCTGCGGGTGGGAGAAGTGAATTTCATCGGGGAGAAGCTCCGCGCGACGCGGGAGCGTTTCGCCGGCCGCGTAGCGGAAAGCTCCCTTCCCGTGACGCTGGTCGTTCCCGCGGCGAACCTGGAAGACGCCGCCGATCACGGCGTGCCCGGCGTCGGCGAGGTTCTGGGCGTCCGCGACGCCAACGAAGTGCTGCGCCACGTGGGGCTACAGCCCGCGACCATCCCGGCCGCCGGCGCGCCCGGAGGCGCGCAGGACCTCGTCCCCCTGACCGTGGGACCCGTCCGCATCCCCGGGTGGCGGCTCGTATGGTCGGGCGTGTCGCTCCTGGCTCTCGGTGGTCTCGCGACCTTCCTGATGCTGTCGTTGCCGGATCGTCCGCCGGGCGTGACATTCAGGGACTGCGAGACGTGCCCGGAGATGGCGGCGGTGCCGGGCGGCGCGTTCGTCATGGGTTCGCCGCCGGGCGAATCGGCCCGAAACGCCGTGGAGGGGCCGACGCGCGAGGTCGCCGTGACCGCGTTCGCCATCGGCCGGTTCGAGGTGACGCGAAGGGAATTCACGTCCTTCGTCGAGGAGACGGGATACGACGCGGGAGACTCCTGCTACGTGCGGACCGGCTCGGGCGGACGCCGGGATCCCTCGAAGAGCTGGCGCGATCCCGGATATCCGCAGGGCGAGGAGGACCCCGCCGTCTGCGTCAACTGGAACACGGCGCGGGCCTACGCCGCGTGGCTCGGCGAGAAGACGGGCCAAGCCTATCGCCTGCCCAGCGAAGCGGAATGGGAATACGCCGCCCGGGCAGGCACGCGGTCGCCGTTCCACACGGGTTCGACGATCACGCCGACCCAGGCGAACTACAACGGGACGTCGTCGTATGGGGCGGGCGGGACGGGCGTGTACCGGAAGCGAACGATGCCCGTCGGAGGGTTCCCGCCGAACGCCTTCGGACTGCACGACGTTCATGGAAACGCCTGGGAATGGGTCGAGGACTGCTGGAACGACAGCTACCGGGGCGCGCCCGCCGACGGGTCGCCGCGGTTGAGCGGAAACTGCGAGCATCGCGTCATGCGCGGCGGTTCCTGGAGGAGCCATCCGAAGGATATCCGCTCCGCCAAGCGAGTCCGATTCCCGCTGGAGTACCGCAACGACAACTTCGGGTTCCGCGTCGCGCGGCCCCTGGACGACTGAGGGCGCCGTCCGTCGCCCCGACACGCGGCTCCTTTGACCCGGTCATCGGGTTCGGATAGATTGCGGACTGGACGCCGTGCGCTGGCCGTCGCAACCGTCACGGGACGGAGTCATGATCGAGGTCGTTCCCACCGGCGAGGCGCTGGGGGCCGAGATTCGCGGCGCGGATCTCTCGCAGGCGCTCGACCCGGCGGACGTCGGGGCGATGCTGGACGCTTGGTCCGAGCATCTCGTCCTGCTCTTTCGCGGCCAGTTCATCTCCGATCCGGAACTGATCGCGTTCAGCCGCCATTTCGGCGACCTCGACCTCTGTCCTCCCAACGCGACGGGGAAGCAGTATTCAGCGGAGCATCCGGAACTCATCATCGTTTCGAACGTCGTCGTCGACGGTGAACCGCTGGGCAGCCTGGGCGACGGAGAGCTGCGCTGGCACACGGACATGTCCAACCACGCGGTGCCGCCCAAGGCCAGCATCCTCCATGCCCTGGAGGTGTCGTCGGAGGGCGGCGAGACCGAATTCTGCAACATGTACGCGGCCACGGCGGATTTGCCTGCGCGCCTGCGCTCGGCGGTCGCGGGTGCATGGGCACACCAGGACGGTACCTACGACAGCGCCGGCGCCCCCCAGCGCCCGGTGGAGGTGGCAGGGGTGCGAACGGAGTCACCGCACGCGCGGCATCCGCTGATGCGCCGTCATCCCGACACGGGCCGGCCGGTGCTCTATCTGGGGCGCCGGCCCAAGCAATGCATCGTCGGCATGGACGCGGAGGACAGCGAGACGCTACTCGACGCGCTGTGGGCGCACGCCACCCAGCAGAAGTACGCGTGGACCCATGAGTGGCGGGTCGGTGACCTGATCGTCTGGGACAACCGCTGCGTCATGCACCGCCGCAACGCTTTTCCCGCGGATTCGCGCCGGACGATGCACCGGACCCAGGTGAGCGGGGACGTGGTCGCCGCCGCTTGATGACAGGTGACCTTCCCCGCGCCTCGCGGTCACGCGGGTTCGAGGACTCTTTCGAGTACCGGCGTTCTTTCGCCGAGCGTCGGCGTTCCTTCGCCGAGCGCCGGCAGCGGGCCGCCGCCGGAAATGCACATGTGCTGCTCGAACTCGTGCACCATGCAGATCATCTCCTCGGGCGAGGTGCCGACCTCCTTCTCCATGACCTTGTGGGCGTGGTCGAAGAGGGCCTTGGTCCGTTCGGCCTCCTGGCCGCGGCCGGGGCGCACGCCGCAAGACAGCAGCACGGTCTTGTCGCCGGGTTCGGCGTACATGTCGCGGATGGCGATCCAGATGTGTTCCTTGAACCAGCTCTTGGCGATGGCGTCGTAGAGACCCTTGTGGATCCGCGCCTTGGTTTCCCGACTCAAGCCTTCGGGGACATCGACTCTGACGAACGGCATGTTCCATTCTCCTCCTCGGTTGCGTCTCCGCGACATAATAATCACGAATCCGAGACGCGCCGCAACCCCGGCAAGGCGGATAAAGGCGGATTAAGTGACCCGGTGCGGACGGATACGGAACGCGGCCCTCGAAAAGGGATGGAGGTCTCCGCGGACCATTTCTCCACTCTTGACCGCGCGGTAGATATTTTTTATCTGTTATGGAATTTTCCTCTTGACATGCCCACCCATGTTCCCATATTGTTCAAACACGGGAACGGGAGACGCCGCCATGCCCGATCTTTCCCTGGAGGCTTCCCTGCCATCGCCCGTCGCCGGCCTCGACGAGGCCGGACGGGGCCCCTGGGCCGGACCGGTCGTCGCCGCCGCCGTGATCCTTCCCGCGGGTCGCGTGCCGGACGGGATCGACGATTCCAAGCGCCTGTCGCGCGAACGCCGGGCCGAGTTGTACGAGCGAATCCGGGCGTCGGCGACCGTTGGCATCGGCAAGGCCAGCGTCGGCGAGATCGACGCCTCGAACATCCTCCAGGCCACGATGCTGGCTATGCGGCGGGCCGTCGAGGCGCTCGGGACACCGCCCTCCCACGCCCTGGTGGACGGCAACTGCCTGCCGGTTCTCGCCTGCCCCGCTCGGGCGGTCGGCGGCGGCGATTCACGCTCGCTCTCCATCGCGGCGGCATCGATCGTCGCCAAGGAGACCCGCGACCGAATCATGCGACGGCTGGCGCGGATCCATCCCGGCTATGGCTGGGAGCGCAACGCCGGCTACGGCACGCGGGAACATGCCCGGGCGCTCTACACCCTCGGGCCGACCCCTCATCACCGGCGCTCGTTCCGGCCCGTGCGGGAGTCTGTTTCACGGTGATGGAACGGTGATGGAGATGTGCCCGGAGACCACGGGCGGCCCGTGCGGGAGGGATGCGGCTCCAGTCCCCGAGAATATCGCCGGGCGACGCCTGATCGGCTCCGCCGGGAGCATTTCAGGTCACGACCATGCCGCCGTCGACGGAGAGGATGACGCCGTTGACCAGGCGCGATTCGTCGGAGGCCAGATACAGCGCCGCGTTGGCGATATCGATCGGCTGACCGGCGCCCAGGGGATGCTGGCGAAGGACGGTGGCGGTTATCTCGTTGGTCCAGCCCGCCTTCACCCCGACGTTGCGGTCGGTCTCCACGAAACAGGGGGCGATGGCGTTGCAGCGGATGTTGTCCTTGGCGTACTCGGCCGCAATGCAGCGGGTGAGCGCCGAAACGCCGCCCTTGGCGGCGGAATAGGAATGCCGCGGCGGGAAGCCGCGCATCTCGCCGAGGAAGTTCATCACCGAGCTCATGTTGATGATCGAGCCGCCGCCGGCTTTCTTCAATTCCGGGATGCCGAAGCGGCTGCCGAGGAACGTGCCGTAGAGGTCCAGCTTGATGCTGCGATCCCAGGCCTCGATCGGCATTTCTGTCACGGAGTCGTCGGGGGGCGCGGAGCCGCCGGCGCAGTTATAGAGGACGTCGAGCTTGCCGAAGGCCTCGACGGTCCGCCCGACGGCGCGCTCGACATCGTCGGGCCGGGTGACGTCGGCCTGGATGGCCATCGCCTTACCGCCGTCCGCCTTGATCGCGTCGGCGGTCCGGTTACCCGTCTCCGGGTCGATCTCGACGACGCCGACGCTGGCGCCCTCGTTCGCGAAGAGACGGCACGCCGCGCGCGCGATGCCCGCCCCCGCGCCGGTGATCAGCGCGACCTTCCCGTCCAGTCTCGCCATGATCTCCAGTCCTCCCCACGTGGTCCGTTCACGGTCGATAATGCGGGACCGACCCGAGGGAGTCCAGGCGGCGGTCCGGGCGCCGGACGGATGCGAGACGTTCAAGCGGCGCCCGGCCGGGGCGACATCGGGCGGACATTCGGGGACGCGCGAGCCAGTGGCGACCGTTTGCCGGCGCCGGGTTCCGGGGTAAGTTCCGGCGCGGGGACGACGAGGAGGCGACGATGACGAACGGCGAACATGCGAAGCCGCGCCGCGGCGGGGCGGCGATCATCCCCGGTCTGCGCTACGTCGACGCGCCGGCGGCGATCGCGTGGCTGTGCTCGGCGTTCGGTTTCGAGCGGCGCCTCGTGGTGCCGGGCGAGGAGGGCCGGATCGCGCACGCCGAGCTCGTCTTCGGCGATAGCATGATCATGCTGGGGTCCGGCCACCGGGGCGGCTACGACCGCCTGCTGGTCCATCCCGCCATCGCGGGCGGAGTGACCCAGGCGCTCTACGTGGTGGTCGACGACGTCGACGCGCACTGCGCACGGGCGCGCGCGGCCGGCGCCGAGGTCGTGATGGAACCTGTCGACCAGGAGTACGGCGGGCGGCTCTACAGCTGCCTCGATCCCGAACGCCACCTGTGGAACTTCGGCAGTTACGACCCCTGGACCGGGCCCGAATCCTGACCGCCGCGCGACGTCTCATATGTCCCGAACCGGGACATGTAGTTGACAGGCTCCATCGCCCCGGCCTATGTATCGTGCCCACTGGACATTGGCGGGACCCCGTGAGGGCATGAAGGTTCTCAAGTCACTGAAGACCGCGAAGAGGCGGCACCGCGACTGTCGGGTGGTGCGCCGCCGCGGCCGCGTGTACGTGATCAACAAGACGAACCGGCGATTCAAGGCGCGGCAGGGTTAGGCGACTCGCCCGCGGCCGACCGGTTCGAACCGCGCCCCGGGCGCGATCTTTCGTCGCGCGGTCCCGCGAACCGGAACGCGCCGCGACGCCCGCGGGTGGGAGCGGATCATGAGAATGCCGGAACCCGACGCCGACGTCATCGCGGGGCGGGGTGCGCTCGTCGCCGCCCTCCGCGGCGTGCTGGCCGAAGAGGGCGTGATCTGGAGCGACAACGAGCTCAAGGCCTACGAGTGCGACGGCCTGACCGCCTACCGACAGGTCCCGCTCGCCGTCGCGCTCCCGGAAGACACGCGGCAGGTGTCGCGGGTCCTCGAGATCTGTTCCGAACACGGCGCCAAGGTGGTTCCCCGGGGCGCGGGCACGTCCCTCTCCGGGGGCGCCTTGCCGCTGGCCGACGGGGTGCTCCTCGGCCTCGGGAAGTTCAACCGTATCCTGGAGATCGACTACGAGAACCGCTGCGCGGTCGTGCAGCCGGGCGTTTCCAACCTGTCCGTCAGCGAGGCCGTGGCGGATGAAGGCTTCTACTACGCGCCCGACCCCTCGAGCCAGATCGTGTGCACGATCGGCGGAAACGTCGCCGAGAACTCCGGCGGCGTCCATTGCCTGAAGTACGGCGTCACGACCAACAACATCCTGGGTCTCGAAATCGTCCTCATGGACGGCGAGGTCGTCCGCCTGGGCGGCAAGCATCTCGACCCGGAGGGCTACGACCTGATGGGCGTGATGGCGGGGTCGGAAGGCCTGCTGGGCGTCATCACCGAGGTGACGGTGCGGATCCTCAAGAAACCGGAGGTCGCCCGGGCGGTCCTGGTCGGATTCCCCGATATCGAAGACGGCGGCCGGTTCGTGGCCGACATCATCGCCGCGGGGATCGTTCCCGGCGGCATGGAGATGATGGACAAACCCGCGATCCATGCCGTCGAGGAATTCTGCCACGCCGGCTACCCGATGGACGCAGAGGCCCTGGCGATCGTCGAACTCGACGGTCACGTCACGGAGGTGGACCACCTGATCGCGCGGGTCGAGGACATCGCCCACCGGTGTCGCGCGTCCTCGGTACGGACCAGCCACTCGGAGGAGGAACGCCTGGCGTTCTGGCTCGGGCGCAAGTCGGCCTTCGGCGCGGTCGGGAGAATCTCGCCGGACTACTTTTGCATGGACGGGACCGTTCCGCGGCGCGCCCTCCCCGAGGTCTTGCGACGCATGGCCCAGATGTCGGCCCGGTTCGGTCTTCGCGTCGCCAACGTCTTCCACGCCGGCGACGGGAATCTGCACCCGCTGATCCTCTACGACGCCAACGTGCCCGGCGAACTGGAAAAGGCGGAGGAATTCGGGGCCGAGATACTCAAGCTCTGCGTCGAGGTGGGAGGCGTGCTGACCGGCGAGCACGGGGTCGGCGTGGAGAAGCGGGACCTCATGGGCGAGATGTTCACCGATGCCGACCTGGAGCAGCAGCAGCGCCTGAAGTGCGCCTTCGATCCGGGGGGATCGCTGAACCCGGGCAAGGTGTTCCCGACCATCCGCCGCTGCGCCGAACTCGGCCGCATGCACGTCCACCGCGGCCAGCTGCCGTTTCCCGACATCCCGCGCTTCTGAAGGCGTTCCGAGGACATGCCGGAGACCTTTCGGCCGCGCGATGCCGACCAGGTCCGCGAGACCGTGGCGTGGGCGGCGGCCGAGGAACGCCCGCTGGAGATCCGGGGCGGCGGATCCAAGCGGGGCCTCGGGCGTCCGACGGACGGCCACGACGTGCTCGAGATATCGGGCCTCGGCGGCGTGACCTACTACGAGCCGACCGAGCTCGTGCTGGCGGCGGCAGCCGGCACGCCCCTCGCCGCCGTCGAGGCGGAACTCGCCCGCAACCGTCAGCGACTGGCGTTCGAGCCGGTGGACTACGGCCCCGTCACGGGCGGCCCGGCGGAGCGCTCGACGGTCGGGGGCGTTGTCGCCTGCAACATCTCCGGACCGCGTCGGATCCAGGCTGGCGCGGCGCGGGACCACTGCCTCGGCATAACCGCCGTATCGGGACGGGGAGAGGCCTTCAAGTCCGGCGGGCGGGTCGTCAAGAACGTCACCGGATACGATCTTTCCAAGCTGATGGCCGGATCCTACGGCACCCTGGCCGTCCTGACGGAGGTGACGTTCAAGGTTCTGCCCGTTCCGGAGGAGACCCGAACCGTCCTGGTCCATGGACTCGAGGAGACCGCGGGCATCGCGGCGCTGGGCAAGGCCGCCGCGAGCGGTCTGGAACCGACGGCGCTCGCCCACCTGCCGCCGTCCGCGGCCTCCCGATCGGCGGTCGACCGTGTGTCGGGGGCGAGCGACAGCGTCACCGCGATACGGATCGAAGGGCCGGCTCCATCGGTGGAGGCGCGAAGCGCGTCGTTGCGGAAGCTGTTCGAGCCGACGGGCGATACCGGGGAGCTTCACGGACGCGACTCGGACGCGCTGTGGCGGGAGATCGGCGGCGTGAAACTGTTGCCCATGGACGACGGCGTGTTGTGGCGTCTTTCCGTTCCGCCGACGACCGCGGCCGGAGTCGTCCGGGAGATCGCGAGGGCCCTGCCCCGGGTGGGTGCCATCCGGACCATGTTCGACTGGGCCGGCGGCCTGATCTGGTTGACGGTCGAGGGCGTCGAGGACGCGGCGCACGGCGTCGTCCTCGGCGCCATCGCCAGCGGGGGCGGACATGCCACGCTGATCCGGGCGCCGGGGGAGATCCGGCGGCGGGTTCCTGTGTTCCATCCTCGGGACCCCGGCCTCGCCGCGTTGAACGCAAGGGTCAAGAGGGGGTTCGATCCGCGCGGCATCCTCAATCCCGGGCGCCTGTCGGCCGACTATTAGGGAGCGCCGGCGATATGCAAACCCGCTTCTCCGAGGGACAGCTCGCCGATCCCCTGATCGCCGACGCGAACCGCGTGCTTCGGAAGTGTGTCCACTGCGGGTTCTGTCTGGCGACCTGCCCGACCTACGTCCTGCTCGGGGACGAGCTCGATTCGCCGCGGGGGCGCATCTATCTCATGAAGGAGATGCTGGAGACCGGCGGTCCCCCGGCGGCGGAGACCGTCAAGCACATAGACCGGTGCCTTTCCTGCCTGTCGTGCGTGTCGACGTGCCCGTCGGGGGTCGACTACCGGCGCCTCGTCGACCAGACGCGCGTCCACATCGAATCGACGTTCCGCCGGCCCTGGCCGGACCGTTGGTTGCGGCGCTTCCTGGGCTGGGTTCTGGTCAGGCCGCCGGCGCTCCGTATCGCCATGTCGGCGGGCGCCCTGGCGCGTCGGTTCCCGGGATTGCTGCCGCCACGCCTGGCGGCCCTGGCGCGCCTGTCGCCCGGTATCGCCCGCGGCCCGGCGCCGATCGTCTCCGCTGGCCGCTACCCCGCGGAAGGCGAACGGCGCATGCGGGTGGCGCTGATGACGGGCTGTGTCCAGTCGGTGACGGGGACGGAGATCCACGAGGCGACGGCGCGCGTCCTGCGGCGGCACGGATGCGAGGTGGTGGTCGCCGAAGGCGCGGGCTGTTGCGGCGCTCTCAACCTTCACCTCGGCGATGAACGGGCGGCGCTGCGGTCCGCGGAACGGAGCGTTCGGTCGTGGTGGCGCGAGATCCAGGGCGACGGCCTCGACGCGATCGCCGTCGACGCGTCCGGGTGCGGTGCCGCGATCAAGGACTACGTCCACCTGTTCCGGAACCGGCCGGAACTCCGAGAGGCCGCGTCCGCCGTGGCCGAACGCGCCGTCGACGCGAGCGAACTGCTCTCGCGTCTGGGCCTGAAGCCGGGGCCGGCGCGATCGACGGTCGTGGCCTATCACGACGCCTGTTCCCTGCGTCACGGACAGCAACTCACCGAGCCGCCGCGCCGCCTGCTCGCGGAAGCGGGATTCGACGTCCGATCGCCGTCCGAGGGGCACCTGTGCTGCGGTTCCGCCGGAACCTACAACATGCTCCAGCCGACCATCGCGTCGCAACTCGGGGCACGCAAGGCGGCGAACCTGGAACGGGTGAGGCCCGACGTCGTCGCGGCGGGCAATCTGGGCTGCATCGTGCAGATCGGGGCGTATACCAACATTCCGGTCGTCCATACGGTGGAGCTTCTGGATTGGGCGACGGGCGGCCCCCGGCCGCCCGCCATGTCGCGCGCGGGACGCGCGTGAAACCGTTCCGACCGCACCGGGCACTCGACGGACACACCCCCGCCGAGTACCTTGCCGAACACACGGCCAAAGAGACCCCCCGTCTCATATGTCCCGAACCATATGTCCCGAACCATATGTCCCGAACCGGGACAGGGTTTTGACCTTTTGGCGTCGTTCGTGGTAGGGTAGGGTTGCGAACTTCACGGGGCCTCTTCACGGGGCCTCTTCACGGGGCCTCTTCACGGGGCCTCTTCACGGGGCCTCTTCACGGGGCCTCTTCACGGGGCCTCTTCACGGGGCCTCTTCACGGGGCCTCTTCACGGGGCCTCTTCACGGGGCCTCTTCACGGGGCCTCTTCACGGGGCCTCTTCACGGGGCCTCTTCACGGGGCCTCTTCACGGGGCCTCTTCACGGGGCCTCTTCACGGGGCCTCTTCACGGGGCCTCTTCACGGGGCCTCTTCACGGGGCCTCTTCACGGGGCCTCTTCACGGGGCCTCTTCACGGGGCCTCTTCACGGGGCCTCTTCACGGGGCCTCTTCACGGGGCCTCTTCACGGGGCCTCTTCACGGGGCCTCTTCTAAGAAGTGGGGGTCCTGTTTCGATGACGATCACGAGATTGATGGCGTTGCTGGCGTGTGGCGCGATGCTGGCGTTGGGCGCGTGCACCGACACCAAGAGGGTAGGCGACCCGGACGAGCTGGCCGCACTCCGAGACTCGCTGGCGGCGGCCCAGGCGGCGCTGGGTGACTCAACCCCCGCCAAGCAACGGGAGGCGGTGGAACAGGCCAAGAAAGATCTGGAAGCCGCGCAGACCGCCCTGAAGGCGCGGCCCGAGGGCAGCCCCGGGAAGAGCGAGGCCGCCGAAGCGCTGACGACGCTCGGCCTGGCGCTGACCGCGGTCGATGACTTGGTGGGAGCGTCCGCCTCGGGCGCGTCCGGGCCGGTGGCGCTGGCGAGTATGCACACGACGCTGGCGCGGGCGCAGGCGGCGATCGACGCCGCGCAGGTGAAATTGAAGGCGGCGGTGGCGGCGGCGCCGGCCACCGACACGGAGCTCCGCGGTCTGCTGGCGCAGGCGCAGGCCGCGCTGACCACCGCCCAGGTCACGCTGGTGCCGGAGCTGCGCAGCGAACTGGCGGATGCGCAGGGCGAGCGGGACACGGCCCGGGCCAATCTCGCCGCGGCCCAGGCCAGGGTCACCACGCTCACCGGCCAACTCACCGCGGCCCAGGCCAGGGTCACCACGCTCACCGGCGATCTCGCCACGGCCCGGAAACAGGCCGGCGACAATGCCGCCGAGGTGAACCGGCTGAAGGACCAACTCACCACGGCCCAGGGCCAGGTCGACACGCTCACCGACCAACTCACCGCGGCCAACGCCAGTATCGACACGCTCCTCGGCTTGTATGGTCATATCGGGTTGGACGAGCGGATCGAGCCCGAGCGGATCGCCAGAAACATCGCGCCTCTGGGTACGATGGGGCCGTCCTGGACCGTGACGGCGCGGACGGACGATGCCGGCATGGCCATCAGCAGCACCATCAAGGACGAGGCCGTCCCTTACGCGGATGGCAACATGCTCTGGGGCGGAGTGGTCTCGACGGACGAATTCCAGCTGCGGGGCCTCACCGTGCGCGGGCAGCTGCACGAGGGACCGGACGCGACCGGCAATCTGGAGTTCCACGGCGGCGTCGAGGGCGGCAGCACGGACGGCACCGATAACGCCGACTTCGGCGTCACCACGGGCGACACCGCTTGGCAGCGCACCGACGCGAGGGTGCTGAGCTCCATCCAGCTCGACGATTTTGGCTACGCCTTCACGATGAAGATGGGCGGCGCCGGCGTCATCTTCTACGACATGGAGAGGCGCACCGCGTACGGGCCGAGCCCGACGAGCGGCGCGGGCAGCGCTTGGAGCAACCAGGTCGGAAACGACGTCTGCGCCACCGCGGACGCGGCGACGTGCGACGACCCGACCTCGTCGGACATCACGGCCTTCTTCAACAACCCTGCGAAGGATCCGGACGGCGACGCCGCCTGGCACTTCAGCATGGTCGTCTCGGAGGAGTTCGTGGTGCACCGCGACGTCATCCCGATCACGGAAGATCGCGAGATCAACGCCCAAGGCGGCACCGACGTCGACAAGGCTCCCGACTGGATGGCCTTCTCGGATAGCCAGAACCGGCGGGCCTACAGGGTGAACCCCGATTACGCCGGAGTCGTGGACCTCGGCGACGACGGAGCCTTGTCCGGCACCGGCGACGACGCCGATACGACCGGCTACGCGAACCTCGCCGGCGAGGAATACACGGACCCCACCGACTTCTCCAAATACAAGGTCTTGTGGTTGTCCCGCGATATCGCGGCGCCGGACGGCGCAACGCTTCTGGAGCCCAGAAGAGCGAACAGGATCGCCAACGGCCTGCCCGCCGACCAGCTGGGCGTCTATACCGTCAAGCTCTCGAACTACGCTGGCGTGGACGACAAGGGCACCACGGTGGAGAGCGACGACGAGCACCGCTACCTCCGATACGCGGCCTATGGCCTGTTCAACTTCCTGGATTACTCGGGGTCGCCGTGGTTCTCCCGAATGCAGGCGTTCCACTTCGGCTACGACGCTTTCAGCGATACGGACGACAACAAGCCGGCGAACTGGGGCACGGCCGCCACCCCCATCGAGGCCACGTTCAACGGCAAGACCACGGGCTGGGTCCTGCAGAACCCCAACGGCAACGCCGGGAACATCTCGCAGCTCGTCCGCCTGCGGGGCGACGTCTCGCTGACCGCAAACCTGAACGAGGGCGGCGACGGACACGGCACCATCTCCGGCTCCATGAAGAACTTCGAGTTCCTGCAAAGCGGCGCGTGGAGCAAGCTCCCTCATGGTGTTTTCGGTCACAGCAACGCCGCGACGACGGACGGGGTGACCCTGATGCGCGCCGACATCGGAGCGGACGGCTCGTATGCGGGCGTGGCGAAGACGGCGGAGACGGCGAACAAACGCTTCGGAGAGGGCCGGTATGGGGGCGCCTTCTACGGCCCCCGGGTACTCGGCGATCTCGAGACCGCCGGCCACTGGATGCTGCCGAGACATATAGGCGAGGATAGCTCGCTCGAGAGCTGCCACTCCAGCAGGCCGGGACCCAGCTGCACCACGTTCGGCTCCATCATCGGCAGCTTCGGCGCCGTGAGCGAGCCGCCGGCGACGGAGTAGCGGCCTCGCGGTCGGAACGCCGCCCCGCGCACGCCATTCCGCGGGGGAGGGGGGATGTTCGCCCGCACGAGTTCGACGCCTTCCGACCGCACCGGGCCCTTGGCGGACATACCCCCGTCAAGTACCTTGCCGAACACACGGCCAAAGAGACCCCCCGTCTCATATGTCCCGAACCAGGACAACGACTCGCCACCATTCCCGGGGCGTGGTAGCGTTCGGGGCGACGCACCCGTCCGACCGTGGCGGCAAGGCAAGGGGAGACACGATGGCCCAGGCTCTCATCAATACGCTCGAACATCACTGGCTTCCGTTCACCGCGAACCGGCAATTCAAGGAAGAGCCGCGCCTGATGTCGAAGGCGGAGGGAATGTACTACTGGAACCACAGGGGAGAACGGGTCATCGACGCCTGTTCGGGTCTGTTCTGTTGCGCCGCGGGCCATGGCCGCGAGGAGATCGCCACCGCCGTCCAGAAACAGTTGATGGAGATGGACTACGCCACGAGCTTCCAGCTCGGCCATCCCTCGTCCTTCGAGCTCGCCTCCCGGATCGCGGCGATGACGCCGGGAGACATCAACCGCGTGTTCTTCGCCAATTCCGGATCCGAGGCCGTGGACACGGCGATGAAGATCGCGCTGGCCCATTTCCGGGCCAGGGGCGAGGGTCAGCGGGTGCGTTTCGTCTCCCGCGAGCGCGCCTTTCATGGCGTGAACTTCGGCGGCACGTCACTGTCGGGGCTGGTCAGGAATCGCGACACGTACGGTACCGGCCTTCCGGGCGTGGTGCATATGCGCCACACCGATCTTCCCGAGCACAGGTTCGTCAAGGGACAACCCGAGACGGGGGCCGATCTGGCCGACGACCTGTTGCGCTTCGTCCGGCTCTACGGGGGCGACACCATCGCGGCTTGCGTCGTCGAGCCGGCCGCGGGATCGACCGGCTGGCTGGTGCCGCCGAAGGGTTACCTCGATCGCCTGCGCAAGATCTGCGACGAGCACGGCATCCTGCTGATCTTCGACGAGGTCATCTGCGGGTTCGGGCGCACGGGCAAGGCGTTCGCCGCGCAGACCTTCGACGTGGTCCCGGACATGATCACCATGGCCAAGGCGATGACCAACGGCACCCAACCGATGTCGGCGGTCGCCGTCCAGGAAGAGATCTACGACACCATCGTCGACAACGCGCCGGAGAACTCGATCGAGCTGTTTCACGGCTACACCTATTCGGCGCATCCGGCGGCCTGCGCGGCGGGCCTCGCGACACAGGACATCTACGAGAAGGACGGGCTGTTCGAGCGGGGCGAGGAGATGTCGCCCTACTTCGCGGACGCCGTCATGGACCTCGAGGACATCCCGGTCGTCGAGAACATCCGGGCGCAGGGGATGATGGCGGGCATCGACCTCGCGCCGGCAGAGCGGCCGGGAACCCGGGGTCCCGACGCGCAGATCAGGCTGTTCAACGCGGGCCTCCATCTCAAGACGACGGGCGACTGCGCCCTCGTAGCGCCGGCGTTGATCGCCGAAAAGAGCCATATCGACGAGATCTCCGGCGTGCTTCGGAACGTCCTGAGCGCCTACTGAGACCCGCCGACGCCCCGGGAGGAGGGAGGAAGGACGGGAATGGATCTCGCGCTCGGGGGGAAGGTCGCGGTCGTCGCCGGCGGAAGCCGCGGCATCGGCAAGGGAATCGCCCGCAAGCTGGCGGAAGAAGGCTGCGACCTGCTGCTCGTGGCGGCGACGGAAGCGAACCTGAAGGCCGCGCGAGAGGAAATCGCGGCGAAGACCGGCCGCCGGGTGGAGATCAGCGCGCTCGATCTCGGGGACGCGACGAGCGCGGACGCGGCCCTCGACGCCGCGACCTCCGCGTACGGACGGACGGACGTCCTGGTGAACTCCGCCGGTGTCGCCGTGGGCGGCGCCTTTCTCGACCTGACGGACGAGATCTGGAAGCGGGGCTTCGGACCCAAGCTGTTCGGCGCGGTACGCATGTGCCAGCGGTTCTGGCCCATGCTCAAGGAGGCGCGCGGCTCGGTCGTCAATATCGCCGGGACCCGCGGCAAGGTGCCGGCTCATGATTTCATGGTCAACTCGGCGGTGAACGCCGCGTTGATGAACTTCACCAAGGCGCTCGCCGGTCTCGGCCTCGTCGATGACGTAAATGTCAACTGCGTCATCCCCGGCCAGACCAAGACCGACCTCCACTACGACAACCTGCGTCAGGCGGCGGAGATGGAGGGCTCGACGCCCGAGGAAGTGGAGAAGAAGCGGATCGCTACGTCCGGACTGCGCCGGTTCGGCGAGCCCGAAGACATCGCCAATTTCGTGGCGTTTCTCGTTTCACCCCTGGGCCGACACGTCCACGGCGGTATGCTCCCCGTCGACGGAGGCACCGACAAGGCTCTGTAGCGTCGTCGGCGTGCGCCATTCCCCTCGGGCCGGCATGTCCCCGGGACGTGGCCTCAGAGCTTCCCGTCCCTGACGAAGGGATAGACCCGCGTAATGTCGGCCTCCGGGTCGGCGTCGTGGAACTCCCGGAAACCTTCGACGATCTCCCCGCTGACCCGATTCGCCGTCCCGGCGTCGGCCTGGGCGTCGCGATACAGGTCGATGTCCTTCTGCAGCAGCCTGGCGGTGAACCCCCGGTCGAACGTTCCGGGGATGATGTTCACGGGGAACTTGGTCGCGGTGGCGTCGTTGCGCCCCGACGAGACGTTGAGCACATCGACCATGAGCTCGATATCGAGGCCGACGGCCTCGCCGAAGGCGATGGCTTCGCTCGTCGCGATCATCGCGGTCGCGGACAGGAAGTTGTTGAGAATCTTCATTGCCTGGCCCTGACCCGGCTCGGCGCCCACCAGGAAGGGCTTGCCGATGGTCTCCAGAAGCGGCTTCAGCCGTTCGAAGGCCTCCTCGGGACCGGCGAACATGATGGTGATGGCGCCGGCGATGGCGCCCGGGACGCCGCCCGAGACGGGCGCGTCGTAGAACCCGATCTCCGAATCCCGACAGCGGGCGCTCGCGATCCGGGCGGCGGCCACGCCGCTGGTGGAGACGTCGATGATCGTCGAAGTCCTGCGGTCGTTGGTCGCGATGATCTCTTCCGTGACCTCCCGCACGACGTCGCCATCCGGCAAGCTCATCATGACGATATCGGACCGGACCGCCACGTCGCCGGCGTCGCGACCCACGGTGGCGCCTTCCGGCACGCGTTCCCTGGTGCCCGCGATGTCGTACCCGACGAGGGGGTACCCGGCATTGAAGAGATTCGTCGAGATCGGCCTCCCCATGTTGCCGATGCCGATGAATCCTACCGTTTCCCTGGTCATGCGGACGCCTCTACGACGGTTGCCGTTCGTCGAGGACCTGCCCGGCGATGCGATAGCTCTCCACGCCGGTGGGGAACCCGCAATACAGCGATATCTGCAACAGCACCTCGTTGAGATCCTCCAGGGTCAATCCGTTTCGCATGGCGCCGCGGAAATGGCCCGCGAACTCCTGGCTCTTGCCCATGGCCGCGAGCATACCGAGGTTGAGGATGCTGCGCTCCCGCCTGGAAAGGCCGCCCTCTCGTCCCCAAGCGCCGCCCCATGCCATTTCGGTGACGTACTCCTGGAACTCCTTCCCGAACTCGCCAGCGTTCTCCATGACCCGCGAGACGTACTCCTCGCCCATCACTTCCTTGCGCATCTCGAGGCCGCGTTCATACCGTTCCTTGTCCATTTCCGACTCCTCTCCCGGGGTTCGAGGTCACAGGCTTCGCGGTTGGCGTCACGCGTAGTTCGGCGTCATTATGGAGCTTCCGCCCGCGCGGGCAAATCGTCGGCGTCGCGTCCCGTTCGAATCGCCCGTTCACGACCGAAGCGGTTATGATCTGGCGGATGCCCGGAGACGCGGACCGCGGCCGTCCCGTCGCCCACCACTTCGAGGCTCTTCCGATGACGATCAGCATGACGCCCCTGGGCGAATCGTTCGGCGTGGAGATCGGCAACGTCGATCTGGGCACGCCACTCGACGAGGCGACGTTCTCGGAGATCAGGAGCGCTCTCATCGAGAACCGGGTCGCCGTGATCTCGGAGGCGCCCGCGGACGTCAAGATCCTGGTCGACTTCGGGCGCCGCTTCGGCACGTTCCGGCCACACATCCTCAGCCAGTACCATCATCCCGAAGCCAACGAAATCGCGGTCATCTCCAACGACCCCGAGTCCGGTTTCGGCCGCACGACCAGACGCCCCGCCGGCTCCTTCTGGCACGCCGACCTGACTTACGAGGAGAAGCCGTGCGACGTGTCGTTCCTGTATTCGGTGCGGGTGCCGGAAGAAGGCGGAGATACCCGGTTCGCGGACATGGCCGGCGCTTACGAGGCGTTGCCCGCCGCCCTCAAGGACAGGATCGAGGGTCTGACCGCCGTTCACCGCTACGGTGGCCGCAACCCCGACGACTCGATCGTGAAGCTCTCGGACGAACAGCGCGCGGCATACCCGGAGGTGGAGCACCCGGTGGTCAAGACCATCCCCGAGACCGGCTGCAGGTCCCTCTACGTGAATCCGGGCTGGACCGTCCGGATCGTCGGCTGTTCGGAGACGGAGAGCGACGGCCTGCTCGAGGAGCTGTACGCGCACGCGCTGCGTCCCCGGTTCCAGTACCGGCACAAGTGGCGGGACTGCCAGATCGTGTTCTTCGACAACCGGTCGACCATGCACAGCGCCACGCCAGACTATCCGGCCGATGCCAAACGCACTCTCTATCGCATGTTCGTGGCGTTCGACGATGCCGCTCGAGTCGGACGACCGGCGGACGCTCGTGCGGCGAACGTGTCCCGGTCGCCATGCCGCCCGTGACTCCTTTCCGCATGGGCCACGCGGTGGCGTCCGACTGGCACGGCGCTCTGCGCGGCGCGCTCGTCATGGCGGACGTCCCGCGCGGCGAGGCGAATGTCGGCTTTCTCTACGTGACGGACCATTTCGCCGACGACGTCCGGGATATCCGGGACGAGCTGCGGGTTCGCACCGGGATCGAAACCTGGATCGGCACGACGGGAATCGGGATATGCGCCACGGGCGCCGAATACTTCGACCAGCCCGCTCTCGCGCTTCTCGCCGGCTCGGTTCCGGATGACGCGATTCACCTGCTCGATACGGGTTCGGACACGCCCGACGAGGCGTCGGCACGGCTGGCCGGCGCGTTGGGAACGCGGGAAGGGCGGTTCGGAATCGTGCACGCCGATCCCCGCAACGCCGATCTGGACGCCCTGATCCCGGCGGTCGTCGAGGCCACGGGGGCGTTTCTCGCCGGGGGCCTGACATCTTCGCGCGGCGCTCATCCGCAACTCGCCGGCACGGTGACCGCGGGCGGCGTGTCGGGCGTGTTGTTCGAACCGGATGTTGCCGTCGCGACGGGACTGACCCAGGGCTGCACTCCCATCGGTCCCGTGCGCGAGGTGACCGACTGCCGGGAGAACATCATCGTCGGGCTGGACGAACGGCCCGCCCTCGAGGCCCTGAAGGAGGACATCGGCGAGGTCCTGGCCCGCGATCTCCGGCGTATCGGCGGCTACATCCACGTGGCCTTTCCGGTCAGCGGCGCGGACCGGCCCGACTACCTCGTCCGCAACCTTATCGCCATCGATCCGGCCGCCGATGCGTTCGCCGTCGGAGCCACGGTCGCCAGGGGCGACATGGTCATGATCTGCCGCCGGGACGGGCAGGCGGCGCACCTGGACCTGACGCGGATGCTCGAAGACCTCGGGCGCCGGGTAGGGGAGTCACGGCCGAGAGGCGGCATCTATCACTCCTGTCTGGCGCGGGGACCGAATTTGTTCGGTCCCGACTCGGCGGAGCTTCGCACCATCCGGAGCATACTCGGCGACGTGCCCCTGATCGGCGTGTTCTGTAACGGCGAGATCAGCCACCAGCGGCTCTATGGATATACCGGCGTCCTCTCCCTGTTCCTGTAACCGTGGAGTCTCGACGGGGGTCGGGTGACTTCGGGAAGGTTCGCATGTACACTCTGCCGTGATCAAACAACGCGGCGCGGTCGCACCGGCATCGTCATCTCGGAGAACAAATTGATGCACGACGTCATCGACAGAATCGAAAAGAAAGCCACACCGGGGACAGTGATTCCCAAGCCAAAAGCATGCGGGGATTACGTAGTGAAGAGATGGGGGAAGCGGCGAGGAGAACGCGCCCTCATCTACACAATACCAAACCAGACACACCCCCAACCAAACCAGGCACACCCCCACGAGAAAGGCGTAAATGAATCGGAGTGGATTGAAGCGTTCGACCAACTCACGACTACAGGAGAATTCACTCGCCTTTGGTTCGAAACGGCCATGGCTGACTGTAACAAAGAAGGGGGATGCAACTTCACTACCATCGGCGGTATCTTTGAGCTTCTTGGAGACGCCTATCATGAGCGTGGCGTCTATCGGAAGACTTGACCGCAGCCGGGGTCTGTTGAGGATTGGAAGATTCAAGGGTAAGGATTAGAGGATTCAATCTCCCCGGCTGTGGGAGTTGTTGTATGCCTCGGATGATCTTGACGGATGCGCAATGGGCGCTGATGGAGCCGCACTGCCTGGGCAAGCCATCGTCATCGGGTCGCGTCGGCGGCGACGCGCGGCGGTTCATGGAGGCGGTTCTGTGGATTGCCCTCACCGTCTCGCCACACACAGCCCGGCCCGCCATCAAGCAGTTCACCGCCCATGACCCCGTCGCAAAGTGGACCTGCGCACAGGCCTGGAGACGCGCAACCGCACACAACGCCAGGCGCTTCCTCGACAAGCTCCAGGCCGACATGCCCTTCCCCAACGGCGCCTGGCGATACGAGTTCTACACCTCATGGGACCTGCCCGACGACAACCTCGACCACGTCAACCGATGGATCGACGCCTTCGCCGATGAATTCAACACCTTCAGACCGCACCAGGCCCTTGGCGGACACACCCCCGCCGAGTACCTTGCCAGACACACAGCCGAAGAACCCCCTCCGTCTCATATGTCCTGAACCAGGACACGCGGCCGGGGAGGCTGCGCTATGGTCGCCTGGATGACTCCCGGAACGGTCGAGAATCCCGTGGATTTCGGATTTCGGACCGTGAGCATGGCGAACAAGCCGCGCCTGGTCCGGGCCCTGTTCGACGATGTGGCGGCCCGCTACGATCTCATGAACGACCTCATGAGCGTGGGCGTTCATCGCCTGTGGAAGGCGGCGATGATCGACTGGCTCGCGCCCCGGGCGCCGGCCCGGTTCCTCGACGTGGCCGGCGGCACCGGCGACGTGGCGTTCAGGATCCTCGAACGTCTGTCGGCGGCCGGTCCGAATGCGGCGGATGACGCCGCCGTCACCCTCGTGGACGCGAGCGAGGCCATGCTCGGGACGGGCAGGGACCGTGCGCTCGACGCCGGAATCGCGCGCGGGCTCGATTGGGTTCGCGGCGACGCGGAGGACTTGCCCATCGACGACGGGAGCATCGACTACTACACCATCGCTTTCGGGATCAGGAACGTCGCGAGGATCGACCGGACGCTCGAAGAGGCCTTCCGGGTCCTCAAGCCGGGAGGGCGATTCCTGTGCCTCGAATTCAGCCACGTGCTTCTACCGGCGCTCGGCATCGCCTACGACGCCTATTCGTTCCGGGTCCTGCCGGCACTCGGAGAGATCGTCACCGGCAACCGGGAGGCCTATCGATATCTGGCCGAGAGCATCCGCCGTTTCCCCGACCAGCGGACGTTCGCCGCGATGATCGGCGACGCGGGCCTCGCCCAGATCAAGGTGCGCAATCTCTCCGGCGGAATCGCGGCGCTGCATTCCGCGTGGCGTATCTGAGGCGGTGGGCGCATCCGAGGCGGTAACGGCGTGATCCGCGCGGTCCGCAATCTGTTCCGGGTCGCGCGCATCGCCAGGACTCTCTCGCGTCACGACGCCCTGTTCCCTCTCGAGACCCCGTATCCGTCCATGACGGCCATGAAGGTCGTCCGCTTCCTGGCGGGGCGGCCCACGCCGGCGTCCGACCCCCGTCCCGGTCGGCGCCTGGCCGCGGCCCTGCAGGAACTCGGCCCGAGCTTCGTGAAGTTCGGTCAGTCGCTGTCGACGCGAGCCGATCTCGTCGGCGAGGACATTGCCGCCGATCTCGCGGAGCTGCAGGACCACCTGCCGCCGTTCCCCACGCCGGAAGCACGGCGGATCATCGAATCGGAGTTCGGCCGGCCGCTCGCCGAGTCGTTCTCGGAGTTCGACGAAGAACCCGTCGCGGCGGCGTCCATCGCCCAAGTCCACTACGCCGTGACCGCGGAAGGCCGCCGCGTCGCCGTCAAGGTACTCCGGCCCGGAGTCGAGCGGGCGTTCCAGCGGGATCTCGACCTGTTCTACTGGCTGGCGGAAAACGCCGAACGCCTGCAACCGGCTCTCCGCCGGCTGCGGCCGGTCGACATCGTTCGGACGTTCCACGAAACGGTCGACCTCGAGATGGATCTGCGGCTGGAAGCGGCGGCGGCATCCGAGCTCCGCGAGCGATTCGAGGACGAGCCGACGTACCGCGTCCCCGAGATCGACTGGCAACGGACCCAGCGGCGGGTACTGACCGCCGAACGGATCCACGGCGTGTCGATCGACGACCGTGAAGCGTTGCTGGACGCCGGACACGACCTCGAGGACATCGCCGGCAGGACGTTGATCGTCTTCCTGAAGCAAGTGTTCCGGCACGGCTTCTTTCACGCGGACATGCACGCCGGCAACCTGTTCGTGGACGAGGACGGAACCATCGTCGCCGTCGATTTCGGCATCATGGGCCGTCTCGACCGCGAGACGCGGCGGTTCGTGGCCGAGTTGCTGCTCGCCTTTCTCGTCGGCGACTACCGTCGGGCCGCGGAGGTGCACTTCGAGGCGGGATACGTGCCGCGCACCAAGTCGGTCGAAGCGTTCGCTCAGGCCTGCCGCTCGATCGGCGAGCCGATACTGGGCAAGCCCGTCAACGAGATCTCGGTGGCTCGCCTGTTGGCGCAACTGTTCCGGATAACCGAGACCTTCGCCATGCCGACGCAGCCCCAGCTCCTGTTGCTGCAGAAGACCATGATGATGGTCGAAGGCGCCTGCCGCCGGCTGGCGCCGGAGGCCAATCTCTGGGAGATATCGAAACCCTTCGTCGATGAATGGGCGCGGGACAATCTCGGCGCGGAGGCGCGCGTACGGGACACGCTCGAAGAGGCGGCCGCGACCGCCCGCGAGATCCCCGGCCTTCTGGAGAAGGCCCGGATCGCCGCCGACGTCCTGTCGCCGGAGGGGATTCGCCTGCATCCCGACTCCGAGAGCGCGATAGGTTCCCGATTCGGCGGCCGCCGGAACCTCGCGCAGGTCGTGCTGATTCTCGTGCTCGTCGTCTTCACGCTGGCTATACTGTTCAAACTCTGACCACGGAGTCGCGGACGATCCCCTTGTCGCGGCCTCGTCCGTCGGCGGGCGCGCTTTCGCGTCGGGGCCGCATCGCGATCGAGGCCCGCGGGGGATCGTCGATCCGGCGGGAGTGGAAACATGCCTGACCACGGACGTATCCTGCTCATCGTTTCAGGCGGCATCGCCGCCTATAAATCGCTGGAGTTGATTCGCCGCCTCAAGGATCGCGGATACCGGGTCCGGTGCATCCTCACGGAGGGCGGGGCGCAATTCGTCACGCCGCTCTCGTTGGCCGCGCTCTCCGGCGAGAAGGTCTACACGGATCTGTTCTCGCTCACCGACGAGACGGAAATGGGCCACATCCGCCTGTCGCGCGAGGCGGACCTCGTCGTCGTCGCACCGGCGTCGGCGGACATTCTCGCCAAGATGGCGGGGGGACTGGCCACCGACCTCGCGACGACGGCTCTGCTCGCGACGGACAAGCCGGTCGTGGTCGCGCCGGCGATGAACGTCGAGATGTGGGCGCACCCCGCGACCCGGCGGAACATCGCCACCTTGCGGTCCGATGGGATCCAGGTGATAGGACCGGCGGAGGGGGACCTCGCCTGCGGCGAGACCGGACCGGGACGCATGGTCGAAACGGAGGAGCTGTCGCGGGCCGTGGAGCGTCACTTCGCCCGAGGCGGACCGGGCGCGCTCGCGGGGCGCCGGGCCCTGGTGACGTCGGGTCCGACTCGCGAAGCGATCGACCCCGTGCGTTACATCTCCAATTTCTCGTCCGGGAAACAGGGGCACGCGATCGCCGGCGCGCTGGCGAGTCTCGGGGCGGAGACGACCCTGGTCTCCGGACCGACCCGGGAGCCCGATCCGGTGGGCGTCATGACGGTCCACGTGGAGTCGGCGATGGATATGATGGCCGCCTGCGACACCGCGCTGCCGGTCGATGTGGCGGTCTGCGCCGCCGCCGTATCCGACTGGCGAGTCGCCACGCGACGCGACCGGAAGATCAAGAAGAACGGCCGGCCGGCGCCGACCCTCGAACTGACCGGGAATCCCGACATCCTCGCCGCGCTCGCCCGGCATCCACGTCATCGTCCGAACCTCGTCGTGGGCTTTGCCGCCGAAACCGAGGACCTGATCGATAACGCGAGCGCGAAGCGGCACCGGAAGGCGTGCGACTGGATCGTCGCCAACGACGTTTCGGCGGAGGCGGGAACCTTCGGCGCCTCGGAGAACACCGTCCACCTGATCACCGAGCGCGGCGCCGAGGCATGGCCGACGCTCGGCAAGGACGAAGTCGCCGAACGTCTGGGGGAGGCCATCGCCGAACATCTGGCGGGAGAAAGGCCGGCGGCGTGAACGCCGTCGCCGTTCCGGTCCGCCGGCTGCCCCACGCCAGGGACCTGGACCTCCCGGAATACGCGACCGACGGCGCCGCCGGTCTCGACCTGTCCGCGGCCATCGACTCCGACCTCGTCCTGGCGTCGGGCGAGCGCCACCTCGTTCCCACCGGCATCAGCATCGCCCTTCCGCCGGGCATCGAGGCGCAGGTCCGGCCGAGATCGGGCCTCGCGCTCGAACGGGGCCTCACGGTGCTGAACAGCCCCGGCACGATCGATCCGGACTATCGCGGCGAGATCGGGGTCGTTCTCGTCAATCTGGGCGGCGAGTCGGCAATCGTTCGGCGCGGTGACCGGATCGCCCAGCTCGTCGTCGCGCGCTATCTGGTCGTGGAATGGCGGGAGTCCGACGACCTTCCCGACAGCGGCCGGGGCGGCGGCGGATTCGGCTCAACGGATTCGCCGAGCCCTTGAGGACCGCGATGCGCGGAACGCGGTGCGCCCCGGATGCCGTCGACCGGTTGCCCGGACGGCGTCGCTTCTCGCAATATGACCGCCGGTCGCCCGACGCGCCGGCAACCGGAACCATACCCATGGACAGTTCCCGCCAGCAGGCGAAGACCGGGATGGAATTCACGGAAGAACAGATCGAACGTTACGCCCGCCACATCGTGCTCCGGGAAGTGGGAGGCGTCGGACAGGCGAAGCTCCTGAACGCGCGCGTTCTCGTCATCGGCGCCGGCGGTCTGGGCTCTCCCCTGCTGATGTATCTCGCGGCCGCCGGCGTGGGCACGCTCGGCGTGGCCGACGACGACACGGTCAGCCTGTCCAACCTGCAGCGGCAGATCGCCCATTCGACGGGACGCGTAGGCGTTCCGAAAACGGCCAGCGCCAGGGAGACCATCGCCGCGTTGAACCCCGACGTGAACGCGGTGTCACACGAGACCCGGGTGGGTGTCGACAACGTTCTCGATCTCGTCGCGGACTACGACGTCGTCGCCGACGGCAGCGACAACTTCGACACGCGGTTTCTGGTCAACGACGCCTGCATGTTCGCCCGCAAGACGCTGGTATCGGCGTCGCTGCTCCGCTTCGACGGGCAGCTCTCCACGTTCAAGGCCTACCGGGGCGGCGGCCATCCGTGCTACCGCTGCATCTACCCCGAACCGCCGCCCGCGGGTCTCGTCCCCAGTTGCGCCGAGGGCGGCGTGCTCGGGGCGCTCGCCGGGGCCATGGGCTCGCTCCAGGCGACGGAAGTCGTCAAGGAAATACTGGGAGCGGGCGAATCCCTGTCGGGCTGGCTGGTCATCTACGACGCGCTCGCGGCCAACTGGCGCAAGGTGCGGGTCAGACCCGACCCCCACTGTCCGCTCTGCGGCGACTCGCCGACGATCCGCGACCTCTCGGTCCATGTCCGACAAGACCCGGCCTGACCCGGACCCGTCGGGACCGGAGGCCGCCGGAGAGCCCGCCGGCCGGCCCCGGCGGTTGTCGGTCGTGGTGTATTCGGAAGCGGCCGACAAGGTTCACTACGCTCTCGCCATGGCGAGCGCCGCCGCCGCCATCAACATCCCGGCGACCCTGTTCTTCACCATGGGCGCGGCGCGCGCTCTCATCGACGACTCCGGAACGCCCGGCTGGGCGGCGATGACGGCCGGGGACGGGCGCGGCGGGGCCGAGCTCGACGACGATTATCGCGCGCGCGGCGTCGCCGCCTTCGAGGAGCTCATCGAGGCGTGCTCGGCCCTCGGCGTCCGCCTCATGGTCTGCGAGATGGGTCTCCGGGCGATGGGGCTCGCGCGCGGGGATCTCCGCGGCGATCTGGATATCGTCGAGGGAGGCCTGGTGACGTTCTTCTCCGATGCCGGCGACGGCCCGATCACGTTTCTCTAGGGACGCCGCCGGCCGTTCAGTCGAATCAGTCGAACTCTCCCGGTATGACCCGGTTGGGAGGCGCGTGACCGTCGACGAACGTCTTGATGTTGATGATCACGAGCTCGCCCATCTCCATTCGTCCTTCGATGGTCGCGGACGCCATGTGTGGCAACAGGACCACGTTGTCGAGCTCGAGAAGCCTGGGATTGACGGACGGCTCGCGCTCGAAGACGTCCAGCCCGGCGCCGGCGATCCGACCCGAGCGGAGGGCCCGCGTCAGCGCGTCCTCGTCGATGACCTCGCCGCGCGAGGTGTTGACGACGTAGGCGTGCGGCTGCAGGAGCTTGAGCCGCCGCTCCGACAGGAGATGGAACGTCGCCGGCGTGTGGGGACAGTTCACGGACACGATGTCCATGCGGGCGAGCATCTGATCCAGGCTCTCCCAATAGGTCGCCTCCAACTCGTCCTCGATGTCCTCGTGCAGACGGTTCCGGTTGTGATAGTGGGTCGACAACCCGAACCCCCGCGCCCGGCGGGCGACGGCCTGGCCGATCCGGCCCATGCCCACGACGCCCAGTCGCTTGCCCCATATCCTGTGGCCCAGCATCCAGGTCGGGGACCAGTCCTTCCAGTCGCCGAGCCGGACGGCGCGCTCGCCCTCCGCCAGCCGCCGCGGAACCGCGAGGATCAGCGCCATCGCCATGTCGGCGGTATCCTCCGTGAGAACTCCCGGCGTATTGGTGACTGTGATGCCGCGCCGTTCCGCCGCCCGCAGATCGACATTGTCGACGCCGGTCGAGAAGCTCGCGATCAGCCGCAGGTTCTCGCCCGACCGGTCGAGAACGTCGGCGTCCAGCCTGTCCGTGACCGTCGGCACGAGGACGTCGGCCCGGCCCACGGCGTCGACCAGTTCCTCGCGACCGAAGGGATGGTCGTCCAGATTGAGATCGACCTCGAACAACTCCATCATCCGCGTTTCGATCGCGTCGGGGAGTTTTCGCGTGACGACGACGGTCGGGCTGTTCTGGGCCATGAAGGATGCGGTCGGGTGGACGCACGAGCCTTTCGGAGCACTCCTCGTCTCTCTAGCAAATGCGTCAAAGCCGCACAATCGACGGCGACGACGAAACGCGACCGTTGACACAGGCCGCCCCGGAGGCCGGGCGAAGGATTCGATCGGACGGATTCCTTGACCCTCCGACTCGGGTCTCGCATAGATTGCGCATGTTCCCGCGCCCGCCTCCGTTCGCGTCCGCCTTCCGCTTCCGTGAAACGCCGCGTGCGAGCGGGCGCGAGCGTGCATCGACGGCTCTCCGGCGGGCGACGGCGCGGGTCCGCGCCGGCTTTCCGATCCTTTGTCTGCTGACGGGAATGGTGTTGCCGCTACTCGCCGCGGCCCAGGCCGATACGCCGCGATTCGCGTCGTTGCGGGCGGAGCGCGTCAACGTCCGCTCGGGCCCCGGCATTCGATATCCGATTTCCTGGGTCTTCGTGCGCCGGGGCCTTCCCGTCGAAATCACCGCGGAGTTCGAATTCTGGCGGAAGATCCGCGACCGGGACGGCGCCGAAGGCTGGATACATCAAAGCCTGATCAGCGGCAGGCGCACGGCTCTCGTCGCGGGCGCCTTGCGCGCCTTGCGCGACGACGCGTCGGCCTCCTCTTCGATCGTTCTCTATGCGGAGCCCGGGGTCCAGGGCGACGTTCTGTCGTGCCGGGCCTCGTGGTGCGAGATACGCATCGCCGGGCAGGTCGGCTGGATGCCCAAGGATCACCTCTGGGGCGTCCGGGCCGACGAAACGATCGAGTAGCCGCCGGCCCCGGTCGAACGCCCGTGTCGCCGGTCGTGGCCCCGGCCGGAGCGGAACCACCCTATCCCGTCCGACCGCGCCGCCCGGCGGCCTCCCATCCGGCGGTCTCGACATGACGGAGCAACGGATGCCAATCGGCCTGGATCGTCTCGATGCGCGGCGTCGGCAGATCGAAGACTCCCAGGCCGTTCGCCGCCAGATCCACGTACAGCGCCCGGTCCCGGATCTCCCCGATATCGGGCGCATTCATCCGCGCCGTCGCGGTCTCCAGACGATCGGCAGCGCGCGAACGGGCGCGGATCCGGTTACGCACGAGCCCCACCGCCACGCGCCGTTTACGGACCGCCTTGTTCCTCAGTATCCGCTTCACGAAGCGCTCCGTCGTTCGCTCGTCGAAGGGGGACGGCAGCACCGGGACGATGACGACGTCCGCGTGCGCGACGAATTCGCGGAACCGCCACGGTCGCAGGCCCGCTGGGCAATCGACGACGAGCCGATCGACGTTCTTCGGAGACTTGCGATCGCCCTTGGCCCAATCGAGGCCGAGAATACGCGGGACCGCGCCCGGACGCAGCTTCAGCCAGTGCAGGCCGTCACGCTGACGGTCGGCGTCGGCGAGTGCCGTGCGTAGTCCCCCATTGGCGAAGGCCGCCGCCAGATTGGTGGCGACGGTGGTCTTGCCGCACCCGCCCTTGGGGTTGGCGACGAGGACCGTGATCATCGTTTCCCGAGAGATCGGATAGCGACCGGAACGGTCTATCGCCGCCAGAACGGCGCGGCCGCGCGGAATGCTTTCCAGCTGGCGACCGTCTCGGGTTCCGTATCGACGACGCCCCGCGCGTACCAACCGATCAGCAGGCCGGCGGCCCGCTGGAGCGTGGCCCGGTCGCCAGGCGACGCGCTTCGATTCGCGAGTTCTTCCACCAGGCGGCGGGCAACCGCCACGTCGTTGAGGTGACCGAGACCATCCTGTAGTCGCGAGAGGGATTTCACGTAGCGTCCGGTTCTCCGGCCCGGATGGAGCGACTCGAAGAACTCCGACGTGTATCGAAGCTTCTTGAGCGCGATCCTGACCCGATGGCGCCTCTCCACCGTCAGCGTTTCGAAACGCCGGCCGAGCCCGAGCGTCTTGCGATGCCGTTTCTCCAACAATTCGTCCGCGTAGGCGGCGAGGGGACGGTCCAGGGCGCCGACGGTATCCCCGGTTCGCCAGCGGCGGCCCTCCAGCCAGCCGCCGAAGCGGAGGACGAACTCGGTGTATCGAGGCGAGACGATCGCCGCCCCGGCCCGCTCGTACCCCGCGGCCCGCTCGCGTTCCGCGGCCCGTCGCAAGGCCGCGAGGCATTCCTCGCCCGGAAACTCGCCGACCACGGGACTCAGCAGTTCGTCCAGGAATACGTCGAGGTCCCGCGCACGGCCCAGCATCCCGAGCACGTGGTTGGCCTCCAGCTCGAGCCACGCCAGCGCGTCCGCGGGAAGAAGCGGCCCGAAGACGGAAAGGGCGGATCGCAATCGCCGCAACCCGACCCGCATCTGGTGAATACCCTCCGGGTCACGCCCGTCGAGCGCGGCGGACTCGTTGGCGGTCCAGTGCCTGAAGCAAGCGGCGAGCACGCGGGCGAGCGCTTCGTCGATAGTGGTTCCCGGACCGAAGGCGACCGGCCTCGCCTTGCGCCATCGGGGCGCGATGGCGGTGGACAACGCATAGCCGCGTTCCGCCTTGCTGCGATGCTCGACGCGGACGTGACCGATCCGGTGCAACGCCAACGCCAGGTCGAAGACGTGCTCGGCCGAGCCCCCGAGAAGCTCCAGCTCGATCTCGGCGATCGGTTCCGTCGCGTCGCCCGCCCGGGTTTCACCGATGTCCACCGCGACCTCGATCGCGCAGTCGCGGCCCGAGTCGCCCGGGCCGTCGATCAACCGAACCTCCCGCCGGACGCGATTGGTGAAAACAGGGCGGAGCTCTCCCGGCAGGATCAGACCCAGCAGCTCGCGCGCCTCCGCATCGCCGATCGCCGCGAGATCGGGCCGGGAACCCGCGACAGGGGCTTCCCATTCGCCGCGGCGGGCGAGGGCGCCGCCCGACCCCGACTCCATCTTCACGGTCTGGATGAAGCGCTCTCCATCGCCACGCACCCGCAACGCGATTCCGCGACCCAGCAACCTCAGATCGGGCGTGTCGTAATAGGTGCTCTCCAGATTCTTGACGACGCCACGGCCCCGCGCCGCGCGCGCGATGGACGCCGACCGCGACAGGGCCTCGACGGTTTCGGCGGAGGCGCTCAGTTTCAGCTCGGCTTCGATGTTCGAGTCGGAGATCCCCGCCACCGCCATTTTCGGCATCCAGAGTCGTTCAAAAATCCGTCGCCCGTCCGCCGGTCGGGAACACGACGGCAGGCGATATCGTCCCGGTCGAAGAGAGGCAATATATCGAGTTCAGGCGCGCCGGCTCAAACGACTTCCGTCCGGACGGGGTTCGATCCGTCCCATCCCCTGGCCCAGCCCCTGATGACGTCCCAGTTCCGGCGACGGACTTCGGGCATGGTCAGGAACTCGACCATGGTGCCGGGATGACCGCCGATCCCCATATACGCGAAGGGACCCGAATTGGCGATGAAACCTTCCTGCACCATCTCGTAGCCGAGCTCCTCGCCCTTCTCGATACCGGTCTCGAGATCGTCGACCTGGAAACCCAAGTGCTGCTGCCCCTCGCCGAAGGTCTCCAGAAAATCCTTGTAGACCGACGGCGCGTCGTTGCGTTGCTGGATCAACTCGAACTGCATGTCCCCGTCGTAACCGAGCGCGATGGACATCTCGAGGTCGGACGGCTTTCCCCTGTAGGTGAGCGTCTCCAACGGCACCCTCTCCCGGTAGAACCAGGGACCGACGCCCATCAGCCCGGTCCAGTGGCGCATCGCCGCCTCGATGTCCCTGACGACATAGGCGGTCTGGATGATCTTTCCGAAGATGTGACTCATGGCTTCCACGTTCCCTGGTTTTCGGAGGGTCGAAGGCCGCCATGGGGACGCCCATGGTAGCCGGCGCGCATCCTATCCCGGATTCGCTGGAACTTGCCGGGATAACGCGGGATAATTTCGGACGTATCCTGGCGGGCCCGGTCCGCGGCGACAATGACGGAGAGGGACTCTCGTGACCAGTGGCGTTACATGGCCGAACGGCGCCAAGTGCGCGGTATCGCTGTCGTTCGATTTCGATTCCGAGACCAACTGGATCAGTCGCGATCCCCGGAATCTCAAGCGTCCCGGCACGCTTTCCTATGGCACCTACGGCGCCAAGGTCGGCGTTCCGCGGATCCTGGAGCTTCTGAAGAACGAGGGGCTGCCGGCGACCTTCTTCGTGCCCGGCTGGGTCGCCGAGAACCGCACGCAGCGGGTCGAGATGATTCTCGATCACGGCCACGAGGTCGCCCATCACGGCTATCTTCACAAATGGCCCGACCCCGACAAGCCGGACGAGGTCGTCGAAGAACTGGACCGGGGCCTCGAGGCCCTGGCCAAGACCGTCGGCGTGCGCCCCGTCGGCTACAGGTCTCCGGCCGGCGAGACCACGATGGATCAGCTCCGTCTCCTGACCGACCGCGGTTTCCTTTACGACAGTTCGCTGCTGGACGACATCGTACCCTACCAGCACGTGCTCGAGGACGGACGTCCCGGCCCCGTGGAGTTGCCCTGGCACTGGTCGACCGACGACGCGCCCTACCTTTTCTTCACCATCAGCGTGCCGCGGCCCATGGCGACCAACGAGCACATCCTGTCGATCTGGAAGGAGGAGTTCCGCGAGATCCATCGCTGGGGCGCCTACCTCGACCTCGTCATGCACCCGCAGGGCATCGGGCGTCCGTCGCGGGTCGCCATGCTGCGGGACTTCATCGCCTTCGTCCGGGGGTTCGATGGCGTGTGGTTGGCCACCTGCGAGCAGGTCGCCCAAGCCTACCTCGATCAGCGCGAGGGCGAAGCGGAACCGCAGGCCATCAACCCCTTTATCGAGATCCGGGCGCCCACGCCATGACCGACGCCCGAGAGGAAGACCGGCGGCTGCTCGAGGGCATCCGGTCGTGGGTGGAGATCGAGTCGCCGTCCACCGACGGGGACGCGGTCAACCGCATGGTCGGCGTGGTCGAGGAGGCTCTCGGCGGCGTGGGCCTGGACACCGAACGGATTCCGGGACGGGACGGTTTCGGCGACCATCTCGTCGCCCGCACGCCCTGGGCCGCCAACGAGGCGGGAGTCATGGTGCTCGGCCATCTCGATACGGTGTGGGCGGTGGGCACCCTGGAGGCGCGCCCGTTCCGATTGGAGGACGGCAAGGCGTATGGGCCCGGCATCTACGACATGAAGGGGGGCGCCTACCTCGTCTGCGACGCCATTCGAACGATCATGGAGGCCGGCGACAGGCCTCCGCTCCCCATAACGGTCGTTCTCGTCTCGGACGAGGAGGTTGGCAGCCCGACCTCGCGAGAGCTTGTCGAAACCGAGGCCCGGCGGGCGAAGTACGTGCTCGTGAACGAACCGGCGCGGCCGCCGTACGGCGCCGCCGTGACGGCGCGGAGCGGATGGGGGCGGTTCCGCTTACGCGTCCGGGGCCGGGCCGCGCACGCGGGATCCGATCATCGCCTGGGGCGGAGCGCGATCGCGGAACTGGCGCGGATGATCGTGAAGATCGAGGGCATGACCGATTACGAGCGGGGCGTCACGTTCAACGTAGGGACGGTGCGGGGCGGCGCGCGACCGAACGTGGTGCCGGAGGAGGCGGAAGCCGAAATCGATCTCCGTTTCGCCGACCCGGCGGACGGAGCCGAGCTCGAACGAGCCCTCCTCGGGCTGCGGCCCGAAGGGAAGGACATCGAGGTGGAGGTCCTGGGCGGCGTCAACCGTCCGCCCTTCGAGCGCGGCGAGGCTGGCACGGCTCTCTTCGAGCGGGCGAAATCGGTCGCGGCCGACGTTGGATTCGACCTCGAGGAGATGTGGGCGGGCGGCGTGTCGGACGGAAACTTCACCGCGGCTCTCGGCGTACCGACGCTCGATGGCCTCGGCGTGGTGGGAGCCGGCGCCCACGCCGAACACGAGCATATCGTCGTCGACCGGCTCGGCGAGCGGTCCAGGTTCCTCCTGCGGCTGCTCGGGTCGCTCGACTGAGTAGAGGGGCTTGGGCCAGGGGGTTCGCCGAGGCTTGCCCGGTCTTGGCACGGGACGCCGGGTGTCCCGGTTCGGACAGCAGCTGACCTAGTTCAGACAGATGTGAGACACGGCCCTTGAAAGAGAGGTGGGGGTCTCCGACGCTGTTGGTGCTGAACAAGCAGCGTGAAGGAGGACCCCCATGCAGACCTTCGGCCTGCCCCGGCAGATTACACGAGGAGCCGCCCTGGCGTCGCGCCTGTGCGGCAAGGAGCGGAGCGACGAAGCGCACAGGCGCGACGCCCTTGAGCGCTGGCGCCAGGCCAGGGCCGACGGCCTGACCGCACGAGCGGCCGCCAACGCCGTCGGCGTTCCGAGATCGACCCTCTACCGATGGCAGAGGCTGGCGGACCACAACCGCCTCAAGCCGTGCTCGCGCCGCCCGCACACCCCGCGCCGGCCCACCTGGTCGGCGGCGCTGGTGACGGCGGTCCGGGAGACACGCGCCGACTACCCCATGTGGGGCAAGGCCAAGATCGCCGTCCTGCTCCGACGCAACGGGCACGCGGCAAGCGAGAGCACCACAGGCCGCATCCTCAAGACCCTCATGGAGCGCGGCGCCGTCACCCCGGTCCCGACCTTGCGCCGCAACGGGCCGCGCGCCGCCCGGCGCCTCAGACCATACGCCAGACGCCTGCCCAAGGGCCGCAAGCCCACAAGTCCCGGCGAGATCGTCCAACTCGACACCCTCACCGTCTCGCCACACACAGCCCGGCCCGCCATCAAGCAGTTCACCGCCCATGACCCCGTCGCAAAGTGGACCTGCGCACAGGCCTGGAGACGCGCAACCGCACACAACGCCAAGCGCTTCCTCGACAAGCTCCAGGCCGACATGCCCTTCCCCATCGAAGCCATCCAGGTCGATGGAGGCTCCGAGTTCAAGGCCGACTTCGAGACCGAATGCCAGCGCCGCGGCATCGACCTGTTCGAACTCCCGCCACGCTCGCCCAAGCTCAACGGACACGTCGAGCGCAACAACGGCGCCTGGAGATACGAGTTCTACGCCTCATGGGACCTGCCCGACGACAACCTCGACGACATCAACCGATGGATCGACGCCTTCGCCGACGAATTCAACACCTTCAGACCGCACCAGGCCCTTGGCGGACACACCCCCGCCCAGTACCTTCACTCACTGACAGCCAAAGAGACCCCCGTGTCTCATATGTCCTGAACCAGGACAGCAGCTTGACGCGGCCGCGCGCGCGGCGCTAAAGAAGGCGCTTCTTCCCGTGGCGGGTGTAGCTCAGTCGGTTAGAGCACCAGATTGTGGATCTGGGGGCCGTGGGTTCGAATCCCATCACTCGCCCCACCGCTTCACCACGCGATACGGAATTCCTGCCGGGACACGGGCGGGAAATGGAGCCGGATGCCAGATTCGAACTGGCGACCTGCTGATTACAAATCAGCTGCTCTACCGCTGAGCTAATCCGGCACCGCGGGAATTCCCGGACTGTAGGCGCTTCGGTGTCGATGCGAAACCGGAAATCCGTTGTCTCGCGGCATCGCCGCCGGGCTTCACAGCGCCCGCCGGATCGGTAGAATTTCCGGAGAAATCTCCGCCGAACTCGTCCAGGAACTGTCGCCATGCCCGACACCCAGATACCCCAAGTCCCCTACGGCGCCTATCACAAGACCAAGGTCCCCGAGCACGACCCGGAACTCACCCACACCGGTCCCGGCACGCCGATGGGCGAGGTCATGCGCAGGCAGTGGCAGCCGGTCTGCATGTCGGAACGGCTCACCGACGTCCCGCTCGCCATCCGCATCATGGGCGAGGACCTCGTCGCCTTTCGCGACCGCTCGGGCCGCGTCGGCGTGCTGCAACGGCATTGCAGCCACCGGGGCGCGTCGCTGGAATACGGCATTATCCAGCCCCGGGGCATCCGCTGCTGCTACCACGGCTGGGTCTACGACATCGACGGGACCATCCTGGAGATGCCGGCCGAACCCGAGGACAGCCGGATCTACGAGAGGGTCTGGCACGGCGCCTATCCGGCGTTCGAGCGCGACGGGCTCGTGTTCGCCTACATGGGGCCGCCGGAGGAGAAACCGAAATTCCCCGAGTACGATATCTATCGCTTCCCGGAGGATACCAGGCTGGTGCCGTTCTCCAACCTTTATTCGTGCAACTGGCTACAGGTGAACGAGAACCTGATGGACCACCACCATACGGCCCTGCTGCACAACAACATGACGGTGGAGAGCGTCGACGAGCGGATGAAGGACGGCCTGAACTTCCCGGACTCGTTCACGGGCATGTTGCCGATCATGGATTGGGAGAAGACGCGCGGCGGTCACGGCATGTGCTTCATGGCCGGCCGGCGGGTGAGCGACGACGTGGTGTGGACGCGGATCAGCGAACACATCTTTCCCAACCTCATCCAGGTCTCGAGCCTGTTTTCCACCGCGTCTGCGTTCCGGCACGGGACGGTATGCCTCTCGCGCTGGCACGTGCCGGTCGACGACACGCGCTGCATCCTCTTCGGCTGGCGCCACTTCAACGACGAGATCGACCCGAACGGCGAGGGGAACGAGGAAGACTGCGGCTACGACAGGATCGACTTCGTCGACGGCCAGTGCGAACGCCCCTACGACGTTGGCCAGAGGGCGCCAGGTGACTGGGAGGCCATCAACGGCCAGCGGCCGATCGCCATACACGCCCTGGAAAACGCCGCCAGCACCGACGGCGGCGTCTACATGTGTCGCAAGCTGTTGCGCAAGCTCGTGCGCGGCGAGACTCCCCCCGATACCTCCCGCAGCATGAGCGAGGACGGCGAGCAGACGCTGCACTCCTATGCCCAGGACGTGACCTATCGCCTGCCGAGACATCCGGACCCGGAAGGGGACCGCAAGGCCATCAGGGCGATGGGGCGCCGGGTCTATGGGACTGCGGCGGAAGCCGACGCCGTTGCTTCCAGGGACCGCAAGGCGTACATCCTGGGTCGCCTCGACGAGCTCGACGGAGGCCTCCGGGACACGGCGGAGTAGGGCCGCTCGGCCCTCGAATCGCGTTACCGCCTCCCCCTCTGGCTGGTACAACGTGCTGGAAAAGGCGGGGGGCGGAGATTCCCTCGACGTTTTGCTTCAATCCCTCCGGCCAGCTTGCAATTGTTCTTCGGAGCTTCTCATGGAAGATGCGCCGGTTACTCCGCCTTGTTGTGGGCAGGGCCGCGCGTCACCTCGTACAACGCCACGGCAGCGGCGGTCGATACGTTGAGGCTCGGGAAGCCGGGCCGCGTCGGCAGGTGCGCGAGTCGGTCGCATTTCTCCGCCGTGAGGCGCCGCAGGCCGCTGCCCTCCGCTCCGAGCACAAGCGCGACGGAGCCCGGAAGATCGGCCCTGGAGAGCGGCGAGTCCGCCGCGGCGTCAAGGCCGATCCGCCAGTATCCCAACCCGGCGAGCCGGTCCAGCGCGCGGGCGAGATTGGCCACCCGAACGCAGGGAAGGATATCCCAGGCTCCGGAGGCGGCCTTTGCCAGGCTGCCGCTCTCGGCCGGCGCGGCCGTCCGCGCGAGCACCACGGCCCGGGCGCCGAACGCCGCGGCGGAGCGCAACACCGCGCCCACGTTCCGGGGGTCGGTGACGCGATCGAGAACGACGACCGTGTCGCGCTCGCCGTCCCGTGGTGCGCAGGTCTCGTCCAGCGCGACTCCGGGCAGCCGTTCCGCCTTGAGGGCGATGCCTTGGTGTACGGCGCCTCGCGACAGCACCGACTCGATCTCGGCCGTCCCGACCTCGCGCGTCGGCGGAACCCGGTCCCGGGACAGCGACTTCAACGTTCCCAACAACCGCCGGGAAGCTTCCGGCGTCAGCAGCAGCTCGTCGCAGATCCGGGATGGATTCCCGAGCGCGGCCACGACGGCGTGATGCCCGTAAAGCCAGACCGTTCGACCCGAGACCCCTTCGCTCGGCGAACGCGACCCTCGGCGCGGTTCCGGACGTTCGCTCGATCTCGAAGACCGTGAGGGCGGCTGTAAAGACGGCTTGCGCATGGGCGGTGTCCATTCTATAATCCGTTTTGCAGACGATCGAGGCCCGCGCCGCTGGTGATAACCGTGCAGCGGTCAGCGGGTCTGTGCGTCCTTGTCGAAATCGAAGTTGACATCAGGCAGCGAATTCCCATAGTGCGGCCAACCGGAAATCGCGGTTTTCGTCATCGTTCGGAGGGGTGCCCGAGTGGCTAAAGGGGACGGGCTGTAAACCCGTTGGCGCACGCCTACGTTGGTTCGAATCCAACTCCCTCCACCACACCGGGGGTGCGTCGGAGGTTGGCACGCGGGTGTAGCTCAGTGGTAGAGCCCCAGCCTTCCAAGCTGGTTGCGGGGGTTCGATTCCCCTCACCCGCTCCAGTCCTCAGGTGGTTTCTGACGAGGTTTGCGCGGAGTTGGCGTGACGGGGATTGCGGCGGGGTGGCGCGCGCGCGCGTGTGATTGGAGATTGACGATGGCGAAGGCGAGGTTTGAGCGGACGAAGCCGCACTGCAACATCGGGACGATAGGTCACGTGGACCATGGGAAGACGACGTTGACGGCTGCGATCACGAAGGTTTTGTCGGCGCGTGGGGGTGCGGATTTCACGCCGTTTGACCTGATTGACAAGGCGCCGGAGGAGAAGGCTCGCGGCATTACGATTGCGACGGCGCATGTTGAGTACGAGACGGGGCATCGGCACTACGCGCACGTGGACTGTCCGGGGCATGCGGACTACGTGAAGAACATGATCACGGGCGCGGCGCAGATGGACGGTGCGATATTGGTGGTGTCGGCTGCGGACGGTCCGATGCCGCAGACACGGGAGCACATATTGTTGGCGCGTCAGGTTGGGGTTCCTGCGATCGTGGTTTATCTGAACAAGGTTGATCAGGTTGACGATCCTGAGCTTTTGGAGTTGGTGGAGTTGGAGGTTCGGGAGTTGTTGTCGAGCTACGAGTTTCCCGGCGACGATCTTCCGGTGGTTCAGGGTTCGGCACTGGCGGCGCTTGAGGGTGGCGATGCGGAGGTTGGCTCGGCGACGATCGAGGCGTTGATGTCTGCGGTTGACGAGTATGTGCCGCAGCCTGACCGACCGAAGGACATGTCGTTTTTGATGCCGATAGAGGACGTGTTTTCGATCTCGGGGCGCGGGACGGTGGTGACGGGTCGTATTGAGCGGGGTGTTGTGAAGGTGGGGGAGGAGGTTGAGGTCGTGGGTCTTCACGAGACGTCGAAGACGACGGTCACGGGCGTTGAGATGTTCAGGAAGTTGTTGGACGAGGGCGAGGCTGGGGACAACGTGGGGTGTTTGTTGCGAGGTGTTGGTCGGGACGAGGTTGAGCGGGGTCAGGTATTGGCGAAGCCGGGTTCGATCACGCCGCACACTCGGTTCACGGCGGAGGCGTACATCCTGACGAAGGAGGAGGGGGGTCGTCACACGCCGTTTTTCCCGAACTATCGTCCGCAGTTTTATTTTCGGACGACGGACGTGACGGGTCAGATAGGGTTGCCTGCGGGCACGGAGATGATCATGCCTGGGGACAACGTGACGATGTCTGTCGAGTTGATCCAGCCGATAGCGATGGACGAGGGGTTGCGTTTCGCGATCCGTGAGGGTGGTCGCACGGTGGGCGCTGGCGTGGTCGCCAAGATCACCGAGTAGGAAAGCAACACAAAACCAGAAACGCGACGCGGAAGTCGGATCAGACGGGGCTTGGTTCGGCTCTCGCCGGGACAGAGGAGTGTAGCTCAATTGGTAGAGCACCGGTCTCCAAAACCGGGGGTTGCGGGTTCGATCCCTGCCACTCCTGCCAATTCTGGCGCCGCCCGTTCGTTCGCCGGTCGTTGCGAACGGCGCTCGCGCCGTGGGTGAGTAGACATGGCGAGGACCAGCCCGGGCGAATTCGTACGTCAGATCCGGCAGGAGACCTCCAAGGTGACATGGCCCACCCGCAAGGAGGCGGGCATCACCACGGCGATGGTCTTCGTCATGGTCGCGTTGGCGGCGGTTTTCTTCTTCCTGGTCGACCAGGTGCTGTCTCTTGGCGTCCGGATGGTCCTCGGGATCGGAGGATAGGCGGATGCCGGTGCGGTGGTACGTGGTGCACGCCTATTCGGGCTTCGAGAAGAAGGTCGCGCAGTCCCTACGCGAGCAGGCCGACGCGCTGGAGACGTCCGACATGTTCGACGAGATCCTGGTGCCGGTGGAGGAAGTCGTCGAAGTACGCCGCGGCCAGCGGGTGAACGCGGAACGGAAATTCTTTCCCGGCTACGTCCTGGTGAAGATGGACATGACCGACGAGAGCTACCATCTCGTCAAGAATACGCCGAAGGTGGCGGGCTTTCTGGGTCCGGCGGGTCGGCCGTCGCCCATCAGCGACGCCGAGGCTGCGCGCATCATGCATCAGGTGCAGGAAGGCGTCGAACGGCCGAAGCCCTCGGTGACTTTCGAGGTGGGCGAGCAGGTCAGGGTATCCGACGGTCCGTTCACATCGTTCAACGGCTTGGTGGAAGAGGTCGACGAAGAGCGGACGCGCCTGAAGGTCGCGGTCTCCATTTTCGGCAGGGCGACGCCGGTGGAGCTCCAGTATTCGCAGGTCGAGAAGGTCTAGCGCGGAAATCCAGAGTGGGTGGCGTCCAGAATGGCGAAGAAAATAGAAGGTCACATCAAGCTCCAGGTTCCGGCGGGACAGGCCAATCCTTCCCCGCCCATCGGACCGGCGCTGGGCCAGCGCGGCGTGAACATCATGGAGTTCTGCAAGGCGTTCAACGCGTCGACGCAGGGGCTTGAGGCGGGTATGCCTATCCCCACGATCATCACGGTGTTCGTCGACAAATCCTTCGCGTTCGAGACCAGGAAGCCTCCGGTGTCGTTCTATCTCAAGCGGGCGGCGGGTCTGGAGAAGGGGGCCGGGGAGGCCGGCCGCAAGACGGTGGGCCGGGTCACCATGAAGCAGATCAAGGAAATCGCCGAAGAGAAGGTCGCGGACATGAACGCCTTCGACGTGGACAACGCGATGGGGATGGTGATCGGCTCGGCCCGGTCCATGGGACTCGAGGTTACGGAGTAGCGCGATGGCTCGGACAGGCAAACGGCTGAAGGCGGCGCGGGAGTCGATCGACCGCGAGACACTCTATCCGGCGAGGGAGGCGATCAGGCTCGTCAAGGCGGCCGCCAGCACCGGGTTCGACGAGACGGTCGAGGTGGCGGTCGGTCTCGGCGTCGACCCCCGGCACGCCGACCAGATGGTGCGCGGCGTCGTGGCGTTGCCCAACGGCACCGGTAAATCCGTGCGCGTGGCCGTGTTCGCGAAGGGCGACAAGGTGGAAGAGGCCACGGCGGCGGGCGCCGACACGGTGGGCGCCGAGGATCTCGCCGAGAAGGTGGCGAACGGCGACATCGGGTTCGACCGGTGCATCGCCACGCCGGACATGATGCCGGTGGTCGGCAGGCTCGGGAAGATCCTGGGGCCGCGCGGTCTCATGCCGAACCCCAAGCTCGGCACCGTGACCAACGACGTGGCCGGCGCCGTCCGGGCGGTGAAGGGCGGCCGAGTCGAGTTCCGGGTGGAGAAGGCGGGGATCGTTCATGCCGGCATCGGCAGGGCGAGCTTCGGTGAGGATCAACTGGTAGCCAACCTGAAGACGTTCGTCGATGCGGTCAATCGCGCCAAGCCGAGCGGCGCCAAGGGGACCTACCTGAAGAAGGTGGCGGTGAGCACGAGCATGGGGCCCGGCGTGAAGGTCGAAGTGGCGAGCGCTGTCTCCTGACACGGAGATAGGCGCGGCGGACGACCCGGAGAGAATGACGGCCGGCGGAGCGCGCCGGGATGCGAAGAGTCGAGGAGTTGGGGAGTTTCACCCGTGACGGGGGATGAGAGGGGTCCGGCCCGCTGGAGCGTCCGCGGGCGCCGTGTTCGGCGTAATGGCGGCGCCATCGCCCGCATAGACGGAGGCGATATGCATGGTTCGGACCGCCGGGACAGGGATCGTCCCGGCATGGGACGACCCTTGGTGCAACTTGGGACCGGCGTCGGGCGGTGGTTCGGACCGGACCATGAGTTGGGAGGGCAAGCGTGAACCGCGTGGAGAAGGAGGAGGTCGTCGCTGGCCTCAACCGCACTTTCAGCGAAGCCGCGGCCGTGATCGTTACGCATTACCGCGGCCTGAACGTCACGGAGATGAACGATCTCCGGGGGAAGATGCGCGAGGCGGGTGCCGGGTTCCGCGTTACCAAGAACCGGCTCGCGCGTCTGGCTCTCGACGGCACGCCGTACGCACCATTAGCCGGGATGTTCGACGGACCGGTGGCGATCGCCTATTCGGACGAAGTGGTCGCTCCGGCCAGGACGTGCGTGAACTTCGCCAAGCAGAACGACAAGCTCGTCGTTCTGGGCGGGGCAATGGGCGCGACGGTGCTGGACGCCGGCGCGGTGAGGGATCTTGCCAGTCTGCCCTCGCTGGACGAGCTGAGGGGCGGGATCGTGGGTCTGCTCAACGCGCCCGCTGCCAAGATCGCCGGGGTGCTGCAAGCACCTGCCGGTCAACTCGCCCGCGTCATGGATGCATATGCCAAATCGGACGAGGCGGCGTAGCCTCCCGTATTGACTTGAACCAAGCTCTCTGGGGCCCTATCGAAGGAGTAACGACCAAATGGCCGATATCGAGAAAATCGCCGAAGAACTGTCGGGTCTGACCGTCATCGAAGCGGCGGATCTGGCCAAGCTGCTGGAAGAGAAATGGGGTGTGTCCGCGGCGGCTCCCGTCGCCGCTGCCGCTGCCGCGCCGGCCGAGAACGTCGCCGAGGCAGAGGAGCAGGACTCGTTCGACATCATCCTGTCTTCGTTCGGCGACAAGAAGATCAACGTCATCAAGGAGGTGCGAGCCATCACCGGGCTGGGCCTGAAGGAAGCCAAGGATCTGGTGGAGTCCGTACCGCAGCCGATCAAGGAAGGCGCCGCCAAGGAAGAAGCCGAGCAGCTCAAGGAACGGCTGGAAGGCGCCGGCGCGACCGTCGAGTTGAAGTGACCTTCGGGGACCGGCGCGGGCGACGACCGCTGTCGCCCGTCCCGCTCCGGCGACAAGAACAGGCAGAGGCGCCCGCGGTCGCGCGGGCAGGCTGAATTTATCCGCATACCGCGAGGTCGGGAATACATGACACTCTCCTTCACAGGCCGTAAGCGCGTTCGCAAGAATTTCGGTCGCATCTCCACGGTCGCGACGATGCCCAATCTGATCGAGGTCCAGAGGAATTCCTACGACTCGTTCCTGCAACAGCACGTCCCGCAGGACGAGCGGACCGATTCCGGCCTGCCGGGCGTGTTCAAGTCCGTGTTCCCGATCTCGGATTTCGCCGAGACCGCCTCGCTCGAGTTCATCAAGTGCGAATTCGAGGAGCCCAAATACGATGTCGAGGAATGTCGGCAGCGCAGCATGACCTACGCCGCGCCGTTGAAGGCCACCCTCAGGCTGATCGTGTTCGAGGTCGATTCCGACACCGACGCCAAGTCGGTGCGCGATATCAAGGAGCAGGACGTTTACATGGGCGACATGCCGTTCATGACCGATCACGGCACTTTCGTGATCAACGGCACCGAACGAGTCATCGTCAGCCAGATGCACCGGTCGCCCGGCGTCTTCTTCGATCACGACAAGGGAAAGACCCACTCGTCGGGCAAGTTCCTTTTTGCCGCCCGGATCATTCCCTACCGGGGAAGTTGGCTCGACTTCGAGTTCGACGCAAAAGATCTGGTCTATGTCCGGATCGACCGCCGCAAGAAGTTGCGGGCGACCACGCTGTTGTTCGCCCTGGGCCTGACCGCGGAGGATATCCTCGGGTACTTCTACGAGACGGTGGACTTCAAGTGGGACAGGAAGCGCGAGGGCTGGCGGATGCCCTTCCGGCCCGAGCGCATGCGCGGCCTCAAACTGGTCAAGGATTTGGTGAACGCTGCCGACGGCGAGGTCGTTGCCGAGGCGGGCAGCAAGCTGACGCCGCGGGCCGCGCGGCAGCTTCGGGAAAAAGGGACGAAGGAGATCCTCGTTGGTTCGGACGAGCTCGAAGGGCGCTTCGTGGCGGTCGACATCATCAACGAACGGACCGGCGAGATCTACGCTGAGGCCGGTGACGAACTGACCGCGGAGACGATCGAGAAGGTCCGGGAGTCCGGCCACACGCGGGTGTCCACTCTCGACGTGGACCACGTCAACATCGGTTCCTACATCCGCGACACCATGGCGACCGACGAGAACAGCAGTCGCGAAAAGGCCATGGAAGAGATCTACCGGGTCATGCGCCCGGGCGAGCCGCCAACGCCCGAGACCGCGGAGACGCTGTTCAAGGGCTTGTTCTTCGACGCGGAACGCTATGACCTCTCGGCGGTCGGACGGGTGAAGATGAACACCCGCCTCGGACAGGAGACCAACGACAACCTGCGAACGCTGCGCCGGGAGGACATCTTGGGCGTCATCAAGACACTCGTCGATCTCAAGGACGGGCGCGGGGAGATCGACGATATCGATCATCTGGGCAACCGCCGGGTGCGCTCGGTCGGCGAGCTCCTAGAGAATCAGTATCGCATCGGCCTGCTGCGTATGGAACGGGCGATCCGCGAACGCATGAGTTCCGTCGAGATCGATACCGTCATGCCGCACGATCTGATCAACGCCAAGCCCGTCGCTGCGGCCGTGCGGGAATTCTTCGGCTCGAGCCAGCTCAGCCAGTTCATGGACCAGACGAACCCGCTTTCGGAAATCACCCACAAACGCCGTCTGTCGGCGCTGGGACCGGGCGGCCTGACGCGCGAACGGGCTGGTTTCGAGGTTCGCGACGTGCATCCCACGCATTACGGCCGGATCTGTCCGGTCGAGACCCCCGAAGGGCCGAACATCGGTCTGATCAACAGCTTGGCGACTTACGCGCGGGTGAACAAATACGGGTTCATCGAAACCCCGTACCGGCGGGTGACCAACGGCAAGGTCGCCGACGAAGTCGTGTTCCTGTCGGCGATGGAGGAAGGCAAATACGTCATTGCCCAGGCGAACGCGCAACTGGACGGTCGCGGCCGGTTCACGGAGGATCTGGTGAGCTGCCGCAAGGGCGGCGAGTTCATCATGACGGCGCCGGAGAACATCGATTACATCGATGTGTCTCCCAAACAGTTGGTTTCGGTCGCCGCGGCCCTCATTCCGTTCCTGGAGAACGACGACGCGAACAGGGCGTTGATGGGGTCGAACATGCAGCGCCAAGCCGTACCGTTATTGCAGGCAGAGGCGCCGCTGGTCGGTACGGGAATGGAGGAAGTCGTTGCCCGCGACTCCGGCGTCGCGATCGTGGCGCGGAGGACTGGCGTCGTCGAGCAGGTCGACGCCCATCGTATCGTCGTGCGGGCGACGGAGGAGACCGACCTCTCGCAGTCGGGCGTCGATATCTACAATCTGCTGAAGTTCCAGCGCTCGAACCAGAACACCTGCATCACCCAGCGACCCCTGGTTACCGTCGGTGATCGGGTGGGGGCCGAGGACATCGTCGCCGACGGACCGTCGACGCGCCTCGGGGAGCTGGCGCTCGGCCGCAACGTGCTCGTCGCGTTCATGCCATGGGGCGGCTACAACTTCGAGGACTCCATCCTCATCTCCGAACGCATCGTCCGTGACGACGTGTTCACCTCGATCCACATCGAGGAGTTCGAGCTCATGGCCCGCGACACCAAGCTCGGCCAGGAGGAGATCACGCGCGACATTCCCAATGTTGGCGAGGAGGCGCTCAAGAACCTCGACGAAGCCGGCATCGTGTACATCGGCGCCGAGGTCGAGGCGGGTGATATTCTCGTCGGCAAGATCACGCCGAAAGGTGAATCGCCGATGACGCCGGAAGAGAAGCTCCTTCGAGCGATCTTCGGCGAGAAGGCGTCCGACGTCCGCGACACCTCATTGCGCCTGCCGCCCGGCGCGACCGGGACGGTGGTCGAGGTCAGAGTGTTCTCGCGGCATGGCGTCGAAAAGGACGAACGGGCGCTGGCCATCGAACGGGACGAGATCGAGGCGCTAGCCCAGGACCGCGAAGACGAACTCGCGATCCTGGAACGGAACACCTATGGGCGCCTTGACGGACTTCTCGTCGGCCGCCAGGCGGCGACCGGCCCGAAGGGCATGAAGAAAGGCGCCCGCATCACCGCGGCCGTCCTTGCGGAACTGAGCCGCGGCCAGTGGTGGCAGATCGGCCTCAGGGACGCCAAGGTCATGAGGGACATCGAGCAACTGAAGAAGCAGTTCGACGATGCCAAGGGCCTTCTTGATGCCCGCTTCGAGAACAAGATCGAGAAGCTGCAACGGGGCGACGAGCTCCCTCCGGGCGTGATGAAGACGGTCAAGGTGTTCGTCGCCGTCAAGCGGAAGCTCCAGCCGGGCGACAAGATGGCCGGACGGCACGGCAACAAGGGGGTGATCTCCAAGATCGTGCCCATTGAGGACATGCCCCATCTCGAAGACGGGACCTCGGTGGACATCGTTCTCAATCCGTTGGGTGTGCCGTCGCGCATGAACGTGGGCCAGATCCTGGAGACGCACCTGGGATGGGCTTGCGCGGGGCTGGGTCGACAGGTCGGCGAAGTCATGGAGAACGTCGGTCGCACCGGCAACCAGGACGACCTGCGCAAGACGCTCAAGGCCTTGTACGGCAAGAGGCAATACGACGAGGCCATCGCCGTCCTGAACGGGGATCAGTTGATCGAGCTGGCGGACAATCTGCGGCATGGTGTTCCGGTCGCCACGCCGGTGTTCGACGGTGCCGACGAGGCCAGCATCGTCGAGATGCTCGAAAGCGCGGGACTGGAGCATTCCGGTCAGGTGACGCTTGTCGACGGGCGTACGGGAGCGCCCTTCGACAGAAAGGTCACCGTCGGTTACATCTACATGATGAAGCTGCACCATCTCGTGGACGACAAGATCCACGCGCGGTCGATCGGTCCGTACAGCCTGGTGACTCAGCAGCCGCTCGGCGGCAAGGCGCAGTTCGGTGGTCAGCGGTTCGGCGAGATGGAAGTGTGGGCGTTGCAGGCCTACGGAGCCGCGTACACGCTCCGTGAAATGCTGACGGTCAAGTCGGACGACGTGGCCGGACGGACGAAAGTCTACGAGGCCATAATCCGGGGCGACGACACGTTCGAGGCGGGCATTCCGGAATCCTTCAACGTCCTGGTGAAGGAGTTGAAGGCGCTCGGCCTCAACGTCGACCTGATGCAAAACAAGTACTGATCGCGCCAGCGGCGCGTCCCGCGCCTTCCGGGGAAGTTGTCGGCTGAACCCCGCCTCGAGGCGGTGCATAAGGAGCACGATAGATGAACGAGTTGATGCGGATTTTCGGGCAGCCTGCGTCCGCCCAGAGCTTCGACCAGATCAAGATTTCCATCGCCAACCCCGAACGTATCCGTTCCTGGTCGTTCGGGGAGATCAAGAAGCCCGAGACCATCAACTACCGGACGTTCAAGCCGGAACGAGACGGCTTGTTCTGCGCTCGCATCTTCGGACCGATCAAGGATTACGAGTGCCTCTGTGGCAAGTACAAGCGGATGAAGTACCGCGGTATCACTTGCGAGAAGTGCGGTGTCGAAGTCACGTTGTCCAACGTGCGTCGCGAGCGCATGGGCCACATCGAGCTGGCTTCGCCTGTCGCGCACATCTGGTTCCTGAAGTCCTTGCCGAGTCGTATCGGCCTGCTCCTCGACATGACCCTCAAGGATCTGGAGCGCATTCTCTACTTCGAGGGTTTCGTGGTCATCGATCCCGGCCTGACGCCGCTCAGGGAACGCCAGATCATGTCGGAGGACGACTACCTCCAGGCTCAGGACGATTACGGCGAGGACGCGTTCACGGCCGGGATCGGGGCAGAGGCCGTCCGCGAGATCATGATGAAGATGGATCTCGAGGCCGAACGCGACGCGGTGCGCACGGAACTCGCCGAGACGACGTCGGTGGTGAAGCCGAAGAAACTGGTGAAGCGGCTCAAGCTGATCGAGTCGTTCCTGAACTCCGGCAACCGGCCGGAGCGGATGATCCTCACGGTCGTCCCGGTCATCCCGCCCGACTTGCGGCCGTTGGTCCCGTTGGACGGCGGCCGGTTCGCCACGTCGGATCTCAACGACCTGTACCGCCGGGTAATCAACCGGAACAACCGCCTCAAGCGACTGATGGAATTGCGGGCACCCGACATCATCGTCCGTAACGAAAAGCGCATGCTTCAGGAAGCCGTCGATGCGCTGTTCGACAACGGACGTCGGGGCCGCGTGATCACTGGCACGAACAAGCGTCCTCTCAAGTCGCTGTCCGACATGTTGAAGGGCAAGCAGGGACGTTTCCGCCAGAACCTTCTTGGCAAACGTGTCGATTACTCTGGACGTTCGGTGATCGTCGTCGGGCCGGAGCTCATGCTTCATCAGTGCGGTCTGCCGAAGAAGATGGCGCTCGAGCTGTTCAAGCCTCTCATCTACTCCAAGCTCGAGCTCAAGGGTATGGCCGCGACCATCAAGATGGCCAAGAAACTGGTGGAGAAGGAGCGGCCCGAGGTCTGGGATATCCTGGAAGAAGTCATCCGCGAGCATCCGGTGCTGCTGAACCGGGCGCCGACCCTTCATCGGCTCGGCATCCAGGCTTTCGAGCCGGTGTTGATCGAAGGTAAGGCGATCCAGTTGCACCCGCTGGTCTGCGCGGCCTTCAACGCCGATTTCGATGGCGACCAGATGGCGGTTCATGTGCCGCTGTCCCTTGAAGCGCAACTGGAGGCTCGCGTGCTGATGATGTCAACCAACAACATCCTCGGTCCGGCCAACGGTAAGCCTATCATCGTGCCTTCCCAGGACATCGTGCTGGGCCTCTATTACCTGTCGCTGGATCGCGACGGAGAGCCGGGAGAGGGTCTCGCCTTCCGCGATGTCGGAGAAATCGAGCAGGCCCTGTTGAACAGGACCGTGACGTTGCACAGCAAGATCCAGGCGCGCTACGAGACGGTCGACGAGGAAGGCAATCTGGTCGTCCAGCGAGTCGAGTCCACGCCCGGCCGGATGCTGCTGGCGCAGGAACTGCCGAGACATCCGAAGGTCGACCTCGGTCTCGTCAACCGGTTGCTGACGAAGCGCGAGATCACGCAATTGATCGACGTGGTGTATCGCCACTGCGGTCAGAAGGAGACGGTGATCTTCGCCGATCACCTGATGAAGCTGGGTTTCGATCACGCATGCCGCGCCGGGATCTCGTTCGGCAAGGATGACATGATCATACCCGGTTCCAAGGAAAGAATGGTTTCGGAGACCCAGCAACTCGTCAAGGAGTACGAGCAACAGTACGTCGACGGTCTAATCACCCAGGGCGAGAAGTACAATAAGGTGGTCGACACGTGGTCGCAGTGCACGGAGCGCGTGGCCGACGAGATGATGAAGGGCATCGCCGACCTCGCCGAGCAAACCGACGCGGAAACGAAGCGGCGGATGCCGGTCAACTCCGTCTTCATGATGGCCGATTCGGGCGCCCGCGGCTCCGCCGCCCAGATGCGCCAGCTGGCGGGTATGCGCGGTCTCATGGCCAAACCGTCCGGCGAGATAATCGAAACGCCGATCATCTCCAACTTCAAGGAAGGTCTGACCGTGCTCGAATACTTCAACTCGACGCACGGCGCCCGCAAGGGGCTGGCGGATACCGCCCTGAAGACGGCGAACTCGGGCTATCTGACCCGTCGTCTCGTCGATGTGGCCCAGGATTGCGTGGTCGTCGAGGACGACTGCGGCATCCGAACGGGGTTGACGGTCAAGGAAGTTCTAGAAGGCGGTGAAGTCGTCGTGCCGCTCGCCGAACGGATCCTCGGGCGCTGCGCCGCGGTCGATGTCGTCGATCCCCTGTCGGGCAAAGTCATCGTCGAGGCGGGCGGGATGATCGAGGAGGACGACATCGAGGCCATCGAGCGCGCGGGTGTCGATTCCATCAAGGTACGGTCCGTACTGACGTGCGAAAGCGAAGGCGGAACCTGCGCCCGTTGCTATGGCCGGGATCTCGCGCGGGGTACGCCCGTCAACATCGGCGAGGCCGTCGGGGTCATTGCGGCGCAGTCGATCGGCGAGCCCGGCACGCAATTGACCATGCGGACCTTCCACATCGGCGGCACGGCCCAAGTCGCCGAACAGTCTGCCATCGAGGCAAACTCGGACGGTACCGTCAAGGTGCACAACCGGAACGTGGTGAGCGACAGCCGCGACCGTCTGGTCGTCATGGGCCGTAACATGGAGATGATCCTCGAGGACGAGGCGGGCCGGGAGAAGGCGCGCCACCGGTTGCCGTACGGTGCCTGGCTCGCGGTCGACGAGGAAACCGGGGTCAAGAAGGGCGACAAGATCGCCGAGTGGGACCCCTACACGATCCCCATAATCACGGAACAGAAGGGTATCGCGACGTTCCGTGATCTTCTCGACGGTGTGAGTGTTCGCGACGTGGTGGACGAGGCGACCGGCATCGCCAACCGGGTCGTCGTCGATTGGCGGCAACAACCCCAGGGTAGCGATCTGCGGCCTCGCGTGACGTTGCGGGACCAGGCAGGCGAGGTCGTGACCCTCGCGAACGGGCTCGAGGCTCGCTATTTCCTGTCGGTCGACGCCATCCTTAGCGTCGAGGACGGCCAGGAAGTGGACGCCGGCGACGTACTCGCGCGCATCCCTCGCGAGTCGAGCAAGACCCGGGATATCACGGGCGGTCTGCCGCGGGTCGCGGAACTGTTCGAGGCCCGCAAGCCCAAGGACCACGCGATTATCGCGGAAGCCGACGGGCGCGTGGCGTTCGGGCGCGATTACAAGGCCAAGCGCCGGATCATTCTCAATCCGGACGACGAGAGCCAGGAGCCAATCGAGTATCTCGTGCCCAAGGGCAAGCACCTTAGCGTGAGCGAGGGTGATTGGGTGGCCAAGGGCGAGCCGCTGCTCGACGGCAATCCCGTGCCGCACGACATCCTGCGTGTCATGGGGGTCGAGGCGCTGGCCAACTATCTCGTGAACGAGATCCAAGAGGTCTATCGGCTCCAAGGCGTGCGCATCAACGACAAGCACATCGAGGTCATCGTTCGTCAGATGCTGCAGAAAGTCGAGGTGATGGACCCGGGCGAGTCCACCTTGCTCCTCGGTGAGCAGGTCGATCGCACCGAATACGAGGAAGCCAACGAGCGGGCGGCGGCGGAGAACCTGAAGCCGGCTATGGTCGAGCCGGTTCTCCAGGGCATCACCAAAGCCAGCCTGCAGACGGGCTCGTTCATCTCGGCGGCGTCCTTCCAGGAAACCACCCGCGTTCTCACCGAGGCCGCGGTGTCCGGGCGAGTGGACCGTCTCGCCGGGTTAAAGGAAAATGTCATCGTCGGTCGTCTGATACCGGCCGGCACGGGCGCGGCGATCAACCGTCTCCGACAAGTCGCGGTTCAACGGGATCGCGAGATCGCGGAGAGTATCGAGAAGGAAGCGGCCGAGGCGCGGATTCAGGAGGAGGAATTGGCGGCCGTCGAAGCCGGCGAGTAGCCGACTCGAGACGAGACCGACGGTCGTCGCGATTACCGGCATTCAAGGCGCGGGGTTCGGAGTGGATACTTGGTTTCGAATCCCGTGTCGGGCGTGTTTCAGAGGGCCTTGAACGTCGTATGGAAAATACGGGTTTTCCGCTTGACGCGTAATATGGGCTTACCTATAGTGTGCGCTCTCGTCGGTGGCGGTGGGCGATTCGCTCTGGACGCGTCGACGAAAACCAGGAGATAACAAGTCGCTAGGCCCGCGGGTGGGCGAAGAACACTCGTCAAGCGGACGTGTCGCGCCCGTTCACTATCGTGCGTTCGATGGCGGCCGATGCCGGGAAGAAGTAGGAAGTAGAATGCCTACAGTCAATCAACTGGTTCGCCACGGGCGCGTACGTCCGGTGAAGCGGAAAAAGACGCCGGCCATGCAGCGGTGCCCGCAGAAGAGAGGTGTCTGCACGCGCGTCTATACGACCACGCCGAAGAAACCGAACTCCGCGTTGCGTAAGGTCGCCCGTGTGCGCCTGACGAATGGGTTCGAGGTTCTCAGCTATATCCCGGGGGAGGGCCATAACCTTCAGGAGCATTCGGTGGTGCTGATCCGGGGTGGCCGGGTCAAGGATCTGCCGGGCGTGCGCTATCACATCATCCGGGGCGTTCTCGATACCCAAGGTATCAGCGACCGCCGACAGCGGCGTTCGAAGTACGGCGCCAAGCGGCCCCGCTAGGGAACGGAAGACATGTCACGCCGTCGTCGCGCCGAGAAACGGGAAGTGTTTCCCGATCCCAAGTACGGCGACCGAGTCGTGAGCAAATTCATGAGCTGCATCATGCTTGATGGCAAGAAGTCGGTCGCGGAACGGATCGTTTACGGTGCACTGGACGTCGTCGAGGGCAGGATGAGCCAGGATCCGGTCGGTGTGTTCCACAAAGCCCTCGACAACGTCAAGCCGGCGATTGAGGTTCGCTCTCGCCGGGTCGGTGGCGCGACGTATCAAGTGCCTGTCGAGGTTCGGGACGACCGCCGCCAGGCTCTCGCCGTTCGCTGGTTGATTGACGCGGCGCGCAACCGTTCGGAGAACACCATGGTCGAGCGGCTGTCGAGTGAGCTTCTCGACGCCGCGAACAGTCGTGGCGCGGCGGTGAAGAAGCGCGAAGACACGCACCGCATGGCCGAGGCCAACAAAGCGTTCTCGCATTACCGCTGGTAATCGCGGAATTTCGGAAGACCTCAGGCCATGACGCGCGTCACTTCGCTCGACCGTCACCGAAACATCGGCATCATGGCCCACATCGACGCGGGCAAGACCACGACGACCGAACGTATCCTCTATTATACCGGCCGTTCCCACAAGATCGGCGAAGTCCATGACGGCGCCGCCGTCATGGATTGGATGGAGCAGGAGCAAGAGCGCGGTATCACGATCACCTCGGCCGCCACGACCTGTTCTTGGCATGACCACCGCATCAACATCATCGACACCCCCGGTCACGTCGACTTCACGATCGAGGTCGAGCGCAGCCTGAGGGTTCTCGATGGCGCCGTAGCCGTATTCGATGGTGTCGCGGGTGTCGAACCGCAGTCCGAGACGGTATGGCGGCAGGCCGACAAGTATGGCGTGCCGCGTATCTGTTTCGTGAACAAGATGGACCGCACGGGCGCGGATCTCTTCAACTGCGTCCGGATGATCGAGGATCGCCTCGGCGCCACGCCGCTGGTGACCCAGTTACCAGTGGGTAGCGAGGCCGCCTATGCCGGGGTCGTGGACCTCTTCGAGATGAAGGCCATCCTCTGGAAAGAAGAGACCCTTGGCGCCGAATGCGAGATCGGGGAAATCCCCGACGATCTGGTGAGCCAAGCGGCGGCATATCGCGAAAAACTGGTCGAGCTCGCCGTCGAGATGGACGACTCGGCGATGGAGCGGTACTTGGAGGGCAACGAGCCCGATACCGTGACGCTCAAGGCCTGCGTGCGAGCCGGGACGATCTCGGGCCGGTTCGTGCCGGTCCTCAACGGCTCGGCATTCAAGAACAAGGGCGTGCAACCCTTGCTCGACGCCGTGGTCGATTTTCTTCCCTCGCCGACGGACGTCGCGGCGATCGGCGGCATCAAGCCGGGGACGGACGAGCGGGTGGCGCGCGAGTCCAGCGATGACGAGCCGTTCGCCGCCCTGGCGTTCAAGGTGATGACCGACCCGTTCGTCGGTAGCCTCACGTTCATCCGGATTTATTCCGGAGTGGTGTCGACCGGCGGCGCGATCCTCAATTCGGTCAAGGAACGGCGGGAGCGTGTCGGCCGCATGTTGGCCATGCATTCCAACCACCGGGAAGATGTTCGGGAGGCCCGCGCCGGCGATATCGTCGCGCTCGCCGGACTGAAGGGCACCTCCACGGGGGATACATTGTGCGATCTCAATAATCCGATCGTGCTGGAGCGCATGGATTTTCCGGATCCAGTCATCGAAGTGGCGGTGGAGCCGCGCACCAGGAACGACCAGGAAAAGATGGGCATCGCTCTGTCCCGGCTCGCCGAGGAGGATCCCTCGTTCCGCGTGTCGACCGATCCCGAGAGCGGCCAGACCATCATCAAGGGGATGGGAGAGCTGCATCTCGAAATCATCGTCGATCGCATGAAACGGGAATTCAAGGTCGATGGCAACGTCGGCGCACCGCAGGTCGCCTACCGGGAAACCATCACCCGGACCGGAGAGATCGACTACATGCACCGGAAGCAGACAGGCGGTGCCGGTCAATTCGCCCGCGTGCGGATCGGGTTCGAGCCCCTGCCTGTAGGTTCCGGCGTCGAGTTCGAAAGCCGGGTTGTCGGTGGCAGCGTTCCGAGGGAGTTCGTTCCCGGCGTGCAGGCCGGGCTCGTCTCGGCGGCCGAGTCCGGCCTTCTGGCGGGATTCCCAGTCATCGATTTCAGAGCGACGCTTGTCGACGGAGCGTCGCACGATGTCGATTCATCGGTGATGGCCTTCGAGATCGCCGCGCGTTCGGCGTTGCGTGAGGCAGCGCCGAAGCTCGGCGTGAAGTTGCTCGAGCCGGTGATGGATGTCGAGGTGGTGACCCCCGAGGAGTTTATGGGCGATGTGATCGGCGATCTCAACTCGCGGCGCGGATATGTGACGGGGACGGCGCAACGGGGAAATGCGCAGGTCATCACGGCGATGGCCCCGCTCGCCAATATGTTCGGATATGTCAATAACTTGCGGTCAATGACCCAAGGCCGGGCCCAGTTCACGATGACCTTTGATCATTACGATCAGGTGCCTCAGGTAGTTTCTGACGAGGTTTGCGCGGAGTTGGCGTGACGGGGATTGCGGCGGGGTGGCGCGCGCGCGCGCGTGATTGGAGATTGACGATGGCGAAGGCGAGGTTTGAGCGGACGAAGCCGCACTGCAACATCGGGACGATAGGTCACGTGGACCATGGGAAGACGACGTTGACGGCTGCGATCACGAAGGTTTTGTCGGCGCGTGGGGGTGCGGATTTCACGCCGTTTGACCTGATTGACAAGGCGCCGGAGGAGAAGGCTCGCGGCATTACGATTGCGACGGCGCATGTTGAGTACGAGACGGGGCATCGGCACTACGCGCACGTGGACTGTCCGGGGCATGCGGACTACGTGAAGAACATGATCACGGGCGCGGCGCAGATGGACGGTGCGATATTGGTGGTGTCGGCTGCGGACGGTCCGATGCCGCAGACACGGGAGCACATATTGTTGGCGCGTCAGGTTGGGGTTCCTGCGATCGTGGTTTATCTGAACAAGGTTGATCAGGTTGACGATCCTGAGCTTTTGGAGTTGGTGGAGTTGGAGGTTCGGGAGTTGTTGTCGAGCTACGAGTTTCCCGGCGACGATCTTCCGGTGGTTCAGGGTTCGGCACTGGCGGCGCTTGAGGGTGGCGATGCGGAGGTTGGCTCGGCGACGATCGAGGCGTTGATGTCTGCGGTTGACGAGTATGTGCCGCAGCCTGACCGACCGAAGGACATGTCGTTTTTGATGCCGATAGAGGACGTGTTTTCGATCTCGGGGCGCGGGACGGTGGTGACGGGTCGTATTGAGCGGGGTGTTGTGAAGGTGGGGGAGGAGGTTGAGGTCGTGGGTCTTCACGAGACGTCGAAGACGACGGTCACGGGCGTTGAGATGTTCAGGAAGTTGTTGGACGAGGGCGAGGCTGGGGACAACGTGGGGTGTTTGTTGCGAGGTGTTGGTCGGGACGAGGTTGAGCGGGGTCAGGTATTGGCGAAGCCGGGTTCGATCACGCCGCACACTCGGTTCACGGCGGAGGCGTACATCCTGACGAAGGAGGAGGGGGGTCGTCACACGCCGTTTTTCCCGAACTATCGTCCGCAGTTTTATTTTCGGACGACGGACGTGACGGGTCAGATAGGGTTGCCTGCGGGCACGGAGATGATCATGCCTGGGGACAACGTGACGATGTCTGTCGAGTTGATCCAGCCGATAGCGATGGACGAGGGGTTGCGTTTCGCGATCCGTGAGGGTGGTCGCACGGTGGGCGCTGGCGTGGTCGCCAAGATCACCGAGTAGGAAAGCAACACAAAACCAGAAACGCGACGCGGAAGTCGGATCAGACGGGGCTCGCGGAGAGTCAAGAGAGATGATGAATCAGAACATCCGCATACGTCTCAAGGCGTACGACCATCGGGTGCTCGACGTTTCGGCGAGTGAAATACTCAACACGGCGAAACGGACGGGAGCCCGGGTCCGCGGACCCATTCCGATCCCCACGAAGATCGAACGCTATACGGTTCTGCGGTCGCCTCACATCGATAAGAAGTCTCGCGAGCAGTTCGAGATCCGGACGCATCGCCGTCTGCTCGACATCGTCGATCCGACGCCCGAAACCGTCGACGCATTGATGAAGCTCGACCTCGCCGCAGGTGTCGACGTCGAGATCAAGGTCTGAGGACGGGTATGCGTACCGGTGTCATCGCACTCAAGGTCGGGATGTCCCGGGTCTTTCAAGACGACGGAGGACATATGCCCGTGACCGTTCTCAAGGTGGACGGCTGCCAGGTGGTGGCGCAGCGGACCACGGAGACTCACGGTTACGACGCCGTTCAGCTCGGCGCGGGGACGGCCAAGGTCAAGAACGTCTCGAAGGCCATGCGCGGGCATTTCGCCAAGGCCCAAGTGGAGCCCAAACGGAGGGTCGCCGAGTTTCGGGTGTCCGGTGGAAACATGGTGGAGGTGGGCGCCGAGCTCGCGGCCGATCACTTCGTGGCCGGACAGTTCGTCGACGTCTGCGGAGTCAGTGTCGGCAAGGGATTCGCCGGAGTCGTCAAGAGACACAACTTCAGCGGGCTGGCTGCCAGTCACGGCGTTTCGGTTTCACATCGCGCACATGGTTCCACTGGTCAATGCCAGGATCCGGGCAAGGTGTTCAAGGGTAAGAAGATGGCTGGCCACCTCGGTGCCGAACGGGTGACGGTGCAAAGCCTCGAGGTGGTATCGACCGACCCGGAGGAAGGGTTGATCCTTGTCAAGGGCGGCGTGCCGGGCCCCAAGGGAAGCTGGATCCGCATCACCGATGCGAAAAAGCTCAGGCTTCCCGATGAGGCTCCGTTGCCGGCAGGTCTGAAAGGTGCCGGGGCCGAGGCTCGGGTGTCCGCTGGACCGGGTGGTTCCGAGTCGGTGCGCGAGGACAAACCTGAGGTCGTCGACGACGGTGGGAGCGGGGACTAGAGGCGATGCAGGCCAAGGTAACCACGCTCGATTCCGAATCCGCCGGGATGATGGAGCTCGACGACGCGATTTTCGGCGTGCCCGTGCGCGCCGATATCCTCAATCGGGTCGTGAAGTGGCAGTTGGCCAAGAGGCGAGCCGGGACGCACAAGACGCGCGGTATCAGCGAGATCAGCGGTACGACGGCAAAGCCTTGGCGGCAAAAGGGCACCGGGCGTGCGCGCCACGGAAGCCGCCGGTCGCCGCAGTTCCGTGGGGGGGCCGTCACCTTCGGACCGGTCGTGCGGGATCATGCCTTCGGCTTGCCGAAGAAGGTTCGGAAGCTAGGCTTGCGGACTGCGCTGTCCGCCAAGGCGGCGGATGGAAAGCTGGTGGTCATCGACCAAGCGAAGCTCGACGCGCCGAAGACCAGATCGCTTGTCGTGAAACTGGCGAAACTGGGCTGGGGATCCGCGCTGGTGATCGACGGTCCCGAAATCGACGCGAATCTCCGGCGCGCGGCGTCGAACATTCCGCAATTCGACGTGCTGCCCCAACAGGGCGCGAACGTCTACGACATTCTTCGCCGTGACACCTTGGTGCTGACGAAGGCGGCCGTCGAGCACCTGGAGGCTCGGCTGTCATGAGGTTGGCGAACATCTCCCGCGAGCGCATGTACGACATCATTCGTGGTCCGGTGATCACGGAAAAGGCGACCTTCGGCTCGGAACACGCCCAGGTGACGTTCCGGGTGGTCATGGACGCCACGAAGCCGGAGATCAAGGCGGCCGTCGAAGGCCTGTTCGCGGTCAAGGTGAAAGCCGTGAATACACTGCGCCAGCAGGGAAAGCGAAAGCGTTTCCGAGGACACCCGGGACGTCGCGCGGCCTATAAGAAGGCTTTCGTCTCCCTGGAAGAAGGTCAGTCCATCGACGTGACGACGGGGATTTAGAGGATGGCCCTGAAATCATACAGACCGATGACGCCGTCCCGGCGTCAGCTGGTGCTGGTCGACCGTTCCGATTTGTGGAAGGGAAAGCCGGTCAAGTCGCTGACGGAAGGACAGTCCAGGACCGGTGGCCGGAACAACGGCGGCCGGATCACCGCGCGCCGTATCGGCGGCGGGCACAAACAACGCTATCGCATCGTCGATTTCAAGCGGCGTAAGTTCGATGTACCGGCCAAGGTGGAGCGTCTCGAATACGATCCCAATCGTTCGGCGTTCCTGGCGTTGCTGCGCTATTCCGACGACGAGACCGCATACATCCTCGCGCCACAGCGACTTGCGGTCGGCGATGCCGTGATTTCCGGCGAGCGAGTCGACGTCAAACCGGGAAACGCCATGCCGATGCGCAACATCCCGATGGGTACGATCATTCACAACATTGAAATGAAGCCTGGCGGGGGTGGCCAGATGGCGCGGGCCGCGGGAGCCTATGCGCAACTCGTCGGCAAGGACGCGGGCTACGCCCTGCTGAGGCTCGGCTCGGGTGAGCAACGCATGGTTCGGGCGGAATGCATGGCGACCGTCGGTGCCGTCTCGAACCCCGACAACAAGAACATCAAGCTCGGGAAAGCCGGTCGCAAGCGCTGGCTGGGCAAGCGCCCGTCCGTCCGCGGCGTGGCGATGAACCCGATCGATCACCCGCACGGCGGCGGCGAAGGGCGTACATCGGGTGGACGGCATCCGGTGACTCCGTGGGGCAGGCCGACCAAGGGCAAGCGTACCCGGTCGAACAAGAAGACGGACCGGCTGATCATGCGTAGCCGACACAAGAGATAGGAGAGGTCGCGTGGCCCGTTCGGTATGGAAAGGTCCGTTCGTCGACGGCTACCTGCTGAAGAAAGCGGAGGTGGCGCGGCAATCCGGACGCAACGACGTCATCCGCACGTGGTCTCGCCGCTCGACCATCCTGCCTCAGTTCGTCGGACTGACGTTCGCCGTCTACAACGGCCGCAAGTTCATCCCGGTCCTCGTCAACGAGAGCATGGTGGGCCACAAGCTCGGAGAATTCGCTCCGACGCGGACCTACTACGGACACGCGGCGGACAAGAAAGCGCGCAGGGCGTAGGCGTATGGGCAAGCAATCGCATCCTCGACGCCTCGCCGACAACGAGGCCATGGCGAAGGTCAGGCACATTCGTATCAGCCCTCGGAAGCTCGACCTCGTCGCGGGCACCATCCGGGGCAAGAGCGTCAACTCCGCGCTTGCGGAACTGACGTTCTCGAGACGACGCATCGCGCGCGATGTCAAGAAGGTGCTCCAGTCGGCGATCGCCAACGCCGAGAACAACCATCAACTCGACGTCGACCAGCTCTACGTCGCGGAAGCGAGTGTCGGCAAGGGGTTGGTGTTGAAGCGATGGCAACCCAGGGCGCGAGGCCGCGTCGGACGAATCCGTAAGCCGTTCAGCGAGCTCACGCTCGTGGTTCGCGAACGCGAGGAGACTGCCTGATGGGTCAGAAGGTCAATCCCGTTGGTCTGCGTCTTGGAATCAACCGGACATGGGATTCCAGATGGTATGCGGACAAGGATGAATATGGGAAACTGCTTCACGAAGATCTGCGCATTCGTGAGTTCCTCGAAGGCCAGCTTTCCCAGGCGGGTATCAGCAAGGTCGTGATCGAGCGACCTACCAAGAAGGCGCGGGTCACGATCCACACGGCGCGTCCGGGCGTTGTCATCGGGAAGAAGGGAGCCGACATCGAACGTCTGCGCGCCCGGCTTTCCGAGATGACGGGAAGCGACGTGCATCTCAACATTCTGGAGATCCGTAAACCCGAAATCGATGCCAAGCTGATTGCCGAAAACATTGCCCAGCAGCTGGAGCGCCGAGTCGCCTTTCGGCGCGTCATGAAACGCGCGGTTCAGTCGGCCATCCGTTTGGGCGCTCAGGGCATTCGGATCAACTGTGGTGGTCGCCTCGGCGGGGCCGAAATCGCCCGGACCGAATGGTATCGCGAGGGTCGCGTGCCTCTGCACACGCTGCGCGCCGATATCGACTATGGCCAGCAGACGGCGTGCACCACCTATGGCACCTGCGGTGTCAAGGTGTGGGTCTTCAAGGGCGAGATCATGGCGCACGATCCGATGGCGCAAGACAAATTACTGGCCGATCAGCAGACGCAGCGATAGCTGGCCGAACGCGACAAAGGCAATTCCATGCTACAGCCCAAACGCACCAAGTACCGCAAGGCCCAGAAAGGCCGTGTCCATGGATCCGCATCTTCGGGAAACACGCTCAACTTCGGCACGTTCGGGCTCAAGGCGACGACGGCAGGGCGCATCACGGCGCGCCAGATCGAAGCTTGCCGCCGGGCGATCACGCGCCACATCAAGCGCACCGGGCGTGTCTGGATTCGGGTGTTTCCCGATGTACCGGTGAGCTCCAAGCCGACGGAAGTCCGCATGGGCAAGGGCAAGGGATCACCGGAGTTCTGGATGTGCCGCATAAAGCCGGGCCGCATGATGTTCGAGTTGGGCGGCGTCCCGTCGGGACTGGCCCACGAAGCGCTGACGCGGGGAGCGGCCAAGTTGTCCGTGCAGACCAGGATCGTCAGTCGCGCGGAGGGTAGCTGACATGAACTCCGAGGAACTGCGCGGCAAGACGGTGGACGAACTCAACGATCTCCTTCTCGGCTCGAAGAAGGAGTTGTTCAACTTGCGCTTTCAGAGGGCGTCGGGTCAACTTGAGAATACCGCGCGAATCCGTGAAGTGCGGCGTGATATCGCGCGTGTGAAGACGATGCTCAACGCAACGTCCAGCCAAGCGTACTAGGAGGGGCGGAATGCCGAAGCGAGTCCTGCGGGGTGTCGTCGTGAGCAATACCGGCGACAAGACCGTCGTGGTGCGAGTGGAGCGCCGCGTTCGCCACCCACTCTATGGGAAGATCATTCGACGTAGCAAGAAATATCATGCACACGACCCGGAAAACGCACATGACGTCGGTGACGTCGTGAGAATCCGGGAATGTAGGCCCATCTCGAAGCTTAAGAGCTGGGAAGTTTTCGCGGACACGGGATAGGGGCGATGGAGACGGGCAGGTTGACGACATGATTCAGCCGGAAACGAACCTTGAGGTAGCCGACAATTCGGGTGCCCGCCGAATCCAGTGTATCAAGGTGTTGGGGGGCTCGAAGCGGCGTACCGCGTCGGTCGGCGACATCATCGTCGTCAGCGTCAAGGAGGCGATCCCGCGGGGACGCGTCAAGAAGGGCGAAATGCATCGCGCCGTGGTGGTGCGCACGGCCAAGGAGATTCGGCGTTCCGACGGCAGCGCCATTCGCTTCGACGGAAATGCGGCGGTGTTGATCAACCCTCAGGGCGAGCCGGTCGGCACGAGGATTTTCGGACCGGTGACCCGCGAGCTTCGAGCGAGGCAGCATATGAAAATCGTCTCGCTCGCGCCCGAGGTGTTGTGATGGCGGGCGCGTCCAAAATTCGCAAGGGCGATCAGGTCGTCATCCTGAACGGGCGGGAGAAGGGCAGGAAAGGTGAAGTCCTCCGCGTTCTCCGCAAGGATGGGCGTGTCGTCGTTCGGGACATCAATATCGTCAAGCGTCACTCGCGGCCCCAGGCGGGAAATCCGGGCGGCGTCATCGAGAAGGAAGCGTCTCTGGCGTTGTCCAACGTGGCGCTCGTCGACCCGAAGACCGGGGAAGCGACGCGTGTCGGGTTCAAATTCCTGGACGACGGTCGCAAGGTGCGATTCGCGAAGAAGTCTGGCGAAGTCGTAGATCTATAGGTGTTGAGCATGACCCGTATGCAGCAGCACTATGACGCCGTCGTCAGATCGGCCATGCAGGAGCGGTTCGGTTACGACAATCCGATGTGTATCCCGAAGCTCGATAAGATCGTTCTCAATATGGGGACGGGAGAAGGCGCCCGGGATTCGAAGGTCGTCCAGAGTGCGTTCGCCGATCTCACGGCGATCGCCGGACAGTGCCCCGTGATCACGAAGGCCCGGAAATCTATCTCCAACTTCAAGCTGCGCGAAGGCATGGAAGTCGGTGTGAAGGTCACGTTGCGCCGACGGCGCATGTACGAGTTCCTCGACCGCCTGATCACCATTGCCCTGCCGCGGGTTCGTGATTTCCGCGGCGTCTCGCCGAGGAGCTTCGACGGAAGAGGGAACTTCTCTCTGGGATTACGGGAACAGATCGTCTTTCCGGAGATCGACTACGACAAGGTCGATGCGATCCGCGGGCTCGATGTCGCGATCGTGACGACTGCGACCACCGACGACGAAGCGAAGGAACTGCTTGCCGGGTTCGGCATGCCCTTCATGAACTGATATCGGCGGACAGGGTTCCGGATCGGACCACACGAGGACAGGTAGCATCATGGCCAAGAAGAGCGCGATAGAGAAGAACCGGCGGCGGCGGAAGTTGGTCGCCAGGTATGCCGGGAAGCGAGAGCGGCTGAGAGAGACCGCGGCGGACGACTCCCTGCCACAGGAGGAGCGCTTCGCCGCTCGGCTCAAACTCGCCGAGCTTCCACGGAATTCTTCGGCGACCCGTGTCCGCAACCGCTGTGAAATCAGCGGCCGCCCCCGGGGCTACTATCGCAAGCTTCGCATGTCGCGCATCGCATTGCGGTCGTTGGCATCCGAAGGGCGTATCCCCGGCATGGTCAAGTCGAGCTGGTAGGAGTTCCAGGCATGTCGATGAGCGATCCCTTGGGCGATATGCTGACGCGTATACGCAACGGGCAGCGGGCCCATCTGGGTTCGATCGTCAGTCCGGCATCGAACTTGAGGGCGAACGTACTGGGTGTCCTGAAGCGCGAGGGCTATATTCGGGGCTACGAGCGCACGGAAAGCGAGGCTGGCAAGCCCGAGATCCACATCGAGCTCAAATATCACGAGGGCGAACCCGTGATCCAAACGATCACGCGGGTGTCGCGTCCCGGCCGCCGAGTCTATTCCTCGATTCGGGATTTGCCGAGGGTTTCCAATGGTCTCGGGATCGCTATTTTGTCGACTCCCAAGGGCGTTTTGTCCGACTCGGAAGCGCGTGCCGAACACGTCGGTGGCGAAGTCCTGTGTAACGTGGTCTAGGTGGAATCATGTCGCGGATCGGACAGAGGCCCGTACCCGTGCCGCAAGGCGTGACCGTGGAGATTTCCGGACGGGGAATGACGGCCACAGGCCCGAAGGGTGCGTTGTCGATGACATTGGTCGAAGAAGTGCTCGCGTCTCAGGAAAACGACGAAATCATCGTCAGGCCTCGCGACAATTCGAAGCGTGCGCGGACCATGTGGGGTATGCAGCGGACATTGGTCGACAATCTCGTCCGGGGTGTTTCCGAGGGGTTTTCGCTGGAGCTGGAGATTCACGGCGTGGGATACCGTGCGGCCGTGGAAGGTCGGACATTGAATCTGCAGATGGGATACAGCCACGAGATCAACTACAATATTCCGGAGGGTATCGAAATCAGGTGCGAACGGCCGACGGCTGTCTCGGTCTCCGGGATGGACCGGCAGAAGGTCGGTCAGGTCGCCGCCGACATTCGGGCGTTCCGGAAGCCCGAACCGTACAAGGGCAAGGGGATCCGATACGCAGGCGAGTATGTCTTCCGTAAGGAAGGCAAGAGGAAGTAGGGTCGATGGCCAAGCGCGAAACACTGCACAAACTGCACAAGCGCCGTGCGCGGCGCGTCCGGCATCACCTCCGCGCGGCGGCCAGGGGGCGGCCGCGGCTGTCGGTCCATCGCTCGAACAGGCATATCTATGCGCAAGTGATCGATGACGTTCAAGGTGCTACCTTGGCGTCCGCGTCGACACTTGATCGTGACGCGCGGACCGCCGGCGATTCGGGCGGTTCCATCGCCGCCGCGACCAGGGTCGGCGAACTCATCGCCAGCCGAGCCAAATCGGCGGGTGTGGAGAGCGTGGTGTTCGATCGCGGCGGCTATCTTTTTCACGGCCGGGTCAAGGCGCTCGCCGAAGCGGCGCGCGCGGGCGGCCTCTCGTTCTAGTCGAGGGAGCGGATCATGGCGGCACCGTTTGGGGATCGCGGCGAAAGCGAAATCGTCGACAAACTGGTCAGCATCAACCGCGTTGCCAAGGTAGTAAAAGGCGGTCGTCGATTCGGGTTCGCGGCGCTGGTGGTCGCTGGCGACCAGAAAGGCCGGGTGGGATACGGTCATGGCAAGGCCCGCGAGGTTCCGGAGGCGATTCGGAAGGCGACCGAGCAGGCGAAGCGCAACATGATTCGGGTGCCCCTTCGCGAGGGGAGGACGCTGCACCATGATGTCGAGGGTCGTTTCGGTGCTGGTCGGGTTGTATTGCGTGCTGCGCCTCCCGGCACCGGCATCATTGCCGGCGGGCCCATGCGGGCGGTATTCGAAACCCTGGGCGTGCAGGACGTCGTGACCAAATCGATCGGCACGGCGAACCCGTACAATATGATCAAAGCCACGTTCGATGCCTTGGGCCGCGTCATGTCGCCGCGCTTCGCCGCCGCCAAACGCGGGAAGAGAGTCGGCGATATTGTCGGCCGCCGGGATCAGGCCACGAAGGAAGCCAGGGAGTAGCCGATGGCCGAGACGGGTGAAACGCTGAGTGTCACTCAAGTACGAAGCGCCATTGGGCGCCCCGGGTGGCAGCGCCAGGTTCTGATCGGTTTGGGCTTGAACAAGATGAACCGCACGCGAGTACTTGAGGATACGCCATCCGTCCGGGGCATGATCAACAAGATCCAGCACTTGGTCCGCGTCGAGGAGGTGGGCCGACAGGGCGCGGGGGCTGCCGATGAATCTCAATGAACTTTCCGACCGCGCGAATGCCAACCGTGCCCGCACCCGCGCGGGCCGAGGGATCGGTTCGGGCAAGGGCAGGCGATCGGGTCGGGGAAACAAGGGCCAGCGGTCTCGTAGCGGCGTCGCGCTCAAGGGTTTCGAGGGCGGGCAAATGCCCATTCACCGGCGTCTGCCGAAGCGCGGCTTCAACAACATATTCCGCAGGCGGTTCGCCGCGGTGAATGTCGGCCGTCTTCAGGCTGCCGTCGACGCCGGCAGGATCGATGCGTCGGAGCCCGTCGACGCGGTGGCCATGGTCGAGGCCGGGGTCGTGACGAGATTGCGGGACGGCATCCGGCTTCTGGGCATGGGGAAGCTGACGGCGAAGCTGTCGGTGACAGTGGATTGGGCCTCCCCGGGCGCCAAGGCGGCCGTGGAAGGGGCGGGCGGCGGCGTGACAGTACTCCGTCAAACGAAATCGGATACGGCGGCGGAAAAGGACCGAAAGCCGAAGCGGGACGAGGAAAAGTCCGTCGAAGAACAGGCCCGGACACAAGACAATGAACCGGGCCAGGGCTCCGGAACGGAGTAACGTCCGAACGATGCCTTCAGCCGCGGAACAGCTCGCTGCCAACATCAACTTCGGCGCCTTCTCCAAGGCCACGGAGCTGAAGCGGCGAATCTGGTTCACGCTCGGCGTTCTGATCATCTACCGTCTGGGGACCTATATTCCCCTGCCCGGGATCGACGCCGCGATTCTCGCGGACATATTCCGCCAGCAACAGAGCGGCATCCTCGGGATGTTCGACATGTTCGCCGGGGGCGCGCTCGGACGCATGACGATCTTCGCCCTGAACGTCATGCCCTACATTTCCGCTTCGATCATCATGCAGTTGATGACGACGGTATCGCCGCGGCTCGAGCAACTGAAGAAGGAAGGCGAGCAGGGCCGCAAGAAGATCAATCAATACACCCGCTACGGCACCGTGCTCCTCGCCGCGGTTCAGGCTTACGGCATCGCGGTCGGCCTCGAGAGCATGACGGGGTCGTCCGGCAGCGCGGTTCTCGATCCGGGAGCCTTTTTCAGGATCACGACCGTGGTCACCCTGACCGGTGGAACCGTGTTCCTCATGTGGCTGGGCGAGCAGGTCACGGCGCGCGGCGTCGGGAACGGGATCTCGTTGATCATATTCGCCGGTATCGTCGCGGAGCTGCCCCGCGCCTTGGCGAGCACTTTCGAACTGGGCCGGACTGGCGCCCTGTCCACCCTGTTCATCCTGTTCTTGATGGTCATGGCCGTGGCAACGATCGCGTTCATCGTCTTCATGGAGCGCGCGCAGCGACGCATCGTGATCCAGTATCCCAAACGTCAAGTCGGCAACAAAATGTTCGGCGGGGACAACTCGCATCTGCCGCTCAAACTGAACACGGCGGGCGTGATTCCGCCCATTTTCGCGTCTTCGCTGCTGCTGCTGCCGATAACCATGGCGGGCTTTGGCGCGTCTGGAGGGCCGGAGTGGTTGACGACGGTGACGTCGTTGCTCGGCCGTGGCCAGCCGCTGTATCTCGGCCTCTATATGGGCGGGATTGTCTTTTTTGCGTTTTTCTATACGGCAGTCGTCTTCAATCCGTCCGAGACCGCGGACAACTTGAAGAAGTATGGCGGCTTCATCCCGGGAATCCGGCCTGGCAAGAACACGGCCGAATATCTGGATTACGTGCTGACACGATTGACGTGTGTCGGCGCCGCCTACCTCGCGCTCGTGTGCTTGCTTCCCGAGCTCCTCATTTCCCAGTACGCGGTTCCGTTCTATTTTGGCGGCACGTCGCTCCTCATCGTCGTTACGGTGACCATGGATACGGTCGCGCAGGTGCACTCCCATCTGCTTGCGCACCAATATGAGGGGCTGATCAAGAAATCCAGACTCAGGGGTCGCAACCGCTGATCATCGTTCTCATCGGTCCGCCGGCCTCCGGCAAAGGAACGCAGGCAAGGATCATGGAGGAGAAATTCGGCCTCAGGGCGCTGTCCACCGGCGAAATGCTCCGGACAGCGGTGGAGGATGAAACGGAAATCGGGGAGCAGGTCGAGAAGCGGATGGCATCGGGCGACCTCGTTCCCGACGACTTGATCGTTGCCATGATCGCTGAACGGATCGAGGAACCCGATTGTGCCGACGGCGTCATACTGGACGGATTCCCGCGCACGCTTCCGCAGGCGCGGATGTTCGACGAGCACTTGGCCGAGCGAGGCATGGCTCTTGACCTCGTCATCCTGTTCGAGGCGGACGACGCGGCCATGGTAGACCGGATTTCGGGTCGCTTCTCTTGCGCTCGGTGCGGCGAGGCGTACCACGATACGAACAGACCGCCGAGCCGCGAAGGTCTCTGCGACGTCTGCGGGGGGCATCGGTTCCGGCGCCGCGCGGATGACAATCCAGAAACCGTTCGGCACCGCCTTGAAGACTATCACATGCTCACGGAACCCCTTTTGCCGTTCTTTCGAGAAAAGGGTATTCTCAGGTCGGTCGACGCCATGGCCGACATCGGGCGGATCGCGCGCGACATGGAATCGTTCGTGGCAGCCATCTGACCGGTTGACTTGAAGAACCAACTTCCTGATAATCCCGTATCTTCCACCGGCATTGACGAGGTGCGTCCCGGGTAGCTTGGGGGTTGCGCTTTCCTGCACTGAAATTTGAGGGTCCGACGTGGCACGAATTGCCGGCGTAAATATCCCGACGAACAAGCGCGCCGAGGTCGGGCTGACGTATATCTTCGGAATCGGCCTCGCCAAGGCGAGGGAGATTTGTACGAAGGCGTCCATCCCCGCGGAGCGACGCGTCAGCGATTTGACCGACGCCGAGGTCATCCAGATTCGCGAGATCATCGGTCGCGACTATGTCGTCGAAGGCGATTTGAGGCGTGAGAGGGCCATGGACATCAAGCGGCTGATGGATCTGGGCTGCTATCGCGGACTGCGTCACCGCCGTGGGCTGCCGGTTCGTGGTCAGCGGACGCATACCAACGCTCGCACCCGCAAGGGGCCGGCGCGCGCCATCGCGGGCAAGAAAAAATAGATCGGGCTTCCCTCACTCGACCGGGAAGTGAGCGTATAAGGGAAACGTCATGGTGAAGGGGCCGACGCGAGTCAGGCGTCGCGAACGCAAGAACATCTCTTCCGCGGTCGCGCACGTGAACGCCACGTTCAACAACACGAAGGTCACGATCGCCGATGTGCAGGGCAATACCATCGCCTGGGCCTCGGCGGGGCAACAGGGATTCAAGGGGTCCCGGAAATCGACCCCTTATGCGGCGCAGCTCGCCGCCGAGGACGCCGGCCGCAAGGCGATGGAGCACGGTGTCAAGCAGTTGGAAGTACGGGTAAGGGGACCGGGGTCGGGTCGTGAATCGGCGCTCCGTTCGCTCCAGGCGATCGGATTCGCGATTACCACGATCAAGGATGTATCGCCCATACCGCACAACGGTTGCCGGCCACCGAAGCGGCGTCGGGTATAGGTTAAGCCCAGCCGGCCCCGCCGCTGTCGGGGCCGGCTGACTCATGAAGATCCGGGTGGAACGGGTTTCGCCGTTCCCGTTTTCGAGGAAAGAGCTCTCCATTGACTATGCAGAGTGAACGCATCAATCAACAGAACTGGCTTCAACTCATCAAACCGAACAGGCTGATCATTGAGGCGAACAAGGATGATCGAAAGGTCGCGACCGTCGTCGCGGAGCCGCTGGAACGCGGTTTCGGTCTGACACTGGGTAACGCGCTGCGTCGTGTTCTCTTGTCGTCCTTGCACGGCGCGGCCGTCACTTCGATTCAGATCGACGGGGTTCTTCACGAGTTTTCGTCCATACAGGGTGTCCGCGAGGACGTCACCGATGTCGTTTTGAACGTGAAGGGACTCGCCCTGCGTATGCACGGCGAAGGACCCAGGCGGATGACGCTCAAAGCGGATGGCCCGGGCGAGGTGCGGGCCGTCGCGATCCAGACCGGTCACGATATCGAGGTGATGAACCCCGATTTGGTGATCTGTACGCTGGACGAGAAAGCCACCCTGTCCATGGAACTGACGGTGGAGTCGGGCAAGGGCTATGTTCCGGCATCGCAGCACCGCGCGGAAGACGTGCCTATCGGATTGATCCCGGTGGATGCCCTCTACAGTCCCATTCGTCAGGTTTCCTACAAGGTGGAAAACTCGCGTGAGGGCCAGATACTCGACTACGATAAGCTCACCCTTGAGGTCCAGACCAACGGGACCGTGGCGCCCGATGATGCGGTCGCCTATGCTGCGCGCATTCTCCAGGATCAACTCCAGTTGTTCATAAATTTCGAAGAATCCAGAACCGAGGAGAAGATCGAGGAGCAGATTCAGCCTGGATTCAATCGTCACCTGTTGCGGAAGGTCGACGAGTTGGAGTTGTCCGTGCGGTCCGCGAACTGCCTCAAGAACGATAACATCGTCTATATCGGCGATCTCATTCAGAAAACCGAGGGCGAGATGCTGCGCACACCTAACTTCGGCCGTAAATCTCTGAATGAGATCAAGGAGATACTGGATCATATGGGTTTGCATCTGGGTATGGAAGCACCGAACTGGCCGCCCGAGAACATCGAGGAATTGGCCAAGAAGATGGAAGAGCCCTTTTAGGAATAGAAGGGCCGTCCGGGGAGCGAACGGAAATGCGTCATCGCAAGCAAGGACGCCGGCTCAATCGGACCAGTGCGCATCGTACTGCCATGTTCCGCAATATGGCGGCGTCCCTGATCAAGCACGAGCAGATCGAAACGACATTGCCCAAGGCGAAGGAGCTCCGGCGCGTCGTCGACCGACTGGTCACGCTGGGGAAACGCGGAGACCTTCATGCCCGCCGCCAGGCGCTGGCTTCCATTCCGGACACGGTGCTGATCGATAAGTTGTTCACGACGTTGGCGGAACGGTACGCCGACCGATCCGGTGGCTACACCCGGGTGCTGCGTAAGGGACGCCGTTATGGCGACGCGGCGGAAATGGCTTTCATCGAATTGGTCGACCGTGACCGGGAGGCCAAGGGCTTGGACTCGGGGCCGGTCCCCGGGGATCCCGACGAAGAGCCGGCGGAGGCCGCTGCCTGAGTCCGGTGATCGAGTTGGGGGTAGGATCAAAGGAGGTGGCATCGGGCTGCCTCTTTTGGGTTTTTGGACCGCCGGAAATTCGAAATTCAAATGGTCGGGTCGACACGGACGATGTCCACGGTGCCTGGAAGACGGTGGGTGTCGTTCCTCGCATGTGCGGCGATATTGGCGTTCGAAGCATCCGCCGTCCGGGCGGCGGAACGGATCGTTCCGGCCAGCGATGCGGAGCTGCAACTCAGCTATGCACCGCTCGTGCGCCGAACGGCGCCGGCGGTGGTCAATATCTACGTGCGCAGGATCGTGCGGCAGGCGTTCCGCTCGCCGCTGTTCGACGACCCGTTCTTCCGCCGATTCTTCGGCGATATGCCGCTTCCCGGCGCCCGACGCGAGCGTATCGAGAACTCGCTGGGCTCCGGTGTCATCGTGCGCCCCGACGGTTATATCGTGACGAACCACCACGTCATCGTCGGTGCCGACGAGGTCATCGTAGCGTTGGCGGACCGGCGCGAGTTCGATGCCGACGTCGTGCTGACGGATGAACGGACGGACCTCGCCGTTCTGCGCGTCGAGACCGGGGGAGCGTCGTTGCCGTATCTGGATCTCATGGACTCGGACGACCTCGAGGTCGGGGATATCGTTCTCGCGATCGGAAATCCGTTCGGCGTGGGTCAGACCGTTACGAGCGGCATCGTCTCGGCGCTCGCCCGCACGCAGGTAGGCGTGGCCGACTACCACTACTTCATACAGACGGACGCCGCCATAAATCCGGGAAATTCGGGGGGAGCGATGGTCGGTCTCGACGGTCGGCTCGCCGGCGTGAACACGGCCATCTTCTCGAAATCGGGTGGTTCCATCGGTATCGGATTCGCGGTTCCCGCCAACATGGTGCGCATCGTCGTGGAAAACGCTCTCCGCGGGGGGCGGGTGGTCCGGCCATGGCTCGGCGCGACAGGGCAGGAGGTGACTGCCGATATCGCGGCCGCGCAGGGCCTCGATCGTTCCGGCGGGGTTCTCGTAAACGCGGTATATCCGGAAGGTCCCGCGGACCGCGCCGGTGTCGAGGTGGGCGATATCATCAAGGCTGTCGGGCGGCGCGATGTGCTCGACCCGGAGGGCTTGGCGTTCCGGATCGAGACTCGTTCTTTGAACTCGAACGTGGAGCTGACCGTTCTGCGCGGCGGGGAGACTTTCGAAATCGAGGTCGCGCTGGAACCGCCGCCGGAGACGCCGCGGAGGGACCTGACCTGGATCGAAGGGCGGGGTCCGCTGGCCGGCGCGCGGATCGGCAATCTTTCACCGGCCTTCGCCGAGGAACTCGGTCTCGATCCCATGCGCCGAGGCGTTGTGGTGGCGGAGGTGGCCCCACGCGGCCCCGCCCGAAATCTGGGGCTGAAACAGGGAGACATGCTGGCGCGAATAAACGGTAAGGAAATCCGGCTTGTGGACGACGTTCTCGCGGCGACGAACGAGGGAGCCTCGACCTGGAGGATCACGGTCGGACGAGGCGATCGTCAGTTGAAGGTCGTGATCGGGCAATGAGTTCCTTGTTCGAGGTCGCGGGGCTTGCAGACGGGACGGCTCGCCCGCTCGCCGACCGTCTTCGCCCGACGACATTGGAAGAGGTCGTCGGACAGGGGCACCTGCTTTCCGGCGAGGGTCCGATCGGCCGCATGGTGGCCGCCGGGCGCATCGTGTCGCTGATTCTCTGGGGGCCGCCCGGGTCCGGCAAGACCACGATCGCAAGGCTTCTTGCCGAGCACACCGGGTTGGAGTTCGTCCAGTTATCCGCCGTATTCTCCGGCGTGGCGGATCTCCGAAAGATATTCGACGCGGCGAAGAACCGGCGTTCGGATGGTCGCGGAACGCTACTCTTCGTCGACGAGGTCCATCGGTTTAACAGATCGCAACAGGATGCTTTTCTTCCCGTCGTGGAGGATGGAACCGTCGTGCTGATCGGTGCGACGACGGAAAATCCCTCGTTCGAATTGAATGCGGCGTTGCTGTCTCGATGCCAGGTCCTCGTCCTGAATCGATTGGACGATTCCGCCCTTGAGACGCTCCTCCGGCGGGCCGAAGAGGCCGAGGCGGCGTCATTGCCCCTGGATGAAGACGCTCGCCTCACGTTGCGGGCGATGGCGGATGGCGATGGCCGCTATGTGCTCAACCTCGCCGAAGAATTGTTCTCGCTGTCCGGCGACGACGTTCTCGACTCGCGGACATTGGTGACGGCGATCCAGAAGCGGGCGCCACTTTACGACAAATCGCAAGAGGGTCATTACAACCTGATCAGCGCGCTGCACAAGTCCCTTCGGGGTTCGGATGTCGATGCGGCGCTTTATTGGCTCGCCCGCATGTTGGTGGGAGGGGAAGAACCACTTTACATTGCCCGACGGCTGGTCCGGTTCTCCGTAGAGGATGTGGGTCTCGCGGACCCCGACGCCCTCCTTCAGGCGCTGGCGGCCAAGGAGGCATACGGCTTCATCGGCAGTCCCGAGGGGGAACTGGCGTTGGCGCAGGCCGTCATTTATCTAGCGACCGCCCCCAAATCGAACGCGGCCTACCAGGCACTGGGCGCCGCGATGCGGAAAGCGCGAGAGACGGGGTCCCTGATGCCGCCGAAGCATATTCTCAACGCGCCGACCCGCCTGATGAAGGACTTGGGATACGGTGACGGATACCTCTACGACCATGACACCGAGGAGGGCTTTTCCGGCCAGAACTACTTCCCCCAGGACATGCCGCGCCGCGCCTTCTACCGACCGGGCGAACACGGGTTCGAACGCGATATCCGCGAGCGTCTGGAGTATTGGAGAAAGCTTCGAAACCGACAAAGCGAGACCGGCGCGGAATGATGAAAGCGGCCCCGTCCATGGCCTTCGACCGGTTCGTCGGCGTGGATTGGTCGGGCGCGCGCGGTCCAGAACTGCCTGGCTTGCAAGTTGCCATGGCGACGGACGGGCGATCCCCGCCGTGTCTCGTGCCCCCGCCGGGTGGAGGAAAGCTCTGGACTCGCGACATGTTCGCGGACTGGTTGGTGAAAGAAACCTTCTCGGGAAACGACCGCGTTCTGGTCGGGCTCGATTTCGCCTTCTCGTTTCCGCGTCATGACACGGGTGAATTCTTTCCCGGTAGTCCCGACACACCCTATACCGTTTTCGACTTGTGGCGGCATGTTGATGGAAGGTGTGGGAACACGGAAAGTTTTTACGCTGGAACGTTCGTCGAAGACAAACGATATGCCTCCTATTTTCAAGGCGGTGTCCGATACGAGCACCGCCTGCGCATGACGGACGAGCGTTGCCATCGCATGGGCTGGGGGCGTCCGGAGACCGTGTTCAAGTTGGTGGGACCGGCACAGGTCGGGAAGGGGTCGCTCGCTGGGATGCGCGTCCTTCATCGCCTGCGTGGCGAAATCCCCCGTTTGCGCGTCTGGCCCTTCGACCCGTCCGAATCCCGTTCGGCTACCGTCGCCGTGGAAGTGTATCCGGGCGCCTTCGTTCGCATGTCGGAAGCCGCGAAGGGAAAGGTTCGCGATGTGAAAACGCTCAATCGGATCCTGGAATTTTATGACTCGGAGTCGCTACGGGACGATGTGTTGGAGGGCGGGGCCCCGGGCGACAGAGCGGATGCCCTGATTGTGGCGGCGGCCTTGCGGCACCTGTCGGGCAAGGGCAAGGTTTGGAACCCTCCGGGGTTGTGCGCCGCGCGCCGGTGGCATGAGGGCTGGATATTCGGTGTCACATGAACCTGTCGCGGTATTGCGCATCGCTCGAACGGACCTTTCCATGAAACTCGTCCTCGCTATCGCCACCGGGGGCGCCATCGGCGCCGTGGGCCGCCATTACGTCGGTGTGTACGCGCTCAGATGGCTTGGCGCCGCGTTCCCGTACGGAACGCTTGCCGTCAACGTTGCCGGCTCGTTCCTGATGGGCGTCCTCGTCGCTTCGATGGCCGTCAAATGGAACGTCGGCAACGAGCTTCGCGCGTTCCTGACCGTCGGTTTGCTCGGTGGATTCACGACGTTTTCGGCGTTCTCGCTGGACTTCGCGACGCTGATGGAGCGAGGCGAGACCGTGCTCGCGGCCGGATACGTGATCGCTTCCGTCATCCTGGCGCTCGGCGGCATGTTCGCCGGTATGCATTTGATACGCGTTCTCCACGCGTGAGTGGCGTCGGATTCCGTGCGGTATCCTCCGGCGAGGCTGACATGCGCCTCGACCGTTGGTTTCGGCGACACTATCCGGCCTTGTCTCACGGCCGGATGGAGAAACTTCTGCGCAAGGGACAGATCCGGCTCGATGGGCGGCGCGTGAAGGCCTCGACCCGGATCGCCGAGGGTCAGACCATCCGCATTCCGCCGATAGTCGAAGGCGGAACGAACGGTGGGAAGGATTCCGTCGAGTCCCCCTATGAACGTGCCTCGATCGGGGAAGACGACGCCCGGTGGATTCGCGCCCATGTGATCTACAGGAACTCCGCCCTCATTGCTCTGAACAAGCCGGCGGGGCTGGCGGTACAGGGGGGAAGCGGCGTCGGGCGGCATGTCGACGCGATGCTGGACGCGCTGCGATTCGGGCTGACCGAGCGGCCGCGTCTGGCGCATCGATTGGATAAGGATACGAGCGGCGTCCTGTTGATCGGCCGGACCCCCAGGGCGACAGCCGCGATTGCCGACGCGCTGCGGCGGCGCGAGACGCGGAAGACCTATTGGGCCGTGGTGGTCGGCGTTCCCAGGCTTCCCGAAGGATCGGTCGACCTTCCCCTCGCCAAACAGGGCGGGCGGGGACGCGAGCGTATGGCGGCGGTTGTCGACGGCAAGCGGGCTCGGACCGGTTTTCGCGTCGTCGAGACCGCGGGCCGCCGGGCGGCCTGGGTCGAACTATCGCCCGAAACGGGCCGAACCCATCAGCTTCGGGTCCACATGGCGGCGCTCGGGACACCGGTCCTGGGGGACGGAAAGTATGGCGGGCCGGCCGCGCATATATCGGGGCTTTCCCGGCGATTGCATCTCCATGCCCGGTTCATGGACGTTCCGATGCCGGATGGAGACAGGATATCCGTGTCGGCGCCGTTGCCGCCCCATATGCTGGAAACTTGGGAGTTTTTCGACTTCCGGGGAGGACGCGACGACGTACCGCGCGATCGTGAGGACCCGAGATGAAACCGCGTCGGCTGGTCATATTTGATTGCGACGGTACGCTGGTGGACAGTCAGCGGACGATTATCGGCGCGATGAATCGGACGTTCGACGGCCTGAATTTCCCCCGCCCGTCCGAGGACGCCATTCGCCGCGTCGTCGGATTGTCGCTCTCCGAGTCCATGGCGCGGCTTCTGCCCGAGGGCTCCGCGGGAGATCATGGGCGGTTGATCGAGGGTTATCGTTCAGCCTTCCTCGAGATGCGGAGCGCGCCCGATTACGAGGAACCGCTGTATCCGGGGGTCATCGAGGCCCTCGCCCACATAGAAGGGGGTGGGATGCTTGCCGGTGTGGCTACTGGAAAGTCGTTGCGGGGTCTCGAAGCGACACTTCGGCATCATGGAATCCACGATCGGTTCGTCACGCTTCAGACCGCCGACCGGAATCCCGGGAAACCCCACCCGGCGATGGTGCGGCGCGCGGTCGCGGAAGCGGGCGCGGAGCCCGGGACCACGACCGTCGTGGGCGACACGACCTACGATATGGAAATGGCCAGGGCGGCCGGGACCTATGCGGTGGGTGTGTCGTGGGGCTACCATCCTGTCGACGAGTTGCGGGCGGTCGGCGCGCACGCCGTGATCGACCGATTTCAAGACCTTGCGGAGGTATTGACGGCCCTGCTCGATGGGCGATGAAGCTGGGCGATGAAACCGGGCCGCTGCGGACTCGCTCTCGGAACGGTCGAGGATATCGGCGCCGCTGCCGGCAAGGTACCCGGCGAATGACCCTTGGTCCGCTCAAACGTGTCTACAAGGAAGTGGGTGTGGACTCGGTCGATGGCGCGCCGGTGGTGACGTTGGACGGCCGGCCCTTGAGATCGCCCGCGAAATCGATTGTCCGGTTTCCGAACGAATCCCTGGCGCTCGCGGTCGCGAAGGAATGGCGGGACGGGCGGGACGAGGTTAAGCCATGGCGTATGCCGTTGACTCGCATCGTGCTGTCGGCGATCGACCAGGTGGCGCCGGGAAGGGATGGGATCGTCTCTCGGATATCCGCTTACGGGGAAACCGATCTGTTGTGCTATCGATCGGAGCGTGCGGGCCTTTCCGCCCGTCAGGCGAAAAAATGGCAACCCTTGCTCGACTGGGCCGACGAGGCGTTGTCGGCCCCCTTGGCCGTGGCGGCCGGCATCGTGCCGGTCGAGCAGGCGCGTGGCAGTCTGGCCGCGCTGCGCGATGCCGTCGCCGCGCACGATGACCTGGAACTCGCCGCGCTCCATCTGGCGACGACAACCACCGGCTCTCTGGTGTTGGCGCTGGCTTTGTCTCGCGGTCGTCTGGACGCTCGGTCGGCTTGGGAATTGAGCCGTCTCGACGAGACGTGGCAGGCCGAGCGCTGGGGCGCCGACGCGGAGGCGGTGGAACGCGCCGAACGCCAGCGTGCCGACCTGCGCGCGGTCGAGCGTTTGCTCGAATTGAGCCGCCTCCCGTGACGGAGGCGTCTTCGTCGGCGTTGGGCCTTTCCGCTGGCCGCGCCCCCGCTATAATGTCGTTCTGGGCGCTCCGGTCCCTTTGATTCCTGCCACTTTCGAACACCCGGGACATGGCAAGACTGACCGAACTTCTGACAGACCTCGTGCGTCGTCGCGAGAAGGCTCTGCTTGGCGGTGGCGCGGACAAACTGGAGCAACGCCGCGAGCGAGGCCAGATGACCGCTCGGGAACGGCTTGTCGGCCTGTTCGACAGCGATACCTTCCAGGAATTCGGGCTGCACGTCCGGCACGAGACGCGGCACTTCGGGATGGAGAGGCGCGAGCTCGCCGGCGACGGCGTAATCACCGGAATCGGGTTCACCGAAGGTCGCGCCGTCGCGGCCTTCAGCCAGGATTTTACCGTCGCCGGTGGATCGTTGGGAAAGATCCACGCGCAGAAGATATGCAATATCATGGACTACGCCGGCATGAACGGGATGCCCATCGTCGCTTTCAACGATTCCGGCGGCGCCAGGATACAGGAAGGCGTGGAATCGCTGGCCGGCTACGGGCAGGTGTTCGTCCGCAATGTCCGGATGTCCGGCGTGGTGCCTCAAATCGCGATCATCGCCGGGCCGTGCGCGGGCGGAGCCTCCTACTCGCCGGCGCTGATGGACTTCATCGTCATGACGAAGTCCAACGCCAACATGTTCATCTGTGGCCCCGACGTCATCCGCGCGGCGACCGGTCAGATCACGACCATGGAGGAGATCGGCAGCGCCGCGGCGCACGCCGCGATCAGCGGCAACATCCACTTCGTGGCCGATGACGACGCCCACGCCATCGCGATCGTCCAGCGGTTATTGTCGTACCTGCCGTCGAACAATGTAATGGATCCGCCGCACGAGCCCGCGGAGAACCTCACGCTCAGAGAGGATTCCGGAATGAACGCCCTGGTTCCGGAGTCGGAAAAGGAACCGATCGATGCGCATCTGGTTATCGCCCGGCTGGTGGACGAGAGTTCGTTCACGGAGGTGCAACCCGATTTCGCGGGCAATGTCGTCATCGGCTTCGCCCGTATCGGCGGAATCGTGGTCGGCATTATCGCCAACCAGTCGATGGTGAAGGCGGGTACGCTCGATATCGACGCCTCGGACAAGGCGGCGCGCTTCATCAACTTCCTCGACTGCTTCAACATTCCCATCGTTACGCTGGTCGACGTTCCCGGATTCCTTCCTGGTGTGACGCAGGAACTGGGCGGCATCATTCGGCACGGCGCGAAGATGCTGTTCGCCTACGGAAATTCGACATCCCCCAAGGTCACGGTGTTCATGCGCAAGGCCTATGGCGGCGCCTACCTTGCCATGTGCAGCCGCGATATGGGCGCCGATCTGGCGTTCGCCTGGCCGAGCGCGGAAATCGCGGTGATGGGCGCCGACGGCGCCGTGAACATCCTGTACCGGAGAGAGCTGCAGGAGGCGGGGGATCCCGATGCTCTACGGGCCGAACTCGCTACGGAATATCGCGAGCGGTTCGCCTCGCCGTATTTGTCGGCGAGCAAGGGCTTCGTCACTGATATCATCGAGCCGTCGCACACCCGCTCGGCCGTCGCGCTGGGCCTTCGCAGCCTGCTGTCGAAGCGCGAAACCCGGCCGCCCAAGAAACACGGTAACATTCCGCTCTGACGGGGCGGGACGGGGAAACTGCCGCCGCCGGACACCATGGCGCAATGGATGGATCATATCCCGGTCGTCGCGACGGGCTTGGGTACCGTTCTCGGGGTCCTTGTCTCGCTGTGGGCGGCCTGCGCGTTGATCGGCGTTCTTCCGTTCGTCCGGCGCGGCGCGCGTGCATTGCCGGCCGCGTTCGGCAAGCCTCGGGACGGTATTCCGCCGGAGCACGTCGTCGCGATCTCGGGGGTGGTCGCGGCGGTCATGGATGGACCGCATCGGATCGTGCGCATTTCCGCTCCCAGTCACCGACCGCCCGGCTGGTCGCTCGAGGGACGGTTCGACAGCTTCGGCGCGCATCGTATGCCATGGGATCGGTGGCCGCGCGTGGTGACGAAGGGCCCGCGAAGAAAGAACAGGTAGATGAGACGCTTCAGGATCACCGTCGGCGGCACGACATACGACGTCGTGGTCGAGGAAGTGGGGGAGGCTCCCCCTACGGCGCCCCGCGTCGCGCCCGCGCCGCTGGCGGAAAGCACTGGCGCTTCGGCGAGGATCGCGCCGCCTGCCGCATCCACCGGCGCCGCGGGCGCGAACGATGTCGCCAGCCCGCTCTCTGGAACCGTCGTCGAGATTCATGTCGCCGAAGGACGGGACGTCCGGCAGGGGGAGAAGCTGGTCACGCTCGAGGCGATGAAGATGAACACGGCCGTGCCGGCGCCCCACGACGGCAAGGTCGAGTCCGTGAAGGTACAGGTCGGCGCGTCGGTCCGGGAGGGGCAGGTCCTGCTGACCTTGTTCTGATACTACATGGAAAATCTTTCTGACCTTATTGAATTGACGGGGTTCTTCCACGTCACTTGGCGGATGATAGTGATGTGGGGCGTGGTGCTCGGGCTGCTCTATCTCGCCGTATACCGCAGGTTCGAGCCGCTTCTTCTGGTGCCGATCGGCTTCGGGGCGCTGCTCGCCAATCTGCCGACCGAGGGCCTCGTGAATCCGCCGACGGCGGAGGCCGCCGGCGGCCTGTTCCACTACATCGGTCTCGGTATCACGTTGGAGCTGTTTCCGCCCCTCGTCTTCCTGGGAGTCGGCGCGCTGACGGACTTCGGTCCGCTGATCGCCAATCCGCGGATGCTGGTTCTGGGAGCGGCCGCGCAGTTCGGCGTGTTCGTCACTTTCGTCGGCGCCATGGCGCTCGGATTCTCGGCGCCCGAGGCCGCGGCGATCGGGATCATCGGCGGCGCCGACGGTCCGACATCCATATTTCTCGCCAACAAGCTCGCGCCGCATCTGTTGGCGCCGGTCGCCGTATCGGCCTACAGCTATATGGCTCTCGTGCCCCTCATTCAGCCGCCCATCATGCGGTTGCTGACCACCGAGAACGAGCGACGCATCCGCATGCGGTCGCTGCGCCCCGTGTCCCGGCGCGAGAAGCTGGCTTTCGCGCTCGTGGTCACCGTGCTCTGTATTCTTCTGGTCCCCGCGGCCTCGGCGCTGATCGGCATGTTGATGTTCGGCAATTTCCTGCGCGAGTGCGGCGTGGTCGAGCGCCTCTCGAAAGCGGCCCAGAACGAGATCATCAATGCCGTGACGATATTTCTCGGGGCCGCGGTCGGAATCACCATGACCGGCGAACGATTCCTGCAAGTCGAGACCCTGAAGATCCTCGCGCTCGGGATCGTGGCCTTCGGTGTCTCGACGGCGGCGGGGGTGCTCATGGCCAAGCTCATGAACCTGACGAGCCGGAAGAACTCCATCAACCCGTTGATCGGATCGGCGGGCGTGTCGGCCGTTCCCATGGCCGCCCGTGTGAGTCAGGTGGAAGGACAGCGCGCCGATCCCGACAACTTCCTGCTCATGCACGCCATGGGTCCCAACGTGGCCGGCGTGATCGGGACGGCCGTCGTCGCCGGGTTCTTTATCGCCGTTTACGGTGGCTGAACGCGCTTCCGGCGACAACAAGGCGGTGCGGGTGCGTATCCTCGGACGCGTTCAGCGTGTCGGATTCCGTTACTGGACCATCGACGAGGCATCGCGCCGCGGTCTCGACGGCTGGGTCGGGAACCGTGCGGACGGTAGCGTCGAGGCGGTGTTCGTGGGTCTGTCCCATGAAGTGGACGACATGCTCGCCGCCTGCGCCGATGGCCCGCCCTCGGCTGTCGTGAACGGTGTCGTCGAGTCGGAAGTCGACGAGAACGAGCGGGCCGCCCTCGTCGGACGAGGGTTTTCCGTCCGTCCGACCGAATGAGGGAGGGGGGGGACGGCGAACAGGCGTCGGTGACGGAATCCGGGGACCGGACCCGATCCGAGGCGGATCAGTCGACGAGGGGTTCGCCCGGCGACTGGTCGCCCCATGGCATCATGGCGACGGCGGAGACCGAATTCTTCGGCGAACCGTCGATCAGCTTGTCGCTGTAGGCGAGATAGACCAGCGAATTGCGGTCGCGATCGAGAAAACGCACGACCTGGAGTTTCTTGAACAGAACGGAGCGCCGCGCCTCGAACACGCGCTCTCCTTCGTCGCCCGGCGAGATGGCCTCGACGAACTCGATCGGGCCGACTTGGCGACAGGCGATGGAAGCGTCGGACGTCTCCTCCGCCAGACCCAGCGTGCCGGATATGCCGCCCTTGCGGGCCATGCTGAGGAAGCAGGCGACGCCTTTGATCTTGGGATCGTCGAAGGCCTCGACGACGATCTTGTGGTTGGCGCCGATCAGCTTGAAGGCGGTGTCCACGGAACCGATTTCATCGCTCAGGGCCGGACCGCCGCCGGCAACGGCGATCAGGCCGAAGAGAAGGGTGCGAAGAGTCATGCCGACATCCTTGCGTTGAATGGCGCCTGCCACAGGTAGGTAGCGCGCGTCGCGTTTCCAAGTGCCGCGGCGCGGGAGAGCCGGAGAGTCCGCGCTGGAGGGCGGTCAGGCGCCGGCGTCCGCCGTCGGCGTGCCGAATACCTCGTCGAAGGTCCCCATCAACGCCGCGTCCACCTCGGCGGTCGTCACGGGAATTCCCAGGTCCGCGAACGATGTGACGCCGTGTTCGCCGATACCGCAGGGCACGATGCCTCGATAGTGGTCCAGGTCGGGCTCCATGTTCAACGATACGCCGTGAAAGGTGATCCAGTGGCGGACGCGCACGCCCGCGGCGGCGATCTTGGCCTCGCGTCCGCCGCCCCGGTCGATCCAGACGCCGATCCGTCCCTCGCGCCGTTCGCCCTTGACGTTGAACTGTGCCAGGGTGCGGATGAGCCAGTCCTCGAGCCGCCTTACATACCCGCGCGCGTCCCGTCCGCGTTTCCGCAGGTCGAGCATGACATAGGCCACCCGCTGGCCCGGGCCATGATAGGTGTACTTGCCGCCCCGGCCGGTGGCATGGACAGGCAGGAGAGACCCGTCGAGCAGGTCTTCGGGTCGCGCGCCGGTGCCTGCGGTGTACAGGGCCGGATGCTCCAGAAGCCACACGAGCTCGGCCGCCCGGTGCTCCCGAATGTCCGCGACCCGCGCTTCCATCGCGGCCACGGCTTCTTCGTAACCGACCGGCGTATCGCTGATCCGCCATTCGATCGCCTTCATGGTCGGAGTCGTAGCACGCACGGGCCGCCGCCATCACGTAGGTTTCGCGCGTCTTTCCGCCGCCTGCGGCCGGACGGTACGAACGCGACCTTGTCCGGCGGACACACCCCTGCCGAGTACCTTGCCAGACACACAGCCGAAGAACCCCCTCCGTCTCATATCTCCTGAACCAGGACAGACAGTTGCGCGAGCGGTCGTGTTTTGGTATCTCCCGCCGACGGCGACGCGGTCGTGGCGGAAGTGGTAGACGCGCAGCGTTGAGGTCGCTGTGGGCGAGAGCCCGTGGAAGTTCGAGTCTTCTCGACCGCACCATCTTTCGATCCCGCCGTCGTGTTGGCCGCGGGCTTCGCGCCGTCCGGAACGTCCATGAGTCGTGCGACCGCGCGGGCTCCTGCCCATGCGAACGCCATGCTGCCGCTCGGCATCGGCGTCCGTTGGCCGATTCGCCGCGTTCTCTCGTGGGCTCCGTATCGGTGTTCGGGAGGCGGAAGTGACGGACGAGTCGTCGATGGATGAATCGCTCGGCCTGTCGCCGGACCGCGTACAGGCGGTGGTCCGGGCGATCGACGAGAACGACCTCGACGGGGTGCGGGATCTGGTGGAGCCCCTGCACTCCGCCGATGTCGCGGATCTCGTGGAGCAGCTCGAACCCGACGAGCGGCGCGTCCTGGTGGACGTCGTTCGCGGCCTGATCGCCCCCGAGGTCCTGCCCCACTTGGGCGAGGCCCTGCGGGACGACGTGGTCGAGCATCTCGGGACCAAGGGTGTCGCCGCCGCCTTGGCCGAGCTCGATGTCGACGACGCCATCGACGTGTTCGAGGACCTCGACGAAGAGGACCAGCGGGAAGTTCTGAGAGCCCTGCCCGCGTTCGAACGGTTGCGGATCGAGGAAGGTCTCGCCTTTCCCGAGGACAGCGCGGGCCGCCTCATGCAGCGCGATTTCGTCGCGGTCCCGGCCTATTGGACGGTGGGCCAGACCATCGACTACATGCGCCGGACCGACGACCTGCCGGATGAATTCTACGAGCTCTTCGTCGTCGATCCGTCCCATCGTCCGATGGGGACCGTGCCTCTGTACCGCGCCATGCGCGCCAGGCGGCCGGTTCTCGTCGGCGACATCATGGAGTCGGCCCCCGTCCTGATCCCGGCCGGGATGGACCAGGAAGACGTGGCCTATCACTTCCAGCAGTATGACCTCGCGTCCGCCGGCGTGGTCGACGAGGGAGGGCGCCTGATCGGCGCGATCATGGTGGACGACGTGGTCGACGTCATCCACGAGGAGGCGGAAGAGGACATCATGCGTCTGGCCGGCGTGGGCGAGAGCGACATATTCTGGACGGTAGCGGAAACCATCAGGCGGCGTTTTCTCTGGCTCCTGGTCAATCTGGGGACGGCGATTCTCGCCTCGGTCGTGATCTCGATCTTCGGAGCGACCATCGAGCAGGTCGTGGCCCTGGCCATTCTGATGCCGGTCGTTGCGTCCATGGGCGGCAACGCGGGGACCCAGACCATGACGGTGACGGTCCGCGCCCTGGCGACGCGCGACCTGACCGTGACCAACGCCTTGCGCGTCGTCGGCAAGGAGTTGTTCGTCGGCCTTGTCAACGGCGTGTTGTTCGCCGCTCTGGCCGCGGTGGTCGCCGCCGTCTGGTTCGGCGGCCTCGCGCTGGGAGGCGTGATCGCCGTCGCCATGATCGTCAACATGATCGTCGCCGCGCTGGCCGGTATCCTCATCCCCCTGGGCTTCAACCGGTTCGGCGTCGATCCCGCCGTGGCGGCCACTGTGTTCGTGACCACCGTGACCGACGTGGTGGGATTCTTCGCCTTCCTCGGGCTCGGGGCCTGGTTCCTGCTGTGAACGGCTCCGCGCCGATTCCGAATCCGCGCGCCGGGCGGTAGAGTGAAACGCATGATTCCCAACCTCTGGCCCGCTCTCGATTTCGATCTCGGAGACGCCGCCGACCTGTTGCGCGACTCGGTAGCGGACTTCGCCGCCGACGAAATCGCGCCCCGGGCGGCGGAGATCGACGAGACCAACGAGTTCCCCATGGACCTTTGGCCCAAGATGGGAACGCTCGGCCTTCTCGGGATTACCGTCGAGGAGGAGTTCGGCGGCGCTGGCATGGGATACCTCGAGCATGTCGTCGCCATGGAGGAGATCAGCCGCGCTTCCGCTTCGGTCGGGCTCTCCTACGGCGCCCATTCGAACCTTTGTGTCAACCAGATCCGCCGCAACGGCTCCGACGGGCAGAAGCGCCGCTACCTGCCGGGGCTCGTTTCGGGCGAGCATGTCGGGGCGCTCGCCATGAGCGAGCCGGAAGCCGGTTCCGATGTCGTCGGCATGCGGCTTCGCGCCGAGAAGAAGGGCGACCGGTACGTGCTCGACGGCACCAAGATGTGGATCACCAACGGCCCCGACGCCGATGTTCTCGTCGTTTACGCCAGGACCGATCCGAATGCCGGCTCGCGCGGCATCACGGCCTTTCTCGTCGAGAAGACCTTCCCGGGATTCTCGACGGCGCGGAAGCTCGACAAGCTGGGCATGCGCGGCTCCAACACGTGCGAGCTCGTGTTTCGGAATTGCGACGTACCGGAGGAGAACGTGCTCGGCGCCGTCGGCGGCGGCGTCGAGGTGCTGATGAGCGGTCTCGATTACGAGCGCGCCGTGCTCGCCGCCGGTCCCCTCGGGATCATGCGATCCTGCATGGATATCGTCATCCCTTACGTGCACGAGCGCAGGCAGTTCGGCAAGCCCATCGGCGGGTTTCAGCTCATGCAGGGCAAGCTCGCCGACATGTACACGACGATGAACGCCTGCCGGGCCTACGTCTACGCCGTGAGCCGGGCTTGCGATCGGGGCGAGACCTCCCGGAAGGACGCCGCCGGGGCCATCCTCTACGCTTCGGAGAAAGCCACCTGGATGGCGCTGGAGGCGATCCAGTGCCTGGGCGGAAACGGCTACATCAACGAGTTCCCGACGGGCCGTCTGCTGCGCGACGCCAAGCTCTACGAGATCGGCGCCGGGACCAGCGAAATCCGCCGTATGCTGATCGGCCGCGAATTGTTCGAGGAGACGGCGTGACGGTTTCTCGAAGGGCGGGAAATATGCGGGCGGTGCCGTTCCGGTCTCGACTGGGATACCGAAGCCTTACGTCCGTAGTTGTGTAATGTACGTTTTGCGGTGACTGTTCGGATGGTATGAACCGTATCTGTCCCGACTGCGGCGGCGCCCCGAACGCGCCCGGCGCGGGACCGCCCGTCAATCGCCGAACGGCCCGGAGTCGGGCACGGGGAGAACATCATGAGCGACAAGGACCCCATCGTCATCGCCGGCATGGCGCGGACCCCGATCGGGGATTTCCAGGGAGGTCTGAGCGCCTCCTCCGCGCCCGAGCTCGGCGCCGTGGCGATCGAGGCCGCCCTCGGGCGCGCCGGCGTGCCGGCCGACGATGTCGACGAAGTCATCATGGGCTGCGTCCTGCCCGCCGGTCTCGGCCAGGCCCCCGCGCGTCAGGCGGCGATCCGCGCGGGCGTTCCCGTCGACGTCGGCGCCACGACGATCAACAAGATGTGCGGATCGGGCATGAAGGCCGCGATGTTGGGCCACGACCTGATCGCGGTGGGGACCGACGGTATCGTCGTCGCCGGCGGCCTCGAAAGCATGAGCAACGCCCCGTACCTGATGCAGAAGGCGCGGCGCGGTTTGCGCATGGGTCACGGCGAGGTGAAGGACCACATGTTCCTCGACGGGCTGGAGGACGCCTACGAGCCGGGCCGCCTTATGGGAACCTACGCCGATGATACGGCGCGGGCCTATCAGTTCTCGCGCGATGACCAGGACGCCTACGCCGTCGAATCGCTCCATCGCGCCCGGAGAGCCACGGAGGAGGGGTGGTTCGACGGCGAGATCGCCCCCGTCGCCGCGAAGACGCGCGAGGGCGTCGACACGGTGGCCCGGGACGAGCATCCCTTCTCCGTCGATCCCGACAATGTGCCGAAGCTTCGCCCGGCGTTCGCCAGGGATGGCACCGTCACGGCGGCGAACTCGAGTGCGATCTCGGACGGCGCCGCCGCGCTGGTCCTGATGCGCGCGTCCGAGGCCGAACGGCGGGGGATCGCGCCGCTCGGCCGCGTCGTCGGCCATGCCGCGGACGCCCGCGAGCCGGAGCGGTTCACGACCGCGCCGGTCGGGGCCATCGAGCGCTTGTTGGACAAGATCGGCTGGTCCGCCGCCGACGCCGACCTCTACGAAATCAACGAGGCCTTCGCGGTTGTCGCCATGGTCGCCATGCGCGACCTCGGCCTCGACCATGAGAGCGTCAACGTGCATGGCGGCGCCTGCGCGCTCGGCCATCCCCTCGGCGCGACGGGCGCGCGCATCGTGGTCACGTTGCTCGGCGCGATGGACCGTATGGACGCGAAGCGCGGCATCGCCGGGCTCTGCATCGGCGGCGGCGAGGCGACGGCGATCGCGGTGGAGCGGCTCGGCTGAGGGCCCCGCCGATGGACCGCAAACGCATCTCGACCGGCTCGCCCTACGAGAAGATCGCCAGCTTCTCGCGGGCGGTCGTGCAGGGCGACTGGGTCTTCGCTTCCGGTTGCACCGGTTACGACCCCGATACGGACAGCATTGCCGAGGATCCGGCCGAACAGGCCGAGCAGGCGTTCAGGCTCATCGACTGGTTGCTCGACGAAGCCGGATTCAGCCTCGCCGACGTCGTTCGGGTCGTCGTCTATCTCGCCGACCGTGAGGACTTCGAGTCCGTCGCGCCGGTCGTCGGGGCGCGCTTCAAGGGGATCGACCCCGCCAATACGACGGTCGAGGCGCGTCTCGTCGATCCGCGCATGAAGGTCGAGATCGAGGTCACCGCGTATCGCGGTCCGTGACCGGCGGTTATCTCGCGCACCACTCCAGGAGATCGGGACACATGGCCGACCCCATCGATTTCTATTTCGATTTCGGATCGCCTTACGGTTATTTCGCCAGTCTGCGCGTGGACGACGTCGCGGCGAAACACGGTCGCGAGGTGACATGGCGGCCGATGCTCCTCGGCGCCGTCTTCAAGACGGAGGGCATGCGGCCGCTTTCCCTCTATCCCATGAAGGGGCGGTACTTCGAACGCGACTGCTTCCGCACGGCGCGCCGCCTCGGGGCGCCGTTCCAGCTGCCGGACGGCTTCCCTCCGAACACGATCGCGGCCCAGCGCGCCTATTACTGGTTGCGCGACCGGGACGCGGGCAGGGCCAGGGCGTTCGCGCGGGCCGTCTACCGCGCCTGTTTCGGAGAGGGCCGGGACGTTGCCGGGGCCGAGGTCGTGGCCGAGATCGCGGCGGCGGAGGGCGGAGTGGCTCCCGGCGATGTACTGGCGGCCGTCCAGGACCAGGCCGTGAAGGACATGCTTCGAGAGGCCACCGACGCGGCCATCGCCCGCGGCGTGTTCGGCTCGCCGTTCATCGTCGTCGATGGAGAGTCCTTCTGGGGCAACGACCGGTTGGACGAGGTCGACGCGTGGCTCGAGACGGGCGGCTGGTAGCCGTCCGGTCAGAACAGGACATCAACCGCTGGACCGACGCCTTTGCCGACGAGTCCGACACCTCCCGACCGCACCAGGCCCTTGGCGGGACACACCCTTGCCGAGTACCTTGTCAAACACACAGCCGAAGAAACTCTCCCGTCTCATATGGCCTGAACCAGGACAGCGATCCGCAAGCGGTCCGACAGACGCGAAATGGCGCGCGGTCGCGCCGTCGCCGGGCGTAATGATCGTGCATAGGATCAGCCAGCACGAGGCATGTGCGCTGTGGCGTTGTGTAGGAGGATAGTGACCGATGGCGAACATCGACGAAATTTGGGAACGTATCGTAAAGCACGAAGGTGAGACGTTTCATACAAAGCGCGGTTTGCCCTTCACCTATGAGATACGCGACAACGTATTTTACCCAAGCCGCACTGAATGGCAGATACCGAGAGCGGACTTCGAGAAAGCACTCGAACTTGTACCCTTCGATGGTCCAGGCACCGTGAATAAGATTGTGCAAGGTCCGTCCTATGTATGGTCAGTGCTGCACGATCCGCGCATCCGTGAAGTGGCCCCGGAAAATCGGACGGGTCTTTAGTGTGTATTCCACCGCATGACGAAGGAATGCAGATGAGCAGGTGCCGGAGGTTTTCTGGGGAGCAGAAGGCGAAGATTGCCTAGGGGGCGCTTCGGTCTGCATCGGGGTGCTTCTCCGCCGTCGGATAGCCTTTGTTGGGGGATTATATACCTGTTTACCCGCGGAGAGATCCGCGCGAGCGACCAAGCCCAAGCTCGACCATCAGGCAATCAACGGCGACCTTTCATCCGCCCCCAAACACGGGGCGACCAACGCCCTCGCTCATGTGATGTGGTCGAGCGACGCCCTTTCATCCGCCCCCAAACACGGGGCGATCAACGCTTGGGAGGCCGCGTAGAGAGCCGCCGTCGCCCTTTCATCCGCCCCCAAACACGGGGCGACCAACGCGCCGACGGGCGCCGGCATGACCGCGTGGCCCCTTTCATCCGCCCCCAAACACGGGGCGACCAACGCAATCGGGTTGGATGGCCGACGTCGCCATAGACCTTTCATCCGCCCCCAAACACGGGGCGACCAACGCCCGACCGCGCGGATCGCGTTGATTCAATGCAGATTTCCCCCCCTCGCAAGGGGAAAATCGGAGGGTAAACAGGTATATAATCCCCCTTTGTTGCACAAAGAATTATATCACATGCAGAATCAGATACGCCACATAGCATGATAATGTAGGCTAATCTGGCGCTTTGATCACACGGGAACGAGTCCCATAGACGACCAGTACTTTCTGCCCTGCCGCAAGCGGGTCCTCGTCGCCTTGCACGATCGTTATCAACGAACCGTTTTCGGCTTCGACGATGTATTCCATGCCCGTTTGACGGGTCGCCTCTTCCTCGATAACCGCGCCGACGATCCCACCGATTACGGCTCCGCCAACCGCGCCCACGATGTTAGCGTCAAGGCTTCCACCTATCGCCGACCCACCCGCGCCACCGGCGACCGCGCCAGCGCCGGAGCCGACGCCGGAATTGGTTCCGGAAACTGCGACGGGACGGGCGCTCACGATAACGCCGCGCACAACCCGATTGATTTGACCGACCGAGCCGACCGAATAGCTGTCCGGCGAAATGTTCGGCGTGCATGACGCGGCAGACAAACAGGCGAGAACCGCCACGACGGCCACCGTGATCCCTTTCATGTCACGAACTCCCGACGGGGAACATCGGTTTCGCCAAATCAATCGTTCCGGCGGCTTGGAGAAACAGGGCGATGTTGTTCTGAACCGCTCGGTTGACGCTTTCCCGTGCACGAGTAAGCCCAAGATAAGCATAGGTAGCCGGAGTTGTTCCTGAAGACGAAACATCTTGAGAGAAAATGATGTCTCCGTTCGCGCGGTCGATGATTTCATAACGCGCCACGGATTCCGTCGTCATAGAAGCCCCGAAATTTGGCACATCTAGTTTCAAGATTTTCACGGATATTGAAACCATCTTCGATCCACCATCCGTAAAGAGTAGAGTACGATCGAGCGCTTCCTGTAACGCCGTATGCCATGCAGAAGAAACATTGTTTCCTTCCCCGAACATAAAGAAATCAACTTGCCCAATCTGTTCGTCTGGACGGCCATACGTGACGGTAATTGATCGGACTTCCGCATCAAGTCGATGTTCGGAAATCCCAACGTTCGACACGCTGAAATTGGCAGGCGGCATACTCGTCGCGCATCCGGCAACCATAAACACAGCCAGTATTGCCAACCCGCTTCGATAAATGCGTTCCATACTCCTGCTCCTCAAAGGCTACGACAGTCACGGAATCAGTTTACCATCGCGTCGCCCGTCACGCCAGGGGCATGTCTCGAACGCCTCCCAGGGTCACGCTCGTGCCATCGTGGTCTGCAAAGGCCATCGCCCGCGGCGTGTTCGGCTCGCCGTTCATCGTCGTCGATGGAGAGTCCTTCTGGGGCAACGACCGGTTGGACGAGGTCGACGCGTGGCTCGAGACGGGCGGCTGGTAGCCGTCCGGTCAGAACAGGAAGTATCCCCCGTCGATGAGGATCTCGTCGCCGGTGTGATAGGCGCTGGCGTCGCTCATCAGGTAGACGGCGATGCCGCCGAAATCCTCCGGGCGGCCCCAGCGGCGCGCGGGGATTCGCGGCATGACGTTGGCGGCGAATTTCTCGTTGGCCATGGCCTTCGCCGTCATGTCCGTCTCGATCCACCCCGGCAGGATCGCGTTCGCCGTCACGCCGTGGCGGGCGAGCTCGACGGACAGGGCCTTGATCATGGCGGTGACGCCGCCCTTGGTGGCCGCGTAATGCTCGTTCCGCGCGGCGCCGGAGATGGACGCCAGGCTCGAGGTGACGACGAGGCGGCCGCCGGGGTCGCCCGCTTCCGCGCGGGATTTCATGTGTTCGGCCGCCGCCTTCAGCGTGAAGAAGGCGCCGTCGAGGTTGACCCCGAGGACCCGCCGCCAGTCGTCCGCCGAGATGTCGAAGAAGGATCTCGCCCCTCCCAGGACGCCGGCGTTGGCGAAACAGCCGTCGATGCGGCCGAACCTGGCGAGGCAGTCCTGGAGGCGGGAGGATACCTGGGCCTCGTCGGAGACGTCGCAGACGGCGGCGGCGACGCGCGTGCCGTGCCGCTTCAACGACTCCGCCGCCCGCCCGTTCCGCGCCGCGTCGCGCCCCCAGATGCAGACGTCGGCGCCCGCTCGGGCGAGCGCGTCGGCCATGCCGAGGCCGATCCCCCGGTTGCCGCCCGTGATCAGCGCCACCTTGTCCGTCAGATCGAATGCCGTGTAGGTCATGGGTTCCAGCCTTCCCCCGGTTCTCTCCCGGATCGCCCGCCATACCTGGACATGCTAGGCCAAGCCCTTGTGTCCGCCTGATTTTCCGCGCGCCGCCGCGGGCGTGTTACGTTCCCGTCATGACGCGACTCCGTTCTAGCATGGATACGCGCTCGGCCGTCTACGCCGACAATCGGGCGCGCATGGAAGGCCTTGTCGCCGACCTCCGCGACAAGGTGGCGAAGGTCCGGCTTGGCGGCGGGGAGGCCGCGCGGGAGCGCCACGTGCGGCGGGGGAAGATGCCGGTCAGGGACCGCGTGCGGCGTCTGCTCGATCCCGGTTCTCCTTTTCTCGAGCTGTCCCAGTTCGCCGCGTATGGAGTTTACGACGACGAGGTGCCGGCGGCGGGAATCGTCACCGGCGTCGGTCGTATAGAGGGCCGCGAGTGCGTCGTCGTCGCCAACGACGCGACAGTCAAGGGCGGAACCTACTTTCCGCTTACCGTGAAGAAGCATCTGCGCGCCCAGGAGATCGCCCGCGAGAACCGGCTGCCGTGCCTGTATCTCGTCGACTCGGGCGGCGCCTACCTCCCGCTCCAGGATCGGGTGTTTCCCGACCGCGAGCATTTCGGCCGCATCTTCTACAATCAGGCGACGATGTCCGCCGCCGGCGTTCCGCAGATCGCCCTGGTGATGGGTTCGTGCACGGCGGGCGGCGCCTACGTCCCGGCCATGTCCGACGAGAGCGTCATCGTGCGCGGACAGGGCGCCGTCTTTCTGGGCGGACCGCCGCTGGTGAAGGCGGCGACCGGGGAGACGGTGACGGCGGAGGAGCTGGGCGGCGCGGACGTGCACGCGCGGACGTCGGGCGTCGTCGATCACCTCGCCCACGACGATGCGCACGCCATTTCCATCGCCCGGCGGATCGTCGCCGGCCTCGATCACGAGAAGCGCCCGGACGTCGTTTGCCGCGAGCCCGTCGACCCGCTCTACGACCCGCGGGAGATCTACGGCGTCGTGCCGCCGGACGTGCGCTCGCCCTGCGACGCGCGCGAGATCGTCGCCCGCGTCGTCGACGGCAGCGAACTGGATGAGTTCAAGCGTTTCTACGGAACCACGCTGGTCACCGGGTTCGCCCACATCCACGGCTATCCCGTCGGCATCGTCGCCAACGACGGAATCCTGTTCTCCGAGTCGGCGCTGAAGGCCACGCACTTCATCGAGCTCTGCTGCCAGCGGCGTATTCCCCTCGTGTTCCTGCAGAACGTCTCCGGGTTCATGGTCGGCCGGAAGTACGAGGCCGGCGGCATCGCCAAGGACGGCGCCAAGATGGTGACTGCCGTGGCGTCCGCGCGGGTGCCGAAGTTCACGGTCATCGTCGGCGGATCGTTCGGCGCCGGGAACTACGGCATGTGCGGGCGGGCGTTCGGTCCGCGATTCCTCTGGTCGTGGCCGAACGCGCGGATTTCGGTCATGGGGGGAGAGCAGGCCGCCAGCGTGCTGGCGCGGGTGCGCCGGGATGCGCTGGAGGCCAGGGGGGAATCGTGGTCCGGGGAGGACGAGGCCGCGTTCAAGGCCCCCGTGCGCGAACGGTACGAGACGCAAGGACACCCGTACTACGCCAGCGCCCGTCTCTGGGACGACGGCATCATCGACCCCGCCGAGACCAGGAACGTCCTGGGGTTGTCGATCTCGGCGGCGCTCAACGCGCCGATCCCGAAGACCGAATTCGGCGTCTTCAGGATGTGAGTGTCCGCCCGCGGTCTTCGGGCCGCACGGAAGCCGTACAAGGCCCGAACACTGTTACCCATCTGACCGGTCCGTAATGTCACCCGTCAATCCGGTTGCTCATCGCGATCCCGGGCATGGCCGCGGAATCCGTCTTCGTCCTTGAACGGAACGCCGGGTGTACGATATGCCCCGAGCGCCGACCGTTCGTTCATCGAACGGCCGGCATTCGAGCCTTCCCCATCGGTGGGGCGTCCGATGTTCGACAAGCTCCTGATCGCCAATCGCGGCGAGATCGCCTGCCGCGTCGCGCGCACGGCGCGCCGGCTCGGTCTGCGGACGGTCGCGGTCTACTCCGACGCGGATGTCGGCGCGCGACACGCGACGGCGGCGGACGAGGCGGTCCGCGTGGGCGGCGCCGCGGCCGCCGAGAGCTACCTCGATATCGAGGCGGTCGTCGCCGCCGCGGTTCGGACGGGCGCCGACGCCGTTCATCCCGGATACGGGTTCCTGTCGGAAAACGCCGAGTTCGCGGAGGCCTGTCTCGCCGCGGGCGTGACCTTCGTCGGACCGCCGCCGAGCGCCATGCGCGCCATGGCGGCCAAGCACGCCGCCAGATCCGTCATGGAGGCGGCGGGCGTCCCCGTGGCGCCCGGATACCACGGCGACGACCAGTCGGAAGAAACCCTGCTCGCCGCGGCGCGGGAGATCGGGTTTCCCGTTCTCGTCAAGGCTTCCGCGGGCGGCGGCGGACGCGGGATGCGAATCGTCGAGGCGGAAGGCGACTTCGCGAAGGCCCTCGACGAGGCCAGACGCGAAGCGGCGTCGGAGTTCGGCGACGATCGGATGCTGATCGAGCGATACCTCGCGAAATCGCGCCATATCGAGGTTCAGGTCTTCGGGGACGCCCACGGCAATGTCATCCATCTGTTCGAGCGGGAGTGCTCTCTCCAGCGCCGCCACCAGAAGGTGATCGAGGAGGCTCCGGCGCCGGGCATGACGGTCGGGATGCGCTCGGCGATGGGAGAGGCGGCGGTGAACGCGGCCCGCGCCATCGGCTACGTCGGCGCGGGAACCGTGGAGTTCCTCGTCGATGGCGCGGCGGACCCGGATGCGTCCCGCTTCTGTTTCATGGAGATGAACACGCGCTTGCAGGTCGAGCACCCGGTGACCGAGATGGTGACCGGCCTCGATCTCGTGGAGTGGCAGCTCGTCGTCGCGGCCGGGAACCCGCTTCCGTTGGCGCAGAACGACATCGCCCTCGCGGGGCACGCGATCGAGGCGCGGGTCTACGCGGAGGATCCGGCCAGGGGCTTTCTTCCGTCGCCGGGACGCCTCTCCCGCCTGCGGTTTCCCGACGAGGGGCCGCATGTCCGCGTCGACGCCGGGGTTGCGACCGGCGACGACATCACGCCGTACTACGACCCGTTGATCGCCAAGCTCGTCGTATGGGACGACGACCGGGCGAAGGCGGTGCGCAGGTTGTCGCGTGCGCTGGCCGGGCTCCACATCGTCGGTCCGGTCACCAACCGGGACCTTCTGTTCAGCATCGCCAATCACCGGGAGTTCGCGGACGCCGCCCTCGACACGGGCTTCATCGACCGGCATCTCGCCGACCTGATCCCCGAGGCGGGGCCGGCGACCGACAGGACGCTGGCCCTCGCGACCCTCGCCGTCCTCGCGGGCTTCCGCGCCGAGGCGGCGGAAAGGGGTCGGAACTCGAGGGATCGCCACTCGCCGTGGGGCCGGGGCGACGGTTGGCGGCTGAACGGCCCGGCGGTAGAGGAGGTCGTCTTCGTCGACCCCGGCCGCGAACGGGACGGCGGCCGCGTGACGGTGACGACGGCGGCGCGGCCGCGGTCCGGCGGTCTTCCGGCCTTCGACATGGACCTTCCCGGCGGTCCGGCGGTCGCCGCCGGAGAGCTGGAGGAGGGAGAGCGTCTCCGCGCCGACCTCGACGGCGTCCGGACCGTCGTCTCGGTGTACCGGTCGGGGGACGGGCTCTGGATCGTGGACGACGACGGACGGATGCATCGCCTGTCTTTCGAGGACCCCGCGGCCGCCGTCGCGGGCGCCGACGGCGTCGATCCGACCGTCGCCGCGCCGTTGTCCGGCAAGGTCGGCGCCATCCTCGCCCACCGGGGCGATCGCGTCGCGAAGGGGGCCGGACTCGCGGTCGTCGAGGCGATGAAGATGGAGCACACGATCGTCGCTCCTGCCGACGGGGTCGTCGGCGCGGTCCACTTCGGCGTAGGCGACCTCGTGGAGGAGGGCGCCACGTTGCTGGACTTCGAAATCCACGGCGGCGCGGACCGGCCTTGACGATCGCCATGGAGTCCCGGTGCGTCCGGTCGCCGTCGCCGGCGATGTTCGGGTTGGCGGCAGTGCCGCTCACTCGGAATCTTTCGGCGCGATGTGCCGGACCCCGAACGATCTCCGGTCCCCGCCGTGTCGAACGCCGATGACCGATTGGCAGAAGCTGATCGCCGTGCCGGCGGCGGCGGGAGCTCTCGCCCTCCTGTTGTGGCCGCCGGACGCCTTCACGCCCGAGATGGCGCGCGCCGCGGCGCTCTGCGTCTTCGTGCTCGGTCTGTTCGCGAGTGGGCTGTTCCCGGAACACGTCACCGCGGTCCTCTATTTCCTGATCGCCATGCTCTTCGCGGTGGCGCCGGCCGGGGTCGTCTTCTCGGGGTTTCATTCCACGGCGTTCTGGTTGATTTTCGGCGGAGTGGTGCTCAGCGTCGCCGTCGGCGAAACCGGTTTGGGGGCCCGCATCGCGCGCGCCGTCGCGGTGCGGCTTCGTCCCTCGTACCCGGCGATCGTCTCCGGTCTGGCCGCCTTCGGCCTCCTCACGGTGTTTCTCATCCCGTCCGGAATCGGGAGGGTCGTCGTGTTCGTTCCCCTGGTGATGGCGGTCGCGGATCGGTTCGGATTCGTCGAGGGGACGCGCGGACGCACGGGGATCCTCATCGCCTTTTCGTTTTGCGCCATTTTCCCGGGGTTCACGGTCCTGCCCGCGAACGTGCCTAACGTCGTCCTCATGGGCGGCATCGAGTCCCAGTACGACATACGCCTGTCCTATGCGGAGTACATGTTGCTCCACTTTCCCGTACTCGGTTTGCTGAAGTGCGCCGTCGTGGTGGCGCTGGTCTGGCTCCTCTACCGCGAGGCGCCGCAGCGCCATGCCGGGGAGAGGCGGGAAGAGCCGTCTCCGCTCGCGCCGCCGAAGCCGCCGGGAAGCGCGGAATGGCGGCTGGCCGCGATCGTGGGCGCCGCGCTCCTGCTGTGGATCTTCGATTTCCTGCACCACGTATCGCCCGGCTGGATAGCGCTGGGAGCGGCGCTCCTGTGCCTGATGCCGGGCGTCGGCGTGCTGCCTCCGGGCGCCTTCGCGACGAAGATCAACTTCACGCCCATGTTCACCAGCGCGGCGATCCTCGGGATTGCGGGGCTCGTCGCTCATGGCGGTATCGGAGAGTACCTGGGCCACGCCATGCTGGAAGCGGCGGATCTGTCGCGCGGAGACCAGGGAAAGACCCTGATTTCCCTGGTCGCGACGTCGGTCGGCGTCGGACTGGCGGCGACCGCCGTCGGCATTCCCGCGGTCATGACCCCGCTCGCCGGCGGCGTGTCCGAGGCCACGGGAATGCCGCTCGACGTCGTTCTCATGACCCAGGCCGTCGCCTATTCGACGGTGCTTCTCCCCTATCAGTTGCCGCCGCTCCTCGTCGCCGCCCAGGTCGCGGGGCTGGGGCTGGCGGTCACGTCGCGTTTCTGCCTTCTGCTCGCCGCGATAACGGTGGTGGTGTTGTTCCCGCTCGATTTCCTCTGGTGGTCGATGCTCGGTTACCTCGACTGACCGATTCCGCTCCCCTCCGGATTTGTGATAGAAGCGGTCCCGCGATGGCCGTTCATCTCCTGAAAATGTGTGTCGGGATCGAGGATGTCGAGCACCTGAGGCAGGTGCAGGCCGCCAAGATCGAGCAGTCGCTGGCGCGGGGGTTGGGCGCCAGGCTGTGGCACCGCACGCGCCATATGCCCCGGCGCGAAGCGGAGGTGCTCGGCGGCGGCTCGATGTTCTGGATCGTCAAGCGGTTCGTCCGGGTTCGGCAACGCATCGTCGGACTGGAGGCGGTGATCGGACGCGACGGCGTTCCGCGCTGCGACATCGTGCTCGACCCGGAGTTGGTACGGACCGAGCCGCAACCCCGGCGGCCTCATCAGGGCTGGCGGTATCTACAGCCCGAGCACGCGCCGAAAGACCTCGATTCCAGGAACCGGGAACAGGACATCCCCGAGGAAATGGCGATGGATCTGAGCGAGATCGGGCTGATCTAGCCGCCCGCCGCCGCTCCACGACTCCGGGGAACTCCTTGCGGATACAGAACTCCTTCGACGTCGCCGTGCCGGTGCCCCAGGCATGGGACCTGCTCACCGACATCGAGGGAATCGCGCCCTGTATGCCGGGCGCCGAGTTGACGGAAGTCCTCGGCGACGACGCCTATCGCGGGAAGGTGACCGTCAAGTTGGGCCCCGTCACCCTCTCCTTCGATGGAACCGCGCGCTTCGACGAAATGGATGCCGAGGCGTTCCGCGCGCGCGTCTCGGCGCGTGGCGCCGACAGCAAGGGCCGGGGCGGGGCGGCGGCCGACGTGACGTTCCGGCTCGAACCCGCGGAAGCGGGAACCCGGGTGGTCATCGACACGGACCTGAACCTGTCGGGCCCGGTCGCCCAGTACGGGCGCGGCGCCGGCATGATCTCCGAACTCGCCAACCGCCTCGTGGGCCGGTTCGCGGACTCGCTCCACGAGAAGATCGCCGCCACGGGCCTGGCCTCCGCTCCCGATGTTCCCGAAGAGACGCCGCCGGCGTCGGCGCCGCCGATCTCGGGTCTCCGCCTCCTGGCCGGAAGCGCGTGGGCGGCGTTGATCCGGAGACTCGCGCGGATCTTCGGGCGGACCCGGGCGTGACGCGACCCGGCGGCGCGCCTCGGCCCGGTCCGGCGCTGGTCAAGGGGAGGGGAGTACCCGTTCGATGGCGCCTGGCAAACTTCTGGAATGTAGCTTGATGAAATCGGATCAGGGAAACTATGAATTAAGCCAATCCATGTCGCTTCAATCAAATGTCCATTTCTTGACAATCCTCAAGGTGTAGTCTCAGAGCTTTTTTGCTTGGCCTTTTCTCTCGGTTTCTCGGTCTTTTCATACGGCGTCCATGTAATTTCCTATACTCTTTATCCTTTACGGACGAAGCTACAATAACTGTCTTTTCATCCGGATGGATCGCCAGCAATCCGCAGTCGAACAACGTGTGCAGGTCGGCGCGGAGTAGAAGGCCGTTCGATGGATGATTGGTTTCGGGACCGCGATACGGAAAAATATGCGCTGCCTCGAGGACATCGAGAGTCGAACACCCTGTAATCGCGCACTCCCTTCCGTATACGGAGATCAGAGAATCTCGAAAACTTCTTTGCCCACGGCGCTGCGCGATCGTTTTCTTCACCCATTTTCGTGCGTCTTCCACATCCTTTGGATCGAAGGGATCGTTATTGGCTGCTTTCGGTGGTAGAAAATGTGTACTCCTAACCTCGAATCCGAGATCGCGAAGTTTCTTCCTGACCTGCTCACCGCCATGGAATTCATTCCAGGATAATGGGCCTAAGTCAGGGCGGGCATAGCCACGGGCCACACCAGTAATTGCCTTGGAAACGTAATGTTGTCCATTGTAGTGGAGCCAAGTGGTTTTGCTCGGTCCGAATCCATGATTTTCAAGGAATCTCTCTTGGCCGAGTTCATCACATTCCTTGATTGCCTGAAGTACGGATTCGCGCGTGATGTGTTGTAAAGGCATGGGTTGTAGGCTCATGACAAATATCTCCCTGTGGAGCATTGTATGCGGGGCCGGTGTAACCCGGACATCGGCAACAATTCATGTGGACATCATCGCCAGCGCGATCCGCGAGAGCCGCCGTCAGCTTCCGGCCTTCGCTTCCCCGATGAGCTCGACGAGGCGCGGCGGGCTGATGGGCGTCTCCCGGATGCGCACGCCGAAGGGCGCCAGCGCGCTTTCGATCGCCGACATCACGGCCGCGGCGGCAGGGATGACGCCGGCCTCTCCCACCCCCTTGACGCCCAGGGGATTGACCGTCGAGGGCGTCTCGTGGTGGACGATCTCGACGTTCGGCACGACGGGCGCCGTCGGCAGGAGATACTCCGCGAACGTCGTGGTCACGGGCTGCCCGGCATCGTCGTAGCCCATCCACTCGAAGAGCGCGTTGCCGATGCCGTGCGCGACGCCGCCGACGATCTGCCCCTCGACGATCGTCGGGTTGATCAGGCGGCCGGAATCGTTGACCACGAGGTAGCGCGTGATCCGGACCCCGCCGGTGCCGACGTCCACCTCGACCTCGACGACGTGCGCGCTGTTGCCGTAGGTGAGGCCGGTGGGCAGGAAGTTGACGCTGGCCTCCAACCCCGGAGGCATGTCCTTCGGCCGGGCGTAGCCGATGGCGCCGGACAGGGCCTTGGCGACGTCGGCCAGCGACACCGAAAGGTCCGGCACGCCGGCGACGGAGATCGTGCCGTCCTTCAGGTCGAGATCCCGGTCCGAGACCTCCAGCATGTGCGCCGCTGTCTTCAGCGCCTTCTCGCGCACCTCGACGGACGCCAAGTGTATGGACGAACCGGCCGTGACGGTCTGGCGACTGCCGAACCCGCCGATCCCCATCGGAACGGTCCCGGTGTCCCCGGTGATCACCTTGACGGCCCCGGGATCCACTCCGAACTGGTCGGCGCAGATCTGCGCGTAAGCGGTCTTGATGCCTTGTCCCATCGCCATCGCGCCGGTGTGGACCGTGATCCGGCCCGACGGGCCGATGCGCACGATCCCCGTCTCGAAGGGGCCGCGACCGGTGATCTTCGTGCAGTTCGCGACGCCCATGCCGATGTAGCGGCCCGCGTCGCGGGCCGCCGCCTGCCGCTCCGCGAACCGGTCGTGGCCGGCGCTCTCCAGCGCCTTCTCCATGCAGGCCGGGAAGTCTCCGCTTTCGTAGTGCGTGGTGGAGCCGTCCCGCGCCTTCAACGGCAGCTCGTAGGGAATGCGGTCGGCCGGGATGAGGTTGCGGCGGCGGATCTCGGCGCGGTCGGCGCCCAGCTCGTCGGCGATGGCGTCCATCGCCCGTTCCATGGCGAACGTACCCTCGGGGTAGCCGGCGCCGCGGACGGGAATGGTGCCGACGCGGTTGGTCGCCGCGATCGTCACGTCGAGCCGGTAGTTCGGCAGCAGGTACGGCCCGGGAACGGCGAGGGTGGCGTTGTGGGCGACGTTGAAGCCGAGCAGCGTGTAGGCGCCCTGGTCGTGAACCATGGAGCCACGCAGGCCGAGCAGGCGGCCGTCAGCGTCGGCGGCGACCTCGATGTCCCAGTACTGGTCGCGTTCCTGGATGGCGGCGAGGAAGTGCTCGCGCCGGTCCTCGATCCACTTGACGGGACGCTTCAGCGCGAGCGCGGCGCCGGCGACGACGACCTCTTCCGGGTAGACGATGTGCTTCGATCCGAACCCGCCGCCGACGTCCGGCGTTATGGCGCGCACCCGGGTCTCGTCGAGGCCGTAAAGAACCACCAGCGCGTCGCGCACCCGGTGTGCGCCCTGCGTCGACGACCAGACCGTCAATCCCTCGGTGGCGGGGTCGAACCGGGCGACGATTCCCCGTCCCTCGATGGGGTGTCCGCCGCCGCGATGCTGCCTGAGCGAAAGCGGGAGAACGTGCGCCGCCGCCGCGAAGGCGGGCCCGCAGTCGCCGTATTCCGCGCGGAACGTCGCCACGACGTTGTCGGGAGCGTCCCGGTGGACCCGGGCCGCGCCGGGCGCCAGCGCGTCCCGGCAGTCCGAGACAGAGGGCAGGACCTCGTAGGCCACGTCGACCAGGGCGACCGCGTCCTCCGCGACGTAGCGGGAGTCGGCGAGCACGATCGCCACGATCTCGCCGACATGGCAGACCTCGTCCTTCGCCAACACGACGGCCCTCGTCGATTCGGCGAACTTCAGCGTCGGGTTGTCCGGCGGGATCAGGTTCCGGGTCAGAAGCGGCGCGAGATCCGCGTGACTGAACACGGCGTGAACGCCGGCCAGGTTCCGGGCCGCGGTCGAGTCGACGGACCGGATCAGCGCGTGTGGATGCGGGCTCCGCACGAAGGCCGCCTCCACCGTTCCGGGGAGCTCGATATCGTCCGTGAACCGGGCCGTGCCCGTGAGCAGGGCCGCGTCCTCGAGGCGGTGCACCGGCGCGCCGACGAGATCCCCGGTCACGGCGCGATGGCTCCGTTCCGGGCGCGGAGCCGGCCCGCCGCGTCGAGCACCGCCCTCACGATCCCCTGGTACCCCGTGCAGCGGCAGATGTTGCCGGACAGCGCCTCCCGGACCTCGTCCTCGGTGGGGTCCGGGTTCTCGCCCAGGAACTCGACCATCGAGGTGAGGATGCCCGCGGTGCAGAAGCCGCATTGCAACGCGTGGTGCTCGTGAAAGGCCTGTTGCAGGGGGTGCCATTCCCCTCCGCGGGAGGCGAGTCCCTCGACGGTCGTGATCTCGGCGCCGTTCGCCTGGACGGCGAGCATCAGGCAACCGCGCGCGCTACGGCCATCGACCAGCACCGTGCAGGCGCCGCAGACGCCGTGCTCGCAGCCGAGATGCGTACCGGTCTTGCCGAGCTTGCGCCGCAGGCAGTCCGCCAGGGTCATGCGCGTCTCGACGTCGATCTCGTGGCGCTCGCCGTTCACCGACAGGGTGACGGACCGCGTCTCGGGAAGCTCGCCGACGCCGGTCATTTCGGCGATCCCGCGCCGGGCTCCGCCAGGGCCGCGTGGAGCGCGCGCGACGTCAACTCCACCGCCAGATGCCGCCGGTACGACGACGGCGCGTGGATGTCCTCCATCGCCTCGATGTCCGCGCACGTCAGGGCGGCGGCGCGGATGGCGTCGGCGTCCGGCGCCCGGCCGGCCAGCCGCTCTTCCGCGGCGGCGCACCGCACCGGCCCCGGACCGACGCCCGCCAGGGCGATGGCCGCGCGGCCGACGGTCCCGTCGGGCCCCGGCTCCAGCAGCGCCGCCACGCCGACGATCGCGAAATCGCCGGGACGGCGTGCGAACTCGACGAACGCCGACCCGTGTCCGGCGGGCCAGGGGTCGAAGCTCACGGCGCCGAGGATCTCGTCGTGCTCGATGGCCGGCGTCATGTAGAACGCGGGGAAGTCGGCCATCGGGACGTCGCGCGCGCCGTTCGGACCGACGACGTGAACGGTCGCGTCGAGGGCGGCGAGGGCGGCGGGCAGTTCCGCCGAGGGGTCGAGGTGGCAGAGGCTGCCCCCGATGGTGCCGCGGTTCCGCGTCTGGGGGTGCCCGACCTGCCGCAGCGCCTTCCGCAGCAGGGGACAACGGCGGCGGAGGAGGTCGGACCGCTCGATGTCCCGTTGGCGCGTCACCGCTCCGATGGTCACCCGGCCGCCGGACTCCTCGATGTAGGACAGGTCGGTTATCCGGTTGAGGTCGATGAGGTGGTCGGGCAGCACGTACCGCATGTTCAGCATCGGCATCAGGGACTGCCCCCCCGCCAGGAGCTTCGCGTTGTCGAGCGAGGAGACCAGGGCGACCGCCTCGTCCACGGTGCCGGGGTCGTGATAGCGGAAGGGCGGCGGCTTCACGGCGCCGACCGGTCCCACGGGTCCAGACGCGCGGCGTGGCGCGCCGCCGTCCAGCCGCCGACGAAACATTCGGCCAGGTTGCCGCCGCCCAGGTACAGGTGTCCGAACACGCCGCCGAGCTCTCCGGCCGCGTACAGGCGGGGGATGGGCTCGTCGAACGCGTTCAGGACCTGTTGATGGACGTCGTGCGCCGGCCCCCCGTGCGTGTTGGAGCAGACCGGCCAGACTTCCGCGCAGTAGAAGGGCGGCGTCTCGATCTTCATCATCGAGGGCGGCGGGCGGCCGAAATCGCCGTCGTGCCCGGCTTCGCACATGGCGTTCCAGCGCTCGACCGTCTCCGCCAGGACCCCTTCGTCGCAACCCACGCGCGACGCCAGCTCCGACAGGCTGTCGGCCCTGGCGACGATACGGTCTTCCAGCGCGCGCAGGGAGTCCTCGCTGTACTCGAACGAAAACCCCCGGTCGTTGAACGTCGGCGAGCACAGGGGCCATGTCCGGCGCGCCGGATCGTCGAGGACGACATACGACGGGATGCGCGGATAGCTCTGCGTGTGCGTGTCGTACAGGGACATGGGCCGCGCCGAGGTGTCCTGCATGTAGGGCGGGTACTCGTTCATGTACCGGCGCCCCCGCCGGTCGACGACGATCCACGGCATTTTCACGTCCTCGCGGTACGGCTTTCCCGGAACCCAATCGGGCAGGCGCTTGGGCCTGAGACCATAGGGGTAGTCCGGATCCGGATGCCGGAACCCGTAGACGCCGTGGTAGTTCCACATGTGCCAGAGCGCCGCGCCGGCGTCCTGGGCCATGCGGATGCCGTCGCCCGTGCTGCCGCGGAAGGCCGCCAGCAACACCGGTCGTTCCGGCCAGTGCTGCAACTGCAGGTCGGGCGCGGCCTCGAATCCGCCGCAGGCGAGGATCACTCCCTTCCGCGCCTTGACGTTCCGGGCGCCGTCTCCGGTGTCCACGGCGAGGCCGCGGATCTCGCCCGCCGGGCTCGCGACCAGGCGCCGGGCGGCCGACTCCAGCCAGACCGTGACGTCCCGCCGCGCGACGTTGTCCTCCAGAACCTTGAACAGGCGCGCGCCGGCGGCGCGCTGGATGGGGACGTAGCTGTTGACGTGCGGATACCGGGACGCGGCGTCGTAGTCGGGGACGCTGGCGATGCTGGCGTAGCCGAGGGTCTCGGCGCCCGGGAACGGGTAGTTGCCCGGATTCGCGCGGTACTGGACCTCGGCGCCGCTGGCCTCGGCGAGCCACTCGAAGTAGCCGACGACCTCCGTCATGCCGGCGGCGAGAGCCTTCAGGACGTCGTCGGGCGTCGTGCCGGCGCAGGTCCGCTTGAGATACGCGAACGCGTCCTCGGCGTCCTCGGCGGCGCGCACGTTGCCGCCCGAACAGATCGAGATGCCGCCGGGGTCGGGCATCTTCTCCGTGAGCAGAACCGAGCAGCCGGCCTCGCTCGCTTCGATGGCGGCGACGCCCCCGGCGTATCCATACCCGACGACGACGATGTCGAACTCGTCGTCCCAGGACCGGTTGCCGTCGTCGGTTACCGCCATGCCGTTCTCCCGACCAGTTGTTCTCCCGACGAGCGCGCGACGCGCGATCCGGGCGGGCCTCGCCTCCGTCCCGTTTCGCGACGTTCGGCGCATGGTGAACCTAGCCGAACGCCTCTTCGCCCCGCAAGCGCGCGTCCAACGTCGGTTCCGGCGGCCGCCTTCCCCGGCCGATTCTCCGATAGCCTGTCCAAATCGGCCATACGTTCCCTACCGTATTCCGAAGTTATACGGAAAGTGTGCAATGTGTGCAAGGAAAAAATCACCTATTCAGGAATTTTTTTGGATATCGTGAAACCCGTCCGATTCTCCCCCCTGACGGGAGGGAGGTCGGGAGGGGGATGGATCGTCCCGATAATGCTTTCGACATACCATATATCGATATTCGTGACACTGAATTACAGCATATTGTGGTTCCAGACGAAACGTCCTACGGGCCCGACGGTGTGCGGATCGTGCAAACCGTCGCGTCGGGCGGGCCCTTGAGCTCGACCGTGTTGCCGTCGGGGTCGCGAATGTAGAGCGACGGACCGGTACCTTCGGCGCCGAACCGGTCCTGTGTCTCGCCGGCGTCGATTCCGTGCCCGGCGAGCCACGCGCGGAGTCGCTCCTCGTCGAACGTCTCGATACGCAACGCGAAGTGGTCCAGGTTCCGGCCGTCGGGCCCCGGCGCTCTTCCGCCCTGGCGGCCGAGTTCCCCCGCCGCGTCCACGAGATCGATCAGGGACCGGCCGGCGCGGAGCTGGACGAGGCCGAGACTCTCGACCTCCCGTTCGACGCGGCAACCCAGGACGCCGCGGTAGAAGGCGAGGGACGCGGACATGTCCCGGACCCTCAGCACGACGTGATCGAGGCCCGATACCGTTATGGCCATGCGCGATCCTTTCCGGCGGTTCGGGTTTCCAGCAGCCGCGACACGTGCTCGGCGACGGCGAGGGCGGCCGTGAGTCCGGGCGACTCCATGCCGAACAGGTTCACCAGACCCGGCACCCCGTGGCTCCGCGGCCCCTGGATGACGAAGTCCGCCGCCGCCTCGCCGGGTGCCTGGATCTTGGGGCGAATGCCGGCGTAGCCGGGCTGGAGGACCCCGTCGGGCAGGTCGGGATAGTAGCGGCGGACGGCGGCGTAGAAGGCTCTCCCCCGCGCCGGGTCGACGTCGTAGTCGATGGCGTCGATCCACTCGACGTCCGGGCCGAACCTCGTCTGGCCGCCGATGTCCAGGGTCACGTGGATGCCGAGGCTGGCGCGGTCGGGGGCCGGGTAGATCAGGTGGCGGAAGGGCGAGGCCCCGCTCATCGTGAAATAGCAGCCCCGCGCGAGATGCAGCGGCGGAACGGAACCGGCGGGCAGGCCCGAGAGTCCCCGGGCGACCTCCTGCGCGCCCAGACCGGCGGAATTGACCAGGACACCACATTCGAGGGTCAGCGACTCGCGCGGCGACGCCGCGTCGCCGGTCTCGATGTCGAGGCGGAAGCCGTCGGCGTCGACGGCGCCCCGGACCAGACGGCTCAGGAAGGCCACCACGGCGCCGTGGTCCTCGGCGTCGCCCTGTAGCGCCAGCATGAACCCGTGACTGTCGACGATCCCGGTGGAAGGGGAGATCAGCGCGCCGGCGCAGCGTACCGCGGGTTCCAGTTCCCGGACCCGTTCGGGCGTCGCGTAGTCCACGTCGGTCACGCCGTTGCGGTGCGCGGCCGTCCGGATGTCGTCCAGGATGCCGAGCTCCTCCTCGGTCGTGGCGACGACGAGCTTGCCGATCCGTCGGTGAGCTACGCCGTGACCGGCGCAGAACTCGTACAGCCGACGCCGTCCCGCGACGCACAGGCGCGCCTTGAGGCTGTCCGCGGGGTAGTGGATCCCCGCGTGGACGACCTCGCTGTTGCGCGAGCTCACCTCGGCGCCGATGGCGTCGTGCCGCTCCAGGACGAGGACTTCCCGGCCGCGCATCGCCAGATGCCGGGCGATCGCGAGTCCGATCGCGCCGGCTCCCACCACCACGCACTCGACCCGTTCCGCCACGTCTCGCTCCGCCCCGCTCCGCGCCCGCCGCGAATGTCGGGCCGCCGCGTCGGCCGCGTCAAGGCGCGGCGCGCGTCCTCGGAACGGAATGTCACGGAACCGTGATGTCGCGACGCTTGCGGCGCCGCGCCGCGGGGCCGAACATGCGCGGCGACGGCCCGGGCGGTTCCCCCGGGCCATCGCCTTGCCGGAGGGGGAGAGCGTCATGTCGCGTCTGCGCGCATGTCTCGGTCACGGGATCGCGGCCGTGTTCCTGGGGGGCCTGCTCGCCGTCGCGTGGGCGGCGGTCGCCGAGTCGTGGAAGACCAACTTCGATGTCCGCTCCGTCGACCTCGGCGAAATCGTGTCGGGTGGTCCGCCCAAGGACGGCATTCCCCCGATCGACGAGCCGAGGTTCGAGCCGCTGTCGGCCGTCGATCATCTCGCCGATACCGAGCCCGTCGTCGGCGTCGTCATCGGAGACGACGCGCGCGCCTATCCGCTTCAGGTGCTGATGTGGCACGAGATCGTCAACGACACCGTGGGCGGCGTGCCGGTCGCCGTGACCTTCTGCCCGTTGTGCAACGCGGCCGTCGTCTTCGACCGGCGGCTGGACGGCATGGTGCTCGACTTCGGGACCACGGGCCGCCTGCGCCACTCCGATCTGGTCATGTACGACCGCCAGACGGAAAGCTGGTGGCAGCAGTTCGTGGGCGAGGCGATCGTCGGCGACCTCACCGGCGAGGTGCTGAAGACGGTTCCCGCCCGCCTGGAGTCGTTCGCCAGGTTCCGCGACCGCGCCCCCGGCGGAAAGGTGCTGGCGCCGGACGATCCGGACCGGCGCCGGTACGGGGCCAACCCTTACGTGAACTACGATTCGTCGCCGCGGCCGTTCCTCTACCGCGGTCCCGGCCCAGAGGGGATCGCGCCGCTGGCGCGGGTCGTGACCGTGGAGTCGGCGTCCGGCGGACGCGAGGCCTGGAGCCTCGACCTGCTGCGCGAGAAACGCCGGATCGAGACCGACGCGGGCCTCGTCATCACCTGGGAACCCGGCCAGAACTCGGCCCTCGACTCGGGGCTCATCGCCGAGGGGGTCGACGTCGGCAACGTCGTCGTCCGGCGCGAGTCGGGCGGCGGCCATGAGGACGTCGTCTACGGCGTGGATTTCGCGTTCGCGTTCCATGCCTTCTATCCGGACAGCCCGATTCACGTGCGCTGATCGGCCCGTGACCCGGTCCCCCGAGCCGGCCCTCCGGCCGGCTCCCGCCGTCCGTTGGCCCGCCGGGGCGCGGTTGCGCTAGACTGTCCGGCGTCTGGGTGTCCAGGACGCGCGCGGCCCGACCCATGAGCAAGAAGACCGGAAACATATCGAAGACCGCGACGAACGCGGAGGTCGACGCCTTCATCCGGAAGATGGCGATGACTCCCGCGTCTCCTCCGTCGGGCGAGAGCGGGCGCCTGATCTTCGCGCTCGACGCGACCGCCAGCCGGGAGCCGACCTGGGATCGGGCCTGTCAGATCCAGGGATACATGTTCCAGGAAGCGGGTTCCGTGGGCGGCCTCGAAATCCAGATGGCCTACTACCGGGGGTTCGGGGAATTCCGGGCGTCCGAGTGGCTCGTCGACTCGGCCCAGCTCGTGAGACGGATGACGGGGGTCTTCTGCCTCGGCGGACAGACGCAGATCGCCAAGGTCCTGACGCACGCCATCGCCGAGGCCAACGCCCGCAAGGTGAACGCCGTCGTCTTCGTCGGCGACTGCATGGAGGAGAGCGTCGACGAGCTGTGCCGGCTGGCCGGCGAGCTGGGCATTCTCGGCGTGCCGACGTTCGTCTTCCAGGAAGGCGACGAGCCCATCGCCGCGCGCGCGTTCAGGCAGATCGCCCGCCTCACGGGCGGCGCGCATTGCGGGTTCGACTCGTCGAGCGCCAATCAGCTCCGCGATCTTCTGAGCGCGGTCGCGGTCTTCGCCGCGGGGGGGCGGAGGGCGCTGGAGAGCTTCGGCGAGCGCGCCGGAGGCGAGGCTCTGCTCATCGCGCGGCAAGTCAAGTGACGTGATCCGTTGGCCTGGTTCGTCCTCGGTCTGTGCGTCTTCGCCGCGGCGGCCCTGGCCGCGAGATGGTTCGTCAGCGCCGATCCCGCGACCGTGGCGCGCGCGCTGCGCTGGACCCTGTTCGGGCTGGCCGGAGGAGGGGCCACGTACCTGGCCGTGACCGGTCGCTTTCCGTTCGCCGCCCTCCTGGGGCTGATGGCCCTGAGCTTTCTCCGCCGCTGGCGCGGTTCCATCCCGTCCTTCGCCCAGCGCGCCAATCCCTCCAGCGGTCGGACCTCCGAAGTGGAGACCGCCTATCTGAAGATGGTCCTCGATCACGATACGGGGTCCGTCGACGGAACGGTGCTCAAGGGGCGGTTCCAGGGCCGGTCCCTCGGCGAAATGGGGATGGAGGACGTTCTTCGGCTGCTGTGGGACTGCCGGCGGGAGGACCCCCGGAGCGCCGCGCTGGTCGAGACCTTCCTCGACCGCGTTCACGGCGACGAGTGGCGGGAGCGGGACCGGCCTTCGGGCGATACGGGCGCCGCGGGCGGGGATGGCCCCATGACCCGGGAAGAGGCCCTGGGCATCCTGGGGCTGGAGGAGGGCGCCGGCGAGGAAGACATCAAGGAGGCGCATCACCGGCTGATGCTGAAGATGCATCCGGACCGGGGCGGGTCGACCTACATCGCCGCCAAGATCAACGAGGCGAAGGAACTGCTGTTGGGCGCCTGAGCCGCTCTTGCGGTTCCGGGACCGGCCGTGGCACAAAGCCGTCGCCGTCTCCGGCGCGTCCCACCCCTCTCGAGCGGCGGTTCCCGCGGAAGTTCCCCATGTCGAATCCCGTGCGCAAGGCCGTGTTTCCCGTCGGCGGACTGGGAACCCGGTTCCTGCCGGCGACCAAATCGCTGCCGAAGGAGATGCTGCCGGTCGTGGACAAGCCCCTCGTTCAGCATGCCGTCGAGGAGGCGCGGGCGGCCGGGATCGAGGAGTTCATCTTCGTCACCGGACGCGGCAAGACGGCGATCGAGGACCACTTCGACCGCTCCGCCGAGTTGCGCGGCCTGCTCGAGGTCCGGGGCAGGGACGACGCGGTCGAGGCGATCGAGGCGTGGCTGCCGGCGACGGGTTCCGTGGCCTATACCCGGCAGCGGGAGCCGCTCGGTCTGGGCCACGCCGTGTGGTGCGCGCGCCATCTCGTCGGCGACGAGCCTTTCGCGGTGCTTCTGGCGGACGACCTCGTCGTGGCCGACCCGCCGTGCCTGAGCCAGATGGTCGATGCCTACCGGAGGACCGGCGGCAACGTCGTCGCCGTGATGGAAGTCCCGGCCGGGCACGTTTCCCGATACGGCATCCTGGACGTGGCCTCGGATATGGGCCGTCTGGTCGCGGCCAGGGGCCTGGTGGAGAAGCCCCGGGTCGGGAGCGCGCCTTCCCGCCTCGCGATCATCGGCCGCTACATACTCGATCCCGGGATTTTCGATCGCCTGGGGAACGCGGCGAAGGGAGCGGGCGGGGAGATACAGTTGACCGACGCCCTGTCGGCGATGCTCGGGTCCACGCCGTTCCACGGCTTCAGGTACGACGGCGTGCGCTACGACTGCGGAGACAAGGTCGGCTTCCTCCATGCCAACATCGCCCTCGCCCTGGCCCGGCCGGACATGGGCGACGAAGTCCGGGAGATCGTCCGCGACATCGCGCGGACGTTGTAGGTCCGTGGGTGGAACGTCCGACTCGTCGCGCCGTCCCGGACCCCGGCGGAGACTGCGTTAGATGCGCATCGCGATGATCGGCGCGGGGTACGTCGGGCTCGTGTCCGGGGCCTGCTTTTCCGAGTTCGGCGCCGAGGTCGCGTGCGTCGACGTGGACGCCGGCAGGATCGCGCGGCTGGCGCGCGGCGAGGTTCCCATCTACGAACCGGGACTCGACGAGCTGGTCGCCGGCAACGTCCGGGCGGGACGCCTCTCCTTCTCCACGGAGTTGGCGCCGGCGGTCGCGGCGGCGGACGCCGTCTTCATCGCGGTCGGAACACCCAGCCGGCGCGGCGACGGGCACGCCGACCTCCGGTACGTCTTCGACGCCGCGGAGCGGATCGCCGAGGCGCTGGAGGGGTACGCGGTCGTGGTCACGAAATCGACGGTGCCGGTCGGGACCGGGCGGAAGGTGCGGGATCTCATCGCGGCGCGGCGCCCGGACGCCGACTTCGACGTGGCGTCCAACCCCGAATTCCTGCGCGAAGGCTCGGCGATCGACGACTTCATGCGTCCCGACCGGATTGTCGTCGGGACCGCTTCCGAACGGGCGCGCGAGGTGCTCCGGGAGATCTACCGGCCGCTGTTCCTGACGGAGACGCCGGTGCTGTACACCACGCTGGAAACGGCGGAGCTCACCAAGTACGCGGCCAACGCGTTCCTTGCGGCGAAGATCGCGTTCGTCAACGAGATGGCGGACATCTGCGAGAAGGTGGGCGCCGACGTCCAGGACGTGGCCCGGGGCATGGGGCTCGACCGGCGGATCGGACCGAAGTTCCTCCACGCGGGGCCGGGTTACGGGGGCAGCTGCTTTCCCAAGGACACCGCGGCCTTGCGCCGGACCGCCGAGGAGTCGGGCGCGCCCAGCCGGATCGTCGCGGCCGTCGTCGCGGCGAACGAGGCGCGGAAGCGCCGCATGGCCGACAGGGTCGTGGCGGCGTGCGGCGGCTCGGTCGCCGGAAAGCGCGTCGCCGTCCTGGGCCTCACGTTCAAGCCCAACACCGACGACATGCGCGAGGCGCCGAGCCTGGAGATCGTTCCGGCGTTGCGGAGGGCCGGGGCGACGGTCCGCGCCTACGACCCGGAAGGCATGAACGAGGCCCGCGGGCTTCTCGACGGCGTGACGTGGTGCGACGACGCGTACGGCGCCATGGAGGGCGCGGACGCGCTGGTCATCGTGACCGAATGGAACGAGTTCCGGGCCCTCGATCTGGACCGGGTCCGGGGGCTGCTGGCCTCGCCGGTGCTGGTCGATCTCCGCAACATCTACGACGCGCCGGAGATGGCCGCCGCCGGCTTCGACTACCGCTCGGTCGGGCGGCCGCATACCCCGCCCGAGGATCGCGGGACCGGCGCCGGGGCGGCCGGGTGACCGCGGGCCGCCCGCTTCACCCGTCCATCGTTCGCGAATACGACATTCGCGGCCTCGTCGGCGAGACGCTGGACGCCGACGACGCGCTGGCGATCGGCGGCGCCTTCGCCGCGACGGTCGCCGCGGACCGGGGAGCCGCGCCGGCGATCTGCCTCGGGTTCGACGGCAGGCTCACGTCGCCGGCGCTCGAGGCGGCGCTGGCCGAGGGGATGGTGTCGGCCGGCGCGTCGGTCCTGCGCGTCGGCCGGGGACCCACGCCCATGCTCTATTTCGCGGTCCACCGTCTGCGGGCGGACGCGGGCGTCATGGTCACGGGGTCGCACAACCCGCCCGGGTACAACGGGTTCAAGTTCATGCTCGGGAGCGGCCCGTTCTACGGCGACCGCGTCAGGCGACTGGGCGACCTCGCGGCGGCGGGCGCGCCTCGGGCCGGCGGCGGACGGGTCGAGGACGCCGACGTGTTCGACGCCTACGTCGAAACGCTGGCCGCGGCCTGTCGCGGACGGGGCGGGCTGAAGGTCGCCTGGGACCCGGGCAACGGCGCGGCGGGCGAGGTCGTGCGGGCGCTGGCGCGCCGGTTGCCGGGGCGGCACGACGTGATCAACGGAGACATCGACGGGACGTTTCCCTCCCACCACCCGGACCCGACGGTGGAGGCGAACCTCGCGCAGCTCCGGCGGTGCGTCGAGGAAGGATCGCGCGACGTCGGGATCGCGCTCGACGGCGACGGCGACCGCATCGGCGTGATAGACGACCGGGGCCGCATCGTCTGGGCGGACCTGCTGCTGGCGCTGCTGGCGCGCGACGTCCTGGCGGCCCGGCCCGGCGCCACGGTGATCGCCGACGTGAAGTCGAGCCAGGTCCTCTTCGACGAGATCGCGCGCCTGGGCGGCGATCCCGTGATGTGGCGGACGGGTCATTCTCTCATCAGGGCCAGGATGGCCGAGATCGGCGCGCCCCTGGCCGGCGAGATGTCCGGCCATCTGTTCTTCGCGGACGCGTATTACGGGTTCGACGACGCCGTCTACGCCGCGGTGAGGCTCCTCGATACGATCGAACGGTCGGGCGAAAGCCTGGCGGCCCTGCGCGACCGGCTTCCGACGCTCGCCAACACGCCGGAGATACGCTTCGACTGTCCGGACGACCGCAAGTTCGGCGTCGTCGCCGAGGTGCGGGACCGCCTGGTGTCGGAGGGCCGCCGGATAAACGATATCGACGGCGTCCGCGTGACGTCCGAGGACGGTTGGTGGCTGCTCCGCGCCTCGAACACGCAGGCCGTGCTGGTGGCGCGGTGCGAGGCCCGGGACGAGGCCGCGCTGTCCCGCGTCAGGTCCGCCCTGGAAGCCGAGTTGGCCAGGAGCGGGATCCGGCTTCCCGGCTGAGTCGCGTGTCCCGGTCCGGACCGACGGCGGACGGTTCCGGCGCCCGCGCGGGCGCGGGCGAGGGTGCGGGGGGAGCGTCATGAGCGGTGCGACGAGGGTCTCGGAGGAGGTGCGGCGGGCGCTCGCCTCCGGCGTCCCGGTCGTCGCCCTGGAGTCGGCTATCGTCGCCCACGGGTTTCCCCATCCGGAGAATCTCGCGGTGGCCCGGACGTTGTCCGAATCGGTGCGCGCCGCCGGCGCGGTCCCCGCCATGGTCGCCATCGTCGCCGGGGAGGCCCGCGTCGGCCTCGACGCCGCCGCCGTCGAGACCGTCGCCCGGGGCGAGGCCGTGCGGAAGTGCGGCATCGCCGATATCGCCGCGGTCTGCGCCGGCGGCGGCCATGGGGCGACCACCGTTTCGGCGAGCGTCGCGCTGGCCGCGGAAGCCGGGATCGACGTGTTCGCCACCGGCGGGCTGGGCGGCGTCCATCGCCGGCAGGGAGCGCCGGGGATCGGGGGGCGGGGGGCGCCGCCCGACGTCTCGGCCGATCTTCTGGCTCTCTCGCGCACGCCCGTCGCCGTCGTCGGTAGCGGCGCCAAGGCGCTCCTGGACCTGCCCGCCACCGTCGAGGCCCTGGAATCCCTCGGCGTGCCGGTCTACGGGTTCGGGACGAGCCATTTCCCGGCCTTCTACGCGGCGTCCAGCGGGATTCCCCTGCGCCACGCCTTCGGCGACGTCGAGAGTCTGGCGGCCGCGGTGGCGCGCCAGCGCGCGTTGGGGCTACGGTCCGGCGTTCTGGTCTGCAACCCGCCGCCGGACGAGGCGGCGCTGCCGTCCGCGGACCTGGAGCGTTGGGTCGGCGAGGCGCTCGCGGGGGCGGCGGAGGAGGGGGTCGCCGGATCGGACGTGACGCCCCATGTCCTCGAAGCCCTGCACCGTCTGTCGGGCGGGCGAACGGTCGCGTGCAACAAGGCGCTCGCGGCGAGCAACGCGGCGCTCGCCGGCCGTCTCGCGGCGGCTCTCGTCGCCCGTCGGGAGTGAGGCCGGAAGGCGCGAAACGGGTGTGCCGGGATCAGTTGCTGGCGACGGTCACCAGATCGCCTCTCGGCCGAACCGGCGCGCAGGCGAGCCGGCGGACGGCCTTGGCTATGCCGCCGGTTGGCCGTCGGTGGACGAGAACTCCCGGATGGCCCGCGGGAACCAATCCACGAACACGGTTGCGGACCGGTAGCGTTCGTAGATCTCTTCTGACGTCTTGCTCATTTGGAAGTCGGCGAAATCCTCGTGGACAAGCGGGTTTCTTTCTCTACCGATCTCCAGAAATGCACGAATCGAATCGTTCAATGTATCGTCTTGTCCGACTGCGTTTTCGGCGTATTCTTTGAATGAAGAACCGAACAAACTGAAGAACGCGTTCGCGTTCTGCTTATCCCATTGGAACCATGTGTGGTATTGGCGTTCGACTGCCTTGGCCTTGATCAACGACACGAGAGGATGATCGTCGGTCGTGATCTCCTTGGCGAAATCCTGTACGGCCTCCGACAGGCGTTTCTCGAAGTGGCTTGCCGCCGCAAGCAGCAATGCTTTCGGGAAGTTTTCATCGACGATGTCAAACAGCTCTGCGCCGTTATTATTTTGTAAAAAATCGCGCAGGTCATTGAAATCTTTATACAGCCTTTCAACGACATTCGCGCTCATCGAGGTCGGCCTTTCCCAAACGCCGGAATCCAGGATGCGATCCACAACCCGGTGTTTACGTCCTCGATCCGTGTCGCGTCTTTCCGGGAATCAGAATTTCGGATGCGATCCGCAACCTGGTTCTTACGTTCTCCGTTTGTGTCGTACCCTTCTGGGCGGCGGCGATGAACTCCTCGTTGGTTCTCAGCTGCTCGATCCGACCCGCGTCCAGCATATCCTCAACGATGCTCTTTTTCCGGTAGGCGTTTCCACATACCGCCGTGAACACGGCCTCGAAAAGAGCGATATTGAAGCGGTTATTGGCCTTGTTGATGAAGGTACCCTCCGGCAGGCCGGACGTCACGCGCAGGAAAGACATGAACAGCTCCCTCAATTGCCGGTTATACGCCTTTTTGTTGGTTTCGCATTTTTTGGAGAAATTGTTCAGGAACTTCACCATCGATGGCCGGTACTCGTCGCCATCGACGAGCATGGCGAACCCTCGCAACAGGGTCTCGATGTCCTTCATATGCAGATCGGGGTCGGAGGATTGCAGAATGGTCCGCCATGCGCTCTCCCCGTTGATTTCGCCGAGCATCCTGTAGAACGCCGAGTGATACATGCTGGTGCGGATTTCCTGCGGCCGCAGATTCACCCCGCCGGAGTTGAGCCGGTTGAATATTTCGTACATCGCCTCGTCGCCGTCGGACGGTCGATTCTGCTTGATGGTGATGCAGCGGACAGGCCGCATATCCAGTCGGGATTGATCGCTGCCGAGGGTATCGTAATTCAAGCCATTCAGTTCGTTCCTCCGACCGGGCAGGCTTCCTGGCAGCCGCAGGGTGAAATCCCGGAAATAACGATCATCGCGCAGGACGTCATCTGGAATTTCGCCGGTCTCGTCGAACATGCGCCGGAGATCGGCGCGCCTGTCCGCCCTCGGAAAGCGCTGCTGCTTGAAGTAATAGATGGACATCAAGCGCTGCTGCCCGTCGATCAGCATGTTCCGGTCCCGATCCTGTTGGTAAAGAAACAGCTGCGGCACCGGCAACCCGAGAATCAGGGATTCGATGAGCTTGGAGGCCCGAAGCAAATCCCACACGAAATACCGCTGGAATCCAGGGATGCGCATCCAGCCCTTTTCCACCAGCTGCATCAAGGTCATCACGTTGAAATCGCTGGGAACGACGGCTATGTCGTACTCTTCGACCGAGGAACAGATTTCGTCCTCGGCGTAATCATCGTACCGCTCCGCGTCTTCACCGGTCGCCATTTCGCGCCTCGCCGCACAGCCTGTAAAAAGTCACGATACCAGCCCCCGGCCGGCGACGTCAAGAGTCCGGCGGCCGCGGCGGCTCTCGTCGCCCGTCGGGAGTGAGGCCGGAAGGCGCGAAACGGGTGTGCCGGGATCAGTTGCTGGCGACGGTCACCAGATCGCCTCTCGGCCGAACCGGCGCGCAGGCGAGCCGGCGGGCGGCCAGCCGGCGGCAGGCGTCCCGCGCCAGCCGTTCGCTGAGCCCCCACAGGCGGGCCCGGTAGAGTCGGCGCGAGCCCACGGACGCCCGTTCGACCGCGGCGCGCACGGACGCGGGCAGGTCGGGCAGGGCCTCGACGGCCTTCCGGACCTGCCGCAGGGCGACGCGGTGCGCCCAGTGCGCCCCCACTTGAATCCCCCAGTCGCCCGTCTCCCGCGCGCTCGCCACCGTGCCCGCCGTGCCCGGCGCGGGCGGCTTCGATCTCAGCAGGTCCAGTTTGGACGACCGGGGTTTCGGGGCGGGGATCCGGACCGACGCGACCGCCTTCCGCCCGGCCTTTCCGCGCTTCGCCGCGCGTCGCGACGTCTCCAGCCTCTCGAAGGCGACGTTCAGGAGGTGCGCCATCTGGCGGTTGCGCCATGCCGGCGTGCGCCCTCCGAGAACGACGCCGACGACGCGCCTGCCGTCGCGCCGGGCCGAGGTCGCGATATTGAAACCCGACGCCCGGATATAGCCGGTCTTCAACCCGTCCACGCCCTTGTAGGTCTTGAGCAGCTTGTTGTGGTTCTCGTAGGTCCGTTTTCCCCACTTGAAACTTCTCGTCGAGAAGTAGTGGTAGTACTGGGGGAAGTCGTCGCGCAGGCGCCGCGCCAGGACCGTCATGTCCCGCGCCGTGCTGTACTGGCGCCGGTTGGGCAGCCCGGTCGCGTTGCGGAACGCCGTGTTCTTCATGCCGATCCGCCGCGCCGTCCGCGTCATCTCGTTGGCGAAGTTCGCCTCGGTTCCGCCGACGGCCTCGGCGAGCACCGTCGCGGCGTCGTTCGCCGATTTCGTGACCATCGCCAGGACGGCGTCTTCCACGGAGATCGAACGTCCGGGCTTCAGCCCGAGTCGCGACGGCGTCTGGCCCGCCGCGCGCCGGGAGACGCGGACGCGCCGGTCGAGGGCGAGCCTGCCGGACTCGATAGCCTCGAAAACGAGGTACAGGGTCATCATCTTCGTCAACGACGCCGGATAGTGACGTTTGTCGGCGTGTCTCGAATAGAGGACCTTGCCCGTATCGGCCTCGACGACGATGGCCTTGTAGCGGGCGGCGAGGCTTTCGGAGCCGGCGGACCCCACCGCCGCCGCGACCGCCGCCGCCAGAACCGCCCGGGGGAAGACCTTCCGAACGCGGACCGCGGGCGTATGCCCGCCGGCGCGATGCGGCAGGAACGCGAGCGCGCGCGACACCCTTGCGGTTATGAGCCTCGCGAACAAATAATTCCCTCTCTCCGATCGCGTTCGGGCTCCGCGGCCAACACAATCTAGTAAAAGGACGGTTCCGTGTCCAACCGTTATTCGGGGAGAGGCGCGTTTTATTGGGAATCGCATGGGATTCCCTTGATTTCCGCTTCGCGCGCCGCAATCGTGCCGCAATCGCGCCGCAATGGAGTCCCGGGAGAGTCCCGGGCGCCGCGGCGCGACGGTCCGGGCGCGGCCGGCGGTTCTCCGACCGGCGGACGCGGAAACGCCGCCCGTCTTCGGGGCCTTGCGCCGACCCCGAAAACAGGTCTTTGATAGGGGATGATCCGGTTGCATGTTGATCGGCGGTCGACCGGCCGGGCGCGCGCCCCGGCTCCGGCGCGCCGGGTTCGGCGGGAACCTCGCCATGTCGAATAGGGGGACGGACCGCGACAGGGACGGCGGCTCGGGGACGATCGTCGTCACCGAGACCAGGACCGAGACGGAGAAGCCCTCGATGTACAAGGTGCTTCTCCTGAACGACGATTACACGCCCATGGAGTTCGTGGTGCACGTTCTCGAGCGTATCTTCCGCAAGAGCCGCGACGAGGCGACGCAGATCATGCTGCACGTGCACCAGAGGGGCATCGGCGTGTGCGGCGTCTACACCTTCGAGATCGCCGAGACCAAGGTCGGCCAGGTGATGGATATCGCCCGCCGGAACCAGCATCCCCTGCAATGCACGATGGAGAAGGACTGACGTGCCGGGTTTCTCGAACAGCCTTGAGAAGAGCCTTCACCGGGCGCTGGCGCTCGCCGGCGGGCGTCGCCACGAATACGCGACGCTCGAGCATCTCCTGCTGGCCTTGACCGAAGACAACGACGCCGTCGCCGTTCTGAGGGCCTGCGGCGTCGATATCGAGACGCTGCGCCAGGACCTGGGCTCGCACCTGGACGACGACCTCGGCGGGCCGGTCGACGACGACGACGAGGGTCCCAAGCCCACCGCGGGGTTCCAGCGCGTCATCCAGAGGGCGTTGATACACGTCCAGTCGTCGGGGCGCGAGGAGGTCACCGGCGCCAACGTGCTCGTCGCCGTGTTCTCCGAACGCGAATCGCACGCGGTCTACTACCTTCAGAAGCAGGACATGACCCGGCTCGACGCGGTCAGCTTCATCTCGCACGGCGTCGCGAAGGTCTCCGGCATGTCCGAGGACCGCGCCGCGCGGGGCGCCAAGGAGGACGAGGCCGAGGACGGGAGCGAGCAGGGCGGCGACGCCCTCAAGGCCTACTGCGTCAACCTGAACGAGAAGGCGGAGAACGGGAAGATCGACCCGTTGATCGGCCGCCGGGACGAGGTCGACCGGACGATCCAGATCCTCTGCCGGCGGTCCAAGAACAACCCGCTGTTCGTGGGCGATCCCGGCGTGGGCAAGACCGCCATCGCCGAAGGTCTGGCGCGCCGCATCGTCGAGGGGGACGTCCCCGAGGTGCTCGCCGACGGGACGATCTTCGCCCTCGACATGGGCGCGCTGCTGGCCGGAACGCGCTACCGCGGCGATTTCGAGGAGCGGGTCAAGGCGGTGATCACCGAGGTCGAGAACCACGGGAGCGCCGTCCTGTTCATCGACGAGATCCATACGGTCATCGGCGCGGGCGCCACGTCGGGCGGCGCGATGGACGCGTCGAACCTCCTGAAGCCGGCCCTCCAGGCCGGGGTGCTGCGCTGTATCGGATCGACCACCTACAAGGAGTACCGCGGCTACTTCGAGAAGGACCGGGCGCTGTTGCGCCGGTTCCAGAAGATCGACGTCAACGAGCCGTCCGTCGAGGACGCGGTCAAGATCCTCAGGGGACTCAAGCCTTATTTCGAGGAGCATCACAAGGTCCGCTACACCGCGGAAGCGATCCGCTCGGCGGTGGAGCTGGCGGCCCGCTACATCCACGACCGCAAGCTGCCCGACAAGGCCATCGACGTCATCGACGAGACCGGCGCCGCGCAGATGCTGAAGCCGGCCAACCGGCGGCGCAAGACGCTGGGAGTCCGGGAGGTGGAGACGGTCGTCGCCAAGATCGCCCGTATCCCCCCGCGGTCGGTGTCCAAGAGCGACAAGCAGGTCCTGCAAACCATCGAACGCGACCTGAAGGCGGTGGTCTTCGGACAGGACGAGGCGATCGGCGCCCTGGCGAGCGCGATCAAGCTGGCCCGGGCCGGATTGCGGGAACCCGAGAAGCCCATCGGCTGCTATCTGTTCTCGGGTCCGACGGGCGTCGGCAAGACGGAGGTCGCGCGCCAGCTCGCCGACCTCATGGGCGTGGAGCTCGTCCGCTTCGACATGTCGGAGTACATGGAGCGGCACACGGTGTCCCGCCTGATCGGCGCGCCGCCCGGATACGTGGGGTTCGACCAGGGCGGCATGATGACCGACGCCATCGACCAGCATCCCCACGCGGTGCTGCTGCTCGACGAGATCGAGAAGGCCCACCCCGACGTCTTCAACCTGCTGTTGCAGATCATGGACCACGGCAAGCTGACGGACCACAACGCCAAGTCGGTGGACTTCCGCAACACGATCCTGGTCATGACGACCAACGCCGGCGCGCAGGAGATGGCCAGGCAGTCCATCGGGTTCGAGCGCGGGTTGCGGGAGGGCGAGGACGAGGAGGCGATCAGGCGGCTGTTCACGCCGGAGTTCCGGAACCGGCTGGATTCCACCATCGCCTTCGCGCACCTGACTCCCGAGATCATGATGCGGATCGTCGACAAGTTCCTGTTGCAGCTGGAGGCCCAGTTGCAGGACCGCAACGTCGAGATCGCCGCCACCGACGCGGCCCGCCGCTGGCTGGGCGAGAAGGGGTACGACCGGGCGTTCGGCGCCCGGCCGCTCGGCCGCGTCATCCAGGAACACGTCAAGCGGCCGATGTCCGAGGAGGTGCTGTTCGGCAAGCTCGAGAACGGCGGACGGGTCACCGTGGACGTCGAGGACGGCGGGATCGTTTTCGAGTACGAGGAGCCCGCGCGTTCCCAGGGGTCCGGGAAGGGGGGACGGAGCGGGTCCAGGGTGCCGGAGCTGGCCGGGTGACGGCCTCTCCCGTCCGCGTCAGCGCTCCTTGACGTAGGGGAGGCCGCTCGCCCCGGGCGCCGACGCCCTGCCGACGAAGCCCGCGAGCAGCAGCACGGTCAGGAGATAGGGGATCGCCTGGATCGCCTGGACCGGGACGACGCCGACGCCGGGGATGTCGACTCCCTGGAGCCGCGCCTGCACGGCGTCGGCGAAGGCGAAGAGGAAGCAGGCGAAAAGCGTCGGCGCCGGGCGCCACTTGCCGAAGATCAGGGCGGCGAGCGCCAGATAGCCCATGCCCGCGGTCATGTCGCGCACGAACAGCGCGTTCTGCGCGATCGAGAGCGAGGCGCCGGCGACGCCGCAGAGGACGCCGCAGACGGCCATCGCCCGGTAGCGCATCCCGGCGACCGAGATGCCGGCGGTGTCCACGGCCTCGGGCGCCTCGCCGACCGCCCGCAGCCGCAGCCCGAAGCGGGTTCTGTAGACGAGCCACGCCGCGAGCGGGACCATGCCGAGGGCGACATAGACGATCAGGTTGTGGCCGCTGACGATCTCCGAATAGATCTGGCCCAGGAACGGCGTGTCGCTCAGCCGGTCGGCGAAGGGGAAGTGGATCGGGCGGAAGCGCGCGGTGTCCGCCACCATGGGCGTCTGTCCGCCGTGGCCGAACCAGGCCAGCGCCAGCACCGGCCCGAGCCCGGCCGCCAGGATGTTGAGCGCCATGCCCGAGACCACCTGGTTGCCGTTGTGGGTGACGCAGGCGAAGGCGTGGATCATGGCGAGGGCGACCGAGGCGCCGATGCCGGCGAGCAGGCCCAGCCACGGCGAGCCGGTGGCGAAGGCCGCCGCGGCCGCGGCGAAGGCCGCGCCCAGCATCTTGCCCTCGAGGCCGATGTCGACGACGCCCGAGCGCTCGGCGAACAGGCCCGCGAAGGCGGCGAGGATCAGCGGCGTCGAGACGCGGAGCGTCGCGTCCACGATCAGCACGATCCAGGAAACCGCTTCCACGGCTACGCCGCCCGGACCGCGCGGGCGCGCCGCGCGAACCGGCCCTCGATGCGGGCGCGGAACATGTTCTCCAGCGCGCCGGAGAAGAGGATGACCAGGCCCTGGAGCACCACCACCATGTCGCGGGTCACGTTCGGCATGTCGAAGGCGAGCTCCGACCCGCCCTGGTAGAGCGCGCCGAAGAGGAGGGCGGCGAGCAGGATGCCGACCGGGTGGTTGCGGCCCATCAGGGCGACCGCGATGCCGACGAAGCCGTAGCCCGCGGTGAACTCCAGCAGCAGGCGATGGTGGACGCCGACGATCTCGTTCACGCCGACGAGGCCGGCGAGGCCGCCGGAGACCGCCATCGCCAGCATGATCGCGCGCGCCGGCGAGATGCCGCCGTAGACCGCGGCCTCCTCGTTGTGGCCGACGGCCCGGATCTCGTAGCCCCAGCGCGTGCGCCAGACGAAGAGCCAGAAGAGGCCCAGGCACGCCAGCGCCAGGAGGAAGCTCAGGTTGAGCGAGGAACGGCCCATGTCCACGCCCAGGGCGGCGAGGACGTCGTGCGCGAACGGGAGCCAGGCGCCGGGCGCGAAGGTCCGGCTCTCCGCCGTCTGCCGGCCCGGCTCGATGAGGACCTCGACCATGAGCCAGGTCATCAGCGCGGCCGCCAGGAAGTTGAACATGATCGTGGTGATCACGATGTGGCTGCCGCGCTTCGCCTGGAGCCAGCCCGGGACGAAGCCCCAGAAGGCGCCGAACGCCGCCGCGGCCGCCACCGCGAGCGGGATCGCGGCCGGCGCCGGCCAGTCGCCGAACGCGAGCGCGGCGAGGCCCGCGCCGAGCCCGCCGAGATAGGCCTGCCCCTCGCCGCCGATGTTGAACAGGCCGCAATGGAAGGCGATGGCGACGGCCAGGCCGGTGAAGACGAAATTGGTGGCGTAGTAGAGGGTGTAGCCGATCGCCTCCGGATGGCCGACCGCGCCCAGCGCCAGGAGCCGCAGGGCCTCGGACGGGTCTTCCCCGATCAGGGCGACGACGACCCCGGCGACGGCCAGCGCCAGCGCGAGGTTGATCAGCGGAACCAGGCCGTGAGTGACCCAGGCCGGCGCCCGCGTCGGTCCGCCGAAGCCGCTCACGCCCGCGCGGTCCCCGCTTCGCCCGCGCGCCCGCCCGCCATCATGAGGCCGATCGCGCGCTCGTCCGCCTCCGCCGGGGCGAGGGCGCCGTCGAACATCACCAGGATGCGGTCCGAGAGCGCCATGATCTCGTCGAGCTCGGCCGAGACCAGGAGGATCGCCTTGCCCGCGTCGCGCATCGCCACGAGCCGGCGGTGGATGGATTCGACGGCGCCGATATCGACGCCGCGGGTCGGCTGGCCGACCAGGAGCACGTCCGGGCCGCGGCTCATCTCGCGGCCGGCCACGATCTTCTGCTGGTTGCCGCCGGAGAAATGCGCCGTGCGCAGCCGGGGGAGCGGCGGGCGCACGTCGAAGTTCTCCATGACGCGCCGGACGTCCGCCTCGACGGCCGGGCGGTTCGTCAGCGCGCCGCGGTTGTAGCGCCCGTCCCGGTGGCGGCCGAGGATGCCGCTCTCGGACGCCTCGAAGGCCGCGACGAGGCCCGTGCGCTGGCGGTCCTCCGGGACGTGGCCGACCCCCATCCGGCGCATCGCCTCCGCCGCCCCGGCGTGGCCGCCGGCCGGCGCGGGCTTCCCCCGGATCCTGACCGCGCCCCGCTCGCGGGGGAGGAGGCCGGCGAGCGCCTCCAGAAGCTCGGACTGGCCGTTGCCGGCGACGCCCGCGATGCCCAGGATCTCGCCCGCGCGGACGGCGAGGCTCGCGTCCTTGACGCGGAGCGCGCCGGCGCGGTCGCGCACCGCGAGGTTCTCGACCTCGAGCACGGCCTCGCCCGGCGCCGCCTCGCCTTTCTCCACGCGGAGAAGCACGCCGCGGCCGACCATCATCGCCGCGAGCCGCGCGCGGTCGGTGTCGGCGGTATCGACGTGGCCCGCCACCCGGCCCGCGCGCATCACCGTGACGCGGTCGGTCAGCGCCATGATCTCGCGCAGCTTGTGGGTGATCAGGACGACCGTCCTGCACTGGTCGCGCAGCGCCCGGAGGATGCGGAAGAGCTCGTCGGCCTCCCGCGGCGTGAGCACGCCGGTGGGCTCGTCGAGAATGAGGATCCTGGCGCCGCGGTAGAGCGCCTTCAGGATCTCCACGCGCTGGCGGAGGCCCACCGGCAGGTCGCCGACGATCGCGTCCGGGTCGACGTCGAGCCCGTATTCGCGTTCGAGCCGCGCGAGCGCCCGCCGCGCGCGGGCGAGGGTCCGCCGCAACAGCGGGCCGCCTTCCACGCCGAGCACGACGTTCTCCAGAACCGTGAAGGGATCGACCAGAATGAAATGCTGATGGACCATGCCGATGCCGCGGGCGATCGCCTGCCGGGGGTTGCGGATCGCCGCCGGCGCGCCGTCGATCCTGATCTCGCCGCCGTCGGCCTTGTAGTAGCCGTAGACGATGCGCATCAGGGTCGACTTGCCGGCGCCGTTCTCGCCGACGAGGCCGTGGATCGTGCCCGGCGCGACGGCCATCGAGACGCGGTCGTTGGCGTGTACCGCGCCGAACCGCTTGTCGATGCCGACGGCTTCGAGCGCGGGCGGACGCTCCCGGGGCACGGGAACGGCCGGCCCGCTGCCGCCCTGTCCGCTGCCGCGCCGCCCGCTACCGCGCCATGTAGTCGGTGACGACGATCCTGCCGGCAACGATGTCCTGCCGCGCCCGTTCGATCGCGGCCTCCATCTCGGCGGAGACGAGGCTCCGGTTGTACTCGTCCAGCGCCCAGCCGACTCCGTCCTCGGCCAGCCCGAGGATATGGATGCCGCCCTTCCAGCTGCCGTCGCGGGCGCTCCTGAAGGCTTCGTATACGGCGACGTCGACGCGCTTGACCATGGAGGTCAGCATGGTGCCGGGGTGGAGGTAGTTCTGGTTGCTGTCCACGCCGATCGCGAGCTTGCCGGCGTCCCTGGCGGCCTGATAGACGCCGATGCCGGTGCCGCCGGCGGCGGCGTAGACCACGTCCGCGCCGCGGTCGAACTGGCTGCGCGCGAGCTCGCCGCCCCTGGTCGGGTCGTTCCAGGCGGCCGGCGTGGCGCCCGTCATGTTCCGGTAGATCTCGATGTCGGGGTTCGCGTACCTGGCGCCTTCGACGTAGCCCAGCGCGAACTTGCGGATCAGCGGGATGTCCATCCCGCCGACGAAGCCGATCTTGCCCGTCTTCGACGCCATGGCGGCGGCCACGCCGACGAGGAACGAGCCTTCGTGCTCCTTGAAGATCAGGGACTGCACGTTCGGCAGGTCGACGGCCATGTCGATGAGCGTGAACCTGGTGTCCGGGAATTCCCTGGCGACGGTCTCGACGGCGGCGGCCTGGGCGAAGCCCATCGCGACCACGATCCGCGCCCCGCGCCGCGCCATGTTGCGGATCGCCCGCTCGCGCATGGCCGGGTTGGGGACCTCGAACTCGCGGTACGGGATGCCCGTCTCCGCCTTGAAGCGCTCGGCGCCGTTCCAGGCGGCCTCGTTGAACGATTTGTCGAACTTGCCGCCTATGTCGAAGACGATCGCCGGCGTGAAGTCCTCCGCCTGGGCCGCGCCGGTCGCCGTTCCGCCCAACGCCGTCCCGATCGCCGCCAGGGCGGCGCCGATGAATCGTTTCATGGATCGTCCCCTCCGGATCCGCGCCGCGCCGACACGCGGCCGAGCCATCCTATCACGACGCCGCCGCGAGCCGTCTTGCCTCCCGCTCCGGCCGGGGGTCGAATATCGGGGTGACCTCGTTCAGACAGATGTGAGACGCGGTCCTTGAAAGAAGGGTGGGGGTTCGAGCGCCGGCGCCAAGCCGGAGCCGACGGCCTGACCGCACGAGCGGCCGCCAACGCCGTCGGCGTTCCGGGATCGCCCCTCTACCGATGGCGGAGGCTGGCGGATCGCGGCTCCGCCGCGCGCCGATCCAGGCACAAGCGCGGGTAGCGCGTCGCCGGGGAAGCGGCCAATCCATTATGGCGCATAATCCGGTCAACTCGAAATGTTCTCGACAAGATGCATAATTCACACTCTTACCCATGTACAGCGATAGAACACGACCACGGCCCGGATACATCGTTGGAGAAAGCCCCTCTCCGCACTGGTGTCGTCGCGAGAGATCAGCCGTTCGATGTTCATGGCTGGTCCATGTTGGAGGCCGTCGCGGGACAGCGGATCGTCAGGCGAACGCCAGCGGCACGGTGACGGTCGATTCCGGCAGCGGACGTGGCGAGGCGTTGATGGGTCGCAGGAGTGGCTAACGGTCTTGAACGGGATACACAGCTCGCGCGTTCGTGCCATGATGAGGGTCGTACCAGAGCAGCTTCAATGCCTGCCTGTCGCGGATCCCGTATATGCGTTTCGTCGCATCCAGGCGCAAGGAGAACAACTCCGGCACGTCATCCTGTCCGATCTCCGCAAGTCTTGTCTTCGCTTGCCTGGTCAGGTTCTCGACTTCCACGGAGTGGTGGTTGCTGCCTCTCGCCCTGCCGCCGGCCGCGCGCATGATCTCGGCCCAGGTCATGGACTCGAAATCTTGCAGTTTGGGCAGGATTTCGTCCCACCAGACTCGGGAGGGAATGCTGCGGCACCCCCACGTTCCCCCCTGGTCCACGATGCTGAACCTCCACACGATCGTTTCGCGATCATGCGACGAAGGGTCGCGGCCCGGGCTTGTGCGAGACTCCTTGCGACCGGGCGGAAGCGCACGCGCTTTGGTCCGCTTCTCAGATCGTCGGGCCACGGCGGCTACAGGCTGCCGTAGTATTCGGCCAGATTCTGCTTCGGAATGATGGTGTTACCGCGCTCGCCCTCGGGGACACCCTTGCGAGCCGTCTGCCAGGGGTCTTCCATATGCGTGAGATCGCTGAGCCATTGCGGCGACTTGTCGCCATAGAACTCAAGCACGGCGTCCACGGTCTCACGCTGGTCGGGAGTGAGCGCATCCGCGTCTCCATTCGCCATGCGGGACACTCGATACTCTCGGCGATAGGCGTCGTAGAGATCGCGGACCACCGGCCCGTTCGCCCAAGCTTCGATCTCTTCGGAGAACAGAGCATCGTCGTCCCACACGAGCGACCACGCTTGGCTATAGTAGACCAGCTTCTGGAGCTTCCAGGTCGTCATGGCGCCCTGCTTCTGAAGGACGTAAGCGGCGACGTCGAACACGCTAGCCATCGTTCTACTCTCTTTCCCGTCTGTCCGGGGATTGATGCGAAAGGCAAGGCAGCAAGGCGACGATACGACATCGACGGATCAGGAACAACCGAATGTCCTGGTTCAGGACATATGAGACGGAGGGGGTTCTTCGGCTGTGTGTCTGGCAAGGTACTCGGCAGGTGTGTGTCCGTCGAGGGCCTGGTGCGGTCTGAAGGTGTCGGACTCGTCGGCGAAGGCGTCGATCCATCGGTTGATGTGGTCGAGGTTGTCGTCGGGCAGGTCCCATGAGGCGTAGAATTCGTATCTCCAGGCGCCGTTGTTGCGCTCGACGTGACCGTTGAGCTGGGGCGATCGGGGCGGGAGTTCGAAGAGGTCGATGCGGCGGCGCTGGCATTCGGTCTCGAAGTCGGCCTTGAACCCGGAGCCTCCGTCGACCTGGATGGCCTGGATGGGGAAGGGCATGTCGGCTTGGAGCTTGTCGAGGAAGCGCCTGGCGTTGTGTGCGGTTGCGCCGTTCCAGGCGGCCTCGTTGAACGATTTGTCGAACTTGCCGCCCATGTCGAAGACGATCGCCGGCGTGAAGTCCTCCGCCTGGGCCGCGCCGGTCGCCGTTCCGCCCAACGCCGTCCCGATCGCCGCCAGGGCGGCGCCGATGAGTCGTTTCATGGATCGTCCCCTCCGGATCCGCGCCGCGCCGACACGCGGCCGAGCCATCCTATCACGACGCCGCCGCGAACGGCCGGCGCGAGCCGTCCTGCCTCCCGCTCCGGCCGGGGGTCGAATATCGGAGATTAGGGTTGGGTATCGGGGATTAGGGTCGAATATCGGAGATTAGGGTTGAGTATCGGGGATCGGGAAGGTATCGAGTACAGGCAGGTTCGCCCTTTAATACTATATTCCTTTATGCTATGCTCGCTGTGTTCTCCTTTCGGCGGCGGCATGATCGATGCGGTCGGCGTTCATGGATCGAGGTGTGGAACCGGGCGATGTCCATGCGTGGCGAGTGTCCGTCGTAATGCCCCTCCCCCTGTGCGAGGCGGCGGCGTGACGCGCGCGCCGGGCGGAGGCCTCCGCGCCGCGGCCTTCCTGGGCCTCGCCCTCCTGGCGGCCTTCGCCGCGGCGCCGGCCGCGGCGCAGAATCTGGAGCGGCCGGTCGTCACCTCCACCCCGGCGTCGGGGAGCACCTACCTTCCGGGCGAGACCATCGTGGTGCAGGTGCGGCCCCGGAGCTCGCCGTGGGTCAGCATCACCAGCGCGGACAGCCCCACGCTGGTGCTCCGCGTCGGCAGCAGCGACGAGTCGTTGAGCGGGACCCTCCAGGTCCGGCGGTTTTCCTACACCTATTACGACACCGACCTCCGGGAGACCGTGACCCGCTCGCGGGAAAGCAACGTGCTGGAGTTCCGCTACACGGTGCAGAAGGGGGACCGCGACACCGACGGGGTGAGCGTGGCGGCGAACGCGCTGAGCGGCGGCAACATCGGCGCCAACGTCGGCGGCACCTCGTTCGGCGGCGGGACCTGGAACCCGAACATCAGCAAGAACCACAGCCAGATGCGCGCCCAGGCCGACCACAAGGTGGACACGCCGGCGCCGTCCTGGAGCGGGGTGACGGGTCCGGCCGTTCTCTTCTACGCGGGCGGGTCGGTGAACTACCGGCTGCCGCGGGTGGCGAACGCGGCCGCGGCGCATAACGTCAGCTATTCGGTGACGTCGGCGCGGCCGCTGCCGACGGGCTATACGCTGAACGCGTCCACGGCGACGATCACGGGGTCGTATGCCTCCGCGTTGGCGCGGAACAACTACACGCTGCGGGCGACGGACGGGTTCAACCGCACGGCCGACCTGGTCTTCACCCTGGAGGTGAGCGCCGACGCGGGGATCGAGTCGATCTCGATCACGTCGAACCCCGGCGCGGACAAGACCTACGGCAAGGTCGCGCCGTTCGGGACGAACGACACCATCACCGTGAGGGTGGACCTCACGCACCGGCTCACGCTTGTCCAGTCGAGCGTGTGCCTGAACATCCGGATCGGGAGCAACACCCGCCAAGCGTGCAACCCCTCCTATTCCACCTCGGACTCCAGCCGCTGGGACAAGCTCGATTTCAGCTACGCGGTGCAGGCGAGCGACTGGGACCGCGACGGCATCTCCTTCCCGACGAACCCGATGGGCGCCGGCAAGACCGGCGGCCTGCGTTTCCGCCGCGTCGGAGTCGGCAGCGGCACTGACAACCGGGTGAACCGGAACTTCGGGCCGACGCTGGACGACGCGAACCACAAGGTGCGCGGGCAGCAGACCGTGCCGAGCTTCGGCTCGACGGCGACCCCCTCCTATAGCTGGGTGAGGGGCAACGCGGTGTCGCAGGCGCTGCCGGCGGTGCCGGCGGCGACGGACGGCGACGGCGGCGTGACCTACGCCATCGAGGGGAGCCTGCCGGCCGGTCTGAGCTTCGCCGCGGCGACGCGGACGATTTCCGGGACGCCGACGGCGGCGCAGGGGGCGACGAACTACACGCTGGCGGCGACGGACGGCGACGGCGACAGGGCGACGCTGCGGTTCTCCATCGAGATCGAGGAGATCGCGGTGTCGATCTCCTCGCCGAGCGCGACGGAAGGCGCGGCGGACGGGACGGCGACCCTGAAATACGGCGTGACCCTGAACCGGGCGCCGGGGCGGCAGGTGACGGTGGACTACGCCGCCGCCGCGGACCCGGGCACGGCGGAGGCGGACGCCGACTACGCGACCATCACGGGCGGGACGCTGACCTTCGCCGCGGCGGAGACGAGCCGGACCTTCGAGGTGGGGGTGAAGGGGGACGCGCTGGACGAGCCGGACGAGACGGTGCGTGTGGCGCTGAGCAACCCCTCCGGGGCGGTGCTGGGGAGCGCGTCGACCGGGGTGGGGACGATCACCGACGACGACCCGACGCCGGCGCTGGCGCTGGCGCTGTCGGCCTCGACCATCGACGAGAGCGGCGCGGGCAACGCGACGACGGTGACGGCGAGCCTGAGCGGCGGGATTTCGGGCGAGGCGATCACGGTGACGGTGACGGCGACGGGCGCGACCGCGACGGCGGGCGACTTCAGCCTGTCGAGCGACAATACGCTGACCATCGCGGCCGGGGCGACGACGAGTTCGGGCGCGGTGACGGTGACGGCGGTGCACGACGCGACGGACGAGCCGGACGAGACCGCGACGGTGGGCGGGACGGTGGCCGGTGGGCACGGTCTGGTGGCGGACCCGGCGGGCCTGACCTTGACCATCGCGGACGACGACGACGCGCCGGGGGTGGCGCTGGCGCTGTCGCCGGCGTCGGTCTCGGAGAACGGCGGGGTCTCCACGGTGACGGCGACGCTGACGAACCCGTCGAGCGCGGCGACGACGGTGACGGTGACGGCGGCGGCGGTCACGGGCCTCTACACGGTGGGTTCGGACGCGACCATCGTCATCGCGGCGGGCGAGACGGCGAACGCCGCGGACACGGCGACGGTGGCGGCGGTGAACGACGACGTGCACCAGGGGACGGCCGGTCGTTCGACGACGGTGACGGGCACGGCGGCGAACGCCCAGGCCGCGGCCAATTCGGAGACCGTGACGGTGACCGGGGCGACGCTGACGCTGACGGACGACGAGGCGTTGCCGGAGGTGACGCTGGTCCTGTCACCGACGTCGATCTCGGAGAGTAGCGGGGTATCGACGGTGCAGGCGACGCTGTCGGGGGTGTCGACCGAAGCGGTGACGGTGACGGTGTCGGCGGCGCCGGGAACGGGGGCGACCACGGCGGACTTCGATCTGAGCGCGGCGAGGACGCTGACGATCACGGCGGGGAATACGACGAGCGGGATCGCGGTGCCGTGGGTGACGGTGACGGCGAACGGGAACACGGTGGATTCGCCGGACAAGTCGGTGACGGTCTCGGGCACGGCGACGGGCGGCAACGGGGTGGCGGCGCCGTCGGACGTGACGCTGACGCTGACGGACGACGAGGACCTGCCGGAGGTGACGCTGGTCCTGTCGCCGGCGTCGATCACGGAGACGGGCGGCGTATCGACGGTGACGGCGACGCTGGACCGCGCGTCGAGCGAGGCGGTGACGGTGACGGTGTCGGCGACGGGCGTGACCGCGGCGGCGGGCGATTTCAGTCTGTCGAGCGCGGATACGCTGACGATCGCGTCGGGTTCGACGACGAGTTCGGGCGCGGTGACGGTGACGGCGGAGGGCGACACGACGGACGAGCCGAACGAGACGGTGACGGTGTCGGGGACGGCCACGGGCGGCAACGGGGTGACGGCGCCTTCGGGCGTGACGCTGACGATCACCGACGACGAGACGCTGCCGACGGTGACGCTGGCGCTGTCTTCGTCGTCGATTTCCGAGGGCAGCGGCGTGACCACGGTGACAGCGACGCTGTCGGGGGTGTCGAGCGCGGCGGTGACGCTCACGGTGTCGGCCTCGCCGGGGTCGGGGACCGACTTCACGCTGAGCACGGCGAACACGTTGACCATCGCGGCGGGTTCGACGGCGAGCACGGGGGCGGTGACGCTCACGGCGGTGAACAACGATGTCCAGGCGTCGGACAAGACGGTGACGGTCTCGGGCGCGGCGTCGGGGGGCAACGGGGTGGCGGCCCCGGCGGGCCTGCCGTTGACCATTACCGACAACGACGGCTCCCTGCCGAGCGGCGGGACGAGCTGGCGCAACCCCAGCCTGCCGACCGCCGATTGGGACGTCACCACGGCGTCGCTGCTCGGCAAGACGGCTTCGCAACCGATCGCGATGACGGGAACCTACGGCACAGGCGTTACCGACGTCTGGGCGTGCGCCAACAAGACGGTCACCCAGACGGGGGGGGCCAACGTCGCCGGGCCGAGCAGCACCGAGTGCACGGAACTCACCGACAACAGCCGGCCCACGACGATCGCGCTCACGCAGGCGATGATCGACAACGACGGCGTCGTCATCGTCTTCTTGATAGAGTACGGCGGCGGTAACGTGCAGTACCTCAACGCCGAGTGGGTGCCCATCGTGGCGCTTCCCAAGGCGACGCTCTCGTTGTCTCCGTCGTCGATCGCGGAGAACGGCGGGGTCTCGACGGTGACGGCGACGCTGGACAAGGCGGCGCTCTCGGCGGCGACGCTCACGGTGTCGGCGCCGGCGGGCGACCTCACGCTGTCCGCGGCGGCGACGCTGACCTTCGCGACGGGGGCGACGGCGAGCACCGGGACGGTGACGGTCACGGCGGTGAGCGATACGACCGACGCGCCGGACAAGCGGGTGAGCGTATCGGCGGCGGCGAGCGGCGACGTGCGGGCGCCGCCCGCCGCGACGCTGACGATCACGGACGACGACGCGGCGCCGAGGGTGTTGCTTGCGTTGTCTTCGTCGTCGATCGCGGAGGACGGCGGCGAATCGATGGTGTCGGCGACGCTCTCGCGTCCGTCGAGCGCGGCGACGACGGTGACGGTGACGGCGGTGACGGGCTTCTACACGGTGGGTTCGGACGCGACGATCGTGATCCCGGCGGGCGAGACGGCGAACGCCACGGACACGGCGACGATCGCCGCGGTGAACGACGACGTGCACCAGGGCAGCGGCGGGCGTTCGACGACGGTGACGGGCACGGCCGTGAACAGCCAGGGGGTGGGGGAAGTGACCCTGCTCGGGGCGACGCCGCTGACGCTGGAGGACGACGAGACGTTGCCGACGTTGGCGCTGGCGCTGTCGGATCCGGACCCGACGAATCCGGAGACCATCTTCGAGAGCTCGCCGGGCGCGAGCACGGTGACGGCGACGCTGTCGGGCGCGTCGAGCGCGGCGGTGACGGTGACGGTGGCGGCGACGGGCGTGACCGCGGCGGCCGGCGACTTCACGCTGTCGAGCGCGACGACGCTGACCATCGCGGCCGGGGCGACGGCGAGCACCGGCACGGTGACGGTGGCGCCGGTGGACGATACGACGGACGAGCCGGACGAGACGGTGACGGTCTCGGCGACGGTCTCGGGCGGCAACGGTGTCGCGGCGCCGTCGAGCGTGACGCTGACGATCCGGGACGACGACGCGGCGCCGGGGGTGACGCTGTCGTTGTCGCCGTCGTCGATCTCCGAGAACGGCGGCGAATCGACGGTGACGGCGAAACTCTCGCACCCGTCGAGCGCGGCGACGACGGTGACGGTGACGGCGGCGGCGGTCACGGGCTTCTACACGGTGGGTTCGGACGCGACGATCGTGATCGCGGCGGGCGAGACGGCGAACGCCGCGGACACGGCGACGGTGGCGGCGGTGAACGATGTCGTGCACCAGGGGACGGCCGGTCGTTCGACGACGGTGACGGGCACGGCGGCGAACGCCCAGGCCGCCGCCAATTCGGAGACCGTGACGGTGACCGGGGCGACGCTGACGCTGACGGACGACGAGGATCTGCCGGAGGTGGCGCTGGCGTTGTCGCCGACGTCGATCTCGGAGAATGGCGGGGTATCGACGGTGCAGGCGACGCTGTCGGCGGTGTCGAGCGCGGCGGTGACGGTGACGGTGTCGGCGACGGGCGCGACCGCGGCGGCCGGCGACTTCACGCTGTCGAGCGACAGGACGCTGACCATCGCGGCCGGGGCGACGAGCAGCACCGGCACGGTGACGGTGACGGCGGTGGGCGACACGACGGACGAGGCGGACGAGACGGTGACGGTTTCGGGGACGGCGGCGGGCGGCAACGGTGTCGTGGCGCCGTCGAGCCAGACGCTGACGCTGACCGACGACGACCCGACGCCGACGCTGGCGCTGGCGCTGTCGGCCTCGACCATCGCCGAGAGCGGCGCGGGCAACGTGACGACGGTGACGGCGAGCCTGAGCGGCGGGATTTCGGGCGAGGCGGTGACGGTGACGGTGACGGCGACGGGCGCGACCGCGGCGGCGGGCGACTTCAGCCTGTCGAGCGACAATACGCTGACGATCGCGGCGGGTTCGACGACGAGCGCCGGCACGGTGACGGTGACGGCGGTGGACGACGCGACGGACGAGGCGGACGAGACCGCGACGGTGGGCGGGACGGTGGCCGGCGGGTACGGTCTGGTGGCGGCGCCGTCGGGCCTGACGCTGACGATCACGGACGACGACGCGCTGCCGACGCTGTCGCTGTCGCTGTCGGCCTCGACCATCGACGAGAGCGGTTCGGGCAACGTGGCGACGGTGACGGCGGCGCTCTCGCACCCGTCGGGCGAGGCGGTGACGATCACGGTTTCGGCCTCGCCGGGGGCGGGGACGGATTTCACGCTGACGGGAACGACGCTCACCATCGCGGCGGACTCGACGACGAGCGCGGGCGCGGTGACGATCACGGCGATGAACGATACGACGGATTCGCCGAACAAGTCGGTGACGGTTTCGGCGACGGCTTCGGGCGGCAACGGGGTGGCGGCACCGTCGGGCCTGACGCTCACCATAGCGGACGACGACGCGGCGCCGGGGGTGACGCTGGCGGTATCGCCGGCGTCGATTTCGGAGAACGGCGGGGTGGCGACGGTGTCGGCGACGCTCACGCATCCGTCGAGCGCGGCGACGACGGTGACGGTGATGGCGGCGTTGGGCTTCTACACGGTGGGGTCGGACGCGAGCATCGTGATCGCGGCGGGCGAGACGGCGAACGCCGCGGACACGGCGCTGGTCACGGCGGGGGACGACGCCGCGCACAGCGGCGGGCGTTCGACGACGGTGACGGCGACGGCGGCCAACGACCAGGGGGTGGGGAGCGTGACCGGGGCGGCGCTGACGCTGACGGACGACGAGACGCTGCCGACGGTGGCGCTGGTCCTGTCGTCCGCGTCGATCTTGGAGACGGGCGGCGTGGCGACGGTGACGGCGACGCTGTCGGTCAGGTCGAGCGAGGCTGTGACGGTCACGGTGTCGGCGGCGCCGGGCACGGGGGCAGTGGCCGCGGACTTCGATCTGAGCACGGCGACGACGTTGACGATCGCGGCGGGGCAGACGGCGAGCACGGGCGCGGTGACGGTGACGGCGAGAGGGAACGCGGTGGATGCGCCGGACAAGCAGGTGACGGTTTCGGGGACGGCTTCGGGCGGCAACGGCGTCGCGGCGCCGCCGGACGTGACGCTGACGCTGACCGACGACGAGGCATTCCCGATGGTGGCGCTGGTCCTGTCGTCCGCGTCGATCTCGGAGACGGGCGGCGTGGCGACGGTGACGGCGACGCTGTCGGTGGCGTCGAGCGAGGCGGTGACGGTGACGGTGTCGACGACGCCGATCTCGGGGTCCGACTTCACGCTGAGCACGGCGAGGACGCTGACCATCGCGTCGGGGCAGACGACGAGCACGGGCGCGGTGACGGTGACGGCGGAGCACGACACGACGGACGAGCCGGACGAGACGGTGACGGTCTCGGCGACGGTATCGGGCGGCAACAATGTCGCGGCGCCGTCGAGCGTGACGCTGACGCTGACCGACGACGAGACGCTGCCGACGGTGACGCTGGCGCTGTCTTCGTCGTCGATTTCCGAGGGCAGCGGCGTGACCACGGTGACGGCGGCGCTGTCGGGCGCATCCAGCGAGGCGGTGACGGTCACGGTGTCGGCGGCGCCGTTGTCGGGCGCGACGGCGGCCGACTACGCGCTGAGCACGAACAGGGCGCTGGTCATCGCCGCGGGCTCGACCGCGAGCACGGGGGCGGTGACGCTCACGGCGGTGAACAACAACGTCCAGGCGTCGGACAAGACGGTGACGGTCTCGGGCGCGGTATCGGGGGGCAACGGCGTGTCGGCCCCGGCGGGCCTGACGTTGACGATCACCGACAACGACGACTCCGTGCCGACCGGCAGCGCGACGACGTGGCGCAACGTCGGCCAGCCACAGACCAATTGGGACGTCACCACGGCGTCGCTGGTCGCCGAGACGACTTCGCAGACGATCTCGTTCACGGGAAACTACCAGCAATCGACTACCGACGTCTGGGCGTGCGCCAACAAGCAGGTCTCCCAGCGGGCGCATACCGGCATCCCCGGGCCGAGCCGCACCGAGTGCATGAATCTCGTCAACAACATCGGGGGCGCGAGGTCCGTGACGATCACGCTCACGCAGGCGATGATCGACAACGACGGCATCGTCATCCTCTTCACGAGAGAGTGGGGGGGCGGTAGCAACGTGATCTACTACAACACGGAGTGGGTGCCCATCGTCGCGCCGCCCAAGGCGACGCTCTCGCTGTCTCCGTCGTCGATCTCGGAGGACGGCGGGGTGGCCACGGTGACGGCGATGCTGGACAAGGCGGCGAGCGCGGCGGCGACCCTCACGGTGTCGGCGGCGGCGGTGGCCCCGGCGGCGGCGGGCGACTTCACGCTGAGCACGGCGAACACGCTGACCTTCGCGACGGGGGAGACGGCGAGCACCGGGACGGTGACGGTGACGGCGGTCGATAACGCGGCCGACGCGCCGGACAAGACCGTAACGGTCTCGGCAACGGCGAGCGGCGACGTGAAGGCGCCGCCCGACGCGACGCTGACCGTCACGGACGACGAAGGTGGGCTGACCGTGGTCGAGAGCGGCGGTTCGACCGCGACCACGGAGGCGGGCGGCACGGATAGCTTCACGGTGCGCCTGACGTCCAACCCGAGCCAGACCGTGAATGTACTGGTTACCAGCCAGGACACCTCCGAATGCGAGGTGTCGGCGGACGGCGGCGCGACGTATGGCGTCTCCGGGACCGTCGCCATGGCGCCCACCGGCGGCGACGCCTCGGCGGCCGCGGCGAGCCTGTGGAATTCGCCGCATACGGTGACGGTGCGGGGCAAGGACGACGATGTCGTCGACCACGACCAGATTTGCCGGGTGACGGTGGACCCGGGCGAGACCGGCGCCGGTAACCTGCCGTATAACCGTGTGGTTACCCAGACCGTGTCGGTGTCCAACGAGGACGACGACGTCGCCGGGCTGACGGTGAGCGCGGTGACGGGGCAGGCGACGGAGGCGGGCGGGACGGCGACCTTCACGGCGAAGCTGGCGACGCGGCCGACGGCGGCGGTGACGGTGACGGTGACGGGCGGGGACGCGAGCGAGGGCACGGTGTCGCCGTCGTCGCTGACCTTCGCGCCGGGCGTCTGGAACACGGCGCAGACGGTGACGGTGACCGGTGTCGACGACGACGTCGACGACGGCGACGTGACCTGGAACGTCGTCTTGAATCCCGACAGCGGGCCGGCGGGAGACGCCCACTACCGCAGCGACGTCACCGTCCCCAACGCCAACGTCGGGGTGAGCACCACGGACGACGACACCGCGGGCGTGACCTTCGACCCCACCGCCCTGACCGTGACCGAGCAAGACGCCGCCGGCGCGACGTTCACCGTGGTCCTGGACTCCGAGCCCCCCTCCGGGACGACGACGGTCGGCCTCGGTCGCTCCGACGCCGAGATCGATCTGAACGGCGTCCGCACGTACCCGTACAACCTCTCGTTCGACCCGACGAACTGGAGCACGGCGCAGACGGTGACCGTCACGGCCTCCGCGGACAGCGACATCCGGAACGACACCAAGGAGATCAGGTACACGGTGGCCGGCTATGCGGGCGGGGTGACGAACGAGGTCGCGGTGACGGTCACGGTCATCGACGACGACAAGCCGATCGTGTCGCTGGCGCTGTCGGAGTCGTCGATCTCGGAGAACGGCGGGGTGGCCACGGTGACGGCGACGCTGGACCGGACGGCCACCGAGGCGACGACGGTCACGGTGTCGGCGGCGGCGGTGGCCCCGGCGGCGGCGGCCGACTTCAGCCTGTCGAGCGCGAATACGCTCACCATCGCGGCGGGGGATACGACGAGTTCGGGCGCGGTGACGGTGACGGCGGTCGATAACGCGGCCGACGCGCCGGACAAGTCGGTGACGGTCTCGGCCACGTCCGCGGGCGGCAACGGGGCGGCGGCTCCGTCCGACGCGACGCTGACGATTACCGACGACGAGGATGCGCCGGGGGTGACGCTGGCGCTGTCGCCGTCGTCGATCGCCGAGAGCGGGGCGGGCAACGTCTCGACGGTGACGGCGACGCTGTCGCATCCGTCGAGCGCGGCGACGACGGTGACGGTGTCGGCGGTGACGGGCTTCTACACGGTGGGTTCGGACACGACCATCGAGATCGCGGCGGGCGAGACGGCGAACGCCGCGGACACGGTGCTGGTCACGGCGATGAACGACGACGTGCACCAGGGCAGCGGCGGGCGTTCGACGACGGTGACGGGCACGGCGGCCAACGCCCAGGCCGCCGCCAATTCGGAGACCGTGACGGTGACCGGGGCGGCGCTGACGCTGACCGACGACGAGGCGTTGCCGGAGGTGACGCTGGCGTTGTCGCCGGCGACGATCGACGAGCACGACGGGACGAACCCCGGGTCGAGCACGGTGACGGCGACGCTGGACCGCGCGTCGAGCGAGGCGGTGACGCTCACGGTGTCGGCATCGCCGGGGTCGGGGACGGACTTCACGCTGTCGAGCGCGAACACGTTGACCATCGCGGCGGGTTCGACGACGAGCGCGGGGACGGTGACGATTACGGCGGTGAACGACACGACGGATGCGCCGAACAAGAGCGTGACGGTCTCGGCGACGGCGGACGGGGGTAACGGGGTGGCGGCGCCGTCGGACGTGACGCTGACCATCACCGACGACGAGGCGACGCCGGAGGTGACGCTGGCGTTGTCGCCGGCGACGATCGACGAGAGCGGGGCGTCGAACGTATCGACGGTGACGGCGACGCTGTCGGGGGTGTCGAGCGCGGTGGTGACGCTCACGGTGTCGGCATCGCCGGGGTCGGGGACGGATTTCACGCTGTCGAGTGCGAACACGTTGACCATCGCGGCGGGTTCGACGACGAGCGCGGGGACGGTGACGGTAACGGCGAACGACAACGATGTGGATTCGCCGGACAAGTCGGTGACGGTCTCGGCGACGGCGGCCGGGGGTAACGGGGCGACGGCGCCGTCGAGCGTGACGCTGACCATCACCGACGACGAGGACCTGCCGGAGGCGACGCTGGCGTTGTCGCCGGCGACGATCGACGAGCACGACGGGACGAACCCCGGGTCGAGCACGGTGACGGCGACGCTGGACCGCGCGTCGAGCGAGGCGGTGACGCTCACGGTGTCGGCATCGCCGGGGTCGGGGACGGATTTCACGCTGTCGAGTGCGAACACGTTGACCATCGCGGCGGGGGATACGACGAGTTCGGGGACGGTGACGGTGACGGCGAACGACAACGATGTGGATGCGCCGGACAAGTCGGTGACGGTCTCGGCGACGGCGGCCGGGGGTAACGGGGTGGCGGCGCCGTCGGACGTGACGCTGACCATCACCGACGACGAGGCGTTGCCGGAGGTGACGCTGGCGTTGTCGCCGTCGTCGATCGACGAGAGCGGGGCGTCGAACGTCTCGACGGTGACGGCGACGCTGTCGGGTGCGTCGAGCGCGGCGGTGACGCTCACGGTGTCGGCATCGCCGGGGTCGGGGACGGATTTCACGCTGTCGAGTGCGAACACGTTGACGATCGCGGCGGGTTCGACGACGAGCGCGGGGACGGTGACGGTGACGGCGACGGACAATGCGACCGACGCGCCGGACAAGTCGGTGACGGTCTCGGCGACGGCGGCCGGGGGTAACGGGGTGTCGGCGCCGTCGGACGTGACGCTGACCATCACCGACGACGAGGACCTGCCGGAGGTGACGCTGGTTCTGTCGCCGGCGACGATCGACGAGCACGACGGGACGAACCCCGGGTCGAGCACGGTGACGGCGACGCTGGACCGCGCGTCGAGCGCGGCGGTGACGCTCACGGTGTCGGCATCGCCGGGGTCGGGGACCGACTTCACGCTGTCGAGCGCGAACACGTTGACCATCGCGGCGGGTTCGACGACGAGCGCGGGGACGGTGACGATTACGGCGGTGAACGACACGACGGATGCGCCGGACAAGTCGGTGACGGTCTCGGCGACGGCGGCCGGGGGTAACGGGGTGTCGGCGCCGTCGGACGTGACGCTGACCATCACCGACGACGAGGCGTTGCCGACGGTGGCGCTGGTTCTGTCGCCGGCGTCGATCGACGAGCACGACGGGACGAACCCCGGGTCGAGCACGGTGACGGCGACGCTGTCGGATGTGTCGAGCGCGGCGGTGACGCTCACGGTGTCGGCATCGCCGGGGTCGGGGACCGACTTCACGCTGAGCACGGCGACGACGCTGACCATCGCGGCGGGTTCGACGACGAGCGCGGGGACGGTGACGGTGACGGCGAACGACAACGATGTGGATGCGCCGGACAAGAGCGTGACGGTCTCGGCGACGGCGGCCGGGGGTAACGGGGTGGCGGCGCCGTCGGACGCGACGCTGACGATCACGGACGACGAAGCTACGCCCACCGTGACGCTGGTCCTGTCGCCGACATCGATTTCGGAGGACGGCGGGGTCTCGACGGTGACGGCGACGCTGAACGGCAAGTCGAGCGAGGCGGTGACGGTGACGGTAGGCGCGGCGGCGGGAACGGGGGCGGTCGCCGCGGACTTCGATCTGAGCACGGCGAAGACGCTCACCATCGCGTCGGGTTCGACGACCAGCGCCGGCGCGGTGACGGTGACGGCGAGCGACAACGACGTGGACGTGGCCGACAAGTCGGTGACGGTGTCGGGCACGGCGGCGGGCGGCAACAGTGTCGCGGACCCGTCGAACGTGACGCTGACGCTGACCGACGACGACACGGCAGGCGTGACCTTCAACCCCACCTCCATCACGGTGACCGAGCAGGACACCACCGGCGCGACGTTCACCGTGGTTCTGGACTCCGAGCCCCCTCCCGGGGGGATGACGACGACGACATGGGTCGGTCTCAATCGCTCCGATTCCGAGCTCGATCTGAACTCCGCCCACACGTACCCGTACAACCTCTCGTTCACGCCGTCGGACTGGAGCACGCCGCAGACGGTGACCGTCAAGGCCCTCGGGGACAGCGACCTCCAGGACGAGACCAAGCAGATCAGATACGCGGTGGCCAACTATGGGGTCGGGGACGTGGCGGACACGCCGGCGACGCGCCTGCTCGCGGTGACGGTCACGGTCATCGACGACGACAAGCCGGTCGTGTCGCTGGCGCTGTCGCCAGCGTCGATCTCGGAGAACGGCGGGGTGGCCACGGTGACGGCGACGCTGGACAAGGCGGCGACCGAGGCGACGACGGTCACGGTGTCGGCGGCGGCGGTGTCCCCGGCGGTGTCGGGCGACTTCGGCCTGTCGAGCGCGAATACGCTCACCATCGCGATGGGGGATACGGCGAGCACCGGAACCGTGACGGTCGCGGCGGTCGATGACGCGACCGACGCGCCGGACAAGTCGGTGACGGTCTCGGCGACGGTCGCGGGCGGCGACGGGGCGGCGAATCCGTCCGACGCGACGCTGACGATCACCGACGACGATCCCGCGCCGATGCTCTCCATCGACTCGCCGAGCGTGACCGAGGGCAACAGCGGCTCGACGGACCTGACCTTCACGGCGACCCTGAGCGCCGCCTCCGAACGCGAGGTGACGGTGGACTACGCCGACACCGGGACCGGCACCGCGACTTCCGGGACGGACTACACGGCGCTCACCGTCGGCACGCTGACCTTCGCGGCGGGGACGACCAGCCGGACCTTCGACGTGGCGGTGACGGGCGACGTTCTGGACGAGGCGGACGAGACGGTGAAAGTGCGGCTGAAGGATCCGGTGAACGCGGCGGTCTCGACCACGGCGGGCACCGGGACCGGGACGATCACGGACAACGACGCGACGCCGACGCTGTCGATCAGCTCGCCGAGCGTGACGGAGGGCGACAGTGGCTCCGCGGCGCTGACGTATACGGTGACCCTGAGCGCCGCCTCCGGACGCGAGGTGACGGTGCAGTATGCGGACGCGGGCCTGGGGACGGCCACTTCGGGGACGGACTACACGGCCATCACCGCCGGCACGCTGACCTTCGCGGCGGGGACGACCAGCCGGACCTTTAGCGTGTTGGTGACGGGCGACACGGTGGACGAGTCGAACGAGACGGTGGTGGTGACGTGGAGCAACGCGGCGAACGCGACGATCTCGTCGCCCAGCGGGGTCGTCACCAATGAGCTAAGGGTCGATGGGACGATCACGGACGACGACGACGCGCCGGGCACGATCACGCTGACGGTGGACGACGGCGACGTGGGCGAGGGCGACGGGGCGACGACGATCACGGTGACCGCCACGGTGGACGGCACGACCCGGTTCGCCGAGGCCAAGACGGTGAGCGTGAGCGTGGCGGGGAGCGGCACGGCGGGGGCGGTGGACTTCGCCGCGGTGTCGTCGTTCGACATTACGATCCCCGCCGGGGCGGCGAGCGGTACCGGAACCTTCACGCTGACGCCGACGGACGACTCGGACGACGAGACCGACGAGACCATCACGGTCAGCGGTACTTCGACCGGCCTGACGGTGAACGCGGCCACGATCAGCCTCACGGACGACGACGGCACGCCGACCTCGATCACGCTGACGGTGAACGACAACAGCGTCGGCGAGGTCGACGGGGCCACCACGATCACGGTGACCGCCACGTTGGACGGCTCGACGACGCTCGGCTCGGCCACGACGGTGACGGTGAGCGTGGCGGGCAGCGGCGCCGCGACAGCGGTGGATTTCGCCACGGTGTCGGCGTTCGACATCATGATCGCCGCGGGCGACGCGAGCGGTACCGCGAACTTCACGCTGACGCCGACGAACGACGTAGTGGACGAGACCGACGAGACGATCACGGTGCGCGGCACGTCGACCGGCCTGACGGTGAACTCGGCCAGGATCAGCCTGACGGACGACGACGCGGCCCCGACCGCGATCACGCTGACGGTGAGTGACAGCAGCGTGGGCGAGGGCGACGGGGCGACCTCGATCACGGTGACCGCCACGGTGGACGGAACGACCCGGTTCGCCGAGGCGAAGACGGTGCGGGTGAGCGTGGCGGGCAGCGGCACGGCGGGGGCGGTGGACTTCGCCGCGGTGGAGGCGTTCGACATCGAGATCGCGGCGGGGGCGGCGAGCGACACCGCGGGCTTCACGCTGACGCCGACGGACGACGCGGTGGACGAGACCGACGAGACGATCACGGTCAGCGGCGCGTCAGGCAGTCTGACGGTGACCGCGGCCACGATCGGCCTGACGGACGACGACGCGGCGCCGACCTCGATCACGCTGACGGTGGACGACAACAGCGTGGGCGAGGGCGACGGGGCGGCCGCGATCACGGTGACCGCCACGGTGGACGGGACCACCCGGTTCGCCGAGGACACGACGGTGACGGTGAGCGTGGGGGGTAGCGGCACGGCGACGGCGGTGGACTTCGCGGCGGTGTCGTCGTTCGACATTACGATCCCCGCCGGGGCGGCGAGCAAGACCGGGAGCTTCACGCTGACGCCGGCCAACGACGCGGTGGACGAGACCGACGAGACGGTGACGGTGAGCGGCTCGTCGGGCAGCCTGACGGTGAACTCGGCCACGATCACGTTGACGGACAACGACGCGGCGCCGACCTCGATCACCTTGACGGTGAGTGACAACAGCGTGAGCGAGGGCGACGGGGCCACCACCATCACGGTGACCGCGACGGTGGACGGGACCACCCGGTTCGCCGCGGCCACGACGGTGGAGGTGCTCGTGAGGGAGACCAGCGGCACGGCGACGGCGGTGGACTTCGCGGCGGTGTCGGTCTTCGAGATCGTGATCGCCGCGGGGGCGGCGAGCGGCGCCAGCGACTTCACGCTGACGCCGACGAACGACGTACTGGACGAGACCGACGAGACGGTGACGGTGTACGGCGCCTCGCCCGGCCTGACGGTGAGCTCGGCCACGATCGCGTTGACGGACGACGACGCGACGCCGACCGCGATCACCTTGACGGTGGACGACAACAGCGTGGCCGAGGACGACGGGGCGACCACCATCACGGTGACCGCCACGGTGGACGGCGGGACGCGGTTCATCACGCTCACGACGGTGACGGTGAGCGTGGCGGGGAGCGGCACGGCGTCGGCGGTGGACTTCGCGGCGGTGTCGGACTTCGACATCGAGATCGAAGCGGGCGACGCGAGCGCTACCGGCACCTTCACGCTGACGCCGACGAACGACGCGTTCGACGAGACGAACGAGACGATCACGGTGAGCGGCTCGTCAGGCAGCCTGACGGTGAGCTCGGCCACGATCGCGTTGACGGACGACGACGACGCCCCGACCGCGATCACGCTGACGGTGGACGACAACAGCGTGGCCGAGGACGACGGGGCGACCACGATCACGGTGACCGCCACGGTGGATGGCGCGAGCCGGTTCGTCGATCCCACGACCGTGACCGTGAGCGTGGGGGGTAGCGGCACGGCGACGGCGGTGGACTTCGGGGCGGTGTCGGACTTCGACATCGTGATCGCCGCGGGGGCGGCGAGCAAGACCGGCACATTCACGCTGACGCCGACGAACGACGCGTTCGATGAGACGAACGAGACGATCACGGTGAGCGGCTCGTCGGGCAGCCTGACGGTGAACTCGGCCACGATCACGTTGACGGACGACGACGCGACGCCCTCGATCACGCTGACGGTGAACGACAACAGCGTGGGCGAGGGCGACGGGGCGACCACGATCACGGTGACCGCCACGGTGGATGGCACGATCCGGTTCGCCGGGGCGACGGCGGTGACCGTGAGCGTGGCGGGGAGCGGGACGGCGACGGCGGTGGACTTCGCGGCGGTGACGGACTTCGACATTACGATCGCCGCGGAGGCACAGAGCAAGACCGGCACATTCACGCTGACGCCGACGGACGACGCGGTGGACGAGACCGACGAGACGGTGACGGTGAGCGGCTCGTCGGGCAGCCTGACGGTGAACTCGGCCACGATCACGATCACGGACGACGAGGCCCTGCGGACGGTGGCGCTGGCGTTGTCGCCGACGTCGATCTCGGAGACGGGCGGCGTATCCACGGTGACGGCGACGCTGTCGGGGGCGTCGAGCGAGGCCGTGACGGTGACGGTGGGGGCGACGGGCGTGACCGCGGCGGCGGGCGACTTCACGCTGTCGAGTGCGAACACGTTGACCATCGCGGCGGGTTCGACGACGAGCGCGGGGACGGTGACGGTGTCGGCGGTGGGCGACGCGGTGGACGAGACGGACGAGACGGTGACGGTTTCGGCGACGGTCTCGGGCGGCAACGGGGTGTCGGCGCCGTCGAGCGTGACGCTGACCGTGACCGACGACGACACGGCCGGGTTCGCGGTGTCGCCGGCGACGTCGACATCGTCGCGGTTGCGGACGACGGAGGATGGCGGGACGGCGACGTTCACGGTGGCGCTGGAGAGCGAGCCGACGGGAGACGTGGTGCTCGGCGTGGTGAGCTCGGACACGACGGAAGGGGCGGTGTCCGCGTCGTCGCTGACCTTCACGGCGACGACCTGGAACACGGCGCAGACGGTGACGCTGGCCGGCGTGGACGACGCCGACGCCGACACCGACAAGGACTACACCGTCACCCTGACGGTGAACACGACGAGCACGTTGGACGCCAAGTACGACGCGCTCGCGAGCTCCCCGGTCACGGTGTACGCGGTGAACGCGGACAACGAATACGGGCTGGACGTGGGTTCGGTGACGGGGCAGGTCACGGAGGGCGGAGGGACGGCGACCTTCACGGTGGCGCTGCTGACGCCGCCGTCGCCGTCGCAGGCGGTGACGGTATCGGTGACGAGCCGGGATACGGGCGAGGGAACGGTCTCGCCGTCGTCGCTGACCTTCACGGCGACGGACTGGAGCACGACGCAGACGGTGACGGTGACCGGGGTGGACGACGACATCGACGACGGCACGGTGACCTGGGATGTGCGGCTCGATCCGTCGAGCGGCGACGCCGGCTACAACAGGCTGGCGAACGTGGACGTGTCGGTGACGACGACGGACGACGACGGGGCGCCGGGGGTGACGCTGGCGCTGTCGCCGTCGTCGATCTCGGAGAACGGCGGTGTATCGACGGTGACGGCGACGCTGTCGCATCCGTCGGGCGCGGCGACGACGGTGACGGTGTCGGCGGTGACGGGCTTCTACACGGTGGGTTCGGACACGACCATCGTCATCGCGGCGGGCGAGACGGCGAACGCCGCGGACACGGTGCTGGTCACGGCGGCGAACGACGACGTTCACCAGGGGACGGCCGGTCGTTCGACGACGGTGACGGCGACGATAACGAACGACCGGGCGACGGCCGACGGGACGACCATGGCGGTGAGCGGCGGGGCGCTGACGCTGACGGACGACGAGGACCTGCCGGAGGTGACGCTGGTGCTGTCGTCCACGTCGATCTCGGAGAGTAGCGGGGTGACGACGGTGACGGCGACGCTGGACCGCGCGTCGAGCGAGGCGGTGACGGTGACGGTGGACGCGGCGCCGGGCACGGGGACCGACTTCACGCTGTCGAGCGCGAACACGCTGACCATCGCGGCCGGGCAGACGGCGAGCGCGGGGACGGTGACGATTACGGCGGTGAACGACACGACGGATGCGCCGGACAAGGAGGTGACGGTCTCGGCGACGGCGGCCGGGGGCAACGGGGTGGCGCCGCCGCCGGACGTGACGCTGACCATCACCGACGACGAGGACCTGCCGGAGGTGACGCTGGCGTTGTCGTCTTCGAGCATCGACGAGAGCGGGGCGGGCAATGTCTCCACGGTGACGGCGACGCTGAACCGCGCGTCGAGCGAAGCGGTGACGCTCACGGTGTCGGCATCGCCGGGGTCGGGGACCGACTTCACGCTGAGCACGGCGAACACGCTGACCATCGCGGCGGGGGCGACGACGAGCGCGGGGACGGTGACGATTACGGCGGTGAACGACACGACGGATGCGCCGGACAAGTCGGTGACGGTCTCGGCGACGGCGGCCGGGGGCAACGGGGTGGCGGCGCCGTCGAGCGTGACGCTGACCATCACCGACGACGAGGACCTGCCGGAGGTGACGCTGGCGTTGTCGGCGTCGTCGATCGACGAGAGCGGGGCGTCGAACGTATCGACGGTGACGGCGACGCTGGACCGCGCGTCGAGCGCGGCGGTGACGCTCACGGTGTCGGCCTCGCCGGGGTCGGGGACCGACTTCACGCTGAGTACGGCGAACACGCTGACCATCGCGGCCGGGCAGACGGCGAGCACGGGCGCGGTGACGATTACGGCGGTGAACAACACGACGGATGCGCCGAACAAGAGCGTGACGGTCTCGGCGACGGCGGCCGGGGGTAACGGGGTGTCGGCGCCGTCGAGCGTGACGCTGACCATCACCGACGACGAGGACCTGCCGGAGGTGACGCTGGCGTTGTCGCCGTCGTCGATCGACGAGAGCGGGGCGTCGAACGTATCGACGGTGACGGCGACGCTGTCGGGGGTGTCGAGCGAGGCGGTGACGGTGACGGTGTCGGCATCGCCGGGGTCGGGGACCGACTTCACGCTGAGCACGGCGAACACGTTGACCATCGCGGCGGGTTCGACGACGAGCGCGGGGACGGTGACGGTGACGGCGGTCGATAACGCGACCGACGCGCCGGACAAGTCGGTGACGGTCTCGGCGACGGCGGCCGGGGGTAACGGGGTGTCGGCGCCGTCGAGCCTGACGCTGACCATCACCGACGACGAGGACCTGCCGGAGGTGACGCTGGCGTTGTCGCCGGCGACGATCGACGAGCACGACGGGACGAACCCCGGGTCGAGCACGGTGACAGCGACGCTGGACCGCGCGTCGAGCGAGGCGGTGACGCTCACGGTGTCGGCCTCGCCGGGGTCGGGGACCGACTTCACGCTGTCGAGTGCGAACACGCTGACCATCGCGGCGGGTTCGACGACGAGCGCGGGGACGGTGACGATTACGGCGGTGAACGACACGACGGATGCGCCGGACAAGTCGGTGACGGTCTCGGCGACGGCGGCCGGGGGTAACGGGGTGGCGGCGCCGTCGAGCGTGACGCTGACCATCACCGACGACGAGGCGACGCCGACGGTGACGCTGGCGTTGTCGTCGTCGTCGATCGACGAGAGCGGGGCGTCGAACGTATCGACGGTGACGGCGACGCTGTCGGGGGTGTCGAGCGCGGCGGTGACGCTCACGGTGTCGGCATCGCCGGGGTCGGGGACGGATTTCACGCTGTCGAGTGCGAACACGTTGACGATCGCGGCGGGTTCGACGACGAGCGCGGGGACGGTGACGATTACGGCGGTGAACGACACGACGGATGCGCCGAACAAGTCGGTGACGGTCTCGGCGACGGCGGCCGGGGGTAACGGGGTGTCGGCGCCGTCGAGCGTGACGCTGACCATCACCGACGACGAGGCGTTGCCGGAGGCGACGCTGGCGTTGTCGGCGTCGTCGATCGACGAGAGCGGGGCGTCGAACGTATCGACGGTGACGGCGACGCTGAACCGCCCGTCGAGCGAAGCGGTGACGCTCACGGTGTCGGCATCGCCGGGGTCGGGGACGGATTTCACGCTGTCGAGTGCGAACACGTTGACGATCGCGGCGGGTTCGACGGCGAGCGCGGGGACGGTGACGATTACGGCGGTGAACGACACGACGGATGCGCCGGACAAGTCGGTGACGGTCTCGGCGACGGCGGCCGGGGGTAACGGGGTGTCGGCGCCGTCGAGCGTGACGCTGACCATCACCGACGACGAGGCGTTGCCGGAGGCGACGCTGGCGTTGTCGGCGTCGTCGATCGACGAGAGCGGGGCGTCGAACGTATCGACGGTGACGGCGACGCTGAACCGCCCGTCGAGCGAAGCGGTGACGCTCACGGTGTCGGCATCGCCGGGGTCGGGGACCGACTTCACGCTGAGCACGGCGAACACGCTGACCATCGCGGCGGGTTCGACGGCGAGCGCGGGGACGGTGACGATTACGGCGACGGACAACACGACGGATGCGCCGAACAAGTCGGTGACGGTCTCGGCGACGGCGGCCGGGGGTAACGGGGTGGCGGCGCCGTCGGACGTGACGCTGACCATCACCGACGACGAGGCGTTGCCGGAGGCGACGCTGGCGTTGTCGGCGTCGTCGATCGACGAGAGCGGGGCGTCGAACGTATCGACGGTGACGGCGACGCTGAACCGCCCGTCGAGCGAAGCGGTGACGCTCACGGTGTCGGCATCGCCGGGGTCGGGGACGGATTTCACGCTGTCGAGTGCGAACACGTTGACGATCGCGGCGGGTTCGACGGCGAGCGCGGGGACGGTGACGATTACGGCGACGGACAATGCGACCGACGCGCCGGACAAGTCGGTGACGGTCTCGGCGACGGCGGCCGGGGGTAACGGGGTGTCGACGCCGTCGAGCGTGACGCTGACCATCACCGACGACGAGGCGTTGCCGGAGGCGACGCTGGCGTTGTCGGCGTCGTCGATCGACGAGAGCGGGGCGTCGAACGTATCGACGGTGACGGCGACGCTGAACCGCCCGTCGAGTGCGGCGGTGACGCTCACGGTGTCGGCATCGCCGGGGTCGGGGACGGATTTCACGCTGTCGAGTGCGAACACGTTGACGATCGCGGCGGGTTCGACGGCGAGCGCGGGGACGGTGACGATTACGGCGGTGAACAACACGACGGATGCGCCGAACAAGTCGGTGACGGTCTCGGCGACGGCGGCCGGGGGTAACGGGGTGTCGGCGCCGTCGAGCGTGACGCTGACCATCACCGACGACGAGGCGCTGCCGACGGTGGCGCTGGTCCTGTCGCCGGCGACGATCGACGAGAGCGGGACGGGCAACGCGACGACGGTGACGGCGACGCTGTCGGGGGCGTCGAGCGCGGCGGTGACGCTCACGGTGTCGGCATCGCCGGGGTCGGGGACCGACTTCACGCTGAGCACGGCGAACACGCTGACCATCGCGGCCGGGCAGACGGCGAGCGCGGGGACGGTGACGATCACGGCGGTGAACAACAACGACGACGAGCCGAACATACGGGTGACGGTCTCGGGGACGGCGGCGGGCGGCAACAACGTGGCGAACCCGTCCGCCGTGACGCTGACGATCCGCGACGACGAGGGTCCGCCGCTGGCGACGCTGGTCCTGTCGTCCACGTCGATCTCGGAGAACGGTGGGGTATCGACGGTGACGGCGCGTCTGAACCTGGCCTCGAGCGCGGCGACGACGGTGACGGTGTCGGCTTCGGGGAGCGGCTTCACGCTGTCGAGTGCGAACACGTTGACGATCGCGGCGGGTTCGACGGCGAGCGCGGGGACGGTGACGATTACGGCGGTGAACGACACGACGGATGCGCCGGACAAGTCGGTGACGGTCTCGGGTTCGGCGTCCAACACCCAGGGGGTCACGGACCCCTCCGCCGTGACGCTGACGATCGCGGACGACGACGCGGCGCCGGGGGTGACGCTGTCGGTGGCGTCGTCGTCGATCCTGGAGGGCGGATCGACGACGGTGAGCGCGACGCTCTCGCACCCGTCGAGCGCGGCGACGACGGTGACGGTGACGCCGTTGGCGAACGCCTATTCGGTGGCGTCGGGGGCGGGGGCGACGATCGCGATCGCGGCGGGTTCGACGACGAGCGCGGACACGGCGACGATCACCGCGGTGGACAACGACGTGGACGCCGCCGACAGCGATGTGACGGTGGCGGGCACGGCCGCGAACAGCCAGGCCGCCGCCAATTCGGAGACGATGACCGTCACCGGGGCGTCGCTGACCATTACCGATGACGACACGGCGGGGTTCGCGGTGTCGCCGGCGCCGTCGGCGACGTCGCGGCTGCGGACGACGGAGGATCGCGGGACGGCGGCGTTCACGGTGGCGCTGTCGAGCAAGCCGACGGGGAACGTGGCGCTCGGCGTGACGAGTTCGGACACGGGGGAAGGGATGGTGTCGCCGTCGTCGCTGACATTCACGGACTCGAACTGGAACACGGCGCAGACGGTGACGCTGACCGGCGTGGACGACGCCCCCACCAATCCCGCCGACGGCGACCAGGACTACACCGTCACGCTGGCGGTGAACACGACGAGCACGGTGGACACCAACTACGACGGCCTCGACGACGTCACGGTCTATGCGGTGAACGCGGACAACGAGTACGGGCTGGCGCTCGTCCCGACGAACGGAGTCACGGGTCAGGCGACGGAGGATGGCGGGACGGCGACGTTCACGGTGGCGCTGCGGACGCAGCCTTCGGCGGCGGTGACGGTGACGGTCTCCAGTCTGGATACGAGCGAGGGCGCGGCGTCGCCGTCGTCGCTGACCTTCACGGCGACGGACTGGAGCACGGCGCGGACGGTGACGGTGACCGGCGCGGACGACGACATCGACGACGGCGACGTGACCTGGGCGGTGCGGCTGGACACGTCGAGCGGCGACGGCAACTACAACGGGCTGGCGAACGTGGACGTGTCGGTGATCACCATCGACAACGACGACGCGCCGACGGCGACGCTGGTTCTCGCGCCTTCGACCATCGACGAGGGCGGGGCGGGCAACGTCGCGACGGTGACGGCGACGCTCACGCACCCGTCGGTCGCGGCGACGACGATCACGGTGTCGGCGGCGCCGGGGACGAACGCGGCGGTGGGCGATTACACGCTGAGCGCGGAGACGATGCTGACCATCGCGGCGGGGGATATTGCGAGCAGCGGCACGGTGAAGATCACGGCGATGGACAACGACGTGGCCGCGGCGGACAAGACGGTGACGGTCTCGGGCACGGCCTCGGGCGCCAGCGGCGTGGCAAACCCGTCGGACGTGACGCTGACCATCAGGGACGACGACGTGAAGGGGTTCGCGTTCGACCCGGCGGAGACGGTGGCCGTGACGGCGGGGAACCCGGACGGGACCCGTTACACGGCGAAGCTGACCTCGATGCCGACGGGCACGGTGACGGTGACGGTCACGAGCGACAACGCCGACGTGACGGTGGACACCGACGGCGACGCCAACGGCGACCAGAACACGCTGACCTTCGACGCGACGACGTGGAACACGGCCCAGACGGTGACGGTGACGGCGGCCGCCGGCGACGGTCTGGCCGATCCGGTGGCGCCGCTGAGCCACCGTGCCCGGGACGGCGGCTACGACGGGGTGACGGGCGCGCTGTCGGTTGCGGTGGCCGACGGCACCCGCATCGCGGTGCCGGCGGGGACGACGACGCAGATCGAGAACATCTATGTCGTCAACGGCCAGCGGGTCACGGTGGTGGCGCTCGGGGTTCCGGCGGGCGTGGAGATCGACCTGCCGTCGGACCTGGCCGGGGCGGTGTCCGTGATGTTCAAGCCCGTCGGGGATGGGGTGCCGCGGGAGAGCGGGTCGTTCCGGCTGGAGCATGACGGCGCGCACACGATGGTGGACGTGAACGTGATGCCGATGCCGGATGAGGGCGTGGAGCTGTGCCTGAAGCCGCCGGCGGGGATGCGGGATGCGGCGCGCCGGTCCGGCCGGGGGATGAAGCTGCTGCGCTACGACACGGGCGCCGAGGCCTGGCAGGCGGTGACGGATTTGGATTCGGACGACTGGGACGAGTCGCGGTCGCGGGTGTGCGCGACGGTGACGACGACCTCGGCGTTCGATGCGGGGTACGACGTGAACACGAAGCCGGAGTTCGACTTCACCCTGACGGCGATGGTGTTCACGGTAGACGAGGCGATCGATCCTCCGGTGACGCTTCCGGCGGCGAAGGAGGGGACGGGAGACCCGCCGATAAACTACGCGCTCACGCCGGCGCCGCCGGAGTCGCTGCCGCCGGGGCTGACGTTCGACTCGGAGAAGCAGACCATTTCCGGGACGCCGACGGAGGTGTTCCCGGAAAGGGGCTACGTCTGGACGGCGACCGACGACGACGGGGACGAGAACGAGAACGAGCTGGCGTTCACCATCGAGGTGGTCCCGGCGCTGGAGGAGGCGCGGGCGCGGTTGAAGAGGATCAACGAGTCGATCCTGCCGGAGTTGTCGCGGGCGACGTGGGGGAGCGTCGTGGAGGCGGTGTCGGGCCGTCTGGAGGGTCCGGGACCGGGCGGCGGGATGGCGGACACGGTGGCGGGGGCGCTGAAGGCGCAGGAGCGGACGCGGGACGAGGAGGGGCTGTCGTGGCGCAAGGCGCTGGAGGGCCGGACGTTCGCGGTAGCGCTGGGCGCGGGCGGCGGCAACGGTGACGGTGACGGTAGCGGCGGCGTCGGGGGCGGCGGTTCCGGTTCCGGCGGCCCGGTCGTATGGGGCGGGGGGAGCCGGCGGTCGTTGTCTCTGGACAAGGAGGAGCTCGACTGGTCGGGCGACCTGTTCTCGGCGCACGTGGGCGTCGACGGGCCTCTGGGGGAGAGCTTTCGGGGCGGTCTCGCGGCGACGTGGTTCGAGGGTTCGATCGAGTACACGGACCGGAGCGGGGAGGCGGCGGTCGCGGGCGTTCACGAGAGCCGGATGACGGCGGTGCATCCGTATGTGGGGTGGTCGGGGCCGGGCGGCTCGCGTCTGTGGGGGACGCTGGGTTACGGCCAAGGCGAGATCGAGATCGTGGACGCGGAGGTGGTGGAGCGTTTCGGGGTCCAGAAGGGGGTCCAGAAGGGCGACAGCGCGTTCCTGGGCGCGGCGGTGGGGGTCTCGGTTCCGGTGCTGTCGGCGGGCGGCCTGACGCTGGCGCTGAAGGCTTCGGGAGAGGCGACGCAGTACTCGGTGGACGACAACGGGGATGCGATCGAGGCGGTGACGGTGGACACGCGGCGCCTGCGCCTGACGGTGGAAGGGAGCCGGGTTTACACGCTGTCGGGCGGCGGGACGCTGACGCCGTCGCTGGAGGTGGGCGGTCGCTGGGACGGCGGCGACGGGGAGACGGGCATGGGGGTCGAGTTGGGCGGCGGCCTCGAATGGGCGTTGCCGTCGCGGGGCCTGACGGTGGAAGCGCGGGGCCGGACGCTGGCGGCGCACGCGGGCGACGTTGAGGAATGGGGGGCGTCGGGGTCGGCGCGGCTCTCTCCGGGGCCGGGCGGTCGGGGCCTGTCGCTCGAACTCGCGCCGGGCTGGGGCGCTTCGGAGAGCGGTCTCGGGCGCCTGTGGGACGGAGGCGTGGCGGGGCGCGCGTCCTCCCTGGACGAGGGCGGCGATGCCGGCACGGCGCGCCTGGAGGCGGAGTTGGGGTACGGGTTCGGGGTCTGGGACGGGGCCGGGGTGGCGACGCCCTACGGCGGCTTCGGCTACGAGGAGGGCGGCGACCGGCGCTACCGCCTGGGAACGCGCCTGGAGTTGGGGCCGGACCTCGCCGTCGGCCTCGAGGTCGAACGCGAGGAAGGCGCCGCCGACCCCGACCACGGCGTCAAGATCGGCCTGCGGCTGAGGTGGTAGGGGCGTCCGGTCCGCGCCGAAAGGCGACACGGATTCCTCCGGCGATCGACGAACGGGTATCCGCTCATCCCTGAAAGTCCGCTATCGTAGAGCCGTGTTCTCCCGACGGTCTCCGCCGGGAGGTCGCGACGCCACCGGCCGACCCCGCGCTCCCGGGCCGGCGAAGCCCTCTCGTCGCGGACGACTCTCATGGACGAAGCGGGCGGGTGAACGGGAACGGGTATGGAAGAACCACGAGACAGATACCGCATCGGCGTCGATATCGGCGGTACGTTCACCGACCTCGTGCTCGCCGACGTCGACCGCCGGGTCCATGCCGTCAAGGTTCCCTCGGTGCCGTCCGATCCCGCGGAAGGCGTGTTCGACGCGCTGCGCAAGGCCGCGGACACCCTCGGCGTGGCCCTCGAGTCCCTGCTTCGCGATTGCGCCCTGTTCGTTCACGGCGCCACCATCGCCACGAACACGGTACTGGAAGGGAAGGGCGCCAGGGTCGGCCTGCTGACCACCGAGGGGTTCCGGGATTCGCTGGAGATCCGCCGCGGCTACCGCGCCAATCCCTTCGATCACCGCACGCCGTATCCGCCGGTGCTGGTTCCGCGCAGCCTGCGGCGTCCGGTGGCGGGACGTTTCGACCGCGAGGGGAACGAGACCCGGGAGCTTTCCATCGACGACGTGAGGGCGGCCGCGAAGGTCTTCGACGGCGCGGACGTCGAGTCCGCGGCCATCTGCCTGTTCAACAGCTTCCTGAATCCGGCTCACGAGAAACGGGCCGAGGCGATCTTGCGGGAGAGCTGGGACGGCGACCGGGTGTACGCCTCGGTCGATATCGCCCCCACCATCGGCGAGTACGAGCGCACGTCGACGACGGTCATGAACGCCTACGTCGCGCCGCGCACCGTCGGCTATTTGCGGCGCCTGGACGAACGCCTCCGCGGGCTCGGCCTGCCCAGGGGCATCCTGCTGGTGCAGAACAACGGAGGCGCCGTCCCGATGGCCCGCGTCGCCGACAAGCCGGCGACCCTCCTCCTGTCGGGCCCGGCCGCGGGCGTCGGCGCCTTGCGTCTCTACGGCCAGGCGGCGGGAACCGACGACCTCATTTCCATGGAGGTCGGCGGGACGAGCTGCGACGTCATCCTGATGAGCGCCGGGACCGTCGACGTCTCGGAGAGCCTCGAGATCGGCGGATACGATCTCTCCCTCCCCTCGGTGGACATCTTCACCGTCGGGGCCGGCGGCGGCACCGTCGCGGGCGTCGATTCCGGCGGTATGCTGTACGCCGGTCCCGAGGGAGCCGGCGCGAATCCCGGACCGGCCTGCTACGGTCTCGGCGGCGCCGAACCCACCGTCACCGACGCGCAACTCGTCCTCGGCCGCCTGCGCCCCGGCGTCTACGCGGACGATTCCATGAACCTGGACGAGGCCGCCGCCCGCAAGGCGCTCGCCGAGCGGGTCGCCGCGCCTCTCGGTGTGAGCGTCGAGGAAGCGGCGACGGGCATCGTTCGCCTCGTCGAGCAGAACCTGCTCCAGGCCGTCCAGGAGATCAGCAGCGAACGGGGCCACGACCCGCGCCGCTTCACCCTGGTGGCGACCGGCGGGGCGGGGCCCATGCACGGGGCGTCCGTGGGCCGGTCGCTCGGTTGCCCCGAGGTCTACGTGCCGCGCCTGTCCGGCGTCTTCTGCGCGCTGGGCATGTTGCACACGGACGTCCGGCACGACTTCATGCGGGTCTTCCTGGAGCCGTTGGAGACCGTCGGCGCCCAGGCGGTCGAACAGGAGTTCATGGCGCTGTCGGACCGGGGGCGGCGGGCGCTGCGCGACGACGGATTCGCCGACGATCGCGTATGCGTGCTGCGGGAGATCGACCTCCGCTACGTCGGGCAGCAGTACGACGTGCGGGTTCGGCTCGACGGGTCCGAGACGTTCTCCGCCGCCCGCGCGCGCGAGCTGTTCGAGCTGCGGCACCAGCGTCTCTACGGGCATATCCAGCCCGAGGGGCTCGTCCGCATCTCGGCGCTCCGCGTGGTGGCGGAAGGTCTCCTCCCCGAGATCGGGATACCCGGCGCGGCCGCGGGCGGGGGGGCATCGCCGCCGCCGTCCGGCCGGCGGCGCGTCTGGATCGACGAGGCGCGCGGCTGGCGGGAGATCACCGTTTACGCCGGGTCCGATCTGGCGCCCGGACATCGAGTCGCCGGACCGGCGATGGTCGAGGAGGCGACGACCACAGTGTTCGTCGGCGCCGACGACGCGCTCGAGGTCGACGGTACGGGCAACTTCCTCATCCATCTGCCCGCGGCGTGAGGAATCGGCGGATGCCCGATCCCATCGCCCTGGCCCTGTTCCAGAACCGGCTCGACTACATCGCGCGCCAGATGGGCTGGGTGATGATCCGGACGGCGCGCAGCCCGATCTTCAACCAGGCGCACGACTTCTCGTGTTTCGTCGCCGACGGGGCGGGCAACCTCGTGTCCCAGGCCGACGGCATCCCCATCCACACCGGCGGCGGTGGGTTCGCCGTCCGCGCCCTGCTGGACGCCTTCGGGGACGACATGGCGGACGGAGACGTGTTCGTGCTCAACGATCCATACGTCGCCGGCGGCAACCACCTGCCCGACTGGGTCATCGCCCGGCCGGTGTTCGTCGAGTCGGAGCTCGTCGCCTTCACCTGCAATCGCGCCCACCAGTCCGATATCGGGGGCGGCGCGGCGGGCACGTACAACTCCGCCGCCACCGAGATCTGGCACGAAGGGCTGCGGCTGCCGCCGTTGCGCGTCGTCGACGCGGGCGAGACCCGCGAGGACGTGTGGCAACTCCTCGTCCTGAACTCCCGCACGCCCCACTTCATGGACGGCGACCTCCGCGCCATGTGCGGGTCGACGGAGATCGGCCGCGGGCTCGTCGTCGAGACGCTGGAGCGCTTCGGCCTCCGTGAGGGCCGGGAGTACGTCTCCGGCATACTCGATCACGGCGACAGGCTTCTGCGCGAGGCCGTCGCGGAACTCGCGGACGGCGTTTACGAGGGGGAATCGGGATTCGACGACGACTGTTTCGACGACATGGACCTGAAGATCCTCGTCGCGGTCACGGTGGACGGCGACGAGATGACGATCGACTTCACCGGAACCGACGGTCAGATCCGCGGCTTCAAGAACAGCTCCCTCGCCAATACGCACTCGTCCGTCTATTCCGCGCTGTCGACGTTCTTCGACACGTCGATTCCGCGCAACGAGGGCACCTTTCGCGGCGTGACCGTGATCGCGCCCCCGGGGACGCTGGTCAACGCCCGCCCGCCGGCGCCGATGACCATGTGTACGCTCTTTCCGGCGCAACAGATCATGCACGCCATCTGGCGGGCCCTGAGCGAGGCGGATCCGGACCGCGCCTGCGCCGGGTGGGGCATGTGCGCGTTCCCGCTCTCCTCGGCGGCGGGCCACGACGGCCGCATGTCGACGGCGTACCACTGGGGCGGGTCGCCCGGCGGTGGCGCGGTGCCCGGCCGGGACGGCTTCGCCCAGGTCAGCGCGATGAGCGCCTTCGGCGCGCTCATCATCCCGAACGCCGAAATGAGCGAGCAGCTCTTCCCGGTCCGCGTGTGGCGCCAGGAGCTGCGCCGCGACGCCGCCGGCGCTGGCGAGTATCGCGGCGGGCCCGGCGTCCATTACGTCGCCGACGTCCTCGCGCCGTCCGAATTCTCGTTCCGGGGCGAATGTTTCGCGTCGCCTCGCGCCTACGGCGTCAACGGAGGCGAAGCGGGGAAGGTGAATTCGCTGCGCCTCGTGCCGGAGGACGGCGAACCGGCGTTCGCCGGGCCGCGTTACGGCGTCAGGGAACTGGGACCCGTGCGTGTCGAGCTCGCGTCCGGCGGCGGCGGCGGTTGCGGCGACCCGCTCGACCGCGACCCCGACCGCGTGCTGAGGGATGTCCGCGACGAGGTCGTCGGCGCGGAAGCGGCGCGCGAAACCTACGGCGTCGTGCTGGATGCCTCCGGCGCGCGCGTGGACGTCGCGCGGACCGCGTCCCGGCGCCGGTCGCTGCGCGAAGCCCGGACCTCGCCGCCACCGAAGCCGGCCTGAAGGCCGGGATTCCCGCAACCCGCCCAGAGAGAGCCCGGAGGAAGACCCGTGACCGACCCCATCACGCTGGCGCTGTTTCAGAACCGGCTCGACTACGTCGCCCGGCAGATGGGATGGGTGATGATCCGCACCTCCCGCAGCCCCATCTTCAACCAGTCCCACGATTTCTCGTGCTTCGTCGCCGACGGGGACGGCAACCTCGTATCGCAGGCCGACGGCATCCCGATCCACACCGGCGGCGGGGGCTTCGCCGTCCGCGCCTTGCTGGAGGCTTTCGGCGACGACATGGCGGACGGCGATGTGTTCGTCCTCAACGACCCCTACGTCGCCGGCGGCAACCACCTGCCCGATTGGGTCATCGCCCGGCCGATATTCGTCGAGTCGGAGCTGGTGGCGTTCGCGTGCAACCGCGCCCATCAGTCGGACATCGGCGGCGGCGCGGCCGGGACGTACAACTCCTCGGCGACGGAGATCTGGCACGAGGGGCTTCGCCTGCCCCCCTTGCGCCTCGTCGAACGGGGCGAGACCCGCGAGGACCTGTGGCGGCTCCTCATCCTGAACTCGCGTATGCCCCATTTCATGGACGGCGATCTGCGCGCCATGATCGGCTCGACCGGTATCGGCCGCGGCCTCGTCGTCGAGACCATGGAACGGTTCGGCCTCGAAGAGGGGCGCCGGTGCTTCGCCGGGGTGCTCGACCACGGCGACGCCCTGATGCGCGAGGCCATCTCCCGGCTCCCCGACGGCGCGTACGAGGCCGAGTCGGGTTTCGACGACGACTGCTTCGACGACATGGAGCTGCCGATCCGTGTCGGGATCGTCATAAGCGGCGACGAGATGACGGTCGATTTCACGGGAACGGCGGACCAGATCCGGGGCTTCAAGAACAGCTCCCTCGCCAACACGTATTCGTCCGTGTTCTCGGCGCTTTCCACCTTCTTCGACCCCTCGATCCCCCGGAACGAGGGCACGTTCCGCGGCGTCACCGTCGTCGCGCCCGAAGGTTCGCTCGCCAACGCCCGCTCGCCCGCCCCCATGACCATGTGCACCGTATTTCCGGCGCAGCAGATCATCCACGCCATCTGGCAGGCCCTCGGCCAGGCGGACCCGTCCCGGGCCTGCGCGGGCTGGGGCATGAACGCCTTTCCGCTGTCCTCCGCCGAGGGTTACGACGGGCGCGTCTCGACCATGTACCACTGGGGCGGCGGTTCGGGCGGCGGAGCCGTGAACGGACGCGACGGGTTTCCCCAGATCGGGCCGTTGTGCGCGTTCGGGGCCCTGATCCTGCCCAACGCGGAGATGAGCGAGCAGCTCTACCCAGTCCGTGTCCGGCGCCAGGAACTGCGCCTCGACGGCGCCGGAGCCGGCAAGTACCGGGGCGGTCCCGGGGTCGACTACGTCGCCGATATCCTGTTTCCCTCGGAGATCTCGTTCCGGGCCGAATCCGTCAAGAAATCCTGGACGCACGGGAGCAACGGCGGCCGCCGGGGCACCGTGTCCAGGGTCACGCTGACGCCACGGGGCGGCGAGACCTGCGCGCCGCCCACCTATGGCGTCATCGACATCGAGCCGTCGCGTCTCCGGGTGGTGTCCGGCGGCGGCGGCGGTTGGGGAGATCCGCTGGACCGCGATCCGGAGCGGGTGTTGCGCGACGTGGGCGACGGGGTCGTGAGCGTGGAAGCCGCGCGGGACGCCTACGGCGTCGTGCTCGATGCGTCCGGGAGCGCCGTCGATGCGAAGGAGACGGAAGCGCGCCGCCGCGCGCTGCGCGAAGACCGGGCGGCCGAACTCCCCGCGTGACCGGTCCGGACTCGGGCGGCGGTCGGGGGAATGGCTCCCCGGGCCGGACTCGAACCAGCGACCTAGTGGTTAACAGCCACCCGCTCTACCAACTGAGCTACCGGGGATCGCCCCGTACTTAACCGCTGTCGCCGCCGCCTTCAACCCCGTTCATCGCGACCGCCGCGCCTTCGTCGAGGAACGCGTCGATCCCGGCGTCGGAGAAGCCGTGCTCGCCCAGGACCTCGCGGGTGTGCTGGCCGTAGAGCGGCGCCGGCGACCGCACGGAGGCCGGGGTCCGCGAGAACTTCACCGGCGGCCCGAGCGTCTTCACCGCGCCGGCTGTCGGGTGCGCGACCTCCGGGGTCATGCCGCGGGCCGCCGTCTGGGGGTCGGCGTGCATGTCCGTGACGGTGTTGATCGGTCCGGCGGGGATGCCGGCCTTCTCGAAGCGGGCGAGCCATTCGTCCGTCGTCGCCGCGCGGAAGACGGCGCCGAGCTTCTCGTCCAGCGCGTCGGTGTTGGCCATGCGGGCGGCGTTGTCGGCGAAGCGCGGGTCGTCGGCGATGTCCGGTTCGTCCAGAAGGGCCATCAGCCGTCCCCAGTTGCGTTGCGAGGCGGCCCCGACGCACATCCAGGAATCGGCCGTCCGGAAGGCCTGGTAGGGCGCGTTCAACGGGTGCCGCGTCCCCATGGCGCGCGGCGCCACGCCAGTGGCGAAGGCGATGGCCGACTGCCAGAAGGTGTGCGTGATGCCGGCCTCGAACAGGGACGTGTCCACGACCTGTCCCTCGCCCGTGCGCCGGCGCTCGTGGAGGGCCGCCAGCACGCCCATCGTCAGCAACAGGCCCGCCGTGATGTCCGTGATCGGCGCGCCGACCTTGGTCGGCGTGGCGCCAGAGGCGTCGCCGGTGATGCTCATCAGGCCGCTCATGCCCTGGGCCACGAGGTCGAAGCCGCCGCGGTTCCGATAGGGACCGGTGGCGCCGAAGCCCGAGATCACTCCGTAGACGAGCCCGGGGTTGTCCTCCTTCAGCGTCTCGTAACCGACGCCCAGACGGTCGAGCGTGCCGGGCCGGAAATTCTCGATCAGGATGTCGGCGTCCATCGCGAGGCGCCGCAGTATCCGCTTGCCGCCCTCCGTCTTGAGGTCGACGGCGATGCCGCGCTTGTTGCGGTTCATCATCATGAAGGCGGCGGACTCGCCGCCGATCTTGGGCGGCGCCGAACGGCGCGAGTCGTCGCCGCCCGGGACCCTCTCGATCTTGATCACGTCGGCGCCGAGGTCGGCGAGCATCAGCCCGCAGGTCGGTCCCGCCAGATGATGCGTGAGGTCGACGACCTTGAGGCCCGTGAGGGGTCCGGGGGAGGACTCGGCCATCGCCGACGTTCCCGTCAACGTCCCTTGAATTCCGGCGCCCGCTTCTCCATGAACGCACGGACTCCTTCCCGGTAATCCTCCGAGTCGAACAGGTCGAAGCCGGGGCCGGCCTCGTCCGCCGACACGGGGGCGGGGTCGTCGAGGCGGAGGATCGCCGCCTTGTGCCAGCGGTTGGAGAGGGGCGCGCGATCGGCGATGCGCCGCGCCCGCCCATAGGCTTCCCCGGCTACTTCGCCGTCGGGACGGACCGTGTGGACAAACCCCTTGGCGGCGGCTTCCTCCGCGCCGAAGATCCGCCCCTCGAGCATGATCTCGAGTGCGAACGCCTTCCCGCATACGGCGATCAGGGCACGCAATTCGTCGTGTCCGACGCCGAGCCCCAGACGGTTGCCGGTAATGCCGAAACGGCTCGACTCGCCGCAGACGCGGATATCGCACATGCAGGCGATCTCCATGCCGCCGCCGACACAGACGCCTTCGATCAGCGCGACGGTGGGATGCCGGCAACGGCGCACGGCGGCCATGGCGGCGCGCGTGCGTTCGCCGTATTCGCGGGCCTGGGCGCCGTCCGCGCGCTCCCTGTCGAACACGGAGATGTCGGCGCCGGAGACGAAGTTCACGCCGTCGCCCCTCAGCACCACGGCGCGGAGCTCGTCGTCGTCGGACGCCTCGCCCATGCGGGCCTCCAGCCCGTTCCACATCCTGGGCGTCATCGCGTTCAGGCGCCCGGGATTGGACAGGACGACCGTCGCGACCGCGCCGTCCCTCTCCAGGGTCACTCCGTCGTTCATGCGTCCTCTCCCCGAGCCTTCGCGCGATATCCATGCCCCGCGCGATACGTGCGCGGAGGATCGACCGTCAGTCGACCATGATGCCGCCGTTGATGTCGAGGGTCTCGCCCGTGATGAAGCCGCTCGATTCGCTGGCCAGGAACAGGATGGCGTCCGCGACCTCGTCCGCCGTCCCCATGCGGCCCACCGGAACGATCTCGTTCAGCCTCGGGTTGACGTTCGCCGTCATCCCGGTGGCGATGGGTCCCGGCGACACCGAGTTCACCGTGATGCCGTCAGCCGCGAGTTCCTTGGCCAGAAAGAACGTCACCGCGTGGACGCCGGCCTTGGAGGCGCCATAGGCGACGTTGGACGATCCCGCCTGTTCCTCCCGGTCGATCCACGGCCGCGGGTTGCCCCCGTTCTTTCCGATCAGCGACCCCACCGTGACGATGCGGCCGTAGCGTCGCCGGCGCATCTGGGCGATGACCGCCTGGCAGCAGAGCCAGGTGCCCTTGAGGTTGATGTCGATGACGCGGTCCCACTCCGCCTCGTCGAGCGACTCGGCGTCGCCGAGCGACGTCACGCCGGCCACGGTCGCGAGGACGTCGATGCCGCCGAGGGCCTCGACCGCCTTGTCGACCATCGCCCGGACCTGGGCGCGGTCCGTCACGTCGGTGCGAATCTCGACGGCGCGGCGTCCCAGCTCCGCCGCCTCGGCGGCGACGGCGGCGGTGTCGCCGATGTCGGCGAGGCACAGGTCCGCCCCTTCGCGGGCGAACGCCCGAGCCGTCGCGCCGCCGATTCCGCCGGCCGCGCCGGTGATCAGGGCGGTTCGACCTTCGAGTCTCATGCGCGGGTGCGGCGGTCGGTCAGGGCGCCTGGAGCTGGGCGGCGTCGCGCCCGGCGATGCGGCCGAAGGTCGCGCCCCGCATCACCGAGGTTGCGCCGGTGTAATGGCGGTAATAGATGCCCACCACCTCGCCCGCCGCGTAGAGCCCCGGGATCGTCTCTCCGTCGCTGTTCAGGACCTGGGCCCTGGCGTTCACCTTGAGCCCCCCGAAGGTGAAGACGTTGGAGACGATCATCGGCCAGGCGCGGAAGGGGGCCCGGTCCAGCGGCCGCGCCCAGTTTGACTTGCGCGGCCGCAGCCCCCGGGTCGCGAGGCCGTCGACCTCCTCGGGCTTGAACGCGCCGTCGGTCGGACAGGCGGCGTTGTAGAGCGCCACGGTCTCCTCCAGGGCGTCGGCGGGGATGCCGAGCCTGTCCGCCAGCGCCCCGATGCCGTCGGCGGTCACCGGTGGGACCTCGCTGCGGACGGCGCGCCGGTAGTTGGGCACGTCCTCGAGCTTGTCGTCGCAGACGATGTAGGCGATGCCGTCGTCCTCGTCGAGCAGGCGGTAGCAGATGGGTTCGTAGGTCCGGTCGACCGGACCCGGAGATTCGTCGACGAAGCGCTGGCCGTGCTTGTTCACCAGAATGCCGTAGGGAAAGACCATGACGGCGGGTTCCGGGCCGCTGGCGCGGGGGTCGACGGGTTCGGCGTGGAAGTTGCCGTACTCGCCGGCGGGCGCCGCCCCGATATCGAGCGCCATGCGGATGCCCTCGCCCTTGTTGTAATAGCCGCCGCGCGCCACCGGCCGCACGTTGACGGCGTTGCGGCCGATGTAGTGGGTCATCATCTCCGGGTTTCCCTCGTACCCGCCGCACGCCAGGACGACGGCGCGACCGTGGAATCGCGCGGGCCTGTTGCGCCGTCCCACCGCATCGACCCCGACGACCGCCCCGTCCTCGTCCTGGATCAGGCCGCGGGCGGTCGTCCGGTAGAAGATGGGCGCGTCGTCGGCCTCGAGCTTCCCGGCGAGGGATTCGACGATCTGCAATCCGCCGCCGACGGGGGCGAGCTTGGGAAAGGACTGCACGATCTGGTGGATGGGCAGGAAATCGAAGCGCAGCCCCTGATCCTCGAGCCATGCCAGGGTCGGCGGGGCCTGTTCCGCGAAGGCGGAGACCAGCTCGGGATCGGGAAAGCTCATGGCGCGCAGGTACCCGGGCCAGGTATCGGAGCTCCGGTTCATCGAATGGACGAGCTCGGGCTCGAGGTAGCCTCCGGTGCGTTCCGCGATGTGATCCTCGAGGTCGTCCGCGACCCTCTCGTGGGAGCTCATGCGCCAGAACGCCTCGGTCCACCGGGTGTTGCCCCCGCGATCCTCCCTGGGCGCGCGCTCCAGGACGCACACCGACGCGCCTTGCTGGTGCGCGGTCAGCGCCGCGCACATCCCGGCGACGCCGTGCCCCACGACGACGACATCGAATCGATAGCTCTCGACGGCCATGGAATCCTCTCCGCGAAAGACCGGTCCGGCGGCGAACGCGGCGCGCCCGCCCGCCGTCGGCGAAGTCTACAGGCCGTTCCCCGCTTCCATCAACGACGCACGCACCGGACCGGCAATTCCCATCGGTGGGGCGTGAACGTTCCGGACAGGCGCTCGCGCGCCGTCATCCGCCCCTTGGCGGGGCGCGGCTAGGAGTCGCCGTTGCCGAGTCTGGTCCGCTGCACGATGGCGCGGTCGATCAGGCCCCCGACGGTCGGATCGACGTTGCGCATCTGGATTCGCGTCATGAAAGCGCGCGGTCCCATGTCGACGAACAGACGCCCGAAAACCTCGTCGGCGAAGCTGCTCGAAATGACGGCCACACCGTCGAAATCGAATGTCACCGAGGGGTGGTCGCGCAACAGATTCTCGATCATGCCGCGAATCCGCTTTCCGCCCTGGCGGGAAGCGAAATCGCGCTGGGCCCTTTCCTTCATATTGAAAACCAGCTCTCCCTCACGATTCTCGAACGCGCGCTCGACGTAATCGTAGGGCGGGTCGTGCGGCTGCCCTTTGAACCGAAGCGCTTTGTGGAGCAATTCAGGATCGCCGACGTGGATACCGCACAAGACCGAGGTGCCATTATACGGCACCTTTCGGGGGTGGCTCTGGACCGATCCATCCGACGGTCTGTAATAAAGCTCACCGTGTAGGGAATTGATCGCGAATCGACCTCCCGAAAGCGTCGAAACCCGATAGCTTCCATAAAGTCCGTTTCCTGCGTTCTTGGATCTGTCGCGGGTCGTACCCTCGTCGATAGAGCTTCTCAGTGCGTGTTCGTGATCGGTCATTCCCATACTTTCAGGAATACCGATACCAGCGTCGGCGACGACAAATTCGACGACATTATTGTTCTTGAACGCCGTCGCCTGTACGAAACCGCCCACTTGGGACTCGGCATGATTGGATACGTTGTCCATGATCTCGCCAAGAGACCACTCGATGGCTTTCAGGGCGCCGCGGTTCGTATCCAGTTCCCGCAGAATCAGATCCATGACCCTGTTGAGAATATCGCCGGCGTCCTCGGTCTCGTCGACGCCGAACTGAAGGGCCGGGACATTGCCGCCCCGATATGTAGATGGACCGTAGCCGTTCGGCTGGATGTGATGGGCCCAGTTCGTATTGATAAAGAGCCGCCTCAGCCATTCGTCTTCCGGAACGATGAGTTCGAAGTCAATACCGCGTCTACGGTAATCGGAAACGATTGGAATGAGAGGAAGCATCGTCGCTTCATTGATTGATTCGCACATGGAATAGTCCAGTACGACTTCGGAAAAATCATGATCGGTTATGATCTTATGAAGAGCGACGCAAAAATGTCGTAGATCTGAAGGTGCTATCCGGTCTCTGACAACGATTCTTCCATTCTCCCGTTCTATACGTTCAGGTTGCGCCTCGTTCATCATTTATATTTCCTTGTACGCACGCCATCCGAATTTCGACATTTCTCCACTCTCCCCCGCCGCGGGCGCGGGATTCGGAGCGCACCCTATCCGAAAGGCGGGCTGGAAACAACGGGAAGGCAGTTTCGTCCAGCGGTTCTCGTTACGGCGATAGCGCGTTCGATCTCCGGGAGCCCGTCTGTCGCGAAGCCTCCGCGCGAAGCCCTCCAGTGCCGGAACGAGGATTGTCGGTGCCGGACGGCGTCAGGTGAAGAGGATCGCGACGCCCATGCCCACCAGCGCGATCAACACCGTGCGGCGAAAGATCCGTTCGTCGGCGCGGCGGAAAAGGCGGCTTCCGACCCAGATGAACGACGCGAACACCGGGAATATGACGAGGGCCCGCCACAGCGTGAGCACGGTGATCGCGTCGTTGAGGATCAGCAACGCCAGCACGGCCGCCGCCGTCAGCGAGATGACGCTGTTGAAGGCGGCCCGGTGGGCATGGCGGTCGCCGGGGGAATTGAGGATGTAGAGGTTGTAGATCGGCCCGCCCAGCGCGGTGGCGCCGACGGACACCCCGGTGACGGCCCCGACCGCGAGGGTGGTCGGCGCGCCGACGTTGCCCCGATACTGCCAGCCCGTCAGCAGAACGAGCGAGAAGATCAGCACGGTGGCGGCCATGACCTTCTTCATGACGTCGGGATCGAGGTGGAGGAGCAGCCAGGCGCCCGCGGGCATGGTGACCCACGAGGCGACGACCAGCGGCAGGACGATGCGCCAGCGCGTGAGACGGAACGCGCGCCGCATGAGGGGGATGGCCACGGCGACGTCGAACAGGACGATGAGCGCCACCGTCGGAACGGGTCCGAAGAGGAGGGCGTACAGCGGGGTCATCAGCATCGAGTTCCCGGTGCCGGTGAATCCCCGCAGGACGCCTCCCGCCGCCGCGATCGCCACGGCGAACAGGAGCCCGGGAGTGAGCAGCTCTGGTGGAACCACGGAACCTCGGAAGGGGGGGTGGGCCGTTCCCGGGCAGCTTCGGGGGAGGGGATGTCCAGCGTCAACCCGGCCGCCCGCATCCCGGGCGCGACCATTCGACAGGTCGTCCGCTCCGTCCCGACACGCGGGCCCTCCGCGCTATCGCCCCGGGTCGCCGTCGAGTTTCTCGGTGAACTCCCTCAAGGTCTCGATGCGCGTTTCGATACTCGGGTGGGTGGAGAACCAGCCCCCCTCCGCGCAGTGCGGTTTGCATTCCGCCGCCAGGGATTCCAGGGCGGCGACGAAGGCCTCGGGCGAATGGCCGGCGTCGCGCAGCAACCGGACGGCATATTCATCCGCGGCGCTTTCGAACTCCCTGGCGTAGCCGGACGTCGCCAGGGACAGGGCGAATGCCGACAGTTCCTCGACGATGGCTTCGTCGGTGCCGAGAATCGCGCCGAACAGGACCAGCAGTCCCGCTGCCCTCAGTACTTGCCGCACGCCGTGCCGTTCCTCGACGTGACCCAACTCGTGCGCGATCACCGCGACAACCCGGTCGTCCGAGTCCATGACGCGCACGAGTTGATCGGTCACGAGGATCGGCCCGCCCGGAAACGCGAGGGCGTTGGCGCCGATCTTCGGCGCGCTTCGGAAGAGGACCTTCGGCGGCTCGGATATCCCTCGCGGATCGGCCAGCCTTTCTGCCGCGCGTCTCAGGGCGGCCGTTCGCGCCGGGCTCAGATCGCTCGGCTCCAGCAGCCAGTGCTCGAAGTGCTCGAACGAGCTCTGGCCGACGGCGGCTTCGAGCGATCTGGGGACGAGGTTCGCGGCCGCGTCCGCCAGGGTGGGAAGCGCGGCCCGCAGGGAAACGACGATCCCCGCCAGGAGCGCGACGCAGACGATGGCGGTCTTGGGCGAGAACCGCTCCGCCCTGGAGAGCGCGCGCCAAAAGCGGTTTCGTCTCGCCTGGAGGAATCCCTCCGGGAGCTCGTCGCAGGGCACGAAGGTCTGGCCGGTCGAAATGACCAGGCGTTGGGGGATGCCGTTAATGAAGGGGGAGGCCGAGACGATGTCGACGATCGTCTCGCCGCCGTCGCCGTCCGTCGTCAGAACGTAGTGGCCCCGGCGGCCGGACAGGCGGGCGGCGACGCGGTTCGAGGAGCCTCGATCGTAGAGGTGCCCGGCGACGATCATATGGTCACGTCGAGCCCTTCCAGTTCGGCGAACTCCTCTCCGAACGCCGCGACTCGTCGTGTTTCCTGGTCGACGAACGTCGAAAGGGGAACCTTCGGCGTCACCCTCACGCGCTCGGCCTGGTATCGGAACGCCCGGACCTGCGCCCACGGCGACAGGAGGAAGAACGAGGCGATCGAGACGACGAGATTCGAGAACGCGATCCAGACAAGTCGCAGGGGTTCGAGGTCGGACTCGAATGTCGCGGCATCTCCGAGATCAAGGGCGTTGACGATGACGTTCCGCGTCATGGCGGTGAATATCAAGCCCGAGAACATGAGCAGAATACCGGACAGGAAGCCCAGCAGGAGTCCGGCCCCGATGGAGATCCACGCGGTCGACCACATTTCCCCGGCCGTGAACAGGATACCGCTCGTGGTCCAGAAGAGCCAAAGCAATCCCGCCACGCCGGCCACGACGGAAAGGAAGAACAGCAGACTCCAGCCGAAGGCGACGTAGTAGGGCCTGATGGGCGTGTGGGCGGAGAACCGCGTCATCCCGAAGAGATGGTTGTTGGCCATGTAGTGGCGCAGGGCCCGGGCCGCCAGGGGGGTGCAGGCGCCCAGCGTCAGGATCCCGAGCAACGGCCAGAGGAAATAGATCCTGGCCACACCCCAATAGGTTCCTTGCCAATCGAACCTCACGTTTCGCCACGACGTCATGCGCGCGGAGAATCGCAACGAGAGGTTGATCACCCAGGGGTAGAGGGCGAACAGGGCCAGGACGGGGACCGCCGAGGCGGCGACGTGAACGGTCGCGAGGACTTCGGACAAGACGGAAGACGCGACGAGCGTGAGGAACCCGAGAAGGCGCCCCTTGAAGATCATCCATCCCGTAGCGTGGTATTCGAGCGGGTCGCCCAGAACGAGGGTGCGCCCGTTGAAATACTGTAGGCGCCTGACCTTCGCCCACGGCGTCCAGATACCGACCGTGACGACGGACAGGAGCACGTTGACGATCCAGATGCCGAAGTATTCGGATCCGCTTCCGGTGAAGCGAATCCTTCGCGGTCCGGGGATGTCCCCATCCCCATCGGCCATGCCGCGCACGATGTCGGTGCCGCCGTGGTCGACGATGCCGGACCCGGCGGCTTCCCCGGAGTCTCCGACGCCGTCGCGCTGGTTTTCCGACATCGGCGTTGCCCCCGCGCGCCCCGCGCGTATCGGGGCCGCCCTGGACATGAAGTGGAGGATGGAGGCCAGGACCGGAATCGAACCGGTGTACACGGCTTTGCAGGCCGGTGCGTAGCCACTCCGCCACCTGGCCTCGCGTGGCTTTGCGGACTCGTGTGTAGCAGACCGCGCGTCCCGGCGCGAGACCGAACTCATGCGGCATGTTGCCAACGTCGAACAACGGCTTGTATACATGACGAACCGGATGCCTTTGGAGGCAGATTCCATGAGCGAACTCGCCGCCGCGCGCGTAAGCATGGTTCTCGGCCAGCTGCGACCGGACCGTGTTTCCGACGAGCGGGTTCGAGAGGCGATGGGGGACGTTCCCCGGGAGCGGTTCGCGCCCGAGCGGCTTCGGGCCGTGGCCTATATCGACGAGGACCTCGAGATCGCGCCCGGCCGCTACCTGATGGAACCGCGCGTGTTCGCCCGTCTGTTGCAGGCGGCTGGTATCGACGCGAGCGATGTGGTTCTCGACGTCGGTTGCGGCAGCGGATACTCCGCCGCGGTGATCGCGCGCCTCGTGGGTACGGTCGTGGCCCTGGAATCGGATCGGGAGCTGCGTGACTGGGCTTCCGCGAATCTCGAACGACTCTCGGTCGACAACGTGGCGGTCGTCGCCGGCGACCTGACCCAGGGGTACGCGGCGGAGGCGCCTTACGACGTGATCGTCGTCAACGGCGCCGTCGCCGAGGTTCCCGCCGCCCTGGTCGATCAGATGGCGGAGGGGGGGCGGCTCGTCGCCGTGGTTCAAGGCGGCGCGGTCGGAAAGGGGACGCTGGTGACGCGGCGCGATGGACAGATCGACTCGGTCGTCCTGTTCGACGCGCAGGTTCCGTATCTTGTCGGATTCGAGCGCCGGGCCGGGTTCGTGTATTGACCGGGTTCGTATCATTGGACTGTTCGAGTCGCGGAAGGCGCGGCCGCGCCGCTTGGCGGGAATCGGCGATGTCGGGGCGTTCGCTCGTATCGGGGATCGCGTTGATGGCGATGTCGGCGGCGGCGCCGGTCTCGGCGGAGACGCTCGTCGATGCGCTGGTGGCCGCCTATTCGAGCAATCCCGCTCTGGAAGCCGGCCGCGCGCGGCTCCGTGCGGTCGACGAGAACGTGCCCCAGGCGCTGTCGGGGTGGCGGCCCACGATCGAGATCGACGGTCGTGTCGGCGTCCACCACAGCGAGACGGATGCGCTCGGCGGCGAGACCCTCGAGCCGTGGTCGGGGCAACTGACGGCGAGTCAGCCGCTCTATCGCGGCGGCCGCACCATGGCCGGGACGCGGCGGGCGGAGAGCGAGGTGCTGGCGGAACGGGCGCGTTTGCTGACGGTCGAGCAAGACGTGTTCCTGGCGACGTCCATCGCGTACATCAACGTGCTCCGCGACGAAGCGGTGATCGATCTCAACCGGAACAACGTCCAGGTTCTGGAGCGTCAGTTGGAGGCGACGCGGGACCGGTTCGAGGTGGGCGAGATCACCCGTACGGACGTGGCGCAAGCCGAGGCCCGGCTTTCGCGCGCGGTGTCGGATCGTGTCCAGGCCGAGGGCAACCTCGCGTCGTCGCGGGCCACCTATGTCCGGCTGGTGGGCAACCCGCCCGGAACCCTGGAGCCGGCGCCGCGATTGACGGATCTGCCGGAGGACGAGGCGAGCGCCATCGAAATCTCGATGGAAAGCAATCCCTCGCTTCACGCCGCGCGGGCCGACGAGGAGGCGTCGCGCCATGCGATCGATGTTTCCCTGGGCCGTCTGCTCCCGGAGGTCCGGTTGGACGGAGACCTCGGCCATCGGGAAGACGTATCGGTCGTGGTGGGCAGGACGGACGACTACAGGATCACCGCGCGGGTCACGGTCCCCCTCTATCGGGCCGGCGACGTGTATTCGGAGATCCGCCAGAGCCGCGAGGTCAATTCGCGACGCCGCGTCGAGGTCGAGGCGATGCGGCGTCAAGTCGTGGAAGGGGTGACCCGGGCGTGGGAGGCCCTGAATACCGGGCGCGCCGAAATCCTGTCGCGGCGGGACGAGGTGCGCGCCGCGGAGATCGCGCTGGAGGGGGTGCGTCAGGAATCGATCGTCGGCGCGCGGACGACGCTCGACGTGCTCGACGCCGAGCAGGAACTCCTCGATGCGCGTGTCGCGCTGGTCGTCGCCGAGCGAAACGAGTTCGTCGCTTCGTTCGAGCTGGCTGCGGCGATCGGCGGATTGACTGCCGCCAATCTGGAGCTCCCCATGGATTTGTACGACGTGGAAGCGCATTACCGCAGCGTGCGTAATCTGCGATGGGGGCCGGACCGTCCATGGCGATGAACGTCGGACCCCCGATGGACGGGGCGTGTCCGGCCGGATAGGCGACAGGCCGGGAGAGTCGACGATGAGCGACGCGAAAGGCCAGCCGGAACCGTCGATGGAGGATATCCTCGAGTCGATCCGCCGCATCATTTCGGAAGACGGCGAAGCGGCGGGGGAAGACGAGGAGGTCCTGGTTCTGCGGGAACTCGCGCCCGAATCGGAATCCGGGGAGGAGGTTCTCGATCTCACCGACGCCGTCGAGGAAGGGGGAGCGCCGGAGCGGACCGCGATGACCCTGGCGGATTTCGTGAGCACGGCGTCGAGCGCACGAGGGATTCGACCCGGAGGTGCGGACCGGAACCCGGAGGATCCTGTCGGGGAACTCCTCCGGCCGATGGTGGAGGAGTGGCTCGACGACAACCTCCAGCCCATCGTTTCGCGGACGATCGCGCGCGAGATCGTGAAACTTGCCGGACGCGCCGACGACGATTAGATTTCCGCCCGCCGGGGCCGAGGGGGCCCCCGGTCGCGATCATGATCCGACGCTTGTTCGTCCGGGCTGGCGAGCGTTCCGTCGCGGGTGTCGCGCGTGAAAGGTGGCAGGCGGTGCTGGACAAGTCCTACAGACCGCAGGAGATTGAAGAGGCGCAGTACCGACTCTGGGAAGAGTCGGGCGCCTTCGCGGCCGGCCGACGCCGCGACGCCGCCCCCTATACGATCGTCATCCCGCCCCCCAACGTCACGGGCAGCCTTCACATGGGGCATGCCCTGAACAACACGTTGCAGGATGTTCTGATCCGGTACGAGCGGATGCGGGGCCGCGACGCGCTGTGGCAGCCCGGCATGGACCATGCCGGTATCGCGACTCAGATGGTGGTCGAGCGGCAACTGGATGCCGAGGGCGCGAGCCGCCGCGATCTCGGACGCGAGGCCTTCATCGACCGTGTCTGGGCCTGGAAGGCCGAGTCGGGCGGCACGATCGTCAATCAACTGCGCCGGCTGGGCGCCTCGTGCGACTGGGAGCGCGAGCGGTTCACGATGGACGAGGGCCTGTCGCGGGCGGTGCTGGAGGTGTTCGTCGCTCTCCACAAGCAGGGGCTCGTTTACAGGGACAAGCGCCTCGTCAACTGGGATCCGAAGCTGCGCACGGCGATCTCCGATCTCGAGGTTCAGCAGCAGGAGACCCAGGGTCGTCTCTGGCATATCCGCTATCCCATCGAGGGGGAAGAGGGGCGCGTCATCACGGTGGCGACGACGAGGCCCGAGACGATGCTCGGCGATACGGCCGTCGCGGTGCATCCGGACGACGGTCGGTACGGGGCTCTGGTCGGCAAATACGCCGTGCTGCCCCTGGTGGGGCGGCGGCTGCGGATCGTCGCGGACGAGCACGCCGACCCGACGCAGGGCTCGGGCGCGGTCAAGATCACGCCGGCGCACGACTTCAACGACTTCGAGGTCGGCCGGCGACACGACCTCGAGCTGGTGAACGTCTTCGACGAGAACGCGGCGATCAACGACGCCGCGCCCGAGGCTTATCGCGGTCTCGACCGCTACGAGGCGCGGGACAGGATCGTCGCCGACCTGGAGGCGCGGGAACTCATCGAGAAGGTGGAGGACCACACATACGTCGTGCCGTACGGGGATAGGTCGGGCGTGGTTGTCGAGCCCTGGCTGACCGACCAGTGGTACGTCGACGCCGCGACGCTCGCCAGGCCTGCGATCGAGGCGGTGAGGTCGGGGCGCACCGTCTTCGTTCCCGGACACTGGGAGCGCACCTACTTCGAGTGGATGGAGAACATCCAGCCGTGGTGCGTGTCGCGGCAGTTGTGGTGGGGACATCGGATCCCCGCGTGGTACGGCCCCGACGGCGAGGTCTTCGTCGAGCGTACGGAAGCGGAAGCCCGATCCGCCGCCGAGGCCCATTACGGCGGTCCGGTGGAGTTGACGCGCGACGAGGACGTGCTCGACACGTGGTTCTCGTCCGCGTTGTGGCCCTTCTCGACGCTGGGCTGGCCCGACGAGACGTCCGAGCTCGATCGCCACTACCCGACCGACGTCCTGGTCACGGGTTTCGACATCATCTTCTTCTGGGTCGCCCGGATGATGATGATGGGTCTCCACTTCATGGGCGAGGTTCCCTTCCACACGGTCTATATCCACGCGCTCGTGCGCGACGAGAAAGGCCGGAAGATGTCGAAGAGCAAGGGGAACATCATGGATCCCCTGGAAGTCGCGGACACCATGGGCGCCGATGCCCTGCGTTTCACCCTGGCGGCCATGGCGGCGCAGGGCCGGGACGTCAAGCTCTCGCAAAGCCGTATCGAGGGCTACCGCAACTTCGCCACCAAGCTCTGGAACGCGGCGCGCTTCTGCGAGATGAATGAATGCCGCGCGGTGGACGGGTTCGATTCCGCGACCTGCCGGTCGCCCGTCAACAGATGGATCGTCGGCGCGGTCGCTCGCCTCTGTCGCGGGGTCGGCGGGGAGATCGAGGCGTACCGTTTCAACGAAGCGGCGAACGCCGCCTATCATGGAACGTGGGGGACCTTCTGCGACTGGTATCTGGAGCTCGCCAAGTCCGAACTGTGGAACGGGACCGAGAGCGCCAAGGCGGAGACGCGCGCCGCGGCGGGGTGGGCGCTCGACCAAATCCTGAAGGTGCTGCATCCGTTCATGCCCTTCGTTACCGAGGAGCTGTGGCGGCGCACGGGCGAACGCGGAGGCGGACGCGAGTCCATGCTCATCGAGTCCGCTTGGCCGGAGTTTTCGGAAGACCTCGTCGATCCGTCGGCGGACGCCGAGATGGACTGGATTATCCGCTTGGTCGGCGAGGTGCGCGCCGTACGCGCGGAGATGAACGTGCCGGCAAAGGCGCGAACCGGGCTGTGGCTGAACGGGGCGGGGGAGGAGACTCGTCGGCGCCTTCGAGACAACGAGGAAGCGATCGTCCGTCTCGCGGGTCTCGAGGAGATCCTCGAGGGCGACCGGGAGGTTCCGGCCGGCGCGGTGCAGATCGTTCTGGACGATGCCACCGTCGTGCTGCCGCTCGCGGATGTCGTCGACGTCGCCCGGGAGAAGGAACGCCTGTCCCGAGAGCTCGACAGGGCGCGTGGGGAAATCGCCAAACTCGAGCGGAAGCTCGGCAATGAGGGATTCCTGGCGAAGGCGCCCGAGTACGTGGTCGAGGAACAGCACGAGCGCAAGCGCGACGCGGAGTCCGCGGAATCGCGACTCGTCGCCGCGCTGGCGCGTCTGTAGGCGGGATTCCGACCGGTCCCATGAAGCGCCCGTGATTCGGGAGTCCTTCTCGCTTCGCGGAGCGAGACGGGGCGCGGACCGCCGATGAAGCTCCACCACTTTCTGCTCGCTGTCCTGGTGGCGTTCTCGGCGGGCATCACCTACGCCATCGTGAAGATCGGCGTCACCCATTTCCCGCCGGTGCTCTTCGGGGCGGTTCGCTACGCGCTGGTCGGGGCATGCCTCGTCGCTTGGTGGCGGGTGCCCGAGGGACGCCGTCGGCCGGTGATCGGCATCGCCGTCAGCATGACGGCGCAATACATCCTCATGTTCTCGGCGCTGTCCAAATCGGGAGACGCCTCGTCCATGGCTTTGGTGCACCAGCTCTATGTCGCCTTCGCCATCGTCATCGCGGCCGTGGTCTACCGGGAAACGGTGGGCGGGCGGCGCTGGGCCGGCATGGCGGTGTCGTTCTCCGGCGTCGTCGTGATCGGCTTCGAGCCCGCCGTGTTCCGTCACCTCGATGCGTTCTTTCTGGCCGTCGCGGCGGCGTTCGCCGGCGGTCTGTGCGTTGTGCAGGCGCGGCGCACCGCCGGGATCTCGGTGCTGTCGCTGCAATTCTGGGTCTGCCTGTACGGCGTCGCCCCGATGTTCCTCCTCACCGTGGCGACGGAGGAGGGGCAGATCGAGGCGCTTCTCGACCCGACGTGGCCGGCGGTGCTGGCGATGGTGCTCGCCGGTCTGTTCGGGGCCGTTCTGGCGCAGGCGGGACGCTATTACCTCGTCCAGCGTTATCCCGTCGGCACGGTCGCGCCGCTCATGCTGTTGACGCCCATCTTCGCCGTGCTGGGTGGGGTGGTCCTGCTGGGTGACGTCATCACGTGGCGGCTCCTGCTGGGGGGGATCCTGGTCGTATCCGGTCTCGGCGTGACCGTGCTGGCGCCGCCGGTCCGATCCGGTTGACCCGGCGCCCGTTCCCCGACCGCTGTGGGCCGGGGGTACGTCGATTCCCCGTTCGAATGGCGCGATGGCGAGCGGCGGGAACGGATTCGATATCGTCGTGGTCGGCCGCGGAGCCACCGGGAAATTCTTGCTTCATCCCGGAACCTTCGCTTTCATTCGTGGGACCGGGCGATAGGAAAGGGGACGGCCATGAAGGAATCGATCGCGTTCTACGGCGAGGGGACGAAACTCGTCGGCGACATCTATGGACCTGACGGCCGGCGGGACGGCCCGCGTCCCGGCATTGTCCTGTGTGGGGGATACACCGGCGTGAAGGAAGTCTACGCGCCGGACTTCGCGGCGCGGCTGGTCGCCGCGGGATACGTCTGCATCGCGTTCGACTACAAGGGATGGGGCGGTAGCGACGGTCCTCCGAACCGCCTGGATCCTTACGGACGCGTGTGGGACTCGTTCGCGGCGGCGACCGTGCTCGGGGAGCGCGACGAGGTCGATGCCGGGCGAATCGGCGTGCTCGGCTGGAGCTACGGGGGCGCCACGGCGATCTGGCTCGCGGCGACGGACCCGCGTATTCGCTGCGTCGCCGCCGTCGTGACGATCGGCCATGGACGGCGCTGGATGGAGGGCGTGCGGTCCGGGAAGGAAGTCGCCGCGCTGCGCGAGCGCGCTGCCGAGGATCGGACCGTCCGCGCCCGGACGGGAGAATCCGGGACGGTTCCGCCGCCGACGATCCTCCACATGAGCGCGCGCGAGAAGGCGCTCTGGGCCGCCGCCCGCGCGGACAGCGCCGTCGAGCCGGCGCCGATGCCCCTCGAATTCATCGACGAAACCATGGCGTTCCATCCCGAGTGGGTCGTCGACAAGATCGCGCCGCGCCCGCTGTTGCTGGTCGCGACGGAGGAGGACGGCGTGACGCCGCCGGAGGAGAGCCGGTCGCTTTACGAGCTCGCCGGTGATCCCAGGAAGCTCGTGACGATTCCGGACTGCGGACATTTCGAGGTGTACTCCGGCAAGCCGTTCGACCGGACGTGCGCCGAGGCGGTCGCCTGGTTCGACTCGCATCTCTGACCGGCGCCGCGACGGAACCGCGCGAGAGGTCGAGGAGCGTGTCGGAGTCGACCGGCGAGTCCCGATTCGCGGCGCTCGGCGCGATCTTTTGCGATGTCCGAAATAAAAAGTCCTGACCTAGTTCAGACAGATGTGAGACACGGCCCTTGATGTAAGGGCGGGGGTCTCCGACGCTGTTGGTGTTGAACAAGCAGCGTGAAGGAGAACCCCCATGCAGACCTTCGGCCTGCCCCGGCAGATTACACGAGGAGCCGCCCTGGCGTCGCGCCTGTGCGGCAAGGAGCGGAGCGACGAAGCGCACAGGCGCGACGCCCTTGAGCGCTGGCGCCAAGCCAGGGCCGACGGCCTGACCGCACGAGCGGCCGCCAACGCCGTCGGCGTTCCGAGATCGACCCTCTACCGGTGGCAGAGGCTGGCGGACCGCAACCGCCTCAAGCCGTGCTCGCGACGCCCGCACACCCCGCGCCGGCCCACCTGGTCGGCGGCGCTGGTCGCGGCCGTCCAGGAGACACGCGCCGACTACCCCATGTGGGGCAAGGCCAAGATCGCCGTCCTGCTGCGGCGCCACGGGCACGCGGCAAGCGAGAGCACCACGGGCCGCATCCTCAAGACCCTCATGGAGCGCGGCGCCGTCACCCCGGTCCCGACCTTGCGCCGCAACGGACCGCGCGCCGCCCGGCGCCTCAGGCCTCACGCCAGACGCCTGCCCAGGGGCCGCAAGCCCACTACACCCGGAGAGATCGTCCAACTCGACACCCTCACCGTCTCGCCACACACAGCCCGGCCCGCCATCAAGCAGTTCACCGCCCATGACCCCGTCACCAAATGGACCTGCGCACAGGCCTGGAGACGCGCAACCGCACACAACGCCAAGCGCTTCCTCGACAAGCTCCAGGCCGACATGCCCTTCCCCATCGAAGCCATCCAGGTCGATGGAGGCTCCGAGTTCAAGGCCGACTTCGAAACCGAATGCCAGCGCCGCCGCATCGATCTGTTCGAACTCCCACCCCGATCGCCCAAGCTCAACGGACACGTCGAGCGCAACAACGGCGCCTGGCGATACGAGTTCTACGCCTCATGGGACCTGCCCGACGACAACCTCGACGACATCAACCGATGGATCGACGCCTTCGCCGACGAATTCAACACCTTCAGACCGCACCAGGCCCTTGGCGGACACACCCCCGCCCAGTACCTTCACTCACTGACAGCCAAAGAGACCCCCGTGTCTCATATGTCCTGAACCAGGACAAGTCCTTGTTACAGTCTCACGAACGGTTTATTTACCGTTCCTGCAAGACATCGGCGGTATTCGGGGAACCGAACACTTGACGTTACGGGGAAGTGGTCTCGTGGCCCAATCGGAGAAGACCGGTGCGCCGACGGCGCGCGGCGATGTTGACGAAGACGGCTATCGCTGGCCGATCAACGAGATCGTCATGGAGTCCCATGTGATGGGTGGCGAGAGCGATGCCGACATCGCGCGCACGTATCGCGTCATGCGGGAGGATGTGACCGCGCTCCGCTTGGCCTACGACCTCTGAACGGCGTGGAACGCGGCGGCGGCCGTCGCGCGCGACCCGCGCCGGTCTCTTCGCGCCCGAATCGCCGCCCCGCGGCTCGGATTCCGCCGATGGAGCCGGAACGCCCGGTCGCGCTTCAACTATCGCGGCGCTTCCCTTACACTCCGCCGGGAAACGGACCGGTCCACCACGGGGAGGACGAAGGATGAGTTCAGCCTACGCGGAAATCGCCGAAGCTCTGGAGGATTACTTCACCGGCTTCCACGAAGGCGATGTCGATACGTTGAAGAAGATATTCCATCCGGGCGCCCATCTTTACGCCGCGACGGAGGGGCCGCTCACCGACCGCGACATGGAACAGGTCTACGAAGGCGTTCGGAGCCGGCCGTCGTCGGCGTCCCGCGGTTTCGAGCGGTTCGACAGGGTACTGTCGATCGACCAGTCGGGCCCCGAGGCCGCCATCGCCAAGGTGCAGATCGCGCTCGGCGACCGGCTCTATACCGACTTCCTGAACCTGCTGAGGCTGGATGGGCGCTGGCGGATCGTTTCCAAGGTCTATACAGGCGAACCGAGACCCGACGCCGCCCGGCGGGAAGCCGCGGAATAGACCGGTTCGGGGAGCGGGCGTCCCCGACGGGGGAGGGGCATGTCGATGCTGCACTACCGGCGATTCGGCTCGGGCGAGACCGTCGTCCTGCAACACGGTTTCGTCGGCAGCGGGGAGATCTTCGCGCCTCTCGTCGCGGAGCTCGCTCCGAACTTCGACGTGATCGCCACCGATCTTCCCGGTCTGGGAGGCAGCGCCGACGTTCCGGCCCCCGACGACGTCGGGGAACTCGCCAGGATGCTGGCGGACACCCTCGCCGGGCTCGATGTCGACAGGTTCTCGATCCTGGGTCATTCCCTCGGCTCGGAGACCGCGCTCCATCTCGCCATGGACTTTCCCGAACGCGTCGACAAGCTGATCCTCTACGGCGGCTGCGCGGCTGATCTCCCGGAGCGCTACGAGTCCTACGAGGAGTCGCTCCGCCGCATCGACGCGGACGGTATCGTGGCCACCGCCGCCCGCATCGCCGCGACGTGGACCAACGCCGGCGCCCGGCATCCGCTCTACGAGTTCATGAGGCGTTGCGGGGAGAATTCCAGCCGGGAAGGCGCGAAGCGACTTGTGCGCGCGATGGCGAGCTTCGACGTCCGTGATCGTCTGGGCGAGGTGCGGGCCAGGACGCTGATCGTCTGCGGCGACATGGACCGGACGACCCACCCGCGCCACTCCATCGAGATGTGGGAGAAGATCCCGAACGCCCAACTCTGCATCCTGCCGAACAGCGCCCATGCCGCGCACGCGGAGGCGCCCGGGATATTCAACCGGATCGTGTCGCGCTTCCTCATGGAGGATTGACCGATTCGGCTATAATCCGGGGGCGCAAACGCCGCGCGCTCCACCGGGGATGGAAGCGTCCACCTTCCAAGCCATCGGATCCAGCGATGATGCCCGAAGAAACCGCCCAAGGCCCTCTCGTCGGCTACCGCGTATTGGAGCTGGGAAGCATGGTGGCGGGCCCCTTCGTCGGACGGCTGCTCGCCGACTTCGGCGCCGAGGTGCTCAAGGTGGAACAGGTCGAGGGCGATCCGATTCGCGATTACGGCCGGCGCTTCGAGGGGAAATCGCTCTACAGCGCCAGCATCATGCGCAACAAGCGCAACGTTTCGGTGAACCTGAGAGAGGCGGCCGGCCAGGACCTCGTCAGGCGCATGATCCCGAAATGCGATTTCATGATCGAGAACTTCCGTCCGGGGACGCTGGAACGCTGGGGGCTCGGCTACGAGGATCTCCGCGCTGTCAATCCCGGGATCATCATGGTCCGCGTCAGCGGGTTCGGCCAGACCGGCCCCTACAGCGGGCGGGCCGGGTACGGCATCGTCGCCGAGGCGGTCAGCGGCCTGCGCCACATCACCGGCGATCCCGACAGGCCCCCGTCGCGGGTGGCCGTCCCGCTTACCGACTACATCGGCGGCCTGTTCGCCGCCTACGGGGCCCTGGCCGCGTTGACGCATCGCGAGAAGACGGGCGAGGGGCAATGCGTCGACGCCGCGTTGTACGAAAGCGCGTTCAGCGTCACCGAGCCGTTCGTGCCGCAGTACGGGAAGACGGGGGAGGCGGGGATGCGCGCCGGCCCGCGCCTTCCGGGCAACGCGCCCAACAGCCTCTACCGGGCCAGGGACGGGTTGTACGTCCAGGTCACGGCGGGCAACGACCGGATCTTCCGGAGGATGGCCGAGGTCATGGGCCGGCCCGAGCTCGCGGAGGACGAGCGGTTCGCCACCCATCCCGCCCGTTGGCGGCACGTGGACGCGCTCGACGAGATCGTCGGCGCCTGGGCCGCCGATATCGATTCCAGGGAGCTGGAGGACCGTCTCAACGAAGCGGGGGTGCCGTCGGCGCGCATCTATACGATGGCCGAGGTCTACGAGGACCCGCATTTCGCGGCCCGCGACATGCTGGTCGACGCGCCGAGTTCCGAGCTCGGCGATGTCACGCTGGCCGGCGTGGCGCCCAGACTTTCGGCGACGCCGGGCGGCGTGCGATGGGCGGGCCGCAAGCCGGGCCAGGATACGCGGGCGGTGCTCCGGGAGTTGTGCGGTCTCGACGACGCCGAACTCTCCCGGCTCGAGGCGGAGGGGATCGTCCACTGCGAGGGCGACTCCCCGGCCGCCGCGGCGGCCGAATAGCGCCGCCGCCGAGGCCGGCATCCGCCGTGGATTCCTTCAGGGCGTTGCGCACGTATACGGACGGGTCCTCCGTTACCCGGCGTTTCGAGCGACTGACCCTCGACGACATCGGCGGGGGCGACGTCGTGGTCGAGACCGGCGGCTGACCGGGGATTTGGCGAACCCTCCGCCACACGTCTTCGTCCTCGCCGGGGAGGTGTCGGGAGACAATCTCGGCGCCCGGCTGATGGCGGCCGTCGAGCGGCGAACCGGCGGCGGTGTCCGCTTCTCCGGGATCGGCGGCCCCGCCATGAGCGCGCGGGGGCTCGACAGCCTGTTTCCGATGGACGACCTCGCGCTCGTGGGACTAGCGGAAGTCGTTCCCCATCTGCCGCGCCTGGTCCGCCGGTTGCGGGAGACCGTCGCCGCCGTCGCCCGTCTTCGGCCGTCGGTCGTCGTGACCATCGACTCGCCGGGCTTCTCTCTCCGCGTGGCGGAGCGGGTTCGCCGTCTCGGCGTGCCCACGGTCCAGTACGTGGCGCCCCAGATCTGGGCCTGGAATCCCGAACGGGGCGGCAGGCTCGCGTCGCAGGTGGACCGTGTGCTCGCCCTCCTGCCGTTCGAGCCCGAGTTCTTCTCCCGCTTCGGCGTCGCGTGCGCCTTCGTCGGACACCCCGTGGTCGAGTCCGGACTCGACGGAGGCGACGGCCCGGCCTTTCGCCGGCGCCACGGAATCGACGGCCGGGGTCCCGTCGTCGCGGTCATGCCCGGCAGCCGGACGACCGAGGTGCGAAGGTTGTTGCCGACGTTCGGACGGGCCATGGAGCGGCTGCGGGACTCCCACCCGGGTCTCGTGGTGGTGGTGCCGACCGTCGCCGCGACGGCCGCGGCCGTCGCCGACGCGGCGCGGCGCTGGTCTTGCCGCGCGGTTCTGGTGGACGACGCCGGGGAGAAGGCGGATGCGTTCGCGGCCAGCGACGCCGCGCTCGCCAAGTCCGGAACGTCCACGCTCGAGCTGGCGCTCGCAGGCGTCCCGATGGCGGTCGCCTACAGGGTCGGCGCGGTCACGGCCCTTCTCGCGCGGCGCCTGATGTCGGTGGACAACGCGGCGCTGGTCAATCTTCTCGCGGGCCGGGAGGTCGTGCCCGAATTCCTGCAGGAGGACTGCCGCCCCGACCGGTTGGCCGGGGAGCTTGGCCGTCTCCTCGACGACGAGGCCACGCGTTCGCGGCAGCGGGCGGGGCTCGCCGAGGCCGTCGCGGCACTCGGCGCCGGAACGCCGGCGCCCAGCGAGCGCGCGGCGGCGGCGGTGCTCGACGCGGTTGCCGGGACTCGTTCGCCGGATGCCTGAGATCGTGTCCGGGAGGTCGGCGGGGGCCGTGCGGCCATGCGTCCGGTTCGACGGGCCGTTCGAGCCGCTTTCGGACGAGGTTCGGGACGCGTCGCTGGACGAAATCGTCGAGGGTATGCCGCCCGGCGACCCCTGGCTCTTCGCTTACGGATCGCTCATGTGGGACCGCGCCGTCCTTCGGTTCCGGGAACGCGAAGCGGCGCTGCTCCGCGGCTACCGCCGCGAGTTCTGCGTCTGGACGGTGTTGGCCAGGGGATCGCCGGAGATGCCGGGACTGTCCCTCGGCCTGGAACCGGGAGGGTCGTGTCGGGGAATCGCCTTCCGCATCGCCCGTCACGAGGCCAGGGCGGCGTTGGATCCGGTCTGGCGGCGCGAGATGCACACCGGATGCTACGAGCCGCGCTGGACCGTCGCGCGGTTGCGCCGCCGGACGGTCAACGCCCTGACGTTCGTGGCGCGCCGGGGCCACGTCCAGCACGCGGCCGGCCTCGCGCCCGAGGCGGTCGCCTTCCACATCGCCCGAGCGCGCGGGAGTCGGGGCTCGTGCCGCGACTATCTCGCCGATACCCTGTCGAGCCTGGAGGCGTCGGGCGCGCGGGACCGGCGGTTGGAGCGGCTGCTCGCCCGCGTCGACGCGCGGCTGACGGTCGAGGACTACGGGCGCGTGTCCCGCCGGTTCCGGGAAGGGACCCGCGGCCACGACGTGAGCCAGAACTACGCGGCCCTCCTGGGCGCCATCGAGGCGGAGCCGCCGTATTCCATTCTCGACCTCGGCTGCGGTCCGGGCCGCGATCTGGTCTGGTTCCGCTCGCGGGGACACGAGGCGGTCGGCCTCGACGGAGCGCCGGAATTCGTGGAAATGGCCCGCGCCCACTCGGGTTGCGAGGTTCTGCACCAGGACTTCCTGGCGCTGGACCTGCCTCCCGGGAGATTCGACGGCGTATTCGCGAACGCTTCCCTGTTTCACGTGCCGAGCCGGGAACTGCCGCGCGTCCTGGGCGAACTCCACGCCGCCCTGAAGACCGGGGGCGTTCTCTTCTGCTCCAATCCGCGGGGGAACGATGAAGAGGGCCTGCACGGGAACCGGTACAACTGCTTCCACGATCTCGAAACGTGGCGCGGTTACCTGACGGCCGCGAACTTCGCCGAGCTCGATCACTATTACCGGCCGCCGGGCCGGCCGCGCCGCGAGCAGCCCTGGCTGGCCACCGTCTGGCGCAAGGATTGAACCGCCGCGCCGGTTCACCCGCCTGTCCCCGGACGCGCGGGGAGGCTCGGGGGTTTTCCACGGGTCGGGAGGTCGGGGGACAATGCCCGCTCACTCCGCCGCCGAAGGGGCATCGCCCCGGAGGCGCGCGTCGGCCTGGCGCACGAACTCCAGGTGCGCGCGCAGACTTTCGTTGATCCGAAAAGCTGCCTCCAACGCCCTGACGCCGTCCGCGCCCGGCACGACCGGCGCGCGGTCGTTCAGGACGGCGTCCACGAACGACCGGATCTCCCGCTCCAGCGCGTCGCCTTCGTCGTAGTGCCGTTCGTCGCTGTCGATCCCGGGGAGGTCCGTCGGCATCGATCCCTCGCCCTTGCGGAGCGTGCGGATGCGCTGGGCGTCGAAGTCGACGGTGATGTAGGTGTCGGGCTCGAAAATGCGCATCTTTCGTTCGGTCTTGAAGCTGATGCGGCTGGCGGTGATGTTGGCGATGCAGCCGTTCGCGAACTTGAGCCGGGCGCTCGCGATGTCCTCGGACGGCGAGATCACGGGCGCTCCCGCGGCGTCGAGGTCGATCGGCGGCGCGTCCACGAGCGACAGGATCAGGTCGAGGTCGTGCACCATGAGGTCGAGGATCACGTTCACGTCCGTGCCGCGCGGCTTGTACGGCGCGATACGGACCGAGTCGATGTAGAGCGGGCGTTTCACCTGCCGGCGAAGCGCCTCGACGACGCCGGAAAACCGCACGAGGTGGCCGACCTGGAGCGTCCGCCCGCGCCGCTCGCTCAGGTCCACGAGGCTCTTCGCCGTCGCCAGATCGTCGGTGATCGGCTTTTCCACCAGAACGTGGATGTCGTTCTCCAGGCAGGCGCTGGCCACGTCGAAGTGGTGTTTCGTCGGCACGACGACGCAGGCCGCGTCGATCCGTCCAAAGAGGTCCCGGAAGTCCGATACCGCCTCGGCGCCGAACTTGCCGCCGATCTCGCGCGCCTGTTCGGCGTTCGTGTCCGCGACGGCGACGAGGTTCGCGTTGTCGAGCGCGGCGATCTTCTCGGCGTGAAAGCGGCCGAAGTGGCCGACCCCGATCACCGCCATGTCGAGGGACGCCTTCATCGGCGGGCGGGGATCCCGGGCCGCGTCCTCAAACGGGGAGCCCCCGTTCCGCCGCCCATGCGTCCTGCGGCGGCAGCGTCGCCGGGTCCAGCGAGCGCCACAGGTAGTGGGCCACGTAGGGCTTGTAGGCGTCGAACGCCCGCCGCAGTTCCTCCACGGCCGTGTCGTGAACGTCGACCCGGAGGTCGATGGTCTCCGCCATGTCGGGTTGCGCGACGTGGAGCGCCGCCGAGCGTTCGGCCATGCGCTCGCCGTCGGCGGTCGCCTGGCCGCCGGCGTCGCGTCCCGCCTCGATCGCCCGCATCAGGCGCTCGTCGAGGTCTTCGTCCTCGTTCTCCCGGAAGGCCGCGCCGATGGCCTCGACGACGCGGTGTCCCGCCAGTGCGTTGCCCATGGCGACGTATCCGTCCCCGATCTCGTGTCCGGCGTAGGGCCGGCAGTCGCCTCCCGACCAGCACGCCGCCGCGCCGAAGCGGCCGACGATGCCGATCTGGCGGAAGCGGAGCAGGGGATCGAGGGTCTCGAGGTCGTCGAGGACGTCTTCCGGCGCCGTGCCGTCCTCCAGGAGGTCCATGGCGATGGGCCCCAGCGGCGGATTGACGAACGCCTGGTTGGAGAGCGCCGCCACGTCGTGCTTGACGCGCGGACAGTAGGACCCGACGGCGAGCGAATAGGTCGCGATCCCGACTCCCAGCCGGCCCGTCCGCCGGCAGCGCCCGATGATGGTGAACGTCATGGTCGATTTCCTCTCGGTCCGTGTTCCGTGCCGGCTTTCGCCATCGTCCAGCATGGGGAGAAAAGCCGTCGGAGAAAAGCCCTGGCGGCGAGATAGATGCCGGGATCCTCGCTCTCCCTGGGGCCGCCGATATTCAGCACCGCGATCCCGTTCGCCGCGACGAAGCGGGCCGCGCGGCCCGGCGCCCGCTCGTCCTCGGGGTTCAGCACGATGCGCGGGCGGCTCATGCTGCCTTGCCGGGGCGGGACGGCGCTCCCGCCGCGCGGCCGGTTCCGCGCCAGGACGAGCGTCCCGTCGGAGTCGCGCATGTTCCAGAGGGTGCGTTGGACGGCACGGCGGAGCGGCGTTTCGCGCAGCGGATAGCGGGCGTCGATGGGGCCGTCTTCCGCCCATCGCCCGCGAGGACACCATCCGCCGCCGGGCAGGCCCAGTTCGAGCGCGACGTCCAGCACGGCGCGGTCGACGCCCGACTGGCCGCCCGTGACGACCTTCGCGAGCCCCCGTCGGCGCCGGATTGCCTTGGCCGGACCGGGGGTGTAACCAGATCCGGACATCCGTGCGAGGTAACGCGAAGGGAGGAACGACATGGGCCGGAACACCGTATTCACGGGCAAGCCGTGGGAGCAAGACGTCCCGCACGCGCCGGGCAACGTCTCGGAGCGGAAATTGCTGCACGTCTCGGGTATCACGGCGCGGTTGCCCGACGGCTCCGTCGACGGCCCCGGCGACATGCGCCGGCAGGCCGAACGAATCGTCCGCAACATCGAGGACGTCTGCGACGCCGCCGGCGCCGGCATCGACGGCATCGTCCGCCTGACGATCTACACGACCGATCTTGACGCCTTCCAGGAGGCGCGGGACGCGATCCGGGAGCTCTACGCCAGCCGTCCCTCGGCGACTCTGATCGAGGTCTCCCGGCTCGCGTCGCCCGACATGGTCCTCGAGATCGAACCCACGGTGGAGATGGACGGGTAGCTTTTACACGTCTCCTCTCTGGCAGGGGGCCGTGGGACATGCGCTCGCGAGCCGCCGGTGCTGCGTTTGCTCGATGTGATGTGTCATTTCGAGCTACTGCGATCCAAGGGCGACGACCCCGCGCAATGGCCATCTATTTCGTGGTGGCGCCGCAAGTTGGCGCATTGGGTTAGCCAATCCGACTATGCCGTTTCCCTACACGGAAAAACCAACGAAGCGTAGTTTGCCTCGGGGCCGCACGAGCGGCGGTTTCTTCCGTAGTTGCTTCCGTATCCGTAGTTGCTTCCGTATATGAACCCCGATTGATTTTCGGCCGCGCCCGTGAAACGTTTGGGCGTCCCGTTCACGGGACGGGAACGACCGGGGAGATCGCGGGATGGACGTCAAGACCTTCGACAAATCGAAACTGCCGAGCCGTCATTCGACGGTCGGGCCGGAGCGGGCGCCGCATCGCTCCTATCTCTACGCGATGGGTCTCAGCGAGGAGGAGATCTACCGGCCTCTGGTCGGCGTGGTGACGACGTGGAACGAGGCCGCCCCGTGCAACATCGCCCTGTCCCGCCAGGCCCAGGCGGCGAAGAGGGGCGTCGCCGCGAACGGCGGCACCCCTCGGGAGTTCACCACCATCACGGTGACGGACGGCATCGCGATGGGCCACGAGGGAATGAAATCTTCCCTGGTGAGCCGCGAGGTCATCGCCGATTCGACCGAGATCACCGTGCGCGGGCACGCCTACGACGCCCTCGTGGGGCTGGCGGGGTGCGACAAGTCGCTGCCGGGCCTGATGATGGCGATGGTGCGCCTCAACGTGCCCTCGGTGTTCATGTACGGCGGCTCGATCCTGCCGGGGCGCTTCCGGAACCGGGACGTGACCGTGGTCGACGTGTTCGAGGCCGTCGGCATGCACAGCGCCGGCGCCATGGACGACGAGACGCTGCGCGAGCTCGAATGCGTGGCGTGCCCGTCCGCCGGTTCGTGCGGCGGGCAGTTCACCGCCAACACGATGGCCTGCGTCTCGGAAGCCATCGGTCTCGCCCTGCCGCTGTCGGCCGGGGCCCCGGCCCCCTACGAATCCCGCGACGCGCTGGCCGAGGCGTCGGGCGAGGCGGTGATGAGCCTCCTGGCGCACGGCGTCCGTCCGCGCGACATCGTGACTCGGGAGGCGCTGGAGAACGCGGCGACGGTGGTCGCCGCTTCGGGCGGGTCGACCAACGCCGGTCTCCACCTGCCCGCCATCGCCAACGAGGCGGGGATCGACTTCGACCTGCACGACGTTTGCGGGATCTTCCGGCGGACGCCCTACATCGCCGACCTCAAGCCGGGCGGCAGGTACATCGCCAAGGACATGTACGAGGCGGGCGGCGTGCCCGTGTTGATGAAGACCCTGATGGACGGCGGTTTCCTGCATGGCGACTGCCTGACGGTGACGGGCCGGACCATCGCCGAGAATCTCGAGGCGTTCTCGTTCCGCGAGGACCAGGACGTGATCCGTCCGGTCTCCAACCCTCTCAGCCCGACCGGCGGCGTGGTCGGCCTCAGGGGCAATCTCGCGCCGGAGGGCGGAATCGTGAAGATCGCCGGCCTCGCGCGTCTCCGGTTCACCGGCCCCGCGCGGGTGTTCGACCGCGAGGAGGACGCCTTCGAGGCGGTGCGGAGGAAGGCGTACCGGGAAGGCGACGTCATCGTCATTCGCCATGAAGGGCCGCGCGGCGGTCCCGGAATGCGCGAGATGCTGGCGACGACGGCCGCGATCTACGGCCAGGGTATGGGCGAGAAGCTCGCGCTCATCACCGACGGGCGGTTCTCCGGCGCGACGCGCGGCTTCTGCGTCGGTCACATCGGCCCCGAGGCGGCGGTGGGCGGGCCGATCGGCCTGCTCCGGGACGGCGACATCATCCGCATCGACGCGGAGAAGGGGACGCTCGACGTCGAGCTCCCGGACGACGAACTGGCCGGACGCCGGGAGTCGTGGGCCGCCAGGGCCAGCGACTTCCAGTCGGGCGCGCTGTGGAAGTACGCCCAGACGGTCGGCTCGGCGGAGAGGGGCGCCGTGACCCATCGCGGCGGCCACGCGGAGGTTCGCCAGTACGCCGACATCTGAGGCGGCCCTTGGCGGGCCGTTCGCCCGGCCCCCGGCCGGGGAGGCCGGCATGCGGTCCGGGTTCCGATGGCCTGCGACCGGCGCGCCTCCGGGCGCGGGACGCGGACGCCCGGGGAAGGGAGACGGATAATCGCTCCGCCTTCGGGGCGGAGCGGACGAACGCGCGATGACAGCCCGGGAATCCTCGCACGCGGCCCCGGAGGCCGCCCGGGACGCGCCCATGCGTTACCGGCTGCTGATCTTCGCCGGAGTCGTGCTGGGCGCGAACCTTCAGGTGGTCGACACCACCATGGCCACGGTGGCCATGCCCCGCATCCAGGGATCGCTCTCGGCGACCCAGGACGAGATCGCGTGGGTGCTGGCCGCCTATCTGATCGCGGTCGCCATCTTCATGCCGCTTACGGGAACGCTGACCGCCCACCTGGGCCGTCGGCGCCTGTTCCTGATCACCACCGTCGGCTTCTGCGTCGCCTCGGTGTTCACGGGCCGGGCGGAAAGCCTCCAGGAGCTCGTCGTGTGCCGGTTCGTGCAGGGCGTGTTCGCGTCGCCCCTGGTCCCCATCTCCCAGTCCTTCGTGTTCGACGCGTTCCCGCCCGAGGAGCGGGGCAAGGCCATGGGCTGGTGGTCGCTCGGCATCATGGTGGGCATCGTCCTGGGGCCCGCGCTGGGGGGCTATCTGGCGGAATTCCACAGTTGGCGCTGGGCCTTCTACATCAACGTGCCGTTCGGCGTCGTCGCCTTCGCCATCATCTATGCCTTCGCCCCGACCCGGACCCGGCGCCCCGGCGTCCAGCCCTTCGGTCTGGCCGGATTCCTGATCCTGTCGGTGGGCCTGGTGTCGTTGCAGATCGTGTTGAGCCGCGGCGAGCGGATGGACTGGTTCTCGGCGCCGCAAATCGTGCTGGCCTCCGTGCTCGCCGCCGCCGCCCTGTACCTCTTCGTCGTCCACAGCGTCTACTCCTCCCGCCCCTTCATTCCCCGAACCGTCTTCGCCGACCGGAATTTCATGGTCGGCCTGTTGTTGATGTTCATGCTGGGCATCCACTGGCTGGCGTTCCTGGCGTTGATCTCGCCCTACCTGCAATCGCTGGCGGGTTATCCGGTGTTCCTGACCGGCCTCGTCATGGTGCCGCAAGCCGCCGGCAACGCGGTGGGCTCGGTGTCCGGCGGCCGGCTGGTCGGCCGCGTCCATCCGGTGTTCCTGATGGCCGTCGGCGTCGCCGCCCTCGTCTGGGCCAACTGGCAGATGTCGCTGCTCACGCCCGAATTCGACCGCTGGCTGTTCTACGCCGCCGTGTTCGCGCACGGGTTCGGCGTCGGGTTCTATTTCGTGCCGCTCAGCGTGGTGACGTTCTCGACGTTGCCGCGGCAGTACCGGGACGTGGGCACGGGGCTGTTCTCCCTCGGCCGGAATTTCGGCAGCAGCGTCGGCGTCTCGCTGGTCGTCGCCTACGTGGTCCGGGAAACGCAGGCCAACCGGAGCGTGCTCCGCGAATACGCGTCGCCGTTCAACGAGACGCTGCGCCACCTGCCGCTCCCCGACTTCTGGAGTCTGGCCGAGCCGGTCGGCGCCGCGGCGCTCAACCTGGAGGCGACCCGGCAGGCCGCGGCCGTGGCCTACAACGACGATTTCCTGTGGCTGGCGGTGGCCGGCCTCCTGTGCCTGCCGATCCTGGCCCTGATCCGGATGCCGGCGCGCGGCGAGGCTTAACGCTCCAGGCAGTACGCCATCTCGCGGAAGCGGGCGCGGAACGCCTTCACCGTCTCCTTCCAGTGGCCATCGGGCCGGGTCTCGCCGTCGCGGGCGATGTCGGCGACGAGCGCCGCCAACTCGGCGAAGTCCGGCTCCTTCATGCCGTGGCGCGTCATTTCCTGCGTGCCGGTGCGCACGCCGCTGGCGGCGGCGAAGCTCGCGTCGTCCCAGTAGGCTTGCGGGTTGGTGATGATGTTGTTGGCCTCGAACAGGCTGGCGATGAACTCCCCGCGGCCGCGCGCGGCGCGTATCAGCACCTGATGGGTCTCCGTATGGTCGTGGTCGGGGTCGCCCTCCAGCGCCATGCCGTTCTCCGCCAGCCCGCGCGCGAAGGCCTTGGCGTTGGCGATGACCTGCCTCGGGTAGTCGTCCTTGAAGGCGAGCATTTCGTAGGTGGCGCCGAGGAGGCCCAGCATCGTGCCGAGGTGGTGGTTGCTGACGTGGCCGGGGAAGGTCCGCGAGGCGATATGGCCCCACAACGGTTCGAACGCCGACCCGGGCGGCATGTTGCCCAGCACGATCCCGCGCTGCGGTCCGAAGAACGTCTTGTGGGTGGAGCCGGTGACGAGATCGGCCCCTTCCGCGAACGGATCCTGGAAATACGGGCCGAGCAGGCCGAGCACGTGGGCCGCGTCGTAGAGGATGACCGGCCGGGTGGGGTTGTCGGCTCCGAATTCCGCATGCACGAATTCCGCGATCTCGCGGATCGGCTCTCTGTGGACGATGACGCTGCGCCCGAAGACGATGAGCTCCGGCCGGGTCCGGGCGATCAGTTCCCTGGTCGCGCCGACGTCGATGCGGTGGGGGTTCTCCTTCTGGGACGGAAAGTGCTCGACCGCGGGCCGGTGGGTGCGCGGGTCGAGGTCGACGTAGTTCTTGAGGGCGCCCGCCACCTGGGCGCTGAGGTGGCCGCCCTTGTTGAGGTCGTGCGCGAGGACCCGGCCGATGGGCCTCGGGTCGTCGCCGCGCGAACGGTTGCGATATTGTTTGAGCGCGTCGTACACGATGTCGTTGGCCATCTGGCCGCTGATGGCGCGCGGCTCCACGTCGCGGCAGCCGAAGAACGTCCTGAGCGCCGCGCGGAGTTCCTCTTCCTTCTCCATGATGAACGACGTGCCCTTGTAGTAGCGCACGTCGGGCGCGTCGGGACCGAGCGCCTTGACCCGGTTGTGCTCGTTGTAGCGGCCTGCCGGATCGGCGGTCGTGAGCGAGTCGACGAAGCGCGAGGCCGGTTGCTCCGACGGGATCAGGTTGACGCATTCCGTCCGCCGCCATCGGTCGTTCGCGTCCGACTCCCGCTTCAGGTCCCGGGCGCGTTCGGTCAGGCCGGTGAGGTCCGTCCGCGGCGGTTCGGGAACGCGCCGGAAACCGGTGTAGGGACGGCTGTAGGGAGCCACCGGCCACAGGTTGCGCTCCGCCAGTTCGGCCGTCGCGCGGTTGCCGCGGGGGTCCTCGATCTCCAGGGTTACCGGGCGGTCGGCCGCGTAGAGGATGTCGGAGCGCAGCAGGCCGAGGCCGATGGGCCGCAGTTCGTGGGAGTCCGAGGGCGCCGCCGCGATCCCCCGGCCTCGGAAACCGCTGAAGGGAACGCTCGTCCCCGAGGTCACGTACCCGGCGCGCGCGCCGTCGGAATACGCCTCGAAGCCGGGGCGCAACGGCCTGCGGTCTCCGAACACGGCGATCGGCTGCACGAGATGGGTGAGCACGCGCTTCTCCACCGGCGTGTCGATCTCGCGGCGCACGATGCGGACGTGTTCGGCCCGCTGCCGTTCGAGCGCGGCCCGTCCGACGTACTCCCGGCTGCCCGCGGGCCGGACGCCGAAGCGGGCGAGGCCGTTCGCGAATATCGGGATGTCGCGTCCCTCCGCGTCCGGGCCGAGTTCGTGTCCGTGGAGCGGCAGGCCGGCTTCCAGGCGCAGCGAATCGCGGGCGCCCAGCCCGGCGGGAACGGCGCCCGCGTCGACCAGCCGTCGCCACAGCTCGACCGTGAAATCCCGTTCGGGAAAGAGCTCGAAGCCGATGGCCTCGCCGGTGTAGCCCGTGCGCGCGATGATCGTCTCGTGGCCGTCGATCCGGGCCGCGCGGAGCCGGTTGCGCTTGTTCTCCGGGAGCTCGCTCTTGTCGACGATCCGCTCCAGGACGTGCGGGGACTCGGGCCCCTGGAGCGCGATCGTGCCGAGGGCTTCGCTCTCGTCGGCGAACGCGGCGTCCCCGGATTTGAGGCTCTCCAGCCACTCGCGGTCCCTGTCCCGGTTTCCCGCGTTCACGACGAGCAGGAAGTCGTCCCTCGCCAGCCGGTAGAGATAGGCGTCGTCCACCGCGCCGCCGGTTTCGTTGGCGATGAACGTGTACTGCGCCTGGCCGGGGTCGAGCGCCCGCGCGTCGTTGGTCAGGGCATGGGCGAGAAAGGCCTCGGCGCCGGCGCCGCCGATCCGGAACCGGCCCATGTGCGAGACGTCGAACAGCCCCGCCGCCCGGCGGGTCGAGAGGTGCTCCCGCACCGTCCCGGTGGGGTACTGGACCGGCATGTCCCAGCCGCCGAACGCGACCATCCGGGCGCCGGCCTCGACGTGCCAGCCATGCAGGACGGTGCGCCGGAGCGGGGCCGCCTCCGCCTGGGCCATATCCCTCACTCCTCGATCTCGCACCACACCGGCGTGTGGTCCGAGGCCTTCTCCCTGCCGCGCGGACGGCGGTCGACGTCGGCGGCCCGGAGGCGGTCGGCCGCCGGCGGAGTCAGCAACAGGTGGTCGATGCGCAGTCCGTGGTCCTTGGGCCAGGCGCCCCGCTGGTAGTCCCAGTAGGAATAGACCCCCGGTTCGGGATGGAACGCGCGCACGGCGTCGGTCAGGCCCAGGAAGACCAGGGACCGGAACAGGTTCCTCGTTTCCGGCCGGCAGAGCGCGTCGTCGGCGAACGCGGGAGGGTCGTATACGTCGATGTCGGCGGGACACGCGTTGTAGTCGCCCCCGAGGACGCAGGTTTCCTCTTCCTCCAGCAGCTCCTTCACGCGGTCCCGGAGGCGGGCCATCCACGACAGCTTGTAGGCGAACTTGTCGGTTCCGACGGGGTTCCCGTTGGGGAGGTAGATCGAGGCCACGCGCACCGTTCCCACCGTCCCCTCCATGTAGCGCGCCTGCCCGTCCGCGGCGTCGCCGTCGAGGCCCCGGACCACGTCTTCGATCGGCCGTTTGGCGAGGATGGCGACCCCGTTGTAGGTCTTCTGGCCGTGGACGGCGACGTTGTAGCCCAGCTCCTCGATCTCCAGGGCGGGGAACGCCTCGTCGACGACCTTGGTTTCCTGCAACAGGACGATGTCGGGCGCCTCCTCGCGCAGATAGCCCCGGAGGTGGGGCAGTCGCGCCTTCACCGAGTTGACGTTCCAGGTCGCGATCCTCATGCGCGCGGTCTTTGACGTTACTCGAAAATGGTCCGGAGGCCCGGGGCCGTTTCCCGCATGACGCGGCCGCGCCTCACATCGCGAACGACGTTCCGCAACCGCAAGAGGAGGTGGCGCTGGGGATCGCGATCTGGAACGACGCGCCGATCAGCTCTTCGACGTAGTCGACTTCCGAGCCCTGGAGGAAGCTCAACGACAGGGGGTCCACGACGATGCGGGCCCCGTCGCGCTCGAACACGAAGTCGTCCTCGGCCGCCGCCGAGTCGAAGTCGAAGCCGTACTGGAAGCCGGCGCAACCGCCGCCCGTCACGGCGACCCGGACGGCCGCGTCGGGCCGGTTCTCCTGTTCCATGAGGAAACGGATACGCTGGGCCGCGTTTGCGCTCAACGTCATGGGGGTCAGTTCGCGATCGCTCATCGTTCGCCACCGGGTTGTCGGGGACCGCTTTCGCGTCGTCCGTTCGATATATGTAAGGGACTTGGAGCGATCGGTCAATTCGCTGTCCCGGTTCGGGACATATGGGACGGGAGGGTTTCCTCGGCCGTGCGTTCGGCAAGGGTGTGTCCGCCGAGGGCCCGGCGCGGTCGGAAGGCGTCGGACTCGCCGGCGAAGGCGCCGGTCCGGCGGTCGGTGCGGTCGAGGTCGTCGCCGGGCAGGTCCCGTGCGGCATGGGACCCGTAGCGCCGATACGCCGCCGTCGCGCCGCTCCCGCGGGATCGACCCATCTCATGCGGGCAAGGAACTCCTCCCGGCGCTCCGTGGCCTCTCGACGGCCCTCATGCCCGACAAGCCGTCATGGCTCTGATGACGGAAGTGCCGGGATGCACCGATGCGCGGCGCCCGATCCCTTCGGGAAATCCGCGGCCCGATCCGCTCCGCTCGTCCTGCGCCCCCGCTTGCCGGGCCTGGGAGGCGCGGGCGCGGTCGATAGCGATCGGAGGAGGGGGGCTAGTCGTTGTTTTGAGCTTGTTGCTTTTGGTATTCCCACAAGAAGCGAAAAGCCTCATCTTGATCAATTGCATTTTGGTCACGAAGATCCAGAATTTCATTTGTAATCTGATAATACTCTGGGCAGTTGTTTTCGTTCAGGTCCTGGCAGGATTCCTGGTTAAGGATGCCGAGTCTTTTTTGCTCTAAAGGCTTGAGAGCCTCGGCCGTATCCGCATAGAGCCGGCAACCCTCTGTAATGCTTTTGTAATGATTGATCTCGAAATGATTTTTGAGGGGCAGATGTTGGCATTCTCTTCCATGCTCGATCATTTTATCCAGGCTGTCCAAGGTGTAGGGGCTGTATTCCGGGTAGGTGTTTTTATTTCTGTCGCCCTCATAGCTTGGAGATTGCAAGAGCCGATCAAAATGTATGCCAGCAAAGCCATTTATAAATTTGTTGTTGTATAAAAAAGGCAAGGCATAACTGGACTGTAGCTCCATCTGTTTTGCGATTTCATAAACCCAGTGGCCATTGTTGGGGTAGCGGGGGTCCAGGTTGATCAGAAACAGGACTTTATAGTAAGCCTCGATGGCCTTGTTTATATTGTCTACATCTATTTCGTGTTCAAACTCTCCTCCGGTTTCAATATATCTGGCGATTTCAAAAGCGGCGGAAACCTTTTCATGATGGTCTGCTAGATAATGCAGGCGCCTCAGGGCCTCGAAGTCGTTTTCCCCTTTCGCCAAGAGACAGGTGGCATAGCCCGCCTGAGCATTGATCCTGAGCATTGATATTGTCCGGCTCCATTTTATAGAATTTTTCCATTTCCTCAAAACCAGCGCAACCGAGAAGCCCCCGTGAGTAGGCAAAGCCTTGAGAGCTTGAAGCCAGAAGGACGGAGACGAGAACGGCTTTCATGAACGTCCTGAACATCGGTTCCTCCTCGGGAGATGTCGCGGAGCCTCCCGGGCCGCGCCGCGCCGCCGGGCCGGTTCTCCCGTCCCATGAGGAAAAGGATACGCCGGGCCGCGTCCGCGCGCAACTGTCATGAGGGTCGGTTCGCGATCGCCCGTCGTTCGCCGCCGGGTTGCCGGGGACCGTTTTCGCGTCGTCCGTTCGACCCATGTAAGGGACCTGGAGCGATCGGCCAATTCACCGAAGGCCGTCGGCTCCGTCCATGCCCCCTCGCAAGGGCCATCCGCATTCCTCCTCCTGGCCATTTGCCTTCGCCCCCCCTCCCTTGACAGGGGGGGAGGCCGGGAGGGGGGCCGCGTCCCGAGAGTGTGTGCCCCGACGGTGTGCGGATTGTGCAATTCCGATCCGGTGTCGCGCCGGGCCGTTCGCGTTCCTTCCTCCCTGTCGAGAGGGGAGGCCGGGAGGGGAATCGCGTCCCGAGAGTGCGCGTCCGACGGTGTGCGGATTGTGCAATTCCGATCCGCCGCCGCGCCGGGCCGTTCGCGTTCCTTCCTCCCTGTCGAGAGGGGAGGCCGGGCGGGGAGATCGCGTCCCGAGAGTGCGCGGCCCGACGGTGTGCGGATTGTGCAATCCCGATCCGGTGTCGCGCCGGGCCGTTCGCGTTCCTTCCTCCCTGTCGAGAGGGGAGGCCGGGAGGGGGGATCGCATCCCGAGAGTGCGCGTCCGACGGTGTGCGGATTGTGCAATCCCGATCCGGCGTCGCGCCGGGCCGTTCGCGTTCCTTCCTCTCTGTCGAGAGGGGAGGCCGGGAGGGGAATCGCGTCCCGAGAATACGCGGCCCGACGGTGTGCGGATTGTGCAATTCCGATCCGGCGTCGCGCCGGGCCGTTCGCGTTCCTTCCTCCCTGTCGAAAGGGGAGGCCGGGAGGGGAATCGCGTCCCGAGAGTGCGCGGCCCGACGGTGTGCGGATTGTGCAATTCCGATCCGGCGTCGCGCCGGGCCTTCGCGTTCCTTCCTCCCTGTCGAGAGGGGAGGCCGGGAGGGGGTGATCGCGTCCCGAGAGTGTGTACCCCGACGGTGTGCGGATTGTGCAATCCCGATCCGGCGTCGCGCCGGGCCGTTCGCGTTCCTTCCTCCCTGTCGAGAGGGGAGGCCGGGAGGGGGGATCGCGTCCCGAGAGTGCGCGTCCGACGGTGTGCGGATTGTGCAATTCCGATCCGGTGTCGCGCCGGGCCGTTCGCGTTCCTTCCTCCCTGTCGAGAGGGGAGGCCGGGAGGGGAATCGCGTCCCGAGAGTGCGTACCCCGACGGTGTGCGGATTGTGCAATTCCGATCCGGTGTCGCGCCGGGCCTTCGCGTTCCTTCCTCCCTGTCGAGAGGGGAGGCCGGAAAGGGGAATCGCGTCCCGAGAGTGCGTACCCCGACGGTGTGCGGATTGTGCGAACCGCTTTCCTGCCCTTGACCGCACGGTGGATATTTTTTCTCTGTTATGGAATTCTCCTCTTGACACGACACACCCCTGTTCCCACATTGTTCCAACACGGGAAACAGGAGACCCCGACATGCACGGAAACACCGCCGCCGCCGTCGACAAACGCCCAGGCCGCAAAACCGCCTTCCTCCACGCCCTCGCCGATACCGTCAATGTCGCCCGCGCCTGCCACGACGCCGGCATCCCCAGACGCACCGCATACCATTGGCGCGATACGGACCCCGACTTCGCCCGCGAGTGGGACGACATCCTCGACGACGGCATCGACCTCCTGGAAGCCGGATTCCACCGCCGCGCCTTCGAGGGGGTGGGGAGGCTGGTCTACTACAAGGGAGAACGGGTGGGCGCGACGCGCCACTACTCCGACGCCCTCGCCATGTTCCTGCTCAAGGCCCACCGCCCGGCGCGCTACCGCGACAACTACCGGCCGCCGGAATCCGGCGCTGCGCGCGGCATTGCGGACGGCCGGGGGCCGGAGTAGTGTCCCGAGCCATGAACTTTGCCGCGTCGGGCGTTTCGCGTATCGGTGCGCCGTCGGCGGCGGTCTACGCTTGCGACCCGGCGGCGAGCCGGGGGCGTCTTCACGCCGAACCGGAGAGCCCGACCCGGACGCCGTTTCAGCGCGACCGCGACCGCATCCTCCATTCGACGGCGTTCCGAAGGCTCAAGCACAAGACCCAGGTGTTCGTCTATCACGAGGGCGATCACTACCGCACGCGCCTGACACATTCGCTGGAGGTCGCGCAGATCGCGCGAACCATCGCCCGCACGCTGGGCTTGAACGAGGACCTCGCGGAAACGCTGGCGCTGGCGCACGATCTCGGTCACCCACCCTTCGGACACGCGGGGGAGGAGGCGCTCGACAGGGTCATGGTCCCCTACGGCGGTTTCGACCACAACGTCCAGACGCTGCGGGTCGTGACCGGGCTGGAGCGGCGCTACGCCGCGTTCGACGGTCTCAACCTGACGTGGGAGACCCTGGAAGGCGTGGTCAAGCACAACGGCCCGTTGATCGGCCCGCGCGCGACCGGGTCCGGCGGCGGTCCGCTCCACGAGACGCTGGCGGAATACGTCGCGGCGCACGACCTCGAACTCTCCACGTTCGCCGGCGCCGAGGCCCAGGTCGCCGCGATCGCCGACGACATCGCCTACAACAACCACGACGTGGACGACGGCCTCCGCGCGAACCTGTTCGATTTCGCCGATCTGCGGAACGTTCCCCTCGTCGGGCCGGTGCTCGCCGAGGTCCGGGACCTGTACCCGGGGCTCGAGCGGTCGCGCGCCGTCCACGAGACCATCCGGCGCCTGATATCGCTGATGATCGGGGACGTGGTCGCGGAATCGCGGTCCCGCCTCGCCCAGGCCGTGCCGCGGAGCGCCGACGCGGTCCGGCAGAGCGACCGGGCGATGATCGGGATGAGCGCCGACGTCGCCCGGAGAGACCGCGACCTGAAGGCGTTCCTGTTCGCCAACATGTACCGGCACCCCAAGGTCGGCGAGACGTCGGACCGCGGGCGGCGGGTGGTCGCCGGGATATTCCGCCATTACCTCGAGGAACCGGAGTCGTTGCCGGGGGACTGGCGGGAAAGCGCGCGCAGGTCCGGACCCGGCGAGCTTCCCCGTCTCGTCTGCGATTTCATCGCCGGCATGACGGACCGTTACGCGCTTTCGGAGTATCGTCGCCTGTCCTTGTCCGAGTGAAATGAATTATTTCAAACAGTTGAGGGAGATAATTCTCGACTCGGTCGAGGAGCTGGTCTCGTCCGGCGCCGTGCCGGACGGACTCGATCTCGAGTCGATAAACGTGGAGCCGCCGCGGGATCCGTCCCATGGCGACGTGGCCACCAACGCCGCCCTCGTGCTGGCGGGGAAGGTGGGCAGGAAGCCCCGCGAGATCGCGGAGGAGATCGCCCTTTTTCTGAAGAGGCTCCACGTTCCGGCTCCCATCGCCGAGGTCGACGTCGCCGGCCCCGGGTTCATCAACATGCGGTTGAGCGCCGCCTTCCTGCGCGGCCGCCTCCGCGACGTGCTGGAATCGGGGACGGCTTACGGCGATTCCGATCTCGGACAGGGCCGGGCGGTCAACGTGGAGTACGTGTCGGCGAACCCGACGGGGCCGTTGCACGTCGGCAACGCGCGCGGCGCGGTGTTCGGGGACGCGCTCGCCCGCCTCCTGCGGAAGACGGGGTTCGACGTGACCCGCGAGTACTACGTCAACGACGCCGGAACCCAGGTCGACGTCCTGGCCCGGTCGGCGTACCTCCGCTACCGGGAGGCGCTCGGTGAGGACGTCGGGGAGATACCCGAGGGGCTCTATCCGGGCGACTACCTGGTTCCCGTGGGCGAACGGCTGGCGGCCGAGCACGGAGACCGCTGGCTGAACGAGGACGAGGACAGCTGGCTGCCGGTCGTCCGCGAGACCGCCACGGACGCGATGATGGAGCTGATCCGGGCCGACCTCGACGCCGTCGGCGCGGAAATCGACGTGTTCTCGTCGGAACGGAAGCTCGTGGAAGCGGGCGGGGCGGACGAGGCGGAGCGCCTGCTGGCCGATCGCGGCCTGATCTACGAAGGGGTCCTCGACGCGCCGAGGGGAAAGCGGCCGGAGGACTGGGAGCCGCGCGAGCAGACGCTGTTCAGGTCCACGGCGTTCGGCGACGACGTCGACCGGCCTCTCAGGAAATCGGACGGCGGCTGGACCTACTTCGCGGGCGACGTCGCCTATCACCGCGACAAGATGGCGCGTGGTTTCGACGCCATGATCGACGTCTGGGGGGCGGACCACGCGGGCCACGTGAAGCGCATGAAGGCGGCCGTGGCGGCCCTGTCGGGAAACGGGGCCGAACTGGACGTCAAGCTGTATCAGCTGGTGAAGCTCAGCCGCGGCGGTGAGCCGGTCCACATGTCGAAGCGGGCCGGAAGTTTCGTGACCGTCGGCGACGTCGTCGACGAGGTGGGAAAGGACGTGGCGCGCTTCATCATGCTGACGCGCAGGAACGACGCGCCGCTCGATTTCGACTTCGAGGCCGTGACCGAACAGTCCCGCGACAACCCGGTGTTCTACGTGCAATACGCCCACGCCCGGGCCTGCTCGGTCCTGCGCAACGCGGCCGGGAGCCTGGGGGGCGAGGTCGACGGCGGGGCCTTGCGGCGCGCCAATCTCGATCGCTTGACCCACGGCGACGAGCTTGCTTTGATCAAGGCGCTCGGCGGCTGGCCCCGCCTGGTCGAGACTGCGGCGGAGGCCCATGAACCTCATCGCGTCGCGTTCTTCGTTCACGATCTCGCGTCGGCGTTCCATCGCTTCTGGAACCGGGGCAAGGAGGAGCCGGACCTGCGCTTCATCGTCGATGAAGACCGGGAACTCACCCTCGCGCGGGCGGCGCTGGTGAAGGGCGTGGCGACGGTAATCGCCAGCGGGCTCGAGGTGATGGGCGTGGAACCCGTGGAGGAGATGCGCTAGATGGCCTCCGATTCCACCCCGCATCCGCCGAATCCGCGCCTCGGGCCGCCGTCCGGCGCCGACGCCCGTCCGCGTCTGGACCCGACCGGGCCGCCGCCGGAGCAGGCGCCTCTCGCGTCCGGGAATACCGTCGGCCGCCGTTGGGGAATCCCTGCCCTGATCGCCTGGGTCACGCTTTCCGCCTTCGCCGGCGCGCTCTGGTTCGCCTACGAGCAGGGCGTGCGCAAGGGTATGGAAACGGGGTTCCCGCTGGTCAGGGCGGACGACGGTCCGGTCAAGATTCGGCCCGACGATCCGGGCGGGCTCGAGGTTCCGCACCAGGACAAGCGGATCTACGAACGCATGGCGGGCGACGAGGCGGCCGTGGAGGACGAGGCCCGCCTGCGGCCGGAACCCGAACGGCCCGTGGACAGGGAGATACTGATCGCGTCGTCCGTCACCGGCGGATCCGTCGCCGGCGGCTCTATCGCCGGTGGATCCGTCGCCGAAGGGGACGCGGCCGGGACGACGGTCGGGACGACGGCCGCGCCGGTCCCGCCGCCGCCGGTCCCGCCGCCGCCGGTCCCGCCCGAGGAAACGAAAAGGAAACCCGCGCCGCAAGCATCCGTCGCGCCGCCGCCGCGACAGGCCGTGGCGTCCCAGGCCGTGGCTTCCGGCCCCGCGAACCGGTCGCGCCTTCGCATTCAGCTCGGTTCCTACAGAAGCGCCGCGGAAGCGGAACGCGCCTGGAAACGGCTGAGCGCGAGGGAGGAACTGCTCCTCGGAGATCTCGATCCCCTCGTGGCGCGCGCCGACCTCGGCGACCGGGGGATCTTCCACCGGCTACAGGCGGGTCCGTTCGAGAGCGTCAAGGCCGCCCAGGCCGCGTGCGCCAGGCTCAAGCAACGAAAGCTCGGCTGTCTGGTCGTTCGTCCCGCCGCCAGGTGACCGAGCGTCTCGCCGCCATACTCGGGTGCGCCGGCGAGGAACTCGCCGAGGCCGAGCGGATCCTGTTTCGCGAGACGCGGCCGGTCGGCTTGATCCTGTTCTCGCGCAACTGCCGCTCGCCCGAGCAGGTGCGCCGTCTGACCGACTCGTGGCGCGACGCCGTGGGAACGGACGATTGTCTGGTTTTGATCGACCAGGAGGGGGGGCGCGTGTGCCGGCTGGGTCCGCCTCACTGGCGCGCGCCGCCGGCCGCGGCCGAGTTCGGCCGCCTCGCGGCCGAAGATGGCGACCTCGCCGCCGAGCTCGTCCGCCTCAACGCGCGCCTCATCGCCGCCGACCTGCGGCCGCTGGGGATCAACGTCGACTGCATCCCCGTCCTGGACGTGCCGGCGCCCGGCGCCGACGACGTGATCGGGGACCGGGCCTTCGCCGCCGACCCGGGCCTCGTCGCGGCGCTCGGCCGGGCGACATGCGACGGGCTCGCGGCGGGCGGCGTGCTGCCGGTCGTCAAGCATGTCCCGGGACACGGCCGCGCCGGGGTCGACAGCCACGAGGCGCTTCCCGTCGTCGCCGCGGGCCGGGAGGAGCTCGACCGCCGCGATTTCGCGCCCTTCCGGGCGCTTTCGGACGCGCCGCTCGCCATGACCGCGCACGTCGTGTTCACCGCCGTCGACGAGGACCGCCCGGCCACGACCTCTCCCGGCGCGGTCGGGCTCGTCCGCGACGACATCGGCTTCGACGGCCTGCTGATGACCGACGATCTCTCCATGAAGGCGCTGACGGGCGTTCCGGGGGGAGGCGGCGCGGGAGACCGCGCCCGGGCCGCCCGGATGGCCGGCTGCGACGTCGCTCTGCACTGTAACGGGGACGCCGACGAGATGGCGGCGGTGGCCGAGGGGGCCGGTCCGCTCGACGCGGCCGGACGGCGGCGGCTCGACGCGGCCCTGGGGCGACTGCGCGAGCCCGGACCCTTCGACATGGCGGCCGCCGTCGCGCGCATCGACGAGGCCCTGAACCGGGCCGGGGCCGGGAGGGGCTGGCGGCCGTGATCGCGAATTTCGCCTACGAGGCGTCGGTCTGGGTCGTCCCCGTCCTGATCGCCGTCACTTTCCACGAGGCCGCCCACGGCTACGTCGCCTGGAAACTCGGGGACGACACGGCCTGGCGCATGGGTCGCGTGTCGTTCAATCCGTTCCGTCACGTCGACCCCTTCGGCACGGTCGTGCTGCCGGCGCTCCTGCTGCTCCTGTCCGGCGGGCGGATCATGTTCGGCTACGCCAGGCCCGTGCCCGTCGATTTCAGCCGGTTCGACCACCCGCGGCGGGACATGATCCTGGTCGCCGTGGCGGGACCGGCGGCGAATCTCGCGCTGGCGTTCGTATCGGCCCTGTCGCTCCACGTCATCGAGCCGTTTCCGCGCGAGGTGGGCGCGTGGCTGGAGGAGACCCTGCTCCGGTCGCTGCTCCTCAATCTCGTTCTCGCCGTCTTCAACATGCTGCCCCTGCCGCCGCTCGACGGCGGCCGGGTCGCGGTCGGCCTGCTGCCGCGCGTCCTGGCCCTGCCGCTCGCCAGACTGGAGCGCTACGGTATGCCGGTCCTGCTCCTGCTGCTCCTCGTCCTGCCTCCGTTGAGCGGCCAGCTCGGTATGCGGGTCAGCCTGTTCGACGCCGTGATTTGGCCGCCCGTCGAGTTGCTGTATAGTCTGATCGTCGAGTTGACGGGGCGCGCATGGATACCTTGAACGCCGACCGCGGAGACGATGTTTGGTCCGACCCGGACCCGGTTCGGGAGGAGCCCGGCGACGCGGCGCTGGTCGTCGATCTCGACGGCTACGAAGGGCCGCTGGATCTTCTGCTGGTCCTCGCGCGGTCCCAGAAGGTCGATCTCGCCCGGATATCGATCCTGCAACTCGCCGAGCAGTACCTCGCGTTCATCGCCCGGGCGCGGCGTCCCGGCATCGAGGTCGCCGCCGATTACCTGGTGATGGCGGCGTGGCTGGCCTATCTCAAATCGCGCCTGTTGCTTCCCGATGTCGAGGACGAGGACGTCTCCACCGGGCCCGAGCTCGCCGCCCATCTGTCGTTCCAGCTGCGGCGCCTCGAGGCCATGCGCGAGGCCGCCGCGCGGCTCATGGGCCGCGACCGGCTGGGCCGCGATGTCTTCCCGCGCGGACAGCCGGAGGGAGTCCGGGTCGTCCGGGACACGGTCTACGAGGCTTCGGTGTTCGAATTGCTCCGCGCCTACGCGGATCATCGGGCGCGGCGCGTGAGCGAGCCGCTCGGCATCGCGGCGCGCGAACTCTATTCGATGGAACGGGCGCACGAGCGCCTGCGCCGGGTTCTCGGCGATCTTCCGGGGTGGGAGCGCCTGGAGACGTTTCTGCCGCCCGAGGTCAAGGGCGCCGTGTTCTACCGTTCCGCCGTTTCCGCCATGCTCGGCGCCGGTCTCGAGATGGCCAAGGAGGGGCGGGTGGAGTTGCGTCAGGCCCGGACCTTCGGTCCGATCTACATGCGGCGCAAGCGACGGGAGTCGCGCGCGGCGGCGACGGACGAGGCTCGAGGACCGGGGGCGGGATGAGCGTCGACCCGCGGCATCTCCGCATGGTGGAAGCCCTCCTGTTCGCGGCGGCCGAGCCCCTGGACGAATCGAGCCTCGCCGCGCGCCTGCCCGAGGACGTCGATGTTCCCGCCGCGCTCGACGCGCTGCGGGAGGCGTACAGCGGGCGGGGCGTCCATCTCGTGCGGGTGGCCGGCAAGTGGGCCCTGCGCACCGCGCCCGATCTCAAGTTCCTGCTCCGGGAGGAGACCCGGGAGACCCGGCGCCTCAGCCGCGCCGCCGTCGAGACGCTGGCCATCATCGCCTATCACCAGCCGGTGACGCGCGCCGAGATCGAGGAGGTTCGGGGCGTGGGGGCGAGCCGCGGCACGCTGGATCTGCTGCTGGAGATCGGCTGGATCAGGCCCAAGGGACGTCGGCGTACCCCCGGCAGGCCGGTGACCTACGGGACCACGGACGAGTTCCTGGCGCATTTCGGCTTCGACGCCATCGACGAGTTGCCGGGACTGGACGAGCTCGGGGCGTCGGGCCTGCTTCAGCCGCGTCCTCCGTCGGCGATGATCGAGGAGGCGCGCGCCCGGGCGGCGCGCGAGAGCGAGGACGGCGACGGGCCGCCGGGCGGAGCCGAGATATCGGAATTCCCGCGACCGGTCGAGTAGGGCGCCTGCCGGTCGACCTTGGCTCCCCCGCGAACATTCGTGTTTCCAACGTCGTCCGGCTAGTATAAGAGCACTCCACCACCGGCAAGGCGGACGAGACAATGGGAACATTCAGTATCTGGCACTGGCTGATCGTCCTCGCGGTCGTGCTCATCCTCTTCGGAGGCAGGGGCAAGATCCCGGCGCTCATGGGAGATATCGCCAAGGGGATCAAGAGCTTCAAGAAGGGCATGAAGGAGGAAGCCGTCGCCGACGGCGACGACGCCAAGGTCATCGACGCGGACGCTTCCGCAACGGCCCGGTCGGAGGTCGAACGGGACAAGGCCGCCAGCGGCTAGACCCGCGAGGCGCGGCCCCCGTGCGCTGCGATGTTGGATATCGGCTGGCCGGAGCTCTTTCTGATCGCCGTGGTCACGATCGTCGTCGTCGGACCCAGGGAACTCCCGCGCGTGGTGCGCATGGTGACCGGCCTGATCCGCAAGGCGCGCGGTCTGGCCGACGAGTTCCGGGGGACCCTCGACGACATGGTGCGCGAAGCCGACCTCGAGGACATCAAGGAGGAGGTCGAGCGGGCGAGCAAGGTCGACATCGCGGAGGAGTTCGAGGCCGCGGTCGACCCCTCCGGCGACATGGACGGCGCCTTCGACCTCGACGAGCCGTCTCCCCCGGCCTCCGGCGACGCCGGGAATTCGATCCTGGCGGACGACCGGCGGGAGAAGCCGCCGGAAGGCGGGGCGGTCGCCGACGCCGCGGACGCGAGCGCGACGCGAGACACCGAACCGCCGGTTGAGGGCGTGGCCGAAGGGCGGTCGGGGACGTGATGGCCAAGGCGGACGCCGAGGAGGAGCGGAGCGAGGAGGGGGGGCGGATGCCGCTGATCGATCATCTGATCGAGCTGCGCCGGCGTCTCTTCCACTCCCTGATCGCGCTGCTGGCCGCGTTTCTGGTCTGCTTCTACTTCGCGAACCCGATCTTCGATTTCCTTGTCGAGCCGCTGGCCGCCCTGTGGGAGGGGGAGGAGGAGCGCCGCCTCATCTATACGGCCCTGCACGAAAAGTTCTTCACCAACATCAAGGTGGCCTTCTTCGCCGCCCTGTTCTTCTCGTTTCCGCTGGTGGCCGGTCAGGTCTGGATGTTCGTCGCGCCGGGCCTCTACAGGAACGAGAAGATGGCCTTCCTGCCGTTTCTGGTGGCGACTCCCGTCCTCTTCCTCATGGGCGCCGCGATGGTCTACTACATCATCATGCCCGTGGCATGGCAGTTCTTCGCCAGCTTCCAGCAATTCGGCGCGGAGGGAGCGCTTCCCATCGAGCTCCTGCCCAAGGTCGGCGAATACCTGAGCCTCGTGATGCGGCTCGTCTTCGCCTTCGGGATCAGCTTCGAGCTGCCGGTGTTGATCACGCTGCTCGCGCGCGTCGGCCTCGCCACGTCGGACGGCCTCAAGGCCAAGCGGCGCTACGCGGTCGTCCTCGCCTTCGTCACCGCCGCCATCCTCACGCCGCCGGACCCGCTCAGCCAGATCGGCCTCGCCGTGCCCATCATCGTGCTCTACGAGGTCTCGATCCTGTGCGCGCGCATGGTCGAGAAGAAGCGCGAGGAGGAGGCCGCCAGGGAGGCCGTCTGAAGCGGTTCCGCCTCGGCCCGAACCAGGACAGGCTCTGGACGCCGCGCCGACGGCGGACGTATAAGGAGCGCGCCGAACCGGTGGCAGGCCGACACGCTCGTTCCATGCACGACATCAGGTGGATTCGCGAAAACGCGGAAGCGTTCGACGCTGGACTCGCGCGGCGTGGCCTCGACCCCATCGCGAAGAAGGTGCTCGAGGCCGACGCGCGCCGACGCGCGACGCGGACGAAGGTCCAGGAGGCCAAGAACCGGCGCAACGGGCTGTCCGAGCAGATCGGCGCGGCCAGGAGACGGGGCGAGGAGGCGAGCGCACTGGTGGCGGAGGTCGGCGGGCTCAAGGACCTGATCCGCGACAGCGAGGCGGAAGAGCGCCGCCTCGACGCCGGGATCGAAGAGCTGCTGTCGCCGTTGCCCAACCTGCCGGCGGACGACGCGCCCGACGGTTTCGACGAGACGGCGAACGTGGAGGTGCGGCGGGTCGGCGAACCGCCCCGGTTCGATTTCGACGCACAGGACCACGTCGACTTGGGCGCGGCGCTCGGCATGATGGATTTCGAGGCCGCGGCGCGTATCTCGGGCGCGCGCTTCGTCGTCCTCGAGGGCGGTCTGGCGCGTCTCGAACGGGCCCTCGCCAACTTCATGCTCGACGTCCAGACGGAGGAGTTCGGCTACCGCGAGACCAAACCCCCGAGCCTGGTGCGCGATGCCGCGGCCTACGGCACGGGCCAGCTGCCCAAGTTCGCCGGCGATCTGTTCCGCACCGAGGACGGGTACTGGCTGATCCCGACCGCCGAGGTTCCGCTGACCAATCTCGCGGGCGGGCGCATCCTCGCCGAGGACGATCTGCCCATTCGCCGCGTCGCCTGCACGCCGTGCTATCGCTCCGAGGCCGGCGCGGCGGGCAAGGACACGCGCGGCATGATCCGTCAGCACGAGTTCACCAAGGTCGAGCTGGTCGCCATCGCCCATCCCGACCGCTCGGACGAAGAGCTCGAGTACATGACCGGGTGCGCGGAAGCGATATTGAAACGGCTGGGGCTCGCCTATCGCGTCGTCGCGCTCGGTTGCGGAGACCTGGGGTTCTCGGCGCGCAAGACCTACGATATCGAGGTCTGGTTGCCCGGCCAGGACGCCTACCGGGAGATCTCGAGCTGCTCCAATTGCGGGGACTTCCAGGCGCGGCGCATGGACGCGCGGTTCCGCCCCGGGGGCCAGCCCAGGGGAACGCGCTTCGCGCATACGCTCAACGGGTCGGGTCTCGCCGTCGGACGCGCCCTGATCGCGGTGGTCGAGAACTATCAGCGGGCGGACGGCGCCGTCGTCGTTCCCGAGGTCCTGCGCCCCTACATGGGGAGTCTCGAGGTCATCCGTGCCGGAGGCTGAGCGGGACCGGCGCCGGACGCTCCGCATCCTCGTGTCGAACGACGACGGGATCGACGCGCCCGGCCTCAAGGCGGCGGAACGGATCGCCCGGACGCTCTCGCCCGACGTCTGGGTCGTCGCGCCCGAATTCGAGCAGAGCGGCGCGTCCCACTCGCTCACGCTTCACGAGCCGTTGCGCGTGCGTGGGCTGTCGTGCCGGCGGTACGCCGTGCGCGGCACCCCGACGGATTGCGTCATCATGGCTCTCGACCGGTTACTCAAGGACCGGAAGCCGCCCGATCTGCTGATCTCGGGGGTCAACCGGGGCGCCAACCTGGGGGAGGACGTGACCTATTCCGGGACCGTGGCAGCAGCCATGGAGGGGACCCTCCTCGGTATCCCGTCCGTCGCGTTGAGCCAGGGATACACGAGCCCGCATCCCGTCAAGTGGAGCACGGCCGAGCATCACGCGCCCGAACTGCTGTGCCGGTTGCTGCGGGAAGGGTGGCCCGCGGGCGTGTTCATCAACGTGAACTTTCCCGACGTCGTGTCGGCGGGCGTGACGGAGCTCGCGGTGACGCGGCAGGGACAGCGCGACGCCGCGAACATCTTCATCGACGAGCGCATCGACGCCCGGAACGTGCCGTATTACTGGATCGGGTTCCGTCGGCACAAGGGAGAACCCCATCCCCGGTCCGATCTGGCGGTCGTCGCGCGCGGCGGCATCTCGGTGACGCCCCTGCAAATCGATCTCACCCACCGGCGCACGCGCCAGGCCCTCGAAAAAGCGTTGAAGCCATGGACGACCCGCGAAGAATCCGCCTGATAATGGAACTGCGGCGGGCAGGGATCATCGACACCGGCGTGCTGTCGGCCCTGGAACGCGTTCCCCGCGAGGAATTCGTGCTCTCCAATTTCGGCGATCAGGCCTACGAGAACACGGCGCTTCCGATCGAGCATGGCCAGACCATCAGCCAACCTTACGTCGTCGCGTTCATGACGCAGGCTCTCGCGCTCGGTCCACGGATGCGCGTGCTTGAGATCGGGACGGGGTCGGGATACCAGGCGGCGGTCCTCTCGGGGCTCTGCCGGCGAGTCTACACCGTCGAGCGCTACCGTTCGCTGTTGCGCCAGGCGGAGGGGCGGTTCCGGAAACTCGGCATCGGCAACATCGTCACCAGGGTCGGCGACGGCTATCTGGGGTGGCCCGAACAGTCGCCGTTCGAGCGCATCCTCGTGACCGCCGCCGCGCCCGAGGCGCCGCGGGCGCTGAAGGAACAACTGGCGGTCGGCGGTGTCATGATCGTCCCCGTCGGCCGGAGCGGCGCGAACCAGGACGTGGTCCGCGTCCGCCGGAGCGAGGAGGGGTATTCCTGCGACCGGCTCCTCCCCGTCCGGTTCGTGCCTCTCGTCGAGGGAATCGCCGAGGGGGCCTGAGTCGAGGAGGCTCGCTGGAACATGGGCCGCCGCCGCGTACCCCCATACTCCCTCCCGACCTCTCCCTGATAGGGGAGGAGATCGTTTCGGGACGGTCCGTCTCGCGTGTCCTCCTTCCTCTCGAACGAGGGGGGAGGAGTGTGAATGGAGGGGTATGAACGGAGCGGCGAAGGCCGCGTCCGTCGGTGAACGATTGTACCGCCGCGCGATTCGTGCCATCGTGGCGTCATGGAACCGGCGTTCGACACCCTCGCCTACACGCGCAGGCTCAAGGCGGCCGGCCTCGACGGAACCTTGGCCGAAGCCCATGCCGAGGCCTTGCATGCGGCGTTCAACGAAGGCGTCGCGACCAAGGCGGACGTGCGCGACATCCGGTCCGACATGCGCGAGCTCAAGAGCGACCTCGCCAACGTCAAGAGCGACCTCGCCAACGTCAAGGGCGACCTCGCCAACGTCAAGGGCGACCTCGCCAACGTCAAGGGCGACCTCGCCAACGTCAAGGGCGACCTCGCCAACGTCAAGGACGACCTCGCCAACGTCAAGGGCGACCTCGCCGACGTAAAGGTCGCCATCGCCGGCGTCGAGACCCGGCTCGAACGCGCCATGAACCGCATCCTGCTTGCCATGGTCGCGGTCGGCGGCGTGATCGTCGCCGCGATCAAGCTGTTGTAGGCTGTGCGAACGTCGGCCGCTCCCGTTGGTGAAAACTGCTGACTTGGTTCAGATACGTATGAGACACGGCCCATTGAGCCGGCCAGTATCCGGTCTTACCGTGGCCGGAAGCCTGCTTACGGTCATGGTCGCCTTCAGAGCCGCCGGGAGCGGCGGGTTACCCGAAGGGAAGTGATGGCTATCGAGATCGTCCCGACGGGTGCGGCCCTCGGCGCCGAGATCCGGGGGCTGGACCTGCGTCTGGATCTCGATGTCGAGTCGATAGACATCGTCAAGCGGGCCTGGCGAGACCACTTGGTGTTGTCGATCCGCGATCAGGACATCTCGGATGCCGACCTCGTGCGATTCAGCGAATACTTCGGGAGGCTCCGTCTCGCGCCGCTCGGCGAGGCGCGGATGCGGGGGCGTTCCCGGTCGCCCGACGGTTATCCCGAAGTGGCGATCATCTCGAACGTGATCAGGGACGGTCTTCCCATCGGCAGCCTCGGGAACGCCGAGGCGATCTGGCACACGGACATGTCCTATATCGAAGAGCCGATCATGGGGGCGATCCTGTACGCCCTGGAGGTTCCCCGATCTGGCGGCGATACCGGTTTCGCCAATATGTATCTCGCCTACGAGACGCTGCCGGACGAATTGCGATCGACGCTCGAGGGTCGCGTCTGCCTGCACGACGGCAGCCTGAATAGCGCCGGATTCCCGCGCCAGGGCTATGAGGAAGTGACCGATGTGACCCGGACGCCCGGCGCCCGGCATCCGCTGTTTCGCACGCACCCGGAGACCGGGCGTCCGGCCCTGTTTCTGGGGCGCCGGCGGAATGCGTACATTCCAGGACTTGTCGTGGAGGAGAGCGAGGCGCTGCTGGACGCCGTCTGGGCCCACGCCACCCAGAGTGCTTTCACCTGGCGCCATCGATGGCGGGTGGGCGACCTCCTGATGTGGGACAACCGCGCGGTCCTCCATCGGCGGGACGCCTTCGACGACGGCGAACGCCGCGTCATGCACCGCACGCAGATCGAAGGGGACCGTCCCTACTACGAGCGGGCGTGACCCGCTGTGCGCCGTCGTCCGAAGCCGTGCGCGCCCGGGGAACAACGACCGCCGCGACGACGGATCCCCGGGCCCGCGCGGCCGGCGGCTGGCCGGTGGCGGTCTGGCTCTTCGTTTGCGCCGGCCTGGTTCTTCTGACCGTCGTCGTGGGGGGGCTGACCCGCCTCACCCATTCGGGTCTGTCGATGGTCGACTGGCGGCCGGTGACGGGGTGGTTGCCGCCTCTCGACGAAGCGGCGTGGAGTGCCGCGTTCGAGAGCTACAAGCGGTTCCCCGAATACCAGAAACTCAATCGGGGGATGTCGCTCGGCGGGTTCAAGTCGATCTTCTGGCTCGAGTACCTTCATCGATTGCTGGGCCGGATTGTCGGGGTCGTCTTTCTCCTGCCGTTCCTGTGGTTCCTCCGCGCCCGCCGAATCGATCGCAGGACCGCCTGTCGGTTGGCGGCGATCTTCTGTCTCGGCGCGGCGCAGGGAGTCGTCGGCTGGTGGATGGTCCGGAGCGGCCTGGTGGACCGGCCCGATGTCAGCCATTACCGGCTCACGGTCCACCTGGGTCTTGCGGTGGTCATCTTCGGCCTGCTGCTGTGGGCGGCGCTGACGGCGCTGTTCGGCGACGGTCCCGCGCGACGGTACCATCGCGGTGCCGTAGCCTGCCTGGCGGCGGTCTTCGTGACGATTCTGTCCGGAGCCCTGGTCGCGGGTCTCGACGCGGGGTTCGCCTACAACACCTTTCCGACCATGAACGGCATGTGGATTCCCGAAGGGATACTGGCCATGACGCCCTGGTACGCGAACCTCGTCGAGAACGCGATCACCGCGCAGTTCGATCATCGATGGCTCGCCGTTGCGACAGCCTCCGCCATTCTCGTCCTGTGGTGGCGAGAGCGCTCCCGCGCGCGTGGCGGGTTCGCTCGAACAGCGCTGAGCGCGGCGGCGGCCGTGGTTTCGCTCCAGATCGTCCTCGGCGTCGCGACCGTGGTGTTCGTCGTCCCGGCGCCCCTGGCGGCCGCGCATCAGACGGGCGCCATGATATTGTTCGGCGCGATGATCGCGGTGGCGTTCGCGCTTCGGCGCGACACGGGCCGCGGACCGGGGATCGAGCCATGACCTTCTGTTCCGTCTACATCACCGCGTCCGACAGGGACGAAGCCGTGAGAATCGGCACGGCGTTGATCGAGGACCGTCTCGCCGCCTGCGCCAACGTGATCGACGGCGCGCGGTCGCTGTATCGGTGGGAGGGCGAGGTGCGGGACGACCCCGAGGCCGTCGTGATCCTGAAGTCCCGCACCGAGCTGATGGACGCTCTCGCGAGCCGGGTCAAGGAAATACATTCCTACGATGTCCCCTGCATCGTTTCGTGGCCGATCCTGGGTGGGAACGCCGAGTACATGAGTTGGCTCGCCGCGGAGACGGACGCCGCGCCGGGATGACGCGGCTTGGCCGCGCCGCCTTGGCCCGTGCGCGCTTCCCGTGCCATTATGCGCGTTCGTCGGCTCGACGGTTTCCGGGCCGTCCACCAAGGGAGGAGAGCGACATGCCTTCGACGGCCGATACCACCAGTTCGTGGCAGGATCTCTGGACGCGGGCTCAAGAAACCATGCCGGGCGGGATCTCGCACCCCAACCGGCGCAAGAACGGCGCTCCCGTCTACATCGGCCACGCCGAGGGTTCCCGCATGTGGGACGTGGACGGCAACGAGTATGTCGATTACTCGATGGGAAGCGCCTCGCTGCTCCTCGGTCACGCCCATCCCGACGTCGTCAAGGCCATCCAGGAGCAGGCGCCCCATGGCACCTACACGGCCAGTTGCCACGCGCTGGAGGTCGAATGGGCGGGCATGATCCAGGACTTGATTCCGTCGGCGGAACGTGTCCGCTTCGTGGCGTCGGGATCGGAGTCCACCTTGCTGGCCGCGCGTGTCGCCCGCGCCTATACGGGCAAGAGCAAGATCGTCCGGTTCCAGAACCACTACAACGGATGGAGCGACATCACCGTCACCGGGTCGGAGGCGCCTTACGACGAAGCGCCGGGAGCCGGTGTGGCGCCGGGGGCGGCGGAGTCGATCGTCGTGTTGCCCACCGACCCCGCCAAGGTCGAGGAGACGTTGCGGTCCGATGACGACATCGCCGCCGTCATGGTCGAGGCCTCGGGCGCCAACTGGGGATCGGTTCCCCTGCCGGCGAATTTCCTCGGGGACCTTCGGGAGCTGACGGATCGGTACAACGTCATCCTCATCTTCGACGAGGTGATCACCGGGTTCCGGTGGAGCCCGGGCGGCGTTCAGGGCCTTACCGGCATCGTTCCCGACATGACCTGCATGGCCAAGATCGTCACCGGAGGGAACCCGGGAGGCGCCCTCGGCGGCAAGGCCGACATCATGGAGGTGCTCAATCCGCGCACGACCACCCATGCCGACCGCAAGGTGGTTCACAAGGGCACGTTCAACGGCGCCCCCCTCGTCGCCGCGCCGGCCGTCGCCACGCTCGGGATCGTCAAGACGGGCGAACCGCACAAACACGCCAATGCCATCGCCGAGAAGATACGCGAGGGTATCCGCGTCATCCTCGAGGAGCGCCAGGTTCCGGGCGCGGCCTACGGCGAGGCATCCACCTTCCATATACATTTCGGCAACACGCCGTCGCGGGATTCCGTGGAGGGACTGACGCCCGAGGAGATCCGAGGGATTTCGTCGTCGACGGTGCTCGCCTATCAGCAGGCCCTGCTCGAGCGCGGCGTCAACAACATGTCCCACCTGGGCGGCATCACCTCGTCGGCGCACACGGACGAGGACGTCGAGATCACCTTGAAGGCGATCGAGGGCGCGATCGAGCGGTTGATGTCGGATGGCCTCGTCGGTCGCGGCTGACGACGCGGCTCTCGCCGGGATCAGAGGTGGACGATGTCCAGTTCCACCCCCCACTTGTCCTGCAGGTATTCGAGAACGAGACGCCGGTGGCACTGGTGCGGCGTCTTCTCGGCGCAGAGGAGGCAGGCGTTCTCGAGAAGCGCCGGGTCGACCTTCCTCTCGATCTCGCGCGCTTCCATGAGGGCGAGAAAGCGGGGCTCGTACTCGGTCCAGGGCAATCCGTTCTTCTTGTAGTCGTCGAAGAGTCCTTCGTCGGGCGAGAGTTCCGGCGTGTGCGCGTAATGGATGCCCGCGAAGGATTCCAGCAGGTACGCCAGATCGTCCTTGCGGGCATATCCGGTCAGCGCCGACGTGTTCTTCAACCGCACGTCGATCACCCTCCGCACTCCGGCGTTCGAGAGCTTCCCGAAGAACTCCCGCGCCGGCGTCCTGGTATGACCGATGGTGAACGTGGTCATGGACGTCGCGTGGCCCGCGCCCCTCGGATGTCCTTCATGATCGGCGCGAACGCCCGGACGGCCTTCTGGATCGCGGGCAACTGGCCGCGCGGCCGGAACAGGAGTTGGGTCGCCCCCAGGTCGATCCAGGCCTTCGCGGTCCTGACCCACTCCTCGGGATCCTCGTCCTCGCCGGCCCAGACCGTCGCTTCGATGCCGAGCGCGTCGGGATCGCGTCCCGCCGCCCGCGCGGCTTCGCGGAAGGCGTCGAACTTGGCCCTGGTCTCGTCGCCGGGCTGGTCCATGGCGATGACCAGCCAGCCGTCCGCGATCCGGCCGGCGCGTCTCACGGCGGGCTCGGCGATCGCTCCGATCCAGACGGGGATGGGCCGTTGGATCGGCATGGGCGCGAGGCCCGCGTCGGCGATGGTGTGGTGCTTGCCCTCGTAGGTGACGTGCTCCTCGGTCCACAGCTTGCGGCACACCTCGATCTGTTCCTCGATCCGCGCCGCGCGGTCGCGGAAGTTCATGTCGAGAGCCTCGTATTCGGGCGCGTTCCAGCCGATGCCGACGGCGAGGCGCATGCGCCCGCCGCTCAACACGTCGATCTGGGCGGCCTGCTTGGCGGTCAGCACCGCCGGCCGCTGGGGCATGATGACGACGGCCGAGCTGACCCCGAGCGTGTTCGTCACGCCGGCGATGAAGGCGAGCGTGGTCATCGTCTCGTGATGCGGGAACTCGGTCGTGTAGTTGGTGGCCAGCGGCATCGGCCCACGCGGCGTCCTGGTCTGGATGACGTGGTCGGGGACGTTGACGTGGTTGAAGCCGAGTTCCTCGGCTGTCTGGACGAATTCGCGTATGACATTGAAATCAGAGCCGATCTCGGCTTGCGGGAAATGGAGTCCGATTTTCACCTCTATGCCTCCCCGGCGGATTGATTGCGTTCCGACGCTATTGAAGCGGGAAGGGCGGCGCGAGTCGAGTCCGCCTCGACAGGCGGACGCCCGTCGCGTTCCCCTCACGCGGGCAGGGTGATGCCGCCGTCCTCGGCGATCGGGAAGTGGGGGTTCCAGGCTATCTCCCAGAGGTGGCCGTCCGGGTCCGCGAAACACCCGGAATAACCGCCCCAGAACTGGTCCGCGGCCGCCCTTACGACTCGCCCGCCCGCGGTTGCGGCTTCTCGGAGGACCGTGTCGACCTCGTCCTGCGACCGCGTGTTGTGGGCGAGTGCGAAACCGGCGAAGCCGGAGCCTTCCGCCGGGATCCCGATGTCCCGGGCCATGTCGTCGCGGGGATACAGCGAGAACGCGAGTCCGCCGATCTGGAAGAAGGCGATGCCCTCGGCGGCCTCGAAGGAGCGGGTCCAGCCGAGCTTCTCGTAGAAGGCGATGCTCCGGCCGAGATCGGTCACGGCGAGGGAGATGAGGCTGACACGCTGTTCCATATCGATATCGTTCCCCATGCGCGGCGCTGGAAACGGACGAGGGTATATCACGAAAACCGGTCGATTCCCTTCGTCGCCCGCGGTACCGGCCGGCGCCGCCTGTTCCGCTCCGGGCCTTCGTCTCGCGACGGGTCGGGATCCAATAGGGGGAGAAGATCGTTTCGGACCACAAGCCCGACGACCTCGATGGAAGCGGCCGGTCGATGTGCTATGAAAACCGGCCGATTCCACTTGCCGACTGGGAAGCCAGCGGGGGTTCGCTATCCCGGAGTCACGACGTCCTGCGGCCGCCGACACGGGAAATTAGGGAAAGTCATGACGACCCGGCCCCTTGAGTTCGTCCAGTTCACGTACAACGTCCTCGACCGCCGGGCCGAACGTCGGCTGCTGCCCCTCGCCGCCGAGCGCGGCCGCGCCGCGATCGTCAACCGTCCCTTCCGTCGCGGCACCTTGATCCGGCATGTCGCCCGTCATCCACTGCCCGACCGGACGATGCGTGAGTGCATGGTTCGCCACGTCGAGAGCCCGTAGGCGTTCCGAGGGGACGGGAGATGGGGGCAACGCTGGACGCCAGGGGGCTCAACTGTCCCATGCCGTTGATCAGGACGCGGCTGGCGTTGAAGACCGTCGCCATCGGCGAGACGCTCACCGTGCGGGCGACGGACCCCACATCCTACATAGACATCCGGATGTTCTGCGAGACGACGGACCAGGAGCTCGTGACGGCGGAAGAGGAAGGCGGCGTCTATACCTACGTCATCCGCAAGGCCGCCGAGTTCTGAACGCGGCGGGCCGACCGATGGAGGCGACCGGTAATCTACGTCGCCGCCAGGGCGCGGTCCAGATCGCGGATGATGTCGGCGGCCGTTTCCAGGCCGATGGAAAGCCGGACCACCTCCGGACCCGACCCCGATGCGCGCTGCTGCTCCTCGGTGAGCTGGCGGTGCGTCGTCGACGCCGGATGCAGGATCAGGGTGCGCGTGTCGCCCACGTTGGCGAGGTGCGAGCAGAGCTCGCAGGCCTCGACCATCCTCACGCCGGCCTCGTAGCCACCCTCGAGGCCGATGGTGAACAGCCCCCCCGGACCCTTGGGCATGTATTTCCGGGCGAGGTCATGGAACGCGCTCGACTTGAGGCCGGCGTAGGAGACCCACGCGACCTTCGGGTGGGTCTCGAGGAATTCGGCCACGGCCTGGGCGTTCTGGACGTGACGCTCCATGCGCAGCCCCAGCGTCTCGATGCCCGTGATGATGAGGAAGGCGTTGAAGGGCGAGAGCGTCGGCCCGAGGTCGCGGAGGCCCACGGCGCGGGCGTGCATGGTGAAGCCGAAGTCCCCGAAGGTCTCGTGGAAGGTCATCCCGTGATAGGACTCGGTGGGCTGGCTCAGGGCCGGGAACTTGTCGTTCCGGGACCAGTCGAACTTGCCCGACTCGATGACCGCCCCGCCCAGGGAATTGCCGTGCCCGCAAAGGTACTTGGTCAGCGAATGGGTGATCAGGTCGGCACCCCAGTCGAACGGGTTGCAGAGGTACGGCGTCGCGATGGTGTTGTCGACGATCAGGGGGATGCCGGCCTCGTGGGCGATGTCGGCCACCTTCTCGATATCGACGACGATTCCGCCCGGGTTGGCGAGGTTCTCGCAGAAGATGGCCTTGCACTTGGAGGTCAGCGCCTCGCGGAAGTTCTCCGGGTCCGTCGGGTCGACGAAGTGGCAGGTCCAGCCGAAGTTCTTGAACACGTAGCTGAACTGGGTGATGGAACCGCCGTAGAGGTTGCGCGCGGCGACGAATTCGTCGCCCGCCCGCAGCAGCGTCGAGAATGCCAGCAGCTGGGCGGCGTGACCGGAGCCGCAGGCCACCGCGCCGCGTCCGTTCTCCAGGGCGGCCAACCGCTCTTCCAGCACCGAAACCGTCGGGTTCGTCAGGCGCGAATAGATGAAGCCGAAGGTCTGAAGGTTGTAAAGCGACGCGGCGTGATCGACGTCGTCGAAGACGTAAGAGGCCGTGGCGTAGATCGGGGTCGTCCGCGCGCCGGTCGTCGGGTCGGGGGCCGCGCCGGCATGGATCGCCAGGGTTTCGAACCCGTACTCCGGCGCCCGGTCGCCGTCGTCCGCCGGTTTCTCTTCGGAGTTTTCGGGGGGAGGGGCGTTCATGGGAATCCGGCCTCGGAGTTGATGGCGGTATTCGGGCTGGAAGCGGGGTTCAGCGCCGGCTGGACAAGCTGCCGCGGCGGACCGGCCCGCCGGCCCTTCTCGCGCGCTTCGCGGTGATGACGCGCGAATTGACGCCGCTCCAGCCCAGTTCGGCGTTGAGCCGGCCGTACTCGATCTTGGGGCACCGGTCCATGACCACCTTGAGACCCGCGGCCTCGGCCCGCGCCGCAGCTTCGTCATTACGGACACCGAGCTGCATCCACACGACCGGGGCTCCGACCTCGACGGCCTCGTCGGTGATCGGGCCCGCGGCTTCCGAGTTCCGGAATATGTCCACCATGTCGATCCGGTGGGGTACGTCCTTGAGGCTGGCGTAGACCTTCTCGCCGAGGATCTCCTTGCCCTCCGCCTTCGGGTTGACGGGAATCACCCGGTAGCCCTTGGACTGGAGATACTTCATCGCGAAATAGCTGGGCCGTACCCAGTTGTCGCTCGAACCCACCATGGCGATCGTCCTGGCGTCGCCCAGTATCTGTCGCAGGAACGAGTCCGGATAGTTGTCGTGGTCCATCTGGGTCTCGGACGTCGCGTCGAAGGAATCGGGATTTCAGGCGATCATAGCTTGGCGGTGCGGGCGTGGCCAACCTCGCGTGGAATCCGGGGCCTCCGCGACGACCGGCCTTGATCGGCGCGCCATGGACCTGTAAGGGGAGGCGATCCTCAAGGCCGTCCACGGCGGGAGTCGGCGGCCGGGCGGTCGGGGATAGAGGTCCCGCCCTTGCCAGACTCGAAGATCACCATCGAGGAATTCAACGCGCTCTCGATCGAGAAGCTCCCGTTCGCGGAGCTGATGGGATTCCAGGTCGAGGACATCGGCTACGGTGCCGCCCGCATGCGCCTGCCGGTCGGCGCGCGGCATCTGCGGCCCGGTGGCACGGTGGCGGGACCGGCGCTGATGGGTCTCGCCGACGCGACCATGTATGCCGTCGTTCTGGGAATGATCGGTCCGGTGGAACTCGCCGTCACGACGAACCTGACCTGCAATTTCCTGCGGCGGCCCTCGGTCGCGGACGTCGTCGCCGAGGGAAGGATACTGAAGCTGGGCAAGCGCCTGGCGGTGGGGGAGGTGTCCCTCTACAGCGAGGGCGATCCCGAGCCCGTGGCGCACGTGACGGCGACGTACTCGATTCCGCCGGGCGCGGACGGTCGAGAGGCCGTCGCGCCGTGAGGCGGCTGAATACCGCCCTCCGACCCGTTGACTCGGTCCGCGGGCGTGGCATACTCCGCCTCCGCCGCGCGGGCGTCGGCGCGACTCGAAGACCGGCAAGATGAAGACCTATTCCGCCAGACCGTCGGACGTGGACAAGAAGTGGATCGTCGTGGATGCCGACGGTGTCGTTCTCGGCCGCCTCGCCTCGGTCGTCGCGACACGCCTTCGCGGCAAGCACAAGCCGACCTATACGCCCCATATCGACTGCGGGGACAATGTGATTGTCGTCAACGCCGACAAGGTGCGGCTGACGGGGCGCAAGCGCACGGACAAGATCTATTACTGGCACACGGGGTATCCCGGCGGTATCCGCGGCCGCCAAGCCTCGGACTGGCTCGACGGCAAGCACCCGGAGCGGGTCGTCGTCAAGGCCGTCCAGCGCATGGTGCCCCGGAACAAGCTCGGCCGCGTCCAGATGGGCAACCTCAAGGTTTACGCCGGCGCCGGGCACCCGCACGAGGCGCAGAAGCCGGAGGTTCTGGACGTCGCGGCGCTCAATCCCAAGAACAAGAGGACGCTCTGACGATGTCGGACGAGCAACGGACGATCACGGATCTCGGAGAACTCGGCGATGCCGTCGCGGGCGCGGCGGACGGCCAGGGCGGCGAGGGATCTTCCGCCGCGCGAGCTCCGGACGTCCCCCTTCGGGAACCCCGGGTCGACGCGCGGGGGCGCGCCTACGCGACGGGCAGGCGCAAGGACGCCGTGGCTCGGGTATGGATCAAGCCGGGCAGGGGCATGTTGACCGTCAACGGCCGCGAGGGGGGGCGTTATTTCGCGCGGCCGGTGCTGCGGATGATCATCAACCAGCCGCTCGTCGCGGCCGGGCGCCTGGAGCAGTACGACGTCTGGTGTACCGTCAAGGGCGGCGGACTCTCCGGCCAGGCGGGCGCGGTGCGCCACGGGTTGAGCCGCGCCCTGACGAATTTCGAGCCCGCGCTGCGCGGCGTTCTCAAGACGGGCGGGTTTCTCACGCGCGATTCCCGCGTCGTCGAGCGCAAGAAGTACGGCAAGCGCAAGGCGCGACGCAGCTTCCAGTTCTCGAAACGTTAAGCGCCCGGCCGAGGACCGCCAGCAACCGGGGGGCGCCTTGGTGGGCGCCCTTTCTCGGCCGGCGATTGCCGGCGGACGGCCCATGGGCCGCCAATGGAGCGACTGTCCGCGGACGGTCGAGGAGATCGTGAAGTGAGGAGCGGAACCGACAGACCGCGGGTCGCCATTCTCGGCGCGAGCGGCTACACCGGCGCCGAGCTCGTGCGGCTGCTCGCTCGTCATGCGGGCGTCGAGTTGACCGTGTTGACGGCGGATCGCCATGCCGGCAAGCCGCTCGGCGACGTGTTTCCGCATCTCGGCGGTCTGGGCGCGCCGGATTTCCTGCGCGTCGACGAGGTGGACTGGACGGGAATCGACGTCGATCTCGTGTTCTGCGCGCTTCCCCACGGGACCACTCAGGAGGTCGTCGCGGGACTTCTGGGCGCCGCTGGCCCGGCGCGGGACGCGAAGGTTATCGACCTGTCGGCCGATTTCCGCCTGGCGGACGTCGAGACCTACGCGGAATGGTATGGCCGCGGGCATCTGGCGCCGAGTTTGCAACCCGAAGCCGTCTACGGACTGACGGAATTCGCGCGCGGCGCTCTCGCCGGATCGCGCCTCGTCGCGTGTCCCGGCTGCTACCCGACCGCCAGCCTGTTGCCACTCGTGCCGCTGGTCGAGAACGGCGCCATCGGGTTGGAGGGCATCGTCATCGACGCCAAGTCGGGCGTGTCGGGCGCGGGGCGCGCTCTCAAGGAAGCGACGCTCTTCTCCGAGGTCGCCGAGGGCGTCCACCCCTACGGGATCGGTGGCCACCGCCACGCGCCGGAGATCGAACAGGAAGTGTCGAGGGCGGCGGGAGAGCCGGTGACGCTCAATTTCACGCCCCATCTGGTGCCCATGAACCGCGGGATTCTGGCGACGATATACGTGACCATGACGGACGGACTCACCGCCGACGACCTGCGCGCCGTTCTCCGGTCGCGTTACGAGGGCGAGCCCTTCGTGCGCGTCGTCGACGCGGGAATCGTACCGGCCACGCGGCACGTGCGCGGCTCGAACCGTTGCCTGGTCGGGGTTTTCTCCGACCGTGTTCCGGGGAAGGCCATTCTGGTGTCGGCGATCGACAATCTCGTCAAGGGCGGATCGGGCCAGGCCGTGCAGAACATGAACGTCGTCTGCGGTTTCGACGAGACCTCCGGGCTCATGCAAGGGCCCTTGTTCCCGTGACTTCCGGGAGCGCGAACGGTCGGGGCGACGATTTGGGCGGTGGTCTGCTGCTGCCCTTCCGCGACGCGTCGCCGATGGTGGCTCCGGACGTCTTCATCGCCCACGGGGCGACGGTCGTCGGCGACGTCGAGATCGGCGGCGGTTGCAGCATCTGGTACGGCTGCGCCCTTCGCGGGGACGTCAACGTCATCCGCGTCGGCGAGCTCACCAACATCCAGGACGGGACCGTCGTGCACGTGACCCGGCGGACCCACGGCACTTTCATCGGGTCCCGCTGCACGATCGGGCATGGCGCCATCGTCCACGGCTGCACCCTGAAAGACGGCAGCTATGTCGGCATGCGCGCCACGGTGATGGACGGCGCCGTGGTCGAGAGCGGCGCGATGGTCGCCGCGGGCGCCCTGGTGACGCCGGGCAAGCGCGTGCCCTCCGGCGAGCTGTGGGCGGGATCCCCGGCCAAACCGATGCGCGCGCTGCGGCCCGAAGAGCTCGAATACATCGAGGACGCGGCGCGACACTACGCGTGGCTTGGACGAACCTATCGCGAGCGGTTGGCCGGGACGTGATCCGCCGTGGCGTCGGAATCCGTTTCGACAGCCAAGTCGAGGAAGACTCGTAAAGCCCGCGTGAAACAGTCGATTATGGGGCATAATGGCGTGTGTCGGGGACGGACACCGCCTTCTCGGGATACAAGGGGCCTGGAGCGCGGGGGAGAGCACAAGGAATGAAACGGTTGGAACCGGACGCGAAGCCCCTCATCGAGCTCCCCATGACGCGTGCGGCGGCGGTTCTGGTCCTGGCCGCGTCGCTGGGCCTGTCCGCGTGCTCGCTCATGCCCGGTCCGGGAGATCCCGAAACTGTCCGCGAGGCGCGAAGCCAGACCACGTCCAGCGAGTCGAAGGGTTTTCCGAGTTTGGGAAGCGTCCCGCGACAGGCGCCTCGGACGTCCTCGGTCGCGGAACGCCGACAGGTGGCCCAAGGCCTCTCCGCCGACCGCGACGACGCCCGCGACACCGACCGGGTTCCGCGCGCGGGCGGCAAGCTCGACCCGGCGGCGTCTGCCAGATCGCGGCTGCCCAAGCTGGGTCCGAGGCTCGAGGCTGGAACATCGACCGCCGCCGTTCCGTCCCCGCCGCCTGCCGTCTCTCGGGCGCGGACCGTCCCGCGTCCCGTCCTTGAGCCTGGGAAAGGGTCGCCGAGGACGCACGCGGCCGACCGGGTGGCCATGACGGACGCGCCGCCTGCGGCGCCGACGACGGGAACGGCCGTAGCGCCGCGGGTCATGACGCTCGCGTCCGTGGGGCCCGAACAACGGACTCTGGTCCAGGCCTTCGCCCGGGCTTTGGCCCAGTCGGCGAGTGCGCCCGCCACGGTGCCCCCGGATACGTCGTTCGACGCCCCGGCGGCGGCGGCGCTGACGCCGGCTCAGACCCCGGTTCCCGGCATCGTGCGCGAGACCTACAACAGGCCTTTGGTCGCGGAGTCGGGCGTCGCCCCGGCGGCGTCCACGCCGGGCTCGTCGATCGCCACGCCCGCGCCCGACGCTTCCGCCACGGTCTACTTCGCCAACGGCTCGGCGCGGTTGAACAGCGAGGCGAAGGCGATCGTTCGCGACATTGCCGAGACCTGGAAGGTGCGGGGAGGCGCCGTGCGTGTCGTCGGTCACGCGTCCCGGCGGACCGGAGGCATGGCGACGTCACGACACAAGCTGGTCAATTTCCGCATTTCCCTCGATCGGGCGACGGTCGTTGCCAACGAGTTGATCCGGCTCGGAGTCGACGGGAGCGCCATTCAGATCGCCGCCATCGGCGAGTCCCGGCCGGCGCTCGACGAATCGATGCCCGAGGGCGAGGCGCGGAACCGCCGGGCCGAGATATTCCACTCGTTCTAGTGGCCGGACCGTGCCCGCGAATGCACCCGTCGGCGGCAGCTCGATGCGCTCGCGCCTTGGGCGCTCATCCTTGGCGCGCTCATGCCTGATGCCCTGAGGGTCGGTGTCGCCGGGCTCGGCAATGTCGGAGTCGGCGTTGTCAGGCTTCTCCGTAGCCAGTCCGGGCTGCTGGAGCGGCGCTGTGGCCGGATACTCGCCGTCGCCGCGGTTTCGGCCCGGAAGCGCGATCGGGATCGCGGGATCGACCTCTCCGGGACGCGGTGGTTCGACGATCCGCGGGAGCTCGCCGCGGACGACGGGATCGACGTCGTCGTCGAGCTCATCGGCGGTTCCGACGGAATGGCGCTCGCCGTCGTCGAGGCCGCGATCGCCGCCAACAAGAGCGTGGTCACCGCCAACAAGGCCATGATGGCGGTCCACGGGACGCGCCTCGCGCGGGAGGCCGAGCGGGCCGGCGTGGGTCTCGCCTACGAGGCGGCCGTCGCCGGCGGGATACCCATCGTGAAGGCGTTGCGCGAAGGGCTGGCCGGGAACCGCCTCGACCGCGTCTACGGCATCCTGAATGGCACCTGCAACTATATCCTGACGGCCATGGAGGAGACGGGGCGCGAGTTCGACGAGGTTCTCGCCGAGGCGCAGGCGCTCGGGTACGCGGAGGCCGACCCCGGCTTCGACGTAGACGGCATCGACGCGGCGCACAAGCTGGCGCTGCTCACCGGTCTCGCGTTCGGCCGTCCGGTGGAGTTCGACTCGGTGTTCGTCGAAGGCATCCGCGACGTCGGCGCGATCGATATCGAATACGCTCGCGAGCTGGGGTATCGCGTCAAACTTCTGGCCATCGCCCGGACGACCGAGGCCGGGGTGGAGCAGCGGGTGCACCCCTGCCTGGTTTCCACGGACACGCCGATAGCGCACGTTCGAGGCGTCTTCAACGCCGTCGTGGCGGAAGGCGATTTCGTGGGCCGCACGGTCTACGAGGGCCGGGGCGCCGGCGAAGGTCCCACGGCGTCCGCCGTCGTCGCGGATCTCGTCGACTTCGCGCGGGCCAACGGTCCGCCGGCGTTCGGAGTTCCGGCCGCTTCTCTCTATGCGACGCCGGCGGTTCCCATGGAAAACCATGTGGGCGCCTACTACGTCCGGCTGATGGTGATCGACAGGCCGGGCGTCATGGCGGACATTGCCGCTATTCTTCGCGACGAGAACGTTTCGCTCGAGTCGGTGTTACAGCGAGGCCGAGACCCCGGCGAGGTGGTCCCGGTCATTCTGACGACCCATGTCACGGTTGAGGCGGGAATGCGCGAGGCCCTCCGGAAGATCGCGGAACTCGAGCCGGTGGTGGAGACGCCCCTGATGATTCGTGTGGAACCGCTGTAACCCGCCGATGACGGAACGGGATACACTCGACCGGCACTTGACCGTCGAGGCGCTTCGCGCGTCCGAGGCCGCGGCGACCGCCGCCGCCGGGCTGGTGGGCAAGGGCGACGAGCGCCGGGCCGACCATGTTGCCGCGGAGGCGATGCGCAAGACGCTCAACCGCATGGCCGTCGACGGTACGGTGGTGATCGGCGAAGGCGAACGGGACGATGTCCCGATGCTGTTCGTCGGCGAGAAGGTAGGGAGCGGAGACGGGCCGAGTGTCGACATCGCTGTCGATCCCCTCGAAGGCGCCACCATCGCCGCGACCGGCGGCGCCAACGCCATGTCCGTCGTCGCCTTCTCCCAACCGGGCGGTCTGCTCCGTGCGCCCGACGTCTACATGGACAAGCTCGCGGTCGGCGGCGGCCTGCCCGCCGGGATCGCCGATCTGGACGAAGCGCCGGCCGATACCGTCCGCGCGCTCGCCGACGCCCGGGGCGTCGACGTGTCCGACATCGTCGCCTGTATCCTCAACCGGCCGCGGCACGAGGAGATCATCGCCGGAGTCCGCGAGGCCGGAGCGCGCGTCCGTCTGATCCCGGACGGCGACGTGGCGGGGGTGATTGCCACCTCGACGCTGGGGAGCGGGACCGACATCTACCTCGGGACCGGCGGTGCGCCCCAGGGAGTTCTGGCGGCAGCGGCGTTGCGCTGCGTCGGGGGTCAGATGCAGGCCCGGCTGGTGTTCCGCGCCGACGACGAACGCGCCCGGGCCCGCGCCCTGGGGATCGAGGATTTCGATCGCAAGTACGCGCTCGACGATCTGGCGCGGGGCGACGTCGTCTTCGCGGCGACCGGTGTCACGAGCGGCAACATGCTCGACGGCGTGCGCCGAGAAGGCGGTTTCGCCACGACTCATTCCCTGGTAATGCGTTCGCGGACCGGCACCATGCGCTGGGTGCGGGCGCGCCGCGACCTCGCCAAATCCCCGTTTATCGACGACGTTTAGGTGCCGGGAGTGAAAGCGGACGCCAGACATGCTTCTCCCCACGGCCCGAGAGGAGCGTTCCCCTTTCTCGGCATCGAGCGCTCGTTCACCGGGCGCTTCTGGCGCTCGCGGGTCGTCGACGATAGCGCGTCCGTCGCTCTCTGCCGGTCGTTGCGGGTGCCCGATCTCGTGGGGCGCGTGCTGGCCGGGAGGGGGGTGACGCCGGAAACGGGCGAGGACTATCTCAATCCCACGCTGAAGCGGTTGCTCCCCGACCCCTCGCACTTCCGGGACATGGACGCGGCGAGCGAGCGGATCGTCCGGGCGGTGCGGGAGGGAGAACCCGTCGCCATTTTCGGTGATTACGATGTGGACGGCGCTACCTCCACGGCTCTTCTGGTCCGGTTCTTCCGCGCCGTCGGCGCCGATGTCCGGATCCACATCCCGGACCGCATCGCCGAGGGTTACGGTCCCAACGTTCCCGCCTTGCGGCGTCTGGCGGAACAGGGAGTCAAGGTCGTGATCACGGTCGACTGCGGGACCACGGCCCACGAGGCTTTGAGGGAAGCCCGGGCCGCCGGTCTCGATGTCGTGGTCGTGGATCATCACGCCCCCGAAGCGGGCCTCCCCCAGGCGATGGCGGTCGTCAACCCCAACCGGCTGGACGAAAACGGCGAGTTCGGCCACCTCGCCGCCGTCGGCATGGCGTTCCTGCTCGCCGTGGCCGTCAATCGGGCCTTGCGCGACGCGGGATGGTACGCCGGAGGGGGAGGGGGCCGGAACGAACCGGATCTCCGGCGATGGCTGGACCTCGCCGCGCTGGGCACGGTCTGCGATGCCGTGCCGCTGCGCGGACTCAACCGGGCGCTGGTGGCGCAAGGGCTCAAGGTCATGGCGGCCCGATCCAACGCGGGTCTCGCCGCCCTGTCGGACGTCGCCAGCATCCGTCAACGGCTGGGAGCGTATCATGCCGGTTTCGTTCTCGGTCCTCGGATCAACGCGGGGGGGCGCGTCGGCAGGGCCGACCTCGGCGCGCGTCTCCTGAGCGAGGACGACCCGGTCGCCGCCGAACGCATGGCGGCGGAACTGGACCGTCACAATGCCGAGCGCAAGACCGTCGAAGCGCTCGTGATGGAAGACGCGGCGGCCCTTGCCGAGGCCGCCGACCCGGAACGGCCGCTGCTCGTCGTTGCCAGGGAAGGTTGGCACCCGGGCGTCATCGGGATCGTCGCCAGCCGGCTGACCGAACGGTACGGCCGCCCCACCTTCGTCATCGCCGTCTCCGACGGCGTGGGGAAAGGGTCGGGCCGGTCGGTCCGCGGCATCGATCTCGGGGCGGCCGTCATCGCCGCCCGGCAGGCGGGCCTGCTCGTCAATGGCGGCGGACATCCGATGGCCGCGGGACTGACCGTGGAGGCGGACGTGATTCCCGCGCTGGAGGAATTTCTGGCCGATCGTCTCGCGGCGCATGGGTCGACGGCGTCCGGCGCGGCATCGATGGGGTTCGACGGCGCCCTCGCCGTCGCCGCCGCGACGCCCGAACTGGTCGATCTTCTGGAGCAGGCGGGGCCTTACGGGTCCGGAAACGAGGAGCCGCGGTTCGCCGTGACGGACGCGCGCGTCATCAAGGCGGACGTCGTCGGATCCGATCACGTCCGCTGCATCCTGGCCGGCGCCGGCGGTGGGCGACTCAAGACCATCGCCTTCCGCCGCGCCGGCGACGCGCTCGGCGAGGCGCTGCTGGGATCGGTGGGAACGGACCTCCATGTCGCAGGGCATCTGCGGGCCGATGAATGGCAGGGCCGCCGCGAGTCCCAGCTCGTCGTCGAGGACGCCGCCACGCCGGTGCGGACGGATGGCCGGCGTACGCGCGAGCCGTCTTGATTCCGTGGGGCCGAGCGTCTAGAGGGGGGAGGCGGCGCGACCCCATCGTCTAGTCAGGTCCAGGACACGACCCTTTCAAGGTCGAGACACGGGTTCGAATCCCGTTGGGGTCACCACATCTTCCGACAAGTTCTACGGGTCCAGCGGCGCCCGCAACGGTGTGCCGGGAACCCTGATGCCGCCCCGGTCCCCGATCGTCACTTCTCCGTACCGTCCGGTGAATTGAACGGGCAGCGCGCGGGCCACCGGGGGGCAAAGCCAGAGCCGTAGCAGGTGTCGTTTCCTGTCCGGCTCGTCCCAGTCCCGGTAGGCCGTCCGCGAGTGGAAGATCGTGTGGTTGTGGACGAACTGCATGTCGCCGGGCCGGAAGCTCGTCATCAGGTTGATCCGTGGTTCCCACGCGAGCTCGTGGATCATCGCCGCGGCTTCCCGTTGCCTGTCCGTCAGCTCCGGTACGCCGGGATGCCGCGAGGCGATCTCGACCTGGAGCCAGGAGTAGAATCCAGAGAGCTCGCCCTCGTGCCAGTTGAACACGGGCATGAGGTAGTAGGGGAGCTTGCCTTCGGGAACTTCCTCCCGGCGGTCGACGTAGAACGGTCTGAACAATTCCTCGAGCAGGTCCGGACGCCGGCGCAACATCTCGTTGTGGATGGTCGCCGAGCTGACGAGGCTGCTCTCGCCGCCGGATCTGGCGGGCCGCAGGCACATCAGGCCGGCGATGTCCGTCGAATCGGTGTGATGAGTGAGTTCGACCGTCGTCTGATAGCCCCGGTGGGCGGGATTGCCGACGTCGTATCCCACGTCACGCACGTGCCCCAGCAGGTCACCCTTGCCGTTCTGCGAGCGCGGCTCTCCGAGATGCCGGCCGACGCCCCAGAAGATCATAGCGGCCTCGCGCTTCGTATAGCGCTCGATATCGAGACCCCGGACGAGCGCGAATCCCCCGCTGAACAGGATCTTGTGGCGCAGGTCCTCGATGGCCGGCCCGAACGTCGGAAGCGGGAAGTCCTCCTTGGCGACGTCAAGCAGATCGTCGGCCCTGTCCTTCACGGCCTCCAGCGCCGCGTCGATCTCGGCGATCTCGGCGGCGGAAAGCGTATGGATCCATTCGTCCGTCTCCGCCATGTCCGTGCCGTACCACGCCTGGGGGCCGGTCACCTCGCGGCCGGGCATGGGCGGAGAGCCGTCGGGCCACCATGCCGGCGAATCGAGGCCGGGAGCGATGTCGCCGCGTTCCGGAACGCCGACGCTCATGATCGTGACGTTTCCATATCGAAAGTCCCGCGGTTCCTACCCGCGGGTCCCGGCGGCCTCCGGTTCGCCATCCTCGGGTGCATGGTATCCATCGAACGACTTGGCGACGATTTGCCACCGGCCGTCCAGTTCCAGGACGGACATATAATCGACGAAATCTACTCCGTGATAGCGGTAGGCGATCTTGGCGACGCCGGCGCGGCCCGAGCGGTCGACCGACAGCAACCGGTAGTCGAACGCGTCGCGGGTGGGCCGGCGCTCGACACGGGCGAGGAATTGCTCGAGCGAGGAGAAACGTTCCTCGTCGTTCCGCAGGCCCGCGAGGCGGTTCTCGGGGTGGAAGATATCGCGCAACGCCGGTACGTCGCCGTCGTGGACAGCGTCGAAGTATCGCCGCATGAGTTCGGCGATGGCGCCCGCGCGCGGGTCGGTCGCGAAGTCTTCGGCTTCCTCGGTTGTCATGAACGGGTCTCCGGGTTCGGGCCGCGGCAGGCACTGTAACGCGGAACCCGCCGGTTGTCTCACGTGTGTCTGGACGAGGCCACCGCGCGCGCGAGAAGGTCGAGCGCCGCCAGGACCGTCGCCTCGCGAATGGCTTCCCGTCCGATCTCGCCGAACTCGTGGCGTCGATGAACGACGCTTCCATCTCTGGAGGCGGACGCCAGATGCACCAGTCCCACAGGCTTTTCCGGCGACCCGCCGCCCGGCCCCGCGACACCCGTCACGGCGATGCTGACCTCGGACGCGGACCGCCTCAGCGCACCCAGCGCCATTTCCCTGGCCACGGCTTCGCTGACGGCGCCGTGCATTGCGAGACTTTCTTCCAAAACCCCGAGATCCTCGGCCTTCGCTTCGTTCCGGTAGGTGACGAAACCGCGTTCGAAGACGTCGGAGGAGCCCGCGATCTCGGTCAGCGCGGCGGCGATCAGTCCGCCGGTACACGACTCGGCCGTGGCCACGCGAAACCCCCTGGCGCGGCAGGCCTCAAGAAGGGACCGGGTCTTGCCGCGAACTTCTTCTCCGAACATCAGCTTCCCTCGACGAAGTGACGATATAGCAACAGGCACGCCGCGGCGTAGATGGCAGCGGCGACGTCATCGAGCATCACACCAAGGCCGCTTTTGAGGCGCTTGTCGATCAACCCCGCCGGCCAGGGCTTCATGACATCGAAGATCCGAAACAGAAAGAAGCCCAGCGCATAGAGGAGGACGTCCGGAGGAACGACCGCCAGCGCGAGCCACTGACCGGCGACCTCGTCGATAACGATTTCCTTAGGATCGTTTTTCGTTCCATCCGCGGGTCTGCTGGCCTCGAGAAAAGCGTTGGAGGCCATCCAACCCACGAGGAAGGCGAGCACCGCAGCTGCCGCCAGGCCGACACCGCCGTAGAAGACATGGATGAGGGCCGCGAACGGTAGCGCCGCCAGCGATCCCCAAGTGCCGGGAGCCCTGGGCAACAGGCCCGAACCGAACCAAGTGGCCACCAGCACGACCGGGTGCGTGGAGCGGAGCCCCGGCGGCAGACGGCCTTCGGTGCGAATTCCGGTCACTCGTCGGGGTGTCCCTCGGCCGGATCGAGGACCGACCGGTCGAAAGGCAATCTTACCGTCGCCGTGGCGAAGGCCACGATGCCTTCGCCACGACCCGTGAACCCGAGCCCTTCCGTGGTCGTGCCCTTGACACTCACGCGGGAAGCGCCGACGCCGAGGATGGCGGCCAGATTCGCCCGCATCAACGCCCGGTGCGAATCGATCCGAGGGGCTTCGCAAACGATCGTGACGTCGACGTGCATCAACGCTCCGTTCGCCTCTCGGACCCTCGCGGCCGCGAACGACGCAAAAATTTCCGAGCTCGCGTCGCGCCACTCGTCGCTCGACGGCGGGAAGTGGACGCCGATGTCGCCGGCGCCGATCGACCCCAGGAGCGCGTCGGTCACAGCATGCAGGGCGGCGTCCGCGTCCGAATGTCCCCGCAGGCCCTTGTCGTGCGGGATGGCGACGCCGCACAGCACGACACCGTCGCCGGGACCGAACCCGTGGGCATCGACACCGTTCCCGACCCGGATGTCGCCCAGCCGCGCCGCGAGCAGTATTTCGGCGCGGACGAGATCGTCGCTCGTCGTGATCTTGAGGTTTCCGTCGTCGCCGGGCACCAGCGCGACGTCCAGCCCCACTGCCTCGGCCACGGCCGCGTCGTCGGTAAGCCCTCGTCCGGCGACTTCCTCATGCGCCCGCGCGATCTCGTCGAACACGAACGCCTGCGGTGTCTGTGCGCGCCACAGCCCGCGGCGGTCGAGCGTTTCGATCACCTTCGCGATTCCATCGGGTGAGGATCCGGGTTCCGCGCGTTTGAGCGTATCGGCGATGGACAGAGCGGTGGCGGCGCCGGCCCACGCGGCGTCGTTTCCCTTCAGCGGTCGGAGCACGCGGCCGATGAGATCGTCGGTCACGAAGGGTCTGGCGGCATCGTGGATCACCACCTGGCGGGGGCGGGGCGAAAGGGGCCGCATGCTTTCCAGACCGAGCCGAACGGAATCCTGTCGCTCATCGCCGCCAACAACGGGTTCGAGAACGGGGATATCGGAAGGACAATGGCCCAGCGCCCGTTCGTAAAGCGGCAGGTGATCCTCGCGAACGACAACCCGGACGGCGTCGATGTCCGGATGTCCGCCGATCGTCGCCAAGCTATGCGACAATACCGCTTGGCCGCCCAAGGCCACGTACGGTTTGGGCGTCGTCTCTTCGAACCGGGTGCTCCGTCCAGCGGCGACGACGAGGGCAACGATACTCATTGCTGGCTCCAAACGGTCGGACGGATCCACGTGACTTTATTCCATATCGAGCTGGATTGCGCGTTGGGAGAGCCCGCGATAGAGTGTCCGAGAATGCCCAATCGAATGACGAGGTTGGGGAATCGCGGACGGGATCGGGAACGCACCCATGACGGAACCCCGCTTCGATTCGCTGTTCAGGATCGAGATCGCGTTGTCGTCCGCGGTCGAACTGGGAACGACGCCGTACGGACGGCTGCGCCGCGTCGACACCTTCGTCGAGGGGCGGTTCGAAGGTCCGCGACTCTCCGGCACGCTCATGGCCGGTGGCAACGACCTGAGATTGACGCGGTTCGATGGCGTCTTCCGTCCCGATGTCCGGGCCCTGCTTCGCACCGACGACGGGCGCCACATCCATATGACCTACGAGGGAATCAGGTCGGGACCGGAAGAGGTGTGGGACAGGGTTGAACGCGGAGAGGACGTCGACCCCTCCGAGTATTACTTCCGAATCGCCGCGCGGTTCGAAACCGGCTCCGAAAAGTACGGCTGGCTCAACCGTGTCCTGGCATTCGGCAGTGGCGTGCGCCGCCGGAGCGGACCCGTCTACGATATCTATCGGGTACTCTGATACCCGCCGGTTCGGGCGGGACGGATATCGAGCCTTGCGCCACAGTGGTCGCGGGCATAGTTTCCCTGAAATTCGACCAATCTCCATATCGCATGAGATAATGAGCATGTTCGTCGGCGATATAGAGCTCTCGGCGCCCGTCATTCTGGCGCCGATGTCGGGCGTGACGGACTTGCCGTTCCGTAATCTGGTCAAACGTCTCGGCGCCGGGATGGTGGTCTCCGAGATGATCGCCAGCGAAGCCATGATTCGAGAAAACCGGCGGACCCTGCTCATGGCGGCCAATCGGCCCGAGGAGCACCCCATGGCCGTCCAACTCGCGGGATGCGAGCCGGTAACCATGGCGGAGGCCGCCCGTCTCAACGCTGATCGCGGAGCCTGCGTCATCGACATCAACATGGGTTGTCCCGCGAAAAAGGTCGTCAACGGATACGCGGGTTCCGCCCTGATGCGCGACGAATTGGCGGCATCCAGGATCATCGAGGCGACCGTGAATGCCGTAGGCCTTCCGGTGACGCTGAAAATGCGCACGGGCTGGGACGACGACAACCGGAACGCGCCATCGCTCGCCCGAATCGCCGAAAACGCGGGTATCAAAATGATCTCCGTCCATGGGCGAACACGTCGCCAGATGTACCGGGGCCGGTCGGACTGGCGATTCATTCGGAAGGTGAAGGAGGCGGTTTCGATCCCGGTGGTCGCGAACGGCGATGTGACGACGCTCGACGACGCCAGGCGCATCCTCGAGGACTCCTGCGCCGATGCCCTGATGGTGGGTCGTGGCACTTACGGAAAGCCGTGGTTTATCAGCCAGATAATAGAGTTTTTCGAATCTGGAACGAAGCCTCCGGAACCCTCTCTGGAGACGAAGTTCAAGCTGCTATCGCAACACTACGAGGCCATGTTGAGCCACTACGGGCATGAGTCGGGAGTGCGCGTCGCGCGCAAGCATCTGTCCTGGTACACGAAGGGTCTGGCGGGATCCGCCGCGCTTCGCGACCGTCTCAACCGGCTCGACACGGCGAACGCGGTCAAGGCCGCGCTCTCCGACTTCTTCAACGCCCGCATGTGGAGCGCCGCGGCGTGACCGCGACGACAGGACCGGTCTGGACGAGGCCATGCCCCTGATCGGGCGCTCGCCGGCGATGCAGGAGCTCTATCGGCTTCTCGCACGCCTCGTTGAAACCGATCTCACCGTCCTGGTTTCCGGGCCCTCGGGAACCGGCAAGGAACTCGTGGCCCGCACACTGCACGACTGCGGAAAACGCCGGCATGGTCCGTTCGTGTCGACCGACATGGCCGCGATACCGCGGGAACTTGCCGAAAGCGAATTGTTCGGCCACGAAAAAGGGGCCTTCACGGGCGCGACATCCCGGAGCGTCGGGAAGTTCGAGCAGGCGGAAGGGGGGACCCTGTTCCTGGACGAGATCGGCGATATGCCTATGGAAGTGCAGACCCGTTTCCTGCGGATGTTGCAGCAGGGCGAATTCACCGCCGTGAAGGGATGTCGTCCGATCGGCGCGGATGCGAGAATCGTCGTCGCGACCAATCGAAATCTCCGTCAGCTCGCCCGCCAGGGGCTCTTTCGCGAGGATCTGTTCTATCGACTGAATATCGTTCCCGCGCGCCTGCCGCCTCTCAGGGACCGCATTGAAGACATACCGGATCTGGTCCGTCACTTCCTCGACATGGCGGCGGACGACGGATTGCCGCGGAAGACGATCTCGGCCGAGGCGCTGTGGCTCCTCAAGTCCTATTCCTGGCCGGGCAACGTTCGAGAGCTCGAGAACCTCGTCCGGCGTTTGACGGTGCTGTGCGCCGAAGGGTCGATCGACGCCGAAGCCGTCCGCGCGGAGTTCGACGAGACCAGAGTCGGCGCGTCGCGGGAATCCGATGCGCCGACCAATTCGTTCAGGGAGGCGGTGGAACGTCACTTGAGCCGATATTTCGCGGCGCACGAAGACGGCTTGCCCCCGAACGGGCTGTACGACCGCGTGATCAAGGAAATCGAACGGCCGCTGATCGCGATGTGTCTGAACGCTACCCGCGGAAACCAGGTCCGCACGGCGAAATTGCTGGGTCTCAACCGGAATACATTGCGTAAAAAAATCTGCGAGCTTCAAATTCCGGTTGTGCGGGGTCCCCGATGAGGCATAGTTATCACGTACATGTACATTCGAGTGTCCGTCGCGCACCTCGACGCGTCAGCACTGGGCAAATCGAATTGTCTTCAGCCGCCGGGCGATGTTCACCGAGTCATACACCCTGAACGAGAGTTCGCTCGCCCGGATAGCAGCTTGGATCCGAGACGTGGGCTTGGCCCGCAAACTCGCGCTGGTATTGCTCGTCACGGCGGTTGCGTCCGGCGTGGCGACCTATATCGCGCTCACCGACTCCGCGCCGTTCGGTCCCGATCCTCGGGCGATCTTCGGCCTGCTCCTCGCGGATCTGGTCCTGGGACTGCTCCTCGGCGCGGTCGTGTCGTTCCGTCTGGTAAGGCTGTGGCTGGAGAGGCGTCGGGGAGGGGCCGGCTCGCGGTTGCACACCCGCCTGGTATTCATGTTCAGCTTCGTCGCGGTCGCGCCCGCCATCGTCGTCGCGGTGTTCTCGTTCCTGTTCTTCGATCTCGGCATCCAGGCCTGGTTCAGCGATCCCGTCAGAAAGGCGGTTTCCGACTCCCTGGTCATCGCCAGGGCGTACACCAACGAGCATCGTCAGCTCATTCGCGCGGACGCGTTGGCGATGGCCGCGGATCTGAACCGGGAAGTACCTTCCCTGATTCGCAACCCGGCGCGGTTCAGACAGATCGTAGCGGCGCAGGCCGCGCTGCGGGGCCTGTCGGAAGCTATCGTCTTCGAACGCGGCGGGCGGGTTCTCGCCAAGTCCGAACTCGCGTTTTCCATGGCTTTCGAGCTCGCTCCCGACGAGGCCATCGAACGAGCCGAAAGCGGCGAGGTCGCGATCGTCAACGACGCCAACCACGATCGCGTGAGGGCTCTGGTCCGCCTCGATCACGTTCCGAACGCATTCCTCTTCGTCGGCCGGTACGTGGACCCGAAAGTCCTCGGTTACGTCGCCCGGGCAGAGCTCGCCGTCGACGAATACAGGCGTCTGGAAGGCGAGAGATCAGGCATTCGGATCAACTTCGTCCTGATCTTCGCCATGGTGGCATTGCTTATGCTGCTCGCCGCGATCTGGTTCGCGTTGTCGTTCGCCGCGCGCCTGATGGGACCGGTGTCCAGCCTGGTCGGTGCGGCCGAGCAGGCACGTGGCGGCAATCTGTCCGTCCGTGTTCCTGAAGGACCGCCGGACGACGAGATCGGCACATTGAGTCGGGCTTTCAACCGGATGACGTCCCAGCTCCAGGCGCAGCGCACCGAACTCGTCGACGCCAACCAGCAACTGGAAACCCGTCGACGGTTCACGGAAGCGGTGCTTTCCGGCGTGTCCGCCGGCGTCATCGGCCTGGACGCCCATGGCCGGATCGATCTGCCCAACCGCTCGGCGATCCGTCTGCTGGACACGGACGTCGAGTCGCTGGCGGGGCGGCCTCTCGTCGATGCGGTTCCCGAGATGACGGATCTCCTCGCGGCCGCCCGCGGCCGTCCGAGCAGGATCGCGGAAGGCGATGTCTCGATCGCCCGGCGCGGCAGGAGACGGACCTTGCATTGCAGGATCTCGGCGGAAGCCAGGGACGACCGTCCCGAGGGCTTCGTCGTCACCTTCGACGACATAACGGAACTCGTGACCGCGCAGAGGACGGCCGCATGGGCGGACATCGCACGGCGGATCGCCCACGAGATCAAGAATCCGCTGACTCCGATCCAGCTTTCGGCGGAACGCCTGAAACGCAAGTATCGAAACGAGATTTCGTCCGATCCCCACGTCTTCAACCAGTGCACCGACACTATTGTTCGGCAGGTCGGGGATATCGGGCGGATGATCGACGAGTTCTCCGCGTTCGCGCGGATGCCGTCGCCCAAGTTCAGTTTGGAGAACCTCGGCGACCTCGCACGGCAGGCGATGTTCATGCAGCAGGTTTCACACCCCGACATCGAATTCAAGAGCACGTTGCCGGAAGGGCCGGTCGAATTGATGTGCGACCGCCACCAGACCGCGCAAGTCCTGACGAACCTGTTGCAGAACGCCGCCGATGCGATCAACGAAGATCGGCCGACCGACGAAACCGGTCCGGCCGGCAAGATCGAGGTGGCGGTCGAGGAAAGCGGTTCGTCGGTGACCGTGGAGATTTCCGACAGCGGTCCCGGCTTGCCGGCGGAGCAACGGGATCGCCTGTTCGAGCCCTACGTTACGACACGGACCAAGGGGACGGGCCTCGGTTTGGCCATCGCGAAGAAAGTGATGGAGGATCATGCGGGGGAACTCGTTCTCGAGAACGGACGCGACGGCGGTGCTTGCGCCCGGCTGATATTCCATCGAGAAGCGAAACAATCGCCGGGCGAACGGGCGGCATGACCTCGACGCGAGCGGGTACCGAAGCATGACCAGCGACATACTGATCGTCGACGACGAAGCCGACATCCGGGAACTGGTTTCTGGAATTCTGCTCGACGAGGGATACGACGCGCGTGTCGCGTCGGACAGCGGGTCGGCCCTTCAGGAAATCACCCGGCGGCTGCCTACGCTTCTGATCCTCGATATCTGGCTTCAGAGCAGCGAAATGGACGGGCTCGATCTGCTCGACACGGTGCTCGGCGACCATCGCGGCCTGCCCGTCATCATGATCAGCGGTCACGGCAATATCGAGACGGCGGTTTCCGCCATCAAGAGAGGGGCGTACGACTATATCGAAAAGCCGTTCCAGACCGACCGCCTGATCACCGTCGTCTCGAGGGCCATCGAGACGGCGCGCCTTCGCCGTGAAAACCGGGAGCTTCGTCTTCGGACATGGCACGAGACGGATCTGATAGGCGAGTCGCACGAGATCGATGCCTTGAAAGCCGTCATCGACAAGGTGGCGCCCACGGGCGCACGCACGTTGATCATCGGACCGTCGGGCTCCGGAAAGGAGGTGGCCGCTCGATTGCTCCATGAACGCTCGGGAAGATCGAAGGGGCCGTTTGTCGTTCTGAACGCCGCCAGCATGGCGCCCGAACGGGTCGAGGTCGAACTGTTCGGCGTGGAGCAGGGCGCGGGAGGGGCCGCCCGGAGGCGCGAGATCGGTACGCTGGAGCAGGCTCACGGCGGGACGCTGTTCATCGATGAGGTCGCGGACATGCCGCTGGAAACGCAGGCGAAGATCCTTCGTGTCCTCCAGGAACAATGTTTCGAAAGGGTCGGGGGGACCACCAATATCCAGGTGGACGCACGAGTGGTCAGCGCGTCCACGCGCGACCTGATGGCCGAGATCGCGGCCGGACGGTTTCGGGAGGATCTGTACCATAGACTCAACATCGTCCCCATCCGTGTTCCTTCGCTGAAGGATCGCCGTGGCGATGTTCCCATCCTCGCGCGCTACTTTCTCGAGCGTATCGCCAAAGCATCGGGCCTCACCCCGTGCGAAATCAGCGAAGACGCGCTGGCGATCCTGCAGGCCTACGAATGGCCCGGGAACGTGCGCGAACTGAGGAACCTGATCGAACGCCTTCTGATCATGGCGTCGGATCAGTCCGACAGGGTCATCCGGGTCGACGAGTTACCGCCGGAGTACATGACGGGGACCCAATCGGCCATCACGTTCAATGGTCGCGAAGAGATCATGGCCATGCCCCTCCGCGAGGCGCGCGAGGTATTCGAACGCGAGTATCTCGCGGCCCAGATCACGCGATTCCGCGGGAATATCTCTCGAACGGCGGGCTTCGTGGGCATGGAACGGTCGGCGCTTCATCGCAAGTTGAAGACCCTTGGGGTCGGCGGCGACGGAACTCACCGCGTCGCCTGAACCCACGGCGGGCGGGCCTGATCCATGAAAGTCATCGTGTGCGGAGCTGGCCTGGTCGGCTTCAACATCGCCCGGTACCTGTCGAGCGAGAAGAACGACGTGACGGTCATCGATCAATCGCCCGAGCTCGTCAAGCGGGTCAGCGATCAACTGGACGTTCAAGGTATCGTCGGGTTCGCATCCCATCCGGATGTGCTCGACGCCGCCGACGCGGGCGGAGCCGATGTCATCATCGCCGTCACGCAGCGCGATGAAGTCAACATGATCGCATGCCAGGTCGCGCACAGCCTCTTCGACGTTCCCACGAAGATCGCCCGCATTCGGGCCCAGAATTATCTCGATCCCGTGTGGAGCGATCTGTTCACTCGCGAGAATCTGCCCATCGACGTGACCATCTCTCCAGAGATCGAGGTCGCCCGTGCCGTCATGCGCCGTCTGCAGGTCCCCGGGGCGATCGACATGGTTCCGTTCGCGGAGGGCAGGGTGCAAGTGATCGCGACACGCCTCGACGAAGGGTGTCCTGTCGTCGACACGCCGCTACGGCGGCTGACCGAGTTGTTTCCCGACCTGCACATCCGGGTCATGGGCATCACCCGCGACCGGGAAGTCATGGTGTTGTCGGGAGACAGCTCGATGTCCGTCGGCGACGAGGTCTACTTCGCGGCCGAAGTCGATCACGTGCCGCGCGCCCTGACGGCATTCGGACACGAGGAAGTCGAGGCGCGCCGGGTGCTGATCGTCGGCGGCGGCAACGTCGGCCTGTCGCTCGCCAGGGAAATCGAGGAGTCCCATTCCAGGGTTTCTTCCAAGATCGTCGAGCACAACCGGGAACGCGCGGGCGAGATCGCCGAACGGTTGCGGCGAACGGTGGTCCTGCACGGCGATGTCCTGGACCGTGACATGCTCAACGAGGCCAACGTGCAAGCCACGGAAACGATCGTGGCGGTAACCAACGACGACGAGGTCAACATCCTGGCGTCGCTGCTCGCGAAGAACGAAGGTTGCAAGCGGGCCATCACGCTGGTCAACAACGTGACGTTCGAACCGCTGCTGACATCGTTGGGAATTGACGTGATGGTCAATCCCCGAGCCATCACGGTGTCGCGAATCCTCCAGTACGTGAGGCGCGGCCGCATTCGTGGAGTCCACAGCCTTGGGGACGGGCTGGCCGAAATCATCGAAGCGGAGGCCATGGAGACCTCGTCTATGGTCGGTATTCCGATCAGGGACGCGAACCTCCCGGGCGACATGATCGTGGGGGCGGTGATTCGCGGCGACGAAGTCATCATTCCCAGGGGCGGCACGGTGATCCAGCCCAAGGACCGGGTAGTGGTCTTCACGACCGCCAAGCGGGTCAGACATTTTGAGAAAATGTTCTCCGTGCGTCTCGAGTATTTTTGAGGGACTCTCCGGCGGTTCCCCATGGTGTACGTAGTCGCACTGTCCACCTTGGGATGGACGCTGGCGGGGTTCGCCCTGACGATGCTGGCGCCGGCGTTCGTGGCCTTCGGATACGCGGAAACCGATCAGGCGTGGGTCTTTCTGGTCTCCGCCGGCGTGACCTTGTTCGCGGGTGGCGCCCTCGTCGCCGCTACGCGCGGCATATCGCGGCGGCCCAATCAGCGAGAGGCCTTCGCGCTGGCGGTTCTGGTCTGGCTGGTCCTGCCGTTTTTCGGGGCGTTGCCCCTGTATTACATCGGTGTCACGCCGACGGCGACCGACGCATATTTCGAGGCGATGTCGGGCCTCACCACCACGGGCGCGACGGTTCTTACCGAGCTGGAGGTCGTCGAACGCAGCGTCCTCGTCTGGCGGGCGCTGCTGCAATGGCTCGGGGGCCTCGGCACCCTGATGCTGACGGTCGTCCTGCTGTCCTTCTACAGCGTCGGCGCCATGAAACTGTTCCGTAGCGCCATGCCCCGCGGTGAGCGCCATGACCTTCGGGTTCAACTGGCGCAGTCCCTGCAAGCCATCTGGTGGATATACCTGGCGCTGACGTCGGCCTGCGCCCTGAGCCTGTTTCTCGCCGGCATCGGTATCTTCGAGTCGATCTGCCTGGCGATGAGTACGTTGTCCACCGGCGGTTTCTCCGTCCGCGAAGGTTCGCTCGCATCGATGACCTCGCCGGCTGTGGAGGCCGTTCTCGTCGTCTTCATGATGGTCGGCGCCGTGAATTTCACTTTTCATTGGGCGCTGTTTCACGCTCGGGGATGGCGGGTCTACGTGAGTGACCCGGAAGTGAGATACTTCATCGCCATTGCCCTGGCGGGAAGCGCGGCGCTCGCCGTGACCCTCCTCGCGGCCGGACATTCGGGAACGTTCGAATTGATTCGCACGGGACTCTTCAACGCCGTTTCCATGATGACAACCACCGGGTTTCACAATGGCGAACCCACGAGTTGGCCGTTGTTCGCGACGCTACTGCTGACCGTGCTCGCACTCATCGGCGGATGCACGGGTTCGACCACCGGAGGCCTTAAGCTGCTGAGGCTTTCCCTTCTGATCAAGCTGGTGGCCCGCGAGCTGAACCGGCTGGCCCATCCCAGCGCCGTCCGGCGGATCGTCTATGCGGGCCAAACGGCGGACGAGTCGCCGTTGATCGGTATCTTGACGTTTTTCTGCACCTATGCGGTCGCGCTGGGCTTCATCGGTGTCATGCTCTCCTTCTTCGGGTTGGAATTCCATCACGCGTTCACGGCAGGCGCGGCGGCCTTGAGCAACACCGGCCCCTTGGCGGTATTGGCCGTGGGCGGGGAAGGGGGCTACGATGCTCTCGCGGCGGGGGCGAAGTGGACACTATGCATGGCGATGCTCCTGGGGAGGTTGGAAGTATTCGCCCTGCTGGCGTTTCTCGCCGGCGCGTTTCGGCGAGTGTAACGAGACGGAGTCGGATCATGTCCCGGATCGCCTACGTCAACGGCCGATATGCGCCGTTCGCAGACGCGGCCGTTCACATCGAGGACCGCGGTTATCAGTTCGCCGACGGTGTCTACGAGGTCATCGCCGTGCGGGACGGACGTCTCGCCGACCTGGAACCGCATCTCGACCGGCTCGATCGATCACTGTCCGAACTTCGCATGGAGACGGCCATGTCCCGTGGCGCGCTGGCTGTCGTCCTTGAGGAAATCGTCTGGCGCAACCGGGTCGCCAATGGAATCGTCTACTTGCAGATGACGCGCGGCGTGGCCAGGCGCGATCACGCCTTTCCCGACGATTGCAGGATCTCCATCGTGGTGACCGCGCGCAACGCGCCGCCACGTCCCGCCGCCATCGTCGAGAGGGGGGTCAGGGTTGTCACGGTCCCTGACATCCGCTGGAAGAGATGCGATATCAAATCCATCTCTCTCCTCCCGAACATTCTCGCCAAACAGAAGGCCAAGGAGGCTGGCGCTTACGAAGCCTGGATGGTCGATGAAGACGACCGCGTTACGGAAGGCAGCTCCACCAATGCCTGGATCGTCGACCGCGCGGGAGATCTGATCACGCGCCATCTCGACAACGCCATCCTCGCGGGTGTCACGCGGATGGCGGTCGGCGATCTGGCGATGAAGCAACAGCGGCGCCTCGTGGAACGACCGTTCACCCTCGGGGAAGCGGAAGCGGCGAGCGAAGCGTTTTTGACCAGCACGACATCCTCCGTGACGCCTGTCGTCCAAATCAACGATGTCCAGGTCGGCGCTGGCGTGCCGGGTCCGGTGACCCAGGCCTTGCGGAACCTTTACGATGCACATCTGTCGGGACGATAGGTCTGGCGTTCGTCGAGACTCTTGTCGTGGATCGAGACACGCCATATGTTGGTTCGAGCGGTACAGTCTCATGATGATCGAGTGCCCATTCGGATGAATTCGACGACGGCGTCGACCGGTCGCACAGAGGACGGGACGGAAAAGATATGGCCGCGAACAAAAGCCAAAATCTGCAAGACACCTTTCTCAATCAAATCCGGAAGAACAAGGTTCCGGTCACCGTATTTCTGGTCAACGGGGTAAAGCTTCAGGGTGTCATCGGTTCGTTCGACAATTTCTGCGTGCTGTTACGCCGGAACGGTCACGTTCAACTCGTATACAAGCACGCGATCTCCACGGTGATGCCGAGCCAGCCGGTTCAACTGTTCGACCCGGTGGATACCGGCGTTGCCGAGGAAGAATAGATCCCGGACACCGGTGGGAGCGACGAAGGCTTCGGCGCCGTGAGCGATGGGGCGAACCGGGGCCGTTCCATCCGGACCGGAACCGCCCTGGTTTTTCTTCCGCGCCTGAACAGGGCGCGCGACGGTTCCAATTCGGTCAGGGACGCCGTTTCCGCGCCCGAGGAGGCGACACGTCTGGCCGAGGCCATCGGGCTTGTCGTCATGCATTCCGAGGCGGTCGTCGTCGCTCGGCCACGGCCGGCGACACTGTTCGGCGATGGACGCGTCGGGGACATTGGACGCTTGGCGCACCAATTCTCCGCCGAAGTCTGCGTCGTGGACGGAAAGTTGAGTCCGATCCAGCAACGGAATCTCGAACGCGCCTGGAATTGCAAGGTGATCGACCGCACCGGGCTGATCCTGGAGATATTCGGCGCCCGTGCGCGAACCCGGGAGGGTCGCCTGCAAGTCGATCTGGCGGCCTTGGAGTACCAGCGAAGCCGGCTGGTGAGGTCGTGGACGCACCTTGAACGTCAGCGTGGCGGTTTCGGTTTCATGGGCGGTCCCGGCGAGACTCAGATCGAGGCCGACCGCCGTCAGATCGCGGAACGAATAGCGCGCTTGAAGCGGGATCTCGGCCGGTTGACCCGGACGCGCGGGCTCCACCGGTCTAGCCGCAAGAAAGCGCCTTATCCGATCGTCGCGCTGGTGGGATACACCAACGTGGGCAAATCGACGGTGTTCAATCGCTTGACCGACGCCGGCGTGGTGGCCGAGGACATGCTATTCGCGACGCTGGATCCGACGATGCGGGGTATTACGCTACCGAGTGGCCGGCGCGTCATACTGTCGGACACGGTCGGATTTATCTCCGATCTTCCGACGGCGCTCGTCGCCGCCTTCCGAGCGACGCTGGAAGAGGTCGTGGAGGCGGATCTGATCGTGCACGTGCGGGACGCGTCCCATCCGGAATCCACCCGGCAAAAGGCCGATGTGCTCGCCGTCCTGGAGGAGCTCGGCGTCGCGGCGGACGCGACCGACCGAACGCTCGAGGCCCTCAACAAAATCGACCTGTTGGACCCCGACAAGCGCGCCGCCATGACAACCCGGCCGGCCACCGGTCCTCGGCAGATACCCGTTTCCGCGCGCACGGGGGAGGGGATCGACGAACTTCTGTTGGAGATGGACCGGTCGCTGTCCGGTGGTCGCAGAACGCTGGATCTGCGGATTTCGCTCGGAGATGGAGCGACGCTCGCCTGGCTCTATCGTCACGGAAACGTGATTAGCCGCGAGGACGTGGACGGCTTGGCTCATGTGAAGGTGGGACTGGATGTCCCCGACGTCGCCCGTTTGGAGCATCGCTTGAAATCCGGGGAAACGCCGACCGTTCGATGACCCCGACGCGCTGCGCGGCGATTTCACCCGCTCGCTCCCCCGCATTCTTTCTCCCGCGCCTGTCGTTTCTCGACTCCGGAAGCGGGGAGGGGGCGGGGTTCGCCGTTCGATGGATTTTCCCGGAGAGGCTTTCTCCTTGAATTTCTCCCCGTTGACAGAAAATCGACGCGTCACTATATACGCTGGCAATTGCGGGATTGGAGTGCCAGTGTGGCTGCGCGGCGGGGTTCGCCGCCGCGGGCGTGGAGAAGCCGATGGACGGCGAGGCGCTCGCGGTTGGCGCTGGCGCGCGGGACGACGATGGCGATCTTCCGCTTCTCGGCGTGAAGATGAAGGGCCTCATCCTGTTCGGGAAGTGGTCCGGTGTCGAGGTCGCGCCATGTGATGGCGAAGAGCTCGTCATCATGCGTGAATTGGACGTGATGGATGTCTTGAAATAAGGGAAGTTGGAAGCAATGGCTGCGAAGGATATCAAACTCAGGGAGGCGGCCCGGAAGCGTATGCTTTGCGGGATCAATGTAATGGCTGATGCCGTGAAGGTGACGCTCGGCCCCAAGGGTCGCAACGTCGTTCTGGACAAGTCCTTCGGCGCGCCCCGGATTTCGAAGGACGGCGTTACCGTCGCCAAGGAAATCGAACTCGAGGACAAGTTCGAGAACATGGGCGCCCAGATGCTCCGCGAGGTGGCGAGCCGCACCAGCGATGTCGCCGGTGACGGCACGACCACGGCCACCGTTCTGGCCCAGGCGATCGTTTGCGAAGGCATGAAGGCGGTCGCCGCGGGCATGAACCCGATGGATCTCAAGCGTGGCGTCGACAAGGCCGTCGAGACAGCGATCAGCTTCATCGAGGGGGCGTCAAAGAGCGTGCGCTCGGAAGCGGAGATCGCCCAGGTCGGCGCCATCTCCGCCAACGGCGAAGGTGAAATCGGCGAGATCATCGCCGAGGCCATGCAGCAGGTGGGGAAGGAGGGCGTGATCACGGTCGAGGAGGCCAAGGGCCTCGCCACCGAGCTCGACATCGTCGAGGGCATGCAATTCGACCGCGGCTACCTCTCGCCGTATTTCATCACGAATGCCGAGAAGATGCAGGTGGAATTGGAGGACCCCTACATTCTCCTTCACGAGAAGAAACTCTCCAACCTGCAGGCCATGCTGCCCATTCTCGAAGCCGTGGCGCGGTCGGGCAGGCCGTTGCTGGTCATCGCCGAGGACGTCGAAGGCGAGGCCTTGGCCACGCTGGTGGTCAACAAGCTGCGCGGCGGTCTCAAGATCGCCGCAGTGAAAGCCCCGGGTTTCGGTGACCGCCGCAAGGCCATGCTCGAGGACATCGCCATCCTGACCGGCGGTCAGGTGATCAGCGAAGATCTCGGCGTCAAGCTCGAAAACGTGACGCTCGACATGCTGGGCCGGGCCAAGCGGACGATCATGGGCAAGGATGACACCACCGTGGTCGAAGGCGCCGGCAAGAAGCGCGAGATCGAAGGTCGTTGCGGCCAGATTCGCGCGCAGATAGAGGAGACCACCTCCGACTACGACCGCGAGAAACTGCAGGAGCGTCTGGCGAAGCTCGCCGGCGGCGTCGCGGTGATCAAGGTCGGTGGATCGACCGAGGTCGAGGTCAAGGAACGCAAGGATCGCGTCGACGACGCGCTGCATTCGACCCGCGCGGCCGTGGAGGAGGGGGTGGTCCCCGGCGGCGGCGTGACCTTGCTCCGCGCCATCAAGGCGCTGGATCAAACCAAGGGCGAGAACAGGGACCAGGATGTCGGCATCGATATCGTGCGCCGCGCCCTGCAAGTGCCGGTCCGTCAAATCGCGGAAAACGCGGGTCACGAGGGTGCCGTGGTCGCCGGCAAGGTTCTCGAGTCGAAGGACGCGAGGTTCGGCTTCGACGCCCAGAACGAGACCTATACGGACCTCGTCAAGGCGGGCGTTATCGACCCTGCCAAGGTGGTTCGGACGGCGCTTCAGGACGCCGCGTCGGTTGCCGGACTCCTGATCACCACGGAAGCCATGGTCGCCGAGATTCCGGAGAAAAAGGAAACGCCGCCCATGCCCCCGGGCGGCGGCATGGGTGGTATGGGCGGCATGGGTGACATGGGGTTCTGACCGCGACCGGCACAATTGCGATGGAAAGGGCCACCGAACGGTGGCCCTTTCCCGTTGCGACGGATGGATGGATGGATGCCGGGTCCCGGACGGTCGACAGACGACGCCGAGTTCGGCGCCGGCTTCCCCCCTATTCCTCCCGTCGGTAGAGGTTCCAGGACGAGTAGGCCTGCATCACGGGCATCAACTGGATGACGTTGATGTTGATGTGATCGGGGAGGGCGACGCAGTAGTAGATGACATCGGCGATATTCTCCGGGGTCAGGACTTCGAGACCCTCGTAGCCGGCCTCCGCTTTCGCCGCATCCCCGTCGTAGCGCACCAGGTTGAATTCCGATCGTGCGACTCCGGGCTCGACGCAGGTGACCCGGATCTCCTTGCCGAAGCACTCCGCCCGCACGTTTTTCGAGAACAGATGCACGAAGGCCTTGGTCCCGCCATAGATGTTGCTTCCCGGGTTGGGCTGTCGGCCACCGACCGAACCGATGTTGACGATATGGCCGCGGTTGCGTTCCACCATGCCGGGAAGGATCGCGTGGGTGCAGTAGACGACCCCGTTGATGTTCGTATCCAGCATTCTCCGCCACAGGTTTATGTCGGCTTCGTACGCGGGCCCCAGGCCGAGCGCCGCGCCGGCATTGTTGACCAGCACGGAGATCTCCCGGAACGCATCGGGTAGGCCGTCGACCGCCGCTCGCACGCCTTCGTGGTTCGTGACGTCGAGGGGCAGGGGATGACAAGCGCCCCCGAGCTCGTCCGCCAACGCCTCCAATCGGTCCGCGCGGCGGCCGGTGGCGATGACTTTCGCGCCTTCCGAGACGAAGCGCCGCGCCGCCGCCGCGCCGAAGCCCGACGTGGCGCCGGTGATGAAAACGATCATGTCTTCTGGTGCCATATCGGTGTCTCCAGGCCTCCGCGCGTCACGTCGTCCGATGAATCGCCACTCGGTTCCAGTTCTGGTCGGTCGGCATGATTTCGATGATGTTGGCGTTCACGTGCGGGGGCAGGGCGTATGCGTAGAACAGGATATCCGAGAACTCCTCGGCCGTGATCATTCGGAAACCGCGCTTGAAATCCTCCAGGGCGGATTTGTCGCCACGGGCCCGAACCTCGAAGAATTCGGTTTCCACGGCGCCCGGCTCGAGCACCGTCACGCGGACATGATGCCCCAACAGCTCCGCCCGCAGGTCGAGCGTGAACAGATGCAGGAACGACTTGGTCGAGCCATAGACGCTGTTTCCCGGCGTCGCATAGACGCCGCCGACGGAACCGATGTTGAAGACGTGGCCCCGGTCCCGTTGGATCATGCCCGGGAGAATCGCGCGGGTCACGTGGATGACGCCTTTGATATTGGTGTCGACCATCGTCAGCATGTCGTCGAGACTGTCCTCGTGAAACTTCCCACCGCCGAGCGACAGCCCGGCGTTGTTGACCAGTACCGATATTTCGGCGAAATCCCGGGGCAGGGCGGCTACGCATTGCTGCACGGCATCCCGGTCGCGAACATCGAGCGTAGCCGCGTGCAGGCGGCTGCCGAGTTCGTCCCGCAGAGCATCGAGCCGGTCCGCGCGACGGCCGGTTGCGACGACACGGGCGCCTTCGTCGATGAATCTGCGGGCAATGGCCGCCCCCATGCCGGAGGTCGCGCCCGTGACGAAGACCACATCGTTGGATACGTCGGTCATTTTCACTCTTCCGTGGCGGTTGAATCTCCGCGCTCCCGTTTCTTGGCGCGTTCCCAGGCCTCGTCGTATTCCGCGAGGGAGAGCCGCTCGAGATCGCGTCCCGACAACGCCACCTCCGTCTCCACTTGGCGGAAACGCCGCTCGAATTTCGTATTCGCGTGGCGGAGCGCGGATTCCGGGTCCACACCCAGGTGCCGGGCGTGGTTGACGGTCGAGAACAGAAGGTCGCCGAACTCCGCCGAAATCGCTTCCTTGTCCCGCAACTCCTCGTTTTCTCTCTTCTCCGACACGGCCTGCCGGAGTTCGACGAGCTCTTCCTCTATTTTCGCGATGACATCGTCCGTCGTGGTCCAGTCGAACCCGACCCGCGCCGCACGTTTCTGCAACTTTTGCGCCCGCAGCAGGGCGGGGAGTCCGCGTGCGACGTCATCGAGGACGCTGGCCCGGCGTCCTTCCGCGCTGGCGCGTGTCTCCCGCTCCCGCGCCTTGTGGGTTTCCCACGCCAGCGTCTGTGTTTCAGCGTCTGCCACATCGTCGCCGCCGAAGACATGGGGGTGTCTGCGGATCATCTTGTCGCTGACTCCGGCCACGACGCCGTCGAAATCGAAGCCGCCCGTTTCGCGTGACATCTGGGCGTGGAAAACGACCTGAAGGAGCAAATCCCCGAGCTCGTCGCGCAGACGCCTCATATCACCGTTCTCGATTGCGTCCACGACCTCGTATGCCTCTTCGATGGTGTAGGGCGCGATGGTCTCGAAGGACTGCTCGAGGTCCCAGGGGCATCCGCCGTCCGGATCGCGAAGTTTGGCCATGATATCGAGGAGTCGGCGAATGTCGCCAGCTTCGGGGAAGACGTTCATGAGGCGATTATCGAGGCTGGACCGGAAGCGTGCAACCACGGCCCGACACTTGTCGTCCGCGGCGGAGGGAATTCAAAATGTCGCATAATGTATATTATCGGAAATAAAAAATACCTTTATTTCAAATCATTGGGATAATTCGTCTGTTGATCAGACCGTCTGGCCTTTGTGAACAGGCCGAAGAAATTCGTGGTCGTCGCCTCGGCGAGCTCCGAGACCGGCATTCCTCTCAATTCCGCCACCTTGCCGGCCGTATGCGCGACGTAAGCGGGCTCGTTCGTCTTGCCCCGATGCGGAACCGGCGCCAGAAAGGGAGAATCGGTCTCCACGAGAAGCCTGTCCAAAGGTACTACGGTCCTGGCCACCTCTCTCACCTCTTCGGCATTCTTGAATGTCACGATTCCGGAAAAGGAAATTCGAAAGTCTATTTTCAACGTCTTTTCAGCAAGTTGCCGTGTCGCGCTGAAGCAATGCAGCAATCCATTGTAGGCGCCGTCGCGATATTCGTCGATAAGGATTCGCGCCGTATCCGCCTCGGCGTTGCGCGAATGGACGATGATCGGCAGGCCGGTTTCGCGCGCGGCGGCGATGTGGGTACGGAACGATCGTTGCTGGATGTCGCGCGGACTGTGCTCGTAGTGGTAATCGAGCCCGGTTTCGCCGATCCCGACGACCTTCGGGTGACTGCCGAGTTCGATCAGTCTCCGCGTGGTTACGTCCGGTTCCGAGCCCGCCTCGTGCGGATGGACGCCGACGGAGCACCAGACGTCTTTGCATCGTTCGGCGATCGCCAGCACGCCGGGGAATCGGTCGAGGCGGGTGGAAATCGTCAGAAAGGCGCCGACCCCGGCCAGCCGGGCACGCGCCAAGACCGCGTCGAGTTCCTCGCTCAGAGCGCCGTAATCGAGATGGCAGTGGCTGTCGACAAGCATGACGATTATCCGCGGTCGGGCATTTTCCTTGACGTGCGGTTCGTCACGTCGTGGTCATGGAACCCTCATTCGCTGACGTACCGGGGGAACACGGCTTCCGGTCCGGGCAGCGGGAGACCGGGTTGGAGAGCGCCGCCCTCCCCCAATCGTACGAAATCGCGCGCATCCTCCGGCTGGTTCAGCTGGTCGAGCAGCTTCGAGGCGGAACTCGGCATGATCGGTTGCAGAAGGATCGCCAGATGCCGAAGCGCCTCGGCCGCCACGTAGAGCACGGTGTTCATGCGTTCCGGGTCTCGTTTCCGGAGTTCCCACGGAGCCTGCGCGTCGACATAACGGTTGGCGGCGCCAACGACTCTCCAGATCGCTTCGAGTGCTCGATGAATACCTTGGACGTCCATCTCCGCCCGGACAGTGTTGATCAGGTCGTAAGCGCCGTCCAGAAACCCGCGGTCGTCGTCATGCAGTTGGCCGGGCCTTGGAACGGACGCCGAGCAGTTCCGGTTGATCATGGACAGCACGCGCTGGGCGAGGTTCCCGAGGTCGTTGGCCAGGTCTCCGTTGAGCCGATTGATCATGGCGCGATGTGAGAAGTCGCCGTCGTTGCCGAAGGGCACCTCGCGCATCAAGAAATAGCGCACCGGATCGAGACCGTAGCGCTCGACGAGCCGCAACGGGTCGATCACATTGCCGAGCGACTTCGAGATCTTTTCGCCTTCATTGGTCCACCAGCCGTGAGCGAAGACACGTTTCGGCGGCGGCAAGCCGGCGGACATCAGAAAGGCCGGCCAATAGACGGCGTGGAACCGGACGATGTCCTTACCCACCATATGGATGTCGGCGGGCCAGTACCTGGCGAAGGACTCCGACTCGACGTCGGGGTATCCCACCGCCGTGATGTAGTTGGTCAACGCGTCGAGCCAGACATACATGATGTGATCGTCATTGCCCGGCACGGGGATGCCCCATCTGAAGCTCGTCCGCGAGATCGAGAGATCGCGCAAGCCGCTCCTGACGAAGCTGACGACTTCGTTGCGCCGGGTCTCGGGCAGAATGAAATCGGGATGTGCGTCGTAGAACTCGAGCAGGCGGTCTCCCCACTCCGAAAGTTTGAAGAAGTAACTCGGTTCCTCGATCCACTCGACCTCCGCGCCCGTGGGCGCGAGACGCGCGCCGTCCGGCCCGTCCGTCAGCTCTTCCTCGCCGTAGAAGGCTTCGTCGCGGACCGAGTACCAGCCCGAGTACGTCCCGAGGTAAATGTCGCCGTTACGCTCGATGGCTCGCCAGATCGCCTGGCTCGACCGAGCGTGTCTGGCCTCGGTCGTGCGAATGAAGTCGTCGTTGGAGTATCCCATCGGTCCGGCGAGATCGTGGAAGTTCCTGGACACGTCATCGACGAAGGTCCGAGGATCGAGGTTCGCGTCCTTCGCCGATTTCTCGACTTTTTGGCCGTGCTCGTCGGTGCCGGTGAGGAACATCACGTCGTAACCGTCGAGTCGCTTGAAGCGGGCCAGCACGTCGCACGCCAGCGTCGTGTAGGCGTGGCCGATGTGCGGCACGTCGTTTACATAGTAGATCGGCGTCGTGATGTAGTAACGGGTGTCAAGCGACATCGAACCACGGTCCGTTCATGACGCCGCCCGCCCGGCGAAATCATGCGCGGGATGCCGCCCGCAGGGCGGAAAAGACGTTCAGCAACACCTGCTTCCGGTCGAGGTTGAAGGCGTCCGCCGCGAAAAACAGGTCGCGCACGTTTTCCCATACCTCGCACCAGCGTTCAAGGCCGCCGGTTCGGGCGAGGCGCGCCATGACCTCGTTCTCGCCGGGCACGACGGGCTCGGGGAAAGTTCCCGTCACGCCCCCGCGGACCATACCCTCGAGCCAACGCGGTAGCAAGCCGGCGATCAGGCGAAAGGCATCACCACCGTCCCGCTTACCGACGCGATCTCCCAGGCGATGGACGGCGAGCATGTCGACGGCGGGAAGATCCGAGATCAACGCGACGAGTTCTTCGTAAAGCGTCAAGCCATCCGTATCGACCAGCGCGAGCGCCCGGCCCGGACTTCCGTCCACCAATCGTCCGATCGCCGCGCGCCTGTCGGCGGTGATATCCGGCCTCCGCTCCGCCATGATCCGGCCGACGAGCTCCGGGGCGAGCCCACGCAATGAAAGGCGGCGGCAGCGAGACCGCAATGTCGCTGGTACGCGGCCCGGGATGTGCGCGACCATGATCACCAGGCCGTGGGTGGGCGGTTCTTCAAGCGTCTTGAGCAGTGCGTTTGCCGCGTTCCGGTTCATCTCGTCCGCCGCGTCGACGATGGCTACACGCCACCTCCCTTCCGCGGCCGTCATGGCGAAGAACGAAACGAGGTCGCGCACGTCGTCCACTACGATTTCCTCGCGCCGTCGGTTGCGTTGGATGTCGAAGCCACGCTCCACCACCCTGAGATCGGCGTGCGCGCGGGAAGCGACCCGGCGAAACACCGGGTCTTCCTGCCCGACCGCCAGGCTGTCCGACTCTCGGAACGGCCCTTCCCCGCCGTCGGCGAGGACGAAGCGCGCGAGTCGATAGGCGAGAGTCGCCTTGCCAACGCCTCTCGGGCCAGTGATCAGCCAGGAATGGGCGAAACGGTCCCCGTTCCAGGCCGAGAGCAATTCCGACTCCGCCTCAGCATGGCCGAGCAGATCCGGATTTTCACGTGGATCCATGACATTGCCGCCAGCGCCATCGGCCACCATGGCTACACTCCGAACCGGCGCGCGATAAACGTCATGACGGCGTCGTGAACGGAGTCGGCGGATCGGTCCGCGTCGACGACGACGCATCGCTCGCCGTTCCGCTTCGCGATCTCGAGAAATCCCTCGCGCGATCTTTCGTGAAAGTCGATCCCCATTTCCTCGTAGCGATGCCTGCCGTTTCCACGGTTGGCTATTCTGTCGAGTCCCTGGAAAACCGCGATGTCCAGGACGATGGTCGCGTCCGGCCAAAGGTTCCCCACGGTCTTACGGTGCATATCCTCGATGATCGAGATATCCACGCCCTGCCCGTATCCCTGATAGGCGATGGTCGAATCCGTATATCGGTCGCAGACGACCCAGGTTCCCTCGCCGAGCGCAGGCTCGATGACCGTCGCCACATGGTCGCGCCGCGCCGCGAAATGGAGCAAGGTCTCGGTCATGGGATCCCAGCGGCCGATCTCGCCGCGGACAAGTAGCTCGCGGATGCTTTCGGCCCCTGGGGAGCCTCCCGGTTCACGGGTAGCGAGACATGGAATGCCCTTGTCCTCCAGCGCTTCCGTCAGGCGCCGGACCTGGGTACTTTTACCGCCGCCCTCGCCGCCTTCGAACGAAATGAAACGACCGTGGGTCATGTCAACGATCGGCTGCGGCGACCGGGAGTGACATCGCCTTCGCCGCCGACCACCCCCCTACTCCGCCGCGCCCCATATCAGATATCCGATGGTGGCGCCCAGGCGTTCGAACATTCCCAGTCCGGGGACGTCTTTTCCGGCGACGAGCGGGATCCGCACGATCTCGGTGTCGGGGGTCGAGATCGTGAGCGTAGCCAGCTCCTGGCCGGACCGGATGGGCGCCGCGATGGGGCTGTCGTAGCCGACCTTCACTTTCATCTTACGCCGGGCCTGGCGTGACAGGGTGAGAGTCACCTGGTTTTCGACGACGAGCGGCACTGCCGCCTCCTCTCCGAGCCAGACCGCGGCGTTGTCCACCGTTTCTCCAGCGCTGAACAGCCTGAAGTTGCCGAACTCCCGGTAGGCCCAATCCAGCAGTCGCTCCGTCTCCCGGGCGCGCTGTTTCGAGCTGGCGAGCCCGTTGACCACGAGGATCAACCGGCGGTCTTGCCTGTTGACCGAAGCGGCGATTCCGTACCCCGAAGCCGTGGTGTGGCCGGTTTTGAGACCGTCCGCACCGTCGTATCCGTAAAGAAGGGGATTCCGGTTTCCCTGCTTGATATCGTTGTAGATGTAGGTCTTTTCCGCGAACAGCGGGTAATACTCCGGGAACTCCCTGATGATGATGGCCGATAGCTTCGCTATGTCGCGGACAGACATCTGATGGCCGGCCTCAGGCCAGCCGGTCGAGTTCGTGAACGTGCTGGCGGTGAGGCCGATCTCGCGGGCCCGTCGGGTCATCTCTTCCGCGAACGCGGCCTCGTTACGGGCCAGTCCTTCAGCCACGACGATACATGCGTCGTTGCCCGACTGCACCACGATGCCGCGCAGCAGGTCTTCGAGCTTGACGCGCGTGTTGACGCCGACGAACATCTTCGAACCGCCCATTCGCCACGCCGTCTCGCTTACCGGAAAGGTGTCCTCCAGCCGGAGATTGCCGGACTTGAGACGCTCGAAGACCATGTAGAGCGTCATCAGCTTGCTCATCGACGCCGGGGCCGTGGGTCCGTCCGCGTTCTTCTCGAGGAGTACGGCGCCCGTCTCGTAGTCCAGGAGGATGGCGAATTTGGCGGCGGTTTCCATCGCCGCCGCCGGTTGCGACACGGCGAGGCCGATCGCCAGGGCGAGCGGCGGTAGTATCATCCGAATTTCGGAGAAGCGACCGGCCCCGCGCCTCATTGAAGGGACCTCCTTTCCCACGTTACGTCCGCTCGAGCATAATCCACCGGCAGCATGGAGGCGAACCGGCGCGCCATCAATCGACGACGATGGTGGCGTCGACGTGTCCGTTATCGATCAGACGCCCGAGGGTTTCGTCCGCCTGCTCGAGGTTGGCGATCGGCCCGATGCGAACTTGAAACAGCTCTCGTCCCTCGACTCGCGTCGGCGTGACCGAGGCCTCGGCGAGACCGGCGAGACGTTCCCGAAGACGCTCCGCGTTCTCAAGGAAGGAGAACGCCCCCGCCTGCACGTAAAGCTCCGTAGGTTGGGGTTTCGTGGCCTCCGCGCCGTCGGTGGAGGGGGGGATCTCCGGTGGCGGGGCCGCGGCGATCCCCGTCGGCGGCGGCAGATGAGTGGCCCGCACAGCGGCCACGGGCGCCGCCTTCACCGCGAATCTGTCCCGATCCGGCGTGACCGGTTTCTCCGCGATCTCGATTTCGTCCGGCGGCGGTGCCACTTCGACCCGCACGCGCGCGACGCCCTGTTCCTCGAAACCGAGAAGCTGGGCGGCCCGCCGCGAAAGATCGATGATCCGGCCATGCACGAACGGGCCCCGGTCGTTGATGCGGACGGTGATCACCCGCGCGTTCTCAAGGTTCGTCACGCGCGCGTAGGTCGGCATCGGCAGCGTCTTGTGGGCGGCGGTGAGGCTATTCATGTCGTAAATCTCGCCGTTCGCCGTCAACTGACCGTGAAACGGCTTACCGTACCAGGACGCGATTCCGGTCTGGAGGTAGTCTGGATCCTCCTTCGGGTAGTACCAGACGCCGTCGATCTCGTAAGGATCGCCCACCTTGTACGTCCCCTGGGTCGAAGGAATCACGGCCGCGCGTTGCGGCCGCGTGGCGGCTTCCGCTTCCGTCTTGTTCCCTTCCGTGATTCGGATGGCTTCCTTGGCCGCGTGAACGACGAGACGCGTCGGAGTGCATGCCGTCGCCACCACCAGGAGCGCGGTGGCGATGCAGACACCGAACCTGGATATGGAAGGACCGCCGACCGGGCGCATGGCTATTTCAGGGGATTATATATCTGTTTACCCAAGCCGCTCATTCTTCATCGTCGTCTCCGGGATCCTGATCGCGCCTCAGGTAGTCCCATTCAGCCTTGGGCGGCCCCTGCATGATCGCCCGCGCGATGTTCTCCGGCGTGTCCGGGATCGCCGGGATTTCGCCCCTCCTCGATTTCTCCGTCATGCTTCTCTCCCCCGTAGGTCAAGATTATTTCACGCGCCCACGTCAATTTGTCCGAGATGCGTTGGCCAGCGGGTTGCGACGAACTCCATAGCTCCAGGTTCTCGATCCGGTTGTCTTGCGTGTCGCCGTTCTTGTGGTGGACTTCCTCACCCCACCGCAGCGCACGGCCGAGATGCTGTTCCATAACGTGCCGGTGCAACTTCATCCAGCGCCGCTTGCCCACCTTGACATCGACATAGCCATCGGCGTTAAGGCGAGTGCTTCCCACTGGCCGCCGAACATGCTTCGCCTCGTAATAACTTTCTCCTTTCGTGGCGAGCCTGTAATGCAGCGTACACAGGTCGCCAATTTTCGCTTGCTTGCCACACTGGCGCACACACATTTTCGGATGCCGTTTACGATATCGGCCCGGGTCGGCGCGCCGCTTTTCCCTGCTCCGCTCATTCTCCGCCAATAACCGACAACTCCGCGAGCAGTAGTTGCGCGTCCGGACATAAGTCGTCTCGAAGATCGCCCGGCACTGCGCGCAGGCGACGGTTCGTGGTGGCTTTCGCTTCGCTGCGCTTTGCGTCGCCCGCCTGCAATCGTCGCCGCAATAGCGCCTCTTGCCGTTGTTCGGCCGGAACTCCTCCCCGCACCGCACACACGCACGCGCGGGAAGCGTCACCGCCCCCAACGGCGCATCCATCGGCGCACCGCACGCGGCGCGCTTGACATGCAAGTTGCAGAGGTCGCGGCCGCCCTTCGGGCGGTATGGGCAAGATCGTCCGCCAATCGTCGCCGAGCACTTTGCATCCGCACCCGACCGCCTTGCCAACACCCAGGTTCGCCCAGTGCGCCGCCATTGTTCGTAGTGCCCATTACACAGGCCGCGACTACTCGCCAAACGATCACATCGCGGCCCGGCGCACGGACGATCGCTCTGGCCGCGTCCTCGAATCGGAGTATCCGCCCGTGGGTTGCCATGCTTCATGAGCCTCGAAAGATGCGCAGAACACAACCCGCGGGCGCAGTGGGGCCGCCCGCAATCGGCGATGCGGCACGCTCGGGTCACCTTTTCTGCCAGCGACGGTTTTCCCAACGCGCGCCGCTTCCTCTCTACCAGCCGTCGGCAAGCCGCTTGATGAAGCCTCCTCCGGCGCTGCGCCGAGTGCTCTTCACACCGCTTCGCGTTGTGATGCCGCGCGCTTATGTCCACGCCGCAATCGATACAGCGCCGCTGCCCGTTGAACAGGTTCAGTTGCTCGGTCATGCCGCGAGCACCCGGTAGGGAAGCCGTTTGCCGTTCAGCGCGCCCGCGATAGCTCGCATCTGCTCCACGGTATCGGCTTCGCGGTCGTTGTGACGGCCCGCGAGCTCGTTGACATAGCGGCCAAGGTGCTTCTCGTCGATCTTGTGGAGCGTCCCCTTATGCGCCCGCTTGAGCATCGACCAGAACGATTCGATGCCGTTGGTGTGCAACACGCCCCGGACGTATTCGCCGACGCTGTGGCGCACGGTGCCATGCCGATAGTCGTTGAACATGTCCGGCAAGCTCGCATAGGCCGCCGCATCGTCGGTGTAGACGGTTGCGCCCCGCGCCGCGCGCTCTCGAACGAAGCCTTGCAGGGCGGGAGCGTCGGTTGCCGGCATGACCTTCGCGCTCACCCGGTTCGTGGCCCGGTCCTTCGCGCCCGCGACGGCGGCCTTGCCCACGGCGCCGCGCCCTTCGAGTTTCGCCCGCTTGGCCTTCGGCATGTTGCGGCGCTTGCCGCCCATGAACGTTTCGTCGACCTCGACCGGCCCCGCGAACGGCCCGGCTTCGTCTTGCCACGTCTCACGGATACGATGCGCCAAGTGCCAGGCGCTCTTCTGCGTGATCGAAAGGTCGCGATGGAGCTTCATGCTCGACACGCTTTTCAGGTTCGTGGCAAGCAGGTAGATGGCGATTCCCCAGACCTGAAACCCGAGCTTCGAGTTGTGCATGAGGGTATCCGTCTTGACCGAGAAATCCTTGCGGCAATCCCGGCAACGGTAGGGTTGCGGCTTGCGCGTCGGGCGCTCCTGGACGTTCACCGAGCCGCACTTGGGGCAATGGACGCCTTCGGGCCAACGGGCTTCGACGAACCAGCGTTCGGCCGCCGCGTCGTCGGGAAACATGCGGGTGACCTCGACCAGCGAGAGACCCTTGCGGAAGTGCTTGCCGGGTGCCTTGTGCGCCATCATCTTGCTCCCTCGATTACGGGAGGCAGTTTACCCAAACGCCAGTCCGCCATCAACTACTTTCTGGGTAAACAGGTATATAATTCCCCTACTTCAGGTGTGCGTTACGAGATTGACCCCAACATCTTGTATATTTTATCGGGTGCCGATGCGATCCGCAAGATACCCTACCGCGATGGCGAAGAAATCCGATCTGTTCCATTTGAGTATCGCTTCGAAATTGTCGTAGACCAGAAACGCGGGCGCCCGTTTTCGCTTGTCCGGAAGAACGATCGAGGAACGCAACTGGCGGCGGGGCAGGTCGCTGCCGTCGAGCCGACGCACCCCGAGTTTCTGCCATTCGCCTATTCGTTTCCTGATCTTTCGTCCGGTCAATCCGAGGTCGAAGTCCCGGGGCAGCCGGACACCCCTGCCCCACGTGATGTCGTCGCGCCATCCCGACGCCGCCAGATAGTTGGCTGTCGACGCGAACACATCGGCTTTGCTCATCCAGATGTCGCGACGCCCGTCACCATCGTAATCGATGGCATGTCGCGCGAAGGACGAGGGCATGAACTGGTTTTGGCCCATGGCTCCGGCCCACGATCCCTTCATCCGTTCCGGCGGTATATGGCCTTGATCGAGAATTTCAAGTGATGTCAGTAACTCTCTACGGAAAAATGAACTTCTTCGCCCATCGAAAGCCAGCGTCGCGAGAGCGGCAACAACCGGGAATCCCCCGGTATGTCGGCCGAAACCGGTTTCGATACCCCAGAGTGCGACGATGAACCTCGGCTGCACCCCGAACTTCGCACCGATTTCGTTCAACAGATTCCGGTTCCGGGCGAATTTTTCTCGCCCCTCGTCGATTCGCTTCCGATTGACAACGCGGGACATGTATTCGTCGAAGGTCATCGTGAACTCGGGCTGACGTCGGTCCAGCTCGATAACGCGCGGTATCGGTGCGACGCCGTCGAAGGCCGTGTCGAACGTTTCCGCCTGGATACCTCGGGCGAGCGCTTCGGCGCGAAGCTCTTCGCGCCACTCGTCGAAACCGCGCTCCTCGGCGCACGCGGCCGGGACGTGGCCGACCGACAGTCCGAGACACAGAACGGCGACAAGCCATGAGTATCGCTTCAACGCACCGCACCTTTTCCCGGCCATCGACAGATACGCACTTTGTGTCACAGCCCCCGGACGCCTGCAACGTCCTCCTGGTCACGGCGCCGGAAACAGTTCGGACGACTTACCCATCAGGCGGTAGACGACAAGGCCGATCCATTCGTGTTGCGCGTGCTTCAGGAGATTCAGGCCGGACCGGAGATCGCACCCGAACACCGCAGACGCGGCGGCGGTCCGGTAATCGACCGGATAGGGGACGATATCGGGCCATCCCACCTTCCGAAACGCGCCCATGGCGCGCGGCATGTGACGGGCGGACGTGACGAGCAACCATATTTCGCCGGGTTTCGGAGACGCCAGTTCGAATGCCCGCTCCGCGTTGTCGATCGTATTGCGCGCGCCGTTGTCGACGGCCAGTCTTGTCGTGTCGACACCGAGGTCGGCGAGCAATGCCGACGCGACCTCCCCTTCCATAACCTCGGGGGGGTTCAGGGAACGGTATCCGCCGGTGTAGATCAGGCGGGCCTCGGGGTGTCGCCGCGCCAGCATCGCGAACGCGGTCAGGCGTTCCGCATTGTCGGACAGCGACGGCTGTTCGTGGGCCGTCGATATCGCCAACGCGACCGCGCCGCCCAGAACGACGATTCCATGGACTCGTGAGGGGCTCGGTTCCGGTGGCGGAAAGCGATCTTCCAGCGGCGAGACCAGCCAGGAGCCGATAGGGACCGTGGCGACCGCGACGAAGGCCAGCGTCGCGACGGCGGCCATCGTCCGTCCCGCGTTCCGCCACCGCGTCCAGAGCAGGACGATACCCGCGCCGAGAACGGTCAACAGGATCGTTGCCGGATCCAGGATGATGGATAGCAGGATCGATGCGGTTGCGTACACGGCGCCTTGATATTCGCTCCTTGCACATCGGACAACGTGACGTTTCACGGTCTCGGGGTCGCGTGACGGGTCGGTCGTCCCCCCTGCCGCGGATGTGCCGTTGGCCGCGACTTCGTTCCCGTGCCATCATCCTGCGAGACGGGCGTATGGAGCGGGCGGCGATGGGCGACCGGCAAGCGGTCCTGCAGACGAACGGGGCATTTTACACGGCGTTCGCGAACGCCGACTTCGCGGCCATGATCGAGGTCTGGGCGCGCGACGACAATATCACGTGCGTGCACCCGGGATGGGACGTCCTGACGTGCTACCACGACGTCATGAAGAGCTGGCAGACGATCCTCGAAGGGGGCGCGGCGCCCCGGATCCGATACCGGGCGGCTCGCGCCGTCCTGCTCGGCAACGCCGCTTTTGTCACCTGCAACGAGGTGGTCGACGGTAGCCTCCTGGTTGCCACGAACGTGTTCGCGCACCAAGACGGGGGCTGGCGCATGATCCACCATCACGCGGGACCATGCGCCGCGCGCGAACCAGCGCCCGAAGTCGACCTCCCCGGCGCCTCGTTGCACTGATCCGACGGGAGCCGTCGTCGAGGAGGCGTCGCTCGAACGGACGTCTCGCGACTCGGCGCCTCAGCCTGCGATGTCCTCGACACGGTGGCAGGCGACCTCGCGGTTCGCGAACGGTCGCAGTTCCGGCCGCTTGTCCTCGCAGACGCGAGCCGCGAAGGGACATCGGATCCTGAAGGCGCAGCCGGACGGCGGAGACAGAGGGGACGGGATTTCACCATGCGGCGCCACGCGCTCTCTACGAGCGGTGTTGTCCGCCCGCGGCGTACTGGCGATCAAGAGGCGCGTATATGGATGGGCGGGCGTCTCGAACAAGGTCTCGACGGCGGCCTTTTCGACGGGACGTCCCAGATACAGGACGATGACTTCATCGGCGATGAAACGGACGACGGAAAGATCGTGCGAGATGAAGACGTAGGCGAGATGGAACTCGTCCCTGAGGTCGAGCATCAGGTTGATGACCTGGGCCCGCACCGAGACGTCGAGGGCGGAGACCGGCTCGTCCGCGACCACGATCCGGGGATTCGACATCAATGCCCGGGCGATGGCGATACGCTGCCGTTGGCCTCCCGAAAACATGTGCGGGTATCGCCCCGACAGCTCGGGCCGCAAACCGACCTTGGCCATCATCTCGTGGACGGCGTCGCGACGCGCGGACGCGCCCAACGTCGAGTTTATGGCCAGGGGCTCGCCGAGAATCGCGCCCACGGTCTTTCGCGGGTTCAGGGAGCCATAAGGGTCCTGGAAAACCATCTGAATCGAGCGGCGCAACTCCGGCCATTCGCTCTTGTCGAACGAGTCGACGCCTCGGCCGGAGAAAAGGATGTCGCCGCTGGTCGGGGTTTCGATCAACGTGATCTGGCGCGCGAGCGTGGACTTGCCGCTTCCCGATTCGCCGACCACCGCCAGCGTCCTTCCCGGCGAGAGAACGAACGAAACGCCGTCCAGAGCCCGGAGTGTCGCCGGGCGCCGCAGGACTCCCCGGTTGACCCGATAGTGGCGCGCGAGGTCGATGGCTTCGAGGATGGGGGACGACGTCATGCCGTGGGCCGCCCTTCCGCGTCCAGTGGCGTATGGCAACGCGACTGGCCATCGCGAAACGACGAGATTTCCGGCGCGATCGTCCGGCACCGCTCCGTCGCGAAACGGCAGCGTGGGTGGAACAGGCAACCCGAGGGCCGGTCATGGATGCCGGGAACCACGCCCGGGATGCTCGTCAGGCGTCGTTGGCGCTCGGCCCGTTCGGGCAACGCGTCCATCAGCGCGGCCGTATAGGGATGGCGCGGCGCCGAAAAGAGCGCGTCCGCGTCGCTCGTCTCGACGACCCGACCGGCATACATCACGAGGACCCGTTCCGCCGTCTCGGAAATCACCCCGAGGTCGTGCGTGATGAGAACCAATGCCATCCCGCGGTCCCGTTGCAGAGAGAGCAGCAGATCGAGGATCTGGGCCTGGATCGTGACATCGAGCGCCGTCGTCGGTTCGTCGGCGATCAGCAATCGCGGGTTGCAGGCGATCGCCATGGCGATCATCGCGCGCTGATTCATGCCGCCCGACAACTGATGCGGAAACGAGCGCAGTCTCGACTCGGGATCGGGTATGCCGACCTGGTCGAGAAGCTCGATGGCCCGGGCGCGGCGCGTTCGACGACTGCCGCCGTCATGGATGCGGATGGCCTCCATGATCTGGAAGCCGACCGTGAAACACGGATTCAGGCTGGTCAGCGGCTCCTGGAAGATCATTGCCAGCTCGCGGCCGTTGATCCGGCGGCGCGCGCCGGCGTCCAGACTCGTCAGATCGCGTCCGTCGAACTCGAGCTTGCGGGCGGAGGCATGGCCGGGATGGACGATCAGACCCATGGCCGCCAGCGCGGTCACGCTTTTCCCGGAGCCCGATTCGCCGACGATTCCGACGACCTCCCCTTCCCTCACGTGGAACGCGACGTCGTCGACCGCACGCGACGAACCGCTCCGCGCGCGGAATTCCACGGTCAATCCCTCGATGTCGAGGAGCGCCGTCATCGCCTCATCCTCGGGTCCAGTGCATCGCGCAGTCCGTCGCCGAGAAGATTGAAGGACAGCACGGTTATCAGGATCGCCAGTCCCGGAAACGTCACGACCCACCACGCCCGCTGCATGAACTGCCGCGCGTCGGCCAGCATCGTGCCCCATTCCGGCGTCGGCGGCTGCGCCCCGAGGCCCAGGAACCCCAGCGCGGCGACGTCGAGGACGGCCGTGGAGAAACCCAGCGTCGCCTGCACGATGAGCGGCGCGAGACAGTTCGGCAGCACCGTGACGAAGGCGAGCCTCGGGACCCCCGCGCCGGCGAGGCGCGAGGCGATGACGTAATCCTTCGTGCGCTCCGCGATCACGGCCGCCCGGGTCAGGCGCACATAGTGAGGCAGGCTGACGATCGCGATCGCGTACATCGCGTTGGTCAGACCCGGCCCCAACACGGCAACGATGACGATGGCCAGGAGTAGCGCCGGCAGGGCCAACATGATGTCCATCGATCGCATGATCGCGATCTCGACGATCCCGCGCGTGAAGCCCGCGAGAAGTCCCAACAGTATCCCCGCCGCGAGGGACAGCGATACGACGATGCCGCCGACGAGCAGGGAGAGCCGGGCGCCGTGGACGATGCGTGAAAGGATGTCGCGTCCGATATCGTCGGTGCCGAGGGGGTATCGCCATGTTCCGCCCCGCGCGAAGGCCGGCGGCGTCAGAAAGGCGTCGCGGTACTGCTCGTGAGGCGGGTGCGGCGCGATCGCGTCGGCCAGCAGCGCCGCAACGACGATGGCCGAGATGACCCACAGGCCGACCACGGCGCCCGGATTCTCCCGAAAGACCCACCAGAACCGCGCCAGCGGGTTCGGCGACGCCACGGGCCGGATTTTGGCGGCGGCGGTCATGCGCTATCGCGTGTGCCGGATGCGCGGGTTGATGAAGCCGTAAAGCGCATCGACCAGAAGGTTGACGACCATGACCGTCGCGGCGACCAGCAGGACGCCGCCCTGCAATACCGGATAGTCCCGCCGGTGCACCGACTCCACCAGCCATTTCCCGATGCCCGGCCAGGCGAAGATGGTCTCGGTCAGGATCGCGCCGGCCAGCAACACTCCGGTTTGCAGGCCGATGACCGTCACCACCGGGATCGCGGCGTTGCGCAGCGCGTGAACGGCGACGACCCGTAGCGGCGAGGCTCCCTTGGCGCGCGCGGTCCGGATGTAATCGTCGCCCATCACCTCGAGCATCGAGGAGCGGGTCATGCGGGCGACGACGGCGAGCGGGATCGTGCCGAGCACCATCGAGGGAAGGACGAGATGAAGGACCGCGGACCTGAACGCGCCGGGCTCGCTCGACAGCCATGAGTCGATCAGCATGAATCCGGTAACGGGTTCGAGGAAGTAGAGCAACGAGATCCGGCCCGATACGGGCGTCCAGCCGAGCGTCACGGAAAAGAACAGGATCGCGAGTAGCGCCCACCAGAAAACGGGCATCGAGAACCCCGTCAGGGATACCGCCATCACGGTGTGATCCATCGCCGAACCCCGCCGGACGGCGGCCAGCACGCCGGCCGGGAGGCCGATCGCGAGCGCGAACAGGATCGCGCAGACGGAGAGCTCGAAAGTCGCCGGGAAGCGCGCCAGAAACTCTTCGAGCACCGGCTCCCGCGTGAGGATCGATTCGCCCAGATCCCCTCGCGCGACGTTGGCGATGTAGACGCCGTATTGAACCAGCAGGGGCTTGTCGAGCCCGAGATCGGCCCTGAGTTCGGCGTGCCGGGCGGGATCGATGCCGCGTTCCCCCGCCAACAGTTCGATGGGGTCGCCGGGAATGACGCGGATCAGCGCGAACGTCAGTAACGTCACCCCGATGAACGTCGGGACGATCAGGCTGACCCGTGTCGCCAGAAATCGAAGCACGTCCCGGCGCCTCCCCTTCCCCGTCCCTTACACGCAAAGAGGTTTCCGGACCGATACATGGGGAACGCGGGCGACGGCGGGCCGGCGTCCCTTCCCGCCCGCGCCGTCGCGGCGGCGGACGACGCGGCCTATCGCAGGTCCACGCCGTAGAACACGTGTCCGCCCAACGGGTCGACCTTGTACCCCGTCACGTTCCGCCGCATCGGCATGTAGACGATCGAGTGCGCGATCGTGACCCAGGGCGCCTCTTCCTTGAAGATTTCCTGAGCCTTCATGTAGAGCTCGGTCCGTCTGGCGACGTCCGTCGTGAGTTTGGCCTCGATGATGAGGTCGTCGAACGACCGATGGCACCATCGCGCCCGGTTGGTGCCCTTGGCGCCGGCGCAACCGAGAAGGACGTGAAGGAAATTGTCGGGATCGCCATTGTCCCCGGTCCACCCCAGCAGCAACGTCCGGTGTTCTCCGTCCCTGCTGCGTTTGAGGTATTCGCCCCATTCGTAGCTGACGATCCGGGCCTTCACGCCGACTTTCGCGAAATCCGCCTGAATCAGCTCGGCCATCCGGCGCGCGTTCGGGTTGTAGGGCCGCTGCACCGGCATCGCCCAGATGTCGGTCTCGAAGCCGTCGGGATACCCCGCCTCGGCCAGCAACCGTTCGGCCTTTTCCGGGTCGTAGGGATAGTCCCGAACGTTCTCGTTGTACGACCACATCGTCGGCGGAATCGGGTTCTTCGCGATGCGGCCCGCCTCCTGGAACACCGCGTCGATGATGGCCTGCTTGTTGACGGCGTGGTTCAGGGCCCGTCGGACCCGCTTGTCCGTGAACGGCTCCTTTTCCGTATTGAACGCGAGATAACCGACGTTCAGGCCTTCCTGTTCCATGACCTCGATGTCCGGATCCATCTTCATGGCCGGCAGGTCGGCGGGATTGGGATAGGGCATGACGTGACATTCGCCCGCCTTGAGCTTCGCGTACCGGACCGACGCGTCCGGCGTGATCGCGAACACGAGGTTGTCGATCGCCGCCTTGCCGCGGAAATAGTCGGGGTGGGCCTTGTAACGGATCACGGCGTCCTTCTGGTAGTCGACGAGCTGGAAGGGGCCGGTTCCGACGGGCTCCAGGTCGACCTTCTCCGGCGCGCCGGCCGCCAGCATCCTGTCCGCGTACTCGGCCGACAGGATCGACGCGAAGTCCATGCCGAGGTCGGCGATGAACGGCGCCTCCGGCCGGTTCAGCGTGAAACGGACCGTATGGTCGTCGACCTTCTCCACGCTTTTCAGCAGGTTGGGCATGTCCATGCCGTTGAAGTACTCGTAGCTCCCCCCCGATACCTTGTGATACGGGTGGTCCTTGTCGAGCTGACGCCCGAAGCTGAACACGACGTCGTCGGCGTTGAAGTCCCGGGTCGCCTTGAACTCCGGGGTGTCGTGCCATTTGACGCCGCGCCGCAGCTCGAAGGTGTAGACGGTGCCGTCGTCGGAAACCGTCCACGATTCCGCCAGCGCCGGGATGATCTCCGTCGTGCCGAGCTCGAACTCGACGAGGCGGTTGTAAATCTGGCGCGAGGACGCGTCGAACGTGGTCCCTGCCACGTAGAGCTGCGGATTGAAGCCCTCGGGGCTTCCTTCCGAGCAATAGATCAGCGTCTTGGCGCTCGCGGGGAGAGCGGCCGCGATCGATGCCGCGACGCACGCCGCCGCCAGGGTTCTACCGGAAAACATGGGACCCTCCCTTCCCTCGTATGGTATCCGATTTCACGGGCGATGCGGGCCGCCGGTCTCCGCGCGACCTCGCGGCGCCTGGGGAAAACGTTAGCCCGCATTTCTCATACTGGCCATGGCCGGCACCGGTCGGCGGCGCGCCGGTCAGCGCTCCGCGAGATACATGCGGACGCGCCTCTCGATCTCGGCGCGGCGTTCGGCGTAAGGCAGGTTATCGGTCTCGACGACGATGCGGCCGATGGCCCGGCCGATCTCGCCCTGGATTTCCCGGTCGTCCGGCATGTCCCCGACGTCGACGATGACGTCGCCGCACTGCGTGGGCGCGTGGCCCGCGGGCGTCGGCGCCAGTACGGGAGGATCCCGGCCCTCCCCGACCGCCCGGATGCCTTCGCGCAAGGTCCGGCGCAGCAGCGCCACGCCCGTATCCGTGTATCCGAGAGTCCCGAGCGCGTGGATATTGATCGGCCCCTGCCCCACCTGGGCTTCGTAGTCGCCCGGAATCCGCTGCCCCTCCTCGTAGGACCGCGCGCCGGTCTGGCCCAGGAAATCGACCTTGTTGAACCCGATCGCGGAGCGGTCGCCCTTGCCGTCCGCGTCGAGATCGTCGTTGAAGTGCCGCCAGGCGATGATCATCGTGTTGGTGTCGTCGACGGGCACGGCCCATTTGCTGAGGCCGGCGCGGACGAAGAACTTCTCGCGGTCGGGGTTCTGGTAGATGTCCGGGGTCTGGGCGAAGTTGGGCGCGACCCACTCGTTGATCCGCGTCCACAGATGATTCTTCCAGCGTCGGGTATTGGTGAGGTGCACGCCCGCGCCGCCCGCCTTCGCGTGCCATTCGACCACCGGCAGGGCGCCCCACGACACGTCGAAGTGCGCCTCGGTCACGCGACTGTGCAGAAACACGCTGTGGTAGGGATCGACCGGGTTTTCGTTCACCTGCAACCAGTTGCAGGGGTAATGGATGGCGTATGGCGCCATCTCGTTGTCCGGCAGTTCCAGGGAGTCGTAGACGGGGAAGTCCGGTTTGGCGCCGGGCGGCCCCATGTACGCGAACACCAGCCCCTTGTATTCACGGGTCGGATAGGCCCCGTGCACGAAACCGTCCTTGAGCGGGGAGTCCGGCGGCTCGCCCGGCGTCTCGAGGATCCTGCCGTCCACGTCGAACAGCCAGCCATGATAGCAGCAGCGGATGCCGCGATCCGAGACGATCCCGAACTCGAGCGAGGCGCCCCGGTGCGAGCAGTGCCTGTTCAGCAGTCCGATCCGTCCGGACCTGTCCCGGAAGGCCACCAGGTTTTCGCCCATGACGGTCAGGGCGAGGGGCAGATCGGTGAGTTGCCCGGTCATGCAGACCGGCTGCCAGAAGCGCCGCAGATACTCTCCACACGGCGTGCCGGGGCCGACGTGGGTGAGTTCCGCGTCTTCCGCGACGCCGCGAGGCTGGCGATAGCCCGCGTAGGGCTCCCGGAGCATGGCGACCCGTTCGCTCATCGCGTTTCCGCCTCGAACGGGCGCAAGGAGATCGACTCTCGTGTCTTGATTTCCATCGTCATTTCAAAACGTCGGGAATCGACATTCAGGTGTTGTCACAACCGTCCCGTTCCTGTCGAGGCGCCGGGGAGGCCGTGTCGTCAGAGTACCATGCCGCCGTCGATGACGAAGGCGGTTCCGGTCACGAAGGCGGCGTCGTCCGACGCGAGGTACACGCAGGCCCGGGCGATCTCGTCCGCCTCGCCGAGGCGCCCCATCGGCTGGCGGGCGACATAGGCCGCGCGGGTCGACGCTTCGTCGTCTCCGCCGGCCCGTATGCGTTCGGCCAGCGAGGGGGTGTCGACGGTGCCGGGACATACGGCGTTGCACCGTATGCCCCGCTCGACGTAGTCGGCGGCGACGGCCTTGGTGAAACCGATGACGGCGCCCTTGCTCGCGCCGTAGGCGCAGCGCTCCTTCACGCCCTTGATCGACGAGACCACCGAGGCGATGTTGACGACGGCGCCGCCGCCGGCGTCCAGCATGGCGGGCAGCATCCGGCGCGTGACCAGGAACATCCCTCTGACGTTGACGTCGAAGGACCGGTCCCATGCCTCGTCGCCGCAGGCGAGGATGTCGCCCATGTGAACGTAGCCCGCGCAGTTCACGAGCGCGTCGACCGCGCCGATTTCGTCGATCGTCCTCTCGACGGCCCGGCGGTCAGTGACGTCCATCCCGCGCGGCGTGACGCCGGCGGCGCCGTCGAGTTCCCCGAGCTTCTCTTCGTCGATATCGGTCGCCCACACCGCCGCCCCTTCCGCCGCGAAGGCCAGGGCCGTGGCCCGGCCTATGCCCCGCGCGGCGGCGGTGACGAGCGCCGTCTTCCCCGCGAGTCGTCCGCTCATGGTCGTCCCCCCTTCCAATCCAACGCCGTCCGCCGCCGCGCCCGGCCGGGTGTTTTCAGCCGAGGTGTTCCCGCTTCACGTAGAGCAGGCATCCTTCCGGAGAACGGGGATGATGCACACTGCCGACCGGGTGGCGAAACCACGTGCCCGCGTCGTGCCGGCCGTATTCGTCCTCCACGCGGCCCTCGACGACGAAGACCTCCTCGCCGCCCGGGTGAGGGTCCCTCCCCATGTCGCATCCCGGCGGCACCCGGGTCAGGCGGGTGATCCCCTTGCCGGGGTCGGTATCGTTGTAAAGCGGCAGGAACTCCATGCCTTCCATGCGGCCCGGCCGCCATTCCGCGGACCTGGTGTCGAGGACGACGCGCGGGCGGTCCCTTCCCGGATACTGCCGCAGCTTCACGAACAGCGTGCAGCCCCGTTCGGACCGGGGAGCGTGGTTCGTCCCTTCCGGGTTGAGGATGTAAGTGCCGGCCGGGTAGTCGCCGCTCTCGTCGGAGAGCACGCCGTCGAGGACGAGAATCTCCTCGCCGTCCGGGTGGGGATGATCCGGAAATCCAGCGCCGGGATCGAACCGCACGACGGACGTGACCCGGCCCGCCTCGGCCTCTCCGACGTGTTCCAGGCGTTTGCGCCAGATTCCCGGCGCGGGGCTCTGCCGCCATTCCATGTCGTTCGTCTGGCTAACGACGTACCGGGAGAAGTCGGCGTTGATCTGATCGGTCATGGCATCCTCCTGACGTGACGTCTGTCGCGCGGCTACCCTTCCCCGCCATCCCGGATGAAGGGGAACACGTGGGTGAAGTCCGCTTCCGGCATCTCCCGGCCCATGTCCGCCCAGATCCCGTTGACCACGGAACCCACGGCGTTGGGAAGGTTTCCGTTCTCGATTTCCTCGACATAGACCCCGACGTCCTTCACCAGAATCTCGACCGCCGCGCCGACGTCGTAGGTCTCCGGTTCGATGCACGCGGGGAAGATGTAGGAGGTCGCGACGTTGGCACCGCTCGAGACATTGATCACCTCGAGGATCGACTTCATGTCGAGGTTCTGGCTCAAGCCGTAGTTCATCGCCTCGCTCGTCGCGATCATCGCGGTGCCGATCAGGAAGTTGTTGATCAGCTTGATGGCCTGCGCCTGGCCCGGCTCCTCGCCGACGTGGAACAGCTTGCGTCCCATTTTCTCGAGCACCGGGCGGACTCTCTCGACGGCGCCGCTCTTGCCCGCGACGATGAACGTCAGGGCCGCGGCCTCCGCCGCCGCCGGGCCGATCCCCGTACCGCCCGACGCGCCCGCGACGGGCGAGTCGATGTAGGCGATGTCGGCGGTTCCCAGACGGGCCTCGGCGGCGCGGGCGGTCTTCGAGCCGATGGTCGAGGTATCGACGACGACCGAGACGGTCCGGTCGTTTGCCGCCACGATCTCTTCCGCGATGTCCTCGACCGCCTGCCGGCTCGCCACGCTGAGGATCGCGAAATCGGCGCTGCCGGCGATTTGAGTGACGGACCCCGCGATCTCGGCCCCTTCGGGCGCCCGTTCCCTGGTGCCCGCGATATCGTAGCAGATGAGGGGATATCCCGCCGATATCAGATTGGCCGCCATGGGGTTGCCCATGTTGCCGAGACCGATGAATCCGATGCGTTCTCCCGCCATTCCGTCCTCCCCGTCCGCGGTTCAGCGACTGCCCCTGTTTAACGGGTCGGCCGTCCGTCGGACAAGACCCGGTCGCGGCTCATGAAGCGGTGCGTTACGACCGGATGCTCACCGAGAGCCGGGACACCGTCCCGGAATTCGGGGACGCGCGTCGACTTGGCGGTTTGCACAATCCGCACACCGTCGGAGCACGAGCCCGATGCGCGGCGGGACTGCGATCCACCCCCTGCCGGCCTCTCTCCGCCAGGGGGGAGGAACGCGAATGGCCCGGCGCGACGCCGGACCGGAATTGCACAATCCGCACACCGTCGGAGCACGAGCCCGATGCGCGACGGGACCGCGATCCACCTCCTGCCGGCCTCTCTCCGCCAAGGGGGAGGAACGCGAATGGCCCGGCGTGACGCCGGACCGGAATTGCACAATCCGCACACCGTCGGAGCACGAGCCCGATGCGCGACGGGACCGCGGTCCACCTCCTGCCGGCCTCTCCCCGCCAAGGGGGAGGAACGCGAATGGCCCGGCGTGACGCCGGACCGGAATTGCACAATCCGCACACCGTCGGAGCACGAGCCCGATGCGCGGCGGGACTGCGATCCACCTCCTGCCGGCCTCTCTCCGCCAGGGGGGAGGAACGCGAATGGCCCGGCGCGGCACCGGACCGGAATTGCACAATCCGCACACCGTCGGAGCACGAGCCCGATGCGCGGCGGGACCGCGATCCACCTCCTGCCGGCCTCTCTCCGCCAGGGGGGAGGAACGCGAATGGCCCGGCGCGACGCCGGACCGGAATTGCACAATCCGCACACCGTCGGAGCACGAGCCCGATGCGCGGCGGGACCGCGATCCACCTCCTGCCGGCCTCTCTCCGCCAAGGGGGGAACGCGAATGGCCCGGCGCGACGCCGGACCGGAATTGCACAATCCGCACACCGTCGGAGCACGAGCCCGATGCGCGGCGGGACCGCGATCCACCCCCTGCCGGCCTCTCCCCGCCAAGGGGGGAGGAACGCGAATGGCCCGGCGCGGCATCGGACCGGAATTGCACAATCCACACACCGTCGGGCCGTATGAGACGCTCCAGCCAAAAACACAATATCTTGTAGTATAGTATTGTATACATCAACATATAGTATGTCAGGGGCATTATCGGGAGGGGGAACGCATGGACATGCAGCTGGTGCGGATAATCGTGGAATAGAAAATTTTCTCCATTACAGAAATTTCCTATTGACACGCCCCATGCCTGTTCCTATATTGTTCGCAACGGGAACGGGAATCGTCGTCATGCTCGGGAATGCCGCCCTCGCCACGGCCGAAGGCCCGCGTCGGAAAACCGCCTTCGAGTCCCTGTCACGTGTCCAGGACGGAGTCGTCGAAGAGGCTCTCGACAGGGATCGGCGCGTCGATCAGCCGCTGGTCGGCGAGGTATCCGATGAATTGCTCGAGATTGGCCCGGTTGGCCTCGAGGCCGTTCGGGAAGAGGTCGGAGCCCATGTTGTCGCGCTGCCATTCGTACTCGTTCCGGGCGAACATCAGCATCGAGAACGCCGGGTCGTCGTAGAACTCGTCCGTCCTGCGCTTCGCGTCCTCCCAGATGTCGATCATCGCCCGGGGCAGCCAGGGCTCCCGCGCCACGAGCTCGCGCGCGAACACCAGCAGATGCATGATGGGGCAGTAGCCGAACTTCTCGAAGTGCCCGAGCGACTCGGCGCGCGAGTCCGGAAACAGGCGGCGCACCCGCCCGGGATTGCGCAGGACGGCCGGGGGCGGCAGCGGATGGAACAGGGCGTCGACCTCGCCGGCCACCAGCATCTCGCCGGCGTCCTTGCCGTCCGGGATATTCCGGATCGACAGGCCCTCCCCTTCCCAGGGGATTTCCTCATGGTGCTGGACGTACCAGTGCATTTCCTCCCAGGGCGCGCCGTACTCGCCCTTGAGATCGCCCTTCGCCAGGACGCAGAGCGTGGTCTGGAAGGACCACACGGCGACCCTCTTGCCGATCAGGTCCCTGGGCTCGTCGATCCCCGCGTCGACGTTCACGAACATGCAGATCTGGCTGAACAGGCGCCGGGGAAACACCGGCGTCGCGACGAAGTCGTCGGACCGCGCGCGGGACATGACGAAGGACGCGAGCGACTGTTCGCAGATGTCGAACTCCCGGTCGCGGAACATGCGCCCGTGGCGGTCGATGCCGTCGCGGCGGCCGGGGTCGAAGCCGACGCCGACCTCGAGCGCACGCAACGACACGCCCTCGGGGCAGCTGACGGCGCCCATGAAAAACGGCGCGTGGCGATCGAGCCGCTCCAGCGCGATGGTGAACGTCTTGTCCGGCATGTCCCCTCCCTCCCCTTCTCCGGGTCGTCGGGGCACGGTAGACGCTTACCGCCGGTAGTTGAACAGCGTTGCCACCGGCGACCGACCGGGGTGCAGGCGGCGCATGGTCTCCTGGAACTCCGGGGTTCGCGTCACGCGCGACAGGCGGCCCGTTCGGACCGCACCCGACCGGATTTCGCGCCGCGGGGGTATGCTATGATCGCGGCGGTTTCCCATCGTTTCGCGAGAGTACAGGATCCGTTCGGGACCGTTTCTTTTCTCGGCAGGCGCATGTTCCTGGAGGACCACTGGTACGCGGCGGGCTTCCCCGGTGAACTGGGGCGGGAGTTCCTCGCGCGGACCTTCCTGAACCAGGCGGTCGTCATGTTCCGCCTGGAGGACGGGACGCCGGTCGCCCTGGAGGACCGTTGCGCCCATCGGCGGGCGCCCCTGTCGATGGGCCGCCTGATCGGCGACACGGTCGAGTGCGGCTACCACGGACTCCGATACGACCGCTGGGGCGGATGCACGAGGATCCCCGGACAGACGCGCGTTCCGCCCGGGGTCGGCGTCCGGGCCTACCCGCTCGTGGAAAAGCACCGCTTCCTGTGGATCTGGATGGGGGACCCCGAAAAGGCGGACGAGGCCGCGATTCCCGATTACGGCGTACTGGACCGTCCGGGACTGCGGGTCGGCGATATCCGGTTCCATCTGGACGCGCACGTCCAGCTCGTCATCGACAACCTGCTGGATCTCTCCCACCTCGCCTACGTTCACGGGACGACCACCGGGAGTCCCGAGATATCCGAGACCGCCCGGATGAAGACCGTCCAGGACGGAAACACGGTGCGCGTCCTGCGCTGGATGGAGAACGTGCCGCCGGCGCCGACCTTTCGCCAGTTCGGCGGCTACGAAGGGAACATCGACAGCTGGCAGGTCTCGGAGTTCCGACCGCCCACGTATGTCCGGGTCAGCTACGGCTCGGCGCCGGCGGGCCGCGGCGTTCCCGAGGGCGACTGGTACGAGGACCAGGGCCATTGGGGGTTCTACGTCTATCACGGACTTACGCCGGAGACGGAGAAGCGCAGTCACCAGTACCGCTACGTCGCCTTCGATCCGGGCATGGGCGACGCGCGGACCATCGAGGAATTCCGTTCCCAGTGCGACCGGATCATCACCGAGGACTCCGTGCTGTTCCCGGTCCAGCAGGCATCGATCGACCGCGACCCGGCGCCGACATCGGCGCGGGACATCAACGCGCGGGTGGAGATCGTCCACGACGGTGGGCTGTTGGCCGCGCGCCGGATCGTCGACGGACTCCTGGCGGAACAGGCGAAGGATCGGCGCGGCGACGGGGCGGGCGGGAGACCCGCACACCTTTGTCACGATGAATGAAAGATCCGATTCATGTATATGAAAAATCACTGGTACGTGGCGGCGTGGTCCGACGAACTCGGCTCCGAACCGCTGGCCCTGACCATGCTCGACGAGGACGTGCTGCTCTACCGCAAACGGGATGGAACGCCCGTCGCGCTGGAGAACCGTTGCGCCCACCGCCGGGTGCCGCTCTCGAAGGGCAGGATCGTCGGCGACGAGATACAGTGCGGCTATCACGGCCTGGTCTACGATAGCGCCGGCGCCTGCGTGAAGGTTCCCGGCCAGGCGCGCGCGCCCAGGGGGACGCGCGTCAAGTCCTATCCCGTGATCGAACGCCACGCGTTCGTCTATGTCTGGATGGGCGATCCCGAAGACGCGGACGAGGCCTCGATCATCGATTTTCCGCGCCTGGACCATCCCGAATGGGGGGTGACCAAGCTCCATCTGCACATCGAGGCCAACTACCTGCTGCTGATCGACAACCTGCTCGATCTCTCGCACGTCGCCTACCTGCACGATACGACGATCGGCAACGCGCCCGTGGCCGAGGACGCCGAGGTCATCCACGAGCGTCACGGCGACACGGTGCGGGTCACGCGCGAGATGGTCGACGTTCCCGCGGCGCGCACCTACGCCGAGTTCGGGTCCCATCCGGGCAACTTCGACCGCTGGCAGCTCGCGGAATGGCGGCCGCCGGCCTATTTCCTCATCAACAACGGCTCCGAAGGCACGGGCGCGAGAAAACCCGGTCGTTACCGGGTTTTCGATCAGGGGGAGTGGGGCTTCCAAGTCTATCACGGCATCACGCCGGAAACCCGGCGGTCGACCCACCAGTTCTGGGCCATCGCCTACGAGTTGTCGGCCGTTCCGAAGGAGAGCCGCCCGGAGTTCCACCGGCAGTGCCATCAGGTGATCCGGGAGGACGTCGCCATCTACGAGGCGCAGCAGCGTTCGCTCGACAGCGACCCGGAAGGCGCGACGCCGGAGAACGTCAACGAGAGGGTGCGGATCCGCTTCGACGAGGGCCTGTTGCAGGCCCGCGAGATCATCGCCCGCATGTCGAAAGACGAAGCGGCGGAGAAGAAGGGGGAACCCATATCCGGATAAAGCGAGGAAGAAGGCCGCGAGACTCGCGGCGCGGGGGGCGGCATAGAGAGACGACGGTATTGGAGGAACGAATGTTTCCGAGGAACTACTGGTACGTCGGCGCGTACTCGGACGAGGTGACGACGCGGCGGCCGTTGGGCCGCGTCCTGCTCGGCGAGCCTGTGGCGCTCTTCAGGACCGAGAGCGGCGAGGCCGTGGCGCTCGCCGACCGTTGCGCCCACCGCCTGCTGCCGCTGTCCATGGGCAAGGTGATCGGGGACGCCATCCAGTGCCACTACCACGCCCTGGAGTTCGACCGCGCGGGCGCCTGCGTGCGAATCCCCGGCCAGGAGCGCATTCCACCGCGGATGAAGGTCAGGAGCTACCCGGTGATCGAGCGCGACAACTGCGTCTTCGTCTGGATGGGCGAGGCCGAGGACGCCGACGAGTCCAGGGTTCCCGAATTCTTCGGGATGCTCTTCCAGGACGGCTGGAGCGCGACCAAGGTGCACTGCCGCGTGCAGGGCCATTATCAGCTCGTCATCGACAACCTGCTCGACCTGTCGCACCTCGCCACGGTGCACGCCTCCACCGTCGGCGATATGCACGTGGCGGACCGCGCCGACGTCGAGACGGAACGGGACGGAGACCGCGTCAAGGTCTCCCGCTGGACGATGGACGTTCCGGCCGCCAGGACCTATCGACAGTTCGGCGATTACGATTCCAACATCGACCGCTGGCAGATTTCCGAGTTCATGCCGCCCTCCTACTTCCGCATCAACAACGGTTCGGCGGTGGCGGGGACCGGCGCTCGCGAGGGCAAGGGCGAGAAGCGCTGGGACTTCTGGGTCTGTCACGGCATCACGCCGTCGACCGGGGACTCGACCCACTACTTCTGGCACCTGGGCCACAGGCTGTGGACCGACGACATGGACGAGGTGAGCGCGTTCCACGAGCAGTGCCACCACGTGGTCGGCGAGGACATCGCCGTGTTCGAGGCGCAACAGAGGAACATCGATCTCGACCCCGACGCGCCGATGGTCGATATCGGCTACGACGCCGGTCCCCTCCTCGCCCGTCAGGTCATCGACCGGCTGTTGCGGGAGGAAGCCGCGGCGAGGCCGGACGGCGCCACGGGAGCGTGACCGCGGCATGTCCGAGTACGGCATCGTCCGTGCTGGGCACGGTGGGTTCCGTCACCGCACGATGGCGCATGACGCCGGTACGGAATACGCATACCGCCCTCGGCCATGCCGGCCATGACCATCGCTCGATCCACACAGGCTCCGGGCGCGCCAGCGTGCGCATGGCGCTCTTCAAGGGGGTCAACACCATGCTCGGAAGTATCAAGAGCGCAATCATCGGGACCTACCGCAAACTCGGACCCGACCACGCCGAACGCCATCTCGCCAGTTTCGCTTGGCGCTGCAACCGCCGCTACCAACTCCAAACCATAATCCCCCGCTTCCTCCATAGCGCCGCCCGCACACAACCCATCCCCTACCGCACCCTCATCGCCGGATGAATTTCACGCATAAGCAGGTTCTCTTTTAACTTCGAACTCACGTTCATTCGTAGGGACAAACCGAAATCGTGGTGGGCAACCCTTGGGCCACGGCACGAATTCGTTGTCTATGAACACGAATTTATTGTCTATGAACCACCGACCGATATCCTTACTGATCAATTCCCGACATATGTCATTCCAGAACGAGCATTTTTCAATGTTGACCTCTGTCATACGGCTGTTCACCGTTCCGACAAGATTCAACTTTACGGTTTTCCAGCTCTTGTCGAAGAACGTGTCACGGTCGGCGATCTCGACCTTCAGGCCATATCCCGCCCCTGTCTCGCGCTGTTGACCATTGGTCCATGCCGTTGCAACGAAGCCCTTCCGCCCCATGCTCCAAGTGCCTCCACAATCTTTTTCCCAGACGCCGGGATTCCCCCCCCCAGACACCTCACAACGAGCCAATCATGACACAGGAAGGATCTGCCGCCAAGTGTCTGTCCTGGTTCAGGACCTATAACCAGACTTGAGTATTGAGGTGGGATGTGGTTCAAAGCCTCTAGATGTAGGGGAGGCTACCATGTCCGACCACCACTTCTGGCTATCCGACGCCCGGTTCGCCCGTATCCAGCCTCTGCTGCCCAACAAGGTTCGCGGCGTGCCTCGGGTCGCTTACGACGCCGAGCTCTACAAGCGGCGCAATCTTATCGAGCGCATGTTCGGCAGAATCAAGGACTGGCGGCGTATCGCCACACGATACGACCAATGCGCCCACACCTTCTTCAGCGCCATCTGCATCGCCGCTACCGTCATCTTTTGGTTATAGGTCCTGAGCCTAGGTTCCCCCGCACACGCGGGGATAGCGTCGAACACCGTCGCGTGCCACGACCGCAGGTCTGGGTTCCCCCGCACACGCGGGGATAGCCCCGGTGCCGGCGGACACCGGCACTGTAGCCCGGATATCTCGAAGTGGCGGGGGCCTCGGGGGGTATCCGAGTGTGCGATAATTGCAGTTATCATCTGTCGAGCTGGGAGACACACGCCATGACCGAGTTCGAGATCGTGAGCCTCGTCATCGCGGCCGCCAGCGCCGTGGCCACTTTCGCCTCGGCCGCCGCCGCCATCGTCGCCGCCATCGGCATCTGGCACGGTATCCGCGCCATGATCCGCGCCAACGACGAACGCGGCCAACAGCATCGCGAAGCCCTGAAGCAGCAGCGCGAAGCCGACGACAAACGCCACACCGAAGCCATGGCGGCGCTCAACGAATTGATCCAGGCCGGCCAACGCCAAGGCGCGGCTCTCGAACGCCAAGGCATTGCCCTCGAACGCCAAGGCATTGCCCTCGAACGCCAAGGCGCCGCCCTCGACGAACTGCTACGCCGGACCGCGCCCGCGCCAGGACCCGCCGAATGACCTTCCAGCCGGGCCGGAGCTTCCGAGTTCTGGCCGCCATCGGAGACATCGCCCTGAAGAACAGCGACCTCGCCACCGACCTCGACGACCGGACGCCACGGCGGCGGGGGAAGTCGGCGACGTACCCGCCGATGGGAAATTGACGCCGGAAAAGCGGCGGCCATCCAGGTGCCGCACGCGAAGTCGCGTCCACGATCGATGCTCGGCCGATGCCCGCGGGGCGCACGTCCGTCCGGCGCGAGATCCGTAACCCCCTCCCTTCCCCCTGTCAGGAGGGATTCGCAAACTTCCTCTGCCGGAGGAAGGAGATGGCGCATCGGACATCGGGAAGTTCATGCGAGGAACAGGACGGGATGGCGGGTTCCCCCGCACACGCGGCGGGGGATTCCGGAGCGGAACGTTGGCGGTTGTCGAGCTTCCGACCGGAATCGGCCCTACGGTCCCAGCACGCGGGGCAGGAACAGCGAAACCTCGGGCACGTAGGTGATGATCCCGAGGGCGATGATGTTGATGACGATGAACGGCGCCACGCCCCGGTAGATCGCGGCGAGCGGCGCTCGCAGCACCGACTGCACGACGAAGATGTTGAGCCCGAACGGCGGCGTGAACATGCCGATCTCGATGTTCATCACCATGATGATGCCGAAGTGGACGAGGTCGATGCCGGCGGCGTTCACGATCGGCAGCAGGAGCGGCGTGAGGATGATGATCGCCGACGTGGGATCGAGCAGGCAGCCGACGACCAGCAGCAGCAGGTTGATCACCAGCAGCACCATCCACGGCGTGGCGCCGACGTCGTCGATGAAACCGACGATCGACTGGGGGACGCCGCTGATGGTCAGCAGCCAGGAGTAGAGTCCGGCGGCGGCGATGATGATGAAGATCTGGGCGCACACGTAGGCGGTCCGGACCGCCGCTTCCCAGAGGCCGCGCCAGTCGAGCTCCCTGTAGGCGTACATGGTCACGAGGATCGCGTAGATGCTGGCCACGGCCCCCGCCTCGGTGGGATCGAATATCCCCGTGTAGATGCCGCCAAGGATGATGACGGGCGTCATCAGGGCGAGGACGCCGGCGCGCGACGCGCGGACGACCTCGCGGAACCGGAAGTTCTGCGTCCGCCCCATGCCGCTCAGGCGGGCGTGAAGATAGATGTAGCCCGCCATCAGCGCGGCCAGCAGAATGCCGGGAACGAACCCGGCGATGAACAGCTTGACCACCGACACCTCGGCCGAGCCGCCGTAGATGATCATGGCGATGGACGGCGGGATGATCACCGCGATGGCGCCCGAGGACGCCAGCACGCCGGCGGAGAAGCTCTCGTTATACCCGTCGCGCAGCAGCGGCCGATAAAGAACCTGGCCGACGGCGGCGGTCGTCGCCGCGCCGGACCCCGACATGGCGCCGAAGAAGGCGCACGATCCGACCGCGGTGATGGGCAGGCTGCCCCGCACGCCTCCGGCGATCGACCGCACCCAATCGACGATCCGGTTGGACAGCCCGCCCCGGCTCATCAGCTCGCCCGCGAAAATGAAGAAGGGCGCGGCCAGGAACGACAGCTTGTCCACGCCGCCGAACATCTTCAGGTGCGCGATCTCCAGCGGCACGTTCATGAAGAGCAGGAGCACGACGGCGGACGTCGTGATCAGTATGAGGAATACCGGGAACCCCAGGACCAGCAGACCGAGGGGCAGAAGGATCATCACCCAGGCCATGGCGCTCCCCGGGTCCGGGCGTGGCCGTCGCGACCGGACATCCTAGACACCGCCATCCCCGAGGCGCCGGCCTTCGTCGCCTGACCGCTCGATGTCGTCGCGTTCGTCGCCGAGCTCTCCGGTGACGTTGGCGCGGAACCGGACCACGGCCGCCACGAGCATGAAGAAAAAGCCGATAAGCACCATCGAGTGCGGAATCATCATGGGAATTTCGGCCGCGACGCTCCGTTTTCCGAACTCGATCTGCACCATCGTCACCTTGAACGACTGCACGACCACGAACGCGCAGACGACGATGAACAGGACCGTGGAAACGAAGTTCACGATTTCCTTCCACGGTCTCGGCAGGTATTGCGACAGGATGTCCATGCGCAGGTGCCGGCCGTCCCAGGTCACCAGAATCGCCGCGATGTAGATGAAGCAGATCATCACGTAGGTCAGCGCTTCTTCGGCCCAGAAGAAAGGCGAGAGGAAGACGTAGCGCGCGACGACGTTGGCGCCCGAGATCGCGACGACCGCCAGCACGAGGACGCCGCAGATGAAACGGGGGGTCGCGAAGGCGATTCGCTCGAGCCGCCGTCGGCGGGCCTCGTCAGGGGAACCGGACTCCACGCTCATGACGACGGCAGCTCCTCCTCGCGACGACCCCGTTCCGGGCGTACCGGCGGCGGCGCGCCGACCGCTTCTCCGGATTGCGAAACCCAAGGAAAACAAGACTCAAAGGGCCCTTGCGCACTTTGACAGTACCGACACGGCTATCTAAGCTCAACTCGCTAACCACATTACGATAACGGGACGAAGGGAGGCTTCAGATGTCCAGGACATTTTCGAGATTGGTCCCTGATTTGCCGGTCGCCCTGTTGGGTGCGGCGTTCGCGGCGTTTTTGATTGTCGGCTCCCAGCAAGCGGCGGCGGCGGCCGAGTTCGTGATCAAGGTCGCCATTTTCCCGACCGACGAGATCCATCACGAATTCGGACGGAAGTACGAGCAGCGCCTCGAGGAAGTGACCGACGGACGGATCGACGTCCAGCTCTTCCCCGGCCACCAGCTCGGGGGCGTGGCCGAAATGGTGGACGGTGTCCAGGTCGGCACCATCGAGATCAGCATGTTGCCGCCCGGTTTCTTCAAGGGCGTCGACCCGCGCTATCAGGTGACCGACGTGCCCGGGCTGTTCGACGATATCGCCCATATCTCCCGGGCCCTGAGCTGTCCGCATTTCCGCGACCACTTCATGCGGATGACCGAAGACAAGGGCATGATCGGCGTGGCCATCTTCGATTACGGGCCGACGGCCTACGCGTCGCTCGAGCCCATCCGCACGCTCGCCGACTTCAAGGGCAGGAAGATCCGCGTGCTGGCCACCGATGTCGAGCGCGCCGTCATCAGCGAGTTCGGCGGCACCGGAATCCCCATGGATATGGCCAACGTCATCCCGGCGTTGCAGCGCGGTCAACTCGACGGCATCCGCAGCACCATCGTCGTGCTCGCGGCGCTGAAGTTCTTCGACGTCACCAAGTACGTCACCCTGGTCGAGGACACCCACATCCCCGACATGGCGATGATGAGCAAGAAGTTCTTCGACTCCCTGCCGGCCGATCTGCAAAAGGCCGTGATGGACGTCGGCGCCGAGCTCGAGCGTTACATGGAGGACGTGGTCATCCGCTACGACCGCCGGGCCGCGAACCTGTGGCGCAGCAAGGGCGGCGAGGTGATCCGCCTGTCCACGGCGGACCGCGACGAGTTCATGAAGCGCACGGCTCCGATCAGCGACGAGATCATGGGCGGCGATGCCGAACTGGCGCCCATGTACAACCGCCTGAAGGAATGTGCGCGGATCACCCGGCTCACGGATCACGAACGCAAGAAGGGATCGGGCCTCTAGCGAGACCGAGTCCGGCGTGGAGAGGGGAGAGGGCGCCTCGCGGCGTCTCCCCTCCCGCGAACGAGGCGCTCCTCCGGGATCTCCTCGCGTTCGCCCGATACGCGGCGATGCTCACTCCGGCAGGATCCGGTACGCCATGCCCTGCTCGTTCTTCCATGTCTCGGTGTGCGCTTCCGTGTACTCGACGCCGTGACCCAGGACGAGGCGGTTGATGAAGTTGTAGCGGCCGCAGACGGCGATCGCGAAATGCAGCGCTCCCTCCTCCCAACCGGCGTCGTAGACCGCGTCGGCGTCCGCCTGGACCATCCTTGACGGCGTCAGGGTGAGCTTGCGGACGAACCGCAGGAGCGGCTTCATCTTCTCGTCGACCGCGGAAGCATCGACATCGTCCAGGAGGTTCGCGAACACGTCCGGGTCGATGCCGAACGCCTCGGCGGCCATGGCGTGGTCCCTGTAGCAGTATTCGCATTCGTTCAGGCCGGAAACGTAGGCGGCGACCAGCTCCCGGTCGGCGACCGACAGCGGACCCGGGCCGCGCATCAGCGTCTGGCTGAACTCTCCCCAGATACGCCAGATGTCGGCGTAAGGCGACTGTATTTCCGCGAGGCCCGCATCCCCGGGGAGTGAAGGAAAGAAAGTCATGATCGTTCTCCTCGCGATTGGGCAGCGAGGTCTCCCCGCGAGCCTGCCTCGCCGCCGCGATGGGCAGCTCAAGCATACATAACGCTAATTGAGCCAAAGAAAATGAACCGGCAAGACGCTCCCAAAGATAGCGAAATCCCTGCAATGATATGGTTGAAGCAGATCGGAATGACAGAAATACGTTTCGTAGGTCGAGGACATGGGATCGGCCCACCGGATTTTATAGGTGAATATCGAGGAAAGAAAATTGCCGTCGAAGTGTGCTTACTCCCTAACGAAAGTGGTTGGGGCAGGAGGAAAGAGACGGCATTCGAAAAGAAGCTCGAAGCACTCCTCCGAAAGATCGAATCCGAAGAGAAGATAGTTCCAGGATTCCACTGGATTTGTGAATATGATGAACGGGATCCGCTCCCAAAGAAGGCTTGTTTCGAGCGCCTCAAAGGGAAGGTGAGAGCGGCTGTTTTGTCGGCAAGAATGCATGAGGGGAGATATCAAGAATTTCAAATCAGTCCACAAGATGAAATTGGTGGGCGCGGAATCACATTGATAGTGTTGGGGATAGCAAAGAAAAAACCGACCTTCGCGTGGTGGGGCACGGACTCAGGACAAATCATCGAAGGTGACGAGGTGGGCCGGAGAGTCGCCTCTGTTGTACGCGAAAAGGCCGATAACGTGGGCAAAAGCGAACGGGCGAAAAAGCACGATCATTGGTGGCTCGTCCTTGATGACGAAGTGACGTACGCACTGGATATACTGTCCCAAGGCTGCGAGGCGGCTCTCCTGAAGCATGTTCGGGAAGCCGAAGGCCACGAGCTGTGGAGTAAGATCGTGCTTTTAAGCCGGATGCGGGACCCGGAAAAACCCCAGGATTCGCCGCTGTGGTTCCGGCCCCTCTGGGAGGGCTCCGAAAATTCTCTGCTTCCGGCTTCTCCTCCGCCGTCGATCCGCAACCGATATCATGGACCTTGAGTGATTCTGAGAACCAAAAACCGTATAACGGGGCGGCAACCGAAACCGGTCTGTCGGTCCTCTCTTCCATAGCAGTCGCTTATGGCGCAGCTGCCTCACTCGCTCCGAGGCACGGTTTCTCCGGGCAGGTTGAGAAACGAGCGCTTTCGACGCAGGTAGCTTCCGTGCTCGGCCGTGCCAGTGGGTGATCGGAAGTGCTCCGTGACTTGTGATCGGACCCGTGTTGGCCGCCGGGCGTTTGATAGAGAGCGATGCCGCGGACGAACGTTGACGCGGCAACGTTTTCCTGTGACGCTGGCCGGAAATCCGCCCTCGTCGTTGGGCGAATGCGTCGGCCGCCATGTTCGCGCAGGGTTTGCAGCGACCTTGTGCCGACATCCGGGCGGGTCGCCGGATCTTTCCCGGTCGACAGTATTTTCCAGCCGCCGTCCCGGCGGCCGCGTTTCCCGTCGTCGCCTACGGGAATCATTCTACCTGGAATTGAAAATCGCGTTCTTAGACAGTTCTCTAGGTTTTTTGTGTGTACTCGGTACACAGTGGAATGTCTGAGTCATTTGTTGTCGCCTTGCGTGACCTCATTCAGCGGCTGTCGAGACTCCCGTTGGAACCTTCGAATTCTTTCCAAAGATGGGATGATATTCCAGAGTATTTCGATCCAGTAGGCGGTAGGGAATCCGCTGTTCCAGGAAATCTGGTTCCTGCCAGTTCTTCATGTGCTTGGCAAAGTAAGACAAAATATCGGGGCTTAGGTCGGACGAAATGCTGTGACGCCCGAGTTCCATGGCTACGCGAGTGGTGATGGCACTGCCGGCGAAGAAATCAAGGACTACTGATCCCTCGTAGGATAGAGCCTTCTCGAGGCGTTCGATGAGTGCTTTCGGCTTCTGCGTGGGATGTCCAACCCGTTCCTTTGAATTGCCATTAAGTCGCGACATTCGCCAAACATTTGTAGGATTTCGGCCCTTCTCGATGCTTTCCGGACGAAGGCGCTTGTCCTTCATATAGGCGCGCTTTATTTCCTCGTCAAACGGTTCGCGCACAGCGTCTAGATCGAAGAAATACTTCGAAGTTTTGGACAGCCAGATGATTTCCTCATGTCGGTTAGCGAAAAATCTATGTGCACTCATTCCATTGGGATAGTTCCAAATAATCATATTCACCAGATTGAAAATCCGGCGCTGTCGTATGTCATGCAGGATAGTAAGAAGGTCGCCGCTTCCCGCTTCTCTTTGATATTGCAGGCCGCCGAAGATAACAAGATTCCCCTTGTCACCAAGAACTCGGTATGTCTCGTCGATCCAGAGCCGTGCCCACGAGACATAATCTACATGCTTGTCCCAATCCGCCATGAGAATGTTGTACGGCGGATCGCAGATGACGAGCTGCACGGAGGAGTCTGGCAAGGATCGGAGTAGGTCGAGGCAGTCCGCTACGATGACGGCATGAACCGTTTCCGTGCAGGTTGTGGTCAGCCCGTCGCCCGACCGGTGTGTTTTGCCGGCCTTGCGCAGAGTGTTCATGCCGATATGACCCTGGTTCCTGTGCGAACGATTCGCCATCATGGTTCCCCTATGAGCGGTAGACGAGCGAGTGGATAGGAAGGCGTGAATATCTCTGCACCGAAAAGTTCACGCAAAATGCTCAAGTCTTCCGACGACAACGTTTCGGAGCGATCGGGCCACGCAGCCGCCATCGCCTGCGCGCGATTGCGGGAGCGCGCTTCGTCCTCGCCCGCATAAGGTCGCACCAGATCGGGCGTGACCACAACTTGACGAACCGTTATGTCTCCGCTGCCCGAATCGATCGCGCCTAGCGCATCCAGAAGGTTGAGCAGGAAGGGGCAACGCCGTCTGGAAGCTGCGGGGCTGGCCTCCTCAATACCCTCCTGTTCCATGAAGCGTTGCACGAATGGGGTTTGAAAGAAATTCTCGTAGATGAAAGAGCGCGCAACCGTTTCCCGACGTGCGACGTGGTAGAGAAAGGCCAGCATCTGGCGTGCGGCGGGCATGCCGAGAATGGTGCGGCGGATGATTTTAGCCGCGGCCGCGTCTGCGTCGATCCGACTGCGGACTGCCCCGTTGTAAACGCGTTCGCTCTCCTTCATTCGCGATGAAGGGATACCCTCGCCGCCGGGCGGTAGGGTCAAATCGAGCTGTCGGAGTACCGGAAGCAGCGCCGAGCGCACTTCATGCCCCAATGGCGTGAGTTCGGGAAACACATCCTCGTTTCCCGGGGTGACCCGATCGTCCCGCAAAAGGCCAAGTTCCGTCGCCGCTTGAAGTTTGTAACGCACCTGTCGCTGGTAAGTACCGATGCGTCCATCCCCGAACTTCCCGCGCAAACGAATATACGCGTTGTCAAAGGGCGTACCATCTCGGTCCGGCAATCCAAAATACCGGAGGATCGCGAGGATATGTCCTACATGTGTACCCTGCGGGTAGTGATAGCTGGCTTCGGTGTATTCGCCGATCTCTCGGATAAACTGTGACCAAGAGCCGAACACCTGTGCGTAGCGCGCGGAGGCGTACTGCCCCTCCGCGTCGATTTCTGCGCGTGTGGGCTTGCGGTCCAATGTCTCCGCGAGAGTGTAGTAGGCTTGGGTGAGTTCGAGCTTGCCGACCCCCAGCGTCTCGGCGTCCTGACGGTTGAGGATTTCTTCCACCTCTTCACTGAAGTGGATCTCGCAACCCGTCGAATAGATATATTCTATCTTGCGCCTGCGGACATTCCCTTCGCCGGCCTCGACGACATTCTTCTTCTTGACGAGGTAATCACGGATCAGGTTAGCGCGTTTGTAGTTGCCGATAAAATCGAGAACGCGAACGCGTTCCTTGCCCGGGGACAGGCGTAGACCGCGTCCTAATTGCTGTACGAAGACCGTACGCGACTCGGTCGGGCGCAGAAACAGGAGCACACGCACATTCGGGAAATCGATGCCTTCGTTGAAGATGTCCACCGTAAAAGCCACATTGAATCTGTTCTCGCGGAAATCAGACACCAACTTGTCGCGTTCGGAAGTTTGTGAATGTACAGCTTCCGCCGGAATGCCGTTCTCCCTGAAATACGCCGCCATACGTTCAGCGTGAGTGATGGAAACACAAAAGCCAATAGCCTTGTCGCCCTTGCCCTTCTCCAAATAAGCTTCAAGGATCGCTGCATTGCGTTCCGGGACGATGAGCGTGCGTTCGAGGTCGTGGACTAGGTAGCGGTTATTCTTATAGCGGACCTTAGAATAATCGATGTCATCGGTCAGGCCGTAATAGGTGTACGGTACGAGATGTCCGCGCTCGATGACCTCATGCATAGAGATTTCATAGACTTTATTGTAGTCGAAAAGTTCGAAAATGTCCTTGCGATCCAGTCGATCGGGTGTAGCCGTCATACCTAACATGAAGCGCGGCGTGAAATAGTTGATGATCTCTTGGTAGGTCGGGCTTTGACCGTGATGCACCTCGTCCACGACGATGCAGGCAAAATGCTTGCGACTGAAACGCATCAGCTCAGCGGGTTGCCGCAGTGTGTCCTTGGAGGCGAAGAGCACATCACAATCGAGCTCATCCTGCCGCGCGTCCCCCGTCAGGTGGCCTGGCTTCATAGTCGGCCAAACCACCCGATAGGCGTCTACGCTCTGGGACAGAATATCGAGTCGGTGGACAAGGAAGAGCACCTTCCCACCCACACGTCGGGCGACAAGTGCGGAGAGGATCGTCTTGCCCGTGCCGGTGGGCATGACCACGATGCCCCGCGTCCAGCCCATCGTGTTGCGGTGAAACTCAAGGGCGGCAAGAGCCTCGCGTTGAATTTCGTTCGGTTCAAGCGTATATGTCGAAAGTAGATCCGGTGCCGCAAGCGCTATCGCGTCGCGCAGCGACTCCATTATGAGTGGTCGCCAGTGGGGATCCTTTAACTGGCTGTAGGAATACCGAACGAGATGGTAGCCCGCCTGCAGAATTTCGTTCTGGCGGAAGAGATTATCGTCGAACATCTCGTTTGGGATGACCCCTTCCGCGTGGTAGGTCTCTCCATTTACCTCAAGTGCGAGAGATCGTTCTGCCCCCTTGCAAACGAAGTCGATACGTCGCGCGCGGCCCGTGCGGTCCAGAAAGGGGTACTGCGGCTCAACGGCACCGATTTCCTCGCCTAACAATGGATATAGAAACTCATCGACAAAGAGCCGCTCAGACTCTTGAGTGATTCGGCTTCCGTACCGTTCGTAATACTCAAGCAAGGTCATGCATCGGCCTTTTCCGAGAGCGTCTCACCGTAAAGGGGATTCTCGGAGATGTGATTTTGGAATTCATCCGAAGCGTAGCCGATGTCGTTCTGATTACCGCCCTGTGGCTTCCAGATCGCTTGAGTGTGGCAAACCTAGCTGGCGGCGGCCTTTTCGTCATCCGCGTTCTGCACCAGCGCATGGAGGTAGGCCGGCAATTGGAAGGACCATTACCCTTACACGCGGATCAGGCACGGGACAAGCTTGCCGTCGTGGGGGCGGCCACGAGCGAATGGAGCGGCCGTGCCTGAATCGCGTGGCGACGACGCGGCCCACAGTGAGCCGATGCCGCCGGGCAGACCCGAGAGGCGCTTGGGAATGCGTGGGCGCGGTCCCTTCACGCCGCGGCTTGATCGGCGGGAGTGTCCGCGTTCATCAGCATGTCGATCCGGTCCGCGATCCTCTGCGCCGGCTCGCGGAGCTGCCCCACCGTCCAGTCCGCGGCGTAGCCCTCGGTTACGTCGCCGGGCCGGGCATGGTTGACCAGCCGCTTGGTCAGAGAGCGCGGCAGCATCAACTCCCGCTCAGCCACCGTGATGAAGCAGTTGCGCAAGGCATGGAACCAGAACCTCGCGCCGCCCGCCCGCTCGATGCGGGCGTAGAGGGATTGAAGCTCCTCGACGTGGCCCGACGCGCTCGAAGGCGACGGAAACACCCAGGCGCGCAGGTTCGCCGGCATCGCCTCGCCATGCGCCCGGCGCCGCGCGAGGACCGCGGCGAGTTGCCGCGTGACCGGCAACTCCAGCGGCTCCCCGGTCTTGGTTTCCTCGACCCTGAAGAGACCCGCCTCCATGTTCACCCGCTCCCAGCGCAGCGGCATGATCTCGCCCCGGCGCATCCCGGTGTAGAGCCCGAACATCAGCAGGTCGCGGTGCACCGGGTTGCGCACTTCCGCCTTGATGCCGGCGCGCCAGCGCGGCAGCACCTCGGCCGGCGCCGATATCCTGCGGCGCTTCTTGCGATGGTAGCGCCCGCCGCCGGCCAGCCATTGCTCGACGGGATTGCGCAAGCCGTCGTGATCGACGCAGGGTCTGCGGTAGACCGAGCGCAGGAAGGACATGGTCTGGTTGGCGGGCGTCTCTCCGTGCTTCCCGGTGAGGAAATTGAGCCTCAGGGGAAGGCCGGGAGGGGGTACACGGCGGACAGGATGGAAACCGCGAGGGTTTCGGGCCGGGTTCTAACGACGGATGCCGACGTACCGGTGAAGCGGCTGCGGATCCTCGTCGAGCTCTTCCGGCGTTGCCTCGCCCGCGACCGCCCCGTTCTCGATGAAGACGATGCGATCGGCGATCTGCAAGGCGGCCTCCACCTTCTGCTCGACGAGCAGGACGCCGACGCCGCGGTCCTTCAGACCGGCGACGGTGTCCAGCAACGTCGCCACGACCGTCGGCATCAGCCCTTCGCTCGGTTCGTCGAGCAGGAGGAGCCGCGGATCGAGGCACAGGGCGCGGGCGGTCGCCAGCATCTGCTGCTCGCCGCCGCTCAGCGTTCCGGCGCGCTGGCGCATACGCTCCGTCAGGACGGGGAACAGGCCGAGCACCCGGTCGAGGGTGTCCCCCCCGCTCCCCCGGACCAGCAGGCCCATCCGCAGGTTCTCCTCGACGCTGAGCCCGGCGAACAGCCTCCGCCCCTGGGGGACGTAGGCGATGCCGAGCCTGGCGACGTCGTGCGGCGCGAGGGCGGTCAGCTCGTTTCCATCCATCTCGATGCGGCCCGCGCGCGGCTTGATCTGCCCCATGACGGTGCGCAGCACGGTGGTCTTGCCGGCACCGTTCCGACCCAGCAAACCGACGATCTCGCCCGCGCCGACGCCGAGGGACACGCCCTTCAGGACCCGGACGGCGCCGTAGTAGCAGTCGACGTTGTCAAGCCGCAGCATCGGTTCCCAGATACGCCCGTTGGACCTCGGGGTTCCGTTCGATTTCCGCCGGCGTCCCCTCGGCGATGACCGTTCCCTTGTCCATCACGGTAATCAGTTGGGCCAGCTCGAGGACGACCGACATGTTGTGCTCGATCAGCAGCACGGTCGCGCGTTCCGAGATGGCGCGGACGAGGTCGCAGAAGCCGGAGATTTCGTCCAGGGCCAGTCCCTGGGTGGGCTCGTCGAGGATCAGCAGCTCCGGATCCAGCGCCAACCCCATGGCGACCTCCAGGAGCCGCTGGTGGCCGTAAGGGAGCTCTCCGGCCCGGCGGCGCGTCTCGTCGGTCAGGCCGACCCGCGACAAGGCCCGCTCGACGTCCCGCGCGACACGGCTTTCGGCGAGCATGAGGCGGTCGCGCGGACCCTTCATCATGCGCCGCTGCGCGGCCAGGGCCACGTTCTCGTAACAGGTGAGATTGGCGTAGACGCTCGTGACCTGGAACGTGTAGACGATCCCCCGGCGCACGCGGTCCCAGGCCCGCAGGCCGGCGATGTCCTCGCCCTTGAACCGGATCGAACCCGCTGTCGGCTCGAGGCGGCCGCTGACGAGGCTGACCAGCGTGGTCTTGCCGGCGCCGTTGGGGCCGATGACGGCCCTGATCTCGCCGGTCGGGATGACCAGCTCCACGTCCTCGACGGCCCGCAAGCCCCCGAAGCGCTTGCTCAGGCCGGAGGTCTCGAGCAGGGTCACGGCAGCCACGGCAACCACTTCTCACGGATCGTGCCCATGAGTCCCTTGGGGAAATAGAGCACCAGGGCGACCAGCGCGATACCCACGACGATCAGGTGGCTCTCGGTCAGTCCGCTGGCGATATCGACGAGATAGAACATGAGCCCGGTCCCGAGGAGAGGACCGAGCAAGGTGCCCATGCCGCCGACCAGGGTCCACAGCAACGGGAATATCGAGTATTCGATGGACGCGAAGGTGGACCCGATATACGAGAACAGCAGCGCGTACATCGCGCCCGAGGCGCCCGAGATCGTGGCCGAGATCGTCAGCGACGCCAGCTTGTACTTGTAGGTGTTGTAACCGAGCATACGGGTGCGCGCCTCGTTCTCCCGGATGGCGACGAACACGCGGCCGATCGGCGAATACACGATCGCCATGCAGACGAGGAAGGCGACGGCGAACAACAGCAACGCGGCGTTGTACTTCACGTCCGGGTCGGAAAATTCGAGCACGGCGCCCCCCACTTCGAGGGGCGGCAACGTCTGCGATATCACGATGCCCTGATCTCCGAGCGTGATCTCGTTGAAATAGAGGGTGGCGAGGAACGCCGCCTGCGCGAACATCAAGGTGACGATCAGGAACGAGACGCCGCCCGTTCGGATGACGATCAGTCCGAACACGATGGCGAGCGCGAAGCTCGAGGCGACGCCGGTCGCGAAGGCCTCGGGCGCACCGAACCCGAGATAGAACACGGGCAACCCCGCGCCGTAGACGCCGGCGGCGAAGAACATGGCGTGTCCGAGACTCAGCAGGCCCGTGTATCCCAGCAGGATGTTGTAGCCCGACGCGAACGTGGCGAAGATCATGATCCGCGCCAGATTCGTGTGGTGGTACGGCGACAGGAAGAACTGCGCCACCAGCAGCAGCGCGACGACGCCGAGGTGGAGGGCGAGAACCCTGGCGAAGATCCGGCGGTTCATGCCTCTTCTTCCCCGAACAGTCCGCCGGGCCGCACCACGAGCACCAGCGCCACCAGCAGCGTGGCGAGAATCTTGGCCAGCGTCGGCGAGAAGAAGACCGATATCACGCCGTCCGTGATTCCGATGACGAAGGCCGCGACGAGCGTCCCTCGCAGATTGCCGAGACCGCCGATGATCACGACGATGAACGACAGCAGCAGCGGATCGAGCCCCATCAGGTAGTGGGCCTGCTGCATCGGCACGACGAGCACGCCGGCCGCCGCAGCCAACGCCGCGCCGAACCCGAAGACCAGCGCGTACACGCGGCGCACGGGAACGCCGTAGGCCTGGGCCATCTCCTCGTCCTGCTGGGTGGCCCGCATGTAGAGGCCCATCTGGGTCCGGGAAATGACGATCCACGTCCCGATCAGCAGCAGCGCGGATGTCCCCGCCACGACCAGCTTGTAGCCGGAGTAGCCGAACCACGGGAACGAGACGCGGAAATAGACGGGAGCCTCGACGGACTTCGCGTCGCCGCCGTAGAACGTCAGCACGATCTGCTGAATGATGTAGAGCAGCCCGATGGTCGCCACGATGGTGCTCTCCGGGTCGTAGTCGACGCGCCTCAGGATCAGCCAGTCGGAGGCGACGGCGATGGCGCCGACGACCAGCGGTCCCAGGAGCAACGCGACGAGGAAACCCACGAGGGCCGAGCCGCCCACCAGCGAACCGAACCACCAGGCGAGCACGGCGCCGAGCATGAAGAACTCGCCGTGCGCGATATTGACGATCCGCATCACCCCGAAGACGAGCGACAGCCCGAGGGCGGTGAGCGCCAGCACGAGCGCCGTCACCGTGCCTTCGAGCAGGGCCAGGAACAGATGGGGCCCGAGGCTCATCCCGGCCTTCCGGCGGGATCGATCGGCGACGGTCGGGCGGGGTCATGCGGCGGATGCATGTTCCCGCCCGCTTGTCCGCGGGACCCGTCCAACGGCGGGAGTCCCGTCATCCGGCCGCCGCGCGCGACGTCGCGTCGACGGTCGATGCCCATTCGGCGCGCAATCGTCCGGCTCGCGGTCGCATGTCCATGCGGAACCCCCTTCCCGACCGGGTTTTTGCAACGCGCCGGACTTGGAGTGTAGCCTGTCGCGCCCGGTCGCCGGCGGAGCGCCGGACGAGACGAGCGGGTACGCAAGACAGGCACACGAGCGTGACATTGGGCAAGACCCTGTATCTGGCGAACCCCTACGGATTCTCGGCGCAGCAGCGCGAGGGACCGTTGGCGGCTCTGGTGTCGGCCCTGGAAGCGGCGGGCGCGGAAGTATGGGAGCCGTTCGTCCGCAACAACCAGATCGACCGGACGGGCTCCGGCTGGGCCTACCGCATCGGACAGGCCGACCTTCGCGACGTGCGCGACTCCGACGGACTGTTCGCGGTGGTCAACGGCTGTCCTCCGGACGAGGGCGTGATGGTGGAGCTCGGCATGGCGATCGCCTGGGAAAAGCCCGTATTCCTGTTCCGGGACGACTTTCGCCGCTGCACCGACAGCGAGGTCTATCCCCTGAACCTGATGCTGTTCGCCGGCCTGCCGGAGGTGGGCTGGGAAGCCCACTGGTACGGCTCGGTCGAGGAGATCGCCCATCCCGGCAAGGCGCTCGCGCGGTGGTTGGGGGACGCCGCCGCGTAACCGGCGCCCGCGCTTCGTGGCGGCGGCGGCCGGGCGGTCGCGGCCGCCCCGCCTACAGCGGTTGCTTCGTGTAATCGTATTCCGGCTCGTACAGCGAATCCTCGATCGTGGTGGAGTGCACCACCTTCAGCCGCTGGTTCTCGACCTGGGAGATGAACTGCACGGCGTGGGCCTGATGGGTCCCGCCCCGGAACAGCTTGTGGCCCTGGGGATGTTCGATTCCCTCGTTGAACCAGCGCGTGTTCTCGAGGGTCTCTATGAACGCCGCCTTGTCCTTGGCCGTCGGGTCGACGTAGCCGCTCTGCTCGACCGTCTGCTTGATGGCGAAAAGCGTCTCCCAGCAGCCGAACATGTGCGAGGCGTAGGCCGTATCCTTGGGATCGTCGACATAGGTGCCGGTCTCCGTCATGCCCACCTTCTGGCGGTAGAAGTCGGCGGCGCGGGTGGGCAGGCCGTCGGCGTAGCGCGGGAAACCTTCCCAGAAATGCGTCCCTTCCAGGAACTCCAGTCCGGGGCTCGCCATGTCGACGCCTTCCAGCGAATCGATGAAGCCGAAGATCTGCGGCCGATTGCTGCCGAAATGCTCGCCCATCTCGCGCACGAACGTCAGAACGCCCGGTCCCACCATGACGTGGTAGAGCAGCTCGGTGTCGGACGGGACGCGCGGGAAGTACTTGGTGAACGACGACTCCCGCGGCGGAATCGGGATGAGCTCCTTGATCGTTCCGCCATTGGCTTTCACGGCCGCCCCGAAGTAGTCCCGGTGGGCGTAGCCGAAGGCGTAGTCCGGGAAGATCATGGTCACCTTCTTGCCGAACTTGTCCAGGACCCATTTGGCGACCGCAACCATCTGCGAGCGCACGTCGGAAGTGCCGGCCTGGAACACGTAGCGGCTGAACTGCCCGTTGGGGACGGCGGGAGTCTCGCTGACCACGAAGTACGGCATCTTCAGCTCGCCCGCGCGCGGCGCCGAGCCGATGACGACATGCGAGAACAGCGTCCCGAAGACGAAATCGACCTTGTGCAGATTGGCGAATTTCTCGACCACCTCGGCGCCGCGCTTGGGATCGGTGCCGTCGTCCTCGACGATCAGCTCGATCGGCCGCCCACCGATGCCGCCGGTCTCGTTGATCAGCTTCACCGCGGCTTTGGTGGTGCGCTCGTACCAGCGCCCGTATCCGGCGCCGATTCCGGTGCGGTGCGCCTGGAATCCGAGCTTGAGGGGCTTGTCGGTCGCCGAGGCCGCCCGCGGCGTGAAGGGGCTCGGGATGACGCCGCCGACGAGCCCGCCGACGGCCGCGCCGCCCGCGAGGGCGGCGCCCTTGAACAATCCGCGCCGGGAGACGCCCCGGCGTCGCGTCTGGGCCGCCTTCCTGTCGCTATCTCTTGTGGTCATCGCTGCATCCTCTCCCCGGAACGTGAGTCGCGTCATCCACGACTCCGCGACGATACCACGACGCGACCGACGCGCCAAGTTCGACGGTCCTTGAAGGAGGGGTGGGGATCTCCGACGCTGTTGGTGTTGAACAAGCAGCGTGAAGGAAGACCCCCATGCGGACCTTCGGCCTGCCGCGGCAGATTACAGGCGATGTCGTTCGCCGTTGGCGCGGCGTCCTGGCGCCAGGGGTTGAGCACCGCCGCGCCGCGGTCTTCCTGGACGCGAACCGAACGCTCTACCACCTGATGCGCAGGTCGAGCCCGATGCCGTGCCCGGTGTCGGCGGCGTTTTCCCTGCGTTCGGCCTCGATGCCCAGGTCGAACCCGGCGCCCAGGCCGAGGCGGACGCCGGCGCGCGTGTCGCGCTCGCCGCCTTGCGCCAGACCGAACCCGGCGTAGGGGGTTGTCACTCCGGCGCCGCCGAACGCGGGCAGCCCGTAGCCCAGTTCCGTCTCCAGGCGCGCCTCGTTGCCGCCGCCGCCGTCCGCTGGGCGCGCCGCCGCCACGCCCTCGTCCCACAGCCGCGCCACGCCGCTCCCGGACGCGCCCCAGCTCGGCAGCAACCGGAACGACAGGCCGAACCCGTCCGCGTCCGGGGTCAGACGCATCGACCCCGACACGCCCCACTCCTCGACGTCTTCGTTGTGGACCAGAAGCGCGCGGCCCTCCGCCTCCACCGTCAGGCCCCGCGCCGGGTCCGTCCAGGACAGACCGCCGCCGGCCTCCAGGCCCGCCCCCGTCGCGCCGTCGCCGCCGTCCCAGCGCACGCCCGCTTCCAGCGTCGGCGTCAGGGACGCGCCATCCGGTAGCGCATGGGCCCGGCTCCCCTCCGCCGCCAGACGCAGACGTTGCGTCTCCGCCGTCACGCCGGCGATCGCATCGCCGTTGTCCTTCACCCGCCAGCGCGTCGCCTCGGCCGATCCCTTCGCCTCCAGAGTCGCGGGGCCTCGCGACCACACCGGCACGGACCCGCCCGCGGCCCCCGCCAGGAACCGGCTGTCCGCTTTCTGCGCCTCCGCGTCCACGATCTCGATCTCGCCCCAGCCGTAACCGGCCGCCCCCCACAGCCGCGCCCCGTCGCCCGCGGCCCAGCCCAGGTAGGGCGTCAACGCCGTCATCCGGCTCTCGTGCGAACCCTTCACCGCCGCTTCGCCCTGCCTCCGGTCCGTGTAGTCCACGTCGCTCGAGAACCACGACGCCGCCAGGCCGCCCCGAAGGTCCGGCCGCAGCGCCGCGTCCACGCCCACATGGGCCGAGAACGCATCCCCCGACCAGTCCAGCGCATCCTCGTCCCGCGACAGGCGCCGCCAGTCGCCCGAACCCCACGCCACGACGCCGCCGGCGCCCGGACCGCCCTCGCCGTCTCCGGCCAGGCCGAAGGCGAAGGACTCGCCCCCCAGAAGCTCCTTCCACGACACGTCGCCTTCCTCCAGGGCGCTCTCGTTGGCCCGCGCGAACCCCGCCGCCGTCTCCAGCCCATCGGCCACCGTGGGCGCCACCGCATCGGGAGACTCCAGACGCCCCGTCACCGCGTCCAGCGCGCTCCCCCACAGAGCCCAGGACAACTCCGGCAACACCGCCTCGTTGATCGCCTTCAGGCGCACCCGCAGGGCCGGATCGTCGTCGTCAATCGTCCCGGTCCCCTCGCTCGCGTCGAGGGTCGCGTTCACCGGGCCGCTCAACCGGACCACCACCGTCTCGTCCGGCTCGTCCGTCGCGTCGCCGGTCACCGTCACGGCGATGGGCTGGCTGGTCGTCCCCGCCGCGAAGGTGAGCGTCCCGGCGGGAATCGCCGTGTAGTCGGTGCCCGAGGTGGCGGTGCCGGTGCCCGCGTCCGCGTAGCCCACCGTCACCTGGTTGCCGCTTGCGGCGCTCAAGGAGACCAGGAAGCGCAGGGTCCCGCCCCTGGTCCCCGTCCCCTCCGTGACGTTCGGACTGTCGATAGAGAGCATGGGCGTATCAATCGCGACGGCGATGGTGAACGTCAGCGTCTTCTCCGACCCGTCCGTGTCCCGCGCCGTCCAGCTATACTCCGTCGCAGAGAACACCTCCGTCGGCGTCCCCGACAACGTCCGCGTCGCCGCGTCGAACGTCAGCCCCGGCGGCAGCGACTCCGCCGGCGCCGGCGTGAGCGCGTAGGTTATCGGCAGGTCTCCCGTCCCCTCCTTCACCAGAGGCAGCACCAGCGGCTCAATCGCCTCGTCCACCGTGTAGACCTGGTTGGAGACCGTCCCCGCGAACTCGATGCTCCTGTCCGCGTAGCCCAGAGCGAAGGGCGAGAACGACGTCACCCCGCCGGCGCAGACCAGCATCCGCGTCGCGTCCCAGGCCGAACCCGGCACCGCCGTCCAGGCGCCGCCCGCGTAGTGCAGCAACGTCAGGTCTTGCGTCGCCGGAAGGCAGACCTCCACCCCGCCGGGCGGCACGGACGCCATGTCCGCCACGGAGATATCCACCGCCGTGCCGTCCACGACCGCGAACCTGGCCCCGGACGGCGGCAGGTTGTCGGGCGCCGGCGCGATGGTGAGCGCGATGCTGCCCGAGAGCATCGCCGGAAAGTCGAGCTCAATCCCCGGGGGAACGCCGGTCAGCGTCTCCACCGTTACGGGCCACCTCACCGGCAACCCGATGAGATAGGACGCCACCGTCCCCGCCGCCGGTGCCCTGATCCGGGTGTCGCCGAACACCGTCACCGTCACGTCCATCCGCGCCCTCGTGCTGTCCCCGACCAGCCCCGTCACCTCGTGGCCCAGCGTCGCCACGGCGGTGCCGGCATAGCCGTCCGTCTCCGCCGTCGCCCACACCCCCACGTTCCGCGGCGTGTTCCAGTTCGTCGCGTCGAAGGTCAGGCTCGACGGCCCGACGGTGACGGGCTTGTCGCCCCGCCTCACGGAGCTCACGGAGATGGTGACCGTCGCCGAACTCGCTGGCGCCGCCTCCAGCGCCACCCCGTAGATCGCCCTTGTCCCTTTCGCGATACTGAAGCCCGGGCCGAGCGGGCGCCCGCCGCCGCGCGTCAGCGTCACGCCCGGCGGGCGCGTCCTGGCCGTGAACAGGACGGAGCCCGTGCCGACATGGACATTCACCTCCGCCGCCCCGCCGAAATCGCCGTTCGCCTCGACCTTGACCGCGACCCTGTCGCCGTTGGCGACGGTCGTGCTCAGACCGGTGACGTCCATGCCGTTCTTCACCAGCGTGCAGCCGGTGCTCGTCGTCCGCGCCACGCCGTCCGGCGCCACGAACTGGCACAAGGAGAGCCGCGCGGTGGCGGAGCCCTCGACTCCCGCCACCGTGACCTCGTTGCTGGTGACGACGACGCCGGGCTCCGCGGCCGCCGGGTCCGTGAAGCTGAAGGCGTCCGGCGTGGTGTCCACCGCCCGCGTCGTGACCGTGAACCAGACGGAGCCCGTGCCGATGGTGACTTTCACCAGCGCTTTTCCGAGGTTCTGGCCGTTCGCCTTGACCTTGACCTTGATCCTGTCGCCGTTGACGACGGTCGTGCTCGCACCGGTGACGTCCGTGCCGTTCTTCACCAGCGTGCAGGCGGCGCCCGTCGTCGACCGCGTCACGCCGTCCGGCGCCACGAACCGGCAGGAGCTGAACTGCACGGTGACGGAGCCCTCGACTCCCGCCACCGTGACCTCGTTGCTGGTGACGGAGGCGCCGGGCTCCACGCCCGTCTGGGCGGTGAAGCTGAACGAGTCCGGCATGGTGTCCTGCGCCCGCGTCGTGACCTGGAACCAGGCATAGCCCGTGCCGATGGTGACGTTCACCTGCGCTTTTCCGAGGTTCTGGCCGTTCGCCTTGACCTTGACCGCGATCTTGTCGCCGTTGACGACGGTCGTGCTCGAACCGACGTCGGTCGCGCTCGAACCAGAGGCCGCGGGGCGCTTCACCAGCGTGCAGGCGGCGCCCGTCGTCGACCGCACCCCGCTGAGCGACAAGAACCGGCAGGAGCTGAACCGCACGGTGACGGATCCCTCGACTCCCGCCACCGTGACCTCGTTGCTGGTGACGGAGGCGCCGGGCTCCGCGCCCGTCTGGGCGGTGAAGCTGAACGAGTCCGGCATGGTGTCCTGCGCCCGCGTCGCGACCGTGAACCAGGCAAAGCCCGTGCCGATGGTGACGTTCACCTGCGCCCTTCCGCTGAACGCGCTGTTCGCCTTGACCTTGACCGCGATCTTGTCGCCGTTGACGACGGTCGTTCTCGAACCGGTGACGTCGTCCGCGCTCGAACCAGGGGCCGCGAGGCGCTTCACCAGCGTGCAGGTGGCGCCCGTCGTCGACCGCACCCCGCTGGATGACACGAACCGGCAGAACTTGGCCCGCACGGGTGACGGAGCCTCGACTCCCGCCACCGTGACCTCGTTGCTGGTGACGACGGTGTTCGGCTCCACGCCCGTCTGGGTGGTGAAGCTGTACGAGTCCGGCCTGGTGTCCGCCAACCGCGTTATGACCACGAACCAAGAGCTTTTCGTGCCGATATAGACCAGGACCTGCGCCTTTCCGCTGAACGCGCTGTTCGACGTGATCTTGATCTTGACCTTGTCGCCGTTGACGACGGTCGTGCTCGAACCGGTGACGTCCGTGTCGTTCTTCACCAGCGTGCAGCCGGTGCTCGTCGTCCGCGCGAGGGTGACGGGCGCCTCGAACCGGCAGATGGCGACCTCCGCGGTGACGCTGCCGGTCGCGCCCGCCACCGTGACCGCGTCGCTGGTGAGGACGGTGTTCGGCTCCACGCTCGAACTCTGGCCCGTGAACGTGAAGCTGAACGCGTTCTGAGCCGAGGCCGGCACCGGGCCCAAGGCCAGCGCGGCCAGTACAAGCCCCGCCAGGACGAGCCGCCCGGCGGACGCGGACCGGACCCGGCGCATCACCGCCGCGCCGCGGCCGGCGAAGGAGGGAGGACTATTTGCGGGGGGGGGGGGGTGAAAACATAACCAAACCTCGGTGAAAACACGGCCAAACCTCATGGAAGCGCCCATTCTGGCGACAAGCCCGCGCGCTGTCAAACAACTCCTCCCTGATGATGTATCAAATTATGTGTCGGGTACTCCCTGTGGTCAGGAAACCACCACGGAAAGGAGCACCCCGATGCCACAGACTGCGACGATCGAGAACTGGCTTTCGAGGTCGTGAAGGCGACAGACGGGCTGGACTGGGGCGAGGGCTATCGCCCTCGCCAGGCTTTGGCGGAGATGGACGGATGGCCGAGGATGTCGATCGGTGGCTCGGCAACCTCGACGGTGCCGCCGCGCGCGGTCGCCGCAACGGCGTCTACCGCCGCAACTTGCTGAGCGAGCTTGGCGACATCGAGCTGAAGGTCCCGCGCACCCGTCGTTACTGCCCCGTCTCCGTGATCGGGAGCTACGCCCGGCGCGCTCCGGAGATCGACCGCGCGATCCTGACCGGCTTTGTGCCGGGGCTGTCCACCCGAAAGGTCGGCGAGACCTTCTGCTCGGCCGCCCGGTTGCGCCGACAACCGTCAGCCGGGTTGCCAAGACCCTGGATGCAGCAGTCCAGGCTTTACGTTTATCGACCGCTTATCCGGCGGCGGGCGTCGACAGCAGCCACAGTCCGAACATCGTGTAGCCGATCATCAGGGCGGTCATGGGAATCTGGCTCAGCACGGCGGCTCGCGGGTTGGCGAAGAGACGGATCGCCAGGAAGTGGGCGATCGCGACGGCGACGACATGGGCGGCGACGATGCCGACGACCTGGAGGTTCCAGATCAGCTCGATGGACTCCCGGTTCGTCACGATCGAGGCGTGCACGTGCATGTCGCGGGTACCTATCAGGTCCCAGCCGAGCGCGAACGGATCGGACAGCGCGCGCAACGCGAACTGGCTGTCCAGCAGCAGTTCCGGAAGGTAGTGGGCGAAGTGATAGCCGAAGGCGATCGGAATGATCGCCACCACGAAACACCCCAGCTGCGTCCCGATCGGCGCTTCGGATCTGGCGAGCGCGTTCCCCAGGACCACGGCGAGGCAGTACACGCACACGAGAGCGCCGAAGACCGCCGCCAGTCCCAGCGTATTGGTTCCGACGAGAGCGGTCCGGCCCGGATACTCGAGCGGGTTCTCGCCGACGAGATCGAGCCAGAAAAAGGTGCGCGAGAAGCCGTCGAAAGAGACGGAAGACAGGGCCAGCAGGATGAAGGCCGCGCCGCCCGCCGGGAAGATGCCGGCGTCGAGCAGCCGTATGCCGGGAACGGTCACGAAGACGGTCCGACGCTCCCCCTTCCGATCCGCGCCGAAGGGAGACAGCCACGAAACGATACGGAAGAAGATCGAGAAGATCTCCCCATGGCGCAGCCAGGCGTCGAGGCCGAACAGCAGCGCGCCGGCGGCCGTGATCAGGAAATAGACGACCACGGCATGTGCCAGCAACGCCGGATCCTGGGGCGCGGGATAGACCAGCTCGAACCAGGCGAACGCCAGGAAGAGAACGACCGCCGGCCAGTATCCCGCGGCTCGCGGATACGACAGGGGCGGAGCCCGTCTCCAGCGTCGCAGGAACGGCGGGACGGTAAGCAGGCGGTGCAAGGCGAGCCAGGGATGGAGGAAAGCCCACAGGTTGCCGAGAATCGCGTGAAGGAACGTGAGCGCGACCCACCATACGGTCCACAGCATCAGGGGGAGCGGATTGGAAAGAGGGTCCCGGTTTCCCCAGTAGCCGGTCGCGACGAGCGCCGCCACGACGGCCAGCATGGCCGCGCTCGGCACGACCGGATTCCAGGCCGGGACCGAACCGAGCGCGAAGCGGGCGCGCTCCAGCGCCTCAAGGCCGGCCGCCGGGACGGCGGCCATCAGCGCGAACGTCAGCGCGACGACTACGGCGCCCCCGCCGATATAGAGGTCGGTCGGCAGAAGCAGGATGATCCCCCGCTCCGTGGCATGGGCGAACGCGGGCGCGGGCATCGACAGCCAGAAGCCGAGCCAGGGGAGAACCCCTCCCGCTCCTCGAACGCATCGGGCCATTCGCGTTCCATTCCTCCACATGAGGATGGGAATGCCGTCGGCTCGGGCCTCCCCCCCTACTCCGCCGCGCGCGCCGTGGCGCGGCGCGCAGCCCGAAGCGCCGCGGTGGCCGCCGGGTCGACGGCGCACGCCGACAGAGCCACGCCGTAGAGCTCGGCCGCCTGCTCGACCGTATAGTAGCCCCGGTTCACGTCGTCGCGCACGAGCTCGGGGTCGCGGTCGAGCGGGTCGCCGAAGCCGCCGCCGCCCGGCGTCGACACGCGGATCCGGTCGCCCGCCGAGACGTGGATGTCCTGTTCCTTGGACAGGTGCGGCGGAACATGGGTCTTGCCGTCGCGGGTCACGCGGACCTTGTTGACGCCGCCGTCCGAGCCGCCCAGCACGCCCTGGGGGCCGGTGCGCCCGTGGTCCATGACGAAGGAGGCCCTGGCCTCTCCGCGCCGCAACGTCACCTCGTAGTTGACCCCGAAGCCGCCGCGCCGCTCGCCGGCGCCGCCGGAGCCCTCGCGCAGCGAATACTCCTCGAACAGCACCGGATAGCGCTGCTCGACGATCTCGACCGGCTGGGTCTTGGAGATGCCGATGGTCGAGCAGCCGTTCGAGATGCCGTCGGCGTCGGCGTTCCCGCCGTACCCGCCGCCACTCAGGAGATACATGACGTAGCTGCGGTCCTCCTCGGGGTCGTAGCCGCCGAGCGCGAAGTTGCCGCTGGTGCCCGCCGGCGCGGCGAACAGGAGATCGGGCAACGCCGGGGTCAGGGCGGCGAACACCGCTTCCGCGATGCGCTGGCTCACCTCGGCCGCGCAGCCGGAGACCGGACGCGGATACTCGGCGTACAGGAAGGTGCCTTTCGGATCTTCGATGTGAAGCGGCGCGTAGGTCCCGGCGTTGATCGGAACCTCGGGGAAGATGTGCTTGACGGCGAGATAGATGGCGGACCGCGTGGTGGCGATCACGCTGTTCATGGGGCCGAGACACGGTGGGCTCGACTCCGCCATGTCGAAGTAGAGATCCGTGTCGATCTTGCGGATCTTCATGTCGATCTTGAGCGGTTCGTCCACGACGCCGTCGGAGTCGACATAGGCCACGCCGTGATACTCGCCGTCGGGAATCGTCGCGATCCTGGCCCGCATCTGCCGTTCCGCCCGCGCCCGCAACTCGACGACGCAGTGGTCGACGGTGTCCTTTCCGTAGCGATCGAGCAAGGCGGTGAACCGCCGCTCGCCGACGGTCAGCGCCGCGGCCTGCGCCTTGATGTCGCCGATGCGCTGATCCGCCAACCGGATGTTGGAGAAGATGATCTCCATGATCTCCTCGTCCATCACCCCTTCCTTGAACAGCTTGACCGGCGGCAGCCGCAATCCTTCCTGCTCGACTTCCGTGGCGTTGGCGGAGAAGCCGCCGGGCACGCCCCCGCCCGTATCCGGCCAGTGTCCCGTGTTGGAAAGCCAGGCGCACATCTCGCCCCTGTAGAAGAACGGCTTGTTGAAACGCACGTCCATCAGGTGCGTGCCGCCGAGATAGGGGTCGTTGACGATGTACATGTCGCCCGGCTTCAGGTCCCTGGCGCGCCTGATGACCTCCTGCGTGCCGAACTGCATGGTGCCCACGAAAACCGGCAGGCCGAGTTCGCCCTGGGCGATCAACTCGCCCGTGTCCTTGTGATAGATGCCGTCGGATCGATCCAGCGCCTCGGATATGACCGGGCTGAAGGCGGAACGCACGAAGGCCAGGTCCATTTCGTTGCAGACCTGCTGCAAGCCGCTCTCGATCACGGCGATGGTCACCGGGTCGATCGTCGATGTCATGATCCGGCCTCGTTTCGATCTTCGGCGAGCGCACCGACGGTGACGACGAGGTTGCCGGCGGCATCCACGCTCACGTCGCATTCCGGCTCGATAACGGTCGTCGTGTCCAGTTGCTCGACGATCGCCGGGCCGCTGAACCCGGTTCCCGGAGGCAGATCGTCGCGGCGATGGACGGGGGTTTCCCGCCACCCGTCCCGATACCAGACGTCGCGCGTGGCGGCGGGTCCGTTCCGGCCGCCCTTGCCGCGGGGCGCCAGTCCGGCGAGATCCGTGCGTTTCCTCCGGCCGATCGCGGCGGTGTGCAGGTTGACGAGAACCGCCTTGATTTCCGGCAGATCGACGGCGAAGCGTTCCCAGTACGCTTTCTCGAACATTTCGCGCAACTCGTCGCGGGTCACGCGGGGAGACGGAAGCGGGACCGTGAGGATGTGGCTTTGTCCCACGAACTGCATGTCCACGTCGTGGACGAAACGCAGGTTCTCGACTTCGACTCCCTCGCGCTCGACGGTCGCCCGGCCTTCCGCCATCTGCGCATCGAGAATCGACGTGAACCGATCCATGTCGAGCGCGTCGAGGGGAGCGTTGACGGTATTGACGTAGTCGTGCCGAACGTCCGCGACCACGCAGCCGATCGCGCTGGTGATACCGGGACGGACGGGAACGATGACCGTGGGGATGCCGAGCTCGCGCGCCAGGGCCACGACGTGCAGCGGACCGGCACCGCCGAACGCGAACAGCGCGAAATCCCGCGGGTCCCGCCCCCGCGCGAGAGTCACCATCCGCAAGGCGCCGGCCATGCGGTTGTTGGCCACCTGGAGGATGGCGCTGGCGGCCCCGTCGGCGTCCAGCTCCAGGGGCGCGCCGACGTCCCGGAATATCGTGTCGCGGACACGGTCCGGGGTGACGGGCGAGTCCACCGCCAGCAGCGCGTTCGGATCGAGCCGACCCAGGGCGAGGTTGGCGTCGGTGATCGTCGGCCGTTCGCCGCCGCGGCCGTAGCAGATGGGTCCCGGCATCGCGCCGGCGCTTTCGGGCCCCACCCGGAGCAGGCCCGCGTCGTCGATGCGCGCGATGGAGCCGCCGCCCGCGCCGATGGTGTGGACATCCACCATGGGAACGTGGATCGGCAAGGCATAGGCGAGCTCGAGTTCGGAGCTGACCTGCGGAATGCCGTTACGGACAATGCCCACATCGCAACTCGTCCCGCCCATGTCGTAGGTGACGACGTCCATGAACCCGGCTTCGGCCGCGGTATGGGCGGCGGCCATCACGCCGGAGGCCGGGCCCGACATCACCGTGTTCACGGCGGCGTCGGAGACGATCCGCGCCGAAACGGTGCCGCCGTTGCCCTGCATGACCAGGAGGTCGTCGGCGTATCCGCCCTCTCGCAGTTCCCCGGACAGGCGGTCGATATAACGATGCAGGATCGGTTGCACCGACCCGTTGACGGCGGCGGCGGCGCCTCGTTCGTATTCCCGATATTCCGAAAGGATGGCGTGGCCCATCGTGATGTAGCCGTTGGGCCAGAGCTCCGCCGCGATCTCGGCTGCGCGGCGTTCGTGGGACGGATTGACGTAGGAATGGAGAAAATGGATCACCAGCGATTCGACGCCCCGGTCGAGCAACGTCCGGCACGCCCGCCGCACGCCTTCTTCGTCGAGGGGACGATGCGCCCGCCCCCGCGCGTCCATCCGTTCGTCCACTTCGATACGGAGCTCGCGCGGGATCAGAGGCTCGAAGGTCCCCTTCAGGCCATAGGCGTTCGGACGCGTTCTGCGGCCCAGCTCCAGCACGTCGCGGAACCCTTTCGTGGTGAGGAGGCCGGTCCGGGACAGCTTCCGCTCGAGTACCGCGTTCGTCGTGGTGGTGGTGCCATGCACGATCACGTCCACGTCGCGCAGCGCGACGCCCGTCTCCGCGATCGCCGAGAGCACGCCGTATGCCTGGTTGTCGGGCGTGGTCGGCACCTTCGCGATACGCGGTTCCCCGCCCCCCGCGCCGGTGACGATCAGGTCGGTGAAGGTGCCGCCGACATCCACGCCGATGACGTGACTGCTCATGGCGTGTCCTTCGATACGGTCCGACACCCACGGCGCGGCAATGCCGTGTCGGATCGCGTCAGCCGGGGAAGAGCGTGCTCCATGTCAGACGGTCGCGGGGTCGCGCTTTCCGATGTCGGACTTGGCGATGAAGTGAACGAGCGGGAAAGCGGGGTCCCGCGCCGGGTCGTCCCGCTTGGAAATGATCTCCGAGCGCACGCGCACGATACCGGCGCCATCCAGCTGCTCGACCTTGCCATCGTATATGATGTTGACGTCGACGATGGGATCGTCGTCATGATCAAAACCAGGCCTTACGTTGATCCTGAAGATCTCGACATCGTTGAATTGGGTCTTGAAAGCCGCTTCGACAATCTTCCGTATCGCTCGTTCGTCCATCTCAAAGCTCCCGCTACGGTCTCCGCCGCTTGAACAGCACATGGGCACCCGATCAGGCGGCCTCAAGCTTCAGCACTTCGGTTTCGACGTAGGCGCGGAAGTCGGCCATCGCTTCGATCCCGGGTTGATCGCCCGCCGGCAAGTCCGTAGGCTCTCTTGCGTTCGTGGCAACGGGAGAACGGACTATGAAGTATTCGAAATTCAACGACAAGCTCGATGAGGTACTGGACGACGATCTACGGAAGCTTCTGGCTTGTGCCCGAGTTGCCGCCAAAGACGTTAAAATTTTTGCGCGCGATAAGGGAGCTTCAAGTTACGATACCATCAAGGCGGCGCTTGATCTCGCGATTGCCGTATGGGGCGAAGAGAACAACCGGCGCAAGGCGGGCCAGAAATAGGGGACCAGCCGTTTCAAACCCGCCGACCCGATTGAGCGTGGCATCGATATTCCTTCCCTGTCCGCTGGCGCCCCGATGGCGGGCGTCTATGATTCCAGCCCTCAAATGTGAGTATGCGCTGGTATCGAGCATGAGCCTTTCGTCCGTCGTCCTTCGATGGCGCGCGGGTCGCGGCCCACGGTCCGGGTTTCGCCACGAAGCGTCAGGGCCGCCGCGACGATCCGCCCCCTCGCCCGCATGATCCGGGCCGCGTCGGCGCCGCGTTCGAGCGCCGCGTCTATGGAAGCCGGATCGAGAACTCCGACGTCGACCGTGACGGGGCGCGCGCCCAGGTCGCTGTCGGGTTCCAGGTCCACGGCCGGAACCCGCCGCACCGCCGGATGATCGACGTCGACGGCGTTGGCGATCAGGGTCGCCGCGACATCCGCGTCCGCCGCCGTGGAGGCGAGCACGGTGACGCTGTCGGCGATGCCGAGCGACATGCTGCGTCCTCGCCAACCGCTGGTCGCGATGCCGCGCGCCGGGGTTTCGAAGGAGATTTCCGCGCGTCCGCCCAGGACGGGGGCGGCGACATCGGGCACCAGGCCGACCGTGAACCTCTCGCCTTCCGCCAGATACAGCGCGATGTCCCCGCCATTGTTGACGTAGGCCCTCTTCAGAACGCGATGTTCCGTCGCGGCAGCGAGCGTCGCGTCGGCGACGGCGCCCGCCACCGCCGCCATGGGCGTCACGAAGACGTCGCCGTGGGGCCGGACGGCGGCGGTCATGCGCCGGGCCACGAGCCCGCCGGGCTCTTCCTGGATGCGGGACACGGGGGTCCGCAACAACCGGAGCTCGTCCGCGAGCCGGCGCAGCACGCCGTCGAAGAAACGGGCCGCCTGTTCGTAGGCGGCCTCGATCTCCGATTTCGCGCCGAACGCCTCGACCACGAGGTCGATCGGACCGTGATGGAGATGCAGGCGACGCCCGTCCGGAAGCATGACGCCCAAGGGGGCGCTTCGAGGCCGGTCCATCACGCTTTCGCTCCAGGGAACGGCGCGTCGTCGAGCGGCCAGGGAGCCTCGCCGGACCAGGCTTCCTGACGGAGACCGTCGACGTCGATATCCGCCAGTTCCCGGATACTGTCCGTGTGTCCGCCAAGCGCCGCGTAATCGTCCCGGCCCAGCGTGAATTCGATGGGGGCGACGATGGCGGGCGTCGGAACGTATCCGAACCCGTTCGCGGGCACGCGGGTCACGTCCACCATGATCGTGATGCCGCCCCCGGGCCAGACGAATGCCGGAGCCCCGCCGCAGGTCACGCGGGTCAATGCCCGGTGCACCGAACGCGTCAGCCGGACCGGGTTCTCGGTCACGCCGGCGCGGAGACTGCCGCCGGCGCCGGCCATGAACAGAATGGACGCGAGCGCCGGCTCGCAGTTCTCGCCGATCCGCCCGACGACCGTGTCGAGACGTTCAGGCATGGCCGCGGGTTCCAGCTTCAAGTCATTGTCAAGAATGAAGTATGCGGAATCCTCCCCCGTCGTGCTGACCATGAGAAGACGCAATCCCGGGCGCGCCTTCCTCGGGTCGATCCTCTCGATTATCGCCAGGGGGTCGGTGATGTCGGTTCCGCCCCAGCCGCTTCCCGGCTCCGCCACCTGGAAGTAGCGTCCGGGCGTCGAGCGGCGACCGCGGACCCGGATCCCGGAGGGCTCCATGCCCAGGAAGCGGCCGGCCTGATGCTCGCTGAGCACGCCGGTGATGTGGTCATCGACGACGATGACCTCGTCGGCGTGGCCGTGCCATTGCCTGGCGAAGATGCCGATGGTGGCGGACCCGCAGCCGACCCTCATGCGTTCTTCCCCGAGACCGTCGATGATCGGAGGATGGCCGGCCCGCAGAGTGAGGCTCGCGCCGCCGTCGATCGCGAGATCCACGGCCTCTCCGTTGCAAAGGTCGAGCATCATGCGACAGGTGACGGTCCCCTCCTTCTTGCCGCCGCCGGTCAGATGCCGGACGCCCCCCAGCGCGAGCATCTGCGAGCCGTATTCGGCCGTGGTGACATGCCCCACCTGCTCTCCCTCGCAGCGGACCGGCGCGGTCTCCGGTCCGACGTACCGGTCGGTGTCGATCTTCGCTTTCAGGCCGCAGTAGCTGAAGATCCCTTCGGAGACCACCGTCACCGTGTCGACCCCCCGATGCTCGCTGGCGACGATGAACGGCGCGGGTTTGTAATCCGGGTACGTGGTTCCGGAACCGACCCCGGTGACGAAGGTGTCCGCGGGGCGCAGGACGGCGCCGTTCCAATCGCCGGCTCCGGCGAAGGGAACGGCGTTTCCCGACGCGTCCGTGACCTTGCGCATGACCGTCATGGGATCCATGCGGGCGAGCGCGCCGTCCACGTTGCCGTAGCGGTCGCAGGCGCCGGTCCGCCCCGGCCGGATCCGGCACAGCACCGGGCAGGCATCGCACGTGATCACGCCCTCCGCTCCGGCGCCCTGCCCGGCTTCGGCGTCGTCGACGTCCGTGGTGTCCACCCTGGCGCGGGCCGATGGGCCGTCCGGCATGGTTCACTCCCCCTCTCGTTCCAGCAAGGCGGCGCGGACCCGGTCGGGCGTGGCCGGCAACGTCCGGATGCGCACTCCCGCCGCGTCGTCGATGGCGCCGAGGATGGCGGGCGCCGTGGGAATCAGGGCGGGCTCGCCGATCCCCTTGGCGCCGTAGGGGCCGAGCGGTTCCTCGTCCTCGACGAGGATACATTCGATGTCGGGCACGTCGCCCACGGTCGGGATCAGGTAGTCGTGCAGGTTCTCGGTGCGGCCGGGGACGTACTCCTCCATGAGGGCGAACCCGATACCCTGGGCGATACCCCCGTGGATCTGGCCCTCCACCTGCGTCGGGTTGATCGCCCGGCCCACGTCGTGCGCCGCGGCGAACCGCAGTGGACGGACGAGACCGAGCTCCATGTCGACGTCCACCTCGACGATCTGCGCGGCGAATCCGTAGGTCGCGTAGGGCGCGCCCTGTCCGTTCGCGTCGAGCGGGGTCGTCGGCGGATCGAAGTTTCCGCGTCCCCTCAGCACGTCGCCGCCATCGAGCTCCGGGAGCCGCGACAGGTCGACGCGGCGCGTGGCGTCTCCGTCGGTGACGACCAGCTCGGCGCCGTTCAACCGGATGCGCGCGTCCGGACTGGCATTCGAAAGGCGGAGTATCCGCGCTCGCAGATCCTCTCCGGCGAGGCGCGCCGCGTTGCCCGAGACGAACGCCTGTCGCGAGGCGGAGGACTTGCCGGCATCCAGCGTCAGGTCGGTATCGCCCATCACGTGGTCGAACGCGGTCACGGGTACGCCGAGCGCGTCGGCGCAGATCTGGATCATGATGGTGGCGGCGCCCTGCCCTATTTCCTGTGCGCCGTTGTACAGCGTGATGCTGCCACGTCGATCCATGCCCACCTCCATGGTCGAGGGATTGGATATCGAGGTGTTTCCGATGCCGTACCACATGCATCCGATGCCGACGCCGCGCCGGTGAGCACGACCGTCCTCGTTGAATACCGCCGCGCCCGCCTTCCAGTCGCGCCATCCCGGTCGCAGGGCCTCGAGACACCGGACGAGGCCCACGCTGTGGGTGAGCCGCTGCGACGTTGCCGTTTCGTCGCCCGCGCGGATGGCGTTGATCAAGCGGAATTCGAGTCGGTCCATCTCCAGCTTGTCGGCCAGTTCGTCCATCAGGCCCTCGTGCGCCAGCGCCGCCTGGGGCACGCCGAACCCGCGGAAAGCGCCCGAAGGGGGGCCGTTGGTGTGAATGGCGCGGGAACGCGCTTCGACCGCCGGAACGGCATACGGTCCGGAAGCGTGCACCGGCACCCGGTCGGCCACCGTCGGCCCCCACGAGGCATAGGCGCCGGTGTCGAAATCCCCGTCGAACCGATACGCCGTCAGCCTGCCGTCCCGGTCGGCGCCCGCCCGGGCCGATATTCGCGACGGATGCCGCTTCGTGGAAGCGGCCATCGACTCGGGTCGCGTGTAAACGCAGCGGACGGGCCGGTTCAGGCGCCACGCGGCGACCGCCAGAAGCGGTTGCACGGAAACGTCGAGCTTGCCTCCGAACCCGCCGCCGCAGGCCGTGGGCACGATCCGGACGCGGTCGGGCTCGAAGCCCATGACATGGGCGACCTCGTCCCGGTCCATGTAGGGAGATTGAGTCGAGGCGTGAATCTCGATGCGGTCGCCGACGCGCACCGCGTAACCCGCCTCCGGCTCGATGTAGGCGTGCTCGACGCCGCGCGTTTCCCAGGCGCCGCTGGCCCGTACGTGGGCGCGGTCGAGAGCGGCGTCGACGTCGCCCTTCTTCACGCGGCCCCGGGTCAGGACGTTTCCGGGACAGCCGGCGTGAAGCCGCGGCGCGTCCTCCGCGAGCGCCGAGGCGATGCCGGCGACGGGCGCCAGGGGCCGCCAGTCGATGGGAAGGTCCCGGTCGGGGATGGCCTGGACCGCCCTCCTCTCGCCGACCAGCGCGACGACCGCGTCTCCCCGGTATCGCACGTCATCCTTCGCCAGAACCGTTTGATCCTTGATGTCCGGATAGATGCCGAAGCCGTTATTTCCGGGAATGTCGGCCCACGTCAGCACGCGCTCCAGGCCGGGCGTCCGGGAGACGAGGCCGTCGAAGTCGCCCAGAGTGAACTCGGCGCGGGCATGGGGAGACCGGACGACGCGCAGCCACAACGCGTTCTCCGGCGCGCGGTCGGCGCCGTAGAACGCCCTCCCGGTCAGCTTCTCGGGGGCGTCGATGCGCCTCATGCGCGCGCCGACCGCGGCGCCGGCCGCCGGCGCGACGTCTTCCGTGGACGCGGCGCCGTTCGCGGCGGCGAGGACGGCGGCGACGATATTCCGGTATCCGGTGCAGCGGCAGAGGACACCGCCCAGCGCGTCGCAGACCTCCCGCTCCGTCGCCGGCTCTCCGTCCTTGCGGAACAGAAGGTCGCTGGCCGCCATCAACATGCCCGGCGTGCAGATGCCGCACTGCGCGGCGCCATGGGAATCGAACGCGGATTGAAGGTGCGACAACGCGCCGTTCGTCGCGAGGCCCTCGACGGTGACGACCCGCCGGCCCGCGGCTCGCGCCACCGGCGCCATGCACGCGCAGACCTGACGGCCGTCCATCAGGACCGTACAGGCGCCGCAGTCTCCGGCGTCGCAGCCGACCTTCGTGCCGGTGAGGCCGAGCTCGTCGCGCAGGACATCCGCGAGGCGCGAGACCGATGGCGCGGAAACGGAGATCGTCCGGCCGTTCACGGCGAACGTGACAGGCGCGGAGACGAGAGGCGGCGCCCGCTCGCCGGCCGTGGATTCGGTAGGCCGCGTGGACCTGGCGACCGGCGGTACTCCTCGCCCGAGCTCGGCGAGGGCCCGGCGCACGCAGGTCAGGGCGGCGTCGCGCCGGTAGGCGCCCGTCCCGCGCACGTCGTCGATGGGGGCGAGGCCGCGGAGGTGTCGCGACTCCGGGACTTTCGCCAGATCCGCGGACAGCGGCCGGCCGATCAATGCCCGTTCGAGGTCCGCGAGCCGTTGGGCGACCTTGGAACAGGAACCGACGGCGACGCGGGCCGCGGCCACCTCTCCATTTCCGGCGTCCTCGAGGATCACGGACACCATGACGACCGAGATGACGAGGTAGCGCCGGGCGCCGAGCTTGACGAACGTCGATCGGGAGGTCCGCGCCGGTCTGGGGATGCGCAGCCCGGTCACGATCTCGTCCCGGGACAACACGGTCAGCCGGTTGCCGGTGACGAACTCGTCCAACGGGACGCGCCGTTCCCGGCGCGCCGACGCGATCTCGACGACCGCGTCCAGGGTCAGGAGCGGTGGAATGCCGTCGGCCGCGGGCGAGGCGTTGCAGAGGTTCCCGCAGACCGTGCCGGCGTTCTGGACCTGCGCGCCGCCCACCTCCCGCGCGGCGAGCTGGAGGCCCCTGAAACACGGCGGAAGGTCCGCCGCGATCACGTCGCTCCAGGTCGTCGCGGCGCCGATGCGGATATGATCGTCCGCCTCGGCGATACCCCGGAGCCCGGCGACCGCCGTCAGGTCGAGTACGTCCTCGTCGATGGGTCGGCCGACCCGGGCGGGATAGAAGTCGGTCCCGCCCGCCAGGATCGTCCACTCGCCCGCGCCGAGCGCCCGGAGCGCGGCGTCGAGAGTGTCGGGGCGCAAATAACTTCCCATAGTCACCCGGCCCCGCCGTTAGCGTTCGGATACGAACGCTAGGAAAGGGACGTGAATACTGTCAAGGCGCAAGAATCCCCGGTGGTGTCTCGGCTTGAAATCCGGCGCACTGAATGAGCTTGCATCCAATGGGGTGCGGGGGTTCCTCGACTTTCCCGATCGGAACGTCATGGTGGCGGCGGGTCTCGCCGACCAAGCGGGAAAGGAACGAGGCGCCTTCTCGACCCTCTTCGGATCGTCATTCCCCCGGTCGAGCTGAGGGCAGGCTCCGCGAAGCCTGTGCCCGCCCTGCCCCCTCTACGTCATTCCCGCCACCCGCTTTCACAGGCGCAGACTCCGCCTTTATTCACGCCATTCCCGCTTCATTACCGCCATTCCCGCGAAAGCGGGAATCTGTCTCAATGGTTCCGGAATTCCCGCTTTCGCGGTGCCTGCTCCCAGCTCGATCGGGGAAATGACGGCTTGGAGATCATTGGCGCGTGTGGCCAACCCGCATTTCTCATACCAGCGGAGGAGTGAGAATTACGCGGCGTCACGGGACTGCGATCCACTCCCTCCCGACCTCCCCTCTGTCCAAGGGGAAAGAGAGTACGCGGGGCGACGCGTCCCTCCTTCTCCCTCCCCCTTGCAGGGGGGAGGGCCGGGGTGGAGGTCGTACCGGGGTGGAGCGTGCTGCGACGTCCTCGTCGCTGGATCAATCTTGCGGACACCGTTCTGGATCAAAATCATATTTCCGGAGTCGTTGGAGCGCTATTTCCAGCTCATTATCGTCAAACAGTTCACGAAACTTCTTATTCAGAATGAGACATTCGACGGTGATGCCTAGCCGCCTACGTTTCCACAATTCCGTAAAACCGGACTGGGCATCTTTACCTGCAAGCAATCAACGTTCTGTCTCGACACTCCTATGTTTGAGCAGCATTTGTCGAAAGTACTTTGCATCGTAATCACACTCCTCCTTCGCCGTGCGATATACGTTCATCATCGCTTTGTCGAATTCAGATTCCAGTCTACTCATGGATACACCTCCAAATATACAATCTACTTTAGATTAGCCGATCAGTAGATGGGGGCTGGCCTTACTTGAACTGGCCGTCGTTCAATCGCCAGTAGACATCGGTTCCCTGCAACGCCTCGTTGTCTTTCGCGTAATCGAAAGGCGTCTTGCCCTTGTTGTCTCGGGCGTTCGGGTCCGCGCCGCCGTCTATCAGCGCCGCGACAACCGAAGGCTCGGGGTTCTTCAACGCCGCCCCATGAAGCGGCGTCCGGCCTTTTTTGTCGCGGGCGTTCGGGTCCGCGCCGCCCTCTATCAGCGCCGCGACAACCGAAGGATCGGGGTTGTACGGCGCCACCCGATGAAGCGGCGTCTTGCCGCCTCCGGCGCGGGCGTTCGGGTCCGCGCCGGCGTCTATCAGCACCGCGACAACCGCCGCGACAACCGAAGGATCGGCGTTGTGCCTCACCGCCGCCGCATGAAGCGGCGTCCATCCGTCTTTGGCGCGGGCGTTCGGGTCCGCGCCGCCTTCGATCAGCGCCGCGACCACCGAAGGCTCGGGGTTGTTCCTCGCCGCCGCGTAGTGAAGCAGCGTCTTGCCGTATTCGTCGCGGCCGTTCGGGTCCGCGCCGCCATCTATCAGCGCCGCGACAACCGCCGCGACAACCGAAGGATCGGGGTTGTACGCCGCCGCGTAGTGAAGCGGCATCACGCCGTCTTCCTCGCGGGCGTTCGGGTCCGCGCCGCCGTCTATCAGCGCCGCGACAACCGAAGGATCGGGGTTCTCCGCCGCGTAGTGAAGCGGCGTCTTGCCGTATTCGTCGCGGGCGGTCGGGTCCGCGCCGGAGGCTATCGCGGCGCTCACTTCGGAAGCGGTCCCGCGCTCCGCCACCTCGAACAGATCATCGGCGAAGACGGGCGCGGCCGTCGCCAGCGCCAGGGCGAACGTTAGGGCGGCGCGGATGGCAAGCATGGGCAGTTCTCCTGTTCGGGTCGCGGGGGCTGACCTTAACCCCTAATCTACTGATTGCGTTAGATTATCATCTCATCAGCCGCGCCGAACCAACCCTCCGGAACGGCGCGAAGTGCCTTCAGTCCGCCAGCGCCCGGCTGTCGATCCGCTCCACGCCCGCGTCCGTCATCCGTCGCCAGGCCGCGTCCACCGAACCCTCCAGGTCGATGCCCCGGCAGGCATCCTCGACGACGAAGACCTCGAAACCTTGCTCGCGGCCATCGAGCGCCGAGTAGGCGACGCAATAGTCCGTCGCCAACCCCACCATGAACAGGCGTCCGAAACCACGGTCGCGGAGATACCCGGTGAGTCCGGTGGGCGTGCCGCGATCGTTCTCGAACAGGGCGGAATACGAGTCGATGTTCCGGCGGTATCCCTTGCGGATGACGAGCTCCGCCGAATCGACCTTCAGACCGGCATGAAATTCGGCGCCGAAAGTACCCTGGACGCAGTGGTCGGGCCAGAGAACCTGTGGGCCGTAGTCCACTTCGATGACCTCGAACGGATCGCGCCCTTCGTGCATGGAGGCGAACGAGACGTGATCGGCCGGGTGCCAGTCCTGCGTCAGCAGCACATGGCGAAACCGCCTCATCAGCCCGTTGATCGGCGCCACGACATCGTCGCCGTTCGGAACCTCGAGCGCGCCGCCAGGGCAGAAATCGTTCTGGACATCGATGACAACGAGGGCGTCGGCGTCGCGATCGATCGCGAGGGTCTTCACGCTCCCGCCTCCGCTTGGGCGGCGGCCGATTCCACGGCTTCGACGATCTTCTTGTAGCCGGTGCAGCGGCACAGGTTCCCCTTGACGGCCTCCACGATCTCGGGCCGCGTCGGCCGGGGGTTCTCTTCCAGCAACGCGGTCGCCGTCATCAGGAACCCCGGCGTGCAGTATCCGCATTGCACGGCGCCGTGGACGAGAAAGGCCTCTTGCAGGCGGCTCAAACGCCCGTCTCGTTCCAGACCCTCCACGGTCCTGATGTCCCGACCGTCCGCCTGGGGCGCGAGCAGCAGGCAGGAACTCACGGGCCGGCCGTCGAGCAGGATCGTGCAGGCGCCGCACACGCCCATGCCGCAGTCCTTGTGCGTGCCCGTCAGGCCCAACCGCTCCCGGAGGATGCCGACGACGGTCTCGGTGGGTTCGACCGGCAACGAATGCGACCGGCCGTTGACGTTCAGGGTGACGTCCATGGTCATCGGATCAGCACCCCCTCGCCTTCCCAGGTCCCGTCGAACGCTTTCATCACAGTGCGCCGCAGCGTCACCGCCGCGACGTGGCGCTTGTAGTCGGCCGAGTAGAGATGGTCCTCGATCGGATCCAGCACGTCGAAGAGCTTTTTACGCGCGCGGCCGAACGTCTCGTCGGATGGGACCGCGCCGACGAATACGTTCTCCACTTCCTCCGAATGGACGGGCGTTTGCCCGACTCCTCCGAAGCCGAGGGAGATCTCCTCGATGGGCCCGTCATCGGCGCCCCGGACGAGGCGGACCGCGACGCTGATCGTGGACGTGTAATCCATGGCCTTGCGCGCGGCGTATTTCCCGAAGGCCGTGACCGAGCCGGGCTTCATGGGAGGGATCAGGATCTCCCGTAACAGCTCGTCCTCGCGAAGGGCGGTCTCGTAGAGGTCGACGAAGAACTCCCGCGCGGGAATGTCACGCGCGCCGTCGGGCCCCACGGTCCGCATGGTCGCGTGGAGAGCGAGCATGGCGACCGGGGGGTCGCCCTGCGGGTCCGCCAGACAGATACTGCCGCCGACCGTCCCCTTGTTCGCGATCCGCCCGCAGGCGATCTCCGCGGCCATCTCCGGCACCATGGGAAACGCTTCCGCGACGATCTCCGACTCCGCGACTTCGCGATGGGTGACGGCAGCACCGATCCGGATCATTCCATCGGGCAACCGGTCGATGCTGCGCAGGGCGTCGATCCCCGAGACATCGACGAGCCAAGTCGGCTCCACGAGCCTCTCGTTCATCAGGATGACCAGCGCGACGCCGCCCGCGATGACGTGCGCCTCCCCTTTCGCCGCGACCAGGGCCTCGACAGCCTCGGCGGTGGTGCGGGCCCGGGTGTATCGGCAACTCATGCGCCGTTCCCGTTCAGGAGATCGAGCACGTATTCGGAATCCATGGGCAGGCGGTCGGGGCGTGCGCCCGTCGCGTCGACAACCGCGCTGGCCATGGCCGCGGGGATCGGGATCAGGCTCACTTCCGCCACTCCCTTGGCGCCGTAAGGACCGGTGCGGTCATGGTTGTCGACGAAGATGCTCTCGATCTCCTGGGTGACGTCCTTCGCGCCGGGCAGCAGATAGTCTCGATAGTGGGGGTTCACGATATGGCCGTCCCGGCGCACCACGCGCTCCCATAGCGCCTGTCCGACCCCCATGGCGACACCGCCTTCGATCTGCCCCTCGACGCCCGTCGGATTGACGATCGTGCCGGCGTCGTGCGCGCACCACGCCTTCAGGAGATCGATCGAGCCCAATTCCGTGTCCACCTCTATCTCGACAAGATGGGTGGCGAAGACATACGTGGGATAAGGATTGCCCTCGAACGTCAGGATGTTCACGGCGATGTCGGGATCGAACTTGCCATAGCCGTCGGTCCGGTCGATATCGTCGCCGATCAGCTGGCAGGCCTCCTCGAAGGTCATGCGTTGGTTGCGGGCGACGATCGCGTCGTCCTGGAGCCGCACTTCCTCCCGCGGCGCATGGAGCGCGTCCGCGATGGCCGCCTCGAACCTCCGCCTGAAGTCCTGGCCGGCGATGTGCGCCGCGTTGCCCGAGAAATACGTCGTGCGAGACGCCGACGTCGGCCCCGAATCGTCGGTTTTCGTCGAATCGCCACTGACCACCCGGACGCGGTCCACGGCGATACCCGCGGACTCGGCGGCCACCATGGCCAACGAGGTGTCCGACCCCGTGCCGATATCGGGCGTCCCGCAGAAGGCGGTCACCGCGCCGTCGGCGGACGCGCGGACGCGCGCCGTCGACGGATTGCGGACTCCGCTGTAGCCGATGCCGTAGCCCAGACAGGCGATCCCGAGACCGCGCCGACGCGGCGCGCCACCGTTCGGCCGGCCCTCGAGTTCCTTCTTTCGCCGCTCGTAGATCGGTTCGATGGCATCGAGCGATTCGAGCAACCCGACGTCCGTCAGGGTCTGGCCCGTGCTGGTGCGATCGCCGTCGACGAAGCCGTTGATGCGCCGAATCTCGATCGGACTCATGCCCAGCCTGTCGGCCAGTTCGTTGATCTGGCATTCCATGGCGAAGGCCACCTTGACCACGCCGAAGCTCCGCATGGCGCCGCTCGGCGCGTGATTGGTGAAGACGGCCGTGTGGCGCACCTTGAGGTTCGGGATGCGGTAAGGCATACCGGCGTGGATCACGCAACGGCCGCTACAGATCATGCTGTAGGAACGGTAGGCCCCGCCGTCGAACAGGTTGCGCACCTCGAGCGCCGTGATCCGGCCGTCCTTCGTGGCTCCCAGGCGCTGATGGATTTTCATGGCGTGGCGCTTGGTGGTCGCGGTGAAGACCTCTTCGCGGGTGAACACCATCTTGACCGGCCGGCCGGCCTTGAGGGTCAGCAACGCGGAAGCGCACTCGACGGTGTTGTCCATCTTGCCGCCGAACGCGCCGCCCACCACCGTCTGGACGACCCGTACCTTTTCCATGGGACGGCCCGTGACGCGGGCGAGCTGCTTGTGGTGGTAGTGGGGATATTGCGTACAGACCAGAACGGTCAGCACGTCGTCCGGATCCACGAAGGCGACCCCGGCGGGCGGCTCCAGGAAGCAATGGTCGATGGGTTCGGTCTCGTAATCGTTCTCCAGGATGACGTCCGCTTCCGCGAAGCCGGCTTCGATGTCGCCCTGGCCGTGATGCAGGTCGGTGATGACGTTGCCGTCTTCGGGATCGATCCGCGCGGTACCCTCGGCCAGCGCCTGTTCCGGCGTGACGACCGTCTCCAGCGGTTCGTACTCCACTTCGACAAGCAGGCACGCCGCCTCCGCCTGCCGCTCCGTCTCCGCGACGATCGCGACGACCGGTTCCCCGGCGAAACGCACCTTGTCCCGGGCCAGGACCGGCGTATCGTCCGAGATCGGACCGACGAGGAGCCTGTCGTCGGGAATCTCCGCGCCCGTCAGAACACCCTTGACCCCCGGCGCCGCCTCGGCCCTGGAGGTATCGATCTTCAGTATGCGGGCATGAGGGTGCGGGCTGCGGACGAATCGCCCATGGAGCATGCCCTCCATCTCGATGTTGCCAGCGTAACGAGCGCGGCCGCGCACCTTATACAGAGCGTCGTTGCGCGGGATCCGCATGCCGATGGTCCGCGGAGCGGTGTCGGCGTCCCTTCCCGGGAACGCGCGTTCCCGCTCCACCGTATCCCGGACCAGGCGATGGTATTCGGCCTGCCAGTGCGCCTGCTCCTCGACGGTTCCGAGCGCGAACTTCTCGCCTTCCGGTTCCTTCCAATCCCCCAGAGTCATCCGGGCGCCTCCCCCTCGGCCTGTGCGGCATTCATCCTTTCACGTGACGATGCGGGCGTCCACGACGACGGACCCCTGTTCGTTGACGATCGCGGGATTGATATCGAGCTCCTTGATCGAGGAATGACTCGTAACCAATTGCGACACCCTCAGAAGCGTATCGACGATGGAGTCGATATCGCAGGGCGCTTCGCCCCTCACCCCCCGCAGCATCGGATAGAGCTTCAGCCCGGCCAGCATGGCGCGCGCCTCGGTCTCGTCGACAGGTGCCAGAAGGAACGCGTAGTCGTCGAGGACTTCCGTATGGATACCGCCCGCGCCGACGACCAGACACGGGCCGAACGAGGGATCCCGCCTGGCGCCGATCATGATCTCCTTACCCTCGGGCGCCATCGCCTGAAGCAATACCCCCTCGATCGTCGCTCCCGGACTGGCGCGCAGGACGTCCTCCCGCATACCGCGGTAGTTGTCGAGGAGCGCCCGATCATCGGCGATGTTCAGGCGAATGCCACCGCTGTCCGACTTGTGAACGATGTCGGCGGACACGACCTTCATGCAGACCGGATATCCGATCTCGGCCGCTTTCCGCGCGAGCGCGCCCTCGTCTCGAGCCAATTTCCACCGCGCCGTATCAATGCCGTAGGCCTCCAGGATCTCGAGGCTTTCTCTGAACAGGTAGCGAGAGCCCGACCGCGCCGCGGAAGTCAGCAGCTCGCCCACGCGCACGTCGTCCACGTCGAACCGAGGCGGTGCGCCACGGGGCGCCGCGTGACGGACGGCCCCGTAATCGGCCATCCTGGCGATCGTGTTGGCGGCGGCGTCCAGCGAGGGAAACACCATGGCCGCGCCCCCATCCTCGATCCTCTTGCTGAAACCCGCGATGTCGAGACCGTAGCTCCAGCACAGAATGGGCTTTTCCGGAAACCGCGACGCGATTCCGCCGACGTATCGGGAGCTGTCGAGCGCCGTGTACTTGGGCAAGGTGTAGGAACAGTAGATGCATATTACGGCGTCGACGGCGTCGTCCCGCAAGACCTGCTCCAGGATATGGGGAAAGGAGGCGTCGAAATCCCGGGCGGCCGGGATCCAGATGTCGACCGGGTTGTCGACGGCCAGCCAGGGAGGGAACAGATCCTCGATGGCGCGTATCGTTTTCTCCGAGAGCCTGGCGAGCTCCAGGCCCGCGCCTTCGATGGCGTCGATGGCGAGGATGGCGCCGCCGCCCGAGAAACTCACGACGGCGACCCGTTTTCCCCTGGGCGGCGTGTAGGTGACCAACGCCTTGGACAACAGACGCAGTTCTTCCGCGTTCCGCGCGGGTACGACCCCGGCCCTGCGGAACGCCGCGTCGTACACCTCGTTCTCGCCGACCGCGGCACCGCTGTGGGAAGCGACCGCGACCCGCCCCGTCTCGCTGCGACCGGCCTTGAGGAGCACGATCGGTTTCTCCTTCGAGATCCGCGAGGCCGTTTCCACGAAAGCACCGCCATCGACGATGCCTTCCACATGACACTGGATGACCTCGATCCTGTCGCTCCGTCCGAAGTACGTGAGCGCGTCCACGAGATCGATGTCGCTCGCGTTTCCGAGATCGATCGACATGCAGAAACCGGCGGGCTCGTTGTTGATCAGGTGATGCCCCATCATGAACAGGCCCGACTGCGAAACCTGTCCGATGGGCGCATCGTCGTTCTTCAGCTCGATAAACGACGACGTGAAACACGAGAGCGCATCGGCGACACCGATCGTATTGGGACCGAGGATACGGAGGCCGTTGGCGCGCGCCAGGGCCAGCAGGTTCTCCTGCAGGCGGCGACCCTCCTCGTCCGCGTCGGCGAATCCTTGCGTGATGACGATGGCGCCCTCGATCCCCTTGGCGATGCACCCCTCCAGAACGCCCCGGACCTGCTCCCGGGCCACGCTGATCACCGCGAGATCGATACCCGGCGGAAGCGCGTCGAGGCTCGCACGCACATTGAAGCCATCCGCGTCCGCCGCGGTCATGTTGGGATTGATCACGTAGATCTCTCCCCCATAGCCGTAGTCCTTCAGGGTCGTGAGCACGCTGACCGGGGCGCCGACGGCGGAGCGGGACAGCCCGACAATGACGACGTTCCTCGGCCTGAAGAAACGATCGAGGAAACCGACATCGCGCCCAGACGGCGTTTCGGAGCGCACGGGCCCGCCCATCGATTGTCGAAGCGTCATTCGAAACCCCGCATCAGGTCGTGGTTTCCGTGTTCGCTTCGCACGCCATCCGGCTCGCGATCATTTCGCGTAGCCGGAATTTCTGGACCTTGCCGGAAGGCGTCATCGGAAAGGCTTCAACGATCTCGACCCGCTCGGGCCATTTGGGTTTCGCGACATTGGACCTGTCCATCCAGTCCTGGACCTCCGCAAGGTCCAGGCGGTCGCCCTCGGATAGAACGACGAATGCACAACCGCGTTCTCCCAATCGCGGATCCGGCATGCCGACGACAGCTGCACTGACGATACGGGGATGAGAGAAAAGGACGTTTTCGATGTCCGTCGGCGAGATATTGACCCCGCCCCGGACGATGAGGTCCTTTATGCGGCCCGTGATCTTGATGTAGCCGTCCTCGTCCATCCAGGCCTGATCGCCAGTGCGAAACCAACCGTCCTCAAGGAAACTTTCCTCGGTCAGGTCGGGACGTCCGTAGTAGCCCCGCGTCACCATGGCGCCACGAGCCATGAGTTCCCCGTCGGCGCCGCGGGGAACTTCGGCGCCGTCCCGGTCGACGACCTTGAGCTCCATCGAACCGCAGGGCAGTCCGTCGGTCTCGAACAGCTTTTCCGGGGGTGCGTCGTAAGGGCACGTAGTGACCCCGCCGCACTCCGTCATGCCCCAGAGCGGCGACGTGAACGTGTGCGGCAAGGCGGTCTGGGCGTCCCGCAGGAGCCGGGGGGGGATCGAGGCGCCGCCGCAGAGGAACAGCTTCACCGACGACAGACTCCCACGTTTCTCCAGATCCCGGTGATAGACCAGATCCATCAGGAACGGGGTCGCCGCCGCCATGAAAGTGCATCTCTCGTGTTGCAGAAGCTCGAGCGCGCGGGCCGGGTCCCAACGCTCCTGAAGCACGATACTGCCGCCGATGGTCAAGGTCATGCGGAGCGCATGGGTAAATCCGACCGCGTGGCCGATGGGCGAGCATCCGAAGATACGGTCGCCTTCGTCGAAGCCGTAGCGCTCGATGAACCCCATGTTGGTGGCGTGCAGGATTCGCGTGTCATACACCGCTCCCTTGAGGTCCCCGGTGGTGCCGGACGTGAAGCCGAGGGCGGTGATGTCGTCCGCGGCAGGCCTCAGTTCCGCCAAGGACGATCCACCCCTGGCCTCCCAAGGTTCCCGCATCAACGTCTCGTAGCTGACGCCGCCTCCGGACTCGGCATCGCCGCCCACGTGGATGACGTGTTTCAGCGTCGGCACGCTCTCGCGCAGGCGTTCTCCCATGGCCGCGAAGTCGAAACCGTGAAACGCGTGGGGGACGACGAGAGCCTTGGCGGCGGTCAACCGGATAACTCCCGTCAGTTCATGCTCCCGGTAGACGATGGGGATCGTCGCCGTGACGGCGCCGACCGCCGTGAGCGCCATATGCAGGATCAGGAACGGCGCCCAGTTCGGTAGCTGGACGATCACGACATCGCCATGACCGATATCGAGATTCCTCAATCCATGGGCGAGCCGTTCGACCTGCTCGGCGGCCCGCGCGTAAGTGATGCGCCCGTGGATCGGGTCGCAGATCAGTTCGCGGGCGGGGTCGCGCTTCGCGACATCAAACAACCGATCGGAAATGAGCTCGTCGGCCGCGGCAACCGTCATTGGATCTTCGGGGGCTCCATCCTCTCCAGCGCGGGCAGCACGTCTTTCGCCAGACGATCGAGGTGCGCGCGCCGATCGTCGGGCGGCATGATCGGAGCAAGGATGAAGTAGTTCACACCCGCTTCCACGTACCTGGAGAGATAATCGACGACGCGTTCGGGCGGGCCATAGGCGCAGTACTTGTCGACAAGTTCCCCGAAGTCCTGATCGTAACGGTAAGAGAGCTCCTTGGTCCCCCACTTCCGGGCTTCCGCGATATCGTCGTGGAGGCTGACATAGATGAAACACGCCCACGCGTAATCAACGGGGAGCGCGCGGCCGTAATCGTTCGCGTATTCGACGACCTGATCGAACGAAATCTTGCAGCGGTCCGCCGTATACATGTACGGATGCCAACCGTCGCCGATTCGCGCCGCCCGTTTCATGGGACCGTCCCGCCGCCCCGAGACCCAGACCGGGATGCCGCCGGGCCGGGCCGGAGTGGGATGCATGTCGACATCCTTCAGATGGAATATCTTTCCGTTGTAATCGAAGCGCTCTCCGGTCCAGTACTTCTTCATGATCTCGATGGCCTCGGTCGCGCGTTGGCCTCGCTCGTTCATCGGGATCTCGCAGCCGGCGAATTCGCGCGGATAGTCGCCGCCGACGCCGACCGTCATCAGGACACGCCCCTCCGACTGGACATCGAGACAGGAGAACTGCTTCGCCACCATCGTCGGATGCCGCAAGGGCAATAAGAGTGTCGCGGGTCCGACCTTGATGCGGGAGGTAAGTGCCGCCGCGCGGGTCAGCGTGGTGACGGCTTCAAAAATGGGCCGATGGTAGACGATGTGCTCCCCGGTCCAGAACGAATCGTAACCGAATTCCTCGACGGCGCGGATGTCGTCCGCGCTCCACAGATCACCGCCGCACGTGACTCCGAACCTGGCTGGCATTGTTCCTCCCATTGCGGCCCGCGGGCGATTCTCCCGGCGCCCCGGACCCGATAATCACTTCACGCGATACTTCTCGATCTTGTCGGGGTCGAGCTCGACGCCCAACCCCGGCCCGTCGGGAACCGTCAGGCAACCGTCGGCGTAAGCGAAGGGATCCGTGATGATGTCGTCGGTATAGAAGACGCCGCCGACCCTCGTCTGTTCCCGGCCCTCCAACGTGTTGATGGTGATCACGGCGGGCATCACGGCGCCGTCGAGCGCTGCGGCGAGATGCAGGTTCGCCGCGTTCCCCACGCCCGCCTCGAGCGAGCCGTTGACGTTCATCGGCAATCCGGCCGCCTTGGCAATCGCCCCGATCTCCATGGAACGGAGCAGTCCGCTGGCCTTGGTGTAGTAGATCGAAACGATGTCCGCGGCCCGGCGGCTCACGATTTCCAGCGCGTCTTGTGGCGACCAGCACCCCTCATCGACAATGACGGGAATATCGACGCCGGCCGCCACCGACGCCATGGCCTCGATCCCCTCGACTGGCTGCTCGATGGCGCAGATCGCCGCCGCTTCCTGCATGGCCTTGATGGCCATGATCGCCGTTTTGACGTCGCGGTAACCGCGATTGACGTCGGGATAGAGCTCGACGTCGTCTCCGACCGCCCGGCGGATCGCGCGCAGCACCTCGGTGTCCCTGGCCGGATCGCCGCCTACCTTGACTTGCATCCACCTCAAACCGTCGGCGACGACCTGCGCCGCCTCGGCCGCGGCTTCCTCCGGTTCCGCGAGACCGACGCTGTGGCAGATGGGGATTTGCCAGCGCATGGCGCCACCCAGAAGTTGATGGAGCGGCACGTTCGCGTCCCTGGCGACGATATCCAGCAGCGCGGACTCGATCATCGCCTTCGTATAGGGGAACCCCCGGGCGATCTCGTCCATCCGCGCGAGCAAAGACCGCGCCGACCTCGGATCAGCGCCAATCAGGAGGGGCGACAGAACCTCGTCGATCAGGTAGCGGACGATCTGGGGATCCTCGCCGAAATAGCGCCCGTGCTCTCCGCCCCAACTGAGGATGGCCGGCGCCTCCCCGAGACCCGTGACCCCGGTATCGGTCGTCAACTTGAGGATGACGTACCGCCCGATCGAGTCCTCGAGGGAGCGCCAGCCATAAGCGGACCGCCGCGGCAGTTCGACGACGATGGTCTCCAGCGCCTCGACCTTCACGACCGCGCACCCTTCCCCTTCAGGCCATAGACCTCGCGGGCGTGGTCGGCCGAGATCTTCCCTTCCCGCAGGTCACGTTCCACCGAGGCTCGATTGCGTTCTTCCGACGGGCCGAAACCGCCGCCACCCTGCGTTCGCATGCTGAAGACGTCACCGTATCTGAACGCGCGGTCGACGGTTTTGGAATGAAGGTCCTCGGGATCGGGCCCGTCGGGGTTCATTACTATGCTACCCGTGGCGCCTTCACCGCCCCCGAACAAGCCGAACGGGGCGATCTTGAACTTGTCGAACTGGGTGTTGAGCGATCCGCTCCGGTCGAGGAACTCGATGTCCCGGCGGACACCGAGTCCTCCACGCTGCCGGCCGGCCCCGCCCGTGTCGGGAATGAATTCATAGCGTTTGAAGCGGAGCGGATAGGTGGCCTCCACCATCTCGATCGGGGTGTTCGCCAAGTTGTGGATGCCCTGGGAATAGCAATCGGGGCCGTCCTTGTTTTGCCGGGCCCCCCAGCCGCCGACCTCGATGTCGAAGAATATCCAGCTGTCGCGCCCGTTTCCACCGTCCCCGGCAAGGATGTGAACGTTGGACATGCCGTAGTAGGCCGCCGTCACGCGTTCGGGGACGACTTCCGACAACGCCCGCATCAGGGAATTCACGATGGTGTGGGTGATCGCGTTCCGGCCGACGACGGGGGCCGGCGGCAAGGCGTTCACGACGGTGCCCTCGGGCGCGGTGATCCGGATCGGCTTGTAGACACCGTAATTGGCGGGAATCGATGGGTCGATAACGGAAAGGATGGCGAAATAGACCGCCGATTCGCATGATGACAAGGTGGCGTTGATCGGTGAACGGCGCTGGGGATCGGTGCCCGTGAAGTCGATACGTATCGTTCCGTCCTCGATGGTCACCTTGGTGACGATCCTGATGGGTTCGTCCACGACGCCGTCGTCGTCCACGAAATACGAAGACTCGTAGGTGCCATCGGGAATCTCGCGGAGGCGGTCACGCAACCGGCCTTCCGATGCTTCGATGGCTTCTTCCAGGCAATCCATGATGGTACGCACGCCGTAGCGTTCGATCAGCTCGAGCACGCCGTCACGTCCGATTTCGAGAGCCGCCGTCTGGGCCCGGAGGTCGCCGATGGTCATCGCCGGTTGCCGGATGTTCGCTTCGATCATGGCGAACAGCCGCTCGTCGATCCGGCCTTCCCGGAACAGCTTGACCGGGGGAATCCGCAGCCCTTCCTGAAAGATCTCCACGGCATCCCCGGCGTAGCTTCCGGGCCGCATGCCACCGATATCGAGGTGATGCCCGAGCGTACCGCAGATCGCGACGAGATCGTCGCCGGCGAACACCGGCAGGAACGTCTGCACGTCCGGCAGGTGCTGGCCGCCCTTGTAGGGATCGTTGGTGACGACGACGTCGCCGGGACGCCATTCGTCGATGGGGATCGCCTCGTCCAGTGTCGTGCGGAGCGAGCGCGACATCGAATTGAGGTGGATGGGGATACGGCACGACTGAGCGATGATCCGCCCGTTCAGGTCGAAGACGGCAGTCGAATAGTCGAGCATCTCCCGGATTACCGTCGAGTACGATGTCCGCAGGATGGTCGCTGCCATCTGCTCCGCGACACCGACCAGCGCGTTGTTGACGACTTCGAGGGTTACGGGGTCGACACGCATCGGATCACTCCCCGATCGCAATCATCAGGTTGCCCAGTTCATCGGCGCGGGCGCGTTGGCCCGGATGGATCACCGTCGTGGAGTCCGTCTGCTCGATGATGGCCGGCCCCTTGATTTCACTGCCCGAGGATAGCGTATTCCGGTCATATACGGCCGTGTCCACGTATCCGTTCGCCCGTTCGAAATACACGGGACGGGTTTCCTTCCGCTCCGCGCCGCCGTTCGTATCGCGTTTTCGCGGTTCCGGCGCGGACATCGAGCCGATCGCCGCGACCCGACCGCTGACGAATTCGACGTCCTTGTCCGGGTGGTGATGAGCGTAGAGTTGCCGATGACGTTCGTGAAAGCGCCGGATGACGTCGGCTGCCGCCTTATCATCGATCGGCCCTTCCGGAACCGGCACGTTCACTTCGTAAGCCTGACCGACGTAGCGCAGATCGGCGGAGCGTCGCTGATCACGTCGCTGTTCCGCGACGCCGTCCCGCTCCAGGGCTTCGTTCGCCTCGCGGCCGAGGCTGTCGAACAGCGGCCCGAGGTTGTCTCCGCGGATCTCTTCGCCGCGTAACACCTTCGTCTGACCGAAATCGTGCCGGATGTCCGACATGACGAGGCCCACGGCCGAAAATACCCCGGGATGCTCCGGCACCAGGACTTCGGGAATGCCCACGGCCGCCGCCAGCGCGGCGGCATGCATGGGCCCCGCCCCGCCGAACGCGAGGAGCGTGATATCGCGGGGATCGTAACCCTTCTCGGCGGAGCTCACTCGAACGGCGCGTTCCATGTTGGCGTTGGCGATGCGGACGATGCCGGCCGCCGCCGCCGCCGCCGACATGCCGAGCGGCCCGGCGATCTTCGCCTCGATCGCCTTCCGGGCGGCCTCCAGGTCGACCGTCATGTCGCCGCCGACGAACCGGTCGGGGTGCAGACGGCCCAGCACCAGATTGGCGTCGGTCACCGTCGGTTCCGTCCCGCCGCGCCCGTAGGCGGCGGGTCCGGGGTCGGCTCCGGCGCTGCGAGGACCCACGTGCAGGCCGTTCCAGTCGTCGAGCCAGGCGATACTGCCGGCACCGGCGCCGATCGTGTTGATCTCGATCATCGGCACCTTGACGGGGAGCTCGTCGATACCGCCTTCCGTCGTCATGCGAAGCTCGCCCTTGTAGATGAGCGAGATATCCGTGCTGGTGCCGCCCATGTCGACGCCGAGCAGATTGGGCCGCCGGACCGCGGCGCCGAGACGTTGCACCGCCAAGGCTCCTCCCGCGGGACCGGAGGTGATCATGCGGACGGGATAGTCCCGCGCCGCGTCGATGGTGAGAGAGCCGCCGTTCGATTGCATCAGCAGGATATTGGCGTTCGGCAGCACGGCCTTGACCTTGGGCGCGATGTCTTCGAGGTATTGGGTCACCAGCGGCATGGCGGCCGCGTTCAGGGCCGCCGTGCTCATGCGCTCGAATTCCCGGATCTCGCGACAGACCTCGTGAGAGGCGGCGACGTGAATCCCCGGAACGCCCTGCCGCAGCCAATCGCGCACGACGGCCTCGTTCTCCGGATTGACGAAAGAATTGAGGAAACAGATGGCTACGGCCTGGGAACCGCTATCGCGAATGACGGCGAAGAGTTCCGACACTTCGTCCCGGTTCGGTTCCTGCAGGACCTCCCCTTCGGCGTCCGTCCGCTCGGTAACGCCGTAGCGCCGCTCCCGGGGAACGACGGGTTCGGGCTTGTCCTGCATCAGGTCATACATGTCCGGCCGGAAATGGCGTCCGATTTCGAGGACGTCCCGGAACCCTTCCGTGGTCAACAGCGCCGTTCGGGGCAGTTTTTTTTCGAGGACGGCGTTGGTCACGATGGTGGTGCCGTGGACCAGCATGGCGACGTCCCCGGCGTCCGCCGCCGCCAGCTCGAGGCCGCGCTCGACGGCGTCGATCAAGGCGCCGCCGGGGTCGCTCCCGCGGCTCGGGACCTTGCCAACGGTCATGCGGCCCGTGTCCTCCTCGAGGACCGTGATGTCCGTGAAGGTCCCGCCGATATCGATGCCGAGCCTTACCGCGCCCATGCCTGACCTCTCCCGACCTTGGTCATTCCGCTATCGCTCCCTCTCCGATGTTCGGGAATCACGCCGACCCGGGGAATCGCCTGATGGAACGATGCCTCGAAGCCGAATTTACAACGATCCACGCGATAGGAGATGACGCCCGCCTCGACCGGCTTGCCGCCTTTGGAATGCCAAGTGTAGGTATTCGCGAGAACCAACGCCCGGGGCGCAATGCCGAGCGCTTCGGAAACCTCGCCGGACGCCGAAACGATCTCGCTTTCCCAGTGCACCTGCGCGATGCGCGATCCGATGACGTCCTCGAGAACCCTGGACGCGTCGTGATCGACCACGCGCTCGGGCTTCAGCGCCCTGGCCACCTCGGGCGGATAGTACCGGTCGTCATGACAGACGATTCGGTCGTCGACGAGGCGCGTCAACGACAGATGCCCGACCGTACCGCCCAAAGAAAGCCGAAGCCGGTCGAAGACGAAATCCGGGGCGGACGAACTCGGATCGAAGGCGAGGATTCGCGTCTCGAAATCTATGCCCTGGATGGCGAGGTCTTGCTCGAAGCTCCGAAGGGGCGCGAAATGACGCACGATCTTCGGTGGACTGACTGTCGTGCCCCGGCCGCGCAGCCGCGATACGAGCCCGCTCTTCTCCAGAAGATCCAGTGCTCCCCGGATCGTGATGCGACTGACGCCGAACCGTTTCGCGAGCTGTTGCTCCGTGGGGAGCAGCGAGTTCGGGGCGAGCAGCCCGATCTCGTCCGTGAGGACGGTGGCGACGTCGAGATAGCGGGGCAAGCGCGGCGGCATGAGACGGTGGAGATGTTCGGTCCGTTACCGCGTATTGTAAATTGTTATAACCGATTGGTCACGACTATAATGACTGATCTTGGTTTGAATGTCTCATGGAGTCCGACGGTGTGCGAATTGTGCGGCCCGCCGTGCTGGGTTCGCCCCCCGGAGGGTGTGCGGATTGTGCGGGTTCGCTCCCGTACCGCACGGGGGCTTCGGAATTGCTCCGTCCGTCGCCGGTAGCTTCGGAGCCCCCCTTCCCTATGTGCCGGCGCCCACGTCTCACGATCCGCTTGGACCGGGTCGGACCAATCATCCTTGATTTCTGGAAACTGACGTCCGGGCACGGGGGCGTTATGATGTCGCCACTCCCCGGCGCGGAGGCGGACAATCGAACGGAGAGGCACTGATGACCAAGGAGTACGGACTCGACCGGTTTGTCGCCGATATGCGCGCCATCGCCACAGAGACATCGGACGACGGCGAGATCGTGTCCCGCCTGAAACCGCTGGCGATCCGGCTCGCCCAGGGCAAGAGCTGGCTCAAGCCGGAACACCAGGAGTGCGACAACGCCCAGGCGGCGGCCGTTCACTTGTTGCACGAAGAACCCGATCACGGCCTCGCGGTCTTCTCCTCGGCCTACGCGGCCGGACGGGGATTCCCGCCCCACGATCACGGAACCTGGGCCATCGTGGCCGGTGTCGAGGGAGCCGAGATCGACACCTATTGGCGTCGCGCCGACGACGGCTCGCGCGACGGATACGCGGAGTTGGAGAAAGGCGCCGAGACGGTCATCGAAGCGGGCAGCGCCGTGACCATGGTCACGGGTGAGATCCACAGCGTCGCTAACCGGACCGACCGGACCAGCATTTCCCTCCATATCTACGGCAGGCATGTAGGTTTTATCGATCGCTCGCAGTTCGATCCGAAGACGAACGTCCAGAAACCCTTCCAGGTCGCGTTCGAGGATTGAGCTGGACGTCGGGATCCGATCTCGGGACCTCGATGCGCCAGGCGATCGAGGGTCTCGGCGAGGTGTTCTCGAACGGGGTCGAGCGCCGTCGCCGTCGCGGGCCGACAGGCCCTTGATCTAGCCGTCCGACCGGCCGGTCGCCAGGGCGGTCGGGTCGAGCATGGTGCCGGGTGCCGGGTTCCGCTCTCCCTTCTCCCTTCTCCCTTCTCCCTTCTCCCTTCTCCCTTCATCTCGTGGAACAGCAACGTTGGTCAAGAACCGATATGACCGGGAAAAACAGGATCGTCCCTCGCAGGTATCGGCGTCGTCCTGCATACGACCTCGTTCAAACCGGGGTGGGGTCGGCGGCGTGGCGCGATGCCTGGCGCAGAACATCGGCGGGATCCACCTCCATCTCCAGGGGCCCGCCCCGGGCATAACGCGAGAGATTATCGAGGAAAAGATCGTCGCCGCGCGGAACGGTGCCGTCGCCCGCCCACGAGGTATGAGCCGTCACCCGCGCGTGGGGATGGCTCCAATAGGGACTTTCGGGATCGAGGGGCTCCGCCGGGAACACGTCGAGGACGGCCCGGCGAAGACGGCCCGAATTGAGGCAATCGATCAGCGCGGCATCGTCCACGAGCGCGCCGCGGGCGATGTTCACGAGCACGGCGTCCTCCTTCACGCGGCGGAAGAAACCGGCGTCGGCGAGACCGCGAGTCCTGTCGTTGAGGGAACAGGCCAGCACGATCACATCGGCGCGGGGCAGGAGATCGGGCAGGTCTTCCAGGCTCCCCATTTCGTCGGCGAGCCCGCGGGATCCGGACCCGCGGCGCACGACCATGATGCGGGCGCCGAAGGAACGCGCCCGCGTCGCGACGGCCTGGCCGATCGGGCCGAAGCCGACGATCAGCCAGACGCTGCGGGAGAGCTCGCGGAAACGGGTCACGAGCCACTCGCCCCTGGCCTGGGCCGCCAACTGGTCCTCGAACGGCTGATAGGCGTTCAGGACCTGGGCCATGACGTATTCCGCGATAGCCACGGCTTGGGCGCCGCTGTTGCTGAGGCGGATGCCCGCTTCCACGATCTCCCGGTAGCGCCCGCGGTCGAGACCGGCGTTTATCGTCTGCATCCATTTCACCGTGCCCGGCCGCAGCGCCATATCGAAGGCGTCATCGAATTGCCCGGCGTCGATGAAATCCAGGCTGAGCCAGAACGCTTCCGGTTTCGCGTCCTCGGGCTCGATTCGCTCTCCTCCGCGCGTATAACGCCCGTCGGCGTCGACGCGGACGACGCTCGGGCAGAGGCCGAGGCCATGCAGGCGCCTGCGCACGCGCGCGTAGGATTTCTCATGTAGCAGAACTTCCATCGGGGCGCGAAGAGTACCAACTCCGCGTGGCGTCCGCGATGTTGCCGAGTCAAAATGCTCGCGTCGCGACCTGTGCCGGGCGCCTGCGCGCCGGGAGCCGGAAATGAAGCTCTACTACTACGACACGCAGAACCCCTGGCGGGCCTGCGCCGTCGCCAAGTATCTGGAATTCGATGTGGATTACGTCCACGTCGATGTGGGCAAGGGCGAGCACCTCGATTCCGAATTCCTGGACGTCAACCCGAACGGCAAGGTGCCGGCGCTCGTCGACGGCGACGTGAAGATGTGGGAATCGGTGGCGATCATGGCCTACCTGTCGGACAAGGCGGACTCCGACCTCTGGCCCCGGGACGAACGCCAGATCGAGATCGTGCGCTGGCTGGTCTGGGACGCGGCCCAGTTCACGCGCTGGGGCGGCATCCTTCACTTCGAGAACCGCATCCGCGGGCGGTTCGGCCTCGGCGACCCCGACCCGGTCAGGGTCGAGGAGGCGTTGGGCAACTGGAACCGGTTCGCCGCAGTGCTGGACGCGCACCTCAAGGGCCGGACATGGCTCGTCGCGGAGACCCTCAGCATTGCCGACTTCGCCGTGGCCTGCCTGCTACCCTTGGCGGAGGTCTCGAAATTGCCGCTCGACGACTATCCCCGAATCCGGCGCTTTCACGACAACCTGATGGAGATTCCCGCCTGGCGGCGGCCGTTCCCCGATTAGCGGCCTTTCAGCAAGTCCGGATCTTCCGTGAGCACGATACCGGCGCGATCCAGATCGCCGTGACCCGCCGCCATGCCCCGCTCGTACCAGTTCAGGGCGGCGCGCCCCATGTCGGAGGGCGAACCCAGCTCGTTGGCCATCTCCACGGCCAACGCCACGTCCTTGCGGGCCAGCGATATCTTGAAGCGGGGTGAGAAATCGCCGGCCAAAGCCTTGCCGACGAGGCCGTTGCGCAATTGCCACGAGTCCGCGGCGGAACTCGGCAGCAGTCGCGTCATGAGCCCGATATCGGCGCCGGCGCGTCTGGCCAGCGCGTAGCCTTCCGCCACCACCGCCATGGTGGTCGACGAGACCATGTTGTTGACGAGCTTGATGGCCTGCCCCGCGCCGAGGGGTCCGCAATAGTGGATATCGCTCCCCAGCAGCGACAGCAATCCGCGCGCCTCCTCGCAGTCCTCGGGCCTGCCGCCCATCAGGACGAACAGGTCGCCGGTCTCCGCTTCCGCCGGACCGCGCCCCACCGGCGCGTCGACGATACGGATGCCCTTCCCGGCCAGTGGTTCCTCCAGCCGCTTCACCACCGATATGCCATCCGTCGCCATGTCCACGAGAAGGCCGCCCGCGGCCATCCCCGCGATCAGGCCATCTTCGCCGACCGTGACCGTCTCGAGGATTCGCGGGTTCGGCAGCATGGCGATGACCACGTCGCTGACGGCGCCCAGCCCCTTCGGACTCTCCGCTACCTTGGCGCCGGCGTCGGCCGCCGCCCGGACTGCCGCCGCGTCGATATCGCAGACAGTCAGATCGACGCCGCTCGCGAGCAGGCGGCGCGCCATACGACTCCCCATGATCCCAAGGCCGATGAAGCCGACCCGTCGCGATGCGACGTCTCGCGCCATGCGTTCCCTCTCTCCCGGCGGGTTCATCCGAACAACGTTTCCGACAGCATCCGGCCGGGCAGGAGTGTGCCCGCTCCGGCGGCGACGAGACCGACGAAGGTTCCGATCATCCAGCCCGCGTGAGCCCGGACCCTGCCCCGCCTGATGGCCAGAACCGCCACGGCCGCCGCGAACAGCGTCCACGCGGAAAGCGCGTGAATGATGCTGAAACCCGCGCCGTCGCGAATCTCGAGAATCCAGAAGGACGAAATCGACGCGACGGCGATCAGCCCCACCCACGCCCGGCCGAACGCCTTGTGCGTCGGCGTGCCCTTGGCCCGCAGAAGCACGGAGGAACCAATTCCCAACGCCGTCACGGCGGCGGCGAGATGGATGGCGATGGCGGCGGTCATGATCGCGAGGCATTATACACATCGAACATGCCGAGCCGGTCCCCGGCCTTTTCCCGTCCGGCGCGGCGGTGGACACTGGCTCTCCGACAATCGGCGGCAGGAGGTCCCGAGACATGAAAGCGGTGGAAATCGACGCCTTCGGCGGAATCGACATGCTCCAGGTCCGGGACGCGCCGGAGCCGGCGCCCGCGGAGGACGAGGTCGTTATCGAACTGGCCTACGCGGGAGTCAACTACACGGACATCTATCGCCGGAACGGCGACTATGCCCGATCGCCCACCTACCCGACGCCGCTCCCCGCGCGCATCGGGGTCGATGGCGCGGGCGTCGCGAGCGCCGTCGGAGACGCGGTATCCGGCGTGGCCGTGGGCGACCGGGTGGCCTTTACCCGCATCCAGGGAAGCTACGCCGAATACGCCGCCGCGCCCGAGGCCGTGGTCATGCCCGTTCCCGACGACATGGGGCTGGACGTGGCGGCGGCGCTCATCACCCAGGGCGTGACGGCCCACTACCTCGCGACGTCCGCCTGGCCGCTGGCGGCCGGGAACACCTGCCTCGTTCACGCCGGCGCCGGCGGCGTGGGGCAGTTCCTGCTCCAGATCGCCGGAATCAGGGGCGCGCGGGCACTGGCAACGGCAGGATCGGCGGAGAAGGCCCGGATCGCGACGTCGAGAGGCGCCGACCCGGCCATCCTCTACCGCGACACGGACTTTCGGGAAGCCGTGATGGAGGCGACCGACGGCGCCGGCGTGGACGTGGTCTACGACTCCGTGGGCAAGGCGACGTTCCACGATTCGATCCGCTGCCTCCGTCCGCGCGGCCTCTGTGTCCTGTTCGGCCACGCCTCGGGCAGGATCGACAGCCTCGACCCCCTGGACCTGTCGGAGGCCGGATCGATCTTCTTCACCCGCCCGCACATGGCGCACTACATCCGCACGAGGGACGAGCTCGCTGGCCGCTGGCGGGACCTCGCCGGCTGGGTATCGGACGGCCGGCTCGCCGTGGCCATCGACCGTGTCCTGCCGCTCGACCGGGCGGGCGAAGCCCACCGGCTCATGGAAGCCCGCGAGTCCCGCGGCAAGCTGCTGCTGGAAATCGGCGGGAGATAGCGGGTCCGTTTACACTCCTCGCCCCTGACATGAGGGAAAGGCATGAACGGCCCCCGTTGACAGGGGATAAAGACGGGTCAGAAGAACGTCGCGGAGATCCCGACCGCGATCAACAGCGCCAGCGCCACGCGCCGGTAGGTCGTATCTCTCGTCCGGCGGAACGTCCGCGCGCCGGCCCACAGGGCCGCGCCATAAGGTAGCGTCAACGCGACGCAGCGGACCACGGTGTCGAGCCCGACGGCGCCGCCGATCGTCAGGGGCACGACGACCAGGATCCCGATCAACATCATCGACAGCAGGATGTTGGCCCGTTGCTCCTGCGACGACGCGCGGGCCGACAGGAAATAGAGGCTCACGAACGGGCCGCCGAGGCCCACGTATCCATTCATGCCGCCGCTGACGATGCCGGCCAGGAACCCCGTGAGGCGGTTCCGCGGGCCGGTGTAGGTCCAGCCGCACAGCATCGACACGGTGGCGAACAGCACGACGATCCCCATCACGCGGCGGATAACCTCCGGATCGCCGACGAGCAGGAACCAGGCGCCGACGGGCGACACGACGGCCGCGGCGAGCAACAACGGTCCGACTTCCCGCCACCGGATATGCGGCCGCACCGAGGGCAACGCCTGCCAGGCCGTGAGCAGCGGGACCGTGTTGGCGATGACGACGCCCTCCGTGGGCCAGTAGATGATCGCCAGGAGAGGCGTCATGATCAGCCCGCCGCCGAATCCCGCGAACCCGTACATGAACCCGCCGGCCACGGCGAGCAAGACGGCCAGCCCGAAGTCCACCGTCGACAGGGGGGCGAGCAGCTCCATGTCAGGCGAGGATCGTCAACACGGCGATGGCCATGATCAGGCCCGAGACGATCCGGCGAAACCGCTCCGCCGTCGACGCCTCGAAGAACCGCGACCCCAGCCGGATGGTCGCGGCGAAGGGCAAGGACAGGATGGCGGCCCGGACGGCGAGCTCGGCCGTGACGACGCCGGTGAACGTCAGGACGATCAGGTTGAACAGCGCCATCGCGCTGCCGACGACGATGATGTTGGCCCGCTGGACCGCCGGAGGCCGCGGCGCGGCGAGAAAATAGAGCGCGACGAGCACCCTTCCCAATCCCGTCGCGCCGGCGACCGCGCCGGAAAGGGCGCCGGCCACGACGTCGGCGACGAGACCGCGCGGCCCCGTCCAGGTGACTCCGCGAAACGTCGCGACCGACAGGATCAGGACCGCGACGCCGATGATCCGCCGCATGGCATGTTCGTCCATCGTCAGCAGCACGTAGCTTCCCAGGGGAACGGCCAGGACCGCGGCCGCCGCCATCGGCGCGGTTTCGCGCCATACGGCGTGGCGGGCGGCCGACGGGACCAGCATCGACGCCCCGAACGTTCCCATGATCATCAGTAGCGCGACGGCCTCGCGCGGGCTGTAGATCAACGACAGCAGAGCGATAAAGATCAGGCCGGTGCCGAATCCGGAAAACCCCAGTACGACTCCGCCAGCCAGAACGACCCCGAGGGCGAGCACGAGCCTCGTGTCGAACGTGCTATCGAGAAGTGTCGGGTCGAGATCGATGATCCGGTCCTCGGGACGCGAGGGTCGCGGCCGGCGACACTCTCATGAATACCTGAATACGAGTTGGGATAATTTCCCGAGAGAGTGCCTGAACGCTCGGGAGTTCACACGATCGCCTTCGGCACCCCGGAGCCCCGATCGAATCCGCCACGGTATCGCCGGCGTCCCCCGACGCCCGGCCGCTGCGGGAGCGCACCGAAATCCTCCCCTTTTCCCGCCTCTTCCGCGCGGTCTCCGTTGGCGCTTCCGCAGAAGGACACGGGGTCCCGCCCTCATCGACGCTACGCGAAGGCGACGGCGAGGCCGACGGCCACCAGCAGCCACAGGGCCGTCAGGCGGTATATCCGGTCGGTCGCCCTGCTGAACAGCCGTCCGCCGAGAACGATCGCGGCCACGAACGGAATCAGCAGCGCCGCCGATCTCAGCAACAGGTCGCCTGACACGACACCCACGGCCGCCATGGGTATGACCGTCAGGATCGCCTGAAGCGTGGAGGCTACGGCGATGTTCGCCCGTTTCACGATCGCCGGCTCGTCGGAAGAGATCAGATAGAGGGTGACCGGCGGCCCGCCGACGCCACCCGCGCCGTTGGCGAAACCCGACACGAGCCCCGCCCCGAAACCGATTTTGGCGTTCCGCCGCCCGGTATACGACCAGCCTTTCAGCATGATCATGGCGGAGACCAGGACGAACCCGCCGATCGCCCGACGCATGACGTCCGGGTCGGCGCTCACCAACAACCAAGTACCCGCCGGCGTCGCGAAAACGCAGGCGGCGGCGATCGGCGCGAGGTCCCGCTTGGTGGCGAATGGCAGGACGCCGGGGATCATCTGGAGGCCGCCGATCAGCACGGTTATCATCATGATGACCACGGCGTCCACCGGCCCGTAGATGAGCGCCAGCAGCGGCGTCATGACCAGCCCGGCGCCGAAGCCCGAGAAACCCCGCACGACGCCGGCGAGGGCTGCGGCGCCGACGGCGAGCGCGAACTGCTCCGTCAACAGGAAGTCCAGGTGCGTCACGCGCCGCTTTCGTTACGCGGCCGCGCCGATCCTGGGCGGCCGGCGGATCAGGAAACAGGCGACCGTGGCAATGACGAACACGACTCCTATACCGTAGAACATGTCGTTGTAGGCCATGATCAGCGACTCCCGCTCCACGAGCGAGTCGAGGGCCGCCACGGCTTGATCCCGCGCCAGCCCGGGGTCGCCCGTATAATCGAGAAAACGTTGCGTGAGCAGATCCAGGCGCGTCGTCGTCTCCGGGTCCGCGGCCGATACGTGCTGGCTGACATGGTCGGCGTGGAACTCGGAGCGCCGCACGATTCCCGTCTTCAGGGTCGCGATGGTGATAGCGCCGGCGAAGTCGCGGGTCCAGTTGATCAACGCCGACGCCGATCCCTGGTTGGCGGTCTCCATGGCCGTCATGGCGACTCCCGCCGCCACGATCATGATGAAGGGCTGGCCGAAACCGCGGATCGCGTTGATCGCCATCAGGTCCCGGTATCCGGTGCCATAGCTCATGTTGACGTTGAGGAAGCAGCTGGCGGCGAAGAGGGCGCAGCCGAACCCCATCAACACGCGGTTGTCGACCCGCGGGATCAGCCACAACGCCAGGAGTCCCGAGACGAACTGCGGGAACCCGACCCACATCAGGACGGTGCCGACCTGTCCGGCGCTGTAGCGGGGCACCTGGATCAGGTATAGCGAGACCGTGAACTGCGCCCCGAACACCCCCACCCCGAACGCGGCCGCGACGACGCAGCACAGGAAGAAATCGCGCCGGGCATAGAGGCGAAGGTTGATGTAGGGGTCCCGGTGGCGGAGCTGGACGATCACGAAGACGGCCAGCAGCACGGCCGATATCACCGCCAGACGCGCGATGAGCGCCGATTCGAACCAGTCGCCGCGGTTGCCTTCCTCCAGTACGACGACCAGCAGCAACAGGCCCACGGCCATGAACGCGATACTCGGCCAGTTGACCTGCCGCAGCAGCCCGAGCTGGCGGGGGGACGGGTCGAGGCAGGCCCACAGCGCCGCCAGGACGCACGCCGACGGGACCAACTGCACGTAGAACACCAGGGTCCACGAGAATTCCTCCGTCAGCCAGCCGCCGAGCACAGGTCCCATCGTCGGGGCGAGCGCGATGGCGACCCCCCAGAACACGAAGGCCGTCGGCCGCTTCGCCGGTGGCAGGGTGATCAGCAGGATATACATGGACATCGGAATGAGCGCGCCGCCGAAGAAGCCGCTCACGAAGCGCATGGCGATCATCGCCGTCAGATCCCAGGCCAGCGCGCAGCCCACGACCGAGACCATGAACAGCGTCATGTTCCAGATCGTGTAGGCCCGCAACGAGAAGACGCGTACGAACCAGCCGGTGAGCGGCATGACCACCAGCGATGAGGCGACGTAGGAGGTGGTGATCCACGAGGCCTCGGTCAGGGTCGCCGCCAGGGCGCCCTGGATCTCGCCCAGCGAGGCGTTGGTGATCTGGATGTTGAGGACGGCGACGAACGAGCCGGCGATGGCGCCGTAGACGGCGACCCATTGGCGAGGCGTCACGGTCCCCCGCTCCGCTCTCGCCGCCCGCTCCGGCGATTCCGAAGATTGTGTTTCCGTCGATCCCCCGGATGCGTCCTCCGCCGCCGCAGGCGGCGTCAACTGCCGCTCTCCCGCGTCGCCGTATCGGCCGTCGAGCCGCCCGGGAAGCCCCGGACCGGGCGTCCGCGCCGCGCTTCGGTCCGCGTGTCCACCCGCGCGACCACCGACATCCCCGGCCGCAACCGACCTTCCAGGGCGTGCCCCGGCTCCAGGACGATCTTCACCGGGATGCGCTGCACGACCTTGGTGTAGTTACCCGTCGCGTTGTCGGGTGGCAGCAGGCTGAACTGGGCCCCGCTGGCCGGCGCCACGCTGTCGATGCGGCCCCGCACGACCGTACCCGGAAAGGCGTCGACCTCCACGGTCGCCGGCTGGCCGGACGCCATCTGGGTAAGCTGCGTCTCCTTGTAGTTGGCCACCACCCAGACCTCCCGCAGGGGAACGACCGCGGCGAGCCTCATGCCGGTCCGGACGTATTCCCCCCGCTCCACCCGCAAGTTGCCGACGACGCCGGACGCCGGCGCATTGACGGTCGTGTGGCGAAGGTCGATCTCGGCCAGTGTCAGCTCCGCGCGCGTGCGCGCGACCTCGGCCTCGGCCTCGGCCCTCTCGGAATCGATGACTGCGCGCCGCCGTTTCTCCGCCATGAGGCGCGCCCCCGCCCGCGCCACCTCGGCCTCGGCGCCGCGTTCGTCCGCCACCGCGTCGTCGTGATGCCGCCGGCTGGCCCACCCCCGGTCAGCGAGCGCGTCCGCGCGTTCGAGCTCCTTCCGGCTGCGGTCGGCGTTGGCCTCCGCCGCGCGGACCGCGGCCTCGGCCTCGGCGACGAGAGCCGCCTGGAGCGCCTGCCGCTGGTCGAGGTTGGCGAGAGCCGCCTGTTTCTCCGCGAGCGCCGCCCGCGCCCGCGCCACCTCCGCCCGGAAAGAGGAGTCCTCGATGCGCACGAGCACGTCGCCCGTGGCGACTACGGCGTTGTCGTCGACGAGGACTTGCGCGACGTACCCGCCGACCTTCGGGCTGACCGCCGTGATATCGGTGTGGACGAAGGCGTTATCGGTCTTCTCGATGAACCGCCCGGTCAGCCACCATTCCCGGCCGAACACGGCGCCGGCGCCCAGTACCGCCACGACCGCCAGCGCGACCGAGAACGCGCGTACACCGCGCCTCATGTCACGACCGCGGACGCATTCCGGGCGCCGACGGAGTCGGCGCCCGCGCGCGGCGCGACGGCGACGATCATGGCGTCCCTTCCCCGCGGGAACCGGACGTCGTCTCTACCATGGCGAAGTCTTCTACGGCGCGACAGCGGCGATGACGACCCCGGAGGGGGCGACGATAGCTCCGGTCCGTATCCACAAGGCGCGGTAGAGATCGGCCTTGTCGGCCATGGCCCCCGACTTGTCCTCGACATGGGCGGTGTCGAGCGTGTCGAACGCGACATCGGACATGGCGGTTTCTCCCTTCCCCGGCCAACGATAACCGCAATCTCCGTCGCCACCAATGGCTCGTCCTGGTTCGGCTTTCCTCCGCGCAGGAACCCCGCCCCGCGCGGCGTCCGGTTCGGAGGAGTTCGACGCCGCTATCGCAGGTTCGGCGAGACGCCCCTCCCCTTGACGATCGGGCGCGCCTTGCGGGCGGTTTCCTCGATGATCCCGAGGTTCTTCAAGGACCGGCGCGCGGCGCGCCCGCCGTTCCCGACATTGCCGCGCACGTAGAGCGCCCTCGAGGCCTCGATCTCGTCGATCGCCGTCAGCATCTGCGGCGCGACGATGTTTATCCGGGTGCGGTCGGCGTTGTGCAGATATTCGGCGTGCAACACGTCATGGTCGTCCGGGAACAGGCCGAACTTGTGCAGGGCGGCGTTGAACCAGTGAGTGCCGGCCAACATGCAGCCTTCGATCACGGCCTCGTAGTCCCGCGCCGTGAAATGGCGCATGGCGCGCGCGATCCTTTTGGCCTTGTCGCGGTGGAACTCGGGGGTCATCGGCGTTTCCTCCCTCCTCCGGCTCGGGTCGCCGTGCGGCGCGGCTTCGCCGGCGCCTTCTCCTCTCCGGCGCCCGCTTCCTCGACCACTTCGCGACACAGGGTCACGGCGGTCGTGAACGCGGCATCGACGTCGCGGACGATCTTCTTCGTGATCTTCCTGCCGCCGCGCACGCAGGGGTCGCGCACGTCCTCGAGCACCTGCATCGCCGCGTAGGCCTTCTCGATCTTGGGCGTCAGCGGCTTGGATATCTCGGGCATGTGGATATGGATGAGGTCCGCGTCCCACATGAACCCGGGCTTCCAGGACCCCGGGTCGTCGCGCTTGCCGTCGCGCATGTAGACGTCGACCGACTGGGTGCAGAAGTAGTCGCCGTCGTCGGTCAATCCGGCCGCGTGCAGGGCGGCATTGACGACGCTGGTGCCGCCACTGAGCGACATCCAGTACCACATCTCGAACTCCTTCTCCGGGTCGAGCTTGGCCCTGTAGCGCTCGAACCGCTTCACCTTCTCGAGGTGCGAGGCGATGTCCATGGGTCGATCCTCCCCGATCGTGTCCGGATTCCGCGAGCGTCCCGCTGCGCGGGCAAGGCGGTATCTAGCACGATTCCCCGGCGCCGGACCATATGTTAGGGAAACGCATGAACATCCTCGCCGACCTCCTTTCCGCCTCCACGGCGGCGACGCTGGCGGTGGGGTTGGGCGCCGGCGTGCTCCGCGGGTACACGGGGTTCGGCGGCGCCATCTTCGCCATTCCCCTCCTCGGCCTGATCTACGGGCCGACCTCGGCCATCGCCGTGGTCCTGGCGTGCGGGGCGGTCGGCACCGTCCAGCTGATGCCGGGCGCGCTGCCACTGGCGAGTCGTCGCCTCTTCGTCCCCCTCGTCCTCGCCGCCCTGGTCTCGATGCCGTTCGGCACCTGGCTGCTGCTGACGATCGACCCCGATCTCGTGCGCCGGGGGATCGGCGTCTTCGTGCTCGCGTGCGCCATCGCCATGCTGCGCGGCTGGAGCTGGCGCGGCCCGCGGACGACGGCAATCGGCTGCGCCGTCGGCGCGGCCTGCGGCCTGGTGACGGGCCTCGGCGGGGTCGGCGGCGCCATCGCCACACTCTACCTCATCTCGTCGCCCGAACCCGTGGCGACGATCCGGGCGAACCTGATCGTCATCATCGGCGCACTGACCGCCGCCGGCCTCGCCTTCCTCGCCGCCGGGGGCGGCGTGGCCGCCGCCGACCTGCTCAAGATGCTGGTCTATCTGCCCACCTACATGACATCCCTGTGGATCGGCTCGCGGATCTTCCGCGGCACCTCCGGAGCGCTCTATCGCCGCGTCGCGCTGTGGCTGCTGGCGGTGGTGGGAGTCGCGGCGACCGTGCTCTGAACCCCGGCCATTCCGGTCGAATCCCGTCACGCGCCCGCGCGGACGTTGATCCAGACGCTGGAGAGGATCAGCCCTGCGCCCACGATCAGCCACCCGTCCACGCCCTCGCCGTAGAGCAGCCAGCCGACGACGCCGAGCAACGGCAGGCGCAGGAAATCGACCGGCACCACGACGCTCGCCTCGGCGGCCATGAAGGCGCGCGTCAGGCAGTAGTGGGCAGAGAGGCCGGTGACGCCCACCGCGAACACCCAGGGCCAGTCCTCCGTCGGGGGTACGACGAACCCCGGAAGCGCCGGACCGAGGCCGACCGCGGACTGGATCAGGAACATGTAGAACAGGATGGCGAGCGGCGTTTCGGTCGCCGTCATGCGCTTGGTGACGACGAAGACGACGGCGTAGCAGAACGCCGCCCCGAGCACGACAAGGGCCGCCGGCTCGACCGGAACCGCGCCGGGACGGAGGATGGCCAGAATCCCGCCGAAGCCGAGGAGGACGGCGAGACCTCGCCGGGCGGTCAACCGCTCGCCGAGGACCGCGGCAGCGAGCAGGACCGTCCAGACCGGGGCGCTGAACTCGAGTGCCGTTATCTGCGCCAGCGGGATCAATGGAAGCGCGTAGAACCAGCTGTACTGGCCGACGTAATGGACGAGGTTACGGCCGAGATGAAAGGCGGGGACCGAGGTTCGCAACTGACCGAAGCCCGTTTCCCCGAATCCGCCGAGCGCCAGCAGGCCGACGACGATGAGCAGGGAAATAACGCTCCGGTAGAGCATGATCTGGAAAGCGTCGAGCTCCCCGGCGAGCGCGCGTCCCGCCAGCGCCAGCGTCGCGAACGAACAGATCGCGCCCAGCATCCACAAGACGCCCCACGGGCCGCCCCGCCGGCCTCCCCGCTTGCCGCCCGCGCGCGGCGGGGTCGAGGACGGGCGCGGCTCGCTCAGGCCGCGTCCGCCGCCGGAAGACGTATCCATCCGCGCCCCTCGTGACCGAACGAGAAGCGCTCCGGATGCAGCATCTCGGCCATCATCTCCAGCGAGTCCAGCAGGCGCGGACCGGGACGATTGAACCAGGCGTTGCCGTCGACGGCGAAGGCCCACCCCTCCCTCGCCGCCCGCAGGCCCCGCCAACGGGGGTCCCCGGAGAGCAGGTCCGCTTCCTCGCGCGTCCGTCCGAGGTCGTAGCCGCAGGGCATCAGGACGATCGCGTCGGGGTCGGCGTCCGCGAGCGTCTCCCAGTCCAGCCACCGCGAATGCTCGCCGGCCTCCCCGAACGGGTCCTCGCCGCCCGCCGCGGAGACGAATTCCGGAATCCAATTGCCGGCCGCCATCAGGGGATCCGCCCATTCGATACAGGCGACTCGCGGACGGTCGTCGAACTCCGCCGCGCGCTCCGAGATTTCGGCGAAGCGGCTTCGCATCCGCTCGACGACGACGGCGCCGTCCTCGACGGCATCGAGTGCCGCGGCGACCCGTCGGATGTCTTCGTACACGGCTTCCGTGGACTCCGCCGTGAGCGAAACGATATCGACGTCGCCGCCGATCCGTTCGCGGACCGCGGCCTCGACGTCGGACAGCGAGACGGCGCACACCTCGCATCTGTCCTGGGTCACGACGATCTCGGGCGACAGGTGCTTCAAGGTATCTTCCAGGATTTCATATACGGATAGAGCTTGTTCGACGATCGCCTTGACTTCACGGTCGATTTCGAAGCTACTCCCGTCCAGTTTCACACGCGGCCGGGTACAGACCGGCAGGGCCTCGACGCCGGCCGGAAAGTCGCACTCGTGGGAGCGGCCGACCAGCGCGTCCCGATGGCCCACTGCGGACACGATTTCCGTAGCACTGGGAAGCAGGGAAACGATTCGGGACGGGGTCGATGTCATGCGGGCTTCCCTGTCGTTGGACGGGCGGCGGATATCGGCGAGACGCGGACGATCGTGGCGGCTGTCCGCGGTTGGCGGCGCGTTCCCGTAAAATCAGACGACGGCGCGCCGCGCGAGTCAATCCGCGTCCGGTCTCGCCGAAGCCGTGGCGACCTCCGGTCGAGAAGCCCGGCAATCCCTACTCGCGTCCGCCGTGACACTCCAGAAAGGGTTCTCCCGGTTCGCCGCAGGCCCCGTAGCTCAGCGTCCCGTCCGCCCGGTAGTGGGTCAGCGTCAGCGACACGGGGCGGCCCAGATGGTGTTGCAGGACGACGGCCTTCCCGTCCGCGGTCTCTCCGGAAAAGAACGGGCTGTCCTCCGGGCCCATGCGCACGCGCAGCCTCACCGCCGCGTCCAGGAAAGACGCGCGGACGTACGTCCCTTCCGGTCGGTGCTCGACCTCCATCCGGCACGACTCGCCCGTGAACCGGACGCCCGTCCACCAGTTGTCCGGGTTTTCGACCACGACCTCTCCAGGGTGCGTCCCGGCCCGTATCTCGTGGATCGGACCGCCCGGGTTTCGCGCCGCGGCCTGGTATCGCTCCCGGTCCCAGCAATCGGTTCCGGGATCGAAACACCCGCCCAACGCGATGCCGGTGGCCAGGGCCGGCATCGTCGCCTTCATGAAACCGCGGTAGCCGCCGCCCATCCGTCCCTCCTTCCGGCCTCCCGCCGGGTCGCCGCATCGGGGACCGGGAGCGAGACCCCACGGCGATTCCACCCGCGCGACACCGGAATCGTCAAGACGGCAATGTCCGGTGCGCCACTTCTTCCCCTTTCAGGGGGGGAGTATGGATGGACCCGACGGCGATGAAGTCCATGATCGGCACTCCCGTCGCTGGACGAGTCTTGCGGATGAGCAGGTCCGGTTATGAGTCCTGAGCCTAGAACTGCCGCACGAATCGCAATTCGGCGCGGTTGCGCTTGTAGTCGTGCAGTTGCGCGTTGGAGTCGCGCGCCTCGTTCGCCAGCACGAGCCGCGGACTGTATCCGTACAGGGTGAAGACCCGATTGAACGTCGAGATCCGCAGCACCCGGACCCGGTCCTCGCGGGACGCGCCGCCGAGCGTGTACGGCGACCGGCCCTCGTACCCTGTCCGGCGCAATTCACCGCCGACGCCGACGGTGAAGCCCAGCGGCAGCGCCATGGAGAAACCGGCCCGCGCCCATCGGCTGGTATTGCGCCAGACCGTTCGCCCCGGGCGTTCACGCGCATAGCCGAGCGTCGCATCGAACCGCACGGTCGGCGTCGCGAGCCATGCGGCGCCCAGGGAGAGATCGAAAACCGGCCCGTCGAGGCGTCGGTCGCTCCGGTATTCGCGCCAGTGCAGGGAGGTTCGCGCGCTCGCCGTCACGCGTCGGGAGAAGCGGCGCTCGCCCTCCAGACGGGCGCCGAGGTCATGGCTCTCCGGCGCCCCGGCTCTCCAGCTGCGCCGGGCGCTGGCGAGCAGGCTCGCCTCGGTCTTCGCGTCCGCCAGCCAGCGCGGCCCGACGTGCCCGGACAGAAAGGTCCGATCGAAGCCGCTTCCGGCATACTCCCGGCGAGCGAGGTCGGCGCCCGCGCGCAGGCGCAGGCGCTGGCCGAGGGGGTGCTGGTATTCGCCGCCCGTCCAGAGGATGGCGCCCACCCCCGAGCGGGGGCCCGCGTCCGCCCCGCGGCGGAACGGCAGACCGCGGATGTAGATGACGTCCGAGTCCGAGGCCGTGTTGAGATTGCTGTCCGGCGCCAGCGCCGCGCCGAACCAGGCGCTCCAACGCCGGCGCTCCCGCATTTCCGCCAGATAACGGCGGATGTTGGCGACCATCGCCGGCGACGGCCCGCCGGCCAGCACGCGCTCGAAATGCTCGCGCGAGAGGTCGTCCTCGCGCTTGAGGAAGAACGCCCGCGCCAGCTCCAGGCGCACGCGCACGAGACCCGGCCGATCGATCAGGATGGCGCGGAGCGCGGCGATGGCCTCGTCGAGCAGGACGGTTCGTTCCGCTTCCCCGGTGTCGGCCCGCCGGGAGGCCTCGACGGCGGCCAGACCGAGGAGGAAGAGGACGTCCGTCCGGTCCGGATGGTCCGGCGCCAGCGGGCGCAGGACGTCCAGCGCCTCGGCGAAGCGGCCGCTTTCGATGAGTGTCCGGGCGTCGTTGACCCGGGGGTCGGAGGACAGGTGGGAACGGTCGGAAGCCGCGACGGTCGCGAGGACCGGGAGAAGGAACAGGACGGCGGCGAGCGCGCCGAACAGCCGGGGCGCGAACGAAAAAGAAGGCATCTCGCGATGCCTTCTTTCCGTTTCGGGACGGCCTGCGGCGTTACTGTTTGTAGGCCCCGTACGCCCCTACGAACGAGGCTTCGTAACCGTCGTCGGCGTTCTCCGGCGCCGCGCCGCCGAACGTGCCGGCGACGGAACCGGGGTGGGCGGTGGCGGTGGCGCCGTTGCCGTAGAACTGGCCACCCCATTTGCCGGTGAACTCTCTGCCGGAGAGGGTTGCCGTCGTCTTGCCCTTGAAGAAACCGCTGTCCGCGGACCCGATGTCAGCCTGCCGCAGCGTCACCTCCGGATCCCCGACAATGGCCTCGTCGGTCGACTCCTCGACGAAGTTATCGATGACTCCACGGATCGTTCCCAGCTCGGCATTCGTGCCGAAGTCGGCCGTCAACGTCACCTCCGCGTCGAAATATCCGATCTCGGCGGCGGCGGTGGAGGATTCCTTTTCCACGTAGATACCGGTCGCGTCTCCTGCATACTTCGCGGTGCCCGTCAGGCCCTCGATACGGCTCTGGAGAAAGGGCTGGCCGCCGTCTACGAAGGCGCCGAACTGATAAGCGTCGCCGCTCTCCGGAACGTACAACCAGACTCCGCCGGCCAGATAGTCGGCATCCTGTACGGTGCGTGTCGTCGTCGTACCTGCTGGCGTGGGGGTGGTGGGAATGAATACCCACTCGCCACTGAGCGTAGTGCGGCCGTTCGATACGCCACGACCGCAACTTCCCGTCAACCGGGACAGGCATTTGAAGTATCCCGCCGCGCCGTTGAAGGTGCCGTCAGTTCGAGTCTCATCGAAGTTCCCTGTAAGGACGACGCCGGCCGCGTTGCTTAGAACGTCAAGGGCTCCCGGCGGCCGGGTGGGGGTGAAGGTCCAACTCCCCCCTGCCACGATGTGGTTACTGACAACACAACTCGACGGGCACGTGAACGTACCCATAGCGCCATCCAGTGTCCCAAGAGTGCTAAACCCACCTGGCCTATCGATGTCGACGCGGCCTCCGATGAATTGCGTAAACGATATCCGCGTCCCGGTAGGAACATCCCGGGTGCCATCGCCGGTTTGAGGAGCGTCGCCGCCGGTCGTCACCGTCTCCGTCGTCGGTTTCTCGATATCCGTGTAGACATCGACCCACAACGTTCCGTCCCCGTACGACTTTCGCAGTTCGGCGCCGTTCCACCTGGCGTTGCCGCTGAACGGCTTGGCGTCGCACTGTTCGCAAATGACGTCGCCGGAGAACCTCGCGCGCAGGTCGTCCGCCGTGCCCATCGTTATCTCGGGGTCTCCCCCGGAGCCGTCGTCGTAGTCTACGGCGAACGTCACCTGCCCGTTCTCGTGCTTTGCCATGACGCCGATGCTGTCCTTCGTCACGCCGTCCGTCGCATTCGAGGATTGCATCACGCTGCCGCTCGGCGCGGGGTCGTTCCCGGCGGCTTTCATGATCTGTAGACGGCCGCCTTCGGCCAAATCCGCGATCTCTTTCGCCGGCGACGAGCCGCCGCCGCCGCCGCCGCAGCCGGACAGCACGATCGCGCACGCCGCCGCCGACAAGACGAATCCACTCGTACCGTTGATAGACATTCGGAACCTCTCTGTTTCTTAATAAGAGGCCCCGTGAAGATAAGAGGCCCCGTGAAGTTCGCAACCCTACCCTACCACGAACGACGCCGCAAGGTCAAAATTCGTCCTGGTTCAGGATATATGAGACGATGGGGTCTCATTGGCTGTGAGCGAGTGAAGGTACTCGGCAGGGGTATGTCCGTCGAGTGCCCGGTGCGGTCGTGTGTCGCCAGGCTCAGGACCTGTAAGCGGCATTCAGTATTCGAGCGGCATGTGGTTCAGGTTCCCCGGATATAGGAGAGGCTGCCATGTCCGACCGCCACGGCCGGGACATGCCTGCGATTCGCCAATCGAGCCAATTTCTTTGGCCTCGTTCCGTGAAAGTCGCTGTTTCTCCAGGGTTTCTGGAAGGAGAGGCTTGGCGACCCCGGAGGGATTCGAACCTCCGGCCTGCGGATTGGGAATCCGCCGCTAAATGTCCTGAAATCCACAGAAAAATGCGATATTTCTTCTGGACATCGGATTACACCCCCAATTTCGCCAACAATCTGAAACGGGCATGGACGGGATGTTGCGGGACCGTGCGGAACTTGCGCAAGGACCCGTGATGGCCCATGATCGCTTCATGCCCGCCACCGCCTTCGACACTTACGCCGCCGCCAAGACTCTTCGGGAAGCCGGGTTCGACGAACGCCAGGCCGAAGCCGCCGTCGCCGTCATGCGCGACGCCACTGCCGCCGAGCGGGACACGCTGGCGACGAAGGCCGATCTCGCCAACCTCGAAACCCGGCTGGTCCGCTTCGTCTTCGCCGTCGCCGCCGGACAGGCCGTGCTCATCGTCGGCTTGCTCAAGCTGCTTCCGTAGGCCGCGCCCGACCGGGGAACCGCCGCATGACCGCCACCGCCTTCGACACCTGCGCCGCCGCCAAGGCGCTCCGGGAAGCCGGGTTCGACGAACGCCAGGCCGAAGGCGTCGCCACCAAGACCGACATCGCCCGCCTTGAAGACAAGATGGCCACCAAGGCCGACAAGGCCGATCTCGCCGATCTCAAGGCCGACATGCTCAAGGTCGCTATCGGGATCGTGTTCGCCAACGCCGGCTTGACCTTCGCCTTGCTCAAGCTGCTTCCGCCGGCGGCTTGATCGGCGCCGCCCTCAAGCTGCTTCCGTAGGCCGCGCCCGACCGGGGAACCGCCGCATGACCGCCACTGCCTTCGACACCTACGCCGCCGCCAAGACCCTTCGGGAAGCCGGGTTCGACGAACGCCAGGCCGAAGCCGCCGTCGCCGTCATGCGCGACGCCACTGCCGCCGACCGGAACGAACTGGCGACCAAAGCTGACCTCAGGATCGAGATTGCCGCTCTCGAAGCGCGGATGTACCGCGCCTCGTGGATGCAGGCCGGAGCCATCGTCGCCGCCGTCGTCGCGCTCATCAAGCTGCTTCCGTAGGCCGCGCCCGACCGGGGAACCGCCGCATGACCGCTACCGCCTTCGACACCTGCGCCGCCGCCAAGACCCTTCGGGAAGCCGGGTTCGACGAACGCCAGGCCGAAGCCGCCGTCGCCGTCATGCGCGACGCCACTGCCGCCGACCGGAACGAACTGGCGACCAAAGCTGACCTCAGGATCGAGATTGCCGCCCTCGAAACCCGCATGACCGTCCGGTTCGTCGGGATTGCCGTCGGCATCGTTCTCGCCAACGCCGGCTTGACCTTCGCCTTGCTCAAGCTGCTTCCGTAGGCCGCGCCCGACCGGGGGAACCGCCGCATGACCGCTACCGCCTTCGACACCTGCGCCGCCGCCAAGGCGCTCCGGGAAGCCGGGTTCGACGAACGCCAGGCCGAAAGCGTCGTGGCGACGGTTCGCGACGCCATCACCGGAGGCGTCGCCGCCAAGACCGACATCGCCCACCTTGAAGACAAGATCGAACACATCGAGGACAAGATGGCGACGAAAGCCGACCTTGCCGCCCTCGAAACCCGCGTGACCGTCCGGTTCGTCGGGATTGCCGTCGGCATCGTGCTCGCCAACGCCGGCTTGACCTTCGCCTTGCTCAAGCTGCTTCCGTAGGCCGCGCCGCGGGCGGCCGCGTAGAGCGGCCCGGCCGCCCGCGGCGCGGTCGGGAACGGCGGCCCATCGTGAGGAACGCGGGAAGGAGGAGACTATCGGCGACCGCGGAGCAGGCCCCTCCCCCGGCCATGAACGGCCCCCAACCCTTTTCGATATATTCCCATCCATGCAGTTGCCCTGGCGAATTTTCAAGAAATGGAATCACGGGTTGACCGGACGTCGGGTCCGGTCGGAAATCCGGGCTCGGGACTCATAACCGGAAGATGACGGTAGCGGCGATGCAGATGGCGCTGAAGAAGGTGTGGGCGCATCGGTCGTATCGTGTGGCGATACGCCGCCAGTCCTTGATTCTGTCGAACATGCGCTCGATGGGATGAAGCCGACATACTCCGCTACACGGTCGATCCGCACCCGAATTCACGAGAACATCCACGACGGAGAGACGCGACCTCATGGAACACTTCGGCATGTATATCGACGGCGAGCGCCGCGAGGCCGCCGCCGGCGCCTGGTTCGACACGGACAACCCTTACACCGCCGCGCCCTGGGCCAGGGTCGCCAAGGCCGACGCCACGGACGCCGACCGGGCCGTGCGGGCGGCGCACCGCGCCTTCACGACCGGCGAGTGGCCGAAGATGAAGGCGTCCGACCGCGGCGGGCTCCTGGGCCGGCTGGGCGATCTGGTCCTGGAGAACGCCGAGGAACTCGCCCAGGCCGAAACGCGCGATAACGGCAAGGTCATCGGCGAGACTCGTAACCAGATGCGCACCATGGCCGGCTGGTATCGTTACTACGGGGGTCTCGCTGACAAGGTCCAGGGCGACACCGTTCCCGTCGACGAGGACAGGTTCCTCAACTACACGCGCTTCGAGCCGGTCGGCGTCTGCGTCGCCGTCACGCCGTGGAACTCCCCGCTCAGGTTGCTGTCATGGAAGCTCGCCCCGGCGCTCTCGGCGGGCAACACCATGGTCGTCAAGCCCTCCAGCAACACCTCGACATCGACCCTCGTCTTCATGCGTCTCGTGGAGGAGGCCGGGTTTCCGGCAGGTGTCGTCAACGTCGTCACCGGCGGCGGCGGCGAAGCGGGCATGGCGCTGGTCGAGCACCCGCTGACCGCCAAGATCGCCTTTACCGGGAGCACCGAGGCCGGCGCACGGGTCTACGAGGCCGGCGCCAGGCATCTCAAGCGCGTGACGCTGGAGCTCGGCGGCAAGTCCCCCAATATCCTGTTCGCCGACGCGGACCTGGAAAAAGCCGTCCCCGGAGTCGTCGCCGGCATTTTCGCCTCGACCGGCCAGACCTGCATCGCCGGCTCGCGCCTCCTGATCCAGGAGGATATCCACAGGGAGGTCGTGACCGCCATCGCCGCCGTCGCCGCCTCCCGGAAGATGGGCGACCCGACCCGTGAAGACACGCAACTCGGTCCCGTGGCCACCGCCTCGCAGTTCGACAAGATCATGGAATACGTCGATGTGGCCAAGGCGGAGGGCGCGGAGCTCGTGTGCGGGGGCAACCGGGGCGCCGGGCCGGAATGCGGCGACGGCCGCTTCATCGAGGCCACCGTGTTCGACGGCGTCGACAACGGGATGCGCGTGGCGCGGGAGGAGATATTCGGTCCCGTCCTCTCGGTCATCCGCTTCAAGGACGACGACGAGGCCGTGAGTATCGCCAACGACATCGACTTCGGTCTCGCCGCCGGTATCTGGACCGAGAACCTGGGCCGCGCGCACAGGGTCGCCCGTGGCGTGCAGGCCGGAACGGTGTGGATCAATACCTATCGCCAGCAGTCCCCGATGATGCCCTTCGGCGGCTACAAGAAATCCGGTCTCGGGCGCGAGTCGGGCTCCGCCATGATCCGCGAGTATCTCCAGCAGAAGAGCGTCTGGGTGGGGCTGGAGTAACGGATATCCCCCTTCCCCGTCCTCCGCGTCGGCGTCGCCCCGGAGACCGCTGTCCGACCGTTTCGGCCGTCTGCCGCGGCCGGGAGCTACTCCGCCTCGAGGGGCGCGACAAGGACTTGGCCGGGGACGCGGAGGCCGCCGCGCAACGGGCTCCCGATTTCGAGCTCGCGATAGCGGGGCCGCAAGGATTCCGGTAACGGCAAGCCGTCCACGCAGTTGAGCCACAGCCGCAACAGGTGGCGCTTGCGCTCGGGTTCCGGCCAGTCCTCGAACTCGGTGCGGTCGTGCAGGGTCTGGTGGTTGTGGATCAGTTGAATGTCCCCCGCCTTGAACTCCATCTTCAGGTGGATGGCGGGATCGTCCGCCACCGAGTCGAAGAAATCGAGTGCCTCGACCTCCCGCTCCGTCAGCGGCGGCACGTCATCGAAACGCTGGGCCGAATCGATGTAGCGCCGCGCGTACCGGCAGTAGAGCCGTCCCGCGTGCCAACTGAGGACCGGCACGGAGTAATGGCCCTCGCCTCCGTCCGGCGCCTCGTTACGCCAGTCCGTGGCGTAGGGCTGAAAGAGCAGCGGCAGCAGGTCCGGACGGCGGCGGCGCACCTCGTTGTAGAGAGTGTCGGACGAGACGACTGCCGACTCCCCGCCTTTCCTGGCCGGATGCAGGCACATAAGGCCGATGATGTCTGCGGTATCCGAATGGAAGGTCTGACGCGCGTTGGTCTGGTAGATGCGCGATTTGGTATCGAACTCATGGCGGCCGACGTCCCTGATGTGTCCCAGCACGTGCCCCCTGGCGTTCTGCGGCAGGGAGAGACCGAAGTGCGAGCCGATGCCGAAATAGACGATCGCCGATTCCTCGATGGAATAGCGCTCCACCGGGATTCCGCGCATCAGGACGAAACCGCGGCCGCGCAGCAGCTCGCGACGGATCTCGTCGAAGACCGGCGAAAGCGTGGGTAACGGGAAAGCGTTTCTGTCGATGTCCAGAATGTCGAGACCTCGGGATTTCACGTCCCGCATGGCGGCGTCGAGCTCGGCGAGCTCCTTCTCGTCGAAGGGACGAAGCCACGTGTCTTCCCGTGCGGCCATTTCGGGGCCGTACCAGACGCTCGGCCCGGCGATCTCGTCGGGCGGCATGGCGTAATCGGTCAATTCCTCGGCTGCGGACATGACGTGCTCCTCGATCTCCGGGGCGCCTTACTTTTCCGGTGGGTATCGACGCTCGTGACGCTCGCAATGTAGCACGCCGCGACGCGCCCTGTCGAACCGGGAGCTTCCGCGTTCGTCACGCCGTTGCCGCCCGCGCCCGGGATCCTCGCCGTCTTGTCGAACGGGTCCATGTCGTTGTCACGGGCCGTCGCCGTGCCGGGGCCGGTCGCGCCACGACAGAAGCCCCACACGCTCGTAAAGCCACGGATACTGCGTCGTCAGGCGCGCGGTCCGATTCAGCCGGAAGGCGAGCAGCGCGACGGCAACCAGCACCGCGGTATCGACGAGGTAGCCGCCGACCGACAGCAACTCGCCCTCGAACAGGGCGAAGACCAGGAACCGGTCCGCCAAACCCAGCAGCAAGCAGTAAAAGACCACGTGTCCGACGGGACGCCAGGTGTTCGCGCAGGCCTGCCCCGTCATGTACGCGGCGAAGCCCATGACCGCGACGGTCACGACGAGGAAGACACCGAGGTTCGCGTCGGGCGGCCCCTCCATCACACGTCCCCTCCCCGTTCGACATCCGTCTTCCCGGCCCCGCCCTCCAGGTAGGCCGCGCGGACCTCGTCGTTGTCGAGCAGCTCCCGTCCCGTCCCCGTCAACAGGATGGCGCCGTTCGCCATCACGTAGGCCCGGTGCGCCAGACGCAAGGCGTGATGGGCGTTCTGCTCGACGAGGAAGATCGTCACGTCCTGGCGTTCGTTGATCTCCCCGATGGTCTCGAAGATCCGGGCCACGAGACGCGGCGCGAGGCCGAGAGAGGGTTCGTCCAGCAACAGGAGTCTGGGCCGGCTCATCAGGGCGCGGGCGATGGCGAGCATCTGCTGTTCGCCGCCGGACAACGTGCCGCCGCGCTGGCGCTGGCGCTCGCGAAGGACGGGAAAGAGCTCGAAGACGCGCTCGACGTCCTCCTCGTAGCAGGCCTCTTCGGCGACCGTCGCACCCATCTGGAGGTTCTCCAGCACCGTCATGCGAGGAAAGATCCGACGCCCCTCGGGCACCTGCGCGATCCCGAGCCGCGCGATCTCGTGGGTCGGCAGGGATGCGATGTCCCGGCTCTCGAAGACGATGCGCCCGGAGGCCGCGCGCGGATTGCCGCAGATCGTCATCAACAACGTCGACTTCCCGGCGCCGTTGGCCCCGATGAGCGCCACGATCTCTCCCCGCCGGATCGAGACGTCGACCCCGCGCAACGCCTGGATGTTGCCGTAGAAGGTCTCGACACCGGTCGCCTCGAGCATCACGCGCCCATGCCCGCGTCCCGGCGGGTGTCCGCGCGGGTATGAGTGTCGGTGTCGGCGCCGTCCGCCTCGCCGAGATAAGCGCGGATCACGGCCGGGGCGCCGCGGACCGCCGCCGGCGTTCCGTCGGCGATCTTCCGCCCGTGATCGAGGACCACGATGCGATCGGATATCTTCATGACCACGCTCATGTCGTGTTCGATCAGCAGGATGCCGACGTCGTGCCGTTCCCGGACGAAGAGCAGGAGTTCCTCCAGCTCCGCCGACTCGCGCGGGTTCAGGCCCGCTGCGGGCTCGTCCAGGCAGAGGAGCAGCGGCTCCGTGCACATCGCCCGCGCGATTTCCAGCCGACGCTGCTGTCCGTAGGCGAGGTTGCCCGCGTCGTCGTCCGCGCGGTCCACCAGCCCGATCTTCTCCAGCCAGTACCGGGCGAGCTCCACGGCCCCGGCCTCCGCCTCCGCGTAGCTCCGCGTCCCCAGCAGTCCGAACACCGTGTACCCCGACGCCCGCATCAGCTTGTTGTGCTGGGCGACGACGAGGTTCTCGAACGCGGACATCCGCGGAAACAGCCGGATGCTCTGGAACGTCCGCGCCATGCCGGCCCGGGCGATGTCGTGGCACTCCATGCGCTCGAGCAGGTACTCGCGCCCGTTCCCGCGCAGCGCGAGGCGCCCGACCGATGGCCGATAGAAGCCTGTCAGGCAGTTGAACACGGTCGTCTTGCCCGCCCCGTTGGGTCCGATGATCGCCGTGATGTCCCCCGGCGCGGCGGCGAAGGAGACGTCGTCGACGGCCACGAGGCCACCGAACCGCATCGTCAGGTGCTCGACGTCGAGCAGCGGCCGCTGCGGCGGCGAGAACGGCCGGGCCGGCTCCGTGGTATCGGGCGCCGTCGTCATCGCCTGACCGCTCCCTTCCCGGACAGGCGGATCGTGGGCTCGCGATGGGCCAGGAGCCCGCGTGGCCGCCAGGTCATGATCAACACCATGGTGGCCCCGAACGCCAGCATCCGGAATTCCTGGAGATCCCGGAATATCTCGGGCAGGCCGATCAGCAGGACGGCGGCGAGCACCACGCCGACCTGGCTTCCCATGCCGCCGAGCACGACGATCGCCAGGATCACCGCCGATTCGATGAATACGAAGCTCTCCGGACTGATGAAGCCCTGGCGCGTCGCGAAGAACGATCCCGCGAAACCGGCGAACATCGCGCCGATGCCGAACGCCGTGAGCTTGGTGTTGCGGGGGTTGATCCCGAGCGACCGGCTGGCCGTCTCGTCCTCGCGCAGAGCCTCCCAGGCGCGGCCCACGGGCAGCTTGCGGATCCGTAACGTGAACTGGTTGGTGATCAGCGCCATCGCCAGGATCACATAGTAGAGGAAGACGATCCGGTCGATGGGCGCGTAAGCCAGCCCGAAGAAGGTGTGGAACGACTCTGTACCCTCCGGCGGAGAGCGCACGAACGGGAGGCCGAAGAACGTGGGCTTCGGAATGCCGGAGATGCCGTCCGGGCCGTTCGTGACCTCGTACCAGTTCAGCAGGACGATGCGGATCATCTCGCCGAAACCGAGCGTGACGATGGCGAGATAGTCGCCGCGCAGGCGCAGCACCGGGAACCCCAGAAGCACGCCCGCCAGCGCCGCCATGACGCCGGCGAACGGCAGGCAGAGCCAGAAGCCGAGGCCCATTTCCGTCGCCAGCAGGGCGTAGGCGTAGGCGCCGACAGCGTAGAAGGCGACGTATCCCAGATCGAGGAGGCCGGCCAGCCCGACCACGATGTTCAGTCCCCAGCCGAGCATGACGTAGGTGACCACGAGGATGGCGATGTCGAGGATGCGGCGGTCGGCGAAGGGCAGGAACGGGAAGAGCACCGCCGCCAGGAGAAGGACGGGAACGGCGTGGACGGCGGCGCGCCGCGCCACAGACGCGAGCCGGTCCATCGTCTCCGCCCCGGGCGCGCCCGCTCTCGCTCTCGCGCCGGCCCGTGCGCCGAAGCGCCAGGCCAGCCCGGCGCGCAACGCCAGGACGACGACGACGACGAGAACGAGGACGTTGACGGCGAAACCGCTGAACGGGAGCGCCGTCCGCGCCCAGTCCGCCGCACCGCCGCCGGTCGCCGAGACTGCCAGCAACGGCGCCAGCGCCGCGCAGGACAGCCCCGAGGCCAGCGCCACGGGCGCCGGACGGCCGGCGCGCAGGAACGCGAGACCGAGCCGCCCGAGAAACGCCACGACGACGGCCGCGAGGACGTCGAACGGTCGCCACCGGACCGCCAACCCACCGGACACGTCGTCGATGCGCGCCCCGATCAGGGCGAGGCTCAGGCCGAGCATGACGAACGCCGCGAGGCCGGCCTCCTTCAGCGCGCCCCGCACATGGAACGGCCCGGGAGCGGACGGAGGCGGCGCCGTGGCGTCCGTCACCGGTTCAGACCTTCTCGACGTCGGGAGTCCCGAGCAACCCCGTGGGCCGGAAGATCAGCACCAGGACGAGGATGGAGAACGCGGCGACGTCCTTGTACTCGACCGTGAAGTAACCGGACCACAGCGCCTCGATCAGGCCGATCAGCAAGCCGCCGAGCATGGCCCCCGGGACCGAGCCGATGCCGCCCAGCACCGCGGCCGTGAAGGCCTTTATGCCGGCGAGGAAACCGATGTAGAAGTCGATGACGCCGTAGTTCAGCAAGAAGACCAGGCCGGCGACGGACGCGAGCACCGCCCCCATCACGAAGGTGAGCGAGATGGTGCGGTCGACGTTGACGCCGAGCAGGGAGGCCATGTCCCTGTCCTGTTCGCACGCGCGCTGCTCCCGCCCCAGCGCGGTGCGTCCGATGACGAGCGTGAACACGGCCATCAGGACGACCGTCAGCAGCAGGATGAATATCTGGAGGTAGCTCAGGGTGACGACGTAATCGCCCTCGCGCATGATCTCGAACCCGCCGCCGATCACCTGTTGCAACGGCTTGTTGCGGGCGCCCTGCAACAACTGGACGTAGTTCTGAAGGAAAATCGACATGCCGATGGCGGTGATGAGCGCCGCCAGACGCGGCGAGCGCCGAAGCGGCCGATAGGCGAATCGCTCGAGGGCCCAGCCGTAGACCGCCGTCAGCAGCATGGTCGCCACCAGGACCAGCAGCAGTGCCAGCGGCACCCACGTCAGCCCGAGAAAACCCAGCGTGAGGAAGGCGATGATCGAGACGAAGGCGCCGATCATGAATATCTCGCCGTGGGCGAAATTGATCATGCCGACGATGCCGTAGACCAGCGTGTAGCCGATGGCGATCAGCCCGTAGATCGCCCCGAGGGTAATGCCGTTGATCGCCTGATCCACGAAGTACTCGAACGTCCCCAGCATACGCGGTCCCTCCCGTCGGCGATCTTGATAATCCGCGCGCCGCGGGAACCGCAAGGACGAACCCGGGAGCCGGAGCCGGGAACGGAAACTCAGTGGCGGCGCGCGGTCGCCCGTTCCTGGACCTTGTGGTCGTAGTTGGCGTCGTACCAGCCCGTCATCCACTCGCCGTAAGTGATCGCCGGCCAGCGCGGCGGATCGTCCGGCCCGCCGCAACCCGGCAGGCATTCGATGGTCGCGTCCCAGTCCGGGCCGAAGAAGAACGGCAGGGCGTAGCGGTCCCGGCCCACCGGCGGCAGCGCCCGGTGCGGGGTCGACCTGAAGCGCCCGTTCGACCAACGCTTCACGATGTCGCCGGAATTCACGGCGAAGGCGCCGGGAACGCGGGGCACGTCCTTCCATTCGCCGCCGGGCATACGCACCTGGAGCCCGGGAACGTCGGCGAGCGGCAGGAATGTCAGGAAATTGGCGTCGGTGTGCGGCGCGATCCCGAACTGGTTGGTCTCCGCCTCCACCGGGGGATAATGGGACAGGCGCAGGATGTAGTAGGCGTCCGCGAAGAACCCGTCGAACCAGTCCGGCCGGAGGTCGAGAGCCCGGGCGGCGACGGGCAGGAAGCGGCGCGCCAGCGCCTCGAGGGTGCCCGTGTAGGCGAGGATCTCGGCGCGGAATCCCGGCAGGTCGTCCTCGTCGGGCCATCGGTTGGGCCCGAGGAAACGCCGTCCCGACGCGTACACGGGGTCGTCGTCGGGCCGTTCGCGCCGGACGAAGAAAGCCTCGTTCAGGTCGGGCCGGTCGTTGTCGTTCACCTCCGACGTCCAGACCGCGTAATGGCCCAGGGCCATGTACCCGTTGTTGTGCTCGTTCATCCTCAGGGCGAGCTTCCTGGACATGGGCAAGGCGTGCAGCCGCGCGGCGGCGTCGAATGCCCTGTCGATCCGCGTCCACGGCACGCCGTGTCCCGTGAGGACGAAGAAGCCGACCGTCGTCAGGGCCTCGCGCACCCCACGCGCGGCGTCCTCCAATCCCCGCGCCGAGCCGGCCATGAAGTCGGCGACGTCAATGACGGGAATCGTGTCGGACATCGCGCCTCCCCCCCTTCTCCGGCCTCGACGGACGCTCCGGAGACGCGGCTTCCGCTCCGTGCTCCCAGGGGGGGCGAAGGCGGGCCCGGGCCCTATGCGAAACGTTTGGCGTCCGCCGCGGCGTAGGCCGCCACCTTCATGTCGGCGGCGTTCGCCGTCTCGAGACGCTCGAGGAGCTCGCCCAGCCTGGTCGTCGGAATGGCGCACGTGACCTCGTTGTTGCTCATGCCCGTGCGAACGCGGCTCAACATGCAGCCGACGCTCACCGCGACCTCGCCGCCCTCCTTGGCGATGGGGATTATGTGGCACTGGGGCTTACCCTCGACGCGAAGGTCGGGCCAGGCGTCATGCAGCATCATGGCCTGCTTGCCGTTCAGCCGGAGGAACACGACGTCCGGGGCGGCCGGGGATTCGGCGAGGGGGCCGTAGGTGACGAACCCGGGCTTCTCGTTCACCGTCGGGATGTGCGGGAACACGTCGGGCGTCACCCACTCCGACTCGACCAGCGCCGCTACGTCGGCGCCGGCCGCCGCCTCCTCCAAGGTCTTGAACCCGTGGGTCAGCGAACCGACGCTGCAATTGCCGTGGTCCTCCGCCACCGTCGTGAATGTCCGATCGCGAGCCTTGATCCAGAACACGCAGCTCGCGGCGACCCGGCCCGTCCGACCGTCCGGCGTCGGCTCCGGCATCGCGGCGTCGAAACGTTTCACGCCGTCCGGCGCCTCGGACGAGAACGTGATGGCGAGCGGGGGGTCGGACAACCCCAGCAGCGACGTCAGCGACTCCGCCTGGGATGCGAGGGTGGTCGTCTCCGTCATGAGGGTACTCCTTGAATCTTCGGTAGCCACGTTCCGGCGTCGGGTTCGGGTTCCCGGGCGGCGGTTCGCACGACCGCCGCCGGATTCGCGATTTCCGGGACTATCGGGCCTCCCTTCCCTTCAGCGTCCGATCGATAGCACCAACTCGGTGTATTTGTCCATTGCATGTCCTGGTTCGCTACATGCGGGACGTTGGGAACTCGTCGGCCGCGCGGTCGGTGGAGTGCCGAGCCGGGGTTCATCCGCCGGATCCGTTCATACTTCTCCCCCTTGGTCAGGGAGGAAGTCGGGAGGGGGCCATAGTCCCGCGACTCGGCGAGGATCGTTTCGATAACCCCCTCGACGATACCATATATCGATATTCATGACACAGGAAATACGACATATAGTGGTTTTATCTGGAACGCTCGCAGGGTCCGACGGTGTGCGGATTGTGCGGATCGCCACGCCGGGGACCGGGAGCGAGACCCCACGGCGATTCCACCCGCGCGACACCGGAATCGTCAAGACGGCAATGTCCGGTGCGCCACTCCTCCCCCTTTCAGGGGGGAGTATGGATGGACCCGACGGCGATGAAGTCCATGATCGGCACTCCCGTCGCTGGACGAGTCGTGCGGATGAGCAGGTCCGGTTATGAATCCTGAGCCTAGAACTGCCGCACGAATCGCAATTCGGCGCGATTGCGCTTGTAGTCGTGCAATTGCGCGTTGGAGTCGCGCGCCTCGTTCGCCAGCACGAGCCGCGGACTGTATCCGTACAGGGTGAAGACCCGATTGAACGTCGAGATCCGCAGCACCCGGACCCGGTCCTCGCGGGACGCGCCGCCGAGCGTGTACGGCGACCGGCCCTCGTACCTTGTCCGGCGCAACTCACCGCCGACGCCGACGGTGAAGCCCAGCGGCAGCGCCATGGAGAAACCGGCCCGCGCCCATCGGCTGGTATTGCGCCAGACCGTTCGCCCCGGACGTTCACGCGCATAGCCGAGCGTCGCGTCGAACCGCACGGTCGGCGTCGCGAGCCATGCGGCGCCCAGGGAGAGATCGAAAACCGGCCCGTCGAGGCGTCGGTCGCTCCGGTATTCGCGCCAGTGCAGGGAGGTTCGCGCGCTCGCCGTCACGCGTCGGGAGAAGCGGCGCTCGCCCTCCAGACGGGCGCCGAGGTCATGGCTCTCCGGCGCCCCGGCTCTCCAGCTGCGCCGGGCGCTGGCGAGCAGGCTCGCCTCGGTCTTCGCGTCCGCCAGCCAGCGCGGCCCGACGTGCCCGGACAGAAAGGTCCGATCGAAGCCGCTTCCGGCATACTCCCGGCGAGCGAGGTCGGCGCCCGCGCGCAGGCGCAGGCGCTGGCCGAGGGGGTGCTGGTATTCGCCGCCCGTCCAGAGGATGGCGCCCACCCCCGAGCGGGGGCCCGCGTCCGCCCCGCGGCGGAACGGCAGGCCGCGGATGTAGATGACGTCCGAGTCCGAGGCCGTGTTGAGATTGCTGTCCGGCGCCAGCGCCGCGCCGAACCAGGCGCTCCAACGCCGGCGCTCCCGCATTTCCGCCAGATAACGGCGGATGTTGGCGACCATCGCCGGCGACGGCCCGCCGGCCAGCACGCGCTCGAAATGCTCGCGCGAGAGGTCGTCCTCGCGCTTGAGGAAGAACGCCCGCGCCAGCTCCAGGCGCACGCGCACGAGACCCGGCCGATCGATCAGGATGGCGCGGAGCGCGGCGATGGCCTCGTCGAGCAGGACGGTCCGTTCCGCTTCCCCGGTGTCGGCCCGCCGGGAGGCCTCGACGGCGGCCAGACCGAGGAGGAAGAGGACGTCCGTCCGGTCCGGATGGTCCGGCGCCAGCGGGCGCAGGACGTCCAGCGCCTCGGCGAAGCGGCCGCTTTCGATGAGTGTCCGGGCGTCGTTGACCCGGGGGTCGGAGGACAGATGGGAACGGTCGGAAGCGGCGAGCGCCGAAGCGTGGACCAGAACGGCGACGGCGAGGGCGCAGATCCACTTCATCGTCATCATGGAGAAAAAGAAGGGCAGCCGCGGGGCCGCCCTTCTCCCGTTCGGGGTTGCGAGATTGGATATCGCGTTACTGCTCCCGGTCCGCGCCGAAAAAGCCGATGTAGTTCACAGCCTCGTCCGTGGACTGTGCGCCGAACGTCCCGGCAACCGATCCCGGATGGTCGGTACTGGCCGCCCCGTTGCCGAAGAACTGGCCACCCCACTTGCCAGCGTATGTGCGGGAGCCATCCGAGCCGCCCACCGCACCCTTGAAGAAGCCGCTGTTGGCGGAGCCGATAGCGGCCTCTCCCAAGGTCAAGCTGCCCGCGGTCGCCTCACCGTCCAATTCGAAATCGGTGATCGTACCGCTGATCGTACCAAGGCTGTCGGCAGCACCAAAGCTGGCCGTCAGGCTAACGTCGGCCTCGAAGGATCCGATGGTGGTCGAACTACCATCCTTTTGCGAATATTTCCCGGTGGCGCCCCCCATATACGTCGCGCTGCCGGTTAGAGCCATGATCCGCCCTTGATTGAAAGGATCCTCGCCGCGCGCAAAGACGCCGAATACGTAGTCGTCGGTGCTTGACGCAGTGTCGGGAACGAACAGCCAGACCCCACCGGCCAGATAGTCGGTGTCTGTGCGCGTTGTAGAGGCTGGGGTGAATAAGACGGTCCCTGAGATATCGGTAACGGGGCCGCGGCCGGAGAAGTCCCGCCGGTAGTTGAAAGAACATGTAGAAGAGCCACACTCAAACTCGCCATCTTCGCCGTTCAGAGTTCCGGAGGACGGTATGGAAAAGAAGACACCGCCTACTGTATCACCTCTCCTTACTATTTGGGAAGGTCCCGGCACATTCTCCGTCGTCGGCGCCTCGATGTTCGTGTAGGCATCGACGTACAAGGTGCCCCCGGAGATATGGGAGAGATGAGTGTTGATCAACTGAGCACCTTTCCAAGATTGGTCGAAGCCCTGTATCGCCATGGGATTTCCTTCATCCATGCCGATGGCCCATTCGGCTCCGTTTGTCACCGAAAAACGGGGTGTGGTGGCTCCGTACTCCGCGAATATCTCCACTTGGTCGGTCGTGACACCATCAGCGTCCGTATTCGAAGACTGTGTGATGCTAGACAGCGTGCTGCTGCTGGCCTTTGGTTCGGCGCCGATGGCCTTCTCGATCCCCAGCACGGCACCCGGCTGTATCGTTTCAACAGCCAGCGCATTACTCAGCGTCTCCGGCGGCGTCGGCTCCGGCGTTGGCGTTGGTGCCGGCGTCGGCTCGGGATCGAGTTGCGCCATCGACCGTCCCGGAGGAGGCGCGGTGCCGCTGCTGCTCCCGCCGCCGCCGCAGCCGGAGAGAATGAGAACGAGGGCGCACGCCACCGCCGACAAGACGAATCCACGAGCACTGCTGAAGAACATCGGAACAGGACCTCCGCTTCCTGAAGAGGCCCCGTGAAGAGGCCCCGTGAAGAGGCCCCGTGAAGAGGCCCCGTGAAGAGGCCCCGTGAAGAGGCCCCGTGAAGAGGCCCCGTGAAGAGGCCCCGTGAAGAGGCCCCGTGAAGAGGCCCCGTGAAGTTCGCAACCTTATCCTACCACGAACGACGCCGCAAGGTCAAAATCCGTCGCTGTCGTTAACAGAGGATATGACCGGATTATGTACCAACTGATCTGTCCGGTTTTAGAACGTATTCAGGCCAAGGAGGGACTGGATGCGTCGGACGGAGCAGCGACAGGGACTGAGATTGATGAAGTTCGAGGAGGTTTACGGTCGCACCCATCGGGGTGTGTTGAGCCAAGGCGAGGCGGCGGAGGTTCTGGGTGTTTCGGAACGGACCTTCCGGCGCTGGCGCGACCGCTACGAGGCGGAGGGGGCGGAGGGGTTGTACGACCGCCGTCTGGGCCGGGTCTCGGCGCGCCGCGCCGGCGTGGACGAGGTGGCGCGGGTTCTGGCGTTGTTCGACACCCGCTACTGGGACTTCAACGCCAAGCATTTTCACGAGAAGCTGGTCACCGCGCACGGCATCAAGCGCAGCTACAACTGGGTTCGGCTGACCTTGCAGGCTCATGGCCGCAGGCGCGCGGCGCCCCGGCGCGGCGCCCACCGGCGCAAGCGGCCGCGCCGGGCACTGCCCGGCATGATGCTGCATCAGGACGGCTCGCGCCATGAGTGGGCACCCGGTCGGGAGTGGGACCTGATCGTCACCCTGGACGACGCCACCAGCGAGGTCTACTCGGCCTTCTTCGTCACCGAGGAGGGCACCATGTCGAGCTTCCGGGCGCTCCGCGAGGTGATCCGCGAGCGCGGACTGTTCTGTTCGCTCTACACCGACCGCGGCAGCCACTACTGGCGCACCCCCGAGGCCGGCGGCAAGGTGGACAAGGACACTCCGACCCAGGTCGGTCGCGCGCTTCACCAACTCGGCATCGAGCACATCGCCGCCTACTCGCCCGAGGCCAGGGGGCGCTCGGAGCGCATGTTCGCCACCGTGCAGAAGCGCCTGCCCCAGGAACTCAGGCTCGCCGGCATCACCGACATGGCCGAGGCCAACCGCTTCCTCGAGGAGGTCTACCTGCCGGACCACAACAGACGCTTCGCGACCCCGCCCGAGGCCGAGGGTTCGGCCTTCGTGCCCTTCGCCGGCGCCTTGGAAGACATCCTCTGCGTCCAGGAGGACCGCACCGTGTCAGGCGACAACACCGTGCGCTACAAGGGACGCAGCCTGCAGATCCCCGCCGGGCGACATCGCCACCACTACGTCAAGGTCAAGGTCCGGGTGCACGAGTACCCCGACGACACCCTCGCCGTCTTCCACGGACCCAGGCGCCTCGCTCACTACCAAGCCGACGGAACCCCGCTCGAAACCCAAACCCGCAAGGCCGCGTGACCCGCTTCGACGCAACCCGCCGGCGCCCTGTGGACAAGTGGACAGCCGCCCCGCGCCTGACCACTTCCCCACAGGGCCAACAACCCCAACAGAAGCGGTCAATCCATTTGGTACATAATCCGGTCAACTCAAAATGTTCTCGACAGGTCAAAATCCGTCGCGCGCCGGGTTGGCGCTCCGGGAATATGCGGCCCGACGGTGTGCGGATTGTGCGGATCGCCGCGCCGGGTTCGACCCCCGGAGAGTGTGCGGATCGTGCGGATCGCCGCGCCGGGCTCGACCCGCGAAGGGTGTGCGGATCGTGCGGATCGCCGCGCCGGGCTCGACCCCCGGAGGGTGTGCGGATCGTGCGGATCGCCGCGCCGGGTTCGACCCCCGGAGAGTGTGCGGATCGTGCGGATCGCCGCGCCGGGCTCGACCCCCGGAGAGTGTGCGGATCGTGCGGATTGCCGCGCCGGGTTCGACCCCCGGAGAGTGTGCGGATCGTGCGGATCGCCGCGCCGGGTTCGACCCTCGAAGGGTGTGCGGATTGTGCGGATCGCCACGCCGGGTTCGACCCCCGGAGAGTGTGCGGATTGTGCGGATCGCCACGCCGGGCTCGACCCCCGAAGGGTGTGCGGATTGTGCGGACGCCACGCCGGGTTCGACCCCCGGAGGGTGTGCGGATTGTGCGGACGCCGCGCCTTTCGACGTGGTGTATAATCGAGGCGGAAGACTGGAACGATCGCCTCCGTCCCCCGCCGGATCGCAAGGGAATAACGGGAAACCATGAGCGCATCGCTTGCCGAAACGGAAACCGTCGCACCGTCCGCGGCGCGGGAAGCGGCCTTCCAGTGGGACGACCCCTTCCTTCTCGACGACCAGCTGACGGAAGACGAGTGCCTGATCCGGGACTCGGTCCGCGCTTACGCTCAGGAAAAGCTGATGCCCCGCATCCTGGAGGCCAACCGGCATGAACGGTTCGACCGCGAGACGGTTGCCGAGATGGGCGAGCTCGGGATGCTCGGTCCGACGATCCGGGGCTACGGTTGCGCCGGGGCGTCCTACGTCGCCTACGGCCTGATGACGCGGGAGACCGAGCGCGTGGATTCGGCCTACCGCTCCACGATGAGCGTTCAGTCGAGCCTGGTCATGCACCCGATCCACGCCTTCGGCACCGAGGAGCAGCGTCGGAAATACCTGCCCCGGCTGGCGTCGGGCGAATGGATCGGCTGTTTCGGCCTCACCGAGCCCGACCACGGTTCCGATCCGGCGAGCATGAAGACGCGGGCGAGGGCCGTGGACGGCGGTTTCGTGCTCAACGGCGCCAAGACGTGGATCAGCAATTCCCCCAGCGCCGACGTCATGGTCGTCTGGGCCCGCGGTGAGAACGACAGGCGCGTACGCGGCTACGTGCTCGAGCGAGGGATGGAGGGCCTGACGACCCCCCGGATCGAAGGGAAATTCTCGCTCCGCGCCTCGCCGACCGGCGGGATCGTCATGGACGAGGTGTTCGTGCCGACGGAGAACGCGCTGCCCGACGCCGTCGGATTGAAGACTGCGCTGTCGTGCCTGTTTCGCGCCCGCTACGGCATCGCCTGGGGCGCGCTCGGCGCGGCCGAGGCCTGCTGGTTCGCCGCGCGCCGGTACACGCTCGACCGTGAGCAGTTCGGGCGCCCCCTGGCGGCAAACCAGCTGGTCCAGAAGAAGCTGGCGGACATGCAAACGGAGATCGCCATCGGCCTTCAGGGCTGCCTGCGGGTCGGCCGCCTCATGGACGAAGGCCGCGCGACTCACGAAATGGTGTCGATCGTCAAACGCAATTCATGCGGCAAGGCGCTCGACATCGCGCGCGCCGCGCGCGACATGCATGGCGGCAACGGCATCTCGGACGAGTTTCACGTCATCCGCCACATGCTCAATCTGGAATCCGTCAATACTTACGAGGGCACCCACGACATCCACGCCCTGCTGCTGGGCCGAGCGCAGACCGGCATCCCGGCGTTCACCGGATAGAGCCGCCGCCGGACGCGAATGGGGAGAGCCTCCCTCGCCTTCGCCTCGACGCTGTCGGGATCCGGCCGCGGCGCCGACCGTTCCCCGTAGCTGCGCGAACCATGACGGACGCGACAGGCCGACATCTGGACGGCCCCGACCCGGCGCCGGAACCGACGCGCCTTCCGACCCGCGGCCTCCTGTTGCTGGGGCTGCTGACCTTGGCATGGGGCGTCAACTGGCCGATTCTCAAGATCGCGTCGATGGGCCTGCCCCTGCTCCCGTTCCGGGCGATCTGCGTGCTCAGCGTGGGCGTCCTCATGCTGACCATCGCGGCCGCCAACCGGGAACGTCTGCGGATGCCGCGCGACAACTGGATAGGCGTCGGCGTCGTGGGCTTCTGCAACATGACCGTGTGGTTCATCTGTTCCGCGCTCGCCGTCCGGCTCACGACCTCGGGCCACACCGCGATCGCCGCCTATACCATGCCGCTCTACGTGTTCCTGATCGGAACGCTGTTCCTGGGTGAGCGGCCCACCCCCGGCAAGTGGCTCGGCCTCGCTCTCGGCCTCGGCGCCATCGCGCTGCTGGCCGCGCGCGACCTCGAGGCGACCTATCGGGGCTGGCTCGGCCTCGCGGTCATGAGCGGCGGCGCCGTGTTCTGGGCGCTGTCCTCCATCGTCGTGAAACGGGTGCGCTGGCAGGTCTCGGCCACGGCGGTCGTGGGCTGGCAGGCGTTGATCGGCGGTCTGCCCGTCATCGTCGCCGGGGCCGTCCAGTTCCAGGACCTGCGCGGCACGACGTGGGAGGTCTTGCTCGCCACGGCCTACGTCATCGTCGTCGGCATCGCGCTCGCCCACTGGCTCTACTTCAAGATCCTGCAACTCGTGCCGGTCTGGGTCGCCTCGCTGTCGACGCTGGCGATTCCGGCGGTGGGCCTCGTATCGGGCGCCGTCGTTCTCGACGAGCCGTTGGGTTGGGTCGAGGTTGTCGCCCTCTTCCTGCTCGTCGGCGGCGTCTCGACGGTGCTGCCCCGCCCTGGCGCTTCCCGGCCGCCCCGGCCCGGCTCGTGAAGGCGCGTCCTGTTCCCCGATCTGTCCGAGTGTCCAGACAGGCCGCGTCGACGTCCGGCCATACGGGTCATGATCGCGCCTCCTTTTCCCGCGCGGGTCGAACGGCGTCGGGCCGCGGGAAGTCCGGGGGCACCGGCTCCATGTAGGGGAAACGCGCGAGACCCTTGACCATCGTCGGGCTGCCGCCCGACCGCAGGTATTGCCGCGAGGCATCGCGCATCGGCTGATAGTCCCACGGGGTAGGCCGGCCGCTCGTCAGCACGTCCTGGATGAAGAGACGCCGCCGCTGGCTTTCCAGGATGTCTTCCTCGATGCGCCGCGGATCCCACCGGCCGAGGATGTCCGCCAGCAGTTCGTCCTCGACGTCCTTGTGCGCGGGATCACCACAGAGGTTCTCCTGCTCTCCCGGGTCGGTCTCGACGTTGAACATCATGCCGGGATCGGGCTCGCTGTAGACGTACTTGTAGGGACCCTTGCGCAGGATCAGGCAAGGCGCGATGGCGCCCTCGGCGGTGAACTCGATCATGGCTTCGTCGGGGCGCGACTCGTCCGGGCCGTGGAGCATTCCGGACCATGTGCGTCCGTCGACGGGTTCCACGAGATCGGGCGGGCCGCCGTCCGTGGCGAGGTCGAGCAACGTCGGCAGCAGGTCGACGAGCGAGACCGACTTCGCCTCGCGCCGCCCCTTGGCGTTCCCCGGCGCGCGCACGATCAACGGCACGCGCACGGACCATTCGAAGGGGTTGAACTTGTACCACATGCCGCGCTCGCCCATCATTTCGCCGTGGTCCGCGGTGAAGATCACGACCGTGTTGTCGGCGAGACCCGTGGCTTCCAACGCGTCGAGCAGCCGGCCCACGTGGCTGTCGACATAGCTCACCATCCCGTAGTAGGCATGCCGCGCGTTGCGCAGGTGTTCGTCGGCGACCTCGTGCTCGTCCTGGCGGATCAGGTAGTGGTAGCGCCGGCTCCAGGGATCGCGCTCCTCGACCGGCTTGCCGGGATACCTGGGCAGGTCGATATCGTCGTGGTCGTAGAGATTCCAGAACTCCGGCGTGATCGTGAACGGGTTGTGCGGATGCGTGAACGACGCCGCGAGGAAGAACGGCTTGCCGTCCGGGTCGCGCGCGTAGTCGTAGATCCTCCGCACCGCCTGGAAGCCGACGTCCTCGTCGTAGTCGATCTGCAGGCTGCGCCGGCAGAGGCCGGCCTCGACGACGCTGCGCATGCTCATGCCCGACGGCGGCAATTGCCTGTCGCCCCTGGACCAGTCGGGCGTCCAGCCGAAATCGGACGGATAGATATCGGTGGTCAGCCGCTCCTCGAAGCCGTGGAGCTGGTCCGGACCGACGAAGTGCATCTTGCCGCTCAGGCACGTCGCGTAGCCGAGCGCCCGCAGGTAATGGGCGAAGGTCGGCACGGTCGCGGGAAACTCCGCCGCGTTGTCATAGGCGCCGATGCGCGAGGGAAGCTGACCCGCCATCATCGAGAAACGGGACGACGCGCAGATCGGGTTGTTGCAGTAGGCGTTCTCGAAGACGACCCCGTCGCGCGCCAGACCTTCCAGATACGGCGCCTTGACCAGCGGGTGGCCGTAGACCGGAAGAACCGGCGCCGCCATCTGATCGGCCTGAATGAAAAGGAAATTCGGTGCTGACATCTGTTTCATCGCCTCCCCGAGACATGATTTTCGCATCGTCGCGACGCCCGGACCGGTTCGGACGAGACGCGACCCGCGCCTTCGATCGCGGATCCGCGATCGCTTGCGGGTACGGAGCGCCGCTGCTAGATTCGGCAATGTTCTCCCGAACCGCTCCAGCGGGAGTTTAGCGAAAGGGTGCGACATTGGAAGCCGTAGCCGTCGACGACCTCCGGACCCGAAAACTGACCAGCCCCGAGGCCAACGCGAAGCTCCTGGCTGCGCAGCGGGAGATCGTCTCGCGCGAGCGGCTCAAGCCCTTCACCAAGCGCACCGATCGCCACGGCCTGATCTATTTCGGCGGACACATGTCGATCGTCCTCGGCACCGGATACCTGGTGTATCTGGCCACGGGGACGGGATGGCTGATCCCGGCGATGCTTCTGCACGGCGTCATGCTGGGGCATCTGTTCGCGCCGATGCACGAGTGCAGCCACGGTACCGCCTTCCGCACCCGCTGGCTCAACGAGACCGTGCATTGGATCACGGGCATCATGATCCTGTGGCCGCCGACGTATTTCCGCTACGACCATACCGGCCATCACACCCATGCCCAGGAATTCGGCAAGGACCCGGAGTTGGTCCTGCCGAGCCCCTCGTCGTGGATGGACTACGTGTACTACGTCACGGCCACCCAGCTCTGGATCAAGAACATCGGCTGGATCCTGCGCCATTCCATGGGCCGTATCCGCCCGTTCAACCGCCAGTTCGTGCCCGAGGACCAGCTCCCCAGAATTTTCCTCGAAGCCCGTGTCATGCTGGCGATCTACGTCGGCCTCGCCGCCGTCAGCGTCGCTCTCGGGACGTGGGCCGTCGCCATCTACTGGGCTATCCCCACGGTCATCGGCGTACCCGTGGCGCGGGCCATCCGTATCGCCGACCATACCGGCTGCACGGAAGGGAAGCTCGATCTCCGGACCTACGCCCGCACCGTGAGGACCGGTCCCCTGACCCGGTTCCTGTGCTGGAACATGCCCTATCACTGCGAGCATCATCTGGCGCCGTCCGTTCCGTTCCACGCCCTGCCCGCGCTCCATGCCGAGGTGGGTCACGAAATGAACCCCGTCGACAAGGGGTACTGGGCGGTCCAGCGGGACGTGCTACGTCACCACCTGGAACGGAAATTCCGATTCCGCATCGTCCAATCCCTCTGAACTGACGTCCGTCCACGGACGACAGGAGACCCGTTGCATGGCCGGAGAGTGGCGCTTGGTCGCGTCGACCGACGATATCGAGGAAGAGGACGTGATCGGCGTCGACGTGGCGGGCACCGCCGTCGCCGTCTACAACGTGAAGGGAAAGTTCTACGCCACCGAGAACATCTGCACCCACGCCTTCGCCTTCCTGTCGGAAGGGGTCGTGATCGACGACATCATCGAGTGTCCGGTCCATCAGGGGCGGTTCCACATCCCCACCGGCAAGCCCAAGGGCGCGCCGGTGTCCGTCGCCCTCGACACCTACGCCACCAAGGTCGAGAACGGGAAGATATACGTCCGCCTCGACGAGTCCCGAGCGCCGGACTCGTGACCGGAAGGCGACGGCTGCGGCCCGCGCGCGCTCCCGCGGCCCCGGTCTCGCCCCGTCGACGCCAATCCAGACATCGGCGATCTCCGGGCGGAGACAGGCAATGGGAAGCGATCGAGTCCCGGATCGCGGGGTCGGTGTTGTGAGTTCAAAAATTCATTTCAATCAAAGTATTACAACATTCATTTTGTTTGTTATATGAATTGTAGATCGGGACGGCGTTGAAGATTTCGGGATTCCCGTCTACACCATGCCGTCCCGACCCGCGAGAGGAGCAGCCATGTACGCCGACGAACGCGGTCTCGCCCTGACCACCGACAGCGCTGCCGCGGCCGAGGGCTTCGACGAGACGATGGCGCAGTATCTGGATTATCGGGCGGGAGTCGGGGACGCCGTCAAACGGATGCTCGAGGCCGACCCCGGCTTCGTCATGGGGCAGTGCTTCAAGGGCTATCTCTTCAACCTGTTCGGGACCACCGCGGTGCGGCCCAAGATCGAGGAGAGCCTCGCCGCCGCGGAAGCCGGCGTCGGCAAGGTCACGAGCCGGGAAGCCGCCCACGTGGCGGCGCTCGGCGCCTGGTCCCGCGGGGACCTCGCGGCGGCCTGCGCCGTCTGGGACGAAATCCTCCGGGAACATCCCCACGACCTGCTGGCGCTGCGCCTGCAGCACTACAACGCCTTCTGGATGGGCCGGGCGGGCGACCTCCGCGACGGCGTCGCCCGGGTCATCGACCGGTGGGACGAGTCCGTGCCCGGCTATGGCGGCGTTCAAGGCATGTACGCCTTCGGCCTGGAGGAATGCGGCGAGTACGCGCGGGCCGAGGAATTCGGGCGTCGCGCCGTCGAGGCCAACCCGGACGACCTGTGGGCGATCCACGCGGTCGCCCATGTCCTCGAGATGCAAGGTCGCGTGCGCGAGGGAATGGACTGGCTGGATTACCCGGCCGACGCCTGGGAGGACCGCAATCCCTTCAGGGGCCATCTCTGGTGGCACCGGACCATGTACTCGGTCGAAACAGGCGACTATGGCAGCGCGCTGGCGCTGTTCGACCGCTCCGTCACGCCCGAGGCATGGGACTTCTATCTCGATGTCCAGAATGGCGCCTCCATGCTGCTGCGCCTCGACCTCCTCGGCGTCGACGTGGGCGGCCGTTGGAAGCCCATGGCGGACGCCATGGAGGCGCACGTGGACGACCACGTCCTCGCCTTCACCGACACCCACACGATGATGGCGTTGGCGGCCGACAGGCGTTTCGACGCCGCCGAGAAGTTGCTGGCGTCGCTGCGCGCGTTCGCCGGGACGCCGGACAACTTCGCCGCCGCGACCATGGAATCCGTGGCGATCCCGATCTGCCAGGCCTTGCTGGACTTCGCCAGGGACGACCATGACGCCGTGGTCGATGGCCTGCTGCCCCTGCGCTACGACCTCGCCTGCCTCGGCGGTAGCCACGCGCAGCGCGATATCTTCGCCCAGGTGCTGATCGAATCGGCGATCCGGAACAAGCGCCTCGCCCTCGCGCGTGCCTTGCTCGCCGAGCGGGTCGCCGAGAGACCCAACAGCCGCGGAAACTGGCTCAAGTACGCCGAGACCCTGGAGGCCTTGGGCGACTCGGAGCGCGCGACCGCCGCGCGCGAACGTGCCGACGCCGTGCTCGCTTCATGACGGGTGAAGACGTCCCTGGAGAGCCGACGACATGACCGGACAAGGACGCGAACGAGCGCACGAAGACCTGCGGCGAATGGCGGTCGATCATCTGTGGCTCCCGTTCCACCAGATGAACGACTTCGCCAAGGCCCCGGAGTCGTTGAAGATCTACGCGAGCGGCGAAGGCTGCTGGCTGACCGACATCGACGGGCGAAAGATATTCGACATGATGTCGGGGATGTGGTTACAGGCGGTGGGCTACGGTCGCGGGGAGATCGCGGACGCCGTATACGAGGCCATGCGAGGGATCACATCGAACCCTTGGGCGGGCACGAACCCCAACACCATCCGACTCTCGGCCAGGATCGCCAGCCTCGCGCCCGATACGGGATCGCGGGTGTTCCTGACCAACGGCGGCGCCGAGTCCAACGAGGTCGCGCTCAAGATCGCCAAGAAATACCACCGGATCCAAGGCGAGAAGGGCCGCTACAAGGTCGTCAGCAGGGCCGGTTCGTACCACGGCGGCACGCACGCGACGATGGCCGCGGGCGGCGGCGGCATCGCGGCGCCCGGGGACTACGGTCCGCTGCAACCCGGCAACATCCACGTGACCCAGCCCAACGAGTACCACTGCGCGCTGTGCGCGGCGAACGGCTCATGCACGCTTGAGTGCGCGCGCGAGGTCGAGCGCGTCATCGAGGACGAGGGACCGGAGACGGTGGCCGCCTTCATCGGCGAGCCGATGTCGATCACCGGCGGCGTCTACATCCCGCACGAGGATTACTGGCCGACCGTTCGCGAGATCTGCGACCGCTTCGGCGTCCTGATGATCATGGACGAGGTGGTCACCGGATATGGGCGGACGGGCAAATGGTTCGCCAGCATGCACTGGGACGCGCGGCCCGACATCACGACCATGGCCAAGCAGTTGAGCAGCGGCTATCTCCCCGCCGCCGGCGCGATCGTCCGCAAGCGGATCGCCGACACGTTCATGGGCGGCGAGGACGAGAAGTTCCGCCATCTGTACACCTACGGTGGGCACCCGATCGCCTGCGCCGCGGCGCTCGCCAATCTCGACATCATCGAGAAGGAGAACCTGGTCGAGAACTCCGCGAAGATGGGGCGGTACTTGTTCGAGCGCCTCCAGGTGCTCTACCGACATCCTTTCGTCGGCGATATCAGGGGCGGCAAGGGGCTGTTCGCCGCCGTCGAGCTGGTCGGGGACCGCGAGACGCGGGAACGGTTCCCGGCGGCCGCAGGCATCGGCGACAGGATTACCGCCCTCCTCGACGGCCACGGCCTGTTGACGCGAGCCGCCGACGGCGTGATCCCGATCCTGCCGCCCCTCATCACGACCAGCGACGACGTCGACTACATCGTGGAGAGGATCGACCGCGCGCTGTCGGACCTCGCCGACGGCCTGTAGCTTCCGGCGCGGCCTGTCCCCGAGAGGCGTCCGGAGAGACCCGCGTGCAATCCATGACCTGCGATATCCTGATCATCGGCGGCGGCGGCGGCGCGCTGTACGCGGCGATCCACGCGCGCGACGCCGCGCCCGGCCTCGATATCGTCGTGGCCAGCAAGGGCCTGTTCGGCAAGAGCGGATGCACCCGCATGGTCCAGGGCGGCTACAACGCCGTCCTGCACGAGGACGATTCGTTCGACAGGCATTACGACGACACGATCCGGGGCGGCGGCCTGATCAACGATCAGGAGCTGGCCTGGACCCTGGTCACGCAAGCGCCGGAGCGCGTCTTCGAGATGGAGAACGCCTTCGGCTGCGTCTTCGACCGCGACGCCGACGGCGCCATCCACCAGCGCGCGCTCGCCGGACAGTCGTTCAACCGGACGATCCACCGCGGCGATCTCACCGGAATCGAGATCGTCGGCCGCCTCGCGGAACAGGTTCTGGTTCGCGACATCGAGCTGCTCGACGAAGTCCGCGGCGTCGACCTGCTGCTGGACGCCTCGGGCCGGGCGGTGGCCGGCGCACTGCTGCTCGACCTTCACAGCGGCGAGCTCATCGCCGTCCACACCACCGCCGTCCTGCTGGCGACGGGCGGGGCCGCCCCGCTCTACCGCATCACCGCGGCCTCGCTCGAGAAGTCGGGGGACGGCCTCGCCATGGCCTACCGGGCCGGCGCCGAGTTCGTCGACATGGAGATGATGCAGTTCCATCCCACGGGACTTATCGTGGACGGCTCGCTGATGAACGGGACGGTCCTCGAGGAAGGCCTGCGGGGCGCCGGCGGCCATCTGCTCAACGCCGGTCGCGAGCGCTATATGGCGCGCTACGATCCCGAGAAGATGGAACGCTCCACCCGCGACCGCGTCTCGCGGAGCGGCATGATGGAGGTCCGGGCCGGCCGCGGCACGGCCAGCGGGGGCGTCTATCTCGACGTCCGGCATCTCGGGAAGGAGTTCCTGCTCGAGTCCTCCCCAGGCATGTACGCCCGCTGCCTGACCGTCGGCGCCGACATGGCGACGGACCTGATCGAGGTAACCCCCACGGCGCACTTCCAGATGGGAGGTATCCGCATCGACGCCGACTGCCGAGCGACCCTGGAGGGGCTGTTCGCGGCCGGCGAGGACGCCGGCGGCGTCCACGGCGCCAACCGCCTCGGCGGCAACGGAGTGGCCGAATCGATGGTGTTCGGGGCCATCGCCGGCGAATCGATCGCCCGTCACGCGACGGAAGGGACACGCGCGTCCATCGACAGGGACCGGCTCGACGCCGCCCGCACCCGCCTGGAGGGTTCCGGCGGGATCACCGGACGGCCCTTCGAGCTGAAGAAGCGGTTGCGCGCCCTGGCCTGGGACCGCCTCGGCGTTCTCCGCGACGCGAACGGCCTGACGCGGGCGGCGGGCGAGATCGACGCCATCGAAGACGAGCTCGGCGCCCTGGCCATGCCGACGCGACGCGGCGGAAACCCCGACCTCCAGGAGCGTCTCGACGCCGAGAACCTGATCGACGTGGCGCGCCTCATCGGCGCGGCGGCGGAACTCCGGGAAGAGAGCCGGGGCAGCCATTTCCGCGAGGACTTCCCCGACTCCGACGACCGCTTCCTCGTCAATTTCGTCCAGCGACGCGGCGCCGACGGAAAACCGCGTACCGAACCCCGCTCCGTGGCCTTCACCCGCCGCACGCCCGAGGCGTTGCAGGGCGATATCCTCATCCCCGCGTGAGCGGCGCGACCGGATCGAACATGGGATCGAACGCGACCGTCACCCTCGAAGTCGTCCGCACCGACCCGGCGGGCCGGAACCGCTTCGAGGTGCCGGTCCGGTCCGCGCACGCGCGCGTCCTCGACGCCTTGAACTGGATCCGCGAGAACGAGGATCCCACGCTCGGGTTTCGTTACGCCTGCCGCGTCGGCATGTGCGGAGCCTGCGCCGTCGTGATCGACGGCAAGGAAGCCCTGACCTGCCAGACCGCTCTCGGCGACGTCGAGAGCGGAACCTTGCGCGTCGAGCCGTTGCGGGGCCTGCCCGCGCGACACGACCTGATCGTCGACATGCGGCCCTTCTTCGAGGGCCTCGCCCGCGCCGGGGCCGCCCTTCGTCCACGGGAACCGGATCGACGCGATCTGCCGGTCCTGCCGCCCGATTCCGACGAACGAGCCGCGATCGAGGCGCGGAACGGCTGCATCACCTGCGGCGCCTGCGTTTCCGCCGTCGCCGGTGAGGCGACGAGCGGCGATGGCGTCGGGCCGGCCGCCCTGAACCGCGTGCTCATGCTCGCGCTCGACGAACGCGACGGCGCCGGGATCGCGCGTCTGGGGGACATCGCCGGGGAAGCGCGCGGCCTGAGCGCGGAGGCGATGGCCCGCGCCGAAAGCGTCTGTCCCGCCCGGATACCGTTGTCCGCGACCCTGGAACGGCTCAAGGCCCTCGTCGCCGATCATGACGACGAGGGCTGAGCGACCCCGGGGAGACGAGGATTTCCTCGTCGGGCGGATCGGCGCGACAGTCGCCCGGACCACGCCCGACAGGATCGCCCTGACCGACGGCGGCGCCTCGTTGACGTTCGACGATCTCGACCGCCGCGCCGACGGCTTCGCGACGGCCTTGACCGGCCTCGGCGTGCGGAAGGGGGACGTCGTCTCGGCGTATCTCCCCAACTGCATCGCCTATGTCGTCGTCGTTCTGGCGGTGGCGCGGGCGGGCGGGGTCTTCTCGCCCATCAACCCGCGTCTGAAGGAAGGCGAGGCCGCCGGCCTTCTCGCCCTCGCCCGTCCCCGCTGCCTCGTCACCGCCGTCGACCGCGCGGACACGATCGAGCGGGCGGTCGAGCGCGCCGAGGTCGTCCGCCCCGAGATCGTCGCCATCGACCCCGGCGGAAACGCGAGCGACGCCGCGTTCGAGCGACCGCACGAATCGGCGTTCGGCGCGCTTCCCGACGTTTCTCCCGACGACGACTTCGGCCTGATGTTCACCTCGGGCACGACGGGCGAGCCCAAGGGCGCGCTCTCCACCCATCGCGCCCGCATGGCCTGGATCTACAAGGCGATCGACGTCTACGGCCTCGGCCCCGAGGATACCTACCTCGGCGTCATGCCCCAGGTGCATTCGGCGGGCCTCACGTTCACGCTGATGCATCTGTGCGTGGGCGGTCGCGTGCGCATCCAGCGCGACTTCGATCCCGCGGAGTATCTGTCGCTCGTGGCTGGCGAACGGGTGACGTCGAGCCTCGTCGTGCCCACCGTCCTGGTCATGGTGCTCGACGAGCTGGAACGCGGCTCCTTCCCGCCGAAACTGGACAGCCTGTCCCGCCTCGTGACCTGCGGATCGCCCCTGCAACCGGCGATCAAGGAAAAGGTGCTGGAGCGCGTCACGCCCCGTCTGTTCGACTACTACGGCTCGACGGAGTCGAACAGCATGACGGTCCTGGAGCCCGCGGATCAGCGGCGCAAGCCTGCGTCGGTCGGCCGGCCGTTCGCCGGCGTCGAGATCCGGATCGTCGGAGAGAATGGCGCGGCCCTGCCCGCCGGCGAGGTCGGCGAGATACTGTGCCTCAATCCCTCGGTCATGCGCGAATACCTGGACGATCCCGAGGCCACGAAGGCGGCCTTCACGGACGGGTGGTTCCACACCGGCGATCTCGGCTATCTCGACGAGGATGGATACCTCCATTTGGTCGGCCGGCTGAAGGAGATCGTCATCAGCGGAGGCGTCAACATCCACCCGGCCGAGATCGAGCGGGTGCTGATGTCTCACCCGGCGGTGCTCGATTGCGCCGTCGTCGGCCTGCCCGACGCCAAGTGGGGGCAGATCGTCGCCGCGTGCGTCGTCCCGCGCCGTGGAGAGCGCCCCGACCTGGCGGAGCTCCAGTCCCACTGCGCGCGGGAACTGGCGGACTACAAGAAGCCTCGCCGGCTCGAGGTGGTGGCGACGATCCCCAGGAACGCGAGCGGCAAGACCGTTCGCGCCGGGCTCGCCGCCAGCCTGCTGGAAGCGGCATCCGCCTGAAACCCGGAGAGGAGAAACCATGGCCGCCTACACCCGGATTTCGGTCGATATCGAGGAACGCATCGCGACCGTCACCCTCACCGATCCCGAGCGGCGCAACGCCATGAGCCTGCCGATGCGGGAGGAATGCATGGACGCCCTGCGTTCCCTGGAGGACGACGGCGAGGCGGACTGCGTCATCCTGACCGGCGCCGGCAACAGGGCCTTCTCCGCCGGCGCCGACATCAACGAGCTGAAGGAACGCACGGTCGCGAGCGAGCTCTCCACCAGGGCCGGCCTGCGCCGCGAGCTTCCGCGCCTGCTGGAGACCATGCGCCTGCCGACGCTCGCCTGCGTCAACGGCCATTGCCTCGGCGCCGGCCTCGAGATCGCGCTGGCCTGCACGCTCCGCATCGCGGCGCGCTCGGCGCGGCTCGGCCTGCCCGAGATCAATCTCGGCGTCATTCCCGGCAGCGGCGGAACCCAGCGGTTGACCCGCATGGTCGGCCTCGGACGGGCCATGGCGATGGTGACCCTGGGCGAGCCGATATCCGCCGACGAGGCGCTCGCTGTCGGGCTGGTCAACGCCGTTCACGAGGACGGCGAACTGATGGACGCGGGCCGCGAGGTCTGCCGTAAATGGCAGGTCAAGGGCCCCGTCTCCCTGATGGCGGCGCGGGACGCCGTCCTGGCGAGTCCGGACGCCGATCTCGCCGCCGGCATCGACTACGAGCGCAAGCTCTTCGCGTTGTGTCTGGCGAGCGGCGAACGCGACGAGGGCGTGAGCGCCTTCCTCGAAAAGCGGACGCCGGATTATCGCGAGAGCTGAGCGCGGGCAACCTTCCGGAGGCGTTCCAGTGGTGGACAAGGTCGCATTCATCGGCATCGGCCGGATGGGCGGACCCATGGCGAGGCATCTCGCCGACGCGGGTCACGACGTGACGGTTCACGACATCGCGCCCGAGAAGGCGGACGCGTTCGTCGCCGCGCATGGCGGACGGGCCGCCCGCACGGCCGCCGAGGCCGCGGACGGCGCCGTCTACATCGCCGCCTGTGTCGGCGGCGACGACGAGTCGCGGGAGGCGACCCAGGGGCCGGCGGGCGCTTTCCGGACGATGTCTGAAGGCGCGGTGTTCGTCGATCACGACACGATGACGGCGCGGGCCGCGCGGGCGTCGGCCGAGGCGGCCGCGGAACGCGGCATCTACTACTTGGACGCGCCGGTGTCGGGGGCGGAGGAGCTCGCCGACGCCGGAGAGCTGGCCGTGATGATCGGCGGCGCCGAGGCCGGCGTGGCGGCGGCGCGGCCGTATCTCGTCGCCTATTCGCGAACCGCCGAGCGCGTCGGGCCGAGCGGGCACGGTCAGCTCGCGAAGATGGTCAACCAGATCCTGATCTCGGCGACCATGCAGGGCCTCGCCGAGGGAGTGGCGTTCGCCCGCGCGTCCGGCCTCGATCTCGACAAGGCTTTCTCGCTGCTCGCCGAGGGCTCGGCGCAGTCCTGGTGGTTCGACCATCGGATCCGGCGCATGATCGACGGCGATCTCGACCCCGCGGACGGCGGCATCGACTCCCTGATGATCCATCTCGGCCTTTGCCTGGACGAGGCGCGGCGGTTCGGCGTCGCGCTCCCGGTCACCGCGCTCATCGCCCAGTTCAACACGGCCGTCCATGCGCGCGGCAGGGGCGCGTGGGAAAGCCCGGCGCTGATGACGTTGTGGGACGACCGCTACGACGGGAGCGGATAGCGCCGGGAATCCCGGCCGGAGAGCCGGCCGGTCGCCCGCGTCAGAGGTTCTCGGTCAATTGCTTCAGGGTGATCTTGAGCACGTTTTCGAGCCACGGCTGGAGCCTCTTCAGGACCGCCTCCTCCGTGTCGTTGTAAAAGAAGATGAACCCTTCTTCCGCCACCGGAACGAGCGTGGAGCGCCGGTGCCCGTCTTCGTCCTCGTCCTCGTCCTCGTCCAGAATCTCCAGGAACGGCGCGCAGATCAGGCTTCCGGTGAACCCGTGTCCGATACCGTGGATCGCGAACACCAGCCGCGCCCGCCGTTCCCAAGTCATATGCAGCGCCACCCAGGAACGGAACTCACCGAAGTTGACGAAGTAGCCCAGATGATGTTTTGCGTTCTGGATGATCTGCGCCCGGTACCAATGGCCGGTCTTGTCGTCTTTCACCTTGATCCAGGCCGCGCCCGAAGGCGTTATCTTCAATAACGCGTTTGTGACATCCGGAGCGATTTCATCCAGCCGTTCATGCAAACGTTTCTTTACCGCGCCAGCTATATCGAAAACCCCTTTAAGCTCCTGCCTTCTTTCAACGGCGGTCTTATCGGCAGCCTTGAGGAGTCCGTCCAGCATCGCCCCGACGTCAGTCTTGTCGGACAATACCGTTTCGGCCAGCGTCACCGCCTTGCGGAATTGAACTCTCTGAAGTGTGGCGATCAGGTCGACGAGTGGCTTGAGATCGCCATCATCGGCGGCTTCGAGAGCATCGAGATAGGCCGTCCGGTCGTCCCTGGTCACGACCAGCGGGAAAAGACCGTGCTGGATCAGGACGAGCGACGCGAGGGCCCGCGCCAACCGGCCGTTGCCGTCCTGGAACGGATGGATCTGCGTGAACCGATGATGCAGCCAGGCCGCCTGCGCTTCCGCCGGCATTTCCCTGGCGACATGCTCCGCGTGCAGTTCGACGAGTCTCTCCATCTCGCCCGCCACATGCTCCGGCGGACAGTACCTGTAGGTCACGCCGTCCCGGACCGGATGGTTGGGCTGGTTCTTCCAGTCGCCCTTGATCAGTTCTACCTCGACGGGCCGGCCGAGCGAATCGATCCCTTCCGTGACCGTCTGGCTCCGAAGCAGCACGGCATGGAGCTCCTTGATGTAGGAGGCCGACAAGGGCCGCGCGCCCTTCACGAAATCGAACACGCCATCGAGGGCCCGTTTCTGATCGCGCAGCAGTTGAAGGACGAATTCACGCGGACGGTTGGTCGAGCCGTGGGCCAGCAACTCTTCCCGAAACCCCCGGTCGATCAGTGTCTGAGTAACTCCGCGCTCGATGTCGTAGAGGTTCTCGATGATGCCGGTCTCGATCGCCCATTCGCGCCCGAGCCGCTCGTTGAAGTCGGAAACGAGATTCGTTCCCTTGAGGCGTTCCCGCTGGTCGCGCCATATCGCCTTGATTCCCGGAATCTCCGAGACGGACAGGTTCTCCCAATCGGTATCCACATCCGTGATGCCCGTTCCGGGGTTCCAGATGTCGCGCACCTCTTCTTGCATGTCGCGCACCTCTCGTAAGCTAAACCTCGACGCCGTAATCGCGCCGGGCCGATTCGGCGCTGACGTATCCGTCGCGGACGTCTGCCCTGACCTTCGCCGGATCGCGCTTCGACGGCGGGCCGAACCCGCCCGATCCGGGCACCTCGTACCAGATCTCGGAGCCTTCGGGCGCGAGGAAGTGCTCCTTGCTGTTGAGATCGCGCCGTGCGCCGTCGGCCTCGATCAGGTAGACGCGCGCGGGTGCGCCCGCCCCGCCCCCGAACAGGCCGAACGGCGGCGACTTGGACCGCTCGCAGCACACCGTGGCCTCCGCCACGTGGCCGAGAACCTTCCACACGCGGCGGGCCGCCAGACCACCGCGGTACTCCCCGGCTCCGCCCGAGTCCGGGATCAGCTCGTAGCGGTCGACCCGTAGCGGAAAGCTCATCTCCACGACCTCCACCGGCGTATTCGCCGTGTTGGCGACGCTGGCGGCGATAGCGTTGATGCCGTCCTTGCCCGGGCGCGCACCGAACCCGCCCTTGACGACCTCGTAGTTGACGTAGCGGGCGCCGTCGCGCGGGTCGATGCCGCCCATGGCGAGAATGGCCGACGTTCCCTGGGAGCACGCCATGACGTTGTCCGGCGCGAAGCCCGACATGGCCATGAACACCATGTCGCAGACCCGGTGGGCGATCTCGTGGTTGGCGTACACCACCGGCGCGGGAAACGTGGCGTTGACGACAGTCCCGGGCTCGGCGTTCACGGAGATCGGACGCCAGCAGCCCGAATTCGGGGGGATCGCCGCGTCCGAGTCGGCCACGGTCTTCACGGCCGTGTAGACCCCCGACGCCGTCACCGCGAGGGGCGAGTTCATGGGACCTCGCACGACCGGATCGGTACCCGCGAAATCGACGGCGAGCGTGTCGCCGCTCTTCCTCACGCGCAGCCTGATGGCGAACGGCGAATCCTCGGTCTCGCCCGGCTCGAGGATGCCGTCGCCGTCGCAGAAGTCCTCGAAACTCCCCTCGCCGTCGGGCAACGCCGCCAGGGCCCGGCGCATCATCGCCTCGGAACGGTCCATCACGCCCCGCATGATACGCAACAAGCGGTCCGCCCCATGACGGCGCGCCAGTCCCTCGAGCCGGGCCGCCGCGCGACGGTTGGCACCGACCTGGGCGCGAAGGTTGCCCCGTCCCTCCTCCGGCGTCCGCACGTTGGCGAAGATGATGTCCTCGACCTCGCGCACGGGCTCGCCCCGGCGATACAACCGGACGGGAGGCAGACGCAGGCCCTCGGCGAATATCTCGGTCTCGACGCCGTAGCTGCCGGGCGCGCCGCCGCCCACGTCCGGCCAATGGGCCCGCAGACAGACGAACCCCAGCAGGCGCCCGCCGTCCGCGAAGGCAGGCGTCACCACGTTGACGTCCGGCAGATGCGAGCCGCCGAAGTACGGATCGTTGTGGATGAACACGTCGCCGGGCGCAATCTCCTCCCAGGCGCGGATGACGGCCTTGACGGCCAGCGGCATCGAGCCGAGATGCATCGGCAAATCCGGCCCTTGCGCCACCATGTCGCCCCGCATGTCGAAGATGCCGCACGAGAAATCGCCCGCCGACTTCAGGATCGGCGAATAGGCCGTTTTCGACAGAACGACCCGCATTTCCGCGGCCATCGAATAGAGGCTGTTCTTCACCACCTCGAACGTGACCGGATCGTCGTCCGCGAACGCTCCGGGCGCGGTGTCAGCCATCGCCGCCCTCCTCCACGACGAGGACTCCCCTCGGGTCGATCCGCGCCCTCCATCCGGGCGGAACAACGATCGTCGTGTCCGCCGCCTCGATGACGGCCGGCCCCGGCGCATCGCCGCGCGACGGTAGGCGGTCCCGGTCGAGGATATCGCACGCGACCGCGCCGGTATCCTTGAAATAGACCGGGCGCGTCCCGCGCCGGGCGTCGTCGACGGCTCCGTTCCCGGCATCGCCCGCCTTCAGATCCAGGCCCTCGAGGACGCCGATGGCGCCGACCCGGAGATTGACGATCTGAAGCGGCTCGCCGGGGCTGTCGTGTCCATAGGTGGCCCGGTGGCGAGCATGGAACGCCTCCGCCAACTTCGCGAGGTGCGCGGCGCCGATGGTGCCGTCCTCGATCGGTACCGTGAGCTCGTAGGCCTGCCGCGTGTAGCGCACGTCCGCAGCCCGTCGCAGCCTGCGCCTGGCCTCCGGCACGCCGGCCGCGGCCAGCACGGCGCGCCCGGCCGCCTCCATCGTCGACAGCGCCTCCGAGATCTCGTCCGGGGACACCCGGTCGAGCCGTCCGTGGAACGTGCGGACGTAATCCCGACGCAGGTCGGTGGCGACGAGGCCCAAGGCGGAGAATCCACCGGGAATGGGCGGCACGATGATCTTCGGGATACCGAGCTCGCGGGCGAGGCTCGCCGCGTGCGCCGGCCCCGCGCCACCGAACGCCACGAGCGCGAATTCGCGCGGGTCGTGGCCGCGCTCGACGGAGACGATGCGCAACGCCTCCGCCATGTTGTGGTCGACCACCTCGACGACGCCGGCCGCAGCTTCGAGGACGGAGAGGCCGAGAGGCTCGGCGATCTTCTCCCGAAGCGCGGCTTCGGCCGCCGCCGTATCGATAGCCAGCTCGCCACCCAGGAAATAGTCCGGGTCCAGGTATCCGAGGATCAGGTCGCAGTCGGTGACCGTGGGGTCCCGCCCGCCCCGTCCGTAGCATACGGGACCCGGCTCGGCGCCGGCGCTGCGGGGGCCGACGCGCAGTCCGCCCCCCGGATCGATCCACGCGATGCTGCCCCCGCCGGCGCTGACCTCCGCGAGGTCGATAACGGGCGCCTTGACCGGGTGACCGACGCCGTGCATCCAGCGGGCGACATTGGCGTCGGCGCCGACCTCGTACTCCGACGTCACCTCGATCCGTCCGTCCGCGATGAGGCTCGCCTTGGCGGTCGTCCCGCCCATGTCGAAGGAGATCAGGTTCGGCTCGTCGATCTGCCCGCCGATGAAGGCCGCGGCGATGACGCCGGCGGCGGGGCCGGACTCCACGGCCATGACCGGCATCTTCACGCTTTCGGCGACATCCAGGACTCCGCCGCTCGACCCCATGACGTGGAGCGGCGGCAGCTTCAGCGCGCGGGTGGCCCGCTCCAGGCGTTCCAGATACGACACGAGGAGCGGACCGACATAGGCGCAGACGGCGGTCGTGCTGGTGCGCTCGAACTCCTTCAACTCGGGCAGGACGTCGCAGGAGAGAAAGACCGGGACGCCGGGCAGCGCGGCCCGCAGCCGCGCGCCGACCCGCCGTTCGTGGTCGTCGTGGAGGAACGAGAACAGCAGGCATACCGCGACCGCTTCCACCCCCTCGTTCCCGATCTCCTCGACGATGGCGTCGAGCTCTTCCTCCGCCAGCGGAACCACCACCTCGCCGTCCGCACCGACGCGCTCGGTGACCTCGAATCGCCTGTGGCGGGGCACCAGCACGGCGGGCGGTTCCTGGTTGCGGTCGTAGAGGCGCGCACGGGCCGAGCGGCGCAATTCCAGAACGTCCCTGAAGCCGCGCGTGGCGATCAACGCAGTCTTCGCACCCCTCTCCTCGAGAATGGCGTTGGTCACGACGGTGGTCGCGTGCGACAGGAGAACGACGTCCGAGGCGGCGACCCGGTGGCGCGACATCGCCGCCTTCAGCGCGTCGATGACGCCGGCGACGAAGTCCCGCGGCGTGGTCGACGTCTTGACGACGCCGATACGGCCGCTCGCCTCGTCGACCACGGCCACGTCCGTGAACGTGCCGCCCACGTCCACGCCGATACGGTATCGGGGTTGCGATCCGGTCATGACACCTCGATTCGGCGTTATATTTCATAAAGCGTCCATGGAACGCGGCGCAATATGACGGAAGGAATACCGCCGATGACCGAGACGACGAACGCCGGAACCAAGCCTCGAGGCCGCACGGCGGCCGCGCTGTGCGCCTGTCTGCTCTGGACCGGCGGCAGCCACGCGGGCGAACGGGATATCCAGCCCGAAACCGGCGCCGGGACGAGCGCGCGCGCCGGCATCGTGGCGGGATCCGAGATGGTCGTCGCGGCCAATCCGCACGCCGCGCGCGCGGGGGGCCGGATCCTGGCGGCCGGCGGCGGCGCGATCGACGCCGCGATCGCCGCGCAACTCGTGCTCAACCTCGTCGAGCCGCAATCGTCCGGCATCGGCGGCGGCGCGTTCCTGCTCCACTACGATGGAGCGACCGGCGCGCTCATCACCTATGACGGGCGGGAGACCGCGCCCGCGGCGGCGACGCCCGAGCTGTTCGTCAAGCCGGACGGCGGCCTGCCGGGCTATATCGAAGCTCTGGTGGGCGGCCGGTCGGTCGGCGCGCCCGGACTGTTGCGTATGCTGGAGGCGGCACACCGCGCGCACGGCGCGCTGCCGTGGCCCGATCTGTTCGAGCCCGCGATCGCGCTCGCCGAGGCGGGATTCGCGATCAGCCCGCGGCTCAACAAGCTGCTGACGCGCGTTGCGACGGTCGCCCGCTTCCCCGAAACGACGGCCTATTTTCTCGACGGCGACGGGAAGCCGAAGCCGGTCGGCGCGATATTGCGCAACCCGACCTTCGCCGACACGCTCCGGGGTATCGCCGCCGGCGGCGCCGACGCCTTCTATCGCGGCGCGGTCGCGGACGACATCGCGCGCGTCGTCGCCGCCTCGGCGGTCAATCCCGGCGAGCTGAGCGCCAGCGACATGGCGGACTACGCCGCCAAGCTGCGGCCGCCGGTCTGCCTCGCCTATCGCGGATACCGGGTCTGCGGCATGGGTCCGCCGAGCTCGGGCGGGCTGACCGTTCTGCAGATCCTCGGATTGCTCGAACGTTTCGACATTGGGGCGTTGGCGCCGAACTCGGTCGACGCCGTGCATCTGTTCGCCGAGGCGAGCCGCCTCGCCTACGCCGACCGGGACATGTACATCGCCGATCCGGACTTCGTCGCGGTGCCGACGGGCGGCCTGCTCGACCGATCCTATCTGCGGGCGCGCGCGGCGCTGATCGACGCCGATACCGCCGCCACCGACGCGCCACCCGGCACACCGCCCGGAATCGCAGGCACGAGGCGGAAGGCCGAGTCGCCGGAAGAAGCCCCGGGCACGTCGCACCTCAGCATCGTCGACCGCCACGGCAACGCGGTCGCGCTCACTTCCAGCATCGAGTTCGCGTTCGGTTCGGCACTCATGGTGCGCGGATTTCTGCTGAACAACCAGCTCACCGACTTCTCCTTCGCGCCCGAACGCGACGGGCGCGATGTCGCCAACCGCGTGCAGCCCGGCAAGCGCCCGCGCAGCTCGATGGCGCCGACCATGGTGTTCGACGCGGACGGACGATTGCACCTGGTCGTCGGCTCACCGGGGGGCTCGCGCATCATCTGCTACGTTGCGGGGACGCTGGTCGCGGTGATCGACTGGGGGCTCGGCGCCCAAGCCGCGGTCGAGTTGCCGCACCGGTGCAACCGGGGCGGCGCGACCGAGCTCGAACGGGGCACCGCGCTGGCCGCGCTCCAGGGCGCACTGGAGGCCCGGGGCCATACGGTGAAGGTCCGCGACATGAACAGCGGGCTGCACGCCGTTCAACTCGACCGCAAGGACGGCGAAGTCGCCCTGTCCGGGGCCGTCGACCCGCGCCGGGAAGGGCTCGCCGCCGGGCGGTGATCGTCGGCAGTCTTCAGCGCCGGACTGTCTCGGGCACCATGCCGCGCGGGCTGAAGCGCATCACCAGAAGCAGGATCGTTCCCATCAGGATCGGACGCATGTGCGCCGCCGACGCGACCAGATACGCGCGAACCGGATCGTCGGGCGCCATGGCCGACGTCAGCGCGCCCACCAGCCACAGGCCGGCCGGTTCGGCCTCGATCCAGACGAACCAGATGACGAAGCCGCCAAGCACCGCGCCCAGGTTGTTGCCGGAGCCGCCGACGATCACCATCACCCAGATCAGGAACGTGAACCGCAACGGGTTGTAAGCGGAAGGCGTGAACTGTCCGTCGAGCGTGACAAGCATCGCGCCGGCGATGCCGACGACCGCGGAACCGAGGACGAAGACCTGTCGGTGACGGCGAACGACGTCCTTGCCGAGGGCTTCCGCCGCCGCCTCGTTGTCCCGGATCGCCCGCATCATCCGCCCCCACGGCGAACGGAGCGCCCGCTCGCTGAGCAACAGGACGACCAGAAGGACGGCGGCGAACAACCCCGCGTAGCAGAGCTTGACGAAGATGCCCGCCGCTTCGATCGCGAGGCCATGCAGCGCCGCGGCGCGCTCGGCCGCGTCCAGGGCGGAGAGCCTGCCGGCGTTGAGCGCCGCCACGAGATCCCGGAACCAGACAGCCTGCTGGAGGTCGAGCTCGTAGGGGACCGGGCGGTCGAGACCGGTCACGTTCTTCACGCCGCGCGCGAGCCAATCCTCGTTCTTGAGAACCGCGATCACGATCTCGGAGATGCCGAGCGTGGCGATGGCGAGGTAATCCGAGCGGAGCCCCAACGCGACTCGACCGACCACCCAGGCGACGGCGGCCGCGAACACGCCGCCGACCGCCCACGACAGGACGATGGGCAGACCGAGACCCCCGAGATAGCCGCTCGTGGAGGGATCGACCGCCTCGATCGCCTCGACGGCGGGGTCGAAAAAGGCGCGCGTCGCGAAAAAGCCGGCGACGACCGCTGCCGTCACGCCCAGCAACCGCCATCGACCCGGAGGCAAGCGCCGGAACGCGACCCGGACGAGGGCGAGCGTCAGGCACGCCGCCACGGCCGCCCACAGCAGACCGCCGCCGCCCGCCGCCACGGCCGCCCACACCGGCGGGCGGGAGACCAGCACGCCCGCCAGCCCGCCGAGGGCGGCGAAGGCCATGACGCCGGCATTGAACAGGCCGGCGTAACCCCACTGGATGTTCACGCCGAGCGACATCACCGCCGAGATCAGGCAGAGATTGAACACCGCCAGACTGACCGACCAGGATCGGCCGAAGCCGACGGCGACCAGCAGCACGGCGACGATCGCGAAGCCGCCGACGGCGCGCGCCCGCTCGCTCACAGCACCCGTCCCCGGAACAGGCCGGTGGGACGCCACAGCAGGACCGCCACCAGGATGGCGAACGAGACCGAAAACTTGTAGTCGGTCGACAGAAGCTGCACCAGGCCGTCGGGATGCAGGTGCTCGGGGAGCAGGTACCGCAGGAACTTCTTGTAGGCGTAGGTGATCGCGACCTCGGAGAAGGCGACGAGGAACCCCCCGGCGATGGCCCCCAGCGGCTGGCCGATGCCACCGACGATGGCAGCGGCGAACATGGGGAGCAGGAGTTGCAGGTAGGTGAACGGCTGGAAACTCTTGTCGAGGCCGTAGAGCGTGCCGGCGACGGTCGCGAGCACGGCGGTGATGGTCCAGGTCACGAGCACCACCCGGTCCGGGTCGACGCCCGAGAGCAGCGCCAGATCCTCGTTGTCCGCATAGGCCCGCATCGACTTGCCCATGCGCGTGCGTTGCAGGAACCAGAACAGGGTCGCCACCGACGCGACGGCGACAAACACGGTCAGAACCTGGGAGGAGCGAATCGCCAACCCCTCGTCAAGGCCGGTCATGCGCTTGAACTCGCCCGCCGTCATCAGGTAACGGGCGCCGTCGGCGAAGGAGCGGTCGTCCGGACCGATGACGAAGCGGACCACGCCGTTCATCACGAACATCACGCCGACCGACACGACGGTCAGCACCACCGGCCCGCTCCGCCTGACGCGGTAGAAGCGGAACACCGACCGGTCGACGGCGAGGCTCGCGACGACCGCGACCAGCGCGCCGAACGGCAGGGCCAGCAGCGCGGTGGGCAACGGACCGGCGCCGACGCCCCAGCGCCGCAACTGCCAGGTCGCCAGGATCGTGACCATCGTGCCCAGGGCCATGAGATCGCCGTGGGAGAAGTTGGCGAAACGCAGGACGCCGAACACCAGCGTTATGCCGAGCGCGCCCAGGGCGAGTTGCGAACCGTAGGCAATAGCCGGAACGACGACGAAATTGCACAGCAGAACCAAGGCATTGGCGACATCGACGATCATCGCCCCGTCATCCCCTCCGGTCATCCGCCGAGGAACGCGCGCCCCACCTCGGGATTGGCGAGCAGCGCGTGTCCGGTGTCGGTGAACCGGTTTCCGCCGTTCACCAGGACGAAGCCGCGGTCGGCGATGGCGAGCGCCCGGCGGGCGTTCTGCTCGACCATCAGGATGGCGATCCCCATCCGCCGGATTTCGAGCAACCGGTCGAACAACTCGTCCATGACGATCGGCGACACGCCGGCGGTCGGCTCGTCGAGCATCAACACGCTCGGCCGCGTCATCAGGGCCCGTCCGATGGCGGCCTGCTGGCGCTGTCCGCCGGACAGCGTGCCGGCCTGCTGGCGACGCTTTTCCCTCAGCACCGGGAACAGCCCGAAGATCTCCTCCATGCTTTCGGAGATGTCGTCGCGACGCAGAAAGGCGCCCATCTCGAGGTTCTCCTGGACCGTCATGGTCGTGAACACGTTGTCGGTCTGCGGGACGAAGGCCATCCCCGCCCTCACCCGCTCCCGCGGCGTCAGCCTCCCGATGTCGCGCCCGTCCAAGAGCACCCTGCCCCGCCGTAGCCGCAACATGCCGAACAACGCCCTCATCGCCGTCGATTTTCCGGCCCCATTGGGACCCACGATGACCGCGATCTCGCCCCTGTCCACGGCGATGGCGCATCCACGCAATATGTCGGCGGCGCCATAGCCGCCGCGCATGTCCTCGCCAGCCAGATAGCTCACGCGGAACCGGCCGGCGGGTTTCCGCGCCCCCTGCCCAGATAGGACTCGATAACCCGTTCGTCGGCCCGGACGTCCGGGGCCGGGCCCTGGGTGAGCACCGCCCCCTCGGCCATGACAATGACCGGGTCGCAGAGCAGGGAGATGAGATCCATGTCGTGCTCGATCATGCAGAACGTGAGGCCGCGTTGCAGGTTGAGGCGCAAGATGGTCCCGGAAATGTCTCTCAGCAGGGCGCGATTCACGCCGGCCGCTATCTCGTCGAGCAGAATCACCCGGGCATCCGTCATCATCACGCGCCCGATTTCGACCAGTTTCTTCTGGCCGCCCGACAGGTTGCCGGCCGGTTCCCCCGCGACCGCCTCCAGGTTCAGGAACTCGACAACCTCCTCGGCCTTGCGGCGGAGCACCGCTTCCTGGGAGCGAACCCGACCCGGTCGCATCCAGGCGCCGAGAAGGTCTTCGCCGATCTGGTCCACGGCGGCCACCATCAGGTTCTCCAACACCGTCAATGTGGAGAACTCGTGTGCGACCTGGAACGTCCGCGCCACGCCCTTGCGGAAGAGCTCGTGGGGCCGGAGCCCGGTGATGTCCTCGTCTCCGAGGTAGACGCGCCCCGAGGTCGGCGGATAGACCCCGGCGATGACGTTGAACAAGGTGGTCTTGCCCGCGCCGTTCGGGCCGATCAGCCCGGTGATGGCGCCTTCCTCGATTTTCAGGGTGGCGCCATCGACGGCGCGGACGCCGCCGAAATGCTTGCACACGTCGACGACACGGATCACGGTACGCCCGTCGTCCGAGGGCGCGGGGAAAGCGCGCCGGGGAGCTCCGCTACGGGGTCAATGCACGTTGACGCCCGTGAACTTGCCGTCCCTCACCTCGTACTCCTTATAGGATCCGGAGGCCTCGCCCACCTCGTTCAACTCGACATCCGTCGCGCCCTGGAAGTTCACGGCCTTTCCGGCGGCGAGAAGCTCGAGCGCCTTGCCCACCTCGCCGGGTCCGATCGCCTCGCCCGGCGCGTTGGCGACGGTCATGATCTTCGACTGGATCGCGGCGCGATCCATCGAGCCCGCCGCCTGCGCCGCCAGGATGATCAGGGCTGCCGCGTCGTAGGCCTGGCCCACGAACGGCGCGTCGCCCTTGATTCCCGCGGCCTTGGCAACATCGATGAACTTCGTGGCGTTAGGAGAATCCGAACCTGGCGCAGTGGCGACGGCGCCGTTCAGCGGCTCGCCGATGGCTTTGACCAGCGAGTCCCCGATCATGCCGTCCGCCAGGAGGAACTTGTCGAACGCGCCGGTGTCGATGGAGGCCTGGATGATGCCCTTGCCGCCCTTGTCGATATAGCCGAAGACGGCCAAGTGCCCGGCGCCCGAGGCGGACAGCGCACCGACTTCCGCGGAATAGTCCGCCTTACCATCCTCGTGCGACGCCGAAAGCTCGACCCGGCCGCCGACGGCCTCGAACGCGTCGGAGAACGACTCCGCCAATCCCTTGCCGTAGTCGTTGTTGGTATAGGTGATGGCGATGCTCTCGATGCCGCGCGCCTTGGCGACCTGCGCCAGCACTTCGCCCTGCCGGGCGTCGGAAGGCGCCGTGCGGAAGAAATATCCCTTGTCCTCGATGGTGCTGAGCGCCGGCGAGGTCGCCGACGGGGAGATCATGACCACGCCGTTCGGCACCGCGACGTTGTTGGTGACGGCGATGGTCACACCCGAGCAATCCGCGCCCATGATAGCGGCGACGCCGTCCGAGGTGATCAGGCGCTCGGCCGTCGCCGTCGCGGCCGCCGCGTCGACGCAGGTGGAATCGCCACGCACCGGCGCCACCTTCTGGCCGCCGAGGAACTTGCCGGACTCCGATGCCTCCGTCATGGCGAGCTCGGCTCCGGCCGCGATGTCGGGGGTCAGGGACTCGATCGGTCCGGTAAAGCCCAGCAGAACACCGATCTTCATATCGGCGGACGCGGACGACGCCATCATCGCGAGCGCCACGGAAGATACGAGGATTCTTCTCATGTCGGGTCTCCTTCAGGTTCGAACGGCCTCCGGGAGGCGATACGATTCGGATGATATTTCATGTCCGGTCCGGCGTACAGAACGAACTCTTTGCTGCCCCCTCCGTTGTCTCCTTCCCCCTATGCTCAGGGGAGGGGGTTCGCATGGACACATGCGATCGCAAGCCGGAGAAGCGGACGCTACGACTTCACGAACGTGCCGTGCAGTCCGAGCGGCAGCGGATAGGGCAGGACGCCTTCCCACACCGGACCGTCGGAGAGGCGCATAGCCTCGAAAACGCCGAGCCCCGTAACGCGACGGCGGACATCGAGAAAGGAGCCGACGAGCCAGCCGTCGCCTTCCGCCTCGCCGCGCGGCACGAACACGTGCTCCTCGGGAATCCGGTGCCCGGGGAACGTCCAACTGTCGACTTCGCCGTTGCCGGGCTCGAGACGGACGACGCGCGAAAACGGCCAGCCCTCCCCCTCCCCGCCGTCGGCGAGCGCGAAAACCATATCGTGCCGGATCCCGGTGCGACGGGAATCGATACGAGGGAATTCCGCCGCGCCCGGAACCGCCGGCCCGACCCTGGCGGCGCCGTTCGGCTCGAGGACGACCTGCCGGTAGCTCGGATGGGCGGAGGAGAACCGCCCCTCCCCGCGCATCGCGGCCCGCAGGTCCCTGGTGACGAACCCGGGACCGGGCGCTTGACACAGATCGAGCCGGATCGTCCCGTCCGCCTCCTCCCAGCCGTTGCCGTGGTGGAAATGGAAGCCCGGCGGCAGCTCGTGGCGCCGTTTCACTTCCAGCGTATCCCTGTCGATCGTCAAGACCCTGGTACCCAGAGCCGGACGCCAGTCGTGGGCGTCGAGAAAGCTCACGCGGCCGGAGGCCAGCAAGTCGGGTTCGAGCACGAACGGCGCCAACATCACGACGAGATGCCGCGCCGTCATGACGAAATCGTGCGCCATGCCCAACGGCGCGACCGGCGCGACGTTGGCCTTGACGAGGCGGCCGGCCCGATCGATGCGATAGAACACCAGTACCGGCCGCGGTCCCGGCACGCAACCGATGTTCCACAGCGTCCCGTCCCGTCCGATCTTCGGATGGGCGGAGAACGGGACACCGGCGACACTCGGCGCCCAGTCGACGAACCGTCCGGCGGCGAGCGTTTCCGGATCGATCTCCAGCGCCGAACCGCCCTCCCACAAGGCCATGAGGCGCCCAGCGTGAGCGAGGATGGACGTGTTGGCCACGTTCATGTCGTCGGGCGCGAGCACCTGCGTGTGCCCCGGCGGGAGCGTGGCGAACGCGGGGACGACGCGCTTGCCGTGTCGGGTCTCGCGGCGTCGTTTGGGGGTATCCAGGACGCGGCCGCGGTGCGCGACGCCGGCTCCGGTGAAGGCGAAGGCCTGCACCATGCCGTCGCCGTCGAACCAGTGACCGTAGCGGTGGCCGAAACGATCGTGCTCGGCCGGGCCGTTGCGCCACAGGATACCCGTGAGTCCCGCCGGCGGGCGGCCGCCCGACGTCTCCAGCGGAGACGAGAGCTCCTCCGCCACGACGGAAGCGAACCCGATCGTCCGGGACTGGCGCGCCGACGTGGCGGCCGGCGCGTCGGTGGCGCCGACCGCCGCCCTCGCCGCGAACAGCGCCGGCAGGCCGGCGGTAGCCAGCAACACGTCGCGGCGGGACGGGAGTTTCTTCATCATATCGTCTTCCTCTTCAGCATCAGCTTTCGGGATAGCCCATGGGCACGGCGACGGAGAGCAGGCCCGCTTCCTGTCCGACCGTCACGGTCGCGGCGTCGAAACGGGGCGGTCCCATGAAACCGCGAGCGCCGTTGGAGAAACCGTAGCCCTCCGTCGGCATCCCCAGGAGGTTCGTCGCCAGCTCGCCGTCTCCGTCGGCGTCGTGAAACGCCGCCACCGCGTAGTCGCCGGGCGGCAAGTCGGTGAAGACGACGCGCATCGAACCGGCGACGGCCCGCCGGGATATCGCGGCGACCACGCCGGCGCCATCGGGAAACTTCACGCCGTCGACACGGCGATGAAGCGCGATACGGGCATCTCCGTCCGCCGAGCGCAGGCCATCGAGGCGGACCTCGAGGTCACCCGCGAGGGCGGTCTGGGCGGCAAACAGGGCGAGACATGCGAGGGCGAGGCCCACCAACGTGTTGTTCGATCGGGTCATTTCGCGTACTCCCGTTTCAGTGGTTGAACATGACCCCGCCAGTGTTGAACGCATTCGCCGACGAGGTCATTGCCAAATACGCGAACGGCGCGGAATCATTCGTGTAATGCCAGATTCTCCATCCGCGCATCGTGAATTGCTCGGTACCAGGTCGCTCGTGGGCCAGGCCGTGGCGCTCGCGGGCCTCGTGACGCTGTTCGCCTTCATCGGGCCGTTCGGCACCTACGACTCGATGGGACCGCTCGGGCGCCTGGGTTATTGGGCCGTGGCGATGGGCGCCAACTGGCTCGTCTGCGCGGGCGTCATGACCACCGCGCTGCGCCTGGCGCGCGGCGGGTCGCCGCGAACCCGGATACCGACGGTGGCCGGAGCGGCGCTCCTGGCCGCGATCCCCGGAACCGGCGTCGTGTTCACCGCCGAGGCGCTGTTCCGGCCGGACTATTCCGACGAGAGCTCGTTGCCGATCATCTATGTGTCGGTGGCCGTGCTGATGCTGGCGATCGGCTCCACGGTGGTCGCCGTTCTCGCGCGGCGGCGCCGGGTCCCGGAGAACGCGGAAGCCGCGGCGGCGAGCGGCGACGTCGCCGCCGGTGGAACGGCGCGCTTCCTCGACCGTCTGCCCCCGGAACTCGGTCGCGACCTCGTCCACCTGAAGATGGCCGATCACTACGTCGAGGCGTTCACGACCGCCGGGTCGACGCTGGTCCTGATGCGCTTCGCCGACGCCATCGCCGAGCTCGACGGCACCGACGGCCTGCGGGTGCATCGCTCCCACTGGGTCGCACGCGGTCACGTCGTCGGAACGACGCGCCGCAACGGCCGCCGGGTGCTTCGTCTCACCGGCGGACGGGAAGTGCCGGTCAGCCGCGGTTATCTCGCCGACGTCCGCGCCGCCGGTCTGGTTTGATCACGCCTGTAGCTGCGAAGGGGGGACGGCCACGGCCGTCCCCCCTTCTTCCCGGAGATTCCCGAAGACGTCAGGCGGCTTTCGCCTTGCCTTCGATCTGCCTCGGAGCACCGATCTCGATGGTGCGCGGCTTCTTCTCCTCGGGGACGACCCGCTCCAGATCGATCCGAAGCAGGCCGTTCTCGAGTTCCGCGCCCACGACCTCGACGTGGTCGGCGAGCTGGAACTTCCGCTCGAAGGCCCGCGCGGCGATGCCGCGATGCAGGAACTTGTGGCCTTCGTCCCGGCTGCCGGTTTCGCCTCGGGCGCTCTTCACGGTCAGGGTGCCCTCGTGGACCGTCAGTTCGATATCGTCCCTGGTGAACCCGGCCAGCGCCATCGTGATGTCGTACTTGTCCTCACCGACCTGCGCGATGTTGTAGGGCGGATAGGAAAGCGCACTGTCCTCGACACGCGCCGCCGAATCGAGCAGACGCGACATGCGGTCGAAACCGATGGACGTGCGGAAAAGGGGGGAAAGGTCGAACGCTGTCGTGCGCATGATATCCTCCTTCAAGCAATATCCCGGCGGGTCCAGCCAGTCGGTTCGACGTGCCGTTCGGCCCCGCCTGATCGACGATGCGACGGCCCTTGCGAGAAGCGGCCGTCGGTAAAAGGCATGTAGGCGGGGCGTGATGGATTTCAAGACCCCTCGTCGAATTCCGGAACGCCGGAGCAGGAACCTCCCGAGGCGGCCGACCGCCCGTCCGGTACCTTGCCGAACGCCCAGCCGAAGAAACCCTCCCGCCTCATATGGCCTGAACCAGGACACGGCCTTGATAATGGCGAGGTCGAGGCTGTATATTGACGGTACGAGTGCATCCCCCTGATCGAACGGGCGGAGACCGTCGAGTGTCCTGACGCTCGAAGGGGATTCTCCCTTTCGCCTCGCGATAAAGGGGCCGGGGCACTCCGAATTTCGAACAGGGGAACGACTCTGGATCGTCCCCGATCGTCCCCGTCCGCGGCGAGACGAGAAACCGATCAAAGGGAGGTACGCAGAAATGAAGCAGATCAAGGTGGGTATCGTCGGTGTGGGGAACTGCGCCAGCTCGCTACTCCAGGGTCTGTGCTACTACGACGACAAGCACCCCGACTCCGCGGTCGGCCTGATGCACTGGGACCTCGGGGGATATCGGCCCTCGGACATCGACATCGTCGCCGCGTTCGACATCGACGAACGAAAGGTCGGACGCGACCTGTCGGAGGCGATCTTCGCCCCGCCCAATTGCACGACCGTGTTCCACGAGGACATCCCGGCCATGGACGTCCCCGTCCTCATGGGCCAGATCCTGGACGGATTCTCGGCCCACATGGCGGACTGGGACCCATCGCGAACGTTCCAGCCGTCACGAGTGAAACAGCCGGGGAAGGACGACATCGTCCGCGAGCTCCGGGAACGCGGCGTCGAAGTCCTCATGAACTACCTGCCGGTGGGGTCCGAGGACGCGACGCGGTTCTACGCGGAATGCGCCCTCGAAGCGAGATGCGCCTTCGTCAACAACATCCCGGTGTTCATCGCCTCCGACCCGGTCTGGGCGCGACGCTTTGATTTGACCGGACTGCCGATCATCGGCGACGACATCAAGGCCCAGGTAGGCGCCACGATCACCCATCGTGCCCTGGTGGACCTGTTCAAGAAACGCGGCGTCAAGCTGGAGCGCACGTACCAGCTCAACACCGGGGGAAACACCGATTTCCTGAACATGCTCAACCGTGACCGGTTGGCTTCCAAGAAGGAGTCCAAGACCGAGGCGGTCCAGTCGGTGGCGGGAATCCGGTTGCCCGACAGCGATATCCACGTCGGCCCCAGCGATTACGTCCCCTGGCAGAAGGACAACAAGATCTGCTTCATCCGCATGGAAGGCAAGCTCTTCGGCGACGTTCCCATGAACCTCGAGCTGCGCTTGTCGGTGGAGGATTCGCCGAATTCGGCGGGCGTCGCGATCGACACGATCCGCTGTGCGAGACTGGCGCTGGACCGTGGACTGCGCGGCCCCATCCATCCGCCGTCCAGCTATTTCTGCAAGCATCCGCCGATCCAGTACACGGACGACAAAGCCTGGCGCATGCTGGAGGACTTCATCGCGGATGCGCGGGAGTTCCGGAATGAAGTGTTCGATTTCGGCAGCGGGCAAAGGATCGAGGCCGCCGAATAGAGCGCCGAACAAGAGCTCGATTCGCCGGAGGCGTTCCGTCCGGCCTGTCTGGCGGCCGGCGGCGCCTACAGGCCGGAACGCCTCGCCGACGACTACGTCGCCATCCATGAAAGGCTCGTCGGTTCCCCGACGGGGTCGGGCCGCCGTCAACGGGACCGTCGAATGAAGGCCGCGAACCGCCCCAATCCGGTAGCGGTCGCGGCGCGGTTCGTTGTGCGGCAACGCGTCGGTCCACCGCCGCGCCGTCCATTCCGCGCGGAACGCGTCGTTGCCGCCTCCGGACGACACCCATGATGCCGCGCACGCGGCAAACCATGTGCCCGCGCGTCCGTTTTGCGCTAGACAGGTCGCCGTCGTCCGAAGAGGAACCCTCATGACATCGCGTATCGCGAGGATCTACGACGCCTCGGTGCTCCGCCATCCGAAACCGGTCCTGGCCGCGCTGCTCGCCGTCCTGGTCTTCTTCGGCTACCACGCGCGGGACTTCAAGCTCGACGCCTCGGCCGACTCCCTGCTGCTGGAGGACGATGCCGACCTCCGCCTGTTCCGGGAAATCCGCGAGCGGTACCCGAGCAACGACCTGCTCGTCGTGACCTACAGCCCGGAGGCGGACCTCTTCTCGGATCGGGCCCTGGAGCCGTTGAAACGGCTTCGCGACGAACTGAAAGAAGTCGACAGCGTGGCCTCCGTGTTCACGATCCTCGACGCGCCGCTGCTCGCCAGCTCCGATGTCCCTCTCCAGGAGTTGATCGAGGATATCCCGAGCCTCGAGAAGCCCGGTGTCGACCGCGCCAGAGCCCGCGAGGAACTGCGCACGAGCCCGATCTATCGCAACCTCGTCGTCAGTCCCGACGGGCGGACCACCGCGCTGCTGCTGGAGCTCGCCGAGAACCGGAACCTCGACAGCCTCCTCAAGGAGAGAAACGATCTGCGCGCCAAGCGGCGCGGCGCCGGCCTCTCGGACGAAGAGGCACGGACCTTGGAACGCGTCGCCGCCGAGTACGACCGGGCGCGCGAGGCGCTCGTCGAGCGCCGCCATCTCGACATCCGGAGTATCAGGGACATCATCGCGCCGTACCGGCGGCACGGCGTTCTCCATCTCGGCGGCGTGCCGATGATCGCCGACGACATGATGACCCTCGTGCGCAACGACCTGATCGTCTTCGGCGGCGGAGTCCTCGTGTTTCTGGTCGTCATGCTCACGGTCATATTCCGGGAAGCGCGTTGGGTGGCGCTGCCGCTCCTCAGTTGCTTCTACGCCGGCCTGACCATGATCGGAGCATTGGGACTGATCGGCTGGAAGGTCACCGTCATCTCGTCCAACTTCCTCGCCCTGATGCTGATCATCACCATCTCGATGAACATCCATCTCATCGTGCGCTACCGGCAACTCCATCGGGACCGCCCCGGGGACGACCAATCGGTGCTGGTCCGGACCACCGCGAGCAAGATGGCGAGACCCTGCCTCTACACCGCCCTCACGACCGTCATAGGGTTCGGTTCCCTGCTGGTCAGCGGGATCAAGCCGGTCATCGACTTCGGCTGGATGATGAGCGCCGGGCTGGCGGTGACGTTCGCGACCTCGTTCCTCCTGTTCCCGGCGCTGCTGATGGCGATGGGCAAGGCTCGCACCCCGCCGGCTCCCGATCGCGACCGGTTCCGCCCCCCCGTCTGGCTGGCGCGCCTGACCGAGACCCGGGGCGCCGCGATCATGATAGCGGCGGCGGTCCTGACCGCCGCGAGCATCGCCGGGATGACGCAACTCCGCGTCGAGAACAGCTTCGTCAACTACTTCAAGGACGACACCGAGATCTACCAGGGCCTGAAGCTCATCGACGAGGAGCTCGGCGGCACCACGCCCCTGGAGATCCTCGTCAGGTTCGAGCCCGACGCCGACGTCTTCCCCACGCCCGAGGACCTCGAAGGGCTGACCGAGGAGGAAATCGAGATGGAGATGGAGTACGCGCGGGAGCGCGCCAACTCGCCGCGCTACTGGTTCACGGCCGACAAGATCGACCGCATCAAGGAGGTCCACGACTATCTCGACGGGCGCCCCGACGTCGGCAAGGTGCTGAGCCTCGCGTCGACGGTGCGCATCGCCGAAGCCTCTCTGAAAAAGGAGCTCGACGGGACCGAGCTCGCCATCTTGTACGGGAAGGTCCCGCCCGAGGTGAAGAGGAGCCTCATCGACCCGTATGTCTCCGTGAGCGACAACGAGGCGCGGCTGCTCGCGCGCATCGTGGATTCAAGGCCCGATCTGCGCCGCAAGGAGCTGCTGGAAACGGTCCGCCGCGACCTCGTGGACGAGCTGGGATACGACGAGAAGGACGTCACCGTGAGCGGACTCCTCGTGCTCTACAACAACATGCTACAGAGCCTGTTCGCGTCCCAGATCAAGACCATCGGGGTGGTAATGCTGGGAATCGCGATCATGTTCCTCGTGCTGTTCCGGTCGGTCGTCCTGTCGGTCATCGGCATCCTGCCGAACCTGCTCGGCGCCGCGGCCGTCCTGGGCTTCATGGGGTTGGCGAAGATACCCCTGGACATGATGACCGTCACGGTCGCCGCGATCGCCGTCGGCATCGCCGTCGACAACGGTATTCACTACATCTACCGCTTCAGGGAGGAGTATGCGCTGAACGGCGACTATCTGGAGACTCTGCACATCTGCCACCGCAACATCGGCAAGGCGGTGTTCTACACGACCATGACCATCGTCTTCGGCTTCTCTGTCCTGATGCTGTCCAATTTCATCCCCACCATCTACTTCGGCGTGTTGACCGGGGCGGCGATGTTCATCGCCCTCCTCGCCGCCCTCACGGTCCTGCCGAAACTGATCCTGATATGGAGACCCTTCGGCCGGGACCGGTCACCCCTCGTCCCGTCACGTCAACAGGGAGGCGGAGCATGACGACCGACAGGAAGACCATCTGCGTGGCGGGCGCCAGCGGCCTCGTCGGCTCCAACATCGTCCGGGCGGGCCTGGAGCGGGGCTACGCCGTCAACGGCACCCTGCGCGACCGGAACGACGCCGACAAGGCGCCTTACCTGGAGGCCCTGCCGGGCGCGCCGGAGCGTCTGCGGCTGTTCAGCGCCGAGATGGCCGAGGACGGCGCGTTCGACGAGGCCGTGTCGGGATGCGACGGCGTCTTCGTCGCCTGCCTCGTCCCGGTGTACGCGGGCCGCGACGGCAAGCCCGCCCGCGAGATGGACGACGAGCAGGGCTACGCCGAGATCATCACGCCCACCGTGGAGGGTTGCCTGAACGTCATGCGGTCCGCGGCGCGGACGGGCGCCGGGACCGTCGTCGTCTGTAGCAGCACCAGCAGCACCAACCCCGTGCCGCCGGCGCCGGTCAAGAACGAAGTCGACCATTGGTCGGACGAGGAAGAGCAGTGCCGGGCGAAGAAATACACGTCCGCCACCAAGACCGTCATGGAGAAGGCGGCGATCAGGTACGCCGACGAGAACGGCATGCGCCTCTGCGTCCTCTTGCCGACGGGCATGTACGGGCCGCTGATCCTGCCCGGGCACATGAACCACAACCCGTATGCCTGGTTGCGGCGCGCCATGGACGGCGGGGAGCCCCGGCACGGCAAGGTGCCCAACGACTCCCATTCCATGATCCATCTACACGATCTCGCGGCCCTCTTCCTGGCCGCGTATGAAAATCCCGACGCGTCGGGGCGGTATTACGGAGTGTACGAGAGCTGGCATTGGCGGGACATCTACGCGGAGGTCGGGAAACTCCTGCCGGACATGAAGATTCCTGAACCCCTGACCGAGCCGCCCGTCCCTCCGACGAGATTCGACTTCACCCGCCGGGACAGCCTGGGCGTGGCGCTCCGAGACATTCCCACCATGTTGCGCGAGACCGTCGAGTGGCTACGGTCCGATCCCTTCGGACCGGGCGGTCGGGCACGATAACCGGACCGGTGCCGACGTCGCCCGCGACCTCCGGCCGCTCAGAACGGGATCTCGTCGTCGATGTCGGCGCCCGCCACGGGCTCGCGCGTCGCGGACTGCTCGTCCATCGAAGCGCCGGAGTCCGGCGCGCCGAACTCCCCGCCGCCGCTACCCCGCGAATCGAGCATGGTCAGCTCTCCCCGGTAGGGCCGCAGCACGACCTCGGTGGTGTAGCGGTCGCGCCCCTCCTGATCCGTCCACTTGCGGGTCTGCAGCTGACCCTCGAGGTAGACCTTGGACCCCTTGCGCAGATATTGCTTGGCCACGTCCCCGAGTTGCTGGCTGAAGATCACCACCCGGTGCCATTCGGTACGCTCCCGGCGTTCGCCGGACTGCCGGTCGCGCCAGGTCTCGCTGGTCGCCACCGAGAGATGCACGATCTGATCGCCCGATTGCGTGTTTCGCACCTCGGGGTCGCGCCCGAGATTGCCGATGAGTTGCACCTTGTTGAGGCTCCCCGCCATGTGTTCGTCCCTCCCCGGAACCAGCGACAGTTACAGAAGCGGCCGATGACGGCACTATAAGCACACGTCGCCCGCCAAGGCCACACGACAGCCGCCGCCCACGGCCCGGCGCCGTCCGCCGTCTCCGGTTATGGAAGGATCGGGAAGGGATTGCCCGGCGGAGCGGAGGGCCGGGGAGCGACGCGGGCCCATCCCCGACTCTCCAGCCGCCGTTCATTCGACGGGCGGCGCCATGGCGGCGGCCGACTTCGCCAGACGCGCGAGGCCGACGAACCCGGCCCGGTAGCCGAACGGGTCATCGCCTCTGGCCCCCTGGGCCAGCGCGATGACGTCGTCGTAGCCGAACGCGCCGGTGTAACGCCCGCCGCGCAGGAGTTGCCCGAACCCCGCCACCGCCGCCGCGAAGCGCAGGTCCTCGGGCGCCGACACGACGCTCCCGAAGGCGTCGGCGACGGTCACCGCACGGGCGATCTCGGCGCCGGTCGCGGACCCCGGAAGCTTGTAGCGGACCTTCACGAACGCGATCTCGTCGGCGAAGGCCCCGGCCGCCGACGCTTCCCCAGCCTCCGCCGCCTCCCGCCGGTAGCGCAGCGGCTCGACGCGCCGGGCGTCCGACCCCGCAGGCGTCACCTCGTAGAGGGCCGTCACCGTATGCCCGGCGCCGATCTCGCCCGCGTCCATCCTGTCGTTGGCGAAGTCCTCGCGCGCCAGCAGCCGCGTCTCGTAGCCGATCAGACGGTACTCGGCCACCGTCGCCGGGTTGAACTCCACCTGGACCTTCACGTCCCCGGCGATCGGGAACAGCATCGAGGTCGCCTCCTCCACCAGCGCCTTGCGCGCCTCCGGCAGGCCGTCGATGTAGGCGGCGGCGCCGTTGCCGTTCTGGGCCAGCCGCTGCATCAGCGCGTCGTTGTAGTTGCCCATGCCGAAGCCCAGAACCGACAGGTACACCCCGCTCTCCCGCTTGCGCGCGATATAGCCCTCCAGTTCGTCCGGGTCGGAGATGCCGACGTTGAAGTCGCCGTCGGTGGCCAGGATCACCCGGTTGACGCCGCCCTCGACGAAGCGCCGCTCGGCCAGCAGGTAGGCCTGCCGCAGCCCCTCGCCGCCAGCGGTCGACCCGCCCGCCCGCAGGCTTTCGAGCGCGGCCAGGATGCGACCGCGCTCGGCGGCATGGGTCGGCTCCAGCACCGTGCCGGCGGCGCCGGCGTAGGTGACGATGGCCACCGTGTCGTCGGGCGCCAGCGTGTCCAGAAGCAGCTTGAACGAGGAGACCAGCAGCGGCAGCTTGTCCGGCGCGTCCATGGAACCCGAACTGTCGATCAGGAACACGAGGTTGGCGGGCGGCGCGGCGGCGCGCTCCAGCCGGTAGCCCTGGAGGCCGATCCGCAGCAGCAGGGCGTCGTCGTTCCACGGCGCCGGCATCAGCCCCGCGTGGACGGCGAAGGGCCGCTCGCGGCTCGCCGGCGGTTCGTAGCCGTAGGGGAAGTAGTTGACCAGCTCCTCGATACGCACCGCGTCCGGGGGCGGCAGCACGCCCCGGTTCAGGGCGGCGCGCGCGAAGGCGTAGGAGGCGGTGTCGACGTCGACCGAGAAGGTCGAGACGGGCCTCTCGGCGGCGACTCTCACCGGGTTGGGATCGAAGGCGGCGAAGCGGTCGCGCCCCTGGACGTCCCGGCGGAACGACGGTTCCTCACCGTCGGAGAGGCCCTCCACCGAGAAGTTCATCGACGCCGACGGGATCATCGACATCGCCGAGTCGAGCGAGCGGGGCTCCCTCGCCGTCTTCATGAGAGCGCCGGGCCGGGCGACCGGTCCGGCGGCGTCCGGAGGGCTCTCGACGGACGCGAGCAGCGGAAACGGGGTGGGCGGCGCGACCGGGAAGAGATGGATGACGAGGGCGGCGCCCGCGACGAGGGCGAGGCTCGCCCCGCCGGCCAGCGCGAGCCGGGGGCGGCGGAAGGAGGACGTGAAGGACATGGCCAATCTCCGTGGCAAGGACGCGCCGCCGCGCGGCGCCTGTTCCCTGTGACGCGCCCCATCGCCGATTCCTTGGCCGTGTTCCCGATGCAGGCGGTCGAACGCCGCCAGCGCCGCCGCCACGGCCCGCTCCCGCGCCCCGGCGGAAGGGCGCGGCGGCGCGGCGCGCAACGCCTTCGCGAATCTCTCCAGCTCGTCGCTCACGGGACCGCCTCCTCCTCTTCGTCCGCCGCCATGACACGCAGGCGCTTGCGCAGTTCGTGCATCCGCCACGACACCGTCGCCTCCGATATGCCCAGTATCTCGCCGGCTTCGGCGTGGCGCAGGCCCTCCCCGAGGACGAGGGCCGCCGTCGCCCGCAGGTCTTCCGGCAGCCGCGCCATGACCTGCCGCAGCCAGACCCGCTCGCCTTCCCGGTCCGCGCGCGCCGCCCGGACCAGCGCGTCGGCCTCGGCGTGTTCCCTCTCGCGGCGCCGGCGGATCGCGGCGCGCCGGATCGCGTCGCGCGCCGCGTTGACCACCACCCGGTAGAGCCACGTGGTGAAGAGGCTGTCGCCGCGATACGAACCCAGTCTGGCGGCCAGCCCGGCGCAGACGTCCTGCGCCAGGTCTTCCGCCTCCTCGCCGTCGCCGAGGACGCGGGCGCCGAGACGGTGGATGCGGTCGTAGTGGCGCTCGATCAGCGCGGCGAAGGCCTCGCGGTCTCCCCCGCGGGCCCGGCGAACCAGCGCCGCGTCGTCGTGCTCAATCATGCCAGGGCATCAGACCGTCCAGGCGTTCCCGATACACCGTCGGACGCGCGCGGGTCGGGATTCCTTGGGAGCCGGGCGGGATCTTTTTTCGGGCGCCGTGCGCACGCGCGACGGCGAAGGTTCCACGGCTATGGCGTCGGCGGCGGCTCGGCGTCCCAAGACTGCTCCGCCGGGCCCGTCGATCCCGATTCGGGGTCCCGCACGGATTTCCACAGTTGCCTCAGCGCTTTCTCGACATGGGTTTGCCTGGCGTGGATGTCGATCCCCTGGGCCGTGAACCAGCTCGCGACGGCCCGGGCGTTGCCTTGCGCCGCACGGTTCGGCGGCGTGTTGCCGTCGTTGTCCCAGGCGTGGACGTCGGCGCCTTCGGCCACGAGCAGCTTCACGATGCCCAGGGCATCGCGCCACGCGGCATCGTGCAGCGGCGTCTCGCCACTGTTGTCCTTCGCGTCGACGTCGGCGCCGCGCCCGACGAGCAACCCCGCCGTGTCGCGCGCGTTGTTCCACGCGGCATCGTGCAGCGGCGTCTCGCCACTGTTGTCCTTCGCGTCGACGTCGGCGCCGCGCCCGACGAGCAATTCCGCCGTGTCGCGCGTGTTCTTCCACGCGGCATCGTGCAGCGGCGTCTCGCCACTGTTGTCCTTCGCGTCGATGTCGGCGCCGCGCCCGACGAGCAACCCCGCCGTGTCGCGCGCGTTCTCTCTCGCGGCATGATGCAGCGGCGTCTCCCCGTCGTTGTCCTTCGCATCGACGTCGGCGCCGCGCCCGACGAGCAATTCCGCCATGTCGTGCGCGTTCTCACTCGCGGCACGATGCAACGGCGTCTCGCCATCGTTGTCCTTCGCGTCGACGTCGGCGCCCACGGTCACGAGGAGTTTCGCGGCATCCACGGCGTTGTCCATCGCCGCTTCGTGCAACGACGTCCCGCCGTCGTCGTTCCTGGCGTCGGCGTCGGCGCCCCCGGCCACGAGCAGTTTGGCGACCTCCAGGGCGCCGCTCTTCGCCGCGGCGTACAACGGCGTATCGCCGTCGTCGTTCCTGGCGTCGGCGTCGGCGCCTTCGGCCACGAGCAGCCTCGCGACGTCCGGCGCGTTCTCCCACGCGACATAGTGCAACGGCGTGCCGCCGTCGTTGTCCTTCGCGTCGACGTCGGCGCCTTCGGCCACGAGCAGCCTCGCGACGTCCAGCGCGTTCTCCCACGCGACATAGTGCAACGGCGTGTCGCCGCCGTCGTTCCTGGCATCGACGTCGGCGCCTTCGGCCACGAGCCACTTCGCGACGTCCAGCGCGTTCCCCCACGCGGCATAGTGCAGCGGCGTGTTGCCATTGTTGTTCTTCGCGGCGACGTCGGCGCCTTCGGCCACGAGCAGCCTCGCGACGTCCAGCGCGTTCCCCCACACGGCATAGTGCAGCGGCACAGCGCCGTTATCGTTCTTCGCATCGACGTCGGCGCCGCGGGCGGTCAAGGCCGACGCGGCCTCGCCAGAGTCCGCGAGAGCCGCGATCATGAGCGGCGTCTCGCCGTCCGCCTCCCAATCCGACCAGTCTTCCCCGGGGTGGAGCCCGGCCAGCGTTCGCGCGAGCTCTTCGCCGAAGGGTACGCCGTTGCCGTTCAACGGGCTGTCCGGCTTCCTCCCCGCCCCGATCAGCGCCGCGGCCGCGGCGGGCAGGTCCAGCAGCGCCGCGAAGTGCAGATCGGTCCAGCCGGTCGCTTCGTCCTTCCAGGATGCCCGGAAAGGGCGGCCGAGACGTCTGGCGAATACCTCCGCCTGTTCGGCCGCGTCGTCCGCCGCCGATCTCGCTTCGTCCGCGTGACGCCCTTCCGGGCGCGAGGACAGATACCCCTCGTAGGCTTCCGCCGTTCCCACCGCCTTCGCGAGCGCGAACGCCGCGCCGTCCGCCGCCGACCTCGCCTCGTCCGCGTGACGCCCTTCCGGGCGCGAGGACAGATACCCCTCGTAGGCTTCCGCCGTTCCCACCGCCTTCGCGAGCGCGAACGCCGCGTCGTCCGCCGCCGATCTCGCCCCGTCCGCGTGACGCCCTTCCGGGCGCGAGGACAGATATTCCTCGTAGGCTTCCGTCGTTCCCACCGCCTTCGCGAGCGCGAACGCCGCGTCGTCCGCCGCCGACCTCGCCTCGTCCGCGTGGAAGCCTTTCGGGTGCGAGGACAAGTACTCCTCGTAGGCTTCCGCCGTTCCCGCCGCCTTCGCCCGCGCGAACGCCGTGTCGTCCACTTCCCGCCATGTCCTGCCCTCCAGCAGGGCCAGCACCGGCGGGCTCTCGCCCTTCCGCCGCGCCGCGGCCGCGTCGCCCCAAGTCAGCCGCGCCGCGTCCACCGCCGTCATACCCTTCGGCCCCTTGACGCGGGGGTCCGCGCCCGCCTCCATCAGCAACGCGACGATCTCCGAATGTCCGTGCACCGCCGCCATGAACAGGGCCGTCGCCCCGTCGGCCGCGCGGATGTCGGGGTCGGCCCCGGCCGCCAGCAGGGTGGGAACCAGGAGCGGATAACCCTCGTTCGCCGCGTGCATCAGCGCCGTCCGCCCGCGCCCGTCGCGGGCGTTCGGGTTCGCGCCGGCGGCCAGCGCCGCTTCCAGACCGTCGATGTCGCCCGCCAGAGCCGCGCGCGGCGGCGGGGATTGAGGCGGCGCATCCGGCGGCGGGGACGGCGCGGCCCGTCGGGGCGCTTCCGGCGGCGGGGGCGGCGCGGCCCGTCGGGACACTTCCGGCGGCGCGGCGGCGCCATGACGCGCCGCCGTGTCCCGCATCGCCTGGAGCGCCTCCGGCGTCAGGGTATCGGCCGGAGGCAGGCCGACGTCGGCCAGGAAGGCCCGGTAGGCCTCGCCCGTGCGTTCGCCCCACATGCCGTCGGCCGGGCCCGGCGCGTAGCCGAGCGCGGCCAGCAGCGCCTGCGCCTCGCGGACCGCCTGGGGCGGCGGCCCGTCCGCCGGGGGCGAGGCCGGGGATGCGGCCGGCGCCTCGGTCTTCGCGGCTGTGTCCGCGCCGGACCGCCACTCGCGCGCCCGCTTCCGCGCCTCGGCGCGTTCCTCCGGCGTCATCTCCGCGGCCAGCGCGTCGCGCTCGTCGGCCGCCGCCGCGTCGCCCCGGGCCGCCGCGAGGTTGAACCACATGTGGGCTTCCACGTAGTCCTGCGGCGTACCCACGCCGCGCCGATGGAGGCGGCCCAGCGCCCGCATCGCCTGCCGGTCGCCCCGGTCCGCCGCCGCCAGCCACTCGGTCAGCGCCGCCGCCGGGTCGCCGGCGTCCCAGGCCCGTTGTCCCGCCTCGTAGTCCGCTCGCGCGGATACCGACGCCAGGAACAGCACCGCGGCCAAGGCCGGGATCACCACCGAAACCACGAAGCGCACCATATCCCGCCTCCCTCTCGACCGTTCGCCGGACGCATGCCGCAACGGCCCGGGCGCCGGGTTCACGAGTTCGGACGCGCGCGAAGCGGGAGTCCTTGGAAGCCGGGCGCATTTTCCCGGGCGGCGCGCGCCCGGACGGGGAACGGCGGACCGTCCCATCACCCGCCGAACCGCGCCTACAGAAACCGGACCGCCGCCGCGACGAGACCGACGGCGACGACCATCATCCCGCCGAGCCGGATGGTCATGCGCTGCTCCAGTTCCCGCATCTCGCCGCGCAACGACGTCTCGACCTTCCCGAGGTCGGACCGCAACGACGTCTCGACCTTCCCCAGGTCGGACCGCAACGACGTCTCGACCTTCTCCAAATCGGACCGCAGCGACGTCTCGACCTTCTCCAGGTCGGACCGCAGGTCCGCGATCTCGCCACGCAACGACGTCTCGACCTTCTCCAGGTCGGACCGCAACGACGTCTCGACCTTCTCCAGGTCGGACCGCAACGACGTCTCGGTCTTCTCCAGGTCGGACCGCAGATCCACGATCTCGCCGCGCAACGACGTCTCGACCTTCTCCAGGTCGGACCGCAACGACGTCTCGGTCTTCTCCAGGTCGGACCGCAGTTCCACGATCTCGCCGCGCAACGACGTCTCGACCTTCTCCAGGTCGGACCGCAACGACGTCTCGACCTTCTCCAGGTCGGACCGCAACGACGTCTCGACCTTCTCCAGGTCGGACCGCAGCGCGCTCTCCGTCCCCTCCAGGTCGACCTTGGTCGCCAGGGATTCGGACAAACCCTCGGCGAGGGTGTCGACGAGGACCCGGGCCTGACTCTCGTCGAAACCCGCTTCTTCCCGCAGGCGCGTCGCCGCCCGGAGCGTGTCGAAAGCGACTGTCATCCCGTCATTCTGACGCGACCGGACACGGCCCGCAAGCTCGCGTCCCGATCATGGCCCGACGGCGCGGGCGCCGGACGCCGGCTCCGGCGGCGCATCGTCCGGGTCGGAGACAGAACCGCCGCCGGCGCCCCTCCCCCGCCAGGGCGGGGCAAGAGGGACGCCGGGGCTTCGCTCGTCATGACCGCCCCTGGACGCTCGCGGGCGCGCCCGGCGGCCCCGCGGGGACGCCGGCTCCGGCGGCGGAGCGTACGGGCCACGCGGAAGCCGTTGTTGTTGTTCCGGTTTCCGGTGTCGTTCCTGTTGCGGTTCGCCGATCGGAGGTTCCTCGGATTGTTGTTCCAGGACCCACCGCGCAAAACGCGCCGACAGGGGGGCGGCCAAGCCCCCGGGACGGGTCGAACCACCCGTCGCGGAAGATCGCGCGGCGCAGGCGCCACGTATCCGCGTGTTCGGCATGGGCGATCCACGCGCCCACCCGACGCTCGATTTCCGCGCGCGAGACCGCGTCGGCCCGCCAGCGGTCGCGCAGCCCCCGCAGACGGCCGCGGAAGCGCCGCACGTTCTCTTCCGGCAGGCGGCGGCGCCCGCCCGGGAGAAGCACGAAGCCCAGGAACCGCGACGGCTCTCCCGTCGCCGCGATCCAGGTCTTCGCCGGATGGAGCCGCAGGCGGCGGCCCTCCAGGAAGGCGGCGATGCGCCGCCGCCAGTCCTCCAGCCGCTCGGGGTCGTCGTCAAAGAGGGCGAAGTCGTCCACGTAACGCAGATAGCCCTTGGCCCGCAGCGCCTCCTTGCAGAAGTGGTCGAACCCGTCGAGATAGACGTTGGCGAAGAACTGGCTCGTCAGGTTGCCGATCGGCAGGCCGCGCCGGCGCGCGAACGGCGCGAACAGGTCGTCGCCGGGAAAATAGAGGCGGACCGGCTCCTGCGAGTTCGAGCCGTCGACGATGCGGTCCGCCAGCGCCAGCGTGCGCGGACAGGCGATGCGCCGCCGCAGGTCGCGCTTCAATATCGCGTGGTCGATGGCCGGGAAGTAGCGCCACACGTCGCAGCGCAGGACATGGCGGAAGCGGTCCCGGAACTTCTCGTAACGGGCCACAGCCCGGTGCGTTCCCTTGCCTTCGCGGTTGGCGTAGCTGTCGTGGACGAAGCCGCGCTCGAACAGGGGCTCGACGACGGCGCAAAAGGCGTGATGCGCCACCCGGTCGCGGAACGGCGCGGCAGAGACGATCCGGTGCTTCGGGTCGAAGATCTCGATCGTCCTGTAGCGGCCCGGCCGGTAGCGCCCGCCGCGCAGGTCGCGCTCCAGCCGCAGTATCTCCGTCTCCAGGTTGGCGAGGAAGGCCGCCGGACCCGGCTTCGCCCGCTTGCCGGCAGCGGCGCGCAGGGCGGCCGCGCGGAGCGCCGGGAACGAGGCGATGCCGTCGAACAGGTCATGCGCCTTCGCGGTCACGGTGCGCCTTGTTCCAGGCGCCGACTTTGCGCCCGGTCTCGTCGAGGCTCCGCGCCGCGTGCTCGTAGCGCCGCCGGTCCAGATGGCGCAGGTCGTGGGCCAGCCGGAACAGGAAACGCAGCTTCTCGACGCCGAGATTGGCGCGGGCGAGATGGCCGGCACGGCTCCGGGTGTAGGTCGCCTCTATCAGGGCCTCCAGCACGTCGAGCGCGGTCGTCTGGATGCGGTCGCCGAGCAGGAACTTCTGCCTGCGCGGGAAGCGTTCCACTGCCGGGACCAGCCAGAGAAGGAAGCGGTAGTGCGATTCGAGGGCCGGCCCGACGGCGCGGGCGCCGGACGCCGGCTCCGGCGGCGCATCGTCCGCGGCGCTCACCGAACCGCGTCACCACCGGAAAATCGGCCGGGGGGCGCGGCCCCCCGGACCCCCCACGAGGTAAAGAGGTAAGGATTCAAGGGGCGAGCGTCCGGGCCACGCGGAAGCCGGCGTAGTAGTCCCGGTCTCCGGTGTCGAGCCTGTCGCGGAGCGCCGATCGGAGGTTCCCCGGACTGTTGCTCCAGGACCCACCGCGCAAAACGCGCCGACCGCAGTCCCCCGACACCCACGCGCGCCCGTCCGACGGCGCGCCCGCATAGCTCCCGTTCCAGCAGTCCTCCACCCACTCCCACACGTTCCCGTGCACGTCGTGCAAACCCCACCCGTTCGCCGCGAAACTCCCAACCGGGGCGGTGTACTCCCAGCTGTCTCCACACCGGTCATCGTAACAGTTCGCCCGGTTCGACCCGACGCCGTCACCCCACGAATACCGCGTCGTCGTACCCGCACGCGCCGCATACTCCCACTCCGACTCGCTCAACAGGCGATACTCCTCACCCGTCTTCTCCGACAACCACGCGACATAGGCGCGCGCGTCCTGCCAACTCACGTTGATAACCGGGCGGTTCCCGCGGCCCCAGCCCTCGTCATCGGGCCGGTAGCCGCCGCAGCCGCCGCCCGACACGCACGCGTCCCACTCGTCGAACGTCACCTCGTACACGCCGACCGCGAACGGCTCCGCGATCGTCACGCTGTGCACCGGACCTTCGTCGTCGTCACGGTACTCCTCGCCGGGGGGCGAACCCATCATGAAACTTCCGGCGGGCACTACCACCATCTCCGGGCACTCGGGGCAGTCCCGGAACGTCTCGCCGTCCGCCCATCGCGAGCCCGCCTCCATCAGCGCCGCCCGGACGAAACCCCGGACTCCGTCCCCGGTCTCGACCCGGAGCCAGCCGCCGTCGGCCTCGCCCGTCACCCGGACCTCCTCGCCGGCGCGGAGCCGGCCGGCCCGCTCGTATTCCTCGCCCGGGCCGCTCCTCGTGTCCGCCGCCCGAGTCGCGCGCATCGCGCGGTCGGCCGGGGCGACGCTCCGGCGCTTCTTCTCCAGGCGGGCCCGACGTTCGCGCTCCTCCGCCTCGCGCCCGAGGGCGTCGAGCGCGCTCGCGTAATCCGCCGTCCCTCCGGCCGCGCCCGGCTTCGCCCGGTAATCGTCCGCCCCGTCCCCGGCCCCGCCGTCCTCCATCGCCTTCAGTTTCGCCCGGTAGTCGTCCGCCGGATCCCCGGCCTCGTCGTCGTCGATCACCCCGTAACGCTCGCCGGGCCTGCCTTTCAACAGATCGGAAACGCTCCCCTTCGGGGCCGTCGCCGCACTGTCCGTCTTCTCCGGGGCGTCCTTCCCGCGGGCCTCGACCTCGGAACAGTTCACGTCGGCGCCGGTCGCCCGGCGGCGCTGCATCCTCGCCTTGAACTCGTCGTAGGCGAGCGAGAAACGGTCGATGTACACGTTCGAGCAACCCAGCGCGTGGGCAGCGACCGCCGCGACCTCGGCGGGCGGGCGCCGCGCGGCGGTGGACGCGCCGCGGGCCGGACGCCACGCGGCGGCGGCCCAAGGGTCCGGCGACGGAGCGCCCCCCAAGCCGGGTCCCGGGGCCGCCGGCGCCGACACCCTCGCCGTCGGCAGCGGCCTCTTCCCGAGGATGCCGGCCCTGGACAAATGCCTTTCGTCCCCGCCGACCGCCAGCGCGGCGCGGGCGTCGGCCTCGCCGGTCTTGCCGAAGAAGCGCCCGACCTTGCGCCTGACCGCGTCGAGCCTCTTCTTCACCCCTTCCTTCACGGCGGCGACCGCGTCTCCGGCCTTCAGAATCGGTATGCCCAGGACCGTGACCTGATCCTTGAAGAAGTCCGCCTGCGCCTCCCTGGTCATACCCTGGCCCCTCTCGAACTTGCTCTCGTCGTCCTCTATGACGCCGGCCGCACTCGTACCAAAAGCGCCCACCAGTCTCCCCAGGAGTGTCTTCTTGTCGTCATGGAGGTTCTTGGCGCCCCAGGCCGTCGAGGCCATGTCCAACAAGCCGCCCTGGACCGGCATGGCGGAGAGGAGGGACAGGGCGGCCGCCGCTGCGGCGGCCCGGACGAGGCGGCGTTTCGACAAGCGGGTCATCGACATTCCTCCGGTCGGCCGCGAACTTCGGCTACTCGATCAGGGACGTCAGCGCGAAACTGCGGAGCGCGCAGGCGTTCCCCGTCGGCGTCAGCGCCATCCGGCACAGGACCATGACGTAGACGTCGCCGTCCTCCGGCAGGGAGCCGATCAGCAGCCGGCGCCCGCCGTCGGCGTCCAGCACCATGTCGAGGGCCAGCCCGTTCGCGAAGCCGGGCGGCAGGCCCGCCAGGGAGGCGGCGGTCGCGGCGTCGGTATCGGGCGCGGCCGCCGTCAGCGCCGCCGGGTCGCGCGACGCCAGCGCCCGCTCGACCTCGGCCAGCGCCGGGCCGAGCCACGGCATCGCCCCGGAACCCCAGCGCGCGGCGCTGGCCGCGTTCCACGCCAGGCGCGGCAGCACGGCGCGCATGTCGGCCGCCGCGGCGGCGAAGGTGGGCCCCTTGGGCCCGGCCCGCGTCTCCGGCGCCGGATGGGCGCGGCGGAAAGCGCCGAGGCGCGCGGCGGCAGCCAGCGCCAGCGCCTCCATCGGGTCTTCTGCCGCCGTCCATGGCGGCGCGAGCGCCGGAGCAGCCTCCGGGTCGTTCAGCCGCTCGCCCGGCAGGGCGCGGGCCGAGGCCACCCGCCAGGCGCCGCCCTCCCTCTCCCACCGGGTCAGGGCCGCGACGTCGAGCAGCGGGTTGTAGTAGAGCGCCGCCGGAGCGGGCGAGCGCAGCCGCCCCAGCGCGACGACGGCGTTGGCGAAGAACGGGCGCCACAGGGCGGACAGCACCTCCGCATCGCCCACCATCCCGGTCCCCGGCATGGCGGCCAGGACCCGCCCCGCCGCCCCGTCGCCGGCGAGACCCGCCGCGCGCAGGGCCAGCGCCTGGGCGGCGAACAGGCGCGCGTCCGGTTCCGCCGCGTCCACCGTCAGGGGGTGAGGGATGACCAGCGCCGCCACGGCGAGGACGAGAAGGACGGGCCGCCCACGCCGCCCGGCAGGCCGCGCCGTTTTCCACGAAGGCGTCGTCATGCCGGTGACGGTAGAGGGGCGGCGCGGCGGACGCAACCGCCGGACCGGGGCGCGGCGAACCAGCGCCGCGCCGTCGCGCTCGAGCATACGGAAGCCTCCCGCGGTCCGGGTTCCGGGTTCGCGGGTTCGGACGCGCGCGGGGCGGGGTTCCTTGGGCGCGGACAGGATCTTTCCGGACGGCGCACCCGGGCGAGAAACGGGCGGTTCTCCCACCCCTCGCCGAACGGCGCCTACAGAAACCGGACCGCCGCCGCGACGAGACCGACGGCGACGACCATCATCCCGCCGAGCCGGATGGTCATGCGCTGCTCCAGTTCCCGCATCTCGCCGCGCAACGACGTCTCGACCTTCTCCAGGTCGGACCGCAACGACGTCTCGACCTTCTCCAGGTCGGACCGCAACGACGTCTCGACCTTCTCCAGGTCGGACCGCAACGACGTCTCGACCTTCTCCAGGTCGGCCCGCAACGACGCCTCGACCTTCTCCAGGTCGGACCGCAACGACGTCTCGGTCTTCTCCAAGTCGGACCGCAACGACGTCTCGACCTTCTCCAAGTCGGACCGCAGGTCCACGATCTCGCCGCGCAACGACGTCTCGACCTTCTCCAGGTCGGACCGCAGATCCGCGATCTCGCCGCGCAACGACGTCTCGACCTTCTTCAGGTCGGACCGCAACGACGTCTCGACCTTCTCCAGGTCGGACCGCAGCGCGCTCTCCGTCCCCTCCAGATCGACCTTGGTCGCCAGGGATTCGGACAAACCCTCGGCGAGGGTGTCGACGAGGACCCGGGCCTGACTCTCGTCGAAACCCGCTTCTTCCCGCAGGCGCGTCGCCGCCCGGAGCGTGTCGAAAGCGACTGTCATCCCGTCATTCTGACGCGACCGGACACGACCCGCAAGCCCGTGTCCTGGTTCAGGACATATGAGACGGGAGGGGTTCTCCGACTGTGTGTCTGGCAAGGTACTCGGCGCGGGTTGCTCACATCATGTTTCGGGCCACTGTCAGGCCGCGCGCAGCACCCGAAGTATCGTGACAGTGTGGGGATCCTCGGCATAGACGACGAGGTAGTTCGAACGCACGACCATCTCGCGGGTGCCGTCCACGCGACCGACTCTGTAAAGTCGTGGGTTCTCCCGCAAACGCGACGCCCTGGTCTCGATATCTTCCTTCAGGCCTGGGCGGCCTCGGGATTGTCGTCCGAAACATAATCGACGATCGCCATCGGGTCGGCAACCGCCAAGGCCTTCCATTCAAGATCGCGCACGGCGCTTTCCGTCGATCAGCGCCTGCGAGTCGCTCATGACCCGTTCGTGTGGAACAGTGGCGCGCGGGTCGTCCAGGGCTTCCCGCACCTTGGCACGGAACCACGCGTCATGGGCTTCGGGGTCGGCGGTCAGGCCGGTCGGCAACCCGCCCTCCGCGGCAACACGGGTCAAGAGGATGCGCACGGCATCCGAGAGCGTCAGGCCGACGCCGGCCAGCGTATCGGCCGCTTTGGTCTTGAGCCGATCGTCCACGCGGACATGGAGCATCGAGGTCTGAGCGGGCATTGGACATTACCTCCATTCGCCAACCATATGAATCTCAATTGAGATACGTCAAGTGACGCGGAGACAGTCCTGACAGGCGCCATCCGTTTCGCGCGGGCTCATCGGACCTCGCGAGCTCCGTTATTCCCCCACCTCCGGATCCTGTTCGATGCTGCGCCGATACGTGCGGCAGAAGCGTCTCAGTTCGAAATTTTCGAGGTTTGTCACGACGCGGAGTGCCATGCATACATGGCAAACGCAAGCCCACCCGATGCGCTATATTTCAAACCGAGCCTCTACCGCCGGACGACGATGTGGCGCCGTTCCCGGCGTGAACGATGTACGCCCGAAGACCGCCGCCGCGCGCCCGGTCGAGGGCGCCCGGCAGGGGAGACGAGATCATGAAGACCATGCGATGCGTTCTGGCCGCCTACGCCTTCCTGACGGCTGTGGGGACCGGCGCGAACTTTGTCGCCACGCCGCTCTACGACGACGGAAGCACGGGCTATCCGGTATGGAGCGTCCTGAACTGGTTCATGGCGGCGGGCGTCCTCCTTGCGCTGACCGCGAGCCTGATCTGGAAGGTCCGTCTGCATCGAGCCGGCGCCGACGGGGCGGTCCTGAAGCACTGCATCGAGGTGAACGTCACCTTCTACGCCTCGCTGCTCCTGGCGCTCTGGTTCTTCTGGAACTGGTTCGGCGATCTGATGTCCCGGGAGGCGCCGCTCATGTGGGCGTTCATCGACCCGCTGTTCGTCCTGGTGTTGGGCGCCGTCGGCCTCCGCCTGTGGCGCGATCCGGACGGCGCCGGGTAGCCGGCGGGCGGCCCGACGCGGGCGGCGCCCTACACCGGCTCTCCCGCCCGCGGATCGATCGGCACGCGGTCCTTCAGGCCGGTGAGCGCCTCGAACACGGCTGCCGCCGACAGCAACTCCGCCTCGCGTCCCATCGGGGCCACCATCTGAAGTCCGACCGGGCGCCCGTCGCCGGTGAAGCCGGTAGGAACCGACATCGCGGGACAGGCGGTGAGCGTGATGGCGAAGGCCATGACCAGCCAGCCGAAGTAGTGCTCGAACCTCACGCCGGCGACCTCGTCCAGATAGCGCCGGCGGTGATCGAACGGCGGCGCCACCACGGCGGGACAAAGCAACAGGTCGTAGGTCTCGAAGAACGTCGCGGCGCGACGATAGAGCGCGCCCCGGGCCCGTTCGGCGCGCGCGACCCTCCCGGCGTCGACCTTCAGCCCCTCCTCGATGTTCCAGACGAGCTCCGGTTTGAACTTGTCGCGGTGCTCCGCGAGCAAATGCGCCCGGTCGCCGGAGAAATAGACGGCGCGGAGCACCTCGAATATCTCCGCCGCGTCATGGAAGTCGATGCAGGCCTCCTCCACCGCGGCGCCGGCATCCGTGAAGCGCCGCGCCCCCTCGGCGCACAACCGCCGGACCTCCGGGTCGACGGGACCGAGACCGAGATCGGGGCTGAAGGCCACCCGCCGGGGCGGCACGGGCTCGGCAGCGGCGCGGCGGTAGGGAACCGACGGCGCCGGACGGGTGAGCGGGTCGCGCGGGTCGAGACCGGCCATGGCATCGAGCATCAAGGCCGCATCCTCGACCGTCCGCGCCATCGGACCGTTCACGGCGAGCGTGTTGAACGGCAGCCGGACGGGACCGTGAGGCGCCACTCCGGGCCCGGGCCTCAGACCGACGGTCGAGGTGAAGCTCGCGGGATTGCGGATCGAGCCGCCGTGGTCGCTGCCGGTGGCGAGCCACACCTGGCCCGCGGCCAGGGCGGCGGCGGACCCGCCGGAGGAACCGCCCGGCGTGAGCGCCGTGTTCCACGGGTTCGTCGTCGTGCCGAAGACCTCGTTGAAGGTCTGCGAGCCGGCCCCGAACTCGGGCGTGTTCGACTTGGCCACGACCAGGGCGCCGTTGGCCTCGAGACGCTCCACCATGTAGTCCGACCGCCGCGGCACGTGGTCCGCGAAGGCCAGGGAACCGTAAGTCGTGCGCACGCCGGCGACGTCGCTGAGATCCTTCACGGCGACCGGCAATCCGTGAAGGTACCCCGGCCTCTCCGCGTCCCCTCCTCCCCCCGCCCCGCCGGCGAGCCGTTCGGCGCGCGCCCGGGCCCGGTCGAAGCAAAGGGTGGGCAGGGCGTTGAGCACGCCGTCCGTCGCGGCGACCCGCGCCTCGGCGGCGTCCAGCAGGTCGAAGGGGGTCGCCTCGCCGCGCGCCAGAAGGTCCACCGCGTCGCAGGCGGAGAGGCGGACGAGATCTTCGCCGTTCATGGGGGAACTGTAGAGCGTGGCGACGGGATTACAAGGGCGAGCGCCTTCGCGATTCGGAGTCGCGTCCCGCCGCCCCCATCCCGTATGATGCCGCGACCGAACCGACGTTCCTCCGTCAATGCAGAAATCGATCAGAATCCGCGGCGCCCGGGAGCACAATCTCCAAGGCGTCGACATCGACATCCCGCGGGACAAGCTGGTGGTGATCACCGGGCTGTCCGGCTCCGGCAAGTCCTCGCTGGCCTTCGACACCATCTATGCCGAGGGCCAGCGGCGTTACGTCGAGAGCCTGTCGGCCTACGCCCGGCAGTTCCTCGAGCTGATGCGGAAACCCGACGTCGAGTCGATCGAGGGCCTCTCGCCGGCGATCTCGATCGAGCAGAAGACCACCTCGCGCAACCCCCGCTCCACCGTCGGCACGGTGACCGAGATTTACGATTATCTCCGGCTCTTCTACGCCCGCGTCGGCGTCCCCTACTCGCCTGCGACCGGCCTGCCCATCGAGAGCCAGACCGTCAGCCAAATGGTCGACCGGGTTCTGGGGATGCCGCTGGAAACCCGGCTCTACGTGCTCGCGCCCATCGCCCGCGGACGCAAGGGCGAATACCGGCGGGAGTTCTCTGACCTGCTGAAACGCGGCTTCCAGCGCGTGAAGGTGGACGGCGAGCATTACGAGATCGAGAGCGTTCCGACCCTCAACAAGAACGTCAAGCACGACATCGAGGCCGTGGTCGACCGTGTCGTCTTGCGCGAGGGCCTGGGCAACCGGCTCGCCGACAGCATCGAGACAGCGCTCGGCGTCGGCGACGGCGTCGTCGTCGTGGAGAACGCGGACGACGGCGGGCGCACCCTGTTCTCCGCCAAGTTCTCCTGCCCGGTCTCCGGTTTCACGATCGAGGAGATCGAGCCCCGGCTGTTCTCGTTCAACAACCCCTTCGGCGCCTGCCCGACCTGCGACGGACTCGGCACGCGCATGTACTTCGATGCCGCGCTGGTCGTTCCCGACGGACGACTCTCCCTCGCGGCGGGCGCGGTCGCGCCGTGGGCGCGCGCGTCGTCGCCCTACTACGACCAGGCGCTGGAAAGTCTGGCGCGACACTTCAAGGCGAGCACGGGGACACCGTTCGGGGATCTGCCCGAGCACGTGCGCGAGGCCATCCTGACCGGAACCGGCGACGAGCCCGTGACCATGAACTACAACGACGGGGAGCGCGCCTACTCGACGACCAGGCCCTTCGAAGGGGTGATTCCCAACCTCGACCGCCGCTGGCGCGAGACCGACTCGTCCTGGCTTCGCGAGGAGCTCGGCAAGTACCAGAGCGCCGCGCCTTGCGAGACCTGCGGCGGGCAGCGTCTGAAGCCCGAGGCCCTGGCCGTGAAGATCGCCGGCCTGCACGTCAGCGAGGTCACCGGGATGTCGGTGGGCGCCGCGGCCGGCTGGTTCGCGGAACTCCCGGCCCGTCTCACGAAGAAACAGAACGAAATCGCCGACCGCATCCTGCGCGAGATCAACGAACGCCTGGATTTCCTGGTCAAGGTGGGGCTCGAGTACCTGACCCTGAACCGGTCCTCCGGGACGCTGTCGGGCGGCGAGAGCCAGCGCATCCGTCTGGCTTCCCAGATCGGTTCGGGCCTGACGGGCGTCCTCTACGTCCTCGACGAGCCTTCCATCGGCCTTCACCAGCGCGACAACGCCCGCCTGCTCGAAACGCTCAAGCACCTGCGGGACCTCGGCAACACCGTTCTCGTGGTGGAGCACGACGAGGAGGCCATCGCCAGCGCCGACCACGTCGTCGACATGGGTCCGGGGGCCGGGATGCACGGCGGGCAGGTCGTTGCCCACGGCACGCCGGAGCGCGTCATGCGGTCGAGCGAGAGCCTGACGGGGCAGTACCTGACCGGCCATCGGCAGATCCTGCTGCCGGCGGAACGCCGGGCGCGGACGGGCCGCTCGGTGACGGTGGTGGGCGCCAGCAAGAACAACCTCAAGGACGTGACGGCGGAAATCCCTCTCGGTACGTTCACCTGCGTCACGGGCGTCTCGGGCAGCGGCAAATCCACCCTGATCATCGAGACGCTCTACAAGGCGGTCGCCCGCCGCCTTCAAGGCAGCCGCGTGGTTCCCGGCGGCCACGAGCGCATCGACGGCCTCGAACATATCGACAAGATCATCGACATCGACCAGTCCCCGATCGGGCGCACGCCGCGCTCCAACCCGGCGACCTACACGGGAGCGTTCACCCCGATCCGGGACTGGTTCGCGGGACTGCCCGAAGCGGTCGCCCGGGGATACAAGCCCGGCCGCTTCTCGTTCAACGTCAAGGGCGGGCGTTGCGAGGCCTGCCAGGGCGACGGCCTGATCAAGATCGAGATGCACTTCCTGCCCGACGTCTATGTCGAGTGCGACGTCTGCAAGGGCCGGCGATACAATCGGGAGACCCTGGAAATACTCTTCAAGGATAAATCGATAGCTGACGTCCTTGACATGACCGTGGAAGAAGCGGCGGATTTCTTCTCCGCCGTTCCGTCGATCCGCGACAAGCTCGTCACGTTGCGCGACGTGGGCCTCGGCTACATCCATCTCGGCCAAGCCGCGACGACGCTTTCCGGCGGCGAGGCGCAGCGCGTGAAGCTGGCCAAGGAACTCTCGCGACGGGCGACGGGGCGCACGATCTACATCCTCGACGAACCGACCACCGGCCTCCATTTCGAGGACGTCCGCAGACTTCTGGACGTGCTCTCCGCCCTGGTCGACACGGGCAACACGGTGGTCGTGATCGAGCACAACCTGGAAGTCATCAAGACCGCCGACTGGATACTCGATCTCGGCCCCGAGGGCGGCGACGGCGGAGGCCGGATCGTCGCGGCGGGGACGCCCGAGGACGTCGGCAAGGTCGGCGACAGCTACACGGGCCGGTATCTCAAGTGCCACCTCGCCCGCGCCGGCCGTACCCGGCGGGCCCCTGCCAAGGGGAAGAAGGGCAACGGCCGCGGAAGCACGAGCGGCGACGCGACCGCCCGTCCGGCCCGTCGCGAACGAGCATAAGAAGGCACGCCCCCCGGTCCGCGACCTCCCGCCGGCGATCAGGGAACCAGGATGACACCGGGACGCGAGCCCCCTATCGTCCCGGACATGAGCGCGAGATCGCCGATCCACGTCGTCGGCGGCGGTCTGGCCGGCTGCGAGGCGGCATGGCAGGCCGCGCGCGCCGGAGTTCCGGCGGTCGTTCACGAGATGCGTCCGGAGCGCGGCACGGACGCTCACGTGACGGGCAGGCTCGCCGAGCTCGTGTGCTCGAACTCCTTCCGTTCCGACGATTCCGGGAACAACGCGGTGGGACTGCTGCACGAGGAGATGCGCCGGGCCGGTTCCCTGATCATGCGCGCGGCCGACGCTCATCGAGTCCCCGCGGGATCGGCCCTGGCCGTGGACCGCGCCGGTTTCTCCGACGCCGTCGAGTCCGCCATCGAAGCGGAGCCCCTGATCGACGTCGACCGCCACGAGGTTCCAGGCCTGCCGCCGGAGGACTGGAGCCCGACGATCGTCGCCACGGGGCCGCTGACATCGCCCGGATTCGCCGCCGCCATACGGGATCTGACCGGCGAGGACGCGCTGGCCTTCTTCGACGCCATTTCCCCCATCGTCTACCGGGACAGCATCGATTTCTCCGAGGCCTGGCGCCAATCGCGTTACGACAAGGACGGTCTCGGGAGCGATCGCGGAGACGGGGGCGACTACATCAACTGTCCGCTCGACCGCGCGCGGTACGAGTCCTTGATCGCGGCGGTCCTGGAGGCCGACAGGATCGAGTTCAAGGAATGGGAGGCCATCACGCCCTACTTCGAGGGCTGCCTGCCCATCGAGGTCATGGCGGAACGCGGCGTGGAGACCTTGCGATACGGGCCCATGAAGCCGGTGGGACTGACGGATCCCCGGACGGGCGCGCGGCCGCACGCCGTGGTCCAGCTCCGCCAGGACAACGCGCTGGGGACGCTCTACAACATCGTGGGATTCCAGACCAAGCTCCGCCATGCCGAGCAGCGGCGCGTCTTCCGGACCATTCCGGGGCTCGAGCGTGCGCGTTTCGCGCGCCTCGGCGGCGTGCACCGCAACACCTTCATCAACAGCCCGCGGCTGCTGGATTCGGAGCTCAGGCTCGAGGCCATGCCGCGTCTCCGGTTCGCCGGCCAGATCACCGGCGTCGAAGGCTATGTGGAGAGCGCCGCGATCGGCTTGCTCGCGGGCCGTTTCGCCGCGGCGGAATCGATGGGCGGTTCGCCGAATCCACCGCCCGCCACGACGGCCCTCGGCGCCCTCCTCGCCCACGTGACGGGCGGCGCCGACCCCGACGGTTTTCAACCGATGAACGTGAACTTCGGTCTGTTTCCGCCGCTGGCGGAACGCGCCGGAAAGCGTGCGCGCAGATCGGCCCTGACGCGCCGCGCCCTCGCCCACGTCGACGCCTGGCTCGGTGTCCGGTAGCGCTTCCGGAGCCGCGCCCGGACGAAAAGCGGAAACATTCGCGACAACATCGGAAGCGTCGCCGAACGGACTACCCTTCTACGGTCTCGCGCTTTCGTCGGCGGCGCGAACCGCGCGGGTCAATCGGCCGACGGTCGTGGAAGGGTTGCCACAAGGGTTGTCTTCCTCGTTACGGCGCCGCAACAGCGTTTTGGCGCGTCCTTCGGCTTCCTCGACGCGCCTCACCAGATCTTCGCAATCGGGGGTCTTGCCATGCCCTCTGTCGTATTCCGGTCGCAGGCGCTCGAGCTCCCTCTGAACCTCGTGGCGGTCGCACGACCGGTTGTAGTCCTGTTCGTGCAGGATCAGCCACAGTTCGAAACACGGGTCGGAGCGGGCGACCCCGACGTCATATCCCTCGCACAGCGCCACCGCCTCATCGAAACAGGGATGCTCGTCCCGATCGAACACCGCCCAGATCTGATCACTTTCCTCGAACGAGTCTCGCTTGCGACCACGCCGGAGGGATTTCGCCTCTTCGACCGCTTTCCCCGCGACGGTCATGGGGACGCCCACCCCGGGGACGGTCTCCACGGAGACCATCGCGCTGGAACAGGCGCGTCGGATGGCATCGAAATAAGCCGGTTCCGTCTTCGCGCCCTCGCAGAACAGGACGAAACGCCGCTTCGGCTCGCGGCGGGGGCCACGACGCCTCAGGCCCGAAGCAGCGCGGCGGTGGCGAACTTTAGCGCCGTGCGCCAAGGGCGGAAACCGGGTCGTCGAAGGGCACGGCGCCGTAGCGGCCTTGCAGATACCCCCGCCCGATATCGTCGCCCTTGCGTGTGCGAATGTCGGTGAGCGGGTAGAGCACCGTCGCGCCTTCGGCGTCCTTCTCGGTGAACCAGATCTGGTCGCGCCGCAGCACGGGCGAGCGCAACAGGTTGGTGTCGTGGGTCGTCGCCACGAGCTGCGCGCCCTTGGGGTTGGTCCCGGGCGAACAGAACAGCCTCAGAACCTTCTCGGCGGCTTGCGTATGGAGGCTCGCGTCGAGCTCGTCGATGAACAGGAGTGTCCCCTCGTCCAGCGCCTGGAAGACGAGGACGAGCACGACCAGCAGCCGTCGCGTGCCGGCGCTTTCCAAGTCTAGGTCGAGATAAACGTCCTCGCCGTCCCGGCCGCGATGGGCGAGTTCGATGGAGGTCCTCCAGTCGTCGCCCACGATCGCTTTGAGGTCGGCCGGTTCGTGCAGCCTTTTGCTGATTACGCCGGTGAGGTCCTGCAGTAACACTTCGATTTCGTCCGCAGCCTCGGTTTTCTTGCGCCGATAGCCGACAACCCCCGTACCGATCTCTCCGAGAAAATCGATCATGCGATCATCCGGCTCCTTCCTGGCCAGCTGCATGGACGCCGCCATGCCCGGAACGGCGACGGCAACAATGCCTTCAATCGACCGGAAATATCCGAACACCCTGGATACCCGTTCGTGTCCGTTCTGGGCGGCCGCCGACAGGTACAGGCTGTTGGGCCGGGTCAGGTCGGCGATGACGTTGTTTCGCCCTTTCAATCCGCGTCCGAAACGATACTCGACGCCCTCCCGCTCGAACAGCATCCGGCGTTGAGACTTGGGGAAGTCGTACAGCCATTCGGCCTCGAACGCCGTATCGGACGTCTCGAAGCCATAGTGATGGCGCACGCCGTCGATAACGAAATCGATATCGAAGCGCGACGGTCGCCCGGAACAGGCCGGATCGAGCCTGAACGGCTGGCGCGGCACGCCGCCGTCCGGTTCGCCTTGAGTCTGAGAATACAAAACCATCTGCCGCATGGTCTCCATCGCCATCATGAGGTTGCTCTTGCCCGAGGCGTTGGCGCCGTAGACCACGACCGCCGGGACCACCGCCCCCTTCGGCGCGGCGGCGCAGGCGATCAGCCCCTCTTCCCGATCCTTCAAGGATGACGCCGAGAACGACAGCTCCTGAAAGTCGCGGATCGAAAGATGGTTGGCGACGCCGAAGCGCAGCAACATGCGAACATCCCCCTATTTCAGCGCTTGTTCGGTAGAGAAACAGCCCTTTGTGTGGGAATTTTACATAATTCGGCGAAAAAGGGAAGCTGCTATGACGCCCCGCGCTCTCGCCAACAGATGCCGCGCGGCGCGGCGTCCGGTTCAGTAGCGCTTCCGGAGCCGCGCCCGGACGAGGCGCAGTTGACGCCGGAGCCGACCCGACTCGCCCCCGAGCGCGAACGGGTCGTAACCGGACCGCCGCAGGTCCCGCGCATACGCGTCGACGAGAACCGCCGGCAGGAGCGCCGGAAGGGACTCGGGCGGGACGTCGCGCCGCAGGTCCCGCGCCCACCGCACATGCCGCGACGCGCCGTCGACGATCGCCTCGACGACCGGCGCCAGACGCGCGCGCCCCTCGGGATGGATCAGGTCGTCCGTGCCGAGCGCCGCCTCGGCCAAGGCGTCTCGCGGAAGGCAGGTGCGCCCCGCGCGGGCGTGATGGGGCACGCCGCGGACCAGATCGATCAGGGCCAGGGCCGTGCCCACATGGTCCGCCGCCGCGGCCGCTTCCGGGGCGTCGTCGACGCCCAGCACCGCCAGACAGGCGCGCTGGAGAGCACCCGAGGTCCCGCTCGCGAACCGGTCCAGCGCCTCGAACGACGGAAACTCCCGTCCGGCGAACTCCTGCTCCCGCGCGTCGATCATGCCCTCCAACACCTCCCGCGAGATCGGATGCCGCGCGACGGCCTCCGCGAGGGCGCGGGCCACGGGGTGCCGACGAGGCGGCCCCTCGAAGACTCCGTCGACGGTCTCGCGCCACCACGTCAGACGGACCCGGCCCAGCATCGGCTCACCGACCCGTTCGCGAATCCGCCCGAGTTCCAGGTTCAGCGCGAGCAGCGCGACGAGGGCCGGGCGCCGATGCGCGGGCGCGAACAGCGCGCAAAGATAGCGGTCGTAGTCATGGCGCCGCACGTCGTCGGCCAGGGAGGCGTCGGAAGAGGCTTCGGCCACGGACCCTCACAACATCATGGTTCCACGGTCTGTCGCGGGCACAACATATCGATGACCTCGTTCAGACAGATGTGAGACACGGGCCCTTGATGTAAGGGCGGGGGTCTCCGACGCTGTTGGTGCTGAACAAGCAGCGTGAAGGAGAACCCCCATGCAGACCTTCGGCCTGCCCCGGCAGATTACACGAGGAGCCGCCCTGGCGTCGCGCCTGTGCGGCAAGGAGCGGAGCGACGAAGCGCACAGGCGCGACGCCCTTGAGCGCTGGCGCCAAGCCCGGGCCGACGGCCTGACCGCACGAGCGGCCGCCAACGCCGTCGGCGTGCCGAGATCGACCCTCTACCGGTGGCAGAGGCTGGCGGACCGCAACCGCCTCAAGCCGTGCTCGCGACGCCCGCACACCCCGCGCCGGCCCACTTGGTCGGCGGCGCTGGTGACGGCGGTCCGGGAGACACGCGCCGACTACCCCATGTGGGGCAAGGCCAAGATCGCCGTCCTGCTCCGACGCAACGGGCACGCGGCAAGCGAGAGCACCACAGGCCGCATCCTCAAGACCCTCATGGAGCGCGGCGCCGTCACCCCGGTCCCGACCTTGCGCCGCAACGGACCGCGCGCCGCCCGGCGCCTCAGACCATACGCCAGACGCCTGCCCAAGGGCCGCAAGCCCACAAGTCCCGGAGAGATCGTCCAACTCGACACCCTCACCGTCTCGCCACACACAGCCCGGCCCGCCATCAAGCAGTTCACCGCCCATGACCCCGTCACCAAATGGACCTGCGCACAGGCCTGGAGACGCGCAACCGCACACAACGCCAGGCGCTTCCTCGACAAGCTCCAGGCCGACATGCCCTTCCCCATCGAAGCCATCCAGGTCGATGGAGGCTCTGAGTTCAAGGCCGACTTCGAGACCGAATGCCAGCGCCGCCGCATCGATCTGTTCGAACTCCCGCCACGCTCGCCCAAGCTCAACGGTCACGTCGAGCGCAACAACGGCGCCTGGAGATACGAGTTCTACGCCACATGGGACCTGCCCGACGACAACCTCGACGACATCAACCGATGGATCGACGCCTTCGCCGACGAATTCAACACCTTCAGACCGCACCAGGCCCTTGGCGGACACACCCCCGCCCAGTACCTTCACTCACTGACAGCCAAAGAGACCCCCGTGTCTCATATGTCCTGAACCAGGACAATCGATATCGTGATATGGATAGTATTGATATAATCGGCTCGGTTCGTCGGGAGAATCCGCAACGACGAAGAGGCGTTACACAAACGAGGGAGCGCAAATGAATCCGCTGGACTCACTAACCGGAACGATCATCTCGGGACTCGTGATAACAGTCGTCATGGTCATACTCGTCAACGCGATCGGCGCCTAGGGACAGGGGAGACCGACTATGGAACTCGACTACGCTTGGTGGACCTTCTTCATTCGCTGGCTGCACGTGCTCAGCGGCTTCATGTGGATCGGCCTGCTCTGGTACTTCAACTTCGTGCAGACGCCGAGCATGCCCAAGATCCCGGACGAGCAGAAGCCCGCCATATCGAAAGTCATCGCACCCGCCGCGCTGTTCTGGTTCCGCTGGGCAGCACTGTCCACGATCGTCTTCGGCCTGATCCTGGCCTACATGCAGGGATACCTGGGGCCGGCATTGAGCCTCGGCCTCACGGACAACGTGGCCAAGCACGCCGCCATCGGCTTCGGCATGTGGCTGGGCCTGATCATGGCCTTCAACGTCTGGTTCATCATCTGGCCGAACCAGAAGAAGGCCCTCGGCATAGTGGAGGTATCGGACGAGGAACGGCCCAAGGCCGCCCGCCTTGCCGGTCTCACATCGCGCGTCAACACGATGCTTTCCATCCCCATGCTCTATGCCATGGTGAGCGCGCAGAACGTCTACTGACCGGCGGGCAGGACGGTCGAACGAATCGGGGGCCTTCGGGCCCCCGATCACCTCGCGGTTCGCACCGTCGGACCCCTATTCGATGGCGATCAGGGCCGCAGCGGCCCGACGCCCCTCCGACAGGAGGACGTTCCAGGTCCGGCACGCCGCGCCGGTATCCATCGGCTCGACGACGATCCCGTCGCTCCGTAGACGGGCGCGGACGCGGTCAGCGATACCGGCAGTCCCGAACCCGCACCCGATCAGCAGGATGTCGACGTTGTCCGACGCCTTCCGGACATCGGCGAAATCATCGACGGAGAGCGCGTCGACGCCGGACACCAGCCAGGATAGGACGCGCTCCCGGAAGACCAGGACCGATCCCGTGTAACGCCGTTCCGCGATGAAGAACCCGCCGCCGCCGTATCGCCGGATGACCTGACGTCCCCTCGGGACCGGCGGCGTGATGTTCATGCTCAGCCCGTATCGGCCGCAGCCCCTCCGCCGTCGCCCGGCTCCGCCTCCGGGACGTCGCGGCGCAGACCGATGTAGACGAGGAGGGGCGCGGCGACGAAAATCGACGAGTAGGTTCCGACCACCACCCCCCAGATCATCGCGAACGTAAAGCCCTTGATAACCGCGCCCCCGAAGAAGAACAGGGTCAGCAGGGCGATGAGGGTCGTCGCGGACGTCATCGTGGTGCGCGACAGCGTGTTATTGATGCTGACGTTCAGGAGCTCGATCAGCGGCATCCGACGGTACTTGCGCAGGTTCTCCCGGATGCGGTCGTAGACCACGACCGTGTCGTTCACCGAGTAGCCGACGATGGTCAGGATCGCCGCGATGATGGAGAGATTGAATTCGAGCCGGGTGAGCGCGAAGATCCCGATGGTCAGCACGACGTCGTGGACGAGGGCGAGCACGGCGCCGACGGCGAACTGCCACTCGAAACGGAACCAGATGTAGACCAGCATCGCGACGACCGCGAGAACGCTCGCCAGCGTGCCCGCGCGCACCAGTTCCGCGCTGACCTTCGGCCCCACGAACTCCACCCGGCGGTACGAGAGCTCGCCCGGTATCTCCGCGGCCAGCGCCTCCTTCACGGCCGCCACCGCGCGCTGCTGCGCCGAGGAGTCCCCCGGCTGGCGCTCGACGCGAACCAACACCTCGGTATCGCGGCCGAACTCCTGCAACGCCACCTCGCCGAGATCCAGACCCGACAGGGCCCCGCGCATACGGCCGAGATCCGCCGGCCCCGGCGTGCCCACCTCGATCAGGATGCCGCCCTCGAAGTCGATCCCGTAGTTCAGATCAACCGCCAGGAACAACCCGATGGACGCCACGAACAGGACACCCGACAGGACGAACGCCTTGACCCGATGGGCCATGAACCCGATGTTTGTCTTCGCGGGAACGAGTCTGAGGCGCATCTTCACCGCCCGCCCTCAGATCGGCAGCGCGGCCGGCCGCCGACGATGCAGCCACTGAGCGATCATCAGGCGTGTGACGGTGATCGCCGTGAACATCGACGTGACGATGCCGATCGCCAAAGTGACGGCGAACCCCTTGACCGGGCCCGACCCGAACTCGAACAGCAGGATCGCGGCGATCAACGTCGTCACGTTGGCGTCGACGATGGTGGTGAGGGCGCGCCTGTATCCGGCCTCGACGGCCGCGAACGGGGTCTTGCCGGTCCTGACCTCTTCACGGATGCGCTCGAACACGAGCACGTTGGCGTCCACCGCCATGCCGATGGTCAGCACGATCCCGGCGATGCCCGGCAGGGTCAGCGTGGCTTGAAGCAGCGACAGCGCCCCCGCGATCAAGGCGATGTTGACCAGCAAGGCGATGTCCGCCGCCACTCCGAACCGGCCGTACGCCATGCCCATGAAAACCATGACGAAGACGAACGCGAGGACGCCGGCGATCTTGCCGGCCCGGATGGAGTCGGCCCCGAGATCCGGCCCCACGGTGCGTTCCTCGAGAATCTTCAGGGGCGCCGGCAAGGCGCCCGCCCGCAACAGGACGGCGAGGTCGTTGGCCTGCTGCACCGTGAAGTTACCGGTGATGATTCCCGAGCCTCCCAGGATCGGCTCCCGGATCTGCGGCGCGCTGACCACCTTGTCGTCGAGGACGATCGCCAGCGGCCGGCCCACGTTCTCCCTGGTCACGTCGCCGAAGCGCTTGCCGCCGACGGCGTCGAAGCGGAAACTGACGACGGGCCGACCCTGATCGTAGGTGGGTTGCGAGTCGACGAGGTTCTCGCCACTCACGTAGACGCGCTTCCGCACCACGTATTCGGCGGCGCCCTCCTCCTGGGTATCGGCCTCGAGAAGCCGCGAACCCGGAGGGATACGGCCGGCCCGCGCATCGGCGACCGGGGTCGTGGTATCCAGCAGATGGAACGTGAGCTTCGCCGTCTTGCCCAGAAGACGCTTGATCCGGTCCGGGTCCTTCACGCCCGGCAACTGCACCAGGACGCGGTCCTCGCCCTGACGCTGGATCGCGGGCTCGCGCGTGCCCACCTCGTCGACCCGGCGGCGCACGATCTCGATCGACTGCTCCACGGCCGAACGCTTGCGGTCGCGGACCGCCTGCTCCGTCAGTGACACGGTCACCAGAGCGTCCGAATCCGCGGAGACCTCGATATCGACGCCTCCGCCCTGGCCGAAGATGTCGGGCGCCATCGGATTTCCCAAGTCCCGGATCAGTTCGAGAGCGCGATCGACCCGGTCGGCCTGTCGGATACGCACCCTCACCGCCCGACCATCCGCCACGCCCAGACCGGTGTAGCCGATGCGTTCGCGGCGGAGTTCGGTGCGGATCGAGTCGATCAGGGACTCGAGGCGTTCGACGATGACGGCATCGACCTCCACCTCCAGCAGCAGGTGCGAGCCGCCCTGGAGATCGAGCCCCAGATTTATCTGCTTGTGAGGCAGCCAAGTGGGAAGACTCGCCGCGGACCGCTCCGAGACGAAGTTCGGTGCCGCGAAAACGAGGCCCACAAGGCAAAGAACCAGGACGAGCCCGGTCTTCCATTTGGCGAAATAGAGCATCCGGCGACCCGGCGTTCGTCTATTCGCCCCGTTTGCGACCGAACCCGAGCGATCCGAGCAGGCCGCCCAGCGGGCTGCCGCCCGATTGCGCGCCCCCCGCGGCCGGCGCGCCGCCCTTGACGGGCTCCGTCTTGCTCCGCACGTCGGAAAGGGTACCCTTGACGACCTGGACGCGGACACCCTCGGCGATCTCCACCGTGATGTCGTCCGTCTCCCCCACCTTCGTCACCTTGCCGACGACCCCGCCGCCGGTCACTATGACATCGCCCCGGCGCACGGATGCCACCAGCTCGCGGTGTTGTTTCGCCTTCCGCTGCTGCGGTCGAATGAGCAGGACATAAAAGACCACGAAGATGATGATGAGGGGCAACAGGCCTTCGAAGAGGCCGACCCCTCCGCCGCCAGCTTGGGCGTAGGCAGGTGAAATCAACATTTGCGGTTCCCGGTTGACGAGCGCGAATTCGCCCGGACTATAGCTTCACGCCCCCCATATGCAAACCGCGCCCGCCCGGCGCGGGAGGCGCTGGACAGGATGCCCGACGAGGAACTCGAACCGCTGTTGCGCCGGATCGCCGAGGCACTCGAACGCATCTCGCCGCCGACGGAAGTCGTCGGACTCGACGGCGCCGAGGCATACGTGTGGCGCGCCGAACGCCATCTCCTGGAGCCGGTCGCCAAGGTCAACCGCGTTGACCTGAAGCTGCTCAAAGGCATCGATTCCGTCCGCGACACGTTGCTCGAGAACACCCGGCGTTTCGCCGTCGGCCTGCCAGCCAACAACGCCCTGCTCTGGGGCGCCCGCGGCATGGGCAAGAGCTCTCTGGTCAAGGCCATTCACGCCGAGGTGAACGCCGACTCCGGCGGTGGGCTGGCCCTGGTGGAAATCCACCGCGAGGACGTGCCGTCCCTCCCCGACCTGCTGAAGCTGCTGGCGAGCGTGGACCGGCGGTGCATCCTGTTCTGTGACGACCTGTCCTTCGACGGGCGGGACACCGGCTTCAAGTCCCTCAAGGCCGTCCTCGAGGGCGGTCTGGAGGGGCGACCCCGAAGCGTCGTGTTCTACGCCACCTCCAACCGCCGGCACCTCATGCCGCGCGAGATGATCGAGAACGAGCGTTCGACCGCGATCAATCCGGCCGAGGCGGTCGAGGAAAAGGTGTCGCTGTCGGACCGGTTCGGGTTGTGGCTCGGCTTCCATACGTGCAGCCAGGACGAATTCCTCGCCATGGTGCGCGGCTATGTCGCGTACCACGGGATTCCCGCAGACGAGGACTCGTTGCGCGCGGAGGCCATCGAGTGGTCCGTCACCCGGGGAGCCCGTTCAGGCCGCGTCGCCTGGCAGTTCATCCAGGATCTGGCCGGGCGGTTGGGGGTCGGGCTCGACGCGCCCTGAGGCGAGCCGGGGCAGGTGACGGGTCGGGTCGACCGTTCGCGTTCCCTTGCGGACCTCGAAATGAAGCTGCGGCGACCGGACGTTCCCTGTCTGGCCGACCCGGCCGACGACCTGACCTCGTTTCACGACATCCCCGCGTTTGACCAGCAACGCCTCGTTGTGCGCGTAGGCCGTGATCCACCCTCCGGCGTGCCGGATCACGAGGAGGTTCCCGAGGCCACGTAGTTCGCTGCCGGCGTAGGCGACGACGCCGTTGTCCGCCGCGCGCACGGGCTGGCCGCGGACGGCGGCGATGTTGACGCCGTCGTTATACCGTCCGCCTCCCTTGGCACCGTAGCCATCTACGATACGCCCTTCGGTGGGCCAGACGAACAGGGAGCCGCCCCGTGGCGGTGGCGCCCCGCCCGCGCCCCGCCCCGCCCCGCGCACGGCCGACTTGCCGCCGCCCGGCGGCATCCGCGTCGCATGCCGGGGCGGAGCGGCCTGCCGGCCGCCGGCCGGAAGCCGCAGCCGTTGGTCCGGACGTATCGTGTAGGGCGTCTTCAGTTCGTTGAGCCGGACCAGACTCGCCATATCGACGCCGTAACGTCGGGAAATCCCGTAGATCGTCTCGCCCCTTCGGACCGTGTGGCGCCTGGCCGCGGGGATCGTCAGTTTCTGTCCGGGCCGCAACGCGAACGGCGCCTTCAGGTCGTTCGCCGAGATGATGGCTCGGACCGGAACGCCGGTACGCCGCGAGACCCCCCAGACCGTGTCGCCCTTCCGCACGACGATGTCGGCGACCCGGTCGGAGGGGGATCCGGCGTCCACCGGACGTCGATCCGGGACGGGGAAGCCGGTCATGCCCTTGTTCTCCACGGGCGCCGGCGTCGGGCGCGCGCAGGCGGCCGCGCACAGAACCAGGATCAGGCCCAGAACCCGGAACCGTCCGCGACCGGGAGCGCGGCCCGGCGCCGTCTCAGGCATTCGCCCGTCGAAGAGCGCGCCAGACGCGCTGTGGCGTCGCCGGCATGTCGAAGTCGTCGATGCCCCGCTCCGACAGGGCGTCCGTGACGGCGCTGTAGACCGCCGGAAGGGCGCCGACGGCGCCGGCCTCCCCCACGCCCTTGACGCCCATCGGATTCGCGGTCGTCGGCACGTCGTTGTGTTCGATCTCCATGTCGGGAATATCGTCCGCCCGGGGCATGCAGTAGTCCATGAACGACCCCGTGAGCAGCTGTCCCGACTCCTCGTCATAGACGATCTGCTCCACCACCACTTGCCCCAGCCCCTGCGACACGCCGCCGTGGATCTGTCCCCGGACGAGGAGCGGATTGATCGCCCGCCCGACGTCGTCGACCACGTGATAGGACAGCACCTCCACGACGCCCGTCTCCGGGTCGATCTCGACCTCGCAGGCGTGGCACCCGTTGGGATAGGTCGATGCCGGCGGGACGTGGGTGCGGACGGCGCCGAGACCGGGTTCCATGCCTTCCGGCAGCGCGCCGAGCCTGTACGCGGCGCGGGCGACCTCTCTGATCCCCAGTTCCCGGTCCGTGCCCGCCACCCGGAAGACGCCGTCGTCGAACTCGATGTCGTCGGGCGCCGTTTCCAGGACATGGGCGGCGACCCGCCGGCCCTTCTCGACGACGATCTCCGCCGCCTCCTTCAGCGCCGCGCCGCCGACACAGGACGAGCGCGAACCGAAGGTGCCGCGCGCCCGCGCGACGACGTCGGTGTCGGCGGCGACGACGCGGACATCCCCCGGCGGCAGCCCCAGGAACTCGTTGACGTACTGGGAATACATGGTCTCGTGCCCTTGGCCCTGGGCGTCGGTGCCAACGAGGACCGTGGCCGTCCCGTCGGGGTGCAATCTGATCTCCATGGTCTCGTCGACGCCGGCGGGACCGGCCATCTCGATGCAGTTGGCGAGCCCGAAACCGCGCAGAAGACCACGGCCGCGGGACGCCGCGCGGCGTTCGGCGAACCCCGCGCGGTCGGAGATCTCGAGGACCCGGGCCATGTTCTTCTCGAACTCGCCGCTGTCGTAGCGGAACGTGAGCGGCGTCCGGTAAGGGAAAGCGTCCGGCGGGATCGTGTTGCGGCGTCGGAGCTCGGCGCGGTCCAGCCCCAGCTCGCGGGCCGCGACATCGATCACGCGCTCGATCGCGAACCCGGCCTCGGGACGCCCGGCACCGCGGTAGGGACCCGTGTTCATGGTGTTGGTGTAGACGCCGACGACATCGGTGTAGACGTGCGGCGTCGCGTAGACGCCGACGAGACCGCCGACGTTGTTGGTGCCGCAATGCGGGCCGTAGATCGACAGATAGGCGCCGAGATTGACGAGCGTCGAAACGTGGAGCGCGAGGAACCGGCCGTCGGCGTCGAGCGCGAGCCTCGCCGTCGACACGTTGTCCCGGGCCTGGGCGTCGCCGAGAAGGCCCTCGCCGCGCGTGGCCATCCAGCGGACCGGACGGCCCACTTTCCGGGCGGCCCACAACACCTGGACATTTTCTGGGTGCACCATGCCCTTCATGCCGAAGCTGCCGCCCACGTCGGCGGCGACGACCCGCAGCCGGTGCTCGGGAACCTTCAGTATGCCGCTACAGATGATGCCGCGCACCGTATGCGGATGCTGGACGTTGGCGTAGAGCGTCCAGCGCCCGTCGCGCCTGTCGAAACGCCCCACGGCCGCCCTGGGCTCCATCGGGTTCGCCGTGATCCGGGAAATCACGAACGTCGTCTCCACGACGCGCGCCGCCGAGGCGAACGCGGCGTCCACCGCGCCCTTGTCGCCGAGCTCGAAGAAGAAAGCATTGTTGTCCGGGGCTTCCTCCCAGATCGCGGGCGCCCCGGGCGCGACGGCGGCGGCGGTGCCGGTGACGAAGGGCAGGTCCTCGTACTCGACGACGATGAGGTCGGCGGCCTCGGCGGCGGCCTCCGCGCTCTCCGCCACGACCAGGGCAACGCCCTCACCGACGTAGCGGACCCGCCCCACCGCCAGAACGGTATGGGGCGGCACGAACATCGGCGAGCCGTCGCGCCTGTTGCGCGGCACGATGTTGGGAATGGCGCCGAGACCGTCGGCCTCGACATCGGCACCGGTGAGCACGGTCAGGACGCCGGGATATGCCAGAGCCGCCGACATGTCGATGCCGCGGATGTCCGCGTGGGGCCGCGGCGATCGGAGCACGTGGGCCTGGGCTTCGTTCGGAAAACGCACATCGTCGACGAACTCGCCCTCGCCCCGCAGGAGGCGTGGATCCTCCAGACGCGGGACGGGCTGGCCGATACCGAATTCACCCAAGCGTGCCCCTCCACCGAACGGTCGCGCGGGCAGCAAGATACCCGGCGGGGATCGGTCCTCCAAGGGACCGTCCTGGTTCATCGATCGATTCAAGGAGACTCCGGCAGCCCGAGCGACAACTGGAATACACCTCAACCTGGCCGCCAGGCTGTCCGACAAACCGAGGCCACCTCACAGTACCTTGCCAAACACCCAGCCGAAGAACCCCCCTCCCGTCTCGTATGTCCTGAACCAGGACAGAAATCGGTCTCGCGGAGTCCGAACACGAGAAGAAGCCCGCTTGAGAACGGTTACGGGGCGATCCCGATGCGGGAAGCGCCTCATCTCCTGTCGACGCGAGGGACCGGGCCGACGGCTCGCCGTGTCCGCGGCGAGGCGACAAAGGTCGAGGGAGCGGCCTGGTTCGGTTTCAACCGCCCCCGGCGAGTTGCATCTGCGCGAGCATCGCCGAACACAGGGGCGTCAAGGGATTACCCAGCGAGAACAGGATCGAGAAGTGCTGGTCGTACTCGGGCTTCAGGTACGTGACCCGACTGCCCTGCCGCTTCAGGACGGCCACGTACTCGTCCGTCATGCGGATCCACTCCCGGGTTTCGCGCCCGCCCACGGCGACGACGAGCGGGATATGCGGCGCGGGCGGCGTGCGATTCGCGCTGACCGAGCGCACATCGTCCGGTTTGACCAGCAGCTCCTCGGCGCCCGGCACCATCAGGATGGGTTCCAGATCCAGGATGCCGCTGACGACCGTGCCGCCCTTGACGACGTCGCGGGGCAGGCCGAGATCGTCGAGATAGTCGTCCCGGCACATCATCGACGCCAGATGGCCGCCCGCCGAGTGGCCCGATACGTAGATCCTGTCGCGGTCGCCGTTGGCCTCCTCGGCGTTCTCCCAGACCCATTTCAGGGCCGCGCGCACCTGCCGGATGACCTCGGTCAGCGGAACCGTGGGACAGAGATCGTAGTTCAGCAGCACCGACGCCCCGCCGGCATCCTGAACGGCGGGCGCGACGAGGCTGTGGTCGAAACTGTCCAGGAAACGCCAGAAGCCCCCGTGAACGAAGACGTTGATCGGGGAGTCTGGATTTCGAGCCGGAAAGATGTCGAGCGTCTGTCCCGGCGTGTCCCCGTAAGGGATGCGCAACCTCCCTTCGCGTCGTGAGCGCACGAGTTCGCTCGCCAAGGTCCATTGCGCCTTCCAGACTTCGTGCTCCGGCACGTGGAGTTGCGGGGTGTACTGAAAGAGGAACTCCTCGCGCGTCATGTCACGGTAGAACGGCATTTGACTCATCTCTCGTGGCCATCTATCGATCGGATACCCGTCTCCACTGGAGTATCACGTCATCGCACCCCGTGAAAACCGCCGCTTTGTACTGTGCGGCCGTCCGCGACTGCTCGCCGGGCCCGAGAACTTCGAACTCCAGAGAGTCGCAGCCGCGCCCCTGAAGGAGGGGCAGGCCCTTGTCGCCGTCGAAATCGCGGCTCTCTCCGCTTGGCAGGGCATGAGAACCAAGGACTTCAAAAATTTCATCAGGCCCTTCGAGATTGGCGAACTGATCAGCTGCGACACCTTCGCCCGAGTGGTGGAGAGCGAATGCGACGCGCTGCCGGTCGGCGCCGCCGTCATGGGCCGCCAAGGTTGGCAGGACTACGCCGTCGTCACGCCCGGAGACGTCAAGGTCGTCGCCGACGACTACACGGCGGAGGAATGGATGACGGCACTGTCATCACCGGGTCAGACGCCTTATCTCGCGTTCACCCAGAAAGCGCGTCCGATGCCGGGCGAAACCCTGGTCGTCAGTTCGGCGGCCGGCGCCGTCGGGTCATACGCCGTGCAGCTCGGGAAGCTCGGCGGTATGCGCGTCGTCGGTATCGCCGGCGGACCGGAGAAGACCGCCTATGTCCGCGACCGCATCGGCGCCGATGCCGCCGTGGACTACAAGTCCGGGAATTTCGAAGAGGAACTGGCCGCGGCCTGTCCCGACGGCGTGCACCTGTATTTCGATCTGGTCGGGGGGCGGGTGTCGGACGTCGTGTCGGAAATTCTGGCCATGCGCTCCCATATCCTGCTGGTGGGACGGATCGCCGCCAACAACAGCACCACGCCCGAGCACGACATGGCCAACATGCGCCACGTCTGGTCCCGGGAAACCACCATGCATGCCTTCAGCCGTTATGCCTACGCGGAACTCTATCCGCAAGCCGTCGAGCGGCTCGGCGCGTTGCTGCGCGCCGGACGTCTGACCATGCACAACGTCGTCCTGGACGGCATGGAGGCCACGCCCGAATTTCTCAATCAGAAGCTCGCCGGTCGGCACTTGGGAAAGGTTCTCGTCCGGTACGCGGACGAGAACGGCAAGAGGATCTGATCCCGCCGCCTGCCCGCGCCGCCGTGGCGCGGGCAGGCGGCGGGGTCGCTATTTCCTGGCGGCGACGGCGCAGATCTCGATCTTCCACTCGGGCCGGGTCAGGCCGGCGACGGTGATCATCGCGGCCGCCCACTTCGGCGCGTCCGGACCTGATCCAACGACCTTCTCCCGCCCCGCGCGATAGCCCGGAATGTCGTCCTTGTCCACGATGAAGGTCTGGGTGGACACGATGTCCTCGAGGTCCATGCCCCGTTCACGGAGTACGGTCCGGATATTGAGGAACGCCTGCTCGGTCTGTTCTTCCATGCTCTCGGGAACCGCGCCGTCCGGCCGGATGCCGACCTGGCCCGCGACATGAACGATCCGCTCCCCCGCCTCGACCTCGACACCGTGCATGTAGGCCGCCACCGGCGCGAACATGGAATCCGGGTTGTAGCGATGAACCATGATCTCTCCCTTTCCTGAACGAGACTGCCGTATTCGAGTAGGTTGCAACTTGCGCAGCGAACCCGTCGAGTTCAAGGCGCGGAGCGGTCCGGCCACGACCCGCCGGCGCGCCCCAGTCCATGAATCGAGAAACCGGTTCGCGCGCACGACGCGCCGGTCACCACCGGGATAGCGGGAAAAGCGTGCGGTCCACGGCCGTTTGTCCTATTGATTGCGTCCCGACGGATGGGTGCCCGAGCGGTTGAAGGGACCGGTCTTGAAAACCGGCAGGGGTCTGCGCTCCTCGTGGGTTCGAATCCCACCCCATCCGCCAAAATTATCGTATAACACATTGATTTATAGAGTACTTTCATATCGGTCCAGGAATCGATCCCACCTGAAATCCCACAATCGAACACGGAAGGGAATGGATCGGACCGGAATGGTATGGAACACATCACGGGACCGCGACGACCTATCTTCGGGGCATGGCCATGACCATATTCGCACCCGGCTTCGACACCAGGGCCGACCTCAAGGTCGCTATCGGGATCGTGTTCGCCAACGTCAGCTTGACCGTCGCCTTGCTCAAGCTGCTTCCGTAGGCCGCGCCCAACCGGCGACCAGCCGCATGACCGGACTCGAAACCGCAAGTCTTACCATCGCCGCTGCCAACGCCGCCGCCGTCGTCGTCGCGGCGTGCGGCATCTGGTACGGCATCCGCGCGATGGTCCACGCCAACAAGGACCGCGCCGCCATCCTCGATCAGCAACGCCAGGCCGACGAACGCCGCCACGAAGAAACGATGGCCACGCACGCCGAAGCCATGGCCAAGGCGGACCAGCGCCACGAGGAAACGATGGCCGCGCTCGCCTCCCAACGCGACGTCGACGAACGCCGCCACGAGGAAGCCATGCAGGCGCACGCCGGACAGAGCCGCGCACTCGAAGCCCTGATCATCGGCCTCGAACGCCAGACCGCCAGCCTGGAGACCGTCATCGAACGGACCGCGCCGCCACCCGGACCCGCCGAGTGACGCAGCGCGATCGCGGCGCCCCCGTCTCGCCGTCCGTCGGTGCCCCCCTACCCCTCTTCGCCCCCGGTGTTTGCGGAACCCGCCGTTACAGGGTCCCCCAAGGCCGAACCGGGCATTTCGGGGGGCCTGGCAGGGATGTCGTCGTTTCTCGGCGTTGGGTGTTGACGTCTGCAATGTCTCCAGGATCGACGTAGAGGCCTTCAGCACCTGTTGCGGCGTGCGGGCGCACGACCCCCCGGGGGCGCGGCGGGGCGGATCGAGGAAACGGCGCGGATGTCTCCGTGAAAAAGGCCATTCCGGGAAACGGAGAGGGGTGGGGGCCGTTCATGGCCGGGGGGATCTTGCTCCGTGGCCGCGGGCACCGACGGGCGTCTCCCCCACGATGGCCGTTCCCGACCGCGCCGGGCGGCCGGAGAACTCGGACCGGGGCGGCCCGCCCGCTCTACGCGGCTGGGCGCGGTCTAGACCAGCTTGAGCAAGGCGAAGGTCAAGCCCGCGTTGGCGAACACGATGCCGATGGCGACCTTGAATATATCAGCCTTGAGATCGGCGAGGTCGGCCTTCGTCGCCAGCGCGCCCCGCTCGGCGGCAGTGGCGCTCATGAAGCGAGAATAGGCCGCGCGCCAGTCCGAGCGCAAGCGCGATACGTTCCCACGTGTTCCCGTCCGCAGTGTTGGGATTCGTGTTGGGACGGACCGGACGGTGTTCGAGAATATGTCGCGGAAACAATGAATTGCGGGATTCGTTAGACGGACACCCCTCCGCCATCACCGGATCCCGATCCCGACCAGCCGTTCGGCGCCGTCAATCGTCCCCGAGCAGCATCTTCAGGGGATTCTCGGCAATGCATTTCTGGTGTTTCGGCAAGTCGCAGTCGATCTGAACCAGCCCCACCCAGACGAGGGTTTGCGGATTCATGACCGCGATGAACACGAATACGCCCAGGCTGCACAAAACGATCACCACCCAGTGAATGTAGCGATCGAGGAGGCGTTTCGCCCTTTCCGGCAGATTGCTGAATGTCATTTTTCAACTCTTGGAGAACCGGCACCCTTGGGCTCCATCGATCTCCGGTCATTCTTAGCACAACGATGCGATCGCGCGTGCGAATTCGCGCCAGCCGAACCCTTGGCGACAGCTCCGGGGCGGCAGATGCCCACCGGAATCTCCACGGGGCCGATTCCGGCCCACGCCACCCGGTATCGGCTTTCCTTTCTTGGGGAGCCTCGACTGGTTGCGGGCCCGTCAAGGCTTGTGGACGGGTGTCGTCGAGGGTCTCCACGTTCCCGTCCTATTCCAATGCCTCTTCAAGATGCGCCAAGCGGCAAGGTACTATCTCGCGCTGGACAAGAGGATCATGGTGCCATCAATGAAAACCGAGAGTCTGACGCTTGAGAAGATAAGGGTTCGGCCGGTCGTCCTCGAACTGAAACGGCCCATCGTCGGTCGCGCGGCGCGAACGGAGTCGTGGCCGCTCGTCCTGATCGACCTTTACACCTCGCAGGGCGTTACCGGACGAAGCTATCTGGAGCCGTATCTCCCCAAGGCGATGCGCTATCTCGTCGCCGCTTTGAACGACATGGCGGAATCGTTCAAGGGACATCCGATCGCGCCGTTCGAACTATTTGGAATGGCGCGGAAATCTCTTCGTCCTGTCGGTTATCAGGGAATGTCGATGATCGCGGTTTCCGGCCTCGACATGGCGGCCTGGGACGCCTTGGCCAAAGCCGCGGGTGTCCCGCTCTGCGCCTTTCTGGGCGGCAGCGTCGGGCCGGTAAGGGCCTATAGCAGCAATGGACTATGGCTGAACGAGCCGGGCGCGGTCGCGGACGAAGCCGTCGAGTTGCTGGCCGAGGGAAATTTCGGCGCGCTGAAGCTACGTCTCGGCCGCGAGAACGCCAACGACGACCTCGCGACCCTGGAAGCCGTGAAGCGCGCGGTCGGCGGCGGCATCCTGCTGATGATCGACTATTCGCAGGAACTGGACATGGCGGCGGCGTTGCGCCGTTGCCACATGATCGACGATCTCGGCCTGCTATGGATCGAGGAGCCCATCGCTTACGACAACCTGGACGGCTACGCCCAGCTGACCGCGGAGTTGAAGACCCCGATCCAGATGGGAGAAAACTTCTACGGCCCTCGGGACCTGTACGCCGCCTTGCGGAAGCGGGCCTGCGATCTCGTCATGCCGGATTTCATGCGGATCGGCGGCGTAACGGGCTGGCTGCGTTCGGCCGCCATCGCAGGCGCCGCCGGAATGCCGATCTCCACCCATCTCTATCCCGAAGTCGCCGCGCACGTGATGAGGGTCACGGAAACGGCGCACTGGCTGGAATGGCAGGACTGGGCCAATCCGGTATTGCTGGAACCTTACGCCGTCAGGAACGGATACCTGGAGATTCCCGACAGGCCGGGAATCGGACTGGACTGGGACGAGGACTTCGTCGCCGCTCATATCGTCGAATTGTGATTCGTCCCTGGACGGACACGGCACCGGGGTGGGTGCTCCCGCCTCTGTTGATATGATCCCGTCACCCGACAATTCACTCATACGCGGAGGACAGGCAGACCATGGCTTCGGAAAAGAGACTTGAGGGCAAGGCGGCGTTCGTCACCGGGGGCGCGTCCGGTATCGGCGCCGAGACGGCCCGGGTTTTCGGCGAGCACGGCGCCTCGGTGACGGTGACGGACATCGACGACGCCGGAGGCGAGGCCGTGGCGAAGGAGATCGTGGGCGCCGGCGGCATGGCCGCCTACCGGCATCTCGACACGAGCCGGGAAACCGAATGGGAGAAGGCGGTCGCGGAAGCGGTCGCCCGTTATGGCCGCCTCGACGTTCTCGTCAACGCCGCGGGCATCTCCGGCCGTATGCCCGACGATCCCACGTCGCCGCGTGTCGACGATCTGACGCTGGAGACCTGGGAAAGGGTGATGTCCGTGAACGCGACCGGGGTGTTCCTCGGCGCCAAGCACGCCGTCGCGCCCATGCGCGATGCAGGCGGCGGTTCCATCGTCAACGTCGTCTCCATCTACGGCATGGTCGGTTCGGATTCGAACGCGAGCTACCACGCCTCCAAGGGCGCGGTCCGGTCCCTGACGAGAGCGGCGGCGATTCAGTACGCGCCCTACAAGATTCGCGTGAACGGGGTCTATCCGGGTTTCATCGACACGGGCATGACCAAGGAGGTCCATGCGCATCCGCTGCACGGCGGGGTCCGCCTCGAGGCGACGCCGCTCGCGGAATTCGGCCAGCCGCGGGACATCGCACTGGGATGCCTGTATCTGGCCTCGGACGATGCCCGGTTCGTCACGGGATCGGAGTTGGTCATCGACGGCGGCGTCACGGCGGCGGCCCTGAAGACGAGCCTTCCCCGTGAGGACGCATAGTGCGGCAAGGCCCCGTTTCGGGTGAATGAAGCGGATACGCCCATGCCCTCGCAAGCGGACGAGATCCGACGACATGCTCTGGAGCGCTATGTGCGGCCGTGGCGAGAATCGGGAGCGAGCACGCTCTCCGTTCGAGCGGGCGACGTCGCGCGAACCATGGGGTTGCGCAACAGAACTCCCAACGTTTGCAGCGCCCTCGGAAGCCGTGAGTTTCAGCGGGAGGCTGGACTCGTCCTGATCAACAAAACGAGACCTCGCCGAAGCACGACCACGACGTTTCGTTATCGGCGCAGCGATGCTTCGTCGGCTCAGTCATGTGATCCAGAGCCGCCTGTCTCTCGACCTCAACGGGCGCATAACGGTGTATTGCCCGCCGCCGACCTGTGTCTCGTGTCTTGTGTCAAGACGAAACTGCCAGGTCGCGCGCGCGCCAAGGAGTTGTACGTCTCGGACTGGTTTCTCAAAGCGCGCGCGGTCATCGAGGCGGAGGGGTGGCCCTGGCGCATACTTTCCGCGAAATACGGCTTGGTCGATCCAGATGCGGTCATCGAAGCATACGAGAAGACGCTGAACGAAATGCGGAAAGACGAACGGGTCGAATGGTCACATAAGGTGATGGCCGCACTCGATCCGGGACTCGTCGATGTCGGCTCCGTCGTCATCTTCGCCGGCGAAAAGTACCGCGAGTTCCTGGCGCCGGCGTTGCTCGAACGCGGCATTACCGTCCACGTACCGATGGAGGGTTTGAGAAGCGGCGAACAGCTCGCCTGGCTGAATGAGCGGCTCGATCGGTGAATGCTTTCTGCGTTCCGGAGGATCGCATCGCCGGTACCGCCCGGTTCTACGAGCTTCTCGCCCGTCTCGAACGCCGCGTGGGTGGGGTTCGCACGCTCGAAACCTGTGACGGGCGCATGGAATGGCCCCGGCGCGGCGTATATTTCTTCTTCGAGGCGGGAGAAGAGCGGAGCGGGTCCGGTCACGGCCCCCGCGTGGTCCGGATCGGCACCCATGCGCTGACGGCGACTTCCCGGACTTCGCTGTGGAACCGGTTGTCGCAGCATCGGGGCGTCGCCAGGTCCGGCGGCGGCAATCACCGCGGCTCGATCTTCCGGCTGATCGTCGGCGCCGCGTTGGCCCGGCGCGGCGATTCTTCGCTGCCACTCACCTGGGGGACCGATAGCGATCCCGGCGCGGCGGCGCGGAGGTTCGGCATGGATCGCGCGTCGGTTCGAGATGGCGAAGCCGGCCTGGAACGCCGCGTCAGCGCGTACATCGGCCGGATGCCGTTCCTGTGGCTGAACGTGGATGACGGGCCCGGGCCGGACAGCCGACGCGGCCTGATCGAGCGCAACGCCATCGCCCTGCTCAGCCATGCGCGGACGCCCGCCGCCGATGCGCCGTCGAACCGATGGCTCGGCGCGCTCAGCGACCGGGAACAGGTGCGCGCTTCGGGCCTGTGGAACAACAACCATGTCGAGGAGAATTACGACGCTTCGTTCCTCGATACGATGGAAAGGTTGATAGACACGTAGTAGTCCTGACGGCGCCTTCGATACTTTGCTCGCGGACAAGCCGGAAGCCGCCGATTCAGCACCCCACATCCGCTTCGGTCCGAAGACGGGCCTTTACCGGAAGGAAGCGCGGCGCGGGATCGACCGCCCGTGGCCCGCGGTGTCGAAAAAAGGCTTTTCTTTCTCGCCCGGGCGCGATAAATCCGGCCCGGATTTCCTCAATGCGAGCGAGAGAATCGATGGAAACGACGACGGACAGCGCCAAGAGCGAGACCAAATCCGACGATGGCGGCACGACGGGTTCGAGCGGCGGCACAGGCTCGGAGTCGTCCGGCGGCACGACTTCGGACGGCACGCGGAAGAACTACAGCCGCGGCGAGAATCAGAAGCCGGTCACCGACGCCTATCGGGATAACTGGAACCACGTATTCAAGCGCGGGAAGTCCCGCGGACGCTGAGCGGCATCGGCGCGGCCCGTGGCGGTTCCCCTCGGAACCGCTCTACAGGTCGCGGTGCACGACTCTTCCCCCCGCCACCGTCAGGCGGCAGCGAAGGTCCCGCAGGTTCTCGGGATCGATCGCCGTCGGGTCGTCCGACAACACGGCGATGTCGGCGTACCGCCCCGGCGTCAGCCTGCCCTTTCTCTCCTCCTCGAAGGTGAGCCACGCGCCGCGTGTCGTCAGCAGGTCGAGGGCTTCCAGTCCCGAAATCCGCTGATCGGGGCCGAGCACGCGGTTGTCGCGCCGTTCACGGCGCGTGGTCATGACCCACAGGGTGAAGAACGGATCGTACGGGATGTTGTCCGTGCCCGCCGCGACCGGGATGCCGAGATCGAGCATGGTGCGATGGGCGACGACCGAGTCGCCGAAGTCCGGGTCGTCGACGTACCACCCGCCGCCTTTCCAGACGAAATAGGCGGGGATCGTCGTCACCAGAACGCCGAGCTCCTTCAGGGTTTCCAGATCTTCCCGTCGCGCGCGTCCGATATGCTCGACGACCCAACGCCGCTCTCCGACGGGATAGCGTTCGCCCACTTCCACGAGCGCGGGAACCACGTCCCCCAGATCGTCGCCGACGATGGTGTGGACCCGAAGGTCGTGTTCGGCCGCGGCGAGACAATAGTCCCGGAATTCGTTCCGCGTGACCGCCTGTTCCACGAAGCCCGACCAGCCCGTGTTCGGCAGGTCCTCGCGGGCCAGATCGGCGACGGCCCCCTCCCCGCCATAGGCGATGTGAACGCCGGTGATCCAGAGCCAGGGATCGCCCATGCCCCGGCCCCGCGCGTGGCTCAGCCAGTCCCGCATGACGGTTCGCGCTTCCGCGACGTCCCGCCACGCGGGGCTGAGCGTCAGCGCGACCCGCACGGTGAGTTCGCCTTTCTCCCACAGGTCCCGGTACGCGGCGATGGTTTGCGCGCTCAGGCCATGGCCTTCGTACACGCTCGTGGTCCCGACGGCGTTGTAAGCCCTCATGGAACGGCAAATACCGTCCACGCGCTCTTCCAGGCCGAAGCGGGGGACTGCGGGCAGCAGGTCGAATTCGACGAACGGCCGCTGGTTGTATTCGACGATCACGCCGGTCGGCTCGCCGGCTTCGTCGCGCTCGATCTCGAGTCCGGAAACGCGGGGAACCGTATCGCGGTCGATGCCGTTCAGCTCGAGCGCCAGGCTGTTGAGAGCCGTGTATCCGGGTGGCGCGCCCCAGTTCCCGAACACGCCGGCGATGCAGACCGGATTGTCGGGCGCGGCGGCATCGAGCTCCCCGCGCGTGGGCATCCGCCCTTCCGCCAAGCTCTCCGGGCCGCCGAAGTAGCACGGTGGCGCGCCGACGGGCATGGTGACGATCCACTCCCCGGGGGGCGTCTCGGCCGCGAGCTTCGCGATGCGGTCGAGAACGTCGGGAACGGACGTCGCGCCCTCCAGTGACGGACGGTGGGATTTCAGTCCCTCGCGGTCCATGTGGGCATGTGTGTCGTTGAACCCGGGAACGGCCGTCAGGCCGCCGATGTCGATGGTTTCCGTTCCGGAACCCGCCATCTCGAGAATGTCGTCGGCCCTGCCCACGGCGGAGACGAGACCGTCCGATACGGCGAGGGCCTCCACTACCGGCATGCCCGGATCCATGGTGAGCACGCGCCCGCCCGTCAGGATCAGATCGGCGCCTCGGTCGGGTCGCGTCTCGGACGGCATCGCCTACCCGCCTCCCGCGCGGACATAGTCGACGGCGTTCGGACGTCCGGGGAGATCGAGCCGGACTTCCGCGGGCGCGCCACGGGCGACGATCTTGCCCCGCCGGATCACGTAGAGGCGCGGCGGCCGGAGACGGACGGCTTCCACGGGGTCCGTCGCCTGCAATACGACCATGTCCGCGTTGCGGCCCGGCTCCAGCCCGTACCCCTCCAGACCCAGCGTGCGGGCCGGACGTTCGGTAACGGACCTGAAACAGGACAGGATCTGTTCCCGCCCCGACATGTGACCCGCGTGCACCGCCATGTGCGCCACGTCGAGCATGTCGGCGGCGTTGAGCGGCCCCCACGGGTCCATCACCGAGTCCTGACCGAGAGAGACGTTGATCCCGGCCGCCATGAGCTCCGGCACCCGCGTCATGCCCCGCCGTTTGGGATATGTATCCTGGCGGCCCATCAGCAGCATGTTGGCGGTCGGGTTCGCCACGACGTGAAGGTCGGCTTCCTTCATCAGGTCGATCAGCTTGCCAGCATAGTAGTTATCCATCGAATGCATGGACGTGAGGTGCGATCCCGCGACCCGTCCCCGAAGGTCGAGACGGATCGTTTCCGCAGCCAGGGTTTCCACGTGACGGGACGTGGGATCGTCCGTCTCGTCGCAGTGCATATCCACGGGGAGGCCGCGTTCGGCGGCGATCTCGCACAGCGCGCGAACGGATTCGGTGGCATCTCCTTGGGTGCGCTCGAAGTGGGGGATACCACCGACCACGTCCACGCCCATGTCGAGCGCCTTGATCAGGTTCGCCTTGCCGACGGGCGAACGCAAGTATCCGTCCTGCGGAAAGGCCACGAGCTGCAGATCGAGATAGTCCCTCACCGTTTCGCGAACGTCCAGGAGCGCCGCGACGCCCGTGAGGCTCGGGTCGGTCGTGTCGACGTGGCTGCGGATGGCGAGCAGGCCGCGCCCGACGGCCCAGTCGCAGTACCGGAGCGCACGCGAGACGTAGTCGTCGAACGTGAGCGTGGGCTTCAACTCCTCCCACAGCGCGATACCCTCGAGAAGGGTTCCCGAGCCGTTGTGTCTCGGTCGGCCCGCGGTCAGCGTCGCGTCCATATGGAAGTGGGCATCGACGAACGGCGGCGCGATCAAACGGCCTCGGCAGTCGATCTCCTCCGCGGTGCCGGCGGGCGAGACGGCTCCGACGGCCGCTATCCGCCCCGCCTCGATCCCGATATCGACGTTTTCGCGCCCGTCGGGAAGATTGCCGCCCCGAAGGATCAGATCCATCACATCTCCGTCACATCACCAGACCGAGACCGTCGTCCGCCTCGATGACCGTGCCGGTGACAAAGTCGGAAGCGGACGATGCGAGCAGCAACAGCACGCCGTCGAGGTCCGCGGGCTTGCCGACTCGTTTGCGCAGGAATCGTCCGACGAACTCCCGTCCCTTTTCGCTGGCGAAGAAGGCGGCGTTGAGCTCGGTCTCGATGTAGCCCGGCGCGATGGCGTTGACGCGGATGTCGTGACGCGCCCACTCCTGCGCCATGAACCGTGTCATGTGCGCCACGCCGGCTTTCGACATGCCGTAGACGCTCAACAGGCGGACGGCATGAATACCCGCCATGGACGCGATGTTGACGATGGAACCGCCATGCCCGTGGGCGATCATCTTCCTTCCCACTTCCTGCGCCACGAGCCATGCGCCCTTGAGATTGGTGTCCATCACATGGTCGTAGTCCTCGATCGTGAAGTCCACGACCTTCTTGGTGACCGTGGTTCCGGCGTTGTTGACCAGCACGCTGATCGCTCCGAGCTCGGTTTCCGCGCCGTCCACCGCGCCCACGATGCTGTCGTGATCGGTCACGTTCATGGAGAACGCCATCGCCCGTCCGTCGAACGCCTCGATCTCCTCGACGAGCTCCTTCAGGCGACCCGCGCGCCGGGCGCAGACCGCGACGCGGGCGCCGGCCCTCGCCAGCGTCAACGAGAAATGCCGCCCCAGGCCGCTCGAGGCACCCGTCACCAAGGCCGTCCGGCCCTCCAGCGAGAACAGGTTGCTCACGGATCGCGCCCCCTCCATCTTCCGCAACGGATATCGTTTCCCGAACCTTAGTGCCGCGTCGAAAGCCCGGCAACATTCGCGAAATACCGTCTCGACGGTGGCCGAAGAATCCGGGACGAGCTGCTATGATCGCTTCGTGTACGTGAACGTCGATATCGTCTCCGACACGATCTGCCCATGGTGTTTCGTGGGCAAGCGTCGTTTCGAGCGCGCCCTCGCCGAACGGCCGGACATCGGGGTCGACGTGCATTGGCGAACGTTCCAGCTCAATCCCGACATGCCCGCGGAGGGCATGGACCGGACCGAGTACGTGACCTCGAAGTTCGGCGACGGGGAGCGGGCCCGGGCGGTCTACGAAAATGTCCGCGGCGCTGGCGGTCTCGAAGGTATCCCTTTCGATTTCGCGGCCATACCGAGAACGCCCAATACGATCGATTCGCACCGATTGATCCGCTGGGCAGGCGCCGCCGGTGTGCAGGACGCCGTAGTGGAGCGGCTGTTCGAGCGTTACTTCACCCAAGGCGGAGATATCGGCGACCGGGAGGAACTGGTCGAGGTGGCGCGGTACGCGGGCATGGACGCGGACCGCGTCGCGGATCTCCTGGAGCGAGGGGAGGACGTCGATCTGGTCCGCAAGGAAGACGAGGCGGCGCGGACCATGGGCGTGAACGCGGTCCCTTGTTTCGTGTTCGCGAAGAAGTACGTCGTGTTCGGTGCGCAGGAGCCCGACGCCTTCATGGAACTGTTCGATCACATGGCGCGCGAGGCGGAGGCCGGGGCGGAGTCGGAAACGGTCGATCGCGAAGCCTGATCCGCGGTCTCCGCCAGGTTCCGCACCAGATGCGTGACGCCGGACAGGCGCGAGTCGGCGTCGTCCCAGGCGCGCATATAGACTAGGCGGTGATCCGGCCGCAGCTTCGCGGTTCCCGACTGCCTCGAGATGAACTCGACCAACCCCGCGGGATTGGCGAAGCTGTCGTTGTGAAAGGCGACCACGACGCCCTTCGGACCGGCTTCCACGCGCTCGACGCCCGCGTCGCGGCAGAACTGTTTGATCGCGACGACCCGCAGCAGATTGTCCACTTCCTCGGGCAGGGGACCGAACCGGTCGATGAGCTCGGCCGCGTAGGCGTCGATCTCGGCGCGACTCTCGAGCCGCGCGAGCCGCCGGTACAGGCCGAGCCGCGCGTCGAGGTCCGGAACGTACCGTTCCGGAATCAGCACGGAGGTGCCGATGCTGATCTGTGGCGACCATTTATCCTCGGCGGCGCCGTCGCCGTCCGTCCCGCGCGCCGCCGCCACCGCCTCCTCCAGCATCTCTTGATAGAGCTCGAGTCCGACTTCGCGGATGTGCCCGGATTGCTCCGCGCCCAGAAGGTTTCCGGCGCCGCGAATGTCGAGATCGTGGCTCGCGAGCGAGAATCCGGCGCCGAGCCCTTCCAGGGCCTGCATGACCTTCAACCGCTTTTCCGCCGTTTCCGTGGGGATACGGCGGGCGGGCAGGGTGAAGTAAGCGTATCCCCGGATCCTGGAGCGACCGATTCGGCCCCTGAGCTGGTAGAGCTGGGCCAGCCCGTACATGTCCGAGCGATGCACGACAAGCGTGTTCGCGGTCGGGATGTCGAGGCCGGACTCGATGATGTTGGTGCACAACAGGATGTCGATGCCGCCCTCGTAGAAGGCGTGCATGACTTCGTCGAGTTCCCCCACCGGCATCTGTCCGTGGGCGATGCCGACGCGCGCCTCGGGAACGTGCTCACGCAGGAACGCCTCGATGTCGGGGATATCGGAGATCCGTGGGCAGACGTAGAAACTCTGGCCGCCCCGATAGCGTTCGCGCATCAGCGCTTCGCGCACGACCACCGGGTCGAACGGCGTGATGAATGTCCGGACCGCGAGCCGGTCGGCCGGGGGCGTTGCCATGAGACTCAGCTCGCGAACGCCTGACAGTGCCAGATGCAGCGTCCGGGGAATCGGCGTCGCGGTGAGCGTGAGGACGTGGGCCACGGCGCGGAGATTCTTGAGGCGCTCCTTCTGCGCCACGCCGAAATGCTGTTCCTCGTCGACGACGATAAGACCGAGATCGCGGAACTTGAGGTTTTTGCCGAGCAAGGCGTGCGTGCCGATCACGATGTCGATGTCGCCCGACCCCAGTCCCGCTTTCGTCTCCGCCGTTTCCTTGGGTCCGACCATGCGGGACAGGCGTCCGATCTTCACCGGCCAGGCCGCGAACCGCTCTCGGAACGTCGCGTGGTGCTGGCGCGCCAACAGGGTCGTCGGCGCGATGAGCGCGACCTGCTTGCCCGCCATGACGGCGACGAAAGCGGATCGAAGCGCGACCTCGGTCTTGCCGAATCCGACGTCGCCGCAGACGAGGCGATCCATGGGCCGGCCGGCGGCGAGATCGCGCAGAACGTCCTCGATCACCTGTTGCTGGTCCTCGGTCTCGTGATAGGGAAAGTGGGCGCAGAATTCCTCGTACATGCCTTCAGACGGAGTGAGGACCTCGCCCTTCCGCAGTTCGCGCGCCGCGGCGATCTTGATCAGCTGGTCGGCGATATCCCGGATCCGCGCCTTGGCGCGGGCCTTCCTCGCCTGCCAGCCACCGCCGCCGAGGCGGTCGAGCCGGACCTCGGAATCCTCCGATCCGTATCGCGAGACGACCTCGATATTCTCGACGGGGATATAGAGCTTGTCGTCGCCGTCGTAGAGTATCAGCAGGCAATCGTGGGGCGCGCCGGCGACGTCGATCGTCGACAGGTCCGCATATCGCCCGATGCCGTGTTCGACGTGGACGACGATGTCACCGGGCGAGAGCGCCGAGGCCTCCACGATGAAGTCCCCGCCGCGCCGCGCGCGCTTGACCGGCCGGGACGCGCGCGCGCCCAGGATATCCCGCTCGGTGATGACGGCGAGCCCGTCGGTCTCGAAGCCGTGCTCCAGACCCAGCACCGCGAGGCCGACCGCATCCGGGGGCGACCGCCGCGCCTCGGGCCAGCTTTCCACGTTCACGCAACCCTGGATGCCATGATCCGCCAGAAGACCGGACAGGCGATCGCGCGTGCCCGGCGAATACGCCGCCATGACGACGGATGTTCCGGCGCGCGTCAGGCCGTCGACGTGGTCCCGCACGGCATCGAACAGGTCGAGGTCCTGTCGGGCGCGTTCCGGCGTGAAATCCCGAGCCCGCCGCCCGCCGAGATCATGGACCCGCGGAGACCCGGGCAGACGGAATTGGGAGAACACGACGCTCGCGCGCGACACGACGCGCGCGCACCATTCCTCCCGCGTCAGATAGAGCTCTTCCGGCGGCAGCGGGCGGTAGACGGCCGCACCGTTCGTCCCGCCACCCCGTTCTCCCGATTTCCGCGCCTCGTAGTAATCGACGATGGTCTCAAGCCGCCGGTCCAGGGCGTCGTCGACCGAGGCCTCCCGCGCGACCACGGCCCCGGGTAGATAATCGAACAGGGTCTCCAATTTCTCGTGGAACAACGGGAGCCAATGCTCCATCCCCATGTGTCGCCTGCCTGCGGCGACGGCCTGATAGAGCGGATCGGTTTGCCCGGCCACGGCGCCGAAGCGGCTGCCGTATCCGCCACGGAACCGCGCGATCGACTCCTCGTCCAGGAAGGCTTCGCCGACCGGCCCCAGCTCGAGACTCCCGACGCGCGCCACGGTACGCTGGGAAAGAGGATCGAACGTGCGAACGCCCTCCAGTTCGTCCCCGAAAAGGTCGAGACGGAGGGGGTGCTCGGTGCCCGTCGGGAAGATGTCCACGATACCGCCGCGCACGGCGAACTCGCCGGGCTCCCTGACGGTTCCCGTCCGCTGATATCCGTGGCGCGCCAGGAATTCGACGAGGGCATCGAGCTCCAGGCGTTCCCCGACGGAGGCGCGGTAGACGGCGGAGCTCACGACCTCCCGGGCCGGCGCCCGTTGAACGCTCGTGTTGAGGGTGGTGACGACGACCCGCGCGGATCCGGACCCGGGTTCCGACGAGGCGAGCCGGCACAGGCCGTCCAGGCGCGCGCTGGCCACCTCGGGATTGGGAGACACCCGGTCATAGGGCAGGCAATCCCACGCGGGAATCCTGACTACTTCGACGTCGGGCGCGAAGAAGGCGATCGCCCGCGCCGTCGTGTCCATTCGTTCCGCGTCGAGCGCGATGTGCAGGGCTCCCGCGGCATGAAGGCGCGCGATCTCGGCCAGAGCGAGCGCGTCCATCCCCTCGGGAGTGCCCGACAACGTGACGGATGTCGGTTCCCCCCATTCAATATCTTTCAAATTCAGAAAGTTATTCATAATACTTGAATTCCAGAAGAAACTTCATCACGTCGTTGTCGTGTTCGGGTGGCGGGGCTTCGCGGCCGGCTATCCAGGCCAGGATGTCGGGGTCGCTCTCTCTCAGAAGCGCCTCGTAACGCGCGAGTTGCCGGTCGTCGAACGCCTCCAGATGTCGGCTCGCGAACCGGCCGAGCAAAAGGTCGGTCTCCTTCGTTCCCCGGTTCCGGCTGCGGTACAGCAAACGCCTTCGTTTCGCCTCCGACTCGTCGATGGGCGGGCTCTCGTCGGTCACTGGGCTCCGGTCCTCGAGGTGGACGGACTCTTGGCTCCCCGCGCACGGATCCCGCGGCGGGCGGTCCAGAGTCGACTGGGGGTTCGATATAGTCCGCGGCGGCCTCGCTGTCACGGTCGCCGGGCGTTCCGCGACGGCCGGAGAGCCGATATGACACGCGTCCAGCGCCTGCGATAAGGTCGCCGGGCTTGGCCCGCATTGCCGTGATGCGCTCGCACCAGCCCATGCGCCCGGAAATCCTCTTCCCCGCCTTCGCACCCGTCGCCAGCCTGCCGGGCGTCGGACCCCGTATCGCGAAGCTGATCGAGAAGATCGCCGGCCCCCGGCTCGTGGACCTGTACTGGCATCTGCCGATCCAGATCGTCGACCGCCGCCACTCGCCCCCGGTGGCGAACGCTCCCGAGGGCGCCATCGTGACGATGACCGTGGTCGTCGAACGTCATCTGCCGGCCCCCGACAAGCGCCTGCCGTACAAGGTCCTGTGCCGCGACGACAGTGCCCTGCTGACCTTGGTTTTCTTTCGCGCCAGGCCGGACTACCTGGAGCGCGCGTTGCCCGTCGGCGAGGAACGCGTGGTGAGCGGCCGCATCCAGCGTTACCGGGACGAGATCCAAATCGCGCACCCCGACCACATCGGGACCGTCGAGGAGCTCGATGCCCTCAAGATCGTGGAGCCCGTCTACCCGCTGACGGCAGGACTGACCGCGCGACCGTTGCGGCGCGCCGTCCGGTCGGCGCTCGACAAGGCGCCCGACCTCCCCGAATGGCTGGAGCCCCGATTCCTCTCGCGACGTCGATGGCCGGGGTGGAAGGACGCGCTCCTGGCCGCGCACGCCCCGGAGTCGCCGGACCGCCTGAAGCCCGACCATCCGGCGCGAGAACGGCTGGCCTACGACGAGCTCATGGCCAACCAGCTCGCCCTCGCCCTGGTCCGCGAGAGCGTCCGCGAGGGCGCGGGACGCGCCGTTTCCGGGGACGGTTCGCTCCGGACGCGGACCCTCGCGTCCCTCCCCTATTCCCTGACCGGGGCCCAGGAGCGGGCGCTGAAGGAGATATGCGACGACATGGCCTCCCCCGCCCGTATGCTGCGATTGCTGCAAGGCGACGTGGGGTCGGGGAAAACGATCGTGGCCTTTCTGGCCATGCTCAATGCCGTCGAATGCGGGGCTCAGGCGGCGCTCATGGCGCCGACCGAGATTCTGGCCCGGCAGCACCGCGATGTGCTCGCGCCGCTCTGCGTCGGGCTCGGCATCCGCCTCGTCCTCCTGACGGGGCGGGAAAAGGGCGAGTCCCGCCGACGGACTCTCGCCAATCTGCGGGCGGGCGAGATCGACATACTCGTCGGCACGCACGCGATCTTTCAGGAAGGCGTCGCCTTCGGCGACCTCGCGTTCGCGGTGATTGACGAGCAACATCGATTCGGCGTCCACCAGCGCCTCGCCCTGACGGCCAAGGCCGCCGGCGCCCGCGCCAATCTTCTCGTCATGACGGCGACGCCGATACCCCGGACGCTCACCATGACCGCATACGGCGACATGGACGTCTCGCGGCTGGACGAAAAGCCGCCGGGCCGAACGCCCGTGGACACGCGCGCCATGCCGCTCGACCGTCTCGACGAAGTCGTCCAGGCGGTGCGCCGGGCCGTCGCCGGCGGCGACCGGGTCTACTGGGTATGCCCGCTCGTGGAGGAATCGGACGTCGTCGACGCCGCCGCGGCCGAGGAACGCCACGCCGCGCTCGCCGGGAGTCTGGGCGGCGGCGTCGCCCTGTTGCACGGCCGCATGAAGAGCGCCGAGAAAGACGCGCGAATGAACGGGTTCGCCGCCGGCGAGGTATCGGTGCTCGTGGCGACCACCGTGATCGAGGTCGGCGTCGACATTCCCGAGGCGACCGTCATGGTCGTCGAGCACGCGGAGAGGTTCGGTCTGGCTCAGCTCCATCAACTGCGGGGGCGCGTCGGCCGAGGGGACCGGCGGGGCCGATGCCTGTTGCTTTACGCCGCCCCGCTGGGCGACGCGGCCCGGGCGCGCATCCGGATCATGCGAGAGACCGACGACGGCTTCCGGATCGCCGAGGAGGACCTGCGCCTCAGAGGCGCCGGCGAGGTGCTCGGCACCCGCCAGAGCGGCCTTCCCGATTTCCGGCTGGCGGACGTCGCGGCGCACGAGGAGCTCATGCTGGCCGCCCGCGACGACGCCAGACTGGCGCTGGAGCGGGACCCCGACCTGTCTTCCGACCGCGGACGAGCGCTGAGAGTGCTGCTCTATCTCTTCGAACGCGACGCCGCCGTGGGCTACCTGAGGTCCGGCTGAGGAGGCGGACCGCGTCGCGTCCTCATACGCCGGACCGGGCGTCAGTTCCAGAGGCAGACGCGCGCTATGCCTCGGCCTCGCGGGACGGAATCGGCGGGCCGTCGCGCGGGCGCGTGTCGGGCGGCGTGACGATGCCGCCGGAGATCACGAGCTTGATGCCTTCCTCGACCGTCATGTCGAGCGTGACCAGGGCCCGGCGCGGAACGAACAGCAGGAAGCCCGAGGTCGGATTGGGCGTCGTCGGCAGGAAGATGTTGACGAGGTCGTCCTCGGTCAGGTTCTGGATCTCCCCCTCGGTGTGGCTGGTGACGAACGCGATCGCCCAGATTCCCCGTCGCGGGTATTCCACCAGCACCACCTCCCGAAAGGATTTGGAGGATTGGGCCAGCACCGTCTCGAAGATCTGCTTCAGCGCCCCGTAGACCGCGCGGATGACGGGCATTCTGGCCACCAGCCGTTCGCCGAACCTGACCAGGATGCGTCCGGCGAAGCTCGCCGTCAGGGCGCCGACGAGAGTCAAGGCGATGATGGCGACGACCAGTCCCAGGCCCGGAACGTCGAAGGGCAGATAGGTGCCCGGGTTGTACCGCGCCGGGATCAGGGGCGTGACCCAGCCGTCCACGAGTCCGATGAACTTCCAGGCGATGAAGATCGTGATGCCGAGGGGCGCGGTAACGACGATCCCGGTGAGGAAGTAGGTGCGAAGACGGTGCAGGAAGCCCACCTCCACCGGCACGATGATGTGCGGCGACGGTCGCCCTTCCCCGTCTTCTTCTTTCGCTTGCCGTCGGTCGTCCATCTTTTCGCCCGCCTGTGCGCGGATCACATATGGCCCCTGGCCGGCGCGATGTCCAGCATGGCGCCACTCCTCCCCCTCTCGGGAGGAAGAGAACACACGGGAGTCCTCCCGGTCTGGCGAACCGGGCGGCGTCGCGGTATCCTCGTGGGGAAACACGGGAGCGCCGACCATGCGGTTCATGCGGACGACCCTTGCCGTGCTGTTCCTGTGCGCGCCGTCCGCCGCCGCGCTCGCCGACTACGACGCGGCGATTCTCGCCTACGAGTCCGGCCGTTACGACATCGCCCTCGGGGAATTCGGGCCCTTGAGCGAGCGCGGCGACCCCCGGGCCGAGTTCATGCTGGGCGCCATGTACTTCCACGGCAGGGGCGTGCCCCGGAACGACGCGTTCGCGGCCATCTGGTTTCACAAGGCCGCGACCCAGGGCCACCCGGGCGCGCAACTCGCCTACGGCTCGCTTCATATCCGCGGCGTCGGCGTCGTCCAAGACCTGACGCGAGCCTACATGTGGCTCAGCCTCGCCGCCGACAGCGGCGTTCCGGGACTGCGCCAGCAAGCGGTTTCCCTCCGCGACGACGTGGCGCGCCTCATGAATCCCGAATGGATCGCCGAGGCGAGAAACCGCGCCCGGAAGTGGAGGCCGACCCCCGCGCGTCTCTGGATCGAACGCTGACCGCGGCTCGTGGCGCGTGGTCCCGCGCCCGTCGCTACCCGCTCACGAAATCGAGAACGGCCCTGGCCCACGGTTCGGGGTAGAGCTTGGGCAGTTCCCCGCCGCCTTCCACCTCGATCTCGACCAGCGACGCGCCTGGCTGATCCCGCATCCAGTCGTCCACCGCGTCGCACATGAAGACGTCGTCGGTCGAGCGGATGAAGAGAATGGGCACGCTCACTCGCGGCAGCTTCCTGGTCGCGTCGTAGGCGAACGTCGCGACGTACTGCTCGAACCGGCGGGGACCGGTCTTGACCTGCTCGAGAAAGAAATCCGTCATGAGGTCGAGGCGGTCCTCGGGAAAGCGCGGCCTGCCCCAATTCGTCCGGGTTCCTTCCTTCCAGATTTCCAGGAGATGCGAGCCGTCCGGCCTGGTTTCCGGATCTCCGAGCCTGGAGGCCTTGGCGCGGAGCTCGGGCAGCATCGATGGGTCGCCGATGTAGGCCAGCCCGGAGAACACGTTGCGGGCGACCATATCCGGCCTCTGAAGCCCCACTTCCATGGCGATGTTCGCGCCCGAATGGTGCCCACAGACCGTCGCTCCCTGGAGGCCGAGCGCCTCCATCGCCCGGCCGATCGCGGCGCCGTGGTCCTCGATCGAATAGGGATCGGCGGAGTGGTCCGAATCGCCGCATCCCACGGAGTCGAACGCCACGACCCGGTGGGACCGGGCCAGGACCGGCATTGCGAACTTGTAGTCCAGGGACGTGCGCAAAATCTGATGGATCAGCACGATGGGCGGCCCACCGCCCGCTTCCCGGTAGAAGATCTGGCCGTCCGCCGTGTCCACGAAACCTCGTTTGACGCGGATGTCCGACATCGTGTCGTCTCTCGAAGACAGTCTACAGGCTTTTGAAAAATCTTATGATTTCTTCGTTCGTCCGTTCAGGCTGTTCGTAATGGACGAAGTGCCCGGCCTCGCTCACGACGTCGACCTTGCGCAAGTCGCTGAAATAGTTTCCGAGATTGTCTCTCCATTCCGCCTTGAGCACGGGGTCGGCTTCGCCCCAGAAGACCCGCGTCGGCACGCCGATCCTCGGTACGTCGAGCGGCCCTTCCCGCATGATCTTCAGGCGGAAGTCGTTGACGGCGATATACCAGTTGAAGCCGCCCTGCATGTTGCCGGGTTTCATGAAGTTGTCGATCCAGGCCTCCAGATCCTCGTCGAAGACGCCGTCCGCGTAGGTCCAGTAGTCCAGCATGTGCCTGAAGTAGATCCTGGCGTTCTCCCGGTCCCGCGTGAGGAGTTCCGCCGAGAACGGCATCTGGTGGAACTGCTGGTACCACGTGTTTATCTGGTGTCCGGGCTCGTTCCAGCGGTTGCCCACGCCGGGATACGGACAGTTCAGAAAGAACAGCCCTTTCAGTCGTTCCGCGTTTTGGAGGGCGTAAGGCTGGGCGATCCACGCCCCCACGTCGTGGGTGACGATTCCGAAGCCGTCGAGACCGAGGTGATCGACCAGATTCGAGAGATCGTCCACGTAGTCCCGGATCTCGGGGACTCCTTCGGGCTTGCCGGTGTCGCCGAAGCCCCGCAGGTCGGGCGCGATGACGTCGAAATGCTCGGCCAACGCGGGAACGTTCTTGTGCCACGTGTACCAGAACTCGGGCCATCCGTGCTGCAGGACGAGCGGCATTCCCTGTCCGTGCCGGACGTAATGCACGCGCAGACCCGGGAGGTCCGCGTATCGATGATTCCACTCGAAGTCGGTCATTTCGGGAGATATCTCACGTTGTCAAGTAATGGAAATTACGTACTCGATGGACAGGTCGAACCACTCCTTCCTTACTCCCTGCGCGAAGGATGGTGGATTCATTCGTCATGTCCCCTCTCAACGGCGGTGGCCGCCGCCGTCCGGGTGATTCTCGTCATCGTTTTCTTGTAGGTCTTGATGCCGGCGTAGATGCCGACGAAGGCGCCGATGGGGACGCCGACGAAGGCGCCGAAGGGGACGACGCCGATGAGCGCGCCGATGGGGACGCCGATGAGCGCGCCGACGAGGGCGCCGACGAACATGCCGACGAGGACGCCAACGAAGGCGCTGATCGCGAAGCTGATGGCGGCGCCTAGTAGGTCCATATCGCTCGCTCGTTGATGTCTCGTGTGTTCCGCATCCTAAAGAGCCTTGAGCTTTCTCGCCGTCGCCAGGGAGAAGCCGTCGAGACGGTTCCGGATGATGTCCCAGTGTACCCACAGATACCCGCCCTTCGCCACGTGGACGTTGCGCCCGATCTTCCGATGGAGGGCGGGAAGCCGATGGAAGGGCGCCGACGGATAGACGTGATGCTCGCCGTGGAACCCCATGTTCCAGGTGAGGAACTGAACGAGCGGGTTGGTGAGGGTCGTTCGCGTGTTGCGCGTCATGTCGAGGGATTCGTCCATCCCGACGTGCTCGGCCACCCGGAAGAAGCGCACGAGCGGCTCGCCCAGGAATCTCGGCAGGAAATAGTAGACGATCGGCGCCCACCAATAGCCGGACGCGACCCCGGCCAGGAGTATCAGCGTATACCCCGCCAGCATGACACGGGCTTCCAGGAAGATCTTGGGCAGCTCGCTCGGGGGCACGTTGGCTCCGTCCTCCGGCAGTATCCGGCCCATCGAGTGGCGGAACAGCCAGCCGAGGTTGCGCCAATGGTGCGTGAGCCCGGAAACGTAGACGAGATAGTCGCCCAGGTTGCGCGGGGTCGGGATCGCCATCTCCGTATCCTTGCCCTGGATCTGGGTATGGCTGTGATGCGGCGCGTGGTCGTAGCGGAAAAGCAGGCCCGGCCAGATATAGACGAAGCCGAGAACCTGCATGACGGTTTCGTTCAGCCAGCGGGTCTTGAACGCCGTGCCGTGAGCGCACTCGTGCAGCGGATGGAACAGGGTCGACAGGATGAGCCCGTGCAGCACGACCGCCGGAACGACCCAGCCCGTGCCCATCGCCAGGTACACCAGACAGCCCGTGCCGCCGATCATGGAGAAATGAACGGCGAGATAGACGAGGCCCGGCCAGTCCTTGCGTTTCAGGTACGGCTTGACCTCTTTCCGGGGCAGCATCGAACTTTGCGCATTCTCGACGATCGACATCACCTCTCCGCCCGCGATTCCGGCATACTTGTATATCATTGTAGCGCGGTTCCGGTCCGACCGGAACCACCGTGGGCGATGTGGCCGGACGAACGATGTGTACGGGCCGGTGGCCGGTGTGCGAACATCGTGGCGGATCGAACATCGAGGAGCGACGCCGTGACCCCCTGGGAGCTGAATTTCGACTACATCGAGACCTGTAACTGTCCGCCGAATTGCCCCTGCCCGTTCACCGGCGCGCCGTCGACGGGCTACGGCGGCTGTCACCTGATGATGGCCTTCCGCGTCGTCCGCGGGAATTTCGGCGCGACGCCGCTCGACGGCCTGAACGCCATCCTCGTCGCGGAGGTGCCCGGCAACATGCGGGCGGGTGGTTACCGCACCGGCGTTCTCGTCGACGAACGCGGGGACGCGGACCAGCAGGCGGCGATGAAGGCGATCTTCGGCGGCGAGGCCGGCGGCGTCTTCGAGGGCATCGACGCCCTCACCGCGGAATGGCTCGGCATCGACGCGGCGCCCATCGAATTCAGCACGGAGACGCGGAAGGCGTCGGTCCCGGGGATCCTCGAAGTGGACTACGCGCCGATCGACGGGTTCGGCGGGCGCGTGCCGGAACTGGAGCACACGCGCCAGCGCATCGCGCTCGGCGGCAAGCTCAAGTGCGGCCGGTCCAACGTCTGCCGCTTCGACAACTTCGGGCTCGAATGGGACAACTCGGGCGGCAACGTCTTCTGGGGCCGCTACACCCACACGCACGAGAGCCGGAACTGAGAGCGGCGGCGCCGGCGGCGCCCATGGCGATGACGTTCGCGACCGTGAACCGCAAGCGCCGGGAGGCGCGACGACCCCTTTCCGGTCGGGATGCTTCCGGGTGGCGGGTCGCGCGCCCCAAGGAGCTTCGGGCGAAGCGGATGCTTGACAGGGCGAAGACCGCGCCGTTCTAGTGCGGGGCTCTCATCGTCCAGGGAACGGGGACAGCCCGATGCACGTCCGGCGGCTTGAGATCGAGAACGTACGGTTGATACGGGAATTCGATCTTGACCTGCGCGAAGACGAAAACCCGGCCGGCTGGCACGTCCTTCTCGGGGACAACGGCTCCGGCAAATCCACCGTCGTCCGCGCCCTCGCGCTGGCGCTCATGGGGGAAGCGAACGCCCTCGCCACGCGCCAGGACTGGTCCCGCTGGCTCGCCGTCGGCAGCGCGGCAGGCAGTATCCGTCTCCAGTTGCACGCGCACGAAGACCACGACCGCTGGTCCGGCCAGGGTAAGACCGCTATCGGGCGGGCGATCGAACCGAGTGTGGAAATCGAGGCTGCGTCCGGCGGGAACCGGGCGGCGATCGAATTCTACAAGGACAACACTACCAACAGGACGGTCTGGGGCCAGGGAAACGGATGGTTCTCCGCCTCGTTCGGCGCGTTCCGGCGCTTTTCGGGCTCGAACCCGGAGATGGACAGGCTTTACCTGACCCATCCGCGGCTAGCGGCGCATCTCTCGGCGTTCGGCGAGGACGTCGCGCTCGGCGAGAGCCTTCGCTGGCTGCGCAATCTCCAGGTCAAGAATCTCGAAGGAGACGGCGAGGCTGAAAAGATAAAGAATGCCGTGGTCTCCTTCGTAAACGGCTCCGGCCCCGTCCTGCTGCCGCACGGCGCGCGGATCGACGAGGTGACGTCCGATCGGGTGACGGTCGCCGACGGACGGGGCGTGCGCGTCGACGTCGAGGACATGAGCGACGGATACCGGTCGATCCTCAGCCTGATCTTCGAGCTCCTGCGCATCCTGTTCGCCACGTCCGACGCCGAAACGGTGCTGTCGCGCATCGACCAGGGCAAGGCGACGGTCGCGCTCCCCGGCGTGGTCGCGATCGACGAGATCGACGCCCATCTCCATCCGGGATGGCAGCAGCGCATCGGCGACTGGTTCGTGGACCACTTCCCGGAAACGCAATTCTTCGTCACCACCCACAGCCCGATCATCTGCCGGGCGGCGCGGCGCGGCAGTGTCTGGCAGCTGCCCGCGCCCAGCTCCGAGGAGGATCCCCGGCGCGTCGTCGGAACCGAACTGGCCCGCCTGATCGGCGGCGACATACTCGACGCCTACGGCACCGAACTGTTCGGCGAAGACGTCACCCGGTCCGAACAATCGAAGGAGAACCGCGCGCGGCTCGCCCGACTCAACCGCAAGCGCCTGCGGGCGCCGCTGTCGGACGACGAACGGCGCGAGCGCGACCGGTTGCGGGCGGCGCTGCCGAGCGATCCTGGCGTCACCGCCTCGTCCGGCGGTTGAACGCCGGATGCTGCGTCTGTGCGGCCACTGCCTGGATGTGAAAACGGCGCGGGGATTGTGCGCCTACCAAACCGAGGTCGACGGGGCGGGCGACTACGCCGCCCGGGTGGCGGCCGGCAGCCAACTCTTCGGCCGCTACAACCATCGCAAGGACCGGGTGTTCGGCGTCGTCCGCTGCACGCTCGAAGGCATGTGCATGGGCGTCCAGCGCTGCGGCTATTGCGAGGATTCCGTCGGTGACGAAATCGAACACATTTGGCCCAAGAGCCTTTATCCCGAGCGGACGTTCGTCTGGGAGAACTATCTGCTCGCCTGCGGAGGATGCAACCGCGCCAAGGGCAACGATTTCTCGGTTCTCGACGGCGGCGGCGGCCTGGTGAACGTCGCACGCCGCCCCGGCGCCGCAGTCTCCGAGCCGGCGGCGGGAACGCCGGCCCTGATCGACCCGCGCCGCGAGGATCCCCTGGGGTTTCTCGCCCTCGAGATCAAGGAGACCTTCCTGTTCCTCCCCCGTGAAGGCCTCCGTGGAGCCGACGAGAGGCGCGCCGGGTACACGATCGAGCTCCTGAAACTCAACCGCGACACACTGTCGAAAGCGCGGGGCCAAGCCTACGGCCATTTCCGCGCCCACCTCGCGGAGTACCGGCGCGATCGGGACGACGGCGCGGACGCGGCCTCGCTCGAGACGATGAGCGAGGCGATCCGGACCAGCGACCACCCGACGGTGTGGCGCGAGATGCAGCGCCAGTGGAAGGACATCCGCGCGTTGCGGGACCTGTTCACGGAGGTTCCGGAAGCCTTGCAGTGGTAGCGCGCTGCCGCCGGTGGGAAGAGACGCGAGACGGGTGCGCGTTGCGTGACTTGGTGTTCTGGCGGCGCTCGACCTGCTGGCCTCCGCCCTGCGCGCCGCCCGCGACCTGATCGGGGCGCATCGGACAGCGGAAAGCCATGCGAGGAACGGGAACGAGACAGCGGCTGCTCTCCCGCATCGCGGTCGGCGACCGGGCCATCGTCGGCCTGAGCCTGGCCGGCGTCGCGGCGCTGGGCTGGCTCTATCTGATCGTCGAGGCGGACCGGATGTCGCGCGTGGGCATGGACGTGGCCATGCCCCACCCGGCGTCGTGGGACGTGGGGTATCTCGGCTTCCTGTTCGTCATGTGGTCGATCATGATGGTCGCCATGATGGTGCCGTCGGCGGCGCCCATGGCGATGACGTTCGCGACCGTGAATCGCAAGCGCCGGGAGGCGCGGCGCGGCGACCTCTTTCCGGTCGGCGTGTTCGTGCTGGGATACCTCGTCGTCTGGACGGGCTTCAGCGCCGCCGCCGCCCTCGCGCAGTGGGTCCTGCACGCCGCGGCGCTGGTCTCGGCGGCGATGACCGGCGCCGGCGCGACCTTCGGGGGCGCTCTGTTGATCGCCGCCGGCGTCTACCAGTGGACGCCGCTCAAACATGCCTGTCTCGTCCACTGCCGGACCCCGATGTCCTTCCTCGTGACCTCCTGGCGGCCGGGCCGGACGGGCGCGCTCGTCATGGGGCTGCGCCACGGCTCGTTCTGCGTGGGGTGCTGCTGGGTCCTGATGGCGCTCCTGTTCGTCGCCGGCGTGATGAACGTGTTGTGGGTCGCGGCCATCGCCGCTTTCGTGTTCGTCGAGAAGGTCGCGCCCCGCGGAGACCTCATCGGCCGCGCGGTCGGCGTCCTGCTCGTGGCCGCCGGAGTCGCGGCGATCCACCGGGGCGCGATGTGACGTCCCGCCGTCCGGGTCGCCCCTCCCCCCGGCGGAGCGGCTACATCGTCTTCTTGGCGTAGTCGTAGGTGCCGCCGCTCCATTCGTACCAGACGTAGCCCGGGGCCGTGACGTCGCCCTTCTCGTCGAAGCCGATGCCGCCGAGCACGGTATCGAACCGGTTCGACCGCAGCGCCGCGACCACGGCGGCGGTATCCGTGGAACCGGCCTTCTCGACGGCCTGCGCCCACGCCTGGATGGCGCCGTAGGTGTAGAGCGTGTAGCCCTCGGGCTCGTAGTCCTGGGCCTTGAACTTCTTCACCACCTCGGCGGCTTCCGGGTTCTTCCGGGGGTCGGGACTGAAGGTCATGAGCGTACCCTCGCCCGCCGCGCCGGTGATTTTCCAGAACTCGTCCGTGACCAGGGCGTCGCCCGACACGAGCTGCGGCCTGTAGCCCTGCTCGTGCGCCTGGCGGATCATCAGGCCGGCCTCGGTGTGGTAGCCGCCCACGTAGAAGGCGTCGATGCCGACCGCCTTCATCTTCGAGACGATCGCGGTGTAGTCCTTCTCGCCGGCCGTGTAGGCCTCGTACATGGCCTCCGTCACGCCGCGGGCGTTGAGCCGCTTCCTGGTCTCGTCCGCGAGGCCCTTTCCGTAGGCCGTCTTGTCGTGAAGGATGGCGATCTTCTTTTCGCCGAAGACGTCGGCCAGCAGGTTCCCTCCGACGATGCCCTGCTGGTCGTCGCGACCGCACACGCGGAACACGTTGTCGTCGCCCTCGTCCGTCAGCTTCGGATTCGTGGACGCCGGCGATATCTGCAGGATCTGTTCCTCCTCGTAGACCTTCGAGGCGGGGATGGACGACCCGGAGCAGAAATGGCCCGCCATGAACACGACGCCGTCGCTCACCATTTTGTTGGCGACCGCGACCGCCTGCTTGGGGTCGCAGGCGTCGTCGCCGATGAGCAGTTCGAGCCGCTCGCCGAGAACGCCGCCGGCGGCGTTGATGTCGGCGACGGCCATTTCCGCGCCGCGCATCATCTGTTCGCCGAACGACGCGTACTGCCCGGTCATCGGTCCGGCGGTCGCGATCTTGATCTGCGCCTGGGCCGTGCCGGTCCCGAGCAGGAGACCCGAGGCGGCCAGCGCCGCCATGAAATTGCCACGAATGTCGAACATCGGCTCCTCCCCATCCCGTCGACGGTCCATGCCATCGTAACACGGAGTGCCCGGCGGACAAACGCCGTGTCCCGGTTCAGGACATATGAGACGGTGGGGAGGTTCTTCGGCCGAGTGTCCGGCAAGGTACTCGACAGCGGTGTATCCGCCAAGGGCCCGGTGCGGTCGGAAGGTGTCGGACTCGCGCGGGCGAACATCCTTCCCCTCCCCGCGGGATGGCGCGCGCGGGGCGGCGTTCCGACCGCGGGGCGCCGGCGAGAAAAAACCCGCCGCGCCCCCGGGGGGACGCGGCGGGTCCGGGACCGGGCAGCGGGTGGGGCCGCTACTCCGTCGCCGGCGGCTCGCTCCTGGCGCCGAAGCTGCCGAGGACGGTGCCGAGTTCCAGGCCGTTGTATAACGTCGCCGACGGCGGGAGATACCAGGAGCCGGCGGTCTCGAGCTCGCCGAGGTCCTCGGGGCCGTAGAAGGCGCCCTCGAACGCGCCGGCCGAGAACTGCCCGCTGGGGGCCTCAGCCGTGCCCTTGTAGGTGCCGTCCGCCGCGATGACACCGGCCGTCAGGCTGACTCCCACGCCGTCCGCGCCGGGGGAGAGGATGCGGAAGCTGCTCAAGCGGTTCGACCAGATGCCGTTGTCGAAGATCTCGAAGTCGCTCATCGAGCCGGTGATCGTGTTGGTGTCGCTACCGGTGCCGCCGATCTTGGCGGTCAGTTCGACCGAACCCCTCAGGCGGTGGCTCGTGGAGAACACTTCGGCATCGGCGGTGCCCCCGGGCCTCCCGGTGCGCAGCAGCCAGCCCGTGGTCGCGCCCTTGAACGTGGCCGAGATCGGGTCGCCAGTGGTCGGCACGGCGTTGGGGTTGTTGCTGGCCTCGGGGTCGTGGGCATAGGCGTCGTATCCGAAATGGAACGCCTGGCTGCGGCCGGGGCCGGCGTAGTTCGCAGAGGAACCGAAGGACTGGAACAGCCCGTAGGCCGCGTATTTGAGATAGCTGTTCTCGCCGGCGTAGTTCGACAGCCAGGCCCGGTACTGCCCCTGGTCAAACGGACGCCCGTAATCCCTGGGGTCTTTTTCGTTGCACCAGTTATGGGTGCAGGTCAGCCTCGGCGTGTCGTAGAGCGGCCTTGCCTGGGGAGTGGCGCCGTCCATGAAGACCTGCCGGTCGGCCTTGTCGCCGGCCGCGGCGGTGCCGAGGACGCCCGCCCGGTCGGCGGTCCCCGTGCAGCCGGTCATGGCGGTGGCGGCGATGACGGCGCATCTGTTGGCCGCGTCGGACACGCCGAAGACGATGTCGTCCCCCTTCTTGACGGTGCTGAAGAGCGCGGAATTGCGGCCCGTGGTATCGAACGGGATGTTCGTCTGCCAGTAATAGGCGGCATCGCCGGTCGGGTCCTGCACCGCCTGCGAGGTGAAGGCCACGCGCACGTCGTCGGTCGTGGCGTCGTCGCAGTGCGTACGCGTATCGCCGGTCTGGCCGTCGGGGCAGAATCCGCCACTGGCTCTCGTCCGCTGCTCCAGGTCGTAGGAGATGACGCCCGGCCCGCCCATCTCGAAGGTCGGCCCCTTGGCCGGGTCGGTCGGCAGCTTGATGGAGCTCTTGAGGGGGAAGCGCCAGTTGTACCACTCAGCGTTGGTCGAAAGCGGCCTTTCATCATGGCCGAGGATGGTCAGCCCCTTGTTGGTGGGGCCGACGGTCGGCCTGTTGGTGGTGCTCACCCTCAGGGTGTCGCGCAGCACGGTCCCCCGGAGCATCAGCTCATCGCCCCCCGCTCCGCCGACCACCATCTTGCCGTCCGTATACAGGACGCCCTCGTCCTTGATCTCGAGCGGGTCCGTGTACATGAACTTGTCGGCGTAGGCGTCGAGCAAGGCCCGCTCCTCCGCAGTTGGGTTGGAGGGGTCGGCGGGAGCGGCGGGAGCGGTGGGAGCGGTCTTGGCCGTATGGGACGTACGCTCCATGTAGGTGAAGTCCGCGTTCGTCCCGCCGCGATTCACTTGGGTGCCTCCCGGCGCCACCGGCGTGAGCCTGTCGCCCAGTGTGACGCGCGGGTCGTAGGTGTCGGCCCTGGCCTTCTCGGCGTCGGCCCGTTCCTTCTCGGCGTCGGCCCTGGCCTTTTGCGCCGCCGCGTCGTCCTCGGCTTGCATCAGCTCGCTGCGCAGCCTCGGCACCAGCGAGACCTGGGCGGTGGTCAGCGCGGCCTGGGCCTGCGTCAGCGCGGTTTGGAGCGTGTCGGTGAGGCCGTCGGCGCCCAGAGCCGCCGTTATCTTGGTTTGGGCGTCGTCCAGCGCGGCCTGCGCCGCATCCAGATCCATATGCATGTCGGCGAAGGAAACAGTGCCCCCGGACGCCGGCGTCGGCGCCAGGGCCGTCTTGACCGCTTCCACCGCCGTACCGACCGCCGTCAGCGCCGTGTCGACCGCCGTCCTGGCGGCGCTCGCGGGCTGCTTCTGCAAGTTCTCCTGGACCATCCCCAGGTTTGTCTCGACGTCCGTCAGCCGCTTTCTGAGGTTCTCGCGCTGTTGCTCGGGAGTGGCCGACGGATCCGGCTTCAGCGCGTTCTGGACGTCCGCCAGCGAGTCGCGGAGATCGTTCAGCGCGGCCTGGGCCGCGTTGGCCCTGTCCGTCTCCTTCTTGAGCTTCTCATCGGCCATCGGGTCGCCGACGGGAACCCTCTTGGTGTCGGTACAGGCGCCCAACGCCAGCATCGCGCCGCACGCCAACATCGCCATCAATCTCGTGATCGTCATCGGAACAGGACCTCCCTTCATCTAGAAGAGGCCCTGTGAAGAGGCCCTGTGAAGAGGCCCCGTGAAGTTCGTACCCTACCCTACCACGAACGACACCGCAAGGTCAAAATCCGCCCTGTCGAGAACATTTCGAGTTGACCGGATTATGCGCCATAATGGATTGGCCGCTTCCCCGACGATGCGCCGGACCGAACACGCGCAATCCGCGCGCCGCTGGACCGCATGTCCCGGTTCGGGACATACGAAACGCCGCGTGGCCCGAGGCGGGCCGGCGTGCTATGAAGGACGGCAGCCAGCCGCGCCATCCGCCGCCTCGAGGACCGACACCCATGAAGATCCACGATCTCGCCCTCTACCGGGTCGAAATTCCCCTGTCCTTCCCCTATATCACCAGGCTCCAGCCGGAGGGGCTCAGGGCGCTCGACACCATCGTCTGCGAAGCGCACGACGAAGACGGCCGCACTGGCGTGGGAGACGCCACGATCCTCCCGGGCTACACGCACGAGACGTGCGACGGCGGCTGGAAGTTCTGCCTCGGGCACGGCGAACGCATCGTCGGGATGGAGACGGGGGAAGCCAAGGCCAGCCTCGATCCGTACCGGTTCAGCGACGCCCATGCCGTCAGCGCCCTGCAAGTCGCGATCGAGATGATGGAGGAGAACCCCCTGTTCGATCCGCCGGACGAGCCGGTCGGGATCCCCGTCCTCGGCGCCGTCAACACCAAGGCGCTGGACGAGATCCCGGACGAGGTCGACAGGCTCATCGAGAAAGGGCACCGCACCCTCAAGGTCAAGGTCGGCTGGGAGCCCGCGGCCGATCTGAACCGTCTCGAGATCATACGGAAGGCCAATGCCGGACGCGCGGACATCCGGATCGACGCCAACCAGGGCTTCTCCCGCGAGGACGGGATCGAGTTCGCCACGTCCCTGGAATCGGGCGGCGAGCTGCAACTCTTCGAGCAACCCTGCGACAAGGAGGACTGGGACGGCAACGCCGCGGTGGCGGCCGTCTCCAACGTGCCCGTGATGATGGACGAGTCCATATACGGAATCGACGACGTCGAGCGCGCCGGCGCCATGGACGGCTGCGGATTCGTCAAGCTCAAGATCTCGAAGCTCACGGGCGTCGACCTGCTCAGGCGGGGACTCGACCGCATCCGGGAGCTGGGAATGACCCCGGTGCTGGGCAACGGCGCCGCGTCGGACGTGGGCTGTTTCGTCGAGTCCTGCGTGGCGCGCCACACGATCGACAACGCGGCCGAGAACAACGGCTACCTCAAGAACAGCGAGCGGCTTTTCAAGGAGGCCCTGCCCTTCCGCGACGGATCGATCATACTGGAAAAAGGCTTCCGGCCGGAGCTCGACCGCGGCGCGGTGGACCGTCTGAGCATGGCGCGGGAGCGTTTTACCCGTGTCTCGGCGGGCGGCCGGGCCCCTTCCCTCGAAGAAATGCGCGGGGAGTGACCATGACCGGCAATCTCGTCGTCACCGGCGGCGGCCGCGGTATCGGCGCGGCCACGGCTCTCATGGCCGCGGACCGCGGCTACGACGTCTGCGTCAACTACCGGGAACGCGGCGACCGCGCCGGCGAGGTCGTCGGGAAGATAGAGGCGAAAGGCCGCAAGGCCATCGCCGTTCAGGCGGACGTCTCGAGAGAGGCGGACGTCGCCCGCCTGTTCGAGACGGTCGACAAGGAGCTCGGCGACGTGGACGCCCTGGTGAACAGCGCCGGCATAACCGGCGGGATCGGCCGGCTCGACGACGAACGAATCGACGGGGAGCTTCTCGCCGATCTCTGGGCCGTCAACGTCACCGGAACCGTCGTCCCCTGCCGCTACGCGGTTCTGCGCATGTCGACGAACCGCGGCGGCAAGGGCGGCGCCATCGTCAACGTGGGGTCCGTCGCCTCGAAGCTCGGCGCGGCGGGCAAGTACATCCATTACGCCGCCAGCAAGGGCGCCGTCGACAGTTTCACGATCGGATTGGCCGGGGAAGTCGCGGGAGAGGGGATTCGCGTGAACTGCGTCCGGCCGGGAATCACGGACACCGAAATTCAACCGCCCGGCCTGGTGGAGGCGACGGGCCCCAAACTCCCGATCGGGCGCGTCGCGCAAGCGGACGAGATCGCGTCCGTGATCCTGCACCTGCTGTCGGACGAAGCGTCCTACGTCTCGGGCGCTCTCGTCGACATCGCGGGATCGCTGTAGCCGCACGTCCCGCCCTCCCCCTTCACGGAGACCCGATGTCGGACGAACTTCTCTACCTTTCCGCGACCGAACTGCTGGACGCCTACGGGCGCAAGCGCGTCTCGCCGGTCGAGGTCGTCGACGCGGCGCTGGCCCGTATCGAGAAGCTGCAACCCACCGTCAACGCCTTCGTGACCGTTTGCGAGGACGACGCCCGGAAGGCCGCCAGGGACGCCGAGGCCGCCCTTTCGAACGGCGAGGGCACGGGCGCGCTCGTCGGCGTCCCCTGTTCCGTCAAGGACCTCGTGCCGACCAGGGGCGTGCGCACGACGTTCGGCTCCGCGGTTTTCGGCGACAACGTGCCCGACCGCGACGCCGTGGCGGTCGGGCGACTGAAGGGGGCGGGCGGAATTCTTCTGGGCAAGACGACGACTCCCGCCCTCGGCCACAAGGGCATCACGACCAGCCTGGTTTCCGGAGTCTCCCGCAACCCCTGGAATCTCGAACGCACCTGCGGCGGGTCGAGCGGCGGCGCGGCGGCGGCCGTCGCCAGCGGGCAGGGGCCGCTGGCGCTCGGTACGGACGGCGGCGGGTCGGTACGGATTCCCGCGAGCGCCTGCGGCATCGTGGGCCTCAAGCCCACTCTCGGGCGCGTGCCACAGGACTCGGCGCCGGACCTGTTCGGAACCTTGAGCTTCATCGGCCCGATGACCCGGACCGTCGCGGACGCGGCGCTGATGCTTTCCGTGATGGCGGGCCCCGATGCCTCGGACCCCTGGTCCCGGGGACAACCCGCCCTTCCCGATCCGTCGCTCCCGGAGACCCTGCCCCTGCCCGGGAACATCAAGGCGGCATGGTTTCCCCTCCTGGGAAATTCCGTGATCGACAGCGGCGTGAAAAGCGTCGTCGAAGGAGCGGTCCGGAGCCTTTCCGGCCTTGGCCTCGACATCGAGCCCGAGGAAGACATGCTGGAGGCGGGCGACGCGATGTGGCGGGCGATCGGATATTCGGCCCAGTACGCGCGCATGGCCTCCCATCTCGAGGCCACGCCCGATCTCATCGACCCGTCCCTGAAGACCAACATGGAAGAGGGTATGCGGGTCGGCGGGCTCGATCTTCAGAATGGCCTGTTCGCGCGCGGCGACATCTACCGCGCGATCGAGAGAGTCTTCGGGAGTTTCGACCTGATGATCACCCCGACTCTCGCCGCGCCGCCGCCGGCCGCCGACTTCGACGCCCACCGGGACATCGAGATCGAGGGCGTGCGCGCGGGCAAGCTGAGGGCCGCGTGGTACGCGTACACGCACCCCTTCAACATGTCGGGGCATCCGGCGATCACGCTGCCCTGCGGGTGGACGGACGACGGCCTGCCGGTGGGTATGCAGCTGATCGCGCCCTGGTATCGCGAGGACCTGCTCCTGCGCGTCGCGGCGGCCTTCGAACGGGCGTGTCCGTGGGCCGGCAAGCGCCCCGACGTATAGGTCGCCGGCAGCCGAAGCGTCGAACCTCTGTCGAACGGCATCGTCCGAACAGGCATTCGTTCCGGACAGTCAGGGCGCCTTCGGCGAGGAGACGCCGATCATGCAGTCCCGAGTGACCAGCGCCGCGAGTTCTTCCTCGTTCATGTCCTCCGTTCCGTCGGGGCGCCGCGGCAGGACCAGATACCGCATGTCGGCCGTCGAATCGTGGACGCGGATCTCCGTGTCGTCCGGAAGCTCGGTGCCGAATTCCCGCAGGACCGCCCGGGGCTCGCGCACGACGCGGCTGCGATACGCATGCGCCTTGTACCAGTCCGGAGGCAGCCCGAGCAGCATCCGCGGATAGCACGAGCACAGGGTGCAGACGATCACGTTGTGGACCTTGGCCGTATTCTCGACGACGACCAGATGCGTGTCGGGCATTTCGACGCCGAGCGCGTCGACCGCGGCGTTCCCGTCCTCGAGAAGCCGCCTCCTGTAGTCCGGATCCGTCCAGGCGCGGGCCACGACCCTGGCGCCGTCTTCCGGCGACTTGCCGTCGATGAGCTCGATCGTCGCCCGCAGTTCGTCGGCCGTGATGACGCCTTTCTCGATCAGCAGCTCGCCGAGGGCCGCGCCCATGAGCTGGTAGTGCCCCATCGGCCCGGAATCGATGTCCGGTTGCGGCGGATGGCTGTGATCGTGCGCGTGATGGCGTTCGTGCTCGTGTTCGTGCGCGTGCCGGCTCATGGCGGTCCCTCGAACGTTATGCGGCTGGTTCCAGCCAGTGGTCGTAGATCTCGATATCCACGGTATCTCCGGGGTGCTCGGCGTAATCGTCCCACACCTCGCGTTGCATGAACCTCACCCGGTACAGGGTCCGCCTGGGCGTGCCGTCGCGGCCGTAGGCGAGCTCCTCGGGGTTGCGGAACTCGCCGCAGACGCGCTCGATCACGCCGGACTTGCCGCGGATGTACCAGGGCGTGCGGATGTGACCGGGCGGATACGCCTCGCGCACGAACACCCTGTCTCCCGGCGCGAACCTAGCCATCCCCGGACCCCGCCCTCTCGAGCCGGGCCTTGTCGCGTTCCTCGATCTCCGCCATCTTGCGGCCGAGCTCGTCGGTCGTGATGACGCCTTTCTCCAGCATGACGCCGGTGACCGAGGCCGTCCAGCGTTCGTAGTAGCCGAGCCTGTCGTACACGTCCTTGCCCAGCGACTCGATCCCCCGGCGCATCTCGTCGACCGTGATCAGCCGGCGCTTCCGGTCGGCGAGCAGCAGCCGGATCCCGTCGATACGCTTCTCCCAGTAACCGGGCTCGTGCTCCTCCAGGTCGACGGAGCCGGCGGGCAACCCGCCGAGATCGTGTATTCCGCGCATCGCTACACCTCCGGAACGGGTCGCGCCGCGCCGACGGGCTCCCGCATGGCCGCGACGATGGCCCGGACGTCCTCGATCGAGGGCTCGCGCGGACTGTAGGGCACGTTGCCACTCTTCATCGCCGCCTCGACGATGGCCTCCCGCTCCTCTTCGGTGGCGACGATCTCGTCGAGCCCGATATCGAGATCGAGCTCGGCCCGGATCCGCGCCACGCCTTCCGCCGCGGTCGCGCCGCCCAGAACGTCGGCCAGCACCCGGCCCTTGTCGCCGAGCTCCGGCTCATTGTAGGCCATCACCGCCGGCAAGGCGAGCGCGTTGGCTTTGCCGTGGACCACGTGGTGGATGTTGCCGAGCGGCGCGGCGATGGCGTGGGCCAGTCCGAGCTGGGTCGAGTTGAACGCGACGCCGGCGAGCATCGAGCCGATGTGGCAGTGTCCGCGGGCGACCGGGTCGTCGCCATGCCGATAGGCGACGGGCAACCATCGGACCAGACGCCGGACCGCGTCGAGGGCGTAAGGGTCCGACATGATGTTGGCGCCGCGGGAGACATAGGACTCGATGGCGTGGGTCAGGGCGTCGAAGCCCGTGTTGGCCGTGACCGCGGGCGGCATGGTCAGCAGCAGCTCCGGGTCCAGCACCGCGAACTGGGCCGTCATGTTCTGCGACCGGTAGCGGAGCTTGACGTCGGACCCTTCGAGGCCGATGACGGCCATCTCCGAGACCTCGGAGGCGGTTCCCGCGGTGGTCGGCACGCACGCCATGACCGAACGGTGCGGTTCGTAGTAGCGGTCGAAGCCCGCCATCTCCTCCACGGTGCCCGGGTTGGACAGCAGAATGCGCGCGACCTTGGCGGTATCCATGGTCGAGCCGCCGCCCACCGCCACGACCATGTCGGGACGCGCGGCTTCCAGCACCCGCCGGCAGGCCTCCACCGTCCCGGTGTCGGGCTCCTGGATGGGGACGCCGTGGACCTCGACATCGGTCAGGCCGCCGAGCACGTCGCGGACCCGGGCCTCCAGCTCTCCGCCGATGAAGAAACCGTCCATGACCGCGACGGCGCGTTCGACGCGCCGCGCCCGGGCGATCGCCGCGAGCTCGGAGAGCCGTCCCGGCCCGAACAGGATCTGCTGGGCGGAATGCCGGAAGAAGAACGGTTCGGGCGCGCCGTCGAGATCGTCGCCAGCCATTGCCGTGGTTCCTCCGTTTCGGGGTCGAAGTCTGGAATCCTTGTTCGAGGATCGTATCAATACATTGTTTTCATTGTATTTATGACCATCGCCCGAATCGAGACGGCTACCGGCGGCGCTACCGGAGCCGGTCGTAAATCCACCGCGCGTCGGCGAGCAACGCGCCGTCGCCGCGAGCCTTGCCGACGACCTGCACGCCGATGGGCAGTCCGGAATCGCCCGCCGCCACGGGCAGCGTCACGGACGGGACATGGAGCAACGTCCACATGCGGCTGAACAGGGGATCCCCGGTCGCGGCGTGTCCCTCGGGAGCCTCGCCCGGCGCGCTCGGCGCCAGCAGGACGTCGAAGCCGGACATCAGGTCCGCGAGCCGCCGCCGGCAGGCGGCCGACCGCTCCTGCGCGGCCCGGTAGTCGACGTAGGACACGGCGCGGCCCTCCTCCATCAGGGCGGTGAACTGGGGGCTGAGCTCGTCCGGATGGTTGACGTATTCGTAGGCGCGGGCGCGGGCGGCGTCGAACGCCATCACCAGCTTGTGCGTCGCGACCAGCCCGCCGAACTCCGCCGGCAGTTCCGGTTCCGTCACCTCCGCCCCCGCGTCCGCCAGCTTCCCGGCGGCCGACTCGAGGGCGCGGTGGGTGGCGGCATCCGCCTCGTTCCACCACGGCGTGCGGACGAAGCCCACCCGCGGCGGCGCGTCGTCGTCGCGCGGCGGCGGCGGCCGGTCGCCGAGCAGCGCCTCGCGCATCAGCGAGACGTCCTCGATCTCGCGGCACAGGAACCCCAGCGTGTCGTAGGAGGCCGCGAGACCGCACACCCCTTGCAGATCGAAGGCCCCCGTCGTCGCCTTGTAACCGACGGCGCCGCAGTAGGCGGCCGGCCGCGTCACCGAGGCGGCGGTCTGCGAGCCGAACCCGATCGGGAACATGCGGTCGGCCACGCCCGCCGCCGACCCCATGGACGACCCGCCCGTGGTGTGGTCCGGGTTGTGCGGGTTCCTCGTCTTTCCCGGAAAGAAATAGGCGAACTCCGTGGTCACCGTCTTGCCCAGGACGACGGCGCCGGCCTCGCGCGAGAGCGCGACGCAGCTCGCGTCGGACGAGGGCCGGCGGTCCGCGTGGATGGGGCTGCCGTTCCGTGTCGGCATGTCCCTGGTGTCGATGATGTCCTTGACGCCGAGAGGCACGCCGTGGAGGACGCCCTTGACGGGGCCGTTGTCCAACGCCCTCGCCTGCTCCAGGGCGTGGTCCGCGTCGAACCACTCGAAGGCGCCGACATCCGGCTCGCGCGCCTCGACCCGCGCGATGCACGCCGCGACGACCTCCTCGACGCCGGCCTTCCCCGACGCGACGAGGCCGGCGACCTCCCTGGCGCCGAGCTCGTTGAGCTCGGACGTCATGCCGCCTCCAGGGCCGTCACGGCGTCGCGGAAGACGCTCGGCGGAGTCTCGAAGACGCCTCCCGCCAGACGGCCCAGCTCGCCCTCGTTGTCGAGCACGCCGAGGCTGACCACGGGCTGGCGCTCGGTGTCGACGACGGCGCGCGCCGTCATGCCGACGCGCAGGCCCAGACCGTCGAACCCGGGATGCTCGGCCGCCAGAAGCAGCGCCGGCAGTTCGAGGCCGCCCTCGGGCATCAGGTGGCCCATTCCCTTCTTCTGCTCCGGCGCCAGGTTCATGGCCATGGCGCCGAACCCCATGGCGTCGACGATCGCCGAGTCCCCGATGGCGCCCAGCGCCCGGCCTTCCGGGACGCCGTCCGGCGTCTCGTGCCTCGGGGGAGCGGCGGGCGCGGTGAACCATCGTCCGGGCAGGCCGGCGACCTGTATGCCCGCCGCGGCGCCGTTGCCGCCGGCGCCGACGACCAGGCTGCCGCCCTCGACGCCCGAAGCGGCGCTCAACATGCAGCGCGTGGAGGCCATCCAGAGGTTGAGGAAGAAGCTGGGGCTCTCCCCGATGAAGGCGGCCGCCTTCTCCGCGCCGGCGCTTCCCGTCAGTCTCGGCGCCAGGAGTCCGGCGAGCGCCGCGGTGGCCGCCGGCGTCCGCCCGTGACAGTCGTCCCCCGCCTCCATGCCCGCCCTGGCCAGGGGCAACGTCGGCACGGGCTCGTCCAGAGCGTCGCCCAGGGCGCGCGCGAAGTCCCCGTTGAGCCAGCGCGCGAGCGCGAGCGATTCCTCCGTGCGCACGCCGAGGCGCATGGCGCCAGGGCTGTTCCCGCCGTTTATCGGCGTATACGCGCCGCGGCCCCGCCCGGCGCCGTCCGCGACTTCCTGGAGCATGAACGACGCCGTAACGCATGCCGCGAGCGGCGTGACGACGTCGTGGTCCTGGGCCGGCCGCAGCACGACGTCGCTGGAAAGAATCATCTGCTCCGCCGTCTCGAAGTCGTCGGCGACCCCCTCGAACACCAGCGCGACGACGGCGGAATTGAGGATCGGTCTGGTGACGTCGGCGGGCTTGGCGAACGCGGGGCCCGCGTGGAGAACCGTGTTCCGGTCGAGGCCGACCGCTTCCGACGCGGGCTTCAGCCCCCGCAGCGCCGGCTCGACGGCAAGGACCTTCTCGATGGCCGCCTCGTCGGCGGCGTTGAGGTTTGCCACTGCCCTGTCCCCTGTCTTGGCGGCGCGGGACCCGGTTCCGGACCGGCGCCGCGTCGCTCCCTCCCCCGAAGGTTCAGGATTCGATCCAGATCTCGGAGAAATAGACGAACCCGGTCGTCGTATCCATCCCGGCCTGCCGCCGCGGCATCACCTTTCCGGGCAACCGTTCGCCGTTCACCAGGATCGACGCGTCGCGCGACTCGACGAGCAGGTTGAAAAGATTGTGGGACCGCGTGCCCACGTGCTCGGGCGACAGCTCGAGCGCCCTCGGCGCGCCCAGCCGGTCCCAGATCAATTCGACCTCGATGCCCTCCGCCGCGACCGTCTGAACGTACCGGCTCGAGGTATCGCCCGACGTGCGGCATTCGGTCAGGGGCAGGTAGCGCAGCGCCCCGAAGGCCGGCGATTCGGAGAACGGTCCGGGCAGGCGGGCCACGAAGTTGTCGGCCAGCCAGCGGGCCATGTCCTCGTTGTCGTGCAGCACGACGTTGGGCGCGTCGGGCAGGCTCTCGCCGGAGTCCGGTCGTCCGTACAGGAACAGGGCGTTGCCCCGGCCCGCCGGCGTGTACACGATCCGGAAGAACAGGGCCATGGCCGTCCACGGCCCGTCCTCGGACTCCTTCAGCAGCATCCCGGGATTGTCGCCCGACCACCAGATCTTTCCCGGATTGACAGGTGTCGACAACGGCATCCGCTTCCCTCCCCGATATCCCCGCGCGCGGGTCCGTCCGCTCCGCCTACGCCGGCTGCACCCAGGTCTCGGAAAAGGCCAGGAACGCCGTGCTCATGGTCTTCCCGAAGAACTGGCGGGTCGATACGCGCCCCGAGAGGCGTTCGCCGTTGACCTCGATCCTGGCCTCCCTGGCCTCGAAGAACAGGCTGTACATATCGTGCTTGCCGGTCGCGGAGGTCTCCGGCGTCACCTCGACCGCCATGGGCTCCATGGTGTCGGACCACGTCATGGCGGCGGTCAGTCCCTCCGCCGTCACCGTCTCCGAGTACGCGGTACGCGGGTCGCCGGCGCAGGCCACGGTGTCGAGGGGCGCGTAGGTCATCGCCTCGAGGCCCGGCTTGTCGCGGAACGACGGGAACCCGGACACGTAATCGCGGATCAGGTAACGCGTCAGATCCTCGTTGTCGTTGACGATGAAGTTCCGGGCGTCGGGCCATCCCTTGCCGGTATCCGGCTCGTCGAGCACCAACATCGCGTGGCCCCGTCCGTAAGGCGACATGACCACCCGGAAGAAGACGCCCAAAGTCACCCACGGACCGTCGTCGACGTCGCGAAGGTAGATGCCGGGGTTCTCGCCGGCCCAATCCACGGTGCCCGGATTCACCGCAACCCGTCGCTCGGCCATGGAACCTCCCTATCCAGCGTTGCGGCCCACGCGACGATCCGGCGCAGGCCCGGGACGCCCCCTCGAACGAGAGAGGGCGGCGCCCGAAATCGTTATTCCATCAGAACCTGACCGTTTTGCGGCGCCCACCCGACGCTCACCGAATCGCCCGTCTCGCCGTGGACATCGGCGGGCGGAAGCTCGATCACGACAGGCTCCCTGGCGCCCACATCGACGAAGACGCGCATGAGGTTGCCGTTGAAGATCTTGTTGGAGATCGTGCCCGGCACGACGTTCATGCCGTCGCCGCCGTTGACGACCAGCTCCAGCCGTTCCGGACGCAGGGCGATGGCGACCTCGCCCGACGACGAGGAAGCGCCGCTCTTCGGCACCTTGACCTTCGCTCCCACCGTTTCGGCGACCGACCATTCCCCGTCGTCGCCCACGATCTTCGCCGGCAGAAAGTTGATCGAACCGATGAAGTCCGCGACGAACTTGGTCCGCGGGTTGTTGTAGATGTCCTCGGCGCTGCCCGTCTGCTCGATCAGGCCGAGGTTCATGACCACGATCCGGTCCGACATGTTCATCGCCTCGCCCTGGTCGTGGGTGACGTAGACCGTGGTGATCTTCAGTTCCTGCTGGATGCGTCGGAGTTCGATCTGCATGGCCTCGCGGAGCTTGAGGTCGAGCGCGCCGAGGGGTTCGTCCATCAGCAGCACGCGCGGCGCGTAGGCGACGGCCCGCGCCACCGCCACGCGCTGCGCCTGGCCGCCGCTGAGCTCGGCGGGATAGCGGTCCTGGACGCCGGGCAGGTGGATCAGGTCCAGCAGCTCGCCGACGCGGTGTCTGATCTCCTCCCTGCCGACGCGGCGCTCCTTGAGGCCGAAGCCGATGTTGTCCTCGATCGTCATGTGCGGAAACAGGGCGTAGTCCTGGAAGACCATGCCGATTTCCCGCTTCTGCGGGGGGACGTACGTCACGTCGTCGTTGCCGAGGTAGATCGTGCCCTGGGTGGGCTCGATGAACCCGGCGACGAGACGCAACGTCGTCGTCTTCCCGCATCCGGAGGGACCCAGGAGGGTCAGGAACTCGCCCTCCTGAATCTCGAGATCCAACTCCCGGAGCGCCACGACGTTTCCGTAGTGCTTGACTACCCGTTCGAGTTTGACGCGCGACATATGGATCTTCCTCCGTCCTACGCTCGGAACCGCCGGCGCCTTACTGGGTGACGGCGCGGTTCCACTGGTCGTTCCAGGTCGTGATGTCGATGCCCTTGTACTTGACGCGATATTCCTTGGCGATGCCTTCCGCGTCGAGTACCGCCATCTCCTTGAGCACCGGATCCTCGGCCAGACGCGCCTGCGCCATGACGTTCACCGCGATCGTGCCGGCGCGGGCGGACATCTGGAACTGGGTCTCCTCGTCGAGATACCCGTTGATGTAGGCGTGCGCGGCGGGCCGGAGCTCCATGGGGCTGTTCTTGACGATGCTGAGGAACCCGAACTTGTTCACGCCGACATGCATGTCGTCGATGATCGGGTGCGCGAACTTGAGATAGGTCTGTCCGGCCTTGTGGCCGCGCATGCACCATCCCACGTGCGAGATGAGCGCCCAGATGTCCCCGTTCTCGAGCAGGGTGACGCCCTCGCTGCCGCGCTTCCAGAACTTCTTGACGTTCATCGCGTTGATGAGATCGAGACCCGGCTTGACGTTGTTCTCGTCGCCGCCGGCGGCCTTCACGATGCCGCCGAAGTTGGCCAGACCGCCGCCCGAGGTGATGTCGGGGATCTGGATCAGGCCCTCGAGCTTCGGATGGATCAGGTCCTTGTAGGTCGTCGGCTCGGGAATGCCGTTTTCCTTGAACTTGTCGGAGTTGTAGCAGATGCCCTCCTGCGTGAACCACGAACCGGTGAAGTTCTTGCCGATCTGCCAGTCCGCCAGGTGTTTGGCGTTCGGGAGCAGGTCGAAGTCCAGTTCGTCGACGACGAAGTCGAGCTCGACCATCTGGTCCCAGGTGGCGTCGAGGATCTCGATGACGTCGCAGACGGGCTGACCGCGCGCCGCGATGAGCTTGGCCATGTTGTCCTGCGGGCTTCCGGTCACATACGTGACCGTGGCGCCCCGTTCCTCCAGGCCGCCCGGATTGGTGACGATGTTGTCGCGCTGAATGTCGCGCCACGACCCGCCCCACGTGCAGACCTTGATGTCCTGACCGTCGAGGTCGCCGGCGGTCGCGGGACCGGACGCCGTCATCGCGAGCGCGCCGGCGGCTACGGCCAGGGCCGATAGTTTCAATAAGCCATGCATGTAAGTTTCCTCCTCCCCATACGCTGGGTTTGTTTGTCGGCCGCGGACATCATGCCCGCGTCCTCTTCCGAAACAATGGGACCAGCCCTTCGCCGGACCGGCCCGTTGCTACCACCCGACCGCGTCCGTCCTATTGGGTGACGTTGCGGTTCCACTGATCGAGCCAGAGCGACCGGTCGGCCATCTTGTAGTCGGCGCGATAGTGCATCTCGATCTTCTCGGGATCGAACATCGCCATATCCTTGAGCACGGGATCGCTCTCCAGGCGCGCCCACACCTTGACGTTGACCGGCGTGGTGCCCGACTGCGTGGACATCTGGTACTGGGTCTCCTCGGACAGGAAGCCGTTGATGTACGCGTGCGCGGCCTCCCAGTTCTTCCTGTCGATCGACTTCACGATCGACAGGTATCCGTACTTTTGCACGCCGGTGTGGTTCTCGTCGACGTACGGGTGCACGAACTTGAGATAGGTCTGTCCGGCCTTGTGCCCGCGCATGCACCAGCCGACGTAGGCCACGAGCGCCCAGATGTCGCCGTTCTCGAGCAGGGTGACGCCTTCGCTGCCGCGCTTCCAGAACTTCCGCACCTTCATCGCCCTGATGAGATCCAACCCCGGCTGCACGTTGGTCTCGTCGCCGCCCGCCGCCTTCACGATGGCGGAGAAGTTGGCCAGCCCGCCGCCCGACGTGATGTCGGGGATCTGGATCAGGCCCTCGAGCTTCGGATGGATCAGGTCCTTGTAGGTCGTCGGCACGGGAATGCCGTGCTCCTTGAACTTGTCGGCGTTATAGCAGATGCCCTCCTGCGTGAACCAGCTCCCGGTATGGTTCTTCCCGAGCAGGTAGGCCAGCGTGTCCTTGGCGTTCGGGATCAGGCCGAAGTCGAGCTCGTCGACGACGAAATCCAGTTCCACCATCTCGTCCCAGGTGGCGTCGAGGACTTCTATGACGTCGCACACCGGCCGGCCGCGCGACGCGATGAGCTTGGCCATGTTGTCCTGCGGGCTTCCCGTCACGAACTCGACCTTGGCGCCGCGCGCCTCGAGGCCGTCGGGTCCCTGGACGATGGTTTCGAGCTGCACGTCGCGCCAGGATCCGCCCCAGGTGCAAACATTGATTTCCTGGCCGTCGAGATCGCCGGCCGAGGCCGGTCCCGGCGCCGCGACCGCCATCGCCCCGGCCGCGACGGCCAGGACCGCGAGTTTCGACAGATTCATGTTCATGCGCATATGTCCTCTCCTCCCCGACCGGGGGTTTGTTTCCGCGCTCCCGGAAGGACCGCCCTTCCTGTCACGCGACGCATGCCGGCGGGGCCGCGGACCGGACATCACGAGCCGCCGCCGGAACGCAACAGGTTCTCGAGCCCGACGATGCGCTGCATGAGCAGCAGCAGGCCGAGCGAAAACAGGATGACGAGCGTCGACGAGGCGAGCACGGACGGGTTGAAGTCGTTCTCCATACCGTAGAAGAGCTCGACCGGGAAGGTGACGAACCCGGGCGCCGACAGGAAGATCGAGATCGGCACGTCGCCGAAGGAGACCATGAAGGCGTACAGGCCGCCAGCGTACACGCCCGGCATGATGACGGGAAGCGTGACGCGGCGGAACGTGGTGATGCGGCCCGCCCCGAGGCTCTGCGCCGCCTCCTCGAGGCGCGTGTCGAAGCGTTGCAGGACCGCGCCGACGGTCCCCACGACGTAGGGGATGCCGACGAACAGGTGTCCCAGCAGCAGGCCCGCGAAGGTCCCGTTCACGTAGAGGCCCGTGAGGTCGCCGAACAGGTAGTACATCTGCAGGAAGGCGACGCCGGTGACGATGGACGGGATCTGCAGCGGCGCCCGGAAGATCGACGAGAACAGGCCCTTGAGGGGGATGTTGCTCCGCACGAGGCCCAGCGCCGCGGGGATGCCGACGACGCAGGCCAGCATGGAGGCCATGAACGCCAGGCCGAAGCTCAGCGTCAGCGCTTCCCAGTGGGCGTCCGGGATCTGCGTGTACCAGTAGAGGGAGAGGTCCTCCGGCGGGAACTTGACGACCGTGTACCGGGTTCCCCGGTGCAGGGAAGCGCCGACGACGACGACCAGCGGCGACAGGAGGAATATGTAGGAAAGACTGCAGAATCCGTAGAACGAGACCTTGCCGGTGGGAAAGTGGAACCCGGGCCGCCGCCGGGCGCCGTTCGGGGCCGAGGTCGCGGCCGGCGTCGAGATCGTCATGTGATCACCAGCCTCTGCTTGCGCATGCGCGTCATCAGATAGATCGAGAGCAGGTTGATGAGCAGCACGGAGATCAGCAGGACGGCCGCCAGCGTTCCCCCCATGGAGTACTTCACCTCCATGATCACCACGCGCTGGATCAGCACCGGCAGCGTGAAGACGCGCCCGCCGCCGAGCAGGGCGGCCGAGGTGAAGGCGCCCATGCACATGTTGAAGATCATCAGGGCCGAGACCGTGACTCCGGGAAGGCTCAGCGGGACGATCACCCGGGCCCACACCCGCCAGCGGCTGGAGCCGTGTATCTGGGCGGCCTCCTCCAGCGACCGCGGTATGGTCTGCACGACGCTGTAGAGGACGAGCACGCCGAACCCGAGCGTGAAGTGCATGAGGCCGACCACGACGCCGGCGTCGTTGCCGATCACCGTCCACGGCCTGTCGAGGATGCCGAGCCCCATCAGCGTCTGGTTCACGATGCCGCTGGCCGAGAACATGATGTAGATGCCGAACACCTTGATCACGATCGTGATGAAGGTGGAAATCACGATGCCCGCCAGCAGGATCATCGCCCAGCGCGAACGCAGCCGCGCGATCATGTAGGCGACCGGAAAACCGAACACCAGGGTGAACAGCATGGCCAGGAACGACACCTGGATCGTCAGCCACAGCACGTCGAGATAGAACTCGTCCGTGAAGAACCGGCCATAGTTGGTGAAGACGATGTCCTCGCCCTGGCGCCCCAACCCCAGGTCCTTGTAGAAGCTCGCGCGCAGGAAGATGATCTGCGACGCCGCCATGAGCATGAAGCTCAAGACGAACGAGGGTATGAGTATGAGGTCCCAGCGAGCCTTCATGCGTCCTTGACCCTGTTCCCGCGGTCGCCCGGCCCGGCATCGTCGGGCCGGGCCAATTCTATCCTTCCCGCGTGGCAACGCAAGCGGGGGCGTTTCCCCTCGTCGAACGAATTTCCCGCGGACCGCCCCCGCCGTCCGGGGGCGGACTTTCGGCCACAGCGGGGCCGAACGACGACGCGCCGGTCGAGCCGCGTCCCACTATGTATCCGAACCCGGTCGAGCGGTCAACAGGGTGTCCCGGTTCAGGGCATGTGGGACGGGAGGGATCCCCGTGCGGGACCCGGCCCCCGCGTCGCGTCTGCGCGATTCGGATCCGCACGATCCGCACACCGTCGGGACACGAACCGGCGCGCCGCGGAACCGTGACCCATCCCCTCCCGATAACGCCCTCGATATACCATATGTTGACGTTCACACCGCTGAACCACGACATGTCGTGGTCTGGACAGGAACGTTCCGTATAGCCCGACGGTGTGCGGATTGTGCAATTCCGATCCGGCGCCGCACCGGGACGGTTATGCTCCTCCCCCCTGTCGAAAGGGGAGGCCGGAAGGGGGAATCGCATCCCGAGAGAGTGTGCCCCGACGGTGTGCGGATTGTGCAATCCCGATCCGGTGTCGCGCCGGGACGGTTACGCTCCTCCCCCCTGTCGAAAGGGGAGGCCGGGAGGGGAATCGCGTCCCGAGAGAGTGCGCGTCCGACGGTGTGCGGATTGTGCAATTCCGATCCGGCGCCGCGCCGGGACGGTTACGCTCCTCCCCCCTGTCGAAAGGGGAGGCCGGAAGGGGAATCGCGTCCCGAGAGTGCGCGGCCCGACGGTGTGCGGATTGTGCAATCCCGATCCGGCGCCGGGACGGGACGGTTACGCTCCTCCCCCCTGTCGAAAGGGGAGGCCGGAAGGGGGAATCGCATCCCGAGAGTGTGTGCCCCGACGGTGTGCGGATTGTGCGAACCGCTTTCCCGTTCTTGACCGCATCGTGGATATTTTTTCTCTACTTTGGAATTTTCCTCTTGACACGACACACTCCTGTTCTCACATTGTTCCTACACGGGAAACAGGAGACCCCGACATGCACGGAAACACCGCCGCCGCCGCCGACATACGCCCAGGCCGCAAAACCGCCTTCCTCCACGCCCTCGCCGATACCGTCAACGTCGCCCGCGCCTGCCGCGACGCCGGCATCCCCAGACGCACCGCATACGACTGGCGCGACGCCGACCCCGACTTCGCCCGCGAGTGGGACGACGCCCTCGACAACGGCATCGACCTCCTGGAGGCCGAACTCCACCGCCGCGCCTTCGAAGGGGTAGAGAAACCCGTCTACTACAAGGGAGAACAGGTGGGGACGACGCGCCACTACTCCGACGCCCTCGCCATGTTCCTGCTCAAGGCCCACCGCCCGGCGCGCTACCGCGACAACTACCGACCGCCGGAGCCGGAGCCGGAACCCGACGATCCGGCATCGAGAACCCGAAGGCTCCGCGAGGCGGTGATGCGCCGGCTCGACGAGGAAGCGGCGATGAAGGCGGAAATAGAGGCGGAAATAGAGGCGGAGATGGAGGCGAAGGCGGAGGAAGCGGCGGCAGAGGAGGAGATGGAGGAGATAGAGGACGAAGAGGAAGAGATGGAGGAGGAGGAAGAGATAGAGGACGAAGAGGAAGAGGAAGCAGAGGAAGAGGCGGACATCTGCCGGCCTCGTGGAACCCGTGGGAAGCCCCTTGGGAAGAAGGCGCGTAGAAACAATCGCCGCGGGCGGCGGCGGCGGCGCGGCGGGTCGATCCCGCCCCGCCCTGGCGCGGATGCCGCCGGGACCTGAAGTCCGCCCCCCCTCCAGGCGGTCTCTCCGTCGAGGGGGAGGAGCCGGCCGTCCGGCGAAGTTGTAGTACGATGTATAATGAACGGGTATGCGACGAGTCGGGTGGACGCGGCTTGGTCGTCGGGAGCCCGGCGGGAGAAACGGCGATGCTGAAGAGTCTGAAGATCGAGAATTTCAAGGCGTGGCGGGAAGCCGACCTGACCTTCGGCAAGGTGACCGGATTCTTCGGGCCCAACAGCGCCGGCAAGAGCAGCCTCCTCCAGTTCCTCCTGTTGCTCAAGCAGACCCGGAACGCCACGGACCGGGGGCTGGTTCTCGATTTCGGCAGACCGGGAGACTTGGTGAACCTGGGAACGTTCGCCGATGTCGTCCACGGCCGTGACGAGGACGCGCGAATACGCTGGACCCTCGACTGGACGCTGCCCAAGCCGCTGGAGATCCAGGATCCGATGAACCCCGAAGAACTGCTCTTCAGCGGAGACAAACTGAGCACGAAGTGCAAGGTCGGCTGGAAAGAGAAACGTCCTTGGCCGTACCGGTTGGAATACCGGTTCGACGGCGTAAAGTTCGGGCTGCAACCGAAGCCCAAATCGAAGAAGAAGGGCGATTTCAAGTTGGTAGCCGACGGCGAGAAATTTGAATTCCAGCACAAACAGGGCCGTCCCTGGCCGCTTCCGCATCCGGTCAAGACATACCTGTTCCCCAACCAGGCAAGAACTTACTACCAGAACTCGGACTTCCTCGGCGATTTCGAGCTGGCTTACGAGAGGCTGATGGACTCGCTCTACTACCTCGGGCCGTTGCGCGAGCACCCGAAGCGGGAGTACCACTGGGCCGGAGCCAGCCCGGAGGACGTTGGCCAGCGCGGCGAGCGTACGATGGACGCGATACTTGCCGCCACTCGCGACAATGAGAAAAGGAGGTTGAAGCCCCGGGCACGGGGAGTGCGGGGGATAGCGTTCCAGAGAGTCATCGCCCACTGGTTGAACGAGCTGGGGTTGATCGAAGACTTCCGTCTCGAAGAGATCGCCAAGGGAACGAACCTGTACCGGGCGATGGTCAAGACCTCCTCGTCGAGCGCGCCGACGGCGCTGACCGACGTCGGATTCGGCGTATCCCAGGTTCTGCCCGCGCTGGTCCTGCTCTATTACGTTCCGGAAGGCTCTACGGTACTGATGGAGCAGCCGGAGATCCATCTCCATCCCGCCGTGCAAAGCGGTCTGGCCGACGTCATGCTGAACGTCGCCAAGGTGCGAAACGTCCAGATCGTCGTGGAGAGCCACAGCGAGCACTTGCTGCGGCGCCTGCAACGCCGGGTCGCCGAACAGGAGGCACCCTCCGAGGATATGAGGCTGTACTTCGTTTCCTCGCAACGGGGCCGGGCGCACGTTGAGGACCTGCGCTTGAACGAATGGGGCGAGATCGAGAACTGGCCGGACGAGTTCTTCGGCGACGAGATGGGCGAGGTCGCGGCGATCGTGAAGGCTTCATTGAAAAGAAAAATATCGAAAAGAAAAACGGAGCAATCCGGATGACAGTGTTCGTCGTCGATACCAACGTCGCGATAGCCGCCAACGGTCGCGAAACTCACGCGGACGAAGAATGTCAATTGGTATGTGTGGAGAAGCTGGAGTCTCTTGAACGGGAAGTAGTCGCCGTCGACGACAAGGGTCTCATTCTGGAGGAATACCAGGGCCGCCTGAATTTTTCGGGAGGACCAGGAGTCGGCGACGCGTTCCTCAAGCACGTGTTCGACAACCAGTATCGGTGCGAGTACGTCCGCAGGACCGAGATTACGGAGTCCGACGACGACCGGCGAGGCTTCGAAGAGCTGCCGGAGAACGCCTTCGACCGCTCGGACCGGAAGTTCCTGGCAGTCGCGGTAGTCGCGAAAGCGGTGGTTCTGAACGCGACCGACCGCGATTGGGACGAGCGCAAGGATCTGATGGACAGCCTGGACGTCGAGGTGGAGCAACTCTGTCCGCAACACGCGAGACAATCCCGACGCGAGCGATGACCGCGAGGAACGGTTCCGGCCCGCCCTGGAACGCGAAGTACCCCGGCACTCCGTACTGGCCGTGGTCCCCGGCCATCGGCCGGGACGACGATGTGCACGCGAATCCGGACCGCTTCGTCGGCGAGGACGTGGTGGCGACCGAGAAGCTGGACGGCGGCAACACGCTCCTGCACGCCGGCGAGGTCTACGCGCGCAGCGTATCGGTCCCTTCCGACGCGAAGTGGATGGCGATGGTGAAAAAGCACCATGCCTGGAAAGCGACCGAGCCCGGCGTCTGGCTGTACGGCGAGGACATCTACGGCGTGCACAGCATCGAGTACGACCCCGTCGCGGAGCGCGAGACGTTCCACGCGTTCGCGCTGCGCGACGGCGACGGCGCGTTCGCCGCCTTCGCCGAGGTCGAGGCGTACGCGCGGCCGCGGGAGATCCCGGTCGTCCCGGTCCTGTTCAGGGGCCGTTTCGGGTCGGTCGCGGAGATACGCGGGTTTATCGAACACGCTCACGGCGAGCCGTCCGCGCTCGGGGGCGAGCGGGAGGGCGTCGTGATGCGGCTGGCGCGAGGGTTTCCGGCGGCGGAGTTCCCGGACAACGTCTGCAAGAGCGTCCGCCTCGGACACGTGCAGACCGACGAGCACTGGACCAGGAACTGGAGGCCGTGCCGGATCGCGGGCCGGGCCGCCCCATTCGCCGGCCGAGAAGGCCGGAACGCGCGGTGACGGACGCCGCCGGGACCTGAAGTCCGCCCCCCTTCCGGCCTCCCCCCTGGCAGGGGGAGGAGCCGGCCGCCCGGCTACCGGTTCTCGAGGTCGCGGAGCCGGCGCCTGATGTGCTCGCGGCGCTCGTCGCCGACGAGTCCGTCGCCGCTGCGGAAGATCCCGGCCACCCTCGCGGAGATATCGGACCGCAGCGCGCGGTCGTCCGCGCCGTTCTCGGGTATCCGCAGGATGGTGTCCCCCGCGTAGGTCGGAACGGGCAGGCCGAGGTCGGACGGCTGCATGGGCTCCTCCCCCTCCCGCAGCCGCCGGATGGCGTCGCGCAGCCGTCGCCGGTACATCGAGACGCCCTGGTCCGTGCGCCCGAGGTGTTCCCGGTCGTGGACGGTGACGGCCCCCTGCCCGACCCAGGCCTCGTAGTCGCCCGGGCTCCTCTGCGCTTCCTCGTAGGTCCGCTCGTCGGTCTGGCCGTAGAAGTCGATGGTGTTCCAGCCGACCTTGTCCCTGTCGCCGAGGCCGAGCGGGTCCGTTTCCTCGTTGAAGTGGCGGTAGGCGACGTAGAGGGAGTTCTCGTCGTCCACGGGCACGATCCAGCGGGTCAGGCCGGCGCGGGCGAAATAGAGCTCTTCCTGGTCGCCCTGCGTGAACATCCCGCCGTTCTGGGAGAAGTTGGGGATCAGGTGGTCGTGCACGCGGATCCAGACCTTGTCCCCGACGCGCCGGGCGCTGGTGTAGAAGACGCCGTTGGGACGCTCGAAGTAGTCGAACACCGGCATCAGGTGGAATTCGTTCTGGAACTGTATCCCGCTCACGCGGGAATGCAGGAACACCACGTGATAGGGGTCGATGGAGTTCTCGGCGATCTGCTGCCAGTTGCAGGGGCTGGGGATCATCGCCGGCGCCATCTCGTCGCCGGGGAGGTCCATGGTGTCGAACAGGGGGAACGGCGGCATCTTCCCGATGGGGCCCATGTAGGCGAAGATCAGGCCCTCCACCTCGACGACGGGATAGGCGCCGTGGACGATCCGTTCCCTGATCCTGCTGGCGTCGGGCTCGCCCGGCGTCTCCAGGATCGCGCCGTCCACGTCGTAGCGCCAGCCGTGGTAGCAGCAGCGGATGCCGCGTTCCTCGACGATGCCGTATTCGAGGGACGTGTTGCGGTGGCTGCAATGGGCGTGCACGAGGCCGAGACGTCCCGAACCGTCCCGGAAGACGACGAGGTCCTCGCCCAGGCGGCGGATCCGCACGGGCAGGTCCCCGAGCATCGAGGAGAGGAAGACGGGATGCCAGAAGCGGCGCAGGTATTCGCCGCAGGGCGTGCCGGGACCCACGCGGTGCAACAGGTCCTCCGGCGGCAGCGAGATCGCGCCGGTCTTGTCGTATCCCCGATAGTCTCCCGACGGCCCCCGGACCCGGATCGTCATCAGTTTCCTCCCCCGCTCGTCGCCCGCGCCGCCGCGTCCCCGCCTTGACGCGCGACGACGCTCTCCGACACACTTGCAGTCGCCTGTTTATAGCCGCTTGGCCGCCCGGTGACCACATGACGCCCTCGTCGGCGGCGCGGGAGCACGCAAGGGAAACGCGAGATGACCCAATCCAGACGTTCGTTCCTGAACAAGAGCGGGAAGACGCTCGCGGTCGGGCTGGGCGCGTCGGCGCTCGCGGCGCCGGCGGTACACGCCCGCTCGCCGATCCGCTGGCGTCTTCAAACCTACGCCGGACCTTCGCTCGCGGCGCACGTCGTGAAGCCCGCGGTCGACGCGTTCAACCGCGCCGCCGGCGGCGAGATGGAAATCGAGCTCTTCCACGCCGACGGGATCGCGCCGATGGACGAGATGTTCCGCGCCCTGCGGGACGGAGAGATCGACCTGGTGCAGTCCGACGACGACTCGATGGCCGCGCCGACCGACGTCGCCGTGTTCGGCGGCTATTTCCCGCTCGCCCTGCGGCACAGCCTCGACGTGCCGGTCCTGTTCGACCGCTACGGCCTCGGCGAGATCTGGGCGGAGGCCTACGCCGAGACCGGCGGCGTGAAATGGCTGTCCGCCGGCGCCTGGGATCCGTGCCATTTCATCACCAGGGAGCCGATCCGCAAGCTGGCCGACCTGGCGGGCAAGCGCGTCTTCACGTTCCCGACGGCGGGCCGGTTCCTGCGCCGGTTCGGGGTCGTGCCGCTCCCGTTGCCGGCATGGGACGACATCGGGACCGCGTTGCGGCGCGGCGACGTGGACGGCATCGCCTGGTCCGGCATCACCGAGGCCTACACGGTCGGCTGGGCCGACTTCACCCGTTACTTCCTCGTCAACAACATCTGCGGCGCCTGGATCGGCCACTTCTTCGCCAACGAGGAGCGCTGGAACGCGCTTCCCGACCGCCTCAAGACCCTGTGGCGGCTGACGATGGATTCGTCGCACTACTACCGGCAGCACTGGTACTGGGGCGGCGAGGCCGAGCTCAGGGTCGGGGGCGCCAAGCTGGAGCTCACCGCCATCCCGGACGACGAATGGGCCGCGGTCGAGGACGAGGCGGCGCGCTTCTGGGACGAAATCGCCGCCGCCAGCCCGCGCGCGGCGCGGGTGGTCGAGATCTTCCGCCGCTACAACGCCGTCACGGCCGAGGCCGGCCGGCCCTACCGCTGACGGTCGCGCCCTTCCGAAGGCGCGCCGCCCGCGAGGATCGAGCGGGGGCGGTTCAGCCGGCGCCCGGTCCGCCGCGGTCCGGCCAGTCCTCCTCGAGCTTCTTCAGGCTCCCGACGATGAACGCCTCGCGGTCGTCGCCCCGGTACCCGTCGCCCTCCATGTAGATGGCGGCCACGCGGCGGCAGACCTCGCGGACCGTCTCGCGGTCGTCCTCGCCGCCCCTGGGGATGGTCAACACCGAATCGCCGCCGTAGAGCGGCACCGGAAGGCCGAGACCGGTCGGTTGCGGCAGCCGCTCGCCCCTCTGCAGGGCCCGGATCTGCTCCCGGTGATGGCGCCGCGCCATGGCCACGCCCTTGTCGGTCTCGCCGAGGTTCTCCGCCCTGTGGACGCTGACGGCGCCCTGCCCCACCCAGGCCTCGTAGTCGCCCGGCTTGCGCTGCCGTTCCTCGTAGGGCAGTTCGTCGGTCTGGCCGTAGAAGTCGACGGAGTTGTACCCGCACTTCGACTTGTCGGCGAACCCGAAGGGATCGTACCCGTCGATGAAGTGGCGCCAGGCGATGGTGACGTTGTTCCGGTCGTCGACCGGCACCACCCAGCGGGTCAGGCCCGCCTTGAGGAAGTAGGCGTTCCGCTTGGCGTCCGGGAACATGCTGCCGTTCTGGGAGAAGTTGGGCGGCAGGTGGTCGTGGAACCGGATCCACACCTTGTCCCCGATCCGGCGGGCGTTGGTGTAGAAGTAGCCGTAGGGCCGCTCGAAGATCTCGAATTCCGGATGCACGGCGAACTCGTCCGTGAACTGGGTGCCGGACACCCGCGTGTGCAGATAGACGGTGTGGTAGGGATCGAACGAGTTCTCGTAGGTCTGGAGCCAGTTGCACGGGTTGGGGATGAGGAACGGCGCCATCTCGTCCGCCGGCCCGAGGTCCATGTGGTCGAGGAACGGGAACGCCGGCATCTCCTCCGACGGGCCGAGGTAGGCGAACACCAGGCCCCGGTATTCGACGGTCGGATAGGCGCCGTGGACGACGCGCTCCTTGATCCGGCTGTCCGCGGGCTCGCCGGGCGTCTCCAGGATCGTGCCGTCGATATCGTAGAGCCAGCCGTGATAACAGCAGCGGAGCCCCTCGCGCTCGACGATGCCGAACTCCAGCGACGTGTTGCGGTGGCTGCAATGGAGATGGAGGCACCCGTAGCGGCCCGACTTGTCGCGGAAGAGGACGAGGTCCTCCCCGAACCGCCTGATCCGGAGCGGGAACTCGTCGATCTGCCCGGTCATGGCGATGGGGTGCCAGTAGCGCCGCAGATATTCCCCGCAAGGCGTCCCCGGACCGACCTTCGTCAGTTCGTCGTCCGGTTCCTGGAGCGACCGGGCGTTGAGGTCGTAACCCTTGAAATTGCCGGTCGGCGCGTCGACATCGATGCTCATTTCCGTTCGGTCCCTCCTTCTGTGGATCCTCCGACTTTCGCTCCCGACGCCCGATGTGTCAATTTCCACCGTGACCGGCAGACGCGGGCTAAGGTGAACCCCCGCGACCGGACCCGGAAGGAACCGCCATGTTCGCCATCCGCGCCGCCCTGACGTTCGCCCTGGCGCTGGCCGCGGCCGCTCCCGTTTCCGCCGACGCGACGGACGATCTGTTCGAGGCGGCGAAAACCGGGACTGCCTCCGGCGTGAGGGCCGCGGTGGCCGCCGGCGCCGACCCCGACGCCCGCAACGAACTCGGCATGACGCCGCTTCATAACGCGGCGTTCGGGAACCCCGAACCTTCGGTGGTCGCGGCGCTGATCGAAGCCGGCGCCGACCCCGGCGCGCGCAACGAAGACGGCTTCACGCCGCTTCATGCGGCGGCGTCGAACAACCCCAAGCCTTCGGTGGTCGCGGCGCTGATCGAAGCTGGCGCCGACCCCGGCGCCCGTGCCAAAAGCGGCCTCACGCCGCTTCATCTGGCGGCGTTCAGGAACCCCGAACCTTCGGTGATCGTGGCGCTGATCGAGGGCGGCGCGGACCCCGACGCCCGCGACGAAGACGGCGGCACGCCGCTTCATCTGGCGGCGGGCAAAAACCCCGAGCCTTCGGTGGTTGCGGCGCTGATCGAAGCCGGCGCCGACCCCGGCGCGCGCGACGAAGACGGCAGGACGCCGCTTCATATGGCGGCGTTCAGCAACCCCGAGCCTTCGGCGATCGCGGCGCTGATCGAAGCCGGCGCCGACCCCGGCGCCCGCGCCAAAGACGACTTGACGCCGCTTCATCTGGCGGCGGCGAAGAACCCCGAGCCTTCGGTGATCGCGGCGTTGATCGAAGGCGGCGCCGACCCCGACGCCCGCAGAGAAGGCGGCATCACGCCGCTTCACGTGGCGGCGTTGCAGAACCCCGAGCCTTCGGTGGTCGCGGCGCTGATCGAGGGCGGCGCGGACCCCGGTGCCCGTACCGAAATGGGCTTCACGCCGCTTCATATGGCGGCGTTCGGGAACCCCGAACCTTCGGTGGTCGCGGCGCTGATCGAAGCCGGCGCCGACCTCGGCGCCCGTACCAAAGACGGCGCGACGCCGCTTCATGTGGCGGCGTTCAACAACCCCGAACCTTCGGTGGTCATGGCGCTGATCGAAGGCGGCGCGGACCCCGGCGCCCACGACGGAAGCGGCATGACTCCCTTCGATCATGCGAAAGACAACGAGGCGTTGCGGGGAACCGATGCCTACTGGCGGTTGAACGCCGCCCGGTTCGAGTAAGGCCGCCCTGCCCGCCGACCGCCATTTCCTCCGCGGAAAGGAGACGCGCCCCATGCCGGAGAACCCGCGGAGACCGTCCGCCCGGGACGCCGGACGCGGCGAGCAAGGACGCGGACCGTGACCGTCCGTGACCGCGTCACCCTGATCACCGGCGCCACGCGGGGCATCGGCCGCGCCTGCGCCGGGCTCCTGTCCGACCGGGGCCACGCCGTCAACGGCATCGTCAACAACGCCGGCCTCACCGGCCATCGGCCGGTCGAGGACTACGACCTCGACGACTTCGGCGCCGAAATCCAGCGCCCGCGACCGGACCCGGAAGGAACCGCCATGTTCGCCATCCGCGCCGCCCTGACGTTCGCCCTGGCGCTGGCCGCGGCCGCTCCCGTTTCCGCCGACGCGACGGACGATCTGTTCGAGGCGGCGAAAGCCGGGACTGCCTCCGGCGTGAGGGCCGCGATAGCCGCCGGCGCCGACCCCGGCGCCCGCAGCGAAGACGGCTTCACGCCGCTTCATATAGCGGCGGGCAACAACCCCGAACCTTCGGTGGTCGTGGCGCTGATCGAAGCCGGCGCCGACCCCGGCGCCCGTAACAAACTCGACGCAACGCCGCTTCATTGGGCGGCGGGCGACAACACCGAGCCTTCGGTGATCGCGGCGCTGATCGAAGCCGGCGCCGACCCCGGCGCCCGCAACAAACTCGACGCAACGCCGCTTCATGCGGCGGCGTTCGGGAGCCGCGAACCTTCGGTGGTCGCGGCGCTGATCGAAGGCGGCGCCGACCCCGGCGCCCGCGCCAAAGACGGCTGGACGCCGCTTCATGTGGCTGCGGCGAACAACCCCGAGCCTTCGGTGATCGTGGCGCTGATCGAAGGCGGCGCCGACCCCGGCGCCCGCGTCGAAGACAGCTGGACGCCGCTTCACGTGGCGGCGGCGAACAACCCCGAGCCTTCGGTGATCGCGGCGCTGATCGAGGGCGGCGCCGACCCCGGCGCCCGCGTCGAAGACGGCTGGACGCCACTTCATGCGGCGGCGGGCAACAACCCCGAGCCTTCGGTGGTCGCGGCGCTGATCGAAGCCGGCGCCGACCCCGGCGCCCGCGTCGAAGACGGCTGGACGCCACTTCATGCGGCGGCGGAGAGCAATCCCGAGCCTTCGGTGGTCGCGGCGCTGATCGAAGCCGGCGCCGACCCCGGTGCCCGTACCGAAATGGGCTTCACGCCGCTTCATGTGGCGGCGGGCAACAACCCCAAGCCTTCGGTGATCGTGGCGCTGATCGAAGCCGGCGCGGACCCTGGCGCGCGCGACGAAGACGGCTTCACGCCGCTTCATGCGGCGGCGTTCAGCAACCCCAAGCCTTCGGTGGTCGCGGCGCTGATCGAAGCCGGCGCGGACCCCGGCGCCCGTGCCAAAAGCGGCGTAACGCCGCTTCATTGGGCAGCGGGCAACAACCCCGAGCCTTCGGTGGTCGTGGCGCTGATCGAAGCCGGCGCCGACCCCGGCGCCCGCGACGAAGACGGCAGGACGCCGCTTCATGCGGCGGCGTTTAACAACCGCGAACCTTCGGCGGTCGCGGCGCTGATCGAAGGCGGCGCCGACCCGAGCGCCCGCGACGGAAGCGGCAATACTCCCTTCGATCATGCGAAAGACAACGAGGCGTTGCGGGGAACCGATGCCTACTGGCGGTTGAACGAAGCCCGGTTCGAGTAAGGCCGGCCCCTGCCCGCCGACCGCCATTTCCTCCGCGGAAAGGAGACGCGCCCCATGCCGGAGAACCCGCGGAGACCGCCCGCCCGGGACGCCGGACGCGGCGAGCGAGGGCGCGGACCGTGACCGTCCGTGACCGCGTCACCCTGATCACCGGCGCCACGCGGGGCATCGGCCGCGCCTGCGCCGGGCTCCTGTCCGACCGGGGCCACGCCGTCATCGGCATCGCCCGCCGCGGAGCGGACGAGAGCTTCCCCGGCGAGCTCGTGGCGGTCGATCTGGCCGACCGCGAGGCCGCGTCGGAGGCATTGGCCGGGATCGCGCGCCGGCATCCCGTCAACGGCATCGTCAACAACGCCGGCCTCACCGGTCATCGGCCGGTCGAGGACTACGACCTCGACGACTTCGGCGCCGAAATCCAGGTCAACCTGACGAGCGCGGTGCAAACCGCGCGGGCCTGCGTTCCCCGGATGAAGCGGGAGGGGTTCGGCCGCATCGTCAACATTTCGAGCGAGCTCGTCCACGGGCATTTCAACCGCACGGGGTACACGGCGGCGAAGGCGGGCCTCCACGCCCTCGCCCGCACCTGGTCCTACGAACTGGGTCCGCACGGAATCACCGTCAACACCGTCGCGCCGGGACCCGTGGACACGGAGATGTTCGCGCGGCGCAACCCGGCGGGGAGCGCGCTGCGGAACGCCAAGCTCGCCCGGATCCCGGTGGGCCGCATCGGAGAGCCCGCCGACATCGCCAACGCGGTGGCCTTCTTCATGGCCGAGGAAACCGGCTGGGTGACCGGCCAGACCCTGTTCGTCGACGGCGGCTCGGGCCTCGGCGGAACCGGGCCGCCCCGGCCGGGGGCCGAATGACTCCCGGCACGAACGAACGGATGACCCTCTTCACCGGCGCCGGCGGGGGCGGGGCATCGGCCGCGCCCGCGCCGAACGCCTCGCGCGCGACGGCGAGCCGCCAGCCAGCGGCGTTACCGGCCCGGCGACGTCATCGACTCCCGGCTTCGCGCGTGAGCCGTTCGTAGGCGTCGCCAAACCCGCTCAGCGACCCCTCGAGGTGGAACGGGTCGCTGCCCACCGCGGGGTCCGCCTCCACGTGCAGCACCGCCCCCGCCCGGAAACTCCAGACCACTTCCGAATCGAGGGCGCCGCGCGCGATGCAACCGTCGGGCAGGCAAGTGCGGAACGAAAGCGCCGTCCCTTCGTGCCGGTCGGCGCGCAATCGCAAACCGCGCTCGAACAGCAATCCGAACGGCGCCAGCACCGTCGCCTCCAGGCCGCCCTCGGTCTCGCGCGTCAGCGTCACCGTCAGCAGCAGCCGGTTCCGCCCCGAGTCCTCGTCCCGCCAGAAGAAGCGCTGCTCCATCGCGCAGCGGCGCTCCTCTCCCTCGCTCGCGCAACGCACCACCCAGTCGCCGTAGGTCTCCGAGAACGCGCGCGGCCGGGACGACTGGCCCCAGCCGGGATCGGCCCACGCCGCGACCGCCGCGACCGCGCAGGCCGCCACCAGACGCCGCCGGCGCCCGGCTCGCGGGAACAGGTCCCGGAAGGTCATCCCGCCCCCCGTGCCGGCGACCGCCTCTCCCCGCGAGGGAGAGGAGTCCGAACGGACCACGCGGAGGAGGAAACGGTCGTTCCGGCCGGTCCGGCCGGTCACGGACCGGGCGACCAGCCGTAGGCTTCCGCCGCGCCCTCCGGCGTGACGTAGCCCTCGGCGACGTCGCGCGCGATGGCGGCGGGGTCGCGTTCGGCGACCGGGCCGAACCCGCCGGCGCCGGACAGGCGGACGCTGACGACATCGCCGCGCTTCAACTCGCGCCGCTCCTTCGAGCTCATCTGTTCCGCCTCGCCGTCGGGATTGAGGATCGTCTCCGCGAGCCTGCCGCTGCCCCCGCCCGCGATCCCGTAGGGCTCGAACTTGTGGCGGTCGCCAAGCAGGTTGAGCGTCGCCGCGTCGGTACGCAGCTCGATGTCCTTGCGCAGTCCGCAGCCGCCGCGGAACCTGCCGGGACCCGCCGAGTCGGGGATGAACTCGACCCGGTGGACGAGAACGGGGTTGTGCGCCTCGTGCACCTCGACGGGAATGTTCGGACAGTTCATCACCGGGCTCATCGCCTCGATCCCGTCCTTCATCGCCTGCCCGCCGTAGCCCGCGAACACGACGTCGTAGAGGATGAAGGGCTCGCCCGTGCGGTCGTCGACGCCGCCCATCTGGATGTTGGTCCAGTGGGAGAACGCCGCCATCGCGCGGTCGGGGAGGAGCCTGGAGAGGATACCGTTCATGGCCTCGTAAATGCGGATCTGCGCCACGGCCCGACCACCCGACGGCGCGGGATAGACCGGATTGAACGCGGAGCCCTCGCGGCCGCGCACCTCGAGGGCGCGGATGACGCCGTCGTTCTGCGGCAGCAGCGCGTCGGTGTAGGCCTTGACGATGAAGTACAGCCAGCACTGGGTGAACGTCTTGTAACAGTTCATGCCGGCCGGGACCTGGTCGGAGCTCCCGGAGAAATCGGCGACGATGCCGCCGTCCCGGATCTCCATCTGCACGTGGACGCGTATCGGTTCCGTGTCCGGCCCGCTGTCGTCGAAGAAGTCCTCGAACTCGTAGACGCCCTCCGGCATCCGGCGGATGAGGTCGCGGATGCGCCGCTCGGAGCGGTCCAGGATCTCCTCGATCGCCGCCTCCATCGCGTCCTCGCCGTAGCGCTCGTACATGCGGACCAGCCGCCGCGAACCCACGTAGTTGGCGTTGGCCTGCGCCCGGAGGTCGCCGCCCACCTTGTTCGGCACCCGCACGTTGCCGAGGACGATGCGCATGATGTCCTCGCAGAATTCCCCGTCGCGCATGATCTTGACGGGCAGGATGCGCAACCCCTCCTGGTAGGCCTCGGTGACCCCCATGATCGCCTGGGAGCCCGGCACCGCGCCGCCCATGTCGGCGTGATGGCAGATGTCGGTGGCGTATCCGACGATGCGGTCCTCGAACCACACCGGCATGACGACGAAGCAGTCGGGGTAGTGGCCCGAGCCGATGGCGGAATCGTTGACCAGGACCGCGTCTCCGGGGTTCAGCCTGTCCTCGGGGAAATACTCCATCACCGACCGCACGACATGGGGCATGGACCCGAGGTGGCCCGGCGTGAAGTTGCCCTGGGCCAACATGCGCCCCCGGCGGTCGAAGATCGCCGTCGAGAAATCGTCGCCCTCGCGCACGGCGTCGGAGAAGGCCGTCTGCCGCAGGGTCGTGCCCATCTCCTCGGCGATGGAAACGAAGCCGCCCCAGATCACGGAAAGCGTGATGGGGTCGACCGGCCGGTTGCCGCGCGCCGCCTCGGTCATGTCGGTTCACTCCTCATATCCCACCCTGATCGCCATATGCCCCGACGGGCCGACCGTCACCGCGTCGCCGGGGAGGACGACCGTCGTCGACTCCCGCTCCTCCACGATCGCCGGCCCCTCGAACGTATCGCCTTCTCGCAGGCGATAGCGGTCGACGACATCGCATTCGGCGAACCCGTCCAGTTCCGGGAACCAGGCCCGGCGCGCGCCGACGACCGCGCTCCCGCTCCCGCCCGTCTCCCCGACGCCCTCGAACCGGCACGGCGCATCGCGGTCGCCGGGAACGGTCGCCACCAGACACCAGTCGATGACCTCGATCCCGGCGTCGGGATCGGTGAATCCGAAGTTCCGCAGGTAGCTCTCGACGAACGCCTCGCCGACCTTGCCGGGGTAGTCCCCGTCGATGGGGCCGCCGGGAAGGTCGACCTTGCGCTCGTATCCCTGCCCGACGTAGCGCATATAGGCGTACCGGGACCATCTCGGCGCCCCCGCCCCGCCCAGGCGGGCGAGATCGGCGCGGACGCGCGTCTCGAGCTCCTCGTAGACGGCGGCGATGTCGGCCGCCGCGTCCGGCCGGATCCGGACGACGCGCGTCAGCGCCGCGTCGATCCTGTTGTCCGCCTCCAGCAGGCCCACGGCCGACCCGACGCCGGCGCCGTAGGGGACGATGATCTCCGGTATCCCGAGCGACCGGGCGATGCGCGTGCCGTGGACGGGCCCCGCCCCCCCGAACGACACCAGCGTGTAGCCGCGAGGATCGCGCCCCCGTTCGACCGAGACGACACGCATGGCCCGTTCCATGTTGACGTTGGCGACGGCGTGGATCCCCCAGGCCGCCTCGCCGACGGAGAGACCGAGCGGCCCGGCGATCGCCCGGCGAATGCCCTCCTCCGCCGCCGCGCGGTCGAGCGACATGGCGCCGCCGTTGAAGTAGTCGGGGTTGAGATAGCCGAGAACGAGGTTGGCGTCCGTCACGGTCGGCTCGGCGCCGCCCTGGCCATAGCAGACGGGGCCGGGGTCCGCGCCCGCGCTCTCCGGCCCGACGACGATGACCCCGAGCTCCGTCCGCGCGACGCTGCCGCCCCCCGCCCCTATCTCCAGGAGCTCCACGGCCGGAACGTTGAGGGGGATGCCGCTCCCCGGACGGCAGTTGATCATGGCCACCTCGAAGGTCGCCATGACGGCGGGCTCCCCGCCCTCTATCGCGCCGAGCTTCGCCGTCGTGCCGCCCATGTCGAACGTCAGCAGGTCCCGCCGGCCTTCCTCGCGGCCGACGACGCCGCACATCATGACCCCGGCTGCGGGGCCGGACTCCACGATGCGGACCGGCATGTCGCGGGCGAGCTCCGGAGGCACGAGGCCGGCGTTCGACTGCATGATGAAGAGATCGCTCTCGATCCCGCGTTCCTTCAGCGCGCCTTCGAGCTTGCCGAGATAGCGGTCGACGACGGGCTTCACATAGGCGTTCGCCAACGTCGTGCTGAAGCGCTCGAACTCGCGCATCTTGGGCGAGATCTCGGAGGACAGCGAGACCGGCACGTCCGGCAGCCGGGCGGCGATGGCGTCGCGCGCCTCCCGCTCGTGGCGACCGTCGGCGTAGGCGTGGATGAAGGCCACCGCCGCCGACTCGTAGCCTCCGTCCGCGATCGCGTCGACAACGTTCTCGACGCTGGCGCGATCGACGGGCTTCACGGTCTCTCCGTGGACGTCGATTCGCTCGTCCACCTCGAACACGTCCTTGCGGTCGACCAGAGGCGCCGGCTTGGTCAGGTAGACGTCGAAGGTGTCGTAGCGTTTCTGCCGGCCCATGACGATGATGTCGCGGAACCCCCGGGTGGTGACGAAGGCGGTCCGCGGCCCCTTGCGCTCGATGATGGCGTTGGTGGCCACCGTCGTCGCATGGAGGATCGCGTCGACGTCCTCGCCCTCGACCCCCGTTTCCCCGAGGAGGTCGGACAGTCCCGAGAGGACGGCGCGACTCGGATCGTCGGGCGTGCTCGGCACCTTCCGGAAGCGCATACCGTCGTTCCCGGCGCCGCGGAGCACGAAGTCGGTGAACGTGCCGCCGATGTCGAAGGCGATGCGGACGGGCGGGGTCGGGCCGTTCATCGGGTACGGTGAAACTCCGTGCGGTCGTCGCGTCGTCGCTCCATGCGGCGATGCCGACGTTACGGAAGCCTATACTCCCGGATCACGTCCTCGTTCAACTCGATGCCGAGTCCCGGCCGGTCCTCGATCTCGATACAGCCGTCCTCGAACGACTTGATCGGCATCTCGCACAGGTCCCAGTGCAACGGATTGCGTTGCTCCCTGTTCCAGTCGCTCTGCATGTACTCGTAGATCAGGAAGTTCGGCGCGTAGGTCGCCAGATGCAGCGACGCGGCGTTGATGACGTTCGACGAGCTTCCCGTATGCGGCGCGTATCCGACGCGGAACGCCGACGCCATGTCGGCGATCTTCCGCGACTCCGTGATCCCCCCCGCGCGGGCGGCGTCGTGCTGCACGATGTCGAGGGCCTCGCGCTTGAGAAAGCGGGCGAAGCTGAAGCGGTTGAAATCGGCCTCGCCGGTCGCGATGCGGATGCCGAGATTCGCCTTCAGGAAGGCATACCCGTCGATGTCGTCCGGCGCCAGGGGCTCCTCGTACCAGAAGAGGCCCAGGGCCTCGAGGGCGCGGCCCACCTGTAGCGCCGTCTTGAGGTCGCGCGCGTAGCCGCAGTTGGCGTCCGCCATCAGGGTGACGCCGTCGCCGGCGTGGTCCCTGATCCGTTCGACGGTGTCGATCTCCCGCCGCCAGTCCGCGGGATCCTTGCCGATCTTGATCTTCATGGCGTTGAAGCCGTTGTCCTTGTGCCGGTCGACCTCGTCGCGCAGGACCGCGATGTCGCGCAGCCGCAGGGACGACGCATAGCACCAGATCCTGGGGTTGGTCCGGCCGCCGAGCAGCCGCCAGACCGGCACGCCCGCGGACTTGCCCCAGACGTCCCACAACGCGGTGTCGATGCCGGCCATCGCCTCCGGGTAGAACCCCTTGTGGTGGCCGCGATTGATCATGACCGACCACAGCAGGTCCCAGAGGTACTCCACGTCGCGCGGGTCCTTGCCGATCAGCAGCGGTTTCACGTAGTGCACGATGTCGCGCAGCGCCGTGCCCGACAACCGCGTCATGCATTCGCCGACGCCCGAGATCCCGTCGTCGGTGTGGACGCGGACGAGGACCGAACGGTACTCCTTGAAGACGACGCCGGCCACCTCGTCGGCGCGCGGGATGCTGATCGGCGCCGCGATCGGCCTTTCCATCGGTACGGCGAGAGCGATCGCCTCGACATCGGTGATCTTCATCGACCCTTTCCGTTTTCGAGGGAGGAGGCGCTAATCGAGGATCGGGACTTCCAGGGGCTTCCAGTCGTTGGCCAGACGCAAGGGCGTCCCGGTCCTGTCCTGAAGCTCGTCGAAGTCGAGGTCCTCGAGCTTCTCCCGGACGACCGGACCGTCGGGCCCGAAATCGACGACCGCGAGGTCCGAATAGACGGTGGACACGCACCCCTTGCCCGTGAGCGGCAACACGCACTCCTCGACGATCTTGGGATCGCCGTTCCTGGTCGTGTGCGTCGTCATGACGAACACGCGCTTCGACCCCGCCACGAGGTCCATGGCGCCGCCGACGCCCGGCAGCGCATCCATGCCCGTCGTCCAGTTCGCGAGATCCCCCGTCCTCGACACCTGGAAGGCGCCCAGGACGCAGATATCGATATGGCCGCCGCGAATCATGGCGAACGAATCGGCGTGATGGAAGAAGGATCCGCCGGGCAGCAGCGTCACCAGCTTCTTGCCGGCGTTGACGAGCTCCTCGTCCTCCTCTCCCGGCTCCGGCCGCGGTCCCATGCCGAGAATGCCGTTCTCGCTCTGGAACACGATCTCGCGGCCCTCCGGCAGGTGGTTCGCCACCAGTTCCGGCATTCCGATGCCGAGATTGACGAACGAGCCATCGGGAATGTCCCGGCCCACGCGCCAGGCGATCCGGTCCCGGCCGAGACGTCCGGTCATGTCCTCATTCTCCTTCGCGGGCGATCAGTTCGCGCTCGCTGAGCGGGTTCGGCACGGCGACGACGCGGTCGACGAAGATGCTCGGCGTCACGACGGTCTCGGGGTCGAGCTCCCCCAATTCGACGACGGTCCGAACCTGGACGACGGCGGTCGTGGCGGCCATGCACATCGGCGGCCCGAAGTTCCGCTGCGCCTTGCGGTAGACGAGGTTCCCCCAGCGATCCGCCTTCTCCGCCTTGACCAGCGCGAAATCGGCGTGGATCGGCAGCTCCAGGACGTGTTCCCTGCCGTCGAACACGCGGTGTTCCTTGCCTTCCGCCAAGGGGGTGCCGACGGACGTGGGCGTGTAGAAGCCGCCGATCCCCGCGCCCGCCGCGCGGATGCGCTCGGCCAGCGTCCCCTGCGGCACCAGCTCCAGCTCGATCCTGCCCTCGCGGTGCAGATCGTCGATCACCGTCGAGTTGTCCTGGCGCGGAAACGAGCACACGATCCTGCCGACCTGCCCGCCGGCCAGCAGCCTGGCGATGCCGACGCGGCCCACGCCGGCGTTGTTGCTGACGATCGTGAGGTCCCTGGCGCCCCGCTCCGCCAGCGCGTGGAGCAGGTCGATCGGACTGCCCGCCATCCCGAACCCGCCGACGTGGACGACGGCGCCGTCGTGGATGTCGGCGACCGCGTCCTCGAGGCTGTCGACGACCTTGTTCATCATGGCGGGGAAGAGTCATAACGGTCGTCCACGGATATTTCCAGCCCCGCTCCGGCCGTCCCCGGCAACCGCTCTCCCGCTTGTCCGCGGGACGCGCGTCCGGCGCCGAAAGTCCCGTCGGACCCGGACGGACCCGGCGGCGGGAGCGGAATCAGAAGGCCGACTCGATCGCGTCGCAGACCCCGCGCAGCACCTCGACGCGCCCGTGATACTTGTCCTCGGCGGCGACGAGGCGCCACGGGGCGACGTTGGTGCTGGTGCGCTCGACCATGTCGCAGACGGCCTCCTCGTAGGCCGGCCACGCCTCCCGGTTGCGCCAGTCCTCGTCCGTCAGCTTGTGCCGCTTGTGGCCGGTCTTCTCGCGTTCCTCGAAGCGCCGGAGCTGCTCCTCCTGGCTGATGTGCAGCCAGAACTTGACGAGGATCACGCCGTGGCGGCGCATCTCGTACTCGAAGTCGTTGATCTCGCCATACGCCCGCAACCAGTCGGCGGCGGCGGCGAGGCCCTCCACGCGCTCCACGAGGATCCGCCCGTACCAGGAACGGTCGAAGACGGCGAAATGGCCCTTGCGCGGCAGATGGCGCCAGAATCGCCAGAGGTAGGGGCGCGCCTTCTCCTCGTCGGTCGGCGCCGCGACGGGGACGATCCTGTAGAAGCGGGCGTCGAGCGCCGCCACCACCCGCCGGATCGCCCCGCCCTTTCCGGCCGCGTCGACCCCCTCGAAAACCAGAACCACGGACCGGTTCCTCATCTTCCGGTGCCGCGACAGCAGGTTGAGCCTTCCCTGAAGGCGCTCGAGCTCGCGGCGGTATTTCCTCCTCGGCAGCCGCCGGGTCAGGTCGAGCGCGCGAAGGACGTTGCGCTCGTCCAGCGCGGGGAGCCTGGGGAGCATGACGGCGGGAGGACCCGGCGGCGTTTCGTCGAGCCGCCGGCGCAGGGACTCGGCCAGGGACGCCGCCATCGTCGTCGTCCGGTAGCGGACGTCCGCCCCCTCGATCACGATCCAGGGCGCGTGAGCGACGCTGGTGCGGCGCAGGGCGACCTCCGAGACGTTCCGGAAAGCGTCGTAGAGCTTGAAGCGCTCCCAGTCCGTGTCGTTCACCCGCCAGCGGGTCCGGGGGTCCTTCTGGAGCGCCTTCAGCCGCCCGCGCTGCCGCCGCTTGGAGAGATGCAGCCAGTACTTGAGGACGAGCGCGCCTTCCGCGGCGAGCATCGCCTCGAACCGCAGGATCTCGTCGATGCTCGTCTCCAGGTCGGCGTCGTCGGTCCTGCCGCGGACCCGGTCGGCGACGGGCGCCGTGTACCAGGACCCCACGAAGATGCCGATCTTGCCCTTGGGCGGCAGGGCGCGCCAGAAACGCCACATCCGGGGACGCTCCCGCTCTTCCGGCGTCGGCTCGCCCATGGCGTTGGTCTCGATCTGTCTCGGGTCCATCCAGAAGTTGAGGGTGTTGACGGTCTCCCCCTTGCCGGCGCCGTCCATGCCGTCGATCAGGACGACGACGGAAAAGTCCCGGCGTTCGGCCAGCTCGAGCTGCGTCCCGAGCAACGCTTCCCGAAGTTTCGGCTCCTCTTCCCTGAAGGTCGCCTTGTCGAGCTTGTGACCGAGCTCCGCCGATTCGAACATCGCGCGCCCCCGCTATCGGAGGGCCGCCGCCCTCCCCCGGATCGCATGTTGTCGCGAGAGTCCGTCGGCCACAAGGGCCTGTCCTGGTTCAATACATATGAGACGCCGCTGAGACGCCGCGTGGACCGCTGGGAACGGCGCGTCAAGCCGCTTCGCGGCTCCTTCGCTGCGCTCCGGCCCTTCGGGTGACCCGCCGTTCCCAGCTACCCCGAGGGGGCCATGGCCATAATCAGACTTCTGGCCACGGCAAGACCGGATACCCACCGGCCCGATGGGCCGTGTCTCACATGTGTCCGAACCAGGACAGGGCCGCGGGTCCGAACGGCCCCATGCGCGCGAGGAAGGCCGCGGCGACGATCGCGAGGCTTTCAGGATCTCACATGGATGAAACCGGTTTCATTCATTCGGAACGAAACTATCCGGTTGACAAACCGACATCGGGATCAGTGCTGCGTATCCAGTCGATCATGGCCGCCAGATCGTGGACCCAGAAGAGCGTAAGCCCTCGTTCCTGAGCGTCAAGCAGGTTCCGCATGGCATACACTCCACCGAGTACGGCAGCCGTCACGACCTGAACGGTGCCAAAGTCGCTGCGCCAGGTTGTCGCCTTCACCGCAGCATCGTTGTTGAGCCTCTTGATGGAGTTGGTTGCGGAGTTCGACACCTTGCACTCCAGCGCCATCGTGCGCCCATCGGGCAGACCGACGATGAGGTCTGCCTTGCGACTGCCAAACATCGACTCGCGGCAGAACTCGCCCGGCTTCGGGGCCTGGTTGAGTGTCTTCACTTCGCGCGTCGGCATCTGGCGGAAGCCGGAACGACGTAGCCGCATCGCAACGAACCGCTCCTGGAGGTTCTTGCCGTCATTCCGGCGCATCGTCTCCACGCGGCGCATGGCGAGCAAGGCCGACGTGGCCAAGATAGCCGCGTTGCGGTCGTGCTCTTCCGGCTCCCGCGACTCGCTCAGCCACGGGAACCGCCGCCGGTCATGCCAGTCCTGCACGAAGCTCATGAGGCGGTCCACCAACTCGGGCTCGGCCCTGAACCGGCTTGCGGCCAGCGACTTCGCCTGAAGCAGGACCTTGAGGTCGTCCGCCGAGACCGGCGGGCCGGAGAGATAGCGCAGGACTTCGAGCTTGCGCCTGTCCGCCACCAGATCCAGAGCCTTCGTTCGGAGTCGCGACAGGTCGACCGTCTCTTCCAGCACTTCCTCGACGACGCCCCGATAGTCGTCGAACAACTCCAGGTAGACTTCCAGGGGTTCGGTGTGCCGTCCCTCGCGAAAGTGTTCCTCTGCGCATTCGCTGGCGACCTCAAGCTGCCGCTCGCTCCAGATTGGCGGTGGCTTCAAGCCGCCATCTCCACAAGGGTCGACGGCTCGGGGACGGGAATGCGCTCCATCTCTCGCGGCTCGAACTTGGTGAGGCCGCCTGCGTACACCCTTCCGCCCTGAAGCGACGATGCGCCACGCAGATACGCGACCAGCGCGGAGAGAACGTTGGGCGCCATCGCCTCGCGGGGATAGATGCCGTGGGCGATGTTCAGGTGTCGAGCGTCGGCCTCATTCAACACGAATGCCGGTGCGCGGCGCGCCATGTAGGTCGCCAAGATCGGGGCGGGCTTCCGCAGAGAGACGGACCACCACACGGGCCGGTGCCTCGCGGTGTAGCTCTCTTTCGCTCCCATCTTCTCGACGCGCTCCAAAAACCTCCTGACGGCCATGTGGTCGGCCGCACGGAGGGTGGACAGGTCTTGCGGGAGATCGATCACCCGCTTCAGCTTGTCGGGATCACTTAACACCGGACCCGAACGGATCAGTTCCCTGGCGCGCGTAACGGTCGGGAACAGCACTTCATCCGGCAAGCCCGCGCTATGCGCTCCGGCGATCCACACATGGTTCGCCCCTGTCACCTGCCCTCGATGCACACGGCACACTTCCCCGAGCTCGACATGGCCTTCCGGCGCCGCCGTCGGTGGCCGCGTGAAGTGCGACCAGCGTTTCTCCGCAACCAGGCGCTCGCGGCTCACTCGTCGGCCGCCGCTCAAATCGCCAAGAGCCGACAACCGCGTAACCCTCGCGAAACGGGCCGAAGCAGGCTTGCCGTTGACGGTGAACGTCGTCACGGCCCCGGTCGCAGCCGTGCCGGGGAACGGCTCGGCCTTGGGCTCGATCACGTGAATGCCTTGCCCACCCAGGCGATCGAGAAACAGATCCCGCACCAGCCCGCCATAGTTCACATCAAGCCATTCGGACGCGGTGATAAGGGCTCCGTAGTCGCCTGCTTTGGCGCGGCGCGCGATGGCCAGGAAGAAGTACACGTGAAGCCCCGCCAGCGTGCTCGCCTGCAATCCCATCGCGGCGGCTTCCTGCTTGAGCCAATCCTTCCACTCCGACGGAATCAGGTGATGCCGAACGTAGGGCGGATTGCCGACGAACAGCGTGTGGCCATCCGACCCACGCAGATCCGACGTGAGAAAGTCCTCGACACGCACTTCGGCGCGATCGGCCATGCCTGCGGCCGCCAGGTTCGCTCGCACGGTAAGAGCGGCCAACGGGTCGCGTTCGACAGCGACAAGGGAAGCGGCCGGGAAGCGACGTCCGGCTTCCAGCAGGAAACGTCCCGAACCTGCGCCGGGATCGATCACGCGGTCGGGCGCGCCGACGCTTTCGGCCCATGACAATATCGACCGTACAGTGGTCGGCGGCGTGTAGACCGCACCGTCTTCCCGACGCCGGGCCGCCGGGCGCAGCTTGCAGAATGCCTCGCCGAGCGGGTCGCCGCCCTCTTCAATCTTATCCAGCGCGGCGGCGATCAGGTCGCCGGGAACGTCGGGCGCATGGTCCAACAAAGCGGCTTCCGCCTCGGTGACACGCGGCACGGTCGCCGCGCCCAAGGCAACCGACAGGGCCGCGAGCATGGCTTCATCGGCGACCGTGCCGACATCGAGGAACGCAACCCGTTCCTCGGGTGGCGGCCACGGTGCGCCCACGATCCGCGCCACGGATCGCTCGAAGCCCAATTCCTCGTCGCGCGCCATCAGACGAGACCGACGACCGGGTCGGTCGAGACATCGCCTCGCACATATTCACCCGCGCTGTGCGTGACCGTCTCATGCCCACCCGCGAAGTTCCGGCCGAGGCCACCGGCGGTCATGGCGTAGCGGATGCGGCGCTCCATGTGCCAAGCTGTCTGATAGCTGCCCAAGCCCAACTCGCGCTGCAACCGGAGGGCACTGATTCCCTTCTTGCTGGAACACATCAGGTGGAAAGCGATCAGCCACTTGGACAACGGGATTTTGGACCGATGCATGATCGTGTTGACAGTGACGGTGAATTGCTTCCCGCAATCCCGGCACTTCAAGACACCCGGACGGGTAGCCCTGCCTTCAAGCCGGACAGCATTGTCGCTGGCGCAATGCGGGCACTCGGGACCGTTCGGCCACCTGATGCCTTCGATCATCGCGCGGGCTTCGTCTTCGCTGAGCCGGGCCGGTCCATGAAATGTCGCCATGTCGATCCCCTCTATACCTCACCGTGTGGGGTTCGTCGACCGGTTTGTCAACCGGATAGTTCCAATTCGGAATAGTGCGTTAGCGAAGTTTTCCAAGTTGCCATATGGGGACGACGGCCGGGCGCCTGGCCCGGAACGACGTCATGGGCTACGCTGGCGACGGGATTCAGGCGACGACTCGGAACCCATGAGCGAAACGGCGCGGAGCCAGGCATACGGCGGATATTTCTCGGCGGGACGCCCCCGGCGACCCGACAACGAGTTGCTGGAGACGGGTCCGGGCACCGCCGCCGGCGAATATCTGCGGAAATTCTGGCATCCGGTATGCCTGTCGTCGGAGCTGACCGATCTGCCGCTGGCCGTTCGTCATCTCGGGGAAGACCTCGTCCTGTTCCGCGACAAGTCCGGCCGGACGGGCGCCCTCCATCGCCACTGCTCGCACCGGGGCGCGTCGCTCGAATACGGCATCGTGTCGGAACGCGGCCTGCGCTGTTGCTATCACGGCTGGCTGTTCGACGTCGACGGCACCGTTCTCGACACACCGGGCGAGCCTCCGGGGTCGCGATTGAAGGACTCGTTCCGCCACGGCGCCTATCCCGCGCGGGAATACCGCGGACTGGTGTTCGCCTATCTGGGTCCCCCCGACCGGGAACCCCGGTTTCCCATCTACGACGCCTACCTCCGGCCGGACGAGGACCTGGCGCCGTACTCGATCTGGCATTCGTGCAACTGGCTGCACGTCCAGGAAAACATCATGGATCCGGCCCACATCGTCTTCCTGCACAGCCGGAACAACCAGTATCAGCTCTCGCCCCGGATGGACGTGATGCCGGAGATCGAATTCCGGGAGACCGACGGCGGCCACGGCTGTCTCTACGTCACCAGCCGCCGGGTCGGCGACCTCGTGTGGGTGCGCTGCATCCATGCGTTGCTGCCCGGCTTCTTCCAGGCCGGCGCCCTCTTCGAGCAGGGCGACGCGGAGAAGTTCCACACGGGACCGGCGTTGACCCGCTGGACCGTGCCGGTCGACGACACCCACTGCATGATCTTCGGCTACCGCCACTTCTCCGAGGCGCTGGACCCGCACGGCTTCGGCAAACCCGAGGACTGCGGCAAGGAGCGCGTCGACTTCGCGCCGGGGCAGACCATGCACCGCGACTACGAGGAGATGCAGCGCGACCCGGGCGACTGGGAGGTGCTCGTCAGCCAGGGGCCGTTGCCCGATCACGGGCGCGAGCATCTGGGCCGGACCGACACCGGCGTGACGATGATGCGTCGGCAGTTCAGAAGGGCGTTGCGCGGCGAGTCGGAGCCCGATCTCCATCCGCCGCCGAACGGCTGGGACGCCCGCGCGACCTACGCGTTCGATTCGGTCCTGCGGATTCCGCCCGCGAACGGGGACGACGGCGCCCTGGTCGCCGAGGCGGGCCGCCGCGCGACGGACATCGTCCTGGCCGCGCGAGAACCCCCGGGACCCGACCGCGACCGGGCCATCGCGGAACGCATCGAGGCCATGAAGGAGGACCTGTCGTCGGGTCGGGCATAGGCGCGCGCGCCCTGGACGGGAAATGGTCGGAGCGAGAGGATTCGAACCTCCGACCCCCACACCCCCAGTGTGGTGCGCTACCAGGCTGCGCTACGCTCCGACGAGTCGCGCGGAACCGCGCGACGTTCGCCGCCACGGATACCCGCCCGCGCGCGTCCGGTCAAGGCATTGTCCTGGTTCAGGACATATGAGACACGGGGGTCTCTTTGGCTGTCAGTGAGTGAAGGTACTGGGCGGGGGTGTGTCCGCCAAGGGCTTGGTGCGGTCTGAAGGTGTTGAATTCGTCGGCGAAGGCGTCGATCCATCGGTTGATGTCGTCGAGGTTGTCGTCGGGCAGGTCCCATGAGGCGTAGAACTCGTATCGCCATGCGCCGTTGTTACGCTCGACGTGTCCGTTGAGCTTGGGCGATCGGGGCGGGAGTTCGAACAGGTCGATGCCGCGGCGCTGGCATTCGGTCTCGAAGTCGGCCTTGAACTCGGAGCCTCCATCGACCTGGATGGCTTCGATGGGGAAGGGCATGTCGGCCTGGAGCTTGTCGAGGAAGCGCCTGGCGTTGTGTGCGGTTGCGCGTCTCCAGGCCTGTGCGCAGGTCCACTTTGCGACGGGGTCATGGGCGGTGAACTGCTTGATGGCGGGCCGGGCTGTGTGTGGTGAGACGGTGAGGGTGTCGAGTTGGACGATCTCGCCGGGACTTGTGGGCTTGCGGCCCCTGGGCAGGCGTCTGGCGTATGGTCTGAGGCGCCGGGCGGCGCGCGGTCCGTTGCGGCGCAAGGTCGGGACCGGGGTGACGGCGCCGCGCTCCATGAGGGTCTTGAGGATGCGGCCCGTGGTGCTCTCGCTTACCGCGTGCCCGTTGCGTCGGAGCAGGACGGCGATCTTGGCCTTGCCCCACATGGGGTAGTCGGCGCGTGTCTCCCGGACCGCCGTCACCAGCGCCGCCGACCAAGTGGGCCGGCGCGGGGTGTGCGGGCGGCGCGAGCACGGCTTGAGGCGGTTGCGGTCCGCCAGCCTCTGCCACCGGTAGAGGGTCGATCTCGGCACGCCGACGGCGTTGGCGGCCGCTCGTGCGGTCAGGCCGTCGGCCCGGGCTTGGCGCCAGCGCTCAAGGGCGTCGCGCCTGTGCGCTTCGTCGCTCCGCTCCTTGCCGCACAGGCGCGACGCCAGGGCGGCTCCTCGTGTAATCTGCCGGGGCAGGCCGAAGGTCTGCATGGGGGTTCTCCTTCACGCTGGTTGTTCAGCACCAACAGCGTCGGAGACCCCCGCCCTTACATCAAGGGCCGTGTCTCACATCTGTCTGAACGAGGTCAGGCATGGGCGGCGAGTCCCGGGCGGGGATCAGACCCTGCGGCGGGCGAGGATGTCGTGAAGCGAGGCGAGCTCGTCGACGATACCCTGGAGCGCGCGCCGCCGTTCGGCGTCGAGGCCGCCGTCGCCGCCGCCGGTTTCGGCGTCCCGGCGCCCGGCCCCTTCGCGAAGCACTTTCTGAACGCCTCGAATGGTGTAGCCCTCGCCGTGGAGCAAACGCCGGATTCGCCGCAGCAACTCGACATCCTCGGGCCGGTAGTAGCGCCGGCCGCCGCCCCGCTTCAGCGGTCGGACCTGGTTGAACTTTTCTTCCCAGAACCGCAGGACGTGCTGCGGGACCTCCAGCTCGGCGGCGACCTCGGAGATCGTTCGGAAGGCGCCCGACGATTTCGCCGCGCTCCGCGTCCGGGCGATGCCGCGTTCCGCCGCGTCCGCCATCGCCGGTCGGCCTAACCGCTCCCGTCGCCGGGCGACAGGGTGCGACCGACGCGGTTCTTGAGGACGTGGGACGGCCGGAAAACCAGAACGCGGCGGGGCAGAATCGGCACTTCCTCGCCCGTCTTGGGGTTGCGGCCGATCCTGCGCCCCTTCCACCGGACATAGAAGCTGCCGAACGAAGAGACCTTCACCGTCTCCCCGGTCACCAGACGACCGGCGATTTCCTTCAGGACGACCTCGACCAGATCGGCGGACTCGCTGCGCGACAGCCCGACTTCCTGATAGACGGCTTCGCTCAGATGCGCACGAGTGACCGTTCTTCCCGCCATGCCATGCCCTCCTGACTGGAGCCTACCGTAGCGTCGCCGGATAAAGCCGTCAATATCAAAGGGATGGAGGAACGAAGAGACGGGGTGGCACGGGGCGTCCGCTACCACCGCGCGAGACAGGCGCCCCAGGTGAAACCGCCGCCCATGGCTTCCATGAGAACGAGGTCGCCCGGCTTGATCCGGCCGTCCGCCGTCGCCGCGTCCAGGGCGAGCGGGACCGAAGCCGCCGACGTGTTCGCGTGATCCTGGACCGTGACGATCACGCGCTCGGGCGGAAGCCCGATCTTCCTCGCCGTGGAATCGAGGATCCGCCTGTTCGCCTGGTGCGGCACCAGCCAGTCGATATCGTCCGTCGTCAGGCCCGCGTCGGCGAGAGTCTCGCCCACGACGCTCGAGAGATTGACGACCGCGTGGCGGAACACCTCCTTGCCGCGCATCCGCAGATGACCCGTGGTCCGCGTCGAGGACGGTCCGCCATCGACGTAGAGCATGTCGTGCTTGCGCCCGTCCGCGTGAAGCCGGGTGGCGAGGATTCCCCGGTCTCCGGCGCCGCCGTCGCCCTCCGCCGACCTGAGAACGACCGCCCCGGCGCCGTCGCCGAACAGGACGCAGGTGGCGCGGTCGGACCAGTCGAGGATTCGCGAGAAGGTCTCGGCGCCGATCACGAGCGCCGTGTCCGCCTGTCTCAGGCGCAGGAAATTGTCGGCCACCGCCATGGCGTAAACGAAGCCGCTGCATACCGCGTGGACGTCGAACGCGAATCCCCGGGTCATGCCGAGTCGGGCCTGGACGGCGGTCGCCGTCGCCGGAAACGTCTCGTCGGGCGTCGCGGTCGCCAGGACGATCATGTCGAGCTCGTCGACGGCGACGTCCGCGTCCGCGAGCGCGGCCGTCGACGCGCGCAGGGCGAGATCGGACGTCGTCTCGCCGTCGGCCGCGATGTGCCGCCGCTCGATTCCCGTGCGCGCCACGATCCACTCGTCACTGGTGTCGACGATTTCCGCCAGCTCGTCGTTGGTCATCACCCGGGCCGGAAGATAGGACCCGCAGCCCGCGACCTGGGACCGCCGGAACGTCACGAAACGGCCGCCCGCGGCGTCACGTCCGCGAGTTCCCCCGGAACGGCGTAGCTCTTTTCGATATCGGCCTGGATACGTTCGGTGAAGCGGCCCCGAACCAGATCGATCGCGACGTCGATGGCGTTGGCGTATCCCGCGTCGTCGGCGCCGCCATGGCTTTTCACGGAGATTCCGTTGAGGCCGACGAACACGGCGCCGTTGTAGGCGCGCGGATCGATCCTCGCCCTCATTCGCCGGAAGGCCGGCTTCGCCAGCAGGTAGCCCAGCTTCGGGACGGTCCCGCTGCTCTGGAAAGCCTCGCGCATGAAGCTCACGAACATGCTGGAGCCGCCCTCGAGGGTCTTCAACACGGCGTTGCCCGTGAAACCGTCGGTGACGACGACGTCCACCGTGCCTTCGCAGATGTCGTTTCCCTCGACGAATCCCGCGAACTCGAACCCGAACTCGCCGTCGCGGAGGGCTTCCCCCGCGGACCGGACCGTGTCGTTGCCCTTGAGCTCCTCCACACCGACGTTGAGCAAACCCACCGTCGGGCAGTCGATACCCAGTTCGATCCGGGCGAACGCGGCGCCCATGACGGCGAACTGAACCAGATTGCCGGCGCCGCACTCGACGTTGGCGCCGAGGTCGAGAACGACGGTCCGTCCCTTCCGCGTCGGGAAGAACGAGACCATGGCCGGACGGTCGATGCCCGGCTGCGTCTTGAGAACGAACTTGGAGATGACCATCAGGGCGCCGGTATTGCCGGCCGACACGATGCCGCCGGCCAGCCCCTCCCGTACAGCGTCGATGGCCAGACGCATGCTCGACTCCCGCCCCCGGCGCAAGGCCTGCGAAGGCTTCTCGTCGGCGGCGATGGCGCGCCCGGTGTGGCGAACCTCGCAGACCTCGCCGAGACGGCGGAAGCGCGCGAGATAAGGCGCGATCCGGCTCTCGTCGCCGAAGAGCAGGAAGCGCGCGTCGGGATGCCGGGATCGCGCGATCTCGGCTCCCTCGACGACCATCCCGGGAGCACTGTCGCCGCCCATGGCGTCCAGGGCGATATGCGCGAGAGACGTCACGATGGACCCAGGATACGCCTGTCTCGAGCGCCGGCCTCTCGAGGCACTAAACGGCGCCGCCCGCCTCGGTCACCTCGCGGTCGCGGTAGTAGCCGCACGCCCGGCACACGTGATGCGGACGCTTGTACTCGCCGCAATTCGCGCACTCCACATAGGCGGACGGTTTCAACGCATGGTGGGAGCGCCTCATGTTGCGCCTGGATTTCGATACTTTCTTCTTGGGTACCGCCATGATTCCTGTCTTTCGTCAGCGACTCGCCGGGCGCGCGCTCGCCCCGCGGCGTCTACCGGGCGCCCGGCTCTTCTCGGAACCGTCCCCGAGAACGGAGAACGGGTTGTCCGCCGGCAAGCCCCCGTCGGCGTGCGTGGCATGGATCGCGAACTCCGCTCCCGGCTTCCTCGGATAGTCGTCCAGCGACAACGCCAGGCGCTCCGCGATCGCCTCCCCGATATCGAACGATCCATCCCGCATCGTTTCGGAGAAATCGTCTTCCTCGGGATCGAAGACCACTTCCCGGACTCCTTCGATATCGGCTTCGGGGGTGTAGCGGATCTCGAACCACTCGTCGACGCGCGTCGCCACGGGATCCAGCGTGACGACGCAGGACTGTAACACATCGGCGACGAAATTGACACGCACCCGGACGATCGGCGCGCCGGCAACCCGGCGCGCCCAGACCCGGGCCTCGAGGCGCCCGATACCCAGCAACGAGAAGCGATCCGCCAACCGGCGACGTTCCGCCGGCTCGCACAGGAACGAGAACTCCGTGTCCCGGTCGGCGAGCCGGTCGGCCCGGACGATCCGACTGAATTCGGGTGACGACTCGAGGTTCATGCCGGCGACTTGGGGCGCCGACGCCGGTCAACCGCCTCGCCCGTTCGGGACATCCGGAATAGCGGGGTCATGCGGGGCTACGCCGCGCGCTTGCCGGCAATCGCCTCCCGCAGCCCTTCGAGCAACCCTTCCAGCTTCGCCATGCGCTCCCGCAGGTCGGCCAGTCCCCGCTCGACACGGTCGATACGCTCGTCGATCCGGTCGATACGGACATCCAGACGGGCGCCCTGCCGGAGGATGAGGCCGGCCAAGGCCGCGCCGACCGCGACAATCGCCACCAGATTCATGATTTCCGGATCCATCGGGCTCCCCTTCCCCTCGGCGTCCCGTCAATAGCACCGGTTCGGCGTATTGTCCATCACGGCCCCGGTCCGGGACACGGAATCACCCGGATTCCGGGCCGGTCGGGGGATAGTCCGCGAAGCGGACGCGGCCCCGCGCGATCGCCTCGACCGGCTGCGCCCGCAAGCCCCGCTCCGTCGCCCTGACGTAGCAGGCCATGCCGTCGACGGCGTCTTCCGTCTCGCTGTCCGGGGGGACGGTGCCGAAGACGTTTCGGCGCAACGCGCCGGACAAGTCGGCATCGCCCGCCGCCGACGCGGAATCGTAGGCTCGGGACCGTCCGTAGTAGGCCTCGGCCATCGCCTTGACCCTCCTGCCGACACCGAGGTCGCCGACGCCCATCTCCCGCAGGCTCCTGTCCATGTCGACAATCATGGCGTCGAACAGGTACTGGGCGATCCGTCTCGCGTCGTCCCCGCCCGCCGTCAACCTGCCGATCACGAGCCAGGCGTGCAGCACCACCATCTCGAACCTGCCGTCCACCGTGTCGGGGACGCCCCCGCCGGCGTAGAACGACGGCGATCTGGCCTGACGCACGACCTCGTCGTACAACAGCCACGCGACGCCGCGCTCGCGCCTCTTTCTCTTTCGACGACCGAAGCCGGGCATGTCGCCTCCCGCGATGGACTTGCGGCCAGTGGGCTGGACGGCGGATTGACACACTCGACCGGCCGGTGCAAGGTTCGAGTCGGCGGCCGGCGGGGCGAACGAGCGCCCCGGAACCTGGGTGGAGTAGCGGGAACCGTCCATATGTCTTCCCTCCGCGGATACGTCGCTTTCGGCCTGATGGCCGGGTTGCTGGGCGCTGGCTGCACACCGACTCAGAACGTCCGCGGCTACGTCATCGACGACGCGCGGTTCGTCGGGATCGAGAGCGGCGTAGACGACAAGAACAGCGTCCTGGACGTGCTCGGCTCGCCTTCGAACGTGTCCACGTTCGGCGCCGATACCTGGTATTACGTCGCCCGGAAAACCGAACGTCTGGCCTTCTTCGAGGAGAGGGTCCTCGATCAACGCGTGGTGGCCATCGAATTCGACGAATCGGGCATCGTCGCCGGGGTCGAGCGCTACGAGGCGGAAGACGCGCGCCCGGTCGCGATGAACGAGCGGGTCACGCCCACGCGCGGCAAGCAGTTGAGCCTGACGCAGCAGCTGTTCGGGAACATCGGGCGGTTCAACCGCGACGACGGAGCGGAATAGACGCTCCTGGACGGCGGACGGCGGTTCCGTCCGGTCGGGACGCGACCGCGCTAATGCGCCAGCGCGGCCAGCAACAGCAACGCGACGATATTGGTGATCTTGATCATCGGGTTCACGGCGGGTCCGGCCGTGTCCTTGTAGGGATCGCCGACGGTATCGCCGGTCACGGCCGCCTTGTGCGCCTCGGATCCCTTCCCCCCGTGGTGGCCGTCCTCGATGAACTTCTTGGCGTTGTCCCAGGCGCCGCCTCCGGCGGTCATCGAGATGGCGACGAACAACCCGGTGACGATCACGCCCATAAGCATCGCGCCGACGGCCGCGAAGGCTTCCGCCTGACCGGCTATCGCGAGAATGACGACATAGAGGACGATCGGCGCCAGCACGGGCAGCAGCGACGGGATTACCATCTCCTTGATGGCGGCGCTGGTCAGCATGTCGACGGCGCGCGCGTATTCGGGCTTGCCGGTACCCTCCATGATCCCCGCGATCTCCCGGAACTGGCGGCGGACCTCGAGAACCACCGCGCCCGCCGCGCGCCCCACGGCGGTCATGGCCAGCGCGCCGAACATGTAGGGCAACATTCCGCCGACGAAGAGGCCCACCACGACATAGGGGTTCGACAGGGTGAATTCGACGGCCACGTCGGAGAAGAGCGCCTTCAGGTCCTCGGTGTACGCGGCGAAGAGGACGAGCGCGGCGAGGCCCGCGGACCCGATCGCGTAGCCCTTGGTCACGGCTTTCGTGGTGTTGCCCACGGCGTCGAGCGCGTCGGTGGTCTTGCGGACCTCGGCGTCGAGATCCGCCATCTCGGCGATCCCGCCCGCGTTGTCCGTCACCGGACCGTAGGCGTCGAGCGCCACCACCATCCCGGCGAGCGCCAGCATGGCGGTGACGGCGATGGCGATGCCGAACAGCCCGGCCAGCGAGAAGGCGGCGACGATGCCGGCGCAGATGATCAGGGCCGGCGGCGCGGTCGCCTCCATCGAAACGGCGAGGCCCTGGATGACGTTCGTGCCGTGACCCGTTTCCGAAGCGACGGCGATGCTGCGCACGGGGCGAAAACCGGTGCCGGTGTAGTACTCGGTGACCCAGATGATGAGGCCCGTGACCGCCAGCCCCACGAGGCTACAGGCGAACAGGGCGCCGCCGCCGACGGACCGGCCGCCGAGGGAAAAGGCGTTGTCCATCCCGATGAGATAGTCCGTCGCCGGGTAGAATCCGATCGCCGACAGGACGGCCGCCGCCAGAAACCCCTTGTACAGCGCGGCCATGATGTTCCCGCTCGACCCGAGGCGCACGAAGAACGTCCCGATCACGGAAGCGACGATGCACACGCCCCCGATGACGAGCGGATAGAGCATCATCGACGCCTGCGCGGCGGCGTCGCCGGCGAGGAATATCCAGGCCAGCGCCATGGTGGCGACGACGGTCACCGCGTAGGTCTCGAACAGATCGGCGGCCATGCCCGCGCAGTCGCCGACGTTGTCGCCCACGTTGTCCGCGATGACCGCGGGGTTGCGCGGGTCGTCCTCGGGGATCCCGGCCTCGACCTTGCCGACGAGGTCGGCGCCGACGTCCGCGCCCTTGGTGAAGATGCCGCCGCCCAGCCGCGCGAAGATCGAGATCAGCGAGGCCCCGAAGCCCAGGGAAATGAGCGCGTTGACGATCTCGCGCCCCTCGACCCCCAGCGTCAGGAGCACGGCGTAGTAGACGGCCACGGCGAGCAGCGCCAGCCCGGCGACGAGCATCCCGGTCACGGCGCCCGCCCTGAAGGCGATGTCCAGTCCCTGCCGGAGTCCCCGGCGCGATGCCTCCGCCGTGCGCACGTTGGCCCGCACCGAGACGTTCATGCCGATGTATCCGGTCGCGGCGGAGAAAACGGCGCCGATCAGGTAACCGATGCCCGAGAACGCGCCGAGGAAGACGAACACGAGGACGCAGACCACGGCGCCGACGACGGCGATCGCGCGGTACTGGCGGTTGAGATAGGCTCCGGCGCCCTCCTGGACGGCGCCCGCGATCTCCCGCATGCGTTCGTTCCCCGGACTCGCGGCGAGCACCGACCGGCTGGTGAACACGCCGTAGAGAATCGCCAGCGCGCCGCAAAGAAAGACGAACCAGAGTTCCGCGGACATCCGTGTTTCCTCCAATCTCTCCAGGGCCTTGAACGGCTCCGGCGCCCTCCTGGACGGCGCCTGCCCGGGCCGCGCGGACCATAGGGGAGCGTGGAGTCGAACGCAACACGAGTGCCGATGCCGTGGTTCCCCGAACCGCCGTCGCCGACGCGCGCGGGGTGGCGTTCCGGCCGCGAGGCGCCGGCGAGAAAAACCCGCCGCGCCCTTGGGGGGGACGCGGCGGGTGCGGGACCGGAGGCCCAGCGGGTGGGGCCGCTACTCCTCCGGCTCGCTCTTGGCGCCGAAGCTGCCGAGGAGGGTGCCCGCCTCCGCCCTCGCCCCCGTCGTCGCAACCGGCAGCCGCCAGTAGCCGGCGGCCTCGAGCTCGCCGAGCGTGCGGGGGCCGTAGAAGGCGCCCCCGTAGGTGCCGTCGGCGAAGTTGTGGGTGCGTGCGCCCGGACCCATCGGGCCGGAGTCGTCAGGGTCGTGCGCGGAGTTGGCCGCCGCGTAGGCGACGCCGCTGAAGGAGCCGTCGGCCCCGACGTTGGCCTGTTCGAGAATCACCGCGTTTCCGGGGCGGGGGTCGTTAGGGGTCGTGTGGTCCGCCGCGATGGCATTCTCGAGAAGGCGGTGGTAGACGTCGTCCCCCCATACGCCGTTGTGCAGGAACTCGAAGTCGCGCATGGCCCCGGAAATCGTGCCGTGCCCGTCGCCGCCCGCGTTCAGTTTGGCGGTCAGCTCGACATCGCCCCGCAGCCGGATGATCCGCGAGATCGCGACAGGGGCATCGGCGTTATTCACGCTAGGAGACTGGAGGAGCCAGCCCGTGGTCTTGCCGTTGAACGTGGCCGTGATCGGGTCGGCGGCCGTGCCCCAGCCTCCCGGCTCGTTGGCGCCCACAACGGCGTCGTCGCCGTCGTCTGTGAAGGCGTCGTAGCCGAAGTGGAACGCCTGCAAGCGGCCGTAGCGGACCTGCGTGGTCGAGTAGTCCAGGAAGTTGAACAGGCCGTAGGCGGCATATTGGAGGTAGCGGTGCGTGTCGTCGCTCGGGTCGGCCGCCTCGGCGCCCGCGTCCACGCCGGCGTAGTTCGAGAACCAGAGGTTGTAGACGCCCAGCTCGTCGGCGGGCCGTCCGCGCTGGATGCGCAATGCACGCCGGAACTCCAGAGGCTTCCAGTCGTCCCCCACGTCCGGACCGTAAACCGCGCGCTCGACGTTGTATCTGCCGTCCTCGTCCTCGTATTCGGCGTATTCGTCGTCGGACGCGGGCACCCGGAACAGCGTATTGCCCGTGGCCTCACCATTGTCCGTAAATCTGGCCCACCCCGACGGAAGGCTGGTGTAGGGGGTGCGCGTCTCCACGGTCGGGGTGGCGGGGTTCACCGGAACCGGCAGTTTGAGGTGCCAGGCGGCTTCGCCGTCCGGGTCCGCCACCGGAGTCCCGAAGGTGGCCTCGACGTCGCTCGTCGTCGGGTCGTCGCACTTCGCGTTGTCCACGTTGGCGCAGGCGCCGTTGCCGGGCTGGTTCGTGAAGGTGCCGGGCCCGAGCGCGATGAGCCTCTCCATGTCGTAGAAGATGGTGCCGTCGCCGCCCATCCTGAGCGTGACGCCGCTGCCGTCCGCCTTCATCCGGATCGAGCTCTCGTACGTCGCGTCGTAGTTCTTCCAGCCGCCGACGCCGGCGCCGCTGCCCATGACCGCCGGGTTGATGGTGTTGTCCGTGGAGCCGTCCGGCTGCCGTCCCAGCTGATCGCCGCGCACGGTGATCCCGCGCATCTGGAACTCGTCCGTCGCGACCTGTCCGCCCCCCGGGCCCGGGAACAGCCTGCCATCCGCGTAAGGGACGGCATCGCTCTTGATCTCGAGCTTGTTCGGATTGGGATCGACGGAGTCAGTGGTGACGCCGGCCGTGACCTCGACGTCGGTGCGGCGCGTCCACGTGACACTACCCGGGTCCGCCTCGCTCGCGGGGAGGTCGATTCTCGTCTTCCGCAGCGGCGTGAGCCTGTCGCCCAGGGTGACGCGCGGGTCGTAGGTGTCGGCCCGCTCCTTCTCCGCGTCGGCCCTGGCCTTTTGCGCCGCCGCGTCGTCCTCGGCTTGCATCAGCTCGCTGCGCAGCCTCGGCACCAGCGAGACCTGGGCGGTGGTCAGCGCGGCCTGGGCCTGCGTCAGCGCGGTTTGGAGCGTGTCGGTGAGGCCGTCGGCGCCCAGAGCCGCCGTTATCTTGGTTTGGGCGTCGTCCAGCGCGGCCTGCGCCGCATCCAGATCCATATGCATGTCGGCGAAGGAAACAGTGCCCCCGGACGCCGGCGTCGGCGCCAGGGCCGTCTTGACCGCTTCCACCGCCGTACCGACCGCCGTCAGCGCCGTGTCGACCGCCGTCCTGGCGGCGCTCGCGGGCTGCTTCTGCAAGTTCTCCTGGACCATCCCCAGGTTTGTCTCGACGTCCGTCAGCCGCTTTCTGAGGTTCTCGCGCTGTTGCTCGGGAGTGGCCGACGGATCCGGCTTCAGCGCGTTCTGGACGTCCGCCAGCGAGTCGCGGAGATCGTTCAGCGCGGCCTGGGCCGCGTTGGCCCTGTCCGTCTCCTTCTTGAGCTTCTCATCGGCCATCGGGTCGCCGACGGGAACCCTCTTGGTGTCGGTACAGGCGCCCAACGCCAGCATCGCGCCGCACGCCAACATCATCATCAATCTCGTGATCGTCATCGAAACAGGACCCCACTTCCTAGAAGAGGCCCCGTGAAGAGGCCCCGTGAAGAGGCCCCGTGAAGAGGCCCCGTGAAGAGGCCCCGTGAAGAGGCCCCGTGAAGAGGCCCCGTGAAGTTCGCAACCCTACCCTACCACGAACGACGCCGCAAGGTCAAAATCCGTCGCCCGCCGAGGTATCTCCCCTGTCGACGGACGCAGAGGCCGGAGACCGCTCCCCCGGCGATGCGCCGGATCGAACACGCGCAATCGGCGCGCCGCTGGACCGCATGTCCCCGGGGCCCGAACCCGGCGCGCGGCGGGACCGCGATCCGCCCCCCTCCCGGAAAGCCAGCCAGATCGTGGCGCCCGCCGTCAACAGGATGATGGGCAGCAACGTGTAGCCTACGGACGCCCACCCGACCCGATAGATGAGAACGCCGGACGAAAAAGCGCCGACGGCCTGGGCGGCGAAAACCAGGAAATCGTTGAATCCCTGGGTTCTGGACTGCTCCTGGACGGTGCAACATTCGGTAATCAGTATCGTCGCGCCCACGAACAGGAAACACCAGCCCGTACCGACCAGGAAACCGCCCCACCAGAAATTCCAAAGGTCGATTCCCGATACGACGGCCGCGACCGACCCGAACATCATCAGCGCGCCCCACAGCATCACGTTGTGGACGCCGTACCTGTTGATCAGCGCTCCGGCGGCGAATCCCGGGAGGAACATCGCGAAATTGTGCCATTGCATGACGAATGCCGTATCCGAGAACGGCAAGGAGCAGATGCGCATGGCGATCGGCGCCCCCATCATGAGCTGATTCATCGCCGCCCAACCGACCATGCCCGCGACCGCCGCGACGACGAAACGCGGCTGGCGGACGATTTCACCCAAGGGGCGTCCGGCCCGGCGTCGGGCCGCCCTTGGCGGCGTCGGAATGTCGATGAAGACGAGAAGAAGAAACTTCACGTAGGCCAACGCCGACACGACGGCGTAAGTGCCCATGAAAATCCACGGCGCCAGCAGGTCACGGCTCCAGTCGGCGCTGTGGGGGCCGAGGATGCCGCTGAACACCCCGCCGGCGAGAACGATGGAGACGGCGTGGCGCCTGAACGTCCCCGTCGCCACGTCGGCGATCGCGAACCGGTAGTACTGGCCGAACGCGAAGTAGACGCCCATGAACAGCCCGGTGAAACAGAGGAGTTCGAAACTGCCCGCGGCGACGGACCAGGCGCCCAGAACGCCGCCGTAGAAGCCGACGGCGGCGCCGATCAGGAATCCCAATCGCCGACCGACGCGGCCCATCAGCAGGGAGGCGGGATACGTGGAAAGCGCCGCGCCCGTGACGAACAGGCCGAGCGGCACGGTGGCGAGAGACGGGTCGGGCGCCAGAGCGGCGCCAACCAGCCCGCTCACCATGACAAAGGCCGTGTTGATGCTGAACAGGAGACCCTGGCACGTGGCCAGGATCAGCAGGTTCCTCCCCATCCCCCCGAGTCGAAGCCGCGCGAACGCCATCGAAACCTGTGAAGACCGCCGATGGACGGACCGCCGCGCCGTCGCCCGCCGGTCAGGCCGACTGGCGCGCCGGACCCGAACGGCGGCGCCGCAGCAGAAGCCAGACGATCGCGGCCGTCGCGACCGCCAGGAACGGGAGCGCCCCCGCGTTCACGGCGCCCCATCCGAACAAGTGCATCAGGCCGCCCGACGAAAGGGACGCGCAGGCGACCGCGCCGAATACCATGAAATCGTTGAGGCCCTGGACCTTCGCCTTCTCGGCCGGGCCGTAGCTCTCGGTCAGCAGCGTCGTCCCGCCAATGAACATGAAGTTCCACCCGACGCCGAGGAGGAACAGCGCGGTCCAGAAATTGTACGCCTCGATGCCGGCGAGCGCGGCGACGATGGCAGCGAGGCAGCAGGCCGCGCCGACGGTCATGACGTTGAGCACCCCGAAGCGGTCGATCAGGTGGCCGGTGAAGAACGACGGCGCGAACATCCCGATGACGTGCCATTCGATGACGAAGATCGTGGCGCCGTAGGAGAGGCCGCAGGCGACCATCGCCAGGGGCCCGGCGGTCATGACGAGGTTCATGACCGCGTATCCCACCATGGCGCCCAGGGCGGCCACGAAGAAGGCCGGCTGGCGGACGATCTCCGACAGGGGACGCCCTTTCTCTCTTCGCTCCTCGGCCGTCGGATCCGGGATTCGCAGCTGGCTCAGCAGAAGGATCGCCACCCCCGACAGGGCCACGACCACGAGAAAAGTGCCGAGAAAGACGTAAGGGGCGAACAGGTCCTTCGTATACTTCGAGCTCTCCGGTCCCAGGACCCCGCCCACGATCCCGGCGGCGAGAACCCACGAGATCGCCTTCGCCCTGAATTCGGGCATGGAACTCTCGGCGGCCGCGAACCGGTACTGCTGGCCGAAGGCGTTCTGTATCCCGAGCATGAGCGTGCCCACGCAGAAGACCCGGAAGTCGGCCACGTAGAGGGCGAGGCAGCACACGGCGGCGCCCGCCATGCCGACCGCCGCACCACTCATGAACCCCGACCGGCGTCCGACGAGGCGCATCCATTGGGAAGCCGGAATGGTCGAAAGCGCGACGCCGACGATGTACGTGCTGACGGGCAATGTCGCCAGGGCCTTGTTGTCGGCGAGCGAATGGCCGACCAGACCGGCCAGCGCGATGACCGACACGTTGACCGTCAACAGGATCGCCTGACATGCCGCCAGGACGGCGACGTTCCGTTTCATCGACCTCATCGCGACCCCTCGCAACCGGTGGAGACGCCATCCCGGCGCCGGTCCCCATACATTCAAAAATGCGTGTAGCCGGAGGAAATCAGGGACAGTTCCCCATCCTCGTCATCGAGAACGACGACGCCATCGCCGGGCCGCGTCCGGCCGATCCGGGTCACCGCCACGCCGCGGCCCCGGGCCAGCGCCTCGATGTCGTCCCGCCGTTCGGACGGGGCGCAGAACAATAGCTCGTAGTCGTCGCCGCCGCCCAGAACCGTCGAGAGGCGCCGGGCGTCGGCGTCGACCGCGGCGCGCGCCGGCGGCGAGAGAGGAACGTCCGCGCTCCGCACCACGGCCCCGACGCCCGAACTCCGGCAGATGTGGCCGAGGTCGGCCACGAGGCCGTCGGAGACGTCGACGCAGGCGCTCGCCACCCCGCGCAACGCCACGCCCAGCGCGACACGCGGCCGGGGCAGCAGGTAACGGTCCCTCAGAAAGGCCGTGTCCGCCGCGTCGAGGCCGGGAAGGCCGTCGCGCATGGCGCACAGGGCCAGCGCGCTGTCACCGACGGTTCCGGAGACCCAGACGTCCTCGCCGTCCGCCGCGCCGGATCTCCGCAGCGCCGCACCGTCCGGCACGATGCCGAACGCGGTCAGGGAGAGGACGAGGACCCCGCGCGTCGAGACGGTATCGCCGCCGGCGAGGTGGATGCCGAACTCCCGCTGGTCCCGCGCGAGGCCCCCGGCGAAGCGCTCGAGCCACGCGTCGCCGCGCGCGCGCGGCAGGACGAGGGTGAGCAGATAGACATACGGCTCCGCGCCCATGGCCGCGAGGTCCGAGAGGTTCACCCGGAGGAGCTTGCGCCCGATCAGGTCCGGGGCGTCGCCGGCGCGGAAGTGGACCCCCTCGACCAGCGCGTCGGTCGTCGCCACGATCCGGTGCCCCGGCGCGGCGTCGAGGAGCGCCGCGTCGTCGACAAGCGCCAGCCCCGCGCGGTCGCCCCTGGCGAGCGGCGCGAACAGCCCGTCGATGAGATCGAATTCGCCCCGGCGCGTCACGTTCGCCCGGACGCCGCCGGCGCGTCCCTCGCGACGGCCATTTCCCCGCTCCGATACCTGCGCCCCAGCCGGTCGAGAACCGCGTTCACGAAACCCGGTTCCGAACCGTCGAAAAAGGCGTCCGCCAGCCCGACGTACTCGTCAATGACGGCGCGCGCCGGGACGTCGACGCGAGCGATCAGCTCGTAGGTCCCGGCCCTCAATATCTGGCGGAGCGTCGTGTCGAGGCGTCCGTAGGACCAGCCCCCCGACAAGGCGTCGCCCACGGCGCTCGCGATCTCCGCGTCGCGGGCGTCCACGCCGGACACGACGTCGCGAAAGAAATCGGGGTCGGCCCGTCCGCCCGGGTCCTCGCCGCCCTCCCCGCCTTCTCCACCCTCCCCGTCCATGCGGAACCCGATGAATTCGTCGATCACCGGCCCACGGCCGGCGCCGCCGATCTCGATCTGATAGAGCGCCTGCACGACGCGCAACCGGGCCAGTCCCCGCGGGCCGACCGGCCCGCCGCCGGCGCCCGGCGCGGTCACGACAATCCTTTCCAGAGGCCGTGCGCCACCTCGATCATGCGCAACGCGGCGCGCGCGGCGGCGGCGCCCTTGTCGCCCTGATCGACGGCCGCGCGGCGCCACGCCTGATCTCCGTTCTCGCAGGTCAGCACGCCGTTGCCGATGGCGACGGCACGGGTCGTCGCCAGCCAGGCGATGCCGCGCATACACTCCCGGCACACGTGGTCGTAGTGCGAGGTCTCCCCCCGTATGACGCATCCCAGGGCGACGAAACCGTCGTAACGGCGGACCCGGATCCTGTCCACCTCTATGGCCATCCCGATCGCCGCCGGCACCTCCAGGGCGCCGGGCACCCGGACGCGGTCGTGGGTGGCTCCGGCGGCGGCGAGCGCCGCTTCCGCGCCCCTGGCCAGTTCGTCCGCGATGTCCTCGTAGAACCTGGCCTCGACGACGAGCAGGTGCGGCCCGCCAGTCAACGGTCGGCTCCCATCGGCGGAATCGGGCGGACGTCGGTCACGGACAGGCCATAACCGTCCAGTCCCACGATCGTCCGCCGGGCCGTGTTGGAGAGGAGGATCATGTCCTTCACGCCGAGGTCGAGGAGAATCTGGGCGCCGGCGCCATAGTCGCGCAACCGGGGCGACCGGGCCTCCCCGACCCCCAGCCGCCGCTCCACGAGGTCGGAGAGCGCGGTCGGACGCGGCTCGCGGATAAGGACGACCACTCCCCGCCCCCGGCGGCCGATCTCGGCCATCGCCGCGTGAAGCTGCGAGCCGCGGTCGGGTTCGTCCCCGAGGAGGTCCTCGAGGACGTTGAGCGCGTGCATCCGCACGAGCACCGGACCGCCGCCGCCGACGTCGCCCTTGACCAGCGCGATGTGCTCCGCGTACTCGACCCGGTTGACGTAGACGACGAGGCGGAACCGCCCCCCGTACCGGCTTTCGAAGTCGATCTCGTGGGTCCGCCTGACGATCGTCTCGTGGCGGCGCCGATAGGCGATCAGGTCCGCGATGGTGGCGATCTTCAGGTTGTGGAACTGGGCGAACCTCACGAGGTCGGGCAGCCGGGCCATGGTGCCGTCGTCGTTCATGATCTCGCAGATCACGCCGGCCGGCGCGTATCCCGCCAGTCTCGCCAGATCGACCGCGGCCTCGGTATGGCCGGCCCGCACGAGAACGCCGCCGTCCCGCGCGACGAGGGGGAACACGTGCCCGGGGCTGCCGATGTCGGACTTGCCGGACGCGGGATCGATGGCGACGGCGATCGTCCGCGCCCGGTCCGCCGCCGAGATTCCCGTCGTGATGCCCTCCCGGGCCTCGATCGAGACGGTGAAGGCCGTTCGATGGCGCGATTCGTTCGTCCGCGCCATCAACGGCAGGTCAAGCTCGCGAACCCGCTTCCCGGTCAACGCGAGACAGATCAGCCCACGCCCGTGCTTGGCCATGAAGTTGATGGCGTCGGCGTCGGCGAGCCCGGCGGGTATCGCGAGATCTCCCTCGTTCTCCCGCCTCTCGTCATCGACGAGGATGACCATGCGGCCGCGCCGGAACTCCTCGACGATACCTTCGGCATCCGTCAGATAGTCGAGGTCCGATACGCTCATCCGTCCTCCGCCAGCCGCGCGACATACCTGGCCAGCACGTCGATTTCCAGGTTGGCCCGGTCGCCGCGCGCCGCGCCGCCGAACGTCGTCGTCGCGCGCGTATGGGGAATCAGGTTCACGCCGAACGTATCGCCTTCCACCTCGTTGACGGTCAACGACACGCCGTCGAGGGCGACGGAGCCCTTGGGAGCGACGAAACGCTTCAGCGCGCCGTCGATCCGGAACACGCAGCGGACCGAATCCCCTTCCCGGACGGTCGACACGATCTCGGCGACGCCGTCGACGTGGCCGGTGACGATATGGCCCCCCAGCTCGTCCCCCACCCGGAGGCTCTTCTCCAGGTTGACGCGCGTCCCCTCCGTCCAGTCCCCGAGCGTCGTCCGCGACAACGTCTCGGCCGAGGCCGTGACCGAAAAGACGCCCACCGGGCCGACGGACGGAGACTTGTCGACGACCGTCAGGCACGCGCCCGCGCAGGCGATGGAGGCGCCGATGTCGATGTCCGAGAGGTCGTGGGCCGTCCCGATCGTGAACCGGGTATCCCCGTTCGATTCCACGGCGCGCACGCGCCCCACGTCCGTGACGATGCCGGTAAACACGGGTTCAGGCCCTCTCCGGGTCCCGGCCGCCGGCGTCGAACGGACGCTCCACGACGTAGGACTCCATGACGTCGCCGCCGACCGCGGTCGACTCCACCCGCCGGAGCGCGGGGGCGCCGGCCACGGTTTCCACGCCGAATCCAGCGATGGCGGGCGCCCCGTCGCCGCCCAGCAGGCTGGGCGCCCGGAACCAGACCACGCGATCGACGAGGCCGTCCCGAATCAGGGAACCGGCGACCCGGCCGCCGCCTTCCACGAGAATACGAGTCAAACCCAACGAACCCAGGCCTTTCATGGCTTGTCGCAGATCCGGCCGTCCCGCCGAATCCGGCGCCGCTTCGACGATCTCGACGCCGCTGTCCGCCAGGGCCTTGCGCCGGCCGGCGTCGGCGTCGGGCAGTGTGATAACCCATGTCGGAACGGTCAAGGCGGAGGCCACGACGCGCGCCGTGAGCGGGAAGGACAGGCGGCCGTCGACGACGATCCGCGTCGGAGACCGCTTCTCGAGTCCGGGCAACCGGCAGGTCAGCCGCGGGTCGTCGGCGATCACGGTCCCTGCCCCGACGAGGATCGCGTCATGCCGCGCCCGAAGGGCGTGGGCCTGGGCCCGCGCGGCCTCGCCCGTGATCCAGCGGCTGTGGCCGGTTCGCGTCGCGATCCTGCCGTCGACGCTGCTGGCCAGCTTCAACGTCACCAGCGGCCGGCCCTCCGCCGCCCGGAGGAAATAGCCGGCATTCAATTCGCGCGCCGCGTCGGCGCGAACGCCGACGTCGACGGCGATGCCGGCGGCGCGCAGCGCCCCGGCGCCGGCGCCGTCGACGCGCGGGTCGGGGTCGAGACAGGCGATCACCGTCCGTTCCACGCCCGCCCGCGCCAACGCCTCGCAGCAGGGCGGCGTCTCGCCATGATGGGCGCACGGCTCGAGCGTGACGTAGGCGGTGGACCCGGCCGCGAGATCGCCCGCTCGGCGCAGCGCCTCGGTTTCCGCATGCGGCCGCCCGCCCTCGCGCGTCCAGCCGCGCGCGACCACGCGGCCGTCGCGAACGATGACGCACCCCACCGCGGGGTTGGGCCAGACCCGGCCGAGCCCCCGCCGGGCCACGCCGAGCGCGGCGATCATGAAGGAGGCGTCGGCGGGGTCAGTCGTCCTTCGCGCCACTCAACCCGCCGATGAATTCCTCGAAGTCACGGGCCTCGCGGAAATTCCGGTAGACGGACGCGAACCGCACGTAGGCGACCTGATCGAGGTTGGAGAGCGCGTCCATGACGATCTTGCCGATGACGTCGGAGGAGATTTCCGTCTCCCCGAGACTTTCGAGCTGGCGGACGATGCCGCTGACCATGCGGTCGATCCGCTCGGGCTCCACGGCACGCTTGCGCGTGGCCACCAGGACGGAACGCAAGAGTTTGTCGCGATCGAACGGCACCCTCTGGTTGTTCTTCTTGACGACGGTGAGTTCCCGAAGCTGCACTCGTTCGAAGGTCGTGAAACGGGAGCCGCAGTCGGGGCAGAACCGGCGTCGGCGAATCGCGTTCCTGTCCTCGGTGGGACGGGAGTCCTTCACCTGGGTGTCTTCTGCTCCGCAGAACGGACAGCGCATGGTTACCCCACTCCCGTCGCCGACCCGGTCACGCGAGCTTCGCGACCCGCGGGTCGTGCCGTCCGCCTTCGTACGGCGTCTCGAGGAATGTCCTCAGGCAGGCCTTCGCCGTCTCCGGGTCCGTCGTCCGTCCTCCCAGCGCCAGCAGATTGGCATCGTTGTGTTCCCGCCCCAGCCGCGCGGTCTCCACATCGTGGCACAGGGCCGCCCTGATTCCGGGATGCCGGTTGGCCGCGATGGAGATGCCGATCCCGGTTCCGCAAACGACGATTCCCCGCGAGCTCCGGCCGCTGGCGACGGCTTTCGCGGCGGCCCGCCCGAAATCGGGATAATCCACGGACTCCGCACCGTCGGCGCCCAAATCCAGTACCTCGTAGCCCATGACCGTCAACTCCCGCTTGAGGACTTCCTTGAGTTCATACCCGGCATGATCGGAGGCGACGGCGATAGTTTCGGAGGGCATGACGACCGGTCCGCAAGTTGCCCGACTTCGTGAATACCATATGTCGAACGCGGGCGCCAGCATCGCACAAAGTCTGTGTTCCGGGGACGATACAGCACTCGATCCCGATCGTCACGCGGATGTCCCGGTTCGACAGACGACGCGCCGGTCATCGACCCTGGGCGCGCCGAACCTTGTAACGGCGGCGGCGCCCCATTAACATCGCTTGACATCAACATCGCCATGACGTCGCGGGGCGTCATGGAGAATTCGGTCGAAGAAACCGAAGAATCCGGTGATCATCGGGAGGCTGCAACCATGGCGGACGACAAAGATTCGGGCGTTTCCGACGCCGAACTCCTTCACATGGCATCGGACATCGCCGCGGCCTACGTGAGTCGCAACAGCCTTCCCGCCGAGGAGCTGCCGGAGGTCATCAGGACGGTCCACGCCACGTTGTCGTCCGTCGGACGCGGTTCGGAAAGGTACCGCGACGGCCTCCGGCCCGCGGTGCCGGTTCGACGGTCCGTCACCTCCGACTACATCGTATGTCTCGAGGACGGCAGGCGCCTCAAGATGCTGAAACGCCACCTGCGCTCCGCCTACGACATGACGCCCGACGAGTACCGCGCCAAATGGGGCCTGCCGTCGGATTATCCGATGGTGGCGCCGAACTACGCGAAGCAGCGCTCCCGATTCGCCAAGAAGATCGGGCTGGGACGCAAAGAGAGAGGCGGGGAGAAAGACGGCGGCCATGCCGGGCAGCCCTGACGCCGCGCGACACCACGGGGAGGCAACGAGCCCATGACCGACGACGCGGTCATCTACGAGCAGGACGGCGCCGTCGTCGCACTGACGCTCAACCGGCCCGACACCCGGAACGCCATCGCCGAGGACGTCTACGAAGCCCTCGTCGCCCACTGCGACCGGATCAACCGCGACCTGTCCGTCCGCTGCGCCATCCTGACGGGGGCCGGCAAGGGCTTCTCGTCCGGCGGCAACGTCAAGGACATGCGGGACCGGACCGGCCTGTTCGGCGGCTCGGCGGCCCGGATCCGGGCGGCCTATCGCGAAGGCATACAACGCATGCCGCTGGCGATGTACCGCCTGGAGGTTCCCATCATCGCCGCGGTCAACGGCGCCGCCGTCGGCGCGGGTTTCGACATCGCCATGATGTGCGACATGCGGATCGCGTCGGAACGGGCTTCCTTCGCGGAGGTATTCGTCAAGCTCGGCATCATCCCGGGCGACGGCGGCGCGTGGTTCCTGCCGCGGGCCATCGGCATGGCGCGGGCGGCCGAGATGGCCTTCACGGGCGACCGGATCGACGCGGAAACGGCGCTCGAATGGGGCCTCGTGTCGCGGGTGGTCCCGCCGGAAAGCCTGATGGACGAGGCCCGGGCCCTCGCCGGCCGCGTCGCCGCGAACCCTCCCGAGGCCCTGCGCATGACCAAACGGCTCATCCGGGAAGGGCAACGCGTCGACCTCGAAACGCTGCTGGAGCTCTCGTGCGGAATGCAGGCGATCGCCCACCACACGGCCGACCACCGGGAAGCCGTGGACGCCATGTTCGAGAAGCGCCGGCCGAACTTCACCGGAGAGCGCTGACCTCGAACGACCTCCTTCCCCTCTCGGGGGAGACCGGGAGGGGGTACGCGGCGGCGACGCGCTCCCGCCTACGGGTCCCGAGCCGGCTCGTCCGCCATCAGCTTCTGGCGCTGGACGCCCAACCCCTCCACGCCGAGCTCCATCACGTCGCCGGGCTTGAGGAACCTGGGCGGCCTGAAACCCGCGCCCACGCCAGGCGGCGTGCCCGTCGATACGATGTCGCCGGTACACAGCGACATCATGGTGCTGAGATAACTCAACAGGCGCTTCAGCCCGTAGACCATCTTGTCGGTGTTGCCGTCCTGCCGGGTCTCGCCGTTGACCTTCGTCCACAGGCGCAGCTTTTGCGGGTCGGCGATCTCGTCGCGGGACACGAGCCAGGGACCGAGGGGCGCGAAGGTGTCGCAGGACTTGCCCTTGGTCCACTGGCCGGAACGGTTGAGCTGGAAGTCGCGCTCGCTCACGTCGTTGCAGACGCAGTAGCCAGCGACATGGCCGAGGGCGTCGGCCTCGTCCACGTACTTGCCCGGCGCGCCGACGACGGCGGCGAGCTCGACCTCGTAGTCGGTCTTCCCGGAACCGCGGGGGATGACGACCGGATCGTCGGGGCCGCCGATCGCGCTCGTGGCCTTCATGAACAGCACCGGCTCGGGCGGCACATCGAGTCCCGACTCCGCCGCGTGGTCGGAATAGTTGAGGCCGATGGCCATGATCTTGCCGACGCCGGCCACGGGCGGACCCAATCGCGGGTCCCCGCCGACCTCGGGCAGCGAGGCGGGATCGAGCGCCGCCAGCCGCGCCATGCCCTCCGGGAGCAGGACATCGCCGGCGATGTCGTCGACCTCCCCGGAAAGATCGCGGATGCTGCCGTCCGCGTCGACGAGGCCGGGTTTCTCCCGCCCCGCGGGACCGTAGCGAACCAGTTTGACCATGACTCCTCCCGTACGTTGGCGGGCCGCTACGCGCCGCCGCCTTCCCCCACGGTCGCCCGCTCCACCGCGAGCCACCGCTCGATGTCGATCGTCTCGTGAATTTCGTCCAGTTCCGATGCCTGGCCGTCCGGACCCAGGGTTGGGTCCGGTTCCCCGCGCGCGATCGCCTCGTAGGATAACCGCAACGCCTTGTGCATGGCGAGCAGCGACGTCATGGGATCCACCAGGAAGCGATACCCGAGCCCGTGGAGATCCTCCCGGCTCATCTCCAGGTTCGCGAGGCCAACGCCCACGGACATCATCATCAGCGGCGGCGGCAGTCGTTCGCCGACGAACCGCAGGTCGTCCGACGTCGATGCCAGCACGAACAGCATGTCCGAGCCGGCTTCCTTGTAGGCCTCGGCCCTGCGCACGGCGTCGTCCCGCAGACCCTTGCGGATCTGGTTGGTACGCCCGATGACGACGAAGTCGGGATCGCGCCGCGCCGCGACGGCCTCGCGAATCTTGGAGACCATCAGATCCCGCGGGACGGGATGCTCGATGCCGATGTGGTGGTGCACCCGTTTCGGCATGAGCTGGTCCTCGATCTCGATCCCGGCGAGGCCCGCCGCCTCGCACAGGGCCATCGTGCGATGGAGGTGCGCCGGATCGCCCCAACCGCACGTCCCGTCGAGGACCAGCGGCAGGAGGCAGGCACTGCGGACATCGAGCGCGAGATGGACGAACTCTGTCAGGGTCAACGTGGCCTCGGTGAACCCGTTGACGTAGCCCGCCGCCCCGCCGCCGAGATAGACGGCCTTGAAGCCCGCCCGCTCGGCGAGCTTCGCCGCCAGAGGGTTCATCACCTGTGGCGAGACCAGAGGCTCGGGACCTTCCAGGAGGTCACGGAACGCGCGGGCGGGCGTCATGGGTCGCCGGACGCGGTCTGGATCGGCGGCCGGCGGCTCACGTCGCCAAACCTGAAACGATCGGCCGGGAAGGCGTCCTCGATGTCCGTGGTCGCCCAATTCAGGTCGATGGGGTGGGCCGTCTCCACGAACGTGATGAGCAGATGGAACAGCGTCCGCGCATCGTCCGGAAGATTCCCCAGATCCAGCGAATCGAGGTAATCGGCGATTTCCTCCACCCGCGGCGTCATGGCGTCATAGAACGCGCGCAGCGTCTCGATGGGCGTCGCCATGAGCTTCAGGAACCGGTCGCGTTCGTTCTCGAGCGCCCACTCCTCCACGAACGGCTCGAGTTCCCGGAATCCGGCGGGCAACCCGCTCATGGGCGCGCGATCATCTCGTCGACCGCGGCGTAGTGCTTGCGGAGCAGCATCTCCTGCTTCGACAGATGGACGTGTTCCATGGCGCCGGACTTGAGCTGCCGCGTGATCGCCTCGATCACGGCGACGTCCTCGCGGAACACCTCGCGAAGACGGGTGCGGAAATAGGTCTGGCACATGTGGTCGCCCACGGTTTCCGGTTCGTAGGCGAACATCTCCGCGCGCACGGCCGTCTTGTCCACGTCGATCGGCCAGAACCACGCCAGCGAATGCCAGTGCGCACTGCACACCAGCATGACGTTGGGAAACACCTCGCCCACGTCGTGCAGCCAGTTCTCGATCCGCGACGCGTTGACGCCCGGCGGCAGCCCGAGCTCCGCGGCGGCGTTGGGCGGGAACGCGGGATACATCTTGCGTCCGCGCCGGTAGGCGATGCCCTCGACCTTGGCAGGTTTACGGTCGGGATTGCCCTCGACCGAGTAGCGGCCGTGGTAGTTGGTCACCTCGATGTACGGACGGTGACGACTCGGGTTGCCGGAACCGCCCTGGTAGTCGGGCACCGTCGCCTTGTGGACGAACAGCGCGTGATATCCCTCGGTGAAGGAATTGACCGCGACGTTCCAGTTGGCGTCGACGGCGATCTCGTGGGCCGCGATCTTCCGCCGGCCGTCGAAGAAGCCGCGATACTGGCCGTACATGGGGCCGAGCCACCCCTCCAGGGTCTCGCGCGGCTCCCTGTCGAAATTGACGAAGACGAAGTCCTCCCAGACCTCGCAGTGGACGGTCACGAGGCCGAGCGCCGCCTCGTCGATGTCCGTGAACTGGTCGCGGTCGGTGATGCCGGCGAGGCGGCCGTCGTTGTGGTAACTCCAGCCGTGGAAACCGCATACGAACGCCCGTGCCCGTCCGCGACCCTCGGGGACCAGCCTGTTGGCGCGATGGCGGCACATGTTGTGGAAGGCGCGGACCTTGCCGTCCTCGCCCCTGGCGACGATCAACGAGGTCTCGAGGGGCGGGACCTCCCGGCAGATGTAGTCGTTCCTCTCGGGGATATCGGAAGCGCAGGCCACCAGGAGCCAGCCCCGCCGGAAGATCGCGTCCACTTCCCGCCGGAAAAACTCCGGCCGCATGCGCCGGAGCATGTCGACGCGGCCGCCGAGGCCGCCGGTATCGCCGACGAACACGGTGGCGGTGATCCCCGTCACTCTGCGGCCTCCCCGGTCCGTCGCGCGGGCGCGAACTCGCGCAGGACGCGTCCCGGGCGGGCGTCGTCCACGCAACAGGCGGTCCCGTCCCAGACCCGGACGCCGTTCACCCAGACGCCGTGGACGCCGACCGGATCGCGCACCAGACGGCTGGCGCCTCCCGGAAGATCGAACACGCGGCGCGGTTTCGAAATGCCGACGGTGGCGGGATCGAACAGGAACAGGTCGGCGAAGTTCCCTTCCCGTGCGCGTCCTCTGCCGACGATGCCGTAATGGTCGGCCTGATCGCTCGTAAGCCGCCGGATCGCGTCCTCCAGGGTCAGGCTCTCCTTCTCGCGCACCCAGCGCGACAGCAGGTAGAGCCCGTAGCCGGCGTCGCACAGGAACGAGAGATGCGCCCCGGCGTCCGAGAGCGCGAGAACGCTCGCCGGGTGCTTGATCATCTCCTCGACGGCCTCCTCGTTGAAGTTTTGCACTTGCGCGACGAAGACCGTCTTGAGGTCTTCCCCGAGGACGAGATCGAAGAAGAAATCGACCGGGTCCACTCCCTCGCGCTCGGCCATCGCCCCGATCGTTTCGCCTTCGAGGCGGCGATTGTCGGAAGACGAGACTTCGGCGACCTGCACGCGCGACCAGTCGCCGTAGAAGATCTTCTGGGGTTTGGGGGCGGCGAGTCCGGCCCGGAAAGCGTCGCGGAACGACGGGTCGGCGATGGCCCGGGCGATCTTCCCGGCGTCGGCGCCCACGAGTGGATGCCAGGCGTCGTGACTGCCCATCAGGTAGGCGTTCTCGAGCGTGAACTCCATGCTGACGGGCTGGCTCGTCACCTGGGCGAACACGCGGCGGCCACGCTCCCGCGCCTCCGCGGCCCGGTCGAGCATGTTCCGCGCGCGCTCGGGAATGGCGGGAATGTGCAGGAGCGCCGACCAGAACACGGGGCGTCCGGTCATGTCGGCCCATCTCTCCATGTCGGGCACCTGGATGTCGGGACCGCTGGCGATCTGGAAAACCCCGTGGTCGGCGTCCGCCAGCGCGCTGGCGAGAACGTCCCACTCTTCGCGGGCGGCGAGCCGCGAGGGCATGGGCAGCCCGTCGTCGCCGAAATGGTTGTGGGAGTCGGACGACGCGAAGCCGATGGCGCCGGCGTCCAGGGCCTCGGCCACCAGGAGCCGCATGGTCTCGATCTCGTCCTCCCGCGCCTCGCGCAACGACGCCTCCTCGCCCATGACGTAGGTCCGCGTCACCGAGTGGCCGGCGAGGACGGCCATGTTGGGCACGATGCCGATGCGCTCCAGCATGTCGAGGTATTCGGGGAAGGTCTCGTATTCCCAGCGGATGCCGGCCCTGAGCGCCTCGATCGGCATCCCCTCCACCTGCGAGAGATTACGGGCCACGAGATCGCGGTGTTCCGGCCGGCACGGCGCGATGCCGAAGCCGCAGTTGCCGGAGACGACCGTCGTCACGCCGAGGGACGTCGACGGCGAGGCGATCGGATCCCAGGTGATCTGGGCGTCGTAGTGGGTATGGATGTCGACGAAGCCGGGTGCCAGCACGAGGCCGTCGGCATCGACCGTCCGCGCCGACGCCTCGCCCTTGAGGTCGCCCATGGCCACGATCCGGCCTCCGGCGACGGCCACGTCCGCGCGTTCGAGCGGCGCGCCCGTGCCGTCTGCGACCTCCGCTCCCACGATGAGAAGATCGTGCATCGCCGGCCCCCTTCCCTACGCGGCGCAGCGCCCGCCATCGACGGGCAGGAGCACGCCGGTCAGGAACGACGCGTCATCCGAGGCGAGGAAGACGGCGGCGCGTGCCACATCGACAGGCTCGCCGAGGCGTCCCATGGGCACCGTCGTCACGAAGGCGGCGATCCTGTCCCGGTCGCCGCCGAGGAAGGCCTCGAGCATGGGCGTGTCCGTGGCGACAGGGCACAGCGCGTTGACGCGGATATCCGGGGCCAGCTCCTGGGCCATGGTCAGCGTCAGGTTGGCGACGGCTCCCTTGCTGGCGTTGTACCAAGCGAGACCCGGCCGCGGCCGGGTCGCGGCCGTCGATGCCGTGTGGATGATCGCGCCGCCGGCCTTCATCAGCGGGATGCCGTGGACGGAGGTGAAGTAGATGCCCTTCACGTTGACGTCGAAGATGCGATCGAAGGTCTCCTCGTCGGTCTCCGTGAGCGGCTGGTTCCACTGCGGCGCGCCGGCGTTGTTGACGAGCACGTCGAAGCCGCCCCAGGCGCCCATGACGGCGCCGAACATGCGTCTCACGCCGTCGCCGTCGGTGACGTCCGCCTCGTGGAACATCGCCTCGCCGCCGGCCTTCCCGATGCCGTCGACCACCGCCCGGCCGGCGGCGCCGTCGAGATCGACGACCGCGACGCGGGCGCCTTCCCGGGCGAACTCGGCCGCCATCGCCGCCCCGAACCCGGAGCCGGCCCCGGTGACGATCGCGGTCTTGCCCTCAAGCCGCATCGCCGGTCCCCTTCGTCCGCCGACCCGCGTGCGCGGCGCGGTCGGTCAGACCCTCGCCGAAGCTCACCTTCTGCCACAGTCCCTGGGCGGTGAGGATCGTCTTTCCGCCCGACGTAAGCGAGCCGCGGGCCCAGACGATCCTGCCACCCTCGCGCGTAATCTCCGACCGCCCCTCGACCCAGTCGCCCAGCCTGACCGGGTTCGTGAAGCCGATGTTGAGGTTCACGGTCACCGCCTCGATGCCCGCCCGAATGAGTGCCGTGGTGATCAACTGATCGGTGAAGGTGCACAACATGCCGCCCTGGACCAGCCCCACCTGGTTGATGTGCTTCTCCAGCGCCCGAAAGGCGCGGACGAAGCCGCCGTCCGACAGATCCTTGTGATAGTACGGGCCGACCAGCTCGCCGAACGATCCGGGATGGTAATAGGCCTCGAACCCGGGCGGGAGATCGGCATCGGCGACGGCGGTCACGCCGGCTCTCTCCTAGCGATGCGCGATCAGCATGGAGGGGACGGCGCAGGTCACGGCCGGCTCCATCGCCGCGCGGTCGCCCTCCTTGCGCCAGCGGCACGAGACGATTTCGCCGGTATCGAGGTCGACCCAGTTGCCGGCACCGGTGTCCGCGTGACAGACGCGCCGGCCGATCGCGGCGCCCACGTCCATGCCGCCCTCTCCCTCCGGCAACAGCAGGAACAGCCCGAGCCGTTCCTCCGCCCCGCGCAGCATGGCCATCCGGCCGCCCGCGACGTCGGCGACATCCAACGCCGTCATCTCACCGCCGACCACCTTCAGGACGCCATGGACGTGCCGGACCGCGCGGGCGGCGAGGCGCGGGTTGAACAGGCGGTCGATCAGGCCGTTGCGCATGAAGTAGCCGCGGTCCTGATCGACGAAGGTGTCCAGGAACACGGTCAGGCGATCCGCCGCGAGCGCCGCGGCCGTCGCCTCGGCGGCTCGGCAGGCCGTCGCGAGGTCGTCCATCCGGTCGCCCCGCATATCGTCGGCCGCGAAGCGGACGTTGACGATGGCCCGGTTGCCATGGGCCGCCGCGAACGCCCGCGCCTCGCCAATGCCCGACCAAGCGGACACGCCGCGGTCGACCCGGAACACGACGCCGTCGATGAGCCCGGCGGCGCCGACCGAGTCCACGAACCGGGCCACGTGTTCGCGTTCCTCGATGGGAAAGCCACTCGATATCATGTGTTTGAAGGTGCCGCCCTCGTGGGCCGACCGCGCCAGCGAGTGGAGCGCCGACAGATAGACCGGCGCGTCCGTCCTCGTCCTGATCTCGCGGATGGCCGCGACGGCTTGCTCCGCCTCGTCTTCCGGCACGATGAATTCGAGGGCGTCGTAGGCGTCCCGGCACCTGGCGAGCGCGTCGATGGTCTTCGGCCCCGGCGCGCCATAGGCGAACACGGTGAACTCGTGGCCGACGGCCTTGAGATCGCGCATCCGCCGCAACGACGCCGCGTCGGTCAGGTCGCCCACGGGCGTCCGGACCTTCCGCACGCCCATCTCCCACAGGGCCAGCAGCGGATAGTCGTTGCGGACGCGCTTGCGCATGAATTCGTCGAGCGCGTAGTTGTGCGGAATCGTCGTCGTCTCGCTCCAGGGATGGCGGAGCTGGACGCCGACCGACGCCGGCGCGTCGTCGCGGGCGTGGACGGCCGGCAGGGCGGGACGCGTCTCCGGGAGCTTCTCGCCCTCGGCCAGAACGCGGCCGTGGGTACGGACGTTGTGGGCGATGTGGCCGTTCTCGTAGACCTCGACGGCGAAATAACCGAGCTTGGGAAGGTCGTTGCGGCCGCCTTCCGCCGATGGCTCGGGCCGGGCGCGCGCGAACTCCGCGTAGTCCTGGCGGACGAACGAGACCGACGGCAGGACGTAGTGTTCCGTCGCCCCCCGGCGGTTGTAGAAGAAGTTGTGCACATGGCCCGCGAACACCGCCTCGATCCGGTGCTCCTCGATCAGGTCCAGGAGCCAGCTCCGCGCCGGCTCGTCGATGTTGTCGTAGTGGGTCTCCTCGTCCGGATCGGCGACGTATAGCGGATAGTGCGTGAAGAGGAAGATCCGGTCGCGCGCGGTCTCGGCCAGATCTCTCTCCAGCCAAGACCGCTGCTCGGCCTCGAGGTCGAGACCGGAGTTCAAGACCGGCGAATTGACCAGCACGAAGTGGATGCCCTTGTGGTCGAAGGAGCCGTAGTGCGGGCCGAACAGCTCCTCGCAAGTCTTCAGGAAGGCGTCGTTCACCTGTACGGCCGGCATCCAGGAGATCTTCTTGTCGCCGCAGTCATGGTTGCCCGGCGTGATGCGCAGGGGCGCCTCGACGCCCCCGTAGAGCCTGTTGAAATCTTCCGCGACCCGTCCGAACGTCGGGTGGCCCGGCACCGGATGCACGAGGTCGCCCATATGGACGACGAAGTCGGGATTGAGCCGGTTGATTTCCGCGATGGCGTAGCGGGAACGCCCGTTCGCCATCGCGTTGGTCTCGAACGGCGAGGAGTTCTCGTCACCCGGATTCATGTGCGAATCGGCGATCAGGGCAAACGTGAACAAGGGCGATTCGCCGTAGGCGACGGTCATGCGATCCTCCCCGATCATCGGTCCCACCCGCGAACGGCGCGAACGCGGGTGCGCCATTCGCGGGCTGCGCCAGTCAACCCGGAACCGCGCCGGGAATCAATGCGTTTGCACCACGAAAGTGTGCTCGCCCACCGTGGTCGATATCTCGATGCCATCGTCGACGGCGCGCCAGTCGTCCGACGCGACCCCGTCGGCGGTCACGGCGCAATCGCCGGGGCGGACGCCGGAAACGCGGAACGAGGTGGGTTCGCCCGCGGCGCCGGGAGCGCCCCCGTCCGTGGCGACGATCAGGCGCCGGCGGTCGACGTCGCAGACCGCCTGGGACAGGCATACCTTGGGAAAGTCCACGCCCGTCACCGTGGGTTCGATGAACTTGCGCAGATTGGGTTCCCGGAACAGGCGCCCCCAGGCACCCTCGGTCATGGTCTCGGCCAGGGCGGCGATAGCGTTGAACTGCCCCCTCGGATGGGGTTCGTTCAGCCCGAAGCCCCAGTGGAATTCGCCGGTGGCGTCGTCCCAAGTCGGCCCGAAGTGCTCCTCGGCGTAGGCCTTCAGCCTGCCGTAGAGCCCCTCGTCGCCGTACTCGCGGGCGTAGATCATGCCGTAGATCACCTCGCGCGGGTTACCGCCGGGGGTCGTTATCGGGGCGCCCTCGCGCCAACCGAGCCCGTCGAGCGCGGCCTCCACGAGAACGCGCGCGTCGTCGGGCCGCGAGGCCTGGATCAACTGCGCGATCCCGAACTTCTGGAAAGGTTCGTGATCGCCCGGCATGTGGACGCCGAGAATCGGGTCGTAGTACATCGTCATCGAGCCCACGACCTCGCCGCCGCGAATGGGGACGTAGTGCCGCTTCGCGTACTCCCACCAGTTCTGGAAGACGCGGTTGTAATCGCTGCCGTAGAGGGTGTCGTGGAGCCTCAGACCGAGGCCCGCGGCGGACATTCACAACGGCCATATCTTGGTGTTCTCGCAGTGGCAGCCCTCGGGACGGCCGGCCCACTGACGGGCCAGGAAATCCGCGATGCGGGAGTGCGTCCACGCGAACGTGTTCTCGCCGTCGCGCACCACGTCGAACGGCTCGTTCCACTTCTCGTCGCCGGTGACGTAGAGATGCAGGCCCAGATTGACGAGGAAGAACCCGCGGAAGAAGAGATTGCCGTCGGCGCCGATGGGATCCATCTGGAGACCCCAGGGCTCGACGCCGTTGGCGGTCCAGCCGGGCACGTCGTACTTGCCGCGAAGCGTCGACGGGATCAGCGTCTCGTACCACTCCTCCGGATACTGCCCGCGCCGGGGGTCGTCGCCGATCTGGTCGAGCCAGTCCTTCGCCGCCCAGTACCCGGTGAAGCGCGCGACGAGCTCATCGAGGATAGCGCCGTAGACCTCGCGCCACGCCGGCGTGACGTCGGCCATGACGGCGACGGGCATCGCCGAGTCCTGAAGATCGAAGCGGTGCCAGGAACGCCGGGGCTCGCCCGAGACCCCGTCCCAATGCGGATGCGGCTGGCCGTCCTTGTCCCAGTTGTCCGGCGTGGTCGCCTTGCGATACATGTAACGCAACCAGCCGCGCGAGCGGGCGGTTGTCGCACCATAGCCGCGAACGGTCCTCGACATTCGTCTTTCCTCCCTATCGGCCGGAACCTTACCGGCAAAGAAACGGGCATCGCAACCGGCCGCGAACCGGCCCGCGGCGCTCGCCAGGCCGCGGGTCCGGCATGGAGCATGGCCCCGCTCTCTCGGATGTCCCGAACGGGGATGGCCTCTTCCCTTACCGCCGCCACCGCCTTAAGCTTGGCACATGGACGGCCCCACGATCACCATCCTCGCGACTGTCGGTACTGTCGGCGTGGCCTTGGCCAGCCTTATCCTCCGGCAGGGCGCCCGTCTGGATACTCGCATCGACCGGATCGACGACCGCATCGACCGGATCAACGAGCGCATCGATCAGAGCAGCGACCAGATCAATGAACGCATCGACCGCGTCGAACGGGGACAGACCGACCTGCGGGAGCGCATGGCGAAGCTGGAGGGGCTGCTCGAAGGGCTACGGGAGGCGATTGCCGGCCGGCGCGCGGCGTAGGACACGGCCCCGCCGTCCCGGAGACGCCCTCCCCCGCCCCGCCGCGATTGCCGGACCGCTGGCCCGGTGGCATAGTGCCGCGCCATGAGCGCGGCGCCGACACTCGCCGACCGGATGGCCCATCTCGGCACCGAGACAGCCTTCGAGGTTCTCGCTCGCGCCGAACTGCTTGCGCGCGAGGGCCGCGACATCGTCAACTTGGGAATCGGCCAGCCCGACTTCAAGACCCCGCCGAACATCGTCGCGGCGGGCAAGCGGGCCCTCGTGGACGGCCACCACGGCTACACTCCCGCGATCGGTATCCCGGCGCTGCGTGAGGCAGTGGCCGCCGATATCGAGCGGCGGCGCGGCGTGTCCGTGGATCCCGGCCGGATCCTGATCGTTCCCGGCGGCAAGCCCACGATGTTCTTCTCGTGCCTGATGTTCGGCGAAGCCGGCGCGGAAATCATGTACCCGAATCCGGGCTTCCCCATCTACGAATCGGCGATCCGGTTTTCCGGCGCCACCCCGGTGCCGATCCCGCTTCACGAGGAAACGGGGTTCTCGTTCGATCCGAACGACGTGCTCGACCGCATCACGCCGAACACGCGGCTGATCATCGTCAACAGCCCCGCCAATCCCACGGGCGGGGTCGTCTCCGCGGACGACCTCGACACCCTGGTCGACGGTCTCGCCGCCCATCCGCGCGTCTGCGTTCTGGCCGACGAGATCTACTCGCGCATGGTCTACGACAACCGGCCGCACGCGAGCCTGCTCGGTTACGAGGAGATCCGTGATCGCCTGATCCTGCTCGACGGCTGGTCCAAGACCTACGCCATGACCGGTTGGCGACTCGGGTATTCATTGTGGCCCGAGCCGCTCATCGACCATGCCGTCAAGCTCTGCGTCAACGACCATTCCTGCGTCAATGCCGCCACGCAGTACGCGGGCATCGAGGCGCTGACCGGACCCCAGGACGCCGTGGACGAAATGATGCGGGCCTTCGACGAGCGTCGTCGGGTCATCGTCGACGAACTCAACGATATTCCCGGCGTCCGTTGCGTCATGCCGGGCGGCGCCTTCTACGCCTTCGCCAACACCGCCGGCACCGGCGCCACCTCCCGGAACCTGCAAACGCGGCTGCTCGAGGAAGCCGGCGTCGCCGCCGTCGCGGGCACGAGCTTCGGGGAGTACGGCGAAGGGTTCATCCGCTTCTCCTACGCCAATTCCATCGAAAACATCAGGGAGGCCATGCGCCGGTTCCGGGAACTGCTGGCGTCGTAGCCGCCCTCGCCGACCGACACTGCCACGAGGTGACCGACGGATGTCTCCCGAAGACGTAGCGGCCGAACTGCGGCGCGCGCTTCTCGCCGGGCTCGGCGAGGAACGGGTGGCGGAACTCGCTTCGGAAATCGACGCCACCGCCGAACAACTGGCAATGGTGCTGGGCGAACCCGTGGCGCTCGACGACGAGGACCCCGATTTCATGGGACCCCCCGCGCGCGGCGCATGACCGGCCTCCCCGACCTCACGGCGACCGAGGCGCTCGACCGAATGCGATCGGACGTGCTGTCGCCCGTCGACTATCTCGACGCCCTGCTCGCCCGCATCGACGACCGGGAACCGACGATCCGGGCCTGGGTCCGCGTGGACAAGGACGGCGCCCGCGACGCCGCCCGGTCCGCGGAACGAGCCTACGCGGATGAATCGGCGGGTCCGTTGTGCGGCATCCCCGTCGGCGTCAAGGACCTGATCCTCACCGAACGCCTGCCGACCGCGGGCGGCTTCGCGCCGCTGCGGACGTTCAACCCCGGCCATGACGCGACGTGCGTCGCCAGGCTCCGCGCCGCCGGCGCCATCATCCTGGGCAAGGTCGAGACCACCCAGTTCGCCGGCCGCGACCCGTCGCGGACGCACAACCCCTGGAACCTCGAGCGCACGGCCAGCGGCTCGTCGAGCGGGTCGGCCGTGGCCGTCGCCGATCGCATGGCGCCCATCGCCCTCGGCACCCAGACCGGCGGCTCGGTGATCCGTCCCGCGGCCTACATGGGAATCGTCGGCTTCACGCCGACCTTCGGCCGCGTGAGCCGCCACGGTCTTCTGCCCCGCTCCCATTCCTTCGACATGATCGGCGCGATGGGACGGAGCGTCGCGGACGCGGCGCTGTTCGGCGCCGCGGTCTCCGGTCCCGACCCGCGAGACCGGGCCACCGCGAGCCTGGGCGCCTTCGAGCTCCCCGCCGGGACCGCGGACCACCCGCCGCGCCTGCTCCTGCTCGAGGACTTCCTGGAGATTTCCAGCCGCGACGTCGCGAGTCGCGTCTCCGACGCCGTCGACCGCCTCGCCAGGGCGGGCGCCGGGATCCGTCGGGCGCGGCTGCCCGTGCCGCTGGAACTGTTCCTCTCGCTGCACACCGCGATCCTGATCGTCGAGGCCGCCGCGACCCAGGCGGACAACATGGCCAGGCATCGAGCGCACTACGCGCCCGGCTTGCTGGCGCAACTCGATATCGGATCGGCCGTCCCGGCGACGGCCTACGTGCGCGCCCAGCGCCTCCGCCGCCGTGTCCGGCATCGGCTCGAGGCCATGATCGAGGGCGTCGACGGTTTCGTCCTGCCGTCCGCGTCCGAGGTCGCGCCGGACCGGAGCACCATCGGCCCCCGCCTGTGCCAGACACCGTGGACGGTGCTGGGATGGCCCTGCTTCACGGTTCCCGCCGGACTCGGCGACGAGGGCCTGCCCGTGGGCCTGCAGCTCGTGGGGCGGCCTTTCGACGAAACCCGGCTGATCGAGATCGCGGACTGGGTCGAGCGGCGGCTCGATCCCATGCCCGCGCCCGCCGCCGGCTGAGCCGCCGCGGGGAGTCGACGCGACGATGGACCGGAATTCGTTTTCCGTCGGCGTGGACGTGGGTGGCACGTTCACCGACGTCGTGCTGTTCGACCGCGCCGAACGGCGCGCGCTGGTCGCCAAGGTCCCCTCGGACCCGCGCAACCAGTCCGTCGCCTTCATGAACGCGCTGGCCAAGGTCGGCGCCGACCCGGGCAAGGTCGAGCGCGTGCTGCACGGCACCACCGTGGCGACGAACGCCATCCTCGAAGGCAAGGGAGGCCGCGTCGCCCTGCTCACCACCGAGGGGTTCCGCGACATCATCGAGATCGGCCGCGGCGAGCGCACGAAGCTCTACGATCTCAAACTCGTGAAGCCGCCCCCGTTGATCCCGCGCCCGGACCGTTTCGAGGTCGCCGAGCGCACTCACGCGGACGGCGCCATCGGCCGCGCGGTCGACGCCGACGGCCTGCGCGCGGCGCTCGCGTCTTGCGATCCGGCGTCCTATGACGCCTGGGCCGTATGCTTCCTTCACGCCTACGCCAACCCCGCGAACGAAGAGGCCGCGCGAGACACGCTCGCCGAGATGGCCGGCGGCGTCCCGATCTCGACGTCGTCGTCGGTGGCCCCGGAGTACCGCGAATACGAACGCTTCAGCACCACGGTGCTGAACGCGGCGGTGGCGCCGGCGATGGACCGATACCTGGGCTCGGTCGAGGACCGCCTGTCGGACGGGGGCCATGCCCGTCCGATGCTGGTCATGCAATCGAGCGGCGGAGTCATGACGGCGCGGGCCGCCCGCCGGCTCCCGGCGGCCACCATCCTGTCGGGGCCCGCCGGCGGCGTGGCCGGCGCGCGCGCCATCGCCCGCGACGCGGGCATGGCCAACGTCATCACCTGCGACATGGGCGGGACCAGCACGGACGTGGCCCTGATCGAGGGCGGGGAGATCCGGCACACGACCGAAGGCCGCATCGCCGGCTATCCGACGCGCATTCCACAGGTGGACATCGTTACCGTGGGGGCCGGCGGCGGCAGCATCGCCAGTGTCTCCGGCGAGACGCTGCGGGTCGGACCCGAAAGCGCCGGCGCGCGGCCCGGTCCGGCCTGCTACGGACTGGGCGGCGAGGCTCCCACGGTCACCGACGCGAACCTTCTGCTCAACCGTCTCGACGCCGGCGACCCGCTGTCGGGCGAGATCACGCTCCACCCCGGTCTCGCGGAAGCCGCCATCGGTCGGCTGAAAGCCTCCCTGCCGGGCCTGGACACCATGGCGCTGGCGGAAGGCATCGTCCATCTGGCGACGGTGAAGATGGCGGGCACGATCCGCGAGGTGTCGGTATACCGGGGCCACGACCCGCGCGACTTCGTGCTGCTCGCCTACGGCGGCGCCGGGCCCATGTTCGCCTCCGAGCTCGCCAGCGAGCTGGGGATGACCTCGGTCCTGATCCCGCCCCATCCGGGCAATCTCTCGGCGCTGGGGCTTCTGCTCTCGCCGTTGAAGCGGGACTTCGTGCGAACCATGGTGCGCCGCCTCTCGGACATGGAGGCGTCGGAGCTGACGGCCGTCCATGCCGAGCTTCGGGCCGGCGGCGTGGGCGAGTTCGAAGCCGACCGCCTGCCCGTCGCGGATCTCGAATTCGAGCGCTCCGTCGACGTGCGCTATGTCGGGCAGTCGTCCACGCTCAACCTCAAGTGCGCGACCGACTCGCCGGACCCCGCGACGCTCGCCGCGGAATTCCACGCCGCCCACGAGGCCGCCTTCGGCCACTCGGACGCCGACGAGCCGGTGGAGCTGGTGAACGCGCGGATCTCGGCGGCGTTGCCGGTCGACCCGCTGGACATCGGTTGCGAAGCCCCGGCGGGGGGTTCGGCGACGCCCCGCGAGACCCGTTCCGTCCGTTTCCGCGGCCGCACCGTGGACTGCCCCGTCCATGCGCGGCGCCATCTGCCCCGGGGTTCGGAGATTCGAGGGCCGGCGATCGTCGGGGAGACGGGATCCGTCACGGTGGTCTGGCCCTCCGACGTCCTGCGCGTGGACCCGCGAGGCAATCTGCGGCTGGAGGTCGGAAGGAAATGAGCGAGCTCGACCCCATCGCCGTCGAGGTCGTCACCGAACGACTGATCGCCGTCGTGCGCGAAATGCGCGCGACCATGATCCGCGCCGCCTATTCCGTGACCATCACCGAGATGAAGGACTTCTCGTGCGCGCTGTTCGACGGCGAGGGCCGCCTCGTCGCTCAATCGCGGGAAGACCTGCCGGTCCACGTGGTGCCCATGCCGTGGACCGTCGAGGCGATCCTGGAGACCTACGACGGCGACGTGCATCCCGGCGACGTCTTCCTGATGAACGACGCCTACCGGGGCGGGACGCATCTCAACGACGTCACCATGCTCTATCCGATCTTCGAGGACGGCGCGGCGGTCTTCTTCGCCGCCAACCGTTCCCACTGGGATGACGTCGGCGGCATGGCGCCCGGCAGCATGTCCGGCCTGGCGACCGAGATCCTGCAGGAAGGCGTGCGCATCCCGCCGATCAGGATCCATGAACGGGGCGTGCCCAATCGGGCCGCCCTGGACCTCCTGTTCAACAACATGCGGGTGCCCGAGAACCGAAAGGGCGACTTCCGCGCCATGCTGTCGACCTGCCGCGTGGCGGAAAGGCGCGTCCGGGAAATCCTCGACCGTCACCGCCTCGAGACTGTCGTCGCCTGCGTCGACCGCGATGTCGAGCGGACCGAGAGCCGCACGCGCGAGCGCATCCGCGCGCTTCCGGACGGGACCTACCACGCGGAGGACTATCTCGAGTTCTATCACGACGGCGTCTTCGATCCCGTGCTTCTCCGTCTCGCGCTGACCGTCGAGAACGACACCGTGCGCATCGACTTCTCCGGCTCCTCGGAACAGGTCGCCGGCGTGGTCAACGCTTCCCTCGCCGTCAGCGCCGCCGGCGCGGTGATCGCGCTCAAGGCCTTCCTCGATCCCGAGGATCCGATCAATCAGGGCATCTTCGCGCCCCTCGCCTTCACGGCCGCGCCCGGCACCGTCGTCAACGCCACCCCGCCCGTGCCCTGCGGCGCGCACGCGGAAATCCGCCGCCGCACGATCACCCTGACCGCGGCAGCGCTGGCGGCGGCGTTGCCCGAGCGCATGGCGGGCGACATGCAGGGGACGTCCAACCACACCCTGATCGGAGGCGTGGACGACCGCACCGGGCGCAACTACGTTTTTTACGAGGTTCCGGTGGGCGGCTCCGGAGGTTTCGCGGAACACGACGGATCGTCCGTGTTCGGAACCGTCGACTGGGCCGACAACCAGCCGATCCTGCCCGTCGAGGCCATCGAGACGCATTTCCCGCTGGAGGTCGTGCGCGAGGAGATCCGCGCCGATTCGTGCGGGCATGGGCGTCGGCGCGGCGGGCTCGGCCTGCGACTTGAGATCAGGTCCCTGGGCCGGCGGGCGACATTCTCGCTGGTGTCGGACCGGGCCATCGTGCCGCCGTTCGGCGTGCTCGGCGGCGCCAGCGGCGCGCCCAACGCCTACGCCATCCGCTCGGGGAACGGCGAGATCGCCGCCCTCGCCACGCCGGGCAAGGCGAGCGGCGTCCCTCTGTCCCGCGACGACGTCGTGGTGGCTCACACGGCGGGCGGCGGCGGTTACGGGGCGCCGCGCGAGCGCGAACCCGAGCTCGTCGCCGCGGACGTCGCCGACGGGTTTCTCTCCGTCGCGGTGGCCCGCGACGTGTACGGCGTCGTCGTGTCGGACGCGGGAGACCTCGACGCCGGGGCGACCGAGACCCTGCGGACGGCCGCCCGGCCCGATTGGCGCGAGCTGGCCGTCGTCGGGGAGGACGAGTCGTGCGTCGGCGATCTCGGCCGGCATCGGATGTTCCGCGTCCATCCCCGGACCGCGGCCGAACGCGACCTGCGCGACGACGACCTGGTGGAGGCGCTGGGCGACGTTCCCGTCCCGTTGCGGGGGTGGGTGCGCGCCGACGGCGAGATGCCGACGGACTCGGTCTCGCTGGACTCGTGGGGCCAACGGCAACTCCGGGTCGCGGAAGGAAGTCCGGTGCGCCTGCGCCTGTTGCGGCGGCGCGACGTCCAGGATCCGCCGCTCGCGGGCGGACCGCCCCCGGAGACCTGACGCGCCGCCAGCGGCGGGCGGCCGATGTCCGCCGTCGGCGTCGGGACGACGGTGGAAAACACGCGCAATTATGATAGAGTCGGAGCCCAAGGGAGGGGAGCATGGCGCTCCCGGAACCCGGCGCTTCCGATCCACTGTTCACCTGGATCACAAAAAATTGACCGTTAAGGAAATTTTTCTCTTGCACACTTTGCACGTTTTCACTATCAATCCGAGATAGCCTGGGCAGAGTGCATCGCCGATTGAGAAAAACACGGTTCCGAGCGCCCGTTCCCGCGACCGGGCATGGGCGGGCCGGCGGCGGCGCAGGCACCCGGCACGTTGAAAAGACGAAGGTTTTGAGTCAGTCTTCAGGCCGCGCTCCGACAATCCTCGATCCAGGGAAAGACACCCAGTGAACTTCATCGATCGGTACTTCAAGCTCCAGGAGAATGGAACCACGGTACGGCGGGAGATCGTCGCCGGCGCCGCCACCTTCCTGACGATGGCCTACATCATCGCCGTCAACCCGTTGATCCTCCAGGACGCGGGGATGGATTTCGGCGCCGTCTTCACCGCCACCATCATCGCCGCGGTAGTCGGCACCGGGATCATGGGCCTGTGGGCCAACTGGCCGGTGGCGCTGGCGCCCGGCATGGGCCTCAACGCCTTCTTCACCTACGGCGTGGTCATCGGCATGGGCCATGCCTGGCAGGTCGCGTTGGGCGCGGTGTTCTGCTCCGGCGTCCTGTTCATCGCCCTGAGCGCGACCAGGTTCCGGCAGTGGATCATCGAGGCGGTGCCGAGGAGCCTGCGCTTCGGGGTCAGCGCCGGGATCGGCCTCTTTCTCGCGATCATCGGCCTGCGCAACGCCGGCATCGTGGTCGACAGCCCCGCCACCCTGGTGATGATCGGCGATCTGACCAGCTCGACCGCGGCCCTCGCCTGCCTTGGTTTCATCGTCATCATGGTGCTCGACGCGCGCAAGATTCCGGGCGCCATCGTCATCGGCATCCTGGCCATTACCGGCGTCGGCCTGATCACCGGCGATGCGACCTGGGGCGGCGGCGACTGGGCTCCGCCGAGTCTGGCGCCGACGTTCCTCGCCCTCGACATCGGCAGGGTGTTCGAGCTCGGCCTCGTGACCGTCGTGCTGACGTTCCTGTTCGTCGATTTTTTCGATACCGCGGGAACATTGACCTCGGTCGCCAACATGGCGGGGAAGGTGGACGAGGACGGCAAGGTCGCGGGTATCGGCCGCGCGGTGTTCTCCGACTCGATCGCCAGCACCGTGGGCAGCCTCGTCGGCACCAGCACCACCACGAGCTATATCGAGAGCGGCGCCGGCATCAAGGAAGGCGGGCGCACCGGGTTGACGGCCGTCACCTGCGCGGTGCTGTTCCTGCTGTGCCTGTTCCTGGCTCCCCTCGCCAAGACCATCCCCGGATGGGCGACGGCGCCGGCGCTGGTGTTCGTGGCGACGTTCTTCGCCCGCAACCTCAAGGACCTCGACTGGGAGGACATCAGCGACTACGGCCCGGCGATCCTGGCCGCGGTGGTGATGCCGTTCACCTTCAGCATCGCCAACGGGATCGCCATCGGCTTCACCGCCTACGTCGCGGTCAAGGCGCTGACCGGCAAGGCGGGCGAGATACACGTCGCCATGTGGCTGCTGGCTGCCGCCAGCCTGCTGTACTTCCTCAAGGATCTTTGAGGGCCCGGGCCGGAACCGTTCCTTCGCGCGGAATCGAGGCGCCGCGTCGCGGACGTCTCGGGACGCGCCTTGGCCGGTGCGTTTGGGTGCGCTGATCGGATGCCGGGCTGAACCGCCACGGTCCGGCGAAGGAGAACCGGCACCATGAAAAAGATCGAGGCCGTCATCAAGCCTTTCAAGCTCGACGAGGTGAAAGACGCCTTGCACGAGATCGGGTTACAGGGGATAACCGTGACGGAGGCCAAGGGATTCGGCCGCCAGAAGGGCCACACCGAGCTCTACCGGGGCGCCGAGTACGTGGTGGATTTCCTGCCCAAGGTGAAGATCGAGATCGTGCTCGATGACGACATGATCGAGCGCGCGGTGGAAGCCATACGGCAGGCGGCCCACACGGGCCGGATCGGCGACGGGAAGATATTCGTCTCGTCCGTCGAGGAGGCCATCAGGATACGAACGGGAGAAACGGGAACCGCGGCCATCTGACTTCTTCCCGGGGTTGCGGCGACCACAACAGGAAACAAGGAAGGGAAACCATGTCCGACGCCAATCCGGTCCTCAAGTCGATCGAGGACAATGATGTCAAGTACGTAGACCTGCGCTTCACGGACCCGCGGGGGAAATGGCAGCACCTCGCCATGGACGTGAACATGGTCGACGAAGAGATGTTCGAGGACGGGGTCATGTTCGACGGCTCGTCCATCGCCGGCTGGAAGGACATCAGCCAGTCCGACATGACGCTGGCGCCCGATCCGGGAACCGCGACGATGGACCCCTTCGCCGCCCAGAATTCACTGATCGTCTTCTGCGACGTGATCGAGCCGACGACGGGCGAGGCCTACTCTCGAGACCCGCGGTCGCTGGCCAAACGGGCCGAGACCCATCTCAGCTTCACGGGGGTCGGCGACCGCGCCATGTTCGGCCCCGAGGCGGAGTTCTTCGTGTTCGACGACGTGCGCTTCAACGTCGGCATGAACGCATGCTCCTACGCCATCGACCAGGAAGAAGGCCCGTACAACAGCGACCGGCGGTTCGAGGGCGGCAACACCGGTCACCGCCCCCCCGCCAAGGGCGGATACTTCCCGGTGCCGCCGGTCGACTCGATGGGCGACCTGCGCGCCGAGATGACCACCATCATGCGCGAGATGGGTCTCGACACCGAGAAGCACCACCACGAAGTCGCGCCGGCGCAGAACGAGCTCGGCATCCGGGGCGGAGACCTCGTGCGCACCGCCGACATGATGCAGATCTACAAGTACGTCGTGCACAACGTGGCGCACTCGTACGGAAAAACCGCGACGTTCATGCCCAAGCCCGTCATGGACGACAACGGTTCGGGAATGCACACCCACCAGTCCATCTGGAGGGGCGACGACAACATCTTCGCCGGCACCGGATACGCGGACCTGTCGGAAAACGCGCTCTATTACATCGGCGGCATCATGAGGCACGCCCGCGCGATCAACGCCTTCTCCAACCCGACCACCAACAGCTATAAGCGGCTGGTGCCGGGTTTCGAGGCGCCGGTGCTGCTGGCCTATTCGGCGCGGAACCGCTCGGCGTCCTGCCGTATTCCCTATGCGTCCAGCCCCGGAGGGAAGCGCGTCGAGGTCCGCTTCCCCGACCCCGCCGCGAACCCCTATCTCACCTTCGCGGCCATGTTGATGGCGGGCCTCGACGGGATCGAGAACAGGATCCACCCGGGCGACCCGATGGACAAGAACCTGTACGATCTGCCGCCGGAGGAGCTGGAGGACGTTCCCACGGTATGCGGCTCGTTGCGCCAGGCGCTCGAATCTCTCGACGCCGACCGCGACTTCCTCAAGAAGGGCGACGTTTTCACCGACGACATCATCGACGGCTACACGGAGCTCAAATGGGACGAGGTTTACGCCTTCGAGCAGACGACCCACCCCATCGAGTTCTCGATGTATTACAGCGTTTGACGAGAGATATCTCGCAACCTGGATGAGGAAGGGGCCGGTTCGGGTACCGGCCCCTTCCGCCCGTCCGGGATCGGCCGGCCGCGACCGGCCCGCGGCCCGATGGCGACACGCTCTCGCCGACGGGACCCCCTGTCCCGTTCCTGTTCCTTGCATACACCTCCCGATGTCCGGGTTACCGCTCCTCTCCTGACAGGGGGAGGAGTATCGACGGACCCTGCGGCGCTCCCGTCGCTGGACGAGTCTTGCGGACAAGCGGGAAAGCGACTGCTCTGGACTCGGCCCAGATGTCGTTGTTGCCGAGACAAACCATACTGTATAGTGCGTCGTCGCGACCACCCACCAAGCCGCCGCGGAGGCGCGCCGGATGTCCATGGCGATGAACGACCTGTTCGAGAACGGCGGCGAACGCCCGAAGCCCGGGAAACGAGGGGACGCCGGATACTCCGCCAAGGACATAGAGGTTCTGGAGGGTCTCGACCCCGTGCGCCGGCGACCCGGCATGTACATCGGAGGAACCGACGAGGCCGGCCTGCACCATCTGGCGGCCGAGGTCATCGACAACGCCATGGACGAAGCGGTGGCGGGCCACGCCAGCCGCATCTCGATAAACCTGGGGCCGGACGGGACCCTCACGGTCGAAGACGACGGCCGCGGCATCCCGGTCGACCCCCACCCCAAATTCAAGGGCAAGTCGGCCCTGGAGGTCATCCTCACGACGCTGCATTCGGGCGGCAAGTTCAGCGACAAGGTATACCACACGGCGGGCGGGCTGCACGGCGTCGGCGTGTCGGTCGTCAACGCGCTGTCGGACCGGTTCGAAATCGAGGTGGCGCGGAACAGGCGGCTCTGGTCGCAACGCTATTCCCGGGGGAAGCCCGAATCGCGGCTCGAGGACCGCGGCCGGTGCGGCAACCGGCGGGGCACGAGGGTCGCCTTTCGTCCGGATCCCGAAGTCTTCGGCCGGAAGTCGGCGCTGGAGCCCGCGAAGCTCTACCGTATGGCCCGTTCCAAGGCCTTCGTGTACGGCGGCATCGAGATCGACTGGTCCTGCGACGAAACGCTGCTGAAGGGGAAGGACGAGACCCCCGCCGAGGAAAAGCTCCACTTTCCGGGTGGCATCGTCGACTACCTCGCCGCGATGACCGAGGGGGCGGAAACGGTCGCCGACACGCCGTTCGCCGGCCGGGTCGCCATGGACGCCCGGGGAGGCCGGGTCGAGTGGGCCATCGCCTGGCTCGCCGCCGGCGATCCCTTCCTGAGCTCCTACTGCAACACGGTCCCGACGCCCGAGGGCGGCGCCCACGAGGCGGGATTGAGGGCCGCCCTGTCCAAGGCGCTGCGGGAATACGGCGAGCGCCTGAACAATCGTCGCGCGGCTCAGGTCACGGCGGACGATGTCGTCGGCTCCATGGCCGGCGTCCTCTCGGTGTTCATCGCCGAACCGCAGTTCCACGGGCAGACCAAGCAGAAGCTGGCCAGCCCCGAGGCCCAGAAACTGGTCGAGTCGGCGGTCCGGGACCATCTGGACCACTGGCTCTCCGGCGCGCCCGAGAGCGCGAGGCTGTTGCTCGACTTCGTCGTGGAGCGCGCCGAGGAACGGCTCCGGCGGCGGCGGGACCGGGACCTTGCCCGCAAGACGGCGGGCCGGCGCGGACGGCTTCCCGGGAACCTCACCGATTGCACGCGGAGCCAGAAGGACGGCACGGAGCTGTTCATCGTCGAGGGGGACTCGGCCGGCGGCTCGGCGAAGCAGGCGCGGGACCGCGTGACCCAGGCGGTCCTGCCCATGAGGGGCAAGATCCTCAACGTCGCCAGCGCGGGACGGGACAAGCTGCGCGCCAACCGGGAACTGTCGGACCTCATGGTCGCACTCGGCTGCGGCGCGCGCGAGGGGTACCGGGAAGACAAGCTCCGTTACGACAAGGTCATCATCATGACGGACGCGGACGTGGACGGCGCCCACATCGCGTCGCTCCTGATGACGTTCTTCTACCGGGAAATGCCCGCCCTGCTCGACAACGGCCATCTCTATCTGGCCGCGCCGCCCCTCTATCGCCTGAGCCAGGGCGGCAAGACGCTGTACGCGCGGGACGACGCGCACCGCGACGAGTTGCTGGCCGACGAGTTCGACGGCCGGGGCAAGGTCGAGATCAGCCGGTTCAAGGGTCTGGGCGAGATGCCGGCGTCCCAGCTCAAGGAAACCGCCATGGCGCCCGGCAAGCGCACCCTGCTGCGCGTCACCGTCCCGGAACCCGAAGGCGAAGGAACGGACCGGCTGGTCGAGAGCCTCATGGGCAGGAAGCCGGAGCTCAGGCTGGCCTTCATCCAGGAAAAGGCCGCCGAGGTCCGGGACCTGGATATTTAGCCGGACAACGGGCCCGAGGCGGTCTCGGGGGGATTCCGCCCTCCGCTCCGTTCATACGGTCGGTTGGACCTTCGTACGGGCCTTGCCATAATGTACAGAGTCATGATCATGAAAGGCCGGGATATGGACGAGAGGCATTCGATCGCGGAAGCGCGCCGCAACCTGCCGAGACTGATCCGCGAAGCGGAACACGGCAAAACGGTCGAGTTGACCCGGCGCGGCGAACCTGTGGCCGTGCTCGTCGGCCGCCGGATGTTCGAGCGGCTCGCCGCAGGCCGACGCGGATTCGACGAGGCGTACCAGGATTTCGCAAGGACCTTCGATCTCCCGGAACTCGCCCTCGACCCCGACGAGTTGTTCGAAGGCGCGCGGGACAGAATACCGGGACGCGAAGTCCGGTTGTGAATCGTGCGATATCTGCTCGACACCGATACCGTCTCGGAACCGCTTCGCCCGAAGCCGGCCTCTACCGGATCATGAACACGAAGGCGGCCGAGATCGAGGCGTTTCTCGACCGCAGCCTGCGCGGCCGTTGTCGCGTCGACGGGGCAGGAAAGACACGAGGCGCCCCCTCGACGACCCTCTTCAGACCGTCATTCCCGCGAAAGCGGGAAGGAGCACGCCCGATGGCCGATCCGGAAGACCGGCAAGGCGAACCAGCGAAGCTCTGCGGCGCTTCCTCTGCGGCAAGGCGCCAAGGATGCTACCTGCGAGCCTGCCGGCAGGTGTCAGGCAACTACTCCGCCGGATGCTATCTCGAACACCTCGAAATTTCCATGCGGCAATTGGAATTGCCGCGTTGACATCCCGTCATTGCCCGATTCTCGGCTTCAGCTATCGAATCGCCCCAACCGACGCCATAACCATTGTTATCGCCGATGGAAAGTGCGCCGCAAGCGTTGTAGAACCAAGCGATTTCTCCACAATAGCTTTCGCCCCCGCTACGACATTCGTCGATGGCCCGACTTGTGGCAGAAGAGTGGCTACCGAAGCTCCAGGCCAATCCCCAGGCATAACCTCCGCCGGATTCCTTACTAAAGACGATAGAACCCCAACGCTCTTGAGCGGCCGCCGTTCCCGAGGTCAAGGCGATCCCTGCAACGAGAATCAGCACACGAAGTCGTTCCAGATGCAGAATCACGCTCGCGAGCTCGAAACCCGGCTCGATCCCGACCGCACCGGCAGCGGCCTGCTCCCGGACGGCCGAACCAATCCGAAGGACGATCCAGATGACGACCGTTGAGGGCTTCGTCGGTTTCATCCAGATCCTGATCTCCCTGGCCGTGCTGATATGGTTCTTCGCCGGTCCCTGGTCCTCCTTCCGGGTCGATACGTCACGGCAAAGATGTTTCGAGCTCAGGGACCGCCTGTTCCTGTTCGCCGCGGACGGAGGGATCGGTTTCGACAATCCTCTGTACCGACGCACTCGCGAGTGGTTGAACGCCTGCATCGCGCGCGCGCACGACATGAAGCTGTGGAACTTGATGGCGTTCATCGTCGTTTGCGGACCCGGACCGCGTCCCAACCTCTATACGGACATCCTGAAAATGCCTGACGGACAGGCCAGGACGGAGCTGCGCGAGATCGTCGAACAAGCCATGTTCGTCCAGATCGAGCTCATGGTCGCCAGATCCCCTTTTCTCCTGACGGTCACGGCATTGGCGCCGCTGTTCGTTCTGGCCGGGCTGATGACCGACAGGGCGCAAGACCTCTACCTTCGAGCGAGATCGTTTCTGGATCCGTGGATTCTCAGCTACGACGACCCCGGCCGGTCGAAGCCCGGAACCGGAACCGCCGGCGCGCCCGCGTGACCCGGTCACCCGTCGCGTTTCGGCTCTCGCACGTTCGAGGATAGGGTTTCCGGTTCGGCCGGCAATCAACCCCGCAGCGAGTCGAGCCATCGGCGCAGCAGGCCGGTCGTCTTCTCCGGCCATTCGAGCATCGGAACATGACCGCAGGCGTCGAGGACGGCCAGTTCGGCGCCGGGAATCCCGTCGGCGATCTCCTCCGACATCTCCAGCGGCGTGACGAGATCGTCGCGACCGCAAAGCACGAACGTCGGGCACGCGATGTCCGGGAGGATCGGCCTGCTGTCGGGGCGGTTCGCGAACGCCTTCTGCTGGTTCCGCAGGCCCGCGTAGCCGGCCTCCTCGATCATCAGGCGGAGCGCGCGGACATGGGCGCCACCCCCGGTCCGCTCCGGATGGAAGAACACCGGCGCGTACATCCTGGCGATGGCCTCGAAGTCGCCGCGCGCCGCGAGCTCCGCCACCGGCCGGCGGCGCGCGTTCTGGGACGGCCATTCGGGGCGCGCCGTGCTGCCGACGAAGGTGAGACCGACGACGCGCTCGGGAACCCGGCGCATCGCCTCGAACGCGACGGCGCCGCCCATCGAGTTCGCCAGGATCGCGAACTCGCGCGGCATCGACGCCACGGCGGTCGCCGCCAGCTCGCGCACGTTGTCGGCGCCGTACAGGTCCGCGACGACGATATCGGCGACGTCGGACAGATGGCGCGTCTGATGACCGAACAGCCGACGGTCGCAGAGATGCCCCGGCAGGATCAGCAACGGAACGGGGACGCTCATCGGACACACCCGCGCTCACACCCATACCCACACCCATACCCACACTTGACGCCGCGCGCCTCGACCCCCATATACACGACATCGGCGGCGGTCGCTGAGCGCGCGACCGGGCGATGGAGGACCAGGATACCCGCTCTCCGGCCAGCGAGGGGCCGCGCGCGGGGTGGTTGACATCCGAGGCCGCGTGGAGTATTGCGCCCATCATCCCGCGACCAGACGGTCGCCCCGGCGGTCATGTCGATACGCCGCGATACTTGGTAACGTATGAATTTCTCCGATCTTGGTCTAAGTCCCGAAGTCCTCAAAGCGGTCGCCGAAGCGGGGTATCAGTCCCCGACACCGATCCAGGAACAAGCGATACCATTCGTGACGCGGGGTCGCGACCTCATGGGGTGCGCGCGGACCGGCACGGGCAAGACGGCCTCCTTTACCTTGCCGATGATCGACATGCTGGCCACGGGCCGTGCCCGGGCCCGGATGCCGCGCGCGCTGATCCTCGAACCGACGCGGGAGCTGGCCGATCAGGTCGCCGAGAACTTCGCGGTCTACGGCAAGTATCGAAAGCTCTCGACGGCGCTGCTGATCGGCGGCGTCTCGTTCGACGAACAGGACAGGAAGATCGATCGGGGCGTCGATGTCGTCATCGCCACGCCAGGACGCCTGCTCGACCACTTCGAGCGTGGAAAACTGTTGCTCAGCGATGTCGGAATTCTGGTCATCGACGAAGCGGACCGAATGCTCGACATGGGGTTCATCCCCGATGTCGAACGTATCGTGAAGCTGTTGCCGCCGTCGCGGCAGACCCTGTTCTTCTCCGCGACCATCATGCCCGAAATCCGGCGCATCTCGGGGCGGTTCCTCACCGATCCCGAGGAGGTGGCCGTCGACCCGCCGGCGTCGCCCGCCGAAAACGTCGATCAACGGCTGGTCGTGGTCCGCCCGGAAGACAAGCGCGAGGCGCTGCGCCGGATCCTCCGCCGCGAGGAGGTCGGATCGGCGTTGATCTTCTGCAACCGCAAGCGCGACGTCGACATCGTGGCGCGGTCGCTGGACAGGCACGGGTTCAACGCCAAGGCGCTCCACGGCGATATGCGGCAGTCGATACGGATGGAGACGCTCGAGGGTTTCCGCAACGGCGACGTAAGCCTGCTGGTGGCCAGCGACGTGGCGGCCCGGGGGCTCGACATCACGAGCCTTCCGTTCGTCCTGAACTTCGACGTTCCCTTCAACGCCGAGGACTACATTCATCGCATCGGCCGAACGGCGCGGGCGGGCCTGTCCGGCATCGCCATCACGATCGCGACTCCCGACGACGACAAGCTGGTGACCGCTATCGAACGCCTCATCGGTTCCTCCATCCGGGTCGCCGACCTCCCCGAGATCGAGAACCCGGGGACCGGGAACGAGTCCGAACGCTCGGGGACCGACCGCGGGCGTTCCCCGGGGCGGCGCGGCCGCCGGAGAAAGGCGAACGGTCGGAACGGCCAATCCCCGACAGCCGGGGACGGCCCGGCGGCGGACGCGCAACCGGGATCGAAGGCCGGGACCCGGACGCGGGACGCGAACGGGAAGCGTCCCTCGGCAAAGACGCGCGAACGAAAGAGGACGCGCCGCGACGGCGAGGCGACCGCCGCCGGAGCGGATCTGAAATTCGGCGTCACCGACGACGTGCCGGCGTTCCTGGCGCGCCCATCGCGGTCCCGCGACGACTGAGGCAGGGGCCGCGCCGTGCGGACCATATTCGTCATGGTCAAGTGCGAGCTCGGGGAGGCCTACCGGGTCGCCGAACAGGCCGCCGACATGGCCCAGGTCTCGGAAGTGCACTCGACCTCGGGCCAGTACGATCTCCTGATGAAGTGCTATCTGGACGAGGACGCCGACATCGGGCATTTCGTCACCGAGAACGTCCAACGCCTTTCGGGCGTCAAGGACACCTTCACCATCATCGCGTTCAAGGCGTTCGCGTAGGCGTCCGGACGGGTCGGCGTTCCACGCCTCCATAGACCGGCCGGCAACTCCACGATGATCGTCGCGCAGATAACGGACTTCCATATCGGGCTCCCGGGCGGGCGCATGGACGAGACGTTCCGCACGGCGGCGTTCCTGGAGACGGCGGTCGCGCACCTCGCGTCTCTCGAACCGTCGCCGGACGTCGTTCTGGCGACGGGCGATCTCGTCGACCGGGGATTGCCGGAGGAATACGAGCGTCTGCGCGAGATCCTGGCGCCCATCGACGCACCCGTCTATGCCATCCCCGGCAACCACGACGACCGCGAGGCCATGTCCGAGGCTTTCGCGGACCGGGGATATCTGCCCGGCGGCCGGTTCCTGCACTACGCGATCGACGACTGGCCGGTGCGTCTGATCGCCCTGGACACCGTGATCCCGGGGAAGATCGGCGGAGAGCTGTGCGAGGAACGACTCCGATGGCTGTCGGATCGCCTGGCGGAGGACCCCGACAGGCCGACGCTGATATTCATGCACCACCCACCCATGAAGAGCGGGATCAGCGGCATGGACCGGCACGGTTTCGGCGCCGGCGCCCCCGAAATGGGGGCCATCGTGGAGAGGCACCCGAACATCGAGAGGATCGTCTGCGGCCACCTGCACCGCCCCGTCACCGCGCGCTGGCATGGTGCCGTCCTCAGCGTGGCGCCGAGCACCGCCCATCAGATGGGGTTGAACATGCTCGAAGGCGCCAAACAGCGGATCGTCATGGAACCCCCGGCCTGCCACCTCCACCTGTGGCGGCCGGACACGGGAATCGTCAGCCACACGTCCTACACTGGCCGGTACGAGACTCCGCCGCCGGTCGAGCCGTCCTGACAGCCCCGCCGCCGGGCGGCATCGCGGCTTCCGAGCCGCCGGTACAGCTTCTCCCAGACCTCGACGAACCGGTCCACGTCCGCGGACCGGGAGGCCCAGCCGAGACTGACCCGGATCGCGGAGCCGGCCCGGTCTTCCGGCAGTCCCATGGCGGCAAGGACGTGGGAGCGCGTCACCTTGCCCGAGGAACAGGCCGACCCGGCGCTCACGCCGACGCCATCGAGATCGAGGGCCATGACCTGCGTCTCCGCCGACACGCCGGGCATGGCGATGCACGACGTGTTGGGAAGGCGCGCCGCGGCGGATCCGATAACGACCCCGTCGCCGGCGATCGAACGGATCCGGTCTTCCAGTCCGTCGCGCAACCCCTCGACACGGCCCGGCGTTTCCGTGTCCGCCAGCGCGCTTTCGGCGGCCGCGCCGAACCCCGCGATCCCGGGGACGTTCTCGGTGCCGGCCCGCCGTCCACGCTCCTGTCCACCGCCGAGAAGCATCGCCTCGAGCGCCTCGGCGCCGTCCCGCGCCACGAGCGCCCCGACACCCTGGGGACCGCCGAACTTGTGCGCCGACAAGGACATCAGGTCGACGCCGAGCCGGTCGAAGTCCACGGCGATCTTTCCCGGCCCCTGCACGCCGTCGCAATGCACCGTGGCGCCGCGCGCCCTCGCCACCTCGACCACGTCGGCGACCGGCTGAATCACGCCGGTCTCGTTGTTCGCGACCATCACGGAGACGAGCGCGCCCGCGGGCAACCGCCGCAACTCGCGGTCGAGCGCCGCGACGTCGACCGCCCCGTCGCGACCGACGGGTATCGACGATCCCGCCGGCGCCCCGGACGGGACGGCGGCCAGCACCGAATCGTGCTCGATGGCGGACGCCACGAGACGCCGTCCCCGCGCCGCCGCGCCGCGCAACGCCATGTTGTTCGCCTCGGTGCCGCCGCTGGTGAAGACGACGGAGCGCGGGGACGCGCCGACGAGGCGGGCCACCGCCTCGCGCGCGGCCTCGACCCTGGCCCTGGCCTCGCGGCCGGGCCCATGCACCGACGACGGGTTCCCGCCCGCCTCGAGAGCCGAAGCGACAGCTCGCGCCACCTCCGGCCGAACCGGCGCGGTGGCGTTGTAGTCGAGATACGCGTGATACCGCCCGGTCATCGCCGCGGACGCCCGCTCGGGAACCGTTTCCCCGGCCGGTCCCCGCCGCCCGCCGTTTCCCGGACGGCGGCCGCCCGGTCGTGTTCAGTCGGGCACATCCCCGGAGGCGGCGTCCCCGGCGTCGTCGGAGTCGGGCCGCCATGACATGACGCCATCCCGATCGGCCAACCGTTCCTCCAGCTCCGCCACGCGCAGGCCGAGGGACTGAACCTTGTCCAGCAAGGCGTCGATCCTCCGGGCGATCGGATCCGCGTCCTCGTCGACAGGCGTGCCGTAGGGATCGAAGCGCTGCCCGGCTTCACGCTTCGCGGCCGCGCCCGCCGGGCGCGCGGGAATGCCGACGACCGTCCTGCCGGGCGCTACGTCCTTGAGGACAACGGAATTCGCGCCGATCCGGGCGTTGGCGCCGACGACGATCGGACCGAGGACCTGAGCGCCCGACCCGACGATCGCGCCGTCGTCCAGAGTCGGGTGCCGCTTCTCGTTCACCTGGGATCGACTGTCGACCGCGGGAGCGATGCCGCCCAACGTCACGTCGTGATAGAGCGTCACGTTGTCGCCGATGACCGAGGTCTCACCGACGACGACGCCCATCCCGTGGTCGATGAAGAAGCCTCGGCCGATACGCGCGCCCGGGTGGATCTCGATCCCGGTGAGGAACCGGCCCAGGTGAGAGACGAGCCGGCCCGGCAGCTTCCAGTCGCGCGACCAGAGCGCGTGCGCGACGCGATAGAACAGGACGGCGTGGAATCCCGGATAGCAGAGGACGACCTCGATCCTGGATCGCACCGCCGGGTCGCGTTCGAAAATCGCCCGGACATCCGCGCCAATGGTATTGAACATTGGCTTCCCCACTGTAATATCAAGAGCGTCGGCACACCTTCGAATCGGGTCCACGACAGGTCGTCGAAAGGCATTCGGCACCCGACTTCTTTCGATATAGGTCGGCCGTACATGCCAGTCAACGATTCGAACCGGTTCGGAACGTCACCCCCGGCCACCGCGCGATATGCCGTATCCGCTTCGCGCATGTCCGCGACGGGGGCGCCGGAACGAGACCGCGACCGCCGCGCCGCGCTTGGAGGACGAATGCCCGAAGTCAACATCGCCGGTCCCGATGGCCGGCTCGAAGGCCGCTACCACCCTCAACCGAACGTCGACCGGTCACCCGTCGCGCTGATCCTTCACCCGCATCCCCAATTCGGCGGGACCATGAACAACAAGATCGTGTACAACTTGTTTCACGCGTTCGTGCGCAAGGGGTTCTCGGCACTCAGGTTCAACTTCCGGGGCGTCGGGAAGAGCCAGGGCACGTTCGACAACGGCCAGGGCGAGCTGTCCGACGCCGCCTCGGCGCTCGACTGGCTTCAGGCCTCCAACCCGAACGCCTCCGCGTGCTGGGTCGCGGGCTTCTCGTTCGGCGCCTGGATCTCCATGCAACTGCTCATGCGCCGGCCCGAAATCGACAGCTTCATTTCGATCGCGCCGCCCGCCAACGTGCTGGACTTCAGCTTTCTCGCTCCGTGCCCGGCATCGGGACTGATCGTTCACGGCGCCGACGACGACATCGTGCCGACCGAAGAGGTCGAGAAGCTGGCAGTCAAGCTCCAGAACCAGCGCGGCATCGGGATCACCTACGAGACCATCGTCGGCGCCAACCACTTCTTCGAAGAGAAGCTGCCCGATCTCGATACCCGGATCGAACGGTACCTGACGACGGCCGTCGCCTGAGCCCGGTCGAACGGAAATCCCCCGGCGTTCCCGGTCACGCGGGGCGGTGGACGACTCCGCCCACGCAAGGACGCGGGACACCCGTCGTCTCGGGCCAGCTCGAAGGCAATTCCCGGACGGTCCGGACGGCGAGGTACGCGAACGCTTCCGCCTCCAGAACGGCGCCGTCCCATCCCGTCGCCTCCACCGGCTCGACCGGAACGCCGATCCGGGCCGCCAGTTCGTTCATCAGCGCCCCGTTGCGCCGCCCGCCGCCGGCGACCAGCCAACGCGGCGGCGCCTCGGGAAGACGTTCGAGCGCCGCCCGAACGGCCTCGGCCGTGAACGCCGTCAGCGTCGCCGCGCCGTCCTCCGGCGAGAGTCCGTCCACCGCCGCGAGCGAGAACGCGTCGCGGTCGAGAGATTTCGGCGGCGGGAGCGAGAAATACGGATGGCTCATGAGCTTCTCCAGGGCCGGCGCGTCGACCCGGCCTCTGGACGCGAGCGCGCCGTTCCGGTCGAACGGCGCGCCCGTCCGCGACCCGACCCAGTCGTCGAGCAGGGCGTTTCCCGGTCCGGTGTCGAACGCCCGGATTTCCGCGACGGCCGGACCCGTCGCGCCGGACGTTCGAGAGCCGGCCGGTTCCTCGCCGATCCAGGTCACGTTCGCCACGCCGCCCAGGTTGAGGATCGCCAACGGTTTCGGAAGCTCCCGCGCGAGAGCCCAATGATAGGCGGGGGCGAGCGGCGCACCCTGCCCGCCCGCCCCGACGTCGGCGGCGCGGAAATCGTCGACCACCGGAACGCCGGTCATCCTCGCCAGCAGTTCGCCGTCGCCGATCCGGCTTGTCAGGCGCGCCTCCGGCGCATGAAGAATCGTGTGTCCATGAAATCCGATAAAATCTACTTCCGAATATCTTATAGAGTTTTTCTCTAGTAAACAACGAACGACAGAAGCATGTCTCTCCGTCAACTCGCACTCCACGTCGGAGGTCTTTCCCTCGCCGCCGACCGCGTCGGCCAACCGTTTCCGGAACTCCTCGTCGTAAGGCGTCGTCGAAGACGGACCGCGCCCGAACACGGATATGCCGTCCGTTCGCACGATCGCGGCATCGATCCCGTCCCGCGAGGTCCCACTCATCAAACCGAGCGCGGTCATCGTCGGAAACGAACGATCGCTCATCGAACGGATCTCCCTACCGGGACCGGGACCCGCGCGGCGCGTGTTGTCGCGGTCCGGGGTTCGTGTTACATGGCCGGACGCCGCCAAGCCCGTATCCCTTTCGCGTTTTCGTGCGCTTGCCGCCACGAACGGCGGAGCCGACGGGCGGGAAGGCATGATAACGAGTCCCCGGCTGCCGACGATGCCACAACCGAAGTCCGAGCTCCTGCGCGTGCTGACGGCACGCGGCTATGTCCACCAGTGCACGGACATGGACGGCCTCGACCGACTGGCGTCCGGGGGAACGTTGACCGCGTACGAAGGGTTCGACTGCACCGCGCCCAGCCTGCACGTCGGAAATCTCGTGGGAATCATGATGCTCCGGCGCCTTCAACGCGCCGGACATCGGCCCATCGTGCTCATGGGCGGCGGGACCACGAAAGTCGGCGACCCCTCGGGCAAGGAGGAAGGAAGGCAAATCCTCTCCGAGGCGGAGATCGCCGCCAACAAGGCGGGTATCGAACGGACGTTCGCGAGATTCCTCGAGCTCGGGGACGGTCCCACGGACGCCCTGATGGTCGACAACGCCGATTGGCTGGACGTCCTCGAGTACATCCCGTTCCTGCGGGAGTTCGGTTCCCACTTCTCCGTGAACCGTATGCTCGCCATGGAGAGCGTGAAACGGCGCCTCGACAGGGAGCGGACGCTCAGCTTCCTCGAATTCAACTACATGGTGTTGCAGGCTTACGATTTTCTGGAACTCGCCCGGCGCCATGGCTGCGTCTTGCAGATCGGCGGCTCGGATCAGTGGGGCAACATCGTCAACGGCGTGGAGCTCGGCCGTCGCGTGGACGACCGAACGCTTTACGGTCTGACCTCCCCGCTGCTGACCACGTCGTCCGGAGAAAAGATGGGGAAGACGGCGGGCGGTGCCGTGTGGCTGAACGGGGACATGCTCTCCGCCTACGACTACTGGCAGTTCTGGCGGAACGCCGACGACGCGGACGTCGGCAGGTTCCTGCGCCTGTTCACCGAACTGCCGCTCGACGAGATCGGGCGCCTCGAATCCCTTCGGGACGAGGAAATCAACGAGGCGAAAAAGATCCTCGCGAACGAGGCCACCGGTCTTTGCCACGGTCCGGAGGCGTCGCGGACGGCCGCGGAAACGGCCCGCGATACGTTCGAAGGCGGCGGATCGAGCGGGAACCTGCCGGGAATCGACGTGCCGCGCGCCGAACTGAGCGATGGCGTGGCGGCATTCGAGCTGTTTCATCGCACGGGCCTCTGTTCGAGCCGCGGCGAAGCGCGCCGCCTTATCAGGGGGGGCGGCGGACGCATCAACGACATCGTCGTCGGAGACGAGGCCCAACCGGTCACGTTGGAACACCTGGGATCCGAAGGTTCGATCAAGCTGTCGGCCGGAAGGAAACGGCACGCGCGCGTCAGACCGTCCCAGGCGGCCGGCACCGGTCCGGGAGCGGAAACCGCGTCTATTCGCTCCGCGGCGAATCCTCCTGCGGCGCACCGTCCGCACCCCCCTCCCAATCGCCCGACACGAACAACCGCAGGAACCCGGGCGCCAGAGCCGACAACGGATTGACCGTGACTTCCGGTTCTCCGGTCGGGCCGTCGATGGCGTAGGTGATCGCGAAGACGCCCTCCCCTTCCCTTCCCACGAAGAGCCCTCCCAGAAACGGGATGTTCCCGAGCAGCGAGTTCAGGGTGTAAGAGGGAGCCAGGGTTCCCCGCAGCGCGACCCGGTCGCGTTCACGGTCCAGCGTTCCCTCCAGGGTAACGCCGAGCGCCGGGCCGACGGCGTGCGCCTCTCCGATCTCCAGTCGGCCGTTCCGAAAGTCGAAGGGCGCTTCGAAACGGGCGAACGAAATCCCCTCGCCGTCGAAAAGGTTCGCTATCCCCGTCAACGAAGCGACCGTGAGCAGTCGCGCGAACACGGGCATGTTCTCGATCTTGAACCCATATATGCCGATCTCGCCCGAAAGCGGGCGAGACGGCAGCGTTTCGTCGATGGTCGCCGTCAACTCGAGACGCCCCCCGACGACGGCGTCGGAGACCCCCAGCGACTTCGCGAGCGCGCCCGCGTCGTCCGAGTCGACGGCCAGACGCAGGCCGCCGGACCGGTCGCCAAGGGATACCCGCACGGACGCCCCGCCGGTCAAGACTCCTCCGGCCTCGATTTCCCGCCAGGATGCGCCGGAGTGAACGGCCCTGCCGTTCACGTCGGTGAGACCACGCCGGTCGTCGATCAGGATCTCCCCGACACGCACCGACAGCACCAGGGGCGGAATCGGCCGGGAGTTCCCTGCGCCGAGGAGGCCCGCGACATAGGGCCTCATGTCGAAACGGCGGCCTTCGACGGCGACGACGAAACCCTCGGGCTCGCGGGGCCTGACCGAAACGGACACGCTGGTCTCCCCCACCTCGAGCAGCGAGAGGTCCAGGCGCCGCATTTCGTTGTCGGCATCCAGTTCGCCCTGTCCGACAGCCTTGAGGCCCGGTCCGGAGAACTCGAACGACGCCGCCCATCCACCGCCCTCGTCCGACGGCGCGGCGCCCATCCGCAGGGTCGCGCCCTCGCCCGCGGACTTGCTCCACATGAGTTCCGGAACATCGAGCCGCGCGGACGTCAGATCGGCGGCCATGTCGACACCCACGATTCTTCGCCCTTCGGTACGGATCCGGGCGTCGACCGGCGTCACGCCGGCCACGCGAGGAAGCGACGGCAGTCCCAGCGCCTGCCGATGGCCATCGTCCAGACTTGCCGTGAGCGACAGCGAACCGGTCGCCGAACCCGCCGGCCGAAAGGCCCGCCGCCACTCGAAATCGAACGGCGCGCCGTCGATCGATGCCGTCCCCGACGCATCGATCCCGCTCGCGTCGAGCCGAACCCGCATGTCGCCGTCGCTCAGCGCGCGGTCGCCGACGAGAGACGGCACGCCCAAACCTCGCAGGTTCGCCACCGCGACGTATTCCACCTCGTGGCCCCGGAGTCCGGCCTTCAACGGTAGTTCGAGCCGAACCCTCGCGGCGCCGGAGCCGGACACGGTTTCGGGCCGGATCCGGTCGGAATCGAAGAACCGGAAAGGAGCGCGCGCGAGAACCTCCAGAGCGTCGGACACCTCGCCGCTCCCCACGAATTCGACGCGGGCTGTCTTTTCTCGAACGCTCAACCCGTCGACTCGCACGTCGCCCTCGGAAATCGCGACTTCCCCCACCCGTCCGCTCTCGACGGTCAACGCGATCGAGCTCCCCGTCATGCGCATGGATCCACGCGCATCGACAAGCCGCGGCATCCCGGCCAGATACCGCGCCGAAACCCCCTCGAAGTCCAGCGCCAGATCGAGGGCGTCTTCCCGCAGGCCACGCCCGACCCGCGTTTCCGGCGAAACCACCAGACGCACGTCGCCTCGCGCGATCTTCCCGCCGCTAAATCTGGCCGTGACCCAGCTCCTGGACCTGCTCAGGAAATCGTTGGGCCAGTAACGTCGCAAGGCGTCCACGGGAAGGTTCTCGAAACTCCCCTCCAGGGTGACGGCCAACCGTTCCCCGAAATCGACCGACCCGCTCGCCGAGGCGGAGACGTCGCCCAGATCCACGAACAGGTCATCGAAGTGAACGCCCGAAAAACCCTCCAGGACCCGTCCCTTGACCGCGAGCTGCCGGAGGGCCAGATCGTCGTCGAAATATCGGGGAAGACGAACGTGTCCCGGGCTCGCCACGAGATCGAAGGCGACGGCCCCCACGATTCCCCCGGTACTCAGAGTGAGGTCCACGACACCGTCGATCGGCGTTCCAAGGCCCCCGAGCCCGGAGAGCGACGGGTGGTATGTCGCGAGTCGGCGCGGATCCAGGGCGAGCACGTTCATGTTCACGGCCACCCTGCCGCTGTCCCGAACGTGCGACAGCCGGACGGCCACCGGCGTCGCGACACCGTCCAGCTCCAACAGGCCGGAGATGCGCCCGGAAATTCCCGCGGCGTCCCGCGTCAGGGAGATGCCGACCCCGGTCGATCGCAAGGTCCGGTTCAGCACGCGATCGACCAGGGTTACCCGCGCGTCCCGCACGCCGACCCGCGATAGCAGTTCCGTCGACGCGCCCGCCTCGCGCCGCGCCCGCAGCCGGTCGACAAGGGCCGAAACCGCGGCTCCCGCGTCCTGGCCCGCGTCGTCGTCCGTCCCGATCCCGAAGGAGCCCTGCTCGTCCCGGAAAAGCGTGATCCGGGGGCGGAGCAACTCGATCCGGGTGAACGCCAGGCGTCCGCCGAGCAGCGCGGCGCCGCTCACGCCGAGCGAGATTTCCGGGACGCCGGCGATGACGCGATTCTCCGGGTCGAGGAGCCGCGCGCCGACAACGCGCACATCGACCGCCCGCTCCCACCCCGCCCAGGCCAGGACGGTATCGTCGAGGTCGACCCGGACCCCCTGGACGCTGCTGTTCAAGGCATCGCGCACGTAGGGGACAAGAGGCCGCAACGAAACCGGCCCCGACCAGAGCAACCAGCCCGCCACGACGAACAGGACAGCGGATCCTGCGACGACCGCCGCGAGCAGCCAGAGCATCACCTTGCCGGTCGAGGCGATCACGGGTCCCTTGCGCCGTACCTCGAAGTGCGAACCGGGGAATCGGCGATCCGCGCGATCCTTGACCGCCGTCACCCTGTTCCGCAGTGTGCCCCATCCCTTGACGTAAAGGAATGCGAGGCTTGCTGTTTCTATCGCAGATCGAGACTCTTCCCCAGCCGTACTCGCGGGAACGCCTCGAGCACGGCCTCGAGGAATGGCGCGGTCGGGCGTCCGCGTCCGGGGACCCGGCGCTGGACGATTTCGCGCGGCGCCTCTCGACGCACTCCACGGGCCGCGACTTCCTGGCCGCGATATTCGGCAACAGCCCGTTTCTCTCCGCGTGCCTGTTGCGGGACATCCCCTTCACCCGCGATCTCTTCGAGATGGGACCGACCCGACTCGGCGCCCGGATCCTCGATTCGGTGCGGACGGTCCGCGGCGCGGAGCGAAACTCGTTGATGACGACGTTGCGGGACGCCCGCGCGAAGATGGCGCTTCTGGTCGCGGCCGCGGATATCACCGGCGCCTGGTCCCTCGACGACGTCACGGGCGCCCTCGGCGACTTCGCGGCCGGCGCCACCGGGGCGGCGGTGGATCACCTTCTGGCGGCGGCCGCCAACGCCGGGAACCTGGACCTCCGCGATGGGGAACACCCCTCGGAAGAGAGCGGCTTCACCGTCATCGGCATGGGCAAGCTCGGCGCCCGCGAACTGAACTATTCCAGCGACGTGGACCTGATCGCGCTGTTCGACGAGGAACGGGTCCGTTACACGGGCGACAAGTCGGCGCAAGACCTTTTCGTGCGCCTGACCCGGGAACTGATACACCTGCTACAGTCCAGGACGAGCGCGGGCTACGTATTCCGGACCGACCTGAGACTGCGGCCCGACACCGGCAGCTCGCCGTTGGCGATGTCCGTGGCAGCGGCGGAAAGCTACTACGAAAGCGTCGGGCAGAACTGGGAGAGGGCGGCGTTGATCAAGGCCCGCCCCGTCGCCGGGGACATCGCGGCCGGGCGCACCTTCATGGGCCGCATCTCCCCCTTCATCTGGCGGAAATATCTGGATTTCGCCGCCATCCATGACATCCACTCGATCAAGAGGCAGATTCACGCGCATCGCGGACACGGATCGGTCACGGTTCCCGGCCACAACATCAAGGTGGGAAGAGGCGGCATCCGGGAGATCGAGTTCTTCGCCCAGACCCAGCAACTGATCGCCGGAGGGCGCGACCCGACCCTCAGGGTCCCGGATACCCGCGGGGCCCTCGAGGCCCTCGAGGCCGGCGGGCGCATCGAGCGGAACGTCGCCGACGACATGGCGCGCGCCTACGCGTACCTGCGCCGGCTCGAGCACCGTTTGCAGATGGTCGCCGACGAACAGACGCATACCGTCCCGGAAACCGAAGAGGGCCTGGCGCACATCGCCACTTTCATGGGCTTCCCGGACACGGCGTCGTTCGTCGCCGAGACATTGGATACGCTGCGAACGGTCGAGCGGCACTTCGCGCGGCTCTTCGAGAACGCGCCGGCCCTGGGGGATGTCGGAAGCCTCGTCTTCACGGGTACGGAAGACGATCCCGAGACGATCTCGACGCTGACCGGGCTCGGGTACGGCGAACCCCCGACCACGGCGGCGCTGATCCGCCGCTGGCATCACGGCGGCTATCGGGCGACGCGGAGCGCGCGCGCCAGGGAGTTGCTCACCGAACTCACCCCGGCGTTGCTGCGAGCGTTCGCCGGCACGGCCAATCCCGACGCCGCCATCCTGAAATTCGACGAATTCCTGTCCAAACTGCCCACCGGGGTCCAGATATTCTCGCTGTTCCACGCCAATCCCGACCTTCTGGATCTGATGGCGGAGATCATGGGCAGCGCGCCGAGGCTGGCCGAACATCTGGCGCGCAATCCCCGCCTCATGGACAACGTCCTGAGCGGCGATTTCTACGATCCCATCCCCGGCGCGGACCTGCTCGCCCAGGAGCTGTCCCGGATGCTGGCCGATTGCGGACACTACGAGGAGGTGCTCGACAGTTCTCGCCGGTGGGGTCACGACCAGGCGTTCCAGGCCGGCGTACACATCCTGCGGAACGTCGCGTCGGCGACGGACGTGGGACCGGGCCTGGCGGACGTCGCGGACGTCCTCCTGCGCGAACTGTACGCCGCCACGGAAGCCGAATTCGCGCGGGTCCACGGCGAAATCCGGGACGGCGCCTTCGCGGTCGTCGCTCTCGGCAAGTACGGTGCGAGAGAACTCACGCCGGAGTCCGATCTGGACCTCGCCTTCGTCTACGATTGTCCCGGCGCCGGGAGATCTTCCGGTGGCGAGCGTCCCCTGACCGTGGGCGAGTACTACTCCCGGCTCGGCAAGCGCGTCATCAATGCCATCTCCGCGCCGACCGCGGAGGGCCGGCTGTACGAAGTCGACATGCGCCTCCGTCCGTCCGGCGCCGGCGGACCGATCGCGGTCCATGTGGACGGGTTCGAGGAGTATCAGAAAAACCGGGCCTGGGCGTGGGAACACATGGCCTTGACTCGGGCGCGCGTCGTACTGGCGCCTCCCGCCCTGCGGGATCGAATCGAGGGAATCATCGACGCCGTCGTGCGCCTGCGCCGGGATCCCGCGAAACTCCTCCGGTACGTGGCGGAGATGTACGGGCGAACCGAACGCGAGCACGGCACCGAAGACCCGTGGCGGATCAAGCACGCGCACGGAGGCCTGTTCGAGCTCGAGTTCCTGTGCCAGTACCTGATCCTCCGCCACGCCGCCGACCATGCCGGGGTCGCCGCCGGAGGCACGTCGGACGCGGTCCGCGCGTTGCGACAGGCCCGAGTCATCGACGGCGGCCTCGCGGACGAGTTGACCGAGGCCTTGCGGCTGTTCAGGAATGTCCAGGGATTTCTCAGGCAAACCCTCCAGGTCGATTTCGTGGAGGAACAGGCGCCGGAAGGCCTCCGCCGGGCGTTGGCGCGGGCAACGGGCCGGAAGAGCTTCGAGGCCCTGAAATCGGCGGTCGTCGATACCGAACGTCGGGTCCATCGGCGGCTGCGGGAGTTCATCGTCGACCCGGCCCGGGCCGGAAGCATGGCGGAGCCCGGCGGTGTGGCGGATTGATCCCGGAGTCCCGCGTCTCGCCGCGGCGGAATTCGGTGAAGTCGCCGGGCCGCGCTTGTCGTCGCTCCCGGGAACGGGCACAATCGCCGGGTCCTGGAATCGCGGACGATCGCCACGCGTTCAAAGGGAAATTCCTCAAATGCGCGTCAGGAGTTCGACAGGGTGACCCAATCGGAAGGCGCCGGGCCCCGAGAGGGCGATCAGGCTCCGGATTTCTCGCTGCCCGGCGACGAAGGCGCGCCGGTCGCCTTGAGGGACTTTCGTGGGAGGAACATCGTTCTCTACTTCTACCCGAAAGACGACACGTCGGGATGCACGAAGGAGGCGATCGGGTTTACGGAGGCCTTCGAGAAGCTCGATACCGTCGTTCTGGGAGCGTCCAGGGACAGCGTCGCCAAACACCGGAAGTTCAAGGACAAGCACGACCTGGGCGTAACGTTGATATCGGACGAGGACGGCGGCCTGTGTTCCGATTACGGCGTCTGGGTCGAGAAGAGCATGTACGGACGGACCTACATGGGCATCGAACGGGCGACGTTCCTGATCGACAGGCACGGCCGCGTGAAGCGCGTGTGGAGGAAGGTGAAAGTCCCGGGTCACGCCGAGGACGTCCTGGACGCGGCGCGCGCCTTGTCCGGAGAGGGATGAGGCAAGCGAGACCCGAAGCCCGGCGATGAGAAACCGTCACCACCGGGCCTGGCGCGACGTTCCGACCGGATTGCTCGACCGGATGTTTCCGGAGCGGCAGCTCTATTACCGTCGCGGGGGACGTGTCCGGTTCGTTTCGCTGGACAAGCCGGCGCAAGCCGTTCTGGCCCTGGTCCTCGTCGCGTCTTTCGGCTGGGCGATATTCGCCTCCGTCTATCTCCTGTTCCAGGATCGGATCGTCGAGTCCAAGGACCGCCGGATCGCGGACCTGGAGTCGGCCTACGGGCAACTCTCCCGGGAGCTCCTGGATACCCGGAACCGCTTCGTTTCGCTGACCGGCGACCTCGAAGCCAAGCACGAACGGTTATCGGATATCCTGCTTCACAAGGAAGCGCTGGAAAAACGGCTGGGCGCACTGACGGACGGACTCGATACGGCCATCGGCGAACGAAACCGGGCCCTCGCCGTCAAGCGGACGCTCGAGGCGCGAGTGGAGCGACTGGCAACGAACCTGGACGCGACATCGGCCCGCAACTCCAGCCTGTCCGAGGCGCTCGGAAAGACGCACCGGTCGTTGAGTCGAGTCACCGAGGACCGGGACCGCGCGCGTCGTCGGCACAATTCCGCCGAGAAGCGCGTGGGCGAGCTGGAACGGCGCCTGAACGAGCTGAAGTCCTCCCAGCAAGCTCTCGTCGATCGACTCCGGAACCGGACTCTCGCCGGCATCGGGGAGATGACGTCGGTGATCGAGCTCACGGGTCTCGACATCGGCGACCTGCTGAGTCCGACCGACGCGGACGAACCCGGTCGAGGCGGCCCGCTCGCCGGCCTCGACTCCGCCGGGTCCGGGCACGAATTCGCCGACATGGAGGATGAATTCGCCGGCATGGAGGATGAATTCGGAAACAGCGTCCTGGAGCTCGAGTCACGCCTGACGCTCTGGGAAGGGCTGCAACGGGTTCTGCGGACGCTGCCCTTGACCCCGCCAGCCGACCATTACCGTCTCGCCAGCGGCTTCGGCAAACGCCGTGACCCGTTCACCGGACGCTGGACCATGCACTCCGGGCTGGATCTCAGCGGGCCGTTCAAGACCCTCGTTCGCGCGACGGCCGCGGGAGTCGTGACGTACGCGGGCCGAAAAGGGCCCTACGGCCGGCTCGTGGAGATAGACCACGGCCTCGGGATCGGCACCCGGTATGCGCATCTTCATCGAAGTCTTGTAAAAAAGGGCGAAGAGGTTGAGTTTCGCCAGCAAATCGGCACGATGGGCACGACGGGACGCAGCACCGGTTCACACGTCCACTACGAAGTGCTGTTCAGGGGACAACCCCGGGATCCGGAAAAATTTCTGGAGGCAGGGAGATATGTTTTCAAAAACTGAACAGAGGTCCTCGTCCAGCTCCCCGAGGGGCGCCAAAAGCCCACCGTCGATCATCAGCGGCGATCTGCGTATCGTCGGCAACCTCGAAACGGACGGCGAGATACAGATCGATGGAAGCGTCGAGGGCAACGTGGCGTCGCAATCGCTGACCGTCGGCGAACAGGCGTCGATCAGTGGCGAGATCGTCGCGGAAGACGTCGAGATTCACGGCGACGTCTCCGGAAAAATCCGCGCCGGGAAGGTCAGACTCGGCAAGACGGCCAAGGTGAACGGCGACATCTGGCACGAGGTTCTCTCGATCGAGCCGGGGGCGAACATCGAAGGCCAGTTGATGCGCGCGAAGAAGGACCCGGCGAGCAACGAGCTCCCTCGGGTCGAGATCGCGGCCACCCCGGCGCCGAAACCGGCGGCGGCGAACGCCGGGGACTCCTCGAAGGCGGCAACGGCCAGGCGGGAAAGCGGCGACGCCGCGAAGACCGCCGCCGCCGGGAGCTAGCCGATGGACGGCGCCCCGCCGGGAAACGCACCCGTTCCGACCGGAATCCCTGAACCCCGGGAGTGTCTTCATGCCAAAACTTGACGGCGAGATCGCGTTCGTCACGGGTGCGACCGCAGGATTCGGAGAGGCCGTCGCCGGGCTCTTCGTCGCGGAAGGCGGGCGCGTCGTCGCGTCCGGGCGCCGCGCCGACCGGTTGGAGAAACTGCGATCGCGGCTGGGCGACCGTTGCCTGACGATCGCCCTCGACGTGCGCGACCGACACGCGGTCGAAGCCGCGGTCTCGAGTCTCCCCGAGGACTTCGCCGAAATCTCGATCCTCGTCAACAACGCGGGGCTGGCGCTCGGCCGGGCTCCGGCCTGGGAGGCGGACATCGACGACTGGGAAACGATGATCGACACGAACATCAAGGGCGTCCTGTACTGCACCCGGGCAATCATGCCGGGCATGGTCGCCCGCGACCGGGGTCACGTGATCAACGTGGCGTCGGTGGCCGGGAACCATTACGGTCCCGGCGGCCCGGTCTACGGCGCCACGAAATCGTTCGTCACCCAGTTCGCGATGAACACGCGGGCCGACCTCAAAGGCCGAAACGTCCGGGTCACGTCGATCTCGCCGGGGATGTCGGAGACGGAATTCGACATCGTGAGGACGGGCGACCCCGACGTCGATTTCTACGAGGGCTTCAAGGCCATGAGCGCCGACGATGTCGCCCAGGTCCTCCTCGACGTCGTCGCGCTCCCGCCGCACGTCAACGTCAATACGGTCGAGGTCATGCCCCTGGCGCAGACGTTCGGCCCCCGACTCGTTCATCGAGGCCCGCCGTAAGCCTCCCGGAGGCCCGCCCCCCGATCACTCCTCGAGCCCGGACGCTTCCTCCATCGCCCTTTCCAGCGTGTCGACGGTAAATCCGGGGCTTCGGGCGGCGTCCAGGATGATCTTTTCCCGGCGCGCGATGAGGTCGGCGCCCCTGGCGATGACGCGGGCCAGATCGTGGGGAACGACCACCGCCCCGTGCCGGTCCGCGTGAACGAGGTCGCCCGGCCGGACGACCATGCCGAGGATGTTGACGCCGCATTCGAAGTCGGCCACATGCACGAAGGCCCGGCTCGGGACGACCTTGCGCGCCAGGAGCTGAAACCCCGCCGCGATGGCGTCGACATCCCGGATGCTGCCGTCGGTGATCCCGCCGGCGCATCCCAGCGCCTTCAGCGACGTCGACGTCACCTCGCCCCAGAAAGAACCGTATCCCGCCCGGTCGCCGTCGAGATCCTGGATCACCGCGATACCGGGGACGGGAGCCGCCGCGATATACCGGAAGTAATCGAGGCGAGCCCGCCGTACCCGGTCGGCGGGCCGGCCGGACGGCCGCGTGCTCCGGATCGCCGCGGTCTTGGCGTACCCGACGAGAGGCGGAAGGCCGGGGTCGACACAGACCATCGTGTCCGTCGTGTAACCGAAGCCCTGACGTTCCGGCCGCAGCATCTCGATCGTGTTGCAGATCGTCGGCGTGTCGAGCCCCCGCAGCGGGGCCAGTTCCTCCTCGTTCAGGTGCTTGTCCGTCATCTGGGCCTCCAGTGGCATGGAACGGGAAAAATGAGGGAATCGCGCGCTAATCGAGAAGGCGGCCGCCGTCCACGGTGACGACGCTGCCGGTCGTCGATCCGAGATCGACCGCCACGGCGAGAACCGCCCGCGCCACGTCTTCGGGCGAAGCGAATTGTCCGAGCGGCGTTCGCGCCATCTGCCGATCCCGCCACCGTTGGTCGAAACCCTCGAGCCAGGGGGTATCGACCACTCCCGGGGCGACCGAGACGACACGGACGCGGGGCGCCAGCGCCCGGGCCAACGATCGCGTCAGGCTGTCGAGCGCCGCCTTCGAAGCGCAATAGGCGACGTTGCTGCCCACTCCGTTCGCGGCGGCGATCGAGGACATGTTGACGACGAGGCCCCCCTTCCCCGCTTCGAGCAGCGGACGAAGCGCGCGGACGCAGGCGAAGGCGCCCCGGACGTTGACCCGCATGATTCTGTCGAACAATCCGTCGTCGAGTTCATCGAGATCGTCGTGCGGGACGAAACGCGTGACCGCCGCGTTGTTGACCAGTATGTCGAGGCCCCCGAAACATCCGTCCACCGCCTTGGCGAGCGCGGCCAGCGAGGCTCCGTCCTCGACCGCGACGCGCCGGGCGACGTGTCCGTCCCCGGGAAGGTCGTCGACGAGGTTCCGCGCTCGCGCCTCGTTGCCGTTGAAGGCCACGACGACGCGCGCTCCGCTCGCGGCCAGCAGCCTGCTGACGGCCGAGCCGATGCCGCCCGCCCCGCCCGTGACGACGGCGGCCTCGCCCTCCAGCGCGCCGCTCATGTCGCGGCCGCCGAAAGTCCGGGCAACGAGCGGCCCAGGTCGTCGCGCCGCGCCACGCCCCCGCGCGGACCCGTGTTGAACCTGTCCGCGAACAAGGGGTCCAGCGGGCGGCATTCCGGCCGCACGATCCACAGCCGCAGAAGTCGCCGGCGGCGTTCCGGCTCGTCGTGGTCCTCGTAGGCGCCGCGGGAATGGAGGACGGTATGGTTGTTGACGAACTGGATGTCGCCGGCCTCGAAGACCATGTCGTAGCGGAACGCGGGGTCGCGGGCGAGGTCCAGGATGCGGTCGACGGCGGCGCGCTGCGTCGCCGTGTAGTCCGTGCCCATCTTCGCGTTCGCCTGTTCGATGGACTTCGTATTGAAACTGCAGCTCAACACGCCCTGACAACGGCTGAACACGGGAATGGGATGGCTGGTGAGCTCGTCGAGACTGGCGGTGGGTCCCTCGCCGCGGAGATCGTGGTGGAAACCGCGATGCAGATCGTCGAGGTCACCGCGATGCCTGGACAGTATCTCGTTGTAGATGGCCATCGAGCTCGCGAGCGAGCTTTCGCCGCCGCTCTTGGCGGGATGGACGCAGAGCAGGCCCGTGAAATCGGGACCCGCGTCGCAGTGCGGGAGAAGCTCGGCGCGGGTGGTATAGCCGCGGGCATTGGCCTGATCGTAGGGAACGCTCCGGTCGACGACGTGGACGATGCGCTCGCCCGCGCTGTTCTGCGAGACGGGTCGACCCATCGACAGCCCCATCGCCCAGAACGCGGTCTCGAGATCCGCGAGGTCGAAACCCTCCACCGGAAAGCCGGACACCCGGGCCACGCCGAGGCCCGACTCCACCTCGTCGCGAACCCGGGCGAACAACGCCGCCAGGGCGGGCGCGGAGAAATCGTCCCTGGAGATCGCCGGCGGACGCTTTCCGCGAGCGCGCAACGAACCGGTCAACGCCTCGATTTCGTCGATGTGCGCCCGGTCCAGGGAAAACCGCCACGACGCGTCGGACTCCAGATCCACCCTCTTCCAGGCGGACTTCCCCGCGACGGGTTCGAACGATCGTTCGGTCATCTCGTTCTTGTCTTCCGACGTGCGCGATTCGCGGCCGTTTGATACCACGAACGCCGGCCGCGCGAAACGCGCGCCGCCCGCGCGATCTTGCCGCCGCCCGCGCGACCTTGCCGCCGCCGGCCTTTTTCTTCTAGCCTCGGGTCCCGACCCCGTTTCCGCGTCGGCGGAGTCCCCGCCGATGCCTCCCATGCCGCCTGGAGGCCCTCCGACGATGCAGATCATCGACGCGCATCATCATCTCTGGGACATCGGAAACCATCGCTATCCTCACATGAAGGGGCCCGAATCGGTTCGCATCTGGGGACCGAACACCAAGCTCCGAAAGAACTACCTCGTCGAGGACTTCCTGACGGACATCCGGAACCAGAACGTCGTCAAGTCCGTTCACGTGCAGGCCAACTACGATCACGACGATCCGGTGGGCGAAACCCGCTGGTTGCAAGGCGTGGCCGATGACCCCGACTCGCGGGGCTTTCCCCACGCCATCGTCGGCTGGGTCGACTTCACGTCGCCCGATTGCGAACGCCGACTGGAGGAACACGCGGAGTTCCCCAACTTTCGCGGCATCCGCCAGATCGCGAGCCGCCACCCGGCGGAGCCTCTGCTCGATCTCGCGCCGGTGGATCTGCTGAACGACGAGACCTGGCTGGACAACTTCGGACTCCTCGGGAAACACGGCTTGTCCTTCGACCATCAGATCTGCGCCCACCAGGCAAAAGACACGGTCCGCCTCGCCAACCGTTATCCGGACATCCCCATCGTCCTGGTGCACCTGGCCTTTCCGCTCGAGCGGCACTACGCCGGCATCCAGGCCTGGCGGGCGAACATGCGCGTGATGGCGGAGTGCCCGAATGTCTCGCTCAAGTTGTCGGGGCTGGGCATGACCGACTTCCATTGGTCGGTGGACAGCATCCGGACGTTCATCCTCGACGGTATCGGGATCTTCGGCGTCGACCGCTGCATGTTCGCGTCGAACTTCCCCGTCGACAGCGTCATGAGCGACTACGACACATTGTTCGGCGCGTTCAAGTCGGTCGTGGAGAACTTCTCCGATTCCGAGAAGCGGAAGCTGTTCCACGACAACGCGGCGCGGACGTACCGGATTTGAACGTTCCGATGCCCCGCCCCACAGGCAGGCGAGCCCCCCGATGCGGCTGACGGAGGACAAGGTCAAGGCCTGGCTTCGGGAGAACCGGTTCCCCGTCCCCGAAGGCGGCGCCGCGGCGAGCCCGTCCGAGGCGTCGGCCATCGCGGAGCGCCTGGGCGGCGGCGTCGCGGTGAAGGCGATCGTACCGACGGGAAGGCGCGGCAAGGCCGGAGCCGTCCGTCTGGTCGACACGCCCGAGGAAACCGCGGACGCGGCGGACGCCTTGATCGGCCGGACCGTCAACGGATATCCGGTCAAGGAGGTCTACGTCGAGGCGCGGTTTCCCGTCGCCGCCGAGTACTACCTGAGCTTCGCCTTCGGGGCCCGGGCGCCCAAGGTCGTCGTCAGCCGTCACGGCGGCGTCGAGATCGAGCGGACCTTCGAACAGGATCCGGATTCCGTCGTGACCGCGGACGTAGACCCCCTGGCGGACTTGCGGCCGTGGGAAGCCGTCGGCCTGTGGGAACGGGCGGGCGTCGAGGGACCGGTGCTCGCCCGGCTCGGACAGCTCGCGGCCCGGCTCTGCAAGGCCTTTCGCGACGCCGACGCCGTCATGATCGAGTGCAATCCCGTCGCCGTCGACGGGGACGGCCACATCGGCCTCGTCGGCGCCATGATGGAGATCGACGACAACGCGCTCTTCCGCCACCGCGACTGGGCCGGCGAGGGATCCGGTTTCGGCGCCGAGGGGCGTATCCTGAACGAGCGCGAGCTCGCCGTGATGCGCGCCAACGAGACGTTGCCGGGCGGCGCCCTTCGCTATACCGAGCTCGACGGCGACATCGGCGTCCTCATGGGCGGCGGCGGCGCCAGCCTTCTACAGCACGACATGGTGGTCGACTTCGGCGGCAGGCTGGCGAACCACACGGACTTCAGCCCCGCGCCGTCGATCGACAAGCCGCTCGCCGTCCTCGACGCCATCCTCCAGAACCCGAATACCAAGGGCCTGTTGCTGAGTTTCAATTACCTTCAGCTCCTGCCCTGCAACGTCCTCGTGGGCGCGTTGTGCGAGGCCCTCCGCCGGTACGGGGTCGACGCCCGGACCTTCCCCGTCGTGGTCCGCGTGTTCGGCCCCGGCGAGGACGAGGCGCGGGTCATGGTCGAGGCGTTCCCCGGCGTGCGCTACATGCCTCCCGGGACCTCGCTCGACGACGCCGTCAGGCTCGTCGTCGATCTCACCGGCGAGGCGGTCGACCGCGAGGGCGCGACATGAGCATTCTGATCGACGAGTCGACGCGCGTCGTCGTACAAGGCATCACGGGGTCCCAGGGCCGTTTCGATACCCGGTACTGCGTGGCCTACGGCACCGATGTCGTGGCCGGGGTGACGCCCGGCCGGGGCGGGCAGGACGTCGAGGGCGTCCCCGTCCACAACACCGTCAAGGCCGCGGTCGAGGCGTCGGGCGCGACGGCATCGGTGATCTACGTTCCGGCCTCGGGCATCAAGGACGCCGTGCTGGAGGCGGTCGACGCGGGGATCGGGATCATCGTCGCGCTCACGGAGAACGTGCCCCGTCACGATGCCGCGATCGCGGTCGCCGCCGCCCGCGCCGCCGGCGTCTGGCTGATCGGGTTCAACACCAACGGCGTGATCTCCCCGGGCAAGAGCAAGCTCGGCGGCATCGGCGGAAACCGGGCCGACGAGCTCTACGTGCCGGGGCGGGTCGGCGTATGCTCCCGTTCCGGCGGCATGTCGGCGGAGCTGAGCGCGGCGTTGGCGGCGGGCGGCTACGGCGTCTCCACCTGTATCTCCATGGGCGGCGATCCCATCGTCGGCAACGACATGTCCGAATACGCCCGCCAGTTCGAGGCCGATCCCGACACCGACGCGATGCTGTTCTACGGCGAGCCCGGCTCCGGGCTCGAGCAAGGCCTGGCGCGCGCCATGCGCGACGGAGAGATTACCAAGCCGGTCGTCGCGCTGATCGCCGGAGTCTTTCAGGAGAACCATCCGAAGGGGCTGAGTTTCGGCCACGTCGCGGCCATGATCCGCGCCGAGGGCGACTCGGCGTCGGCGAAGCGCAGGCTCCTGGCCGAGGCGGGCGCGCGAATCGCCCATCGCCTGGGAGAGATCCCCGAACTACTGGACCGGGCGCCAGTGGACCGATCGAGACATTCGAGTCCGTAGACTTTCGACGGCCCCCGTGTCGCGCGCGACGGCTCCGCACACGAAAAACGGGGCCGCGCCGCGGCCCCGTCATCGTACCCGGAATATCCGGCCGTTCCGCGAGAACGCTCGCGCGCGGAACGACTACTCCGATTCCTTCTTCTTGAGCTTCGACCACAGGCCGCCGCCGGGCTGTCGGCCATCGTTGGTCCGCGTCAGCGTCGCGGTTCCGGCCTTTTCGGCCTTCTTGTCCTTGATGGCGTAAAGGTTCACTTCCTGCTTGTGGGTGCAGGTCTGGTCGAACCCGCCGCAGTCCGTGGCCTTGTGGAGCTTTCGCGTCATTTCGAGCTGCTTCTTCTCTTCCTCGCTCAGCTCGGACTCGTCCTTCATCGAACCGCCCATCTCGACCGGCTGCTGCGAGGAAGATCCGGATGCCGCGGATTTCTCTTCCTGTTTCGCCGGTTCGGACTTGCTCGCCTCCTGTGCCGCCTCGTCGCAACCGGCCAGCAACAGGGAGGCAACGAACGCGACTCCAATCGTGGAGAGAACTTTGTTGATCATGGAACGCCTCCTCGAGTCTCCTTGGTCCTCGTCGCCACAACGCCCTTCACGGGCGTCAGGTCGGTTTGCCCGGTTCCCCTGGCGGGGGTCCGGGCATGGCTACAGGTTATACGCGGAGAAAGCGATTCACAAGTATCTGTCCCGGTTCAGGACATATGAGACGGTGGGGAGGTTCTTCGGCCGAGTGTCCGGCAAGGTACTCGGCGGGAGTTTGTCCGTCGAGGTCCCGGTGCGGTCGGAAGGTGTCGGACTCGCGCGGGCGGACGTCCCCCCGCGGAATGGCGCGCGCGGGGCGGCGTTCCGCCAGCCTCCGCCATCGGTAGAGGGGCGGTCCCGGAACGCCGTCGGCGTTGGCGGCCGCTCGTGCGGTCAGGCCGTCGGCTCTGGCTTGGCGCCGACGCTCGAGAGCGTCGGAGACCCCCACCCTTCTTTCAAGGACCGCGTCTCACATCTGTCTGAACGAGGTCGGTATCAGAAATTCATTCGCAATCGGGTAGAGATTCCATGGCTCCGGCTTTTGTCTTCGTATTCCAGGCCGAAGGCAAGTCGTACGCCCCTTTGAACGGGCAGGGCATAGCCCAGGGAATAGCGCGTCGCCGGTCGGGCGCGCAAATCGATCGCGGTCTGCCGCTGCTCGAGAGACTGCGAGTGCCCGCGGTAGAACGCATCGACAAAACTGCTTCCGGTCGCCAGGAGATGGTCGATCCGGATCTGTCCGTCTCTGACCCGCGTCTTCTGGCCGATGGAAAACCGCAGGGTGTCGTCGTCCCGGAGCGTATCGCGCCCCTGGACACCCACCAACCATCCTTCCGCCCGCAGCCCGGATACGCCGGACAGCATGCCGCCGGTCACGGAGACCTCTCCGGAACTGTGTTCATATCCGGCGAACCCGCGCCAATCCTCACCCAGAGGACCTGACAGAAACAATTTCTTTCGGCGGGTTTCGGTTCGTGTGTTTCCGAGCGCGCCGAACGTCGAACCCCAGACACTGCGGCTTTCGTCGATGCGCGAGTTCTCCGCCGCAAGGTCGAACCCGCCGAGCGCGTACCGCCATTGCAAGCCGAACTGACGCCACGGCGTCCGCCGCGATTCCCGCCCGCTGAGCGCGACGAACGGCCGCACGCCATCGCCCTGCATTTGCAGCGTGACGGCCCCTCCGACGCGGTTGAAGAAGGGGGGAGACACAGGGTTGGCGGCCTGGAACGCGCCCCATTCCCGCCATGCCGACTTCCTGCACCGGTTTCCCGCGATCGCGCCGCACAGGTCGTGACTCAACCGCCAGCGGCCGAGCGTGCCGGCGGAAAAACCCATCCCCACGGCGTGAAGATCCTTGGCTTCCTGGCCGAGATCGGCAAACACGACGGAATTCTCGACGCGATAGCCGCTCGCCGGCGCGAGCATGTCCCTGGCGGCGTGACCCAGCGCAGGGGAGGGAGAGGGGGTCTCGATGCCGACGAGGCCGGACAACTCCATGTTGTAATACGCGCTGCCCACGCCGCCCACGGCGACTTCGACGACCCGCATCCTCTCACCCGCGTGAGCGAGGGCGGGGGACAGGGTTACGCGGGCGTTCCGCAGCGAAACCCCCGCGCGTCGATCGATGACCGAATACGGCAGGCGGACCGTCCCCTGTCTGGTAATCGCGTTTCCGAGATTCAACCGTCCCCAGCCATAGACCGGGTCCGGCTCGTCGGGGTCGCTCACCCGTGTCCCAAGCGGGTCCGCGGAGACGAGCAGCAGGGCCTGCACGGCCTCCATCGGCATACTGGTCAACCGGCTCTTGAGGACCGCCAGCGCCCCGCTCACCATGGGGGCGGAAAACGAGGTGCCGCCACTCTTCTGGCCGGGGAGAATTTCGAGAGCGTCCCCCGGCGCCATCAGGCACCAGTTTCTTGCGGCGCCGCATCCGTTGGACAACGAAGCGATCTCGCCGTCTTCATTCATCGCCGCGACGACCAGAAATTTCCCGAGCAGTCCGGGCTGGAACAACGGAGCCTCGCTCCATCCTCCCCCGGAGTTGTAGTCGACACAGTCGTCGCGGTCGCAGTCCGTGCCCCACAAATCCCCGAAGGGGACGGTGTCCTCCTCACGCGTGAACTTCTCCATGAATTCCGTGGCGGGGACCGGCCCCTCTCCCAGTTCGCAGCCATCCTCGTCCCGGGAGTTCTTCCCGCACATGCGAACCTGGTTGTCGATGGCGTTCCATCCTTCGTTGCCGGCCGCCCACACCGTCACGATGTCCCTGTTCTCGAGATATCTCGCGGCCTGGGCGAACTGATCTTGCAGATGGCCGTCCTCGCGGAGAAGAGGATTGAAAAAGGGCAAGGGCGTGGTCAGCCATACCCCGGACCTTCCCTCGTATGTTCCCCAATGGCTGGGCGATAATCCGATACTGAAGTTGATGACATGAGCACCGTTTTCAACCGCATGCCGGAGCGCCGCCGGCGGTTCGCCGCCGGATATCTCTATCGGCATGATCGAGGCCGAGGGCGCGACTCCATGAACGTTCCTGGTGGGAATCGGGGCGCCGTTGTCGACCGTTACCTCGAAGGTCCCTCCGGTATTGGCCCTCGCTCCCGCCGCGAGCATGGCGACATAGGTACCGTGCACGAGAGGGTTACCAGCCCCGTCCCTGGTGTCCTCGGTCACGAGCGCGTCTCCCAGGATCACGCGCCTCGGCGCGACGATTCTGCCCGCCAGATCGGGGTGGGTGAGGTCCATGCCGTCGTCCGCGACCGCGATGGTCACGCCCTGGCCGAAATAGCCGCGCTGGTAGGCCGTATGCGCGGAGATGCTCTCCAATCCCCAATGTCCTCGGTATTCCGCGGTCCGGTAGTCCTTGCCATCCGACGGCGCGGGAGCGGGCAGGTCCATCGGCCGGAACTCGAGTCCGACCGGGTTCTGTGTGGCGGGTGCCCGGTCCCTGGAACCGCCGCCGCCACCGCTTCCACCGCCGCTGCCACGGGCCGCCAGGAGCACGAGGCAAGCCAGCAACGCGACCGCATCGCACCCCTTCCGTCGATGGAGCAAGCGCCGCGAGAAACCGGGGTGCGCATCGTTTCGTCTCATCTCATCGTTCCCTGTCCCTGTGCGGAACGGTGGAACTCGTCGCCCGGCGCGACCCGCGGCGGGGCCTCGAAGCGGTGGAGCTATCGACGTGTTTGTCTGGACTGGCGCAGGCGCACGTACCCGACGGTACCTGCCTGAACAGGGTGAAATCGGTTGGAATCCTTGCTCACCAGGGAATCCCCCACAGCGCACATGCCTCGAAAAAGGGGGCGCGCCAAAGCGCGCCCCCAGCGTTTCGGACCGATGCCGCCGACCTAGAGAGCGCCGGCGTCCTTGAGCACGCCGATGAACTCGTCCATGCCCTGTTGCCTGAGCGCGCGTTCCGCGATCTCGGTGGGATAGGTTCCCTTGGCCTCGACCCAGGCGTGAAGCGAGCCCGCGAACCACTCGAGCATCTCTTCGTCCGTCGGATAGTACACGTCGCAACAGTCCTTGAGCTCGATCGTAGCGGTCTTGAGCCACTGACGGTCGATCTCGTAGACGAGGCCATGCTGCAGGTCGTTGCCCGCCATGTTCACGGCGCGGGCGACGTCCTCGTCCCACTTGCCCTGGTGCTCGTGCGACGTCCACAGGCCGCAACCCGTGTAGGAGCCGCCGGTCTCCGTGATGTACGGCGCCACTTCATTCAGCTTGACGTGAACCGTCCAGCCGTCGGGAATGTAGAAGCCATTCACCACGCCGGCCTGCATGCCCTGGTAGAGCTGCGCCCAGTCGTAGGGCACCGCGATGCCGCCCCAACCCTTGATCAGCTCGTAGGCCGTGGGGCTCTTGGTGACGCGGATCTTGATACCCTTCAGATCGGCGGGCCTCGCGACCCGGCGAACGTTGTTGGCGAGCTGACGGAAGCCGCCGCACGGCACGACGGCCGGCGCGCCGACGTTCATCTTCTCGCGCGACTCCTTGTCGAGCCACTCGGCGAGCCACTCGTTGAGGAGTATGTCCGCCCACTCGAGATCGCGGAAGAAATACGGCAGGTTGATCACGTCGAAGACGCGGCCGAACGAACCGATGTTCTCCGTCGAGGATGTCGCGACCTGAATCAGGTCCTGCTGCATCTGCTCGACGCACTGGTGCTCGACGCAGATGGCGCTGGGACCGTCGAACTCGACGATCGCCTTGCCCTGCGAATACTTCTCGACACGCGGGATGAAATGGTCGAGAAGCGCGATCCCGAAGCCTGTCGGCGGTCCCTGCACGGTGCCGAGGACGAGCTTCTGCTGGGCGATGGCGCCGCCGCTCGCGGCCAACATGGCCACGCCGGCAACCGCGATCAAAGTCTTTCTCAACATGATTGTCCTACCTCCCAGTTGGTCTGGTGCCAGTCAGTCTGTTTCGTGCGACCGGGCGCTGATCAGTGGCGCCTCCCGGAGATCGACCAAAGCCGGTCGCGGACGTTTCGCCTTGTCCGTTCCCGGCCCGACACGAGCCCGACCGGTGAGGAAGCGGAGCGGTGCCCGTCGCAACGGACGGGATTATCCCACTCTCGATCCCGCTTCGTCCAGTGTCGAAATGATTAAAATACGCTTGCGCTCTCCGCGATTCGAACGAAGGAACGGCTCATGACCAACCGATTTCCACCCAGGGGCCGAACACGAGAGGACGTCCTCGCCGAGCTCGAGGCCCGCAAGGACGAGGACGTCGACTGGCGCGGCGGCCGCATCGGTCTCTACACCCATTTCGGCGGCGACGACGTACTGGAAATCGCCAAGGACGCCTCTCGCATGTATTTCTCCGAGAACGCGCTCGGACCCCGCGCGTTTCCCAGTCTCGCGCGCCTGGAGAACGACGTGATCGCCTGGACGCTGGGGTTGCTCAACGGCGGGGACGACGCCGCGGGCAGCATGACGTCCGGCGGCACCGAAAGCATCCTGATGGGGGTCAAGACCGCGCGGGACTGGGCTCGGGACACGCATCCCGGCGTGAAGGAGCCCGTCGTCGTCGCGCCTTACAGCGCCCACCCGGCGTTCAACAAGGCGGCGCACTATCTCGGCGTCGAGGTGAAACGTGTGCCGGTCGGCGACGATTTTCGCGCCGACGCCGACCGCATGGCCGAGGCGATCGACGACCGGACCGTCATGCTGGTCGCCTCCGCCCCGCAGTTCGCCCACGGCGTCATCGATCCCGTATCGGACATCGCCGAGCTGGCCCGGGACAGGAACCTGTGGCTGCACGTCGATGCCTGCGTCGGCGGATTCATCGCCCCGTTCGCCCGGGAGCTCGGCCGCCCCGTTCCACCCTTCGACTTCTCGGTGCCGGGCGTCATGTCGATGTCCGCCGACCTGCACAAGTACGGCTTCACCGCCAAGGGCGCGTCGACCCTTCTGCTTTCGGACCGGGCTCACCGGGCGTATCAGGTGTTCGAGTTCGACGAGTGGCCGCGCGGCCACTACGCCTCGCCGACGATCCCGGGTTCGCGCCCGGGCGGACCGATCGCCGCGGCCTGGGCCGTGCTGAGCTATCTCGGCCGGGACGGTTATCTGCGAATAGCCGGCGAGATTCTGGACGCGGTGGACCGGTTGAAGGCGGGGATCGCCGCCATCGATGGGCTGGAGATCGTCGGAGACCCGCCGCTCACGATCCTTTCGTACACGTCGGAGGACTACGACATCCTCGCCGTCGCCGAGGCCATGACGAACCGGGGCTGGTTCGTCACGCCATCGGCCGACCCGCGCGCCATTCACATGGGTATGCTGACGATGACCCACGCGCCGGTCGTCGACCGGTATCTCTCCGATCTGGCCCGGTCCGTCGAGGAGGCGAGGTCGGGAACCGTCGAAGCCGTGGAACGGGCCGTCACCTACGGCGGATAGCGACGGAACCCGGCGGGAGTCTCGTTCGCTTCCCCGATTCTAGTGCGCGTCGGCGCGTTCCTCGACGTCGACGTCGGCCGCGTCGATGCCGGCCATGCGCTGGTACGTCTCGATGTCCTCGAGCTCGTGGGCATGCACCTCGATCCGCCCCTTCCTGAACCGGATGATGTCCTCGATCAGGACGATGAACGCCATGACGAACATGAGGACGCCGACCGTCGGCATGATCATCATCGGCCATTTCTTGGACATGTAGCCGAACTCCCAGTACTTGCCCGGCACGTTCCACGAGGCGTCGAAACCCCAGATGGCGATGAATATCCCGAAGATGCAGATCAGGAGGGTCCAGAGGAACTCGCACGAGAATCCGACGATCGGCGGCATGACCTCGTAGAGCATCGTCATGGAGATGTGGTTGCGGTCGCGCACCGTGATGGCGAGCGCCAGGAACACCATCCAGACGTTGAAGAACATGGTGAGCGTGTCGCTCCAGAACGGGGCGTTCAGGAACACGTACCGCATGACCACCGTCCACACCGTGAAGAACACCATGAGCACGATGAAAACCGAGCAGATCGTGTTCAGCAGGCCTTTCAGGCCGGTATCGAACTTCTGCGCCAGAGCCACCATTTCCCGAGTTCCCTTGTTTGGTCTTGCCTTCCCTGCCGGTGGGCGCGCCCCTCCCGCGGGAGGGGCCGGTTCACTCCACGAAGCCGAACACCCTGGGCAGCCACATCGTCAGCGGCGATATGACCATCATGAGGAAGAGCACGCCGAACTCCGCGAGGAGATACGGCACCATTTCCACCGCCACGACCTCGAGGCGGGCCCTCGCGATCGACGACCCGGTGAAGTAGGCGACGCCGATCGGCGGCGTCACCGTCCCGATCAGGAAGCCCACCACCACCACCAGCGCCGCCTGCACCTCCGGGAAGCCGGCGTCCACGCTGACCTGGATGAGCACGGGGCCGACGACGATGATGTTGGCGGCGGCGTCCATGATCATGCCGACGAGCAGGATGAGCAGGACCAGCATGACGGCGAACATGAAGGGCGAGTCCGTGTAGCCCAGCATGAAGTCCTGGACGAACTTCAGCGTTCCCAGCCGCGTGAGCAGCCAGCTGAACGGACCGGCGGCGGCGATGATGATGAACACCGCCGCGGCGGTCTTGAAGGCGCGCGTGATGGCACCCATGAGAATTTCGGCGTTGATGCTGCGGTAGACGAAGAGTCCGAGGATGAAGGACGTGATAGCGGTGATCGCGCCGGCCTCGACCGGGCTCGCGACGCCGCCCACGATCGACCCCACCAGCACGAGCGGAATGGAGAGCGCCAGGGCGCAGCCGAGGAACGCGTGCCAGATCCGCCGGATGTTCCAGGCTTCGTCGCTGCGTTCGTAGTTGCGCCTGCGGGCGATGAACCACGTGATGACCATCAGCGCCGCGCCGATCAGGAGTCCGGGAATGATGCCGCCCGAGAACAGGGCGCCGACCGACAGCGACGCCACCGTCGCCAGGATGATCATGCCGATCGACGGCGGGATGATGCCGCCGATGGTCGCGCTGACCGACGTGATGGCCGCGGAGAAGGCGGCCGAGTACCCGGCGCGCTTCATGGCGGGAATGAGGATCGAGCCGACCGTCGCCGTGTCCGCGACCACCGAGCCGTTCATGCCGGCGAAGAACATCGACACGACGATGTTCACCTGCGCCAGGCCGCCGCGCGCGCGGCCCACGAGTGCCCGGCTCAACTCGATCAGCCGGTCGGTGATGGTGGCCGAGGTCATCAGCTCGCCGGTCAGCATGAAGAAGGGAATGGCGATCAGCGGCGGATGCGCCAGCGACTCGTACATGTTGTAGGGGATCATCGTCCACGGCACCTCGCCCGTGATGACGATGTACGCGGTCGGGATCAGCACCAGCACGAACCCGATCGGCGCGCCCAGCAGCACGAATACGACCAGGAGGGTCAGAAGAGTGATGCTTGCCATGAGCGCCCCAGTTCCCGTTTCCGGCCGTCGCATCGCGCCCGGCGACCCGCGTGGAACGGCCGCATACCGGCCGTCCCGACGACCATGCCAACCCATCGACGACTCGAGCCGCGGACGAGACCGGCCCGGCGATTCCTCGAGTCGTTTCTTATTGTTGCCCCGAAGTTACTGGAGAGTTCGCCCGCAATCAAGCGCAAACGGAGACCCCGCGCTCCATTGGCGGACTTTCACAGGCGAGCGGGAAGGGTTCTGGTTCAGGCCCCACATCCGTCCGCACCGGGACACGAAGGGATCGGACGGGCGGCTGGAAAGGAGGCGGCCGAATCGTTCCGACCACGGCCTACGGTTGGCGGGACAACCGCCCGCGGTACTCCTCGCACGCGGCCCGCAAGGCTGGAGGCGCCGGTTCCCTCGGAGCGCCCGCGTGGCACATTTGGATGAGCGTATCGACATGTCGCCGACAGTCGCTCGGACGATCCAGCCCCGGATAGTCGCGCCTCGTCTCGCTGATCCGCTCCTCACCGTCCAGATAGGCGAACCAGGTCTCGATGCGCCATGTCGGGACGAACACCGCGACGCGGTCATCGTCCCGTCTGGGCTCGACGTTGCACCCCCGGCACGATTCGTCCAGCGAACGCAGGCGCCCTTCCAACCCGACGGCGTCGCCGTCCAGCATGACGACCAACCCCTGATCGACGTGGTTCCGCCTTGACCGGTACCCTTGGAGTTCCTTGGGAAAGCGTTGTCGCACGAATTGCTCGGCCGAACCGCGGCCTGCCGGGCCACGCTCCCAGCGTATCCGTCTCGTGTTCCAGTCCCGCCTTTCGAGGAAGCGTCCGATGAAAGTCTCGTGCTGGGTATCCTCGCAGAGCACGACCAGCTGGACGTTCCGGGTCACCGCTCCCAGCCCCTGGCGACGATCTCCGAGAGCTTGAGCCCGCCCTCCACGGGCACGTCCCCCAACCTGTCCGCTCTGATCGCGCCCGAGCCTTCCCGCTTGAGGGCAAGCCCGCTGTCCACGCCGAGATAATCGATGCATTCCGGATGGTGCGAACACAGCACGGCTTGGGGGATCGTCTCTCCGCAACCGTCTTTCAACCCGACGAGCCAAGGCTGGATTTCACGCAGCGCCACGTAATTGTCCGGCTCGTCCAGAAAAAGGCTGTAGCCCTGATCCGCAGTAAGAACAGTCAAGGAATTCAGCGCGACGAGCGCGCGCTGTCCGTCGGAGATTTCATCGAATCGAAGCTCGAAGCGCTTGTCGTAATCTTCGAATATGACCATCAGCGCGCGGGTATCCAGACCCACCTTTTCCAAACGGATCCCCCTGAACCCGTGGACGATCTCCTGCATCGCCTCGTTGAAGCCCGGGATCAAATCCTGACGTTCCTGGAGGACGTGCCGATACCATCCGGAGAAATTTCGGGCGTCGCGATGCAGCAGAGCGTCTTCGGTCGCCGACTCGGCCTTGAAGTCGACGGGATAAAGTCCGCACACGATGACCTTTCGCACGAACTCGAGAAAACGCGTAAGGCGCTCGTTGTCATCACGTGGCGCGACGCGGGCAAGCGCGGATTCACTCCAGTCCGTATGGAAAGCCGGGCCTTGCGAGTGGTCGTCTCGATAGAGCGTGACTTCTCCCATCTCGAAGTGAAACAACGGTTTTCCACCGGACGTAAGACGTTCCTCCTTGATTCTGGCACGCTGCTTCGATCTTTCGTGTTCCACCTCCATACGATAGGAAAAGGAATCGCCCTTCAATTCCACGTCCACCTGAAACACTTGAGAATCCCTCGACTGCCAGTGAGTAAGCGTCCGCGTCGGAAAGATCTGTGGGTCCGTTACCTTCGCCTCGCCTCTCAAGAGCTGTCGCAAGGCATAAACGACGTCCAGAATGGAGGTTTTTCCGACACCGTTCGGGCCGAGCAAGAGCGTCAATTCTTGCAATGGCAGATCGAAATTGACGAGGCATTTGTAGTTGTCGACGTACAGCCGCGTGAACATCGAGCCACTCGCCTTTCCTGTCCGCCTCGGGGGCTTCGTTCCCGGAGCTCCACAACCGAAACGGCGGTCGGTCAACCGCTTTCCATAGAACGATAACTGGAGCGACATTGCGTGTCAAAGCGCAGGTTCGCTCACGATGTCGGCCGGCGCGTTGGCGGAACGGGCACCGAAGTTCGGAACCGCCGGGCGGCAGCCGCGCGTCTCGCATATCGAGCGATATTCATGCGCCGCGGTGGTTCGAGCGGGCCTCAAGGTTCCGTCACCCTGACGGGCGTATCCCTGGCCATCTCGATGAACCGGCGGTCGAAGGTCAGCATGGCTTCGCACTGTGCCGAGGCTCCGAGATGGAGCGCGTCGGCAAAATCCATGCCTTCCTCCGCGCGGTCGAGAGCTTCGGCGAGCAAGGCGGGACTCTCCACCGAAACATCCGGCAGCCCCGCGAAGGCGCGCAACGCCGCCGCGACCTCCTTTCCGGCGAACCCGTAGACGCTCCGTAGCACCCATTCGGTTTCGCCAGGGACATGGGCGCGCCAGCGCAGGCGAGACGCCCGAACACCTCCTCGGGTCGGGTCTCGGCGAACACCGGCGCAGGCTTCAACAGCACGCCCTCGGGCGTGTTTTCCACGGCCAGCCGCGTTCCCGCCTCCCGGCGCCGCTGATCGACCTCTTCGAACTCCCGCCCCGATCGCCCCAGCTCAACGGTCACGTCGAGCGCAACAACGGCGCCTGGAGATACGAGTTCTACGCCTCATGGGACCTGCCCGACGACAACCTCGACCGCATCGACCGATGGATCGACGCCTTCGCCGACGAGTCCGACACCTTCAGACCGCACCAGGCCCTTGGCGGACACACCCCCGCCGAGTACCTTGCCGGACACACAGCCGAAGAACCCCCTCCGTCTCATATGTCCTGAACCAGGACAACCGCTTGATACGGCGCATAGCGAGAGATAGGTTCAGGCGCCCTCGGGAGACGCTCATGCGCACCACACTCGACATCGACGACGACGTCCTTGCGGCGGCGAAGGAGCTCGCCGGACACCACAATCTGCGCGACGAAGACACCATCGACATCATGGCGTCCATCGCCACCGGGATGCGCGGCAAGCGACTGCGGTATCGCGAACTGATCGCCCCGAGCGGGCTGCCCTCCGGGGCGCGGAGCGTATAGCCGTGAAGGTGCAGACGCTACGCTTTGGCTCTGGACACGAACAATCCCCTCTCTCACAGCGGGCCGACGCCACCAGTAGCTACGTTCGCATCAATGAGTCGGATAGTACCGGACTGACGCTGCAACAGTCGGTGCTGATCTGTGGGGATGCCTACCGCGCGTTGCAGATTCTTCCCGACGCGTGCGTTCAGACCGTTGTGACTTCGCCGCCCTATTGGTCGCTCCGCGACTACGCCGTTCAGGATCAGATCGGTCGGGACGATTCCCTGACCGATTACATCAACAGCATCGTGGCCGCATTCGAGGAGATTCGTCGCGTACTCCGGGACGATGGCACGGTCTGGTTGAACGTAGGGGATGCCTTCACGTCCGGGAACCGGCACTATCGCGCTCCAGACCGAAAGAATCGCGCACGCGCGATGGCGGTACGTCCCCCGACCCCGCGCGGCCTGAAGCCGAAGGATCTGATCGGCGTCCCTTGGCGTCTCGCGTTCGCGCTCCAAGCAGCCGGGTGGTGGCTGCGCTCGGAAGTGATCTGGCACAAACCGAACGCGCACCCGGAATCCGTACGGGATCGCCCTACGAAGGCGCACGAGACCGTCTTTCTGCTCTCCAGGAGTCAGAACTACTACTACGACATCGAGGCGGTGCGCGGCCCTCGTGGACGCAGACTGCGCACCGTATGGGAGATCGCAACGGAGCCGCTCAAGCGCCTGAACGGTCATGCTGATGACCATCCGGCCATGATGCCTATGTCACTGGCGCGGCAGTGCGTAGCCATTACCAGCCGTGAGGACAGCATCGTGTTGGACCCCTATGCGGGTTCCGGGACGACGTTGCTGGCCGCTCATGGGCTTGGTAGACGATGGGTAGGCATCGAGATCAACCGCACATTCGTCGACCTCATTGAGCGGCGGTTGGGTGACTCGTGACGCTCGACGAACTCAAGGCCAGGCTCGACGAGCTTTCTCCGGTGAAGGTGGAATTCGTCGCCCGTGTGGTTGATTCACTGTCCCGGCCGCCACGTGCCGATATCGGCAGAGACACGTGGATCACCACATCTCCAGATTGGGTCGAGTACTTCGGCCTCGCGCTCTCGGTGCACCATGGGGCAACACCCGAACCTTTGGCGCTCACTGCCTTCGAGACGGTGTTCAGGAACGCTTGCGAATACGTGCGCTGGCCGACGGACCCGCCTGGATCGCTCACCCGGCGGTTCGTGGATGTCACGGTGGATGCGACGGGTAAGACTCGGAAGCTCTCGCTGAAATCTACGGCCGCCCGCAAACTCTCCGAAACCTCGGCGCACATTTCCAAGTTGACGGAAGCGGCGTGGATTCAGGATGCCCGCACGCCGGGCGCCAGACGAGACGCCATGCTGGCGCTGTTCCGACAATACCGCGAAGCGGTCAGTTCCATCATGATGCTCCGTGCGTTTCGCCAAGGCACTGGTGAAGCACCGCGACGCTATCAGCTTGTCGAAATCCCTGGGCGGATATTCGACTCCATCCAAGAATCATCCCTGCGTGATTTCGAGCGAGACGCCCCCGTCATCGCATGCCAGATGGACGGCAGAACCGTCGCTCATGTCGCGGTCGATCGCTCCGACGCGAAAATCACTGTGCGAAGGATTCTGCTTTCGGCATGCGTCGTGCATGCTGAATGGAGTCAGCTATGGACGAGATCGAACGGCGTCAGCAGGAAGTAGAAGCATCTTGGGCGGCATTCATCGAGTACATTCGGCACGCCCCTGGACGGACACGAAGAGCAGCCATGACCACAGACACCAAGCACGCGCAGTCCAGCGAAGTCGAGGTAGTGCATCCGAGCTACCAGCCCTCGCGGGCGGAACTAGAGAAAGACATGCGCGTGGAGGCCACGTTCGGGGAAGCGGTACAGGCGCTCACGCAGCCTACCGGGTAACGGACGACGATATTGGTATCAACCGCCCGCATGGCGCCGCCGCGCTTCCGCCAGAACCCCGGCCTCCATCTCCGCCAGGGACATGGGCGCGCCAGCGCGGGCGAGACGCCCGAACACCTCCTCGGGCCGGGTCTCGGCGAACACCGGCGCAGGCTTCAACAGCACGCCCTCGGGCGTGTTTTCCACGACCAGCCGCGTTCCCGCCTCCCAGCGCAGCGCCCGGCGGATCGTCTTGGGCAGGATGACCTGGCCCTTCGTCGAGACCGTGGTGGTGAGCCGTCGGGGATCCGACATCGCGAAACCTTCCGGCAAGCGTGAGTAAAGCGAATGTAAGATACACCGGGCGGCGTCCTGAACCAAGTGTCCCGGTTCAGGACATATGAGACGGAGGGGGTTCTTGCGCCTCGACGACCGCGACCGGGAAATCCGGCCGATAACGGAGCAGGTAATCCGCCCGCTTCTGCCGCCCGCGCCCGGCCTCACTTGCGCATGGAGCGCGTCACCGGCCCGAGTTGCCCGGGCAACGTCTTCCAGGCGTCCTCGAGCCAGTTCCAGAGGATTTCGCGGGTCTGGCGCGGATCGACGATATCGGGCACCCGGAAGCGCTCCGCGGTGAGGAACGGCGAGGCCAGGCGCGAGTAGTGGGTGTCGAGCTCTTCCATCCGCGCGTCGCGTTCCTCCTCCGGCAGGCTGTCGAGCTCGCGGCGGTACGCGGCCATGATCCCGCCCTCGAAGGGGATCGAGCCCCAGGTCGCCGACGGCCACGCCACGTGATAGTTGAGGCCCTGCATCCGGCCGTAGCAGTTGCCCGCCAGCCCGAAAAGGCGGCGCACCACGACGGCGCACCACGGCACCTGCGTCTGTTCGATGGCGGTGAGCACGCGCACGGCCTTGCGCACGTTTCCCTGGCGTTCCGCGTCGACCCCGACGACGGTGCCGGGCTGGTCGACGAAATTGACGATCGGCAGATGGAACGTGTCGCAGATGTCGATGAAGGTCTCGAACTTCTCGGCCGCGGTCCGGTTCATGCCTCCGCCGAAGAAGCGCGGGTCGTTCGCCAGCACGCCGACCGGCAGACCGTTCAGGCGGGCGAGGCACGTAACCGTGGAACGCCCGAACTTCGGCGTGACCTCGAATACGGAGTCCTTGTCGAACACGAGCTCGATGATGCGCCGGGGATTGTAGACCTTGCGCCGGTCGCGCGGGATGATCGAGAGCAGCTCCTCCTCGCGACGGTCCGGCGGGTCGTCGGAGTCGACGGCGGGCGGCAGCTCGTAGACGCTGTCCGGCATGTAGGACAACCAGCGCCGAGCGAGACCGAAGGCGTGCATCTCGTCGGCGGCGGCGTTGTCGATCACGCCGCTCGTCTCGGTGTGGATCTTCCAGCCGCCGAGCACGTCCTTGTCGACGCGCGTTCCGGACATGCCGGCCTCGAAGGCGACGGGCGGCCCCCCGGCGAAGACCTGGCTCGTGTCCTTGACCATGATCGAGAAATGCGCGCAGGCCGCCTTCAAGGCCCCCAGCCCGGCGCACGGCCCGAGCGCGAGCCCGACCACGGGGACCTTGCCCAGCAGCCGGCCCATCGGCCACGTCGGATAGCCCGGGATCTTCGTGTGTCCCATCTTCTCCACGAGGCGCACGCTGCCGCCGGCGCTCTCGACCAGGCGCACCAGCGGGATGTTCATCTCGTGGGCCCACTGGTCGGCGTAGATCCACTTCTCGGAGACCGTGGCCTCGGAGGAGCCGCCGCGGTTGGTGTAGTCGTCGCCGTCGATCGCGACCTTGCGGCCGTCGAGGCGGCCGGTCCCGATCACCGCGTTGGCCGGTTTCACGTCAAGAAGCTCGCCGTCGTCGCCGTAGGTCGCCGTGCCCGTCAGCATACCGATCTCCCGCCAGCTTCCCGGATCGACGAGCCCGTCGATGCGCTCGCGGATCGTGAGCCGTCCCTGGTCGTGCTGGCGACCGACGCCCTCCTCGCCGCCCAGCTTGCGGGCGAACCCCTTGCGGCGTTCGATCTCCTCGACTTCCGGTAGCCAGCTCATGGGTTCCGCCGCCCCCTCGATGCCATACGACCTGTCGACGCCATGCGAATCGTTCCGCTTCGCCCGTTCGCCGGGCCGTCGCCCGCCACCGGGGGTACTGGCGCGAAGCCACCCTGTCAAGCATCCGCCGCGAACCGGGCCCGCCGCGGGACCCGAATCGCACGATCCGCACACCGTCGGGACACGAACCGGCGCGGCGCGGGATCGTGACCCATCCCCTCCCGACAATGCCCTCGATATACCATATGTTGATGTTCATAACACTGAACCACAACATGTCGTGGTTCGGACAGGAACGTTCCGTATAGCCCGACGGTGTGCGGATTGTGCAATCCCGATCCGGCGCCGCGCCGGGCCGGTTACACTCCTCCCCCCTGTCGAAAGGGGAGGCCGGAAGGGGAATCGCATCCCGAGAGAGTGTGCCCCGACGGTGTGCGGATTGTGCAATTCCGATCCGGCGCCGTACCGGGACGGTTACGCTCCTCCCCCCTGTCGAAAGGGGAAGCCGGAAGGGGAATCGCATCCCGAGAGAGTGTGCCCCGACGGTGTGCGGATTGTGCGATTCCGATCCGGCGCCGCGCCGGGACGGTTACGCTCCTCCCCCCTGTCGAAAGGGGAGGCCGGAAGGGGGGATCGCATCCCGAGAGAGTGTGCCCCGACGGTGTGCGGATTGTGCGAACCGCTTTCCCGTTCTTGACCGCATCGTGGATAGTTTTTCTCTGTTATGGAATTTTCCTCTTGACATGACCCATTCCTGTTCCCATATTGTTCCCACACGGGAAACAGGAGACCCCGACATGCACGGAAACACCGCCGCCGCCGCCGACATACGCCCAGGCCGCAAAACCGCCTTCCTCCACGCCCTCGCCGATACCGTCAACGTCGCCCGCGCCTGCCGCGACGCCGGCATCCCCAGACGCACCGCATACGACTGGCGCGACGCCGACCCCGACTTCGCCCGCGAGTGGGACGACGCCCTCGACGACGGCATCGACCTCCTGGAGGCCGAACTCCACCGCCGCGCCTTCGAAGGGGTGGAGAAGCCCGTCTACTACAAGGGAGAACGGGTGGGGACGACGCGCCACTATTCCGACGCCCTCGCCATGTTCCTGCTCAAGGCCCACCGCCCGGCGCGCTACCGCGACAACTACCGACCGCCGGAGCCGGAGCCGGAACCCGACGACCCGGCATCGAGAAGCCGAAGGCTCCGCGAGGCGGTGATGCGCCGGCTCGACGAGGAAGCGGCGGTGAGGGCGGAAATAGAGGCGGAGATGGAGGCGAAGGCGGAGGAAGAGATAGAGGACGAAGAGGAAGAGATGGAGGAAGCGGGCGGACGAAGCATCTTCGAACAAGAAGAGGAAGAGGAGATGGAGGAGGAAGAGATAGAGGACGAAGAGGAAGAGGAAGCAGAGGAAGAGGCGGACATCTGCCGGCCTCATGGAACCCGTGGGAAGCCCCTTGGGAAGACGACGCGTAGAAACAATCGCCGCGGGCGGCGGCGGCGGCGGCGCGGCGGGTCGATCCCGCCCCGCCCTGGCGCGGACGCCGCCGGGACCTGAAGTCCGCCCCCTCCCTGGCAGGGGAGGAGCCGCGCCGCTACGACGCGCCCGCGACGAAGGCCCGATAGGGCTTGAGCCCGTAGAGATCGAAGGAGAGCATCCCGAGCTTCACGAGCGGGAGGCCGTCGAGGATCTCCGCCGCTTCCTCTTCGCTCTCCGCCTCCAGGACGAGCACCGCGCCGTTGCCGTCGGAACGGCCGTATATCTCCCTGATCCTCTCTTCCGCGTACAACTTCATGACGTGGGCGGATTCGGCGTCGAGATGCGGGGCGAAATCCTCGGGCTTGTGCTTGTCGCTGCGATGGGCGATGGCGACGATCCTCATGCGTGCGCTCCTCTCCGTGGCGTCTTCCCGTCGGTTCCCCGGACCCTGGCAGGTTCCCCCGGCATGGGCATCACCAGTACCCCTCGACGATGAACATCTCACTCTCGCTGGACTTCCGGCGAATGGGAACGATCGCCTGATACTCCGGCGAGTGGTACCAGGCGTCCGCCTGCTCGAAGGTCGGGAACTCGATGATCACGTTCCGCGCCGTGTTCTCCCGGCCTTCGAGCGACTTGGTCCGGCCGTCCCGGACGCGGTACTTGCCGCCGTGGGCGATCACCGTGCCCGGCGCGAGGCGCGCGTATTCGGCGTATGCTTCGGGGTCGGCGATGTCGACCCGGGCGACATAGAAGGCGGTCATGACGTTCCTCCCGGTGCGCGTGGAACCGCGTGTCCCGCGAACCACTACTTAGAACAGCCCTTCTACTTAGAACAGCCCTTCGACCATCCCGTCGGCGTCGAGGCGTATGCTGTCCGCCGCCGGCGTCCGCGGCAAGCCGGGCATGGTCATGATGTCTCCGCAGACCGCCACGACGAAGCCGGCCCCGTTGGACAACCGCACCTCCCGCACGGGAACGGCGAACCCCCTCGGCGCGCCCTTGAGGCCGGCGTCCGCGGAGAAGCTGTACTGGGTCTTGGCGATGCATACGGGATACGCACCCAGCCCGTTGCGCTCCAGTTCGGAAAGCCGGTCCCGGACGCGCGCGTCCCCGGTGATGTCGTCGGCGCGGTAGATCTTCCGCGCGACCGTCCGGATCTTCTCCCACAACGGCATGTCGTCGGGATAGAGCGGCCTGAAATCCGCCTCGCCGCTCTCCGCCGCTTCCACGATCGCGTCGGCGAGCGCCTCGGCGCCGGCGCCGCCGTCGGCCCAATGCGTGCACATGACGGCCTTCACGCCGCGCTCGGCGCAGGCCTTTTCGACGAGGCCCGCCTCGGCGTCCGTATCCGCCGAGAACCGGTTGATGGCGACGACGAGCGGCACGCCGTAGCCGCGGACGTTCTCCACGTGCTGGGCGAGGTTCTCCAGGCCCTTCTCCAGCGCCCCGAGATTCTCCGCGCCGAGGTCTTCCCGCGCGACGCCGCCGTGCATCTTCAGGGCCCGGACGGTAGCCACCAGCGTCACGGCGTCGGGCCGCAGGCCGGCCATCCGGCACTTGATGTCGAAGAACTTCTCGGCGCCGAGGTCGGCGCCGAACCCGGCCTCGGTCACTACGAAATCGGCCATCTTGAGGCCCGCCTTCGTCGCGATGACCGAGTTGCAGCCGTGGGCGATGTTGGCGAACGGACCGCCGTGGACGAACGCCGGGTTGTTCTCCAGCGTCTGCACGAGGTTCGGCATCAGCGCCTCCTTCAGAAGGACCGTCATCGGCCCCTCGCCCTTCACGTCGCGGGCGAACACGTAGCCGCGGTCGCGCCGCTGGGCGACGACGATGTTCGACAACCGCTCGGTCAGGTCCGGCAGGCCCGAGGCCAGACAGAAGATCGCCATCACCTCCGAGGCCACGGTGATGTCGAATCCGTCCTCCCGGGGGTATCCGTTCCCCACGCCGCCGAGGGAGGAGACGATGTTTCGCAAGGCGCGTTCGTTCATGTCCATGACCCGGCGCCAGGACACGCGGCGGGTGTCGATCCCGAGCGCGTTGCCCCAATAGACGTGGTTGTCGACCAGGGCCGCCAACAGGTTGTTGGCCGCGCCGATGGCGTGCATGTCGCCCGTGAAGTGCAGGTTGATGTCTTCCATCGGCACGACCTGCGCGTAGCCGCCGCCCGCGGCGCCGCCCTTCATGCCGAAGCAGGGTCCGAGCGAAGGTTCGCGAAGGCAGATCATCGTCCGCTTGCCGATGCGGTTGAGCGCGTCGCCGAGTCCCACCGTCGTGGTCGTCTTGCCCTCGCCCGCCGGCGTCGGCGTGATCGCCGTGACGAGGATCAGCTTCCCGTCCGGCCGGTCGGCGAGAGAGTCGACGTAGTCGAGCGAGAGCTTCGATTTGTAGGGACCGTACCGGCAGAGGGCGTCTTCCGGCACGTCCAGCATGGCGCCGATTTCCTCGATCGGCTTCAACGTCGCCTCTCGGGCGATCTCGATATCGCTTTTCATGGGTGCTTGTCCTTCGCCTCCGTTGATACTGGACCCCTTCCCGCCCGGAAGGCCCTACGCGCCCGCCAGCCGCCTGACGGCGCCGAGCCCGGCGAGCGCGCCGTCGAACTCCTCCATGGCGTCCCGCAGGCACGCCAGCAGGTAGCTCGCCGACGCCACGTCGCCAAGGACATGATAGGCCGGCGTGTCGCCGAGGTCGTCCCGAACGACCGCGACGCTCGTTCGCGCCATCGAGGTCCGGGCGATATCCAGCGGCGGGAACCTGTCCGTCCGCAAGTCCACGCCGCAGACCTTGGCGAACATGTCGGCGGCGCGTTTGCCCGAGACCAGGAACCGAAAGTATCCATCGCCCCACGGTACGGGAAACGCCTCGACCTCCTCGTCGATGGACGCCGCGTCGGCGAGGCGTTCGCACAGGTCGGACTCGTCCGCGACATCGCCGAAGAGCAGGGCCTCGCCCGGCGCCATCCGGGCGGCCAGCGCCCCGTCCGGCTGCCGATACGCGCGGTTGTTCCGATCGCCCACGTCGACCCCCTGCCGCCGAAGCCAGTCGACCGCTTCCCGCCCCCTGAACCCGAGACACGGAAGAAGCGAGAGGTCGGCGAGTGCGAGCCGCCGGGCGGCGCGCGTCTCGGTCCCGGCATCGGCGGCGAAACTCTCCGCGACGGCGCCGCCGCGGAGCTCCACGAACCGCGCGCCGGCGGACGCGAGCTCGCGGTACACCGGACCGCGCCGCGGCAGTGCCGCCGGATCGATGCCGTCGCCGTCCATGTCCTACATCTCCTGCCGTCTGTTGTCCGGATCGTAGAACGGCAACGGCGCCACTTCCGCCTCGAGGAACCGCCGCGGGCCGACCTTGATAGGGAAGGTCGCGCCGGTCACGGCCTGTTCGGGCGCGACGTAGGCCAGTCCGACGACGCACCCGAGCGCCTCCGAACGCGCCACGGAGGTGACGCGCCCCGCGATGTCGTTGCCGCGCAGCGTGAGATGGCACTCCTCGGGCACGGGCGCCTCGGGGTCGCGGATCGCGAACCCCACGAGCTTGCGCCGCAACGGGCGCGATTCATGCACCCGGTTCGCCCGCCCGCCGACGAAGAAGGGCTTCTTGCGCGAGATCGCCCACGTCATGTCGGCTTCCGCCGGGTAGGTCAGATCGTCCGTGTCCTGGCCGATGATGATATGGCCCTTCTCGAGGCGCAGCACGCGCTGGGCCTCCAGCCCGAACGGGCGGATGCCGCAGGGTTCGCCGGCGGACATGAGCGCGTCCCACAGGGCCTCGCCCTGGCTCGCGGGCACGTGAAGCTCGAACCCCAGTTCGCCCACGAACCCGATTCTCAACAGGCGCGCGGGGATTCCGGCGACGCGACCGGTCCGGACGGCCATGTAGGGAAAGGCGGCGAGCGACAGTTCGATGCCGTCGGTCAACGGATCGAGAACCTTGCGCGCCCAGGGACCGGCCAGACTGATTGCCGCGTAGGCGCCGGTGACGTCCGAGATATCGACGGCGAGGCGCCATTGCGCGTTCCACCACAACATCTCGCGATAGACGCTGGAAGCGCCGCTCGACGTCGTCGTCACGTAGAAGTGCCGTTCGTGGAACCGGCACGTCACCCCGTCGTCGACGATGACGCCGGTCTCGTCGCACATCATGAGGTATCGACCGCGGCCCACGGGCTGGCGCGCGTAGGTGAACGTGTACATGCGGTCCAGGAACTCCGCCGCGTCGGGTCCCCGGACCTCGATGCCGCCGAGCGTCGACACGTCGAGCATCCCGACGCCGCCGCGCACGGCCCGGACTTCCTCGAGGACGCGCCGTTCGCGGTCGTGGGGCGCGCCGTAGAACGACGGTCGCAGCCAGTCTCCCGCGACCATCATCCGGGCGCCCGCCTCGAGGTGGCGATGATGCATCGGCGTATGCCGCACGGGCTCGAAATGGCGCCCCGCCAGCACGCCGAAGGTTTCCGCCGCGTATGGCGGCCGCACGGTCGTCGGCGCCGCGTCCGCCAACGGACGCCCGGTGGCGCGATGCACGAGACGCAGCGCGTTGAGCGCCGAGTGCCGGCCCTGGCTCGGCCCCATCCCGACGGTCGTGTACCGTTTCGCGAGCTCGATGTCGTCGAAGCCGTCGGCGCAGGCGTTGAGGATGTCCCGGACCTGAAGGTCCTCGTCGAAGTCGACGAAGTCCTTGCCGTCGTCGTGAGGGAACAGCGGCCAGTCGTGGTTGCGGTCGTCCGCTCCCCCGGCTTCGGGGACCGCCGGCCCGGCGCCGGCGTCGAGGCCCAGGGCCGCGGCCGCGCGCCAACCCGCGCGGGCCCCCTCCGCCAGCACGGCGTCGAGGGCGTGGGTCCCGTTCACCGAGCCGGCCGCGCGGCCATGCGCGGGCAGGTCGCGCGGGACGAAGGTCGCGGTTCCCTCGTCCATCGCCAGCCGGCCCCCGTCGTGGCACGCCAGCTGGGCCGCCGGCGCGTAGCCGACGGACATGCAGACGAGATCGCAGTCCACGGTCTCGCCGCCCCGGCATACGCCCCGCCCCTCGATCCGGGACAGCACCGCGCCCCGGACCGAGCGGCCGCCGGCCCCCGGGATCGCCGAACTCACGGTATGCCCCGTCTCGATACGGATCCCTCTCGCCTCGGCCGCCGCGGCCATCCCGCCGCCGCCGGGCTCGGGCCGGAGATCGGCGACCGCGGCGACTCGGACGCCCGCGTCGGCCAGGTCCAGGGCGACGCCGTACCCGTCGTCGTTGGCCGTCGCGACGACCGCGCGGGTTCCGGGGCGGACCCCGTAGAGGCGGATGAGCCGTTGCGCCGCGGAACCCATCATGACGCGCGGGAGATCGTTGTTGCGGAACACGAGCGGCTGCTCCATGGCGCCGGTCGCGAGAACGACCTCCTTCGCCCGGACCTTGAACATCCGGTTCCCGCGGATCAGCGCCACGAAGTTGTCCGCGAACCAGCCGTTGGCGATCGTGTCCGTCATCGCTTCGATCCCGTCCCGGGCCGCCACGGCGTCCACGAGGCGCCGCCGTTCCCGCGCGGCCGCCGCGCCGGCGGCGTCGAAGCGGGCGTAGTTCAGCGCGCCGCCGAGAACCGGGTTCTCGTCGACGAGGATGACCTCGGCGCCGGCCTCCGCGGCGGCGAGCGCGGCGCTCATTCCCGCGGGGCCGCCGCCGACCGCGAGGACGTCGCAGAACAGGTAGGCCTTGTCGAAGCGTCCGCGCGGGGCGGCCGCGTCGACGCGCCCCAGCCCCGCCCTGCGGCGGATCAACGGCGCCCACAACCTCCAGGCGCCGCGGGGCTTGTAGAACGCCTTGTAGTAGAACCCGACGGGCAGGAACCGCCGCAACCGTCCGATCCATGCCCCCCGGTCGCGCATGAGGCTGCCGTCGTAGTTCTGCCCCCGGACGTCGAGACCGTCGGCGACGGGCTCGACGTCCGCCGGAACGTTCGGACGGCCGGGGAGCTGCACCAGGGCGTTCGCGTCCTGGCCCGCCATGGTCAGCGCCCCGCGCGGACGCCGGTACTTGAAGGAACGCGACAGCACCCAGACGTCGTTGGCGGCGAGCGCGCTGGCGATCGTATCGCCGGCGAAGCCGTCGACCGGCCGTCCCTCGAACCTGAACGTCCGGGTCCGGGACCTGTCGATCAGCGATCCCGCCGGCGCGGGCAGGCGGTTGACCCCCGTCATGCCCGTCCGCCCTCGTCGTCGGGCGCGGCGAACGAGACCCGCTCCGCGAAGACCTCGGAGGCCGGACAGGTGCGGACGATCTCGTCCGTCGCCGTATCGCGCTCGGCGATGAACCAGTAGTCGGTCGCGACGTGAAGCCACCATTCCCGCACGACGCCGCGCCGGTTGTCCTCGAGGAACACGTGGTCCGCCCATTCCGCGTCGCTGGCCGCCGCCGGATCCGGCATGGCGACCACTTCCCCGCCGTAAGCGAATTCAGAGACGTTGCGCGGACCGTTCAGCGGACAACGCAGGATCTTCATGGCGTTCCCCCGGCTCCAGTCCCGACGCCCCGATTCCAGAGATCATATGTCTTGGGCTCGGGCGGTTTCCAGCGTCCACGGGCGAAACCGCCGAACCGAAGCCGGAATCCCGTGCGCCGGTCCGGTCCGGCGGGAAGCGGCTTGGCCGCACGCGCCAATGCGTCATTCCCCCGCTTTCGCGGGAGCAGGTTCCGCAAAAGCGGGAATCCATTTCGATCGATCCGGTCGGGCCGGACGAACGGCGCGAAGGCGGTCCCGTCAAGTTCAGGCGGTGCCCTTGAGTTCGACGACCAGTCTGACCAGTTCGGCTATTGTGCCCCGGAGTTCGCCCGAACCGACCTCGCCCAGGACGATCATGCGCCGGGTACGTCTTCTCCAGGGCACGTCGACGATCCTTCCGGACAACCTTTCATTTTCATTCAACTTTCCCTCCAAGCCCTTCCAATCGACCTTCGGAATCCTTTTCAGATTTCGCGCCAAGAAAATATCGCCATGCTTATTCTGGACGAACAAGCCGGCGTGATTGCTGTTGCCGTCGAACGGCGGATTGATCTCAAGGTCGAAATCATTACGCACCCGGTCGGATTCCCTAGGCTGCTCCAGACCGAAGCAGTTCCAGTACTGCTTCCGCGGGATGTCGGGATCTCGGAAAGCGCACCAATACCCGGGATCGGCGTGCCAATACACTCCCCTGACTCCCCTGGCTCCCCTAACCTTCATGTCCGGGAACACTTTGGCTCCGTGGATCAGCGTTTCGCGCATCCGGTCGAAGGCGCTACGAATTTCCTTCGGATCGAGCACTGGTCCCCAGGTTTGCCCTTCCAGCAGCAACGAAGGCTTGGCAACGGCGCCTTTCCGTTTGCCAACGAGATTCCTAAGTTCTTGGCCAGGAGGATTTTTCTTGCGACGTTTCCGGTAGGCAGCGATCGCTTCCCCGGTAGCGGGTTCGAGATGCCTCCACTGCTCCCTGAACCATTCCTCGAAGTATCCAACCTCGTCGGTCTCGTACATGATTTCCACGTTCCCGCCCCCGAACCCCCGTTGCGTGAAGTTGGCGCTTCCAACCCATGCGCGGCTGGCTCCATTCCTGCATTCGAAGACGTATACCTTGGGGTGGAAAAGCACTTTGTTCCCGGCGAGTCGGAGCTTGCCGCGTTTATGGAGGAGTTTGAGAGCCAAAGGCTCCGTGGCGTTGCCGTGGGTCCCCACGATGGCGCGGACCTTGAGGCCTTTCTTCTGGACGGCAGCCTCGAGCGCGTCCAGCTGTGGACCCGAGGTCGCCCACGCCGTCACGATGCGAACGCGGGTGGACTTTTCGAGACGTTTCTTGAACCTGGACAGTATTTCCCCATCCGTGAAAAGCATCCGGTTGCCCCCCCTAACTGTCACGATGTTCATGGCGTTTCCCTGGCTCCGGCCCTAATGCCCCACGGACCCCGCGCCGCGCTCGCCCACCTGCTCGAACGTGTCGAACCGGTCGAGCCGGAACGGCTGCAGGACGTCCGGGACCCGCCCGGTGGCGATGGTCTCCGCCATGCGCTTGCCGGCGACGGGCGTCGCCTTGAACCCCCACGTCCCCCAACCGGAATCGACGTAATAGTTCTCGATCGGGGTGAGCCCCATGACCGGGCTGAAATCCGGCGTCATGTCGGCGAGGCCCGCCCACTGCCGCAACAGGCGCGCCTCGCTCAGGAAGGGGAACAGCTCGAGCATGTGGCCCATCAGCCCTTCCTTGAAGTCGAGGGTCGAACGGGTCGAGTACAACGTATAGGGATCGACCGGACCGCCCATGACCAGCTCGCCCCGGTCGCTCTGCGAGACGTACACGTGGAGGCTGCCAGACACGACGATGGGGTCGAGGAACGGTTTGAGGGGCTGCGACACGCAGGCCTGCAACGGGACCGTCCGGATCGGCAGCTTGAAGCCCGCCGCCGCCGCCATGACCGAGGAATGGCCGGCCACGGCCTGAAGGACCTTGCCGCAGGACACCGCGCCGCGGGTGGTTTCCAGGCCGGTGACGCGCCCGCCCTCCCGAAGCACGCCGGTGACCTCGGTCCGCTGATGGATCTCGACGCCGAGCCGCGCGGCGTTCGCGGCGTAGCCCCATGCCACGGCGTCGTGCCGCGCGATGGCGCCGGGACGGTGGTAGAGCGCGCCCAGGATCGGGTAGCGCGCCGCGCCCGAAAGGTTGAGCGGCGGGCAGACGCGAGCGATCTCGTCCAGGCCGATCAGCTCGGACTCGACCCCGAGATGCTTGTTGACTTCCGCCCGCCACCGGCTGGTGCGCAAGGCCGCGTCGGTGTGCGCGAGCGTGAGATGGCCGCGCTCGGAGTACAGGATGTTGTAGTCCAGCTCGTTCGACAGGTTCCGGAAGAGCCGGATCGATTCGTCGTAGAAGCGCACGCCCTCGGGCGTGAGGTAGTTCGAGCGAACGATGGCCGTGTTGCGCGCGGTGTTGCCGCCCGCCAGATATCCCTTCTCCAGGACGGCGACGTCGGCGATGCCGTGGTCGCGGGCGAGATAGTAGGCCGCCGCGAGCCCGTGTCCGCCGCCGCCGATGACGACGACATCGTAGGACGGCTTGAGCCCGGTCGCGACCGGAACATCGCGGCGAGCGGGATAGCGCCGCCGCAGACCGTATTTCAGCAGGCCAAGGGGCATGGACCTTCGGGAACGTTCGGAACTCTTCGCGACCGGAGAGAACGCGCTGTAATAGCAGGAAACCCCGGCGCGCGCTCGCGTCGCCGGCACCCCGTCCCGGCCCGGTCGACGGGATCGGACCGTCCGCGGTTCCGAAGTCGGGACGGACAGTGGAACACGGGGCCGGACCGGGCCGCGAGACGGGTCGCGGCGAGACCGTGGAGCGTCGATCGGAAAGGACGCCGGGTCTTCGAAGGATCCATCGGCTGGAAAGGTGAACGATCTCGTCGCTACCCCGAGGAACCGGTATCGAACAGTCGGTCGGCCCCTCGCAGCCATCGAGCGAGTTCGGATGCGACCCCGGTCTCGCCACCATTCTTCAATGCGCATTCCCAGACGGTCGCAACCCGCCAGCCGGCGTCGAGAAGGGCACGACAGTCCCTCCGATCGCGCATCACGTTGGCGTCGAACTTGGCCTGCCAGAAATCCGTTCGGGTCGACGGCGTGGTCGCGTACCTGCACCCTGCATGGCGGTGCCAGAAACAGCCGTGAACGAAGCAGACCGCACTGTAGCGCCGAAAGACCAGATCAGGCGCGCCGGGAAGCCGCCTGTCATGAAGACGATACCGAAATCCGCGCGCGTGCAGTTCCCGACGCAGAATCATCTCGGGACGGGTGTCCTTGCCGCGAATGCCGGCCATCATGCGCGACCGAATGTCCGGATTTACCGTGTCTGCCATTGCCGGTTGCCGCTGCGGATTTTTCGCGACGAATTTCATGGGATATATGGTCATGGTCAACCCTGTCGCCATCGTCGACCTCTTTTCCGGACCGGGCGGACTCGCGGAAGGTTTTTCCGAATGTCGCGGACCGGCGGGGAGAAAACGCTACAGCGTCGAACTGTCCGTCGAAAAGGAACCATCCGCATATCGGACACTCCGGCTGCGAGCCTTCCTGCGGAAGTTCGACGGCAACCTTCCGTCCGAATATTACGACTTCCTGAACGGCGCAACGCCTGAGCCTGACTGGCCGAAACTCTATCCGGAGGAATGGCGCGCCGCCTCGCGCGAGACATTGAACCTGGAGATCGGAAAGCCGGAAACAACCGCTTCTCTCGACCAAAGGATAAGGAAACTCCGCTCCAGGCATGGAGGATGGACCGTGCTGGTCGGCGGGCCACCCTGTCAGGCCTATTCGCTTGTGGGGCGTGCTCGTATCACCGGACTGTATCGCCATGCACCCTATCTGGACAAACGTAACTATCTTTACAGAGATTATGTGCGTGTATTGTCCAGACTCGAACCGGCCGTCGCCGTCATGGAAAACGTCAAGGGGATGCTTTCTTCGCAGCTGAACGGGCAGCGCATTTTCGAGCAGGTGATGTCGGACCTTCGAAACGCGTGCGGCCCCGACAGCTATCTCCTTTTCGCGCTCTCACCGCCTGACGGTCGGTTTGCGAACCCGAATCCGATACCCAGCGACTTCGTCGTGAGGGCCGAAGAACACGGCATTCCCCAGACACGGCACCGCGTTTTCATCGTCTGCCTGAGAAGGGACATTGCCGAGCGTCTTCCGCGGAAACTCCTGCCGCAGCTGCAGAAGCGGAACGCAAGGGTGACCGTCAACGACATCATCGGCGACATGCCGAGGCTGCGAAGCGGCCTCAGCAGAGCCGACGACGCAGCCCGATGGCAGCAGGCGGTAGGGGAGGGCTGCTCGCTTTGCGAACGGCACCATCCATCCCTGTCGGAACCCCGTGAGAAGGTATTCCACGAGGCGCTGTCCTCGGCCCGCAGGACGGCGAATTGCCCCGATCCGCCCGGACGGGATGCGGACGGCGGCCTGACCGTTCCGGATTCCTGCCCCGCCGAGCTGCGCGGCTGGCTCCGGGACGAGACGCTCGAACGGCTTCCCAACAACCATACGCGCGGGCACATGGCTGCAGATCTGGCGCGCTACGTCTTCGCCTCCGCCTTCGGCCGAGCTCTCGGGCGCTCGCCGAAGACGGACGACTTCCCGCCTGCGCTGGCGGCAAATCACAGGAACTGGAAGTCCGGGAAATTCGCCGACAGGTATCGCGTCCAGCTCGGCGACCAACCGGCGAGAACGATCACGAGCCACATTTCCAAGGACGGACACTATTTCATCCATCCGGACACCGCACAGTGCCGCAGCCTCACCGTACGCGAGGCAGCCCGCCTGCAGACGTTTCCCGACAACTACTTCTTCAAGGGGAATCGCACACAGCAGTACGTGCAGGTAGGCAATGCGGTCCCCCCGTTCCTTGCCCGCCAGATCGCGGAGAGCCTCTGGAATATCCTGGAGCACCGCAGGCGGGCGGAAGAGAAGAACGACCGCGCCGTCGTCGTCATGGAGCCGGTATGACGCGCGGCGGCGACACGCGAGTCATCGCTCCCCGCGCGGCCTCCCTGATCGAGAGCATGCGCAGCATCGGCTATTCTCTCCGGACTGCCGCCGCGGACGTCATCGACAATTCGGTGACCGCCGGCGCCCGGAAGATCGAACTCCTTGCGGACACCGATTCCGAACTTCCCGCTCTGGGCATCCTCGACGACGGTGCCGGAATGGACGAGGCGGAACTCATGGAGGCGATGCGGCCCGGGACAAGGAGTCCCCTCGACGGCCGCGCGACGACCGATCTCGGACGTTTCGGCCTCGGACTGAAGACGGCTTCGTTCTCGCAGTGCCGCCGCCTGACCGTGGTCACCCGCAGGAACGGAACGACTTCCTGCGCGATCTGGGATCTGGACACGGTTGCGGAAAGGAACGAGTGGCTGGTCGAGATCCCGGGCGACCATGCAACGCTTCCATGGTTCGAAAGGCTCGGTTCGAGCGGCACCCTCGTCGTCTGGCAGAAACTCGACCGCCTGACCGGCACCGACGACAGTCGCGGAAACCTCGTTCGCCAGATCGACGAGACGGCTTCGCACGTCGAATTCGTGTTTCACCGTTTCATGTCCGAGCGGAGCGGACAGCGGCGGATCAGGATACTTCTCAATGGACGCGAACTGGCCCCCTTCGATCCCTTCCACTCGCACCATCCGGCGACACAGGCAGGCCCGCTGGAAAAGATCCCGTTTCGCGGGACGACGATCCGCATACAGCCCTATACCCTTCCGCATCACACCAAGGTCTCGCCCGCCGAATGGGACAGGTACGGAGGGCCTGAAGGATATGCAAGGAATCAGGGATTCTACCTGTATCGAAACAGGCGCCTCATCGTTCACGGAACATGGTTCGGCATGGCGAGACAATCGGAGGTCGCGAAGCTGTGCCGAGTCCGAATCGACATACCGAACAGTCTCGACGCCGAGTGGAAGATAGACGTCAGGAAGGCCTCGGCGCAGCCGCCGCCACGGGTCCGGGAGAGGCTCAGGCAGATCATCGATCCCATCATCGCGCCATCAAAGCGAACGTATACGGTGCGAGGCAAACGCCTGATCGAAGACAACGAGCTACCCGTATGGACGCGAACGCAGAACAAGAACGAGATATTCTACGGCCTGAATCTGGAACATCCGCTCTTCGCCGGTTTCATGGACACGCTCGATCAGTCGGACAAACAGGAATTTCGCAGGCTGATCGGGTTGATCGTCTCCACGCTGCCGATCGACGCGCTGTTCGCGGACATCGGCGAGAAACCGGAGAACGTGGCGGGGCAGACGCTTGACGGAGACAATTTCGCGGAGATCGTGATGTCGACCTATCGAGCGCTCCGAAAAGGCGGCTTTTCATCCGACAAGGCGATGTCGATGATGCAATCCGCCGAACCCTTCAGATCCAACTGGCCTCGCGCCGAAGAAATGATCGAGACAATCGAACGGACAGAAGGATGACGGACGGGCTGGCGATGCTCAGGACAATGGTCGGGGCGCTCCTGGCAGACGAGGCGTTGCCGACGCCGGAGAAAATTCGCAAACTCATCGCCCAGACCCGCGCTGTGCCGGACTGTCATGGGGTGACGGACGAGGAAGCGGAGCATCTGGCTCGGGAGTTCGAAAACATTCACGGCGTCACCATGAATCTGGGCGTCGTCCTTCAGGAGCAAGAGGACTTCGAGCCGTGGCTGCCGGCCGCGCAAGCAAGGGCTGGAATCGACACCTATTTCTGGGATCGGTACAGGAAACTGCTCGGACAGGGAGGATTCTCGGGACAGGTGCTGGCGGCGATGGACGAGGTCACGGACCGCACCCTCGGCCTCCTCGAGAATCCGGACAGGGAAGGGAGATGGGACCGCCGCGGCATGGTGGTGGGGCATGTCCAGTCCGGAAAGACCGCCAACTATACCGGCCTGATCTGCAAGGCCGCCGACGCCGGCTACAAGGTGATCGTCGTGATCGCGGGCATACACAACAATCTGCGCAATCAGACGCAGGCGCGCATCGACGAGGGTTTCATCGGCGTCGACAGCGCGAGGATCCTTGGGAACAAGCATGGCGGCAGGCGCATGGTCGGCGTCGGGCGCGTAGATCCCAGGCGCAGGCCGAGCACTTTCACCAATTCCCTGCGCGACTTCAACAAGGCGACTGCGACCAACGTCGGCATTCCTCTGGTAAATCTCAGGGAACCGGCAGTCTTCGTGATCAAGAAGAACACGAACACGCTCAGGAACCTGCTCGACTGGCTTCGGGAACACAACGCGCAACGGGACACGTCGTCGATCAATTCACCGATGCTTCTGATCGACGACGAAGCGGACAACGCTTCGATCAACATCAAGAAGGGTTCCGACGAGGTCTCCAGAATAAACGGTCAGATACGAAGCCTCCTCGGCGTGTTCGATCGAAGCTGCTATGTGGGATACACGGCGACCCCGTTCGCCAACATCTTCATCGATCCCGACAGCGACGACGCGATGTTCGGAGAAGACCTGTTTCCTCGCGACTTCGTAGTGAGCCTTGATCCGCCCGACAACTACTTCGGCGCGACGAGAGTGTTCGTCGACGACGCGGACCGCGTCATCCGCCACATCGACAACAACGAGGATCTGCTCCCCCTTTGGCATACGATCGATCATTCGGTAACCGGTCTCCCGGAGAGCCTCGAAACCGCAGTCCGCACCTTCATCGTCGCGCGAGCGATCCGGCTGGCGCGCGGCCAGATCGGGGAACACAATTCGATGCTCGTGAACGCGTCCCGTTTCGTGAATGTCCAGCGTCAGCTGCGCAACGAAATCCACGAGGTCGTTGAGCGGATCAGATACAGCGTGCGAGTCAACGGCGCGAAGCGCGAAGCCTCGGCGTTGCGGGATCCGGAGATCGCGGCGCTACGCGAGGTCTTCGACGACGAATACGCCGGGACCTGCGGATGGCGGGACATCCAGGGTCTCCTGCTGGACAGCGTGAGCGCCGTGAAGGTCGTCGAGGTGAACAGCCGGGCCTCCGGCTCCCTCGACTACGCGGACCACGAGGCGACCGGCCTCAACGTGATTGCGGTCGGGGGTTTTTCGCTCTCCCGGGGGCTGACCCTCCAGGGGCTGACCGTCAGCTATTTCCTTCGCAACTCCATGATGTACGACACGCTCATGCAGATGGGCCGATGGTTTGGATATCGACCCGGATACGAGGACCTGTGCCGCATCTGGATGCCGGAAGAAGCGGAAGGCTGGTATGCCCATATCACCGATTCCATCGAGGAACTGCGCGAGGAACTGCGCAGGATGGAGAGCGTGAATGCCACTCCCAGAGAGTTCGGCCTCAAGGTGCGTAGCCACCCGGATACCCTTGTCGTGACGGCCCGCAACAAGATGGGGTCGGGCCAGCGTCTCGTCGTTTCAGTGGGGCTTGCGAACAAGTTCATCGAAACGGCAGTGCTGCGGCGCGATGCCGAAAGCCTGGAGAGAAATCGCCATGCGGCCGTCGTTCTCGCGAAAAACCTGCGCAGGATAGGAAAGGCGCCCGAGGACGGGCAGGAGGAGATGAACGGCGGGCGGCTCATTCGTGCCGTGCCGGCGTCGGTTGTGGTCGAATTTCTCGCGGCGTTCCGGAATCATCCGGGTGCCCTGCTCACGGATACGGATCCCGTCCGGAACTATATCCGGAAGCGCAGTATCGACGAGCTCGCGAAGTGGGACGTCTATTTCGCCGGCCTGAAACGAGGCCCCGAAGGATCTCTCATCGATTCGAGTCTCGGTTTCGACCTGATCTGCCAGCGCCGGAGGCAGGGGCAGCGCAGCGATGACGGGACGCTGCTGATCACCAACAAGCAGCGGGTGGCTTCCCGGGGACTCGAGCGGGTCGGGTTGAGCAAGGAACAGATTCGGCAGGCCGAGGAGGAGTACGCAGAAACCATTGGCCCCTCGCCACGGGAACCGATCAATTATCCCGATTGGATTTACCGACAGGTGCGGACATACCCGCTCCTTGTGGTTCACCTGCTCGCGATCGGCGCCGAAGGCGAGGATCTGACGGCAACGGAGCCGACAGTGGCCTGGAGCATCAGTTTCCCGAGGACGGATCGGGAAGAGATAAAGGTGCAATACGTAGTCAATACCGTCTGGTTCGAGGAACGCTACGGCGACGAGGACGAAGACGAGGCTGCAGGCGATGACTGCTGATCCGGGCGATCCCTGGAAGGAAATTGCGCCACCCGATCAGGTGCCCAGCGTCAGCGCCCGGCGGGTGGATCCGGCGCTGCCCTGGGGCGTGTTCTGGGCCGTGGACGCCGACAGGAACTGTCTACTGATCCTGCAGCACCGCAAGGAGATCAAGGCTCCGCATCGATTGCCGAGACTGCGGGGGCTGCGGGTCGACGTCCATGCTCCGGCCGACGAACCGCACGACTGGCTCGTCATTCGGCTTGTGGACAGGGAACAACGAGAAATCTTCCATCGCCTCTGTCTCGATATCGTGACGGCGACAGGTCTGGCGAGGACCGAGGAGCAGGCGATGCAGCGCTTTCTCGCGCGGACCTGGCGGTGGCACAGGTTGCTCACGGGCGCTCGCGACGGACGGTTAACCGACGAGGAACAGAAGGGCCTTCTGGGCGAACTCGGCGTGCTCGGAAAGCGCCTCGTTCCCGCTCTCGGCGGTGCGGAAGCGGTGAAGTGCTGGACGGGTCCGCTGGACTCGCCCAAGGATTTCGAGATCGGCGGGATATGCGTCGAGGCGAAGACGCGGCGCGGCGCTGCAGCGCCCCATGTCGCCGTCTCCTCGGAGCATCAACTGGATTCGAGCGGCGTGACCACCCTGTTCCTGCATGTGGCGGAGGTGAGCGCCGGCGGACCGGACGCGGCGGGCGCGGTCACCATCACGGAGGTCGCGAGCGATCTCCGCGAGATGTTCGCGGAATGCGACATGGCCGCCGTGGACCTGCTCGAAGAACGGTTGACGGCCGCCGGATTCGAGTGGACGGACGACTATTCGGACAGACGCTGGATTCTCGGACGCGAACACCTGTTCGAGGTTCGCGAAGGATTTCCGCGAGTCGTGCCGTCCATGTTGCCGCGCGGAGTCTCGAACCTGCGGTACTCGATTTCCCTGCGGGACTGCGAGCCGTTCCGGGTCGAAGCGGCGGCGCTTGTCGAAGCGATATCGGGAGAGGACGATGACGGTTGACGAGTTCGCGCAGGACTTCTTCCAGGAGATCGTCGGCCAGTCCGACGCGGAAGGAGAGTTCGCTGAGGACGTCTTCTTCGAGAGGTTCTGCGAACATCTGACCGATGCCGGCGAGATCGAGACTGCGGATCGGGCCGCCTTCGTCGCGCCGGGAAGGGGGATCAGGGTCGACGGTTACGGCGGAGACCCGATAGACAGCGATTCGGGGACGCTCAGCCTCATCGTTTCGGATTTTCATCAGGCCCGGGAGACCGGGCGCCTAGTGGAAACCGAGATGAACGCCATCTTTCGTCGCCTGCTGAATTTCCTGCGGAAGGCCCTCGATCCGGATTGGCGCAACGCGCTGGAGGAGACGAGCCCGGCCTTCGGACTCGCCGACCTGATCGCCCGGCGTTGGAGCGCGGTCGACAAGGTGCGCTTCTTCCTTATCAGCAACCGCGAGTTGAGCGACCGGGTCGACAGGCGCGACGCGGAGGAACTGGACGAAAGGACCGTCACCTACAGCGTCTGGGACATCCGACGCCTGCACAGGTTCGCGACGATGGGACACGGCCGGGAGGACATCAACATAGATCTGGAGCAGGATTTCGGCGGCGCGCTTGTCGTTCTTCCAGCGCAGCAAGCCGGTCATGAATCGTATCTTACGGTCGTCCCCGGGCCGGTCCTGGCGAACATCTACGACCGCTGGGGCGCGCGCCTTCTGGAACAGAACGTCAGGGTCTTCCTGCAGGCCCGCGGCAAGGTCAACAAGGGGATCAGGAAGACTCTCGAAACCGAACCGTCGATGTTCTTCGCCTACAACAACGGCATTACCGCGACCGCCGAGGCCATAGCGGTGGACGAGGTGGAAGGGCGCCGACTCCTTCGGCGCCTGAAGAATTTCCAGATCGTGAACGGAGGGCAGACCACCGCGTCCATTCACGTCGCCCATCGCGGCAAGGTCGATCTGTCTCAACTCTTCGTTCAGATGAAGCTCTCCGTCGTGGGCCCCAAACAGGCCGAGGTAATCGTTCCGAAGATATCGGAATACGCCAATAGCCAGAATCGCGTGAACGCGGCGGATTTCTTCGCCAACCATCCGTTTCACATCCGGATGGAAGAGTTTTCCCGCCGAATCTATGCCCCGTCGCCCGACGGCACGTTTCGCCAGTCCAAGTGGTTCTACGAGCGGGCACGGGGGCAATATGCGGATGCGCGCGCTCTCCTGACGACTGCCAAACGCAGGAAGTTCGACCTCGAGAATCCGCGCTCGCAGCTGTTGTCGAAAACGGACCTTGCCAAGTTTCTGAACGTCTGGCACCGCTATCCCCACAGGGTCAGCCTCGGAGCGCAGAAGAACTTCGCGCTCTTCGCCAAGGATATCGGCGAGGCCTGGCAAAAGGAGCCCGACAGGTTCAACGAGGCGTGGTATCGCGAAGCCGTGGCGAAGGCGATCGTCTTCAGGGCATGCGAGAAGATCGTTTCGGGCCAGCCTTGGTATAAGGGCGGATACCGAGCCAACGTCGTCGCTTATGCCATCGCGAAAATGGCCCATGATGTGGGCGAGATGAAATGCGCGGTCGATTTCCAGCCCATCTGGGACCGTCAGGCTCCAAACGACGCCATGGAGTCCGGATTGGCTCGTGTCGCGGAAGCAGTGCATCGAGTGCTGGTCAATCCACCCTCGACAATCAGCAACGTGACCGAATGGGCAAAGAAGCAGGCGTGCTGGGACCGTGCCTCCAAGCTCGAAATCGAGTGGCCCAAAGAATTTCTCGACGAACTGATTTCCATCGAGGAAGAGAATGCAGCGGCTCGCGCTGCTCGCCGGGAACAGAAACAACTTGGAAGCATCGAGGCACAGATTTCCGTTACCGAGGCTGGACCCGAATTCTGGGCGGATGCTCTCGCATGGGGACGGAAACGCAGGTTGTTGACGCATACGGAAACAGGAATACTGACGCTGGCGGCGCAGATCCCGCGAAAGGTTCCGTCCCCGGCACAGTCCGAGAGAGTGGTGAAAACTCTCCTGAAACTACAGGAAGAAGGATACGATGGAGAGTTTCCATAGAAGATGGAGAGTTTCCATAGAAAGTGTCTGCGGCTACCCGACGCGCCGACGCGGACGTCAGCCGGAAGAGCATCGGCGACCCGGTGGCGGCGCCGGCCGGTCGCCATAACGGGAACGGTCGTGCCGGAACGATTCAATGACAGCCCCTCGCCTCCCCCGGTCGCCGAGCGCCGCGGGCGCGTCGACGAGGACCCCTACGCGTGGCTGCGAGACCCGAACTGGCGGGAGGCGACGCGCGACCCTTCCCGCCTCTCTCCCGCGATCCGCCGGCATCTCGAGGCGGAGAACGCCTACGCCGACTCGGTGCTGGAACCCGCCGCCGACCTGCGACGGACGCTGTTCGCGGAGTTGAAGGCCCGCCTGAAGCAGGACGACGAATCCGTCCCCTTCCCCGACGGCGGCTATTCGTACTACCGGCGCTACGCGAAGGGAGGCCAGCATCCGGCGTATTGCCGGCGCCGGCGAGGATCGGACATCGAGGAAGTCCTGGTCGACGGCGACCGGGAGGCCGAATCCTCGAGCTACTTCCGCGTGGCGCGGTGCCGCCACGGTCCCGGCCACGGCCTCGTCGCCTTCACCGTGGACCGCGACGGGTCCGAGCACCACGAGCTCCTGATTCGGGACTCGCAGACCGGCCGCGACCTCGAAACCGTGACCTCCTCCGCCCACGGCGACTTCGTCTGGGCGGCGGACGGCCGAACGATCTTCTACACGGCGCTCGACGAATACCGTCGGCCGAACAAGGTGCTGCGCCACCGTCTCGGCGACGACCCGGGGAGCGACGCCGTCGTCCACCGGGAACCGGACCCCGGATTCTTCGTCGATCTCGACGAAACGGAAAGCGGCCGGTTCGTCGTGATCGCCTCGCGCGACCACGCGCTCACGTCCGAACTCCGCATCGTTCCCGCGTCGTCCCCGACCGACGACCCGGTCGTCGTCGCCGCCCGCGAACCGGGCGTCGATTACTCGATCGGCGACGACGGCGACCGGTTCCTCGTCCTCACCAACGCCGACGGCGCCGAGGACTACAAGATCTCCGAGGCGCCGGTCGCGGCCCCCGGCCGCGCCCATTGGCGGGACGTCGTTCCCCACGAGCCGGGACGAACGATCGTCCGCCTCCTCCTCTTCCGCGACTTCCTCGTCCGGCTGGAGCGGGCGGACGCCCTCCCCCGCATCGTCGTGCGCCCGCTGCGAGGCGGGGAGGAGTACGCGATCGACTTCGACGAAGAGGCCTACGACCTCGGGCTCGAACGCGGCTTCGAATACGACACGGCGACCCTGCGGTTCACCTGCGGCTCGCCGGCGACGCCGACGCGCACGTTCGATTTCGACATGGAGTCGCGGGAACGCGCGCTGCGCAAGGAACAGGAGATCCCGAGCGGCCACGACCCCGCCGCCTACGTCGTCCGCCGCTTCGACGCGACGGGTTACGACGGGGCCCGGATACCGGTCTCCGTCCTGCGCCGACGCGACGTGGCGGAGGACGGTTCCGCCCCCCTGCTCCTCTACGGCTACGGCGCCTACGGCCTGAGCGCTCCCGCCTCGTTCTCGCCCCACCGGTTCAGCCTGGTCGACCGCGGTTTCGTTTACGCCATCGCCCATGTCCGCGGCGGCATGGAACGGGGATACCGCTGGTACCGGGACGGCAAGCTCGAAAACAAGGCGAACACGTTCAAGGACTTCGTCTCGGCGGCCGAGGCGCTGATCGACCGGAAGTACACCGCCAGGGGACGCATCGCGGCGCACGGCGGCAGCGCCGGCGGCATGCTCGTCGGCGCGGCGATCAACACGCGGCCCGACCTGTTCGGCGCGGCCGTCGCGGAAGTCCCGTTCGTCGACGTGCTCAACACGATGTCCGACGAGTCGCTGCCCCTCACCCCACCCGAGTGGGTCGAGTGGGGCAACCCCGTCGCGGACGCCGGCGCCCGCACGCGTATCCGCGGCTACTCGCCCTACGACAACGTCGCGGCCCGGGCGTACCCGCCGATCCTGGCGACAGCCGGCCTCTCCGACCCGCGCGTCACCTACTGGGAGCCGGCCAAGTGGATCGCCAGGCTCCGCGCCCTCAAGACCGGCGACAACCCCGTCCTCCTGAAGACGAACATGGAAGCGGGCCACGGGGGCGCCGCCGGCCGGTTCGATCGCCTGGACGAAATCGCCCTGGTCCACGCCTTCGTCCTTCTGGCGCTGGGTGGGAAGGGGCGCGACACACGGTAGAATCGCGGTCGCCGTGCCGCGAACGGGCGCGCCCGGCGCGGGCGAAGGCGTGAAAATCCGCCGCGACGGGCAAGGCGGAGAGGGGGAGAAGCATGAACGGCATGAACATCGACGACCTCAACCGTGTCTCGCTTCTCGGTTTCAATGCGCTCCGGAGGTATCCGAGCGTTCGCACAAACCCGGAAATACGGTGACATGACAGGCACGCCCGAACGGAGGGCGCGGCGCGACATCGACGCGAATCTCGCGGCGGCCGGCTGGCTGGTTCAAAGCCGCGAGGAACTCGATCTCACGGCCGGTCGCGGCATCGCCGTGCGCGAGTTTCCGATGAAGCCGGGTTTCGGCGCGGCGGACTACGTGCTTTACCTCGACCGCGAGGCCGCCGGGGCGATCGAGGCCAAGGCATCGGGCGCGTTCGCCGGCGTCGAGGAACAATCCGCCAAATACGCCGCCGGCCTGCCCGACGACCTGCCCGCGCGCCACCGCCCTCTGCCGTTCCTGTTCGAATCCAACGGTTCGGTGACGTACTTCACCAACGGCCTCGACCCGGCGCCGCGCGGCCGGCAGGTGTTCAACTTCCCGAGACCCGAGACGCTCGCCGACTTGATCGCGCGGCCGATGCAGTTGCGCGCCAAATTGAAGGAGCTTCCGCCGCTCGACGAATCGCGCCTCTGGTCCGTCCAGGCCCGCGCCATCCGCAATCTGGAGGAGTCCTTCGCCGGCGCCCATCCGCGCGCCCTGATCCAGATGGCGACCGGTTCCGGCAAGACCTTCACCGCCGTCAACGTCGCCTACCGCCTGCTCAAGTTCGGCGGCGCCAGGCGCATCCTGTTCCTGGTGGACCGGAGCAATCTCGGCCGGCAGACGGAAGACGAGTTCGCCAACTTCACGCCGCCCGACGACCCGCGCAAGTTCCCGGCGCTCTACACCGTCCAGCGGCTCTCGGCCAATTCGATCAACCCCGCCGCCAACGTGGTCGTCACCACGATTCAGCGCCTCTACTCGATGCTCAAGGGCGATCCGGAGTTCGACGCCGGCGACGAGGAGGGCTCCGCCTTCGACGCCGCCCCGCCGTGGCGCGGCGAGCCGCCGGACGTGGCCTACAACGCCGCGGTGCCGCCGGAGTTCTTCGATTTCGTCGTCGTGGACGAGTGCCATCGCTCGATCTACGACCTGTGGAGCCAAGTATTGCTCTACTTCGATTCCTTCATGATCGGGCTGACCGCCACGCCCGCCGGCAAGACCGTCGGGTTCTTCAAGCAGAATCTCGTCATGCAGTACGGCCATGACGAGGCGGTGGTCGACGGCGTGAACGTGGATTTCGACGTCTGGCGTATCCGGACGGAGGTCACCGAGCGCGGCGCGACCGTCAAGGCCGGCGACGGCGGCGTCTATGTGGACGTGCGCCACAAGCTGACCCGCTCGGAGCGGCTACAGCTGCTGAGCGAGGACCTCACCTACACCGCGAACGAACTCGACCGCGACGTGGTCTCGGAAAGCCAGATCAGGACCGTCCTTCGCCAGTTCCGCGACAAGGTGCTGCCCGAGGCGTTTCCGGGCCGGACGGAAGCGCCGAAGACCCTGATCTTCGCCAAGGACGACTCGCACGCCGACGATATCGTCCGCATCGCCCGCGAGGTGTTCGAGCAAGGAAACGACTTCTGCCGCAAGATCACCTACCGCACCGGCTTCACCAAGGTCGCGAAGACCGTCACCGGGGACGACGGAAGCGAGACCGGGACAGTCGAATGGGTGAAGACCGACAGCCTGACCCCGGACGAGATACTCGCCCAGTTCCGCACCGGCTTCTTCCCGCGCATCGCCGTCACGGTGGACATGATCTCCACCGGCACCGACGTGAAGCCGATCGAGTGCGTGTTCTTCATGCGCAACGTCAAATCGGCCGCCTTCTTCGAGCAGATGAAGGGCCGGGGCGTCCGCGTCGTCTCGCCGGACAAGCTGCGCGCGGTCACCCCGAGCGCGAAGGTCAAGGACCGCTTCATCGTCGTCGATGCGGTGGGCGTGTGCGAGCGGGACAAGACCGACTCCCGGACCCTCAACCGCCAGCCGTCGAAGACCCTCGAACAGGTCCTGGATTACGTCGCGCGGGGCGGTACCGACCCGGACGCGCTGACGACGCTGGCCGGGCGGCTCGCCCGGCTGCAACGCGCGTTCACGACGGACCAGCTTGCCGAGCTGAAGGACCTGGCGGGCGGCAAGCCGTTCCCCGAGCTCGCCCGCGACCTGCTCGACGCCTGCGACGCCGACGCGCGGGTCGACGCCGCCAGACGGCTGTTCGGAACGCCTGAACCGAGCGAGGAACAGGTTGCCCAGGCCGCCGGGCAGATGGCGCGCGCCGCCGTCACGCCTTTCATGAAGCCGGCCTTCCGCCGCCGCATCCTGGAGATCCGCCGGCAGAACGAACAGACCATCGACCGCCACACGGTCGATGACGTGCTCCATTCGGGTTTCGACGCCTCGGCGGTCGAGAAGGCGCGGGCCAGGGTGACGGATTTCCGCGCCTGGATCGAGGAACACAAGAACGAGCTGACAGCGCTTCAGGTGCTCTACGCCGGCGCGCGGCCGCTCAAACTGTCGCTCAAGGACCTGCGCGAGTTGAGGGACGCGTTGGCCCGCCCGCCCGTTTCGGCCACGCCCGTCCAGCTATGGCGCGCCTTCGAGGCGGCGGAGGCGGACAAGGTCGAGGGGCGCGGCGGCGAGCCGTTGGCGGACCTCGTGAACCTCGTGCGCCATGCGCTGATGCCGGCCATGACGCTCGCACCCTATCGCAACGAGTTGCGCGAGCGGTATCGAGCCTGGCTCCGCGAACGCGACGCCGACGACGCCTTCACGCCGGAACAACGCGAGTGGCTCGACCGCATGGCCGAGCACATCGCCGCCAGCCTCGCCATCGAGAAGGAGGATTTCGAGACCGGATGGTTCGGCCAGCACGGCAGCCTCGGCCGCGCGCACGCGCTGTTCGGGGATCGGCTTCAGCCGCTGATGGCGGAGTTGAACGAAAGGCTGGCGGCGTGAACGGCCCGGACGAACGACGGTCGGCGTCCGGCTGTCCGCCGCGAGATATCCGGTATGACCGGCGGACGGGTTTGTTTGGACCATGATCCATGACCATGGTAGGTTTCGCCGATGCGGGAAATCCAGATATCCAGATTCAAGGCGACCTGTCTGTCGGTCCTCGACCGGGTCGCGAAAACGCGCCAGCCCGTTCTGGTGACCCGCTTCGGCAAGCCGGTCGCCCGGATCCTCCCGCCGCCGGCGTCGCCCGGCGCGTGGCTCGGCGCCATGAAGGGCTCGGGCGCGGTCCGCGGCGACCTCGTGGCTCCCGCCGTGGAAGCCCCGCATTGGGAAGCGCTCGACTGAGCGCCGTTACTGCTCGATACGCACATCTGGTTGTGGGTTCTGCTCGACCCGGACAGGCTTTCCGACCGCGTGAGGCGCGCGCTTTCGTCGGGAACGGACGAGTTGCGGCTTTCTCCGATCAGCGTGTGGGAGGCCCTGATCCTCGCTGAACGGGGCCGGATCGCGCTCGAACCCGACCCTCGGAGCTGGCTCGACGAGGCGATGGCGATCACGCCGGCCGTGGAAGTTCCCGTGACCTTCGACGTCGCGATGGCCAGCCGGAGCGTCGCCCTCGAACACCGGGACCCGGCGGACCGGTTCATCGTCGCGAGCGCCAAGGTCTTCGACCTCACCCTTGTGACGGCGGACGAACGGCTCCTGCGATGCCCCGATATCGACGTATTGCCCAACCGCTGACGGTGGCGCGGCCGGAGACGGGGTTGAACAGGAGGCTGGCGGCGTAAGCGGGGGCCTTGCGTTTTCCGCTCGATCGGGCAACAATCCGGTCAGACTAGTCAGAAAGGTTCGCATCATGCAGAGATGGCAGTTGCAGGAAGCCAAGGCGCGGTTCAGTGCGCTGGTGCGCGAAGCCGCCGAGGACGGCCCGCAGACGATCACCGTTCGCGGGCGGCGGGCGGCCGTCCTTCTGTCGGCGGACGACTACGACCGTCTGAAGCGTCCGAAGCCCTCGCTGGCCGAATTGCTGCGATCCTCTCCGCTGGCCGGGCTCGACCTGGAGATCGAGCGCGACCGGTCGCCGCCGCGCGACGCCGGTCCGTGAGCTTTCTGGTCGATACCTGCGCGCTGTCGGAGATGACCAGGCCGAAGCCGTCGCGCCGGGTCTCCGACTGGTTCGACGCGGCGGCGCCCGAGACCCTGTTCATCAGCGTCCTGACGCTCGGCGAAATCCGCAAGGGTATTGAAAGGCTCGACGGCGGGCGCCGCCGCGCCCGGACCGCCGCGTGGCTGGAGGCGGAGTTGCCGGTCTGGTTCGAAGATCGCGTCCTGCCGGTCGATACCGGCGTCGCCGACGAATGGGGCCGCCTCGCCGCCCGGCTTCGGAGCCTTCCCGCCATCGACGGTCTGATCGCCGCGACCGCGCGCCGACACCGCCTCGCCCTCGTCACCCGCAACGAGGCCGACTTCGCCGCCACGGGCGTTGACCTGTTGAACCCTTGGGATGCATGAGGCCGGGGTGTGAAGACTGAGGGTGAACGACGACTGCCGGAGGGGTGGGCGCAAACATCGTTTGGAAACGTGAGACTGGATATTTCTTCTGGTGTGAATCCAGCCCAAACACCTGATACTATTTTCGAGCTCTATAGCGTCCCAAGTCACGAACAGGGGATACCGGATATCGTTGCAGGGAGACTTATCGGATCGAACAAGAAGACCGTAGAACCGAATACGGTTCTTCTGTGTAAGATCAACCCTCGCATCACCTGTGTTTGTATTTCCAAAAGAGTAGGTACATAGTAATTTAAAAAAGAAACCCCCGCGCAATGGTGCGCGAGGGGGGTTAAGGGTTAGAACCGATGTATCAAGGTGAGGTCGATACGATCGTCCACACCGAAGTCGGTGAACCTTCGTGTTCCTTGAAGAGCCAATGAGGAGGATTCGGCAAGGTCGCGCGTAAACGCAAGCTCCACTGCCTTACTCCAAGGCCCTCCCTGGATGTCCACGATGCCGAACGCGGTATCGGCACGACCACCGGCAAATTTGTCGGCGTGTACCGTGAACGTCGTGGTCAACTGGGGAGACAGTTCGACATCCCAGGTTCCGGTCAGTCCGAAAGCTTTTCCTTCCACCTCTTTGATGAGGCGGCCGGATGCCCATTGCTGGGACATTCGGGCGAAGAAGTTTCGGTGGCCGAATTCCAGATCAAGGGATGTTCCCCCGTCGTAACCGAAGGCCTTGCCGAGCCCAAAGAAGTCTGGGCGACGGCCCAATCCGACCATGGTGAAGAAGCCATCATTGCTGACGTAACCTCCGCCTGCCATGATCGTTGCTTCGTCACCAGCGATCACCGGGAAGAATCCTGCTTTGGATCCTCCAGTGTGGCGCTCTTGGAGAGATTCCTGGATGGCCTTCAGATCAACTGGCATTCTGCCGGAAAAGCCAAAGAATCCACGGAGTTTCGTTCCCAAGACAATCTCTGCGCCATTCGGTCCGGAGAACGCAGAGCTGATCATCGCATCCCCCGGGAACACCAGAGATCTCATGGCGGTGGGTGCTGCAAGGACCCCGAATTCGGAATCAGAGACAACACGCCACTGACCGCTCTCATCAAGAACGGTCATGCATGAAAAATCCGCAATTCCCAACCCCGGAAGGCCGGGCTGATTCACCGCACAAGCCTTTGCCAGACGAATCAGCTCCTTGCCTTGCGTTTCCGGAAAGATGGCGAGGACTGATGCCAGTGCAGAGGCTACGTATGGGGCGGACAATGACGTGCCGTTATATGACCTCCCATTCACGGTTAAGACCATCGGCGCGTAGATGCACGCATTCTCGAGCCCTTCACATCCGGTGGACCCAGGATCACGGCCATAGGTGCCGTCAGAATTCTTGACCCAACCAGCCACATACAGTACGTCGCCACGATCGGCTGCTGCAAACACGTTGTCCCAGCCGTTATTCGCGACTGCAACACCGTGCCTGTACCGCTGCCCCTCCGCCCGGTTATACGTCTCACCGGTTGGGAGGAACGTCGCACGGGCATCGTTCCCCGCGCTATTGATGACGACATATGGGTATGTCCCCAAACCTCCGAATACACGGATAAAACCACCTTCACCAGTGGAGTGGGAGACAATCCGCGTTGAGGCGAGTGCTAGGCTGTGTTGATGAATTATCGGAGTCCGATCCATGCGGACACGATATGAACAAACGCCAGGAACGTCCGACCGAGCTTCTCATAGCGGGTGGCAATGCGGCGGAACTGCTTGAGCTTGTTGAAGAACCGTTCGACCTTCTCCCGCGACCCGTACTTCCGCGCATCGTGAGGGATGGGCTCGGTCCGGTTCGCTTTCGACGGGATGACGGCTTCAATCTCCCGCACGGCCAGGAACCGACGAATGGCGTTGCTGTCATACGCCTTGTCCATCACTACGGCCACCGGGGCGGGCAACACCGGCGCCCCCTCCCACACCGTTTCGAACGCCACCGCGTCATTGCGTTGTCCGCCAGTCAACACGAACGACACCCCGGTGCGCTCGTCAATGCAGGCCGCGTGCAACTTGGTGGAGAACCCACCCCGAGAGCGACCCAGAGCCTGGGCCTGTTGTCCGCCGTTTTTTTTGACGCTCCGGCCGCGTGCTGATGCGCCCGTACAATGGTCGAATCGATGAACAACGCGCCGAGCCGTTCATCGTCGAGGGTCTGGAACCGCTGCCAGAGCCGTTTCCACAGGTCGCGCTTTTCCCAACGGCGGAAGCGGTGATAGACGGCATTCCAGTTGCCGAACTCATCGGGCAGGTCCCGCCACGGGGTCCCGGTGCGGGCCTGGTACAGGACGGCCTCGATGAACATCCGGTCGCTGAGCGCCGGCGGGCTGCCGGCGGCGTGCTTGAGCTCCTGAAGCACGGGTTCGATCTTCGACCACAGGGCATCGCTGATGAGCAAGCGTAACGCCATGCTTGTTCTCCCAGGACCATCGACGGAGAACTAATCATCCAGAAATTCCAGAAATTCGTCAACACGGCCTAGTGGGACTGACGGTGTCGGATCACTCTCCGACACGATAAGACGAACCGGCCTGTCGCTCTCATCACACGCAGTGATATACGAGTGACAAGCAATCAACAACACACTATCTCCGTGCCGTGTCCCGGTCGGGGTTATCACTGAGTCAGAACGCTTCTGCTCAATGATGGCGTAGAGCTCAGCGACTTTCCCATTGCTCAGCTGGATTGCCGAAAGGGGGATCCTCCACAGGCCTGGATTAGAAGTTGATCCACGCCCTTCGCTTGATACCGGTGGAGGTGTCGGCGTCGGTCCTGGTGTCGGTGTCTGTTCCGGTCCCGGTGTCGGTGTCGGTGTCGGTGTCGGTGTCGGTGTCGGTCCCGGTATCGGTGTTGGTGTCGGTGTTGGTGTCGGTGTTGGTGTCGGTTCCGGTGTTGGCGGCACCACACCACCTCCACCACCCCCTCCCCCGCACGCGCTTAGGAAGAAGGTCAAGAAAACCGATGCAACCACGAAAGTGGGCACCCTTAAACTCTGGAACATCCTTTCTCTCCTATTTTAAAGGTTACCACTTTCGTGGCCTAATAAATATAGTAACGTATTTACATATCACCCGCAAGTTTCAAGCAATAAGGGCTTAGGCATCGCCAATCCACAACGTATTTTCCGCACCATATTCGAGGTCACGCGGCATCCGCTGGTCGCACGCGCTTGGCGATCTCGGTTCCGCGCTCCCGTTCGATCCGTGCAATGTCGTACTGGCTCTGAAGGCCGATCCAAAACGGTGCGCCGTTGCCAAAATAGAGGCCGAGACGCACCGCCGTGTCGGCGGTGATCGAACGGCGGCCATTCAGAATGTCCGTCACGCGGCCCGACGGAACGCCGAGGTCGAGCGCCAGCCGGTTGGCACTCAGGCCCCTCGCTTCGAGTTCGCGCTTCAGTAGCCGGCCAGGGTGTGAGATCGGAAGCATGGCGTTCATCCCCTGTGGTAATCGACGATCTCGACGTGGTGGGCGTCACCCGCTCGAAACTCGAAGCAAATCCGCCAAGGCCCGTTCACCGTCATCGCCCATTGACTTGCGCGAGTCCCTTTGAGCCTGTGCAACCCGACGCTCTTGAGCGGGCTCAGGTCACGGAGTGTATCGGCAGCGTTGAGCGCCAGCAGCAAATCGATAGCGGCAGAGAAGTCCAAGCCACGAAACCGGTTCGGCGTTTCACCTTCCCAGACTTTTCGGCTGGCCGCATTGCGCCACGAGCGGATCACGGCAAAAACGTACTACGCCAGTCAGCCCAATACAAGAGCATGTCCTGGTTCAATACATATGAGACGCCGCGTGGACCGCTGGGAACGGCGCGTCAAGCCGCTTCGCGGCTCCTTCGCCGCGCTCCGGCCCTTCGGGTGACCCGCCGTTCCCAGCGACCCCGAGGGCAGCCATGGCCATAATCAGACTTCTGCCACGGCAAGACCGGATACCCACCGGCCCGATGGGCCGTGTCTCACATGTGTCCGAACCAGGACACGCAACGATCCCGAACGACATGAACATCTTCGTCGACGAGACGACCAAGCTCCCGCGCTCCATCGACGAGACAGCCATCTTCGTCGGCGATTTTCTCAAGAAGCAAAGAGAAGAAGAAGCGGCGGCAGCATGACCAAACTCGATTCCGCCAAACGGGCCCAGATCACCGAGCGCCTGAAAGAGGCGCGCAAGCTTGCCGGCCTGTCACAAGGCCATGTCGCCAAGATGCTCGGTCTGCATCGCCCCTCTGTCACCGAGATGGAAGGCGGCAACCGCCGCGTCTCGGCCGACGAACTCGCCCGGCTTGCCGAGATATATGACGTCAGCGTTGCCTGGCTGCTCGGCGAGGCGCCTGAGACACTCGACGCCCATGACCCGCGGCTCGAACTCGCCGCGCGCGAACTCTCCAAACTCAAGCCCGACGACCTAGACCACCTGCTCAAGTTGTTGGCCGCCATGCGCATCCATTCCAACGCGACCGGAGGCGATCGCTGATGAACGTGATGCGCACTACCAAGCCCAGCTTCAACCGACGCACCCTGACGATCCAGGCCATGCAGGTCGCCACGGCTACGCGGGCGAAGGCCAAGCTCGACCAAGCTGGACCGATCTGCATCTACGGGCTGTGCGAGACGCTAGGCATCGCGGTGCGCTTCAACAACATCAACATGGAAGGGATGTATCAGCGCGGCCTTCCACCGCGTATCCATCTCTCGGCGCGACGGCCGCTGCCGAGGCGAGTCTACAATTGTGCACATGAGCTTGGCCATCACGTGTTCGCCCACGGCTCGTCGATCGACGAACTGCGCGAGGACGCCAAGGCGCAGTCCTGGGAGGATCCAAAGGAGTTCCTGGCCGATACCTTCGCTGGCTTCATCCTCATGCCGATCATTGGCCTGCGCCGCGCCTTCTCGGTTCGGGGTTGGACGCCGGAAACGGCGACGCCAGCGCAGATATTCACCATCGCCTGTGAATTCGGCGTCGGTTACGCGACGCTTCTAACCCACCTATCGGCAGGCTTAAACATGTTGTCACGTGACCGCGCCGCCGCCCTACAACGGGTCACGCCCAAGGCCATACGCACGGATATCCTCGGTGCGCTGACGCTCGAGCCGCTGATCGTCGCAGATCACCATCGCACCGCACCCACCTTGGACGCAGAGGTCAAGATGCTGCTTCTTCTGCCACCCGGCACCGAGGTAACGGGCGGTGGCCTCGCTTTCGAGCGCGACCTCGTCGCCGGATGCCTGTTCCGAGCGGTCAAGCCGGGTATCTTCCAGGCAAGTGCCGGTGACTGGGCAGTCTTTGTGCGCGTTGCTCCGGTCCAGAAAAACGAGCCGTACGGCTATGTCGGACTCGCACAATATCGGCATCTCGAGGAGGATCCAGATGAGTAAGGCCAGGATTCTGGTGGCGCCGTCTCCTGTGGTGATCGACGACACTAATCTGTCGCGCGCTTGGGCACGGCTGCTGCTGCAGATTCTCGACGGTGCCGGCACGGAGATCGCCCCGTTGATCTTGAGCCTGAGTGGTTTTGCCCAAAACGGCACCGCCTGCGAAGCCCCTGCGGTGCGCCAAGCCCTCGATCTGTTGCTCAAGCGCAAGGGCCGGAACGTGGTCGAGGACGTCGCGTTCACGATCTTCCCACAGCGGCTCTGGGAGATGTCGCGTGGCGACCGGACCCGCCTTTTCGCTCTTTATCGCGAGACATTCCCGCGCTGGCAGGCGATGAACCGCAAGGCCAATGGCCGCGGCCTGTATTTCGAACGCATGGTCATGTACGGGCGTGGCCCGTGCGACGGCAATCAACTGGAGTGGATTTTGTCTCAATTCAATTCCCGGACGGGTGTGCGCCGTTCGATGCTTCAAGCGACCACCTTCGATCCAGGCCGCGACCACGTCGCCAGCGCGCAACTCGGCTTTCCCTGCCTGCAGCAGGTGAGCTTCGAACCGGCCGAGACTGGGCTCGTCACCAACGCCTTCTACGCCACCCAGCAGATTTACGACAAAGCTTATGGCAACTATCTCGGCTTAGCCCACCTCGGCGCCTTCATGGCCCGTGAGATGGGCATGTCGCTCGCGCGTCTAAATGTCATGGTCGGGATCGCCAAGCTTGAGCGGATCACCAAGAGCGACACCGATTTTGCTCCGCTCGTTGCAGCCGCTCGGGCTCTCGTATCACCGATCACGGTCCCGGTGCCGCGCGCACCTATCTCCGCTGCGACCGCAGGAGCAACGCTTTGAGTTCGAGATCGCCCAAAATCCCGAGGAGACGTCCGCGTAACCGCCCCCCGAAACCTCATCCCAACGCAGTCAACGCATCGCTCTCGATAGAGCTGCCCGTCGCCGCTCGGCCCGCTGCGCCATCGGCGGCACCCGCGCCGATCATACTGCGCCACCTAGCGCCAGCCAAAGTGTCTGGGGTTTATGAGAACTATTGGCGCTTCGCAGCCGAACGGCAGGCAGTGTTCTTCCGCCGCGTTCGCGGCGAGGCGCATCCGTGGACAGACAATCCGGTGCTGGCGATCTACAAGTTCACCAACGCCTACCGCGCGTCCGACCGGGTCAGCCAGTATCTCATCCGCCATGTCATCTATCGAAACGACCTACCCAAATCGCCGGATGAAGTATTCTTCCGCATCCTGCTGTTCAAGCTGTTCAACAAGATCGAGACCTGGGAGATCCTTGAACGCATGCTCGGGCCAATCACCTTCGAGGATTATCGCTTCGCCGCCTATGACGCCGTGCTCGCGCGCGCGATGCAGACCGGCCGTCGCATATACTCGGCCGCCTACATCATGCCGCCGGGCAACCGTGCCTTCGGGAGGTCGGCCAAGCACCAGAACCATCTGTTGTTGCTCGAACGCATGATGGCCGATCAGCTTGCCGAGCGATTGGCCCAGACCCACACGATGCAGGAGGGTTTTGAGAAGTTGCGTGCCTATCCAACGATCGGCGACTTCCTTGCCTACCAATTCATCACCGACATCAATTACAGCGAACTCACCGATTTCAGTGAGATGGACTTCGTCATACCTGGCCCGGGCGCGCGTGATGGCCTGAGAAAATGCTTCGTCGATCCAGGTGGCCTGAACGAACCTGAGCTCATCCGGCTAATGGCCGACCTGCAAGAACAAGAGTTTGAACGGCTGGGTCTCGACTTCCAATCACTCTGGGGCCGTCGTCTCCAGCTGATCGACTGCCAGAATCTCTTCTGCGAGGTCGATAAATATGCGCGCGTGGCGCACCCACAGATCGCGGGAAAGACCGGCCGCGTCCGCATCAAGCAAAAATTCGATCCGACCTCGGAGCTGATCGAGCTCTTCTATCCTCCAAAGTGGAAGCTCAACGACAAGCTCCGTGTCGCCGCGCCGCAGCGCACTGCAGCGACGTGACACCGAAGGAGACACGCATGGATTTCAATAGCTATCAGAAGGAAGCGCTGCACACTGATCGTGTGCCCACGCGCGACGATGCGGTCTCATTGATCGTGCCCATGCTTGGCCTTGCCGGTGAAACCGGGCAGCTGCTCAGCGAATACAAAAAACACTTGCGCGACGGTGAGGCACATCGCCTGTTCAAAGAGCGCGTGTCCGAGGAATTGGGCGACCTGCTCTGGTATATCGCCAACGTTGCCAGCAAGTTCGATCTCTCGCTCTCCGACATCGCGGCCGCCAACTTGACCAAGGTCAAGCAACGCTGGGCGAGCGAACGCGCAGAGCCGTTCACCTTTGACGCCGAGTTTCCAGAAGGCGAACGCCTGCCGCGCCGGTTCGAAGTCGAGCTGTTTGATGTCGAGGCGGGTGCACGCCAGCGCGTGCGGCTCCTGATCGATGGCAAGCCGGTCGGCTCGGAGCTCACCGACAACGCCTACGATTCCGACGGCTATCGCTTCCACGATGTCTTCCACTTCGCCTACGCCTCCGTGCTTGGTTGGTCGCCGATCACGCGGGCGTTGCTCCAGCGAAAGCGCAAGAGCCGACCGCTGCTCGACGAGGTGGAGGATGGTGGCCGCGCCGCCGTCATCGAAGAGGGCGTGGTGGCGCTCGCGTTTGAATATGCGCGTCGCCATCACTTCCTCGATGGCGTGGCCGCTCTTGATTTTCAGCTGCTGCGCACGATCAAGGACATGACGGCCCATTTGGAAGTACGGCGATGCACCACCGGTGAATGGGAGCAGGCCATTCTGCAGGGCTTCGACGTGTGGCGCGCGGTGTCCGCCGCGCGCGGCGGCCATATCGCCGTCGATCTGGGCGCGCGGTGCATCACCTTTCTGGACCCATCTGCAGGTCAGGAGTCGCGCGCTTGAGCCTCCGCGCCTAATGCGAGAACGCTCGCCATCGCCATGTCGCCGGTATGGCTGATGCTGAGCCGCCAAGCGGTCACTCCCAACGCTGTGGCGGCCTTCGCCGCGCCGCCTGAAAGTCGGACCTTCGGCGCCGCGCCCGGCGCGCGGAGGATCATCACATCGGTAAAGGCGACCCCTGCCCCGAAGCCGGTGCCGATCGCCTTGAGCACCGCTTCCTTGGCGGCGAACCGCCCCGCCAAGCGCTCGATCCGATCAACCCCATTACCGATCTCATCCAGCTCGGCTTGCACGAAGCAACGCGGAATCAGCGGGTCACGCGGATCCTCTATCCACCGCTGCATCTCAGCGACGTCCACCAAGTCAATGCCGTGTCCGACGATGTTCACAAGCCCCTCTTTCCTTGAGTAGGCGCAAACCCTTCATCTGGATCGCTGCCGTTACCCACATCCTCGAAAAAATCCAACGAGGACGACAGGCGTTAGAGGCAATACACTAGCACCGGGACCAAAGGGGCAAGCCTTATTCCGAAGAGCCGCTCAACATCACGGAGCCCGGTGGATCATCCGGAACCCGGTATGCCTTGAATACATGTTCTCGGCCTGCATTCGGGTTAGGTACGAGCTTCGTTTCGATCTTGTTGGTTCGAAGATCGAAGCTATAGGCTGTGACGACTTTCTCCACTTCGCGACGGATCAGCGTGCCGAACTCCGCAAGACCGCCATCCACCTGATGCTTCGCAGGCAAGATCAAGGTTCGCCGATGGGCGGTGCCCTCCGCCAAAGAAAACGGCGTTGGAGCAACATACATCTTGCGATCGCGTACGAGAATGTCGCCATAGCTACCGAAGCTCCGAAATCTCTTGTTCTTATGCACATAGGTATTGTCCGCATTAAGGAAGCTGCCGTGACAAATGACCAGATCGAGCACGGGGTAGCTGTTCCCGTCTGGCTTAGCCGGATAACGGCCGAACACATAATAGACCTGCCGCCCGTTGTGCTCGCCGCAGGGCACTTGGCTATTACAGTCATAGCTGGCGTCCCGTCCCGGATAGGCCAAGCCCTTGAGCTCGTAGCCCTCAGCATGCCGCACGAGCCGAAAGTCGGGGTACGAGTTGCGCCTCGGTGAATCATGGTTCAGGCCAAGCACATCGAGACGCTTCTTGAACCAGTTCTGGAAAATGGAACTCCTTATCGCTCCGTCCCTCACGTTCGATGAGTTCGCCCTCGCGGATCGCCTGGACGCATAGCTTGAAAATAGTGGAAACGTTCGACACGATTCAGTCCTTGCTCCCGTCAAGTGTTTCGGCACCGCAGCTGACGGCATACAGACGCTCAATATGAGCTTCGATTTCAGTGCTCGTGGCCTCCAACAAGTTCAATGCGCCTTCGACAGTGCGGGACGCAGATAACTGGGGTATGAGTTGGGCCATGACGACGACCCGACGAGCGAGAAGCCGTTCAGCCTACCTGTCGTCGCCGTTCCGTGCCGCCGAGGCAGGAGACTCTTTGATTCAGGCCGCCTCGAACCGCTCGACCACGATCCGGTCGGCGCGATCACGGGCCTGCCACAGATCGTAGGCCACCTGCATGCCGAGCCACGTCTCAGGGTTCGACCCGAACGCCTTCGACAGGCGGACGGCCATATCGATCGAGATACCCGCGTTCCCGTTGACGAGATCGGAAAGAGTCTGGCGCGTGACGCCCAGACCTTCGGCGGCTCTCGTCACGGATAAGCCGAGAGGCTCGAGACATTGCCGTCTCACGATACCGCCAGGGTGCGGCGGATTCCGCATCGTCATGGTCCAAACCTCCTCAATGATAGTCCACATAATTGACGTCGACCGCGGACCCGTCTTCGAACCGGAAAGTCACGCGCCAGTTCCCCGATACCGAAACAGCGTAGTGGCCTTTCATCCTGCCCTTCAGTGCGTGGAGTTGGAATCCCGGCAAACCCATGTCGTCTGGTCCACGGCTTTGATCCAGCATACCCAGGATATCCTTCAGTTTCTCGACATGCCCAGGCGCCACCCGCCGCGCCGTCCGATCATCATAAAGCGCTTTGAGGCCTCGGTGCTTGAACGACGCGATCATGGCAAGATGATGACATGTCGCCTGTCGCTTGACAATCGGTAAAACCGCTTCGCGTCGAAACCGTCCTACATCCCCATTTCGATCCCGCACGGTGTACGGGTCTTTTCCGGTTCCGGCGTATCGTCCTCCCGGCCGCGGCCGTAGACGGGTTCCGGTTTTTGGACCTTCTCCCGCTCAGGCTCGACCGCCTCCAGCCGCTCGCGCAGCGCGTGCCTGTCATCGGTTGACCAACCCGGCGCGGTCCCTGGTGACCTCGTTCAGACAGATGTGAGACACGGCCCTTGATGTAAGGGCGGGGGTCTCCGACGCTGTTGGTGTTGAACAAGCAGCGTGAAGGAGAACCCCCATGCAGACCTTCGGCCTGCCCCGGCAGATTACACGAGGAGCCGCCCTGGCGTCGCGCCTGTGCGGCAAGGAGCGGAGCGACGAAGCGCACAGGCGCGACGCCCTTGAGCGCTGGCGCCAAGCCCGGGCCGACGGCCTGACCGCACGAGCGGCTGCCAACGCCGTCGGCGTTCCGAGATCGACCCTCTACCGGTGGCAGAGGCTGGCGGACCACAACCGCCTCAAGCCGTGCTCGCGCCGCCCGCACACCCCGCGCCGGCCCACCTGGTCGGCGGCGCTGGTGACGGCGGTCCGGGAGACACGCGCCGACTACCCCATGTGGGGCAAGGCCAAGATCGCCGTCCTGCTCCGACGCAACGGGCACGCGGCAAGCGAGAGCACCACGGGCCGCATCCTCAAGACCCTCATGGAGCGCGGCGCCGTCACCCCGGTCCCGACCTTGCGCCGCAACGGACCGCGCGCCGCCCGGCGCCTCAGGCCATACGCCAGACGCCTGCCCAGGGGCCGCAAGCCAACAACACCCGGAGAGATCGTCCAACTCGACACCCTCACCGTCTCGCCACACACAGCCCGGCCCGCCATCAAGCAGTTCACCGCCCATGACCCCGTCGCAAAGTGGACCTGCGCACAGGCCTGGAGACGCGCAACCGCACACAACGCCAAGCGCTTCCTCGACAAGCTCCAGGCCGACATGCCCTTCCCCATCGAAGCCATCCAGGTCGATGGAGGCTCCGAGTTCAAGGCCGACTTCGAGACCGAATGCCAGCGCCGCGGCATCGACCTGTTCGAACTCCCGCCACGCTCGCCCAAGCTCAACGGTCACGTCGAACGCAACAACGGCGCCTGGAGATACGAGTTCTACGCCACATGGGACCTGCCCGACGACAACCTCGACGACATCAACCGATGGATCGACGCCTTCGCCGACGAATTCAACACCTTCAGACCGCACCAGGCCCTTGGCGGACACACCCCCGCCCAGTACCTTCACTCACTGACAGCCAAAGAGACCCCCGTGTCTCATATGTCCTGAACCAGGACAACAGGTGGACGACGGCGGGAAGACGAAGGAGGATGCCGGCGCCGCCGTACCGGCGGAAACAAGACGGGACCGTGCGATGGCCGATCGAGGAGGAGGCAGTCTGGCCGAGCAGCTGGCGTCGGCGCTGCCGCGCATGCGCGGTGCGCGCCGGACCGTGCTGCCGGCGTGTCGGATAAGGATGCGCATCCCCGCGGACGATCTCGACGGCGCGTTCGGCGAGGCGCGGGACGAAGTATTGCGCTGGATGCAGGACCGCGCCGGGCGGAGTCTGCCGGCGGAAGCGTGGCGCGGCGAAGGGTTCGAACTCGCCGGGGCCGGTCCGCTCCGCGCCGAAGCGGCGCCGGCGCGGGATGCCGGCCGCTGGACGGCGCGGCTGGACGAGGCCGACGGGGATGCGCCGGACCGCTTATGGGCGACCGAAGCCGAGATCGCCAGGGACGGGGAGGCGATAAGCGTACATGTGCGGCTCGGCTGCGCGGCGCGGGGAGAAAGCCCGCCCGCCCCGTCCGTTCCCGGCCTCGTCCGGCGGATCGCGGATCGGTTCGACGTCGTCGTCGACGGCCGGCCGGTCGGCGCCGGGCCCTGGCTCGTCGATACGCGGGAACGGGCGGAAACGCTTCTCGCACTGCTCTGCAACCCGGGGCGCGAGCGGGACGTGCTGACGATCGCCACGCACGATCTCGACGACGATCCCTCGACCGCGCTGGTCTCGCCGCAATCCGTCTTCGAACGCACGCTGGGCGCGGCCCACGTCGCCGTCGTCACGCTGTCGGCCACTTTCGCCCTGACGGACCGGGTCGGCAAGGAACTGTCCGTCTTCCGCCAGGCGGTGCGGACCTACAAGCCCGGCTTCGACCCCTGGCGGGCGGAACCCCGCGACCACCCGCTCGCCGTCGGGACGCGCATATCCGCCTGGGCCGGCGGACCGGAAGCCTTCGAAGACTTCCTCGTCGCTACCTGCTTGCGCGCCACCGTCGGAGCTGCGGACCGCGAGGAGCGCTCGCCGTTCCCCTTCGCCGCGAGGCGGACCGCCCCGGAGCCGCCGCGCACGCCCGTTCCCCCGGCTACACCCTCGGGGGACGAACGGCTGGACGCGCTGCGGCGGGAGAACGAGGAACTCAGGGCCGAGACTCTGAGGCTGGCGGAATCGCTGGGCAAGGCCGAGAAGGAGCGCAATGCCGCCGTCGCCGCGCGGAACGAGGCCAGAGCCGAGGCCAGGAGTCTCAGGGACCGGGCGGCCTACCTCGAACGCATGCGCGGCAATGCGCCGGAGCGCCCCGACGGGTCCGCCGTTCCAGGCAGCTTCGGGCAGCTCGAACAATGGTCGAAGGAGCAGCTCGACGGCGCCGTCCGGCTGCATCCGCGGGCGATCCGGGCAGCGAAGAAGTCGAAGTTCGAGGACGTCGCGCTCGCCTGCCGCGCCTTGCTGATCCTGCGCGACCACTACGTCCCGATGCGCCTGGAGGGCGGCGCCGACAGGCAGGCCGCATACCGGGAGGCACTGGCCCGGGAAGGGCTCAAGGACGAGCCGACCTTCGCCGGCGCGCGGGCGGGCGAGCATGGCGACGCCTATAACGTCGAGCATGGCGGGCGCAATCGGCAGCTCGAACGGCATCTGAAAGGCAGCAACGCCCGCGACGAACGCCGCGGGTTCCGCCTCTACTTCTTCTGGGACGATAGCGACCGGGAGGTCGTCGTCGGCTGGCTGCCCAACCACCTGCCGACGAGGATCAGTTGACCTCCGGGGCCGCGCCGGGGGAATGCGCCCCGGCGTTCTCGCGGAAGACCCCGGCGGCGCCCGGTCGGAGAGGCCGGGCGCACGCCGGGGATCGATCGTCATCTCGAACTCGATCGCCGGACGGTCGCGGCCGAACACGATGCGGTCCCGCGGCCGGCCGCCGACAACGCGCCATGGCCCCGTAACATCCTCACAGGCAGGCGTTCGCCATGACGCACCGCGCACCGACAACCGGCCACACCGCGGGGCGGGCAATGCGGGCCGGGTTACTCCGTTTTGGAGGGTCCCTGGCGTTCGAGCTTCACGCCGAAGCCCCGGCCCCTGACGATGGCGCCGTCGCCGAACTTCTCCCGCACCGCGTCCAGCGCCTTGTCGACGCCGCCGTCGGGCGAAGCGCCGCCGAACAGGTCGCCCTGGGCGGCCCGCCCCGGCTCGACCAGATCGTGGGCGCCGATGCCGATCAGGCGGAAGGCGCGCCCATCGGCCTCGCGGGCGAGCAACGGCTCGGCCGCCCGGAACATCTCCTCGGCCGACCGCGTGGCGCCGTGCAGGCGGCGCGCGCGGGTGACGGTGCGGAACTCCGCGGTCTTGAGCTTCAGCGTCACGCCCCGGCCCGCGACGCCGGCCTTCTTCATCCGCCGGGCCACCGTCTCGGCCAGCCGCCACAGGATCGGGCGCAGTTTCGCCAGGTCGGCGACGTCCTCGTCGAGGGTGATCTCCGAGGAGACGCTCTTCGCCTCGCGGTCGGGATCGACCGGGCGGTCGTCCTCGCCCCGGCTGAACAGGAACAGCCGCCGGCCGATCTTGCCGTAACGGGCGACCAGTTCGGCCTCCCCGACGCGGGCCAGTTCGCCGATCAGGGTAATGCCGTCTTCGGCGAGGCGGCCCTGCATGGCCTTGCCCACGCCCCACAACAGGCCGACCGGCCTGTCGGCGAGGAAGGCCCGGGCCTCGGCCCGGCCGACCGCCGCGAACCCGCGCGGCTTGTCCAGGTCCGAGGCGATCTTGGCGAGGAACTTGTTGTAACTCAGGCCGATGGAGACGGTGATGGACAGCTCCTCCTCCACCCGGCGCGCCAGCGCCGCCAGGGTCTCCGCCGGGCTGGCGCGATGCAGAGGCTCGGCGCCCGAGAGGTCCATGAACGCCTCATCGATGGAAAGCGGCTCCACCAGAGGCGTCAGGCTCAGCATCATTGCCCGGACTTCACGGCCCACGGCGGCGTATTTGCTCATGTCGGGCTTGACGATCGCGGCGTCGGGGCAGGCCTTCAGGGCCTGGAACATCGGCATGGCCGAGCGCACGCCGTAGGTGCGCGCGAGGTAGCAGCAGGCGGCGACCACGCCCCGGTGGCGGCCGCCGACGATCACCGGGACGTCGCGCAGTTCCGGGCGGTCGCGTTTCTCGATGGCGGCGTAGAAGGCGTCGCAGTCGACATGGGCGATGGCGAGATCGTGAAGCTCGCCGTGGCGCAGGACGCGCGAAGAGTTGCAGGCCGGGCAGGTCCCGGCGTCGGGAGGCGGCCGGTGGCCGCAATCGCGGCATAACGTTTGCACGGCGCGATCATAGGTCTCGCCGCGCCGTGCGCGAAGACACCCGTGTTCGAGACCGAGTCAAGAGAGCCGGGGGTCGCGGCGGCCCCGAGCCTCATTCGCAGACCACCCCGTCGCCGTCACCGTCGCGCATGAAGGGGTAGGCCGGATGGCCGCGCCGCACGGGCGCGATGCGGTGCCGTCTCGCCTCCTTGCACGAGATGCGTCCGTTGCGATTGTCGTCCCAGGAGGCGAGTGCGTCGGCGGCGCTGGAGGACATGCCGCCCGAACCGGGCGGGTCGGCGGACACCGCCGCGCCGCCGTGGAACACCATCTCGGTGGACTCACAGCCCGAGAGGACCCGTTCGAGGGCGTCGGCCTCGCGGCAGTCGATGGCGAGGCGGTATTCGCGGCGCACTTCGACGACGCGCTGCGCGAACCAGCAGCGGTTCCGGGGCGGCAGCCATTCGGCGGCGTGTCGATGCGTCCGCCGCGCACAGGCCGCTGTCGTGGGCCTCGGAGACGGCGACGACATGTTCGATATCGGTCCGGCGGCGGCTGGCGAAGGTGCGCCCGGTGTAGGGGCCGTAGACGCGGCCGCCGCGGGCCTCGACGATGCGCGCCTCGACCGATTGGGGGTAGGGATAGTCGCGCCGGTCGTAGGGCGAGCATCGGTGTTCCGGGGCCACCACCAGACCGCGTCAGGTCTCGGCGGCGGACGCCGGAACCTGGCATACGACGACGACGGCGAGCAGGACGGCGGGGTTGGAGCGGGGATGGTCGGGGACTCCGTTCCGGCGTTCGCGTGCGTATCCGACGATCTTCGCGGGCGGGCGGTCAATGCGCCCGGCTCTCGTCGATTCCGGCGAACATGGACCGCCCGGCGAGGGCCGTCCATGCGGCGCGGTCGAGTCCGAGGCAATGCTTGGGTTTGCCGTACAGACTTTCGTTCGGCGGCGCTGTGCGCTGGCATCCGTTTCGAGCGACATGCTGGAAGAAGGGTTGCATCGTATTCCGGGTATCCTACATGTCCATGGCGAGAGTCCTCTCGCGATGAGACCGACTCGAAAAGGAGATAGACATGGCGAAGCCAAGTGGTGGTAGCGGCGGCGGAAAGCGGGACGGTGGCAAAGGCGGAAGTGGCGGGAAGCAAGGCGGCGGCAAGGGCACAAGCGGGAAACAGGGCGCCGGCTGGCCCGCCAAAACCAACGATGGCGGCAAGTCCGGCAAGGGTCGGGACAACGCTCCGCCCAGGGGCGGCAATAAGTGACCGACCTTCGGGCATAACGCTGGCGACTCGGAGCTACTGTCGGATTTCGGCGGCGGTTCCTCTTCGGGGGCTTGTGCGGATCAATGCGCCCGGCTCTCGTCGATTCCGGCGAACATGGACCGCCCGGCGAGGGTCGTCCATGCGGCGCGGTCGAGACCGAGGCGCTTGTTGAGCTTGTCGCAGAGGCGCTCGGCGTCGTCGAGGGTGAGGGCGACCAGGGCGGTCGGGACGTAGCCCGGGAGGTCCCGGAATACGATGCGGATCTGTTGCGGCCGCCCGGAAGGCTCGTAGGCCGGGCAGAAGGCGTAGACGGGATCGTCGGGCAGGGTGCTGCAATGCTCTTGGCTCGGCGACTCGCCTCCGAATGGCGACGCAAGCTAAAGGGTTCCGCCACTGTCGTGAATCGGAAGGCGCGAATCCCCCATACGCCAGCACGCTGGGCGCAGGATGGTGCGGACTCTGGGTTCGTATTCAAACTCCTTGGGAGCCGCCTCTCCGGTGAAGTATTTTCCTATTTGATCATGAAAATCCCCGGCACCACTCCAGATGCCCACGTTGACGAACGAGCGATACACACCCTCATGTCCGGTGATATCCCACGTGATCCACGGAAATTCAGTCGTATGACACGCTTCCGAAAGGAACTCTCCGATCAGACCTTTGCGGTCCTGAACGACAGCTACCTTCCGCCAATACTTGAGAAATTCATCGACCCTGTCCGGTTTGATTTTCCAATGGATGAGTGCGATGACCATCGTAAAGCCTCCCCTGAATGTGCATGTCGTTCCGCATCCGCGCTCCATCATTCGGCGGGTTCGGGCGTCGGCGCGGTCCGTTCGATGACGGTCTCCAGGCTGGCGGTCTGGCGTTCGAGGCTGGCGCTCAGGGCTTCGAGGCCGCGTCCCTGCATGGCGAGCGCGGCCATCGTTTCTTCGTGGCGGCGTTCGTCGGCCTGGCGTTGCCGATCGAGGACGGCGGCGCGGTCCTTGTTGGCGCCGACCATCGCGCTGATGCCGTGCCAGATGCCGCACGCCGCGACGACGGCAGCGGCGGCGTTGGCGGCGGCGTTGGTGAGGCTTGCGGTTTCGAATCCGGTCATGCGGCTGGTCTCCGGTCGGGCGCAGTCTACGGGAGCAGCTTGAGCAAGCCGACGATGAGCGCGGCCTGTCCGGCGGCGACGACGAAGACGAAGCGGACCATCCGGGTTTCGAGGTTGGCGAGATCGGCCTTGAGGTCAGCAACGTCGGCCTTGGTGGCGACGCCTTCCGTGATGGCGTCGCGGACGGCTTCGGCGTGCGCTTCGGCCTGGGCTTCGTCGACTCCGGCCGCCTTGAGGCGGCGCGCGTAGGCCAGCGTGTCGAAACCGGGTGCGGATGCGGTCGTGGCCATGCCCCGAAGGTAGGCCGTCGCGGTCCCGTCCGCAAGCGTGATACGGTCCATGTTTCCGTGTTCGATTGTGGGATTCCAAGTGGGATCGATTCCCGGACCGATCCGAAAATACGCCACAAATCAATATGTCGGACGCGAAGTTTGGCGGAGGGAGAGGGATTCGAACCCTCGGTACGGTTTGTCACCGTACTACGGTTTAGCAAACCGCCGCCTTCGACCTCTCGGCCATCCCTCCGGTCGCGACGTCTATCTAGAAGCGGCCCCGGTATCTGTCAACGACACCCGTTCCACCCACGCCGACGCGACAAAGGGGAAGAACCGATGATCCTGATCGACAACGCCACGCAGGCGGAGCTGCTGACGATGCGGGAATGCATCGACGTGCTCGAGCGCGCGTTCGGCTCCCTCGATTCGGGCCGGGCGATCTATCGCCCCAAGACCGACGTGAACGTCCCGAACTCCAGGACGAACGAATACTATCGCTTCGGCTCGATGGAGGGTTGGTTCGACGGCATATTCGCGATCCGCTTCATGTCGGAGGTGATGGTGTTCGACCGCCGCGCGGACGGCTCGTGGCGTGAGGACAACTACTCCGTCGAGCCGGGCAGGAACTGCGCGGTGGTTCTGCTGTTCAGTTCGGAGAACGGCGAACCGCTCGCCCTCCTCAACGACAACTGGATACAGCACATGCGCGTGGGCGGCACGGCCGCGCTGGGAACCAGGCTCCTCGCCCGCGCCGATGCCGAGACGGTATGCATGATCGGCTCCGGCGGCATGGCGCAGACCTTTCTCGAAGGGATTTCCGCGGTGCGCCCGATCGCGAAGGTGCGCGTGTACAGCCCCTCCCACGGCAACCGCGAGGCCTACGCGACGCGGATGAGCGAACGGCTGGGCATCGCGGTCGAGCCCATGGACTCCGCGCGAGAGGCGATGGCGGGCGCCGATATCGTCGCGACCTGCACCAACTCCGGCGTGCCCGTATTCGACGCGAACTGGCTCGAGCCCGGTATGCACGTCGTATGCGTCGGCACCAACGAGGCGCCGCCCGAGGCGGTCCCGCGCTTCGACGTGGCCGTGCGCCAAGGTATCCATTCCATGGCTCCGGGCGAAGAGAGCGCGCGTCACCGCGCCGGCGTCGGTCTCAGTTACGCCGGTTTCGTCGCCGGCAGCGAGGAGGAGATGGCGCGCATTCCCGAAGGCGGCATGGCCCACATCGACGCGAGCGCCTTCCCCATGTACACGGACCTCGTGGCCGGCCGCGTGCCGGGCCGCACGCGCGACGACCAGATCAGTTTCTATCATTGCCACGGCAATCAGGGGCTGCAGTTCGCCGCGGTCGGCGGCGCCGTCTACCGCAACGCGCTCGCGGCCGGCAAGGGCACTCCCATGCCGCTCGACTGGTTCGTCCAGGAACGGGGCATGTAGGCCACCGGGAACCCTCCCCCTATCGGGGAGAGGGGACCGTTTCGGCGCACCCGCCCGAACGCGTTACGCGACCCTCTCCGCCAGTCGCCGCAGATAGCGCAACCCCTCGATCGCCCGGCTGCCGTACCAGGACGTCATCTCGCCGTCGATCGACAGCAACCGCGCCTCGCCGACCGGATGGGAGGCGCGGAAATCCTCGATGTCCGCCGGCGTGAAGGCGTAAGGCTCGCTCGCGAACAGCACGAGGTCGACGCGGCGCAGGAGCTCGGGCGTGACGTCGACCTCGGGGTAGCGCGTGTCCGGGTCGGAACACCGCGTGCGCCAGTTCGCGAGCGCCAGGAACCGCGAGATGTAGGTGTCCTCGGAGACCGTCATCCAGGGTCCCTTCCAGATCAGGTAGAGGACGTCGCGACGCGGCAGGTCCGCGGCCGCGCAGCGCAGGTCCGAAAGCGCCGCCTCGAACGCCTCCGCGAGCGCCGCGGCCCGTTCCTCGCGGCCGAACAGGCCGCCGATCAGGTGGAACAGCCGCACGTTGTCCTCGGGCGCGATGGGATGGGTGACGACGATCGCCGGACCGAGCCCGGCGATGGCCTCGACCTGCTCGCGCGTGTTCTCGTCGACGTTGACGATGACGTGGGTCGGGGCGAGGTCCCGGACGCGACCGAGCACGACCTTCTTGGTTCCGCCCACGCTCGGGACGTCGTCGATGTCCGGCCTGGGACGGACGCAGTAACGGGTGCGCCCGACGAGATCGTCCGCCAGTCCGAGATCGAACAGCAGCTCGGTGATGCTGGGCACGAGGGAGACGATTCGCGCGCCCTCCCCGGCGCGCCGGTGCCGGGAGCCCGCGAAGTCGGCGATATCCGTCATTCGGCGAGCACGGTCCCTTCCGCCCGCGGGCGGCGTCTATCCCAGCTTCCGGCGGAGGACGTCGTTGACGACCTTCGGGTTGGCCCTGCCCCGGGAGGCCCTCATGACCTGGCCCACGAAGAAGCCGAACAGCTTGTCCTTGCCGGCCCTGTACTCCTCCGCCCTGTCGGCGTTCTCCGCGACGACCGAGTCCACCAGGGCCTCGATCTCGTCCGCGTCGGAGACCTGCTCGAGCCCTCGTTCGGCGACGATCTCGCCGGGCGGGCGGCCGCTCTCGAACATGGCGTCGAACACCTCCCTGGCGAGGCGTCCGGAAAGCGTGCCGTCGGCGACGAGGTCGATCAGACCACCGAGGTCCTCCGCGGAGACCGGCGCCTCCGCGATCTTCAGCCCGCTCTCGTTGAGCTTTCCGAACAGCGCGCCGGTGACCCAGTTGGCGGCCGTCTTCGCCTCGCGTCCGTCGGCGACCCTCTCGAAATAGTCCGCCACTTCCTTCTCCGCGACGAGGACGCCCGCATCGTATTCGCCGAGACCCAGTTCCTCGACGAAACGGGCCCTCCTCCGGTCCGGGAGCTCGGGAAGGTCGGCCCGGATCGCCTCGATATAGGCCTCGCTCAGTTCCAGCGGCGGCAGGTCGGGATCCGGGAAATAGCGGTAGTCGTGCGCCTCCTCCTTGCCGCGCATGGAGCGCGTGACCCCGCGGTCGGCGTCGAAGAGGCGCGTTTCCTGCACGATCTCGCCCCCCTCCTCCAGGATATCGACCTGGCGCCGGGCCTCGTGGTCGATGGCCTGCTGGACGAAACGTATCGAGTTGACGTTCTTGATCTCGCAGCGGGTCCCGAAGGGTTCCCCCGGGCGCCGCACCGACACGTTGACGTCGCAGCGGAGGCTGCCTTGCTCCATGTTGCCGTCGCAGGTCCCGAGATAGCGCAGGATGGCGCGCAGCTTCCGAATGAACGCGCCGGCTTCCGCAGCGCCGCGGAGATCGGGCTTCGTGACGATCTCCATGAGGGCCACGCCCGCCCGGTTGAGATCCACCCACGTCGCGTCCGCGCGCCGATCGTGCAGGCTCTTGCCCGCATCCTGCTCCAGATGAAGGCGCTCGATGCCAACCTCGCGAACCGACCCGTCATCGAGATCGACACGCACCACGCCCTCGCCGACGATGGGCAGGGTGTATTGCGAGATCTGATAGTTCGCGGGCAGGTCCGGGTAGAAATAGTGCTTGCGGTCGAAGACCGCATAGCGGTTGATCCCGGCGTTCAGTCCGAGACCCGTGCGCACGGCCTGGGCGACGCAGGCCTCGTTGACGACGGGCAACGCGCCCGGCATGGCGGCATCGACGAAACCGACCTGGGTATTGGGCTCCGCGCCGAAGGCCGTGGCGGCGCCGGAGAACAGCTTGGACTCCGAGGTCGCCTGAGCGTGGACCTCGAGCCCGACGACGACCTCCCACGAGCCGGCGGCGCCCTCGATCACCGCGCCGCCTCCCACCACGGTTCGGGCTCCGCCACGAAACCGGCCGCGCGCTCCAGCGCGCCGGCCGCACGCAGCACCGTCACCTCGTCGAACCACCTACCAATCAGCTGCAAACCCAGGGGCAGGCCGGCGTCGGAGAGACCCGCCGGGACGGAGATCGCCGGCAGGCCGGCCATGCTCGCCGGCACGGTGAATACGTCGTTCAGGTACATGGCGATCGGGTCGCCGGACTTGTCGCCGATCGCGAAGGCCTCGCTGGGCGCGGTCGGCGTCAGCAGCGCGTCCACGTCCTCGAAGGCGTTCCGGAAGTCGCGGACGATCAGCGCGCGGACCTTCTGCGCCCGCAGGTAGTAGGCGTCGTAGTATCCCGCCGACAGGACGTAGGCGCCGATCATGACCCGCCGCCTGACCTCGGGACCGAAGCCCTCGGCCCGCGTGCGCTCGTACATGTCGACGATATCCTCGCCTTCCACGCGCAGCCCGTAGCGCACGCCGTCGTAGCGCGCGAGGTTCGACGAGGCCTCCGCCGGCGCGACGATGTAGTAGGCGGGGAGCGCGTATGCGGTGTGCGGCAGGCTGACCTCGCGGATCTCCGCGCCGGCATCCTCGAGCCAGCGGATCCCCCGACGCCAGAGCGCGTCGATCCCGGCAGGCAGCCCGTCCATCCGGTACTCGCCGGGAACGCCGACGCGCAGCCCCCCGATGCCGCCGTCGAGAGCCGCCTCGAAGTCGGGCACGGGCGCGTCGGCGGACGTGGAGTCCCTGGGGTCGCGTCCGGACATCGCGGCGAGCATGACGGCCGCGTCGCGCACGGTCCGCGTCAGGGGCCCGGCCTGATCGAGGGACGACGCGAAGGCGACGATCCCCCAGCGCGAGCAGCGGCCGTAGGTGGGCTTGAGGCCCACCAGCCCCGTGAACGAGGCCGGCTGGCGGATGGAACCGCCGGTATCGGTTCCGACCGCCCCCAGGGCCGCGCGCGCCGCCACGATCGCGGCCGAGCCGCCGCTGCTGCCGCCGGGCACGATCGGCCGGTCGTCCCCGGACCGCCGCCACGGGTTCTCGACCGGCCCGAAACAGCTCGTCTCGTTCGACGAGCCCATGGCGAATTCGTCCATGTTGGCCTTGCCCAGCATCACGGCGCCCGCCCTCCAGAGATTGGCCGTGACGGTCGATTCGTAGGGCGGGACGAAGTCGCCGAGGATGCGGGAGCCGGCGGTCGTCCGGACCCCGTCCGTGCAGAACAGATCCTTGACGGCGAGGGGGATGCCCTCCAGGGCGCTCCCTTCGCCGTCGGCGAGGCGTTTGTCGCTGGCATCCGCCATGTCCAGCGCGCGGTCCGCGGTCTCCAGCACCATGGCGTTGAGCGGCCGGGCCTTCTCGACGGCGAGGTTGTGGGCCTCCGCGAGCTCCCGGGCCGAGAACCGCCGGGCCCGCAGGCCGTCGCGCGCCTCGGCAATGGTGAGGCGGGTCAGCCCGGCCATCTATTCGACGACCTTGGGCACGACGAAAAAACCCGCTTCCGACCGCGGCGCATTACTCAGGATCTCCGCCGCGCGGTCGCCGTCGGTCACCGCGTCGTCGCGCCCGCGGAGCCGCGTCTCCATGACGCCGGTCATCGGGGACACGCCCGAAACGTCCACCTCTTCGAGCCGCTCGATCCAGCCCAGGATGCCGGCGAGCTCCTCGCCCAGTTTCTCGAGATCGTCGTCGGACACCCGGATACGCGCCAGACGGGCGATTCCGATCACGGTGGCTTTATCGAGCGACATGTGCCAACTTCGCGACGACGATACTGTTCCGGTGGGCCTCCCGGCGAACCCGGAGGCCCGGCCCGGAGCGCGTTACCGATGGATTTCGAGACGCCGCGAGGGCCGCCCGTTCGCGCGCGGCGGAACGTAACACCCGCCATGATCGCCCGCAACCCGAGAGAACTCGCGGAGGCGCTCGACGAAGACGAGCGCTGGCTCGGCATCGACGTGGGATCGAGGACCCTGGGCCTGGCGCTGTCCGACGTCACCCTCACCATCGCCACGCCCCTGAAGACGCTGCGGCGGGGAAAGTTCGCCAGAGACGCCGAGTCGTTGCGCGGGATCGTCGAACGCGAACGGATCGGCGGCGTGGTGCTCGGCCTTCCCCTCGACATGAACGGCAGCGAAGGACCGCGTTGCCGGTCGGTGCGCCAGTTCGCGAGGAACCTCCAGGCCCGCGTGGACGCGCCCCTGACCTTCTGGGACGAGCGGTTGTCCACCGTCGCCGTCACGCGCACGCTGCTCGCCGCCGACGCCAGCCGCAAGCGACGGTCGGAGGTCATCGACAAGATGGCGGCCGCCTACATCCTGCAAGGCGCCCTCGACAGCCTCGACGGAGACCGGCGCCGCCGGTGACCGATGCTTCCGGAATCCGCGGACGAAGCGGTTCTCTCCCGCGCGGCCGGCATCTATAAGCGTCGCGATGTTCGTTCAAGCCCTCCGCCTCGCGAGCGCCTTCACGCGCCCGGTGGTGATCTCGACGCGCAGCGCGCGCGGGGAATGCCGCGGCGTCGTGGCCGCCTGCACGGTCGTCAACCGCGACGGCTGGGTGCTGACGGCGGCGCACGTGCTCGGCCTGCTGCGCCGCTTCGAGGAGGAGGCAGACCGCTTCCGCGCCTACCGTGCGGAGGTGCGCGATCTGGAGCGGGCGACGGCCTCCTTCGACACGGCGCGCAAGCGCAAGCTGCGCCATCTGGAAGTCCCGGCGCCGGACTCGGCGCGCGACTGCTCGGCGTGGTGGGGAGCGGACGGCGCGGTGCTGAAGGACATACGCCTGATGCCGGCCTCCGATCTGGCCCTGGGACGGCTGGAACCGTTCGACCCGGCGGCCGTCGCCCACTACCCCGCCTTCAAGGTGCCCGACGCCGATTACGCGCCGGGCCGCGGCCTGTGCCGGCTCGGCTTTCCGTTCCACGAGATCGCGCCGACCTGGGACGAGGCGCGAGGCGCGTTCGTGTTGCCGCCGGAAACGTTTCCGATCCCGTCCTTTCCGATCGAGGGGATGCTGACGCGGTTCATGTCGGCGCCGCCGCCGGAAGCGGCCGACGGCGACGCCGGGCGGGGAACGTACATCGAAACCTCGTCGCCCGGCCTCCAGGGGCAGAGCGGCGGGCCGGTGTTCGACGCCAGCGGCGCGGTCTGGGCGATCCAGTCGCATACCCGCCACCTGCCGCTCGGCTTTCGCCCGCGGACGCCGGAAGAGCCCAAGGGACCGGCGATGCACCAGTTTCTCAACGTCGGCATCGGCGTTCACGCGGAGGCCATTCTGGCGCTTCTCGACGAGGCCGGCGTGGCGCACGAGCGGACGGCGGACTGAACGGCCTCCGCCAGCCCGGCGCAGACGTCCCGCGCGAGGTCTTCCGCCTCCCCACCGTCGCCGGGAACGCGGACGCCGCGGGAAGCCTCGGGAGCAGGGCGGAAACAGAATTTCCCCGGGCGGCGCGCACCCGGGCGAGAAACGGGCGGTTCTCCCACCCCTCGCCGAACGGCGCCTACAGAAACCGGACCGCCGCCGCGACGAGACCGACGGCGACGACCATCATCCCGCCGAGCCGGATGGTCATGCGCTGCTCCAGTTCCCGCATCTCGCCGCGCAACGACGTCTCGACCTTCCCGAGGTCGGACCGCAACGACGCCTCGACCTTCCCCAGGTCGGACCGCAGATCCGCGATCTCGCCGCGCAACGACGTCTCGACCTTCTTCAGGTCGGACCGCAGCGACGTCTCGGTCTTCTCCAAGTCGGACCGCAACGACGTCTCGACCTTCTCCAGGTCGGACCGCAGCGACGTCTCGACCTTCTCCAGGTCGAACCGCAGATCCACAATCTCGCTGCGCAGCGACGTCTCGACCTTCTCCAGGTCGGACCGCAGCGACGTCTCGACCTTCTCCAAGTCGGACCGCAGCGACGTCTCGACCTTCTCCAGATCGGATCGCAACGACGTCTCGACCTTCTCCAGATCGGACCGCAACGACGTCTCGACCTTCTCCAGGTCGGACCGCAACGATGTCTCGACCTTCTCCAGGTCGGACCGCAGCGCGCTCTCCGTCCCCTCCAGGTCGACCTTGGTCGCCAGGGATTCGGACAAACCCTCGGCGAGGGTGTCGACGAGGACCCGGGCCTGACTCTCGTCGAAACCCGCTTCTTCCCGCAGGCGCGTCGCCGCCCGGAGCGTGTCGAAAGCGACTGTCATCCCGTCATTCTGACGCGACCGGACACGGCCCGCAAGCTCGCGTCCCGATCATGTCCCGATCGCGTGGTCGGACGCACGCGAAACGGGATTCCTTGGGAGCCAGCGGGATCTTTCGGGGTGACGAGAACGCCGGGCCCGGCGGACGGACCGCGGCACCATTCCTGGTGAGACAAACTGCCGAAGAACCCCTCCCGTCTCATATTATCCTGAACCAGGACAAGCCATTGTCCGAAGGCGGTCGCGGCGTGTAGATTGTGGCGGGTCGGGAATCCCCGGCCCGTCGTAACGGGAACCCGCCATGCCGAGCCTGTCCCAGACGCTTGCCGGCCACGTCGCGTCCACCCGGTTCGAGGACCTGCCGACGGAGGCCGTCTCCGCCGCCAAATGGTTCGTGCTGGACACCCTCGGCGTGGCCTGGGCGGGCACGGAGGCGCCGGGCATGGAAGCGCTGCGCCAGATGGCGTTCGCCGAGGGCGGGAGCCCCGACTGCGCGGTGTTCGGCTCCGGGACCCGCCTGCCGGCGGCGGCGGCGGCGTTGCTGAACGGCGCCAGCGCCGGCGCGCTCGATTACGACGGCGTCTACGAGAAGGGTTCGGTCCATCCCGACATCGTGACCTTGCCGGCGGCCTGGGCGATCGCCGAGCGCCGCCGCGCGAGCGGCAAGGAATTCCTCGCGGCGATGGCGCTCGGCAACGACGTCGCCTGCCGCTCGGGCGGCGCCATGTCCGGCGACCGCGGCTGGTTCAACACGGCGGTCCACGGGGTCTTCGGCGGCGCGGCGGCGGCGGCGAAGCTCCTCGGGCTCGACGCGGAGGGAACGGCCAACGCGCTCGGGCTCGCCTTCTGCCAGGCCGCCGGCGCGCGGCAGGCCATCGTCGAGAAGAGCTTGGCCAAGCGCGTGCTGTCCGGCCTGGCGGCGCGGTCGAGCGTCTTCGCGGCGCTCGCGGCGGAAAAGGGGATCACCGCCCCGCGACAGGCGTTCGAGGGCGAGTTCGGGTTCCACGCGCTCTACGGAGAGGGCGACGCGCGGGCCCTGGTCGCCGGTCTCGGAGAGCACTACGAACACACCGCCACGGTGACCAAGAAGTATCCCAGCTGCACGGCCAACCACGTCGCCATCCAGGGTGCCGCCGCGCTGGCCGACGAGTTCGATCTCGGCCCCGACGACGTCACCGGCGCGGAGGTGGTCGTCTCTCCCTTCATGAACGAGCTGGTCGGAGCGGAGTGGGACCCCGGCGACAACCCGCAGGTCGCGGCGCAGTTCAGCATCCGGTACTCGGTCGCGTGCGCCATCGCGCGGCGCCGGCTCGGCATCGCCGAGATCCAGGAGGACGCGATCCTCGATCCGGCGATCGGCGATCTCGCCGGCAAGGTGCGCGTCCGCGTGAACGACGGCTGGACGGGGAAGTTCGCGCCCTGCGAGCTGACGATCCACACGGCCGGCCATGGGGCCCTGACCCGGCGCGTCGACCATACGCCCGGCACGCCGGAGAACCCGCTGAGCCTCGACGACCTCAAGGCCAAGTTCCGCGATTGCGCCGCGGCCGGCGTCGCGCCGATGGCCCCCGGGCGGGCGGACGCCATCATCGACGCGGTCCTGTCGCTCGAGGAGGTCGCCGACATGGCGCTCTTCCTCGACGGCGCGCCGGCGGGCGCCAGAGCCGCCGCGGCCGCCGAGTGAGGGTCGGAGCCATGGACGCGGCGGTCCGGAACGAAACCGAATCGGGGCGCGTCGTGGCGCGGCCCCTGTCCGGGACCCTCGGCGCCGAAATCGGCGGAGTCGACCTGTCGCGGCCCCTCGACGACCGGGCGTTCGCCGAGGTGCGGGAGGCGTTCCACCGGCATCTGGTCATCGTCATGCGGGATCAGCGGATAGAGCCGGAGCATCTGGTCGCCTTCACCGAGAGGTTCGGACGCGCGGAGCCGCACCCCCTCGGCTCCCGCCGCGGTCTCGACGAGCATCCCCGCGTCATGGTGCTGGAGAACGGGCCCGGCAAGCCCGGCCCCCGGAACGATTTCTGGCACTCGGACATCTCCTTCGACGAGACGCCGCCGTTGGGGTCGATCCTCTACGCCATCGAGGTCACGGAGGGCCGCGCCGACACCATGTTCTGCAACATGTACGAGGCCTACGAGGGACTGTCCGACGGCCTGAAGTCGACGCTCGACGGCATGACCGCCCAGCATTCCGCGGAGAAGCTGACGCGGGAGACGCCCAACCGCCTGTCGGTCGACGAAGCGCCCCCCGCCGTGACCCACCCGGTGGTGCGCACCCATCCCGGCACCGGTCGCAAGGTGCTCTACGTCAACCCCCACTACACCTCGAACTTCACCGGCTGGACGCCGGAAGAGAGCCGGCCGTTGCTCGACATGCTGACGGCGCGGGCGACCCGCCCGGAGAACGTCTTCCGCCACCGCTGGCGCGTCGGCGACGTGCTGATGTGGGACAATCGCTGCGCGATGCACTACGCCGTCCGGGACTACGACGACACCATGCCGCGTCTGATGCACCGGACGACGGCGGCCGGCGACCGGCCGTACTGATCGGGGAGGCCGCAGCGATGACGCCGGACATACGGCCGTTCGACGCGGCGCTGGGGGCGGAAGTTCTCGGCGTCGACCTGTCGAAGGCCCTCGACGACGAGACCTTCGCCGCCATCGAGAACGCCTGGAACGAGCATTCGGTGCTGCTGTTCCGCGAGCAGTCGATCGACGAGGCCCGGCATCTCGCGTTCAGCCGCCGCTTCGGGGAGCTCGAGACACACGTCCTCGACCAGTACCTGCACCCCGAACACCCGGAAATCCTGATCGTCTCCAACGTCATGGACGGCGACCGCCACGTCGGCATCTACGACGCCGGACGCTACTGGCACACCGACCTGTCCTACATGGCCGCGCCGAGCCGCGGCTCGCTGCTCTATGCCATCGAGGTGCCGCACGGGGAGGATGGCGAGCCGTTGGGCGATACCCTGTTCGCCAGCACGTCCGCCGCCTACGACGCGCTCTCCGGCAGCATGAAGGGCCGGATCGCCGACCTCAGAGCCGAGTTCAGCCTCGCCAACCGTCACGCGAAGCTGGTCGCGGACGGCGACGCGGACGCCGAGCTGGAAGACCGGCACCACGAGAAGGCACCGCCGGTGACGCACCCGATCGCGCGCACCCACCCCGTCACCGGACGCAAGAGCATCTACGTCAACGAAGGCCAGACCGCGCGGATTCTCGGCCTGCCCGGGGACGAGGCGCGCGACCTGCTGGAGGCGTTGTGCGCCCACTGCGCGAGGCCCGAGTTCGTCTACCGTCACAAGTGGCGCGTGGGAGATCTCCTGATGTGGGACAATATCCCCACCCAGCACCTCGCCGTTCGCGACTACGCGTTGCCCCGGCGCCGCTACCTGCACCGCACGACGCTGAAGGGCGCGCCGCCCAGGTAATCGCGGCGTCGCGCGGCGCGGTTGCCCTTCATCCGGCGGTGAGTGGCGGGAAATATGTGAGGAAAAGGGAAAGGAATATATTTGATGACGACAAACGGTAACGGAATCGCCGTGGTAGTGCCCTGTTTCAGGGCGGCCGCATCCATTTGTGATGTTGTGGCATCGGTCCGTTCCAAAACCGAATTCGTAATCTGTGTCGATGATGGCTGTCCCGAAGCCAGCCACGAGAAGATCGCCGCCAAATTTGGAAACGATCCTCGCGTATACATAATAAAGCACGAAACCAATAAGGGAGTTGGCGCGGCCGTCATTACGGGCTATCGCAAGGCTCTCGATCTTGGTGCGTGTATTATTGTCAAGATAGACGCAGACGGACAAATGGATCCACAGGAAATCAATCTGTTAATCACTCCAATTATCAAAGGCAGGAGTGATTATACGAAGGGAAATCGTTTTTTCAGTCCCGAGAATCTCTCCGGCATGCCCTTGCTGCGGATCATCGGCAATGCAGGCTTATCATTCATCACCAAAGTATCATCTGGCTATTGGGGGATTATGGATCCATCCAATGGCTTTACCGCCATTCACGCCAATGTCGTCCATACACTTCCATTGGATAAGATAAGCAAACGCTACTTTTTCGAAAGTGATATGCTTTTCCGGTTAGGTATGCTGCGTGCTGTCGTTACCGACATCCCAATGAAGGCAATATATGGAGAAAGTTTGAGCAATTTAAGTGAATTACATAGTCTTATAACATTTCCCTTACTTCATGCCAGAAATTTAATAAAACGCATCATTTATGATTATTTCATAAGAGACTTCAATATCGCATCGATAAACATGATCTTAGGTATTTTATTCTTAGCCTTCGGTGTAATATTCGGCGCAACGAGTTGGTATATCGCAGCGACCAAGAATATATTTACATCCGCCGGAACGGTCATGCTTGCCGGCCTACCACTAATTGTCGGTATCCAGCTGTTCCTGAACTTCCTTTCTTACGATATGTCGGACCGGTGCATCGTGCCTGTTCATCCAAACCTACCCCCCCCCCCCCACGCGCGCGTTTGGCCTCAGGGAATGAGATATTGTATCGAAGGCGCCGGTAGGTCGATTCAATCGCCAGTACGCCGTAAAAGAACACCAGCGGCAAAATCGGCAGTAAATACCGTTCCTGCGTGGCACCGAGGAAGGGTGGCGCAATATATAACAGGACGAACAAGGCTTCCCGCTTAGGCCGATACACGAGCAACCAGAGCAGACCTGGTAGAAGGACGAGCCCGGCTGCGGCCCTCACCATCACCAATTCAACCGGCGTGACACCATAGCTAGGGCGTAGACCGACCAAATAGAGCATCTTGGCTCCGATCAGCGACAACCAAGACAGCGTAAGATCGATGATGATGGGAAGAAAATCGAATAATCCGTGAATGTAGCGGCCATAAGGAACTCCGAAATAACCAAGATGTTTAGAGCTTTCTAAGAACGAAATCAGATAAGTCGTGTAGAAGATAAAAAATGCGATACAAAGGACACCGGAACCGGCGATAAAAGTCAATGTTATCCAATGTTTCTTATCTTTATATAAAAGTAAAGTATTGACACACATAAAGATAATCAGCGGCAAGCCATTCGGTTTCGTCAGAAGCGCCATGAATCCACAAGCTATACCGAGTGTGATCCATGTATACGTTACAGGATTACTCAAATATAGAAGACAAAAAAGCGCAACAAAGAAGGCCAAGTATATATCAGCGGTATTGTTGACCTGATACCAGATTGGGTTTGGTAAGAGGGCGAATATGATGAGCCATCCAGCCCGAACGCCGCGGCGATCCAGCCAGACGATCCACATCCATGCCGTCAGCGTACCGATTGCCAGAGATACGAGAGACAGCGGCAGCGTGTTATCTGCCGAATACTGGAATAGGATGAACAGGTATGGCAGCACGGGACCTGACATCACAAACGTGTAGAGATTACTGAACGGCTCATCAAAGGACTTCAATATCCGATCGTATAGGTCAGACCATGTGACTCCCTCATAAAATTCCATCGATTTCATGTAGAAGGGGTAGTCCGCGCTGGACTGATAATGCATGGGCGATATCAAGTTCCCTGACCCGTCTGCGATAGGGAAAGTGATCAGAAGGATAAAAACGGCAGTGCGCGTCAATAACGCAGTGGTACATGCGAGACCGACGGGTCCAATCCCGAGCTCACGGATCTTGGCGACAACCGTCTTCCATTTTACGTCTACATGCATGACGGCTCCATGATAGCCTCTATGGGAATGACGTGTCTTGGTTCTGTCCTGGTTCAGGACATATGAGACACGGGGGTCTCATTGGCTGTAAGTGAGTGAAGGTACTGGGCGGGGGTATGTCTGCCAAGGGCTTGGTGCGGTCTGAAGGTGTTGAACTCGTCGGCGAATTGGCGAAGCCCGGCAAAAGCGCGATCCGTTGCCTGTTCTTCGCCAGCCCCCGGTAGCGCACCCTGGCGTAGCCGAAGCGCCGCTTGAGGTACAGGAAGGGATGCTCGACCTTGGCACGCACCGACGCCCTGGCCCGCTCGCACGCCGCCGTCGTACACAGGCTGTGGACGACGCCCGACCGGGCGTCCACCCCGATGTGCGCCTTCATCCCGAAGTACCACTGGTTCCCCTTCTTCGTCTGGCGCATCTCCGGGTCCCGCCTGCCCGCCTTGTTCTTCGTCGACGACGGCGCCTCGATAAGACTCGCATCCACGATGGTCCCTTCCCGAAGCCGCAAGCCCCCCTTGTGTCTGAATGAGGTCATGACGGCTGGGGCGCGCGGGAACGACGGCCCGAGGAAGGCCATTGGTGCGAGGCGGGCGAGGCGCGGGACCGACCGTAACGTCGACAGTAAACATGGCGCGCCGCCCAGGTAATCGCGGCGTCGCGCGGCGCGGTTGCCCTCCGTCCGGCGGCGGGCGTACAATGCCTCCTCGATGGCCACGGTCGCGCCCCGCCCTTTTCCGCGCCGCCATCTGCTCGGCATCGAAGGCCTGTCGGCGCGGGAAATCACCGTCCTGCTCGACAAGTCGGAGAAGTACGTCGACCGGAACCGGCGGGTGAACAAGAAGCAGTCGCTGCTGCGGGGCCGGACGCAGATCAACCTCTTCTTCGAAAGCTCGACCCGCACGCGCACGTCGTTCGAGCTCGCCGGCAAGCGACTCGGCGCGGACGTCATCAACATGTCCGCCGAAGCCTCGTCGGTCCGCAAGGGCGAGACCCTGATCGACACGGCGATGACGCTCAACGCCATGCGTCCCGACGTGCTGGTCGTGCGCCACCCGCATTCCGGCGCCGTCAACCTGCTCGCCCAGAAGGTGGACTGCGCCGTCGTCAACGCCGGCGACGGCAGCCACGAGCACCCGACGCAAGCCCTCCTCGACGCGCTCACCATCCGCCGCCGCCGCGGGCGCCTGGGCGGCCTGATCGTCGCCATCTGCGGCGACGTCCTGCACAGCCGCGTCGCGCGGTCGAACATCCAGCTTCTGGTCGCCATGGGCGCCCGGGTTCGGGTCGTCGCCCCGCCGACGCTGGTCTCGCCGCTGTTCGAGCGCATGGGCGCGGACGTCCATCACGACATGGCGAGCGGCCTCCGCGACGCCGATATCGTGATGATGCTGCGCCTGCAAACGGAACGGATGCAGGGGGCCTTCGTCCCCTCCGTGCGCGAGTACTTCCACTTCTACGGCCTCGACTACCAGAAGTTGGCGGCCGCGAAACCGGACGCCCTGATCATGCATCCGGGGCCGATGAACCGGGGCGTCGAGATCGACACCGACGTGGCGGACGACATCGACCGCAGCGTGATCCGCGAGCAGGTCGAGATGGGCGTCGCCGTCCGCATGGCCTGCCTCGACATCCTGACCGACCACCTGTCGAACGCCGCGCCGGCGGACGCCGGCGCGGCGGAGTAGCGGACGTGGCGCGGAGCTTCTCCAAGGGCGACCCCGGTCGCGTCGCCTACGTCAACGCGCGCCTGGTCGATCCCCGGGACGGCCGCGACGAGCCGGGGGCCCTGCTCACCGATGGACACCGCATCGCGGATCTCGGACCGGGGCTGTTCGCCGACGGCGTCCCCGAGGGCATCCGCGCGGTCGACTGCGGCGGCCGCGTCCTGGCGCCCGGTCTGATCGACATGCGGGCGTTCCTGGGCGAGCCCGGCCACGAACACAAGGAGACGCTGGCGACGGGAACCGAAGCGGCGGCCGTCGGCGGCGTCACCACCGTCATCTGCCTCCCCGGGACGGACCCGGCGATCGACGACACCGCCCTGGTCGAGTACATCGAACGCCGCGCCCGGGAAGACGCCGTGGTGCGCGTGCATCCGATGGGCGCGATCACCAAGGGGACCGAGGGGCGCGAAATGACCGAGATGGGCCTTCTCGGGAACGCCGGCGCCGTGGCCTTCACCGACGGCGACCGGGCGGTCGCCGACGCCCGGCTCATGCGCCGCGCGCTGGCCTACGCCTCGGGGCTGGACCTGCTGATCGTCCAGCACGTCGAGGAAGCGGCCCTGGCCGACGCCGGCTGCATGAACGAGGGCGAACTGGCCCTGCGCCTCGGGCTTCCGGGCATTCCCGCGGCCGCGGAGGTGATCGCCCTGGAGCGTGACCTGCGGCTCGTGGAGCTGACCGGCGGGCGCTACCACGCCGCCTGCGTTTCGACGGCGGAGTCCGTCGCTCGCCTCGCCGACGCCGGGAAACGCGGCCTGCCCGTCTCGGCGGGCGTCGCCGCGCACCACTTCGCCCTCAACGAGAACGCCGTCGGCGAGTATCGGACGTTCGCCAAGACGTCGCCGCCGCTCCGCGCCGAGGAAGACCGGCGGGCGCTGATCGAGGGCATGCGGCGCGGCGAGATCGACGTCATCGTCAGCGACCACAGCCCACAGGATCAGGAAAGCAAGCGCCAGCCCTTCATCCAGGCGGCCGCCGGCATCGCCGGCCTGGAGACCATGCTGCCCCTGGCGCTCGAGCTCCATCACAACGGCTCCCTGCCCCTGATGCGCGTCCTGGAGATGATGACCGCCGCCCCGGCGCGGCTCCTCGGGCTCGACGTCGGGCGCCTGGAGGCCGGAGCGCCCGCCGATCTGGTGGTGATCGACCTGGATACGCCGTGGCGGCTCAGCGAGGCGGGCCTGGTCGCCAAGTCGAAGAACACGCCGTTCGACGGCCGCCCGGTTCAGGGACGGGCGGCGAGAACGGTCGTCGCCGGACACACGGTCCACGAGCTCGCGCCCCCGCGATAGCCGGAGCCGCCGCCATGCCCGACCCCATGGGAGACTTCAGCCTCACCTGGCCGTTCTACGCGGCGGCGGCGCTCGGCTACCTGCTGGGGTCGATTCCCTTCGGCCTGGTGCTGACGAAGCTCGCCGGTCACGGGGACATCCGGCGGATCGGCTCCGGCAACATCGGGGCGACCAACGTGCTGCGAACCGGGAGCAAGAGCCTGGCTGCGCTGACGGTGCTGCTCGACGGCGGCAAGGGCGCGGCGGCGTTCTGGACCGCCGGCCTGCTGGGACCCGACATGGCGGTGCTGGCGGGCGGCGGGACCTTCCTCGGCCACCTGTTTCCCGTGTGGCTCAAGTTCCGGGGCGGCAAGGGCGTCGCGACCGCGCTCGGCGTCCTGATCGCGGCATCCTGGGAAGCCGGCCTGCTCGCCTGCCTGACGTGGCTGGCCGTGGCCGCGGCGTTCCGTTACTCGTCGCTGGCGGCGCTCGTATCGCTCGCCGCCGCCCCCGTCTACATGTGGTATCTGGCCGATCTCCAGCGGACGGAGTTCGCGGCCTTCCTCGCCGTCCTCGTGTTCGTCCGTCATCACGCGAACGTTCGCCGCCTCCTCAAGGGCGAGGAATCGCGCATCGGACTCGAATCGTAGGCGTCACAGGCGGCGGCCTCCATCCTCCATGCCGTCGAAACCCTTGCCGGACGGGGCCTGCGCCACGCCGCCAAGGATGCTATAGTATCGAGAACGATTCGAGTTGACCGGCATATGCACCGGATGGATCGACCGCTCCTGTTGTCGTGGTTGGGGCCGGCCTATGGAACTACAACGACTTGCGCGGCCCAGACCCATGAGCGGGACGGAAGAGCGATGCGAACGCCAGTCGGCGAGCGGGTCCCTGGAAGCTGACCTGAAACGATCCCCTCTCCCCTCGAACGAGGGGGAGGAGGACACGCGAGGCGGCGCGGAAAAGCGCCCGCTGGACGCCATACCGCTCGCGGCGCCGCGATAAAGGGGGATCGTTCCCGTGGCGAAGATCGAAGGAATCAGGATCGCCAACTACCGGGTGCTCAAGGACGTCACGCTCGGCAAGGTATGGGATATGCCACAAGTCGACCCGTTGACTCCGATGACGGCCGTCATCGGCAGGAACGGGGTCGGCAAGAGCTCCCTGTTCGACGCCTTCGGGTTCCTGGCGGATTGCCTGAAGCTGGGTGTCGAGGAGGCCTGCGACGCGCGGGGCCGGGGCGGGTTCGACCGTATCCGTTCCCAAGGCAGCACCAGCCCGATCGAGTTCCAGATCTATTATCGGGAGGAGCTGCGCGCACGGCCCATCACCTACGAGCTGGACATAGACGCGGACGACATGGGTCGCCCTTACGTCGCGCGCGAGCGCCTCCGGCAGCGGCGCAAAGGGCAGAAATACGGTAGGCCTTTCTCGTTCCTGATGATGAACGACGGTAGGGGGGTGGCCTGGAAAGGGGATGCGCAGGGACAACAGGTCGAAGAGGACGAGGATCTAACGGAGCTGCTGAAACGGATTGAACAGAACAGGGAAGAAAGCGCGGAAACGGAGATCGTCGAGCTCCAGGACAAGCGCCGGCTCGGCATCGCCACGCTCGGCGCCCTGAAGCAGCACCCCAGGATCGCGGCCTTCCGCCAGTTCATCGAGGGCTGGTACTTGAGCTACTTCGCCCCCAACGCCGCTCGTAGCTTGCCACTCGCCGGCCCGCAGCCGCATCTGAGCATCCACGGCGACAATCTCGGCAACGTCGTGCAGTTCATGGAGCGCGAGCACCGGAACAGGTTCGACAGCATCCTGAGTCGGATCGCCGAGAGAATCCCGGGCATCGACAGGATCGACACCGAACGTAGCCAGGACGGCCGCTTGCTGCTGCGCTTCAACGACAGGGGCTTCGACGATCCTTTCTACGCGCAACAGATGTCCGACGGCACGTTGAAGCTGTTCGCCTACCTTCTGATGCTGGAGGATCCGGAGCCGCCGCCGTTCATCTGCATCGAGGAGCCGGAGAACGGGCTGTATCACAAGCTGCTGGAGGTTCTAGCGGCGGAATTTCGCACCCATGCCACCGGAAGGCGGAACGCGCCGCAGATTTTCGTCACGACCCACCAGCCCTATTTCGTCGACGCGCTCGGACCCGACGAAACGTGGATTCTCGAAAAGGGCGAGGACGGGTTTTCCACCATCCGCCGCGCGAGCGACGATCCGATCGTCAAGGCCATGTTCGAGGAAGAATTGCCGCTCGGCGGCCTGTGGTACAGCGATTACCTCGATTGAGCGGCCGCACGATGCATTTCGAGATATTGGTCGAGGACGCATCGGGAAGCATCGCGGTCGATGGCGTTCTCGAGAAGATTCTCGGCGCCAACGGATCGAGCCATAGTTGGAGGACGCACGACTACAAGGGCCTGGGGCGCATACCGAAAGGCTTACGCGGCGGAACCGATCCGGCAAAACGGATCCTTCTGGACCGGTTGCCGAACCTGTTGCGCGGATACGGACAGAGCCTCAAGAGCCTTGGCGATTCGGCGGCGGTCGTCGTGGTGGTGGACCTGGACGATCGGGACTGCATGGCGTTCAAGCGGGAACTGCTGGACGTGCTGAATGCCTGCGATCCGCGCCCGACCACGCTGTTCCGGATCGCCATCGAGGAAATCGAGGCGTGGCTCTTGGGCGACCGCGACGCCGTGAAGGCGGCCTATCCCAGTGCGAAGGACCCGGTGCTGGACGGCTATCGGCAAGACGGCATATGCGGCACGTGGGAGGTTCTCGCCGACGCCGTTCACGCGGGCGGTTCGGCGCTGATCAAGAAAGACGTCTGGCCGGCTTCTGGCAATGCGAAATGCCGATGGGCGCGGAACATCGCGCCGCACATGGACCCGGACCGGAACCGGTCGCCGAGCTTCCGGGCGTTCCGCGACGGCGTGCGGCGCTTGGCGGCCGCCCGCTAGAAACTCCCCGGCGGGCGGCTTCGAGCCGGTTCGCCTGGGACGGCGGGAACGAACATGACGAATTCCGGGATCCTGTCGCGCATCGCCGCGCGGCCCGAGGTCTTCGGCGACAAGCAGATCGTCCGCGATATGCGGATATCGATGGAACCCGTCCGGTCCGGCCTGGGAATCCGTCCTCATCCGTTCATAGGAATCGCCGAATCCGGTATTGGCGACGCCCTGGACCCTGCCGTGTCCGTTGCATCACAAGGTCTCGCGAAGGCATCGACGGTCCCCGCGCTCGACGACGAGGGGCGTATCGCCTGTCTTCGCCTGATCCGCAGCGAGAACGTCGGCCCCATCGCCTATCGCCACCTGATCGAGCGATACGGCTCGGCGTCGCGGGCGCTGGAAGCCCTGCCGTCCCTCGCCCGCCGCGGAGGCAACCCGACGCCGCGCATATGCGGCGAGCGGGAAGCCCTGGCCGAACTGGAGGCCCTGGAGCGCCTGGGCGCCCGGCCGATCGTGCTCGGCGAACCGGCGTATCCCGAGGCGCTGGCCATGCTGCCGGACGCGCCGCCCGTCATCTCCGTCAAGGGACGAAGCGATCTGCTCGACCGTCCCGCCGTGGCGGTCGTCGGTGCCCGGAACGCCTCCATCGCCGGACGGCGGTACGCCCGGACGCTCGCCCGGGAACTGGGAGAAGCGGGCTTCGCCGTCGTGTCCGGACTGGCGCGCGGCATCGACACGGCGGCCCATGTCGGCGCCCTGGAAACCGGCACCCTCGCGGTGCTGGCGGGCGGCATCGACGCCGTTTATCCGCCGGAGAACGCGGATCTCCAGTCCGAGATTTCCGAACGTGGCCTTCTGGTCGCGGAACAGAAGATCGGCAGGCGTCCCCGGGCCAGGCATTTCCCCACCCGGAACCGGCTCATTTCGGGCCTGTCGCTCGGCGTCGTCGTGGTCGAGGCGGCGTTGCGGTCCGGCTCCCTGATCACCGCCCGCTGCGCGCTCGAGCAGGGCCGCGAGGTATTCGCCGTGCCGGGCTCGCCCCTCGATCCGCGTTGCCACGGCTGCAACGGGCTCATTCGGGACGGCGCCGTCCTCGTCCAATCCGCGAGCGATATCGCGTCCGCGCTCGACCTCATGACGCAATCCCGCCAACGCCAGCCGCCGGAACCCCCGCGCCGACGCCCCGCGGCGACGCCGGTTCCGGACGACGAACAACCCGCCGACTCGCGCGGCCGGGTGGCGGGCGCGCTGAGTCCGACTCCGGTGACGGTCGACGAGCTCCTCCGCCACTGCCATTTGACTCTCCCGGCGCTTTTGACCATTTTGCTCGAACTCGAAGCGGCGGGTCGCCTGCATCGGCATCCCGGAAACAGGGTTTCCCTTTGCGATCGCGATGTCGCGCACGCATAGGGCGCCGCGAGCGGACAAACATCCGGCCCCTCCATGAACGTCGTCATCGTCGAATCGCCCGCCAAGGCCAAGACCGTCAACAAGTACCTGGGCGACGGTTTCGTCGTCCTGGCGAGCTATGGACACGTGCGCGATTTGCCGTCGAAGGACGGTTCGGTGCTGCCCGACGACGACTTCGCGATGACCTACGAAACCAACCCGGAGTCGAAGAAACACATCAACGGGATCGCGCAGGCGCTGCGGAACGCCGATCGCCTGTATCTGGCCACCGATCCCGACCGCGAAGGCGAAGCCATCTCGTGGCACGTGCTCGAGGCGCTCCAGGAACGCGACGCCGTGAACGGCGTGGAGGTCAAGAGGGTCGTCTTCAACGAGGTGACCCGCGGCGCCGTCCGGGAGGCCATCGCGCACCCGCGCGATCTCGACATGGATCTCGTCAACGCCCAGCAGGCCCGAAGGGCGCTCGACTACCTGGTGGGCTTCACCCTATCGCCGGTGCTCTGGCGCAAACTCCCCGGCGCGCGCTCGGCCGGTCGCGTGCAATCGGTCGCGCTGCGCCTGATCTGCGAACGCGAGCTGGAGATCGAGGTCTTCGAGCCGCGGGAGTACTGGTCGATCGAAGCGGCTCTCCGCGCGGCCGACGGAACGCCGTTTTCGGCTCGCCTCGCGTCCCTCGACGGCAAGCGGCTCGGCAAATTTTCGATCCCGACGGGGGAAGACGCCGAGCGCGCCGCCGGGATCCTGCGCGCTTCCCCCGCGCTGTCGGTCGTGGGCGTCGAAGCGAAGGAAGTCCAGCGCCATCCACGGCCTCCCTTCACGACATCGACTCTCCAGCAGGAGGCGGCGCGCAAGCTCCGCATGGGCGCGCGACGCACCATGCAGGTCGCGCAGAGACTGTACGAAGGCGTGGATATCGGCGGGGAGACCGTCGGCCTGATCACCTACATGCGCACCGACGGCGTCCAGATCGCGTCGGAAGCCATCCAGGCCTGCCGACGCCTGATATCGGAGAGGTTCGGCGCGCCCTACCTTCCGGCCAGGCCGCGCACCTACCGCAGCCAGGCGAAGAACGCCCAGGAAGCCCACGAAGCCATCCGGCCCACGGACCTGTCGCGCGTCCCCGCCAACGTCTCTTCCTTCCTCGACCCCGAGGCCAGGCGCCTCTACGACCTGATCTGGAAGCGGACCGTGGCCAGCCAGATGGCCTCGGCGCGTCTCGAACAGGCCGCCGTGGACATGTCGACGCCCGACGGCCGGGCCGGTCTGCGCGCCACCGGATCCGTGGTCCTGTTCAACGGTTTCTTCAAGTTGTACCAGGAAGGCCGCGACGACCAGTCCGGGGACAAGACGGACGAGGCCGACGAGCGCCGCCTTCCCAAGGTCGCCAAGGGCGAGACCGTCCGGTGCGAGGACGTCCGGCCCAACCAGCACTTCACGGAACCGCCGCCCCGATTCACCGAGGCGACCCTGGTGAAGCGTCTCGAGGAGCTCGGTATCGGACGGCCCTCGACGTACGCCAGCATCATCTCGGTCCTTCAGGACCGGGACTACGTCCGCCTCGAAGGATCGCGATTCGTGCCGGACGACCGGGGCCGGCTCGTGACCGCCTTCCTCGGCAACTTCTTCAATCGTTACGTGGCCTACGACTTCACCGCCAGGCTGGAAGAGACCCTCGACGACATCTCCGCCGGAAACGCGAACTGGAAGCAGACCCTGCATGAATTCTGGAACGCCTTCAGCCGCGCCGTCGAGGAGACGAAGGACCTGCGGACGCGGGAGGTGCTGGATACCCTCAACGAGGCGCTCGGCGCCCATTTCTTCCATTCCGACGACCCCGCCGTCGATCCGCGGACCTGTCCCTCCTGCGACGGCGGGCAACTGTCCCTGAAGCTCGGGAGGTTCGGCGCGTTCATCGGCTGCTCGAACTATCCCGATTGCCGGTACACGCGGCGCCTGGTCAACGGAAACGGCGCGGACGCGGGCGAGGACAACGGTCCTCGCGAACTCGGTCTCGACCCGGAGACCGGCGGACCCGTGACCGCGCGCTCGGGCCCTTACGGCCATTACGCCCAACTCGACGCGGGCCCGCAGGCCGAGGACAAGAAGGACCGGAAGCCCAAGCGCGTCTCCCTGCCCCCCGGGGTCTTGCCGACGGAGATCGATCTCGACACCGCCCTGGCGCTGTTGGCGCTGCCGCGAGAAGTCGGGCGTCACCCGGAAACCGGCGAGAAGGTCGCCGCGGGGATCGGCCGTTTCGGCCCCTACGTGGTCCACCGGGGCAAATACGCGTCCCTCAAACCGGACGACGACGTCCTGACCGTGGGAATCAACCGCGCCGTGGTGCTTCTGGCCGACGCCGGCGGGCGCCGACGGGGCAGAGAAGCGCTCAAGGAACTCGGCGATCATCCCGACGACGGCAAGCCCGTCGCCGTCATGGACGGCCGCTACGGCCCGTACGTCAAACACGGCCGGATCAACGCCACGTTGCCGAAAGGCCTCGCGCCCGAGGACGTCACCATGGAAACGGCCACGGCGTTGCTGACCAGAAAGGCCGGGAGGAAAGGCAAGGGCCGCGCCGGCGCGCGCAAATCCGCCCGGTCCTCCGGTTCGAAGGCGGCGCCCGAAGCGGCCTCGTGACGGGCGGGGGCGGCTTGACCCGGGGCCGTCGCACGCGGGAGTCGCGCGCGCCCGACAGCGAGGCGAAGACATCGGCCGCCTTTCCGTCGCGGGAACAGGTACTGCGATTCATACACGACAGTCCCGACCGCGTGGGCAAGCGGGACATCGCGCGCGTCTTCGGGATCTCGGGCACGGACCGCGCGCGGCTCAAGGAGTTGCTCGGGGAACTGAGCGACGAGGGGCTCATCGAGAAGGGCCGCCGCCGGTCGTTCCACGCGGCCGGCGAGCTTCCCCCGGTCACGGTCATCGAGATCACGGGCGGCGACGCCGACGGCGAGCTCCACGCGCGCCCCACGCGGTGGGACGGCGAAGAGGAGCCGCCGCGTATCGTCATGGTCCCCGGACGGACCGGCGCGGCGGCCCTGGCGCCCGGCGACCGCGCCTTGGCGAGGCTGCGGCGGGCCTCGGACGGCTTGTACGAGGCCCGGGTCATGCGCCGGCTCGCGAACCCGCCCGACGAAATTCTCGGGGTGTACAACCTCGTCGCCGGTCACGGCCGCATCGCGCCGACGGACCGGCGCGTCAAGCGGGAATTCGTCGTGGCCGGTCCGGACTCGCTCGGCGCCCGTCCCGGCGACGTCGTGCTCGCCGCGAGTCTGCCGGGCGCGCGACCGGGACTCGGCAAGGCGCGGATCGTGGAGCGCCTCGGCTCCTTCGACGATCCGCGCAGCTACAGCATGATCGCCATCCGCAACCAGGGCATCCCCGCCACGTTCAGCGCCGAGGCCCTGGCGGAGGCGGAGGCCGCGACGCCGGTCCCGGTCGGCGAACGACGCGACCTGCGGGAACTGCCGCTCGTCACCATCGACCCCGCCGACGCCCGGGACCGCGACGACGCCGTCTGGGCGGCTCCCGACACCGACCCCGGGAACCCCGGCGGCTGGAAGATCGTCATCGCGATCGCCGATGTCGCGGCCCACGTGCGGCCGGGATCGGCCCTCGACGCGGACGCTCGCGAGCGGGGCAATTCCGTCTACTTCCCGGACCGTGTCGCGCCGATGCTGCCGGAGGCGCTGTCGAGCGGCCTGTGCTCGCTCGAAGCGGGGGCCGACCGGGCCTGCCTGGCGGCGTTCCTGTGGATCGACGCCGACGGCAACCCGCGCCGTCACGAATTCGTCCGCGGCGCGATGCGCGCCGCGGCGAACCTGACGTATCAGGGCGTTCAGGACCTGCGGGACGGCGGCTGCCCGGACAACGCCGCGACGGCTCTCCATCCCGTGATCCCGAACCTGTACGGGGCCTATGCCGCGCTCCTCCGCGCCCGCGAACGCCGGCGACCGCTCGATATCGAGCTTCCCGAGCTTCGGGTCGCGCTCGGCGCCGACGGCCGTGTGGAGAGCGTGCGACCGAGGGCCCGTCGGGACTCGCACCGCCTGATCGAGGAATTCATGATCGCGGCCAACGTCGCCGCGGCGGAAACCCTGTGCGACCGCGACGCGCCGTGCATGTTCCGGGTGCACGATCGCCCCGACGACGAAAAGGTCGAGGCGCTTCGCGAGCTTCTGGCGAGCCTGGACCTCCGGCTGGCGGCGGGGGGAGCGGTCAGGGCCGAACACTTCAACCGGATCCTGAATCGGGTCGCGGGAACGCCCCACGCCCGCCTCGTCAACGAGGTGGTCCTGCGGTCGCAGAGCCAGGCCCTCTACAGCCCCGACAACAGCGGGCATTTCGGCCTCAACCTGCGCCGCTACGCGCACTTCACGTCGCCCATCCGCCGTTACGCGGACCTCCTGGTGCACCGCGGCCTGATCGCGGCGCTGGGGCTCGGCGACGACGGCCTCGTCGAGGGCGCGGTCGACGAGCTGCCCGGGCTCGGAGAGCGGATATCCGCGGCGGAACGGCGCGCCATGGCGGCCGAGCGCGAGGCGCGGGACAGATACCTCGCGGCGTACCTCGAGCCGCGTCGGGGCGCCACGTTCACGGGGCGGATCTCGGGCGTGACCCGTTTCGGTCTCTTCGTGACCCTCGACGACGTCGGCGCCGACGGTCTGGTGCCGATCCGCACGCTGGCCGACGACTTCTACATCCACGACGGAACGCGACACGCGCTGGTGGGGGAGCGCACGGGGAAGACGTATGCGCTCGGTTCGGCCGTCGACGTCCGGCTCATGGAGGCCGACGCGGTCACCGGATCGCTCCGTCTCGAGTTGGTCGAGGAACAGGGGCCGTTCCCCGCGCGCCGCGGAAAGGCCGGCCGCGAACCGCGGAAAGCGGGGAGGAAGCGCGGCCGACGGGGTTGAGAACGGACCGTATCGGCGGGTGGACATGGCGCGGCGGGTCCGGCAACGTCAGACACCTCCGCCGCGGTCCCGCGCCGCACGCACCGCCTGTCGAACGATGTCCGACGCACCCGAACAGAGACCGCCCCGGCGACCGCCGCGCCCGAGACAGGCCGCGAGCCTCATCCTCCATCGCAAGCCGAAACGGGGACGGGTCGAGATCCTGATGGGACGCCGCGACACCGCGACCCGCTTCATGCCGAGCGTGTACGTGTTCCCCGGAGGGCGCGTCGACCCCGGCGACTGGCGCGCGCGGGAAGCGACGCCGCTTGCCGACCACGTTCTGGCCCGGTTGACCCGCCGGTGCGGCGCCGGGCGCGCGCGGGCGCACGCCATGGCCGCCGTTCGCGAAACCTACGAGGAGACCGGGCTGCTTCTGGGCCGGCGGACGCCGGACGCCGCGTCCGGCCCGCCGTCCTGGCGGCATTTCTTCGAAACGGGGTACGCACCGGCCCTGCATCGGCTCGACTATCTCGCTCGGGCGCTCACGCCATCGAACCGCCCGATCCGCTACGACGCGCGGTTCTTTCTCGTCGACGGGACCACGGCCGAAGGGCGGCTCGGCGGCAACGGAGAGCTCCACGACCTGCGCTGGGTCACCGTCGACCACGCCCACGACCTGCCGCTCCCCAGCGTCACGACACATATGCTGCTCGAGATCGAGCGCTACATGACGAACCCGCCGAAGGGGAACGACGACTGGCGGGTCTCGTTCTTCTCTCACCGCCGGGGACGGTTCTACCACCACTACGAGTGAACGACATGCGGAACTCCGACGGCAATACGGTCGATCCGGCGATCCTCGACGCCATCGCCTTCGACGCGAGGGGCCTCGTCCCCGCCATCGCGCAGCAGCACGATTCCGGGGAGGTCCTGATGATGGCCTGGATGAACCGAGAGGCCGTCGAGCGGACCCTGGCCACGGGCGCGGCGCACTACTGGTCGCGATCCCGGAACAGGCTCTGGCGCAAGGGCGAGTCGTCGGGGCAGGAACAGACACTCGAGGAGATGCGCGTGGACTGCGATGGCGACACGCTCCTCCTGCTGGTCGATCAGAAGGGGCTGGCGTGCCACACGGGGCGCCGCCATTGCTTCTTCACCGCCGTGCGCGACGGCGGTCTCGAAACCATCGCGGAGGTCGAGGTCGATCCGAAGGAGCTTTACGGAGATTGAAGCCCCGCGTGGCGGAACTGGCGTCCGCCGCGAACCCGCGCTACAACGAATCCATGGGCGCGTTTCTCGTGTGGATCGTGGCGACGGCGGTTCTGTTCGCCGGATTCGTCCTGTGGCAGGGGTCGCGCCTCCGCCGTCGTCCGGGACTCGCCGACCTGCACTGGAAAGCGGCCATTCTTCTGGCTGCCCTCATCGCGCTCGCGCCGGCGTTCGTATTCGACACCCTCCCGCGCGACGAGGTGGAGGTGCCGCCCGGCATCGCCGAACGGGAAGGAGTGCCCGCGGCGCCTCCGTCCAGGAACGAGTGAGGGGACGTGCCGCCGCGGTCAAAGAACTTCGAACACCCGGTAGCTGGGGCCGTCGGGCCGGCGCCAGCCCGTCGCGACCGAAACCGTCCGGGTCAGCCAGACGTAACGCTCGTCCCCCGTCTCATAGAACGGAGCGGCGCGCTGATAGTACTCGGACGGGTCGACCTCCTCGCCGTTGGCGAGCCGCTCCAACACCCGGGCGGGCCCATGGCGATAGCCGCGATAGAACATGTAGATCGCGGCGCCGTCGTCGGTCTCGAGAGTCAGGCGCACGTCGAGCTGGGTGACTCCGTCGGTCCGGTCGAGGAGCCAGTCGCCACCGCCCGGCAGAACGATCCCCCTCAGGCGTTCGCCTTCGAAGGTGCCGCCCGTGACCGAGATGACACGGCGCCTGCCGAGATGCCCGAGGCCCGTGTCGACGTAACCCGGATCGACGTCGAGATGCATGTCGAAAAGATGCGCCGTGGCAATTCCGGTCATGTCGCTTCTCCTTCCCGTTGAATCCCCGACGCCGGCGCCTCCCCGATGTCACGCGGGGACGTCCCTCCCCGCGCCGCCGTCGCGCGGCGACGCTCGACGGCCGACAGGACGAGGTTACAACCTGTACACCCGCGTCGCCGTGTCGTGGTAAAGGGCCGCCTTCTCGGTATCCGAATAGTTCGCGGTCAGACGCTTGAACGCGTTCCACAGCACGACGTAGCCGCAGCTGATCATGTCGACGGGGAAGTTGGACTCGAACATGCAACGGTCCGGGCCGAAGACGTCGATCGTGTGCTCGTAGTAACGCCGCGTCGCCTCCATGAGTTCGGCGCTGGTCGGCGGCCGCTCCCGTTCATGCCAGCCGAAACCATTGAGGTCCATGTTCACACCGCCGAGTTTGGCCACCACGTTGGGGCAGGCGGCGAGCGCGGCGATGTCCCGGCTCCAGCTTTCGAATATCTCGTCCCGCCTGCCCGCGTAGGGGCCGACCCCGAGTGGCCCGCCGAAATGATCGAGGACGATCGTCGTGCCGGGGAAGGCGCGGGCGAGATCGGTGACCTCGGGCAACTGCGGGTGGAAACACCACACCTCGAATCCGAGGCCGCGCGGTTCCAGTTCCGCGAAACCCTCGCGGAATTCGGGGTCGAGCAGCAGGCGCGGCGCGGGTTTCGTGCGCGCCGGCGGGAAGTGGCCCGTGTCCTCCCAGGTCACGATGTGCCGGATACCGCGAAAGCGCCCGCCGCCGGCGGCGATCTGTGCGTCCAGCACGGCGCCGACGGCGCTTCCCAACGTCAGGTCCGCATGGCCGACGATTCCCGCCGCGATCCGCGCATCGCCGTAGAGACCCGAGGCGCTCATGGCCGCGATGCCGTTGACGAATTCCACCTCGCCGACGACCCGCATCTCCTCGGGACCGTCCCGCCTGTACATCGCTGCGCATTCGATGAAGACCGTCGAGACGATGTTGTGTCCGGCGCCGATGTCCGCCAGGAGATCGTCCAGAAGATAGTGGTGGGCCGGCCGTTCGTACCGGAATTCCCAGAAATGATGGTGCGGATCGCAGATCGGCAGGCCGGGATCGAGCGCCTCCTCGACCGTCCTGTCGATCCATTCCCTGTTCGTCGAATCGACCACGGGCATTGCGGTTTCCTTCGCTGGAAATAGACCGGTTCGTCGGCCGGGCCGTCGCGAGAACGGAACGCGACGCCCCGAACGCCGCCGACGTTAAGCGACTTTCGAGATTCGCGACAGGGGGAGCGCCCATCGGAAACGGCGTCGACGACGAATACCGGGCGGGCGTGGCGACCCCGGCAGGACTCGAACCTGCAACCCTCGGCTTAGAAGGCCGATGCTCTGTCCGGTTGAGCTACGGGGCCGCTGGGCCATCATGCGCCGACGCGAGAACCGCCTACCTCACCGCGTCGTAGCGGAAGTTGTCCGCATAGGACTTCGTTCTGAACTTGCGCCGGCGGGGCTCCAGCACCTGATACGAGATGCCGCGCCTCTCGCAATAGGCGACGGCCGCCTCGCGGGTGGGAAACCGCATCGTCACCTGTTGATCCGTGTCCGAAGACGACGTCCAGCCCATCAGCGGGTCGATACGCCGCGCCGCCTTGGGCTCGAAGCGCACGACCCAATCCCTGGTCCTGGCCCGGCCCGACTGCATCGCCGTCCTGGCGGGTCGATATATCCGTGCCCGCATCGTGAACCTCGTCCATGCGAAGCCTCGGTGCCTCGACCGTGGTCGGGGAGACTGGATTCGAACCAGCGGCCCCCGGCTCCCAAAGCCGGTGCTCTACCGGGCTGAGCTACTCCCCGCGAAACGCCGCGTCTCGACGCCGGGATACACCAACGCGGAACGCACGGCAAGACGGTCGCGCGATGTCTCGGAGCGCGCGGGCGCGTCGTGGACGCCCGCCCTCCGACCTCGCCGGATCCTCTCGATCTATTTCGATGATTCCGATACACGATATCGGTAATATGGTTTAATCGCTTGTCGGAAAACATAATTCATGGAATATCAATCGGTATCCCGGGGTTCGCCAAGAAGCTTGTAGGTTCCCGCCATCGTCAGAATCGTCCGCCCGTCGACGGTCAGTTCCCCGGCGGCGAAAACGATCGAGCGCGTCGCTTTCGTCACCACGCCGCGCCCCTCGAGCCAGTCGCCGATGTGCGCGGGCGCGACGAAGTCCGAAACCATGCGGATGCTCGCGCCCGGGCGGACGGCGTGGCGGTAGCTCACGGTGCCGAGCACGACGTCGGCGAAAGACATCAGCACGCCGCCATGGACCACGCCGCCGAGGTTCGTGTGCCTGTCCTCGATCCTGAGCGCCCGCACGAAAGCCCCGCCCTCCTCCGGACGCTCATGGACGGGGCCGAGGAGCCGGCCGAACGGCGAGGGCCCATCGATCGGCGCAAATCCGGCGGGGATCCCCCGCCCGTCGATCGCGCCGCCACCCGTCATGTCAACGGGAGTCGCCCGAACCCGCGCCTTCGTGGATCACGCGATCTCCGGGGCGAATACCGAGTCGCGACGCCGTGCCGGCGTTGACCTCGAGCACGGCCCGGACCGGCCCTTCGGACGCCACCGTCGCCAACGAGAGCGGCACCGTCCGCTCCACGATGCGCGTGATCCGCCAGTCGGCGCCGATGAAGATCATGTCGAGCGGGATGTACGTGTTGCGCATCCACATGGCGATGTTCCGCGGACGGCCGTAGTCGAACAGCATCCCGGCGTCGGATGCGAGCCCTTGGCGGTACATCAGGCCGCGGGCCTGCTCCTCGACCGCGCGCGCGACCTCGACCTCGAACCGGTGCTCGCCGCTCTCGGAGACGATCGTCACTTCCGAGTCGATCATGCCCGCTTCCCCCGCGCGCGGGGGAAGCGAAGAACCCGACGCGACAAGCGTCAGGATCGCCAAGACGCCGAGCGCGCGGCGGCTACGGGTCGGTCCGGACATGAGGCAAGACTACGGAAAACGGCGCCGGAGTAAACACCCGCCGCGAACCGTCCCGGCTTGCGTCGGCATGGCCGCGCCGGCGCACGCCGGTCCTTGATCGGCCGGGCGAGGGCTGTATACTCGTTCCGTCACTGGGGGGAGCCGCGCGCCGCGGCTGAGAGGTCCCGTCTCACGGGACGACCCCGAGAACCTGATCCGGATCATGCCGGCGTAGGGAAGGGTGTCTCCATGAGCGACGGCGAAGGCCCATCGATGGCGGACGGTCGAGCCCCGGACGTGCGCATCCGCGGCGTGACGTTGCGCCATGGCGACCGCATCCTTTTCGAGGACCTGTCGGTAACCCTCCCGGCGGGGGAGATCACGTGCCTGCTCGGCCTTTCCGGAATCGGCAAGTCCAGCCTTCTGAGGCTCGTCGCCGGCCTCGGCCCCGCGCTGGAACGCGGCGCCATCGAGGCGGGAGACGGCCGTCCGCTCAAGGGCCGGATCGCCTACATGGACCAGCGGGACCTGCTGCTCCCCTGGCTCGACGTCCTCGACAACGTCACCCTCGGAGCCCGGTTACGGGGCGATCCCGCGAACCGGGGCAGCGCCCGGAACCTGTTGCGCGACGTCGGTCTGTCGGGCCGTGAGGGCGATCCGCCAGCCGTGCTGTCGGGCGGCATGCGCCAGCGCGCGGCGCTGGCCCGGACGTTGATGGAAGATCGCCCCATCGTTCTGATGGACGAGCCGTTCTCGGCCCTCGACGCGCTCACGAGGCTGCGCTTGCAGGATCTCGCGGGACGGCTGCTCGCGGGACGGACCGTACTGCTCGTCACCCACGACCCGATCGAAGCGGTCCGCCTCGGTCACCGCATTCATGTCATGGCGGGCCTTCCGGCGCGGATCGCCGCGGCGATGACCCTCTCCGGCGACCCGCCGCGCGACCCGACGCGGGAGGAATCCACGGCCCGCTACCGCGAGTTGATGGCGTATCTCGGCCGGTCCGGACCGGCCCCGGCGCGCGAGTGCGCGGAATGACGGGCCCCCTCCTGCCCCACCTCCGGCGCGCGCTCGTCACCCTGTGCGGGCTGGGGCTGCTGTGGCAGGTCGTCGTCTGGACGACCCAGGCGCCGCCGTACATCCTGCCGGGACCCCTGCTCGTGCTGCGGACCGTCGGCGAGCGGGCGGACTTCCTGGCCACGCACGCCTGGGTCACCGCGGCCGAGATCGTGCTCGGGCTGCTTCTGGGAACGCTGTTAGGGGTGCTCAGCGCCATCCTCATCCACCAGTCGCGGCCGGCGCGGCGCTGGCTGTTCCCGATCCTGGTGATCTCCCAGGCCATACCCGTCTTCGCCATCGCCCCGGTCCTGGTCCTCTGGCTCGGCTATGGCATGGCGTCGAAGGTGGCCATGGCGACGCTCATCATCTATTTCCCGGTGACCGCGAGCTTCCTGGACGGCCTGCGGCGCACCGAGACCGGCTGGCTCGATCTCGCCGTCACCATGACCGACGGCGACCCGAGGCGGGCCTGGGCGATCCTCTGGCATATCCGCGTCCCGGCGGCCCTGCCGGCCCTCGCCTCCGGCCTGCGCGTCGCCGCCGCCGTCGCCCCCATCGGCGCCGTGGTCGGCGAATGGGTGGGCGCGAGCGAAGGCCTCGGCTACGTCATGCTGCACGCCAACGGCCGGATGCGGATCGACCTGATGTTCGCGGCCCTCCTCGTCCTCGCCCTGTTCGCCGTGGCTCTCTATTTCATCGTCGACCGCCTGCTCCGCCTCGCCCTTCCCTGGCAGGCGGACAGCGCGCCGGCCGACGACGCGACACCCCCGACCCGAACCCATCCCTGACCGCTCCGAACCACCATCCAACCCATCGGGAGAAACCCACATGACCCATCGGCGACAAGAACATCCACGGACGCGAACGTTCCATCGGTTCCTGAGCATCGGATTGCCGCTCCTCGTCGCGCTCTCGGTCCAGAGCGCGGCGCGAGCCCAGGACGGGATGACGGTGATACTCGACTGGTTCGTGAACCCCGATCACGCGCCCCTCTTCGTGGCGCAGGAAGCCGGGTACTTCCGCGACGCGGGCCTGGAGGTGGAGCTCGTCGCCCCGGCGGACCCCAACGACCCACCCAAGCTCGTTGCGGCGGGCAAGGCCGATGTCGCCATTTCCTATCAGCCCCAGCTCCACATCCAGGTCGATCAGGGATTGCCACTCCGCCGCATCGGGACGCTGGTGTCCACGCCGCTCAATTCGCTGGTCGTGCTGGCGGACGGTCCCATCGAGTCGATCGCGGACCTGAAGGGACGGAAGATCGGCTTCTCGGTGGGCGGGTTCGAGGACGTCCTGCTCAAGGCGATGCTGGAACGGCATGGGCTGACGCTCGACGACGTGACGCTGATCAACGTCAACTTCTCCCTTTCGCCCTCCGTCATCAGCGGTCAGGTCGACGCCGTGATCGGCGCCTTCCGCAATTTCGAGCTGAACCAGATGGATATCGTCGGCAAGCCGGGACGCGCGTTCCATATCGAGGAGGAAGGCGTCCCGACCTACGACGAGCTGATTCTCGTCGCTCACGCCGACAACCTGGCCGATCCGCGCCTGCGGCGCCTGATCGACGCCATCGAGCGAGGCACGCAGCACCTGATCAACCACCCGGAGGAGAGCTGGAAGCTGTTCCTGCGCGGACGGAACGACCTCGACGACGAGCTCAACCGACGGGCCTGGCGGGATACGCTGCCGCGCTTCGCCCTGCGTCCGGCGGCGCTCGACAGCGGCCGGTACGCCCGGT